>NZ_JAAVXB010000009.1 GCF_012241385.1 Solimonas marina | reverse complement strand
GGCTTCGGAAAGAAGCTTCTCCGATATTGCCCACTGTTTGATGAGGCGCTCATTCATGCTGTGCCGTCCAACAGCTATTAAACGGACCCCAGGGCCGCATATACATCGGCGACGACGTGACGCCGAATGGCGATAAGCCGATGTTCTGCATCTGCAATCCCCCGGCGAGGCCGTATAAGCGCGGCGAGTAAACCCCGCCTCATGATGCCGTGATCGATTGGCGTTTGTCCCGTGCCGGATCAAGCCCTTGTGAGATGCAGTTCACATTTGGCGTTCGCCGCTACTCGCCCTCATTTCGAGGACAGCGACCAGGGACTGCCGAGGCAGCACGGTGCTGCCTCGGTTTTTGTAGGCCCGGAGCGGCGGGGCCAGTTTGGGGCGTCAGGGCTTGCGGGCGAGTTCGGCCGGGATGAACTGTTCGAGCACGGCTTTTTCGAGCAGCTTGGGCGGTAGCAGGCCCTGGGCAAGCAGGAAGTCGTGGAAGCGCTGCTGGTTGAACTTGTCGCCGAGCGCCAGTTCGGTTTCGGCGCGGATGCCCATCATCGCCTGATAACCGACGAAGTACGCGGTCGCCTGCCCTGGCATGCGGAACACGTAGCGGTCGGTTTCCGAGCGCGCCATGCCCGGCGACAGGCCGACTTCCCGCTGCAGGAAGGCATCGACCTGGTCCGGTGTGATGCGGCCGAGGTTGACCATGGGGTCGAGGAAGGCGCGTGCGGCGCGCATCAGGCGGAACTGCAGGCCGATCAACTGACCGTCGAGCGGGAATGTGGGCTTCATGATCGCTTCGGCGTACAGCGCCCAGCCTTCGGCGTTGACGCTGTTGAACGCGAATACGGCGCGCGCCGTCGACACACCTTTTTCGATCATCTTGGCGAACTGCAGTTCGTGGCCGGGCCGCGCCTCGTGGGCGGTCAGGGTCCAGGCGGCGGCGCGGAACGTGAAGTCGTCGGTCTTCAGGTCGGCCTTGCCGTCTTTGCCCGGCACTTTCAGCGGCAGCACGAACTCGCCGTATTCGCCGGTATTGCCGATCAGCCGCGGCGGGCTCATGAACGGTGCCGGAATCTGTGCGGACTCGGCCTCGCTGGCGAGGCGGATTTTGGCTTCGCGCTTCGGCAACGTGACGATGTGGTCGCGGCGAATGGTGTCTTCGATCGCCTTGAGCGTATCGCGGTACAACGGCAGGATCGCTTCGCCGGTGACTTGGTCTTTTTTCAACTCGGCGATGACGCTGGGATAGTCGGTGACCTTGTAGCCCTTCTCCTTGGCGACCAGCGGCGCCAGCGCACGCATCTCGTTCTGGATTTCGGCAAAGCTCAGCTGTGCGCGGTGGATCAGCTCGTCGGGGTCGAGGTCGACGCCGACCTGCTTGAGGTTGTCGGCGTAGATCGCCGGCGGCAGGCGATGATCGCTGCGGGCGCGCGGCAGGATGGTCTTGCGCACCCAATCGTTGTAAGTGCCGAGTTGCTGGCGCAGCGTCGCCAGTGGCTGTTCGTAGCCTTTCAGGCCCGAGTCGGCGAACAATTTTTCGATGCCGTCGATATAGCGCGGCGCATCGGACAGGTTCTGCTCGACCTCACCGCGATACGGCCCGATCAAGCCCTGATCGACGAAACGTTCCTGCGTTCGTGCCTCGGCCAGATCGACGATGGGTGTCGAGCCCGGCATCAGGCCGGCGTAGCGACGCAGGCGCACCAGCGCCGCGGCCTGCCGCGCTTTCGGCACGCGCGGATCGAGAAGCGCTCTGATGCCACTGAAGACGATGTTCGGCACGTCGTAGTACGGCAGCAGCAGCTTGTCGTCGAGTTCCGACGTGTCCTCGCTGCGCTGTGCCGAGTCGATGAGGATCTGGCAATCCTCGAGCACCGCGGCATCGGTTTCCTTCTGGCAGCGCGCCTTGATCTCGACGATGGCCTGCTGCAGCGCGGCGCGGCTGCGCTCACTGAGCTTCGGCCCCAAATCGATGACCTGCTCGTCATAGCCATCGACGCCGAGGCTACCGGCGTCTTCCGGCGAGAACTCGGCCATAACCTTGAGCAGGACTTCGGCGTTGCGATTGCTCTCGGCGACCCAGGCCGGCGCGTCCGCGGCTCGCGCCGCGGACATCGTCAGCATCAGTGCGGCCGACACGGCCAGCAGCTTCTTCATGTGCCTCTCCCTGACCCGCATGGTGTGCCGCGCGTTACATCCCGGCGTGACGCAGCAGCAACTGGACGATGGCAACCAACACCAACACGAAGGCGATGACCGCCAGCAAGCCGATGATGATGAAATGCGACGCCTTGCCCCGTGTGAAGTCGCGCTCGCGGTTGCGGCGACTCTGCACGCCGAACATCGACGCCGTCACGCTTTGCAGCGTCTGCCAGAGCGTCAGTCCACGGGGTGGCACCTCGCGCTCGTCGTGGTTCCCGTCGTTCATCTCGCCTCCCCGGCACGTCGAATGCGCGCCCTCTCCTCGGCTGCGATGTTGCGCGGGATCACCTCGCCAACACAAGCGGCGACGGCGGCGCGGTGCGCCGCGACGGCGTCAGTAGTCGGCGAGAATCTTGCGCGACGCGGCCAGATCGGCGTCCGCCTTGGCCTCGATATCCGACATCAGCAGCTTTTCCAGCTTGCCGCCGACCAAGGGCACCGAGCATTTGATTTCCCAGGCAATGGTATTGGTCGAGCCCTTGCCGCTGTCGACCAGGCGCATCGCGGCACCCACCTTCAGCGGCAGGCCGGCGAGCTCGACTTCCAGCTGGCCGACCTTCTTCGCCATGTCCCAGCTGTCGCGCTGGGTGATCGTCATCTCCGCCGGCACGAACTTCTTCGCGAAGTCCGGCAGCGCGACATCGGCCTTGGCCGTGTAGCGCACGCGGATCGTGAACTGATCGCCCTTCTTGTCGTGTTCGAGCACTTGCACGTTCTTGAAGCCCAGCTCGGCGTACTTGCGCTCAAAGTACTGGCGATCGCCAAACATCTTGATGACGGTGCTGGCCGGCTTGTCGAACGTCTGCTTGAGTTCCTGTTTCATCTGATTTGATTTCCTTTTCTATCCCCTCGAACAGGAAAGCCGCCGGATCGCTCCGGCGGCCTCCCTTGAGACACGTGCTGCGAGTGAGCGTCAGCGCGTCGTCATCTTCTGCACGGACGGCGCCGTGAAGTAGCTGTCGTTGAAGTGCACCGTCGCATCGATCGGCTTGTCTTCATTCCAGGCCGCGGTGATGAAGTAACGGCCCGAGTCGAAGTGATAGATCACTTCCGGCACGGTCGTCGCAGCCTGCAGGTTCGGCGCATTGATGATGTGGCCTTCCTGGAACTGGAACAGCTGATCGCGGTTGTCGTAGTCGTCGACCGCGGCGATGGTCCAGCTGTCTTCGTCGATGTAGAAGCGGCGGGTCTTGAACGTATGGCTCATGCCCGGACGCAGCGTCGCTTCGACGACCCAGACGCGATGCAGCTCATAGCGCGGCAGATCCTGGTTCAGGTGACGCGGACGGACGAGGTCCTTGTACTTGACCGTGTTGCCGGCGATCTTGTTGGAATCGTACGGGATGTACATTTCCTTCTTGCCGACGATCTTCCAGGTGTAGCGCTCGAGCACACCGTTGAACATGTCGACCTGATCGTAGAACTGGTGACCGTCGGTGCCTTCGTACGGATTGTCGCAGCACACTGTCGGCGCGCGGCGGATACGCTTCAGGCCCGGCGAGTACAGCCACGCGGCGCGGCCGTCGGCACCGGTGCCGGTCTTGTCGTGCACGAGGATGTAGGTGCCGGCCAGACGCGGCGGCGCGACGACGTGCGACAGGTACTCGAGGAATTCGCCGTTGCCGCCAGCCTTCAGCGTGCCCGGGTCCTTGATCGACGCGTACGGGAACTTCACGTCTTCGATGATCTTGGTGAGCTGGTAGTCACCATTGAGCTGCACGATCATCTGGTTGTTGTAGCGCGTCACCGCTTCGCCGCGCCACTTCAGCTTGTGGTTCCAGATCGGCTCGGCGCCGGTCTTCGGAATCGGGAACGGGAAGCCACCCGTGCAGTTGTCGAGAACGTCGGTGCCCTGAATCGAGCAGGTCGTGGCGTTCTTGATCGTCATCTCCTTGATCTTCGCCGGCCAGTCGACCAGGCGATGCGTCGGATAGACGTTCATCTTGTAATCGTCGTACATCGACAGCAGCTTCTTGTGACCTTCGGTCAGCTTGTCGGCGTACTTGGCCATGTTGGCCTTGGTGATCGTGAACAGCGGCTTCTCGCCGTCGATCTTGTCGTTATGCGGGAACTCGCCGCTCAACGCGCCGTGCTGCGGTTCCGGCTCCCACGCCGGGATCGTGCCGTCCTTGTTGCCAGCCTTCTCGGCGCCGACCGGCGTCAGGGTCTTGCCAAGCTGCGCGGCTTCTTCAGCCGAAACCTTCGCCGATGCCTGACCTGCAGCCAGCGTCAGGAACAGCGCTCCGGTCAAGAGTGCGTACTGCTTTCTCATCTTCGCTCTCCTCTGGGGATGGGCGGCCGCTTTGACGGCCTTCTTTTGCAAACTAACCGCCCGATCGTAATCCAAGCGTGAAGACCGCCACAATTGAACGCCTGCCACGCGCGCGTGTCTGTACGGCCTAAGCCGATTCGTACAGCGATCTCACAGGTGGCGTCAAACCCTTATTCCGCGGTGCTCTTGGCTCTCCCGTCATGCGCATCGTGCAGTGCAGCAAGCAACGGCTCGCGCGCGTCGAGCTCGCAGCGCAGCGTCGCCAGCATGATGAAGACGCCGGCCAGGCGCCGGTGCAGAAAGACGATCTCGCGTGGCGGCACGCGGAAGTGCACGGATAGCGCGTTGGTCGCTGCGACCCGCCCCATGCGCATCGGCAGGTCACTGTCGCCCCAACGATAAGCCCCGTTGGCATTGCGCAGCTTGGCGTCGGCACGTTCGCTGTCGGCCGGCTCGAACGGTTCGACGATGGCTTCGCACATCGCGACGAAGGCATCGAGCGCAGCGTCCGGCATCTTCTCGTTCATCAGGCCAATGGCCTTGGCGCCGCGCACGACCTGCGCGCGATCGTGACGCAGCGCGCCTTCAACGATATCGCTGTACGCAGAAACGAACGGCCGCGGGAACAGCCGTGTCGCCCCGAAGTCGAGCAGTACGATGCGATCATCCTCGGCGCGCTCGCCGATACGGAAGCGATAGTTACCAAAGTGGGGGTCGGACTGAACCATGCCCCAGCGGAAGAACTCGTTGCAGAACAGCTCGAAGAACGCCTCACCCAGCCGGTTGCGCCGTGCCAGGCCGAGCTTCTGCACCTGGGGACTGCGCACCGAGACATTGGCTTCGTACGTGGTGGTCAGCACCTGCGGCGTGCTGTAGTCGTCGATGACCTGCGGGACCACGAACCGATCGTCACCGGCCAGCCGCTGCGCGAAACGCCGCGTGAAGTCGGCTTCGCTCTTGTAGTCGACCTCGCGGTACAGCATCTCCCGCACTTCGTTGAAGACCGGCCCGAGGTTGAGACCCTTGGGCGTCAGCCGCGTCATGATCAGCAGCCGCGACAGCGTATTGATGTCGCTCTCGATGGCGTCTGCGACCCCCGGGTACTGGATCTTCACGCACAGCTCGAGTCCGTCGGACTTGCGTCGCGCACGATGCACCTGCCCGAGCGACGCCGCCGCCATGGCCTCGGTGTCGATGTCCAGCTCGCGCAGCCGCGTCTTGCCGAGATTGCGCTCGAGCACCGGCTGCACCACCTTCCAGGCCACCGGCGGCGTATCGTCCTGCAACTGCGACAACACGATCACCGCCTCTTCCGGCAGAAAGTACTGTCCGTACAGCGACAGCATCTGCCCGGCCTTCATCACACTGCCCTTCAGCCGCCCGAGTTCGTCGGCCAGGATCTGCGCCTGCCGCTCATAGAAATCGCGGTTGGCCGAATCACGTGAAATCTCGCCGCGAAAGATATTGGTCAGGGAGTGCGCCATGATCTTGGCCCCCGCGCCGACGCCCAGGCGCGTGAGCGCCAGACTGCGCTCGAACGGCTTGGTCTTCAATGTCACGATGCTACTCTTCTTCCTGCCACCCTCATCACGCGATGCCATAAGCCGTCACTCGTGAAAACCCTGAACGATATTCTCTGGGCACCCGCACAACGCGAGGCCTTTGCCGCCGATCTGGTCAAGCTCGTCGAGCAACATGTCGCCAATACGCGCGGTCTGCGCGGCATCGGCCTGAAGACCGGGCTGTCGTTGCTCAAGGCCGCCAAACCCGATCTGCTCGATGGTGCACTGCGGCGTAATGCCCCGCAGTTTATCGCCGCCCTCGAACCCTTGTATGAAAGCTTTCTGAATCAGCCGGGCGGCGATTTCGCCGTATTCCTGCAGAAAAACACCGACGACGCGCGGGAGGCCCTGCTGTCGGTGGCCGACCGTCGGGTCGCCGCCAGCAGCAACGGCGGCCTCAAATCAGCCTACAAGCGCATGCGCGGCAGTGCCGAGAGCGAAATCGAGGCCGCGATCCCGGCGCTGGGCTCGCTGATCCGCGGCTATCTGTAGGCAACGCCACCCTTCGCGCAAAAAAGAGCCGGGCACCGCTGATGAGGCGGCCCCGGCAACTTGGGAGTGAATGCAAAAATTCGCATTCATCCCTTGGATGTCGGAGCGGGGCAAAAGGTTGCACCACTGACCGAATTTTCAGAAACGGCCGTAGCGGGCGCGGACCGCGGATGGCATGAAATCGGATTTGCGCATCGGCACGTCGACCTCGGCCGGCGGATCCTGCCCCAGCAGGCGATTGACGAAGTAGCGCCCATCCTTGAAGTCGTAAGTGACGACCGGCGCACAGTTGGCGGTCTGCGCCGCGTAGTCCGGCAGCAGGTGGCCCTCCTGGAAGCGCCACAGATTGCCTTGGTGGTCTTCGTTTTCGACCAGCACCACGTTCCAGCTGTCCTCATCGACATAGAAGGTGCGCTTGCCAAACGCGTGGTGGGTACCGCCACGCTCGGTGGCCTCGATGACCCAGACGCGGTGCAACTCGTAGCGCGTGCCTTCCGGGTTGAAGAACTTCGGGGTCAGCAGCTGCGAATACGAATAGCGGCCGTCGCTGAGCCGGTAGCTGTTGTACGGGATGTACAGCTCGCGCTTGCCGGCCAGCTTCCAGACGTAGCGGTCGAACGCGCCGTTGTACATGTCGAGCATGTCGATGAACATCAGCCCGCCCGACCCCGGAAACGGCTGGTCGTAGCCGACCGGCGGAATGCGGAACATCTTCGGAATACCCGGCGGGATCACCCAGATGTTGCGCGGCTGTTTCACTGAATTGGCGGTTTCGTGGACCAGCGCCACGAAATCGATGTCGTTGCGCGTCTTGCCGAACCAGGTCAGGTAGTACAGCAGCGTGTTGTCGTGGGTGAGGTCAATCGGATCCTGGGTGTTGGCGTAGCGAAACAGGACGCGCTCGGTCTGCTTGAGCATTTCCGGAACGCTGCCGCTGGGCTGAACGATGGCCTGTGTCGACTGCGTCACCAGCGAATTACCGCGAAAGCGCGTGCGGTGATTCCACATGATCTCGACGCCGGACTGCGGCTTGGGAAACGGCACGCCCAGATGCGCACCGGTCAGTTCATCGCTGCCGGTCAACTTGGCGTGGCCGATATTGGCCTGGCTGGCGTCGTAGATCGCCTGCGGATAGGCCACGCTGCGCCGCGTGCGATAGACCGGCATGCGGTAGTCCGGATACTTGGCGAACAGTTCGAGATGGCCGCGGCTCAGATAGGGACGGTACTGCGCGAGATTGGCACGGGTGATGACGAACAGCGGCTTGTCGTCGGGATACGGATCGGCGAGCCGCTGGCCGGCACGGAAGGACTTCGGCCACTGCGCGTGCTGCAGGCCACCGGTCCAGGCTGGAATGGTGCCGGCCGCATTGCCGGCGGCGTCGGCACCGATCGGCGTCAGTTGCCCGGACGCACCGGCCGCCACCGCCGACGACGTGCCGCCGCTGGCCAGCGCCACGCTGCCGTCGAACCGGTCGCTGAGCTGCACATCCTGTTGTGCGCGGTGCGCACGGTCGGCGGCGGCGCTCAGCGCCTGCTCGCGTGCACGCCCGGATTCGAGGTATTGCACCCATTTGCTTGCTGCCTCGCGCGTGTCGGCCAGCTTCTGCGCCGACTGGAACGATTGCAGCGCCGCCTCGACGTCGGCCTGCTGGTATTGCGCGAAGCCCAGCGCCAGCCAGGTCTTGCCGTCCGGCTTGCCGAGCTTGATCACCTGCTGCAATGCAGCAGCCGCCGCCGCGTAGTCGTCTCGGTCCATCTGCAGCTGCGCAATCTGCTGATACAGCGCAACACTCGGCGACTGGCCGACCACCGCCTGCAAAGCCGGCAGCGCCAGACTGTCTTCGCGCGCCGCCAGCCACAGCTGCGCGAGCAGCTTGCGATTGGCGGTGTTGTCGGCCACGGCCTTGCGCTCGATCAATGATTTGAGCAGCGATCCCGCCTCGAATGGCGCGCCGATCTGCGCAGTCAGCGTCACCAGCTTGAGCTGTTCGTCAGCGCTCTTCAGAAAGCCGAGGCGATTGGCCAGCTCCATCGTCACCGCCGCGTCGTCGCGCCGGTCGGCCTTGAGCTGCACCGCCGCCAGCCGCATCCAGTCCTCGCGATGGCTGGGGTCTTGTTTGAGCAATTGCTCAAGCAGCGGCAACGCTTCGCGATCGCGGCCACTGCCGATATAGGCCGCCGCCAGCGCGCGGCGCCAACCGGGATCGGCGCCGGGTTTGTCGGCGCCGGCTTTCTGCAGCAGGTTCGCCGCATCGGCGTAGCGCTTCTGGTTGACGTAGGCAGCACCGAGCGCGGCCAGCGCCTGCGGCGACGCCTGCCCGCTTTTCACCTGCGCTTCGAGCTGCGGCACCATCTTCTGCACGTCGCCACTCGACATGTAGAGCTGCGACAGGTCATTGCGCATCTGTGCGGCAGCCGGGCCGGACAATGCGTGCTGGCCGAGCGCCTGTTCCAGATATTGGGCGGCCTGCTGATAGTCGTGCTTCTGCACCGCCTGCGCCGCCAGGTCGCGCAGCAGCAAGGCCTTGGCGTAGGGATCGGTGGTGATCTGCAGCAGCTTCTGCGGGTCCTCGGGCTTTTGCTGCGCCGGCGCTTGCTCGACGATGCGCTGTTCGCTGCGGTACTGATCAGCGTGCGCCGCCACGGCCAGCAGGCTACCGAACGCAAGCGCGACGACGATGGCGGCCGGGCGCGTCATTGCTGCCAGTTGTAGACGCAATCTTCCGGATTCATCTCGACCCGCTGCTTGACCTCGCGTGTCTGCTGGGTCGCCTCGTAGATCCAGTTCGAGATACTGTCGATCGCCGCCGCCTCGAAGACACCGCGGGGGCTGGCGTCGACCAGCTTGACGTTGGTGACGTGGCCGTTCGGCAGTACCGTGAAAACGACCTCGACCCAGCCGCGGATTTTCTGCTTGCAGGCCCATTCCGGCATCTGCGGACGCGCCGTCGACAGCGGCACCAGCGGCTTGCCCTTGAAACCCTGGCCGGTGCCGAATCCGTCACCGCCCCCGCCCCCGCCTCCGCCGCCGCCACTCCCCTTGCCGGCAAAACCAGCAAAGCCGGTGGCCCCCGTCAGGCTCAAACCGCTACCGCCGAGCGTCACCGGCACCGACACCGGGCCGACGTCGAGCGGCGCGGTCGGCATCGCCGCCGCCGACAGCGACGGCAGATCCGGCCGGGCCAGCGACGGCGGTGCATCGGGCGGCGGTGGCGGTGCGTTGGCGATTGCCTGCTCCGGCGGCGTGTCGTCCTGCGCCGGCGGCGGCACCACCGCAACCTGATCGATGAGCTTGGGCCCTGGCCCGCCATGCGACGCCGGCCGGATCAGGTGGTACATCCACCAGAACAGCAGCGTCGCCACCAACAGGCCGAGCAGCGGCGGCACGACGAAGCGCGACCAACGCGCGTCCTGCATGACGGTCGCCAAGCGCATCGCCGCCATGACTCAGGGCTGCGACTTCGGTGTCGCCGCGATCGCGACGTCCTTGAAGCCGGCCAGCCGTGCCTGATCCATCACTTCGACGACCAAACCGGCGCGCGCGTCGCGATCGGCCTGGACGATGACCGCCGCATTCGGATTCTCCTGGCGGCGCTTCTGCAGGTTGGCGCGCAGCGCGCGAATGTCGACGCGCTGGCCGTTGGTCCAGACCTCGCCGTTCGGCGCCACCGCGACCAGCACGTTGGCGCGTTCCTGCTTGACTGCGGTGGTTGCCGCCGGTCTATCGACGTGAATGCCGGCTTCGGAGACGAAGGTGTTGGTGATGATGAAGAAGATCAGCAGATTCAGGACGAAGTCGAGCATCGGCGCCAGATCGATGCCGGTTTCGTCGGGCGGATGCGTGTGGCGGCGGGCGCGCATCAGCGCATCGCCTCGAATTCGAGGGTGTCGCCAAAACGCTCCGCCTCGCGGGCGATACGCGTCTGGAAGCGGTTCAAAAAGAACATGCCGCTGACACTGACGACCAGACCGGCGAGCGTCGCGATCATCGCGTGCGACACGCCGAAGGCCATGGTCCGCGAATCGGCGCTGCCGTTGACCAGCATGCCGTCGAAGACCTCGAGCATGCCGGTCACCGTACCGAGCAGACCGAGCAGCGGCGCGATCGGCACCGTCACACGCAGCAGCGGCAGCGGCGCATCCATCGCCACGCGTGCCTGCGAGATCAGCATCTGCCGCACCTGCCGCGCGGCCCACGAATGCCGGTCGGCACGCGCGCGCCATTCGGCCTGCAGCGCCGCGCGCCGTGCCGGATAGATCACACGAAAGAACCACCAGCGCTCGGCGATCAGCGTCCACATCAGCAAGGCGCAGATGAAGATCAAGGGCAGCACCCAGCCACCGGCGCCGATCAGGTTCGAGACCGAACTGAACGGCAAGGCCAGCAGCTCAAGCACGCGGGGCATCGCCCTGCTCCTGCTGCGTTTCGATATGCCGCGCCAACAGACCCGCGCTCTGCTCGTCGAGGATTTGCACCAGCACGCGCGACCGCGCCGACAGGATGGCGTTGATGAACAGCATCGGCACCGCGACGCCGAGGCCGAGCACGGTGGTGATCATCGCCTGCGAGATGCCGCCGGCCATCAGCCGCGGATCGCCGGCGCCCTGCTCCTGGATGACCTGGAAGGTGATGATCATGCCGGTCACGGTGCCGACCAGGCCGAGCAGCGGGCCGGCGGCGATGATCAGGCGCAGCAAGGGCTGGAAGCGTTCGAGCGCCGGGATCTCGCGCAGAATGGCTTCCGACAGGCGCAGTTCCAGCACCTCCCCGTCGCCGACGCCGGCCGCGGCATCGCCGCGAAACGCCGCGAGCACACGGCCCAACGGATTGTCGGTACGCGGATGGCCGATATCGCCGAGCTGTGCCCGCACACGGCGCCCGGTGCGCAACAGGAAGACCAGCTGCCAGACCGCCAATGCCGCACCGAATACGCCGATGGTGATGATGACGTAGGCGATGGTGCCGCCCTGCGCGATGCGCTGACGCAACGTCGGCCGCAGCGCTTCCTGGACGAGCAGGCTGCCGTGCGACGGGTCGATCATCGCTTCATGTCGGCCGTCGTCCTTGGCATCGGCAAAGTCGGCCGCCAGCGCGCGCCAATGGTGGCTGGGCTGGCGCGTCAGTTCGGTGAGCGCACCGGCCTGTGGGTCGAAAACCAGGTAGTGCCCGCCGGAAAACGCCGTAAAGCTGCCGATGCGGATCACCTCGCGCGACTCGCGCTTGCCGTCGGCATCGACCACCGGCGCCGTGAAACGTGCGATACGGCCGCCCTGCACCAGCTCCTGCTGCAAACCGACCCAGAAGTGTTCGAGATCGGCGACCGACGGATAGCCGTCCTGGTCGGCCAGCGCATCGAGCGTCGGCATGCGATCCGGCACCTGCGCGCTGACCAGGGACTCGCTGGCGATCGCGCGAAACGCGCCGGCCGCTTCCTTCACCGCGCCCTGCACTTGAATGTAGTCGCCAGCCCGCGCCTTGAGCTTGTCCTTGAGGTCGGCGATTGCCTTCTGATTGGCAGCGAAGCGTGCGCGCACGGCGTCGGCCTTGGCCTTGGCTTGCGCCAGATCGGCCTCGGCCTTGCCCACCATCGCCGCCTGCTGATTCTTGTCGGCGAGAAAGCGTTGCTCGCGCTCGGCATTGAGCTTGGCGTCCTGGCCGGCAGCCTGCTGCACCTGCTGCAACAACGCATCCAGCCCCTGCGGCTCGGCGGCCCACGCCAGGCCCGAAAAAGAGAGCAGCAACACCGCCAACCAGCGTGTCGTCGAAAGGCGCCTCATGGCGTGCCTCCGGCGGCCGGCAGCGGCAATTCGAGCAGATTCACCGGCATCAATTCACGCGCCATTTTCAGGCCGTCGCGAATCGCCGCGGCGTCGCCACCCGGCAGGTCTTCCCACTGATTGGCGCCGGCGTTCCAGACTTTTGGATCGCCGCCATCCGGCGCCAGCGCATAGAGCGCGACACGACCGACACGCAACACATCCATGGTGTCGCTACCGATCTGCTGGCGCTCGACGCCGAGGCTGCGGCCGTAATCGATTTCGATCTGATAAGCCTCGAGAATGCGGCGGAATTTCTCGCCGGCATTGACCTGCGGATCGCCCAGTACTTGCTTGAGACTGGCGATGCGCTCGCGGCGCTCGTCCTTGAGAAACGGCAGATCGAGCGCGATGAATTTTTCGAGGCTGTCGGTCATGCGCAGCATCAGCGGCATCAAGTCCTCGCCGGCGCGGTCGAGGTCGCTCATCTGCTGCTGCAGGCTGGCCAGTTGCGTGGTCTGCTGCTGCAGCAGCTCGTTGAGCTGCTCGGCGTAGACGTTGAGTTGCTGCGTCTGCCAGATCGCCGAGCGATAGCGCTCGAGCAACGCGCGAGTCTGATCGTCGAGTTTGTCGATGCGTTGCTGTGACGCAACGCTGGCCTGCTGCGTACGCTTGACCGTGTCGATGGACTGCGACAACGCGTCGTCGGCAGCGGCGCGCGCCATCAGCGGCACGGCCAGGCATGCCGCCGCCATCCACCACGGCAAGCGCGCCTTCCCTAGCGCCAAGGACACGTCAGGAAACCGAACGCAGATGTCGTTGTTCGTAGGGGCGCAGCCAGCCGCAGATCGCGTGCATCATCTCCTCCGTCTCGTCGTCGTCGATCACCCAATGCCCGCGTTCGGCGTAGTGCCGCAGCGTGGCGTGCCGATAACGCTTCATCAGCTTGCGCACGACCCCGGCCGGCGTCAGGCGATCTTTTCCGCAGCTTACGATGTAGACAGGACATTCGACCTTGGCCGAATGGACGAGGGAGGCGCGCGAAAAATCCAGTGGCCAGAGGCCGAGTTCAAAAGCGGCGCGTCCGGATTCATGCACCAGACTTTCATACAGGGCGCGATGACGATCGACCGGCACGCCATTGAACGCGTAGCGCTGCGCGTGCGCGAAGCCCAGCTTGTGCGGGTTACGCCAGAATGCGCCGCCCAACAGCCACGGCAGGAAGGCGGCGAATACCGTCGGCGTCAGTGCATTGATCCCGCGTGGCGTCGCCGGCGTCAGGAGCACCATCGCCAAGGGCTTGATGCGGGTGGCCAGCTGCTGCGCGAGCAATCCGCCCATCGAGTGGCCGATGACGATCGGGGGATGCGCGAAGTCGCGTTCGGCGACACCGCGTTCGATCGCGTCCAGATAATCGCGCAGGCTCTGGCGCCGCACCTGCAGCGGTTGATCGGTCGAGTCATCGTGCGCCGGCAGCGACGGCACGTAGCAGTCGTAGCCGCGCGGCGACAGAATATCGACGACTCGCTTCCAGCTCGCGCTGGTGCACCACATCCCGTGTACCAGGACCACCGGATAGCCCATACCCGCCCCCATCGATCATCGAAAGCCGACGGGCGTTGTGCCCGCTCCCTGGGGCGGACTGTAACGCAGCCTCCGCCTGCCGCGCCGCATCGAATGTACGCGCCGACAGCGCTCAGCGCTGCTGGGTGCGCCAGTCGGCGAGGCGCTGATCGAGGATCGGTTTCAGGCTGGCGTAGGTCTCCCAGGTATCGGGCACGTGATAGAGGCTAGGCAGTTCACGGCTGAGGACGTTCTCGTAGTCGAGCATGTAGCGGCCGCTATCGAAGTCGAAGTACGCCTGCGCGAACGCTCGGCCCTCGTCATTGAGGTCTTCTTCGATGAATTTCTCGTCGCAGGCGCGGCACAGGAATTGCCCCGGCGTCTCGCGCCGCTGCTGCAGGCTGAGCAGGTTGTCCGGGCAATCGATGACGTGCAGCTCGCCGCCGAGTCCGCTGAGCAGCGCCCACGCCAGGAACATGCCGGCGTGCGTGGCCGCCGCCGTCGGCGGTAGGTCCGCGGGGAAATCGCCGCTGTAATGCCAATAGGCGTCGTCGTACTTCATCTCGTGCGTCTCATCAAAAACCACAGCGCAGCCATCAGAACGTGGTGGTGTCCTCGAGGTGTTTTTCGACCTCGCTGCGATCGATCCACAGCGTGCGGAACGTCTTCGATGCCATGTACTGCAGCTGGTCGCTGCGATGCGGCGAATCCGGCTGCGTCGCGTTGCCGTAGCTCATCAGGCCGACGGCCTTGAGCGGGGTCGTGAACTCGACCAGCGACATCCAGGTTTCGCCGTGCAGCGGCGTGCGCTCGCCGTCCTTCATCGGCCCCCAGGTGATGGTGCGGAACACGCCGGTATTGCCGAAGCCGCCATTGCCCGGCAGATCGACATCGCGCAGGTGGAACCGCGAAACCTCGCCGAACGGACGGTCGATCGCCCCATAGCGCTGGCGAGTCAGCGCCACCGCCTGCTTGAGCATCGCCAATGCCGCGGCCGGATCCTGGAGTCCCCGTGGCGTCTGCAGCGGATCGTCGAGCGTCCACGGCACCGCATAGTTGTCTTGGCCGGTGAAGTTGTGTGGCGAGAACAACGATGCCCAGGTCTCGAACAACAGTGCCGCGCGGCTGTCGGCCTCGTCGCGATGATCCCAGGACGACAGCAAGGCAATTGCCGCTTTGATATCGGGGTCGTCACTGCCCTGCGCCGCCTGCATCAGCGCCGGCACCATGCGATCGGCCATCAGCGACCGCGTCGTCAGCTTCTTCGACACGAAGTCGTCGAAGCTCAGTTTCGGGCCTTCACTGAGCAGCTTGACCGACATCTGCGCGCGCTGGCTCATCGGCCCGACCGGCGCGACATAGGCCGGATAGTCCTTGGGGTCGAGTACGCGCGGCCAGGTGCTGAGCCACGGTGGATCGTTGGCGTTCTGCACGAAGCCGCTGACCGGATCGAACACCTTCGGCAGTTCGTCGTAGCTGAACACGTCCTTCCACAGCGTCGCCGACGTGTCGCCGGGCACCGGTTCGCGCCAGTGCTGGACCGAACCATCGGCGTGCTTGGGCAGGATGCCGTTGTCGAGATACAGAATGTTGCCGTCGCGATCGGCGTAGACGATGTTGAACATCGGCGCCTGTACGCGGCGCAGCGCCGCCTCGAACTGTGACCAGTTCTGCGCCTTGCCCATGTCGAGATACTGCTGCAGCACCCCCGGTCGATCGAGGCCGGCGACTTTCAGCGCAATCGTCTCCTTGCCGCCCGGCAGTTCGAAGACCGGCCCTTGCACGGTATAGCGTTGCGTGAAGCTCACCGTCTTCTCGCTGCCGTCGGCCTGTTTCACCTCGTAGTGCTTCTGCTCGGTGCGGAACGGCAGCACCTTGCCATCGAACAGATAACCGCCGTCCTTCAACGTCAGCTCGTAGCTCGTGTAGCCGAGCATGGTGTTGACGGTATTGGTGAAGCCGAGATTGTGGTTGAAGCCGAAGCGCAGCACCGGCAAGCCGACCTGCGTCGCACCGTAAATGCTCAGCCCCGGCGCATTGAGCTGCGCTTCCATATACGTCAGCGGCCCCGGCGCCCACGGCAGGTGCGGGTTGGCGAGCAGCATTGCGTGACCGCTCGCCGAGCGCGACGGCGCCACGGCCCAGGCGTTCGAGCCGCCCGCTTCGTTGGTTTCCGGATTGACGAGGATTTTCTTCGCCGACGCTACATACGTGAAATTCATCAGGCGGTGCGTGTGCGCCATCACGTCGACGCCATGGATGGGCAGCACCTGCCGAACCTTGGGATCGATCTCGTCGAGGTGCGCCTGCGCATAGGCATTGATGCCGGCCGCGAACGCGTCGAGATCAGCGCGCATCTGCGGCGTCTGCTCGTGATACCAGCGGATTGCGCGCTGCGGCACATCGTTGGCGACCAGCCAGCGATCCTGCGCCTCGTACTCGCTGCCCCAGTATTCGGCACCACGCGCGCGCGATTCACCGTACATCTGCAACAGGATGTTGCCGTGGTTGTGCGCCTGCGCGTAGCCGAAACCATAGAACGCCCCGGCTTCCGTCTTCGCGTAGATATGCGGGACGCCGAATTGGTCCCAGAGAATTTCGCCGCCGCCGTAGGCCGCCTTCGTCGAGGCAGCAGCCGGCGTGATACCGATCAATGAAAACGAAACCGCGGCGCACGCCGCAGCACAGCCGAGAGCCCAAGCACGCATTGCCTTTCCTTCATTTTCGCCATGAGCATCGGATGCGCGCCTGCGCAGCCGATGACAGCGCTCATCCGGAACGATCGCGGCTCCCGGTGGGCGAGCGTTCCGACAACGGATGAGACTGCGGCGAAGACGAAGCAAATTGAGCGCCATCGCTGATCGCGGCGAGGCTGGCGGCCTTTCGACCGCGCGCCGACATCATGGCGACGGCACGACGAGGGACGATACGCACCGCGATGACGCAGACAAGGCGCCATACCGGGCGCCGGTCGCTTATCGAATGTGCGACGCCGAGTACGGCGCGGCGCTCAAGATCATCGAGCACAAACAAAAAAGGCGCCCCGAAGGGCGCCTTTTTTGTTGCTACTGTGGCGGAGCGGACGGGACTCGAACCCGCGACCCCCGGCGTGACAGGCCGGTATTCTAACCAACTGAACTACCGCTCCACTTCAAAACTGTTTGGTGGGTGCTGACGGGTTCGAACCGCCGACATTCGCCTTGTAAGGGCGACGCTCTACCAGCTGAGCTAAGCACCCTTGACGGACGATGTGCCCGATCAAGCAACCAACCGTGGAAAGACCGCTACTTTACCAGGTCTTTTAGCGCTTTACCAGCCTTAAATGACGGCGTCTTGCTCGCCTTGATCTTGATGGTGGCGCCGGTCTTCGGGTTGCGGCCCGAGCGAGCCGAGCGCTCGCGCACCATGAACGTGCCGAAGCCGACCAGCGACACCTTGTCCTTCTTCTTGAGCGCCTTGCCGACGACTTCGAAAAACGCGTCGACCGCACGACCGGCGTCGGCCTTCGACAGGTCCGCCTTGTCGGCCAGCGCCGCGATCAATTCAGTCTTGTTCATCTTGAGAAACATCCCCTGGGAAAGAGTTGTAAGTCGCGACGCTGCCGCCGCCTAGAGACCCACATCATTATTTGGCGACGCTCATCCGACCGTACCGCGTCTGACAATAGTCAAAACGCCGCCGATCACGTCTCGCGCGATGTGATAGGTAGCGTGGGTTGCGGCGATTTATAACAAGCGGCTCGTTCGAGCGTCAACACGAAAAACGAGAGAAATGCAGCGCATCGCCGCAGACGGCGATGCGCCCCGAAGACGCCGAAAAAATCAAGCCCCCATACAGACAAAAGTCAGCCGCCGTGAGCCGCTCGTCACAGTCCCTGCATATTGCAATCAACGCTGTACACCGGTGTACGCAAAGGCCTGCGAAAAGAGTCGCTTTTGTCGCCCATTGCTGCTTCTATATTGTGCGAACCGCTTTGCTACACTCCCCAGCCCGACCGGACCCATGCCGCCGATGCCGAGAATTCGAGGCCGTTACAAGGCCCTGGGCGCAAGCCTTGTCATGATGTTCAGCCTTCCTGTCCTCGCCGCGACCCAGGACCTGGACGACCGCGCCGTACAGCTCGATCAGAACGTTCAGGCGCTGAAGGACGAGGTCCTGGAATTCAACAAGGAAGCGTCGAAAGCCGAAGTCGACGCCGTGCTGCCCGACTATCTGCGCCTGAACGTCTATTTGAGCGTCGAGGCCCCCGGCCTGCTGCTCGACAAGGTGACGGTCTCGCTCGACGACCAGACGCCCGAAACCTATCACTACGATGCCTTCGACTCGCGCGCGATCCTGACCAAGGGCAGCACGCAGCGCCTGCTCCGTGTTGCGGCCCAGCCCGGCCCGCACAAGCTGCATATCAGCTTCTCCGGCAAGTACGCCGACGCCAAGCCGGACTCGCCGCCGATCACCGATCAGTATTCGACGACGATCGACAAGTCGGCGCAGACGACCGACGTCGAATTCATGATCGCGCGCCAGAGTCGCTTCGGCGGCAAACCCAGACTGTCGATGAAACAATGGCGGCCCGCACAATGAAGCGTCTGCGCCTGCTCCCGATCGTGGCTGCCGCGGCGCTGCTGCCGCTGACGGCGTCGGCCGTCGAGACCTATCAGCCCGGCAGCAGCAAGGACCCGCAGGTCCGCATGTCGAGCTATCTCGATAAGAACCGTGAGCATTTCTCCGCCCTCGTGACGCTGCTGCAGGTGGCCGGGCAGACCGATCCGCTGAAAATGCCGGCCGAGTTCGAGTGGGAGCTCGCCGACAACTATCTCGGCTTCGGCATGCGTGACCGCGCCGAGGCGCTGTATCGCAACCTGGCGGCGATCGATCCGGATCCTGAAAAGGTGGGCGAGGCCTACCTGCGGCTCGCCGAACTCGATTTCGAGCGCGGCTACAACGCCGAGGCGCGCGCCACGCTGTACCGCATCCGCGAAAAGCTGCCCAAGGATCTGATCTCGCAGTGGGTCGACCTGATGTCGCGCGTGATGATGGCCGACGGCCAATACAGTGAGGCGGCCGGCCTGTTACAGAAGCGCAAGAGTGATGCGTCAATCGACGATTTCATGCGCTACAACCTGGGCATCGCGCTGATCAACAGCGGCCAGCCGACACCGGGCCAGACGCAGCTCGACGACGTCGGCAAGATGCGCCCGCTCACCGAAGATGATCTGGCCCTGCGTGACCGTGCCAATCTGACGCTGGGTTGGCAATTCCTGCAGGCGCAGCAGGCCGCCACCGCCAAGCCGGTGCTGAGCCGCGTCCGCGTCGAGGGGCCGTTCTCGAACCGCGCACTGCTGGGCCTGGGCTGGGCGCAGCTGTCGCCGCAGGGTTCACGCAACGAAAAGGACCTGTCACGCGACGAAGGCGCATGGGAAAAGGCGCAGACTTCGATATCGCTGCTCGGCGTCCTGATCCGGCGCGGCTATCTCGATCACGACGTCTTCGACAATACCGGCATGTCCTCCTTCCGGCGCGACAACCGCAATCCGGAAACGCAGGCGGCGATGCGCCGCGCGCTCGTGCCCTGGCTCGAGCTGACGAAGCGCGACCCGATGGACCCGGCGGTGCAGGAAGCGTGGCTGGCGATCGCCTACACGCTCGATCAACTCGGCGCGCATACCGAGGCGCTACAGTACTACGAGAAAGCCGTCGGCGTGCTCGAGGATGCGCGCAAGCGCATGGACGCGGCGGTGCGTTCGATCAAGCAGGGGCGCATGGTCGAAACCATCGTCCGTCGCGACATCGATACCGGCTCCGGCTGGGACTGGAAGCTGCGCGATCTGCCCGACGCGCCGGAAACCTATTTCCTGCAGGACCTGCTGGCCACGCACCGCTTCCAGGAAGCGCTGAAGAATTACCGCGACCTGCGCATGCTGACGCGCAACGTCGAAACCTGGCGCAACAAACTCGCCAGCATCCAGCATGACTATCTGTCGACCGCCCGCGAGCCCGGCGACGCCGACGCCCTGTTGCGCCGCGCGCTGCGCGATGCCGAGCCGGCCTACGCCGGCACGCGCGTGACGCTGGGCCTGGCCACGCATCTGGCCGCGCCGGGGACCTACGACGTGCGTGCGCCCGTCGTGCGCGCACCGGTGCCACCGCTGGCTTTGGCCGCGCCGCCGACCCGCTTCAACGGCCCGTACGAGCGCGCGGAGGCGCTGCAGTCGCGCGTCAACAATCTGCTCGAACAGCTGACCGCCGCCGGCCGCGATCAGGCACAGCTGCTGCAGGACATGTCGCTGCAGGAACTCGACGGTCAGCAGCGCCAGATCGAGCGCTATCTGATCGAGGCCCGTTTCGCACTCGCGCGTCTGTATGACCGCGCCCAACAGGGCGAGCAAAAGCCGTGACCGACCCGATGACCCCTACCCCGTCCTCCCGGTTCCGACTGCCGCCGGCGCTCGCGCTGGCCGCAATCGCCCAGGCCGCGCTGGCGCTGTCCGCCTGCACGCCGCAGGTCGTCAAGGATTCGGCGCCGCCGATCCGGCAGACCATCGGCAAGGAAAAAGCGCCGTCGCAGGACGAGCTGCCGATCATCAAGTCCGAGAACATCGCGCCGGACGCGCAAAAGGCCGCCGACAACTACCGCGAGCTGCTCAAGCTCAAGCCGGACGCGGCAACCCAGACCGAGTCGACGCGGCGCCTCGCCGATCTGCAGGTGCAGATGGCCGACGCCGGCGGCTCGACGCCGGAGTCCGAACAACGGCTGCGCGAGTCGATGAAGCTTTACAACCAGCTTCTGGCGCAACACCCGAACGATCCCGACAACGCACGCATCTACTATCAGCTGGCGCGCGCGCAGCAGAACATCGGCGAACCGGAAGCGGCGATCGCCACGCTCAAGCAGCTGACCGACCGCCTGCCGGAGTCCAAGCTCGCGGGCGATGCGCACTTCCGCCGCGCCGAGCTGCTGTTCACGCTCAAGCGCTATCACGAAGCCGAAGACGAGTACCACGTCGTCATGGCGATGAAGGACGGCACGCCGTTCTTCGAGCAGGCGCAGTACAAGTACGGCTGGTCGCTGTACAAGCAAAGCAAGTACGACCCGGCGATCTCGACCTTCATCGACATCCTCGACCGTGAGCTGCCGACCGGCGAGGTCACCGATCCGGACGCGGCATTGGCCGGCGTGTCGAAGGGCAAGTTCGACCTCGCCAAGGACTCGCTGCGCGTCATCGTGCTGTCGCTGACCACGCTCGGCGGCGGCGAAGCGCTCAACGACTACCTCGCCTCGCACAGCGACCCGCGTTTCTATCCGCTGCTGTACACCGCGCTCGGCGACGCGATGCTCGAAAAGCGCCGCTACACCGACGCCGCCAAGACCAGTGCCGCGTTCATCGAGCGCTATCCGCAATCGCCGCTGGCACCGGCCTTCCAGGCGCGCGTGATCGCCGCCTACGACGCTGGCGGCTTCGACCAGCTGTCGCTGAAGGAAAAGGAACGCTACGTCGCGACCTACGATCCGGCCGCGCCCTACTGGGCCGGCAAGCCGGCAACGCCGGAGGTCATGAAGGCGTTGCGCGTCGACCTCGAAGACATCGCCAAGTACTACCACGCGCAGGCGCAGCAGGAACTGCGCGCCGCGCAGGACGCGCACAAGACCTTGCCGCAGCCGCCGGCCGGCTTCGCCGTCGCCGCCAAGTCCTACCGCCGCATCATCGAGCTGTACCCGCAGGACCCGAAGCTGCCGGATATCAACTTCCTGCTCGGCGACGCGTTGCTCGACGGCGGCCATACCCTCGAAGCGGCCAAGGAATACAGCAAGACCGCCTACGGCTACCGCCCGCACACCAAGGCGCCGGAAGCCGCGTTCGCCGCCGTTCAGGCCTACGAGCAGTACGCCACCGAAGTGCCGAAGGCGCAGCGCCCGCAGGCGCTGCAGATGGCGATCGACGAAAGCCTCAAGCTCGCCGACACCTATCCGGCGCACGTCAAGCGCAATGCGGTACTGACGCAGGCGGCCGAGGACTTGTACGAACTCAAGCAGTACGACAAGGCCATCACTGTCGCCGACCGCGTGATCAAGGCGCAGGGCAACGTCACGCCGGAGCAGCAGCGCATCGCCTGGAGCGTGACCGGCAATTCGCAGTTCGCCCTCACCCACTACCCGCAGGCCGAATCGGCGTTCAGCGAGCAATTGAAGCTGACGGCGGCCAACGACCCCGGTCGTGCCGACGTCGTCGAGCAGCTCGCCGCGTCGATCTACAAACAGGGCGAAGCGGCGCGTGATGCCGGCGACATGGACACGGCGGCGCAGAACTTCCTGCGCGTCGGCAAGGTCACGCCGAACGCCAAGATTCGCGCCACCGCCGACTACGACGGCGCCGCCGCGCTGATCGCGATGCAGGCCTGGGGCCGCGCCGCGGCGGTACTCGAGAACTTCCGTCAGCTGTTCCCGGACCACAAGCTGATTCCGGACGTCGACAAGAAGCTCGCGGTCGCCTATCAGAAGGACAACCGGCCGCTGCAGGCGGCGCCGGTCTACGGCCGTATCGCCCGCCGCAACAGCGAAAGTGCGCAGACCCGCGAAGAAGCCGCGTGGCTGTCGGCCACGCTCTACGAACAGGGCAAGGCGCCGGCCGATGCGCGCGGCGCCTACACGTATTACGTGCAGAACTTCCCGGCCTCGTTCGACCGCAACGTCGAGGCCCGCGCCAAGCTCGTCGACTACGCACGCAGCAGCGGCGACGCCGCAGCGCTGAGCACCGCACTGCGCGATCAGATCGCCGTCAACGACCGTGCCGGAGCCGGCGCCAACGATCGCTCGCGGGCACTGGCCGCGCGTGCCGCGCTGGAGCTGGGCCGCATCGCCTCCAGGCAGACGCAGGCGATCGCCCTCAAGGCCCCGCTGCAGCAAAGCCTGGCGCAGCGCAAGCAGTCGATGCAGCAGGCGCTGAACTGGTTCGACAAGGCGGCCAGCTACGGCTACGCCGATGTCACCACGGCGGCGACTTACGAGACCGGCCTGGTCTACCAGACCTTCGGCCGCGCGCTGCTCGACTCCGAGCGGCCGAAGAATCTCAGCGCCCTGGAACTCGACCAGTACAACCTGCTGCTCGAGGAACAGGCCGATCCGTTCCAGGAGAAGGCGATCTCCACCTACGAGGACAATCTGCGCCGCATCAGCCAGGGCGTCTATGACGAGTGGGTCGCCAAGAGCGCCGCGCAGTTGGCCACGCTGGCGCCGGCGCAGTACCAGAAGCACGAACGCGGGCAGGATTACGATGACCGTCTCAAGTAAGACCGCGATGACGCGCCAGGCACTGGCCGCAGCCGGCCTGCTGGTGCTGGCGGCGTGCTCGAGCGCGCCGGTGCAGGAGCGCCCCGCGCCGCCGAGCAAACCCGCCGCACCGGCGGTGAAGCCACCCGACAAGGGCGATCCGCAGGCACGCTTCGACGCCGCGCTGACGCAGCTCAAGGGTGGCGACCGCGGCGGTGCCGAACAGGCCTTTTTGTCGTTGACCCAGGATTTCCCGCAATTTCCGGGGCCGTGGGTCAACCTCGGCATCATTTACGCGAAGTCCAACCGCGTGGCGCCGGCAATCGACGCGCTCGGTCATGCCACACAGCTTGATCCGAATAACGTCATCGCCTGGAACTGGCTCGGCATCCTCAACCGCCAGGCCGGTTACTACGACCGGGCCAAGCTCGCCTACGAGCGCGGCTTGCAGGCCGCGCCCGACGATGCGATGACGCACCGTAACTACGCGATCCTGCTCGACGCCTACCTCAAGCAGCCACAGGCGGCGATCGAGCAGTACAAGCAATATCAGAGCCTCACACCGAAGGAAGACCTGGCGGTGACGGCCTGGGTCGCCGCGCTCGAGGCGCAGGTCGGTCCGACGACACCGCCGGCCGCCGCCGCGACGCCGGCCAATGCGCCGACGGCGCCCGCCCCGACCAGCCAGCAGACGCCATGAACGAATTCCAGCCGATCCTGCGCCGCCTCACGCTGCTGCCGCTCGCCCTGTTGTTGGGCGGCCAGATCGCGGTCGCCGCCGCCCAACAGGACGACATGCCAGCAGTCGACACCAGTCATCCGGCCAGCCCGACCGCCGCCGAACCGGCCGTGCCGACCAGCGCCAAGCCGGCCGCCGCCGACAATGGGAAGGGCGACAGTGGGACGACGATCGTCGGCAATGGCGACGAATCGCCGATCGGCCTATACATTACGCCGTGGCGCGACGCCTATGCCGAGAAGGGCATCGACCGACCGGCGCGGCTTTTGCAAGAAAAGGCACTACCCATCGATCGGGTCGTGTTCAAGCGGCAAGTGCAGTACTACGACGCACTGTCGACCGCACTGAAGAGCAAGGGTGTCGTGACGCCCGAACAGAACTGAACCGCCCCCGGCTCAACGACGAGCCGCACTCCCCTCCCCAGTTTGTACCCCGGTATCGCTTGAACACTCGAGGAAACGCGACATGGATTTCTTTGTGACCATCCTGCACTTCTTCCAGAAGGGCGGCTTCATGATGTACCCGATCGCGATCGTGCTGGCGCTCAGCATCGCCATCGCCATCGAACGCTGGCTGTTCCTGAGCCGCGTCGAGCGTGAGAACGCACAACTGTGGCGCGAAGCCTTCCCGCTGCTGGCCAAGGGCGACATCGTCACGGTCGAGCAGATGGCGTCGGGCGGCGAATCGGCCGTCGCGCGCATCTTCCAGGCCGGTGCCGCGCAGGCCAAGGTCGACCCGCACCGCAACGAAGTCGAGACCGCCACCGAAGAAGCGCTGATGGAAGTGCTGCCGGCGGTCGAGAAGCGCACGCACTATCTGGCGACGTTCTCGAACATGTCGACGCTGCTCGGCCTGCTCGGCACCGTCATCGGCCTGATCGGCGCGTTCGCGGCGCTCGGCAATGCCGACCCGACCGAAAAGGCCGACCTGCTGTCGCGCGGCATCTCCGAGGCCATGAACTGCACGGCCTTCGGTCTGATGGTCGCGATCCCGACGCTGATCGTGCACGCCTGGCTGCAGGCCAAGACCACGGAGCTGGTCGACAGCCTCGAGGCCGCCTGCGCCAAGTTCGTCAGCGCCGCCGCGCGCAAGTGATCCGTCCGTCCCTGATCTCAACGGGGGTTCACGGATGAAAACGTCCCGCCGAACGCGGCGCCTCGAACGCCATCAGAGAATGAGGGCGCGCGCGGTGTCGCTGAACATCGTGTCGATGATCGACGTCTTTGCCGTGCTGGTGTTCTTCCTGCTCGTCAGCTCGTCGATCACCGCCGCCAAGCTCAATGTCATCGACCTCAACCTGCCGTCGCAGGACCAGGCCCTCAAGCCCGACAAGCCGCCGCTGCAGCTGACCATCACATTGCGCCACAACGGTCTCGATGTATCCGACCGCAACGGCGGCCTGCGTCACCTCGACAACACGCCGCAGGGCTACAACCTGCAGGCGCTGTCGGAGCTGCTGGTACAGGTCAAGAAGTCGGCACCGACGGAGGATACGGTGACGCTACTGCTCGAACCGGATATCCCGTACGACGACCTGATCCGCATCATGGACACGGCGCGCTTCACGCCGGCCGAGGCCCGCGCCGACGGCCTGCCGCCCGAGATGTTCCCGAACGTGTCGCTCGGTGACGCTGCGGGAGGTGCGCCATGAGACAGCGCATGGGCAAGCGCGCACAGCGCAAGTTCCGCCTCGCCGGTCACGAAGTCGAGATGAACGTCGTCTCGCTGATCGACATCTTCGCGATCCTGGTCTTCTACCTGCTGGTCAATGCACTGGCGGTGGAAATCCTGCCGAACCCGAACTCGCTGCACCTGCCGCAGTCACAGGTGCGCGCAGCGCCGAAGCAGGTGCCGGTGGTGGTGGTCAGCAAGGACTCCATCCTCGTCGACAACGTGCGGGTGATGAACACCGCCGACGTCGCCAAGGTCGACGGCAGCTTCATCCCGCAACTCAAGTCCGAGCTATTGCGCAAGCCGTTGATGCGCGTCGAGGGCGCCGACGCCGGAGCCGTCACGCGCGGCGACGTCAACATCATGGCCGACAAGGAAATTCCGTACGAGGTGCTGAAGAAGGTCATGGCGACCTGCACCGAAGCCCGCTTCGCGAAGATCTCGCTGTCGGTCATCGAGAAACGTGACGGAGGTGGTGCATGAACGCCAGCTTCGTCACCGCCTTCGACGGCTGGAGCTTCACCGACGACGCCGACCGGCGCTTCCGCAAGATCTACCGCGCGGCGCTGATCGTCTTCGTGATCCTCGGCATCGCCATCCCGCTGATCAAGCTGACCGGCCTGAAGAGCGGCGGCGGCGAGACCACCGAGCAGCGCTACGTCAACATCCTGCCGGACGCGCAAGTCGCCGATCAGGTCGAAGAACCGAAGCCGCAGCCGGAAGAGTCGAAGAAGCCACCGGAGCAGCCCGCCAAGTCCCCGCAACCCAAGCAGGACAAGGCGCCCAACCCGCCGAAACCGCAGCCGACCCAGGCCGAACAGCAGGCCCAGGCCCGTGCCGTGGCCAAGAACAGCGGCGTGCTGGCGATGGCCGATCAGCTCGCCGAGCTGCGCGACCAGTCGCTGCACGGCCTTGATTCTTCGCATGCGCTGCGCAATGACCGACTGACGGCGCAGGCCGGCACCGGCGCCTCAGGGGGGTCGAGCGACCAGTTCGCCGCGTCGGCCGCCAGCGGTAGCGGCGGCATCGGCGCGTCCGGCAGCGGCAGCGAGACCCGTCTGCAGTCCGGCGCCGGCCTCGGCGAACGCCGTACGACGACGGTCAAGGCGCCGCGCGGCACCGGTCCGGACAAGACCAAGCCCGGCCAGGGCGGCGACAAGCTGATCGCCGGCCGTACGCTCGAGGAAATCCAGCTGACCTTCGACCGCAACAAGGGCGCGTTCTACGCGATCTTCAACCGGGCGATGCGCGAGGACCCCAGCGTCGGCCCCGGCAAGATCGTGGTCAGCCTGACGATCGCGCCGGACGGCAGCGTCACCGACTGTCACGTCGTCTCCAGCACGTTCAACAATCCGGATCTGGAGCGCAAGGTCGTGCAGCGTGTGAAGCTGCTCAACTTCGGCGCCAAGAACGTCCCGGCGTTCACCTATCCGAACTATCCGATCAACTTCCTGCCGTCCTGACGGCAAGATGCGATGATCGAGGCGCCGGGCAACCGGCGCCTTTTTTATCGGCCGCAATCGCTGGCCGATTCGCCATAGCGCCGCACGCGAGACGGCGCTGCAGTCAGTAGAATTGACGCACTCACAGCAGCGAGGACAACAAGTTGATCATCCATCCGAAGGTTCGAGGCTTCATCTGCACCACCACGCATCCGCTCGGCTGCGAACGCAACGTGCTCGAACAGATCGAAGCCACGCGCGCCCAGGGCGTGCGCAGCGACGGCCCGAAGAAGGTGCTGGTCATCGGCGCGTCGAGCGGCTACGGCCTCGCCGCGCGCATCACCGCGGCGTTCGGCTTCGGCGCCGATACGCTCGGCGTGTTCTTCGAAAAGCCGGGCAGCGAGAAGAAGGCCGGCACCGCCGGCTGGTACAACTCCGCCGCATTCGACAAGTTCGCCAAGGCCGACGGCCGCTATAGCCGTTCGATCAATGGCGATGCGTTCTCCGACGATGCGCGCGCCAAGGTCATCGAGCTGATCAAGTCCGACATGGGCGGCCAGGTCGATCTGGTCGTCTACTCGCTGGCGTCGCCGGTACGCAAGCTGCCGACCACCGGCGAAGTGAAGCGCTCGGCGCTCAAGCCGATCGGCCAGACCTACACGGCGACGGCGATCGACACCAACAAGGACATGATCATCCAGGCGTCGGTCGAACCGGCCAGCGATCAGGAGATCGAGGACACCGTCACCGTCATGGGCGGCCAGGACTGGGAACTGTGGATCGACGCACTGTCCAGCGCCGGCGTGCTCGCGCCCGCCGCGCGCACCGTCGCGTTCAGCTACATCGGCACCGAAATCACCTGGCCGATCTACTGGCATGGCGCGCTGGGCCGCGCCAAGGCCGATCTCGACGCCACCGCCAAGCGTCTCGACGCCAAGCTGCAGGCCAGCGGCGGACACGCCAACGTCGCGGTGCTGAAGTCGGTCGTCACCCAGGCCAGCGCCGCGATTCCGGTGATGCCCCTGTACATCTCCATGGTCTACAAGATCATGAAGGAAAAGGGTCTGCACGAAGGCACGATCGAACAGCTCAACCGCCTGTTCCGCGAGCGCCTGTACCGCGAAGATGGCCAGCCGCCGGTGAGGGACGACGAGCAGCGCCTGCGCCTCGACGACTGGGAACTGCGCGATGACGTGCAAGGCCCCTGCAAGGCACTGTGGCCGCAGGTCACGACCGAGAACCTGTTCGAGCTGACCGACTACGCCAGCTACAAACAGGAGTTCCTCAAGTTGTTCGGCTTTACGCGCAGCGACGTCGACTACGACGCCGACGTCGATCCCGACGTGCGCTTCGACTGCCTGGAGCTGACGCCCGCTGGCTGATCATGCGCCGGGCACCGCCACGCGCGGCGCCCGGCATCGACGGCCACGAAAAAGGCCGCTTGCGAGACGATCGCAAGCGGCCTTTTTCATGAAGCTTCGGCTTATTCGGATTCCGGATCCGGAATCGCGTCGGCCGGCGAGTTGACGATCTTGACCTTGATCTCGTCGGCCAGGTTGTCGCGGAACGCCTCGTATTCCTTACCGGCAGCGAGCTGGTTGAACTGCGCCGCGGACGGCATCGCCTGCGCCGGCGCCGGGACGATCTTGCTCAGCACCATCACCGCCAGATTGCCGTCCTTCAGTGTCGCCTCGCCGTAGCTGTCCTTGCCATCGGCCGGATGCGGGATCTTGAACGCGGCCTTGACCAGCGCCGGATCGGCATTGGTGTCGTTGCTGCTCAGCGCACCGGCATCCTTGACCTCGGCGCTCTTGGCCTTGGCAACCTCGTCGAGCGACTTGCCGGCCTTGAGGTCGGCGATCATCGCTTTGGCGTCAGCCTCGGCCTGGGTCTTGCCCTGCGCTTCCTGCATGGACTTGATGACCTGGTCCTTGACCTCGTCGAAGGTGCGCTGGCGCGGCGCGTCGTACTGGTTCTTGCGAACCACGACCAGGGTGCTGTCGTTGAGCGTGATCGGCTTGCTGTTCTCGTCGTCCTTCAGCACTTCCTGCGAGAACGCCGTCTGCTTGACCGCATCGTTGGCGGCAATGCCTTCGCCACCCTCGCGCGTGAACCAGTCCGTGGTCTCGACCTTCAGGCCCAGCTGCTTTGCCACCGGTTCCAGCGAGGTCGGATTCTCGAACGCCAACTGGTCGAGCTTGTCGCTGAGATCCTGGAAATGCTGCTGCTTTTCCTTGTTCTGATAGAGCTGTGTCAGCTCGCGCTTGACGTCCGGATCGTCGAACGGCTTCACCGTGGCCGGCTTGATGTCATCGATATGAATCAGGTGCCAGCCGAATTCGGTCTCGACCGGATCGCTGGTCTCGCCCTTCTTCAGCGACCACTCGGTCTTCTCGAAGCTTTCCGGCATGTCGCCGCGCTTCAGCCAGCCCAGGTCACCGCCCTTGGCCTTGGAGCCGGCGTCTTCCGAGTCCTGCTTGGCCAGCGCCACGAAATCGGCGCCGCCATCGAGCTGGGCCTTGATCGCCTCGGCCTTCTTCTTGGCGGCCGCCTTGTCGGCACCGAACTTGATCAGGATGTGGCTGACCTTGCGCTGTTCCGGCGTCGTGAAGCGGCCGGCCTTTTCGGCGCTGTACAGCGCCTTGAGTTCATCGTCGCTCGGCGCCTTGGCGGTCGGCAGGTTGTCCTGCGACAGCTCGACGTACGACAGCTTGATGCGCTCCGGCGCCATGTACTGGCTCTTGCTGTCTTCGTACTGCTGCTTCGCCGCATCGTCGCTGATCTGAATCTTGCCGGCATAGCTGCCGACATTCAGTTCCGCATAGCGGACCAGGCGCAGCTGGCCAACCGCCTGCATCAGCTGATCACGCTCGACCGGCACCATGAAGGCGGTGTCGGTGATCGCCTCGCGCATCTGGTCGATTTCCAGCGAGCGACGCATCTGCGCCTCGAAGCGCTCCGGCGTCAGGCCCTGCGCACCGAGCATGGTGCGGTAGGCCTGTGTGTTGAACTTGCCGTCCGACTGGAAGGCCGGAATCGCCGAGATCGACTTGAACAGCGATGCGTCGTCGGCGTGGTAGCCGAGCTTGTCGGCGTGCTGGCGCAGCTGCGACTCGCGCGTCATGTCGTCGAGCACGGTCTTCTGGAACTCCGCCTGCTTGAAGTCGGCGGCGTTGAAGTTGTCGCCCATCAGCTGCAGGTACTGCTGATAGCGCTGCTCGTAAGCGCGGCGGAACTGCGATTCCTTGATCTTCTCGCTGCCGACCTTGACCACCACCGGGTCGCCGCCGCCGCCCGAGAACGACTGGATGCCCCAGAACGCAAACGGCACGACCAGCAGGGCGATGATGAAGCCGGCGACGATGCCGGACGTGCGATCCCGGATACTTTGCAGCATGCCTGTACTCTCTCGACTGCTTTACGGTCGTCGTTAGCAAAAAGCCCGGCGGTGCCGGGCTTTTTTGATTTGGTGGGCTGTCAGGGACTCGAACCCCGAACCTACTGATTAAGAGTCAGCTGCTCTACCATTGAGCTAACAGCCCGCATTTTTCCGACACCCGCCGCTTCGCGTCAGGTCGTCGTTTCCGACAAATTTACCGCTAATTAGAGTGGGGTGAGCGAGGGGACTCGAACCCCCGACAACCAGAATCACAATCTGGGACTCTAACCAACTGAGCTACGCCCACCACCGGGAGCTTTCCCCTCCGGGGACCGCTCAGGGGCGCGAATCATACCAGAACGAATCCCGGCGCAACAATTCCTTTATCGAAAATTTGCTGCCCCGCCCGCCACGCCACCAACGGGCCGCGGATTCTACTGCAAAAGCCCTTCGGCGCGCAGCGCCTCCTGCACCGCCGGCCGCGCCGCGACCCGAGCCCGGAATTCGCCGAGTGCCGGCCACGGCGACAGATCGAAGCCAACATAGCCCGCCCAGCTCAGCACCACGAACAGATAGGCGTCGGCAACGCTGTAGGTCTCACCGAGCAGATACGGATGCGCCTTCAGCGCCGCCTCGACCAGCGGCAGGCGACGCTGCAGCTGCGCAGTGGCCGTCGACTTGGCTTCGTCACCGGCACCGGCGAACAGCGGCGTGAAGGTCTTGTGCAATTCGGTGCCAATGAACGTCAGCCACTCCTGGAGTTGATAACGCGCCATCGTGCCGGCGGCGGGCGCCAGCTGCTTGTCGGGCACCTGATCGGCGATGTACTGGACGATCGCCGGACCTTCGGTCAGCAACGTGCCGTCGTCGAGCTGCAGCGCCGGCACATAGCCCTTGGGGTTGATGTCGCGAAAGCGCGTGCCGTCGGCCAGCGTGCCGTTCTTCAGGTTCACGGCCTTGAGCTCGAACGTCATGCCGGCCTCGCGCAGCGCGATATGCGGCGACAACGAACAGGCACCCGGCGTGTAGTAGAGCTTCATCGATCGTGACTCCGTGTTGTGGACTATTAATAAGGAGAAGCGCAGAGCTTACGCGAGCCAGCGGCGCCCGGGGCGCCTGCACCGGCAAGCCGATATGATGGCGCGCCCGGCCCCGCGCCGCCCGGCACCATGATCTCGACGATGCAGACCCGCGAAACACCCCGCCCCGTGCTCTCGGTCTCCGCGCTGCGCAAGCAGTACGGCAGCACGCTGGCGGTCGACGACATCTCGTTCGACGTTGCGCCCGGCCACATCGTCGGCCTGCTCGGCCCCAACGGCGCCGGAAAGACGACGACCATCAACATGATCCTCGGCGTGCTGGCGCCCAGCAGCGGCCGCATCACCATCGAAGGCTATGACGTGACGACGCAACGCGCGCAGGCGCTGGCGCGCACCAACTTCGCCGCCGTCTACGCGCCGTTGCCGGGCAACCTGACGGTGCGCCAGAACCTCAAGGTCTTCGGCCTGATCTACGATGTACCCGATCTCGACACGCGCATCGAAACCCTGATCGAACGCTTCGACCTGCAGCGCTTCCGCGACGCCAAGTGCGGTGTGCTGTCGTCCGGCGAGCAGACCCGCGTGTGCCTGGCCAAGGCCATGCTCAACGCGCCGCGGCTGCTGCTGCTCGACGAACCGACCGCGTCGATCGACCCGGCCACCGCGCGCGACATTCGCGGCATGATTCGCGACATCGCCGCCGACGGTCACAGCGCCGTGCTGTGGACCTCGCACAACATGTACGAGGTCGAGGAAGTCTGCGACCGCGTACTGTTCGTCTCGCGCGGCCGTGTGCTGCTGGCCGGCGATCCCAAGACCCTGCCCGGCCAGCACGGCGTCGCCAGCCTCGAAGAACTGTTCATCCAGGCCGCCAACGAGCCGCTGTCGTTCGGAACCCAGACCGCATGAGCGCCGGCTTCAATCCGCGCCGCGTCGCCGGCGTCATCCTGCGTCAGTATTACCTGATGCGCAGCAGCCCGACGCGCGTGCTGCCGACCTTCGCCTGGGTGGCGATCGACATCGTGCTGTGGGGCTTCATCACCCGCTATCTGAACTCGGTCGGCACACCGGGCATGAATTTCGTGCCGACCCTGCTCGGTGCGGTGCTGATGTGGGATTTCTTCTCGCGCGTCATGCAAGGCGTGACCGTGGCCTTCTTCGAGGATGTCTGGGCGCGCAACTTCCTCAACATCTTCGCCACGCCCTTGTCGATCGGCGAATACGTCAGCGGCCTGGTGCTGACCAGCGTCGCCACCAGCATCGTCGGCCTCGCCGTCATGCTGTTGCTGGCAACCGGCGTGTTCGGCTTTTCGTTCTTCAGTTACGGCCTGCTGCTGATCCCGTTCCTGCTGGTGCTGTTCCTGTTCGGCATCGCGCTCGGCATTCTCGCCTGCGCGATGGTGCTGCGCCTGGGGCCCGCATCGGAATGGCTGGTCTGGCCGATCCCGGCACTGCTGTCACCGTTCGCCGGCGTCTTCTACCCGCTGGCGACGCTGCCGCCGTGGATGCAGTGGATCGGCCACTTGCTGCCGCCCTCATATGTCTTCGAAGGCATGCGCGCCATCGTCGCCGGCCACGGCTTTTCATGGGCCTCGCTGATCGGTGGCCTGGTGCTGGCGATCGCGCAGATCGTCGCCGCCGCCTGGTGCTTCGCCGCCGTGCATCGCAAGGCGGTACGCAGCGGACTGCTGGCGCGCTACAGCGCGGAAAGCGTCAGCTGAAACGACGATGCCCGCAGTGTCCGGAACACTGCGGGCATCGTGACGGCCACCAGGCCGGACGCGTCAGTTCGGCTTCGGCAGCGCGTACGCCACCACGTAGTCGCCGCGGTCCGGCGACTGGCGCGCGCCGCCGGCCGTGACGACGATGTACTGCCGACCGGTCTTCGGCGACACGTAGGTCATCGGGCCACCCTGGCTACCGACCGGCAGGCGTGCCTTCCAGACTTCGCGGCCACTGCCGCTGTCGAACGCCCGCAGGTAGTAGTCCTGGGTACCGGCGAAGAACAGCAGGCCGGATTGCGTCGCCAGCGACGGCCCCAGCGTCGGCATGCCGATCGGAATACCCATGTGCATCTTGATGCCCAGCGGCCCGGTATCCTCGACCGTGCCGACCGGCACCTGCCAGGCGAGCTTGCCGGTCGTCAGATCGACGGCCGACATGGTTCCGTACGGCGGCTTCTGGCACGGAATGCCGAGCGGCGACAGGAAGCGGTTGCGCAGCGAGCCGTACGGCGTGCCGGTCTGCGAGGCCGCGCCCATTTCGACGCCGCCAGCACCGCTTTGCATCTGCGCGCGCGGAATGAGCCGGGTCCACAAACCCAGGCGCATGTCGTTGACGAACAGGTAGTGATTCGTGGGGTCGTAAGCGACGCTGCCCCAATTCATGCCGCCGAGCGAACCCGGCCACTGCAAGGCCATGTCTTCGCCGGGCGGCGTGAACAAGCCGTCGTAGCGCATTTGCTTGAACTGGATGCGGCAGGCGAGTTGATCGAACGGCGTCGCGCCCCACATGTCCGACTCGGTCAGGCGTTCGGTACCGATCTGCGGCAGGCCGGTCGATACCGGCTGCGTCTTCGCGTAGCGCTCGCCACTGGCATTGCCCTGCGGCGCCGGGATGTCCTCGACCTTGGTAATCGGCTCACCGGTCTGCCGGTTGAGCAGGAAGATCTGCCCGGCCTTGGTCACCTGTGCCAGCGCCGGCGTGCCGTCCGGCAGATCGATCAGCGCCGGCTGCGCCGGCAGATCGTAGTCCCAAAGGTCGTGGCGCACGGTCTGAAAGAGCCAGCGCTCGGTGCCGGTCTTGACGTCGAGGGCCACCACCGCCGAGTTGTACTTGTCGTCCTGCGGCGTGCGCTCGCCACCCCACTGGTCGGGCGTGGTGTTGCCGGTCGGCAAGTAGATCAGGCCGAGCTTGGCGTCGTAGGCCATCGAGGTCCAGACGTTGGGCGTGGCACGCGTGTAGTTGATGTTCGGGTCGAGCGGCGTGTCCGGCTTTTCCTTCGACAGATCCCAGGCCCAGACCAGCTTGCCGCTATGCACGTCGAACGCGCGCACCACACCGCTGGGCTCATTGACCTCGATATTGTCGGCCACACGGCCCCCGACGACGATCAAGTCGCCGGCCACCAACGGCGCCGCCGTCAGCGTATAGAAACCCGGCTTGACCTCCCCCATGCCGGCCTTGAGGTCGACGGTGCCCGCATCGCCGAAATCGGTGCATGGCTTGCCGCTTTTCGCGTCCAGCGCGATCAGTCGCGCATCGACCGTCGTCATCAGAATGCGCTGCGCGCATTCGGCGTCCCTCGTCGCGGATCCATTGTCGGCATCGGCGTAGTAACCGAGACCGCGGCAACGCTGCCAGTTCGGCGCGGTCGCCTTCGAGTCGTACGACCAGCGCGTCGCGCCGCTGTCCGCATCGAGCGCAACCACACGGTTGTGCGCCGTGCAGATGTAAAGCGTGTCGCCGATCTGCAGCGGCGTGTCCTGATCCTCGGCGCCGAACCCGTTGCTGTCCGGCACGTCACCGGTATGCGCGGTCCACGCCACTTGCAGCTGTCCGACGTTCTGCTTGTTGATCTGATCGAGCGCGGCGAAGCGCGTGCCGGCCGTCGTATTGCCCCAACTTTCCCAGTTCTTCTGGGCCTTGCCGGCCGCAACCGGCATCACCGCCGGTTCCGAGGTCGGCGCGACGACCGGCTCGACGCGAAACGCGTGGACGAAACCGGCGACGAAGACCAGCGCCAGCAGGGCGGCGCCGGCATAGGCGCCGCGACCGCCGCCGCCGCCCTGCGCCGCTTTCAGCGTCGGCAACACCAGCAACGCCAGCAGGCCAAAACCGAGCGGCATCGCCAGGCGCGACACCAGCGGCCAGAAATGCCAGCCGGCATCAAAGACTGCCCAGACCGCGGTTGCCAGCAGTGCGAGCAGATAAAGCGTCACGCCGGCCGGCCGGCGGCGCACGAGCAGAACGCCGGATGCCAGCATGGCGACGCCCATCAACACGAAGTACGCGCTGCCGCCGAGCGTCAGCAGTCGCACTCCGCCGACCGCGAGCACCAAGCCGGCGACGGCAATGACGACGCCGAGTACGGCCGCAAGCGCGCGCACCACGGGCGATGAAGATGTCTGAGACATGGGAACCTCCTGATCAACAGAACGCAAAAAACCTCAGAACGTCAGCTTCAGCTGCATACCGACCGCCAGTGCGTTGTCGGTATCGCGATAGGAGAACGTCCCCGGGTCGATGATGTATTGCATGTCGGGCCGCAACAGCAGCCACGGGCGGTACTGAAAGCTGTACGCCATCTCGATCGCGGACTCGGCGACCGTCAGCTGGCCGTCCTGCCCTTGCGCAGCGAGCGCCGCGGTCTGCGCGTCGAGCAGATGGTCGTTGATGCGGGCGCGCACCCAACCCAGCGACAAGCGGTCTTGTGGGCGACTGCGGAACGTACCCTGGTAGACGGCACCGAGCGACGTCCAGTCGATGATCTGCGAGCTCGCCGCATCGGAGAACGTGTACTGCGCGAAGACGAACAGGCCGCGGGCGTTCGCATCGGACTCGCTGTAGACCTTCTGCTCGGCAAAGATCCACGCGCCCTGACGGTGATGCGCGGTGCCATCCTGGCCCTTCTTGGCCACGTCGGAGCTGTCGTAGTAGTAACCGACGCGGTAATAGCCCGGATAACGGCCGCCGCTCGCACTGCCCGGCGTCCAGTGCAGCTCGACCGGCACGAGGCTGCCGGTGGTGCCGCTGGCGCCCAAATCCCAGGCCACGTCCGAATGCGCGTAGCGCGGATTGACCTGGAACCAGCCGGTGCGCACGGCCAGTTCCGGCGTCAGCTTGAAGCCGAACTCCGCCCCCCAACGCGCCGTCGGATAGTTGTACCAACCGCTGTTGCCCGACAGCGACAACGGATGCGCGCAAAACGCCGCGTTGACGAATTCCGGGCCGAACTTCAGCGACGCGAAGTTGTTGCCCATCGCGTAGAAGCCCGCCTTGATGTCGAGACGGCCGTCGAAGAAGTTCTGTGTGTAGCTCAGCTCGGTCGGCTTGGTGTAAAGGCCGCCGAAGGTTTCCTGGATCGGGAAACGATTGCCGGCCAGGTCAGCAGAGGTGCTGCGCCCGCGCCGATCGTTGACCGTCACGTGGAAGGCCGCACCCTGCCAGCCGAGCAGCGCCTGCAGATCGAAGTCCGCGCCGACGCGCAGCTGCTGCGCGTAACGCAGACCGTTTTCAAGTCCGCCGTCGACCACCCCCATGGTTTCCGACACCAGATCGCCGCGCAGACGGTATCCACGCTGCGCGAGCTCGGCGCGCGCCCCGCCCCAGCTGCCGGTCAGGTACTGCGTATCCATCGCGTCGGCCGACATCGGCTCGGCGGCGGCCATCGGGCTGACGCATAGCGCCGCCAACGCCGCGCCGCACCATACCGAGCGGGTCGTCATGCCGGTCGCGGACGCGTTCATGCGCCCTCCAGCGAGCCGTGAATCAGATCGAGCACGCCGACCAGGCGGTCGATCTCGACCTGACCCGGCGCCGATGCGTGGCCGATCATGCCGAAGCACATCGCCGATCCGAAGATCTCGCCGGCCAGACGCGACACCACGCCGGTGCCGCCCATCGACATCGTCATCATCGGCCGCTCGGCGTAGCGCGCCGACATTTCCCAGGTCGCACGCAGCAGCTCCAGCACGTCGCCCGGGTTGCGCGGCATCATCGCCAGCTTCAGCACATCGGCGCCCAACGCCTGCTGACGACGCAGGCGTGCCAGCAGCTCGGCCGCTGGCGGCGTGCCGCCGAAGTCGTGATTCGACATCACCACGTAGGCGCCAGCCGCGTGCGCCGCCGCCACCAGACGGCGAACGACGCTGGTGTCACGATACATCTCGACATCGATCAGATCGGCGAACCCGGCCTGCAGCAGACGCGTATAAAGCGCTTCATAGTCGGCGTCGCTGATCGCCTTCTTGCCGCCTTCCGCCTTGGTGCGGAACGTCACGATCATCGGCTTGCCGCCCAGCTCGGCGGCGATCTTCGGCCCCAGAGCCGCGAGCCGTTCGGCATCGAGACCGATATCGAGGAAATCGACGCGGAACTCGACGACATCGGTGTCGCGACTGGCACCGATCACCTTGGCCTGCGCCAAGGCCTGCTCGGCCGTCGCGCCGGTGATCGGCACGATCGCCTTGACGCGCCCTTCGCCGATGACGACATCCTTGACCTTGATCGGACGCATCGTCGGCTTGACCGACTCCACACCATCGGCATCGGCGGCCTGCGCAACGCTGAGCAGATTCGTCGCCAGCAATCCCGTGCTGGCCATCAACAATTCGCGGCGGTTCATGGGGTTCTCACTCCTGGTTTTGACGATCAAAGGCGCTGCATTCACTGTCGATGCAGTGTCAGCGCCGAACTGAATTCAGAGGTCGCGCCGTCGCTGGCGGTGACCGTCGCGGTGACCGCGATGGCGTCGCCGGCGGTGCCCAGCGGATGGGCGTTGTCGGCGTCGAACTCAAAGCGCGCCCGGCCCTGTGCGTCGCTGTAGGCGTCGACACTGCCGAGATACATCTCGCCCTCGGCGATCGCACCCGCCGGCACCGGCCGATTGGCGAACAGCTCGACGTGAAAGCGACGATGGGCCGCACCGCGCAGATGGCCGGACAGCTGCAGTCGCTGCGACGTCCAATGCCCGGCGTCGAGCTGCGGCGGCGCGATGCCACCGTTCGGCATCGGCTGGCAATTCGGCGCATGGTCGGGACAGATGTAGATCGCTTTGGCCGGATCGGCGACGACGCCACCGCCACGGTTGCCCTTGAACACCCAGTGCTCGAGGCCGGGCAGACCGAACAGGATGCCGACACGCGGAATCGACGGATCGCAGACCCCACCGGCGAAGCAGCGGTTGATCTTCAGGCCGTTGCCGTAGATCGCGTTCTTCGTGAAGCGGTTCGACGTGTGCTGCGCCTCCGGACGCACGCCGATGCCGATGCTGTTGCCCGTGATCGTATTGCCGTCGACGATGTTGCCGTCGCCGCTGACGTTGACGCCCACCGCGTTGCCGGTGAAGGTGTTGGCGGCGATCGTGTTGCGATTGCCCCAGTTGATCTGCAGGCCGTCGGAGTAGTGCTCGAAAAGATTGCGGAGCACGAAATTGTCGTTGCCCCACAGGATCTCGATACCCTGCGAGGGTTCGGGATTGGCATCGGTCGACACGAAACGGTTCTCGGCAACGAGATTGAACGCGGCGCCGCGCGTCAGCTCCAGGCCGTCGCCGTTGTCGAGAAATTCATTGCGCTCGATCCGGTTGTGCACCGTGGTCGTCGCCGTCGGCTTGCCGTGACCGTCGTCGCCGGTCAGCATCACGCCCGAGCCGCCACGATTGCCGACGATGCGGTTGTCGTGCAGATAGTTGCCGCTGGCGCGGTTGATCAGCACGCCAATGCAGAAATTGCGAATCTCCAGCCCGCTCAGCTCGACCCCTTCGGTGTCGCGCAGCACCAGTCCCGGCGACGTCATGGTCCGCACATTGGTGCCGTACTGGCCGGGCACCGCACCGGGGCAGGCCTTGACGCCATCGCCGACCACATAGGCCGAGCCGTCGATGGCGATGTACGCACCGTCGCGGTCGCGCGGCAGGCCGACGATCTGCACCGGCCCCTTGATCTCCGGCAGCGGCGACTGTGGGCGGATCACGTAGGGCGGCTTGCCGACCGCCTCGATCTCGATGCGATAGTGGCCGGGATTGCGATTGGCGGTCTCGATCGCCCAGCGCAGGCTGCCCTGCGCATCGTCATCGCTGTAGTGCGTGACGGCCAGCACGTCCGCTGCCGGCGCCGCCAGCGCCGGGGCAACGAGCACGAGCGAACCCAGCAGCCCGAAGGCCGCCACCATGAAAGAACGGTTCATGATCCCCTCCGTTAACGGTAAATTTTTTCTTTGATGAGCAGTGCCGCCGCCGCGATCAACGCGGGCACCGCCAACAGCGCGAAGATCGACGCGAAATGCCAGCCGAGCTGTAGCAGCACGCCGCCCAGCATCGCGCCGGCGATCGCGCCGAAGCGGCCGATGCCGAGCATCCAGGCGACGCCGGTCGCGCGGCCGCGCGTCGGGTAGAACGCGGCAGCCAATGCCGACATCGCCGACTGCGCGCCGCTCATGCAGAAACCGGCGCCAAGCACAAACCCAGCGAGCAGCACGATGTCGCCGCTACCGCGGCCGACCGCGAAGATGAAGACGGCACCGAACGCGTAGGCCGCCGCGATCACGCGATACGGGCTGATGCGATCCATCAGCCAGCCGACCAGAATCGCACCGACCGTGCCGCCGAGCTGGAACAGACCGGTGACGACCGCCGCCTGCTCGAGGTCGAAACCAGCATCGCGGATCAAGGTCGGCAGCCAGCTGCCGAGCATGTAGATGATCGCCAGGCCCATGAAATACGTGAGCCAGAGCAGCACGGTGCCGCTTGCCAGGCGGTCGACGAATAACACCGCGATCGAGCTGCGCCCGCTGACATCGGCCTTTTCCGGGATCACGAAGCGCGTACGCTCGGTGAATGCCAGCGGCGCAATACGCCGCAACAGCGCCGCGACCTCGGCGGCCGGCCGCTGCCGAACCACTAGAAAGCGCGGCGACTCCGGCAGCCACAGCCACAGCAGCACGAACAGGCCCAGGGGCAGCACGCCGCCCAGCGCCAGCATGCTCTGCCAACCGAACATCGGAATCATCGCCGCGGCGATAAAGCCGCCGGCGGCCGAGCCGAGCGTAAAGCCGGCAAACATGATCATCGTGATGAAAGCACGGCGCCGCGCGGGGCCGTACTCCGACGTCAGGGTAATGGCGTTCGGCATCGCCGCGCCCAGGCCCAGTCCGGTCAGGAAGCGAAACGCGATCAGCCCCGTCATCGACGAAGCGGCGGCCGCTGCGAGCGTGAACAGACCGAAGGTCAGCACCGACACCAGCAGCACACGGCGACGTCCGTAACGATCCGACAGCGGGCCGGCGCAGAGCGCACCGATCGCCAGACCGAACAGCGCCGCGCTGAGCACCGGCGCCAGGTCCGCACGCGCCACATGCCAGGCGTCCGCGAGAGCCGGCGCGACGAAGCCCATGATCGCGGTGTCGAATCCATCGAGCGCGACGACCAGGAAGCACAGCGCCACCGTCAGCCACTGCATGGCGCCCAAGCGGTTGCCGTCGATGAACTGCTGGACGTCGACGACGTCAGCCGGCTGAATGCGGCAACCGTCGCCTGCCGTCGCCAGCGACGCCGGCGCGCCGGTCCGGGCGCTCACGATGACCTCGATGCGCGCTCATCCATCGCACGCGCAGGTATCGGAAATCGGCAGCCGTGCATCGGGCCGCACTCGACAAGACTCATGACTTCGCTCCTCCACAGTTCGCGACTCATCGCGCCTGTTGACCGCTTATGAACGCTATGACCAACGGCCGCACCTTAGGCGGCGCGAGTAATTCGGCACAAGTCCGTTAATCGATTTAGCGTGCGATTATCGCGCAATCCATGGTTCCAGCCGACGAACGGCGAGCGCCCTTACTGCCGCAGCTCCGCCGCCGCCGCGCGCAATTCGGGGAGAAAGAGCTGGGTCAGGTCACGCAACGGCGTACGCGCCGCCTGCGTACCGGTATTGAGCGCCGCCACGACGTGGCCGTGGCGGTCGAAGACCGGCACGGCGATCGAACGCAGACCGACCTCCAGTTCCTGATCGACGAGCGCATAGCCCTGACGACGAACACCGACCAGGATCTCGCGCAGCTTGGCCACCGACGTCACCGTCTTCACGGTGCGTGGGTGCAGCGTGGTCCGCGCCAGATACTTGTCGAGCTCGTCCTCCGGCAGCGCTGCCAGCAGTACCCGTCCCATCGATGTGCAATAAGCCGGCAGCCGCGTACCCACGTACAGCGCAATCGACATGATGCGCGTGGTTTCCGCACGCGCCTGGTAATAGACCTCGCCACCGTCGAGCAGCGCCAGTGAGCAGGATTCGTGCAGGCGATCGCGGCAGCGGTCGAGCAGCGGCTGGGCTGCCGCCGCAAGCGGTCGCGACGACAGGTGCGCAAAGCCCAGCGTCAAGACTTTCGGGCGCAGGCTGAAATGGCCATGCTGTTCGGCGACGTAGCCGAGCTGCAGCAGGGTGTAGAGACAGCGCCGCGCCGCGGCGCGGGGAATGCCGGTGGCCTGGCTGACCTGCGACACCGTCAGCGAGCGCTGCCTGAGGTCGAAGGCCTGCAAGACGGCGAGCCCGCGCGCCAGCGAGGTCATGAAATTCGGATCGCCGCTGAAAGCATCGATTTCGTCAACCGGCATGCGTTGTTCGCCGCTCGCCGCGCTGCTCGTGGTTTCGTCATCCGGGGCTTTGCCGGCTCGCTTTTGTCGCACGATTGATCTCCTCGAGATGTTCGATTATCGCACAGATATTCGATAAACGATCTTGAGGATAGCGCACACGCGGCGTAACGTGCGGCCACCATCAGAACGGCCTCTCACGCCGTCGGAGGAGCCCCGCATGATCATCATGCCACTCTCGAATTTCGCGTTTGCCGCCCGCCGGGCCATGGCAACGGAGGTCTCATCGTGATCGACAAGAGCGTCGCGTCGGCGGAAGCCGCGGTCGCCGACATCTTCGACGGCGCGCGCGTCATGATCGGCGGCTTCGGTACCGCCGGCATGCCCGATCAGCTGATCGATGCGCTGATCGCGCATGGCGCCAAGGATCTGACGATCATCAACAACAACGCCGGCAACGGCGACACCGGTCTGGCGGCGCTGCTGAAAGCCAAGCGTGTGCGCAAGATCGTCTGCTCGTTTCCGCGCCAGAGCGACTCCTACCATTTCGACGCGCTCTATCACGCCGGCGAGATCGAGCTGGAACTGGTGCCGCAGGGCAATCTCGCGGCGCGCATCCAGGCCGCCGGCGCCGGGCTCGGCGCGATCTACACGCCAACCGGCTACGGCACGCTGCTCGCCGACGGCAAGGAGACGCGTGAAATCGACGGCCGTCAATACGTCCTCGAATACCCGATCCACGCCGACTTCGCGCTGATCAAGGCGCTGCACGGCGACCGCTGGGGCAACCTGGTCTACCGCAAGACCGCGCGCAACTTCGGCCCGATCATGGCGATGGCCGCCAAGTGCACGATTGCACAAGTCAGCGACATCGTGCCGCTCGGCGCACTCGATCCGGAAGGGGTCGTCACGCCGGGTATTTTCGTGCAGCGACTGGTCGCCATCGGCAATGCCGTGCGCGCCGCCGCCTGAGGAGCCCGCGATGAACAAGCTTACCCGCGACCAAATGGCGGCCCGCGTCGCGCTCGACATTCCTGAAGGCGCCTACGTCAATCTCGGCATCGGCCTGCCGACCAAGGTCGCCAACTTTCTGCCGGCCGACAAGGAAATCTTCCTGCAGAGCGAAAACGGTCTGCTCGGCATGGGCCCGGCCCCGGCCAAGGGCGAGGAAGATCCGGACTTGATCAACGCCGGCAAGCAGCCGGTGACGCTGCTGACCGGCGGCTGCTATTTCCACCACGCCGATTCGTTCGCGATGATGCGCGGCGGCCACCTCGACATCTGCGTGCTCGGCGCGTTTCAGGTTTCTCAGCACGGTGATTTGGCCAATTGGCATACCGGCGCGCCCGATGCGATCCCCGCCGTCGGTGGTGCCATGGACCTGGCAATCGGCGCCAAGCAAGTTTTCGTGATGATGGACCTGCTGACCAAGGGCGGCGACAGCAAGCTGGTCGCCGAATGCAGCTATCCGCTGACCGGCCTGCGCTGCGTGTCGCGCGTCTACACCGATCTCGCGGTCTTCGACCTGGGCGCGAACGGCGCCAGCGTGATCGAAATGGTCGACGGCCTGTCGATCGACGAGCTGCGCACGCTCACCGGCCTGTCGCTCAACGACGCGACGGTCAGCGCCTGAGCCGCAAGGAGACTTTCATGAACGATGCATTCATCTGCGACGCAATCCGCACGCCGATCGGCCGCTACGGCGGCGCCCTGGCGGCGGTCCGCGCCGACGACCTCGGTGCGCTGCCGATCAAGGCGCTGCTCGAGCGCAATCCGTCGCTGGATCCGGCGGCGATCGAGGAGCTGTACTACGGCTGCGCCAATCAGTCCGGCGAGGACAATCGCAATGTCGCGCGCATGAGCGCGCTGCTGGCCGGCCTGCCGGTGACGGTGCCCGGCGTGACGCTGAACCGGCTTTGTGCGTCCGGCCTCGAGGCCGTGGCCAGCGCCGCGCGCGCAATCCGCTGCGGCGAGATGCAGCTGGCGATCGCCGGCGGCGTCGAGTCGATGACGCGCGCGCCGTTCGTGATTGGCAAGTCGGCGGGCGCCTACGGCCGCGCGCAGACCATGGAAGACACGACCATGGGCTGGCGCTTCGTCAATCCGAAGATGCAGGCCGCCTACGGCGTCGAGACGATGCCGCGCACCGGCGAGAACGTCGCCGAGGATTACGGCGTCTCGCGCGCCGACCAGGACGCCTTCGCGCTGCGCAGCCAGCAGCGCACCGCCGCCGCCCAGGATCGCGGCTATTTCGCCGAGGAAATCGTCGGCGTCGATGTGCCCGGCCGCAAGAAAGGCGAAATCATTCGCGTCGAGCGCGACGAGCATCCGCGCGGCGACACCACACTCGAAACACTGGCCAAGCTCAAGCCGCTGTTCGGCGCCGACGCCACGGTCACCGCCGGCAATGCGTCCGGCATCAATGACGGCGCGGCGGCGCTGATCGTCGCCAGCGAAGACGCGGCGAAGCGCTACGGCCTGCGGCCGCGCGCGCGCATCCTCGGCGCCGCCAGCGCCGGCGTCGAGCCACGGGTAATGGGCATCGGCCCGGTGCCGGCGACGCGCAAGCTGCTGGCCATGCTCAAGCTCGGCATCGACGATTTCGACGCGATCGAACTCAACGAAGCGTTCGCCAGCCAGTCGCTGGCGGTGCTGCGCACGCTGGGCCTGGCCGACAATGCGGCCCACGTCAACGCCAATGGCGGCGCGATCGCGCTCGGCCATCCGCTCGGCATGAGCGGCGCGCGGCTGGCGATGACACTGGTCCACCAGCTTGAAGCGAGCGGCGGCAAGCGCGGCCTCGCGACGCTGTGCATCGGCGTCGGCCAAGGCCTCGCGCTGGCGGTCGAAAAAGTCTAGATCATCACGCCGCGCCATCGCGCGCGGCCTGTTTCACCGAGGAGAAGCGCATGTCTGACGAAGTTCGGGGCTACCGCAAACCGTTCTGGAATACGCAGCCCGACTACATCTTCGAGCCGTATGCGTCGACCGTGCTGCGCGGCCCGACGCAGACGCCGATCGCCATGCCGAGCACGCTGTCGGAAGTGACCGGCCCGCGCTTCTCGCGCGACATCCTCGGCGAGGCCGAAGACGACATGACCGTCGGCAACGGCGGCGCGCCGCAGGGCGAGCGCATCATCGTCTCCGGTCGCGTACTCGACGAAAACGGCAGACCGGTGCGCAACACCCTGGTCGAAGTCTGGCAGGCCAATGCCGCCGGCCGCTATCTGCATCAGCGCGATCAGCACGATGCGCCGCTCGATCCGCATTTCTCCGGCGAAGGTCGCGTGATGACCGACGAGCACGGCCGCTACCGCTTCAAGACCATCAAGCCCGGCGCCTACCCGTGGCGCAATCACTACAACGCCTGGCGCCCGGCGCATATTCATTTCTCGGTGTTCGGCGACGCCATGGCGCAGCGCCTGGTCACGCAGATGTATTTCCCGGGCGACCCGATGCTCGACGTCGATCCGATCTTCCGCGCGACCGCCGACGAAGCCGCACGCATGCGCCTGGTCTCATCGCTGGACTGGGAAAACTGCGTCTCCGAGTACGCCCTCGCATACCGCTTCGACGTCGTCCTGCGCGGTCGCCTCGAAACGCCTTGGGAGCAGTGAAATGAGCTTTCAGCAAACCGCCTCGCAAACCGTCGGCCCGTATTTCATCATCGGCTTCCAGAACGGCGTGCACACGGACAACGCCGGCGATCAGGCCGGCGCGGTGACCATCCACGGCCGCGTGTTCGACGGCAAGGGCACGCCGGTGACCGACGGCGTCCTCGAGTTCTGGCAGGCCGACGCCAACGGCCACTACGCCGACGCCAGCGACGCCGGCTTCCTGCGCGTGCCGCTCGACGCCGACGGAAACTTCACACTTCGTACCGTCAAGCCCGGCCGCGTCGCCGGACCGAACGGCACGCTGCAAGCGCCGCATCTGGTCGTCAACGTCTTCATGCGCGGCCTGCTCAAGCACGCCCCGACGCGCGTTTATTTCGACGACGAAGCGGCCAACGGCGAAGACCCGATCCTCGCGCTCGTTCCCGTCACGCGGCGCGCGACGCTGATCGCCAAGCCGTCGACGGACGGCAGCTACGTCTGGGACCTGCACATGCAGGGTGCCGACGAAACGGTGTTCTTCAGCTACTAAACGCCGCGACGCGCGATAATCGCCGCATGTCCATCCACGATTCGCTGTTGGGCCGGACCTTCGTCGACAACGCGACGCGTGCGCTGCTGGGCGACGCGCGGCGGCTCGACGCGATGCTCGCGTTCGAGGCGGCGCTGGCGCGCGCGCAGTCGCGCTGCGGCCTGGTGCCGACATCGGCGCTGGCTCCGATCGCAGCCGCCTGCGACGCCCGTCATTACGATGTCGCGGCACTCGGCGATGCCGCACGGCTGGCCGGCAACCTCGCCATTCCGCTGATCAAGGCGCTGACCGCCGAGGTCAAGGCGCACGACGCCGATGCCGCCCGTTGGGTGCACTGGGGCGCGACCAGTCAGGACGTGATCGACACCGGGCTGGTCCTGCAATTGCGTGACGTCTTCGATCACGTCGATGCCGCGCTGGCGCGAATGATCGAGACCCTAGCGGCGCTGACGCGCACGCATCGTCGCAGCGTCATGGCCGGCCGCACCTGGCTGCAGCAGGCGGTGCCGACCACCTTCGGCCTGAAGACCGCCGGCTGGCTCGACGCCTTGCTGCGCCATCGCGCGCGTCTGCACGAACTGCGGCCGCGCGTGCTGGTCCTGCAATTCGGCGGCGCCGCCGGCACCCTGGCATCACTCGGCGAGCACGCCGACGCCGTGAGTCGTGCACTCGCTGCCGAGCTGCAACTCGGCGCAGCCGCCCTGCCCTGGCATACGCAGCGCGACCGCATCGTCGAGGTCGGCGCCTGGTTCGGCCTGCTGGCCGGCACGCTGGGCAAGATCGCCCGCGATCTGTCGCTGATGATGCAGACCGAGGTCGCCGAGGTCTTCGAACCGGCCGGCGCCGGCCGTGGCGGCTCATCGGCGATGCCGCACAAGCGCAATCCGGTCGGCTGCGCCGTCGCGCTGGCCGCCGCGATCCGCACTCCGCATCTGGTCGCGACGCTGTACAGCGCGATGGCGCAGGAACACGAGCGCGGCCTCGGCAACTGGCCGGCCGAATGGGAGACCCTGCCCGAACTGATCGGCTTGACCGGCGGCAGCCTTGCCGCGATGCAGGACGTGCTCGCCGGCCTCGATGTCGACACCGCGCGCATGCGTCGCAACCTCGACGCCACACACGGCCTGCTGTTCGCCGAACGCGCGTCGATGAAACTGGCCGAAGCGCTCGGCAAATCGACTGCCCATCACCTGGTCGAACAGGCTTCGAAGCGCGTGCTCGCCGAACAGCGACCGCTACGCGCGGTGCTCGGCGACGACCCGCAGGTCGCAGCGCTGCTGGACGACGCGGCGCTCGCCGCCCTGTTCGATCCCCTGACGACGCTGGGCGACAACGACGCGTTCATCGACCGCGTGCTCGCCGACGTCCCTGCCTCCGGACATTCGTAATGCCTCACGTTCAAGCCAACGGTATCCGCCTGCATTACCGCTTCGACGAGCGCCGCGACGGCGCCGCCGACGCACCGGTGCTGGTGCTGTCCAACTCGCTCGGCACCACGCTGGCGATGTGGGATCCGCAGATCGCGGCGTTCACCGAACATTTCCGCGTATTGCGCTACGACATGCGCGGCCATGGCGATTCCGATGCACCGGACGGCGACTACAGCATCGAGACGCTCGGCCGCGACGTCGTCGGTCTGCTCGACGCACTGGGCCTGCAACGCGTGCACTTCTGCGGCCTGTCGATCGGCGGCCTGACCGGCCAGTGGCTGGGCCTCCACGCCGCGGCGCGTCTGCAGCGCCTGATCGTCTGCAACACCGCGGCCAAGATCGGACAGGCCGACGGCTGGAACGCGCGCATCGCCCAGGTCCGCGCCAAGGGCATGACCGATGTCGCCGCCGCCTCGATCGGGCGCTGGTTCACGGCGGAATTCGTCGACCGCGACCCGGCCGCGGTCGACGCCGTACACCGCCAGTTGCTATCGCTCACGACGCCCGGCTATTGCGGCGGCTGCGCGGCGGTCCGCGATGCCGACTTTCGCGGCGCACTCGCGGCGATCACGGTACCGACCCTGGTCGTCGGCGGCCGTGGCGATCAGGTGACGACGGTCGCCGACGCACGCTTCATCGCCGCTGGCGTTGCCGACGGCCGCGTCGCCGAAATCTCCGGCGCGCACCTGTCGAACATCGAGTCGCAGGCGGCCTTCGATGCCGCCGTGCTGCGCTTCCTCGGCGTCGACGTGGTCCAGCATCTGCACGAGGACGCGCGCTATGCGATCGGCCTGGCGCGCCGCCGCGAAACGCTGGGCAGTGCGCATGTCGACCGCTCGCTGCAGAACGTCACACCGTTCAATGCCGAATTCCAGGACGCCATCACGCGCAACGCCTGGGGCGAGATCTGGACGCGCGCCGGCCTGCCGGGTCACACCCGCTCGCTGCTGACGATCGCGATGCTGATCGCGCTCGGTCGCGACGGCGAGCTGAAGCTGCATCTGAACGCCGCGCGCCACAACGGCGTGACCCGCGACGAGATCAAGGAGCTGCTGATGCAGGCGGCGATCTATTGCGGCGTGCCGGCCGCCAACCACGCCTTCAGCCTGGCCGCAGAGATTTTCGCGCAGCAGGATCGCGAGGCGACGCAGGCGTAAGCGCCGCGCCGGCACGGCGATAGCGCAGCGGCGTGTCGCCGCACCAGCTTTTGAACGCGCGCGTGAACGCGCTTTGCTCGGAGTAGCCGAGCAACAGCGCGATTTCCGGCAGGCTCAGCTTCGGATCGGCCAGATAGCGCTGCGCCAAGGCCAGGCGCGTGTCGGCGAGCATGGACTTGTAGGTCAGGCCGCGGGCCTGTAGTTGCCGATACAGCGTGCGCGACGACTGGCCCATGCGCCGCGCCAGTTGTTCCAGCGTCGGCTCGCCGTCTTGCAGGGCCTGGACGATGGCCTGCTGCAACTGCCCGACCAGCGCATCGACCCGCGGCAGCGTCTGCAGCAAGGCTTCGGCCTGCTGGTCGAGCAGTGCGCGCAGATGCGGATCGCGGGTGTCGATGGGCAGCGCCAGGGTCGCGGCGTCGAGATGGACGACCAGCGAATGGCTGCCGAAGTGCACCGCGCACTGCAGGAAATCCGTGTACGGCGTGAGGTCCGCTGGCGCCTCGCCCGGAAATTCGACGGCGCGCAGGCGCAGATCGCCGCGACCGCTGAGCTGGCGCGCCAGCGTCAGCAGCGCCGACACCAGCACCTCGTCGGAAAGCCGCGTCGAGCGCGCATATGACGCATCCCAACTGAGGCGGAATTCGTCGCCGCGGCGCTGCGCGAGGGTCGGCGTCAGGTTGTGCAGCAGCGGCTGGAAGCGCTGGAAGCGCAGCAAGGCCTGGCCGAGCGTCTCGCAGGACATCGCCAGATAGCCGAGCACGCCGACGTGATGCGGCCGCGCGCTGCGGCCGATCCACAGGCCGGTGACCGGCCGCGGCCGCGCGTCGGCGATCTGCTGCAACAGCGCCCACCAGGTTTCGGCCGCCATGCGCGGCTGCGCCGCCAGCGTGCCGAGCCGCTCGCGCAGGCCGCCGATGTCGAGCTTTTCGTCGTCCAGATACTGGCGCAGCAACTCGGCCAGTGACGCCGAGACGTAGACGTTTTCCGCCATGACCGCATTCTCCTCGGTGGCGGAGAATGTCAAAAATGAAAATCGGGCGTCAATACAGGCCTACGGCGAACGGCGATGATGGCGCCATCGTCGACCGGTCCGCAGGCCGGCATGGAGGACTCCGATGCAAGACGTACTGCACGCCCTGATGTTCATCGCCGCCGCCGGCGTCATCTTCGTCGGCGTCGTCGCCTCCGAAGCCTGGTACTGGAAGCGACGCGGCCGCCCCGAGCAATACGAGCTGGCCGACACGCTGTCGAACATGACCATGGGCCTGAGCTACAAGGTCGTCGACGGCGTGGTCGTGGCGCTGGCCGGCGGCGCATTCTTCTCGCTCGTCCACCCTTACGGCCTGCAATACCAGCCGGTGCATGGCGTCTGGAGCGTGCTGCTGATCTTTGTAATCACCGACTTCACGTTCTACGTCTCGCACTATGTCTGGCACAAGGTGCGCTGGTTCTGGACCTCGCACGCCGTGCATCACTCGTCGCAGCGCATGAATTATTCGACGGCGCTGCGCCAGAACTATCTGGTTGCGCTCAATGGCGGCAATCTGATGATCGCCGGCGCGATCGCGCTGGTCGGCTTCGACAAGACCTGGGCGATCGTCGCGCTCGAACTGAATCTGCTCTACCAGTTCTTCCTGCACACCGAGGCACCGAGCGTGCTCGACCGCTTCGGCGCGGTACTCAACACGCCGTCGCACCACCGCGTGCATCACGGCTCGAACCCGCAGCAGATCGACCGCAACTTCGGCGGCGTGCTGATCATCTGGGACCGGCTGTTCGGCACTTTCCGCGCCGAGGCCGACGCCGGCGAGATCGCCTACGGCGTCACCGAGCGTCAGTCGCGCTCACGCAATCCGTTCTATCTGCAGCTACACGAACTCGGCACCCTGCTGCGCGACGTCTGGCGTTATCGCGATCCGCGCATTCTCGTGCGCCACCCGGCCTGGGCCGAGCAGCACTACGGCCAAGCTGCAGCGGCCGATCAGTCTTCGCCGACGACGCCGAACTCGACCGGCGCCTTGATGTAGAACAGGCGCAGCTTTTCGCCCTTGAGGCGCGCGAACAGCTTGTCCGACTGCTCTTCATTGACCGCCATCATCACCTTGACCGGCTGATCGCCAAGTTCGAAGAAGTGCGCCGAATGCAGACGGCCGTCGTGGCCGATGCCTTCGGTGCCGGCGATCACGGTGACGCCGCGCAGCTCGAGTTCGCCGGCCAGCTTGACGAGCCAGTCGCAGAGCGCGTGACCGTCATGACGGTCGTTCTGCTGCATGTAGAAGCTGATCTGATATCCGTTCATCGTGTTCTCCACTTATCGATGCGACAGCACCTGCACGGTGCCCATGCCGGCCAGCGTCATCGCCAGCGAACCGGCGACGTGCACCGCCACCGCGCCAGCCAGCACGCCGAAGCGCCCTTGCTGGAACAGCGATGACAGTTCCGCGGAAAACGTCGAAAACGTCGTCAGCGCGCCGCAAAAACCGGTGACGATCAACAAGCGCCACTCCGGCGCCAGCTGCGGCATTTGCGCGAAGAACGCGATGCCGACGCCGATCACATAGGCGCCGAGCAGATTGGCGGCGAGCGTGCCGGGCGGCACCGCCGGAAACAGTCCGTTGAGCAGCAGGCCGAGCGCCCAGCGCAACCACGCGCCGAGAGCGGCACCGACACCGACTGCGAGCAAGCCAGAGGCCGTCATTCCCTCATCTCCAGGTTCGAGTAAGCCTGCGGGGAAGCCGTGGAGATCGCGCCTACCGACGGCCTCGCCACGCGAGGCACAGTAGGCATCATCAGCCCATTGCGGGCGGTTCGAGGAGGTATGCCATCTCCTGCGCGCAGTATAGCCGGCCGCGCCCGCTCAGGCAGCCGCTGCGGGCAGCTCGTAGTCAAAGCGGTAGCGATGCGCGCCCGCCTCGACGACGATGTCCATGCGCCCGCTGATTCCAAGCAGTTCGTCGGTACCGGAGTCCGGCACGACGACGATGTTGAGCTGCGGCGCACCGCGCGTCATCGTTGCGTGATGCTGCAGCACGAAGCTGCCGCGCCGGCTCTGCAGCGTGCCGACGAATTTTTCGATCGCGACATAGCCGGCCGAACCCGGCGTCGACGTCATTGCCGTCAGCATTTCGCCACGGCTGCGGCCGTCGAGTGCGCCACGGTACTGCTTGTCGATCGACATACGGCCGCGCGTGGCGCCGCCCGCTTCGTCGGCGAGCGCCACATCGAGCGGTTCAAGCTGGACCTCGAACGCACCGGAAACAAGTTGGCTCATATCGGGATGCCGGGTCGCAGGGAAGAGTGCCGAGTGTAGCGGCATGCCCGCCGCACGCGGGCTGCTCAGTGCAGGTCCAGCAGATGCGGTCGCAGGATGTCCGCCACCCAGTCCATGAACACGCGCACCCGCTTCGACAGGTTGCGGCGATGCGCGTACAGCGCGGTGACCGGCATCGGCTCGGCCGGAAAGTCGGTCAACACCTCGACCAGACGCCCGTCATCGAACAGCGCCTGCTTGCCGGCGGACGGAATCTGCACCAAGCCGAGTCCGGCGAGGCACGCCGCCTCATAGGCCTCGGCATTGTTGACGGTCAGCGCCACCGGCATCTGCAAGGTGCGGTAGCCGCCCTCGCCGTCTGGATATTCCCAACCGCTGCTGCGCGCGCCCAGCGTCGGCACGTAGTCGACGAGCCGATGCCCGGCCAGATCGTCCAGCGTGCGCGGCGTACCGTAGCGGCGCAGGTAGTCAGGACTCGCACAATTGACGATGCGCAGCGCCCCCAACGGCCGCGCCACCAGCGTGCTGTCGCCGAGGATGCCGACGCGGAGCACGCAGTCGAAACCCTCACGCACCAGGTCGACGCGGCGATCGGTGCTGCTCAGCTCCAACTGCAGTTGTGGATGTGCGTCGAGAAATTCCGGCAGTCGCGGCACGACGAACAGGCTCGCCAGTCCGCTCGACATGTCGACGCGCAGCCGCCCCGACAGCGCCTGATCGTGCTGGAACATTGTCGACAGCTCGTCGACGTCGGCCAGCAGATCGAGGCAACGCTCGTAGAACGCACGACCGTCCTGCGTCAGCTCGACGCGACGCGTCGTGCGGTGCAGCAGACGCACGCCCAGTTCGCTCTCGAGCTGCTGCACCGCCGTCGAAACGCTGGCCTTGGGCAGCCCCAGCAGCTCGGCGGCGCGCGTGAAACTGCTCAGCTCGGCCACCCGCGCAAAGATCTGCATGGCATCGAGACGATTCATCGGCCTTCCAATTGTTCATTTTTCGCGAACAGATAAATCAATTTATCATCGTTTATCGTAAATCATTCAATCAATAAAGTGATCTCCATCGCGCAAGCCCGCGCTTTCACTGGAGACCTCCCATGAGCGAACAGACCCCGATCACCCTCATCACCGGCGGCAGCCGCGGCCTCGGCCGCAATGCCGCCGTCGCCGTCGCCCGCCAGGGCCAGGACGTCATCATCACCTACCGCAGCCGCGCCGATGAGGCGAAGAACGTCGTCGCCGAAATCGAAGCGCTGGGCCGCCGCGCCGTGGCGCTGCAACTGGACGTTGGCGACAGCGCCAGCTTCGATGCCTTCGTCACCGCCGTGCGCGAGGCGCTGCAGTCGCACTGGCAGCGCGACACGTTCGACGCACTGGTCAACAACGCCGGCGTCGGCCTGCACACGCCGTTCGCCGACACGACCGAAGCGCAGTTCGACGAGCTGATGAACATCCACCTCAAAGGACCGTTCTTCCTGACCCAGAAGCTGCTGCCGCTGATCGCCGACGGCGGTCGCATCGTCAATATCTCGACCGGCCTCGCGCGCTTCTCGCTACCGGGCTACGCCGCGTACGCGACGATGAAGGGCGGCGTCGAAGTGCTGACCCGCTATCTGGCCAAGGAACTCGGCCCGCGCGGCATCGCCGTCAACGTCGTCGCGCCGGGCGCGATCGAAACCGACTTCGGCGGCGGCCGCCTGCGCGACAACGCGCAGCTCAACCAGTTCGTCGCCTCGCAGACGGCCTTGGGCCGCGCCGGCAAGGCAGACGACATCGGCGGCGTGGTCGCCTCGCTGCTGTCGCCAGCCAACGGCTGGATCAACGCGCAGCGCATCGAAGCCTCGGGCGGCATGTTCCTCTGAGGTCCACGCCCTGCCGGCGCCCAACGCCGGCGGGGCGGCTTCAGCGATGCCGCGGCGCTGCGCAATGTGGCGCCAGCTGTCATTCCCCTGAGCGCAAGCTGGCCTCACCATCCCTGCAAACCGTCGCAAACGCCGAAGGGGGACTGACGGCGCCGCGGCGAATCATCCGACTGCAGGGAGGCGGCCATGATGCTCAACCCGTTCGTTCGTTTCGGAGCGTGTTTTGTCCTGCTCGCGGCGCTCGCCGCTTGCGGCAGCAGCCAGAGCGTCAGTTCGCCTGACGGCGGCAGTGGTGACGGCAACAGCAGCGGCGACGCCACCGATGTCGTCGACAGCGCCGCCGCGCAATGCATCCTCGACAGCTCAGCCTTGCAGGTCGGCACCACGGCGGACCTGGTCATCGACGGCACGACGATCACCAAGACGCATCAGCCGGATGCACCGAGCGCACTGGAGACACCGATCGACGATGCCGGCGCCGCCACCGGCAGCTGCGCCGGCAACGAGCAGTTCCGCTTCGGCACCGGCATTTACGACACCACCGGCCCGATCGGCGGCAATCCGACCGGCCACGGCGACATGTTCGGCATGGTCGTGCCGCCGCAGGCACCGAAGGGCATCGACACGCGCCTCTACGCCCGCGCCTTCGATATCGAGTCGCCGTGCAACGGCAAGCGCGTGGTGTTCGTGTCGGTCGACCTCGGCGCAATGTCGGCGATCATTCATCAGGAAGTACTGAAGAAGCTGGCTGCCGACGCGACGCTCGGCGGGCTGTACACGGCCGACAATGTGATGATCTCGGCGACGCATACACATACCGCACCCGGCGGCTTCGGCGTACCGGAACTACCGGACCTGTCGTCAACGCTGCCGGAGGCGATCAACGATCCGGTCGAATGGGTCGAAAGCCTGATCTTCAGCGACGCCGCATTCGACAGCGACAATTTCAACGCCATCGTCAACGGCATCGTCGAAGCGATCCGCCGCGCGCACGCCAATCTCGAAACGCATGGCGACAGCGCACCGATCCGCATGTCGATCTCGCAGTTGCTCAACGCCAACGTCAATCGCTCGCCGCCGGCCTATGCGCAGAACGCCGAATCCGAGCGCGCGCAATACCTCGACGAGAATGGTCACGAGGTCAATGTCGACAAGCGCTTCCTGCAGCTGAGCCTGATTCGCAACGACGGCAAGGCGGCCGGCGTGCTGAACTGGTTCGCCGTGCACCCGACGTCGATGGGCAACCATGATCTGCTGATCTCCAGCGACAACAAGGGCTGGGCGGCGCTGCGCTTCGAAAAGCTGATGGGCACGCAATACACGCCCGACAGCAGCGATACGCCGGACGGCACCGACAACTTCGTCGCCTCATTCGCGCAAACCGACGAAGGCGACACCATCCCCGATCTGTTCGTGTTCGATGCCGACATCGACGGCGGCAACGGGCCCGGCCAAGGCGTGCCGTACGGCATGCGCGGCGGCACCGATGAGCCTTACGAATTCGATGAGCCGGGCTATCAGTACGGCCAGCCCGAAGCGGCCGCTATCAACGGCACCAAGCAGCTCGCGCAGGCGCTGAGCGACTTCGGCCAGGGCACGGCGCTGCACGGCCCGGTCGACTACCGCTTCTTCTATGCAGATTTCAGCGACGACGAGGTCACCGATCCGGAGGTACTCGCCGATCTGCAGGCCCCCGGCTCGCCCGACGACCTGTACACCGGCGACAAGACCACTTGCACGACCGCACTCGGCTTCGGCTTCGCGGTTGGCGGCGTCAACGGTCCCGGCCCCGGCGCGGCCGGTTTCACCTGCGTCAACGACGCGCCCAGCGAATACAAGACCGAGATCCGCACCGGCTACAACGGCCTGTTCAACGGCACCGGCTATCTCACCGTCGAGCAGAACGACACGCCGATCAAGGTGCCGCTGCCGGGCGTGCTCGTGACCGCCGCGGTGACGCCGGTGCTGTGCCTGCAAACGCTGACGCCCGGCTACTCCTGCCAGAAGGAAAAGCCGGTGTTCACCCCGTCGGAAACCGATCCGGTGCCGTTCCAGATCTTCCGCATCGGCAATCTGGCGGTGCTCGGCGTGCCGTTCGAGGTCACGACCATGGCCGGCCGGCGCCTGCGCAAGACCGTGCTTGATGCGCTCTCGCCGGCCGGGGTCGACACCGTCGTCATCGCCGGCCTGTCCAACGATTACCTGCACTACATGGCGACGCGCGAGGAATACTCGGCGCAGATGTACGAAGGCGCGTCGACCTACGCCGGCCCCTGGCAGCTCGCGGCGACGCAGCAGGAAGCGCGCAAGCTGGCGCTGACCATGGCCAGCGGCGAACCGGCACCAACCGGCGTCGCCGCCACCGACATCACGATCGGCAACGACGCGCCGATCACCACCGACGTACCCGGTGACTACGGCAGCATCGTCACCGATGCCAACGCCAGCTATACGCAGGGCGACGAGGTCGACGTGACCTGGGTCGCCGGCTATCCGGGCAACGACCTGAAGACCATGGCCTCGTATCTGTATGCCGAGCGCGAGAACGCCGACGGCAGTTGGACCGTGGTCGCCACCGACAAGGATCCGGAGCTGCGCTTCGTCTGGAACACGCGCTCGAGCCTGATCCTCACCGAGCTCAATCTCGCCGGCTCGTCGACCGCAGAAGCGCTGTGGAAACTGCCGCTGAACCTGCCGGCCGGCACCTACCGCCTGCGTCACGAAGGGGTCTACCGCACCTCGGCGAGCGAGCCGCCAACGCCGTACGAAGCGCTGAGCAGTCCGTTCACCGTCAGCGGTACGCCGGCGAGCTGCCCGTCGTAAGCACCTTGCCTCGTCTGCGGCGCGGGGCTTAATGCAGCGCGCCGCAGACGATATCCTTGGCGATCGTTTTCAAACCCTCGCTTCGATGTCCATCGCCCTGACGCCGTTCGCCCGCGCCCGCCTGTTCCCCAAGGACGGCCGGCGCAATGCCATTCAAGGCTGCACGCCCGCCGCATTCGAGCAGCACCTCAACGCGCAGGCGCCGCTCAAAGTGCTCGACGGCTATGCGCCGTTCTGCAAGCTGCACGTGCATCGCAACTGGACGCAGACGCGCTGCCTGACGATTCCGATCACCGACGACAACCGCCATCTGCTGCGCAGCGGCTACGAGGCGCGGACCAAGGCCGAACTGCCGGTGCTGGTGCGCTGGTTCGAGGAACTCGAAGCGCCGGTCGCCGACTATCTGGTGGTGATTCTTTACAGCCGCGAGCAAATGGCCAAGGAAGGCGAAGCAGTCGACGCTGATTGGGGCATCGTCGGCTGTCTGGCGACCGCGCAGCCCGAGGAGATCCCGATGGCGCCGATCACGATGATGCGCAATGCGCTCGGCGTCGAGGAAGGCGGCTCCGGCGTGGCCATGGATCGCGATGCCTACCGCCGCAGCGTCGAATTCTGGGAGCATCACGCCAATTGGCGGCTGCCGGCGCGCTAAAGCGTACAGCGGCATTCATGATCCGGATCAATGTCGCCGTGACGCGTAGCCGGCAGGCTTGATGTGAACTCGACGACGCAGAGGAGCCGGTCATGGACCACGGCACGGACGAAGGTTCACGTTATGACGCGATCGGCGGACGCGACGGCGTTGAATCGCTGGTCGTGAAATTCTACGAGCGCGTGCTCGCGGATCCGCTGTTGGCGCCTTTCTTCCTCGATATTCCGATCGACCGCCTGCGGCGCATGCAATGCGAATTCTTCACCGCGGCGCTCGGCGGCCCCGGCGAATATCAGGGTCGCGTCGTCGCGCACGCACATCAAGGCCTCGATATCGGCCGGCCGCACTTCCAGCGCTTTGCCGACCATCTGTTCGAAACGCTCAGCGAATTCCCGCTCGATGAGCAGGATCGCTACGACATCATCAACCGCATCAACCTCTACAGCGACGACATCATCGGCGTGGGTTCAGATTTCAGCGACTGACGTCGGCGATTCATGTCGCCGCGCCTCGCTGTCAAAAAAGCGGGCGGCGGCACCAACGGAACCCAAGCCCCGTTCGTGCCGCCGCCCGCATCTGACGGCTGATGCGAGCGCCAACCTCGCGCCCGCACCCGGAATTGCCGCTTAGCCGGCCGTCAGCAGTGCAGTGGCCTGATCCAGGCGATCGGCATAGCGCGTCAACGCACCGGCTGCCATTGCGATCGAGCTCGGCACATCGCTCCAACGCTGCTCGGTGATGGCCTCGGTCACGTCAGGCAAGGTGGTGACGCCGTAACCGATGTAGCGGCCCGGTGCGTAGATCAGGTTCTTGAACCACGGCCGGCCATGCAGGCCCTGATCCGAACACAAGGTCTGCGCGATGTCCTTCATCATCGCGAACAGCTGCGCGCGCTTCGCGGCACTGAGCGACGCACCCTTGGCGTCGAGCGCTGCCTGGTATTTCTGCGCGCTCGCGTCGAGCTTCGTGACCGCGTTGTCGAGCGGCGAGAAGTCGATCGCCGGCACCGTCTCGAGCGGTACCGGATCGCCATGCGATTCGCTCAGATTGGCCGCCGTCTCGAACGCGTGGTCAGCCATCAGGGTCTTCTGCTCAGCCGCATCGTCACGCTGATTCGACGCCAGCGATTCGACCTGCTTCACATAGTGCGCCGCCGCCGTGGCGAAACCTGCCGGGCTTTGCAGCGGCAGTTGCGAGTCCGCAGCGCGAATGACCGCATGACCGACGAACTGTGCGACCACCTTGCCGTAGACCATACCGGGGTTCGAGAAGCGCACGACGTGCTCGTAGGTGTCATAGGCCGAGTGGTAGACGCCGCCGCCTTCCGCCTCGCCGCCGAAGCCCACGTTCAGCGTCGCAACGCCGAGATGGTCGATGAACGGCGAGAAGTCCGAGCCGGACCCGATCGGCGCCACCGGCAAGGTGCCGTCGACACCGCCCAACATCTTGGCCGTCATCTTTTCGCCGGCGCTGGCGCCCGGCTCCAAGGCCTGCGTCAGCACGCGGTAGCGCGCACGCTTGCCGACCGAAACATCGGTTTCGGGGTCGGCAATGCCGTCCGCCAGTCCGGTCACGAAGCGACCGAGATCCTGACTGCCGCCGACATGCAGGAAGCCGCGCGAAATACCGTCGGTGTTGAGGTAGATCACGGCATTCTTGCGCAACTCGGCAGCGTGCTGTTCGGCCCATTCGGTCGAGCCCAGCAGCATCGGCTCTTCGCCATCCCAGCTGGTGTAGACGATGGTGCGCTTGGGCCGCCAGCCGGTCTTGAGCAACGATCCCAGTGCGCGCGCTTCATCCATCATCGGCACCATGCCACTCAGCGGATCGCTCGCGCCCGCCACCCAGCCGTCGTGGTGATTGCCGCGCACCACCCACTGGTCCGGCCAGGTCGAACCCTTGATCTTGGCGATCACGTCGTAAACCGGCTTGAGCGACCAGTCCGACTTGACCTTGAGATGCACCGGGCCCGAGCCGGGGCCGGCGCGGTAGGTGATCGGCAACGCGCCGCGCCAGTTCTTCGGCGCGACCGGCCCGGTCAGCTCGGACAACAGCACCTGCGCATCCGCATAGGAAATCGGCAGCGCCGGAATCTTCACCAGCGAACCGGCCGTCTCGCGCGTCAACCGCTTCGCGTCGGTGGTCGCACCGATCCCGGGCGTCAGCGGGTCGCCCGGGTACAGCATCATGTCCATCACCGAACCGCGCTGAATGCCCCGCGGCGGCCGGCTCGGCCCCTTCGGATAAGGCGCGCCGACCGCATAGCCGTCATCGGCGGGGTCGGAATAGATCAGGCAACCAATCGCACCGTGCTGCGCCGCCAGCAGCGGCTTCACGCCGCGCCAGACCTGGCCGTAACGCGCGATGACAATCTTGCCCTTGACGCTGACGCCCATCAGCGCCAGCTGCCGATAGTCGGCCTCGGTGCCGTAGTTGACATAGACCAGCGGCGCGGTGACATCGCCGTCGCCCTGATAGGCCAGATAGCCCGGCAATTCAGGCTGCGTGAAGCGCGACGTGGAATCGCCGGGGATCGGCGGCTCGGTCAGCGTCGCCTTGAAGCTGCCCATCTCGACCGCTTCTTCGATCGGCGTCGGAAACAATACGTGAAAGGTTTCGATCTTGGCGTCCCAGCCCCACTTGCGGAACTGCGCCAGCATCCACTCGGCATTCGCCTTGTCGTGTGGCGAGCCAACGTGATTCGGCTCGGACGACATCGACTTCAGCCATTTGAGCTGGTCCGCCGTGCTCAGCTGCGCATCGAAATGGTCGTCCAGCGACGTCTCCGTCGCTCCGGCCTGTGCAAGCGCAAACAGTGGCATCGCCAACATGCACGCACCGCCAAGCGCTGCGGTGAAGGTTTTTTTCATCATTGAGGGACTTCTCCAGATGTTGCGGCGAACCGACGCCCACCGCACGTTGCGTGAAGACTAAAACGACGCTCGAAGCCGATCAGGAGACGGCCGAACGAAAGAGACCAAAAGGAAATACATCGCGAACAAAAGGGACGTGGCGCGACCTGGCGCGCACGCCGCACGAGCAGCAGCAAGCGGTGCGGATCTGCACCGGCCATCGTTTAGACAAACTCGAGACATCGCCATCCTCGTCAGCGGTACGACACAGCGGCAACGTACCCAACCTCGGGTCGTTTGCCGCTCCCGCTGTCCTGGAGCCTGAAAGATTCCGCAGCGCATCCGGCGCCACGTTGCTTCTTCGGCGGACCCACGCTTTGCGCGTGCGTCACTCTTCAGACGGCAACATCAGCCTCGCAGTACAGGTACCTGAGCGTTTATGGGAGATTGCGCCTTCGGTAGACACCCGCCGTGGCGGTTGCCCTTCTCCTGCGAAACTGGACTTTTCCATACAGAGCTGGCTTAAAAATGTCTTTAAGCTGTCTCTACAGTAAGAGGCAGCATCAAACATGCCAGTGCCGATGCAGGCAGGGAAAGGGACTCACGATGCCTCACTGCCATAGACGCCGGCACGCCGCCGAGTACTGCAGGTTTGCTAGGAAAAACCCGTGCGTACTCGCCTGCGCGCCGACGGCGTCAGCACCGCTCAGGCCTTGCAGCGGCGATCACCGGCAGCGATCGATGACCGGGGCGCGCGACTCGCCGCATGTCATCGCCGGTTCGAACACGGACAAACACGCACCATCGTGGAGCGGCGGGTCAACGAGCGCGCCGTGGCACTGATTTAACTCATTGAGCGATAGGGCATGCCGAGGCTTTACGTTGGCGCATCGAGATCATCGTAGTACGCCAGCGCGGGCAGATTCCGTTGCTGATGGACGATCCTGAGCACGACCACGGCATCATCGGCAGCCTTGATCCGCTTGTAGAAAATAACGTGCTTCTGACAATTGACGGAGCGCATTCCTTCGCCGAACAGGCTTCGGTCTCGTCCACGCTCCGGGGCTCCTGCGGCGTGCTCGAACGCCTCGACGATCTGGCGGTAGTAGGCCAGCCGCTGCCCAAGAATCCGAAACGCAGTGTCGTTCGGCGCAAGTACGAGTTCATCAGGTTGAACCGGAAGGAGCATAGCGTTCAGATGATGTGTCGGTTGCTGGGCGTGGCTCCCAGCGGCGACTCCGCATGGATCGACAAGCCGGTCTCCGATCGGGCTCGTGAGGACAAACGGTTGCTCCGTCTGATCCGGGCGTCATTCAACGAGAATCAGGCCGTGTATGGTGCGCCGCGCGTCTTTCTCGACCTGCGGGAGGCCGGCGAGACATGCTGCAAGCATCGCGTCACGCGGCTGATGCGCGAGAACCACATGCGCGCCAAGGGCGGCTATCGCACACGCCGATTCCTCTCGGGTGGCAAGCCAGCCGAGCTCATCCCGAATGTGGTCAAGCACATCCTTGATGTTTCGCAGCCTGACCGAATCTGGGGCACCGACATCACCTATGTCCGAACATGGCAGGGCTGGGTCTAACTGGCCATCGTCCTGGACTTGTTTTCGTGCAAGGTCATTGGGTGGGCAATCCGCCAGACCATCCAACGAAATCTCGCCTGGCAGGAGTACTCGGCTGCGCCTCGCCCTGCGGGTCGTCGCCGTTGCACGGCGACGCTCAAGCCGGCGATGCCGGCTTGCCGAACCTGTCCGTTGTTTGTCGCAGGTTCGACGGGACGCCGGATCGGCTGGTCCGCTCGATCAACGTTCGTGGAATATTCGCGAGTGGCGCGCCTGGCAGGAGTACTCGGCTACGCCTCGCCCTGCGGGTCGTCGCCGTTGCACGGCGACGCTCAAGCCGGCGATGCCGGCTTGCCGAACCTGTCCGTTGTTTGTCGCAGGTTCGACCGGACGCCGGATCGGCTGGTCCGCTCGATCGACGTTCGCGGGATGTTCGCGAGTGGCGCGCCTGGCAGGAGTCGAACCTGCGACCGCCGGCTTAGAAGGCCGATGCTCTATCCAACTGAGCTACAGGCGCGTGGCGCGCATTGTAGGCGATCAGGCTGGCTTAGAGCGGCTTGAGTTGCCAGAGCGCAGCGGCCTTGGTCGACGCGGAAACGGCGACCAGTGTGTCGGTACCGCTGGCCGTTGTCGCAGCCTGTATCGTCGCCAAGCCGGTGGTCGTTGACGACGTACTGGTCGTCGTGGTCGTGCCGTCGGTGGTCGTCGACGTGCTGCACGTGCTGTCCAGCGTGACGTCGTAGAGGTTGTAGTGCTGATTGACGATCGTAAACGAGCCGCTGTACGTGCAGTCGTCGTCGTCGGAGCCGGAGAAGCTGCCGCCGGAATCGACGGTGATACTGCTGGTCACAGCGCCGTAGGCGTCCTTCAGTCCCCACGTACCCTGCACCAGCGACACGTCGGAACGCGTTTCGTAGGCGGTCTCGTCGTAAGTCAGCGACAGGGTGCCGCTGTCTCCGCTCGATTCGCTGTAGCTGACGAGGATACTGGCCTGCTCCTCATAGGAGCCCTGCGCCGTCAGCGTGGTAATGGTCGTGCTGCTGGTCGTGTCGCCGGTGGTGTCATCCGTCGTGTCGGCGGTCGTGAACAGCCGCGCCGACCAGTTGATGCTGCGCGCCGCCTCGACGGTGGTATAGATGCCGGAGCCGATCAGTGCGCCGGTGCTGTCGAACAGCATGAAGGTCTCGTTGTCGTCGACGAACGCGGTCACGTCAGTGACGTCGCCGCTGTCGGTGGACGTCATCGTTCCTTCGTAAATGCCAGCCGGGCCGCTGCTTTCAGTCCGCACCACAGGGGTGTCGATGTTGTCATCCTGCGAGTTGCAACCGGCAGCGAGCGTCAGCAGCGCGAGGGCGGCGGCACAGCAAAGGCGGGAGACGGTCATCGGCGGGTAGATCATGGTCCGGGGAACGCGAACTCTAGCAAACGCGCCCCGTTGCCGGGATGCGGTTCTATACGGTGGATGTAGGGACAAACTACTGCCCCGCCTTGGAAAAGCACTCAGGCGAGCGAGCGTATCAATTCGTTGAGCTGATCGAAGCCGATCGGCTTGGTCACATGCGCCGTGAACCCGGCCTCGCGGCAGCGCCGCAGGTCTTCGTCCATGCCATAGCCGGTCATGGCGATCGACGGCGCCTGCTGGTGCTGCGAAAACGCACGGGCAACGTCCGCGCCATCACCGTCGGGCAGCCCCAGGTCGCTGATCAGCAGATCGAAACGCTCATCGCTTATGCGTTGCTGCGCCTCGCCGATCGTACCGGCAGTGGAGACGCTGTGTCCGCTGAGTTCGAGCAGCGTCACCATCGCAATCGTGGTGTCGTGATTGTCCTCGACCAGCAGGATATGCAGCGAACGCTGTCCAGCGGATTTGTCGCTGACCACCGGACGCGACGGCGCCTCGGCGACGCGCATCTCGCCGATCAATGGCAGGATCATCGTGAACGCAGAACCCCGTCCGGTGCCGTGGCTTTCCGCCAGCAACTCGCCGCCGTGCTTGCGGGCCAACGCCTGGGCAATCGCCAGGCCCAGCCCGAGACCGCCGAACTGCCGGGTGATCGACGTGTCGGCCTGCTCGAAGGCGGTGAAGATACGCGGCATCGCCGCTTCGCTGATGCCGATGCCGGAATCCTCGATACGGATCGCGACATGCTCGTCGTCCGGGTTGTACGAGCGCAGGCTGACACAACCGCCCGGCGGCGTGAATTTGATGGCGTTGCGCAGCAGGTTGGAGACGATCTGCTGCAGGCGCGCGAAGTCGCCATCGACCTGACTGCGACGCGCATCAAGCCGGGTTTCGAGCTGCAGGTTCTTCGCCTGCACTTCGACGCGCACCGTCGCCAACACATCGCCGAGCGTGTCGTGCAGATCGAGACGGGCGACATGGATATCGGTCTTGCCGTGTGCGATCGATGTCAGGTCGAGCAGATCGTCGATCAGGCGCGCCTCAAGCTCGATATTGCGACGGATCATCGGCACCAGTTCGGACAATTCGTCGCTGAGCGCGGCCTTGCGCTCGAGCAGCGTGACCGCCGCCATCACCGGCGTCAGCGGTGTGCGCAGCTCGTGCGAGAGCATTGCCAGGAACCGGTCCTTGGCGGCATTGGCGGCTTCGGCCTGATCCTTCGCCGCCTTCAGCGCATCGGCCGAGCGACGCGCTTCGGTCATGTCGCGAATGATCTTGGAAAAGCCGATCAGCTCGCCGCTTTCGCTGTGAATGGCCGTCGTCACCACAGAGGCGAAGAACGCCTCGCCACTGCGGCTCTTCATCCACAGATCGCGCACGTGGCTGCCGTCGCGTGCCGCGGTCGCCAGCGAGTGCTCGACACCGGCTTCACCGTCGCTCGACTCATAGAGACGACCAATCGTCTCGCCCATGATGCGCTCGGCCGGATAGCCCAGCAGGTGTTCGGACGCGCTGTTCCAGCTGCGAATCCGGCCATCGACGTCGAGACCGATCACCGCATAGTCGCGCAGCGCGTTGATCAACAGGCGAAAGCTGGTTTCGTACTCACGCAGCGCGCGTTCGGCACGAATGCGATCGTGGCGCTCGCGGGCCTGCGCCAGCGCGCGCTGCACCACGGTCGGCAGACGCTGCAGGCGCTGCTTGAGCACATAGTCGGTCGCGCCTTGCTTGAGCATGTCGACCGCGTGCTCCTCGCCGAGCACCCCGGAGACGAACACAAACGGCACGTCCGGCGCCTGCTTGCGCGAAATCACCAGGGCCTCGGGCCCGGAGAACTGCGGCAGCATGAAGTCGGCGAGGATGATGTCGTAGTCGTTGGCCGCCAGGCACGCGCGAAAATCACGCTCGTTGTCGACCACGTCGACCCGCAGCGGATAGTCCAGCGCTTCGAGGCGTGCCTGGGTCAGCTCCGCATCGAGCGAGCTGTCCTCGACCAACAGCACCCGCAGTGCCGCGATCGCGGGCGCGTCGTCGGCACTCATCCGCCGTTGCCTCGGCGCACGACACGCGTCGAGCCCGGCGGCGGCTCATTGAGCACGGCCCAGAATACGCCGAGGTCGGCAATCGCCTCGACGAACTCACGGAACGCCACCGGTTTGACGACGTAGGCGTTGACGCCGAGTTCGTAGCTGCGCAGCAGGTCGCGCTCTTCACGCGAGGAGGTCAACATCACGACCGGAATGCTTTTGAGCTCCGGGGTCGAGCGGACCATCTGCAAGACCTCGATGCCATCGATCTTCGGCAGTTTGAGGTCGAGCAGGATCACCGCTGGATTGCCGGTCGGGCGCTCGGCGTAATCGCCGCGGTTATGCAGATAGTCGACGGCCTCGGCGCCATCGCGGGCCACCACGACTTCATTCGCGAGCTGGCTTTTCTCCAGCGCAATGAGCGTGAGTTCGAGGTCCTTGGGATTGTCTTCGACGAGCAGGATAGGCTTGAGCATGCACGGATGTCCTAACTGACCGGCACCGGAATCTTCGGAAGTGAAAAAGAAAACTCCGCTCCGCGATCCGGCTCGCCACGCGCCCACACGCGCCCATCATGTCGCTCGATGATGCGACGGACGTTGGCAAGACCGATTCCTGTGCCTTCGAAGTCTTCCATGCGATGCAAACGCTGAAAGACGCCGAACAATTTTGGAGCATACTGCATATTGAAACCGACGCCGTTGTCTCGAACATGAACAATATGACTGTCGGCGTCCTCCTCCGCCTCTAGCTGAATCTCCGCCGTCTGCCGCGTCCGCGTGTACTTGATGGCATTCGATAGCAGGTTGCGTAACGCCAGCAGCAAAAAGCTGGGGTCGGCGCGGACCGTCGGCAAGGTCCCAATCTTCCACTGAATGTCACGCCCACGCAGGTCGGGCGCCAGGTCGCGCAGCACCGATTCCACCAGCGCATTGAGATCGACACGGGTGATACGCAGTGCAGCGCGGCCCATCTGCGAGAACGTCAGCAGATCATCGACCAGCGTACCCGCGAAATGTGCCGACTCGCCGATGTTGCGCAAAAAGCGCCGGCCGCGCTCACTGAGCTGCGCGCCCTCGAATTCATCGAGCAGATCCGCATAGCCGACGATATGGCGCAAGGGCGCACGCAGGTCATGCGACACCGAATACGAAAAGGCTTCGAGCTCGCGGTTGGAGCGCTCCAGCTCGCCGGCCAGCGCCGCCATTTCCTCGGCGCGGCGCAGCACGATGGCGAGGATCGCATCACGAAACTCCTCGGCGGCCTCGATCTCGCTCTTGCGCCACGGCAGTGAGCTGCCACGCACGGTCTGCGCCCAGGCGTCAAAGCTGCTGCGCGGATGCAGCACCACTGGCGCATCATCGCCCTCGCCCGCCGTCTTCTGCGGCCGGCCAGCCCACTTCACGGTGCGCACCACCTCGGGCCGGAACCAGATCAGATAGTTGCGGTGAATCTGCGAAATCGACGCGGCCAGCACCCCAGCGACCTGGGGCTGCAGGTGTTCGGCGTCGGGATAATCGCCGGCCAGGCTGGTGGTGGCATAGACGCCACTGGTCGTGTGTGCGGCGATCCAGTCCGCGAGCCGCGTCACCTCGGCCGCCGACGGCGTGTCACCGAATAGCTCACAGCCGCCATCGGCGACGATCGCCGCACCACTGGCGGCCGCAAAGCGCAGCAGGTCGGCCGGATTCGCCTTGAGACCGTTGATGACGTCGGTCTCGGCCATCGCGCCGAGCAGATCGACCAGCATGCGGCGCAGCTCGAGGCGGTGCGCCGATTCGGTGCGATCCTCCTTGGCCTCGATCTGCAGCGACAGGATCTGCCCCAGATGCTCGCAAGCAGTGCGCAGCTCGAACGGCACGTGGCGCGCGGTCGCGTGGTGACAGGAAATAAGCCCCCAGAGCGCGCCATCGACGACGATCGAAATCGACATCGACGCCAGCGTGCCCATGTTCTTCATGTACTGCACATGCACTGGCGACACGCTGCGCAGCGCCGCATAGCTCAGATCGGTCGACCGCTGGGTCATCGGGTTGACGGCCGGAACCAGCGGCGACGGCTGGTATTCGGCATCGGCAATCAGGCGGATGTGGTTGAGCTGATAGAGCGCACGTGCCTGACGTGGAATGTCCGACTCCGGAAAATACAGATCAAGGTACGACGGGTACTCCGGCGCGCGGGTCTCGGCGATGACGTGTCCATGGCCGTCCTCGTTGAAACGATAGACGAGCACTCGCCCGAAGCCGGTGATGCGCTGCATCTCGCCGGCCGCGAGCTGACACAGCTCGGGCACTGAGTGCACGCTTTGCAGGCTGGCGACGAACGAGCGCACCAACGGATACATCGCGGTGTAACGGTTCGCATCCTCGCGCGTGGTGAACTCCAGCTCGAGGATCAGCACGCCCTCGTGGCGATGGACGATGGCATCGACACCATGCCCGCCGATCCCGATCAGCCCCACATACAACGGCCGCGCATCGACCGCGGCCGACGCCAGCGCACGACGCAACATCGCCGCGGCATCCTCGCCACAGACGGCCGCCAGCGGTTGGTCGAGTGCCTGCTCGGCCGGCTGACCGGTCAGTTGCTGCAAATTGGCGCTGGCCTGCGCGATCGTCAGCTCAGGTTCGCGCAGGCACAGCAACACGCCCTGCGGCTGGATAGCGCCGGGAATGTGGATCGGCTCGCGGTCGCAATCGGCCAGCAGCGTGGACGGCACGCTGGTTTCATGGGCCATAGTGAAGGTCCCGAGTCCTTGCACAGGGAGGAGCGGCAACCATGGTCAAGGCGCTCGTCGGCCGCGCCGCACGCCGCAAACCCGAAGGCTCGGCACTGAGCGGCGACCACATGACGCGAACTCTTCCCTGAGTCGTGTGAACTGAAAAATGTCCATGGTCTGGTACAGCGTCGATCCGTCGGCGGCGCCGCGGATCGAAATCACTGTCGCCCATGCCCCTCGCGAAATCAAGCCGCCTGGCCGCCACGCCTCTCCGTTTGGCGCCTATTCGTGACTTACCCAGCCCGGTTAGACAATTATTCCAATTGCGGTCCCAGGGTGAGCAATGGAAAATCCCGATGGATCATCAAATTGCACCGTAAAGGGAGTTCCGGTGGACGAACGGTCATTCACGTATCTGATGCAGCTGCCCCGGACCACCGCGGCGGCTCTGACCTTGCGTGCGCTCGGCGGCGAACTCGCCGAGCAGGTGCCGGTACCGCAGCTGCGGGCATTGCTGTATCGCGTCGGCCGCTCGATTGCGCGCGAACACGCCGCCGACGGCATCAAAACCCTGGCAGAATTCGAAGGCTTCGCGTCGCGGCGTCTGGCTGACCTCGATCTGGGCTGGATGCAGGTCGAAGAGGTGTCGGGCGCGGTAGACTTCTTGCATGGTGCTGCCCCGCTGAAGGCTTGGTTTGGCGCGGCCGCCGCGGAATGGTCGGCTGGACTGCTCGAAGGCCTGTATGCGGAGTGGATGACGCAGCTGGGTGCCGACGAGCGGCTCGATGTCCGCGAAATCGAGGATCAAACCCTGGCCAGCGGGGTCGTCCGCCTGCGTTTCGCTCACGAATCGTCGTTTGGAGTCTGAACTCATGCCTGACCGCAAGTCGTCCGACGATGTCGACCAGTTGATGAAAGACCGGCGGCTCGGCGACCTTCAGTATCGCGAGTTCAACCCCGGTCACGCTGCGACGATCAAACTCGCTGACGCGGCGCCGTTGACGCCGGTCGATGTACCGGCGGCCCCGAGTGCCCCTCTGGCGCCGCCGGTCCTCGTCGCCACAGAACGGCCGACAACGCCGGTCGTGACGCTGCCGACCACGCTGGCGACCGAGCGCGCCGGCCCGACCGCTGCGCCGGCCGCGCCGCGCGCCAAGGTGCACGAAAGCCCGCTCAACTTCACGTTCGAACGCCTGCGCCGCCAGGCGGTTCCGGCCCGTGCGCAGGGCACGCTGCTCCACCTGCAGCTGCCGCCCCGCTATCGCGTCACGCTGCCGGAACGCCTCGAGCGTCTGCAGCAGCGCACGCTGCGCGAGCTGTTCAACGGCCTGAACCAGCCCCCCGCCGCTCGACAATGCGGAGGCTGAACGGCGGGCCGCTAGCTGATCAGGGAGGAACTGCATGCGGCTGCTGAGCCTGCTGCTGATCGCGTCGCTTGCGATCCCGGTCTACGCACTGGTGACGGCCCCGTTGTCACTGTTCTGGCAGACCTTCACGGCGATCGGCATGGTCATCACGGCCAATCTGCTGATCCGCCTCAAGGACTATCGATGGGCATTGGCGATGATGGGCCTGTCGACCATCGCCAGCACGCGCTACCTGTACTGGCGACTGACGCAGACCCTGCCGATCGGCCCCGAATTCAACGCCTGGGACCTGTTCCTGTCGCTGGGCCTGGTCGGCGCTGAAATCTACGCCTACGTGATCCTGATTCTCGGCTTCGTGCAGACCATCTGGCCACTGCACCGCAAGCCGGCGCCACTGCCCGACGATCCCTCCCAGTGGCCGACCGTCGACATCTATATCCCGACCTACAACGAGCCGCTGGCCGTCGTCCGTCCGACGGTGCTCGCGGCGCTGGCCATGGACTGGCCCCGCGACAAGTTCCGGGTCTACGTGCTCGACGACGGTCGCCGCGACGAGTTCCGCCAGTTCTGCGAAACCGTCGGCGTCACACATGTCACGCGCACCGACAACAAGCACGCCAAGGCCGGCAACATCAACGCGGCGCTGAAGAAGACGGGTGGCGAGTACATCGCGATCTTCGACTGCGATCACATTCCGGTGCGCTCGTTCCTGCAGATGACGATGGGGTCGATGCTGCAGGACAAGACCGTTTCGCTGGTGCAGACGCCCCACCACTTCTTCTCGCCCGACCCGTTCGAGAAGAATCTGGCGACCTTCCGCAAGGTGCCGAACGAGGGCGAGCTGTTCTACGGCCTGATCCAGGACGGCAACGATTTCTGGGACGCATCATTTTTCTGCGGCTCGTGCGCGGTGCTGCGCCGCGAAGCGCTCGAACAGATCGGCGGCATCGCCACCGAGACCGTCACCGAAGACGCGCACACCTCGCTGCGCATGCACACGCGCGGCTGGAAGAGCGCGTACATCAATATCCCGCAGGCGGCTGGCCTGGCCACCGAATCGCTGTCGGCGCACGTCGGCCAACGTATTCGCTGGGCTCGCGGCATGGCGCAGATCTTCCGCGTCAACAATCCGATGGTGATGCCGGGCCTGAAGTTCGGCCAGCGCATCTGCTACTCGAACGCGATGCTGCATTTCTTCTACGGACTGCCGCGTCTGATCTTTCTGACCTCGCCCTTGGCCTATCTGCTGCTCGGCGCCGAGATCATCAAGGCACAGGGCTGGATGGTGCTGGCCTATGCCGCGCCGCACGTAATGTTGGCCACCACCACCAACAGTCGCCTGCAGGGGCCGTTCCGCCATTCGTTCTGGGCCGAAATCTACGAGACGGTGCTGGCGACCTTCATCCTGGTGCCGACGCTGCTGGCCGTCATCAACCCCAAGCTCGGCAAGTTCAACGTCACCGCCAAGGGCGGCATCGTCGATCGCGACTACTTCGACAAGGACATCGCGCGGCCGTACTACCTGCTGTTCTCGCTGAACCTGATCGGCTTCACGGTCGGCATCATCCGGCTGCTGATCGGCGGTCCGCATGCCGACACGCTGATGCTCAACATCGGCTGGACGGTCTACAACCTCATCATTGCCGGCGGTGCGCTGGCGGTCGCCAATGAGAAGCGCCAGGTGCGCAGTGCAGTACGGGTGCGCACCAAGCTGCAGGCGGCCATCCGCAGCCATGCCGACAGCGGCGCCTACATGACCGAGACGCTGGACGTGTCGTACAGCGGCGTCGCGCTGCGCCTGCCGGAAGCGGTCGATCTCAAGCAAGGCGACAGCCTGCAGATTCTGCTGATGCCGGAGCGCAACGATGTCTGGCTCGACGCCAAGGTCATGCGTGCCGGTCGCGGCCTGGTCGCCGCCAAGCTCAACGAGATGTCGATCCCGCAGGAGAGTGCGCTGGTCCAGGCGCTGTTCGGCCGCGCCGACGCATGGATCCAGTGGCGCGAGCATCAGAAGCCGGACCGGCCGTTGAGGGCCTTGTTCGAGGTCGGTCGTTACGGCATTCGCGGTGGCCGCGACTTCTTTGCCTGGGTGGTCAAAGCGATCTGGCAGCGCGGTACCCGAACCGCGCCGACCAAGGCGGCCTAAGCGCAGGCAATGCGGCCCTTGTGGCCGTGGGAATCAGTTGGGGTGCAGCGCCGCGGGGGCGCAAAATGTCGGGCGGGCGATTCATTCACTGGCTCTGAGAGGTTCGTTCGGCAATGGCGCCGAGCCCATGCTCATCAAGGGAGCAGCGTTTCATGCGTGTAAACAAGAATATTGCGAAGTTGTTGAGCGGCATGTCCGCACTGCTGGTGGCCGCCAGTGCGGCCGCTGCCACCGACGTGTCGAGCACGGCGACGACCCCGGTAACGGTAACGGTAACGACCGACCGCGCCTTCGCGCAGACCGCAAGAACGATCAGCTTCAAGGATCTCGGCATGATCTACAGCATGAAGCTGCGGACCGTGTACGGGCAGGCATCGCTGCCGCTGAATCTGCGCTCCGACCAGATCGTGACCGCCGCCACACTGGACCTGCATTACGCGCACTCGCCGTCGCTGCGCTTCGACCTCAGCCATTTGAGCGTCTATCTCAACGATCAGCTGCTCAAGACCATGCCGCTGAGCGCGGAAACTGCGTCCGGCAATACGGTGCGCATTCCGATCGACCCGCGTCTGCTGCTGCCGCACAACCAGCTGCGTTTCGAACTGGTTGCGCACTACGCCAAGCCCAATGAATGCGAGGACCCGGCGCATAGCACCTTGTGGGCCGACATCAGCAACGACTCGAAGATCGAGCTGAGCCTGTCGCCGCTGGCGACGGTGCCGTCGCTCGATCGCCTGCCGGCCCCGCTGTTCGACAGCGGTGACGAGCGGCGCCTGTATCTGCCGTTCGTGTTCAACGGCGCGCCCGACAACGACACGGTGAAGGCAGCCGGCATCGTCGCCGCCTGGTTCGGTGGACAGGCCGATTATCGCGGCGCCAACTTCCCGGTCTCGTTCGGCACGCTGCCGGCCGGCTATGCGGTACTGTTCATCGACGGCGCCAACGCGCCGGCCGGCTTCGAGCGCTACGCCAATGCGCGCGAACCGACCATCTCCGTCGCCGAAAACCCGGTCGCTCCGGGCGCGCAGGTGCTAGTGTTCTCGGCGCCAAATGCGAGCGGCCTGGTCGAAGCGGCGCAGGCGCTGGCGCTGGGCCGCATCGCCCTGCATGGCGCCCAGGCGCAGATCAGTGCACTCGAACTGCCGCCGCCGCGCGCGCCCTGGACGTCGTCGCGCTGGGTCGACCCGAGCAAGCCGTTCCCGCTGGCCGACGCCGCCACCGGCCCGATGTCGGTCACCGGCCTGGTGCCGGGGCCGATCAGCTTCGAGTTCTCGCTGCCGCCCGACCTGTACCCGCTCAGCGACAAGAGCATCCAGGCCGACCTGAAGTACCGCGCCGCGCCGATCGCCGCCGTCAACTCGTCGCTCAACGTACTGATCAATGATCAGTTCGCCGGCGGTGTCGCGCTCAACCGCAGCAGCAAACCCGGCGCCAAGGTCGATCGCAGCTCGACGCTCGACGTGACGCTGCCGCCGGAGGCCCTGCACGCGCACAACCGTCTCGACGCGCAGTACCACTTCCGCCGCGACACCAATACCGTCTGCCAGGATTTCGACGCGACCAGCCTGCAGGGTTCGATCGATCCCGCCTCGACGCTGGACATTCACAACTACGCGCACTTCACCGAGATGCCGGCCCTCGAGAAGTTCGCCGACGGCGCCTTCCCGTACTCGCGCCTCGCCGATCTTGCCGATACCGCGATCGTGCTGCCGAGCACGCCGAACGAGAACGACATTTCGGCGGCGCTGATCGCGCTCGGCCATATCGGCCGCTGGACGCGTGATGCCGCGAGCCGCGTGGTGGTGACGACGATCGACGCGCTCGACACCGTCAAGGATCGCGATCTGCTGGTCGTCGGCCGCCTCGACCGCCTGGCACTGCCCGAGGGTTGGGCCCAGCAGATGCCGCTGCGGCTCGACGGCACCCGCCTGCAGCTGGTGCCGATCGGCTGGCTGACCGCGATCAATGAACGCTATCTGTTCGACCGCGACGTCGATTCGGCGCGTGCGCACGCCAGCAGCGTCATCGTCCAGGCCGGCCAGGACTTCGCGGCACTGATGGGCTTCGAGTCGCCGCTGTCGGCGCACCACAGCGTCGTGATGCTGACCGCCGGCCGTGACGGCGATGTGCGTGACGCGGCGTTGGCACTGACCGATCCGGGCGAATCGCAGTTCATCCGCGGCGGCCTGACACTGGTCCGTGGCGATCAGGTCAGCGGCTACGACTTCGGCAGCCATTACGACGTCGGCCATCTGCCATGGTGGTTCGCGCTGAAGCGCTGGTTCAGCCAGCATCCCTACCTGATCTGGCCGCTGGCGCTGATTCTGGTGATCATCGTCGCGGTGTTGCTCAACGCGGTGCTGCGCCGCCGCGCCAAGGCGCGTCTGCAAGGCAAATGAGGCACAGCGATCGCTGACATCAGGATGCGGATGCCCAGAACGATCATCAGGACTGCCGGAGCCTGGCTTGCGGCGTTGTCGGCCTTGCTGACAACGGCCGCGTGGCCGGCGGCGCCACACGCCATCGACTGGCCAGACTGGCAGTCGTTCGATACCGCGTTCATCGACCCGCAGGGCCGGGTGATCGACTGGACCGATCACGCCCGTACGGTGTCCGAAGGCCAGGCCTACGCGCTGTTCTTCTCCTTGGTCGCCAATGACCGCCGGCGCTTCGCGCAGCTGCTGAGCTGGACCGAGCAGAACCTCGCCAAGGGCGATTTGCAGCACAACCTGCCCGCCTGGTTGTGGGGCGAGCGCCAGGACGGCAGCTGGGGCGTGCTCGACCCGAACTCGGCCAGCGACGCCGACCTGTGGCTGGCCTACACGCTGCTCGAAGCCGGGCGGCTCTGGAACGTGCCGGACTACGTCAAGACTGCCGACGCGCTGCTCAAGCTGGTCGAGGCTCAGGAGATCGTGCAGGTGCCGGGCGGGCCGATGCTGCTGCTGCCCGGACCGCAGGGCTTCGTTGGCCAGGACGGCAGCGTGCGCTTCAATCCGAGCTACTACGTGCCGATGCAGCTGGTCGGCCTGCAGACGCACGAGCCGAACGGTCCGTGGCTGCGCCTGCTCGGCGACTATGCGGCGCTGCTGCCGCAGATCGCGCCGCTCGGCCGCGTGCCGGACTGGACCAGCTGGCATACCGACCGCATCGTCGTCGATCCGCAGACCGGCGGCGCCGGCAGCTATGACGCGATTCGCGTCTATCTGTGGGCCGGTATGATGCCGCCAGGGGACAACAACGGACAGAAATTGTGCGGCGTACTGCGCGGCTATCGCGACATGGTCAAAGCCCTGCAAGGACAGATCCCGGAACACTGGACGACTGGCAACAGCGGGATCAGCGGCAATGCGCCGCCGGGCTTCTATGCGGCGCTGATGCCGTTCCTGCGCCGTCTCGGCGACCCCGATTCCTACAACAAGGCGCGTACGCATCTGCAGGAGACACAGGTCGATGGCCTCTACGGCAAGCCGGCCCGTTACTATGACCAGGTGCTCGCGCTGTTCGGCAAAGGCTTCGTCGACGGTCGCTTCCGCTTCGACGCCAAAGGCAGACTGATTCCTTCATGGCAATGACATGGCAATGAGAGCCGCGAAACAGTACGGCGTCGCCCTGGGGCTGTGCTCCGGCTTGATCGCCGCGAGCCCGCTGATGGCGGCCTGGGCACAGGACAACGCGGCCGTCAGCCAGCTCGTGCAGCAGGCGCAGTTCTGGGACGCCAAGCAACGCCCCGACCTCGCGCTCGAAAGCTGGAAGCGCGTGCTGCAGGCCGACCCGAACAATGCCCAGGCGCTGGCACGGCTCGCCGAGATCGAGAACCAGAACGGCAACCGCGGCGAGGCGCAGCGCTATCTCGACACCTTGCGCCGCGTCGCCCCGGATTCGAGCGCCACGCAGCGCGCCCAGCAACAACTGTCCGGCGCAACGAATGCCGCCACCATCAGCCGTGCACGCCAGCTTGCGCAGCAGGGCCGCGCCGCCGATGCCATCGGCGTCTACGACCAGGTCTTCGGTGGCCACCAGCCGCCCGACGATCTGACCGCGCTCGAGTACTACGAGACGATGGCCGGCATCGAATCGCGCTACGGCGAGGCACGCGACGCCCTGGCCAAGCTTGCGCAGCGCAACCCGGACGATCCGCGTTACGCGCTGACCTATGCTCGCGTGCTGACTTACCGCGCCAACACGCGCCGCGACGGCATCGCCAAGCTGCGCGAGATGGCCGGCGATCCGAAGTACGGTCTCGACGCACGCAAGGCCTGGCGCCAGGCGCTGATCTGGCTGCAGGCGACGCCGGCCGATCAGGCGCTGTACCAAGCCTATCTCGACAATGCCGGCAACGATCCGCAGGTTGCAGAAAAGCTCGACGCGCTGAAGAACGCCAAGGCCGGCGCCGTCGCCGCGCAGGCCAGCGAAGCGGAAGGCGCCGAACTCGCGCGCGCGTTCCGCAATCTCAATGCCGGCGAACTCGACGCCGCCGAATCGAGCTTCGAACGCCTGGTCGGCAAAGGCGGCAGCAGCGCTGCCGATGCACGCGCCGGTCTGGGCCTGATCCGCTTGCGTCAGCAGCGCTTCAAGGACGCCACGTCGCTGTTCGACACGGCCATTCGTGCCAAGCCGTCGCTGGAACCGCGCTATCGCGAGGCGCGCCGCACGGCCTTGTTCTGGAGCCGCGCGCATGATGCGCAGCGCGCCAGCGACGCCGGCAACACTCGCAGCGCCGAGGCGCTTTACGCCCAGGCCGTCGCCAGCCCGCCGCCGGGCGGCGTGCCGTCGGCGATCACCCGCGCCTATGCCGACACGCTGGTCGCCAACAACCAATCCAAACTCGCCGAGCAGCAGCTGCGTACCGGCCTGCGCGCGCACCCGAACGACCCGCAGCTGGTCAGCGGTCTCGCCGCCCTGCTCTACAAGGGTGGCCGCAGCGACGAGGCGAGCAAGCTGCTGGCCACGGCGCCGGAAGCCTCGCGCGCGGAGTTCCGCACCACCCAGGCCGAGCTGGCACGCCAGCAGGCCGAGGCGCTGATGGCGGCCGGCCGCAACGCCGAAGCCGAGCAGAAGTTGCGCGAGGCGCTGACCGCCGCACCGGAATCGCCGTGGATACGCCTCGATCTGGCGCGCCTTTATCGCCGCACCGGTCGCGACGATGACGCCGAGCAGCTGCTGAACTCGATGACCGAGGCCGCGGGCAACAGTGCCCAGGCGCATCTGGCGCAGGCCTACGCCTTCACCGAGCAACAGCGCTGGTACGACGCGCTGATGGCGCTGGAAGGCTTGCCCACGGCCGATCGCACGCCGGACGCGCGCAAGCTGCAGCGCGAGGCCTGGGTCCGCTATCAGGTTCAACGTTCGACGCAGGCGGCCAAGCAAGGCGACGCCAGCCATGCGGCCGAGTGGCTTGGCGACGCCGTCACCGCCGCCGGTGACGACCCGTCGCTGGCCTCGGCACTGGCGCAGGGCTGGGCCGCACTCGGCGATCCGGCGCGCGCGGTCGCGGTGCTGCGCCGCAGCTTCGCCAAGCGCGGCGAGCCGGATCCCGGCGATCGCATCCAGTACGCCGCGCTGCTGCTGCAGCTCGATCAGGACGCCGAATTCGAAGCCGTCAGCACGACGCTGATCCAGAAAGGCGATATGTCGCCGCAGCAGTCGAAGACGCTCGAAGACCTGATCGTCGGCTATCGCATCAAGCTGGCCGACCGTGCACGCGAGGAAGGCAACTTCGGCGCCGCCTACAAGCAGCTGCGCGAAGTCGTCGCGCGCTATCCGGATCAGCCGCGTGTACAGATGGCGCTGGCGCGTCTGTTCGCATCGGCCGGTGAGCCGGACAAGGCATTGGCCATCGCCCGTTCGCTGATGAGCCAGCCGCAGCCGACCGACGAGCAGTTGTATGCATCGATCGACGCGGCGCTGGCGGCGGGCGACAAGGACACCGCAGCGCAGTGGATCGACGTCGCCTTTAACCGCAAGACCGATCTCGTTGCCGCGCACCGCGCGGCCGGCCGGCTCGCCGAGCTGCGTGGCCGCCAGGCCGAAGCACTGGCGCACTATCGCGAAGCCGACGCGCTGGCCAAACAGCAGCGCGACTACACGGCCGCGCCGCCGGAGCTGATGCTGATCGACCCGGCCACCGGCGGCGCCAAGTCGCTGCCCGGTCCGATGCAGGACCTGCTGCAAGGCACCGACGTGCCGATCGGCCCGCTGCTGCCGCGTGCGCCGGACGCCGGCACCGAAGCGCCGCTGCCGGCACCAGTACGTCGCCCCATCTCGGCACAGGATGCGCGCTACGGCGGCTATCACCTCGACGCCCAGCTCGGCGCCGCCGGCAGCACGACGGGCACGAGCGGCAGCGCCACCTCGGGCACGCCGGTGGCGCTGCAGATGGATCGTCGCATGCACACGCCGGTGGCCGACTCGCAATGGACGCCGCCGTTCGACGCCTCGCAGGTCAAGCCGATGGACCGCCTCGAAGGCGAAGTCAGCGGCTGGATGCTCGGCGGGTTCAACAGCCGCACGCGCGATGGTGAAGCCGGACTGGGCAAGCTGTTCGATCTGGAAACGCCGATCGACTGGGTAAGCCGCGAGTTCCGTGGCGGCCGCATCGGCATCCGCCTGCGCCCCGCCTATCTCGACGCCGGCACGGTGTCGGGCACCACCACGCTGATGAAGTACGGCACGCTGGCGCTGATCAACGGCGAGAGCGACAACCTCGATCAGACCGACAGCGGCCTAGCCGTCGGCGCCGCCTACCAGATCGGCGACTTCGTCGCCGACCTCGGCACCACGCCGCTGGGCTTTCGCGTCGAGAGCCTGGTCGGCGGCCTGCAGTGGTCGCCGTCGTTCGGGGCGTGGAGTCTGACGCTGGATCTTTCGCGTCGTGCCGTCACCGACAGCCTGCTGTCGTATGCCGGCGCCTACGATCCGCTGACCGGTCGCGACTGGGGCGGCGTTGTGCGCAGCGGTGCGCGCGCCGACATCGCCTACGACTTCGGCCGCTACGGCCTGTACGGCAACGGCGGCTATTACGCGCTGACCGGTCGCAACGTCGATGAGAACACGCAGTTCGAACTGGGCGGCGGCCTGTTCGTACGTGCCTACCAGCGCGGCACGCAGACGCTGACGGTCGGCGTCAATCTGACCAGCTTCGGCTACGACAAGAATCTGCGCTATTACAGCTTCGGCCATGGCGGCTACTTCAGTCCGCAGTTCTTCAGTGCGCTGACGATACCGGCGTCGTTCACCGGCTCGGTCGGCTCACTGAGCTACCGCCTCGACGCGGCGATGGGTATCCAGAGCTTCCGCGAGGACGGTACGGCGCTGTATCCCAACAACGGCGCGCTGCAGGACGAAGTCGAAGAACTGGCCGACTACGAAGCGTCGTCCGACATCCCCACCGGCTACGCCTCGCAGAAGAACACCGGCCTCGGCTACCGCTTCGGCGGCGCCGCGCAGTACCGCCTGACCGACAACTTCCAGCTCGGCGGCACGCTGAGCGTCGACAATGCCCGCGACTATCAGGAAATCAATCTGATCGGCTATCTGCGCTACTACTTCGGCGGCGTACAGATGGTGCCGACCGAACCGCAAATACCGAGCATCTTCAAGGGGCCGCTGCCATGAGCGCCTGCATGAAAGCCTGGATCGCCGCGCTGTTGCTGGTACCGACCGTCGCCGTGGCACAGTCCGGTGCCGCGCCCACCTCGGCGCAGCTGCAGTCGCTGCTTGAGAACGGCAAGGTCTCGCAAGCCGTCACGACCCTCGAAGATTCGCTCGGCGATAATCCGTTCGATCCGGTACAGCTCAACAATCTGGCCGTAGTCCGCACGCGCGATGGCGATGTATACACCGCGCTTCAGCTGCTCGATCGCGCTGCGCGCCTCGAACCGGACCAGCCGGTCATTGCCGACAACCGCAAGAAACTGCGCGAGTGGATCGCCGCCAAGATCGGCGCCAACAAGCAGCAAATGGACGCGGTACCGCTCGATCACCTACCGTCGATGCTGCCGGACCCGCCGCCACTCTGGGACGAATGAACTGACCGACGGCCTGCGGCTGGCGTTCAGGGCCGTGGCGCTAGGGTGCCGGCCGTCAGGGATACGGAGTTCTCGTCATGATCAAGTACGCAGTGGCGCTGATCGGCGCCCTCGCCTGCGGCGCTGCGCAGGCGGATGTCGGCGTCTCGGTTTCGGTCGGCCAGCCGGGTTTCTACGGCCAGATCAATGTCGGCAACATGCCAGCCCCACAGCTGGTCTACCCGCAGGCGGTCATCGTGCAGCGCGTCGCCGCACCGCCGCCGCCGGTCTACCTGCATGTCCCGCCCGGTCACGAAAAGCACTGGAGCCAGCATTGCGCGCAGTACCACGCCTGCGGCCGCCCGGTCTATTTCGTGCAGGACAACTGGTACAACTCGGTCTACGTGCCGGACTATCAACGCCGCCACGGTCCGCCCGGCCACGACCGTCATGACGAAGGCCATGGTCATGGGCACGGACACGATCATCACTGATTGAGACCACAGTGCCGCTGCACACAAGCGGCTGCGCCACCACGAAAGAACATCTCGTTGCCGGCGCAGCCGCTTTGTCTTGTCACGCTCGCATCACGCGCACCGCCTAGCGCGCCGGCGACGCATCAGCCGTGTGCCGATAGCGTGAACACCGTCCCGACGTTGTTCGTGCCACCGCTTTGCGTCGTGCCGTAAATGTTGCCGTCCGCATCCATGATCAAGGTCGCGCGCGGGTTGTGGGCCGCCGGCAACTCGTCATCGAAGCGGTACAACACATAGACGTTGTTCGTCGTCGCTTCGATCATGAACACGGCGCCGCGCTGATTAGCCCCGCTGTCGTTCGACGCCGTGCCGAACAGATTGCCGGCCTCGTCGACCAGCAGGCCACCGTACGGCGCGCTGCCGACCGTCGCCGGATCGAATGACAGCACGACATCTTCGGTGTTGCGTTGCGGATCGAATCGGTAGACCGTGCCATCGTCGAACTGGCCGCCGCGCAAGGTCGTGCCATAGAGTTTTCCATCGGCCCCGGCCACCAGTCCGGCCAGTGGTTGACCCCCATCGCCGTCGGCACCGAAATCATGCACGTCGATCAGAGTGCCGTCCGCTTCGATCTTGAAGATCATGCCCTGCTGCCCGGCCCCGCCATTTTGCGTGACGCCGTAGAGATTGCCGGCGAGATCCAGGACCAGCCCACCGACCGGATTCTGCCCGTCGCCATCGGCGCCGGAAAACGAGTGCAGCACCTGTTCGACGCGCTGCCCGCCTTGAGGCACCAGACGATAGACCACGCCCTTGCCAGATGAACCTCCTGCATAGGTGGTGCCGTACAACACGCCTTCTGCATCTTCGGTCAGATCCGGACTGGGAAACGCGCCGTCGTTGTCCGACGATGAAAACTCCCATAAATCGCGCAACATCTGCGCGTCGGGATCGAAGCTGAACACGGTGCCGTTGGTGTTGGGGTCTTCGTCCTGCTGCGTCGTGCCGTACAACACGCCGTCACGGCCGGTGACCAGGCCTTTCGGATAAAGCCCACCAGCCGCGTCGGCACCGAACGAATAGGCGATGGATTCCGCGCCCTGCGGGGCAATCTTGAAGATCGTACCGCCCGATGCGGCTCCACCGTATGCCGTGGTTCCCAGCAGGTTGCCATGCGAATCCAACGCCAGACGCCCGGATGGCGTATCACCGTCCGGCTGGCCCTTGAACGAATAGAGCTGGCGATAGCGGTAACAGCGCACCGCGACTTCATCGATATCGCCGTCGGGGACCGTGCCGCTGCCGTTGATGACCGTGCAGACCTGATCCTCGGCCTGCTGTTCGACCGTGACGTCGAAATCGCTTCCGCTCGCCAGGCGTGAGGAAAAGACAAAGTGCTGATCGGCACCGGTTCCGGCCAGCGATAAATCATCACCGCCGTTGTCGCGCAAGATGATGCTCTGCCCCGCAAGCAGACCGGTGATCGTGCCGCCGACGCCGTAAACATCGGCCATCGTCGCACCGCCGCCGGACGAGCCGCCTCCACACGCAGGCAACAGCCCGGCGCCGGCGATCGTACAAAGCAACAGGGTTAATCTGCTTGCCCGGCATGTCTGCCGCGCGAAAGGCGTCAATAACATCGATGTGCTCCGTCTGGATGAACATCATGCGATTCGGCCGGCGCCCAAAATCGTTGCGCAGTGCCAAAGAAGGGGTCTTAATCACTGATCAAGCGCAATCCGAGCAGATAACTGCCGTCATGCAAATTGGTGGTCTCACCGCGTAGATTCAGGTGGATGGTGAGTGCCCCGGCGATGAGTTTCTCGGCCGTCGCCGACGGCAATCCGTAAACCGATTCGAAGAAATCGGCCGTCAGGCCACCCACACAACTGCGGCTGACTTCGCCCTGCTGCGACTCCGGCAATCCGGGCCGCAAATTGTTGGTGCCGTATGAATACGTCGCGGAGGCACTGAGATCGAGCTTGCCGGCGTAGGCCTGCCCGGTGCTCGGATCGATCAACGACGGATCGTCCAACGTGGCCGAATCGATCGTGTAATACGGATCGAAGCGCACACCGCCACCGGTCGTGTAACTCACGACCGTGTTCATGAGGTTGTACAGATAGTGATTGCTGATCAGCGGGCAGACCAGCGTACGGCTGGCGCGCGCCGGCAGCGTCACACTCGACAGATCGCGTATGTCGTAGGCCGCTGGCATGCCCGGCGATACATCGACGCAGCGGTCGTAGCCGGTCACGCTCGCGGAGCAGCCGGCGGTGAACAGCACCGCAGCCGATGCCGCATTGCCCCAGACAACCGGCTTGGGCGTTTTGAGTACGCCCAACAACGACAAACCTTTCGCCGTCGTGGGCGCTTCGATCCGCTGCGGCGGCGTCAGCCTGGCCGCAGCCTGCACGTCGGCCCAGGCTGTCGATTGTGCGCAAAGCGCAGCCGCTCCCCACAACGCCATCAGTGTCGTCGTCTTCATCTTCATCGTCTGCTCCACGTCGTGATCGATCGATGCCGTCAAAGGCCGTTGCTGGCGGTCATCGCCCGACGGATATCCGTCATCAAGGGATGCTGCGCATCGCTGCCCTGCGCTTCGGGCATGTAGTCCTGCGAAATCTCGAACACGATCATTCCGCCCAGCCCCTGGGCTTGAATGAACTGCGCCTTGGCCGCGATGGACTGCGCGGTCTCGAGGCTGACGAAGTGGTCATTACTGTCACCCGCTTCGTCCCTGCCGAGCCACGCCGCGGCCGCCTGACTGTCATAGCCGGCGACGTAGCCGTTCGCCTGCGTGTCGTCGCGCAGGACATCGGCGACGTCCCGGAAGCGCCAGTTGCCATAGTCCGGCGCGCCGCGATCCTGACCGTCTGCAGCCTGAGCGCTGGTATCCCAGCTCTGGCAGGGCTTGCTGACGCCGCCGGTGTCGGTACCGCTGCCGCCTTGCCAATCGACGCCGACGAGTTGCACGCCGATGCCGATGCGCGACGGATCGATACCGGCCGCAACGAAAGCGCTGACGGTACTGTCGATCGCCGGCGGCTTCTGTCCGGTGCTCGCAAACGTGCAGTCGCCGGCGTGCAGCGGCGAGTTGAACCACGTCACCCAGCCCGGATACGGCCCGGCCATCACATAGGTCTGCAGGTTGATCTGATCCAGATCGTTCTGGATCGGCAGCAGCATCTGCGCCAGCGCCGCATAGTCGGAACTGTTGCTGGCGGTGGCGGCCGGATAAGCCAGCAGCAGATGCGTCTGCGGCGAGGCTTCGTCGAGCGCCATGCGCAGCGCATGCAACAAGTCCTGCACCGCCGACACATCGGTCTGCAGATTCACGGATTCCCAGTTGACGTCGACACCGTCGTAAGCGCCGGCCTGCACCGCAGCGACGATCGCATTGACCAGCGCATTGCGATGTTGCGTGTCGGCCGTGGCCTGCTGAAACCCCAACGGCGCATCGACCGACGTGTCGCCGCCGATGCCGAGCAAGACCTTGATGCCCGCCGCATGTGCGGCGCTCACCAGATCGGCGCTCTGTGCCTTGAGGCCGAAAGGATCGGTCAGCGTGCCGACCGTGCCTTCGGTCGCCTGGCTGCTGCCGCTGCCGGCGCGGTGCGCAGGCACCAGCGAGAAGTGGATCACATGCGTCATGGAACTGAACGGCACCGCGCTGACCGGCAGGTCCTGTGCCTTGTATGCGGCGTAGTAGCCATCGACCCAGCCGATCTTCGCCGTCGTTGCGCCGCTGACGGTGACGGTCAGCGAACTCTTCGCCACACCGTCGGCGCCCGTGCACGAGAGCGCGTAGGTGTAGTCACCGGGTCCCGGCGGTGTCACGGTTTTCTGCCCGTGCGTCGGCAAGTCGCCGCTCCACCCCGGATCGTTGCTCATCGCGCTACAACGGCTGACGTCGGACGAGATCCAGCTCAGCGTCACCGAGGCCCCTTGCGCGATGGTGTCGGCTGACGCGCTGAGCGTTGCGCTCGGCGTGGCCGGGGCGCCATCGCCGGACGCGCCGCCACCGCCGCCGCAGGCCGTCAGCATCACCGCACACAGCAGTAACGTCAGCCCCAAGCAGCTGAACCCGCCCAGCACGAGTGACGCCGTCAAGGCCGGCGCATTGAGGGCGCGGTCACTGCCGCGCGCCCGACCACTACCCGCCGTGCCGAAACCACCGGCACGTGACCGCCATGCGGCCATCGCCGCCGAACGTAAACGAATGCAGCCCTTCATGGTGTGCTCCCTGTTCCTGACACCTAGAACGCGAAGCGGCGGCGAAACCGGCCACGTCGCGCCGCTCGGCGACGTGCGCTACCTTTTAAAAGGGGATTGGGGGAAATCGCCTTGAGCGGAACTGACGATGAATCGGCAGCAGATGCGCAACGAATCCATCAGCTGTTCGATGAGCTGTTCGATCTGACGCCTGCGCAGCGCGCCGAGCGGCTCACCGCCCTGTCGGGCGAGCCGGCGCTGGTCGCGGCACTCGATGACATGTTTGCCGTGCCGGACGCGTTTCTCGAACGGCGCCTGGTCGGCACGACCCCCTACAGCTCGCTGAGTGCCGACACCAAGGTCGGCGCATTCCGCGTATTGCGTCTGATCGGCCGCGGCGGCATGGGCGAGGTCTATCTGGCGGAACGATGCGACCCGTCGTTTGCGCAACAGGTGGCGCTGAAGCTGTTGCGCCCCGAAGCGGTCGGCCGCGCCGAGCACTTCCACAATGAACGGCGCATCCTCGCCACACTCGAACATCCCGGCATCGCGCGGCTCGTCGATGGCGGCATCGCCGCCGACGGGCGGCCGTATATGGCGATGGAATACGTCGACGGTGATGACCTGCTGACGCATTGCCGCCATCACGGGCTCGATGTTGCGCAGCGGCTCGCGCTGTTCAGGCAGATTTGCGAAGCGGTCAGTTATGCGCACCGCCATCTCGTCGTCCATCGTGACCTGAAGCCTTCAAACATCCACGTCACCCCCGATGGCCAGATCAAGCTGCTCGATTTCGGCATCGCCCGGCTGCTGGTCGACGATGACGGCGCGACGCACACGCAAGCCCTGCTGACGCCCGACTACGCGGCGCCTGAGCAGATCGAGGGCCGCATTCCGACCACGGCCACCGACGTCTACGCGCTCGGGGCGGTGCTCTACACGCTGCTCAGCGGCCGGCCGCCGTGGCGTGGCGGCCATTCGCTGCCGTCGCTGCTGCAGCGCGCCGAGCGGGCGTTGCCGCCACCGCCGAGCGTCGTCGCCGGCGCGTCTTCCGAAAGTCCGATCAGCGTCGCGCAGATCCGCGGCGATCTCGATGCGATCGTGCTCAAGGCTTTGAGACCGGAAATCGAGCGCCGCTACGCCAGCGCGTCCGCGTTGTGGGACGATCTGGAGCGCCATCTTCAGCTCAAGCCGGTCCATGCTCGCGGCGAGCATCTGAGCTATCGCCTCCGCCGCTTTCTGCGCCGCCGCCGTGGGTGGGTGGCGGCCGGCGCCGTGCTGGCACTGACGGTCGTCGCCGGCGTCAGCGGTATCGTCTGGCAATCCCTGCGTGCGCAACGCGAAGCCGACCGCGCCCAGGCCACGCGTGATTTTCTGATCGGGGTCTTCCGCGCCAGCGATCCCCGCGTCGCGTCCGACAAGCCGCGCGGACAGATCACCGCACGCGAGCTACTCGATCAAAGCGCCGGCCGCATCACCACGCAGTTCGCCAATGATCCGCAGACGGAAATCGAACTGCTCGGCACGGTCGCCGACATCTACGGCGAGCTTGGCGAGACCGATCGATATCACGCGCTGCATCGGCAGCAGATCGAGCTGGCGCGCTCACGGTTCGGCGACCTGCACCCCGCCGTCATCGGCGGCCTGCTCGACGATGCCGAAGAGTGTCTGACGCAACTCGACGACGCCTGCGCGCAACGTTGGCTGGCGCAGGCCGATCGACGCCTGCATCAGGCCGGCGCCGACCAATCCGAGCTGCGCGCGCGCTGGTGGCTACTACGCAGCAACCTGCTGATGCACGACGGACAGATGCAACAACCGCAGGAGCAGGCCTTGCAACAAGCAATCGCGCTGTATGCACGCGTCGCGCCGCAGGCGCCCGGCTACGTGACGGCGCTCAGCAACCTCGGCACGGTCTATGCCGCGCGGCTCGACTATCACCACGCCGCGTCACGCTTCCAGCAGGCACTGGCGGTCAAGGTTCCCGACCTGCGCCGCGACGATGCCGAGCGGCAGACGATCTACGGCAATCTGGCCAGAGCGCTGCAATTTGAGGGCGACATTCGCGGCGCCGAACAGGCCTACGACGAAGTCGTCGACTATGCGCGCCGCACGTACGGCGAACAGGCCCGGCCGTACTGGATTCCCGCGGCGTTTCGCGCGCGCATGATGCATTTGCTCGGCGACCGTCAGCAGGCGATGACGCAATTCGCCGCGCTGATGGCACAGCTCCCCCGTACGCCGTCACCCGCCGATGCCATCGATGCCGCACAGGTCGGCGAGTGGTACGGCAACTGTCTGGCCGCCGAGGGGCGGCCGCTGCCGGCGATCCCGCTGCTCGAAGCTGCAGAGCGGCAGTATCGCCAAGCTGCCGACTACGACTTCGCGCTGCCGCGTGTACGCGCGACGCTGGGCGACGCCTACGACCGAGCCGGCCGCACAGACGACGCGCGGCGCATGCTCAAGCTGGCGCTGGACGAGCGCGTCGCCAAGGACCCGCCGGATTTCCAGCCGGTACTGGCGATCCGCGAACGCTGGGGGCGCTTTCTCCTCGACCACGGCGATACGCGCGGCGCCAAGGCACAGTTCGACGAGGTCATGGCGCAAGCGCACGACCGGCCGCTTTCGCATATCGCGCTCGCGCAGGGCGATCTCGCTCGGGTTGCGCTGATCAGTGGCGACATCGATGGCGCCGTGCACCAGGCCAAAGCTGCAATCGACCGCTTCGATCAGGCGCAGGGTTTCATCGATGTCCGCATGGGGCCTTACCTGTGGCGCATTTACGCCGACGCGCTGAGCACCGCCGGCGATGCCAGCCAGGCTGCGCAGTGGCGTGCCCGGGCGCTGGCCGCCAGCCGCCGCTACGACGCACCGGAAAGCCCGACGACACGCGAATAGACGCTCAGCTTTCGCCGATCTCCCGATACAGCCAGGCCCGTGCGCGAGTCCAGTCGCGGCGCACAGTGCGTTCGCTGCTGCCCATGATTTCCGCTGTCTCGGTTTCGCTGTAGCCAGCGAAGAAACGGCATTCGACGATCTGCGACAAGCGTGGATCGACGCGGTCCAGTTCTTCCAGCGCCTCGCCGAGCCGGATCAGGGTCTCATCGGGGATATCCAGGAGCGCCTCGGCGAACTCCAGCGGCAGCGCGGCTTCGCCGGCGCCGCGCTTGGCGGCGGTCCGCGCCCGCGCACCGTCGATCAGAATCTGCCGCATCGCCGCGGCCGCCGTACGCAGGAAGTGCTGCCGGTCCTGCCAGCCGCCGGCACGCTGCAGCTTGAAATAACTCTCATGGATCAGGGCCGTGGTCTGCAGCGTCATCGGCTGCCCCACCCGCAGACGCTCGGCATGGGCGATACGGCGCAGATCGCGATAGAGCTCGCTGATCAGCGTATCGGCACCGGCATCCGGGATCGGGGCTTCCATGACCGCAGTGTGCCGCAAGCGCGGCGGCCGATATAGGTCTTTTATGCGCCCGGTGGCCGCTTTCGCCGCGGTATTGCGTTCCTGAGTCTAACGGCCTCATCCGAGCGCCTCTTCAGGGAGCGGGAAATGACAGGGATCAAGACGGCACACCAGTGCCCGACGCCAGCGACAACGATCTTCGGACCCACCCGGAGGCGCTCATGGATAGGCGCCATCCTGCTGCTGATCGCGACGCCCGTATTGGCGACACCATCGCCGGGCACGCTGCTTTACAGCGTGCCGTTCGGCGACGCCGACGCGACCAATCGTTACCCGGATGTGGCCATCGCACCGGATGGCAGTTTCGTCACGGCCTGGCTGATTCCGGGGGGGCAGGTCTGGGCACAACACTTCGCCGCAGGCGGTACGCCGCGCGGCGACGCGTTTCAGGTCGGCACCACCGCCGGAAACTCACTGGAAGGCTTACCGTCGATCGCCTTCGACGCCGACGGTGGCTATGCGATCGGTTGGATCACCTCAGCGATGGGATACAAGCTCGCGCTTTACGATGCGGACGATCAGCTTCGCACCGCACTACCCCAGGCGCTTGTGAATTCCGGCACCTTGTTCTCTGCACGCCTGGCGATGGACGCACAGGGCAATTTAGCGGTCGCGTCGCTGGTCAGGGCGGCCGATCAGCAGAGCCACTCGGTCCGCATCCGTCACATTGAAGCGGACGGCACGCGCGGCGCGGACACTCAACTCGACGACCACTCGACGGGCATCCTGCTCGATGTCGCATCGAACGCCAGCGGCGCGACAGTCGTGGTCTGGGGGCATAGCGATGCCGATGCAGACGGCAATACCGAATGGCAGATTCTGGCCCAACGCCTGAACGCGGACGGCACGCCGCTGGGCGCTCCCATCCCGGTCAATCCGCAGCCCTCGCCGACGACACTCGACAAGCCGGTCGTCGCCGTCGATGCGCTGGGGGCGTTCGTCGTTGCATGGCGCAAACCCTCGCCCTCCGGTGATCTGCTGGCGCGCCGCTTCGACGCGTCCGGAACCGCGTTGGGGGATCCCTGGGTCGTCAACACGCCGGACTCGACCGACATCTTCTCGAACTTCGAATTCTATCCGTCGATTGCCATGCGCCCTCAAGGCGACTTCGCCATCGCTTGGGTCGGCGGAAGCGGACCGCGAGTTCATACACGCCTTTACGGCGCCGATGGCAACAGCATCGGCGCCGAACATCCCGCGATGATCAGTACATCGGCCCCGTCTGCGGCCATGGACCGCGACGGCAATGTCGTCGTGGCCAGTGAGAACTGGACCGGTGCAGGCTTTGGCCAAGTGCAGCGCTTCGCCAGCACCGAGGACATCGACCTCAACGCCGCATTGCAAGGCAGCCGGGCGACGGCCGCCGCGGGCCAGGAGATCGACTACACCCTGTTCATCGACAACCGGCATGCCGCCGCCACCGAGACGGTGCCCGGCCAGTCGACGGGACTGACGGCCGACGTCTCGCTGTCCGGCGCGGCCTTCGACAACGCGAACGGCCCGGGCTGGACCTGTTCAGGCACCGGTCCCGTGCACTGCCGCTACGAGGCCGTCATTGCGCCCGGTGGCACCGCGGCCGCGCTGACGATTGCGGCGCGCGCCGCCCCCGGCGTGGCCGCCGCCACCGCCAGCGCCCGCATCAACGGCGACCAATACGACCGCAACGCCGGCAACGATCTGGCGACGACGAGCACGAGCGTCGACAGCGGCACGGTCCTGCCCGGCAGCGTGCAATTCGGCGCAGCGAATTACAGCGTTGCCGAAAACGGCGGCGCTGCCGTCGTGACCGTCAGCCGCATCGGCGGCAGCGATGGCGACATCAGCGTGCATGTGCGAACCGCGGACCACGAGGCCCTCGCCGGCAGCGACTACGGGGCTGTCGATCTCACCCTGAACTGGCCGGACGGTGACGCCGCGCCGCAGACGATCAGCGTCCCCATCATCGACGATCAGACGGCCGAGCCGAGCAAGACGTTTGCGTTGTCGCTCGACACCCCGAGCGGCGGCGCCACGCTGGGCGCACCGATCACGTCGACGGTCACCATCCTCGACGACGACGCGCCCCCAGCCGCTGCACACGGCACGATCGCCTTCAGCACCGCCAGCTACAGCGCTGCCGAAGGGGCGCAAGGCGAGCTGGTCGTATTGCGCACGAATGGCAGCGACGGCGTGGCCAGCGTCGACTTCACGACCAGCGGCGGCAACGCGGTCGACGGCCAGGACTACACCGCCGTCAGCGGCGCGCTGACCTGGGCGGACGGTGACGACACGCCAAAGCGCATCCTCGTGCCGACCACCGACAACAGCACGGTGGAGCCCGACAGAACCGTCAACGTGACGCTGAACCATGCCCAGGGCGCCACACTCGACACCCCGGCCGGCGCGACGCTCACCATCGTCAACGACGACTTCGCCCCGACCGAACCCATCGTCGTCAAAGACTCCGGCGGTGGCGCCTTCGGCACACTCTCGCTGCTGATCCTGGCGGGGTTCGGCTTGCTGCGGCGTCGCGCGGGATGAGCGGCCGCGAACATAGCCGGCGCCCGCCCTGGGGCTGGTCATTGGCCACGGCCGGTCTGCTGCTGAGCGTCACGGCCGGCGCCCAGGCGCTTCCTGCGGCGTCGGCCGCCGCACCGGCGCGGGCCTGGAGCGATCACCTCTACCTGGGCCTTCAGGCCGGCCGCTCGCAAACCGGGCGACGCAGCGACCAGATCGAACAGGACTTGTCGTCGGAAGGAACCGCAGCGATCGCGGGTGTCGACCGCTCCTCGTTTCTCTGGTCGCTGTACGGCGGCTACCGCATCACGCCGTTCGTTGCCGCCGAGCTGGGCTACACGAACCTCGGCGCCTACGACATCGCCGTCGTCAGCGCACCGGGAACCGATCCGGTGGCCCTGACCCAGCGCGTGGCCGCAGCACGCCCCGTCGCCGGTGACGCCGTCTACCTCGCAATGCGCCTCGATGGTCCGCGCTACCGCGCCTTGCACCTGCAAGCCCGCAGCGGCACTTTCTACTGGCGAGACACAAGACACTACGAGGTCGATGGACATCGCATCGGTGGCAACCGCGACGGCTTCGGCATTCTGCTCGGCGCCTCGCTGATGCTCGATCTGGGCACCCATCTGTCGGTCGGCACCGGCGTCGAACTGTATCGACCGACGCAAGACAACGGCGTACGCGCCTGGAGCAGTCGGATCGAGTGGCGTTTCTAGGCAGCGGTCTGGCGCACCGCGACGATCTCGTACTCGACCTCGCCGACCGGCAGGTGAACTTTCACCGAATCGCCTTCGGCGCGGCCGAGCAATGCGCGGGCGACCGGAGAGTCGACGCTGATCCAGCCGCGTGAGGTATCGGTCTCGTCCGCGCCGACGATGCGGAAGTGGCGGGCCTCGCCGTCCTCGTCGGCGACTTCAACCCAGACGCCGAAGAACACGCGTCCGTCGCCGCGCGCCTGAGGCTCGACCACTTTCACGTCCTCCAGCCGCCGCGTCAGATACTTGAGCCGCGCATCGATCTCGCGCAGCTCCTTCTTGCGGTACTGGTATTCGGCGTTCTCGCTGCGATCACCCTCGGCAGCAGCCGCAGACAATGCGCGCACGACCTCCGGCCGGCGCACCCGCCACAACTGTTCGAACTCCGCTTTCAGCCGTGCGTGGCCTTCGGCGGTGATGTACGGCGATGATTTCTCGGACGGCGGACGCCAACGGGACATGGGCAGCAAAGCGCAACGGATCTAAAACCACAGATTACACAGATGACACAGAGAAAAAACGTAAAAATGCTTCATGCCGATGTCTGTGAAATCTGTGAAATCTGTGAAATCTGTGGTTGAAGCTGTTTTTCAGCCGACGCGCGGCAGATCGTCGGGCAGGAAGAAGTCCGGGGCAAGCTGCGATTCGGGGGTGCCGGGCACGGCGGCGTATGACGAAAAGTCGCGCACGCCCGCTTCGTGCAGGACGATATCGTCGATGCAGAAGTTGCCGCTGAATTCGCGGGACGGCTTGCAAAGCATGATGTGCGCCGCGTCGGCCATGATCTCCGGCGTGCGCGAGGCTTTCATCGCCGCGTCGCCACCGACCATCTTGATCGCGGCGGTGGCGATGGCGGTACGCGGCCACAGCGAATTGACGGCGATGCCGTCTCGGCGGAACTCCTCGGCCCAGCCCAGCGTGCACAGGCTCATGCCGTACTTGGCCATCGAATAGGCGACGTGCGGTGCGAACCACTTGGTGCGCATGTCGAGCGGCGGCGACAACGTCAGGATGTGCGGGTTGCTGGCCCGCTTCAGATGCGGGATGCAATGGCGGCCGGCCATGTAGGTGCCGCGCGCATTGATGCCGTTCATCAAGTCGTACTTCTTCATATCGGTCGCCAACGTGCCGGTCAGCGAAATCGCGCTGGCATTGTTGACGAGGATGTCGATGCCGCCGAAGGTCGATGCGGTCTGCTCGACGGCCGCCGCCAGCTGCGCTTCGTCGCGCAGGTCGCAGAGGATCGGCAGCGCCTTGCCACCGGCGCGCTCGATCTCCTCGGCCGCGCTGTAGATCGTGCCGGGCAGCTTCGGATGCGGATCGGCAGTCTTGGCGGCAATCGCAACGTTGGCGCCGTCACGCGCAGCACGAACCGCGATCGCCAGACCGATCCCGCGCGACCCACCGGTAATGAACAGCGTCTTGCCTTTCAAGCTCACAGTGCTCTCCTCATATTGAAGCCGGTCCGGATGGCCAGCCTTGTCCTGGTGCAGATCGTAGCGGCGATTGCGGCGCCTGTCGGCCCTGGCCGTGGCGGACGTCCGGTCACGATCGGCGGACGCCGGGGAATCGTGCCGCAGCGCAGCGGCGCGCAGACTGCGTTGCGGATGCCCCTGGAGCTTGAGCCGATGCCCGTTGCCGTCAAAACACCGTTCGGACGAGGTCTAGTCGTGATGCTGCTGACCGCCCTGCTTGGCGCTGCCGGCAGTGCGCGCGCAGCACCGTCAGACCGGCCGCTGCCAGCGTTCACGCACACGTCGCGCGCCGACTGGCTCAACTCGGCGCCGCTGACCGTTGCCGACCTGAAAGGCCATGTCACACTCGTCGATTTCTGGGCCTTCGAGTGCTGGAACTGCTATCACACGACGCCGTGGCTCAATGCGCTCAATGCCCGCTACCAGACGCGCGGCCTGACGATCGTCAGCGTTCACACACCGGAATTGCCGATCGAGCGGCAGCGCGATCGTCTGCTCGCCAAGGTCGACGAATTCCACATCGAAAATCCCGTGATGATCGACAACGACGGCTCGTACTGGCGAGCGCTCGGCAATCAATACTGGCCGGCGTTCTACCTCATCGACCGCCAGGGCATCGTCCGCGATGTATTCGTCGGCGAGACCCATGCCGGCGACCGTCGCGCGCGAGCGATCGAAGCACGCATCGACGCCTTGCTCGCCGAATCACCTTGACCCGCATCGCCGCTATTGCAGCATCGCCGTGGCACGCGCCAGACGCTCGGCCTGGATCCGGTTGAGGTTGCGCAGCACCAGGGCCGCAACGCGCGGGTAACGAATACGCAGGCGCTCGATGTCCTGCGAGTCGAAACGCAGCAGACGCACGTCGGTGGTCGCCTGCACGTTCGCCGTGCGGCGCTGGCCGAAGTAGCCCGCCTCGCCGACCGTCGCGCCGCGGCCCAGCGTCGTCAGGTGCTTGTGCTCGCCGTGCCGATCGACCCAAACCTCGAGCTGGCCGTCGACCACCACATAGATGTCGCGCGCCTGATCGCCTTCCTCGATGACGCGCGTGCCCGGCGCATGCTTCTCGAGCTTGGACATCAGCGCGAACACGCGCGCCTGGCGCAGCGACAGTCCGGACAACAGCGGAATCGTGTGCTGTGGCGACTCGCCGAGATCGACGCGCAGCAGATCCCAGAACGTGACGATGCGCAGCTTCGAGCCCAACGCCGGCGTCAACGTGATGTTCATGATCCACGCCAGAAACAGCGTGAATGCCGACAGCAAGCCGAACTGCACCTGTGTCGACAAGGTGCTGCCGGCAAACGCGAGGAAGCCCGAGCACAGCGCGATCGTGCTCAGCGTCACCGGCCGCAGCACCGCGCCCAGCGCACTGGCCACAGCCGGCCCTTCGTCGGCACCGGCGCGTGCGTCGGCATTGAAGCGCGCAAGAAACTGGATGGTGTCGTCGACGGCGATGCCGATGACGATGCAGGCGATCAGACAGGTGGTCGGCGACAACGCGATGTCGAGCAGGCCCAGCGTGCCGAAGTAGATCGCCACCGGCACCACGGTCGGCAGCAGCGCAATGAAACCGGCACGCGGCGACGAGAACATCGCCGACAGCAGCAGCCAGATCGCGACGCTGGCGATGACGATCGAATAGAACTGCCCGGAGACGATCTCCTGCACGGTGCGCGTCGCCAGGATCGGCGAGCCGGTGACGACGCCATTGAGCGGCGGCGGCATCGTCGCCAGTCGCTCGCTGATGCGCTTGGACAAGGCATCGACCTGACGCGAGCCGTCGACCTTGATGCGCAAGGTGATCGCCGCCGAGCGGAATTGCGGGTCGACGACGTGGCGAATCGCATCGCCGCCACCAAAGATCAGCAACTGTTTGATCGCCGCGGCGCTGTCGGGGATCGCATAGTGCTGTGGATCGTCGCCGTTGAACGCGCGGTTGAGCAGCTTGAGATGATCGACGTACGACACGACCGAACCGACTTCCGGCTGGCGGCGCAACCATTGTTCGAGTTCGTCGAGCCGTGCGACCTGCGCCGGATCCGTCAACGCGTCGTTGACGTGCGTGTCGATGAAGATCGAGATGACGTTGGCGCCGTTGAAGTCGGCATTGATGCGCTCGTAGTCGCGACGCACCACCGAGCTTTGCGGGAAGCTCTTGCTGAACTCGGCGCCGGCGTGGATGCGCAAAGCGAGCAAGGCGTCGACCGGAATCAGCAGCAATGCGATGGCGATGATCAGCGTCCGATGGCGCTGATCGAAGGCCGCCAGCCAGCGCGCGGCGCCGGCGAACCAGCGCGTCGCCGACGGCGCCCGCGTATCGCGCGCGCAGCGGCTGACGGCCAGCAGTGACGGCAGGAACGTCAGCGTCAGGATCATCCCGATCACCGAACCGGCCGCTGCCAGGACTGCGAAGTTGCGAATCGCCGGCAGGCTGCTGATCAGCAGCGACAGAAAGCTTGCGGCGGTCGTCGCGCCCGACAACATCAGGCCGATGCCGGCGCGGTTGATCACCCAGCGCGTGCGCGCGTGCCCATGACCGATCCACGGCTTGGCGAACGAATCGTAGAACGCCGACAGCAGATAAATGGTGTACGACAGCCCCAGCGTCACGACCAGTGCCGGCACGATCGCCGTGACCAGATTGAACGGCATGCGCAGCAGCACGGCGACCGCCAGCGTGCCGACCAGCGTCAGACCCACCGTCAGCGTCGACGCCAGCGTCGCCCGCCAGTCGCGGAACGCGACGAACAGCAGCACGACGATGATCGCGAACACCGTCGGCACGGTGAACTTCAGCGCATCGATCAAGGCCCGCGCGGTCGCTGCGGCGCCGATCGGCCGGCCGGTGATCCACAGCGGCGCATCGCCGACCACTTCATGCGTCAGCGCACGAATCCGTCCGGGATAGTCGGCCGCCATGAACGCGCGCGCATCGAGATCGCCCATCAGGATCGCGAACGCCGCCTGGCGTCCGTCGCTCGACGCCAGCGTGTTGCGGAACAGCGGGCTGGCGGCGATGCGTTGCGCAAAGCCGGCGATGCGCTCGGGATGCTCGCGTGCCTGCTGCGTGAACGTGCTGACATCGAGATCGTCGCCGTCGGCAACCGGGTTGGGCACCGTCGCCAGCGAGATCACGCCCGCCGCGCCGGGCAGCTTCTGATAGCGACGCGTCAGCGCCTCGACCTTGGCCATGCCGGCCGGCGTGTACAGATCGTCGAGCTGCACGGCGACGATCACGGCATCGCTGTCGCCGAACTGGCGGCGCATGCGATCGTAGAGCGCACGCTCGGCATTGTTCGGCGGCAACAGACGCTCGATCGACGGGTCGATCGCCAGACGCAATCCGTGCGTCTTCGGATCGATCAGCAGCAAGGTCGCGGCAATGCCGAGCAGCGCCGTGATCAGCAATACCGTCCACGGCCGCGTCGCGATCCAGGCAATCAGGCGCTGCATCGCAACTCCGTGCCGCGCAGGCGGGCGCTCATCAGTTGCCGACGTAGAACGTGCCGGGATTGAACAAACGGCCGGCCAGCGAATCGTCGGCCTGCACGTCGAGCACCTTGAGGATCGTCTGCGTCTTCTGCGACAGGTCCTGCACGCGCAGTTGCGAGGCGTACCAGTACGCGCCGTCCTGGCGTACATCCTTGGGGTCGACGCTCAGGCGCTTGCGCACGGTCTGGCCCTCGTAGAAATCGACGCGCAGCGCCACACAGTGCTGGGCATCGACCCAGGCCTGCACGCGACTGAACTTGGCGCTCTCGCCGTCGCCGGGCGTGACGCTGAGCACATGCACGGCACGACCGTCGAGCGTCGTGTCCGGCTCCAGCGTCGGCTGACGCCCGTCGAAGACATTGCCGATCTGCTTGATGTCGGCATAGGACAGATCCGTGCCCCACAACGAACCGTCGACCGCACCGCCGGTGATGCGGCGCACCTTCTGCAGTGCCGGCATGTACATGTACATCTCGTCGCCGCTGTCACGCTCGCGCAGCAGATACGAGGCGCCGGCCAGATCGGACGGCGATGAAATGCGGATCATCGCGCGCAGGCGGTCGTCTTCGCGCGTTGCATAGAAGCGGCCGTGCAGCGTCCGCGTGTGACCTTCGGCATCGCTGGCGTCGAGCTGGACCTGCCGCACCGTCAGCGACTTCGGCACATTGGCGCGCATGCAGGCGGTGATCGAGTCGGCCGTCGCCGCGATTGCTTGCGGTCCCCAGGCCGTCGCCAGGGCCAACAGGCCCACGCTGATTGTCTTTTTCATCTCACTCCCCGGTCCGTGCGGGTGGCCGATGCCCCGCCACCGCTCCCTGATTCTCGCATTGTCGGCCCGGCCGGCGCTCAGGCCGGCACGTCAGCGCCACCAGAGACCGCCGGCCAATGCGCAAACGGCGGTTGCTCGGCATAGGCCTGCGCACCGATCGCGACGAAACCGGCGCGGGCCCGCTCGGCCAGCGCCGCGGCGTTGGCCGGATCATGCTGCGCCTCGGCCAGCGACAGCCACGGCCGCAAGCCGTCGGCGCCGGTGAAATCCAGTAGTTCGCGAACGCGCTGCAACGCCGTGCCGATCTCGTCACGCGAAGCCGAGTCGCCGACACCCCGCAACCACACCAGCAGCGCCAGGATTTCCCAAACGCGCGAGCCCGCAGCGCGCGCGCTGTGACATGCCTGCTGTGCCAGCTGCCGTGCCACGGCGTCGTGCTCCGACAGTTGTTCAACCAGCGCCAGTGTTGCCAGCGTCGGCGCCTGATAGGCATGCGCCAGCGCGCCGGGCGCCGTGGCCGGCAGTGCCTCGCGCAAGGCGTCGACCGCCTCGTCGCATTGCTCGTCGAGGGCCAGCGCCAGGCCATAGGCGCGCAGCGCCAGCGCACGCAGAAACGGGCTGCCGGCGTCAGCGGCAATGCGCATGCCGGTCTCGGCGGCCGGCAGCGCCGCCGAAAACTCGCCGCTGAGCAGCGCCAGATCGACCAGGCCCTGATGCATCCAGCTCATCGCACGGCCATTTTCGACCGCCGCCACCTGCATCGCATCGCGCAGATGCGTGCGCGCCGCGTCGAGCTGTCCCATCCAGCCGATCATCATTCCGTAATACGCGCGCGACATGTAGTTCTCGGCGTCGACCGGCCGGCTGCGCCAGTCGTCACCGGCGCGATCGAGCAGCGTCAGCACCTGGCGCAGCCGACCGGCGCCGTGAAACGACATCAGCACCGTCAGCCGGAAGCGGTTGATCAGAGCCGCCTGCCCGGAGGCCATGGCCCGGGTCACGGCTTGCTCGTGAATCTGTGCGGCGGCATCGGCGCGGCCCAGATACAGCTGGCGATTGCCGTACGACAGCTGCAGCTCGATCTGTCCGGCGGCATCGGTGGCGGCCAAGCTTTGCGCGTCGCGGTACGCACGCTCGATCTCGTCATCGTCGACCGCCGAGAACTGCGACAGACGGATCAACATCGCACGCCCGCGCACACCAGCAGCGCGGACCTGCAGATCGTCGCCAGCGCGATCCAGATCGGCGATCGCGGTGCGGCACAGCTCGGTGGCCGTATCGAAATTGCGCGCCTGCATCCACTGCGCAGCGTGCAGCCCCCAGCGACCGGCGCGCGCCATCTCGCCGGCGCGGCGCCAGTGATACGCGATCGCCGTCGCCGCCTCGCAGGGCTGCTCGGAGACCTCATGCGGCGCATCGGCCGCGCCGTGTCGCCGTTCGAGCAGGCCGGCCAGCGTCGCGTGCACGGCGCGGCGTGCGACATCGAGCTGTGTGCGATAGGCCACGTCCTGCAGCAACGGGTGCACGAAGCTCCAGTGATCGGCCTCGGCGCGCACCAGGCCGGCGTCGGCCAGCGCCTGCAACTGCGCCTCGACCGCATGCAAGTCCTCGCGCGCAGCCGCGGCCAACAGCGCCGCATCGAATTGCTGGCCGATCACCGCCGCGGTCTGCAGCAGCGCGCGCAGCGCCGGTGCCAGCCGGTCGATGCGCGCCGCCAGCAGCGCCTGCACGCTGTCGGGTAGTGGCCATGCATCGAGCGCACGTCCCAGTGTCCAGGCTCGTGGCGTGCCCTGCAGCCAACCGCCGTCCGCCAGCGCCAGCACCGCTTCCTCGACGAAATACGGGTGCCCGGCGGCTCGCGTCACCAAGGTGTCGACGATCGCTTGCAGCGACGGATGGGGGCCAAGCAACGTGCTCGCCAGCGCGCGCAGGTCGGCGTCGTCGAGCGCGCGCAGCCGCAACGTCTCGTCCACCTCAATACGCGCCAGCACAGCCTGCGGCCGGTAGTTCAGCAGCAGCAGACACGACGCGCGCCGCGCCGCCTGCGCCAGACGTTCGAGAAAGGCCTCGGTCGCCGGGTCGAGAAAATGCAGATCCTCGACCAGCAGCACCTTGCGCGGTCCGCAACACAGATATTCGGCCAGCAGATCGAGCATGCGTGCCTGCAGATCCGCTGGCGCCTCCACCGCGCCACGCAGCGGCGCCTCGGCGATACCGAGGAACTCAAGCACCTGCGGCAGCATCTGCACCGCTTCCGAGCCCTCCAGCGCCAGCGCGCCGGCAATCCACTGCCGGGCCTGTGCGTCGTCGGCCGTGGCCGGCACCCCGAGACGACTGCGCAGCAGTTCACGCACCGGCAGCAGCGGCACGCGGCGCGCGTACGGCACGGCGCTGCAGCGATGCACGACAATGCCGTCGCGCGCGCACTGTTCGGTGAACTCATGGCACAAGCGCGACTTGCCGAGGCCCGCGTCGCCGACCACGGCCAGCACCCGCCCACGACCGTCGCTCACGGCCTGCAGCGCGGCGCGCAGACGCTCGAACTCGTGCTGCCGCCCGAGGAAGGGCGAATCGCTGCGCGCCAAGCTCCGTCGCAGACGCGCGGGCGAGCGTTCGACCGCTTCGAGTTCGAACACCGCCTGCGGCTGGTCGTAACCGGGCAGCTGCGCCGCGCCCAGCGCGCGTAGCCGGCAATACCCTTCGAGCTGCCGGGCGCTGGCCTGCGACACGTAAACGCGCCCCGGCTCGCAGAGGCTTTCAAGGCGCGCCGCCAGATGCACGGTCGGCCCTTGCGCGGTGTAGTCCTGCCGCAGATCGTCGCCGATGCGGCCGACCACGACTTCGCCGCTGTTGAGGCCGATCCGCATCGACAGGTTGAGTCCGTGCGCCAGGCGCAGATCGTCGGCATAGCGACGCACGAGCTGCTGCATGTCGAGCGCCGCCAGCGCTGCGTGCAGGGCGTGGTCCTCGAGCGCCAGCGGTGCCCCGAACAGGGCCATGACGCCGTCGCCGGTATATTGGTTGATGGTGCCGTCGTAGCGATGCACAGCCTGACCGAGCAACGTGAAAACGCGGTCGAGCACCGCGTGCCAGCGTTCCGCACCGGCTTGCTCGGCAAGCCGCGTCGAGCCCTTGATGTCGGCAAACAGCACCGTGACCTGCTTGCGCTCGCCGGCAATGCCCGCCGAGCGCAGCGCGCCATCGCGAAGGTGGGGCGGCGTATAGGCAGCGACCGCCGGCGCCGCACCGTCGTCGCCCAAGCGCGTGCCGCACTGATTGCAGTAACGCGCATCGACCGCGTTTTGCGCGTGACAGCTCGTACAGGCCTTCATCGTCGCGACTCCTCCCCCGCTTGTCTGCCGCGGTCCCTCATGCAAGGGTATCAGCCCCGCAGGGAGGCCATTCGCTCATGATGATGTTCATCGGTGCCGGCGCCGTCGGCACGACGCTGGCTACGCTGGCCGCGGCCGCCGGTCGCGAACCGGTGCAGCTCTACACACGCGACAAGGATCGTGCCGCGTTCGAGGCACTGACGCAGCTGCGTGTCGACCGCCATGGCGGCGCCCTGTGCGTACCGCGCCCACCGCTACGCAGTGTCCTCGACCTGCACGACGTCGACTATCTGGTGATCGCCGTCAAGCATCCGCAACTCACGGCGCTGCTCGACGCCCTGCCGCCGCTGCCGCCCGGCTGCACGGTGGTTTCGACGCTCAACGGCCTGTCAGCAACCCGGCAGCTGCGCGAACGCCTGCCGGGCGCGCCCATCGTGGCGGTCTCGGTCATGTTCAACGCGCAGTGGCTGGCGCCGCTGCACACCGAGCTGACCACACGCGCACATCTGGTCATCAGCGGCCACGACGCGCGACTGCGCCGGGCGTTCGCCGCGCCGGGCGTCGCCATCGACCACGCCCGCGGCGAACGTGGCGTGTGGGGCAAGCTGCTGATCAACCTCGCCAACGCGGTCTGCGCGTTGACGCATGCGACGTTCGAGGATTTGTTTCGCGCCGGCGATCTGCGCCAGGTCTACGCCGCGGTACTCGACGAGGCGGTTGGCATCCTGCGCCGCACCGACACCGCGTTCACATTGCCGATGCCGGTGCCGTACACGCTCTACCGCGCGTTGCTGCGTGGTCGCAGTCAACTGCCGTGGCAGGTGGCCCGACGCCGCAACGGCTTGCGCGAGCGCGCCTATCCGTCGATGATGTCCGACATCGCAGCGGGGCGACCGACCGAAGTCGACGAACTCAACGGCGAAATCGTTCGCCATGCCCGCGCGCACGGCCTCGACGCGCCGCTCAATGCCGCGCTGGTCGACAAGGTGCAGGCCCTGCACGGACTGCAGCCGCCGCCGTATCGATCGGCGGCGGCGCTGCGCCGCGAGCTGGGTGTATGAACGTCAGCGTCCGCGGGGCCCGGCAAGTAGCCAGATGATGAAACCGAGCACCGGCAGGAACAGCACCAGCAGAATCCACAGCACCTTCTTGCCGGTGGTCTCGCCGCTCTGGACGATGCTGACGATCGCCCAGATGTCGGCGATCAAGACGATCAAACCCCACAAGCCGCCGTATTCCATATGCATGTCCGCTCCGTCCCCGTGGTCTCGATAAACGATTTATAGCAGAGCCAGCTGAACGGAAGCACCAGCAACGCACCGCCGTCGGCGTTAGAGTGACCGGCCACCCTCGCCGCTCGTGCATCGTGACTTTCACGCTCGACCAACCGCCGCTCGACAACCGCTACGCCGCACTCGGCCCGACCTACGGCAGCCGGGTCGAGCCGACGCCGCTGCAAGCGCCGCGGCTGTTGCACGTCAATCGCGAACTGGCAGCCGAACTCGGATTCGAGCCTGCCGATCTCGACAGCGATGCGTTCACCGACATCTTCGCCGGCAATCGCGCCTTGCCCGGTGGCGCTCCCTTCGCGGCGCTGTATGCAGGACATCAGTTCGGCAGCTTCGTGCCGCAGCTCGGCGATGGCCGCGCGATCCTGCTCGGCCAGTTGCGCGATCGCGAAAGCCGCAGCTGGGATCTGCAGCTCAAGGGCAGCGGGCAGACGCCGTACTCGCGCTTCGCTGACGGCCGCGCCGTGATCCGCTCCAGCGTCCGTGAATATCTGGCCGGCGAAGCGCTGCACCATCTCGGCATTCCAACAACGCGGGCGCTGAGCCTGATCGTCGCCGACGACCGCGTACGTCGCGAAACCATCGAGCGCGCCGCGGTGATCTGCCGGGTTGCCCCATCGCTGGTGCGGTTCGGCAGCTTCGAGGTGTTCTATTACCGCAATCAGCCACAGCATCTGGCACCGTTGGCCGATTACGTCATCAATGAGCACTTTGGCGAGCTGTCCGGCACGCCGGACCGTTACGCACGTTGGCTGGCAGAGGTCGTCCGGCGCACCGCACAGCTGATGGCGCAGTGGCAGGCCGTCGGCTTCTGTCACGGCGTCATGAACACCGACAACATGTCGGTGCTCGGACTGACGCTGGACTACGGCCCCTACGGCTTCATGGATGCCTTCGATGCACATCACGTCTGCAATCACAGCGACGAAGGCGGCCGTTACGCCTATGACCAGCAGCCCGGCATCGGCTACTGGAATTGCTCGCGGCTGTTGCAAGCCTGTTTGCCGCTGCTGGCCGACGACGAGAACCGCGCGGTCGAGATCGCCGAAAGCCTGCTTGAGCCCTATGGCCCGATCTTTTCCGCTGCAGCCACCGCGAGTTGGCGCGCCAAGCTCGGCCTGCAGGACGCACGCGACAGCGACGTCGAGCTGATCAACCGCTATCTGACGCTGCTGCACCAATCGCACAACGACTTCACGCGCAGCTTCCGCCTGCTCGGCGACGTGCCGATGGCCGACGGCAGCGCCGGCCCGCTGCGTGACGAAATGCGCGACCCGGCGGCGTTCGATGCCTGGCTGCCCGACTACCGGGCACGGCTGCGTGCGCAGGGCCTGGCCGACGACGTCCGGCGCGTGGCGATGCAGGCGGTGAATCCGAAATATGTGCTGCGCAACCATCTGGCACAGCGGGCGATCGAAGCGGCCGAGCGCGACAACGACGGCAGCGAGATCGAGCGTCTACTGACGGTGCTGCGCCGGCCGTTCGACGAACAGCCCGGCTTCGACGCTTACGCCGCCGAGCCGCCGCCCGACGCGCGCCACATCGAGGTCAGCTGCTCGTCGTAACCGCGCCTCGCGCGTCAGCGCAATACGCCGATGTACTTGCTGATGCCTTTCGGTGCTGCGGCAGACGCGGCCGGCTCACGCGGCGCGGCCGGTGCGATAGCGCTACGCGGCTGCACCGCACCGAACAGCATTTCCTCGAGCTTGAGCGCCAGGCGTTGCACCTCATCGTCGCTGTGCGCATAGGCCAGCCTGAGGATTTCACGCGCGTAATCGGCGTTCTGTGTGATCCACACCGCATCGATGACGCGGCCGCCGTTCGCGCGCATGCGCACGTAGAGCCGCGTGGCGATCAACAGTGCTTCGTTTTCGGTCATGACGAGATCTCCAGTCGACCGGCCCCGGGCCGGTCGCTACGGTGACGCACGTTCTCCTCCATGCACGGGACTGCTTTTCGTTGGCTTGCGGGGCTAGGGAATCGTCTCGCCGTGCAGCGAGAGATCGAGGCCTGCAAGCTCTTCGTCCGCCGTGACGCGTAGCCCGACGGTGTATTTGAGAATGACGAGAATCAGTAACGACATCACGCCGCTGTAGAGCAGCGTCGCGCCGACCCCGATTGCCTGCGTGACGATGTTGCCGTCGGCACCGCAGATGTTCTTGTCGGCGAACACACCGGTCAGCAAGGCCCCGACGATGCCGCCGATACCGTGAATGCCGAACACGTCCAGCGAGTCGTCGGCGCCGAGCATGCGCTTGAGACCGGTCGCGCCCCAGTAGCAGGCCACACCGGCCGCAGCGCCGATCGCCAGCGCACCGCCGACGTTGACGAAGCCGGACGCTGGCGTGATCGCGACCAGACCGGCAACCGCGCCGGACACCGCACCGAGCAGCGACACGCGGGCACGGATCAGCCATTCCATCGTGCACCAGGCCAGCACCGCCATCGCCGTCGCCGTCTGCGTGACCAGCATCGCCATGCCGGCGCGACCGTCGGAGGCCACCGCCGAGCCGGCATTGAAACCGAACCAGCCGACCCAGAGCAGCGACGCGCCCATCATCGTGAAGCCGAGGTTGAACGGGATGAACGGCTCGCTGCCGTAGTGCGTACGCTTGCCGAGCATGAACGCACAGGCCAGGCCGGCAGCGCCGGCATTGATGTGCACGACGGTGCCGCCGGCAAAGTCCATCGCCCCGAGGCTGGCCAGCCAACCGGTCGGCTCCCAGACCCAGTGCGCGACCGGCGCGTAGACCAGCAGCGACCACAGCGCCATGAACAACACCATCGCGCCAAAGCGCATGCGCTCGGCGAACGCACCGGCGATCAGCGCCGGCGTGATGATGGCGAAGGTCATCTGGAACATCACGAACACCGATTCGGGAATCGTTGGCGCGATGTGGCTCACCGACAGCTTGCCGGCGTCCTTCAGATATTCCATGCCCTGTAGCGCGAAGCGGTCGAGGCTGCCGATCCACGGGCTGCCGGGCGTGAACGCCAGGCTGTAACCGACGATCACCCACAGCACCGAGACCAGCGCGGTAATGAAGAAGCTCTGCAGCGCCGTGGCTAGGACGTTCTTCTTGCGCACCATGCCGGCGTAGAACATCGCCAGGCCGGGAATCGTCATCAACAGCACCAGGGCCGTCGACGACAGCATCCAGGCGGTATCGCCGGCACTGATTTCGGAAAACGGCACCAGATGCGGTCGGGCCGGAGCGTCGGCGAAAGCCGGCAGCGAAAACGCAAACATCAAGGCGGCCGGCAAAGCGGCACGCAACGACAGCCCGCGAAGGCAGTGGCGCACGTCATTCCCCCAAGTCGAAATCGGTGTCGATCCGTCGGGGAAACCCCCAGCACGTTTGATGCCAGCCTTTCACGCCGGTCAGCGAATGGCGTCCGCGCCACTTCAGCGCCAGATCCGGCGCGCATCATGCCTTACAATCGCCGTGTTCCGGATCCGCACGACCGCCTGAAGCCCGATGAAGCGCCGCCACGGCTCAATGCCCGTCACGCTGCTCCTCGTCCTCCTGTTGGGGGCGATCAGCGTCGTGCGCATCGTCGATCTGCACTGGCATCAGCACCTGAACACTGCGCTGACGATGGACGACGGCCGCATCATGCCGGTGACCTATGTCGCCAGTGCCGCGACCCCGCATCTGGCCGCTGATCAGGATCACGACGTCAGCATGTTCGGTGATGGCGGCACCGCCCCCCTGCCAGTGCCACTGCCGGATTGGGGCTTAGCGCTGATTCTGCTGCTGCCGCCACTACTGGCCCTGCTGCGTCCGGCATTGCGGCTGCCGCACCCCGAAGCCGCGGCGCCACCCGGCGACCGCTACCGAAGCCCTCAACTCCCCCCACCGCTGCGCGGCCCACCGCGCTAAATCCCGACGACCACCGCAGCCGCGGCGTCCGCTGTCGAAGCGGACGCTGGCGCATGCGCGTGTCCACCGACGGGCGACGTCACACCTGACGTACGTCCGCCTCGTCCGCGATCTGCGGACGCCTGCATCACAGTCGGGAGTTCCCCCATGCTGTCCTCATGTTGTCGCCCCGCGGCCGGCCTCGCGCTGCTGCTGGGGCTTGCGATGGCGGCCACAGCCGCCAGCCCGGCACCGGAGGCGCCACACCCCAGCGGGCCGTTGACGCTGGCCGACGCCACGGCACTTGCAATCAAGGCCAATCCGAAGCTGGCGCGCTTCGTCTACGACCGAGCCGCAGCCGGCGGCCAGCGCCTGCAAGCCGGTCTCGGCCCACGCCCCGAACTCGGCATCGAGCTTGAAAATTTCGGCGGCACCGGCCCCTATCGCGGCGCCGACTCGATCGAGGCAACGCTACGTCTGACCATCGCCTGGCAGCGTATCGCCAAGCGTCAGGCCCGAATCGGCGTCACCGATGCCCGGCTCGCGCAGCTCGACCACACCGAGATCATGGCGCGACTCGACGTCGTCGCCGAAACCACGCGTCGCTTCCTCGATGTCATCGAATCGCAGGCGCAGCTGGCGCTCGCCGCACGCGGTGTCGGCTATGCCGAGCAGACCTTGGCGGCCGCCAAGCGCCGCGTCGCGATCGGCGCAGCATCAAGCCTGGAGGTCAATCGCGCCCGTATCGCGCTCGAGCGTGTTCAGCTCGAACACGAGCATTACGAGCATCTGCTGGCGACGCAGCGCCGCCGCCTCGGTGCGCAGTGGGGCGAAACCGTGCCGCAGTTCGAGCGCGCCGACGGCGAACTGGGCCAGCTTCCAGACGCACCGGACTACACCGCACTGCTCGAACGCCTGCGGCGCAGTCCGGACTATGCGCGCTACGACGTGGAACAGCGGCTTCGCGAGGCACAGCTGCGCCTGGCTCGCCAGGAGTCGAACGACGACCCGCGGTTCAGCGCCGGCGTCCGTCGCCTGCAGGGCAGCGGCGACTATGCACTGGTCGCCTCGCTGCTGTTGCCGTTATCGATCAGCAACCGCAACCAGGGCGCGATTGTCGAGGCTGAAGCACTGCGCGATCGCGTCGCCGTCGATCGCCAGGCCGCCGCCGTCGAAAGCGAAACGGTGCTCTACGACTTCGTCCAGGCGTTGCGTCACGCACGGACGATGGCCGAGTCGCTGCGCAGCGTGCTGCTGCCACAGGCCGACGAGGCCTTGATGCTGACGCGCCGTGGCTACGCCAACGGCCGCTATTCGCAAATCGACCTGCTCGACGCGCAGCAGACGCGCCTCGACCTCGAGCAGGAATGGCTGACGAATGTCGCCGACTACCACCGCACGCTGGCCGCCGTCGACCGCATGACGGCGCTCGCCCCCGATACGAACGCAAGCCTCCAGCCATGATCCGCACACCTTTTCTGACGCCAGCCGTGCTGGCCCTCACCCTTTCCGCCTGTGGCCCATCGACGTCACCGGTGGCGCCCTCCGACCGCATCGAAGCGCCCGCGGCACGAGCGGCGATCAAGCTCGACGACCAGCAACGCCGCGATGCCGGTATCGAGATCGCCAGCGTTGGCGCCGCCAGTATCATCGAAGTCGTACCGGTCTATGGTCACATCGCTGCCGTCGCCGACCGCGTCCGCCATGTCGCGGCCCGTTACCCGGGCATCGCGCGACGCGTGATGAAGAACATCGGCGATTCGGTCGCCGCCGGCGAGACCTTGCTGATCGTCGAGTCGAACGACAGCCTGCAGCCCTACCGCATCAAGGCCCCGATTGCCGGACTCGTCGTCGAACGGCACGTCAACGACGGCGAAGCGCTGGGCAGCGACACGCTGTTCGTGATCGCCGACCTGTCACAGGTCTGGGCACAGCTCGAAGTCTTTCCGCGAGATGCCGTTGGCCTGCAGATCGGACAGCGCGTCGACATCCATGCCGATCGCACGCAAGCGCCGGTGCAGGCACAGCTCGACTACATCGCTCCGTCCAGCGATCCGCAGCGCCGCAGCATTCCGCTGCGCGCGACGCTCGACAACGCCAGCGGCCGCTGGCGCCCGGGTCAGTTCATTAGCGCCGATCTGGAGATCGCGGCACACGACGTCGCGCTCGCCGTGTCACAAGCCGCGATTCAGGACCTCGACGGTCAAGCGTCGGTCTTCGTCGAAACGGCTGCAGGCTTCGTCCCGCGCGCCCTGCGCACCGGCAAGCGCGATCGCCGGCACGTCGAGGTCATCGACGGTTTGCAGGCCGGCGAGCGCGTCGCGGTCGGCAACAGCTTCCTGTTGAAGTCCGAGTGGCTCGCCGAGGCAGAGGACTGAACCATGATCAATGCCCTGCTCCACCTCGCGATTCACCGACGCTGGATGATGGTGCTGATGGCACTGGCGTTCGCCGTGCTCGGTGTGCTGTCGTACCAGCGCCTGCCGCTCGACGCCGTGCCCGACATCACCAATGTGCAGGTGATGATCGCCGCGCGCGCACCCGGCTATTCACCGCTCGAAACCGAAAGACGCGTGACGTTTCCGATCGAAACCTCGCTCGGCGGCATCCCCGGCCTGGTCAGCACCCGCTCGCTCTCGAAATACGGCCTGTCGCAGATCACGGCGGTGTTCGCCGACGGCTCCGACATCTACCGCGCGCGCCAGCTCGTCAATGAACGGCTGCAGGACGTGCGCGCCAACCTGCCGGCCGATGTCGAACCGTCGCTTGGCCCGATCACCACCGGCCTCGGCGAGATCTTCATGTACGCGCTGCGCGCCGACCCCGAAGCCCGTCAGCCCGACGGCACCCCGTACGACGCCACCGCGCTGCGCTCGATCCAGGACTGGATCATTCGTCCGCAGTTGCGGCAGACACCCGGCATCACCGAAGTCGACACCATCGGCGGTCGCGTCAAGGAATTTCACGTCCTGCCCGACCCGTCGCGCCTGCTCGCACAGCAGCTCAGCGTCGACGATCTGCGCACGGCGCTGATCGCCGCCAACGGCAATCGCGGCGCCGGCTACATCGAGCGCAATGGCGAGCAGTTGCTGGTCCGCGTCCCCGGCGAATTGCGCGGCGTCGACGATCTGCGTCGCGTCGTGGTCGCTTCGCACGATGGCATCCCGGTCACCGTCGCCGACGTCGCCGATGTCGAGATCGGCGCGCCGCTGCGCACCGGCGCCGCGCAGCTCGGCACCGACGAGACAGTGCTGTCGACCGCCTTCATGCTGATCGGCGAGAACAGCCGTGTGGTCGCCAAGCGAGTCGCCGACAAGCTCGACGACATCCGCAGGCAGCTACCGGCCGGCGTCGAGGCGCTGACCGTCTACGACCGCACCGATCTGGTCGGCAAGACCATCCACACCGTGCAAAAGAACCTGATCGAAGGCGCGTTGCTGGTGATCGTCGTGCTGTTCGTCATGCTCGGCAATCTACGCGCCGCGCTGCTGACGGCGCTGGTGATTCCGCTGTCGCTGCTGATGACCTTCACCGGCATGGTCGGCGGCCACATCAGCGCCAATCTGATGAGCCTCGGCGCCCTGGACTTCGGCCTGATCGTCGACGGCTCGGTGATCATCGTCGAGAACTGTCTGATGCGACTTGGTCATGCGCAACGCGGACACGGCGGCGTGCTGCCGCTGACGCACCGCCTGGCCGTGGTGCACGAGGCGACCGCCGAAGTGTTCCGACCGAGCCTGGTCAGCGTGCTGGTCGTGGTGCTCGTCAATCTGCCGATCCTGGCGCTCAGCGGCGTCGAGGGCAAGATGTTTCACCCGATGGCGCTGACCGTGATCATCGCCCTGCTCGCAGCGCTGCTGCTGTCGGTGACGCTGGTGCCGGCACTGATCGCGATCGCCCTCAACGGGCCGATCGCCGAGAAGGACAATGCCATCGTGCGCGGCGCGCGGCGCGGCTATGCGCCGATGCTGGCCTGGGCGCTCGGCCACCGCAGTACCGTGCTCGGCACGGCGCTGCTGCTGACGCTGGGCTGCGGCGTGCTGGCCACTCGGCTCGGCACCGAGTTCATTCCCAATCTCGACGAAGGCGATCTCATCATCCAGCCGACGCGCGTACCGGGCATCGGCATCGAACAGGCGGTGGCGACGCAGAAGCTGGTCAACGCGGCGCTGATGAACGTGCCGGAAGTCGCGCGCGTGTTCGCCCGTACCGGCACCAACGAGGCCGCCACCGATCCGATGTCGCCCGGTGAGACCGACACCTTCGTGATGCTCAAACCGCACGCGCAGTGGCCAGACCCCGGCAAGTCGAAAGCGACGCTGATCGGCGAGCTGGCGGCCGTCGTCGACGCGATTCCCGGCGCCGCCTACAGCTTCACGCAGCCGATCCAGATGCGCTTCAACGAGTTGATCTCCGGCGTGCGTGCCGACGTCGCAATCAAGGTGTTCGGCGACGATCTCGATACGCTGCAGCGGCTCGGCAGCCGCATCGCTGCACGCATCGGCCGCGTGGCCGGCGCGGCCGACGTCAAGGTCGAACAGGCCAGCGGCCTGCCGATGCTGGCCGTGCAGCCGGATCGCATGCAACTGGCGCGCTACGGCCTGCGCATCGCCGACATCCAGGATCTGGTCGCCACCGCGGTCGGCGGCAGTCGCGCCGGCACGATCTTCGAAGGCGACGCGCGCTACGCCGTCGTCGTGCGCCTGCCGGAGACTTCGCGTACCGATCCGGCGGCCTTGGCGACGCTGCCGGTACCGCTGGCCGGCGGCGGTTACGTGCCGCTGTCGGAAGTCGCGACCATCACGCGCACCCTCGGCCCGAATCAGATCTCGCGCGAAAACGGCGCACGACGCATCGTCGTCACCGCCAATGTGCGCGGCCGCGACCTCGGCGGCTTCGTCGAAGAGGCCAGCGGCGCCGTCGCCACCGATGTCGCACTGCCAACCGGCTACTACGTGCGCTGGGGCGGCACCTTCGAGCAGCTGGCGTCGGCGGCAACACGGCTGGCGATCGTCGTACCGATCGCCCTGCTGATGATCTTCGGCCTGCTGTATCTGACGTTCGCGTCGGTCAAGGACGCGCTGCTGGTGTTCTCCGGCGTGCCGCTGGCGCTGACCGGCGGCATCGTCGCGCTGTGGCTACGCGACATCCCGCTGTCGATCTCGGCAGGCGTCGGCTTCATCACGCTGTGCGGCGTCGCGGTACTGACCGGTGTGGTCATGGTCTCGATGTTCCGCAGTCTGGTCGCCGAGGGCCGGTCGCTGGACGCGGCGATCACCGAGGGTGCGCTGGCGCGACTGCGGCCGATCCTGATGGTGGCGCTGGTTGCCTCGCTGGGCTTTCTGCCGATGGCGCTGAACACCGGCACCGGCGCCGAGGTGCAGCGCCCGCTGGCAACCGTGGTGATCGGCGGCATCATCTCCGCCACCACCTTGAGTCTGCTGGTACTGCCGGTGCTCTACGCCTTCGCGCACCGACGCGACCTGGCGACCTGATCGCCGGCGCTGGCGGCGGCCGATCCGGGCCGTCGCCAGCGCCAGCTTCGCCTCAGGGCCTGGCGACGTCGGCCGGCTTCATCAACTGTTCGATCACCGCCACCGGCGCGCTGCCGTAGCTGAGAAACTTCTCGTTGAATTTCTTCAGATCGAAGCGATCGCCGAGTTCGTCCTTGAGCTGCTGGCGATAGCCGTAGATCGCCGAAAAGCCCGCGTAATAGAACGTCAGCTGCACGCTCGACACCTGTACGCGATGCCACTTGCCTTCGGCCTCGGTGCGGCTCTGGAAGGCTTCGTCGGTGAGCAGTTTCATCGCCTGGTCCTGGCTCATGCCGAGCACGTGCACGCCGTAGTCGAGGATGGTGTTGCAGACCACGCGCAGTACCCACTTCGAATACATCAGCTCCATTTCCGGCGCGTGATCGCCCCAACCGCTTTCGAGCATCATGCGTTCGCTGTAGACGGCCCAGCCCTCGATCATCGCGCTGTTGCCGAAGATCGCCTTGATGCGGCTCGGCGACTTGTTGGCGTACAGCAACTGCACGTAGTGACCGGGCACCGCTTCATGGATGGCCAGAATCTGCATCAGCCAGTGGTTGTATTCGCGCAGGAAGCTATCGGCCTGCGCTGGCGTATAGCCGTCCATCGGCGTGACGTTGAAATACGTCTTGGCGGTCGGGTCATAAGGCCCCGGCGCGGCCAGCGACGCCATCGCGTAACCGCGCTGATACGGCGGCGTGATGCGCACATCCAAGGGCCGGCTCGGGTCCAGCGTCAGCAGATCGTGGTCGGTGACCCAGGCTTCGAGCTTCGGAATCAGCGCCTTGATCTGCGGATAGAACTCCGACGGCTGGACGTGGTTGTCCGACAGCTTCTCGATCAACGTGCGGATCTTCACCAGCGGCTCGGCCGGCGGCGGCGTGTCCGGGAAGTACTTCGGCCACAGCTGATCGGCGAGCACGCTCATGCGCGCATGCAGGCGCTGCTTCTCGGCGACGGCGCGCTCGTAAAGCTGCTTGGCACTCATGCCGGCCTGCACTTCATAGGCGAAGGCCTGGTCGTAGTACGGCTGACCTAGGCGGAAGTCGCGCGCGCCGCCGTCCTTGGCCTGCTTCGCGTCCAGGGTCTTCAGGAAGTCGACATAAGCCTCGATCGCCGCGCGCGCCGCCTTGAGGTGATGCAGGAAAGTCACGCGTTCATCGGCGCTCAGTTGGGAGCCGGCAACCTGCTTCTCCAGCGCGTCGCCGAATACGTCGAGCGCGCCCTCGTTTTGCGCGATCGCCATCTGCGTATGCACGCGCGTCGGATGCGAAATCGCTTTCTCGGCCGCGGCGTAATACGCCGGCACCTGCGCCAGCCGCCTGGACACCGTGCGCAGGCGCGTCGCCTCGTCGGCGTACGGCGTGTTGAGCAGCAGCGAGAACGCGTCGGCGACGTTGTAGTCCGACGGCTCCCACTGCCAGTCGCGCAGCGTATCGAGCGACCAGCGCTCGTAGCGCAGCTGGTTGAGCAGCATCTCGCGGTCGGTGCGCACGCCATCGCTCATCTGCGCCGCCGGCATCGCATCGAGCTTGCCGATCGAGGTGTCGAGGAACTGCTGCAGGCGCTTGCGGTATGCGGCGTCCGGCGCCGGCAGTTCGGCCGCGTCGTCGTAATAGCCGACGGCGATCGCGAAGTCCGGATGCAGTTTCCAGTATGCGGACAGGAAGTCGTCGCCGAACTGGCGATGGAATTGCCGATCGACGGCGGTATCGGCGGCGGTGCCGGCGTCGGCACGGGCCATCGCGGCAACGGAAAGCAGGATGGCGGCAGCGCTGCGCGCCAGCAGGGTCATGCGGTTCATGGATGCGGTCCTCCCCAAGTGCCCGCATGATAGCGGCCGGACCACAACGACAAGAGCGGGCTTTTCCTCATCGACGGGCTCGCCGCGAGAACCATGCACGAACACCAGCGCACATCGGAGCGCCGCCGCATCGCCATCATCGACTGGGTGATGCTGATCCTGGCGCTGGCCTCGATCGCTCTGCTCGGCTACGACACCTGGGGACCGGCCACCGAAGCGCAGGAGCACTGGATCGTAATCGGCGATCTGGCGTTTTGCGCAATCTTCTTCGTCGAGTTCATGTGGCGCTGGCGCCGTGCCCGCTGGGAACTGGCGTTCCTGAAGCGCAATTGGTACGAAATCCTCGGCATGATTCCGGCCGCGCATCCGGCGCTGCGCGCGTTCCGCCTGTTTCGCGTGGTGCGCGTGATCGTCATGTTCTCGCGCCTCGGCGCCGCCGCCGACCGCGCGCTCGGTGAGGACTTCACCTACCTGTTCGTCAACCGCTTCAAGAACGCGATCGTCGAATCGATCAGCGACGCGGTCACCGTCGCGGTGCTCGACGAGGTTGCCGAGGTGCTGGTGCACGGCACCTACACCCGCAATGTGTCCAAGGCGCTGCGCGAGAATCAGGGCTCGCTGCGCAACATGATGTTCGAAAAGCTGCGCGAAGACCCCAAGGCCGGCCGGCTGTCGCGCCTGCCGTTCTACAAGGACATCAGCGAGGCGGTGGTTGACGCCGGCTTTCGCATCGTCGAGGAAGTGCTGTCCGACCCCCGTACCGACGAGCTGGTGGCCGACATCCTGCGCGAGAACGTCAAGCAACTGCGCGACGCGGTCTATCTCAACAATCGCTACGGCCAGTCGCGCTAGCCAGCGGCGACACAGCGGAAAACGCCGCTTCAGGGCTCGATATGGGCGGCTCACGAAGGTTGCCAGCGCTCATCGCTACAAACTGTTACGCGGCGGCACGGCCCATACGGCACACTGCCGAGGTTCCATTTCGACAGGAGTGCCCCGATGAATCCGATGCGCATGCTGTCCGCACTGCTGATGGCCGCGACCATGCTCGGCGGTGTCAGCTTTCAGGCCATGGCCGACGACGGTTCGAGCGCGCCACCGCCGACCGCCGCAGCCTGGTGCCAGGCGCACCCCGACCGCTGCGAGGCAATGAAGACGCGCCTCAAGGCCAAGTGCGATGCCGATCCGGCCAAGTGCGAAGAGGCCAAGCAGAAAATGGCGGAGAAAGCGGCTGAGTGTCAGTCGAACCCGCAGGCCTGCAAGGACGAGCGCCGCGCCAAGCTCGAAGCCGCATGCAAGGCCAACCCCAGCCGTCCGATCTGTCAGCGCCTGAATTCGACGACGTCGGGCACGCCCCCGTCGAACTGAGGCCCGAACAGCGCTTCGACGGTCTCCAGCACCGCGCGGCCACGGACGGTGGCGCGGCGTTTGCATGACGCTCCGCTGACACTGATCAGCGCCGGGGGGCGTTTATGTCTTTGTTCATTGCGCGATGCGCCATCGCCGCCGCATCGTTGGTCGCCATCGGCACCACAGGCGTCGCCTCGGCCGAAAATCCGAATACGATCTACCAGGACACACCGACCACCGGCACGCACATCACCAAGCCGATCGCGGTCGACAGCTTCCCGCTCGATGCCACTTACGACGAGCTGACGCCGGCGCAGAAGCAAGCGTTTCGCTCGCAGTACGAAAACCTGCCGGCCGACACCGACCCGCCGTACCCGCTGCACGGCACGCGGCACATGATGAAGAGCATCTCCATCGCCCAGCAGGCGCTGCAGGAGAACGGCGAGCTGTCGGCAATCGTCAACGTCGACCCCTACGGCAAGGTCAAGAACGTCGCGTTCTACGCGATGCCGAGCAAGGACGTTGCCAAGGTCGTGACCTATGTGATGCTGCGTGAGCCGTTCAAACCGGCCAACTGTGGCGGCAAGCGGTGTGCGATGGAGTTTCCGCTGAACCTGACGTTCCGCGTCGAGTATCAGGTTCCGAACTGATCGGCTGGCGGATCGAGCAGCCAGTCGAGCACGCACTGCGGGTCGTCGCCGGGGCGCAGCACGCGCAACTTCTTGCGGCCCTCGCCGAGTTCGCGGCCACGAGCCAGCGTCACGCCGTGCTTGGGGCACAAGTCCAGGCATCCGCATTCAACGATGCGCAGCCGCTTGCCGGCGCCGCGGGCCTTCAGTTCCCGCTTCAGCCATTTGCGCAGTGGCGGCGCCTCGTCGTCACGCTTCATCTTGCGCATGCACTTGCCGCAGACGAAGACCACATCGTCCCAGCCAGCGGCTGCGCGTATCGGCTTGTCGGTCTTGACTCCATCCATCGGGGGATCGCTCCTGCGGCTGTCGCCGCTGCCCACCATTAGCGCACGCGCGGCCCGCCCCGAGCCTGAATGTCCGCGTTGCTTCAGGCCTGCTCGGCGGACGCCGCAATCAATCGTCGCGCCAGCGCCAGCAACTCCGGCAGATCACCGACCACGGCATCGGGCACATGCGGGTGGCGCACCGTGCCGGGAAAGATCTTGTCGAGCCAGTGCCGATCCCAACCGACGCCGTTGTAGAACACCGACGTCACCCCGGCACGCTTGGCGGCGATCACGTCGGTGGTGCTGTCGCCGACATACCAGCAGTCCAGGCCCGGCGCACGGCCCAGATTGTCGAGCGCCTTGAGCACCAGATCGGGATGCGGCTTGCGCCGCGCGACATCGTCACCGCAGACCATGGTGTCGACGAGTTCATGCCAGCCGTCGCCGTCGATCATGTAGAGCTCATGCGCCATGAAGCGTCGTGCGCGATTCGACAGGACGCCGACTTCGACGCCGAGGTCCTTGAGTGCCTGCAGACGTTGACGCGCCCCGGCCTCCATCGGCCGTACGGCGCCGAAGTGCTGCTCGTAGGTTCGATCGAACTCCTGATGCGCGCGGGCCTTGGCTTCTTGATCGTCGCCGAACAGGACTTCGAAGATGTCGGTCCGCGAAATCTTGCGCTCGGCACGCACCTTGGGATGCAGGCTGGAATGCTCGCGCACGTACTTGACGAGCTTTTCGTCTTCCAGCGTCTTCGAACGGCCCGGCGGCACCAGACGCTCGATCAGACCCAGCGGCCGCAGGCGCGGCATCACATCGTCGAGCGCGTAGTACATCGCGTCCATGGTGTCGGCCAGCGTCGCATGCCAGTCGAACAGAATGACGGTCGGATGCGCATGCGGAATCTGCAGAATGCTCATCGAGCTGCTTTTCTTCCTCCATCGGCAGCGTCGGCGCGTGACCCTGAGCTGTCAAGCGGTCAGCATGTCGCGACAAACACCGCTATCGTGTGATCACGATCATTCGCCCGCGCACCGAACGATGCCTGAATTGCCGGATCTGACGGTCTATCTCGAGCGGCTCGACACCCTGGCTGTCGGCGCCGAGTTGCGCGACCTGCGCATCGGCAAACCCTTCGTGTTGCGCACGGTTGAACCGCCACCGGCAGCTTTCATCGGACACCGCCTGCGCGCCACGCGACGGCTCGGCAAACGGCTGGTGCTGGACTTCGAGCACGATCTGCACGCGGTGATCCACCTGATGATTCTCGGTCGCCTGCGCTGGACCCGGGCCGGCGCCGCCCTGCCGAAATCGAATGGCCTCGCCGCCTTCGATTTCGATCGCGGCACGCTGTTGCTCGTCGAGCATGGCAGCAAGCGCCGCGCCGCATTGCATCTGCTCGCCGGCGAGGCCGCCCTGCAGGCGTTCACGCGCGGCGGCGTCGAGCCGCTGGAGGTGGACGCCGCCGGCTTTCGCGTGGCGCTGATGCGCGAGAACCACACACTCAAGCGCGCGCTGACCGATCCGCGGGTGCTCGCCGGCATCGGCAATGCTTACTCGGACGAAATTCTGCATCGCGCGCGACTGTCGCCGTTCAAGCAGACGCAGGCGCTGGATGCCGACGAGCACGCGCGCCTGTATGCCGCCACGCAAGACGTCCTGCGTGAGTGGACCGAACGCCTGCGCCGCGAAGCCGGCGACGGCTGGCCGGACAAGGTCACCGCATTTCGTCCGGAGATGGCCGTGCATGGCCGCTACCGCCAACCGTGCCCGGATTGCGGCGCGCCGGTGCAACGCATCGTCTATGCCGACAACGAGGCAAACTACTGTGCGCGCTGCCAGACGGCCGGGCGGTTGCTTGCCGACCGCGCGCTGTCGCGCCTGCTCAAGGCCAACTGGCCGAAGACGCTCGACGAACTCGAGCGCTGATCCGTATTCCAGCCCAGCGACTACCGTGTCCCGACTCGATACCAGCTTCGTCCGTTCCCAGTTCCCCGCCTACGCGTTCGACGAGTGGCGCGACGCCGCATTCTTCGAAAACGCCGGCGGTTCCTTGCCCTGCCGGCAGGTCGTCGATCGTCTCGGCGAATATTACCGACGGCTCAAGGTGCAGCCCTACCACGCGTACCCGGCGGCGCAGGAGGCCGGCGCATGGATGGATGCCGCCTATGTCCGCATCGCCGAATACCTGGGCGTGACATCGGACGAGGTGCAGTTCGGTCCGTCGACCTCACAGAACGCATACGTGTTGGCGCAAGCCTTTCGCCGGCGCCTGCGGCCGGGCGACGAAATCGTCGTCACCGATCAGGATCACGAGGCCAACAGCGGCGCGTGGCGGCGTCTGGCCGAGAACGGCATCGTCGTGCGCGAGTGGCGCGTCCAGCGCGACAGCGGCAGCCTCGATCCAGCCGACCTCGATGCGCTGCTGGGACCGCGCACCCGGCTGGTGGCGTTCCCGCAGGTGTCGAATCTGCTCGGCGAGGTCAATCCGGTCACCGCGATCTGCGCCAAGATCCGCGCAGCTGGCGCCGTCAGCGTCGTCGACGGCGTGTCGTATGCCCCCCATGGCCTGCCGGACGTGCCCGCACTCGGCGCCGACATCTATCTGTTCTCGGCGTACAAGACCTTCGGCCCGCACCAGGGCGTGATGGTGATCCGGCGGCCGCTGCTCGACGAGCTGGGCAACGAAGCGCATTACTTCCATGCGCCGCTGCCGCATCGTCGCTACGTTCCGGCTGGCCCGGATCACGCGCAGGTCGCGGCGATGACCGGCATCGCCGAATACTTCGACGTGCTCGATGCACATCACGGTGGCGGCGATGTGTCGGGCCGCGCGGCGCGCGTGCGCGCACTGCTCGGCGACGACGCGGCCCTGTTGCAGCCGATCCTCGAGTTCGTCGATGCCCATCCGGCGTTGCGGCTGCTCGGCCCACGCAGCGCCCACACACGTGCCGGCCTCGTCGCATTCGTTCCGGCAGCGACGCCGCCGCTGGCACTGGTCGAGACGCTGGGCCGTGATGGCGTGCTGACCGGCAGCGGCAACTTCTATTCGACGCGCTTGTGCGAGGCCCTCGGCATCGATCCGGCACTCGGCGTCGTGCGCGTCTCGCTGGCGCACTACAACACGGCAACGGACGTCGACCGCCTGCTGACGTCGCTGGCGCGTGCGCTGGGCAGCTAGCCCCCCAGCAGCGCGCGCACGCGGCGCTCGAACTCGTCGTAATCGAACGGTTTGCTGATGAAGCCGTCGGCGACCTGTTGACGGGCAGCCTCTGCCGGCAGTGCCGCGCTCATCAGCAGGATCGGTAGCCCCTCGAGCGTTGGCTCGGCGCGCACCGCTGCGATCAATTGCAGACCGTCCATGTGCGGCATCATGTAGTCGGTGACCAGCAGGTCGGGCCGCTCGCTGAGCAGCATGTCCAGGCCTCTGCGGCCGTTCGGCGCCTTGCTGACACGAAAGCCGGACATCTCCAGCAGCATCGCCGTGGTGTTCAGTGTGCCGGGCTCATCCTCGACCAACAGGATGTGCTGTGGCTGCGTCGCCATCACACATCTGCCGGCGGCTGACGATGCGCGTGGCCCGTGAGCAAACCTTCCGCGTGACGGAACACCTGGCCCACGCGGACCCCCTGGTCGGTGATCTCGAACTCGCGTATCGCCGCGTCGAAGTCGCTTTCGCGCACCTTGAGCAGCGAGATCAGGCGCCGCAGACGCGAATCAAGTTCGACATAGCGCAGCAACACGATGTTTTCCGCAACCGCCGAGATGCGCCCGAACGAGAGGTCGGACTGATGGCCCAGCACCTGCGGCACCTCGGCGCTGTACATCGACGTCACGCCCTCGTCGCGCAATTCCTTGGTCAGCGCCGCCAGGAACGACGGAATGCGCTGCGGATAGGCGGCCGACTGTTCGATGCCGCCGATGCCGTCGACGAACACGCGCTTGGCGCCGCTGCGCCGCACGGCTTCGAGCAGTCGGTAGCCCAGCGCATCGAGCACATGCTCGGTCGGCGGCTGCCAGAGCACCTCGACCCGCCCCTGTTGCGTCAGGCCGGCCAGGTCGATGCCGATCGACTTGGCACGCATCTCCAGGCGCCGCTGGGTCTCATAGAAGCCGAAGATCAGGCCAGGCGCCTCATCCGAACTCCGCGAGATGAAATGCAGGCCGAGGCTGGTCTTGCCGATGCCGGTCGGGCCCAGCACCAGCGTCGTCGAGCCGACCGGCACCCCGCCGCCGAGCAAGCCGTCGAGCTGTTCGAGGCCGCTGGTCGTGCGACGGCCCAGCTCGGCTTCATCGGCACCGATGCCCTCGGTCATCTCCAGACGCGGCAGCACGCGCATGCCGTCGTTGCTGATCTCGGTGTTGTGCAGCCCGGCAATGAAGCCACTGCCGCGGAACTTGTGCACCTGCACGTGGCGGCGGCTGCGATAGCCTTCCGTGGACGTGGCCAGTTCGAACCAGCCGTCGACCATCGTGTATTCGGGGCTGGCTTGCGTGCGCTTGCTGTTGGTCAGCATCAGGATCGTCGCCTTCAGCAACGCGGCAAGCGTCGAAAGATAGTTGACGAACTTGCGGAACTCGCGCTCCGAATGAACCGTTTCCTCGAGCACGAAGACGCCGTCGATGACGATCAGCGACGCGCCACGCTTCTGGCTCTCGCGGTTGATCAGACGCAGGATGCCTTCGAGCCCTTCGTTCTCGAGATCGTCGTAACCGGACAGGTAGAACACCGAGGACGGAATGCAGTCCGCGTCGTAGAACGACATGCGGCTGAGGTGCTGCATCAGCCGGCTATGCGACTCGGCGAGCAGCGTGACGTACAGCACTTTTTCACCGCGATGGACGCGATGGAAGCAGATCTGGTTGGCGAGGATCGTCTTGCCGGCGCCCGGCGAACCCTGAACGATGTAGACCCCGCCCGGCAGCAGCCCGCCATTGAGAACGGTGTCCAGCCCTGGAACGCCGGTCGTGATGCGCGCTCCGGCGCCGTCCGGCGCCACTCGATGATCCTTCACCTCGGTCCCTTTCCCTGCGCCGCGGGTCGGCGCGCTCCCATCATAGGCGTTGAGCCGCCGGCTCGCGACGCATTCAGCGGATTTTTTTGTAAAGATTCTGGTCGCGCCCCAACCCGGCTGCGTCGACAATAGGCCGATGAACGTCGAATGCACTGTCTACCGCTGCGCGCGGCAGAGCGAAATGTACCTGTATCTGCGTGCCGGCCTGTCACCGGACGATCTGCCCGAAGCGCTGCGCCGCCATACCGGTGCGACGACGGCGGTAATGAATCTGAGCCTGCACCCGCAGCGTACGCTGGCACGCGCCGACGTGCTGCGCGTGATCGAACAGTTGCAGCAAACCGGTTACTACTTGCAGATGCCGCCTTCAGGTGCGGTCAAGGCGCACCTGCACTTCGGCGACTGATGCGCTTGCGGCGAGGCGCCATTCGGCCAACACTGGAACGCCCACGGTCCAAAAAGGAGTGCCCATGCCGCACACCATCATCACCGTTCATCTGCCGACGCACCGCCGCGCGGCATTGAAAATCGAAAACGACAGCGCCGAGGCCACGATTGCCTACGACGGCCAGATTCAGGCCTATATCGCCTTTCTGCGCGAAGAAGCCGAGAAGATCGGCATGCGTGTCGAGGCGGACGAGCGCGATTGGGGGCCGATCTTCTCGATCGCCGAAACCGATCATGCGTCGAAGAAGGCCGCGCACGACTGGCTCAACACACAACCGGATTTCTGGAACTGGATTCCTTCCGCATGATCACCGTCCATCACCTCAACAACTCCCGCTCGCAGCGCGTCCTGTGGCTGCTCGAAGAGCTGGGACTGCCGTATGAGGTCAAGCGCTACGAGCGCGACGCCAAGACCATGCTCGCGCCAGCGGCGCTCAAGGCCGTCCACCCGCTCGGCAAGTCGCCGGTCATCACCGACGCCACCACCGACGGCACCCACACCATCGCCGAGTCCGGCGCGATTTTCGAATACATCCTCGAGCGTTACGGCAACGGTCGCCTGCAGCCACAACCGGGCACCCCGGAACGGCTGCGCTACAGCTACTGGATGCACTATGCCGAAGGCTCGCTGATGCCGCTGCTGGTGATGACGTTGATCTTCAGCCGCATCGTGCCGTCGACGCCGGCGCTGTTCCGTCCGATCGCGCGCGCCATCGTCAATGGCGTGCACAAGCAATTTCTCGGACCGAACCTGAAGACGCAACTCGACTATGTCGACCAGGAGCTGGCGGCGCACACGTGGTTCGCCGGCGAAGCCTTCAGCGCCGCCGACATCCAGATGAGCTTCGACTGCGAGGCGGCGATGGCCCGTGGTGACGCCCCGCGGCCGCACATCGGCGCGTTCGTCGAGAAGATTCACGCGCGCCCCGCGTACCAGCGCGCGCTGGAGCGCGGCGGCCCGTATCAGATCGGCCACTGAGCCCGCACGCCGTGAGCCGACAAAAATCGCCTCCCTGTCAGCGCCCGCAGCCGCCGGGCCGTGCGCAGCCGCTCAGTGCCGCCCAGAAAGCCGCGGCGCGAGCGCGCGCCGCGGCGGCTGGCCGCCGCTATCCGAACCTCGTCGACAACATGTGGGCCACGCGGCATGTCGCACGCGACGACTGACGGCGGCATCCTGCGCCACGGCGCCGCCGCGACCGAAACGCTGACGCCCGAGCGCTGCACCATCAGCGAATGGTCGAACGACGATGCCGACCCGGCGCTGTCGATCGCCCGCGCCCGTGTCGCACCGGGCGTGTGGACGCGCTGGCACCACCTGCACGGAATCGTCGAGCGCTATGTGATCCTCGAGGGTCACGGGCAGGTCGAGGTTGGCGACGCGGCCCCACAAGCCGTGGTGGCGGGCGACGTCGTGCAGATCGACGCCGGCCTTCGGCAACGCATCCATAACGACGGCGAGGTCGATCTATTGTTTCTGGCGCTGTGCACACCGCGCTTCCGCTGGGACGCGTACGAGGATATCGACACACCGCATCCGTAACGCCGCCATGCTCGTATGTGACAGAACGATCCGCCCTCACGAGCCCGCCATGACCACCCGCCGCGCCGCCGCCATCACCGTCTTGCTCAGCACGCTTGCCGCTTGTGCGACAACGGCGCAGCCACCGATCGAGACCGTGCCCAAGGTCGAGCTGTCCCGCTACGTCGGCGACTGGTATGTGATCGCCAACATCCCGCCGGGCATCGAAAAGCCCGCCTGCAATTCGATCGAGCATTACGAACTCGCCGACGACGGCAGCATCGCGACCACGTTCACGTACCACAAGAAGCGCCCGGACGGCCCGCTGAAGACGCTGCATTCGACTGCCTATGTCGACGATCACGACAGCAACGCACGCTGGGGCGTGCAGTTCATCTGGCCGTTTCGCGCGCAGTATTTGATCGCCTGGCTGGCGGACGACTATTCGCAGGTGATCGTCGCCCGCGACAAGCGCGATTACGTCTGGTACATGGCACGCACGCCGAGCGTATCGGACGCCGACATGAAGGCAGCCGAAGCGCGCATCGCGGCCATGGGCTACGACATCACGCAGCTGCACCACGTACCGCAGGTGTGGCCGGCGCCTTAACAAGCAGGCCCGGCGCGCCAGGGCGCCGGGCCTTCAAACCTCAGAAGTTGAACTGCAGGTTCAGTGACGCGGCGTCGACCTTAGAATCGACGCTGTAGTCGTCATCGCCATCGGCATCGCCGTTGAGCTTGTAGCGCTCGTATTCGGCGCGCAGCTCGACAGCTTCGTTGAGCGGGATGCGCAGCCCCAGACCCCAGAAGAAGTCCGTGCCATCACTCTTGACCTTGCTGGCACTGCTCAACGCGCCGCGCAGATGCGCGTCGGTATGCCAAAACAGCGCACCGGCCTTCGCGTAGGGCTGGACGTAGTGCAGCGGGATGTCGGCGACGAGCGCCGCGGTCCAGCCATCAGCCTCGACACGAGCCGCATCGTTTTCGGCATCGCCGAAGTCGACGTACTGGCCTTCGATCGACAGGATGGGGTTGACGCGCACACCGGCAAACGCCTTCCACGACACGCGATCGTCGTCGAAGTCGTCGCTGTCGTCCGGAAAGCTCTGATCGGTGAACTTGTTCTGCAGACGCGTGTAGATGGCACCGCCACCGGCAAAGAAGCCGGGCTCCTGATGCGGCAGGTCGGCCGCCAGCGCCGGCAACGGCGCGGCGATGCAGCCGATCACGGCGAACGGCATCAAACGCCGAAGTGCGGGGCTGAATTTTGGCTTGGACATCATCGGTAACTCCCTCCGTGGACGATTTCGAGCCCTCCTGGCTCGCCCGGTGAAACTGCCCGCCGGGGACTGAATCCGTCCTGAAGGCCCTGAATAGTCGGTGCATTTTCGTTCTTGCGAATCGCCATCGGTGCACAGCAGCAAGTCCGCTGGCAGACTGTGCACCGGTCAAGATCCGGCGGACACGGCAGTCAGGCATGGCAGTGGCGACGCATAGCAGCGCAGACGAGAGACACGAGCAGTTGCGCTTTGTCGCCAGGGTTTACGGCTTACGCGTGCTGGGCCTGGGCGCCGGCGCGCTGGCGGTCGGCGCGGCACTGCACAGCGTCGGCGCCAGCGTCGTGGTTTGGGTCGGCATGCTGCTGCATGGACTCGTCTGGCCCCATGCTGTCGCTTGGCTGGCGCGGCGCAGTCCGCAGCCACAGACCATCGAATTCCGCAGTCTGATCGCCGACTCCGCGCTGGGCGGCTTCTGGGTCGGCTGCATGCATTTCATGCTGCTGCCCAGCGCACTGCTGGTGACGATGCTGTCGATGGACAAGCTCGCCGTCGGCGGCTGGCGCTTCCTCGCGCGAACGGCGTCGGCGCAGCTGATCGGCGCCCTACTCGGCGGCCTGTTCAACGGTTTCCGCGTCGATCTGGCGGCGCCGCTGCCGGTGATCGTGGCCTGCCTGCCACTGCTGGTCTGCTACCCGCTGGCGGTCAGCACCGCGACTTACGCGCTGGTGCGCAAAGTCCGCCGCCAGAATCACCAGCTCGCGCAGCTGAGTCGCGTCGACGCGTTGACCGGCCTGCTCAACCGCGCGGCCTGGGAAGTCGAGGTCGCGCATGAATTCATCCGCGCCGGCCGTACCGCGACGCACGCCACCTTGCTGATGATCGACATCGACCACTTCAAGGACGTCAACGATCGCTGCGGACACCTGACCGGCGACAAGGTCTTGCGCAGCGTCGCGGCGGCAATCACCGACAGCGTGCGTGTCGTCGACGTCGCCGGGCGCTACGGCGGCGACGAATTCGGCGTGGTGCTGACGGGCGTCTCGATCGACGACGCGATGCTCGTCGCCGAACGGATTCGCGCGCAGGTCGAAGCCCAACCGTCCGATCCGACGCTGGCCGAAGCCTGTACGATCAGCATCGGCGCTGCCGAGATCGACGCCGACTGCCGCGAGGTTCGTGACTGGCTGATCGCCGCCGATGCGGCGCTGTATCGCGCCAAGACCCGTGGGCGCAATCGCAGCGAAGCCGCGGCGGCGGCCTGACCCCACCCGTTCGCGTGAGGCCGGCGCGAGCGCAGCTGCGCACGATGCACCCGGCGCATGACGCGCCGCAACGCGAGGCCCCGCATGCCCAGCCCAACGCCGTGGTCGCAGACCGACATTCCGCCGCTCGCCGGCCAGACCGTGCTCGTGACCGGCGCCAACCGCGGCCTCGGCCTGGTGCTGGCCAGCCAGTTCGCGATGCATGGCGCACACGTCGTCGTCGCCGGGCGCGACATGGCCAAGTTGGCGCTCGCGGTCGCCTCGATCCGCAATGGCGCACCGCGCGCCGACGTCGAGCCGATGAGCATCGACATGGCCGACCTGGCATCGATCCGGCGCTTCGCCGACAAGTTCGCCGCCACGCACGGCAAGCTCGACGTGCTCTGCCACAACGCCGCGGCGATCATGGTGCCGCACGGCCGCACCGTCGACGGCTTCGAGTCACACATCGGCACCAATCATCTCGGCCCGTTCGCACTGACCGGTCTGCTGCTCGACAGTCTGCGCGCGGCCCCGGCAGCGCGCATCGTCAGTACCGGCAGCCTCGCGCACCGCATGAGCAGCGGGCTCGACCTCGATGACAGCGACTACGCGCGGCGCCGCTACAAAGAGATGGACGCCTACGGCGCCAGCAAGATCGCCGCACTGTCATTCACCTTCGAGCTCGATCGCCGCCTGCGCCGCGCGCAGCTACCGATCCGCGCAGTCGCCGCGCACCCCGGCTACACAGCCACCAACACCGATCTCGGCAACGCCTTCATCCGCCTGTCGACCAAGCTGTTCGCGCAGTCGCCGGCGATCGGCGCATTGCCGATGCTGTACGCGGCCACCGCACCCGACGTGCGCAGTGGTGAATACTTCGGCCCGTCCGGCTTCAAGGAGCTGCGCGGCGCTCCGCGCCGTGTTCAGGCCAGCGAAACCGCCAGCGATGCAACGCTCGGCGCACGGCTGTGGAACTGGTCGCAAGCCGCCACCGGCGTGCACTATCTCGACGCAGCGACATCACCCGCATGAGCGTCGCGCAACGCGCCGGCCTCGCCATCGTCTTCTGCTGGTTCTTCTTCGGCAGTCTCGGCCACGCCTTCGCCTACCGCTTCTTCGTCGGCATCGTGCCGCCATACATTCCGTGGCCGGGCGCAGCGGTCATCGTCAGCGGCATCTTCGAGATGCTGGGCGCGATCGGCATCCTGCTGCCGGCCACACGGCGCGCGGCCGGCATCGGCCTGTTCGTACTGACGTTGTGCGTGACGCCCGCCAATCTCTACATGTGGCAGCACCCGGAACGCTTCCCGCAGATGGCCCCGGCGCTGCTCGGCGCGCGGCTGATCGTGCAAATCCTGCTGCTGGCTTGCATCGCGTGCAGCACCTGGCCACGCGCAGCGAAGCGCCCAGCGCACGCCTGAGACCCGGCGCGGAAAATCCCCCAAAACGGCCGGTCGCGGTTCCCCTGCGCAATCACCGTGCGACAATCCGGGCTTCGTGGCCCGCGAGGCCGATGCACTGGGGGAAACTGCCGATGAGCGCACCCGCGCCGGCCGTGCCGCAGCTGACGCTGCGCGCCATCATTCTGTCGATGCTGCTGGCGATGATTCTCGCCGCCGCCAACGCTTATCTGGGCCTGTTCGCCGGCCTGACCATCGCCACCGCCATTCCGGCCGCCGTCGTCTCGATGGGCGTGCTGCGCGTGCTCGGTGGCGGCTCGATTCTCGAAAACAACATCGTGCAGACCGGCGCGTCGGCCGGCTCGTCGATCGCTGCCGGCGTGATCTTCACGATTCCGGCGCTGGTCATTCTCGGTTACTGGCAGGACTTCAAATATTCGTGGGTGCTGGCGATCGCCGGCCTTGGCGGTCTGCTCGGCGTGCTGTTCTCGGTGCCGCTGCGCCGTTCGATGATCGTCGAGGAGCCGCTGGCGTTTCCCGAGGGCAAGGCTGCCGCCGAAGTGCTGAAGGCCGGTGAAAACCCGGGCCCCGGCATCAAGATTCTGGCGCTGGCCGGCGCGATCGGCTCGCTGCTCAAGCTCGCCGCCGCGTCCGGCCTGCGCGTGATTCCGGATTCGGCGGTCGGCGCGACCTTCTTCGGCCGCTACTTCGCGTTCATGGCGACCAATCTGTCGCCGGCGCTGCTCGGCGTCGGCTACATCGTCGGCCTCAACGTCGGCATCGTCATCGTCTCCGGCTCGATTTTCTCGTGGAACATCGCGATCCCGATCTACCACGCGTTTTTCCTCGACAGCGATCCGGCGCTGGCAGCGAAGATTGCCGGCCAGCACGCCGAAGACGTCGGCTACGCAATCTGGTCGGCCAAGATCCGCTACCTCGGTGTCGGCACCATGCTGATCGGTGGTATCTGGACGCTGTTCTCGCTGCGCCGCTCGCTGATGTCCGGCATCAAGTCGGGCTTGGCCGCCGCACGCAAGGGCGCCGGCACCGCCGTCGCCGAAACCGAGCGCGACCTGCCGATGAAGTGGATGCTGATCGCGCTGGTGCTGTTCATCCTGCCGCTGGCGGCGCTGTACCAGGCCATCGTCCACAACTGGATGGTCAGCATCCCGATGACCATCATCATGATCGTCACCGGCTTTCTGTTCGTCTCGGTTTCCGGCTACCTGGCCGGCCTGGTCGGCTCATCGAACAACCCGGTGTCCGGCATCACCATCGCCACCATCCTGTTCGCGTCGGTGGTGCTGCTGATCCTGCTCGGCGGCCAGTCGCCGATCGGCGCGGTAGCGGCCATCATGATCGGCGCCGTGGTCTGCTGCGCGGCGGCGGTCGGCGGCGACAACCTGCAGGATCTCAAGGCCGGTTATATCGTCGGCGCCACGCCGTGGAAGCAGCAGTTGATGATCGGCATCGGCGCTTTCTCGTGCGCGCTGGTGATGGCGCCGGTGCTGAACCTGCTCGCCGCCGCCTACGGCATCGGCGCGCCGACTGCCGAGCACCCCAATGCCTTGTCGGCGCCGCAGGCGGTGCTGATGGCGTCGGTCGCCAAGGGCCTGTTCGGCGGCCACCTGCCGTGGACCATGATCGGCATCGGCTGCGTGATCGGCGCGCTGGTCATCGCCCTCGACGAGTTCCTCAAGGCGCGTGGCGCGTCGTTCCGCGTGCCGGTGCTCGGCGCCGCGATCGGCATCTACCTGCCGCTGGAACTGATGGTGCCGATCTTCATCGGCGGCCTGATCGCCCACCTCGTCGAGCGCAAGCACAAGCTCAAGGCCGGCGACAAAGAGCGCCGCGACCGCATTCACCGACCGGGCACGCTGTTCTCGGCCGGCCTGATCACCGGCGAGGCGCTGACCGGCATCATCATCGCGATCCCGATCGTTGTCTCCGGCCACGCCGACGTGCTGGCGCTGCCGGAGACCTTCCAGTTCGGTCAGATCGTCGGCCTCGTCGTGCTCGCCGTCGTCGCCTGGCTGCTCTATCTCAGCGCCGCGAAAGCGCCGGCGTAAGGCTCCACCGTTCAGCGGCGGTGCGGATCGGCGCAGCAGACTGCGCGCATGTCGATCCGCACCGCCGCTGTCGTTTTTCTGCTGATGACCCTGCCCGGCGCCGCACGCGCCGACGCTCTGCTGCAATTCGTTGACACCCGCACCGGCAAGCCACAGTCACGCATCGCCATCGGCGCCGACAAACTGCGCGTCGACATCGCTTATGCACCGGGCAATGCCTACACCGTGCTCGACCTCGAATCACGCACGGTCACGCAAATCAATCCGGGGCAGCAGGCCACGGCGACGGCGGCGGTCGAGCAACTGCAGGCACTGGCCGCCAGTCTCGATGGCGCCCGCGATCCGGCGACGCAGCCGCTGCTGCAAATGGCGCTCGACCATCTGCCCGATGCGCAGCGCCAGCAGGCGCAGGCATTGCTGCAGCAATCGCAGCGCGAGCAGAACCTCCCGTTCACCAAAACCGCGCAGCGTGACCGCGTAGTCGGCATCGCCTGCACGATCTACGAGCAACGGGGACCGGACGGCGACCCGCGCCGCCTGTGCGTCGCGCCCTACGCAACGCTGGGCCTGTCTGCCGCCGACACGCAAACCCTGCAGACCGCGATCGGCCTGCTGCGCGACACGCACGGCCCCTGGCTGCCGGCCGCGAGCGTGCCGGGCCTGCCGATCCGCTACAGCGGTAGCCTCGGCGCCGGCCAGTACGCCGGGGCCGGCTCGCTGAAATCGATCTCGCACGCAGCACTGCCGGCGTCCTTCTTCGCCGACCCGGCCGGCTACCGGATCGTGTCGATCTTCGAGATGTTGTCGATGAGCGGTCTGGCGCCATAGCACGCCACCGCACACGCGATCAGCCCGGTGCGGGCTGTACGTCACCGTCCGGTTCCGGCGGTGATTCCAATATCGCCTCGCCGGGCGGCGGCAGTTCGGCCGGGCTGCTGACTCCGGTCCATCGGCGGATTTCGATCTCGTGCTGGCGCACCAGCCGCCGCCCTTCCTCGATCGCCTCGCCGGCGCGGTGGAAGTCCATCAGGGCGAAGTCATCGAGATGCGGAATCAGCGTGATCTCCGGCGGATCGCCCGCCATGCGCGAGCGTGTCAGCCGGTCCTGCATGATGTTGACGCTGGACGCCACCGCATCGAAGAAGCTCGGCGTATCGGTGTTGCTGCTCTGCAGATAGTCGACGACTTTCTGCCAAAAGCTCTTGTTCCGGGCATCGCGGCTGGCATCGGCGGCGGCTTCGCGCTGCACCTCGTCGCGGCTCGCCGTCGACATGTGGCTCCCGACCAGCTGCGCATTGAGGTTGACGGCGATGACGATGTCGGCCCCGAGCGCGCGACAGGCCGAGACCGGCACTGGATTGACGAGACCGCCGTCGAGCATCCAGCGTTCCTCGTGCTTGACCGGCGTGAACAGCCCCGGAATCGCGCACGACGCACGCGATGCGGCCCAGACCGGGCCCTTGGTGATCCAGATTTCGCGACCGGTCTGCATCTCGGTCGCCACCGACACGAACTTCTGCTCCAGCTCCTCGATGTTGGGGTTGCGGTGGTGCTCGTTGAAGAAACCGAACAGCCGCTCGCCCTTGACGAAGCCGCCGGAGAACGTGAAGTCCATCAGGCCGACGACGTCCCGTACGGTGAGCTTGCTGACCCAGTCGGCGAACTCCTCGAGCTGCCCGGACACATAAACCCCGCCGACCAGCGCGCCGACCGAGGTGCCGGCGACGACCTGCGGGTGAATCCCCATCGCCTCCAGCTCAAGGATGATGCCGATATGCGACCAGCCGCGCGCCGAGCCGCTGCCCAGCGCCAGACCGATAACGGGCGATTTGTGATCCGCTTTCATTCGAGGTGGAAAATATCAGCTAAAAGCTTGCCACTGACAGAATGCTTAGTCGGCGGCAAACAAATCGGGCTGCAGACGCGGATCGTCGGCGTCGTGGAAATTCGCCAGGCCAACGCCGACCAGGCGATACAGGGCTTGCGCGGCATCACGATCATCACCGTCGCGCACGCGCTCGCTCAGCGTGATCGCCGCGGCGGCCAGTTCGGCGGCCGACGCCGGTGGCCGCGGCGAGGTCAGGCTGCGGGTCAGAATGCGGAATTCGCGGGTCTTCAACTTGAGCACGACGGTGCGTGGCACGCGCGCGGTCTTGCGCGCGGCCTGCCAGGTCTTTTGCGCCAGGCGTTCGATGTGCGGCGCCAGCGCGTCCAGCGGCAAGTCCTCGCTGAAGGTGTCCTCGGCCGATACCGACTGTGTCGGCCGGTCCGGTTGTACGCGGTTGTGGTCGATGCCTCGTGCCAGTTCGGCAAGGCGCCGCCCGTAACGGCCGAACAGCCTTTCAAGCTCGTCGGGGGCGCGGGCACGCAACTGCCCGACCGTGCGCACCCCCAAGGCCGCGAGCCGTTCGTCCATCACCTTGCCGACGCCCGGCAAGCGGCCGACCGGCAAGGGTTCGAGAAACGCGGCGACGTCCCTGGGCCGGACGACGAACAGACCGTCCGGCTTTTTCCAGTCCGACGCGATCTTGGCCAGGAACTTGTTGGGCGCCACGCCCGCCGATGCCGTCAGTTGCAGGCTGGATCGAATCTCGGCGCGGATGTGTTGCGCGATCTCGGTCGCCGAGCCGATGCCTTGTTTGTTCTCGGTAACGTCGAGGTAGGCCTCGTCCAGCGACAGCGGTTCGACCAGATCGGTGTGCGACAGCAGGATTTCACGCACCGCGCGCGACGCCGCGCGATAGCGCGTGAAATCGGGCGGCACGAACACCGCCTCCGGGCAGAGCCGCTCGGCGCGCAGCGCCGGCATCGCCGAACGCACACCGAACGTGCGCGCCTCGTACGACGCCGCACAGACCACCGAGCGCTGACCGCGCCAGGCGACGACCACCGGCCGGCCACGCAGTGCCGGGTCGTCACGCTGCTCGACCGACGCGTAGAACGCGTCCATGTCGACGTGAATGATCTTGCGCTGCGGAGCTTCGGCCATACCCGTACATGATGCCGCAAGCGCCCCGGAGTCCGGGTGCGGGCGATGTACCGCCGGCACTCACAGAATCTGAGACTCGCTCATGTTCAAGGCGGGCTCAGGCCGCCGCCGGGACACGCGACGCCGTGCCGTCGCGTGCACGCAAGCCCTCGTACAAACCGTGATCCGGGTCCGGCCAGCCGAAGCGCTCACGAATCTCGGCGAGCACGCGCCGGTAGACGCGCACGTCGACGTAATTGGCGTGGCGCGGCGAGTCGATGTACTGCATCTCGCCGCGCAGGTTGGGCCGGTGTTCGGCTTTCATCGCACGCCAGGCATCGCCCTCGCGCGGCGATTGCATCAAGCAGGCATCCATCGCCGCCATTTGCGCGATCTCGTCGAAGCGCTGATAGCCGGCACTGGCAAACTCGACGAAACCAACCACCGCCAGGCCCTGCAACTGCCGGTGGAAGATATTCAGATACAGCTCCGGATGGCCCTGCTTCCACGTGAACAGGCGCTCGTCGAGATACGGTATGCGGTACTCGTAACCGGTGGCGAACAACACCAGATCGAAGCATTCCTGCGTGCCGTCAGCGAAGATCACGCCGTCGCGCGTGAAGCTTCGCACTTCGCCCTGCGCGCGCAGATCACCGTGCGCGAGGTAGTGCAGGATCTGCGAGTTCATGATCGGGTGCGATTCCATGACCTGATGGTCGGGCGCCGGCAGGCCGTACCGGGTCAGGTCGCCGACCAGCGCCGCCATCATCTTCTGCGGATCGTCGGGAATCACGACACCGTCCGGCGGGTGAACGCCGCCGGCGAGAAACACATCGGTCGGCACGCCGAAGATGTGCTTGGGAATGAAGTGGTAACCGCGACGCAGGCTGATCACTGCCGACTGCGCGTGACGTGCCGCGTCACAGGCGATGTCGACGCCGGAATTGCCGGCACCGATGATCAGCACGCGACGGCCGCGCAGTGCATCGGCGCTGCGGTAATCGACAGTGTGGCGGACTTCGCCGGCAAACTGGTCGAGGCCCGGATATTGCGGCCGGTTCGGATGCCAGGTCACGCCGTTGGCGCAGACCAGACCGCGATAGACACGCGTCTCGCCGGTCGACAGTGTGACCCGCCAGCCGTCGCAGGCGCCCTCGCCCAGCGGCTGCGCGTCGCGCACCTCGACGCCGAAGCGGATCGCCGAGCGCAGCCCGTAGGTGTCGGCGAAGTCGCGGATGTACGACAGGATCTGGCGATGGCTCGGATAGTCCGGAAACTGGTCGGGCATCGGCATGCCGTAGAAGCCGGACGTGTACTTCGACGAGATGAAATGCGCTGACTCGTACATCGACGATCCGGGGTTGTCGAGATCCCAGATGCCGCCGACGTCGGCGTGACGCTCGAATTGCTCGTACGGAATGCCGGCCAGCTTGAACGCGCGCGCTGCGAGCAGGCCGCAAGGTCCACCACCGACGATGCACCAGCTGCCGTCATAACGCGTCGGCACAGTGTGCGCACGCCGCGCGCTGTCGGTGCGCAAGTCGCTCTGCGCCAGCGCGTCGTACAGCTTTGGCTGCGCACGGCGCAGGCGCAGTGCGTAAGCGACACCGGCGAGCATCGCCAGCAGATAGACCAGCGGCAGCCACGGCACCCAGGCCAGCTGGCTGGTCGTCAACAGATCGAAATTCAGTGTCGCCAGCGCGGTGGCCAGGCTCAAACCGACCGCGCCCAGACTGGCGGCGATCAGTGTGCCGATGCCGGCGCCGCGACGGCGCACGAAGTACGCGACGATGGCGAAGCCGGCCAGCGCCTGCAGCAGCACGATGCCGAGTGTGCCGAAGCCGATCAGCACCGGCATGCCGGCACGATACGGATCGAGCTGCGTGACGCCGAGCGCGATCAGGCTCAGCGCCGTCAGGCCGCTGACCAGCAGGCTGGCGTTCGACGGCGCGTAGCGACGCGGATGAAAACGCCCAAGCGGAGCCGGCAGCAAGCGGTCGCGTGCCAGCACGAAGATGTAGCGCGACGCGGCATTGTGCAGCGCCAGATACGACGCCAGCACCGAGGTGCACAACAGTAATGCGGTGACACCAGCGACGGTTTCGCCGCTGTAGTGGACCAGCAGCTTGTAAATCAGCATGCCGCCGTCGCTGGCCGTGCGCGCCGCCAGCGTCTCGCGCGGTATCGCACCGACCGTGATCCAGGCGGTCAACAGATAGAAGGTGCCGATCAGCAGCACCGCCGCATACGTCGCCACCGGCACGCTGCGCCGCGGATCGCGCGCTTCCTCGCCGTACAGCGCCGCCGACTCGAAGCCGACGAACGAGGTGAACGCGAACATCAGCGACACGCCAAGCCCCGGCACGAACACCGTCTGCGGTGCGAAGGCGTCGAACGGCAGCGCGGCGGCGCCACGCGATAACAGCACGCTGACGTCGAAGATCGCCAGCACCGCGACTTCGGCGATCATCAGAATGCCGAGGATGCGCGACGACAGGTCGATCGATCGATAACCCAGCCAGGCGATGGCCAGCAGTCCCGCCACCGAATAGGCCAGCCACGGCCCCGGCACGCCGATCGTGGTCAGCATCGCGTCGACGACATAGCCGAAAAACGCCGCCATGCCGAACGTGAACGAGATGTAGGCGAGCAAGGCCACGAATGCGGCGGCGACGCCCGGCGGACGGCCGAGGCCCCGTGCAACATAGGTATAGAACGCGCCGGAATTGACGACGCGACGGCTCATCGCCGCGTAGCCGATCGCGAACAGCAGCAATACCAGTCCGGCGAACAGATAGGCGCCGGGCGTACCGGCGCCATTGCCACGGCCCAGCGCGATCGGCAGATTGCCCATCATCGCCGCCAGCGGCGCAGCAGCGGCCACCACCAGAAACACGATGCGCTGCGTCTTCAACGGCTGGCGACGCCGACCGGTTTCGAACTGCCGGGCCTGGGCGCGCAATACCTCGTCCATTCACATCTCCCGCGTAGCCTCGCCGCCCCGCGCGGCGCGTCGCTTCAGGTGGGTGGGGAATCGTCTCGCGGCGCTGCCGTCAGACCGCGAGATTGCAGGAAACGTTGCAGTCCGGCCTCACCCTGCCGTCGCAACAACGGCATCAGCCGTGGCAGCAAACCGGGCCAGGCGCTGAGCAGGCGCGCGCTCCAACCGTCGCCGGCCGGCAGAAAGGTTTCGAGCCGCGTGCCGTCGATCGCACGCAGGCACACCTCGGCCACCGCGTCGGCACTCAGGACGTCGCGGTTGAGAAAGTTGAGCACCGAGCCGCCGTGCGTCGCTTCGTGACGCAACATCGGCGTATCGACGGCGCCGGGAAACACGCCACGGACGCGAACGCCAGAGCCGGCCAGTTCCTCGCTCAAGGCGATCTGGAAGCCGCGCAGCCCGAATTTCGACGCGCTGTAGGCGGCGCTGCCGGGCAGCGCCACCAGCCCGGCCACCGACACCAGCGACAGAATGCAGCCGCGTCCGCGCGGCACGAACGCCCGCGCCGCCGCCTGACTGAGCCGCATCGGCGCCAGCAGATTGATCGCGATGTGTCGTTCCAGTGCATCGCCGTCCAGCGCGGCGACCGAACCCGGCTCGACAATGCCGGCAGCGTTGACGAGCAGGTCGAGCGCCGGCTCGGCCGCGATCGCCTCGACCACGCAGGCGCGCCCCGCGGCCGTCGACAGATCAGCCGCAAGATGTGCGGTGCCCGGCCCCGACACGTCAGCCGCAGCGGCCAGCCGTGCCGCGTCGACATCGACCAGCAACAGACGATAGCCGCGCGCCTGCAGGCGCGGCGCCAGTCTGGCCGCGATGCCGCCCGCCCCACCCGTGATCAGCGCCACCTTCGTCATACGCCCCCTCGCCGCGCGCAAGGCCGCGCACGGCTGGCTGGAAGATCAGCAAAAACGTGACGACTCATCATATTTTGGCTGGCAAGCGCCACGCAAGCCGTGGGCGCACAGTAGAATCAGCCTATCGAGCGACCACCCATGGATCTGGAAAACCGCCCGTTGAAGACCACAAAACCGCCGATTCGGCGCCGCGCCCGCCAGGCGCGCTCGAAGACCACCGTCCAGAGCATCCTGACCGCCGCCACCGAACTGATCGCGGAACAGGGCGTCGATGTGACGATGACGGAAATCGCACAGCGCGCGAATGTGGCGATGGGCTCGCTGTATCAGTATTTCGCCGACAAGTCGGCGATCCATCGCGCGATCCTGATGCAGCACAACGCCGCGGTGCGGCTGATGCTCCACGACTACGCATCGCGCAGCACCGACGCCCCCAGCTTCGTCGTGGCGATGGAATCAGCTTTCGAGCAGTACTTCGCGCTGCATCAACAAGACCCGCTGTTCAACGGGCTGTGGTCGATCGTGCAGACCGACGCCGAACTGCAGCGCATCGACATCGATGACAGCCTGCAGAACGGCCGTTATCTACAAAGCGTCTGCGCGCCCTGGTTCCCGCATGTCGACGCCGACCGCACCCTCGCCGCCTGCGCGCTGGTCATGCAGCTGGCGATGTCGACGGCACGCTTCGCACGCGGCATTCCCCCGACGATCGGCACGCAGACACGGCCGGTGTTCCGCGCCATGATTCGCGATGCGTTCGCCGCGCTGCAGGCCGAAGAGCGGCAACGCGTCGACCGCGACGGCTGATCGACCGACGACGCACATCGGCCCGTTGCTGACGCAGGTCGCCGATTCAGGGCGTGTAAATCGCAGTAGGTCATTGTGGCAAAAAGGGAGCCGACCAATCAGCGCCGATGGGGAAGCCGAAACCAACAGGGTCAACATCATTCGCCGGAACGCTGGCGCTGACGGCTATTGCGAGCACCGTGCTGCTCGGCGGCTGCGCCTCGCATCGTACGCATCCGGCGACGACGGCGATGGTCACGGCAGGGCATGCAAATCCATCGACACAGCGCAGCGAGACACCGGTCGCGGTCGCGCCGCAAGACGAGAGCGGTCACGAGCCACCGACCAAGGGCGTGTCGGCGATGCAGGCGCCGACGCAAACGCCGGCCGATCATCCGGCCGCACCGGAGCCCGATCCAGGCCAGGCACCACCGCCGCCGGCCTCCAAGGCATCGGAGACCCAGCCGTCGCGCGATACCCGTTTCGAAACCGATCTGCGGGGTGAGACACATCCTGGCGAGGTCGTACCGATCGGCATGCACGCCAAGGACGACCGGCCACTCGACCCGTCGCACCTCTGCGATCAACGGCCACCCGACAACGAGCAGGTCATCGACCATACGCGGCGCCGCGTCGAGGAAATGGTCTGCACGGCGTCGATGTGGTTCGACGGCCTGTTCGGCGATCAGTACTACGTCGCCCAGTCACGCAAGGTCTACGGCACGGTCGAACTGAGCAACAACTGGTCGCAGTTCTACGGCAACAAGACGCGACTGCGCTTCGACGCGCAGGTCGATCTGCCGAACATCAACCATCGCCTGTCGGCGTTCATCGGTCGCGACAACGGCAACGACTTCATTCAGGACCGTTTCGACAACACGACGCTGCGCAACAGCTTTCCGCAGGTCGACGATCACGAGAAGGTCTTCGCCGGCCTCGGCTACTCGCTACCCGACCATCACCGCCTGCAGACCAACCTGCGTGCCGGCGTGCGCGGCTTCGCCCATCCGGAAGCGTTTCTGCAGGGCCGCGCGCAGCTCAATGCCTACGCCGACAACAACAACCTGATCAATCTGCGCGCGACACCGTTCTGGACCACGCGCGAACGGCTCGGCATCACCGTCGGCGCCGACTACAGCCACGTGCTGAGCAAGAAGATGCTGCTGCGTTTCGGCAACGTCGGCACCTGGGCACAGACCACTGCCGGCCTGGACTGGCGCTCGTCGCTGACCGTCTACCAGGCCCTGCTGCGCATCAAGAGTGGCATCGCTTATGAAGTCTTCGTTCGTGGCGAAACCGACGACGATGTGCCGATCCACGAGTACGGCGTGCAGACCACATTCCGCAACCCGATCTTCGGCGGCAAGCTCTATACCGAATGGGTGCTCGGCTACAGCTATCCGCGTGAGAACCTGAGCGACCACCGCGACGGGTCGATCCTGGTCGGCGCTGCGTTACAAATGCCGTTCGGCGAACGTCATCAGAAACAATAGTCCCGACCGTCGCGATGGCGCACATAAAAAAAGCCGGCCTCAAAGGCCGGCTTTTTGCTGGATCCCGACGCTTACATTCGCGGCGATCGGCGCCCCACCAGCAGCGATACCACCGCCATGATCAGGAAGACGAAGAACAGAATCTTGCCGATCGAAACGGCGCCGGCGGCAATTCCCGAGAAGCCGAAAAACGCGGCGACCAGAGCAATGATGAAAAACACGATGGCGTAATACAGCATGGTGAACCTCCTTGTTCCCTCGATGGCGATGTCGCGGTACGCGTGCACCTAGTGCCAGGATGGTGGCCGGGTAGCCGTGAGCAAGCGCTCCACCTGACATTGCGCGGCATCCCGTATCGCGCCGTAACGCGACTCGAATGCCCCGGAAAACCGCAATAAGCGGCCTTCGATGCGCAGGGCTTCGTCATCCGTCAGCCGTGCCCATGCCGCCTTGGCATGCGCGCGCAACTGCTTCCACTGACCCTTGAGCGTATCGCTGTTCATCTCGCACTCCTTGCTGATGACAACGACCTCACTATCGACGCGCCGCTATGAATTACCCCTGAACTCGCATTGCGCCGACGATCGACGATAATGAGTGCGGATCAGCCACTCCCCCCGGGGTCCGCCACGCATCGCGCCATGAATCATATCCGCCTGTTTGCCATCGCCCTGACCCTCAGCCTGCTCGGCGCCTGCGCCAGTGCTCCGCAGGTTCCGCCGCCACCGCCCTGCAGCGGCAGCTGCATGACACACGAAGAGGGATATCAATGGGCGATGCGCGGCGCGCTGGAAAGCGACAAGCCTTGTGACAACAAGCACTACGGCCCGGATTTCGTGCGCGGCTGCAAGGACGCCGTCAACGACTTCAGCCAGATGCGCCCAGCCTCGACCGGGCTCTGATGATGGGTGGTGGCGCCGGCTCGGCACTGCCGGCACCACCACCCAGGCAGCGGCGATCGTCAGCCGAATGCGACGACGCTTTGCCGGCTCAGTGCGACGGCGCGGCCATCCGCGCTCCACAGCGTCGCTGTCTGGCTCAAATAGCCATCACGCGCGGCGGTGACTTCCGCATCCATCAGCCACCAGGCGTCGGGCCGGGCATCGTAGTCGCCACCCAGCAGCTCCAGCGTCCACGTCATCGAGCTGGCCATCGCCGGACGGCTCAGCACCGACAGCCCCGGTGACGGAATCGAATCGGCCAACGCGATCAATTGCGCTTCGCCGCTCGCGACGGTTTCATCGCGCAATCGCACATAGATCTGGGTGCGCGCCTCGGCGCCGCCCTGAAACGGCAACTTGCCATGCGCCCAGCGAAACGCCAGATGCTGGGTGAAAGCCGGCGTGCGCCCGTCCAGATACGGCATCTCGCGCAGCGAATCCGTAGCCGGCAGATCTTGCGGATGCGTCGGCTCGATGCGAATCACCGATTCGCGCGGCAGTCCGAACACCCCGAGCACCGCACAGGCCAGTTGCTCACCGTCGAATAACTGGGCCTCGACATGCGTCGCCGACTTGCCGCGACGCAGAACCCGTGCCGTGACGCGCACCTCACCCGCCGGCACCGGCGCGATGAACGTCGTCTGCAAGGTTCGCAGCGGCGCGTCCGCGCCGACCAGATCGCGCATCGCGCGCCAGGCCAGCGCCGCCTGCAGGCCGCCGAACAGCGTCCGTCCCTGCGTCCAGGTCTCACTCACTGGCGCACGCCAGGTGCCGCCCTCGCCCGTCATCGCTTCCAGCACCTGCGAAAAACGCATCGTCGATATCCTGCTCGTCATGTGATGGCGGCGATTGTGCGGCAAGTGGCGACCCTGCGGATTTGCAGCTCGGCCGCGTCGCCGTGGCCCGTCATCGACCGTTTTCGTACCGGTTTTGTGACCTAGCGCAAGTTTGTGCGGCCAAAACGACGCTGGTGCGCTGTTCGATGCCGCGTTAATTACCTAGGCTCGAACGGCTGATTGTTCGCAAAGAGGGGGACGAACACTCAGGCGCCATTTCTCGTCTTCAGGGGCGTCGCGCGAACGCACACCGCGCAACGCTGACGAGGTTTCCATTTCCCGGCGCCGTGCATCCATCCGATACGCAATGAAGCAAGGAGCAGTCCATGAACATGAAAGTTCTGGGAATCCTGCTGTTGGGCGGCATATTGACCGCCTGCGGTGGAGGTTCCGGTGGCAACGACGGCGGTACGCCGACGCAACAGAAATACACGATCAACGGCACGATCAGTAACTACTACTCGGGCGAGCCGCTGACCGGTGCCACGGTGATCCTGTCGACCCTGCAGGACGGCGCCCCACACGTCGTCGCGCAAACGCAGACCAGCGACGACGGAAGCTATACGCTGCAGGGCTCTGATCGCACGAATCGCCTGGTATTGACCGCACGCTCGCCGGGTTTCGGTGCGCAGTCGAAGAACCTTCCGATCCCATCGGAAAACGCCACCATCTCGGTCGACGAGCGTCTGCTGCCGGCGCAGCTGAGCAGTGACTTCGACCCGACCGCAGCCTCTGATCTCAGCATCGGCGGCATGAATGTCGTCAGCCTGCCGGCCAATGCGTTCGTCGATGCCGACGGCCAGGCGCCGAGCGGCAACGTCAGCGCCAATGTGACGGTCATCGATCCGAGTGCCGACGCCAGCGTCATGCCGGGCGACTACCAGACGGTCGATACGGCCGGCGGCGGTGTACAGCAGATCGAGTCGTTCGGCGCGCTCGATGCGTCCTTCACGGATGCCGACGGTCAGGCCCTGCAACTGGCTGACGGTGCGAGTGCGACGCTGCGCATTCCGCTCGCCGCCTCGGTCGACCCCGGCAGTGCTGCGGCAACGATCCCGCTCTACTACTTCGATGAGAGCAGTGGCTACTGGGTCGAGGAAGGCACGGCCACGCTGACCCAGACCGACGCCGGCTGGGCGTACGTCGGCACCGTCAGCCACTTCACGACCTGGAACGCCGATCAGGTCTACAACACCGTCAATATCAGCGGCTGCGTGCAAGACGCCGACGGGCAGATGCTCAGCGACGTCAGCGTCAGCAGCTTCGGCCAGGACTACAACGGCTCGGCAACCACCCGATCGGATGCCGACGGCAACTTCAGTGTGGCGGCGCGAGTGAATTCGCAGGTGTTGATTTCGGGCACATCGAGCACGCAAAGCCAGACGATCACGGTCGAAACCGGCGACAGCGACCAGACGCTGCAACAGTGTCTGATCCTGGCGCCGAGCGCGGCGACGATCAAGCTGACCTGGGGCGAGAATCCACGCGATCTCGACAGCCACCTGACCGGCCCATCCGACGTCGACGGCAGTGACGGCATGTTCCACATCTACTACGGGAACAAGTCGGAAATCATCGATGGCACGCTGATCTCGCTGGACGTCGACGACACGCAAAGCTTCGGTCCGGAAATCATCACGATTCCGCGCTTCCCGCTGCCCGGCACTTATCACTATTACGTCAATCTGTACGCCGGCAGTTCGACGATCGCAGCGTCGCCGGCACGTGTGGAGCTGAACCTCCAGGGCCAGGTGCGGGTGTTCTCACCGGACGCCGCCAGTGGCGATCCGAGCGCGCCGTACTGGCACGTGTTCGACCTCATCGTCGCCGACGACGGTACGGTCACAACCACGGTCGTGCAGCAGTTCAGCGACAGCGAGACGTTGCCGAGTGCAAACGCTGTGACTGCGGCAGCGAGCAAGCGGCAGGCACGCCCGGCGATCGCCGAGTCCTACGTGCTGCGCAAGTACTACTCGCGCTGAACGCGTTGCATGGCTGAATGAAGAAGGGCCGCTACCCTGAGCGGCCCTTCTTTTTTGTCGCGGCCGGCTCAGCGCCCCGGCTCGGCCAGTCCCCGACGTTCGAGCAACGGCCCGATCTGCGGGTCGTGGCCGATGAACGCGCGAAACAGGCCGATCGCGTCGGCGCTGCCGCCGCGCGCGAGCACCATGCGGCGGAATCGCTCGCCGCTCTCGCGCTTCGCGCCGCCCTCGGCGCGGAACCACTGCGCCGTGTCTGCGTCGAGCACCTCACTCCAGATGTAGGCGTAATAGCCCGCGTCATAGCCACCGGTGAAGACATGCGCGAAGTAGCTGCTGCGATAGCGCGGTGGCACCTGCGCCAGCGCTACGCCGGCCTGCTGCAGCGCCTGCGTTTCGAAAGCCTCGACATCGTCGATCGTCACCGGTCCCGCCGCTTGCTGATACCACTGCTGGTCGAGCAGCGCTGCACCGAGATATTCGGTGGTCGCGAAGCCCTGGTTGAATTTCTGTGCCGCCAGGACCTTGTCGAGCAGCGCCGCCGGCATCGGCTCGCCGCTGCGATGATGACGCGCATAGTGGCGCAGCACCTCGGGATCGGTCGCCCACATTTCATTGAGCTGAGACGGATATTCGACGAAATCGCGGGGCACCGACGTCCCGGTGAACAGCGGATACTTCACGTCCGAGAACAAGCCATGCAGCGCGTGGCCGAACTCGTGGAACATCGTCGTCACCTCGTCGAAGCTCAGCAGCGTCGGTTCGCCGTCCGGCGGCTTCGGCACGTTGAGGTTGTTGACGACCACCGGCCGGGTTCCAAACAGGCCCGATTGCGAAACGAATTCGCTCATCCACGCGCCACCACGCTTGGCGTCACGCTTGTAGAAATCGGCGAGAAACAGGCCGAGCGGCGAGCCGTCTTCATTGAACACCTCGAAGACGCGGACGTCGGGGTGATAGACCGGCAGATCCTTGCGCTCGCTGAAGCTCAGCCCGTACAGGCGCTGCGCCGCATAGAACACGCCGTCGCGCAGCACACGATCCATCTCCAGATACGGCTTCATCTGCGACTCGTCGAAGTCGTAGCGGGCCTTGCGCAGCTTCTCGGCGTAGTACGCCCAGTCCCAGGCCGCCAGCTCGAACGTGCCGCCTTCGGCATCGACCAGCTGCTGCATGTCGGCCATCTCGCGTCGTGCATTGGCCACCGCCGCCGGCGCCAATTGGCCGAGCATCGCATTGACGGCTGCCGGCGTCCGCGCCGTCTCGTCGTCCAGAACGTACGCGGCGTGGCTGGCATAGCCGAGCAGCTCGGCGCGCCGCGCGGTCAGTCCGACGATCTGCAGGATGATGGCGCGATTGTCGAATGCGTTGCCGTTGGCGCCACGGGTGATGGAAGCACGGTAGACGCGTTCACGGACCGCGCGATTCTTCAGATCAGCCAACGGCGGCTGGCCGCTGGTGTTCATCAGCGTGATGACATATTTGCCATCGAGACCGCGCTGCTGCGCAGCCGCGGCAGCTGCGGCGATCTCGGCGTCACTCAGACCGTCGAGTTCGATGCGCTCGTCGACGACGACGGCCGCGGCATTGGTGTCCTTCAGCAGGTTCTGACTGAACTGGGTGTGCAATTCCGAAAGCTGCGCATTGATCTGGCGCAGCTCGGCCTTCTGCGCATCCGCCAGTTCAGCCCCGGCACGCACGAACATCGTGTGATAGCGCTCGAGCAGACGTGCGGATTCGGCGTCGAGTTCGAGCAGGCGTCGCGTGTTGTACAGCGCTTGCACGCGCGCGTAGAGCCGCGGATCAAGAAAGATCGCATCGCGATGCGCGGCCAGCTGCGGCGCCATGCGCGCCTGCAAGGCGTCAATGGCATCGTTGGTGTTCGACGCCGCCAGATTGAAGAACACCGCCGAGACACGGTTGAGCAAAGTGCCGGATCGTTCGAGCGCGACGATGGTGTTGTCGAAGCTCGGCGCCGCGGGATCATGCGCGATCGCGTCGACTTCGCGTCGCTGCTCGGCCATGCCGGCGACGAAGGCCGGTTCATAGTCGCCATCACCGATGCGATCGAACGGCGGCAGCGCGTACGGCAGGCTGCTCGGCCGCACGAACGGCTGGCTCGCCAGTTTCGAATCGGAATCGGCCAGCGCATCGCCGGCACTCATCATCAGGCCGGCCGTCAGGGCCAGCGAAGCGGAGGTTTTCATCGAGTCTCCGTAAGCTTGTCAGGGTTTTGACGCGGGCGCCGGCACGGCATGCGCCACACCCGCCTGACCGTCAAGCATAAGCGCAAGGCGCTGTCGCCACACTGTCACGCCCGGTTCCTAGAGTGACCGGATCGCCCGTCGTCGCCCGTATTCGCTTGTCGATTTCCACCCGCCTGCGTACCGCGCTGATCCTGCTGCTGACGTTCGCCGCCTACGGTGCCGCGATCGAATGGTGCTGCGGTTGGCGCCCATTATTGAACCTGTGGGTGGACCTGCCGTCGTGGCTGCTGGCGAGCTTTCTCGCCACATCACTGAGCAGCTGGCTACTGCGCGCACTGCGCCTCTACACCAGCTGTCCGGACATCCCCGCCGGCGCCTATCTGGTGAGCTTGCGTCTGCTGTGGCTGCACAATGCCTGCAATCTGCTGTTGCCGGCACGCGTCGGCGAAGCCGCCTTGCCGTGGCTCTTGCGGCGCCGTCTCGGGCTGGCCTGGCCGCGCGCTACCGGACTGCTGCTGTGGCTACGCCTGCTGGATCTGCATTGTGTCGCGGTGCTGGCGCTGCTGGCCCTCATGCAACGCGATCAAGGCGCAACCGCGGCGGGGCTGATCATGCTGGCGATGGGCGCCGCTGCGAGTATGCCGCTGCTCGCCTTCATCGTTCGCCGCCGCCTGCAGCAAGCCGACGCGACGCCGCTGTCGCACTGGCGTCAGGCGCTGACCGCGGTGCCGCCGTCGTCGCCGGCGCTGCTGCGCGAACTGGCGCTCAGCTGGTCGGCGTGGACGCTCAAGCTGGCAGGATTCGCGATCGTCCTGCGGACCATTGCCGGCACTGGATCAGCCGTTGCGCTGCTCGGCGCGATCGGCGGCGACGCCAGTACCTTGCTGCCGATCCACGCACCCGGCGGCGCCGGCACCTTCGAAGCCGGCGTCGTCCTCGGGATGTCCGCCGCCGGACAGGCCGTCGCCGCCGCCGTCACCCTGCACCTGCTGATCATCGGCACCACGCTCGGCACGGTGCTGCTGTCGCTGCCCGAACTGCCGGTCTTGAATCGCCATGATGCCCTCGCATGCTGAGCCCGGTGTCGCCGTTGCGCGGCCGCCGTCGCTGTCGATCGTCGTGCCGATCTACAACGAAGCCGACAACATCGCGCCGCTTGTGGCGCGTATTCACGAGGCGCTGGCCACCTACGGCGGCGACTGGGAGCTGTTGCTGGTCGACGATGGCAGTCGTGACGACAGCGCGGTGCGCATCGATGCCGAAAGCGCCCGTTACGGTCGGCACGTCCGTCGGCTCCGACACGCCCGTAACCGCGGCCAGACGGCGGCGATGCAGGCCGGCATCGATGCGGCGCGCGGCGAGCTGATCGCGACGATCGATGGCGATCTGCAGAACGATCCGTATGACATTGTGCGAATGATCGACGAACTGTACGCGCGCGATCTCGATCTGCTCTGCGGGCTGCGCGCCGATCGCAAGGATCACTGGTTATCGCGCAAGCTGCCGTCGCGCATCGCCAACCGCGTGATCGCGCGCGTCACCGGCGTGCGACTGCATGATTACGGCTGCAGTCTGAAGCTGATGCGCCGCGACGTGATCACCGGCGTACGCCTGTACGGCGAAATGCACCGTCTGATTCCGGTCTGGGTGGCCATGGTCACGTCACCAGAGCGCATCGGCGAAACGCCGGTCTGCCACCATCCGCGATTACACGGCAGGTCGAACTACGGACTGTCGCGGACCTTCCGCGTGATGCTCGATCTGCTGACGGCGTTCTTCTTTCTGCGCTTCCAGGCCCGCCCCGGCCACTTCTTCGGTGCGATCGGCCTGGCGCTGGGCGCGCTCGGCAGCATCGCGATGCTGCATCTGGCCTTCGTCAAATTCGTACTCGGTCACGACATCGGCGGCCGGCCACTGTTCTTCATCGCGATCCTGCTGTTGATGTTCGCCGCGCAGTTCGTCACCACCGGCATCCTCGCCGAAATCATGACGCGCATCCTGCATCAGCCGCGGCTGACGATCGACGCGCGCCGGCCGCTGGCGACGGATGCCGACTGGATGCGCACGCATGACTGAGCGCGGCTGCCTGTTGCTGTTTGCGGCCCTGGGCTTCCTGCTCGGAGCCTGGAATGTGCCGCTATTCGATCTCGACGAGGGCGCGTTCAGCGAGGCGACGCTGGAGATGCTCGACAGCGGCAACTACATCTCGACCACGCTCGACGACGCCCCGCGCTACGACAAGCCGATGCTGACCTACTGGCTGCAGGGCATCAGCGTGCATCTGCTCGGCCGTCACGAACTGGCGTTTCGCCTGCCGTCGATTCTCTGCGCGACATTGTGGATGTGGCTGATCTACGGCTTCGTCCGCGAGCGCGAACACGAACGCGGTGAAGCGCTGGTTGCGGCCGGTGCTGTGTCGCTGGGCCTGATGAGCAGCATCGTCGGCCATGCGGCGACAGCCGATGCGCTGCTCAATCTGCTGATCGCGTCGGCCGGCCTCGACATCTTCCGCTGGTACGAGCGGCCACGCCGCCGGCTGCTGATGCGCGTCTATCTGGCAATCGGCCTCGGCCTGCTCGCCAAAGGGCCGGTGGCACTGGCGATCCCCGGCGCCGCCTCGCTGATCTTCTTTGCCTCGCAGGGCCGGATGCGCCTGTGGTGGCGCGCCGTGCTCGATCCGCTCGGCTGGCTGCTGATCGCAGCAGTCGTCGCCCCGTGGGTGACCTTGTCCCTGCACCAGGACGGCGGCACGTTCCTACGCCATTTTCTGCTCGACCATAACGTCGGCCGCTACGAAGACACGATGCAGCATCACGGCGGCCACTGGTGGTTCTATCTGGCAGCGCTACCCGTCATCGTGCTGCCGTTCACCGGCGTGCTGCGCGCCGCGCTGTGGCCACAAGACGGCCACGATACCTTCGACCGTTATGGCCTGATCTGGTTCGTCGTGGTTCTGTTGCTGTTTTCGTTCTCGGCCACGCAGTTGCCGCATTACCTGCTCTACGGCGCCACGCCGTTGTTCGTGTTGATCGGCCGGCACCATCGTCAGGTCCGCTGGCGCCGCCTCGCCTTACTGCCGGCACTGCTGTTACTCGTACTGCTCGCCGCCCTGCCCTGGGCTCTGCCACGGATTGCCGCGCAGACGCATCGCGCCTACGAGTTCGGCGTGCTGACGCTTGCGGCGCCGCAGTTCGACATCGCGTACGCGCGATTCGCGGGTCTGGCGGTACTGATCGCACTCGGCGCGATCGCCGTCGCGCCGCGGCGCTGGCCGCTGGCACTGCTGCTGATCGCCGGCCTTCAGGCGGGGCTGATCTGGGGTGTCGCCGCACCGCGCTTCGCGCGCGCCTATCAGGAGCCGACTCGCGACGCGGCACTTCGCGCGCGCGATCTCCGGCTGCCGACCGTGAGCTATCGCACCCACCTGCCGAGTTTCAGCGTTTACCGCGGCGCGCCGACACCGTCCGGATTGCCGGCGCCCGGAACCCTGGTATTCGCGCGCATCGACAAGCTGGCCGCGCTGCATGACGCGCTGCCCGGTGTCGAGTGGAGCACCGAGTTTCAACGCGGAGGCGTCGCGCTGCTCCGCCGCGCGCCCTGAAGGAGATCCGCACATGTCCGCCACCCTGCTTCATCGCCTGCAGCAACCGCGGCCGACCGCCGACGACCATCGCTGGCTACTGATCGTCGCCGGCCAGATGACCGTATTCGCTGCGGCCTTGATCGCCGCCGGCGGCTACCACATCGGCTTTCACTGGCTCAACGACGCCGCGCGCCCGCTGTCGGCGCCGTTGCTGCAGAACATCACCCAGACCGGCGACAGCCTGGTCATGCTGAACCTGTTTCTGCTGCTGATCTGGCGCTATCCACAGGCCGTCTGGCACGCCGTGCTTGCGGCGCTGATCGCCACACTGCTGTCGCACGGCGTCAAGATCATCGCGCATCTGCCGCGCCCGGCCGGCGCGTTGGCCGCCGACAGCTTTCGCCTCATCGGTCCGGCCTGGCATCGCAACAGCTTCCCGTCCGGGCATACGGTCACGGCTTTCGTCGGCGCCGGCGTGCTGGCCTGCGCCACCCCGTCGATCGCGATGCGCGCGGTGCTGATACTGATGGCGATGGCAATCGGCGTCAGCCGCGTCGCGGTCGGCGCGCACTGGCCGGTCGACGTACTGACCGGCGCCGCCATCGGCCTGCTGTCGGTGTGGCTGGGGCTGTGCGCGATGCGCCGCTGCCGTTGGGGACTGCGGCTGCAGGGGCATCTGCTGATCGCCGCCCTGCTGGCGGGATGCGCCATCGCTGACGTCGTCCGCATGCCGGCATACCCGGACGCGTTGTGGATGGTCCGCACGATCAGCTGCCTGGGACTCGCGTCGGCGCTCTGGCGCTACGGATTCGCCACTCGCGGATACGCGATCACCGGCTTCGGCTGGCAGCGGCGTGCCGGCGGCGCATCGGTCTGATGCCAGGGTTCAGGATGGATTCACGGCGCGACCGTTAGCGTGCGCCGCCGCTCGCGAGACAGCGCGCCCGGTATCGGCAGCACAGACCGCCAGCAAACGACTTCTCAACGGCCGCGATCTGTCGCACGATGCGGCGCCAATGGCCGCCGTGATCGATGGCGACCCGCACAGAACAAGACTCAGGCAGGTGAGATGAACGACAGCAGCAAGGCGGACATCGGCAAGCAAGGCGCCGATCTGAATTCCCGCGCCCATACGCTCGGCGCGAACCGCTCGCTGACGCAGCGCCTCGGGATCGGCCTGCAGAACGGACTAGAAAGCTTCGTCGCCTGGGCATCGCGCGAACCCGATGCGCCGGTCTACGACAGCGCGCAGTTCCCCTGGACGCGCGAGCTGGAAGCAAACTGGATGCTGGTGCGCCGCGAACTCGAACAGGTGATGACGCAGCGCGACAATCTGCCGGCCTTCCACCAGATTCTCGACGAAGTCCGCACGATCACGACCGACGATCTGTGGAAGACCTACTGGCTGCTCAGCGCCGGCATGGACTGCTCGGAGAACCAGCGGCAGTGCCCGGAAACGACGCGCCTGCTGCGGCAGATTCCGGCGGCTTCGACCGCATTCTTTTCGATCCTGGCGCCCGGCAAGAAGATTCCGCCGCATCGCGGCGCCTACAACGGCATCCTGCGCTGTCATCTGGGCCTGATCGTGCCGCAGCCAGCCGAGCATGTGGCGATCCGCGTCGGCAATCAGATCTGCCATTGGCGCGAAGGCGAAACGTTGATTTTCGACGACAGTTTCAATCACGAAGTCTGGAACGACACCGACGGCTGGCGCGTGGTGTTGTTCATCGATTTCGCACGGCCGCTGCGCCAACCCTGGCATCTGATGAATCGCGCACTGCTCGGCACCGCGCAGTTCCTGCCGCTGCTGCGCCGCGCCAATGCGCGACACCGCGACTGGAAGCGACGCTTCTACACCAAGGCGGACTGAGGCTGCGGGCGGCTCACGCCGCGGGGCAGGCGATCGCCGAGGCGCTCGGCGCCTGCTGCGCGGCACGGATCAGCGCGCCGATCTGCGTCGCGACTGCCGTCACGCCCTGCTGCGCGCCGCTGACGTAGGCCGCGTAACCCGGCGCCACCGCCTGCTTCGACATCGTCGAGCAGGTCCAGCTGCGCGGCTTGCCGTCGGCGGCCTTGGCGCCGAGCTCGGTGACCGTCCACACCGCGTCGACCGTCACATCGTGCGCCAGCCAGCCTTCGAAGCGGCGTACGTCAACCAGCACGCGGTAGACCGGTGCATCCGGCGGCGCAACACCGGAGACATCCTGCACCCCGAGCTGTTGCGTCAGTGCCGACGACAGCGCGCCGCGCACCTCATCGGCCAGGGGACCGATCCAGCGGCGGGTCTCGACCAGCGCCAGCTCGCCGGAGCCCTGACGCACAATCAGCTCCGGCTGATCGACCTGCGGGGGAATGTTCACGCGCTGCACGTCGATGGCGTAGTCGCCGCCGCCGGCGCTCGATGCAGTCTGATGCGGTGGCGGCAGCAGCGTGTAGAAATGCGTACGGTCATGCGCGCACCCCGCCAGTAGCAGACCAGCAGCGAGCGCGGCAGCGACGCCGGCCCTGTAATGGAAGCGGCTCATTTGTCGTTCTCCGATTTGCCATCGCCGCTCGGTTCGGTGCCATTGGGCTTGCCGAACACCAGTGACTCGGGGTGGCGCTTGAGGTAGTCGGCAAGCTCGCGCAGCGAACGCGCCATGCGATCGACCGATTGCAGCGTGTCCTGCGCATTGCGCTGCAGCGGCGAGCCGCTCGACAGCATGTTCTGATTGGCCGCCTGCAAGGCCTGCTGGGCCTGCTCGATCATCTGCTTGGCCTGCGGCGCGACCTCGGTGTCGAGCTGGCGCAACAGGCTGTCGGCATTCTTCAGCGTGCTGTTGAGGTTCTGCCCGATTTCGTCGAACGGAATGCGGTCGAGCTTGTTGACGATGTCGCTGATCTGCTGCTGGATCTCCTCGAGACCGCCGGACGACGTCGGCAGCTCGAACGGCTGCGCGTCGGGGTCGACCTTGATCTTTTTCGCCTTGCGATCGAAGTCGAGCGATACATAGAGCTGACCGGTCAGCAGATTGCCCGGGCGCATCTGCGCACGCAGCCCATAGCCGGCCATTCGCGCGAAGAACGCCGGCCCGGCCTTGCGCTCGTCGCCGCTGCGCTCGATCTGGCGCTTGAACAAGGCGCCGAGCCGATCCGGATACACGCGGGCGTCGACGACCGCGACGAGCTGGCGCTTGGTCCGATCGAAGTCCAGCGACGTGGCGGTGACGTTGCCGATCTCGATGCCGCGGAAATCGACCGGCGCACCGACCTTCAGACCGCGCATCGACTGATCGAAGCGCATGCGCACCTCCATCGCCACGCCGTCCGGCGGCGCCATCGCACTGGTGCGATCGCCGAACAGACCGAAATGGGTGTTCTCCGGTGCCGGCTGATCGGCGCCGCCGACCGGGGCCTCGAAGGCAACGCCGCCGGCCACCACGGCCGCCAGCGATTCGGTGTCGAGCCGGAACCCGGCGGCGTTGACCGACAGATCGACGCCGCTGGCATTCCAGAAGCGCGTGTTGGCGGTCACGAAGTGATCATAGGGCGCGTTGACGAAGACCTCGAGCGTCACGCCGCGGCCATCGTCGCGCAGCTTGTCGGCGACCACACGGCCGACCTGGACGCGGCGGAAATAGACCGGCGAGCCGATGTCGAGCGAGCCGAGATCGGAGGCCTCGAGCACGAAGCGTCGCCCCTTCTGGTCGGTGGTCACCGCCGGCGGCACTTCCAGGCCGGTGAACTCGGAGCGACTCTTGTCCGAGTGTCCGACGTCGATGCCGATGTAGGCGCCGGACAGCAGGGTGTTGAGGCCCGACACGCCGCCGAGACCGATGCGCGGACGGACGATCCAGAAGCGCGTGTCATCGACCGCCAGGTCGGCAGCGTCATTGGTCAATTCGACGCGCACCAGCACATGCTGGTGATCGTCGCTGAGACGAATGCGCTTGACCTTGCCGACCACGACATCCTTGTAGCGCACTTCGGTGGTGCCGGCTTCCAGGCCCTCGGCGCTGAGAAAACTGATCGTGATCAGCGGCCCCGATGCCAGCCACGCGCGCAGCAGCAGGATGAACCCGGCCAGCGCCGCGACCGCCGGTACCAGCCAGATCAGCGACAGGCTCCAGCGCCGGCCGGTGCGGACTTCCGGTTTCGGGAACGGGGTTTCGGGTTCGTTCGATGTAGGGTCGCTCATGAAGGATTCTCGTCCGGAAACTCGTCCCAGATCAGTCGCGGGTCGAAACTCATCGATGCCAGCATCGTCAGCACGACGACGGCACCGAAGGCAATCGCGCCGGGGCCGGCATGCACTTCGGCAACCTTGCCGAAGTCGACCAGCGAAACCAGCAGCGCGACGACGAAGACGTCGAGCATCGACCATTGGCCGACGAATTCGAGGATGCGGTAAAGCCGTGCGCGGCCGCGCCGCGCCCAGCGCGAGCGCCGGCGCGCACTGATCAGCAGGATCGTCAGCGTGACGATCTTGAGGATGGGCACGCAAATACTGGCGACGAACACGATCAGCGCCAGATCCCAGGAGCCGTCCTCCCAGAGCACGCGAATGCCGCCGATGATCGTGCTGTTCAAGTCGTAGATCAGCGTCTTGGTGCGCATGATCGGCAAGGTGTTGGCCGGGATGTACAACACGGCCGCCGCGATCAGAAACGCCCAGCTGCGGCGCAGGCTGTCGAACTTGCGATGGTGCAACGGCGCGTCGCAGCGCGGACAGCACGGATGCTCGATGTAGGCGGTCTCGCGGCAGACCATGCCGCAGGCTTCGCACGGCAGCAGGCCCATCTCGGTTGCGGTGCGGTACTTCATTCGACGAGCCTGTCGCGCGCATCCCACAGCAGGCGCAGGTCGAAGGCGTTGATCAGCGCCAACAGGAACGTCAGCGCACCGAGCGCATAGAGTCCCGGCTCGGCACGGACCGACGCCATGCCGGCCATCTTGACGACCGCGACCAGTGCGCCGATCAGATAGACCTCGACCATGCTCCACGGCCGCATCAGACGCAGGGCGTGCATGAGGTCAACGAAGCCCGGCGGATCGCGGTGCAGCATGATCAGGCTCGTCAACAGATAGCCGAGCAGCACGATCTGCGTCAGCGGAAACAGCACGACGGCGAGCGCCGTCATCACCGCGATCGGGCCGACCCCGCTGTGCCACGCGGCCGCAACCGAGTCGATCAGCGTGCTGGCGTGATCGATACCGTTCATCTGCATCGAAATCAGCGGATAGGCGTTGGCGATCACGAACAGGAACAGGCTGGTGACGACCAGCGCCAACATGGTCTGCAGGTGCATTGCCGGCGCACGGTACAGCTCCGCGCCGCAACGAACGCAGCACGCACTCTGCTTGCGGATCAGATCCGCACGCTGATAGACCACGTCGCAGTGCTCGCAGACAATGAATTCGCTAGGGTGCATCGAACGGCGGCCGTCGCAGCCACCTCTCCCGCTCGGCTATCCAGACGCGCAGTCTAGATCGCGCCATGCTGATTTGGCACTGAACGTTAGCCGGCCGGCTCGGGATCGGGGCGATTGCGCATCCAGTCGGCGACCGGCACCAGGGCCGCCAACAGCTCATCGGCCAGCACCGATTCGACCTCGACATCGCGCAGCGCCACCGCCATGCACGCCAGCCACTGATCGCGCTCGTCGCTGGTAATGGTGAACGGCAGATGCCGCGCGCGCAGTCGCGGGTGGCCGAAGCGCTCGACATAGTGCGACGCGCCGCCGGTCCAGCCACAGAGATACCAGTACAGCTTGTCGCGCGAGCCGCTCAGGTCGGCCGGGTGTTGCGCGCGCAGACCGGCGAACGCCGGCTGGCAGTCCATTTGATCGTAGAAACGGTCGACGATCGCGCGGATCGCCGGTTCGCCGCCTAGGCGGTCATGCAGGGATTCGGACATTGCCACATCGGAATAAGGGGACGATGACGGCCACGTGCGTTGCCGCGGCCGCCATCTCCCATCATAGCCCGAGTCCGGCTTGCCGCCGTCATCAGGCCGCGCGCGAGCGCACCAGCACCGGCGCCTGCCGATCTTCGGTGCGGAAGCGCGCGACCAGCGTCGCCAGCGATTCGGCGCGCCCACTCATCGCCTTCGACGCGGCCGCCGCCTGCTCCACCATCGCCGCATTCTGCTGCGTGCCCTGATCCATCTGCGTCACAGCCTGATTGATCTGGCGAATCCCGTCGCTCTGTTCGCGCGTGGTGTTGGCGATGTCGCGCATGAAGCCAGCGACGCGTCCGATCGATTCGACGATCGACTGCATCGTCCCCCCGGCGTCCTGCACCAGCGCCGTGCCGCTGTCGACCTGCGCGACCGACTGCGAGATCAGCTCGTTGATCTCGCGGGCGGCCGTCGCGCTGCGCTGCGCCAGGCTGCGCACCTCGCCGGCAACGACCGCAAAGCCGCGTCCTTCGGCGCCGGCGCGCGCCGCCTCGACGGCGGCATTGAGCGCCAGAATATTGGTCTGGAAGGCGATGCCGTCGATCACGCCGATGATTTCCTCGATGCGCCGGCTCGACTTGTGGATGTTCTGCATCGTCGCCACGACCTGCGCGACCACTGCACCGCCGCGTTCGGCCACCTGCCGCGCGTCCTCGGTCAGCTTCACCGCATCGTGTGCGTTGTCGGCGCTCTGCTGGACGCTGGTCGTCAGCTCTTCGAGTGAACTGGCGGTTTCCTCCAGGCTGGACGCCTGTTGCTCGGTGCGCACCGACAGGTCGGCGTTGCCGGCCGCAATTTCGCGCGCCGCGGTGTGAATCTCGTCACTGCCGTCGCGCACCTCGCCGACGATGTGATTGAGCTTCTCCACCGACGCCCGCACATGATCGGCGAGTTCCGCATAGCGGCCCTGCCCATCGATCGCACCGGCCGCGCGCAGGTCACCCTCGGCCAAGGCCGCCATCTGCTGGCCCAAGGCCGTCATGACCGCGTCGACGGCATCGAGAAGACGATTGATGCCGCCGCCCAGTTCGTGCTGATAACCGCTCAGACCGTCGAGCGCGACACGCCCATCGAGCTCCCCACGCACGGCGGCGTCGACCACGCGCTGCTGCTCGGCACAGAACGTCGACAGGAAGCTCACCGTATGATTGGTCTGCTGCTGCAGGCGGCCCAGCATGCCCAGGCCGTCGAACTCGATGCGCCGCTCGAGTTCGCCGCGCCCCACCGCTTCGAGCACGTCGACGGCCTCTTGCATCGCCCCTTCGAGCCGCTCACAGGCGACATTGATGTCGTGGGCCAGATCGACGATCACGCCGCTGTGGCCGTCGGTGCCGACGCGTCGCGAGAAGTCGCCGGCCGACTGCGCCTGCACGACGTCGCGCACCTCGCCGAGGATGGCCGCAAGCGACGTCGCCAGTTCGTGCGTTGCCGCTGCAATGCTACCCGGCGCGGCTTGCGCCAGGGTCGCGTCACCGCTGATATCGCCCATCGCCATGGCCTGCGCGCGCTGCGCCAGATCGCGCGGATCGGCGCCAACCAGCAGGCTTTCCCGGCGCAGGTTCAATGCGATCAGACACAGGATCGCCGACTCCAGCACCACGTAGAGCGCATGGATCAGCACGATGTGCCAGCCAGTGTTGGCGGCGAACACCCAGACGCCGAGCCCACGACGCTGCAGCCAGTCGAAACCCAGGTGGTGAACCGCGATAAAGGCGGCGGCGGCAATGACCGGAACCCAGTCGCGGTAAAGCAGCAGAAATGCGAGCAGCACGAAGATGCCGAAATGCAGCTCGATCATGCCGTGTCCCTGATGAATCATCAGCGCCGACATCGCCATGAACGCGCAGCCGATCATCACGCGCGTCATCGCATGGCCCGGCCACAGCCGCACCTGCACGGTACTCAGGACCACGGTCGGCGCACCGACCAGCAGTACCGCACGCCAGGTCTCGTGCCACGGGGCGAGGCCGACGCTGGCGATCAGCAGCAACCAGATCAGCGCCAGAAACATGCGGTCCGCGTGGGCACGCAGCTGAGTCAGATAGGCAAGTGTCGTATTCATGTTTTTGAACCTTCGTAAAGTCGTGAGTCGTCGCCGCCGCACTGGCAACGCAAGCCCAGACCGATCGGCATCGCGCCATTGCGATGACCGGCCAGCGTCGAGATCAGCAACGCCACGGCCGCTCGCGGCGAGCCGCACAGGGGACCGCCCTGGGTACTACCGGCCGCGACGATCTCGCCATCGGCCGCGAACAACAGCAGGTCCTGACCAGGCACCAGAGCCGCATTCGGCAGCGCCGCCGTCGCCGAGGCTTGCTCGAAGGCCACGCCGGCGCGCGCCGTCAGCACGCGCAGGGTCTGGGTATCGAGCGTCGGCGCTGCGGCACACGGACAGCGCAGAGCGGGCAGCTGGACCAGGGTGCCGCGCGCCGTCTCTGCCGCATGCTGCAAGCGCCATTGCCGCAGCTGCGGAGCGGCCGCGGCCAGTGCCGCCACCGCGTCGTTGCGTTGTGCCTGCGCCGGCGCGATGAACGCCATCCAGAAACCCGACAGCGCGAGCGTCATCCAGATTGCGAAGACCGTGATCGGGCCGGCCGCGATCATGCGGCGCGCAGACAGCAACGGGCGCACTCCACTCCTCCTGATGGCCGGGCCTCTTCAGGGCCGTTCACGAGCACTAGCGGCGCGGCGCCACGGCGGCGCAGGCACGGCATGACGAACGGCTGGGCGCAGCGGCTGCGCGGCACGGCGGGCGGGATCTACGGCGGCGGTCGCAGATCAGGTGGCGTCTGTGCCAGCAGGGTGTTGACCTCATCGACGATGGTGCCGATCGAGGCCTTGGGGTCATAGCCGGTATGCGTATAAGCCACGCGGCCATCACGATCGATGATGAACATGCGCGGGATCATGCGAACGCCATAGCGGTCACCAGCCCGGCCATCGGCATCGCTGCTGAGCGTCAGCTCGGCCGGCCCGAGCTGCGCGACCAGGGCCGGGAACCGGCCTCGTGCCTCATGCCAGTTGACGGCGATCACACGCAGGCGCTGCGCACCAGCACTGCGCTGCAATCGCTCAAGCAGCACCAGCTCGTCACGGCACGGCGCGCACCACGACGCCCAGAACGTCAGCACGATGACACGGCCACGGTAGTCGCTGATCCGTACCGGGCGGCCGTGCACCGTCATGCCGACCGCGTCCGGCGCGATATCGCCCGGCATCGGCGGTGCGGTCGGCGCCGCGATCGACGGCGCCGACAACATCAGAAGCAGCGCGCCTAGCGCAGAGAGCCACCGGATCGACATCGGCGCAGTGTAGCGCCGCAGCGCCACCCGCCCGCGCGGTTCTTTGCTTATACCGTTTCGGAACATGGGGCCGGCGCGCAGCCGCCTTCCCTTACACTTCGCGTCCGCCGTACCGAAGCAGGAAGACCGCCGTGTCCACCGTCGCCACCGCCCCCAGTGTGCCGCCGAGCCCCGTGCCCGCCCTCAGCGAGGCGCAGATCGTCGAACTCAATGCGCGCTATGCCCAGCTCGACTTCTCCGAACGCATTCGCCAGTTGTATCGCGAGTTCGACGTCGACCGGGTGCTGGTGACCTCGTCGTTCGCCGCCACCTCGGCCTATTTTCTGCACCTGATCTCGCGCATCGAGCCGCGCCAGAAGTTCGCGTTCATCGACACCGGCTACCACTTTCCGGAGACGCTGGCCTACCGCGACTACCTGACCGAGCTGTTCGGACTGAAGGTCTTCAGCCTGCAGGCCGAAGGCTGGAAGCATCAGTTCACGGTCGACGACAAAACCTACGAGCGCGATCCGGACTTCTGCTGCGCGATCAACAAGGTCGAGCCGCTCGACGCAGTCAAGCCGAACTACGACATCTGGGTGTCGAGCCTGATGCGCTCGGATACCGAGCATCGCGCACAGCTCGACATCTTCGAGATTCGCGGCGGCATCGTGAAATTCAATCCGATGATCGACGTCACCCACGCGCAGCGCGACGCCTATATCCGCGAGCACGATCTGCCCTTCCATCCGCTGGTCGCCAAGGGCTATCAATCCATCGGTTGCGTGCACTGCACGGTGCCGGGCGAAGGTCGCAGCGGGCGCTGGATCGGCAAGCCGAAGACCGAGTGCGGCCTGCACCGCTGAACGGCGTGGGGCCGCGCGTTACGATGCGCGCATGAGTGAAACGGTTCGTCTCGATCAGTGGCTGTGGGCCGCGCGCTTCTTTCGTACCCGCACGCTGGCCAAGGAAGCCATCGAGGCCGGCCATGTGCGCTGCGACGGCGAGCGCTGCAAGGTCGCCAAGAGCGTGCATGCCGGCATGAACTTGACGGTGCGCCGCGGCGGCGAGGAATTTGCCGTGGTGGTGGCCGGCTTGTCGACCGTGCGTGGTGGCGCACCGCAGGCGCAGCAGCTTTACGACGAGACGCCCGACAGCACCGCTCGCCGCGAACAGGCGCGCCTGATGCGCCAGGCCGCAGGACCGAGCTTCGGCAACGAACGTCCGAGCAAGAAGGGCCGGCGCATGATCGAGCGCCTCAAGCGCGATTGGGGCCAGGATTGAAGCGCCGGCAGCCATTGCCGTCCGTGCTCGCGAAGACCATCACGACCCCATGCCCATAAAAAATCCCGCCGCGACGCAAGGCCGCGGCGGGGTCGAAGACCCGCACCGTTACTCGGTGGCGGTCTTCAGGCGAAGGTCGTTCTTCACGTCCTTCACGCCATTCACGTGTTTCGTGACGTCGACGGCCTGATCGATCTGCGCCGACGAGATCACGAAGCCGGACAGTTGCACGACGCCGTTTTCAGTCTCGACGCTGATGTCGGTCGACTTCAGACCCTTCTCGGCCAGCAGCGCGGCCTTGACCTTGGCGGTCGTCGCCGAATCGGAGATGTATTGCGCGGTCTCGTCCTTCTTGGTCGCTGCATCGGCCTGCGCCAGCATCGGCACGGCGGTGAACGTCATCGTCGCTGCAATCAACATCGCTTTCATCTTCATCTGACTCTCCATGTCCGTCGGGAGTCGTGGCGTCCTTGCCACTGATCCCGGGTGGGCACCGGCTTGTTTCCGGTGCTCACCATGTTGACGTGAGCCTCTGAATTTGAACTGACTTTTGCGTTCATGCCGGACTCAGGCGCGAGCCGGCAGACGCGCGCGAGACGCGCCCTGGATCAGGCCTTGGCGACCAGATCGCGCTTGCCGGCGACGGCCGCCAGCAGCTTGTCGTCGGCATCGACGAACAGCTGCACACCGTCATCGACGAGCTTGTCGACGATGGCCGAAAACGGCAGCTGCAGCGCCTCGACTTCGGCAAACACCGCCCGCGCGGCATCGATATCGAGTTCCAGCGTCGAGCGCGCCTCGCCGTGGTCGCGGAACGCATCGAGCGTGGCCGGCGGCACCGTGTCGACGGTGTTGGCGCCGATCAGCTCCTCGACGTAGAGGGTGTCGCGATACTGCGGATTCTTGGTGCCGGTGCTCGCCCACAACAGACGCTGCGGCCGCGCCCGATACTGCTGCGCGAGCTTGAGCCAGCGCGGCGAGCCGAAGATCGCCTTGTAATCCTGATAGGCCAGACGCGCATTGGCGATTGCCACCTTGCCAGCCAGCACCTGCAGGCGCGCGGCGTCGGAGTCGCCGGCGGCAACCCGGCGCGCGATCTCGGCGTCGACCGCCGCATCGATGCGGCTGACGAAGAAGCTGGCAACACTGGCGATATTGCCGGCATCGCCGCTGCGCTGCGTCCAGATTTCGATGCCGTCCACATAGGCTTCTGCGACCGCGCGGTAGGCCTCGCGCGAAAACAGCAGCGTGACGTTGACGTTGATGCCCTCGCCGATCAGCGTGCGCAACGCGTCGACGCCGGCCGGCGTGCCCGGCACCTTGATCATCAGATTGTCGCGGCCGACCGCCTTCCACAGACGGCGTGCCTGCTCGATGGTGCCCGCGCTGTCGTGCGCCAGGCGCGGCGACACTTCGAGGCTGACGTACCCGTCGACGGCGCGGGTGCCGTCATAGGTCTTGCGGAACTCGTCGGCAGCGGCGCGGATGTCGTCGATCGCGACCCGCTCGAACAGCTCGGCCGGATCGCTGACGCCACCTTCGACCAGCGCCTGCAACGCTGCGTCGTAGTCGCTGCTGCTGCCGATGGCCTTTTCGAAGATCGCCGGATTGGAGGTCAGGCCGGTCACGGCATCGTCCTCGATCAGACGGCGCAGCGAGCCGGATGACAGCAACTCGCGGCTGATGAAGTCGAGCCAGATCGACTGACCCAAAGCGTGCACGGCCTGTAGACGATTCATGTTCCTGCTGAATTCCGCGAATGAAAGGATGGGAGAAATTTTAAGAACGACAGATTACACAGATTTCGCAGAACGGCCGTAGCCGCAATAGCGTGCGAAACCCGCCTCTGGAGCGATTCCGGCATGGCCAGCGTCCGCAAAAGCGGAGTGGCACGGGCGCCTCAAGCAGCCGGCCCCTCATCTGTGAAATCTGTGCAATCCGTGGTTGACGCTTTTTTCGCTTTTCACCCGACCAGTTGCAGGCTCGCCAGCCGCGCATACAGTCCGCCGCTCCTGGCCAGCTCCGCCGGCGTACCGATTTCGACGATGCGGCCGTCCTCGAGCACGACGATGCGATCGGCGCGCTGCACCGTCGCCAGACGATGGGCGATGACCAGCGTCGTGCGGCCCTGCATCGCCGCCTCCAGACCGCGCTGGACCAGGGCTTCGCTTTCGGCGTCGAGCGCACTGGTCGCCTCGTCGAGCAGCAGCAACGGCGGGTTCTTGAGGATTGCGCGGGCAATCGCAATGCGCTGGCGCTGGCCGCCGGACAGGCGCGTGCCGCGCTCGCCGACGAAGGTTTCGTAGCCTTGCGGCAAGCGCGCAATGAATTCGTCGGCCAGCGCCGTGCGCGCCGCCGCCAGCACGTCGGCGTCGCTGGCGTCGCGGCGACCGTAACGGATGTTCTCGCGCGCGTCGGCCGAAAACACCACCGGCTCCTGCGGCACCAGGCCGATCTGCGCGCGCAGCGCACGCGGGTCGAGCTCGCGTAGATCGACGCCGTTGAAGCGGATGCTGCCACCGCCCACGTCGTAGAAGCGCTGCAGCAGCTGGAACACCGTGGTCTTGCCGGCGCCGCTGGGGCCGACCAGGGCCACCGTCTCGCCCTCGCGAATCGACAGCGTCAGGCCGTCGAGCGCCGCATGCTGCGGCCGCGACGGATAGCGGAAGTCGACGCGCTCGAAATCGAGCCGGGCCTGACGCGATGCCGGCAGGATCTGCGGCGCGGCCGGCGGCGCAATCTGCGGTTCGGCGTGGAGCAGTTCCATCAGCCGCTCGGTGGCGCCGGCGGCACGCATCACGTCGCCCCAGACCTCGGCGATGGTGCCGAAGCCGCCGGCGGTGATCGCCGCGTACATGATGAAGGACGCCAGCGTACCGGCCGTCATCATGCCGCCCGACACCGCCTGCGCCCCTAGCCACAGCACAAAGACGATGGAGCCGAACACGCCGACGATGACCCCGGCGGTCAGAAACGCGCGCATCCGCGCGCGACGGATCGCCGAACCGAAGCTGCGCTCGACGGCGCTGTCGAAGCGGCCGGACTCGTAGGGCTCGTTGGTGTAAGCCTGCACCGTCGGGATCGCATTGAGCACTTCGCCGGCGACCGCGGAGCTGTCGGCGATGCGATCCTGCGATTCGCGCGACAGACGCCGCACACGTCGACCGGCCCAGACCATTGGCACGACCACGACGATCAGCAGCAACAGCGTCAGCGCAAACAGTTTGGCGCTGGTCACCGCGAGCATCACCAGGCCACCGAACAGCTGGAAGAAACTGCGCAGGCCCATCGACATCGACGACCCGACCACGGTCTGCACCAGGGTCGTATCGCCGGTCAGGCGCGACAGCACCTCGCCGGTACGCGTGGTCTCGAAATACTGCGGCGATTGCTCGAGCATGCGCCGATAGACGGCGCTGCGCAGGTCCGCCGTCACGCGTTCGCCGATCCAGCTGACCTGATAGAAGCGCGCCGCCGACGCCATGCCCCACAGCACCGCGATGCCGAACAAGGCCAGGAAGTGGCCACTGATCGACTGGCCGGCGACGAAGCCGTGATCGATCAGGCCGCGAAACGCCAGCGGCACCGCCAGAAAGGCGCCGGAACTTGTGCACAGCAGCACGAACGCCAGCGTCATGCGGCCGCGATAGCGGCGCAGATACGGTCCGAGCGCACGCAGCGCACCAAGGCGTCGGCGCGCGCCCGGCGACGTCGCGTCGGGCGCGACCGCGGCCGCGTCGATCGCCGCCTGCTCGATCGGCTGCGCGCTCACCGGTCGCACACGCCGCCAGCCGGCATGGCGCGGGCGGAAGGAAGTTTCAGATGCATGGCGCATTATCGCCCGGATCGACGCCGTGCGACGGCCGGCTGCAACGCGCGATAATGCAAGACCCTCATCGAACCGGAGCCACCATGAGCAAGATCGTCGACGCCGTCACTGCCGTCATCGTCTGCGGCGACGAACTGCTGGTCGTGCGGCGGCAGCCGTTTCTCAAATCGTTTCCAGGCTTCTCGGCCTTCCCCGGCGGCAAGATCGACGCCGAGGACAGCGACGGTGACGCACTGCCGGCGTTCTGCGACGGCTTTGACGCGCGCGTGCTGCGCGGCCTGCTGCGCGAGTTGCGCGAGGAGCTGTCGCTGGACCTGTCGCGGCACGACGCAGCGGTCCGCTTCATCGGCATCGCCCTCACGCCGCCGACCCAGCCAGTACGTTTCAACACGCACTTCTTCGTCGTCGAACTGCCCGAGAAGCCGCCGATCGAGGTCGATCTCAACGAAATCGAATCGGCGCAGTGGGCAACGCTGGCGACGTGGCTGGCACGCTTTCGCGACGGCCAGCTGCTGATGGCGCCGCCAACCGTCGCCGTCATCGAAACACTGGCCGCCGATCCGCAGGCCACCGAGGTCCCGGGCCTCGATTTCCGTACGCGCATCGACTACGCATTGCCGCTCATCGAACAGGTGCACGGCGTGCGCAACCTGTACGTGCGCTCGCATACCCTGCCGCCGGCGCAGTACACGAACTGCTTCCTGCTTGGCGATTCGCAGAGCCATCGCGTGCTGATCGACCCGTCGCCGCACAGCGACGAAGAGCTCGAACGGCTCTGCGACGTCGTCGAGCGCTTCGGCATCCACGAGGTCTTCCTGACCCATCACCATCCGGACCATCACGAGCGGGCGCCGGATCTGGCGCGGCGCCTCAACGTGCCGATCGGCATGTCGCTCGACACCCAGCAGCGCATCCAGGAAGAAAAGGGCGCGGACTATTTCCGCGGTCTGGCCGTTCATCATTACCGCGAAGGCGACGTGCTGACGCGCTGGCTGGGCCGACCGATCCATGTCCTCGAAGTTCCGGGACATGACGAGGGTCAGCTGGCCCTGATGTCGGCCGATCGTGCCTGGTGCATCGTCGGCGACCTGATCCAGGGCGTCGGCACCGTCGTCATCGCCAGCCCCGAAGGCGACATGCGCAAATACTTCGCATCGCTTGAACGCCTGATCGCGTTGGCACCGAAGGTCATCATTCCGTCGCACGGCTCGGCACTTGGCACGGTGTTCCGTCTCGAGGAGACCCTCAAGCACCGTCGCCAGCGCGAGGCGCAAGTCCTGCAGCTTTGGCGCGACGGCCATGACACCGACGCCATGCTGAAAACCATCTATGCCGACGTCGATCCGCGCCTGCTGGGCCTGGCCAAGCTCAACATCGAGAGCCATCTCGACAAGCTGCGCGCCGAAGGCACGATCGCCGCCGTCGCATCCTGAGCTGAGCAGGGGCGCCCCCCTGCGCTTCGTTTCGTCCGGCAACAGCATGGAGCGTACGACTCGGCCGCATTCCATCGGATCTTGACGGACTACCTATTAGTAGGTAATTTTTCAGCCATGAGTGCACATTCCGCCACCGCCCAGGCCATCTTGCAGAGCGCCCACACGCTGATCGTCGACGGCGGCTACAACGGCTTCAGTTACGCCGACATTTCGAAAGTGGTCGGCATTCGCAATGCGAGCATTCATCACCATTTTCCGAGCAAGGTCGATCTGGTCTGCGCACTGGTTGCCGACTACCGGCACGACGCCGAAGCCGGCATCGCGGCGCTGGAACGAACTGCACCCGAACCATCCGCCGCACTGCGCGCCTATGTCGGGTACTGGGAAGCGTGCATCACCGACGCGAGTGCCCCGTTCTGCCTCTGTGCGCTGCTGGCCGCACAGCTGCCCGTCCTCCCGGAGCCAGTCGCGTTCGAGGTCCGCGCACACTTTCGTGCGCTGTCCGCCTGGCTGGTATCGGTCCTCGAGCGCGGCGCCAAACACGGCGACATCCATCTCGGCGGCTCCGCAAAAACCGAAGCTGAAACCTTCATGGCGACCGTGCACGGCGCCATGCTGTCGGCGCGCGCCTATGGCGATGCGCAGATCTTCGGCGTCATCACGCAGCCCTTGCTCGATCGCCTGATCGCGCACTGAAAATCGGACCGGCAACCATGACAGCCGCGCCCAAATTACCTACCAACTAATAGGTAGTTATTGATTGCTTCGTTGTTCCTGGATAGGAGTCTCACGCATGTTTGGAATTTCCCCGCTGGGCTGGGTACACACCCTGGGTAGCCTGCCCGCCATTCCGGTAGCCGCTTACATGTTCGCGCGCCATGGCCGTATCGTGCCGCGATCGAAACCCGGTACCGTTTATTTCGTCACGATGCTGATCGGCGCCGTGACCGCGTTCGCGGTGGCCCGGGAGCCGGTCGGCAATGCCATCGCCGCGGTCACGCTATTGACGCTGCTCGCGGGCTATGGCGCCGGACGACTGCCGAGCCCGGGCCGCAGCGGCCGCTACGTCGAAACGATCTGCCTGAGCCTGACCGCGTTTTTCCTGATGGTGCGCACCGTCACCGAAACGCTGCGCCGGGTTCCGGACGGGCATCCGCTGGTCACCGACCCGCACGCCCCATTGCTGATCGGCGCTCAGGGCAGCCTGCTGGTGGCACTCGTCGTTGGCGTCACAGCGCAAATCATCTTCCTGCGCCGCCAGACCCGAAGCACACCAGCGGCGGCCGGCGGCGTCTGAGCCGCCGCTCGCCGCACTACTTCTCCAGTGCCATCTGCAGCTCGGTCTTGCCCTTGTTGATGTGCTTGATGCGCACCGGGATGTAGTCGCGTGACGGCGCCAGCCAGTAGCGGTAGGACTTGTTCGGATTGTCGACGCGTTCGACGAGGAGAGTCTCGAACGAGCCGGCCGGCGTATCGACCGTTTCCTTGCCCTGGATCTTGAAGGTGTAGGAGCGCAGCTTCTTCTTGTCGACGAAGGCGAAGTCGTGCTCGGCGCCGATATTGGCGGCGTTGCGCGCGGCCCAGAAGCGCACCGCCTCCTGGATCGAGAACGCGTCGTAGACGTGGGTCGGCACCGAGAACTCGTTGACTTCACCGCCGCGAATGATCTTCGCGCGGTGATTGGCGGCGTCGAAATCGACCGTGAAGTTGTCGTCCGACTTGCCGTTCTTGTATTCGAAGTGTGTCGGGTAGACGTCGCCGTCGCGCAGGCAGAACTGGCTGGTCTCGCTCGGCGAGCCATAAGTCCAGCGCACCAGCGCGACGGGGTCGGTCTCGGAGCGGTATTCGTAACAATCCTTGCCGACCGGCGTCAGCGTGATCACGCCGTCACCGAGCGAGATACCGCCCCACTGCACGGTGTATTTGTCGGCACGCGCCGCCCAGAAGCTGGCGTCGACCTTCTTCGTCGCACTGGCGCTGTCAGCGGCCTGTGTTGCCGCTTCGGTCGCCGGCGTCGGCGCCACATAGGCCGCATCGTCGTCATCGCCGGACGCATCCGTCTTCTGCGCCCAGCCGCTACTGCTCGCCAGTGCGGCGGCGACCGCGGCTGCCAACCACGCCGCCTTGCGTAACTGCCTCATCTAAATTTCTCCTCGACTGCGTCGCGCCCCAAAGGTCCCGCGAGGATTTGCCCCTTGAACCGGACCTGCCGTCCGGCCAGCTCGAGCTCGCCACGTGCCATCCAGGCAACGGCCTGCGGGTAGATTTTCAGTTCGATCCCGCTCATCACGCGTTGCGCGAGCGTCATGACATCATCGTCGGCCCGCACGATTAATTCGTCCTGAATAATCAGGGGGCCGCCATCGAGCTCCTCGGTGACGAAGTGCACGGTTGCGCCGTGCTTGCGCTCGCCGGCCGCCAGCACCGCCTCGTGCGTGCGCAGGCCCGGATGGCGTGGCAACAGCGACGGGTGGATGTTGAGCATGCGCCCGGCAAACGCCGCGATGAATGCCGGTGTCAGGATGCGCATGAACCCGGCCATCACCACGATATCCGGTGTATGTGACAACAGCCGCGCGATCATCGCCGTATCGAAGGCCTCACGGCTTTCGTAATCGCGATGCGACAGCACTTCGGTGGCAATGCCAACCTGCTGCGCGCGCTCGAGGCCTGCGGCGTCGGCGCGATTACTGAGTACGCAGACAATGTGGCCGTCGATACGGCCATCGGCGCAGGCTTCGATCAGCGCCTGCAGATTGCGGCCGGTGCCGGAGATCAGCACCGCGATGCGGGCACTCATGTTCCTCCCCAGGAAACGTCGTGCAGGTGGCCGGACTGCCGCGCGGCAGCCCGGCGCAACGGCTCAGGCGTAGCGCACGTCCTGCTTGCCCTTGACGATCTCACCCATCAGGAACGGCTTGGCGCCGGATTTCTTGAGGCTGGCGAGCGCCGCATCGGCTTCGAGGCGCGGCACGATGACGATGAAGCCGACGCCGCAGTTGAAAACACGCCACATCTCGTCGTCGGCAACCTTGCCCTTTTCCTGCAACCAGTCGAACACCGCCGGGCGCTTCCACGCCTGGGTGTCGATCACGGCGGCAACGCCCTTGGGGAAGCAGCGCGGCAGATTGCCGGTAATGCCGCCACCGGTGATGTGCGACATGCCGCGCACCTTGATGCCCTGCTCCAGCAGCTTGAGCACCGGCTTGACGTAGATCTGCGTCGGCGCCAGCAGCGCATCGCCGAGCGTGCCCTTGCCCAGCGGTTGATCAAGCTTGGCCTTGGCGACCTTGAGAATCTTGCGGATCAGCGAGTAGCCGTTCGAGTGCGGCCCCGACGACGGCAGGCCGATCAGCACATCGCCGGCCTTGATCTTGCTGCCATCGATGATCTTCGACTGTTCGGCAACGGCGACGCAGAAGCCGGCGAGGTCGAAATCCGAACCCTCGTACATGCCCGGCATTTCGGCCGTCTCACCGCCGACCAGCGCGCAGCCGGCCAGCTTGCAGCCCTGGGCGATGCCCTTGATGACCTGCGCGGCCATTTTCTGGTCGAGCTTGCCGGTCGCGTAGTAGTCGAGGAAGAACAGCGGTTCGGCGCCCGACACCAGCACGTCGTTGACGCACATGCCGACCAGATCCTGGCCGAGGCCCTGCACGCGGCCGGTGTCGATGCCGAGCCGCAACTTGGTGCCGACGCCATCAGTGCCCGACACCAGCACCGGCTTCTTGTATTTCTTCGGCAGGCCGACCAATGCGCCGAAGCCGCCAACGCCGGCCAGCACCTCCGGCCGTCGCGTCGACTTGACGATCTTCTTGATGTCGTCGACCAGGGCATCGCCTGCATCGATGTCGACGCCGGCGTCGCGGTAGCTCAGCCCGCTGCTTTTCTTCATTGCCATCAGCCTTGAGGTTTTTTCGGTACGGTGGAATGCGGCGCCGGGAGTCGGCGCGACCTTTTGCCTGTCATTTTAGCGGGACGCACCCGATAATTCGTCCATGCGTACCTTCATCGCCTTCGTTTTCGCCGCATTCGCCCTGCCGGCCCTGGCCCAGGGCCCTGCCGCCGCACCGACCGCAAGTACCGTCGGCCCCGCCGACACGCCCATGGCGCCAGCCAATCCCTACCAGGGCCGCGTGCCGGTCAGCGATCAGAGCCAGGCCAGCCGCGATCAGGGGCTGCGCGCCGCATTCGCGCAGGTGATCGACGGCATCAGCGGCAACGGCGCCGCGGCCGGGGTTCCGACACTCGTCGGCCAGGCACCGCAGCTGGTCCAGCAGTACGGCTTCGACCGTACCGCCGACGGCAGCCTCGAACTGGTCGCGGTATTCGACAAGGCCGCCGTCGACCGCCAGCTGCAAGCGGCCGGCCTGCCGATGTTCGGCTACGCCTCGGCTCCAGCCGAGAATGCCGATCTGACGGTGACCGGCGTGCAAGGTAGCGCCGACTATCGCACCGTGCTGACCGCCCTGCGTGCCGTGCCGGGCGTACGCAAGATCGCCGTGCTCGGCGCTACCGGCGACCGCCTGTCACTGGCCGTCGACGCCGACGGTGGCGCCGCGCGTCTGGTTTCGGCGCTCGGCAACGGGCCACAGTTCCTCCGTGACCCGAACGCCGCGCCCGGCACCCTGGGGCTGCGTCTCGCCCGATGAACGAGCGCGACGGCGTCGATCTGTCGTTCCGGCGCCACTGGCCGTGGTACGCCGGTGCGCTGGCGGCGCTACTGCTGCTGTGGTGTCTGACGCCGATCCTGGCGCCATTCGTGATCGGTGCCGGCATCGCCTATCTCGGCGACCCGCTCGCCGACCGCCTCGAACGTCTGCGGTTATCGCGCACGCTGTCGGTAGCCATCGTGTTTGCCGCCATCGTCGTCGTGGTGCTGATCCTGCTGGTGCTGCTGGCGCCGATGCTCTACGAGCAGAGCGTGGCGCTGATCCACAACCTGCCGGCCTGGGTCAACTGGATTCTCGAAAGCGGACTGCCCAAGCTCGGCATCCATCCGCCCGAGGGCACCAGCCTCGACGCAGCCAGCCTGCAGCAGATCGTCAGCGATCACTGGTCGCAGGCCAGCGGCGTCGTCAAAGGCCTGTGGCTGCGCGTTTCCGAATCCGGCAAGGCCTTCGTGACGGTGGCCGCCAATCTGCTGATGATTCCGATCGTCAGCTTCTATCTGATGCGCGACTGGGACCGCCTCGTCGCCTGGATCGGCACCCTGATTCCGCCGCGCATGCTGCCGTATGTCAGCGGCTTCGCGCGTGAGGCCGACGACGTGCTCGGCTCGTTCATCCGCGGCCAGCTGCTGGTGATGGCGGCGCTCGCCGCCGCCTACTCGATCGGCCTGACGCTGACCGGCCTCAAGCTCGGCCTGATCATCGGCGTCATCGCCGGCCTGCTCAGCTTCGTGCCGTATCTCGGCTTCGCCGTCGGCTTCGGCGCGGCGCTGATCGCCATGCTGGTGCAAACGCACGAGTGGCTGCCGCTGGTGTGGATCTGCCTGGTGTTCGGCATCGGCCAGGTGCTCGAAAGCGCGGTGCTGACGCCGATCCTGGTCGGCGACAAGATCGGCATGCATCCGGTCGCGGTCATTTTCGCGGTGATGGCCGGCGGCCAGCTGTTCGGCTTCATCGGCGTACTCGTCGCACTGCCGGTGTCGGCGGTGATCGCCGTCGCCCTGCGCCATGCCAAGGAGCACTGGCTGCGCAGTCCGCTCTACCTCGGCGCCGCCTCCGGCCCGCCGGCGAACGATCCGCCGGACACGCCGCCCGACGTATGAAGGGGCGTCAGCTGGCACTCGCCGTGCAACTGCGCGACACGGCAAGCTTCGAAAGCTATTGGCCCGGCGGCAACGACGAGACCGTCGCGGCACTGCGCGAGCTGCGCCATCCGACGCTGCTCTACGGACCGCCGCAATCCGGTCGCACGCACCTGCTGCAGGCGGTCTGCCGCACGCACGGCGGCGCCTATCTGCCGTTGCGCGAGATTTCCGGCTACGGCCCGGAAGCGCTCGACGGCTTCGACATGCAAGCGCTGTTGGTGCTGGATGACCTCGACGCCGTCGCCGCCGACCGCGAGTGGGCCGTCGCCCTGCTGCGCCTGATCGATCGTCGGCGCGCGGCCGGCCAGTCGTTCGTGCTGTCGACCGGCGCACCGCCCGAACACCTGACGCTGGCGCTTGCCGATCTGCGTACCCGCCTCGCGGCCTGTGTGGTGCTCGGACTGATGCCGATGAGCGACGCCGAGCGCGCGGCGCTGCTGCAGGCCCGCGCGCAGGCCCGCGGCCTGACACTCGGCGACGACGTCACGCGCTGGATGCTCAACACCCAGGCGCGCACCACAGGCGCGCTGGTCGACGCGCTCGACGCGCTTGATCGCGCGTCGCTGCGCGAGAAGCGGCGCCTGACACTGCCGTTCGTGCAATCGGTACTGGGCAACACCGCAAAGGCAGAGCCGTTACCGTGATGACGCGGCTGCCGCGCTGGGTCGAAGTCGGCGGCTTCTGCCTCGCGGCGATCGCCGGCGCCGTCAACGCCGTCGGCCTGCTCGGCTTCAAGCATCAAGCGGTCTCGCACCTGACCGGCACCTCGTCACTGCTCGGTGCGGCGGTCGCCGGCGACGACCTGCTGACCGCCGGCCATCTGCTGCTGATCCTGCTGTCGTTCGTCGCCGGCGCCGTGCTCAGCGGCGCCTTGATCGGCAACGCCGCCTTGCAACTCGGCCATCGCTACGGCGTCGCACTGCTGATCGAAGCGGCACTGCTGTTCGCCGCGATGCATGTGCTCACCCACGGCTCGGCCACCGGTCACTTTCTGGCATCGGCCGCCTGCGGCCTGCAGAACGGCATGGCCAGCACCTACAGCGGCGCGACGATCCGCACCACGCACCTGTCCGGCATGTTCACCGACATCGGCAACATGATCGGCTGGCGCCTGCGAGGCCATCCCTTCGATCGTCGCCGCGCGGTGCTCTACACGCTGCTGATCGTCGGCTTCATCGCCGGCGGCACGATCGGCGCCCTCGCCTTCGCACATCTGCAATTCCGCGCGCTGGCGCTGCCAGCCTGTGGCGCCATCGCCCTCGCCGTCGTTTACTGGAGCTACCGGCAACGCAGGCCACACGCGACATGAGTGGACTCGATCACCTTCCCGAGGATGGGCCGCCGGCGAGACGAATGGATCAGGCCGCGTGGATGATGGTCGGCGCCACGTCAATCGTCGTCGGTGCTTTCCTTTGGTTCATGCTCGATCAGCCGAAGGCGGTGGGCGTGCATCGATACGGCAAAACACTCGAGTGCCGCGGAGGCAGCCGATCGGTACGCGAATGCGTGGTCGCGCTGGACACGGGGAAGCAGATTCTGGCTTACGACAACGGTCATTTCACCAGTGCGGGGCGACGCGTTTACATCGACGCGCAGCGCCGGCCGATCACCGGCACTTGGGTCTACTACATCAAGAGCCCCTCACCCGCCGCGCCGCCGCCGCGCTGACGCGCACGTACATCACCATCGCGCAGAAATCGAATGCGGCCAGCGCCGCGAAACCGAACAGGCGCAGGCGGTCGGCGATGTCCGAATAGCCGCCGGCCAGCAGCAGCGCGCAGTAGACGACCAGCAACATGCTCGCCCAGGCGTGCACGTAACGGCTGCCGCGCAGTAGGCCGGGCAAAGGCGCGAACAGCAGCAGCCCGGCGACAACCCCGATCGACGAGCGCGCCGTACCGATCAGCAGCGCGATCAGCGCCAGGTGCGCGGCCATCACCAGGCCACGCATCAAGCGCACCGGGGTCGGGGTCGGGCTCGGGGGCGTCGTCATCTTCAGACGAGCTTGCAGGCGATCTGTGCGACGCGACGTCCCAGCGCCAGACACAAGGCCTCTTCGTCCTTGCTCAATGCGCGCGGCTCGTTGCCGGTGCCGGCGTGATGGCTGGCACCGTAAGGCGTCCCACCCGAGCTGGTCGCGGCCAGCTGCGGCTCGCTGTACGGCAGGCCGGCAATCAACATGCCGTGATGCAACAGCGGCAGCATCATCGACAACAGCGTCGACTCCTGCCCGCCGTGCAGGCTGCTGGTCGACGTGAACACCGCGCCGGGCTTGCCGTTCAGCGCGCCCGACAACCACTGCGCCGACGTGCCGTCGAGGAAGTATTTCATCGGTGCCGCCATGTTACCGAAGCGCGTCGGGCTACCCAGGATCAGGCCGCTGCATTCGGTCAGATCGCGCGGCTCGGCGTACGGCGGACCGTCATCCGGCACGGCCGGCCCGCGCTGCGCATGATCGGCCGTGACCGGCGGCACGGTCCGCAGCCGCGCCGTCGCACCGTCGACGCTTTCGACGCCGCGCGCAATCAGCCGCGCCATCTTCGCAACCGAGCCGTGGCGCGAGTAATACAGCACGAGGATTTCGGGCATGGAACTTCCTGTCATCTAAACGGGCTATTCTATGCCGCAGTCTCCGGGGGGAGAGCGCTGATGCATCCGCACGCGGTTTTGATCGAAACGTTCTATGCGTCGTTCGCACGACGCGACGCTGCGGCGATGGGCGCCTGCTACCACGCCGATGCTCACTTTTCCGATCCCGCATTCCCCGACCTCGATGCCGCTGGCGTGCGGGCAATGTGGACCATGCTCTGCGCCGCCGGCAAGGATCTGCGTGTCGAGTACAGTGCGATCGACGCCGACGATCAGCACGGTCGGGCGCATTGGGATGCGCACTACACCTTCTCCGGCACCGGCCGCGCCGTGCTTAACCGCATCGATGCACAGTTCAGCTTTCGCGATGGCCTGATCGTCGAGCATCGCGACGTCTTCGACTTCCATCGCTGGGCGACGCAGGCCTTGGGCCTGCCGGGCCGCCTGTTCGGCGGCACCCAGTGGTTGCAGCGCAAGGTTCAGGTGCAGGCGGCGACGCGGCTCGCTGCCTGGCGCGACCATCATCCTGAGCAAGCCGGACGTTGACGGAGCGTTGACGCACCGCGCGCTGCAATACCCGCACACTCGACCTGTACCTCTGCCATGACGACGCTGGCCCGCGCTTCCCGACTGCGCATTCCTCTTTCGCGAGCCTTCGCAGCCTCACTGATCGCGGTGCTGCTGTTCAACGGCAGCTACTGGGACAGTAAGGGCATGATGCTCGGCGACCTGCTGACCACGGTCGGCCTGGGGCTGATCGGCATCGCCACGGTCGGCCGACTCTGGTGCAACGCCTACATCGTCGGCTACAAGAACAACGTGCTGCTGATGTCCGGACCGTACTCGGTGTCTCGCAATCCGCTGTACTTCTTCAGCAGCCTAGGCGCCGTCGGCGTCGGTCTGATGAGCGAAAGCCTGACCGTCACGGCGACGATCGCCCTGCTGTTCGTCGCGACCTATCGGGCCGTAATCCGCGCCGAGGAACAACGTCTCGAAGGGCTGCACGGCGACACCTGGCGCCAGTACGTAGCGCGCGTGCCGCGCTTCTGGCCCAAGCTGTCGCAGCTCGAAGAGCCGGAGCGCTACACCATCCACCCGCAGCAGTTCCGCCGCCATCTGTTCGATGCGCTGTGGTTCACCTGGGCGGCGGGCATCATGCTGCTGATCGAAACGCTGCACGACAGCGGCATTCTCACAGTGCTCTGGCACGCCCCCTGACCGAAGCGGCGCGCGTGGTCGCGTCAGCGTCGGTACCAGTGGCGGTTCAGGGCGTTGACGACCAGCATCGGATAGTCCGGCTTGCCGTAGCTGCCGTTGTAGCGCGCCAGCGCATTGATCAGGTTGCCGCGTTCCTTGTCCAGGTAGTACTTCAGGATCGTGCAGCCCATGCGCAAATTGGTGCGCGTGTGAAACAGGTTGTCGTCGGGCTTGCCGATTTCCTTGAGCCAGAACGGCATGATCTGCATCAGCCCCTGCGCGCCGGAACGTGAGATCGCATAGCGGTTGAAGCGGCTCTCGACTTCGATCACCGACATCACCAGTTCCGGCGCCAGCTTGGCGCGTCGCGCTTCGCTGTGCACGATGCGCAGCAGCTGCAGCCGCTGCGCATCGTCCGCCATGAACGGCTGCAGGCGCCCCGACATATCGACAAACCAGACCTCGGCATCGTAGCGGTGCTCGAAGCCGTCGGCAGCGTCGATGTTTTTCGCGAGCAGCGCGCGCAGCTCCGGATCGGGCTCGCCGATCGGACCGGCGTGCGCGGCGGCGGCACAAAGCAGCAGACCGGTCGCGAGCACGGCGCGGATCGCCGGTGACTGCCAGCCGCCGCCCACCCGCCGCGCCCGCCCGATCACCCTGTCGGTCCGCAATCTGCGCTGAGGCTCAGACCGCGGCCAGCTTCTCGAGCACCGCAGCCGTCGTCGCCGCAATCATCTCGGCCTTGTCGGCGCGGCGATGCTTGTACTCGAACTGCTGCGTCGCCAGTCCCTTGTCGCCGATGACGATGCGGTGCGGAACGCCGATCAGCTCGGCGTCGGCAAACATCGAGCCGGGACGGTTACCGCGGTCGTCGAGCACGACGTCGATGCCGGCCGCCAACAGATCGGCGTGCAGGCCTTCCGCCGCATCCTTGACCGCCGCCGACTTGTCGCTGCCGATCGGGCAGATGATGACGCGGAACGGCGCAATGGCGTCCGGCCAGATGATGCCGCGCTCGTCATGCGACTGTTCGATCACCGCCGCCGCCAGCCGCGTCACGCCGATGCCGTAGCAGCCCATCTCCGGCGTCACCGCCTGCCCGGCCGCGTCGAGCACGCTGACGCTCATCGCCTTCGTGTACTTGGTGCCGAGCTGGAAGATATGACCGCCTTCGATGCCGCGGTAGAACTTGATCGTGCCGATCCCGTCCGGGCTCGGGTCACCCTCGGCGATCATGCGCAGATCGGCGGTCGCCGGCTCGGCGCAGTCACGGCCCCAGTTCACGCCGCGCAGGTGATGATCGTTGTCGTTGGCGCCGCAGACGAAGTCGGCGATCTCGGCAGCGGCAAAGTCGGCGATCACTGGAATCGGACAGCCGACCGGGCCGAGATAACCGACTTCGCAGCCGAACACCTTCAGCACGTCGGCCGGATCGGCCATCGTCAGCGGGCTCGCCACCAGCGGATGCTTGGCCGCCTTGATCTCGTTGAGCTGATGGTCGCCGCGCAGCGCGATGCCAACCAGACCACCGTCCTCGCCCTTGACGACCAGCAGCTTGACCTTGCCGGTCAGCGGCACGTTCAAGAACTTGCTGACCTGCTCGCAGGTCTTCTGCCCCGGCGTCGACACCTTCTCCAGAGACTGGGCGGCGGTCGCACGCGCTGCGCCGGACGGCTTGGTTTCGGCTGCCTCGACATTGGCGGCATACGTACCGCCCTGCGCCACCGCCAGCAGGTCTTCGCCGGAGCCGGCGAGGATGTGGAACTCTTCGGACAGCGCACCGCCGATGTTGCCGGAGTCTGCCTTGACCGGACGAAACTCCGCGCCCAGACGCGTGAAGATGCGCACGTAGGCGTCGCGCATGTTCTGGTACTCGCGGTTCAGATCCTCGGCTGTCATATGGAACGAGTACGCGTCCTTCATCAGGAATTCGCGCGAACGCATGACGCCGAAACGCGGCCGACGTTCGTCACGGAACTTGGTCTGGATCTGATAGAAGTTCACCGGCAGCTGGCGGTAGCTGCGGAAGTCCTGGCGGAAGTGATGACAGATCACCTCCTCGTGCGTCGGGCCCAGGCAGAAATCGTTCTGGTGCCGGTCGCGGAAACGCAGCATCTCCGCGCCCATCTGATCCCAGCGTCCGGACTCCTGCCACAGCTCCGCCGGCTGCACCGACGGCATCAGCATTTCCAGCGCGCCGGCGCGGTTCATTTCCTCGCGCACGATCGCGGCAATCTTGGTCAGCGTACGCAGACCGATCGGCAACCACGAATACAGGCCACTGCCGAGTTGGCGGATATAACCCGCACGCAGCATGAGCTGATGGCTGACGACCTGCGCGTCGGCAGGCGTCTCCTTGGTCGTCGACAGCGGAAATTGCGAAAGGCGCATGGCGTGAAAGCGGCGTTGGAAATCGAAGCCGCGGATTGTAGCGGTGCGCGCGCAGCGCGTCAGAACCAGCCGCCGGACGGATGTACGCGCCCTACGTGCGCGAGTGCACCCATCGTCATCGACGCGCTCATTGCGAAGAGGCGGCGCTGGTTTTCAACGACCGAAGCGCGCGCGCCTTACACGGCAACGATGACAATCACTTTGCGCAAGTCGCATGAGTCGGTTAGCTTCATCGCCGTAGCATGAAACAAGTGATGTCGCGGCCGCGATCAGGATCGTCGGAAGCGTCGAATCGGGGCAGTGCTGCGGAACCTTTTTGAGAAACGATGAGGGAGTGATGACGATGATGGATGACACGCCGGGACCGGGTGAGGTGAAGTCGCTGGTGGCTGAAATGCCGGCCGCAACGCCGCCGCCGAAGAAGAAGGTGACGAAGAAAAAGCCGGCCAAGAAGGCAGCTGCGAAGAAGGCCGCCAAGAAGGTCGTGAAGAAGGCAGCCAAGGTTGCCAAGAAGGCCGCCAAGGCAACGAAGAAGGTTGCCAAGAAGGCCGCGAAGAAAGTCGCCAAGAAAGCACCGGCAAAGAAGGTGACGGCGAAGAAGGCTCCGAAGAAGGCCGCCAAGAAGGCGCCGGCCAAGAAGGTCGCGAAGAAGGCCGTCAAGAAGGTTGCCAAGAAGGCGCCGGCCAAGAAGGTCGTGAAGAAGGCGGCCAAGAAGGCGAAGAAGAAGTAAACGGACCGCTCGGTGCCGTTGAATCAACGGCGACTGACTTCCAGGTCAGTCGCCGTTTTTTATTGCACGCTCGGGGTGCTCGGCCACGCAGGCGTGCGGGTCGGTCGAACTCGGCGTGAGACTGTCACCGCTGATGCGCCACGGCGCGCGGCAGCGTAGGTCCCGGGCCACCGCCGCGACATCACGCGTCAACCGCGGTAACGGCCACAGCCGCGCTGCGCCGTCGCGGCCGCTGCTCAGCACGGCACTGCCGTCGGGCGTGAACATCGCCGCACCCCACTGGATCAACGCCTGGTGCGCGCTGAACGCGTCGAGCAGCTCACCGTTTTCGGCATCCCAGAGTCGAATCGCGCCATCCTCGCTACCCGTCAAGGCGAGCGACGCATCTGGCGTCAGCGACACCGTTTCGACCGGGCTGGTATGGCCGCTCAGCGTCAGCCAGTGGCCACTGCCCGGCCACCACAGATAGGCAAGGTTGGCCCAGTCGCTGAGCAGTGCCTTCGAACCATCTGCGTTGAGCGCGCCGTAAATGAAGTACGCCGACGCCGGGTCGCGCGTCTGGTAGAGGATGCGACCACTGTCGACATCCAGCACGAATGCCTGAGCACGCTTGGCCGTCGCCAGCAGACGGCGGCCGTCGGCGCTGAACGACAGCACCGTGATCATGCGGTCACTGTCGCGATCGATCGGCAGCGTCGTCGACCAGCGCCAGCGGCCGGCCGCCAGATCGCGGGCGCGAACCACGCCGTCGTGAAAGCCGACAGCGAGCAAGGGGGCAGTTGGCGACATCGCGGTGATATGCGCGCTACCCGCCGGCAGCGACAAGCTCTCGTCGCCGCGCGTCAGATCCCAGGCGGCGATGCCGTCGTCGGCAAGGTCGGCGCTCAGATGCCGCGCGCCGGGATCGAAATGCAGAGCGGTCGCTCGCACCGGCCGGCTTAAATGCAACACCGGCTCCTGGCCATCGGTCCGCGCCACATCAATGCGGCCGTCGCGCGCGCCCATCGCAATCCACTGCCCATCGGCACTGAAGCTTGCGCTCGCCAGCGGTCCCAACTCGGCGCCGAAGCGGTGAACCGGTCGCAGCGGCTCGCGCGCGTAGAGCGTGCCGCCACTCTGCGTGCCGGCGAACAACTGGCGGCTGTCGCGACTGATCGCCGTCGGCGGCGCCAGCGGCGGCGCGACCCCGCCCAGTTGCGCATGCGGCCGCTGCGGCAACTTCCAGATCAGCAGTGCCCCATCACTGCCGCCGCTGACCAGTTCGTCGCCCTGCTCCGAGAACGCGAACATGTTCGGCGAGCCCTGATGGCCGTCGAGCGTGTACAGCACCTCGCCCGACACCACATCGGAAATCACCAGCCGACCACCGAGCAACTGCCCAACCTCGCCGCCGTCGGCATGCATCTGAAAGCCGTTGCTGCCGCCACGCAGGCGCACGGCGTAGATCAGCGCCCCACTGCGCATGTCCCAGACACCGGCGGCGACCGGGCTGACGCTCAGCATACGCGTGCCGTCGTTGCTGAACACCAGGCTGGAGATGTGCGCGCGGTGGCCGCTGCTCATTCGCACCCGGCCGCTGGCCGCATCCCAGACACGGACTTCGCCGTCGGCGGTGCCCGCGGCGATCAGCGTGCAGCCAGGCGTCGATGCCAGGGTCGTCGGTCGGCCATGCAGGCCGTCGTAGCGATGGCGCACCGCCGTGCTCGCCGCATCGCGCAACTCGATCACGCCGTCGGCGCGCGCCGTTAGCAGCGAGCGACCGTCATGGCAAAAGGCGGTCTTGGCAAACACGCCGGCGATACGCCGCGTGTCGCCACCCAGTTCGGCGAGCCGGACCGCACCGTCAGGCGTCACGGTCGCCACCTGCGTTTCGTCGTCGTTGAGTGGGTTGATGCCGACGCCATCGGTGTCGGCGTTCACCGCGAATCGCGCGAGCAGCCGACCGTCGTTTGCCGCGAACAGTCGCAAGAGCCGGTGCTTGTCGTCTGCCAGACGGTAATCGACCCAGATCACCCGCCCGCCGTGGCCATAGCCGGCATCGAAGGTCGGCATCGCACCCAGGTCGATGCTGAACTGCGGCGCACCACTGGCGGCGTCGTAGGCATGCAGCACACGGTCGGTGCCGATGCCGAAAACCTGACGGCCGTCGGGGCTGATGTCGGTGCGCACCACCGTCTGCCCCATATCGATGCGCAGTTGTTGGGCATCGACGATCTGCAGCGCACGCGCCAGCATGTAGCGCAGCGCCGGTGTGTCAATACCGAGCCGGCGCACCTCGTTCAGATAGACCGCGGCGCGCGCCTCATTGTGCGCGAGCAGTTCGCTGCGCCCGGCGTCGTAGAACCGATCGATGCGGACACGCAGTGCCTGCGCAGCGAGCGCCGCACGCTTTTCGCCCTGCTGCCACTGCCAGCCGAACGCGCAGGCCGCCACCAGTGCCGCGGTCGCGGTGGCATAGACCGCCTGCCGCAACAGGCTGCGACGGCGTTCACGACGGCGCAGTTCGTCGTAACCGACGCCGATCAGCCCGGCGACCAGCTTCAGTGCTGCACCGTCGCGGCCGTCCGCAGCCGGCGTCGCGTCGGCCGCCAGCGGCTCGATCCAGCGCCCGCTGGGTTGGCCATTGGCGTCGAAGTGTTGCAGCAGGGCTGGCGCAAACGCCGTGTCGTCGTCGATACGCAGGCAGAGGATGCGTTCCTCGCGCCCGAGCTTCTTGAACGACTCGACTTCCTCGTTGACCCAGCGCGAGCGCGCCGAGCGTGCCGAACAGATGACGATCAGATAGCGCGATTCGCGCAGCGCCTGCTGGACGACGCCGCCGAGGTCCGCCGAGCTCGGCAGTTCGTCGCGGTCGCGGAAAATGGGATAGAGGCGCCGCGGCACTTCGCCGGCTGCGTGCGTGCGTCCAACCAGGCGGCGTGGGACCCGGTAGGACTCGAGGCGGCGGTGCAGCCAGCGTGCCCAGCCACGATCGTGATGGCTGTAGCTGATGAACGCCCAATAGCGATACGACTCTTGCACCCCGCCCCCAAACGCCCCGTCGCGGCATGATAATGACTGGCATTCCGACACGCGAAAATACTTCGTCGATGAGCAAGGACCCGCTGTTGACGGCGAGCGGCACCGCGCGACTGGCGTTGCGTGACTGGCTTGCCCTGCACCACCGCAGCGGTGACGGTGCCGCGCAGCTGCGCGTCGGCGCATGTGGCCACCTGATGCTGAGTCGCCGGGAGGCGGCGCAGGTGCGCCGCCAGCTGACCGATCACGTACTGCCGGCACTGGTTGCGGATGGCGCGCGGCGCCTGTCGCTGTTCGTCGGCATGGCGCCCGGGGCCGACATGCTGTTCCTCGAAACGGCGGCGGCCTGGCTGCGCGAGCATGAGCTGCCGTTCGAGATGACCGCGCTGCTGCCGGTGCCGGTCGACAAGCTGATCGCCGATTGGGTGCTGCGCGCCGAGGACGAACAGCGCCGTGTGACCCGCGCGCTACGTCAGTCGCTGGCGCGGGAGGCCGAAAGCCTGCTGCAGCGCTGCACGACGATCGTGCCGCTCTACCCGGACGACGTCGACGCCGCCGTATTGGGTTCGCGCAGCTTCCGTCAGCAGCAATATCGGCGCCTCGCGGCGATCCTCGCGCAGCACGCCGATCATCTCGTGGCGATCATGCGTCCCGCGCACGGCGTCGAGCCCGGCGGCACTGCCGAGATCGTCGCCTGGCGTGAAGACGCGGCGCAGATTCCCGCCGTGCTGCACCTGCACGATGCGCACTGTGCGGCACAGCGACAAACCCACCTCGTCGATCCCTGCGATCGCGCAGCCGCAAGCCACGGCGCCGCAGAGCCGCCGGATACGCTGACCGAGGTCCTGCGCGACGCGGAACTGGCGCGACGCGCCGGCAACGAGCTGCAGTGCCATGACATCGTCAATCAGGCGATGCGCGCCGGACTACGCGCGCCACGCCTCGACTATCTGCGCATCCAGGCGCTCGCCAATACCGGCAACGTGCGCGCAGCGCTCGACTGCTATCGCGCACTCGACCTGCGTGACGACGAAATCGACGAGGATTGGCTGGCCCTGCACGGGCGACTACAGAAAGACCTCGCGCTGCAAAACGCCGCCGATCCCACCGCGTTCGCGCGCGCCGCCGACGCGTACGCCGAGGCCCATGCCCTGCACAACGGCTCATACAGCGCGATCAATGCCGCCTCGATGTATCTGCTGGCCGGCGAACGTCGCCGCGCACACCAATATGCGCGACGCGCGCTGCGCCAGCTGCGCCCGCCACGCAATGATCTGGAACGCTTCTACGCGCACGCCACGCACGCCGAGGCAGCGCTGCTGCTCGGCGACGACGCAACATTCCGCCACCAGCTCAGTGCCGCCAACCGCTTGCTGCCGGACGACTTCACGCGCCGCGGCCGCACCCGCCAACAGCTGCGCCGCCTCAGCCATCAGCTTGGCCGCGATCCGGCTGCGGTCGAACGCCTGCGCATGCCGCCGCTGGTGCAGCTGCAGACATCGAACGACGCTGACGCCAGCAGCGCGACGCTGGCGCCCGCGCTGCTCCGCCACGCCGCCGCACGGGCGCAGTTGCATCTGGCGCTGTGCACACCATTCGATGTGCAGATCGGCGAACAACTGGTCGCGCACGGCGCGCGCCTGCATCTGAGCTTGCCGGCGCCCGCTGCCGAGATCGCGCGGCGCTGGCGACGGCGCCTGCCCGGTGTTGCACATCGGCTGCCACGCTTGCTCGACGCTGCCGATGGCGTCGCATCGCTGCAAGGCTTCCTGCAGACCGAATGGGAATGGGCGACGCGCGAGGCACGCGACACCAGCCTTGGGCTCGCGCGCCTCGCCGCCGAACGCCTCGGCCAACGCCTGCGGATCGAACGGCTCGGCGCCGCCATCGCAGCGCAGGGCCGCCGCCCCCCTGCAACAGGCCGTGCGGCCGAGCGGCGCATGGCCGGCCTGGTGTTTGCGGACTTCGCCAGCTTCCGCCGCCTGCGCGAGCCATTGTTTCCGCGGTACTACGCGCAGATCATGCAGAGCCTCGCGGCGCTGCTGAACCGCCATCGCGAACACATCCTGCTGCGCAAGACCTGGGGTGATGCACTGCACGTCGTCACCGAAGACGCCCGCACTGCCGCACAGATCGTCGCCGACATCCAGCAGCTGATCGAAGCACGCCGACGCGACGCACACGACGTGCTGGCCGACCTGGAGCTGCGCATCGCCGCGCACTATGCGCCGTGCTACGTCGGCTACGATCCCATCGAAGAGCGCGTCGTCCACTACGGCACGCAGTTGCTGTTCGCCGCGCGCATCGAGCCCGTGGTGCCGCCGGGCATGATCTACGTCACCGAAGCCTTCGCGGCGCGGCTGACGCTCGAGCAGGCGCACCACTTCGCGCTCGACTACGCCGGCGAAGTGGAATTCGCCAAGCAGTTCGGCACCTATCGACTCTACGCGCTGCAACGTCGGGCGACCCCGGACCGGATGTAGATCCAGGTGGCGCCGATATACTGCGCGCCCGCATCTCGCCCGCCACCGCCGCATCATGATCGTCCGCCCCCGCTCGCACTGGTTGCGCATGCTGTTCGCGTGGCGCGGTTCGGTGGTCTACCGCATCGTGCCGCAGCTGGCGCTGGTCACGCTGCTGGCCCTGGCCGTGACGCTGGTCCGACAGCGTCTGATTGCACACGGCCTGCTGCTGACGGCCGTGCCGTTCACGCTGCTCGGCATCACGCTGGCAATCTTCCTCGGCTTTCGCAACACGGTCAGCTACGACCGCTACTGGGAAGCGCGCAAGCTCTGGGGCGCCGTCCTCAACGACAGCCGCAGCCTGACCCGTCAGGTGCTGACCCTGACGTCGGCGGCCCCCGACGAGCGTACGCGGCTCGTGCACGGCATCATCGCGTTCGTGCAGGCGCTGCATCACGAATTGCGCCGCAGCGACGCCAGCGCCGATCTCACACGCCTGCTGGCACCCGAATGGCAAGCGCGCTGCAGCGGTGCGCGCTTTCCATCGTCGATGATTCTGTTGACGCTGGCCGAGGAGCTGCAGCGCTGGCGTGCCGCTGGCCATATCGACGCGGTGCTGATGATCGAACTCGACCGCACGCTGGCGCGGCTTACCGATTCGGTCGGCGGCTGCGAACGCATCGCCGGCACGCCGATCCCGTTCGCGTACTCGGTGCTACTGCACCGCACGATCTATCTCTATAGTTTTCTGCTGCCGTTCGGGCTCGTCGCCACCATCGGTGCGATGACGCCGCCGATCGTCGCGTTCATCGCCTACACCTTCTTTGCCCTCGAAGCGCTGGCCGAGGAAATCCAGGACCCGTTCGGCACCGAGCCGAATGATCTGGCGCTAGAAGCGATGAGCCGCAATATCGAAATCACACTGCGCGAAATGCTCGGCGAGACTGCCCTGCCCGACGCGTTACCGCCGGTGCGCGACGTTCTGCGCTGAGCCGCCGGCGGCTCAGTCGCGAATCGTCAGCACCTGTTCCTGTGCGGCGCCGTCGACCAGCCGCCACGCGCGCATTTCCAGCACGCCCTTGATGTTCAGCGACACGACCAGGCTCAGCAGCCCGACCTTCAGCTCACTCGCGGCCGGCACTGCCTCGGCCTGCGGGTGCGACCACAGCACCGCCCACAGACCGTCGCCGCGCGCGGCGGCATCATCCCCCTGAACGAACGACGCCGGCTCGCCGCCACGCGCGTACACCGCACCGCGTATCGATTCCGGCTGCGCGATCTGCGCCGCGTGCAGGATGCGGATCGCCAGATTGCGCGGCATTACCAGGACTTCATTCATGAACGTCATTCTCCACGATGCGAGGTGCCGCAAACCGGGCAATCCGGATCGGCCGGGATGCGATGGGTGCGCCACTGCATGCGCAGCGCATCCCAAGTCGTCAGGGTGCCGGCGTCGTCGCGCCGGCCGAGCAGCCATTTGATCGCCGCCAGCGCCTGCAGACTGCCGACCGTGGCGACCACCGGCCCGAGAATACCGGCCTCTTCGCAGGTTTCGGCCGCCTCGCCGTCATCGGCGTACAGGCAACGGTAGCAGGCCCCGCCACGCGACGGATCGAAGACCGCGAGCTGGCCCTCGAAGCGGATCGCGGCGCCGGAAACCAGCGGCCGGCGCGCCGCCACGCAGGCGGCGTTGATCGCATAGCGGGCCGGAAAATTATCGGTACAGTCGAGCACGATGTCGGCGTCACGCACGGCGGCCAGGCCGTCGTCGGCATCGAAGGTCTCGATCTCGACGTCACGGTTCAGCGCCGCCAACTGCGCAGCGGCGGCCACGGTCTTGGCACGGCCGACATCGCTTTGCCGGTACAACACTTGGCGCTGCAAGTTGCTGAGTTCGACGCGATCGCGATCGCACAGCAGCAACCGGCCGATGCCGGCGCCGGCCAGATGGCTGGCGGCGGTCGAACCCAGGCCGCCGAGCCCGATCACCAACACCGACGAATCGCGCAGCAGTTCCTGGCCGTTGACGCCCACTTCGCGCAGCACGATCTGCCGGCTGTAGCGCATCAAGTCACTCATGATCGGCGCCCTCCACTGGCGCGTTCGCGACCTTCCAGATCGCGGCGCGTGCTCACCTCGGTAAAACCCGCCGCGCTCAGCAGTGCACGCACCGCGGCGCCCTGATCGTAGCCATGCTCGAGCAGCAGCCTACCGCCGGCGCGCAACCGCGCCGGTGCGCCGGCAATGATGTCGCGCAGCGCCTGCAGGCCGTCGGCGCCGTCGCTCAAGGCCAGCAAGGGCTCATGACGCAGCGCCGGCAAATGCTCGTCGCCCGCCGCGATATACGGCGGATTCGAGACGACCAGATCGAAACATTGATCGGCGCAGGCCTGCCACCACGCGCCTTCGCGAAACTCGACCGCCAGCCCCAGGCGTTCGGCATTGCCGCTCGCGATCGCCAGCGCCGCGGCCGAGACATCGGTCGCCGTCACCGTCGCCGTCGGTCGCTCGCGGGCCAGCGCCAGCGCGATCGCGCCGCTGCCGGTACCGAGATCGACGACCTGCGCCGCAACGTCCGCCGGCAGGCATTCGAGCGCCCACTCGACGAGCAACTCGGTCTCCGGGCGCGGCACCAGCACGTCCGGCGTCACCTGCAGCTCCAGCGACCAGAATCCCTGGTTGCCAAGCAGATAGGCGACCGGTTCGCCGTCACGGCGACGCGCAACGAGCGCGGCATAGCGCTGTACATCCGCTGCGGCCAGTGCGTCGTCGCCGCGCATCATCAGTTGCGTGCGGCTGCAGCCCAGAACATGCGCGAGCAGCCACTCGGCGTCGAGGCGCGCGCTGTCGCTGCTCGCGGCGATCGCGGTCTGTGCGTCGCGCAGCGCCGCGCGCAGCGTCGTAGCCTCGCTCATGCCTCGCCGAGTTCGGCCAGCGCCTCGGCCTGTGCCTCGGCGAGCAGCGGCTGAATCACCGGATCAAGATCGCCGACGATGACGCGTTCTAGCTGGTACAGCGTCAGGTTGATGCGGTGGTCGGTGACCCGCCCCTGCGGGAAGTTGTAGGTGCGGATGCGCTCGGAACGATCGCCGGAGCCGACCAGCTTCTTGCGCTCGGCGGCGCGGCTGCTGGCGTGCTTTTCGCGCTCGGCCTCCGACAGCCGCGCCTGCAGCAACGACAGCGCCTTGGCGCGGTTCTTGTGCTGCGAGCGCTCTTCCTGACATTCGACGACCACGCCGCTCGGCACGTGCGTGACACGAATCGCCGACTCGGTCTTGTTGACGTGCTGACCGCCGGCACCGCTCGAACGAAAGGTGTCGAACTTCAGATCGGCCGGGTTGATCGTGATCTGCGATTCCTCGACCTCCGGCAGCACCGCGACGGTCGCCGCCGATGTATGGATGCGACCCTGCGCTTCGGTTTCCGGCACGCGTTGCACGCGATGCGCGCCGGACTCGTACTTGAGCTGCGAATACGCGCCGAAACCAATGATGCGCGCGATGATTTCCTTGAAGCCGCCATGCTCGCCCTCGTTGGCGCTGAGCACCTCGACCTGCCAGCCGCGCGTTTCCGCGTACTTGGAGTACATGCGGAACAGGTCACCAGCGAAGATCGCCGCCTCGTCGCCGCCGGTGCCGGCGCGGACTTCGAGGAAGACGTTGTTGTTGTCGAGCGGATCCTTGGGCACCAGATACTGGTGCAGCTCGGCTTCAAGCGCTTCGATGCGCGCGCGCACCTCGGGCCACTCGGCCTGCGCCATCGCGCGCATGTCCGGATCGCTGTCGCTTTGCATGGCTTCCAGGTCCGCCAAGGCCTGCACGGACTGCTGATAGGCGCCGAAGCTGTCGGCCAGCGGGCCGAGCTGCGCGTATTCCTGCGACAGGCGGCGGAACTTGTCCTGGTCGCCGATCACATCCGGATCACCGAGTTCGTGCGAAATTTCTTCGCGCCGTTCGGCCATGGCTTCGAGCTTGGCGAGCAGACTGTCTTTCATCGACGGAATTTTGAAACGGAGCAGACGAGACGAAAAGCGACGGCCCGGGCGGGCCGCGCGATAGCGGACAGCGGACGGGCGCTGCTAAGGCTCGTCGTCGGGGAGATCGAACAGTTTGCGCGCACTGTTGAGCAGCAGTGCCTGTTCGACGGCATCGGCGCGACGCAGCACCTGCGATGGCGAATGCAGAATCTTGTTGCTGAGCGTGTCGGCGACGAAGCCGAGCACCTCGTCGATGGACTCGCCGGCCGCCAGCTTGCGCCGCGCCTTGTCCAGCACCTCGTCGCGACGATCGCGCGCCTGCGCACGAATCAAGCGGATCGTGTTGCCGGCATCGCGGCTTTCAAGCCAGCGCGAGAACTGCTGGGCCTGCGTCGTGATCAAGACCTCGGCCTGACGCGCGGCTTCCTCACGCAGCTTCATGTTTTCGGCGATGACCGCGCGCAGATCGTCGATCGTGTACAGATAAATGTCTTCGATCTGCGCGATCTTCGGATCGATGTCGCGCGGCACCGCCAGGTCGATCATCAGCACCGGCTTGCGCCGCCGCGAACCCACCGCACGACGCATCACTTCGGAGCCGAGCACATAGTCACGCGCCGCCGTCGACGAGATCACCAGATCGGCATCCGGCAGATAGGTCGACAGATCATCGAGGCTGACCGCGTAGCCGCGCACCTCGCGGGCCAGGCGCTCGGCGCGTTCCAGCGAGCGGTTGGCGACGACGATGCGGCCGACGCCGTGTTGCTGAAGGTGACGCGCCACCAGCGTGATCATCTCGCCGGCGCCGATCAGCACCGCCGTCTGGTTCTTCATGTCGGCGAAGATGCGCCGCGCCATCTGCAGCGCCGCATAGGCGACCGACACCGGATGCGCGCCGACCTGGGTCTGCGAACGCACCAGCTTGGCCACCGAGAACGCGTGCTGGAACAGCCGCGACAGCACCGGCCCAACCGACTTGACCTCGCTGGCGACCGCGAACGAGTCCTTCATCTGCCCGAGAATCTGCGGTTCGCCGACGATCATCGAATCCAGACCAGAGGCCACGCGCAGGCTGTGGGTGATGCTGCAAAGGTCGCGATGCGTATAGGCGAACTTCTCGATATAGCCTTCCGGCGCCTGGCGCTCGCGCCGCCACCATTCGATCAGTCGCGCCTCGGCCTCGAGGCTGGTGACCGTCATGATTTCGGTGCGATTGCAGGTCGAGACAATGGCCGCCTCGTGCACATCCGGCAGCGCCCGCAGGCGCTGTAGCGAAGCCCCCAGGTCGGCGTCGGTGAACGCCAGCCGCTCGCGCGCCTCGACAGGCGCACGATGATGGCTGAGACCGAGCGTGACGAGGGCCATTGGCTATCAGTGCAGAATTTCCGCGCTATTTTACTACGCTGAACCGCCCGCTGCCGCAGTCACGGGGAACCGGCTATCAGCGCATAATGTCTGTTCGTAAACCGTCAGACCGTTCGACATGCGCCTTGCCCCGCTTCTGTGCTCCTCCGGCCTCTGCCTGATGTTCGCCGCCTGCGCCACCGTGCCGCAGCCCAAGACGTCAACGACACCGGCCGCGCCCCCGGCAACGGCGCCGACCCCGACCGCACCGGTCACACCGCCGCCCGCGACGGCGCCGACCGCCCCGCCGGAGGCCACGCCCGCTCCGGCGCCGGACCACAACAGCGCCAGCGCCGCCACAGCGCAGCCGCCGATCGACGAGGAGGCCGCCGCCGAGGCGCAGTACCACGTCATGGCCGGCGAAATGGCGGCCGGTCGCCAGCAGCCGGCGATCGCCGCGCAGGAATTCATCGAAGCGCTGCAGACCGTCGCCGACCCGGAACTGGCGCGCCGCGCGACCGGGCTGGCGATCGCCGCCGGTGACGAGGGCCTGGCGATGCAGGCCGCGCAGCGTTGGTTGCAGGTCGAACCGACGGCGATGGAGCCGCGCGAAGTCATCGCCCGCGTGGCGATCAGCCACGGCGACCTGCAGACCGCCACCGAGCAAGTGACGGCGATCGTCGATGGCCACGCCGGTGGCACCGACGACGGCCTGCATATCGCGGCCTCGATTCTCAGCCAGGCCAAGACCTCCGACGCCGACGCGGCGATCGCGGTCATGCAGAAGCTCGCCGCGAAGTACCCGAAGACCGCCGCCGCACCGCACGCGGTGGCGCTGGTGGCGCTGCGCTTCAAGCGCGACGAGCTGGCCGATCGGGCTTCGCAGCAGGCGCTGGCGCGCGCGCCGGACAGCCGCGACGAGCAGTTGCTGCGCATCGGCGTGCTGACCAAGCTCGGCCGCATCAGCGAAAGCGACGCGATGATGGACAAGCTGGCGCGCAAGACCAAGAACGCCGACGATCTGCGCCTGGCCTACGCCAAGCTGCTGCTCGAATCGAACCAGCGCGAGCCGGCCCGCACGCAGCTGCACAAGGTGCTCGACCACACCGCCAACCAGCCAGACGCGATGTTTGCACTGGCGGTGATGGCGATCAACGACCATGACTACGACACCGCCGAGAGCTACCTGAAGGCGCTGCTCGACGGCGAGCGCAGCGAAGACGCCGCCTTCCAGCTCGGTCGCCTGTATGAGGCCAAGGGCGATAACGAAGACGCGCTCGACTATTACGACCGTGTCGACCACGGCCCGCAGGCCATCGAGGCCGCGGTGCGCCAGTCGTTCGTGCTGGCCAAGCTTGGCAAGATCGACGAAGCCCGCGACCAACTGCATCTGCTGCGCGACAACTTCCCGCAGTTCGCCAAGCGCTTCACGCTGTCGGAAGCCGAGTTGCTGCTCGACGCCAACCGCAACGACGACGCGCTGCAAACGCTGGACGACGCGCTCAAGCAGCAGCCCGACGACAACGACCTGCTCTACAGCCGCTCGCTGGTCTACGAACGCCTGAATCGCATCGACGACGCCGAAAAGGACCTGCGCAAGATCATCGCCTCGCAGCCGGACGACCCGCGCGCGCTCAATGCGCTGGGCTACATGCTGGCCGTGCACACCAAGCGGCTCGACGAGGCGCACGATCTGATCAGCCGCGCGCTCAAGCTCGACCCGAGCGACGCTTCGATCATCGACAGCATGGGCTGGGTCGAATACAAGCGCGGCAATACCGAAGCCGCCAGCCAGTTGCTGAAGCGCGCGTTCGCCGACTTCCCGGACCCGGAAGTCGCCGCCCATCTCGGCGAGGTGCTGTGGACGCAAGGCCACAAGGATGAGGCGCGTGGCATTTGGGATCAGGCGCTGCGCGCCAACCCGAATCATCCGGTGCTGAAGGCGACCGTCGAGCGCTTCGAGCACTGACACCGGCCGTCAACGAGATGATCCGTTCGCCGCTGCGCTGGCTGCTGCACGCGACCGCCGCCGTCAGCCTGCTGGCGCTCGGCGCCTGCGCGACGCTGCCCAAGCCCGACACCGTCGACGCCGCACAGGTCGCCGGCAAATGGCAGGCACACCGTACGGCCGTCGCCGCGATCTCGTCGTTCCAGCTCAACGGCCGTGCCGGCGCCGGCAACGGGATCAAGGCCGACCTGCGCTGGCGGCAATACGCCGGCGCGCGCTTCGAGGCGCGCATCGCCGGGCCGTTCGGCGCCGGCGCCGTCGCCATCAGCGGCACACCGCACGACGTCGAGATCCGCACCAAGGACGGCACTGAACAGACCACCGATCCGGAAGGCTGGATGCTGCAGCGGGCCGGCTGGACGTTTCCGATCGACGGACTGCGCTGGTGGGCGCTGGGCCTGCCGGCGCCCGGAACGCCGGCGAAGACGACCTTCGACGCACAGGGCCGGCTGGCAACGCTGACCCAGGATGGCTGGACGCTGCAGTACCTGGACTACCAGGAGGTCGGCGACCTGTCGCTGCCGCATCGCTTCGCGGCGACCAGCGCGCAAATCGATCTGCGCCTGGTGGTCGATCAGTGGCAGGACATCGAAACCTCCCACAATCCCCCGGCATCCTCGTAAACTGTGCGGCTGAACGCTCGCCGAACGCCGCCAACGGGCGCCGTTTTCGCGACCGAACCGTATTTGTGCCGGCGCTCCGCGCCCATCTAGATCGTTCATGAACTCTGACCCGACGTCCCCGGCCCGCCCCTTCACCACCGGATTCGCGTGGCCGGCGCCTGCCAAACTGAATCTGTTTCTGCACGTCACCGGGCGCCGCGCGGACGGCTATCACGAGCTGCAGACGCTGTTCCAGTTCGTCGAGCTGGCGGACATGCTGTATTTCACGCCGCGCGGCGATGGCGAATTCAACGTCAGCGGCCTGCCGGATGGCATCCGCGCCGAGGACGATCTGATCCTGCGCGCCGCCAATGCGCTGCGCCAGGCATCGGGCGCCTATGGCCTGGGCGCCGATATCCGCCTCGAAAAGCGCATCCCGCTCGGCGCCGGTCTAGGCGGCGGCTCGAGCAATGCGGCGACCACGCTGGTCGCCCTGGATCGCCTGTGGAATCTGGGCATGCCCAACGACGAGCTCGCCTACATCGGCCTGTCGCTGGGCGCCGACGTGCCGGTCTTCGTCCGCGGCCTGTCGGCCTGGGCAGAGGGCGTCGGCGAGCGCTTGCGGCCGGTCGTCATCGACGAACCGACCTATGTCATCGTCGTGCCGCCGGTCGAGGTCAGCACCCGCGACATCTTCCAGGCACCGGAACTGCCGCGCGATCATTTCCCGATCGAGTTCGCCGATTTTCTTGCCGGCCGCGGCCGCAATGACTGCGAGCCGATCACCTGCGCGCGCTATCCGCAGGTCGGCGAGGCGCTGGCCTGGCTGCGCAAGCGCGCGTCGAAGGCGCGCATGTCCGGCACTGGCGCGTCGGTGTTCGCCGCCTTCGCCTATCGCGATCAGGCCGAGGAAGTCGCCGCCGAAGTCCCGGACGGCTGGCAGGCGTTCGTCACGCAGGGGCGCAATCGTTCGCCGCTGCTCGACGCCATCGCCCGCTCCTGATGCGATGTTGTCGCTGCCGACAATCGCAGCGACGCACGCATGCGACTATAATGCCGGCCCGTTTGAGCGGCCGGTCCGTTCTTGCAAATGTTGGGGCGTAGCCAAGTGGTAAGGCAGCGGGTTTTGATCCCGCCATTCGGTGGTTCGAGTCCATCCGCCCCAGCCAAGTTTGTTCGCCGCCGATTGACGGCAAATGCCGCAGTCGTCGGCCCTGAAGTCGGCAGTCAGTCCTGAGCCCATCGCCACACGCACGACAGAAAACGCACGCATGGTCGATCACAAGTTGATGCTGTTCGCCGGTAACGCGAACCCGAAACTCGCCCAGGATATCTCCGGCTATCTGAAGATGCCGCTAGGCCAGGCCATCGTCGGCAAGTTCTCGGACGGCGAGGTTCAGGTCGAAATTCTGGAGAACGTGCGCGGCAAGGACGTGTTCGTCATTCAGCCGACCTGCGTGCCGACCAACGACAACGTCATGGAGCTGATGATGCTGATCGACGCGCTGAAGCGCTCGTCGGCCGGCCGCGTCACCGCCGTGATCCCCTACTTCGGCTATGCCCGCCAGGATCGCCGCCCGCGCAGCGCGCGCGTACCGATCTCGGCCAAGGTGGTCGCCGACATGATCGCCGAGGTCGGTGCCGACCGCGTGCTGACGGTCGACCTGCATGCCGACCAGATTCAGGGCTTCTTCAACATCCCGGTCGACAACGTCTACGCCAGCCCGGTGCTGCTCGGCGAGATCTGGCGTCAGAAATACGAAAAGCTGATCGTCGTCGCGCCGGACGTCGGCGGCGTGGTGCGCGCCCGCGCGGTCGCCAAGCGCCTCGACGACGCGGACCTGGCGATCATCGACAAGCGCCGGCCGAAGCCGAACGAGTCGCGCGTGATGAACATCATCGGCGACGTCAAAGGCCGCACCTGCGTCGTTGTCGACGACATGGTCGATACCGCCGGCACGCTGTGCAAGGCCGCCGCCGCGCTGAAGGAAGAAGGCGCAATCAAGGTCGTCGCCTATGTCACGCACGCGGTGCTGTCCGGCCCGGCGATCACCAACATCAGCAACTCGGTGCTCGACGAACTGGTCGTCACCGACACCATGCCGCTGTCGGCCGCCGCCAAGGCCTGCCCGAAGGTGCGTCAGCTGTCGATCGGCGGCCTGCTGGCCGAAACGATCCGCCGCATTTCCGCCGAGGAATCGGTCAGCTCGCTCTACGTCGACTGAGCCGTCAGCCTCGCGCTGCACCCCATGCCCGGCCCCGCGCCGGGCATTTTTTTACCGTTTTCTGTACAATCCGCGCCCCTGCCGCCTGGTCGCGGGCGTCAGATTCGTCGTTTTACGCATTTTTGGAGCGTTCCATGAAAGAAAATTTTGTTGTGGTCGCGGAAGACCGCGCGGACCAGGGCAAAGGTGCGAGCCGCCGCCTGCGTCGCGAGGGCAAGGTCCCGGCCGTCGTCTACGGTGGCACCGAAGCGCCGCTGTCGATCAGCCTGTCGGCCAACGAGCTCGGCAAGCATCTGAAGGTCGAGGCGTTCTACTCGCACCTGCTGACCCTGAAGCTCGGCGACAACTCGCAGCAGATCGTCCTCAAGGACCTGCAGCGTCACCCGGTCACCGGCTATGCGATCCACGCCGACTTCCAGCGCGTGCTCGCCGACAAGCTGCTGCACATGCAGGTGCCGCTGCACTTCAAGGGCGCCGACATCGCGCCGGGCGTCAAGACCGGCGGCGGCATCGTCGAGCATCACCTGAACCAGGTTCAGGTCGAGTGCCTGCCGAAGGACCTGCCGGAGTTCATCGAAGTCGACCTGTCGGCGCTCGAACTGAACGGCTCCGTCCATCTGTCGGAGCTGCCGCTGCCGGAAGGCGTGACGCTCGTCGAGCTCAAGCACGACAACGACCAGCCGGTCGTCTCCATCCATCTGCCGCGTGGCGCCATCGAGGAAGAAGCGGCTGAAGCCGCTGAAGCCGCGGCCGCCGCTGAAGCGGCCGGTGAGAAGAAGGACGAGAAGAAGAAGTAAGGCCCTACGCGGCGTGGCGCGTCCCTTCGGGAATGGCGCGCCGCGACCGCCCGGCTTGCTTCCGTCGAAGCGAAAACCGCTCGTCCCTCACCCGGACGGGCGGTTTTTCTTTTCCGCTCACCGTCGAAGATCATGCCTGCCTCCGAACTTCACGCCATCGTCGGCCTCGGCAACCCGGGTCCCGAATACGCGCGCACGCGTCACAACACCGGTTTCTGGTTCGTCGACGGCCTCGCCGCCGGCGCCGGTGTGCCGTTCCGCACCGAATCGAAATTCCATGGTCAGCTGGCGCGCATCAGCCTCGGCGGCCAGGACGTGCTGCTGCTCAAGCCATCGACGTTCATGAATCGCAGCGGCCAGGCCGTGCAGGCGCTGGCGCAGTTCTACAAGCTGGCGCCGACGTCGATCCTGATCGCGCACGACGAACTCGATCTGCCCGCCGGCACCATGCGGCTCAAGGCCGGCGGCGGGCACGGCGGCCACAACGGACTGCGCGACATTCACAAGGTTCTGGGCGAGAGCTATCTGCGCCTGCGCATCGGCATCGGACATCCGGGCGACAAGAACCTGGTGCTGAACTACGTGCTCGGCCGCGCCAGCAAGAACGACGAGCAATCGATACTCGACGCGTTCGATGATGCCGGCGCCGCCATCGAGACCTGGCTGTCGCGAGGCTGGGAGCGCGCGGTCACGCAGTTGCACACGGCAAAGAGCTGAACCCCGGCGTGGCGGCACATGCCATGCGCGGACACAGAATTTTTAGGCGCACCCCGGCTCTTCGAGCACATCACGCGACGAAGAGCGCATCAGGACTGAAGGACTATTCATGGGCATTCAATGCGGCATCGTCGGTCTACCGAACGTCGGCAAGTCGACCCTCTTCAACGCGCTGACGAAGGCACAGATCGCCGCCGAGAACTACCCGTTCTGCACGATCGAACCCAATGTCGGCGTGGTCGGCGTGCCGGACCCGCGTCTCGACGCACTGGCCGCCATCGTCAAGCCGCAGCGCATCCTGCCGGCGGCCGTGGAGTTCGTCGACATCGCCGGTCTGGTCGCCGGTGCGTCCAAGGGTGAAGGCCTGGGCAACCAGTTCCTCGGCCACATCCGCGAGACCGATGCGATCGCGCAGGTTGCCCGCTGCTTCGACGACCCGGATGTCATCCACGTCGCCGGCAGCCCGGATCCGATTCGCGACATCGAGGTGATCAACACCGAGCTGGCGCTCGCCGATCTCGAAAGCGTGACCAAGGCCGCCGAACGGCTCGCCAGGACCGCCAAGTCCGGCAACAAGGAAGCGCTGGCCAGGCACGAGCTGCTCAAGCGCGTGCAGGCGCACCTGGACAGCGGCGCGCCGGTGCGGGCGATGAGCCTGGACGCCGAAGAAAAGCTGCAACTGCGCGACCTGCACCTGATCACCGCCAAGCCGGCGCTGTACATCGCCAATGTCGACGAAGCCGGCCTCAAGAACGGCAATGAATACCTGACGCGCGTGCAGGAATACGCGAAGCAGGAAGGTGCGCAGGTGGTTGCCGTGTGCGCCGCCATCGAAGCCGAGATCGCCCAGCTCGACGAAGCCGACAAAGTCGAATTCCTCAAGGATCTGGGCCTCGAAGAGCCGGGCCTCAACCGCGTGATCCGCGCGGCGTACGCCCTGCTCGGCCTGCAGACCTATTTCACCGCCGGCGTGCAGGAGGTCCGCGCGTGGACGGTCAAGATCGGCGCCACCGGTCCGCAGGCTGCCGGCGTGATTCATACCGACTTCGAGAAAGGCTTCATCCGCGCCGAGGTCATCGCCTACGCCGACTACATTCAGTACAACGGCGAGGCCGGCGCCAAGGAGGCCGGCAAGTGGCGGCTCGAAGGCAAGGAATACATCGTCCAGGAAGGCGACGTCATGCATTTCCGCTTCAACGTCTGAGCAGGTCCACGCGGGACGCCTCAAGGCCGGCTGATTGCCGGCCTTTTTTTGGGCCAGGCCCGGAAGGCTTGCCGGCAACCGCCCAGCAACCGACAGTACAGCTCGGTTTTCGTATCATCGACTGCGAAACTGACGATCGAATGACGATCCGATGACTGCGCCGGCCGAGCCTGCCGGGGCAACCTCACAGGAACGACAGCGGAGCGGGATGCTCCAAAGGAGATTCGATGAGCCCGATGCAGATGCTGCTTGCCGCGCTGGGCCACGGCTTTAACGGCGGCACCCTGAAGTTCACCGCTGGCGACGAAGCATGGATGCTGGGCCACGGCGAACCGGTCGCCGACATCAAGATGCGTGATGCCAGCGTACTCCGCGACATTCTGATGCGCCCCTCGCTGCGCTTCGGCGAAACCTACATGGAAGGCGATTGGGAGCCCGGTGAAGGCGGCCTGCAGCGCGCCCTCGAAGTCGGCGTCAAATTCGAGGAAGACCTAGAGCACCGGCTCAAGGGCCATCAGGTGCGCGCCCTGCTCGGCCAGATGATGGAGGTCAACAACCCACTGGCCAGCCAGAAGAACGTCGAGCATCACTACAACCTCGATGCCGAGCTGTACCGGTACTTCCTCGACGAGGGCATGTTTTACTCGTGTGCCTACTTCGAGCGCCCGGACATGACGCTTGAACAGGCGCAGCAGGCCAAGTGCGCGCTGATCGCACGCAAGCTCAACCTCAAGCCCGGCATGCGCGTCCTCGACATCGGCTGCGGCTGGGGCGGCCTGGCCATTCACCTCGCCACCCACCATGGTGTCCACGTCACCGGCATTACCTTGTCCAGCGAACAGCTGGCCGTCGCACAAGCCAGCATTGAAAAGCTCGGGCTCACCGGCAGCATCGAATTCAGACTCGAGGACTACCGCAAGACCGTCGGCGAGTTCGACGCCATCGTCAGCGTCGGCATGTTCGAGCATGTCGGCCGTCCGCAGTACCGCACCTTCTTCAAGCGCGTCCGCGAACTGCTCAAACAGGACGGCACGGCGCTGATCCACACCATCGGCCGCCTGACTCCGCCCGGCGCCGGCAACGCCTGGATTCGCAAGTACATCTTTCCCGGCGGCTACATTCCGGCCGCCTCGGAGATGACCCGCGTCGTCGAAGCCAGCGACCTGCTGATGACCGACCTCGAAATCTGGCGGCTGCACTACGCCGAAACCCTGGCCGAGTGGAACCGCCGCTTCCAACGCACGCGCGAGCACTTCCACGACAAACTCGGCGAGCGCTTCTGCCGAATGTGGGAGTTCTACCTGGTCGCCTGCGAATCAGCGTTCCGCTGGGGCGGCCTGTGCGTCTTCCACCTGCAGCTGACCAAGGAACTCGAGCGCCTGCCACTGACCCGCAACTACCTCTACGAAGACGCCGGATGAACACAACGCTCGACGTCCGCGCGCGTTTTCCCTACAATTCGCGCCCCACGGCGGTGATGTAGCTCAGACGGTTAGAGCGCGGCACTCATAATGCTGAGGTCGCTGGTTCGATTCCAGCCATCACCACCAACAAATTCAGAGACTTGCGTTGGGCAATTTTTGCTCAATACGTCCACTGTGCCAAATTTGTGCCCCTCCGGGGGCACACGCGTTTCTAGCCTCTACAACGCGCCAGAAATACGCTCCGCATGTGCGAGCAAGTGACTCGCCGATAGGTGCGAATACCGCAGCACCATCTTATGCGAGGCGAGCGCCGACAGCCCATTTCCCGCAAGGCTGGACCTCCTGCTGTAGTAGACCTCACCGGCCCCGGCTTTCTCGCATATGTCCGCGCTATCGGGGTAGAACCTGGCTGACGAGACTCACGCCTGAACCGACAAGCTCATACTCTCTCACGCCGCCCGCGCCTCCGACCAAGGCTTGATCTCCGCCAGCACCCCTGCCAGCGCGTCCTTGGTCATTTCCCGCTCATAGTCCGACTGCAGCGCAATCCAGAACCCCTCAGACGTTCCGAAGAACTTCGCCAGCCGCAACCCCGTATCGGCCGTAATCGCGCGCGTGCCGGCGACAATTTCCCCGATGCGCCGCTGCGGCACATTGATTTCCTTGGCTAGCCGGTACTGGGTGATGCCCATCGGCTTCAAGAACTCTTCCAGCAGGATTTCGCCGGGCTTCGGGTAGGCAACTTGGCGCATGACTGTTCTCAGTGATAGTCCACAATTTCGACCGCTTCCGGGCCGGCCGCCGTCCAGATGAAGCACACCCGCCACTGGTCGTTGATGCGGATGCTGTACCGCCCTTTCCGGTCGCCTTTCAGAGCTTCAAGCCGGTTGGCAGGCGGAATCCTCAAGTCATCCAGCCGCCCGGCCGCATTGAGCATGGCGAGCTTGCGCATGGCGACCGCCTCGATGTTGACGAAGCGCCGGACGCGCTTGCCGCCGTACAGCCTTTCCGTGTCGGCGCAACGGAATGATTTGATCATGGATGATACTATCGCCTGTCGATACTAACGTCAAACGTTAGCAATGAACTTGCTGTACTCAGCGCCACCTAGCCACCTAAAGGCCTGCGCGGATCAAGCCGCAGAAAAGTCCCACGATCTCAATAGCGTCTCGTGCGGTGTCGAACGTCAATGGCGCATACCGCTCCTGATCGTCGTTCTCTGAGGTCAGGCGAATTACAGAGCCTCGTCGCTGGTATCGCTTGAGGGTCAGTTGTGGATCGTCAGTTACCGGATCGACGGAAACGACCGCGACGATCTGTCCATCGGCCGCCGTATCCTGACGATGTACGCCGACAACATCTCCATCCCAGATCCCTGCGTTAAGCATCGACTCGCCCCGGACCCTAAACAGCAGATCGGCCCGAGGCCGAAAGACATCGGCGCCTATATCGACATACTCGGCGGCGTGCTCCCCCGATGAAATCGGTGCGCCAGCTGCGATACGACCAACCAGCGGCAATTGCCGCTTGGGATCAAAAGAAAGCCGATCCAGAATTCGGATAGCGCGCCGCGATCCTGGTTCGCGGGCGATAGCTCCCTTTTCGACCAATTTATCGAGCAGCTTGGCTGCCGCCCGAGGGGAGGCATACCCGAAATAAGAGCAGATGTCCGGTATCGACGGCGATAGCTCGTTCTCTGCCTGGTATTTCCGCAGATATGCGAGAAGACGCGATTGCCGGTCTGTGAGTGCGTCCATGGGTGCCAACGCTTGGCGAAACGTCGCGCTACAAGGTATAAATAATTATACCCTCTATCCTACGGCTTGCGCGCAACCGTCCACGCCCCATGCTCGGTCCCCTTAATTTTTCTTCGCACACGCTGTTAAATGTGCATCGGGGTAAGTGCTCGCCAGTTCGAGGTGGCGCTCGGATGGGGCGTCAGGCGTTGATCGCGCCTCGGGATTGGCGTCACGGCCTCAAAGGTAAAGGCGACGGCTACCAGCGGGGGAATGATGCGAATGCGGGAGATCGATATCGGGCCTGGCACGGACCCGATAGGGGTGGCAGTTCTGGGGCGGTCCGTGTGGGGGTTTTTTCCCCTATGAGCGAGTTCGTCTTCAAGCGAGTGGACTCTTGCTCAAATCCATTGATTGACCTTGTTTTCATTCACGGTCTAACCGGTGATGCGAATGAAACATGGATGTGCGCGAAGACAAAAACATTCTGGCCTCTATGGCTTTCATCGGACCCCGGACGCATAGCGATTTATACACTGGGCTACTCCGCCAGCATGTTCGACCGCTGGTTCAAGAAAGAGATGGATATTTTCGAGCGCTCCACTGCGGTGCTCGATTACTGGGCTGGACTGGGGCTGGGAAATCGCCCTATCGCGATAGTCGCCCATAGTCTAGGCGGCCTCCTAATCAAGGTGCTGCTTCGGACCGCTGTCGACTCTAGCGACCAAGACTACGTTCGTGTTGGCAATGCGACACAGCTGGTGATCTTCTTGGGCACACCGCATACAGGGAGCTATCTGGCGGAAGTACTAAGTGTGATTCCTGGGGCTTCCAAGCATGTGTCTTTTCTGGCAAACGATACGGGCTTCTTGCAAGACCTCAATCATTTCTATCGCCGATACGCTGAGCAACGCCGGGCAACCCTGGCTACTCGTGCTTACTACGAGAAATACTCGACCAAGTCCGTAACCGTTGTGAGTCGAGAGTCCGCAGATCCCGGTGTTGTTGGAGTTGAGCCGGTACCGGTGGACAAGGATCACATCTCGCTCTGCAAACCAGAGGGGGAAAATGACGCTATTTATTTAGGGATTAAGCGGCATGTTGTGAAGATCGTATCTGCCGCATCTGAAGCAGAGCGCGCAGTGTCGGTAAGCGATGGCGAGTATGTGAAGCCGCACGAGTCGGATCGACGGGATCTTTTGCAGAAGCTGATTGACGCAGGCAGAGAGCATGAATACACGTTTGCTAACGAGGCTCAGAACCGCTTTGCGCGAAGGTTTATCGGCTCGGGACTACTGACTGCTGCGAAGGACGATCATGAGCGACTTCTCGGGGAAGTGGAAACTCGCTTTGTCACACATGTATTCCACGCTTTGATCTGCAAAGATCGTCCTGACTCCGAAGTGCGAGAGGCCCTTCAATCGCAGATTGTTGATGCCCTCTCTTCCCGAAAGGTTGGCGGCACAACCTTCAGCGCGAAGGACATCGTGAGCGCGCTCTACTACCTAACTGAGCAGTGCTACATTCGGTGGGACAACCCGGGATGAACTCACATCTCTGGTATCCACAACTCGACCTGATAGACACGATACGCCGGCTTGCGACTTTACTGCGGGCATTCACGTCGGCACCGGGGTTCGAGCGACTGTGCATCGCGGATTTCTATTTGGCCAATCCGCCTTTACTCCATCATGCATCCATGCCGGCTGAGGTGCGCAAAGTGTTTCTCTCGTTGCAGATCACGAAGCCAGAGAAATCGTTCCTCACCTATCCTTCAGCGCCGCTGCTATTCAGGCGGATGGAACCCACTCAAAAGGATGCAGTTGATGCGATGCTTGGGCGAGGGCTGCTATCCAACGACTTGGCGATGTCCGGGAAGTACTGGCTGTCAAAAACCTCTGTGGTGCAGTCGCTATCCGATCTTGGCAACGAGGAGGAGTTGAAACTCTGTCGCTTCATCGTCGAAGCCTTTCTGGGGCCAGAGGACATTGGAAATCTCGAGCTGAAGCGGCGAACAGGCCTTTCGAGGGTCATGTGACAAAAGATAATTTCAACCTTCTGATAAACCGCCTTCGCATAATGTCGCGAGGCCAGCCGGTTTATGACGAGCGGTTCCATGAAGGAGTCAACATAATCCGCGGCCACAACGGCTCTGGAAAGTCGACGATAGCGGATTTCATTTTCTTCATACTCGGAGGCGAATTTGATGACTGGAAGGACGCGGCCAGCCGGTGTGATGAGGTGCAAGCGGAGATAAGTGCTGGACCAACGACGTTGACGTTGCGTCGCAGTACCGACTCTAAGCTTGCCCCTATAGATGTCTTCTTCGGGGATGCAGAAGCTGCAATGAGGCATGCCCTAGAGGGCTGGGAGCGATTTCCGATTCGCCGCCGAGGGACGCACGACAGCTTTTCACAGCTGCTTTTTAGAAATCTCGGAATTCCCGAAGCTCAAAGCGAGAAAGCTTCAAACATTACATCCCATCAGATTCTTCGTCTCTGTTACTCAGACCAACGAACCCCCAGCAGTCGATTGTTTCGCTATGAAGGCTTCGATACACAGGGAATCCGGGAGGCGGTCGGCGATCTGATCTGCGGCATCAGCGGCTACGAAGCTTATGAAGCCTCGCTTTCTTTGCGAGACAAGCAACGAGAATTGGAAGAGATTAGCGGAAGTCTTGATGCGCTACTGAAAGCATTGCCTCCCGACCAAGCTTTGCGAACTCCCCAGACACTGTATGCCCAGATGCAAGAGTTGCGCGCCCAAAAGGAGACCCTGCAGCGGGATGCTGCCAATGTGGACAGCAATGTGCGCCCGGAGGAGATACGAGGCTTTCTGAAAGAGCGAACTGAAGCGCAAGCGCGACTGGAGAAAGCTCGTGGACGCACGACACAGATTGAAAGGACGATCGTCGACGATGAGTACGAGCTTCGAGAAATCGAAGCTTTCAAAAAATATCTCGTCGACTTATCTGAGAAACTCAAAATCGCCGAGAAAGCATCTGAGGTGATTGGCTCAATTAAGATCACTCACTGCCCGTCGTGCGGAAAGCCCGTCCAGAGTTCTGAGAATCCAAACGAATGCGATCTTTGCAAATCTCCGCGAGATTTGGTTCAGGAGAAGTCACGCTACGGTCGGATTCGCTTTGATATCGATGCTCAAATAAGGGAGACCACCCAACTTGAGGAGCATAAGATTGCCGGTGTTGCCGATGCCAAGAGGAAGCTACGCTACCTCAACAGAGAACACGAGACAGAACTCGCCGAGTTCGTGATGAAGTATTCGGGAGCAAACGGCCCCCGAGAGGCTTACTTGGCTTCAAAGAACAGCGCGATTGGAAAGACCGATACCGAGCTGAAATATCTGACGCGTGACCTCGATGCGGTTTTAGAGGTCGATAGACTTAGAAGCCGTCGCACTGAGCTGGATGCGGAGGTCCAGAGCTTAAAAAATCGGGCAGAAGCACTAAACAAGGCTTCTCAGAAGCGGCGCAATGTTGCGCTCGGCCGCGTTTCAGAAATCGCAGTTTCGCTACTTCATGCGGACATGGATCGTCAGGAGGAATTTACCGCCGCCGCCAAGGTGGAGTTTGCCTTCGCTAATGACGCCATGTCCGTCGACGGCAAGGTTAATTTTGCGGAGAGCAGCAATGTATTTCTGAAAAATTCCGCAATCCTTTCCCTGCTTCTGGCGGCAGGGGTTGACCGCGAATTTAATCATCCGCGTTTTCTGCTGCTGGACAATATCGAAGACAAGGGAATGGAACTCGAACGGAGTCATCTCTTCCAGAAGCTAATTGTCGAGCGAGCAACAGAGCTGACGGCGCCCTTTCAGATCATTTTCACCACTTCGATGATGAACCCGGAATTGGAGTTGGATGACTATGTGATTGGCCCCGCGTATACCAAGTATCGTAGATCACTTGATTTGTAGGCTAACGCCTGCTTGATTCGATCTGACAATCTTCAGAATGCGCCAATGCGAAACCACTCATTCAGAGTGGTCGAGAATTCCATCAGATCGCTGACTGGTTGGGTAGTAAATAATGGGGCTCAGCAGCAGGCATGCCGGGCCTGCGCCGTACCAGTGGTACGGCATGAATAAAGGACTGCAGGGCCGCTTTGTTCCAACTCACGCGGCCTTTTCAGCGTGCAGCGCGATTCAGCCATCACCACCAATAAATTCAGAGGCTTGCGCTGGGCGATTTTTGCTCGATGCGTTTACTGTGCCACGTGTGCCCCTCCGGGGGCACACGTGTTTCTGGCCGCTAAACGCACAAGAAGAGACCGCTCTCCTCATGTTCATACGCACCCAGCGTGTCATCACCAAAGCGGAATGGTGAGCGCGCTATCTCCGTACCAACGCAACTTGAGCGGCGCCCCCGCGTCGGCGATGGTCTCGGCGCTGACGTCCTGCCCGGTGCCGTAGTTGATCTGCGCGTAGGGGTTCTTGATCACGCTCAGCACCATGACCAGCCGACTGCCCTTGGCCATCGCGCGACTGGTCATGCGGCCGGCGACAAAGCGGAGGTGCGTGTGCGCGCCGGGCGTCAGGAGATGGCGGGTGCTGCGGTCCTGCACGTAGCTGGCACGGGCCATGTAGTACGAGAGCCGGAAGTAGCGGCCATCGGGCCGCTGCTCGTAGAGATCAACCTCGAAGTCGAAGTCTTTCTTGTTGGCGACGACATCGAAGTCGCCGCGAAACAGTCCGTTGAGCTGTACGGCTTGATCGAAGGGCGCACTGACGAACACCAAGCCGTTCCAGTCATCGATGCTGCGCGTCGGAATCTGGCCGTACTCATCGAACGGATCCTGCGCTTTGCGTTCTGCCAGGTCGACAATCAGCGGCGTGACCGCGGCGTTTCGCGGCGAGGCGGAAAGGCGCTGACGCGATTCCCCCTCGCCCGGAGTGAGGTAGAAGCGCCGCTCCGCCGCATGCATCGCGGCAATCGACGGCACGTGGCGCCAGACGTTCGCACCCATCACCTCGAAATTGACGCGATCCTTGAGAATCGCCGGCCTGGGTTTGTGTTTGAACACATAGTCAAACCAGTCATAGCGCAAGGCCCCCAGATCGATACGCGCAGCCGGGTCGATCTGATAGCCGTCGATGCTGTCGCGCGGCTCACCGAGGGCGTTGATGGTGCCGCGCTGCCCGGCCGCGTGATCGTAAGGGCCGATCAGAAGATAGCTTTCCGCGTTGGGGGCGTACTCGCGGTGCTGTTGGTAGTAGTACAGCGCGCCGATCTGGCCACCGTCGTAATAGCCCGTGGTCGTCAGAACCGGAATGTCGATCTTGGCGAAATCCTGGCGATACGGAATCATCGATTGCCAGTACGCGTCGTAGGACGGGTGGTCGAGCCAGCGCTCGAACGCCGGATTGGGCGTGCCGTCGATCTTTGGCAGGTCGCGGTAGGCCCGGCCGCTGTCGTACCAGTGGTCCTGCATACGAAACCAGCGCGCGCGATCGTTCAGCATCGCATCGTCCAGCGTCTTGTTGGACAAGCTGTACAACGGCCAGTAGTAGACAAAGCTCTGGAAGACGTTGCCCTCCATCGGTACGTCGATACCGGGCGCGGCGGAAACGGAAGGCATCAGCGCCTTCAAGGCCTTCGGCAAACGCTTGGCCGCCGCCCATTGCGTAAAGCCCTCGTAGCTACCGCCATACATGCCGACGCGGCCGTCGCTCCACGGCTGGCGCGCGATCCAGTCGATCACGGCATCGGCGTCCCGGCCGTCGTCCTCGTAGGCGACCGGCGCATCCGGACTGCGCCATTTCCCGCGCGTGAATCCTTCCACGCCCACATAGCCATGAGCGGCGCTGCGACGCGCTTCGTTGAGGCTACTCTGGGGATCCGCGTAGATCGTGAAATTCAGCAAGGCCGGCAGCTTGCCTGAAAGCCGGCGCAGCCTGACCACACGAACCGAAATGCTGGCGCCATCGGCCGTCGGCACCTGCACGTCCTCGATGATGTAGCGCCGTGCGTCCTCGGCCTCGATCAGCGGTCGTGCATATTCGGCGAACGCCTGGTAGGCATCGTATCGCTGGTAGGCGCTCAATAAGGCCAGGGACTCGGCAACCGATAGTTCAGCTTGGGTTTTCGCCGCCTTCAGGGCTTCGGCAAAGCGTTGCGCAAAGGGGTAGTAGATCGGGCTGATGTCGATTTGGCGCACAAGCAAGGCAGCCGTCCGGTCATCGAGAGGGTCGACGACCTCGTGGAAGGCCTTGGCAAAACGCGCTGCCGTCAGCCGGCCATCACGGCGTGCGCGCGCCAGCATCGCGAACTGCAGATCGCGGGCGCCGGCCTGCATGACATGCCGTCGAATCCGCGCGTCACGCAACGCCGCAAGCGTGGCGGCGGCCCTCGCCGGCTGCCCGGCGATCGACTGCAGGCGGAAACGCATGTCCAGTCGCGTCTCGCGATCGCCGGGAATTTCGCGATCCAGTACAGCGAGCGCCAGCTTGGCCATGGCGGGCGCCGCCGTTTCGACGGTCGTGTCGGGCGCTACGCGCAACGGCGGCGCCCGCTCGGGCTGGACAGTGGCACTCGCAACCGTGAACACGCTGGCGGCGATCAAGGCCCCGCCGGCCAGAGAAAAAGTCAGGAATATCCGCATCGTGAGCGCCTCCGTTCAAGCGCACGGTAGCGGCGCCGGAAGCGCGTCAGACGGAAAATCGGTCAACGAACCCGTGACTCAAGCGAACGGGCACGGCAAAACGGTCAAAGGATGCGTGTGCGGAGCAGTTGCGATCCGGCGCGACTCGCCCTGACCGTGCGGCCATTGCTCATGTGCACCAGCAAGCGCCCGCCGCCCGCAGACTCGGCGCGCTCGATGCACGCCACGTTGATAATCGACGAGCGATGAACGCGCAGGAAGCGCACCGGATCGAGCGTGCGGGTGAACTCCGTCAGCGTCATTTTCACCAGGTAGGTGCCATCCACAGCACTCACTTCTACATAGTCGTCGGCCCCGGTGATGCAGACGATTCGATCCAGGTCGACCGGCAGGATATCCTCCCCGCGTCGAATGAAATGTCGGGACGCGTCGCGGGGTGGCGCCGCAGGCGGGGGTGGCACAGGAAGCGGCGGCGAGACCTCGGGCACGGCCGGATGCGACGCCAGCCACAGCTGGCGCTGCCAGGCCTGTAGGTAAGACAGCATCGCGATCACCGCATACGTCGTCGCATTCTCCAGGAATTGCCAGGCATTGCCGCGCGCCGATAACGGCACCACGGTGAAGTGTGCGACCGACAGTTCGTTGAGCATGGCCAGCAGCACCAGCAACAGCCAGAGCGATAGCGCCGAGAACGCCAGCCCGAGGCCGAGGTGCCCCACGAACTGCCGCCATCCACTGCGTCCCACGATCCGGGCAATGATGACCCGCCGCGCCGCGCCCCCGAACACCACCACCGGCACAATATTGGCGGCCGCACCCCATACGGCCTGACTCAGCCGTTGCTCATGCGTGACGTAGAGCGTGACAGCGTAGGCGCAGAACAAGACCGCGACCGCAGCAGCATCGAAGCCGGGCCGGCCAAATGCCAGCCTGCTTGCGGGCGGCACGCCCTGCCGTAGATCGTATTCGGCTGGCAAGCTCATGAGCCTGCGCGCGCCTCACCACCAGCCGCAGACGCCGGCCAGCACGGCATCGACCACGCGCGAATGTCCGGGCGTAACCCGGACCACATCCTGAGCCGACGCGCTGCGAGCGTCGGGAGATCGGCGAACTGATCGAGCACGGCGGCCTTCGCGTCGGTGAATAGACCACGGGCCACGCACGGTCATGTCGATCACCCGTGGGCCCGTCTGCCGCCGACCTTATCACGCGACTGCCACACCATCAGTCAGCTGCAGATGCCAAAAAAAGCAGCGCGCTCCGCTCGCTTGGGAAGCCATGCCGCTGCCGGCAGCAACAAGCTCAGGTATTGAGCCTGCCGCTACTTAGGCTGTACGGAGCCAAAGCTCCGGAGCCGTCCGTGATTCCTGAAATTCACCTTTTGCAGCGCGACACGCAGTTGCTGGCCACGCAGTATGAGACCCGTAATCATCCGAACCAGGCATGGACCGGCGATGAGCGCCGGCGCTGGGCGCCGGAGACGGTGACCGTCCTGCGCCGCGTCAAGTACGAACTGGGCGTCAGCACGGCGGACCTTGCGCTGAAGCGGGCGATCGACGCGGTGTGCGGGATGTTCGAGCGCCGCGGCGCGGTAAGCCCGACCGCCGAGCAGCGCCGCGCCTGGGCGGAGGATGCGATGCGGTTGCTGCGGCAGCTGGAGACCGAACTGGGCGAACGCCCAAGCGTCGTCGCAGCCAGCGATATCAGCAGCGCGTGGCAGGCGCAGATGCGCGATGGCCGCCGGCCGGTCAGCCTCAAGAGCACGCGCCAGACCCCATCGTCGTTGCGCTCCCACCGGCGTCGCGGACACGATCGTGGGGCAAGAAACGCGCATTCGATCGAAACAGCCGCGGCGTCACCCCGCACTCGCGCGCCGACCCGGCGCAAGCGCGCCGCTCAGGACACGACGCAGCCCGTGCAGGCCGCGTTCACCGCCTGGTAGTGCCCGTCGGGCTTAGGGAATGCCGAGCGCGGCAGGCACCCGCCGCGGAGCATCCTGGGTGCCCGCCGCGGGGGGCGCGTCGAGCGCCGCCGCCCAGGCCTCGGCCGAAACCGTGGGACCGTCGCCCTGCCCGACGTGAACGGTCGACGCATAGACCGTCGGCGCCATCGTCGAAGGGCCGAAACGCCCGGACGCCGCATCATAGTTGCCGTCCATGATCTGACCGACCAGGGCATCGGCGGCCACCGGTCCGGGCGCTGGCGGCCGCGGCACCGACGTCAGGGTCTGCCGTAGCGCGCTGCGCCGCAGGAACGCCACGATGGCGCCTGCCCCGCCGGCGGCGGAGCAGCTGCCCGGCGGCAGCGCGAAGGTTTCATCGATGTAACGGCGCTGCACGTCGAGGTAGTCGTGATGCGCATCGAACGCCAAGGACACTTGATGCTCGATCGCGGCGGCCGTGTTGCTGACCGGGCCCAGCTGCCAGAAACCATAGCTGGGGTCACGCTGCCATTCGACACCGTGCGCATTCAGGAACAGGCACGGCCGCGGCCGGAACACGAATTCGGAGACCTGGCTGCTGACATCGCCCAGATACAGATCAGCGGCGCGCGTATAGCTCATGTCGATGCTGCGCTCGCTGCCCAGATCGATGTGCAGATGCGGCAGGCCGACAAAGCGCTGGAACGGCTTCAGATTCGAGGCCCGCGGCGGATCGAACAGGCGCACGTGCGGCGCAAAAATCAGGTTGTAGCGCTGGCTGTCGGCAAACTGCTCAAGCACCGACATCCCGAAATGCGGCCATGACGACAGCGATCCGCGGAAATGCGGGTTGTACAGCACGGTCGGCCGATCGTTGTCGAACAGGTGCGGCGCGGCGCTGGCGCCCGGCCGCAGCCAGTCGAACTTGGCGTAGACGCCGACCGCGTAATCGCCCGGCCGGATCAAGCGCTTTTCGAGCAGGCGCTTTTCGATGCGATGCCCGGCCATCAACACGAAGTCGAATTTGACGACGTCCTTGGCGAAGCCGATTTCGCGGTCGCCGGCGCCGTGGCGGGTCCAGATCAGCTTCGGCCTGGTGACCCCGATGCGGCGCAGGAACAGCGACGTGCGCTCCGGCGTGGCAATGGCGTCGAAGCCGTTGAAGTAGTCACGGTTGAGCCACAGCGCGAACTGCTTCCAGGCCAGCCGCTCGCTCGCGACGCGGGCACGGTTGATCGGGTCGAGCCGCAGGCAATCGAAATGCAGCGGGACGCCCGGGGCGTACTCGTTGACCAGGCGCTGGATGAACGGCAGGTAGCGCTCGCCCGGGTAAGCGATGTGCACCTCGCATTCCGGGTGACGGCGCGCCAGCTCGATCGCAATCGGCAGCGAGTGCGGAATCTGATGAAACTGAGCGATGTAGGGAAAGACGATCTTCATTGATCGAGCAAGCTCCGCGCCTCTGCGACAACCTGATCCACCGTAATCGCCGTCATCGCCGCACGGCAGTGTGCACATTCACTGTGATGGACTCCGCAAGCTTCGTCGGAGTTCCCGGTGAGGCAGACATGAAAGTCATAACCCGTCACCTGCGGCGGCGTATATCCCCCGAACAGGACAACTGCAGGCGTCTTCATCGCTGCCGCTGCATGATGCAAGCCACCCTCCGGCCCAATATAGAGCCGTGCCGCCGCCAGAAACGGCAGCACATCGCGAAAGCTATGGGTCGGCACGCGCATCACGCCCGGCAGCAGTGGCGTCTCTGGCGCACCGACTTGCCAGACCTCGATCGTCTCCGCCAGCTGTTGCGCCACCTCGGCGTAGCGCTCGAACGGCCAGCGTTTGCCGGGCGCCGCCTCCTGCTTGCAATGCGGCTCGATCAGTACGAAGCGACGCTGCGCCCACTGCTCGCGGACCGCTTGCTCGGCATCGGTCAGCACCAGCGGGGCCGGAGCCGGGCGGTAATCGAGGCGGTAGCGGAAAAACCCGAGCAGATCGACCAGCCGTGTATCGGGCACCCGACGCCGGAGCCGGCTGCGCAGCGGGTGGCGCTCACGAAATGCGCGGCGCATCGCCGCATGATCGTGGTACGGACGGTAGGCGCGATACGAGATGACCCACGGCAGTTCACCGGATGCCGCCTCCGCCTCGCTGGCGAGGAAATCGAGGCCATGCGTCAATTCGGGGTAATCGATGCGACGGCAGCGGCCGTCGCCGATCGCGACACGGCGCTTCTGCGGGTCCGCCTGATGAAGGCGCCAGGCATCGCCGATCGCCATCAACTCATCGCCATAACCCATTTACATCGTCCTCGTCTCACCAAGCGACCGGACCGCCGACGACATTGTCGGGTTCTGCGTCTGGCCGGCATCTCTCGGCCTCTATACGATACTGTGATGCGTGAACCGTTCGTGAAAATCTTTGCCGGCTGCGATCCCAACGACTGCGACCTCGAGCAGATGATGGTGCTCGAACACAGCGTCCGGAAGCGCAGTTCCCTGCCGGTCGAGATCGAGTGGATGCGCCTGTCCCGCGACCCCGCCAGCCACTGGTATTCAGATCCCAGCCGCGGTGAAGGCTGGCGGACCGAGCGCTGGGCGACCCCGTTTTCCGGTTTTCGTTGGGGCGTGCCGTCGCGCTGCGGCTACGAAGGCCGCGCCATCTATATGGACACCGACATGCTCGTGCTCGGCGACATCGCCGAGCTGTGGACCATGCCGATGCCGGCCCCGGCCGTGTTCGCGGCGCGCACCGACCTCGACATGCCGCGTTATTGCGTGATGCTCTGGGACTGCGCGGCGGCACGCGAGATCCTGCCGGATGTCGAGCAGCTACGCGCACGCCCGGAAGCGCACCGCGAGATGACGCGCTGGTGCGCCGAGCATCGTGAGCGCGTGCAGGCGATGGACCCGGCATTCAACAACATCGACGGCGAAGACGGCCCGGCCGACGCAATCAAGATCCTGCACTACTCGGACATGGGCACGCAGTTCACGCACGAGCGTACCTTCGCCAGGCTGCATGCCGAGGGCCGCTCGCACTGGTTCGACGGCAAGGTCATGCGCCATCCGCGCAGCGATCTGGCGGCATTGTTCGAGGCCGAATACCAGGACGCGCTGGCCGCCGGCCGGTCGCCGGACGACTATCGCGCGCAGCCCATCTTCGGTGACTTCCCGAAGAAGTCGGAGCGGCGCCACAAGGGCAACCCGGTGACGCGCCCCGCCTTCAGCTGGCGCCGGCTTTTTGGCCACTGACGCTGCCGTTCCGGTCTGGCTGCTGACCGGCACACGACCGGGCGAGATCACCCAGCAGCGCGCCCTCGCCCACGCACTGGGGCTGCCGTTTCGCGAACTGGCCGTCGCTCGCCAGCCGCTGGCCGGTGGACATGCCGAATTCGACTTTGCAGCGCTGCAGCCGCCATGGCCGAAGATCGCGATCTCGTTCGGCAAGACGCTGGACGCCGCCGTCGAACTGCGTCACCGCGCGCCGCAGGTGCGGCTCGTGCAGATCGGCCGGCCGCGCGGCGTCGCCTGGGACCAGATCGACCTGATCGTGCCCATGCCACAGGACGTGATACCGGACGGCGACAACATCCAGAAGATCCGCATGCCGTTCAACCCGGCGCCGCCGGCACCCGACGCGGCGATCGTCGAGCGCCTGCACGCACAAGACTGGCCACGGCCATGGACGCTGCTGGTGCTGGGCGGCGTGAGTCGTCAGTACCGCTTCGACGCCGCCACCGCCGGGCGCTTGCTGGCGGCGACCACGGCCCGCGTCGAACGTCAGCGCGGCACCCTGCTGATCGCCACCAGCCCGCGCACGCCGAACGACGTTCTGCGCCTGCTCGACCGGCGGCCGGCACTCCCCGGCGAAACCTATCGCTTCGTGCGCGGCGATGCTCAGAATCCATTCGCCGCCTATCTGCACCAAGCCGATGAAATCGTGCTCAGCGGCGACTCGCCGTCGATGCTGGCCGAATGCTGGCGCAGCACCAAGCCGGTGTGGGTCTGGCCGCTGCGCTACACGCCACGCTATTGGCTCAAGCGCCAGAGCCGGCATCTGATTCCGCAGGCAACGATGCGTGCCGGACGCAGCGCTGCGGCACTCGATATCAACCGCTGGCTACGGCAACTGGCCGACGACGGCCATATCGGGCTGTTCGGGCAGCGGGCCGCTCAGCGCCCGTACCGCGCCGAAGATGACGACGATCTGGCCCGCGTCGTCGGGCGCATCCAGGCGCTGCTGCGTTGACGAACGGTCAGCCGCGCGGGGCCTGTGACCAGAGCGCCAGGTACTGATCGAGCGCCGCGTCGAGCGAGAACGCGCGGGCGCGGGCCAGCTGTGCTTCACGGTCCGGCGATGGTGCCGACAGCGCCCGATCCATGGCATCGGCAAACGCCTGCGGATCCCCAACCGGTACCAGCGTGCCCCAGCGTCCGTCCTCGAGGATTTCGGCCGGGCCGCTCGGGCAGCGGGTGGCAACGATGCGCAGCCCGGCCGCGAGCCCCTCGACCAGCGCATTGCCGAAGCCTTCGGCGTGCGAGGTCAGCGCAAACAGATCGCTACGCGCCATCCACGCCGCGACGTTCTCGACCCGGCCGGGCAACGCCACCTTGTCGGTGAGCCCGTCGCGCGCGACCTGCGCTTCGAGATCGGCGCGCGAGCGCCCTTCCCCGAGAATGATCAGCCGCGCATCGCGCCGCTCGAGCAAACGCGCGAAGGCGCGCAGCAAGTCGTCAAAGCCCTTCACCGGATGCAGGCGCCCGACCGCGATGACGACCGGCACGGTTTTGTCGCGCAACCAAGCATGCTCGACCGGCGCATCCATACCACGTACGAAGTCTTCGCTGAACGCCGGGTTGTAGATCGTGTGCAGCAAGGCCGCCGGCACGCCGAACTGCTCGCGCAGATCGTCGGCAACGCCGTGACTGACGCAAACCACGCTGTCGGCGCGGCGAAAATCCCGGCGCACGGCGCGGCCCAGCAACCAGTACTTGAGCTTCTTGCGCCAAACCCGGTCGCCGGACAGATTCTCGTGCTGCGTCAACATGATCTGCGCACGCGCGCCAACCCTGGGCTTGAGCCGCGCGGCGGTCAGATTGAAATCGTTGAGCGCCGCGACCAGGCGCACGTCGCCGCTTTCGAGCAAGTAATCGCGCAGGCGCCGCGTTGCGCGCGGGCCACGGCGGCCGAGCACCACACGGCCGATGCGTGGGTCGAGCCGCGGCTCGTCGCGGAACTTGGCCGGCGGCGCTTCGGTCAGGACGTCGACCGTATGGCCGCGCGCCACCAGGCCGTTGGCCAGTGCCAACACCCATTGCCGGACCCCGCCGCCCGACTTCTTCGGCCAGCCCATCAGATTGCAGTAGAAAGCGATCCGCATGGACCGGGCACCCACTTCGTTGCGCATAAAGGCCGGCATTCTGCGCGACGCGCGCGCGGCTGTCAGCGGCCGGTGCGCGGTCGGCTAAGATGCGCGTACCGCGACGTCCCCCACTGCGCATGAACGGCATCTCGATCCTGATGTACCACCAGGTCGGCAACTTTCCGACCGTCAAGCTGCACCGTGCCAGCTATACCAACCTGGTGCATTTCCGCCGGCAGATGGCGTTCCTCAAACGCTGGGGCGCCAACGTACTGACGATGACCGAGGCGGTTGCCGCATTGCGCGGCGAACGGCCGATCCCGCCACGCGCGGTGGTGCTGACGTTCGACGACGGCTATCGCTCGTTCATCGATACCGCCGTGCCGGTCCTGCAGGAGTACGGCTTTCCGGCGATCGTCTATGTGCTGGCCAGCAAGGCTGGCGACGACGCCGGCTGGTACGCCGTTGACGGCCAGCCGACGCCGCCGCTGATGACCTGGGACGAGGTGCGTCGCCTGCCGGCGCTGGGCATGGAAGTCGGCTCACACGGCCTGTTCCACACGGCACTCAAGGGCGTCGATGCGCCAACGCTGCGCGCCGAGCTGGCCGACAGCAAACGCATCATCGAGGACCAACTGGGGCGCGCGGTGCCGCACTTCTGCTACCCGTTCGGCTCGGTCGATCAGGCCGCGATCGATGCCTGCGCAGCGGCCGGCTACAGCTCGGCCGTCACCTGCCAACGTGGCGCGGCCTATCCGGCACTCGATCTGCTGGCGCTGCCGCGCAAGAGCATCCGCCAGGGGCATGACATCCCGATGCTGCTGTGGAAGCTCTACACCAAGAACGGCCTGAAGGGCGCGCCGCTGCATCGCAGCGCGGCTTGAGCGCTCAGCGCCGGCAGCCAAAATGCGGCGGCTGGCCCGGCGGCGCCGGCTGCGCACAGGGATTCGGCGGCGCCGCCGGAATGAAGCCGCGATGGCCGATGTCCAGACGCTTGAGGTCGACCCCCTGCGTCAGTACCGATTGATAGACCAGGTTCTGCAGGTAAGCCAGCCCAGTGTCGTCGCGCTTCTGTCGCAGATCGCGCCGGCCGCTTTGTATCGTCGACACCAGTAGCGCAAAGGCCTCGGCGGCGCGCTGCTTTTCGATGTCGGTCATGAACATGATTTCCGGGCTGCGGCGCAGATACCAGACGATCTGGTTGCGCGCCGCGCGATACTGTTCGGAGCTGACGTCAGCGTGGTGCACGACCTCCCAGCTGCTGACGTAGTAGGCGGTCATCACATCGCCCAGATCGCGGCTGTCATAGCCCTCGCGCGACAGGTGATGATCGAATTCCTGCCACAGCCAGTCGCTGCTCAGCGCCGTACGGATTTGCACCGCCTGCTGCGGATTGGCGTAGACCATGCGCTGGGCCAGCTGCTGCCGCAGGGTCGGGCCGATGCCGTCGGACACCTGAAAATGCAGCTCGGCACGAACGTTGGAGTTGTAGCGCGGCGCCATGGGAATCCGCATCACGCTGCGCTCGCCGGCCGCCAGCGTGGCGCTGCCGATCTTCTGCAGCAGGTTGCGGTAGAAATCCGCCGACCAGTACAGCGACGACAGCGCCGTCAACGGTACCTCGGCATAAGAGCTTGCCGTACTGCCGGCGGCCGGCAGTGCAAGACACAGGCCCAGCAGCGCCACAAGGCTCCGGACTCGCCAGTTTTTCAGCATGTGATTCGCCGTGCTGCCGGGGCGTCACTGCCCGGGCAACCGCATCGATTCGCAGATGGAACCGGCGCCCATCCTTGGCGCGCCGAGCCGTGATTTTACCGCATTGCAGCAAAATCCATTCCCGGCGGCTGTCGGAAAACGTCGTCAGTCGTGCGCGGCGATGCCGATTTCACTGGTGCCGTCGTCGCGAAGGACCGTGGCAATCGGTTCGAGGTCCCAGCCGGCTCCACGCCAGGCGTCGAGCCCGCCGAGTAGCGGCCGCACGTCGTTGAAGCCCAGGCTGCGCAAGCGCTGGGCGACCAGCGCCGCCGAGACCTCGTTCGGGCAGGCGCAATACAGCACGACCTGTTCGCGCCGTGTCAGGTCGCCGACCGCGTGTTCGAGCTGCGCCAGATCGATGAGCCGCGCCCCCGGGATGCGCCACGGGTCCTGCTGCTGCCCCTCCGCAGAGCGCGCGTCGATGACGATCGGCGTCGTGCCGGCGGCCATCAGATCATAGAGTTCGTCGACCGAAATCCGGCTCATTTCCAGGGCCTGCAGCAGGCGCCGACGCCGCCAGGCGCGAAAACCGACGAAGATCACGAGAACGGTCATCACGGCCGCACCGATGCCGAGGCCGAAGCGCTGCAGCAGGCCCAGCACGGCATCGACCTGGCCAGCAAACGCGTAACCGATGCACAGGCCGGCCGCGACCCACAGCACCACGCCCAGGATGTCGTGCAGCGCAAAGCGCGCGAAGGGCACGGCGGCGACTCCGGACATCGGCACCGACACCACCGACAGGCCCGGCACAAAACGCGCGACCAGCAGGATGCGGATGCCGCGGCGCGCAAAAAAGGTCTCGGTCTGCCGTACGCAGCTGTCCTGCGACAGCGACAGACGGCACAACAGGCGCAAGACCCGGAACCCATGCCGACGGCCGGCGTAATACCAGAGGCTGTCGCCGAGCATGCCGCCGGCCACGGCGCCGCTGAACGCCAGCGCCGCAAAGCCGGCATGGGCGTGCGGGCTCAAGGCGGCCATGCTGCCGGCATAGATCAGCGCGGGCAGCGTCGGCACCGGCAAACCGAGCGCCGCCGCGCTCATGCACGCACAGGCGAGCAGACTCGACAGCAACTGCGGATCCCAGGTTTCAAACATCGCGGCCACGCTCCGATACGGCGCGCAGTGTAAGACCTGACGAACGGTCGCGACATGCAGCCTCCGGCACACGGCGCTAAAGTGCGCGGCCTCCCCTTGCCCCTTCAATCACGATGGACAGAGAAGAAACGCAGGCAATCGCCAGCCTGGTACACAAAATCGAAGAACAGCTCATCGAGCTGCGTGGCGCCGAAATCGCCAACACCCTGGCGCTGCGCGCGCTGATCGATGCGCACCCGGACGCCGAAGAGCTGCGCACGGCAATCGCCACCGACCTCGGCGACGCCTGGCCGGCCGACCCGCAGGCCGGTACCGAAGAGCGGGCCCTGCGGAGCGCCGTGCAACGCACGCTCAAGCAGCTGGGCTGCTAGCACCGCAGCGCGAAAAGGCCGGATCGCGCGCTCGCCGCGATCCGGCCGCAGGGAACCCTGCACCCCTACGCTGGTCGGGTGACGCTAGGCGTCGGCGCTCAGGCATCGCACACTGCGTGTACATCCGAGCACGCCTGACACGCCCATGTCTGCTGCCCAAGGTTCCGCCGACGAGCCGATCCGCCCGCCGCGGTCCGATCTGTTCGATCTGCTCGACGCGCCAGCCGAACCGGCATTCGAGCAGGTCACGCGCATCCTGGCCTCGGCGCTGGGCGTGCCGATCGTGGTCCTGGCACTGACCGAGCACGATCGCCCGCTGATCAAGTCCTGCGTCGGGCTGAATCCACGCCAATCACAGCGCGATCGGGCGTTGTGCACGCAGCTGGCGCTCGCCCCAGGCACTGTGCTGATCGTCGACGACTTGCACGCCGATCCGCGCTTCTCGCAGCACCCGCTGGTCATCGAACAGCCCCAACTGCATTTCTACGCGGGCGCACCGATCCGCACGACTTACGGTGCCGTCGTCGGCACGTTGTACGCGCTAGCCCCGCAACCGCGAACCTTGTCCGACGCGCAGCAACAGGTGCTGACGGACTTGGCGGCCGTCATCGCCCGCGAGCTCGAGCAGCGGCAGGAAGCGCTGTCGGTTCAGCGGCTAATCCTGAACCTGCAGGAGCGCCTGGAAGAGACCGCGGTGCGCTATCAGTCAGCCTTCGAACTCGCCGCCGCCGGCATCGCCCTGGTGGGCCTGGACGGCAGCTGGATGAAGGTCAACTCGGCGCTGTGCAAGATACTCGGCTACAGCGAATCGGAGCTGATGCGACTGACCTTTCAGGATTTGACGCACCCTGAGGATCTCGACGCGGATCTCACCCAGCTACAGGACCTGCGCGACGGCTGGATCGACCGCTACCGCATGGAAAAGCGCTATCGCCGCAAGGACGGACACGTCATCTGGGCGACGCTGTCGGTGGCACTGCGCCGTCATGCGGATGGAGGGCCACATCACTTCATCTCGGTCATCGAAGACATCACCGAGCAAAAGGAAACCGAGCAGGCGCTGCGCCGTCTGCAGCACGATCTGGAACGCCGCGTCGAACACCGCACCCGGGCGCTGGAAGCAGCGAACCGGCGCCTCGGCGACTCCGAGGCGGAACTGCGCTCGGTGATCGAAAACGCCCACGACGCCTATGTCTGCATCGACGCCCAGGGCCTGGTCACCGACTGGAACCATCAGGCGGAAATCACGTTCGGCTGGACGCGTATAGAAGCGCTGGGGCGTGCGCTGGATACGCTGATCGTGCCGCCCGACATGCGCGAGGCCCACCGTCGCGGCCTCGCCCACTACCTGAACAGCGGCGACGGCCCTGTGCTGAACAAGCGCCTGGAACTCAGCGCGGTACGGCGCGACGGCCAGCTGTTTCCGATCGAACTGCGCATCTGCCCGATCGAACTCAATGGTCGGACGCTGTTCAGTGCCTTCCTGCACGACATCACCGAGCGCCGTCAGGCCGAGCTGCGCCGCGAACGCGAGGCGCGCCAGGATGCACTGACCGGACTGCCGAATCGACGTGCGCTGTTCGAGCAACTGCCGCTGGCGATCGAGCGCGCCCGCGCCGAGCACAGCACGCTGTCCGTGCTGTTTCTCGATCTTGACGGCTTCAAGCGGGTCAACGATTCGATGGGCCACGAAGTCGGCGATGCGCTGCTGCGACAGGCCGCCGAGCGGCTGTCGGCGTGCCTGCCGCCGGGCGCCCTACTGGCACGACTGGCAGGCGACGAGTTCACCGTGCTGCTCGCCGACGACGATGAGGCCGGCGCCGAGGCCCTCGCGATCGCGCTGCAACAGGCCATCGCCGGTGCTGCCGTCATGCTCGATGGCCGGGCGCAGTATGTCGACGTCAGCGTCGGCCTCGCGCACTGGACCGCCGACCAGCCAGCGACCACGGCCGATGCACTGATGCGTGAGGCCGACGGCGCGATGTATCGCAGCAAGCACGCCAAGCGCGAGCGCTTCCGCAACGCGACGTCGACGCGCTGACACCGCGCGTCGACCTTGGCCTACTTGCGCCGCAAGGCTTCCAGCAGCGCGTCGCCGAGCGAGCCCTGTTGCGGCTTGCCGCGCGGGGCATCGCGACCGCGTGGCGCATTGGCCCGTGGCCCCGGCTGACGCGTCGCACTACCGTCGTCCTTCTTCATCGACAGCGCGATGCGCTTGCGCGCCGCATCGACGTCGACCACGCGCACCTTCACCACGTCGCCGGCCTTGACCACCTCATGCGGGTCCTTGACGAAGCGATCGGCGAGCTGCGAAACGTGAACGAGGCCGTCCTGGTGAACGCCGATGTCGACGAAGGCGCCGAACGCCGCAACATTGGTCACCGTGCCTTCGAGCACCATGCCGGGCTTGAGATCGCTGATCTCGTGCACGTCGTCGGCGAACGTCGCCGTGCGGAACTCCGGGCGCGGATCGCGGCCCGGCTTTTCCAGTTCGGCAATGATGTCGCGCACCGTCGGCAGGCCGAAACGCTCGTCGACGAACACGCGCGGATCGAGGGCCTTCAACGCCTTGCTGTCACCCATCAGCGCACGCACGTCGCGGCCGCAGGCAGCGACGATGCGCGTCGCCACGTCATAGGCTTCCGGGTGCACCGACGACGCATCGAGCGGCTGTGCACCACCGGAAATGCGCAGAAAGCCGGCGCACTGTTCGAAGGTCTTCGGCCCCAGGCGCGCAACATCGAGCAGATCCTTGCGCGTCTTGAACGCGCCCTGCTGATCGCGATGCGCGACGATAGCTTCGGCCAGCGACGCGCCCAGACCCGACACGCGCGCCAGCAGCGGCGCCGACGCCATGTTGAGGTCGACCCCCACCGCGTTGACCGCGTCCTCGACCACCGCATCGAGCGCACGCGCCAGCCGGTACTGATCAACGTCGTGCTGGTACTGGCCGACGCCGATCGCCTTCGGTTCGATCTTCACCAGCTCGGCCAGCGGATCCTGCAGGCGCCGCGCAATCGACACCGCGCCGCGCAGCGACACGTCGAGGTTCGGGAACTCCGCGGCAGCGGTGGCCGACGCCGAATAGACCGACGCACCGGCCTCGCTGACGACGATCTTGATCGGCTTCGGCGGCGCCAGATGCGAGAGCAGTTCGGCGACCAGCTTGTCGGTCTCGCGACTCGCCGTGCCGTTGCCGATGGCGATCAACTCGACCTGGTGCTTGGCGATCAACCGCGCCAACTCGGCCTGCGCGCCGCGCACGTCATTCTTCGGCTGGAACGGATAGACCGTCGCCGTATCGAGCAGCTTGCCGGTGTTGTCGACGACTGCGACCTTGACGCCGGTGCGAATGCCCGGATCGAGGCCCATCGTCGCCTTGGCGCCAGCCGGTGCGGCGAGCAGCAGATCCTTGAGGTTCTTGGCGAACACATGAATCGCCTCTTCCTCGGCGCGCTCGCGCATCTCCGTCATCAAGTCCATCGCCAGCGAGAACGACAGCTTCACGCGCCAGGTCCATTTGGCAACATCGAGCAGCCAGCCGTCGGCCGCAGCACCGCGCTCCGGAATCGCGAATGCGTCGGCGATCATCTTCTCGGCCGGCTTAAGCGGCGATGGATCGTCGACGTCGACTTCGATCTCCAGCGACAGCACGTCCTCATTGCGCCCGCGCAGCATCGCCAGCACGCGATGGCTCGGCGCCGTCGCCCAGCGCTCGTGATGGTCGAAGTAATCGGAAAACTTGGCGCCGGCCTGCTCCTTGCCGTCGAGCACCTTGGCGCGCAGCGACGCATGCGTCTTCATGTGCGTACGCAGACGACCGAGCAGATCGGCGTCTTCGGCGAAGCGCTCCATCAGAATGTCGCGCGCACCGTCGAGCGCTGCCTTGACGTCGGCGACCTCATCCTTGACGTAGGCGGCGGCGACATCGGTCGGCACCAGCGTGCGGTCGTCCATCAACGCATCCGCCAGGGTCTGCAGCCCGCGCTCGCGAGCGATTTCGGCGCGCGTGCGACGCTTGGGCTTGTAAGGCAGGTACAAGTCCTCGAGCTCGGCCTTGGTCATCACACCGGCAATTTTCGATTCGAGCTCTTCGGTCAGCTTGCCCTGCGAGCGTATCGACTCGAGCACCGTGTCGCGGCGCGCTTCAAGCTCGCGCAGATAGCCCAGACGCTCTTCGAGCAGGCGCAGCTGCGTGTCGTCGAGACCGCCGGTCACTTCCTTGCGGTAACGGGCGATGAACGGCACCGTCGCACCCTCGTCGAGCAACTCGACGGCGGCGGCGACCTGACGTGGCTGGGCGGCGATTTCAGTAGCGATGAGACGGGCGATTTCGTCGGCTTTGACGGACATGCAGATCTTGTTTTCGTGAATGAGTGCAATAAAAAGGCCGCGGCGATCGGCGGCTCTGTTCGGCGGCGCGGGGCCGCGGTGGGCTCGTCCGCGGCAACGCCGACGGAGGCTGGCGCAGTGTGCCGCAATCGCCCCCGCTTTGCACTCGCGCGCGTCATCGCGACGGGCGCAACGACGTTCGCCGGGTTTCACTGTGCCGACCATGCGGCAGGCGCCTACAATGATCGCGGATCGGCTGGTCAGACGGGTTCACACCAGAGACGAACCCGGCGGAGGATAGATGAGCAAGGAAACCTACAAGGGTGCAGCGGGCGGCTGGGACGCATTGCTGAGTTCCTATCAGCACATCAAGGAGCAAGGCATCGTCAGTCTTGGTTCGCTGACCATGCTCAAGGCCAACCAGCCCGAGGGTTTCGACTGCCCCGGCTGCGCATGGCCGGACAAGAACCATCATTCGACATTCGAGTTCTGCGAAAACGGCGTCAAGGCGGTCGCCGCCGAAGCCACGGCGCGACGCGTCACGCCGGCCTTCTTCGCCGAGTACAGCGTCAGCGAACTGGCCACGCACGACGACTACTGGCTCGAAGGCCAGGGCCGCCTCACCGAACCGATGCGGTACGACGCCGCCAGCGACCACTACGTGCCGATCAGCTGGGACGACGCGTTCGCCAGGATCGCCGCACATTTGCAGGCGCTGGACGACCCGAACCAGGCGCTGTTCTATACCTCCGGCCGCACATCCAACGAAGCCGCGTTTCTTTACCAGCTGCTCGCCCGCGAGTACGGCACCAACAACATGCCGGACTGCTCGAACATGTGTCACGAGCCGACCAGCGTCGGCCTCGCCGAACAGATCGGCATCGGCAAGGGCACGGTCACGCTCGACGACTTCGAGAAGGCCGATGTGATTTTCAGCTTCGGTCACAACCCCGGCACCAACCATCCGCGCATGCTCGGCGAGTTGCGCACCGCGGCCAAGCGCGGGTGCAAGATTCTGGCGTTCAATCCGGTGCGGGAACGCGGCCTCGAACGCTTCGCCAATCCGCAGTCGCCGGTCGAAATGACGACCGGCGGCTCGACCACGATCGCCACGCACTACTACCAGCCGCGGCTGGGCGGTGACCTCGCCGTCGTCACCGGCATGCTCAAGTGCGTGATCGAAGCCGGCGATATCGATCGTGCATTCATCGACGCCCACACGACCGGCTTCGACGCCATCGCCGACAGCGTGCGTGCGGCCGATTGGGCGACGATCGAGATCGAATCCGGCCTGTCGCGCGAACAGATCGAACAGGCGGCAACGATCTTCCGCCAGTCCAAGGCCGCCATCGCCTGCTGGGGCATGGGCATTACCCAGCACAAGCGCGCGGTCGCGACGATCCAGATGATCGGCAATCTGCTGCTCAGTCGCGGACACATCGGCAAGCCGGGCGCCGGCCTGTGCCCGGTGCGCGGTCACTCCAATGTGCAGGGTGACCGCACGATGGGCATTTACGAAAAGCCGTCGCCGCGCTTCCTCGACAAGCTCGGCAGTGCCTTCGCGTTCGAGCCGCCGCGCGCCCACGGTCATGACGTGGTCGGCGCGATCGAAGCGATGATCGCCGGCGACGCCAAGGTCTTCATCGGCATGGGCGGCAATTTCGCGGTCGCCACGCCGGACAGCGAACGCACGCAGGCGGCGCTGCGCAACTGCGCGCTGACCGTGCAGGTGTCAACCAAGCTCAATCGCTCGCATCTCGTGCAGGGTCGCGACGCGCTGATCCTGCCCTGCCTCGGCCGCACCGAGATCGACATGCAGGCCGGTGGCGTACAGGGCGTCAGCGTCGAGGATTCGATGAGCATGGTGCACATCTCGACCGGCATGAATGCGCCAGCCTCGCCGCAGCTGCGCTCGGAGCCGGCGATCATCGCCGGCATCGCGATGGCTACGCTGCCGAACAGCCGCACGCCATGGCAGGACCTGGTCGCCGACTACGACCGCATTCGCGATCGCATCGCGATGGTCGTCGACGGCTTTGACGACTTCAATGCTCGTGTCCACCAGCCGGGCGGCTTCTATCTCGGCAATTCGGCGCGCGATCGGCAGTGGCGCAACGACGCCGGCAAGGCGCTGTTCTGCGTACATCCGCTGGCACCGACGGTCGCACCCGATACGCAGCTGCTGACGCTGATGACGATGCGCAGCCACGATCAATACAACACCACGATCTACGGCCTGCATGACCGCTATCGCGGCATCAAGGGCGAACGTCGCGTGTGCTTCATCAGCCGCAGCGATCTCGACCGGCTTGGCTACGCCGAAGGCGATTGGGTCGATATCGTGTCGGTCTGGCACGACGGCGAGCGCGTCGCCACGCACTTTCGCCTCGTCGAGTACAACATCCCGGCGGGTTGCATCGGTGCGTACTACCCGGAGACCAATCCACTGGTGCCGCTGGATTCCTACGCCGAGCGCGCACGTACACCGACCTCGAAGTCGATTCCGGTGCGTCTGCAGCGCAGCAGCATCGACGTAGCTGCCTGATGGATGAGACCGCTGCCGCGCTGCTTGATCTGGTCGGTCGCCATGATGGCCTGTCGCTGGCACGCGCCGCCAAGGCGCTGCAGCTGAGCCAGAGTCAGCTGCGCCGCCTGCTGGCGGCGCTGGGGCCGGACACGACGATCGGCGGCCTCGATCTCATTGTGGTCGATGACGGGGAGCCTGCTCGCCTGCACCTGACAGCGCGTGCGCGTGAGCACCTGGAGCGCGCGTAATGAGCCGGACTCCGCTACAGGACGTCGCCGCCGAGCGTCGGCACGGCACCGAGCACCGGACCAGTGTCGAAACCGTTGCCGAGGAAACGCCGATCGCCCTCGTTTACAACGGTCGACCGTACGCCGTGATGATGGCCACACCCGCCGATCTCGACGACTTCGCGGTCGGGTTCTCACTGAGCGAAGGCATCGTCACGCGCGCCGACGAGATCGAGGTCGTCGATCGCTTGCACACCGCGCATGGCATTTCGTTGCAGATGCTGATCCCGCAACGTCACTATGCCGCCGTCGACTCTCGTCATCGCAACCTGACCGGCCGCACCGGCTGCGGCCTATGCGGGACCGATTCGCTGCAGAACGCAATACGGCCGGTGCGCCGCGTCAGCATATCGGCGCAGCTCGACATGGCCACTCTGTTGGCCGGCATGTCGGCACTCGAAGCCGCGCAGCCGCTCAACGATCAATGCGGCGCGACGCACGCCGCGGCATTCATTCATGGCCAGGGACAGTTGCTGGTTCGCGAAGACGTCGGCCGTCACAACGCCATCGACAAGCTGGTCGGCGCCGCCGCGCGCCGTGGCGTACGCGGCGACGCGATGCTGGTGACGTCACGCGCATCGTACGAAGTCGTACACAAGGCCGCGCAGGCCGACTGCCCGATTGTCGCCGCGATCTCGGCACCGACGGCCCTGGCGATCCGCATCGCCAACGAAGCCGGCATCACACTCGCCGGCTTCACCCGCGAAACGCGACTGACGCTTTACGCCGGCACGCTCGCCGAAACACTCGAAACCGGTGCCGGCATCACCGGTTGATGCCCGCCGAGAGCGCCGACGATGTGCGGCGCCCGCGGCGGGATCGTCACAACCGCATCATCACTGCACAAAGACCGGCCCCTGCAGCGTCGTGCCCAGCATGGTACCGCTGGCGCTGCGCAGCGCCGGATCGATGCGCACCGTGTAGCGGCCCGGCTGCACGCCCTGATAGACCAGCACGTACGGATTGCTGCCCAGGCTCCAGTTGCCGGCCACGTTGGCGCCCGCCTGATCGACGACATGAATGTGCTGCGCCGCGTCATTGGCGTTCGCAACGCTCTGCGACAGGCGCACCACCAGGGCCTGCTCGCCCGCCACCGGACCGACGTACTGCACGGCCAGCGCACCGGACTTGTCGCTGCGCCACCAGGCATGCAGTGCCTCGATCGCCGGAGCGGACGGCGCGCGAACCGCCGGGCGCGGGTGATCTTCGGCGCGACGGTGTGACGATGCGCTGGCCGCCGGCGGCGACGCCATCAGGTCGTTCATGTCGGTCGGCTGGGCACCCGCGTTCGCCGACAGCGCGTCGCCGGCATCGGCGTCGGCGTCGGCGTCGGCCGAATCATCAAAGGTTTGCAGTGGCTGCGACGCGGAGTCGTCGGCGCTGCTGGCGGTGGCCGTCTTAGCCTGTGCCGCGCTTGCCGCCGGCGACCCGCTGTCGGCGGTCGACGGCATCGCCGTCGTGGCCTCCGTCGCCGCCTGGAACGTGGTCGGTGCAGACGTCTCCGCCGGCGGCGCGGCATCAGGCCAGGACTGTGCAGGCTCTGCGGCGTCCGCCGTTGCGGCATCACCATACGGGTCTGCGCTCTGCGCCGGCGGCGCGGCAGGCTGCGCCGGCACCCGAGCTGCAGGCGCAGCCGCTGCCGGCTTGGCAGCCGCGACATGCGTCGTGCTACCGGGTTTCATCAGCAGGACCGCGCCGATTGCGAACGCTGCGATGATGGCCGCGAGCACCGAAAACTTCACCTTCGGGTCCGTGCCGGACTCCAATACAAATTCGCCGCTCATCTCTCTCTCCTCCTCAAGACGGCAACGCCGGTACCGTCAGCCATCCACACGACGGGACCGACGGCCGGCGCGCCTTTCATCAAGTCGCCGAAACTGACCGTTGTCGTTCGACGGAGCTGCACTGCAATCGTCGAAAGCATGACCGACAAACTAGACGACAACGATGAACAATGATGGTTGCAACCGTTCGTCAGAAGCCCTGGGACGGCGCCGACGTATCGTCGGCGGCCGGGGCCGGGGCCGGCTCAGGTAACGGGGTGGGCGCATCCGGTGCCGGTACGCTGCCATTGTCCTGCGCTGCGGGTGGTGCCGCGGGGTTCGCGGATTCGGTAATCCGCAACTCGACGCGACGATTGCGCTCGCGACCTTCATCGGTGTCGTTGTCCGCCACCGGCTCGGTCTCGCCATAGCCGTGCGCCGTCATGCGATCCGCAGCGACGCCGTGCTCGCCGAGATACGCCATCACCGCCTCGGCACGGGCCTGCGACAGTTTCTGGTTGTACGCATCGCTGCCGCGGCTGTCGGTATGGCCGGCCACCTCGACGTGAATATCGGGTGCCGCAATCAAAGCGGCGGCCACGTCATCGAGGATGGTCTTGGCATTGAGCGTCAGCGTCGACTTGTCGAAGTCGAAATTGACGCCGCTGAGCGTGATCGTGTCGCCGACGCCGCAACCGGCGAGGTCGACATGCTGCCCCGGCAGCGGCGGATTGCATGGCGGCGGCGGTGGCGGCAACGCACAACCCACGTCATTGACCTGCGTGCCGCTCGGCGTGTTCGGGCACTGATCCCGATCGTCGGGCACGCCGTCGGCATCACTGTCCGTCGGCGCGACCGGCGCCACGACCTGGACCGGTTCCTGCGGCGGCGCCGCCTTCACCGGTCGTGCACCCAGCGGATACAGCAGACCGATCGACACCACCGTATCGGCGAACTTGTTGGTCTCCGCCTTCTTGAACTTGTCGTCGAAGCGCTCACGCACATCGAAGCGCAGGCTGCCGTCATTCAGCCAGCTGATCGGCCCGAACAGGTAGCCGAGGCCGACATTGAAGATATGCCCGTTATTCCCTGCGCCCGGAACGTCGGACACATTCGAAGAACCGAAGCCATACGCCATGCCGGCGGCGCCGTAGAGGCCGGGTACCGAGTTCAGCGGAAACAGCAGCACATCGACGCCGACGCCCGTCAGTTTTTCGCTGCCGCTGCCGCTCTTGGCCGAAAAGTCCGTATAGCTGCTGCTCAATTCCAGATTGAGCTTCGGCACCAGCTCCTTGCCGATCGCCAGCGTGCCGCCCAGTCCGCCATCGGTCTTCCGCGAGCTGTCGGCGAACGAGTACGAAAACATCGGCGAGATATAGAAACGCCCGTCGATCCCGTTCGACGCGGCGTCATCCTGCGCAAAAGCCGATCCGGCGATCAGGCTCAATACGAGGCCTGCGCAGACTGCAAACCTGTTCTTCATCTATCTTCCCCTTATTCCGATCGCTCAGCGCTTCCGAGCCGGCGGCCTTGTCTAATTTCAAAGCGGGACCGCACCGAAACGGAGCCGCTGCTTTTTCCTCTACTGCAACCGCGCTTGCACCACGAAACACCTTGACGGGGCCACCACCGCATCGCGGCGGTGCCCCCTTACATTCCCTCGTTTCCAACCAGTCCGATCTTGTTGACGCCGTTGCGCTGCGCCGCGGCGAGCACGAAGGCCACGTACTTGTATTCGACCAGCTTGTTCGGGCGAATATGAAACTCCGCCTGCTGATCAACCGGCTTGGCGCCTTCGACCTGGAACTGACGTTCCACCGTCGCTTCGTCCATCACCTGGCCGTTCCACAAAATCGTGCCGTCGAAGTCGATCTCCAGCTCCACTGCCGGTGGCGGTGTCGCCTGGCTCGGCGGTGTCGCCTGCGGCATGTCCAGCTTCACCGCATGCGTCTGCACCGGAATCGTGATGATCAGCATGATCAGCAGCACCAGCATCACGTCGATCAACGGCGTGGTGTTGATGTCCACCATCGTTTCCGGATCACCGGAGCCGCTCGTGCCTACGCTCATTGCCATGTTTCGTTCCTCTTGAAGCGGTCGCGGCTCGCGCCGCTCCTACGCAGGTGTCGGTAGGCGCGGCGCAAGCCGCGACCCGCTGTTTCAGCCTCTGGGCGGTGGCTGCGTGATGAAGCCGACCTTGACGATGCCGGCGCGCTGGCACATGAACACCACTTGGCCGACGGCCTCGTAGCGCGCTTCCTG
>NZ_JAAVXB010000008.1 GCF_012241385.1 Solimonas marina | reverse complement strand
TTGACTTGGCTACGTTGATACTCTCATGTTTCATGGCTTCGCCACGTACACGGGAGCACCCACACAAATTACTTGCTCAATTCTTAAAGATTCAGGCTGCGCCGACTTCGTTTTTCGTCGTTGTCGAGCAGCGGGGCGGCGAATAATAGGGCTTTTTCAGGGCGTTGCAACGGTTTTTTTCAACTCTGTTACAACACATTGAAATAATATGAATTTTTCTTTTCTCGTGCGGGTCAAAAAGCAGCTCGATGCACCAATTTGCGGCGCAGATGAGCAACAATTGCTCAGATAAACGGAAGTCGCTGGCGATTAAGTGTTCACTTCACGATTCAGCGGACGCTCGCACGCCTTTTCAGGCACGGCCACCCACTGCGGATTGAGGCGCTGAAGTCTCGACTCGCAGGTCATCGAAACGCCGCATCGACCACACCAGCGACAACGCAACGCCGAGCAGGACGGTCGTGAACGCGACGACGCCATGCCACTGCGCTCGCTGCCAGAAGTCTCCGGCAGCCGATCCGAGCAAGCTCGAGCCCAGGTAGTACGCCAGCAGATACAACGCCGCCGCATGCCCCTTGCGCGCTGCGCCCAGGCGACCAACCCAGGCACTCGCAAGCGAGTGCGTCGAGAAGAAGCCGACAGTGATCAGCGCGATGCCAACGATCACGCCAGCCATCTGGTGCGTCAGCGTGACGACGATTCCACTCAGCGCGATGAGCACGCCGCTGACCAGCACCGGCACCCGCCCCCAACGATTGGCTGCAAGCCCGGCAACAGGTGACGCCACCATGCCCAGGATGTAGGCGAGAAAGATGAATCCAATACGGGTCTGATCGAGCCCGAACTCCGGGCCACTGAGGCGGAAGCCGGCGTAGTTGTAGATCGTCACGAACATGCCCATGACGACAAACGCCAGCGCAAACAGGTGGATCAACCCGCCATGCGAGAGGTGTGACTTCCAGGCCTGAACATGAAAGCCGACGTCCCACCGCCGGCGCGGCACAAACCCTTTCGAGCGCGGCAACAACACGACGAATCCGATCGCGGCAGCCAGGTCGATCGTCGCCAGCACCATCATCGCCGTCCGCCATGAACCGATGTCGGACAGCATGCCCATGCCGACGCGCCCGAGCATGCCGCCGAATGCCGTGCCGCTGACATACAGGCCCATCGAGAAGCCTAGACCCTGCGGCTCGATCTCCTCGGCCAGATAGGTCATCGCCACCGCCGGCACGCCGCCCAGTGCCAGCCCCTCCAGCGCGCGCAGAACGAGCAGGCTCGACCACGTCGGCGCAACGCCGGCCAGCAGGTTGAGGATTGCCGCGCTGATCATCGACACCGCCATCAGGCCACGCCGGCCGTAACGCTCGGACAGCGCACCGATGAACGGGATGGAGATCGCCAGCACACCGGTGGTCAGCGACAAGGCCAGCGAACTGCCGGTCGCACTGAGATGAAACTGCCGTGCGAACGGCACCAGCAGCGGCTGCACGCAGTACATCAACGAAAAACTCGCGAAGCCGGCGAGAAACAGCGCCAGATTCATGCGCCGGTATTCCGCTGTGCCGCGCTGCGTCCAGCGTCGCGTGACGGCGACGGACTCAGTCGATGACAGCGGCGTAACGGCGGGTGCGACGACGGGATTCATGGCGACGATGCCGAGCTATAGGCTTGCCTTTGAGCGTAGGCTCGCCGCATCATTTAGACCATTGCATAGCAATGACGATCTCCATTTATTTAATATATGGACCATGGAGATTCGGCACATCCGCTACTTCCTGGCGATCGCCGCCGAGCGCAGCTTCACGCGTGCCGCCGAGCGGGTCGGCATCGGCCAGCCACCGCTAAGTCTGCAGATCCGCGACCTGGAGCGCGAAGTCGGCGCACGGCTGTTTCATCGGATCCCGCAGGGCGCGGAACTCACCGCCGCCGGGCAAGCGTTCTACGACCACGTGCATCGACTGCCACAGCAGATCGAGCAGGCGGTGCGTGCGGCGCAGCGCGCCGATCGTGGCGAGCTTGGCGCGCTACGCATCGGCTTCACAGCCTCGGCCCACTTCAACGGCACGCTGACGTCGGTGGTCGGCCATTTCAGCGCCCGCTATCCCGATGTCGAGCTGACGCTGGACGAAAGCAATACGACCAAGCTCGGCACGGCGCTGGCATCCGGCGCACTCGACCTGGCGTTCCTGCGGCCCTACCCGACGCTCAGCGACGGCGTTGAACTGCTGACCGTCGCCGACGAGCCGCTGGTCGCCGCATTGCCGGCGCAACACCGCCTCGCACGCAAACGCGGCTTGCGCCTGCGACAACTGGCCGACGAGGCTTTCGTGCTGACGCCACGCGAGATCGGCTTCACGCTGCACGACACCATCCTCGAGGCCTGCCGCGACGCCGGCTTTGAAGCGCGGCTCGGGCAGCCAGCACCGCAACTCGCTTCCATCCTCAGTCTGGTAGCGGCCGGCATCGGCGTCTCGCTGGTGCCGGACTCGATCCGCCACCTGCACGTCGGCGGCGTGGTGTTCCGCAAACTGCCGGACCTGACGACCTCGGCCAAACTGGCCCTGGCCTGGCGCCGCAGCGATCTCTCGCCGTTCGTTCGCAACTTCGTCGAATCGGCACGTGCATCGCTGGCATCGGCCGCCGCGACGCGCCGCTGAGACCGCGCGACGGTCACCTTCGGGCGGACGCTAGCTGGCGGACGAAGCCGTCCAGCGCCACCGAGGCGCCGACGTCGGTGGCGGATGCCAGGACCATCAGCGTCGCGCGTGGCAGGCGATCGCACAGGCTCGCCATATCGGCGAACGCACTGAAGCCGTGGCGATAGCAGGTGCAGAAAAAGCTGACCTCACGAAAGGTCTCGCTGTAGGCAACCAGATAACTGCGCACCGGGCTGGCGACGCGGCCGGCCCAGACCGGGCTGCCGACGATGACCCGCTCGTAGTCCGATGCCTTGAACAGCGGCGCGGCGATATCGGGCTCGTGCCCGGACAGCGCGTCGAACACGCAGCGCAGAATGCCGCGCCGCGGATGCAGTTCGAAAATCTCCTCGACATCCGCGTCCAGCCGCTCGGCGAGCCGGTGTGCGAGCCGCCGCGTCGCACCGGTCCGCGAATAGAAAACCACCAGCTGCTTCTTCATGGCGCCTCGACGACTCGCGACCAACCCGTAACGACTGCCCCTTTTTTGTCGCAAGCTGGCGCATTTTTTCCATCGCCGCATTGACGCCGGTCAATGCAGCCTGCCGCGCGACGCGGCAGATGTCAGGGCCTTGGCATCGCGCGACGGCGGACCTTGCCCTCAGTCGGCGGTGGCAGTGGCGGCGGCTTGCGGCGTATCGCCGTAATGGCGCCGCAAGCGTTCGAGATCGTGATGCGACGCCAGTTGCGCGACGAAATCCTCGGGCTTGACCAGCAGCACGTCGCAGCGCAACTGCCGCAGCAAGTCCTCGGACACGCTGCCGAGCAGGAAGCGGCCAATGATCGTGTGATACGCCGAGCCAACCACCAGCAGATCGATGTGTCGCGTCTCGACGTAACGGCTCAGCATCAGCGCCGGATCGCCGTCGCGCTGCAGCCAGTCGGCGCGATCCGGCGCGATCTCATGCTGCGCCGCGAATGTACGGAACGCATCGGCGGCCGCCGTCCGCGCATGGTCGTACAGCTCGCGCAGATGACGCGACGCGGCGACGGCATTGGTCGGCCGCAGGTACGGCAGCGCATAAACCAGCCGCACCTCGGCGCCAGCCTGCGCCGCGAGCGACGTCGCCAGCAGCGCAACACGCTCGTTCAGCGCGGCGCGCACCTGATTCGCATCGGGGCTGACGTCGACGGCAGCGGCAATACGCTGCGGCAGCAAGTCCTGATCCTGGCGCACGAACATCAGCGGCGCCGGACAGCTGCGTGCCAGCCGCCAATCGCCGCTCGTCATCGGCATCTGCAGCTTGCTGCCGCGCCGCGGCAGCAAGTCCTTGATCACCAGATCCGGCTTCAGCGCCAGGCTGCGCATCAGGATCGCTTCGTGCGCGCGAGGCGCCCACACCACTTCGACCCGCACATCGAGACCGTCGGCGATCAGTGCTTCGGCCCGCGCATCCAGCCACTGCCGACGCTGTTCCAGCCAGTGCGCCTTAGCCATCTCCTGCACGCGCGGATCGGTCACTTCAAGCTCGGCATCGAAGATCGCGTCATAGGCGCACATCAGCAGATACAGGGCCGCATTGCCGCGCCGCGCCAGCGCCGCAGCACGACGCAACGCGGCGGTTTCGCGCATTTGCGGATCGACAATGGCGACGATGTGGCGGACGGTATCCATGCGGGAACTCCTGCGTCTGTGAAAGTCGTGGCCGCTCGTGGCGACGCACCCCGAGGCTGGCAGACCCGACAGGCGGACGGACTGACCGGGATCAAGTTCAGGTGGTGCCGGTCAATATCGTGTTGCGCTGCCGCGCCGCCATGCCGCGGCGCGGCGTGCGGCTCGCCCGGCGCAATGCGCCGCGTGCATCGCCGAGTTGGCGGCGCAGCGCGTCGAATGCACGACGTACGGATTCATAGGCGTATTCCTGAGCGCCGACGGAGTGCACGTCCGCCTCGATATTGGGGCGTGTCGCGCGAATGGAGACGCATAGTGGCTTGGCGGACTGCGTACGCCGCTGCTCGATATCGAGAACGACGTCGCAACGCGTCAGATCGTCGAAGCGGCGCTCGAGACGCCGCAGTTGCTGCTGGATCAGCGCGCGCAAGGCCGGGGAAGACGGCATATGGCGAAATTCGATGCGGAGCGGCATTTTCATCGCGTCTGACTCCTGGTTCGACCACGGTTGACGGCGGTCGGCATCGGCCCCGGTCAGGTCTGCGCCGATGCCCACCGGACGTTTGCAGCTTCGACCCCACACGCCGCAACGACATTGATATCGGTCAATCGCTGCAAACCCGCGCTTGATCGTCGTCAAGGCCGGCACGCGCCCTGGCGCGCATGCTCTATCCAACAAACCGGAGTGACGGCGATGAAGACTTATCAACGCATCCTGATGATTGCGCGGCCCGACGGGCACGTATCGCCGGCCATGCGCCAGGCGGCGTGGCTGGCGCACCGCAGCGGCGCCGCACTGCACGTACTGTTGGTCGAACACCGGCACGGCATCGGCGCTCACGACAGCGCGCACGAAACGCTGCTGCACGAGCAGCGCTCGCAACTGCAGAAAGCCGTCAGCGAATTTCAGGAGCTGGGCATCCGGCCGACCGTCGAGGTGCTGTGGACCGATGACCCGCTCGAAGAAATCAATCTGCACGTTGTCGAGTCGCAGGCCGACATGGTCGTCAAGGATGTCGATCTGCAGCACGGTTTGCGCCATATCCTGACCACGCCACTCGACCGGCAGCTGCTGCGCGATTGCCCGGTGCCGGTATTGCTCGTCAACAGCGACGGCATGACGCCGAAACACATCGTGCTGGCGGTCGACGTGATGGCGGAAGGCAGTGCCGATGCACTCGTCGAGCAAGCCATGGCGTTCGCCTATGCGGTCGACGCCGAACTGCATCTGGCCTATGCCTTCCAGGCGGTGCCGGTGCTCGACCCCGCCGGACAGATGGCCGTGGCGGCCATCAGCGAAGAAATCTACGACGGCATCTATCAGGTACACCACGACCGTTTCGAAGCGTTCGCCGACGCGCACAGCGTACCGGCCGACCGTCGTCACTTCCTGGTCGGCGCCGCCGCACCGTCGCTGTTCGACTACGCCGATCGCAATCACGCCGACGTCATCGTGATGGGCAGCAGCGACCGCAACCTGGCGGAACGCCTATTGCTCGGCAGCACCGCCGAGGCCATCCTCGGCCGCGTCGGCTGTGACCTGCTGGTGGTCAAGCCGACGGAAGTTCGCGCCCATCTGACCCAGCGCGCACGCACCCGGCACGCCTAGCGCCAATCGACACGCACCAGCGCGTCAGGGCTGACGAACCCGCAGTGCCCCGCTGTCAGCACCGCATCAGCAACAGCACACCCGCCTCCCGCATAGATGCGACCGCACGTCCGTCTGGCGCGGCGTCCGCGCCGAATTCAGGCACGGCGTTGCAGAGGCGACGAATCCGCATTGCGCCGCTCGGCGACGGCCGCCGACAGGATGTCCAGCACTTCGACCGAGTGCGACCACGCAAGGCACGCATCGGTAATGCTCACGCCACGGCGCAGGTGCTCGACTGAATCGACGCCGGGCGTGAACTTCTGCGCGCCGGCTTCGAGATGGCTCTCGACCATGACCGCAAAAATCTTGCGGGAACCGCCTGCGACCTGCTGGGCGATGTCCTGAGCAACATTGATCTGCAGCAAATGCTGCTTGGCACTGTTTGCGTGACTGCAGTCGACCATGACCCGCGGCGCCAACCCGCTGGCCTCGAGCAACGCACAAGCCTGCTCGACGCTGGCTGCGTCGTAATTCGGTTGCGGCCCGCCGCGCAGAATCGCGTGCCCGTGGGGGTTGCCGCGCGTACGCACGATCGAGACTTGACCATTCTTTTGCACTGACAGGAAACGATGGGGGCGACCCGCCGCGACGATGGCGTCAGCGGCAATGCGTACGCTGCCATCGGTACCGTTCTTGAAACCGACCGGCGCCGACAAACCGGAAGCCAGCTCGCGGTGCACCTGGCTTTCCGTGGTGCGCGCACCGATCGCGCCCCAGGAGATCAGATCGCCGATGTACTGCGGTGAGATCACATCGAGAAACTCGGTGGCCGCCGGCAAACCCAGCTGGTTGATCTCGATCAACAGTTGCCGCGCGATACGCAGCCCATCTTCGATGCGGTAGCTGCCGTCCAGATGCGGGTCGTTGATCAGCCCCTTCCAGCCGATCGTGGTGCGCGGCTTCTCGAAATAGACGCGCATGACGATTTCCAGCGTGTCCGCATATTGCTCGCGTACCGCCGTTAACCGCCGCGCGTATTCCAGCGCCGAATCGACATCGTGGATCGAGCACGGCCCCATCACCACCAGCAAACGATCGTCGTCGCCAGCGATCAGGCGACGGATACGCTCACGCGACGCGCGAATGTGCTGCTCGACTGGCGTGTCACGTATCGGCAAGCGGCTGATCAGGGATTCCGGCGCCGGCAATTCGGTGATGCTGTCGATGTTCTCGTCGTCGGTCGTCCCCGACGATAGGTCGGCGGCCGCGACTCGGGGGGGCGCTGCATGGAGCGTACTGGACATGGGGATATGGGCTCTGGTCAAAAAAAAACCGCCGGGCTTGCGCGCCGGCGGTGCTTGGAAGCGATGTCGATCTGTCACGTACTCGCTAACCGTCCGCCGGCAACCGGAGACCAGTAAAACGAAAAATACATGGAGGACAGATGGTTCATGGGCAGCGATGCTAACAGAGATCGTTCGCGCTGTGCCGACGCTCGCGATCGCTTTCGGCATGCCTCCGCGTGCGCGTCGACAACACAGTAACGCTGATCACCTGCTCAGAGGCGAGCGACCCATGCCAAAAGCCGCACCGCGGCGACACACCGTGCAATGTTCATGTGCACGATTTGTTCGCATTACGGACTACAGTACAAATTACGCACTTATTTGAAGCAGGCTATTTTCCATTCTGGCTTTGTAAATTTTTATATTGTACTTTAATTACAATGAGTTAATAAGTATTTCTCAGCTTGGCACGAAGAGTGCTTTCTTGGACATGTTCTTGTATGCAAGACGGAACACTGAACTTGAGCGCCAGAAAAGCTCAAACCCTCTTCACTCCGGTACTCGATATGCCACGCTCCTCCATGCAAAAGCTGCCAGCAGCCGCCCCGGTCGCGGCATGCCTGATGATTCTGTCGACGCCTCATTTGGCGCTGGCAGACGACACTCATTCCAACACCGCGACCGAAGTCGCTGCTGCAGCGGATTCCACCGGCGCGCTGGACACGAAGCAAACCGGCGGCGCTCCAGACAGTCTCGCCACGATTGTTGTCACCGCGCAAAAGCACAGTGAATCCCTGCAGCAGACGCCGATGTCGATCGCTGCCTTCACCAGTGAGCAACTGAAGGATCTCGGCGTCACCAAGGCCACTGACCTGCTCAGCCACGTTCCGAATACGTCGTTCAAGTCGTTCTTCGGTGAATCGCAGAATCCGACGTTCTGTTTTCGCAGCATCTGCCTCAACGTGCCGTACGGCGACGGCATCGAGCCGCCGGTGGCGATGTACACCGACGAGGTCTATGCCAGCTCGGCGTTCGCGCAGGCGCTGCAATTCTTCGACGTGCAGCGCATCGAGGTCCTGAAGGGACCGCAGGGCACGCTGTATGGCCGTAACGCGACCGGCGGTCTGGTCAACGTCATCACCAACAAGCCGACCGACACGCTGCAGGGCTCGATCTCGACCGAATACGGCACATTCAACAACCAGCAGTTCGACGCCGTCATCAGCGGCCCGCTGAGCGAGCACGTGCGCGGCCGACTGGCGGCGCAGACGCATCGCCGCGACGGCTACGTGCACGGCCAGGTCGACGGCGTCGACGCCAACGACATCGACACCGGCGCACTGCGCGGCACGCTCGACATCGACCTGGCACAGAACCTGTCGCTGGAACTGGCCGGCAATTGGTTCAAAGTCGATCAGGGCGCCGAAGCCTATGCCCTGAACGGCACGGTCGATCCGAACACCGGCAAGACCTGCTCGATGTCGCAGCAGATGACCGGCAACTGCGTCGGCATCTATGCGCTGACCGACGACGAGGGCAACCTCAACGTCTCGGCGAACTCGCTGTACGGCCATTTCGATCCAAAGCACTGGCTCGGTGCCGACATTCCCGGCAACAACGGCGATACCGTGCGTCCACGCAACGACATCACCAGCTACGGCGGCCATGCAACGCTGAACTGGCAGCTCGACGGCTGGAAACTGACGTCGATCAGCGCCTACTCCGGCGGCTACAAGAACATCACCGAGGATCTCGACGGCAACATCCAGTACCAGTACGACGATCGTCTGACCGCGAAGGCCGACACGTACACGCAGGAACTGCGCGCGTCCGGTAACTGGTCCGGCATGGACTGGATTCTCGGTGGCTTTTTCTACGACGACACCCGTCATCTGACGACGAACCTGTTCCCGACGACGTACTACAACGATCACTCGAAGAAGGACACGCGCTCGTACGCGCTGTACGGCAACCTCGATATTCCGCTGGCCGAGAAGGTCAAGCTGATTCTCGGTTCGCGCTACTCGTGGGAAGACGTCGACGTCAACTTCGCCCGCGACGGTTACTACACCGACCCGACCTCGGACCAGCATCGCCATGCGTTCAGCGGCGACTATGACGGCAAGGCGGTTCTGCAGTGGTCGCCGACCGACAACGTGATGACCTACGCGTCGATCACCAGCGGTCATCGCAGCCCGAACATCAACAGCCAGTCGCAGTACGGCACGATCGACGCCAGTTCGCCGATCGACGCACTGAAGCCGGTCAAGTCGGAAAAGCTGATCTCCTATGAGGTCGGTTCGAAGGCTGACTTCTTCAACCACCGCCTGCGCTTCGACGCCTCGATGTTCTACTACGACTTCAAGGACATGCAGACGTCGATCTACAAGACGTACACGACTGACGATGGCAGCACCGTCGGTGCCGGTGTGCTCAGCAACATCGACACGGTACATGTCTGGGGCGGCGAAGCGAACGTCCAGGCACTGCTGATGCGCGGTCTGACGCTGAACGCCGGCTTCGGCGCGACACAGAGCAAGATCGAAACCGACGAAGTCGACAAGGACGGCAACCCGCTCAACGGGCATGAACTGCCGTTCTCGAACCCGACGGCCAACGGCGGTTTGTCGTACGTCACCGCGATCGGCGACTACGGCATGATCAAGGCACGCACCGACTATACCTGGATGGCCGACCACTACTTCTCGATGAGCAATCAGGTCACCGAAGAAGGTAAGGCATACGGACTGTGGAGCGCGAACCTCGGCTGGATTTCGCCGACCGAGACCTACCAGGTCGACGTTTTCGGCCAGAACCTCGCCAACAAGAAGTACTTCGTCTACATGCAGAACCTGTACGACTACACGCAGCAGGTGGTCTGGGGCACCCCGCGCACGCTTGGTCTGCGCCTGACCTGGAACTACCGTTAATTGACCGGACCGCCCGGGCGCCAAGAGGCGCCCGGGCGGTCATTGGCATCCGGGAGCTGTAAATGAAAAAGGACAACCCGCTGATCGTCGGCAAGCCGGTGTTGATCGTCGTCGACGCGCAACAGGGCGGCTACGATCCGCCGAAGACCGAAGGCCGCGACTGGCGCATGCCGGGCTTCGTCGAGTACTTCGCCAATATTCCGAAACTGGTCGAATCGGCGCGCGAAGCCGGCGTCCCGATCATCTTTTTTCAGGAAGAACATCGTCGCAACATGGTCGACTTCGGCCGCGAACTGGACGGCGACGAACACGTGCATTGCCTCGAGGGCGATCCGGGCACGCCGGTGGCGCGCGAGGTCGGCATGCGTGACGACGACTACTTCATCCGCAAGCGCCGCTACTCGTGCTTCTTCGGCACCGAACTGGAAATCCTGCTGCGCGGACTCAAGGCGGAGACGCTGATCCTCTGCGGCGGCTTCACCGACGTCTGCGTGCATTACACCTTCGTCGACGCACATCAGTACGACTACCACGTGCGTGTCGTCGAGGACGCCGTCGCCGGCTCGTCGGTGCCGGCGCATGATGCGTCGCTGCGTGCGATGGAATATCTGCAGCACGGCGCGCGGCGCACGACGGCGGCGATGCAAGCCGCATTCGCGGCACGGCGGAGCGCATGATGGCGCTGGCCGAGGCAGCGCTGTCGCCACCAGCCCGCACCGAGCAGATCCCGTCCTACTCTTGGGTCGTGCTGTTCCTGCTGTGTGGCGTCTACACCTTCAACTGGATGGATCGCTATGTTCTGGTGATCCTGCTCGAACCGATCCGCGAAAGCCTGGGCGCATCTGATACGCAGATGGGCCTGCTCAGCGGCTTCACATTCTCGGTGATCTACTCGCTCGCCGGCTTTCCGATCGCGCGCTGGGCCGACCGCGGCTCGCGACGCACGATCATGGCCGTCGCGCTCGCGGCCTGGAGCCTGATGACGACCCTGTCCGGCTTCGCGAGAGGCTTCGGTACGCTCGCACTCGCGCGCGCCGGGGTCGCCGTCTGCGAGGCGGGTTGCAGCCCACCTGCGCACTCGCTGATCTCGGACTATTTTCCGTTACACCGCCGTGGCACCGCGTTCGCGATCTACAGTCTCGGCATCTCTTTCGGTATCTGGCTCGGGCTGTCCGTCGGCGGCGCCGTCAACGCCCACTACGGCTGGCAGGCAGCGTTCTTCGTCGTCGGCCTGCCCGGCCTGCTGATGGCAGTGGTTGTCCGCTTCGCGATTCGCGAACCGCGACGCGGCCAGCATGACACCCCCGGCAACGATGCGCTGCATCGGCACTATTCCCTGAGCGAGGCCTCACGGACCATGTGGCGGCGGCGCACATTCGTACTGGTGACACTGGGGTTGGGACTGGCCTCCTTCGCCGGAACGGGTTTCGAGTTCTGGACGCCGACCTACCTGATTCGTTCGCTAGGGCTGAGCACCGAGAAGGTCGGCGCGATGAGCGGCATGATCGAAGGGGTTGCAGGACTGCTTGGCACCCTTGGCGCCGGCGTGCTTGCCGACCGCTTTGCGTCGCGCGACCCGCGCTGGTACCTGTGGTTTCCGCTGATCGGCATTGTCCTGATGATCCCCGCCGAGCTGATGTTTTTCTATGTCGGCGGCAAATTCCTCTACGTCTATTATTTCATCGCGATCATCGGCACGTCGGCCTATTCGGCTCCGCTGTTCTCGGTCGGCCAGAGCCTGCTGCCACCGCGCCTGCGCGCGCTCGGCGCTTCGACGATGCTGTTCGTGCTGAACATGCTCGGCTCCGGCGCTGGCAACTTCAGCGTCGGCTTGCTCAGCGACCTGCTGTCGCCGCATTTCGGCAGTGATTCCTTGCGCCACGCCATCGTGCTGGTGCAGTTCGGCGCGCTGTTCGGCATTACCAGCATCGTTTTTGCTGCACGACATCTACCACGTGAACTGCAGGCAATGCGGGCCGCGGCGCTCGACGTGCCGGAGGCGACCGCATGAACGTGGGCAGTGTCTCGACCAGATCAAAAGGGGGGCGACAGACATGATGACGTACAGGAGCGTGCGCAAGCCGCCGCGCGAGGACAATCTCGCGGAGCGGATCTATCAACGCATCAAGCAGGAAATCTTCGACTGGCAGTTATTACCCGGCGACCGCTTCACGGAAACCGAACTCGCCGAACGCATGGACGCCAGCCGCACGCCGGTGCGCGAGGCGTTGGTGCGCCTGCAGCGTGAGGGCTATGTCGAGGTGCAGTTCCGTAACGGCTGGACGATTCGCCCGTTCGACTTCCGCAGCCTCGAAAATCTGTACGACGTACGCGTGATCCTTGAGCTGGCGGCGCTTCGCATGCTCTGTGACAGCGCCGACATCGAGCTGCGCCTCGAGCCCCTGTGCAAGGTCTGGATGGCGCCGCTAGAAGCACGCCCACAGGAAGGTCGCGATATCGCCGAGCTCGATGAGCGCTTCCATGAACACCTCGTCGAATCGACCGGCAATGACGAAATGGCGCGCATCCATCACGACGTCACCGAGCGCATTCGCATCGTGCGCCGGCTCGACTTCACGATGGATCGGCGTATCGAGGCGACCTACGCCGAGCACTCGAAGATCCTGAACGTGCTGCTCAGCCGCCGCACCGAGCACGCACAGCAGCTGCTGCGCACGCACATCGAGGAAAGCAAGGCCGAGGTGCGCAAGATCACGCTGCACATGCTCGACGAGGCGCGTAATCGCGCGCGGCGCTAGCCGTACGCCGGCCGCCCCCTTTCAACACCGCCCTTTCGATGACGATGATCCGCACCACCCTATTACTGGCCGCCTGCCTGACTTGCGCGGCGGCATCGGCCGCCGCGGCGCGCCCCGCACTGCCGGTGGGCGACGGTGGCGTACCGGCGTTCTACGACTGGGGCGCGGCGATTCCGGACAATCCGGGCCACCAGCTGCGCCACGAGCCGCTGCCAGCCTCGCATCGACTCGCACACGCCGCGCGCGGGATGCGCGTGCTCTACACCTCGACCGACGGCATCGGCGGCAAGACGCCGGTCGTCGTGTCCGGCATGCTCTACCTGCCGCGAGGAACGCCACCACCGGGTGGTTGGCCACTGCTGACCTGGGGCCATGGCACGACCGGTGGCGCCGATGTCTGCGCGCCGTCGGCGATGCGGCCGGACCCGAAGCATTCGACCCTGCAGCGCGTCATCGACGCGTGGCTGGCGCGCGGCTACGCAGTCGCGGCGACCGACTATCAAGGTCTCGGCGTGCCGGGCCCGCATCCGTATCTGCAATACCGCCCCGAAGGCTACAGCGTGCTCGACATCGCCCGTGCGGCGATCGGCGCGCACCCCGGCACGATCGCCAACCAGGTCATCATCGGCGGCTTTTCGCAAGGCTCGGGCGCAGCGCTCGGCGCCGCGTTGTTGGCGCCAACGTACGCACCGGATCTACACGTGCTCGGCACGGTCGCCACCGGACTCGTGGTGCGGCCGAAGGATCCGGGCGGCGCGCCGCAGATCAAGGCGCATCAGTGGGCATCGGATCACGCATCGGTCGACACCGCGTTCGTCATGCTGTTCCTGATCGGTGACGCGACGACCATGCATCCGGGACTCGACCCACGCGACTACGTGACGAGTGCCGGCAGACCACTGCTGACGGCCGCGCAGCACGGCTGCCTCGACTCGATGATCGACGTGTCGAATCGGCACCGACTGACGCTCGACAAGGCCTATACCGCGCCGTTCATGCCGCTGCTCGACGAGATCGACGAGGCCGGCAAGTTCCCGAGCACGCGCTTCACGCAACCGGTGTTCACGGCCACCGGTCTCGCCGACACCGCGGCGCCGCCGACCACGCAATACAACTTCATTTCGGCGATGTGCTACGCCGGAACCACCGTCGACTGGCGCGACTACCCCCAGAAGACCCACGAAGGCGCAGCTGTCGCATCGATTGCCGACGCGCTCGACTTCGCCGACCGGCTGCGTGCCGGGGACGCGATCGCGAGCAACTGCGCCGCGCTCAAGCCTCCCCCACCGGAATCCGAGTAATGCGTAAGTTTTTAATGTTGGCGGCAGCGGGCCTGCTGCCGTTCGCCGCCATGGCGACGAATCCGCCCCCGGCCGATCCGTCGGTCGGCGACGGCGGTGTTTCGTCGCTGTACCGCTGGAATGCGCCGATCCCCGAGCAGCCCGGCACGCCGCTGAAGCAGGCGCCGGCGCCGGCGTCGCAAGTCCTGGCCAACGCCTCGGCCGCGCAGCGCATGCTGTACAGCTCGACCGACGGTCTGGGCAGCAACAAGCCGATCGTCGTCTCCGGCATCGTTTATCTGCCCAAGGGCCAGCCACCGGCCGGCGGCTGGCCGATCCTCGCCTGGGCGCACGGCACGGTCGGCGCCGCCGACGTCTGCGCGCCCTCGTGGACCGGCCCATCGGCCGAGCGTGGCGCCTATATCAACGCCTGGCTCAAGCAGGGCTATGCAGTGGTCGCCAGCGACTACCAGGGTCTCGGCACGACCGGTCCGCATCCGTATCTGCTCTACCGCCCCGAGGGCTACAGCATTCTCGACAACGTGCGCGCCGCGCTGCGCGCCTATCCGAAGCAGCTGTCGAACCGGGTGATCCTCAGCGGCCAGTCTCAGGGTTCCGGCGCCGCGCTCGGCGCCGCCTTCGTCGCGCCGGACTATGCGCCGGACGTCAACGTACTCGGCACCATCGCCACCGGGCTGGTCGTGCACGTCGCCGATCCGGGCAAGGCGCCGCAGGTGCCGCTGCCGCCGTATGCCGATCCCGACTATGTGGACGCGGCGTTCGCGATGGTCTACATGCTCGGTACCGGCAAGTCGATCTATCCTCAACTGAACGTCGACGACTACATGTCGGCCGCCGGCCGGCCGCTGCTGAAGGCCGCGCGCACCGGTTGTTTCCGAGATGCGATGCGCGTCGCCAAGGCCGACGACCTGTCGGCAGCGAAGATGTATCGCAAAAGCGTCGCCAAGATCGAAGCGCATCTGGAAGAGGCGCAGGCCTTCCCGAACGCGCACTTCAAGACGCCGGTGTTCACGGCGACCGGTCTCGCCGACGCCATGGCCGGCACCGCGCAGCAGTACAACTTCCTGTCGGCGATGTGCACGGCCGGCAGCACGGTCGAATGGCACTACTACCCGGGCCAGACGCATCACAGCACCGTCAACCTGTCGCTGCAGGACTCGGAGCCTTTCGCACGGCGCCTGCTGGCCGGCGAGACGATCGAGAGCAACTGCGCCAGCCTGCATCCGCCGGGCCCGCTGCAGAAGGTCGCCGACCACCGCAAGATCGCGGACTGACGCGCCTTCCCTTCCCCCACCCGCGCGGGCGCCTTGTGACGGCGCCCGCGCGACCGGCAGTCCGTCGGGCTGCTCTCGTATTTGCATAAGGAGTCATCATGAACATCATCGGCAATCCCGTTCTCGTCGTCGTCGACATTCAGGGGATCGGCCACGGCGGCGGCGCGGCGGGCATCCCGAAGATGGGCGGCGCCGAGCAGCGTCTGCCGCGCGTCATCAAGCTGATCGATCTGTGCCGCGCCAAGGGCGTGCCGGTGGTCTTCATCCAGGAAGTACACAAGCCGTCGATGGTCGACATCGGCCGCGAGCTCGATGGCTCCGAAGGCCCGCATTGCGCCGAGAACGACCCGCGTACGCAATTGGCGGTCGGCATCGACCCGACGCCGGAGGAATTCGTGATCCGCAAGCGCCGCTACTCGGCGTTCTTCGGCACCGAGCTGGAAATCGTGCTGAAGGCGTACAAGGCCTCGACGCTGCTGATGGTCGGCGGACTGACCGACGTCTGCATCCACTACACGGCGGTCGATGCCCATCAGCACGACTACCACCTGCGCGTGATTCGCGACCTGGTCGGCGGCTCGTCGCAGCGCGCACACGAGGCCGCGCTGGAGGCGATCGCCTATCTTCAGCGCGATGCGCTGGTCACTGAAAGCGAGGTCGTCGAAAGCCTGTCGAGCCGCTAGAACCCACGCTTCGTGCCAAAAAAGGGGACGGCTGGCGCCGTCCCCTTTTTTGCATCCGACGATCCGGTGCTTACAACGCGATGGATTGCGACCCGATCGCCCGGGATAGCTCGTCGGCCGCCTCGTGCAGCACCGGCAACAGCCGGTTGGTCAGCTCCTCGCTCGACACGGTGGCGATATTGGTGATGATGTTGATCGCCGCAACCGGGCGGCCCTGCTTGTTGCGGATCGGCACTGCCAGCGAGCGCAGACCCTCCTCGCTTTCCTGGTCGACGATCGCGTAGCCCTGCTCGCGTACGCGACGCAGCTCGTCGAGCAACGCCGCCTTGTTGTCGATGCTCCAATTCGTCAGCTTGGTCAGCTTGGCGCCGCCGAGCTGCTGCTCCAGCGGCTTGTCGTCGCGACAGGCGGTCAACACCCGTCCCGTCGAGTTGTAGAGCGCATTGAAGCGCCGGCCGATGGTCACCTTCGGCAGCAACTGGCGCTGCGCCGGCGTCGCCACCGCCAGGTGCACGACCTCGCGCCCATCGAGCACGGCGATGGCCGAAACCTCACCGGTGCGCGCCGTCAGGCGGTCCAGATACGGCTGCGCGATGTCGGCCAGCGGCATCGTCGACATGAACGCGTAGCCGAGTTCGAGCACCTTCGGCGTCAGACGGAACAGCCGCCCGCTCTGCTCGACGTAACCCAGATGGGCCAGCGTCAGCAGATAGCGCCGGGCACCGGCCCGCGTCATCCCGGTACGCGCCGAGACCTCGGACAAGGTCATCTGGAAATGGTCGTGATCGAACGAGCGCAGCACCGCCAGCCCATGCGCGACCGAACCGACGAAATCGGAGGGCGGCGCCTTGTCGGCCTGCGATTCTTCGTTTTCCGCCACCCCGTCACTCATCGCTTGTGCTCATTCGAATCTGCGCGCATCCCCACGAAACAGGCGCGCGCATCGTCTCCCCGTTCGGCATACGAAAATGTTGTTCGGCGAAATGGTAGGAGATCGCCACCTGCGGCCACAAGCGGCCGTCGATCCGGATCATCGCAGCGGCACCTCCAGCAGCTCGCGCGGAATTGTCGACAGCGCCCGCAAGCCGTCGCTGGTCATCACCACGGTATCGATATAGCCGGCCTCGAATCCTTCCGCCTCGTCGAAGAACACGTTCTCGTAGTTCGAGACGTAGCCCTCGCGCAGCTCGCAGCGCTCCTCGCCGTCGTTGGCCAGATACGTGTGGCCGACCCAGCTCGGCGGCGTGCCGAGACCGAGCGCGTAGCCGCCCACCCACCAGATGTTCTCGGCCGGGATGCGCTCGCGCACATAGGCCACGGCCGCCGCCGCGGCACGTTCCGGACCCTCGCCGAGCCGAGCCTCGCGGCACAGCACCTCGATACTGCCGGCGGCGGCGGCGATCATCGCCCGCGCCTTGGTCGCCGACGGGCCGAGCACGAAGGTACGCTGCAGATTGGCGTGGTAGCGGTCGACGACCGCGCAGCAGTCCACCGACACCACGTCGCCGGCCTGCAGGCACCGCTGCGACGGAAAGGCGTGCACGTCGACCCACGCCGTCGGCCCGGAATTGACGAGCGGCAGCGTCGCCGCCGGCTCGCTGCCCTCCTCGGCCAGCAACAGGTTCAGCCGCGCCGACACCTCGGCCTCGGTCAAGCCGGGCCGCAACTGCTCGCGCAGGCGCAGCATCGCGCGATCGGCGATCGCCGCCGCGCGTCGCACGCGCTCGACTTCCGTCGGCGACTTGTACAGGCGCAGCTTGTCGACGACCCAATCCCCGGAGATCACCGTCGCACCTTGCCGACGCAGCGCCTCGCCCAGCGCCGTCATCACCGGCGCCGACGGATTGAGACTGAACGCTTCGAGCGCGATTCGCGCATCGGCGCGGCCGCGCTCGGCGATCGCGGCGCTGACCACCGCATCGGACTCGCCGTACTGGAAATAACGCGCCTCGTCGCAGAACACGCTGGTGCCGACATAGGGCGCGTGACGTACCCAGTCGAAGAACAGCGTGTCGTCACGCGCCACATCGAGCAGTACGCCGACCGGCAAGCGGTTCGGATACCAGATCGCCTCGTAACCGGTCAGGTACTGGATATTCGGCGGACTGGTGACGTACAGCAGTTCAATGTCGCGCGCTTTCATCTCCTCGCGCACGCGGCGCTGACGCTCTCGATATTCGTCGGACGTGAATGGCAGGCGGCTGAAATCAGGCATTACGGCGTTCTCACGGTCTGATCCGTCGTGGTCGGCACTCCGAACAGACCGTCGTGCATGAGCTGGCGCGCGATCCACTGGAAGCGGTTGTAGTTCTGCTGCTGCATCGACGGCCATGAGCCGACGAAGGCGATGACGAGATCGTAGGCCGGCGCCACCAGCAGACCCTGGCCGGCATAGCCGCTCTTCCACAGCGTGCCGTCGGCGAATACGGCATCCCACTGCCAACCGTTGTGGTCAACCGCTTCGTGGTGAAAGCCGCTTTCGTTCTCGTCGCGTTCGATGCCGCGCAACAGCTGCGGCCGGCCATCGCGCTGCATGCGCTGCAGCGTCGCCGCCGACACCAGCGGCTGCTGCGCGACGAGCTTCCAGCTCGGCGTATACAGCAGGCCGACGCGGCCCAGATCGCGCAGCGTCATCGAAAATTCGGTGTGCGGGGCGCCGCCGGGCGACACGCCCATGTAGGCGTCGCTCTCGGCGCCGATCCGGCGCCAGAGCCGCTCGCTGACGATATCGGCCAGCGGCGCGTGCCATACCGATTCCAGCAGCCAGGCGAGCACGAAGGTGTTGCGCGTCGCGTACTCGAAATCGCTGCCCTGCGGAATCGCCGGGTTACGGCGCATCGCCGCCACCAGTTGGTACGGCGACTGCGGCAGCAGACCATAGGCGCTGGCCCAGAACTCGGTCTCCCAGGCCTCGTCTTCGAGCCCGGTCTTCTGCATGCCGGAGGCCATGTCGAGGATGTTCTGCACGCTGACGCCGGCCCAGTCGGTGCCGGCCAGTGCCGGCACATAGCGTTCGATGCCGAGCGCCGGATCGACGCGACCGTCGTCGACCAACTCCGCCACCAGCAGCGCCACGACGATCTTCGACACCGAATAAAGCTGGTGGATGTCGTCGGCGCGCATCTTCGGGTAACGCTCGTAGACAATGCGTCCGTGCTGGATCATCAGCACGCCGTCCATCGGGAAGCGGTCGACGAACTGGTCGACACTCATCGTGCCGATCCGCGTCTGCACGCGCGTACGGCCGATTTCGGCGCGCGGCGCGTACGGCAGAGCCGAGACCGCTGCGCTGCGCGCGATGCGGGCGCTGGGCGTGAACTGCGGACCGTGCAGCGCCTCGTAGCGAAACGCGTCGACGTCGTGCACGTCGTGGCCGCTGCCCGGCAGCAGCGCCGCGGCGTTCAGCGCCTCGGTCTGCCGATGCGCGGTCGCCAGATCGGTCGGCGCTGCCTGCATCGGCGACGGCGGCACATGCGCGCAGGCGACGAGCAGCGCGGCGGCGGACAGCATGGCGGCGAGGCACTTCACCGGTCGAAATAGCCGCGCTCGACAAGCTGCCGCGCCAGCCACTGGAAACGGTTGTAGTCGGGACGGCCGGTCGCCGGCCACGAGCCGAAGAACGCCACGACCAGGTCGTGCTGCGGCGACACCATCAAGCCCTGCCCGCCGAAACCACTCTTCCACATCGTGCCGTCGCCGAACACCGCGTCCCATTGCCAGCCGTTGTGATCAATCCTCGACCCGGGAAACGAGCGTTCGTTGAGGTCAACCTCGATGCCCTTGAGCAGTGCCGGCCGCCCCTCGAACTGCGTGCGATGCAGCGCCGCCTTCGACACCAGCCGCGTGCGGCTGACCATCCGCCAGCTCGGCGTGTAGAGCAGGCCGACGCGGCCGAGGTCGCGCAGCGTCATGGCGATCCGCGGGTGCGGCGCGCCATCCGGCGAAACGCCGACCAGGGCGTCGTGCTCGGCGCCGATGCGCGTCCACAACCGGTCGCTGACGACGTCGGCGAACGGACGTTTCCACATCGTTTCGACCAGCCAGGCGAGCACAAAGCTGTTCTGCGTGCCGTACTCGAAGTCGGTCCCCTGCGGGATCTCGGGGTTGCGCTGCATTGCCGCAACGTAGTCGTACGTCGAGCCTGGCAGGCGGCCCATCATGCTGGCCCAGAACTCGTCCTCCCAGGCATCGTCCTCGAGCCCGGTCTTCTGCATACCCGACGCCATGTCGAGAATGTTCTGCACCGTTACGCCGGCCCACTGACTGTGTGCAAGCCGCGGAATGTAATGCTCGATACCGAGCCGCGGATCGACGCGCCCCAGATCGACGAGTTCGGCGACCAGCAGCGCCGGAATCACCTTCGACACCGAATAGGTCAGATGCGCGTCGTCGGCACGCATCTTCGGATAGCGCTCGTAGACGATGCGGCCATGATGGAGAATCAGCACGCCATCCATCGGAAAGCGCTCGACGAACTGATCGACCGTCATCGCGCCGAGCCGTGTCTGCACGCGCGCAGCGCCGATCTCGGGCCGCAACGCGTATGGCAGCGCGGCAACCGGCCCGCCGCGCGCAATGCGCGCGCTGGTCAGGAACTCGCCGCTGTGCAGGCTTTCGTAACGAAACTCCTCGGCATCCTCGGACGCGGCGCCGCTGAACGGCAGATACGGCGACGCCTCGCGCAGCGCGTGCCAGGCCTGGACCTGCGCCGGCGTCGGCGTCGGCGTCGGCGTCGGCTGTGCGGCCAGCGGTCCGGCACCCATCGCCAGCAACAGCGCCGCCACGTTCAGCGCGTGCCGCATGCCGACTCCGCGGTCTGCAAGCGGTCGACGACGAAACCGCCGCCCTGCATCACGAACGCGAAGCGCCCGCGATCCTGCAGCAGGCGAATGTCGCCGAGCGGATCGCCATCGACGCAGAGCAGATCGGCGCACTGGCCGGCAGCGACCGTGCCGACGTCGGCCCGACCGATACAGCGCGCAGCATCGCCGGTACCGGCGACGATGGCCTGCATCGGCGTGCATCCGGCCTCGACCATCAGCTGCAACTCGAACAGATTGTCGCCCTGGAAACGACCGAACGAATCCGAGCCCATCGCGTAGCGCACGCCGGCCTTCAGTGCGCGGCGAAAGCCGTCGGTGTGAACCGCGATCAGCTGGCGCGCCGCACGCAGCGAGCTTTCGTGAATGCCGGCATGCGGGTCGCGCTCGGCGATGCGGACGATGCCGTAGTTGCACGACAGCGTCGGCACCAGCCAGGTCCCGTGTTCGAGCAGCAGCTCGATGTCGGCGTCGGACAACAGATACGGATGATCGACACTGTCGACGCCGGCGCGTATCGCATTGCCGACGCCGGGGCCGCCGTCGACGTGCGCCATGACGCGCCGACCGGCGCGATGCGCTTCATCGACGACCGCGGCGATTTCATCGGGCGTGAACATCGCGTACGGCAGCCGCTCGGGATCCTTGTGCAGGCTGCTCGTCGTATGGATGTTGAGCAGGTCCGCGCCGGCCGCGATCAGCTCGCGCGCGAGCTGCCGCATCGCCTCGACACCGCCGCAGTAGCGCACGACCTGGCCCATCGCGCCATGCAAATCGAGCCGCGCACCGGAACCGCAGGCGATGTCCCAGATGCCGCCGGTCTGCGCCAGGATCACGATCGACAGCAGCAGCCGCGGGCTGGCGATCAACCCCTGCTCGTGCGCGAGCCGGTAGCCGGCGTCGAGACCGCCGGCCTCGCGCACCGTCGTCACGCCGGCCTCCAGCGTCTGGCGCAATTGCGGCAGCGTGCGCATCACCGTCAGCGATGCCGGCGTGGCGATGCGCGCTTCGAGTTCATAGTCGTAGGCGCCGAGGTGGGCATGGCAGTCGATGAACCCGGGCAACAGCGTGCGCCCGCCGAGATCGACGCGGCGCACATCGTCGATGCCGTCGAATGCGGCATCGTCGTCGACCGCGACGATGCGTGCGCCATCGATCAGCACCGACTGCGCGGCGCGCGGCGCAGCGCCGCTGCCGTCGATCAGGCGCGCGCCATGCAGCAGCAGACGGCTCATCGCAGCGCTCCGATCACGCGCCGGATCAGCTCGCCGAGCACCGCGCGGTCCTCGTCCATCCAGCGCGTGACGATCAGCAGGTCGTGCTCGCGGTCGACGACGACGTAGTTGCCGCCGACGCCGTCCGCGAAAAACAGATGGCCCGGCAGGTCCGGCCAGGCGCTCGGACCGCGGTTGAGCCACCACATGAAGCCGTAGTCCGGCATCGCCGGCGACGGGGCGGTCGCCATCTCGATCCAGCGTTTCGACAGCACGCGCCCGCCGTTCCACAGACCTTCGTTGAGGAACAGCAGACCGAAACGCGCCTGATCGTAGGTCGAGACGAACATGCCACCGCCGTAGTGACCGCCGCCGCTGACCGACACCATCATCTGCCCGTCGATCTCGACCGTCGAATCCTCGTAGCCATACCAGCGCCAGCTCGGCGAGGCGCCGATCGGATTCATGATGCGCTCGCGCAACACCGCCGGCAGCGGCCGGCGCAGCAGTTGCAACAGGGCGTACGACGCGACGTTGACGCGCACATCGTTGTATTTGAAAAACGTGCCGGGCCGATGCAGCGGCTGGGCGCGAATCTGTTCGAGCGTCAGCCCCTCCGCCGGTCTATCCATCCAGTCCGGCTGGCCGAACAGCATGCCGCGCCAGTCGGACGACTGATTGAGCAGATCGGCCCAGGTGATGCTGGCGTTGTGCGCACCGTCGAACGTACCGTCCCAGACCACGTCGGCGACCGCCGCCTCCAGATCCGGCAGCAGGCCGTCGTCGTATGCGACGCCGGCCACTGTCGACAGATAGCTCTTGCTGACGCTGAAGGTCATGTCGACGCGCTGCGGTTCGCCCCAACTGGCGACGATGCGCCCGTGGCGAATGACGAGCCCGGTCGGCCCGCAGCGGTCCTTCATCGGACCCTTCATTCGATAGCCGGGCTCGTTCTGATAGCGCTGCAGATTCATGATCCGAAGATCGCGCGGCGCCGGGAATTCGTTTTCCTGTGCGTACTGCACCGCGGCGGCGAGCCGCGCGGCGTCGAAACCTTCGCGCGCCGGCGCGACCTGCTCCCAGTCGCCGCGCGGCGGAAAATACGGCGCCGAATCGAGGAGGCGCGGCGCGGCCGGTGCGCCCTGGTCTGCGCAAACCTGCCGATTGATCGACGGCTGCGTCACAGCGGATATCCCAGCTCGGCCGCCTGATAGTCGGGACTGGCCTTGATCGCATCGGCCAGCGGCGCCAGCGCCTGCGCGTAATGCGTCCAGCGGTCGACCGCCGAGCTGTAGAGCTTCTGCCGGACCTGCACGGCACTGGCCGTGGTGCTCGCATTCTCGTTGCGCTCGAACGCCAGACACGCGTCGTCCCAGGCCAGCCCGCAGTGCTCTAGCATGCGCCGTGTCTGCCCGGTCTGGTCGGCGATCAGGTCTTCGTAGCGCACCCGCAGAATCCGCCCCGGCATGGTGCGGTGCCAGTGCTGCATCAGCCGCAGGTAGGCCAGGTAGTAACGGCCGAGATCGTCGAGGTCGTAAGAGAACGGGTACGCCATCGTGAACCACTGCTTGTAGACCGACAGGCAGGTGTCGAGCGGATGGCGGACCAGCTCGATGATCCGCGCCTGCGGCAAGGCTCGCGCGATCAGCCCGCAGTACAGATAGTTCAGCGGCATCTTGTCGATGAAATGCGCGCGATGCCCGGTCAGCGGCCGCGTGCTGGCGACATAGCGCTCGCCGAGCTGCGCGAAGTCGATCGTCGGCGCCGCCTCGATCATCTGCAGCTTGTCGGCAGCCGGCCGGCCGGTCGCCCGCACCGCGCGCGTCATTTCGATCGCGAAGTGATTGAGCTCGCCGGCCGAGCTGACCTGTGGATGGCTGGACAGGATGCGTTCGACCAGCGTCGTCCCGGTGCGCGGCAGGCCGAGCACGAAGATCGGCTCGGCGCTCGGATGGCCGGAAGGCGCCTCGGAGAGCGGCGCGGCGAAGCTGGCGATGATCGCGTCGACCGCCGCTTCGTCGTCGGCGACGTCGTAGCGCATGTTTGCCCGACGCCGCGCGCCGCCGCGCTGCAGCGTGGCGAAGCTGCGCTCGTATTCGCCGAGATCCTCGTATTCCTTGGCCAGCGCGTAGCACAGCTGTGCCTCGCCGAACCAGTCGTCGCCGATACCGGCGAGCAGGCCCTCGAGCTCCGCGACGTGATTGCGCTCCGGCGTCTGCCGGCGCAGGCCGGCGCGCAGATAGCGCGCTTCGTGATGCGCCGGCCGCAAGCGTAAACCCGCCTCGTACGCCGCCTCCGCTGCGTCGATATTGCCGACAAAGCGCTCGGTCGCGGCGAGGTTGAAGCAGACGCCGGCATCGGACGGATCGAGGCGCCGGGCCTCGCGATAGAACGGCAAGGCGCGCGCGTGATCGTTGGCGGCCGTGTGAAAGCCGGCCAGCTGCGCAAGCACCGCAGGATCCGCGGGCGCCAGCGTTGCGACCGCCTCGGCCACGCGCAGCGCCTCGCCGTGGCGCGACATCTGCAGCAGCACGCGCGCGCGGCGCAGATGCAGCAGCGGATGCTGCGGTTCCAATGCCAACGCTCTTTCGATGTACTCGAGCGCCTTCGGCAGATTGCCGAGACGTTGCGCGACGAAGCTGCCCGCCTCCCAGCCGCCGGCGAATGCCGGGAAACGCTCGCACAACGACTTGCAGGCCAGCGCCGCCTCGTGCAGCCGACCGGCCTTGAGCTGCCGCTGCACGGCCTGATAGGCCTCGCGGCATTGCAGGCTGACCGCCGTCACGATGTCAGCCCCAGACCTGCTTCATCACGCGTAGCCAGTTGCCGCCCATCACGCCCTTGAGGTCGGCGTCGCGCCAGCCCATGCCGGCCAGCACGCTCGTCACCTTGGCGATCACGTCGGGACCGGCGAACGCCGGCTTGTTCGACGTCAGATAACCGCCGACCGGGTACTTGCGGTCCTTGCCGGCCTTCGCGAAGTTCGACAGGAAGTACGGGATGTCGTGCACCGAATCGAGACCGAAGCCGACGTGCTGCGGGCCGACCAGGTTCGCGAAATGATCGATATGGCGGGCGATCGTCTCCGGCGAGTTGTCAAAGCGCGCTTCGGACAGGAACAGGCCGACCCCGTTGACGCCGATCACGCCGCCGGTGGCCGCGCAGGCGCGCGCCTGGTCGTCGGTGATGTTGCGCTGGTGATTCCACAGCGCCTTGGCGTTCGAGTGCGAAAAGATCACCGGCTTGGTCGACAGCTCGATCGCGTCGAGCGAGCTGCGGTAGCCGGTATGCGAGACGTCGACGATCATGCCGACGCGATTCATCTCGGCGACCAGCGCGCGGCCGTAGCGGCTCAGGCCGACGTCGCTGTCCTCATGGCAGCCGTCGGCAACCAGGTTGCGCGAGTTGTACGCCATCAGCATGTGCTTGACGCCGAGCCGGTAGTAGACCTCGACCAGGCCCAGATCGCCGAGCAGTGCGTTGGTGCCCTGGAAATGGAAGTTGACGGCGACCTTGCCTTCGGCCTTGGCGCGCTCGATGTCGGCAACGCGCTCGACCATCACGTACAGCTCCGGATGCTCGTCGATGTGCGCACGCGCCTCGCCGAGCCAGCGCATCGCACCGTCGATGGTCGGCTCGTCGCTGGCGATCGTGATCGAGGTGTAGGTCACGCCGAGCGCCAGGCGCTCGCGCATCGCCCCGGCGAAGTCGGGCGTGTACAGCGGACCGCAGGGCGACTGCGGGAAGGTCATGTCGCAGACGATGACGTCGTCGAGTGAAACGGGATAATCGGACATCGGACTCTCAGTGATCGGCGCCGCGCGCATGAACGACGCGGCCGTTGACGATGGTCTGCTCGACCGCGATCGACGCCAACGTCGACGGATCGGCCAGCAGTGGATTGTCGGCCAGCACCACGAGGTCGGCGTACTTGCCGGGCTCGATGCTGCCCTTCAGATGCTCTTCGAACGCAATGCGCGCGCCATTGACGGTATACAGCGCCAGCGCTTCGCGCGCCGACAGCCGCCGCGCCGCCTCCGGATGCGCGGCCAGCCGCTGCATGCCGATCAGCGGCCCCATCGGCATCGGGTCAGCGTCGGAGCCGCCGGCGACGAGCACGCCGGCATCGACGATGCGCCGGTACGGATGGCGACGCTGGTAGCGCTCGTAGCCCAGGTACGCGACCAGCCCGGCCGGCTCGTCGTCGGGCTGCGGCAGCGGATCGGGCACCATCGCGAAATTCGGCTGCATGCCGACCGCGACCCCGAGTCTGGCGGCGCGCGCGATGTGCGCCTCGGTCGGCAGACTGAAATGCTCGATGCGGTGCCGGTGGTCGGCGCGCGGCGTTTCGGTCAGCGCCCGCTCGTAGGCATTGAGCAACTGCTCGATCGCGGCATCGCCGATCGCGTGCATGCTGATCTGCAGCCCGGCGCGGTGCGCGCGATCGACGAACGCGTACAGCTCGTCGTCGGAGAAATAGAGGCTGCCGGTGCAGCCGGCACAGTTGCAGTACGGCTCCAGCAGCGCCGCGGTGAACTCGCCGTAGGCACCGTCGACCCAGATGCAGCCGCCGATGCGCGGCAGCTGCCAGTCCAGCGCCTTCTGCACGTCGGTGCTCTGGAAGTAGACGACGGTGCGCACCGGCAGCGTCGCCTGTTCGGCGAGCAGCACCGCGACATCGCGTTCCGGCAGCCAGCCGCGCCCGTCCGGGCTGCCGCCCTCGAGCGCGTGGACGGTGGTGATGCCGACCTCGGCCGCCATTTGCGACGCGCGCTGCAGCGCCTGTGCACGTCGCGCGTCGCTGATCGCGCGGTTATAGTACTGGTAGCGGGCCCAGGTGTTGGCCTTGGCGGTCAGCACGCCGTCCGGGCGGCCCTGCGCGTCACGCCCGATGCCGTCGAGCGCGCCGAGTTCGAGCATCGCCCAGGCCGCCGAGCTGACAATGCAGCCGTGCGCACCGACGTCGCCGATCATGACCGCACGCCGTGGCGCGATGCGATCGAGATCGGCCATCGTGATCGGCGCGTCGAGGTCGGCGATCGCCAGCCCGTGCACGAGCATCGGCTCGCCGTCCGCCATCATCGCGTGCGCTGCCGCCACGGTCTCCAGCACCTGCGCCCGGCGGGTCACGTCATAGACCTGCGGGCCGAGGCTGCCGAGTCCGGTCTGCGTGAAATGCACGTGCGAATCGATGAAGCCCGGCACGATGGTCTTGCCGCTGACGTCGACGACGCGCGTCGCATCGCCGATCCAGCGCTGCGCCTCGCCCTCGGGCACCACGGCTGCGATGCGCCCGTCAAGAATCGCGATGGCGAGCGGCGCGCCGGCCCCGGTCTCGTCGGTCGCCATGGTGACGACCGTCGCGCCGCGCAGGATCAGATCAGCCTGCATGGGCGGCAACTCCGGCCTCGATGTCACGCGGCAGGCGCCGCGCGGCATAGATCATCAGCGCGAAACCGATCAGCGACGCGATCATCGTCCAGGCCAGCGCATAGCGCAGCGCGGCATCGCCGTACTGCGGCGTGAACGCGTCGCTGAGCAAGCCGGTCACCAGGTTGCCCGATGCGACGCCGATGATGTTGAAGCTGAGCAGAATCACCGCCGACGACACCGCGCGCATTCGCGGCGGCATCAGGCGTTGCGTCACGGCGATCGTCGGCGCCATGTACGACGCGCCGCAGAACGTCGCGAAGAAGTAGAACGCAAACAGCATGGAGCCCTTCGACGCGAACAGAAACAGCAGAATGAAAGGCATGGTCGCCAAGCCGCCGAGGCCGGCGACGCGGACGTACCAGCGCAGATCGCGCAACGACAGGCGGTCCGCCAGCACCGCGAAGAACAGCGTGCCGAGCGCGCCGGCGACACCGCCGAGCAGCCCCAGCCGCGCGCCGACGAATTCGCTCGAATAGCCGTGGACCCGCATCAGGAACGTCGCGCCCCAGATGTCGGTCGCATCGCCGGCGAACACGAATAATCCGGTGCCGATCGTGTAGGCGACGAACGAGCGACGCGTGACCATGAAACGGACGACCTCGGCAATGCTTTGATGCTGATCGGCCGCCGCTCCGTCGTGCGCGCCACGCGGCGGCTCCTTGACCGTCAGCCGGAACAGCACGGCGAACAACAGACCCGGCACGGCTGCCGCCATGAACGCATGGCGCCAACCGTACTGCTCGTTGAGCCAGCCGCCGACACCGAGTCCCAGCCCGAGGCCGATATAAAGGCCGATGCTGAACACGGCGATGGCGGTCGCGCGCTGGCGCGGCGGAAAGTAGTCGGAGATCAGCGAGTGCGACGGCGGGCTGCAGGTCGCTTCGCCGATGCCGACGCCGAACCGGGCGAAGACGAGGTGGACGAAACCGCTGGCCATGCCGCAAACCGCCGTCATCGTGCTCCACAGCGCCAGGCCGCCGGCAACCACCGTGCGGCGCACGCCGAGATCGGACATGCGGGCGATGAACAGACCGGAGATCGAGTAGACCGCGGAAAACGCGAAGCCGCTGATGATGCCGAGCTCGGTATCGGACAATCCGAGATCGTTCTTGATCGACTCCATCGTGATGTTCAGCAGGTAGCGATCGAACCAGTTGAAGATGTAGACCACCATCAACATGGCGAGCACATACCAGGCATACAGACTGGCGCCCGCCGAAACCTCCGGCGCGGAGCGCTTCACATCGGCCGCTGCTGCGAAACCATTCATTTCACCATCCTCACGCTGCGGAGAGTGCCCGCTGCGCTGACAACAGAGCGCGCAGAGCTCGGCAACGGTCTCGTGCGCCGGAAAGCCGGATGCGGCACCCGACTAAGGTGTCGCATCCGAAAACCACACGGGGAACGACAGCTCAGACTCAGAACGAATAGCCCGTCATCAAACCGATCGTGCGCGGCCGCTGGATGAACTTGAGGCTGCCCGGCCGCGAGGTCGGCGACGTCTCGTTGGAGATGTCGACGGCCGTCGCGCCGTTGGTATCGGTCAGGTTGTGGACATAGGCGCCGACCCGGAACTGCCCGACGTGCCAGGTCGCCGAGGCATTGAGGGTCGTGAAACCGCCGAGCTTGGCGTAGTTGCGGGCCGCCGAGTTGAGCGCGGTGTTGACGCCGCTGCGATACATCGCGTCGATGCGATACGTGATGTCCGACGCGCCGAGCGCCTGGATCGCGGTCAGCGCCGCGGTCAGGTTGTTCTCGGGCACGCCCGGCTGATGATCGCCGTCGTTGCCGTTGAAGCCGCTGCGCACCGTGAAGTCCTCAGTCAGACGTGCGTCGGTATAAGCATAGCCGAGCGTCGCCGCCAGCCAGCTGGTGATCGGCCCGTCGAGCTGCAGCTCGACGCCCTGCGAGCGCGCCTTGCCGCCGTTGGCCAGCGTCGGAATACCCGAACCCGGCGCCGGGAACTGCACCTGCATGTCCTTCCAGTAGATCCGGTACAACGCCGCCGAGTAGTTGATGCGGTTGAACAGCCGCCCCTTGGCGCCGACTTCCCAGTTCGTCGCGTAGTCCGGCTTGTATTCGACCAGCGCCGGATCGGCGGCGAAAGGGCCGACCATCGGCAGCGCGTTGTCGCCGCCCTGGCGATAACCCTGCGACCACGTGAAGTACAGCATGTCGCGCGACGCGAGCTTGTACGAGGTGTTCAGCTTGAAGATCTGATCCTGATCCGACGACTTGTCGTGCGCATCGAAATCGCCGGCCGAACCGGCATACGGAATGCCCTGGATCGAACGACGGTTGTTGGTCACCCAGAACACACGCGCGCCGCCCGTCACCTGCCAGGCGTCGGTGAGGTGATAGGTCAGCTCACCGAACAGCGCCGCATTGCTGTTCTTGTTGTCCTTGCTCAGCACGAAGGTCTGGTCGTCGTTGAACGTGCCGTCCGGATAGATCGTCTGGTAGTACTGCGCCCAGGTCGCATCGGCGTCGCCGGTCGCGGCGACGGCATCCGGATGGCCCGGCGTGTTGGTGAACTCCGCCCAGCCCGGAATGAAGCCGGGAATCGACGACTTCTGCTCGTAGTACGAGTAATACGCACCGGCCACCCAGTCCCAGGCGCCACCCTCGTTCGACGCCAGGCGGAATTCCTGCGTCAGGCGCTTGGTGTCGTAGAGGATGTCGTTGTAGTCGCTGATCCGCGGGTAATTGGCGTAGAAACTTTCGTTGGCCAGGCCGTAGTTCGTGTAGTCGGTCTGCGAGTCCAGATCGCTGTACGTGAACGACGAGTTCGACGTCAGTGTCGCGAAGCCGAGATCGGCATTGACCTCGAGCGAGTACAGATCGTCGACGGTCTTCTGCGGCGACGTGCGGTAGCGTGTGCTGTAGCGGTCGCCGTCCGGATTGTCGTTGTAGGCGATGCCGGTGAAGTCCCCGGCGCGCGCGTCCTGATGCTGATACATCAGCAACGCATCGACCGAATCGCTGATCTGCCATAGCAGCGACGGCCGAACGTACCAGAGGCTGTCGGTATCGACATCGTGCCGCTGGTGATAGACCGCGTCGCTGCCGAAGTAGTCGCTCGAATCGGCCAGCTCCGGGCTGCCGTCGGCGCCGTAGGTCATCAGGTGCTTCGCGTCGATCACGCCGGCATCGCGGCTGTAGCCGGCCGAAATGCGCAGCCCCAGCGACGACGTCAGCGGCAGGTTGTAGATACCGTCGACGCTGTTGTTGAAGCCGTCGGAGTCGTTGGTCTGGCTCAGCGTCGCCTGGATGTCGCCGGAACGCTGGGTCAGATCCGGGCGGTTGAAAATGTAGCGGATCGTACCGCCGACCGCGCCGGCGCCGTACAGCGTGCCCTGCGGACCGCGCAGCACCTCGACGCGCTTGACGTCGGTGATGCGCAGATTGCTGAACAGCGGCGTGCCGTTGATGTAGGTCGACACGGTCTGGTCGCCGGCCGCCGGCGACGCGTTGTTGATCCCGGCCGAAGTGCCGCTCAGACCGCGCAGGATGATGCCGTTGCTGATGCCGTTCGACCGCGCCCCGAGGTCGGTATAGCTCAGGCCCGGCACCTGCCGGGCGAGGCTCGCGGTGTCGGTGACGCCGGCCGCAGCGATATCGTCGCCGCTGACCACCGTCAGGTTGTATGGCACCTCCTGGGCGGCCTGACGACGCCCGGTGGCGGTGACGATGACTTCGGCGACCGACGCATCCGCGTCACTGCCCTGCGCGCTGCTGGCCCCTTGCGCCCACGCCGCCTGTCCGCTGCACAAGCCGGCAACCGCCAGCGCAATGGGGGTTCTACGACCGAACCTGCCGACGACCCGATAATTTCTAGACGATCCCACGACTGCACTCCCTTCCGTGTTGACGCGTTGGAAATACCTGCAGACCGATACCTGGCCCCAAAAAAATACGAAATACGAACAGTTATCCATTACGCGAACATCGTGCCAATGGCGATCTGCGCCATTTCGAGCCTTTGAGTTGCAGCTTTCCGCCAAATGCGTGACCCGGCCGGTGGCGAGTGGCGCGCGGACCAGCGCCGGAAGCTTCGATACGAAACGAAGCACTCATATGAAGCGGGTTTCCGCTCCATTAGCGCCCTCTCGAGACCCTCGATGGTGCACAGCGGCGACGAAGCGGCGCGCCTGATGTGACGCCGGATGCGCAATCAACTCTCTATCTGGTGTCGCGGCATTGCGCTCATGCACAGCAAGGGGCTTTCGGCAGGCTGACATGCCTCTGTCGTTCGGCATGATCGCTGCAAAAAGTTCGCAATAGAAATTACTGTTCGTATCTTGTAACTTCTTATTCACCCGCCGTCGCCCGCGCGCGAGGCTAGATCAAGGCAAAGCAGACATGACGTCAGCGTCCGACTCGATTTTCGATTTCATCGTCATCGGTGCCGGTTCGGCCGGCTGCGTGCTCGCCAATCGTCTCAGCGCCAATGGGCAGCATCGCGTCCTGGTCATGGAAGCGGGCGGCGCCGACCGTCACCCGATGATTCACGTGCCGATGGGCATCCGCTGGCTGGTCGGCAATCCGCAGACGGACTGGCGCTTTCGCACCGAGGCCGAGCCCGGCCTCGGCGGTCGCTCTCAGCCGTGGCCGCGCGGTCGGATGCTCGGCGGCAGTTCATCGCTGAACGGCCTCGTCTATGTACGCGGCTTCCCCGCCGACTATGACGAGTGGGCAGAAAATGGCTGCAACGGCTGGTCGTGGGCCGACGTGCTGCCGTACTTCCTCAAATCGGAAGGCAACCGGCGCGGCGCCAGCGAACTGCACAACGACCGTGGTCCGCTGCCGGTGATTCCGGCGACCATCCGCAATCCGTTGTGCGACGCCTTCGTCGCCGCCGGCCGCGATACCGGCTACGGCGTCACCGACGACTTCAACGGCCCGCAACCCGAAGGTCTGGGCTTCTTCGATTCGACGCGGCTCAACGGCCGGCGCCAGTCGACCGCCGTGGCCTTCCTGCATCCGGCACGCGGACGTCCGAACCTGCGCGTCGAGACGCATGCGCAGGCGACGCGCGTGCTGTTCGAAGGCCGGCGCGCGATCGGCGTCGAATACGTTCGCGCCGGGCGCACGCTGCGCGCCTACGCCAGCCGCGAGGTGATCCTCAGCGGTGGTGCGGTCAATTCTCCGCAGTTGCTGCTGCTGTCCGGCGTCGGGCCGGCCGACGACCTGCGCGAGATGGGAATCGACGTGGTCCACGATGCACCCGACGTCGGCCGACAACTGCAGGAACATCTCGACGTGGTCCTCGAATACGAGTGCCTGCAGCCGGTCACCGCCTATCAGTACGTGCCACGGCATCGCCAGTGGCTGGCGGCGGCGCAATGGGCGCTGACGCGGGGCGGCTTCGCATCCGACCTGCTGCTGCCGGTCGGCGGCTTCCTGCGCAGCCGCGACGGCCTGCGTGCGCCGGACGTGCAACTGCACCTGATCCTGGCGCTGCCACGCACGCCGGACCGACCGGTACCAGATCGCGAAGGCTTCGGCATCCACGTCTGCAATCTGCAGCCGGACAGCCGCGGACAGATCCGGCTCGCCTCCCCCGACCCGCTCGCGCATCCGATCATCGAGCCGCGCTTTCTGTCGGTGCGCGACGACATCGTGCCGATCCGCGACGGCATCCGCGCCGCGCGCAAGATCGCCGCATCGGCCGCGATGCGCCCGTTCAGCGGTCGTGAAATGGAGCCTGGCGCAGCGGTACAGGACGACGACGCGCTCGACGCCTTCATTCGCGACAAGGCAGAAACCGTGTTCCATCCGACCAGCTCGTGCCGCATGGGCGGCGACGCGGCCTCGGTGGTCGACCCGCAGCTGCGCGTGCGCGGCGTGGCCGGTCTGCGCGTCGCCGATGCCTCGGTCATGCCGCGCGTGCCGCGCGCCAATACAAACGCGCCGACGATCATGATCGCCGAGAAGGCCGCCGACATGATCCTCGCCGCCGCGCATTCCCCCTGAAGGAACTGCGCGTCCTTCGATTTCAGTCGATCTGCAGCGTCAGCGAAGTCTCGAAGCAGTAGTTGTCGGACAACGACGGCGTGCCGAGGCTGGCGCGCGGGCCGACGCCGATGTCGTCGCCGAACACGTCGGCGAGCAGGTCGGTCAGGCCGTTGGTGACCTTGTGGTGCTCGAAGAAGTCCGGCGTCGACGCGATGAAATTGACCGAGCTGGCGATGCCGGACACGCGATCGAGATCGCCGAGCGCACGCTTGATCGTCGACAGGCAGTTGATGCCGGTGCGGCGCGCCGCCTGGTAGCCCTCGTCAATCGACAGATCGTGACCGAGACGGCCCGGAAAGCGCGGCACGCCGTTGTCGAGGCCGGCGGTATGGCCGCACAGGAACAGCAGGCGGCCTGAAATGAAGAACGGCTTCATGCGTCCGTAGCGCTGACCATAGGGGCCGTTGCCACTGGGCGGCGGATTCAGCTCGATGCCGAGTTCGGCGAGGCGTTGTTCGATTTTCATGGGAGCATCCGGTGGTCGGCGCGCGGTCGGCGCGCCACTGAAGATCAGGCCGAGACGCTGCGCTCGGTCATTTCGACATCGCGGCGTATCGATCTGGCAGCGACGGCGAGACAGACGAAGCCGAGCAGCGCGGAGATCTGCAGCCACATCGCCGCGGCGCGCAGCGATTCGTCGCCGAGCGTCGGCTTGAAGTGGTCGCTGAGCAGACCGACGGCGTAGCTGCCGAAGCCCATGCCGAGCAGGTTCAGCACCATCAGCATCACCGCCGCGCCGAGTGCGCGCACCCTCGCCGGCAGTACCAGCTGGCCGACCGAGAACAGCGGCGCGATGTAAGTCGACGACGCCATCGACGCCAGGAAGTAGAAGACGTAGCTCCAGGTGCCGGTGGTCATGAAGAACAGACGCTCGAACGGCAGGAATAGTGCGAAGCCGATCAGCGGCAGCCACAGGTACCAGCGCGGATCGCGACCGGCGAGGCGGTCGCAGAGCCAGCCCATCGCCAGCGAACCGGCAATGCCGGAGAAGCCCGAGATCGAGCCGATGATGAAGCCGACCTGTTCGGTGTCGAGGCCGCGCGCACGGATCAGATAGGTCGGTGCCCAGGTCACGAACGAAGTGCTGGTGATGGTCAGCAACGCCATCGCGAACGCACTGCCGATGAATGACGGACGCACGGCCATCAGTCGCGCCGCCTGCGCGGCCGAGTAGCGTCGATCGACAGTGCGTTCGTGCTGGCCGCGCCTCGGCTCGCGAACGAACAGCAGCACCAGCGTCGCCATCACCAGCGACGGCAGACCGAGCACGATGAACGCGGCGCGCCAACCATAGTGCGCATTGACGGCGCCGCCGAGCGTCAGGCCGGCCCAGATGCCGAACGAGATGCCGAGACCGTAGATCGCGATCGCGCGGGCGCGGTGCGATGCGGGAAAGTAATCGGAGATCAGCGAATAGGCCGGCGGACTGCAGCCGGCTTCGAAGGTGGCGACGCCGAGCCGCGCCATTGCCATCGTTACGAAGTTGCGTCCGAGGCTGCTGAGCATGGTCGCGATGCTCCAGCCGAACACCGCGATCGACAGCACCAGCTTGCGCGACTTGCGATCGGCCCAGTACGCGAACGGCAGACCGGCGAACGAGTAGACCAGCGTGAACGCGAAGCCGGTCAGCAACCCCATCTGCGCGTCGTTCAAGTGCAGGTCCTTGGCGATCGGCTCGATGAGGATCACCATCAAATAGCGATCGGTCCAGCAGCAGCTGTAGACGCCAACCAGGATCGCCAGCACCCACCATGAGTAACGTGGAATATTGGCCGACGCTGAAGCGGATGGCGACGCGATGCTGTCCATCGGCTGCGGAGTTGGCGCAAACGCGCCATCGTGATGCTCATTCATGGATGACATGGACTTTCCGCACTTCGATAAGTTCGCAAATGGAACAGAAGTTATTTATTTGAACCGAGCAAGCGGCACTCCCGCAGCGCGGCCCTACAGGAAAACGCCCGACTGCCGGCTCGACTCGACTGCTCGCAGCGCAACGACACCTACGCCGCAACGCTTTCGGGCCACAGGCTTTCAGCTGGCGCTGGCGCCTCACGCTTAACGGTGCGAATCGCCATGCTGGACTGGATGCTGATCACGCCAGGCAAGCGTGTCAGCACGGTTTGATGCAGATGCTCAAAACTCGCCATGTCTCTGACCGAAACGCGCAGTGTGTAGTCGTACTGACCGGCGACCAGATAGCACTCAAGAATCTGCGGCACATCACGCACCGCCGCTTCAAAACGTGCCAGCTCAGCGGTCTCTTGACGCAGCAGGCTGACGCTAACGAAGACATCGACGCCGCAACCAATCAGGGATGGGTCGAGAAGCGCCGTATACCCGGAGATCAGGCCCGCATTTTCGAGCGCGCGCATGCGCCGCGCACACGACGATTCTGACAAGTGAATGCGTTCGGCAAGACGGGCCACCGGCATGCGCCCGTCACGCTGTAATTGACGAATCAGGGCCAGGTCGTAGCGATCCAGCCGCTTGGATGATGTACGCCTATCGTCACTCACGGACATACTCCTGCTTCAGAACACGTCGAAATACTCGCGCTGCTCCCAATCCGTCACCTCGTCGGACAGGAAACGGTGCAACTCGAATTCCTTGATCGTCAGCAGATAGTCGATGAAGCGACGGCCGAGCTGCGCCTCAAACAGCGTGCTGCCGCGCAGCGCGGCGACCGCTTCGACGAGGCTGCGCGGCAGCAGCTCGCTGCCCGGCGCATACGGCGTATCGACCGCCGGCCCCGGATCGAGCTGCTGCTCCATGCCGGCCAGGCCGGAGACGATCTGCGAGACGAAATAAAGATACGGATTGGCGGCCGATTCGCCAATGCGGTTCTCGATGTGCGAGGCCGGATCGTCGGTGCCGCCGATCACACGTAGCATCGCGCCGCGGTTATCGCGGCCCCAGACGATGTTGTTCGGTGCCAGCGAGAACGGGCGGAAGCGCTTGTAGCCGTTGATCGTCGGCACCGCGAGCAGACTCGACTCGCGTGCGTGCCGCAGCAGGCCGGCCATGAACGCCATGCCGTCGGCCGACAACGGCAGCTCGTCCTGCGTCGACATGAACGCGTTGCGACCGCTGCTGCGCTCGATCAGCGACTGATGCAGATGCCAGCCACTCGACATCGCGCCGGGCAGCGCCGGCCGGCACATGAACGTCGCATGCAGGCCAAGCCGGCGGCAGATCTGCTTGATCGCCGAGCGCGCCAGCACGACATTGTCGGCGGCGGCGACGCCGGCCACCGGACCAAAGGTCAGCTCGCACTGACTCGGGCCGAACTCGACTTCCAGCGTGCGTACCGGCAGGCCCAGCGCCAGCAGGTCTTCGCGCAGGCGGTCGAGAATGGGGTCGAGCTCGTCGTAGCGCGTTTCGGTCAGATACTGAAAGCCCCGCGACAGCGGCAACACCTCCGGCGCCGGGCCGGCCGGCGTCGCGCTGTCGGCGATCGTGTGCCGGCTGTTCTGCATGCGGTAGACGTAGAACTCCAGCTCGACGCCAACCAGATAGTCGTAGCCGGCGGCGCCGAGCCGCTGCAGCTGCTGCGCGCACTGATAGCGCGACGAGAACGGCACCGGCTCGCCGTTCTGGAAATACGCGTCGCACAGCACCCAGGCCGAATGGTCGACCCACGGCAGCACGCGGAACGTTGTCGGATCGGGTACCGCGACAAAGTCACTGGCGCCGGTCATCTCGCTCATACCGATGCCGCCACCACCGCTCCAAACCGGGTAGACCGTGCGGTGCGAGGTGTCCTTCGACAGCAGCGTCGTGGTCATGCCGCAGCCGTTGCGAAAGATCGACGGCAGCAGGTCGGCGACGATGGTTTTGCCGCGCAGAATGCCGTGCTGGTCGGCAAACGCCAGGCGCACGGTCTTGATGTTGCGTTCGGCGACGAGCGCCAGCGCTGCGCGCGCCGCCTCGTGCTGCGCCGGCGTCCACGGCGCATGGCGCTCGACGAAGCCGCTGCGGCCGACGCCGGCCGGATTGATGGAGCTCACGCGCGCTCCTTGGCCCACCACGATGCACCGGCGCGGCGCACACGATCGAGCGCGCGCCAGCACGCCTCGCCGAGATCGCGACCGCCGATCGCGTCGACTGCGACCGGGCCGGTGTCGGCATCCACCAGCGGCTCGCGGAACGGCAGCGGCTCGCCCTGCTGACGCGCCTGGATCGCCGCACGCAGCAGTCGCCGGTTGGCGATGATCGCAACGTCGGTCTTGCCCAGATGCTCGATCGTGCGATCCTGGATCGCGCCCTGCGATTCGACCGCCCACTGGTCGTGGACGTTGATGTCCATGCCCATACCGGTGTAGGTCTGCGTGGCTTGCTCGTCGGCGTTGTAACCCCACTCGTTGTCGCGATTGGCGGTCGGCCGATAATCCGGCAGCGTGTGCCGTTCGAGGCGCTGCGCGCGCATCGTCGCACGGTCGACCGGTGCGCCGAAGCTGGTGAAGATCGCGTACCAGTAGCAGTGCGTATCGTCGATCGGCACATGCCATTGCGTGATCGTCATGTCGCCGCTCATCGGAATCGCGATCGCGTTCGGAAACGCCAGATTGGTGATGCGGTAATGCGTCTGTTCGGCCGGCAGCGGTCGTGTGGTCACCAGGCGAAAACCGTAACCGGTGTTCTCGACACGAATGTCGGGCCGGCCGTAGTCGCGCAGTACCTGCGTCAGCGGAATCTCGGTCCCGGCAGCGCCGGCACGGAACTGCTTGCCGTACGAATCGCGCGGATCCTCGTCTTCGAAGAAGCGGTGCAGATACGACGCGTGCGCCGGATCGATGCCGACTTCGAGTGCCTGCAGCCAATTGCAATCCCACTGCCCCTTGAACGCGAAGGTGTGCGTGTCTGGCGCGCGAAAGCAGTCGAAGTCCGGAAACGCCGGCGGCTCGCCCTCGCCCATGTACGCGAAGATGACGCCGGCGCGCTCGACACACGGATAGGCGCGATGGCGGATGCGCTCGTGCAGCGTGCTGCCTTCCGGCTCCGCCGGCTGTTCGAGGCAATCGCCGTTAACGTCGAACAGCCAGCCGTGGAACGGACAGCGCAGGCCGCCGTTTTCGAGACGGCCGTAGCAGAGGTCGGCGCCGCGATGCGAGCAGCGCCGATCGACCAGTCCATAACGGCCCTGTTCGTCGCGGAACAGCACCAGCGACTCGCCGAGCAAGGTCACCGGGCGCACCGCGCGCGGGCCGTCGAGTTCCTCGATCAGCGCCGCCGGCTGCCAGTACTGGCGCAATACCGAACCGGCAGCGCTGCCCGGACCGATACGCGTGATGAGTTCGTTGTCCTGTCTGTTCATCGATCTGCTCTGCTATGGCGGTGTAGCGCGTCAGCCGCGTACCGAGAAGCTGCTGCCCTGGTTGATCGCGCGGCGGCGCGAGAACGTGCCAAGGCTGAAGCGGTAGCCGGTGTAGCGGCCCGTGAAACTCAGCGGATCGGCATCGTGGTCATGGCCCTGCTCGCAGGCATCGATCAGCGTCGACATCAGCTCGCCGACCACGCCGGCGTTCTTGAACTGGTGGCCGCTGGTGCCGACCGCCATGTAGAAACCCTTGAGGTCGGACTTGTCGTACAGCGGCACCCAGTCGTCGGCGACGTCGTAGAGCGACACCACGCCCTGCGCCTTGCTCGGAATCGGCAGGTCCGGAATGCGCTTGGCGGCGCGATAGACCTGCGTGTTCCACTGGCTTTCGGTGAACTCGGTGTTGAAGTGGTCCGGATCGTCCACCCAGGTCTGCGAATCGCACGGCGGGTCGCCCGAGCCGACCGTCAGCTTGGCGCCGGTCTCGGGGCGGAAGTACTGATACAGATCACCATCCGAGGTCATCACGCCGTACTGACCGAAGTCGAAGTTCGGCGGACTCGGCAGGTGATGCACTTCGCGGCGCAGCGCGCGCGTGCCGATCGACATGCCCTGCTCGACGCCGGCCAGTTTGTTGACGATGGACGAGTACGGACCGGCAGCATTGACGACGATGTCGGCGTCGATGCGCGTACCATCCTCGAGCTCGACGCCGCGCACGCGCTCGTCGTCGCGCAGAATCGCGGTCACGCGCTTGCCGAGCACGAAGCGCCCGCCGCTGGCCTCGACCGCGCGACGCAGGTTGTGCGTGGCCAGCTGCGGATCGCCGATGTAGCCGGCCTCCGGCGTGAACACACCGCCGTGCATCATCGCGTCGCCGCTCGGCTCGTCGAAGAAATGCGGATCGTCAAACGCGACCGCCGGCCCCATCAGACGCAGGTCGAGCACCGGCAGGCGATGACGGATCGTCTGCAGATCCCACTCCGCGAACGGAATGCCCAGCTCCTTGTAGAACTGCACCACCGAGGCACGGTCGTCGGCCGAGCTGCGCAGCATCAGGTGACCGCACTGGTGATAGCGCGCCAGGCCGCGTTCGTCGTGCTTACCGACGAACTGCTCCCAGTGCTTCCAGTAGTGAAAACCCTCATAGGCCAGCATCACCGTTTCCGGCAGCGAGTACGAAAAACGCACGACCGCGCAGGAGTGGCTGGTGCTGCCGTAGCCGACCTCGGGGTTCTTGTCGACATTGACGGTCTGGTAGCCCTTGCGAGCCAGTTGAAGGGAGATGGCGCAGCCGATGACGCCGGCTCCGACCACGACGACCTGCTTTGGTGTAGACATTTTTATTTCCGATAAAGCGCGTATTCGCTGGACGGCGAAACGGCGCCGATGGCCGCCGGGCTATCAGCCGAGATTCATTTCCTTCATCAGCCAGACGATGGTCTGCTCCATCGCCTCGACGATCTTCTGGATTTCCGTGGGGCCGGCGCACAACGGCGGACCGAACTCGACCACCTGAAAGGTACGGGCAAGCACGCCGAGCGACTGCAGCTTCGACGTGACCTTGGGCGATACGCCGTCGGCCGGGGAGAAGAAGGTCTTGGTCTTGGCGTCACGCACCAATTCCACCGCGGCGAGCAGGCCCTTGCCGCGTACATCGCCGACGATCGGGTACTTGCGCAGATCATTGAGGCCTTCCAGCAGCAGCGCGCCCATCTTCGCGGAGTTCTCGACCATGCTTTCGGTCTGCATGATCTCGATGTTCTTCAATGCCGCCGCCGCGGATGCGGCGTGGCCGCCGAAGCTGATCACGTGGTTGAGGCCGGACTCGCGGCCCTTGGCGGAATCGAAGCGCGCGGTCACCCTGTCGGAGACGACGGTCGCGCCCATCGGCGCGTAGCCGCTGGTCAGGCCCTTGGCCATGGTCATAATGTCGCCCTGCACGCCCCAGTGCTCGCAGGCGAACATCTTGCCGGTGCGGCCGAAGCCGTTGATGACCTCGTCGATGATCAACAGCACGCCATACTTGTCGGCGATCTCGCGCAGGCGTTTCAGGTAGCCGTCCGGCGGCAGATAGATCGAGGCGGCGGACGGGATCGGCTCAGCAATGATCGCAGCGACGGTTTCAGGCCCTTCGTGCACGATCGTGTGTTCGACCATGTCCGCGCAGAACTTGCCGTACTGCTCCTCGCTCATGTCGAACTCGCAGCGGTAGTAGTTGGTGCTCGGCACCTGCAGGCAACCTGGCACCAGCGGGGCGAACATCTTGCTGTTGAACTCGTGGCTGGCACCGGTGACGCTCATCGCATAGAACGAGGAGCCGTGATAGGAGCCGCGACGGCTGATCACCTTGGTGCGCTTCTGGTCGCCGCCGAGCCAGTGATATTGCTTGGCGATCTTCAGCGCCACTTCCACCGCGTCGGTGCCGCCGGAGCCGAAGAACACGCGATTGAGGTCGCCTGGGGCCAGTTCGCCGATCTTCTGCGCCAGCTCGACCGTGGGCTGCGCGACGAAGTTGTAGGGCGTCACGTAGGCCAGCTTGGCGGCCTGTTCGGCGTATGCCTGCGCCACTTCCGAACGGCCGTGACCGATGTTGGTGACGAACGCACCACCCGACAGCGCGTCGAGATAGGTGTCGCCATGATGGTCGGTGAGGTAACAGCCCTCTCCCTTCTCGAAAACGAGCATGCCGCCGCTCTGGCGCAGCGCGGCAGGCGGCGTGGCGTGGAACCAGATGTGCTCGAGAGCCTGTTGCTCCAGCTCGGGGCGCGGCTTCGGTTCGTGTGCGTTCATCTCACTATCTCCTGCCTGTCGCGCCTGCTCTGCGCGCGGCCTTGATGGGTTTCAAAAAAGGTTGCCGACGGCATCAGGCTTTCGGACCGTCGCTGACGCCGAATGATTCCGGCGCGTACGCGAACAGCGCGGGCCAGCCGCCGGTGTGCAGAAACACCAGGGTCTGATCGGCACCGATCTCGCCGCGGCGGATCAGTTCGATCACGCCGTGCATGCATTTGGCTGAATAGACCGGATCGAGGAGGATGCCCTCGGTCTCGGCGACCAGGCGGATCGCCTCCATCGCGCCCGCCGTCGACTCGCCGTAGCCGGTGCCGACGTAGTCGTCGTGAATCAGCAGATCATCGGCGCCCGGCACCGCGTCGAGGCCCAGCTGCACGGCGGCCGACGCCGCCTCGGCCGGCACGCGCTCGAGCAGATAGTCGCGCGTACGGCTGACGCTGATGCCCAGCACGCGGTACGGCGCATCGAAATGGAGTGCGCCGAGCATCAGCCCCGAATAGGTCCCACCGGAGCCGATCGGCACCGCCAGATAGTCGGGCTCGATGCCGATCGCCTCGAACTGCTCGAGCATTTCCTGCGTGGCGTTGACGTAGCCGGCCATGCCTTCGGGGCCGGCGCCACCGAGCGGCACCACGAACGGCTTACGCCCTTCACGCTGCAGACGCTCGACCACCACCTGCACGGCGTCGCCGAATTCCCAGCGGATCTCAGTGTCGACCATCGTCACCTTGGCGCCGAACAGGCGGTCGAGCAGCAGGTTGCCGGTCATCGGCCGCGGCTCGTCGGGCAGGCCGCCGAGCACCAGCTCGACCTGCAGGCCAAGCCGCGCGCCCATCGCCGAGGCGATGCGCGCCAGGTTCGACTGGAAGCCGCCGACGACGACCACCGTGTCGGCGCCGCTTTCGAGCGCGCGCGCGAGCACGAATTCGAGCTTGCGGACCTTGTTGCCGCCGAGGCCGGCGCCGGTCAGGTCGTCGCGCTTGAAGAAGATGCGCGGCCCCTTCAGCGCGGCGCTGAGATGCACCGCCTCCTCCAGCGGCGTCGGCAGTGTCGCCAGGCGCACACGGGGGAAATTGTTGAAGGCGGCACAGGCCTCGACCGTTTTGTTCAGATCCATGGGAAGGTTCACAACAACCTCTTGAGATAGGACGGCGCATGCATGTCGACGATCTCGACACTGATGCTGTGGACGTGCGTCAGCATCGACGCCAGACACTCGCGCAAGCGGCTCGAGAGCTGCAGCTTCTGCGCATCGCTGCGCCCCGACAGCAGGCGCGCCGTGACGTGCACGAACGCGTCGCCGCCGTCGAGCAGGCGGAAATGGGAATACGGGATGGCACGCAGCTTGATGTCGCGGCGCTGCATCACGCCGGATTCGGCCGCGGCCTCGCCGAGCGCATCGAGCACGCGCTCGATCGCCAGCTGCGCGTCGAGGCCGGCCGAGTATTCGACGATCAAATGCGGCACGCTCAGCCCTTCGGCGTGATGCGCGTCTGCAGGCGCGTGAACGCGTGCAGACCGGCGACGCCGTTTTCGGCGCCGATGCCGGACAGCTTCTGGCCGCTGATCGGCGCCTGCGGCACGATCATGAGATGCGCGTTGACCCACGACATGCCGCAGACCAGGCGGTCGGCAACGGCCGCCGCACGCGCGGCGTCGGCGCTCCACGCCGAACCGCCAAGCCCGAGCAGGCTGTCGTTGGCACGCGCGATCGCGTCGTCGACGTCGCTGTAGCGCAACACCGGCAACACCGGACCGAACTGTTCCTCGACGACCAGGCGCGCCGCATCCGACAGCCCGGTGACGATCGCCGGCGTGATGAAGTAACCCGGTCCGTCGACGCGCTCGCCGCCGCAGCGGATCGTGCCGCCATCGGCCTTCGCGCTTTCGATCAGCTCCAGCACGCGCTCGTATTGCGGACGGTTGTTGATCGGCCCGTATTCGGTGTCGTCGGCCATGCCGTCGCCGAGCCGCGCGGCGCCGGCCAGCGCCACCAGTTCATCGACGAATGCGTCATGAATGCTGTCGTGCACGTAAACGCGCTTGATCGCCGTGCAGACCTGCCCGGTGTTCTCGAACGCTGCGGTAAAGATCCTCTGCGCGACGGTCTTGACGTCGACGTCGTCGAGCACGATCGCCGCATCGTTGCCGCCCAGTTCGAGCGTGATGCGCTTGAGATCCTGCGCGGCGGCGGCGGCCACCGAACGGCCGGCGGCCACCGAACCGGTCAGTGACAGCTTGCGAATGGCCGGATGCGCCGTGATCAGGCGCCCGAGTTCGTCGCCACCGCTGACGATGTTCAGCACGCCGGCCGGAATGCGCTCGGCCAGCAGCTCGCCCAGACGCAGCGTCGCCAGCGGCGTGAACGGCGACGGCTTCAGCACCACGGTGTTGCCGGCCAGCATCGCCGGCGCGAACTTGCCCACTGCCGAGATCACCGGATAGTTCCACGGCACGATGGCACCGACCACGCCGAGCGGCTTGTGATGCAGTTCGACGCGCACCATCTCGTCGTCGCGAATCGTCTCGACCGGCAGCTCCAGCGTCGCGGTATAGCGCAGCCACGCCGCCGAACCCATCAGCTCGCGCTTGGCCTTGGCCAGCGGCTTGCCCTGCTCGCTCACCAGCAACGCCGCCAGTTCATCAAGGTTGGCGACCAGAATGTCGGCACAGTCGAGCAGCAGCTGCTGGCGCTCGGCGTGCGGTGTCGCGCTCCAAATCGGGAACGCCTGCTGCGCGGCGCCGACCGCAGCGTCGAGTTCGGCCGCCGAGCAATCCGGCACCTCTGTGACGACAGCGTTCGTCGCCGGGTTCTCGACCGCGAAGCTGCGCGTCCCCGACACGCCTTTTCCGTTGATCAGCATCTGCATCGTTTCAGCTCCAGGCCCAGTCGCGGCCGGCGCGCCGCCATCCGGCGCCGGTCACGAAAAAATGTTTTTATTGCGAACATATGTTCATATCGTATAACCACCATCTTCGGCGTGCAAGCACGGCGATATCCCGAAAGCGACGACATCGGTGTTGTTTTGATATTGCAAAAATCCGTCCACTGGACATTTGTTCGAATTGGCGTAAGTATTGCGTCACAACTGAATGAGTTGGCGGCTAGGGTTCCGGCGCTTTCGAGCGCGACAGGTCCGAGAGCTGCCGCCGGGTGAGACGCCCGGTGCACGGCGGGATAAAAACCCGGGAGACCTCGACGGCCAGGATCTGGTCTTCGTTCGAGCGTGCGCCGGCGATCCCCAGATCCTTGCTGAACGATGTTCACCACAGCCGAGGATCGACCATGACGCCCACCCCATCGCCCACATGCACCCGTCCGTCCAGCAGCGGACGCGTTGTCGTGCGCGGCATGAGCGGGCCGCATCGATCGCCCTCACCCATTGCCGGCAGCCGGGACGACCCGGCCGCCACATCGGCCTGAACTCGCCGGGACGACCCGGCATCCGATCAAGCGTTAAGGAGTGACCTCCATGAATGAGTCCGAAACGGCTGCGACGATCGCGGCCAATCGACGCCGCTACGAAGAACTGAAAGCCACCGGCCAGGGCAAGGATCTGCCGCTGCCGCCGCCGACGGCGCGCGACGCTGCGCCGATCGCCGGCGTCGACGTGCGCCTGCGCGACACCATACCGAGCGGCTGGTACTGGACCGGCCACATCGCCCGCGGCGAGACGCTGCGTCTGCTCAACAGCGCGGCAACGCCGGGCGTGTCGTTCTTTGCCTGGAACGCCGACGACCACAGTGAGCGCTACAACGCCGGCGACACCGTCAAGGTGCAGTGGACCGCGGCGCTCGGCAAAGGCCGCGTGCTGTTCTCCGACATGGGCCGCGTGCTCGCATCGATCACCGAGGACAGTTGCGCGGCGCACGACGCACTGCTTGGCGGCAGCACCGCCGCCAGCAATGCCGAAAAGCACGGCACGGCCCGCCATCGCCGCAATACCCAGGAGAACTTCGTCCTCGCGGCCGGCAAGCACGGCCTGTCGCGACGCGACATCGCGCCGTGCATGACGTTCTTTGCACCGGTCGCGACCGACACCGACGGTCGCTTCGTGTGGCGCGACGGGCAGCTGCAGCCCGGCGACTTCGTCGATCTGCGCGCCGAGATGAACTTGATCGTCGCGATCTCCAATTGTCCGCATCCGCTGGCGCCGAGCACGACGCCGGCGCACGCCATCGAGCTGATCGTCCACCGCACCGCCGAAGCCGGTGCCGACGATCTTTGCCGCAACGCCACCGCCGAAGCGCGCCGCGGCTTCGACAACAACGCCCGCTACTTCGGCGAATCGCCGGCCGCCTGAGGATCTGGACATGAGCAACATCACCCTTTCTTCCCGTGACCCGGCCCGCGCTCGCTACGACCACACCATTGCGCCAACGCGCCCCTGGTCGCAACTGATCCATCGCGGCGAAGTGCTGCGCATCGTCGACCTCGAAGGTCAGCAGGCCGTCGACACGCTGTTCTACAGCGCCGCCGATCACAGCGAACGCTACAGCGCGCAGAACACACTGCGCGCGCAGAATGCCGCCTACGTAACGACCGGCACGCGCATCATGTCGAATGAGGATCGCGTGCTCGCCACCGTCATCGCCGACAGCTGCGGCGCGCACGACACATCGGCCGGCGCCTGCTCGTGCGAGGCCAACACGGTGCGCTTCGGTCACCACACGCGCTACATGCACGCCTGCCGCGAGAACTTCCTCGTCGAAGTCGCCAAGTACGGCATGGACAAGCGCGACATCGTCGGCAACATCAACTTCTTCATGAACGTACCGGTCGAATCCGATGGCCGGCTGGCGATCGTCGACGGCGTCTCCGCACCCGGCGACTACGTCGAGATCCGCGCCGACATGGATGTGCTGTGCGTGATCTCGAACTGTCCGCAGATCAACAACCCCTGCAACGGCTTCAACCCGACGCCGGTGCGCGTACTGATCTGGGAGGACTGACACGGTGTTCGAGCGCATCCTCATCGCCAACCGCGGCGAGATCGCCGGCCGTGTGCAGCGCAGCGCACAGCGGCTCGGCATCCGCACGGTCGCGGTGTATTCGGATGCCGACCGCTACACGGCGCCGGTGCGCGCGGCCGACGAGGCCGTGCACATCGGCGGCCCGGCGCCGCGCGACAGCTATCTCGACATCGAGCGCATCGTCGACGCCTGCCAACGCAGCGGCGCGCAGGCCGTACATCCCGGCTATGGTTTTCTCAGCGAGAACGCCGCGTTCGCCGAGCGACTGGAAGCGGTCGGCATCCGCTTCATCGGTCCGCAGCCGACGCACCTGCGCCGTTTCGGCCTCAAGCATGAAGCACGCGCGCTCGCACGGCGCTGCGGCGTGCCGCTGTTGCCCGGCAGCGAGCTGCTCGACGACGTCGACACGGCGCTGCGCGAAGCGGCGCGCATCGGCTATCCGGTGATGCTGAAAAGCACCGCCGGCGGTGGCGGCATCGGCATGCAGCTGTGCCGCGACGAAAGCGAACTGCGCGCACGCTACGACAGCGTCTGCCGGATCGCCGGCGCCGGCTTCGGTGATGCGCGCGTCTATCTGGAGCGTTACGTCGGGACCGCGCGCCACATCGAGGTGCAGATCTTCGGCGACGGCCAGGGCCGTGTCGTCTCGCTGGGCGAGCGCGACTGCTCGCTGCAGCGCCGCCACCAGAAGCTCGTCGAGGAAACGCCGGCGCCGCACTTGTCCGACGCACTGCGGGCGCGCCTGCACGCCGCGGCACGCGCGTTGGGCGCGGCCGCCGACTACGAATCGGCCGGCACGGTCGAGTTCGTTTACGACGTCGAGCGCGACGCGTTCTATTTTCTCGAAGTCAACACGCGTCTGCAGGTCGAACACCCGATCACCGAAGCGACCTACGGCATCGACCTCGTCGAATGGATGATCCGCCAGGCCGCCGGTGAGCTGCAGCTGCCCGCGCAGCACGCGCTGCAGCCGCGCGGCGCCGCGATCGAGGTGCGCCTCTGCGCCGAGGACCCGCAGCGCGACTTTCGCCCGCTCAGCGGCCTGCTGACCGAAGTCCGCTTCGCCGACGCCGCGCGCGTCGATACCTGGATCGAAACCGGCACCGAGGTCACGCCGTACTACGACTCCCTGCTGGCCAAGCTGATCGTCCACGCCGACGACCGGCCGGCGGCCGTCGCCAAGCTGCGCACGGCCCTGCAGACGACGGCGCTGTACGGCATCGAGACCAATCTCGATTTCCTGCGCCAGCTCGCCGCCAGCCCGATGTTCGCCGCGGCGCAGCTGAGCACGCACGCGCTGCAGCACGTTGCGTTCGGCTCGCGCAGCATCGAGGTGCTCGACCCGGGTACGCAGAGCAGCATCCAGGACGCGCCGGGCCGGCTCGGCTACTGGGACGTCGGCATTCCGCCGTCGGGACCGATGGACGGCCGCTCGTGCGCGCTCGCCAATCGCGTGGTCGGCAACGCAGCGGGCACGGCGGCGCTCGAATGCACGCTATCCGGCCCGACGCTGCGCTTTCACAGCGACGCGCTGATCGCGCTGGTCGGTGCGGCGATGCCCGCGACGCTCGACGGCGCGGCGCTGGCGTACGGCGCGCCGCATGCGGTGCGCGCCGGCCAGGTGCTGACGCTCGGCACCATCGCCGGCGCCGGCCAGCGCTGTTACCTGGCGGTGCGCGGCGGCTTCGACGTGCCGCGCTATCTCGGCTCGGGCGCGACGTTCGCGCTCGGCGGCTTCGGCGGTCATGCCCACGGCGCGCTGTGCGCCGGCGATGCCTTGCACCTCGCAGACCAGACAGCGGCCATCAGCGAGCCGGCCGCGCTGACTGCCGACGAATCGCCGGCGCTGTCCCACGAGTGGCGCCTGCAGGTTCGCTACGGCCCGCATGGCGCGCCGGACTTCTTCACCGACGACGACATCGCGACGCTGTTCAGCGCCGAATACGAGGTGCATTTCAACAGCGCGCGAACCGGCGTGCGCCTGATCGGACCGCGGCCGCAGTGGGCGCGTGCCGACGGCGGCGAAGCCGGCCTGCACCCGTCGAACATTCACGACAACGCCTACGCGATCGGCGCGATCGACTTCACCGGCGACATGCCGATCATCCTCGGCCCGGACGGGCCGAGTCTCGGCGGCTTCGTCTGCCCGGCGGTCGTGGCCCGCGACGAGTTGTGGAAACTCGGCCAGCTGCGGCCCGGCGACAAGGTCCGCTTCGTGCCGGTCCGCGAACGCGGGGCGCCGACCGTCGTCGGCGCCACGCCCCCTGACTACGGCTCGCCGATCGTCGCCGCGCGCGACGATCTCGCCATCGCCGTGCGCTATCGCCGAGCCGGCGACGACAATCTGCTCGTCGAATACGGTGAAATGACGCTGGACCTCGCGCTGCGCCTGCGCGTGCAGCTGTTGATGCAGACGCTGCGCGAACGCCGCCTGCCGGGTCTGATCGATCTGACCCCGGGTATCCGCTCGCTGCAGGTGCATTACGACAGCGACGTGCTGTCGTTGACAACGCTGCTCGGCACGCTGCGCGAGATCGAGTCGTCGCTGCCCGACGCCGGGCAGGTCACGGTGCCGAGCCGCATCGTCCATCTGCCGTTGTCGTGGAACGATGCGCAAATCCGCCTGGCGATGCGCAAATACCAGGAGCTGGTACGGCCGGATGCGCCGTGGTGCCCCGACAACATCGAGTTCATTCGCCGCATCAACGGTCTCGACTCGGTCGACGACGTGCGCCGCATCGTCTTCGACGCGCGCTATCTGGTGATGGGCCTCGGCGACGTCTATCTCGGCGCACCGGTCGCGACACCGCTGGACCCGCGCCATCGCCTGGTCACGACCAAATACAACCCGGCGCGCACCTGGACGCCGGAAAACGCAGTCGGCATCGGCGGCGCCTATCTGTGCGTCTACGGCATGGAAGGCCCCGGCGGCTATCAGCTGTTCGGCCGCACCGTGCAGATGTGGAACCGCTGGCGGCGCACGCCGGCCTTCGAGCAGCCATGGCTGCTGCGCTGCTTCGACCAGATCCGCTTCTACCCGGTCAGCGAAACCGAACTGGCCGAAGCGCGCGCCGCATTTCCGTACGGCGAATACCCGCTGCGCATCGAGGACACGACATTGTCGTACGCCGAGCATGCGCGCTTTCTCGCCGAACAGCGCGACAGCATCGAATCCTTCAAAACGCGCCAGCAAACCGCCTTCGAGGCCGAGCGCGCCGACTGGAAGGTCCGCGGTCTCGACCGCTTTCGCGTCGACGAGCCGCCGCCGGCAGCGGCTGCACAAACCCTGCCGCCGGGCTGCATCGGCGTCGACGCACATGTCACCGGCACCGTCTGGAAGATCGTCGTCGCCGACGGCGAGCACGTTCGTGCCGGGCAAGTCCTGATGATTCTGGAATCTATGAAAATGGAAATGGAAGTTCGGGCGCCGCGCGACGGCGCCGTTCGCGAGTGGTGTGTGCACGCCGGGCGCATGGTGCGCACCGGCCAAACGCTCGCCGTGATCGAGGTCGACTGATGCGCGCACCGGCCTTACAGATTCGCCGCCTGCAACAGCAATACGCCGATGGCACGAGCACGCCGCTGGCCATGGTCGACGCATTGATCGAGCGCTGTGCGGCCTACGACGATCCGGCGGTCTGGATCAGCCGCGCCGCGGACGCGACGCTGCGCGAACAGGCGCGGGCGCTGATGGCAGCTGGGCGCCGCGACGATCAACCGCTGTGGGGCGTGCCATTCGCGGTCAAGGACAACATCGATTGCGCCGGCTTCGAGACCAGTGCCGCGTGCCCGGCCTTCGCCTATCGGCCCGCCGCCGATGCCGGCGTCATCGCGCGCCTGCGCGCAGCCGGCGCGCTACTGGTCGGCAAGACCAATCTCGACCAGTTCGCCACCGGCCTCAACGGCACGCGTTCGCCGTACGGCGCGCCGCGCTCGGTCTACGACCGCGACTACGTCTCCGGCGGTTCGAGTTCCGGCTCGGCGGTCGCCGTCGCCGCCGGCCTGGTGGCGTTCTCGCTCGGCACCGACACCGCCGGTTCGGGCCGGGTGCCGGCGGCGTTCAACGGCCTGGTCGGTCTCAAACCGACACGCGGCTGGCTCAGCACGCGCGGCGTCGTGCCGGCCTGCCGCAGCCTCGACTGCGTGTCGATCTTCGCGCACGACGTCGAGGAGGCCTGGCTGCTGGCGAATGTCGCCGGTGGCTTCGACGCCGACGACGCCTATTCGCGGCCGGCGCCGGCATTCGACGCCGCGCTGCCGGACACGCTGCGGCTCGGCGTGCCGCGCCAGCCGGAGTTCTTCGGCGACGAGCACGCCGCGCGCGCCTACGAGCAGGCCTGCCGACAAGCTCACGAGCAGCTCGGCGCGACGTTAGTCGAATTCGACTTCGAGCCGCTCAACGAGGTCGCCGCCCTGCTCTACGACGGCCCCTGGGTTGCCGAGCGGCTGGCGGCCACCGAGTCCTTCCTCGAACAGCACCCGGACGCGATGCACCCGGTAGTACGCGACGTCATCGAGCGCGGCCGCGAATTCAGCGCCGTCGACACGTTCCGCGCCGAGTACCGGCGGCTCGAACTGCAGCGCCATGCCGATCATCTGATGGCGTCGGTCGATGCGCTGTTCGTGCCGACCGCGCCGTCGATGCACACGGTCGCGGCGATGCAGGCCGATCCGGTGCGCCTCAACAGCGAACTCGGCTACTACACGAACTTCGTCAACCTGCTCGACTGGTCGGCGCTCGCCGTGCCGGCCGGCCTTCGCGACGACCGCCTGCCGTTCGGCGTCACCCTGATCGGTCCGGCCTGGGCCGACGCCGCGCTGGCGGCAATCGGCCGGCGCTGGCAAACCCTCTACACCGCAGGAGATTCCCAATGACTTCCGTATCCCCGCCCGCCGACGATCACGTGCGCCTCGCCGTGGTCGGCGCTCACCTGCGCGGCATGCCGTTGAACCGCGAGCTGACCGAACGCGATGCGCATTTCGTCGAAGCGACGACGACCTCGGCCGACTACCGGCTCTACGCGCTCGCCAACACCACGCCGCCGAAGCCGGGACTGGCGAAAGCCGGCGCCGGCGCGGCGATCGAGGTCGAGCTGTGGGACGTGCCGCTGACGCTTTTCGGCAGCTTCGTCGCCGCCATTCCGCCGCCGCTCGGCATCGGCAGTCTGACGCTGGCCGACGGCCGCGTCGTCAAAGGCTTCATCTGCGAAGGCTGGGCGCTGGCCGACGCCACCGACATCACGGCATTCGGCGGCTGGCGCGCGTATCGCGCGTCGCAGTCGTAGGCGATACGGGCCGCCGGCCGGCACCGGCCGGCGGCTACAACAGCCCCGGCACCAAGCACCAGCTGCGCCGCCGGTAGGCCGCCCACTGCGGGTAGCGCGACAGGCTGGCTTCCTTGAACGCCATGTTCGGCGCGAACAGCCCGAGCCAGACGACGGCGAGTACCACCACCGGAAACCAGTGCCAGACCAGCAGCGCGAAGCTCGCGTAGACGAGCATCTCGCCGAGGTAGTTGGGATGGCGCACGTAGCGGAATACGCCGTCGTCGATTAAGCCGCGACGCAGGCGCAGCGTGTAGAACTTCTGCGCGTCGGCGGCGATCATCAGGACGCTGCCGAGCAGGCACAGCGACACGCACAGGCAGAACCACGCGCCGTCCGGCAGCGGATAGCGCGGCTGCGACACACCGGAAATCAGCAGCCAGCCGAAGCTCCAGTACAGGCCGAGACCGACCAGCGCGACGACGCTGCTCGGCAGCGTGATGCGGCGCTGCCAGTTCGGATCGGGAAAGCACAGATCCTTGAGCAGCCAGCACAGCCCGTAACTGCCGTGCAGTGCGAGGTAGATCCACGCCGCATGGCTGGTGGCCTGCGGCACCTGCGGCGCATACCAGGCCATCAGCGCGCCATAGAACGCAAACGAGCCGGCCTTCTGCGCGTTGACGATCCACGCAAACTTCAGCGGCCGCGGACCGCCGCCGAGATCGAACAGCAGACGATCGCTGCCGCGACGCAGCACCCGCGCCCAGCCGGGCGCCGGCATCGCGGCCGCGTCGCTCATGTCGGCAGCTTGGGCTTCAGCGCGTCGAGCGCGGCCGGCGGCTGCGCGCGATGGAAGCCGTCGTACGGCCGGCTGGTCGCGCTGTCGGCGGGTACGCCGGACAGCGGGAACAGCTTGGTGTTGAGACTGCCGCCGCCGTCGATGCACAGCACCGCGCCGGTGATGAACGATGCCGCGTCCGACAGCAGGAAGACGATCGCGGCGCTGACCTCGGACTCGTCGGCGAGCCGGCCGAGCGGAATCTCGGCCGCCATCTGCGGAATGACCTCGCGCGTGAACGACGGGTCATAGCTGTCCATGCCGGAGCTGGCGACGAAGCCCGGTGCGACGGCATTGACGCGCACGCCGCGCGACGCCCACTCGACCGCCAGCGTCTGCGTCAGATTGAGCATACCCGCACGCGCCGCCCCGGAGTGCGCCATCGCCGGCATGCCGCCCCACATGTCGGCGAGCATGTTGACGATGGCGCCGCCATGCCGGGCGAAGTGTTGTGTGTACAGCTCGCGCGCGACGAGGAAACCGCCGGTCAGATTGGTCGCGACCACGGCCTCGAAACCCTTCTTGCCGATCGCCTGCGCCGGCGACGGAAACTGGCCGCCGGCATTGTTGACGAGACCGTAGATCGGACCGCCGGCGAGCAGGCTCGCCACGGTATCGCGCACCGCCGCTTCGTCGCGGATATCGAACGCCGCGATCGACGCCTGACCGCCGTCCTCGACGATCTCGTCGCGCACGCGTTCGAGCTTGTCGGCCTTGCGTCCGCAGAGCAGCACCTCGGCGCCGAGCGACGCGAGCTCGTGCGCGGTGCAGCGGCCGATGCCGCTGCCGCCACCGGTGACGACGATGCGGCGCCCGGCGTAGAGACCGGGCGCGAACACCGAGCGATACCGCTGCGCCGCCGTCATCCGAGCTTGGACGCGTCGAACAGCGACGACACGCGCTGCGCCAGCATCAGGTCGCCGTCGAGCTGCAGCTTGCCGGTCATGAACGCGGTCATGCCGTTGAGCTCGCCCTTCATCAATTGCACCAGATCGTCGTCTTCCATCGTCAGCGTCACGTCGGCATTGCCGGCGCTGCCGTCCTGTACCTGACAGGCACCGTCCTTGATGACGACGTAGGCCGGCCGGGCGATGTTGAACTGGATCGTGCAATCGGTGCCGGCGGCGGCATCGGCATTCAGGGCCTGCGGCAGACGCTGCAGAAAATCATGGGCGCTCATCGTCAACTCCTCTCGAGTTTGTGTGGAAAATCATTCACGGGGTGTTCGCATCGGGCGTCAACTGCAACAGCAACTGGCGCGCGCGAACCTGTTCGCCGACCTGCACGCCGACCGTCTCGACGCGGCCGGCAACCGGCAACGACAGCTGGAATTCCATCTTCATCGCTTCGAGCACCAGCAGCACCTGAGCACGCTCGACGTGCGCGCCGGGCTGTACGTGAACGGCGACGATGCGGCCGTCCGAATGCGCGAGCAGCCGTCCGTCGGAGCCGGGCGCCGCGCCCTGCACCGGCGCCAGACTGCGATCGTCGAAACACGCCGTCGTCTGCTCGGCATCGATCCACACCGCGTCGCCGTCAAAGGCCAGCTGCGCGCGCCGGCGCAGGCCGTCGCGGACGTAAACGAAATGCGCGTCGTCGCCGTCGACGACGGTGATCGTCCGCACATCGTCGCCAACCTGGACCACGTAGCGCCCGCCCGGCTGCAGCGCGATCGTCGCGACGAGATCGTGGTCGCGCCAGCGCAGATTCAGCGCCGTCGGCGTCGCGTGCGAGCTGTGCCAACCGAGCAGTTCGTGATCAAGCCCGTGTGCGTCGGCCAGTTGTCGCTGGTCGCGCCGATACAGCGCCACGGCAGCGAGCGCGACCAGCGTCGCATCCGGCGCGGTCGCCGCATCCGGCGGCAGATGCCGGGCCAGAAAGCCGGTCGTCACCTCGCCGGCGGCGAAGGCCGGATGCGCGACGATGCGGCGCAGAAAATCGCGATTGCTGGTCACGCCCAGCAGCGTCGTGTCGTCGAGCGCCTGCAGCAGACGCAGCCGCGCCGCGTCGCGGGTCTCGCCCCACGCGATCAGCTTGGCCTGCATCGAGTCGTAATACGGGCCGATCTCGAGGCCCGTGAACAGCCCGGCGTCGACGCGCACGCCGACGCCATGCGGCGGGCGCCAACTGAGCACGCGGCCGGTCTGCGGGTGGTAGTCGGCATCGGCATCCTCGGCGCACAGGCGCACCTCGATCGCCGCGCCGCGGCGCCGCGCGAGAATGGCGTCCTGCGTCAACGGCAGCGGCGCGCCGGCCGCGACCCGCAGCTGCCACTCGACGAGATCGACGCCGTAGACCATCTCGGTCACCGGATGCTCGACCTGCAGCCGCGTGTTCATCTCCAGAAAATAGAAGCTGCCGTCGGCGGCGAGCATGAACTCGACGGTGCCGGCGCCGACATAGTGCACGGCACGCGCCGCCGTCACCGCCGCCGAGCCCATGCGTTCGCGCAGCGCGTCGTCGACAGCCGGCGACGGCGCTTCCTCGACGACCTTCTGGTTGCGGCGCTGCACCGAGCAGTCGCGCTCGCCGAAGTGCACGACCTGACCGTGGCGATCGCCGAACACCTGGATCTCGACGTGCCGCGCATCGAGCACCGCCTTTTCGATCAGCAGCTCGCCGCTGCCGAAGGCATTGGCCGCTTCCGAGCGTGCCGACGCGATCGCCGCGGCCAGGCCGGACTCGTCGTCGACGATGCGCATGCCGCGGCCGCCGCCGCCGGCCGCCGCCTTGACCATCACCGGCAGGCCGATGCGCCGCGCCTCGGCGATCAGCGTCTCGTCGCGCTGGTCGTCGCCCTGATAGCCCGGCACGCAGGGCACGCCGGCATCGATCATCAGTCGCTTCGATGCCGACTTGTTGCCCATCGCCGCGATCGACTCGGCGTCGGGGCCGATGAAGACCAACCCGGCATCCTGTACCGCCTGCGCGAACTCGGCGCGCTCGGACAAAAAGCCGTAGCCGGGATGAATGGCCTCGGCACCGCTGGCCCGCGCGGCGGCGATCAAACGCTCGATCGACAGATACGATTCGGCAGCCGGTGCCGGACCGATGTGCACCGCCTCATCGGCGAGGCGCACGTGCAGCGCGTCGCGGTCGGCGTCCGAATAGACGGCAACGGTGCGGTAGCCGAGTGCCTGCGCACCGCGAATGACGCGCACCGCGATCTCGCCGCGGTTGGCGACCAGCAACTTGCTGAACGGCCGGACGGTGGCACTCATGTCTGCACCTGTTTCGGGCGCGGCGGCGGCGCCCATGCCGGCGCGCGCTTCTGCATGAATGCGGCGATGCCTTCGGCCGCTTCGGAGCTGCGCGCGCACTGCGCGAACGTCGCCGCGGCGTCGTCGAGCTGCGCGTCGAGATCGAGTCCGTCCGGATTGAGCAGCAGACGCTTGGTCAGCGCATTGGCCTGCGGCGCACAGCGCAGGATCGCGGCGATGCTGTCGCCGAGCGCCGCGTCGAGCGGCACTCCCGATGCATACGCGCCGTGCGCGACGCCGAGCCGCAGCGCCTCCAGGCCGTCGAACTGCGCGCCGGTCAGGCTCAGGCGCCGCGCCTGCGAGGTACCGATGCGCGCCGCGACGAACGGTGCGATCTGCGCCGGCGGCAGGCCGCGCGTGGTCTCCGGCAGACCGAAGCGCGCATCGCTGGCGGCCAGCGTGATGTCGGCGACGCAGGCGATGCCGAAGCCGCCGCCGAGCACGGCGCCCTCGCAGACCGCGACGACCACGGCCGGCGCCGCCTCGACCGCGCGCAGCATGGTGCCGAAACGACGATTGAGCGCGGCCAGCGGATCGCCGCCGTCGGCCGGCGCCGCGCCGGCCAGCGACTTGAGATCGGCGCCGGCGCAGAAATGACCACCGGCGCCGCGCAGCACGACGACACGCACGCTGCCGCGCAGCGCGGCATCGTCCTGCAGCGCGGCGAACAGCGTGCACAGTTCTTCGACCATCTGCAGGTTCATCGCATTGCGTGCGTCCGGCCGGTTCAGCGTCACGCGCAGCACGCCGTCGTCCAGCGCCAGCTCCAGCGTCGTGCAGGCCGGCAGTTCGATCGTCGCGGCGTCCATCAGCCCACCGCGGCGGTCGACGCCGCGGCCGCATCGCCGGCCTTGGCCTTCTTCTTCGACGGCAGGATGCCGAGCGTCTTGCTGATGATGCCGAGCATGATCTCGTCGGCGCCGCCGCCGATCGAGATCAGCCGCGAATCACGGTATGCGCGCGAGATGTTGTTGTCCCACATGAAGCCCTGGCCGCCCCAGAACTGCAGGCAGCCGTCGGTGACCTCGCGGCTGATGCGGCCGACCTTGAGCTTGGCCATGCTCGCCAGCATCAGCACGTCGCGGCCGGCGATGTATTCCTCGGTGGCCTGATAGACCAGCGCCTTCAGCGACTCGACCTCGGTGCGCAGCTCGGCGAGCCGGAAGTGCACGTACTGATTGTCGATCAGCGGCATGCCGAAAGCCTGGCGCTGGCGCGTGTAGTCGATGGTTTCGTCGATCAGGTTGAACAGGCTGTCGATGCCGCTGGCGGCGCCGAACAGGCGTTCCTCCTGGAACTGCAGCATCTGGTACATGAAACCCAGGCCTTCCTGGCCGATCAGATAGCGCTGCGGCACGCGCACCTCGTCGAGAAAGATCATCGCGGTATCCGACGAGCGCATGCCGAGCTTGTCGAGCCGCGTCTTGCGATCGACGCCCTTGGCGTCCATCGGCACGACGATCAGCGACTTGTTCGAATGCAGCTTGCCTTCCGAGGTGTTGACCAACATGCAGGCCCAGTCGGACTGCGTGCCGTTGGTGATCCACATCTTCGAGCCGTTGATGACGTAGTCGCCGCCGTCCTTGCGCGCCACGGTCTTGATGCTGGCGACGTCGGAGCCGGAGCCGACCTCGCTGACCGCGATCGAGCAGACGCGTTCGCCGGCGATGGTCGGCGTCAAAAATTCGCGGCGCAGCTCATCGGAACCGAAGCGCGCCAGCGCCGGTGTCGCCATGTCGGTCTGCACGCCGATCGCCATCGGCAGACTGCCGCAGATGCAGTTGCCGAGCGCCTGTGCGAACACCACCTCGTACGAATAGTCGAGGCCGAGACCGCCGTAGGCTTCCGGCCGCGTGATGCCGAGCAGGCCGAGCTTGCCCATCTTCGCGAACACCTCGCGCGCCGGGAAGATGCCGGCGCGCTCCCACTCGGCGATGTTGGGATTCAGCTCCTGCTGCACGAACTTCCTGGTCGTGTCGTAGAGCGAGCGGTGTTCCGGCGTCAGCAACATGATGGTTCTCCTCGAAACTCGGTATTGATCAGAAACGGGCGACGCCGTAGCTCGTCGCATGGGTCTGGCGGGCGCGCGCCTCGCGCACGATGGACAGACACAGGCCGAGCACGCGGCGCGTGTCACGCGGATCGATCAGTCCGTCGTCGAACAGACGTGCCGTCGCCGCGAACGCATGCGACTCCTTGTCGAACTGGCCGACGATGTTCTGGCGGATCGCCGCCAGCATCTTTTCGTCGGTCTCGGTCATGGTCTTGCCCTGCTTGGCCCACTTTTCGCGCGTGATGATGTCCATCACGCTGGCGGCTTGTTCGCCGCCCATCACCGCGGTGCGCGCATTCGGCCAGGCGAAGATGAAGTGCGGTCCGAAACCGCGCCCGCACATGCCGTAGTTGCCGGCACCGAAGCTGGCACCCATGACGATCGTCAGCTGCGGCACCGTCGCATTGGCGACTGCCTGGATCATCTTCGAGCCGTGCTTGACGATACCGCCCTGCTCGCTCTCGGTCCCGACCATGTAGCCGGTGGTGTTCATCAGGTAGACGATGGGCGTGCCGGCCTGACAGCAGAGCTGGATGAACTGCCCGGCCTTGGTCGCGCCAGCGGTGGTGATCGGTCCGTTGTTGGAAATGATGCCGATGGCGTGACCGTGCAAGGTCGCGCGACCGCAGACGGTCTGCTTGTCGTACTCGGCCTTGAATTCGAGAAAGTCCGAACCGTCGACCAGTCGCGCGATGACTTCGCGACAGTCGAACGGTTTGCGGTAGTCGACCGGCACCACGCCGCACAGTTCGTCGACGTCATAAGCCGGTGCGCGCAATGGCAGAAGCTCGAGTCGCGGGCGCTGCGCGTTCCAGTTCAGATTGGCGACGATCTCGCGCGCGATACGCACCGCGTCGGCATCGTTCTCGGCGAGAAACTCCGAGGTGCCGGCGACCTGGCTGTGCATCTCCGCACCGCCGAGTTCCTCCTCGCCGGCGACCTCACCGGTTGCCGCCTTGAGCAGCGGCGGGCCGGCGAGAAACACCTTGGCGCGTTTGCGCACCATCACCACGTAATCCGACAGCCCCGGCATGTAGGCGCCGCCGGCGGTCGACGAGCCGTGCACGATCGTCACCTGCGGAATGCCGGCCGCCGACAAGCGCGCCTGGTTGGCGAAGGTGCGGCCGCCGGGAATGAAGACATCGGCCTGATACAGCAGATTGGCGCCGCCGGACTCGACCATCGCCACCACCGGCAGCTTCTGCTGCAGCGCGATCTCCTGGATGCGCAGGCCCTTCTGCACGCCCCACGGCGTCATCGTGCCGCCCTTGATCGCCGAGTTCGACGCGGTGACGATGCAGCGCACGCCGGACACGTAGCCGATGCCGGCAATCGTGTTGCCGCCGGCCAGCGAACCGTCCTTGTCGTCGTGCATGCGATAGCCCGCCAGCGTCGCCAATTCCAGCCACGGCGAGCCGCGGTCGAGCAGGCGATGCACGCGCTCGCGCGGCAACAGCTGACGACGCTGATGAAAGCGCTCGCGCTTCGACTCCTCCTCGGCGCGGCCCTTGGCCTCGACGGCGCGCCAGTCGGCAATCGCCTGCAGCATGGCGTCGCGGTTGGCACGGAATGCCTCGCTGCGCGTGTCGATACGGCTTTCGATGATCGCCATCGTCAATCCTTGAGCAGCGCAGTCGGCATCGCCACGGGCAGATCGAGCAGCATCTGCGCGAAAGCCTTGCCCTGCGGGTCGGTGCGCAGGCTGCCGGCACCGCCGCCGCCCAGCGCGTGGTACAGCATGAAGTTGAAGCTCTGCGAGCCCGGCAACTCGTAACGTTCGACACGCCCGTCGCGACCGCCGGCGAGCACGTGCGCGAACCCCTCGCGCACCACCTCCGCGGTCAGCGCCGCGCGCAGCGGCGCGACATAGTCGGCGTGGCGCGCGATGACGCCGATGTTGGCGTGATCGCCCTTGTCGCCGGAGCGCGCCAGCGCGACGCGACGCAGCGGTACCGTCGTCGTCGGCCCGTCGATGTGGTGGGCCTGCGCAACCGACGCCGGCTGCGACGGCTGCGGATGATCCTGCGTATCGACCGTTACCGCCTGACGCTGCGCGCCGACGACGATCTCGATCGGCACATCCGCCTTCGGCACCATCGTCGAATACAGGCGCGGGATCATGCTCGGCTCCGGGCGGCCGGCACTGAAGTAACCGGTAAAGCCCGGCGCCATGCCGGTCGCCGCCTGCGCGATCTCGCGCGCGAACAGCTTCAGCGCCTTGGCATTGGCGTGCTGGACGACGATCTTGACGACGACTTCACGCGTCGCCGCCGCCGCCGGCCGCGCGTGCGGTCCGTAACTTTCCTCGGCACCGATGCAATGCACATCGACGCCGCTGAAATCGCCCCAGCCGGCATCGGCGAGCTGACGCCGGACCTTGGCCACAATCGCGTCGGCCGACGCATGACCTTTGCGCGCCGCCTGCTCGCCACCGATCATGAACAGCGCGACGCAGCGCAGACCGTCCGGATAGGTTGCCGAGACCTTGTACGAACCGCCCGGTGCACGGCCACGCGCCCCATCGACGGCGACGCGGTCGGCCGCGACCTGGCGCAAGCGCACCTGCGTGAAATCGCAGACCACATCGGGCAGCCGGTACGCGGCCGGATCGCCGATTTCGTAGAGCATCTGTTCAAGCACCGTGTGCGGCGTCACCGCGCCACCGGTACCGTCCGGCTTGCCGATCGTGAAATGGCCGTCGGCGCGCACGTCGGCGAACGGGAAGCCCATGTTCGCGTAGCCGCTCGCGACCGTCTGCCAGTCGGTGAAATTGCCGCCGGTGGCCTGCGCGCCGCATTCGAGCAGGTGCCCGGCCAGCGAACCGGCCGCGAGCTGCTGGTAGTCGTCGACGCCCCAGCCGAATTCATGGATCAGCGGCCCGAGCGCCAGCGCCGAATCGACGCAGCGGCCGGTGACGACGATGTCGGCGCCGGCCGCCAATGCCGCAGCGATCGGGAACGCGCCGAGATAGGCGTTCATCGACACCAGATTGGCCGGCAACGGTGTGCCGCGGTCGATTTCGCGCACGTCGGTAAATTCGCGCTTGCGCGGCAGCAGATCGTCGCCGAGCACGACGCCGACCTTCAGGTCGACACCGGCCTGGTCGGCCACCGCTTCGAGCGCGCGCTTGCAGGCCAGCGGATTGACGCCGCCGGCATTGGCGACGACCTTGATGCCGCGCGTGCGCAGCGCCGCCAGATGCGGCGCAACGACGTGCTCGACGAAGTCGGTCGCATAACCGTCGTCCGCGCTTCTCATGCGCTTGGCCGCCATCACCGACATCGTGATCTCGGCCAGATAATCGAAGATCAGATAGTCGAGATCGCCATGCTCGATGAGCTGTGTGGCGGCCGTGTTGGTATCGCCCCAGAACGCCGACGCACAACCGATTCTGACCTGCCTGTCTGCCGTTTTCGGCATGCCCTCTCCTTGTCGTTGGCGAACTCTGCGGCCCGTTGCCATTGCCGCTCGCGATACCGCGGCCACGGCATCTTTTCCGATCGATTTACATCATGTCAAGACAGTGTGTCCGATTTTTGAACGACGTCGACATTCGCCTACGAAATGCGCGGACAGGACGGCTCAGCCGGCGGCGTTGCGGCGGCGGACGCGCTCCGGCTCGTACATCGCATGCCAGACGACATGGGCGAGCGCCTGCGCCAGCGCGCGCCGGCGCTGCGGCGTCGCGCCGCGACCGAGCTGATAACAGGTGGCGTCGACCATCAGCGTCAGCGCTTCGGCGACTTCCTTGGCGACGCCCTCGCGCAGCCGGCCGGCGTCGTGGATGCGGTTGTAGGCGACGCGACTGCCCTTGAGCACCCCGCCGAGCAACTCCTTGAACGCCGCCTCGGCGCTACTGTCGTACGCCGAGGTCTCGACCAGCGCGCGCATCACGCTGCGGTGCCGGTCGTAGACATCGAGCACGTCGAGCATCGCATCGGCCAGATCCTGCTGCTTGGCGGTGTCGGCGATCCGCCACCAGCCGTCACAGGCCTGCATCAGCTCCTCGGTGATGCGCGTCGCCAGGCGGTGCACGAGCGCCCCCTTGTCGGCGAAATAGATGTAGAACGTCGAGCGTGCGATTCCGGCCTGGCGCGCGAGCTGCTCGACGCTGACCTCGGTGAAGCTCAGGCCACTGTCCATCAGTTGTTCGAGCGCGCGCAACAGCGTCCGCTCGACCTGCTGCTGCTTGTCGACGCGCTGCGCCCGCGATGCTCGGGTAATCGATGCCACCGGATGCTCTCTTCGACGGTTCCGGGCGCAAGCTTGCCGCAACCGAGCCACCCGGCGCCAGTCCCGATCGGCTAAATCGGACATCATGTCCAGTCTTTTCGTTTGATTTAGCCGCAGCCGCCTGTTAGCGTCTGCGCGGCTTCGAGTTTTCGGCATTGCAAACAATCAGCAGACCGTCCGGGCGCAGCCGCGCGCCGGCCGCGGGACTGGAGGAGAACATGGCCGACACGAGCGCGCCGCCGGCAATGCTGCCGGCGGCGGCCCTGCCGTTGCAGCGGCTGTATGCGCATGAGCGTGAGCGCGCGACGCAGCCGTATCTGATCCAGCCGCTGGCCGACGGCCGGGTGCTGACGCTGAGCTGGGGCGAGACGATGCGTCAGGTCCGTCACGTCGCCGGCTGGCTGCGCGCGCAGGATTGGCCGCACGGCTCGAAGATCGCCGTACTCGCGAAGAACAGCGCGTGGTGGTTCATCGCCGACTTTGCGATCTGGATGGCCGGCCACGTCAGCGTGCCGTTGTTCCACACCCTGCAGGCGGCGTCGATCCTGCCCCTCATCGAGCACGCCGGCTGTCGCGCGTGCTTCGTCGGCCGCCTCGACGATCCCGGCGTCGTCGACGCGCTGCCCGCCGGACTGCCGCGCCTCCATCTGCCGGATACGGCGAGCACGCACGGCGACGGCGTCGACTGGCCAACGCTGCTCGAAGCAGCGCCGATCGAAGGCGAGCCGCTGCGCGACGCCGACGAGATCGCGACCATCGTCTACACCTCCGGAACCACCGGCACGCCCAAGGGTGTGATGCACCGCTTCGCAACCCTCGGTCTGGTCAGTTCGCTGGCGGTGCGCATGTTCGGCGCCAGCGAACATGACCGGCTGATTTCCTATCTGCCGCTCGCGCACATCGCCGACCGCGGCTTCGCCGAACTGGCGTCGATACAGCTCGGCTGCAGGGTTTATTTCGCGTGGAGCGTCGACAGCTTCGTCGACGACCTGCGCCGCGCGCGGCCGACCATGCTGCTGTCGGTGCCGCGGCTGTGGGCGAAGTTCCAGCAAGGCATCACCGCGCAGCTGCCGCAGGCGAAGCTGGCGCGACTGCTGAAGCTGCCGCTGGTCGGCCGCCATGTCCGCCGCAAGATCCTGCGCGCGCTGGGGCTCGACGCGCTGCGCGTGGCGTTCTCCGGTGCGGCGCCGACGCCGCCGGAACTGTTCGGGTTCTGGCGCGCGCTCGGCGTCGAGCTGCTCGAGGTCTACGGCATGAGCGAGAACTTCGGCATCGCCCACGTCGGCCGTATCGGCGAATTCCGGCCCGGTTATATCGGCCGCCCCTGGGACGGCGTCGACGCGCGCATCGACGCGCAGACCGGCGAACTGCAGATGCGCTCGCCCGGCGTCATGGCCGGCTATTACCAGGCGCCGGCACTGACGGCCGAAGCGTTCAGCGCCGACGGCTATCTGCGTACCGGTGACTGCGGCGAGCTGTCGGCCGACGGCCTGCTGAAGATCACCGGGCGCATCAAGGAACAGTTCAAGACCGCCAAGGGCAAGTTCGTGGTGCCGTCGCCGATCGAGAACCACCTCTGCGCCGACGGCCTGCTCGAAGCCTGTTGTGTGACCGGCGGCGATGCCCTGCCCGCGCCGCTGGCATTGGCGATGCTCGGCGCCGAACGCCAGGCACGCTGCCGCGACGACGCCGACTATCGCGCGCAAACGCAGACACAACTTGAAGCGCTGCTGGCCGGCGTCAACGCCAGGCTCGACCGCCACGAACGCCTGGCCTGCCTGGTCGTCACCGACGAAGCCTGGACCGTCGAGACCGGGCTCGTCACGCCGACGATGAAGGTCAAGCGCAACGCACTCGAACATCGTTATCGGCCCCGCATGGCGGCCTGGTGTGCTCAGCAGCGACCGGTGATCTGGGCCGATCCACCGGACTGAGCGCCAACGGCGTCGCGTCATCGACGATGGCGGGATACGCAGGGCAACGACCCTGCGGACCGCGAGGAGGAGAACGGATGAAAGCAAGGATGGCGTTCAGCGGACGCCGGTCGCGGGCATGGCTGCTGGGTGGCCTGCTCGCCGCCGGCCTGGGGATGACGGCGGCACCGGCGTCGGCACTGCATTTCGATGCCGGCACGTTCGGCGGTGAGACGATAGAGGGCACGCTCGACAGCATCCTCACCGCGGGGGCGGCGATGCGCACGCAGTCGCCGAGCAGCAAGCTGATCGGCAAGGGCAATCTGCAGCCCGACGTCTGCGCCGGCGTCTACCAGGGCTGTCAGGGTCTGTTCCGCGATCAGACGCAGCCGGCGCGACGACTCGGCGAGGTGCCGGGGGCGCCCGGCATGAACGGCGACGACGGCGATCTGAACTACCGTCGCGGCGATCTGTTCCAGGCACCGATCAAGCTCGACAGCGCCCTGACGCTGACCTGGGGCGAGTTCGGTTTCTTCGGCCGCATCATCGGCTACTACGACGCGGTCAACGCCGACTTCACCGAGCGCCATCCGGACCGCATCAGCGCCAACAACGCCGACGCGGTGGCCCGCTACGGCACCTTCCTGCCGGTGCCGCTGCTGCAGAACACGATCGGCGCCCTGCCGCCGGCGCTGCAGCAGTTCGTCGGCGCACTGCCGGTGGTCGGCGGCCGCTACTACTCGGGCGGCGCGCTGGTGAAGAACCGGCGCCGCGACGGCGAAGTGCTGCGACAGGTCGGCAGCAACGTCGAGGCGATGGAAAGCTATGTGTTCGGCAACGTCGATGTCGGCGGCCACGAGCTGACGTTCAAGCTCGGCCGGCAGATCGTCAACTGGGGCGAAAGCACGCTGCTGGCGCTGAACAGCGTCAATCAGGCCAACCCGGTCGACGCCAATCGCGTCTATCGCGTCGGCACGCTGACCGAGGAAGCGTTCACGCCGGTCGCGATGGCGTACCTGAGCGTCCCGGCCACCGCGGACCTGACGCTGGAAGGCTATTACGCGCTGGAGTGGCGGCACCTGCAGGCGCCGGCGCCGGGCAGTTATTTCTCGACGCAGGACATCGGCACCAGCAATACCGGCGACACGCTGAACCTGAGCTTCGGCGGCTCGGCCGAAGACCCGGGCTGCCTGTCCAAGCTGCTCGACAATCCGCTGTCGCAGATCACGCCGACCTGTGTCACCGTCAGCCGCCTGCCGGACATGCGCGCGCGCAACAGCGGCCAGTTCGGCCTGAGCCTGCAGTACTACGCCGAGAACCTCAATGGCGGCACGCAGTTCGCGTTTTACTACCAGCACTACCACTCGCAGCTGCCGTATCTCGGTTTCTTCGCGTCGTATCCGAGCTGCGCGCGCGCCGGCGGCAATTCGCGCCACAACGACGCGACCGATTTGCTGTCGTTTCTCGCCGACTGTCCGAACCTGCCGATCCTTGCGTCCGATCCGACCGCGGCGACGTCCGACGCGGTGCCGTTCGACAGCGCGCGCTTCGCGCTGCAATACCCCGAGGACATCGAGCTGTTCGGCTTCAGCTTCAACACCACGTTCGGCAACTACGCGCTGCAGGGCGAAGTCGCCTACCGACCGAACAAGCCGATGCAGGTCGACGCGCACGACCTGGCGTTCGCCGCGTTCGGGCCGACGCTGACCCACTGCAACAGTGCCGCGGCCGGCTGCGCCGGCTCGGTGGCCGGCATCGGCTACCCGGAGGACAACGCGCCGCTGGGCCTGTACGGCAGCAGCGACTTCATCGCCGCCGACGGCCAGCGCGCTTACAACGACACCGTCGATCTGGTCATCGGCCACGTGCCCGGCTCGGCACGCTCGTTTCCGAATTACGTGATTCCGTATCGTGGCGGCGTCGCCGGCGAGAATACGGCGTGCTACCCACAGCCCGGCAGCGCCGATGACGCCGCGCACGGCTTCGACGGCTTCACGCATCCCTACTATGCGTACAACCGCCACAGCCCCTGCTACATCCGCGGCTACGAGCGCTTCCACGATCTGAACGTCGATCTGGGCGCGACGCGGGTCTATTCGGCGACCGAGAACTGGATCGCCGCCGATCAGTTGATCGTGCTCTACGAGCTCGGTGCCGAATGGGTGCCGGACCTGCCGTCGTACGACCGCCTGGTGCTGCAAGGCCCGGCCGCCGACGTCTACGGTCCGACCGCCGGTGCCGACGGCTCGGGCGCCGACGGTTCGCAGCGCGCCTGCGGCGGCGCCAGCAATTGCTCGATCGGACCCGACGGCCTGCGCTTCAATCCGCACCAGCAGAGTTCGGACGGCTTTCCGACCGCGTTCTCGTGGGGCTATCGCGTCATCGCGCAGGCCAGTTACGAAAGCGTGCTGCCGCGCATCAGCCTCAAGCCGACGCTGATCTGGCGTCACGACGTCGGCGGCATCTCGCCGGGACCGGCCGGCAATTTCGTGCGCAACCGCAAGGAAGTCGACAGCCTGCTGGAGATCCGCTACGACGCAGCGCTGTCGCTGAACGTCGGCTACACCTGGTTCTTCGGCGGCGGCGCTTACAACACCTTGCGCGACCGCGACTTCGCGCAGAGCTTCATCAAGTATCAGTTCTAGAAACACACGAGGGCCGACGCACCGCGCTGCCGCGATGCGCCGGCCCTCTCCCGCCGGACGATCAGGCCGCCAGCGCGCGGCGGCGTTCGATCATCTCGCCGGCAACGCCGGCGCTGGCCGCGGTCAGCGTGAAGTCGAACTCGATCTCGGCAAACGGCGTCTTCATGCCGTGCGCGGCCATGCGCTCGGCATCGCTGCGCTCGGTCATCGCCGGCACCAGATCCTCGCGCGTCGCGAACGCAAAGTCGTCCCACAGGTACTTGTCGCCGACGATGTTGATCTGCGTCGTCAGGAAGCGGTGGTCCGGCGCGCTGACGAAGAAATGGATGTGCGCCGGGCGCTGGCCGTGACGACCGATGGTGTCGAGCAGACCCTGCGTCGGGCCGTCCGGCGGGCAGCCGTAGCCGCTCGGCACGATGCTCTCGAACTTGTAACGGCCGTTCGCGTCGGTACGGATGCGGCGGCGCAGGTTGTATTCGCTCTGGCTCTTGTCGAAGAACGAGTACATGCCCTTGGTGTTGGCGTGCCAGACGTCGACGATCGCATTGGCCAGCGGCTTGCCGTTGGCGTCGCGCACGGTGCCGTGCATGATCAGCGGCGTGCCCGGATCGCTGCCGTCGTCGAGCTTGGCGAAACCGTCGGCGAGCGGCGCGCCGGCGACGTACAGCGGCCCTTCGATCGTGCGCGGCGTGCCGTTGTCGAGACCGGCGGCGGCATCCTCGGCGTCCATGCGCACGTCGAGGTAGTGCTCCAGGCCCAGACCGGCGGCGAGCAGGCCGGCTTCACCGGCGGCGCCCAGGTCGTTGAGATAGCTGACGCCGGCCCAGAATTCCTCGGGCGTCATGTTCAGATCGTCGATCGCCTTGAACAGATCGGACAGCAGGCGATGGACGATGGTCTTGGTGCGCGGGTTGCCGCCACCGGTGTTGAGGCCGCTGGCGATGCGCAGGAAATCCTGGATCTCGCGCGTCTGGCTCAGTTGAGTGCTCATGGGGGTCCTCCTCGGTGTGATGGGTATTGTCTTGGCGACGGCCGGCCTAGCGGTCGTCGTCGTGCAGGGATGAGGGATGGCGGCACAGCGGCATCACGTCGATGCGCATGTACGGAAACAGCGGCAGCGACATCAGCAGGTCGTGCAGCTGCGTCGGGCTGTCGACGTCGAAGACGCTGACGTTCGAGTACTGGCCGACGATGCGCCAGATATGGCGCCATTGACCGCTGCGCTGCAGCGCCTGGAAACGGGCCTTTTCGTCGGCCTTGAGCGTCGCCGCCCGGTCGGCCGGCATGTCGTGCGGCAACTGCACGTCCATTCGTACGTGAAACAGCATGTCAGACCACCTTGCGTTCGTTGTCGACGGCGACCAGCGTGCGCTGGCGGTCGCGGCGGAAGGCCGTGACGCGCGCTTCGTCGAGGGTGATGCCGAGACCGGGACCGGTCGGCACTTCGAGTTCGAAATCGCGATACGCCAGCGGCGTTTCGAGGATTTCCTCGGTCAACAGCAGCGGTCCGAACAGCTCGGTACCCCACTGCAGGTTCGGGAAGGTCGCGAACAGCTGCGCGGCGGCGATCGTGCCGACCGCGCCTTCGAGCATGGTGCCGCCGTACAGGCCGATGCCGGCGGCATCGGCGATGGCACCGACGCGCTGCGCGGCCAGCAGACCGCCGGACTGTTCGATCTTGACCGCGAACACGTCGGCCGCGGCGGCGCGCGCCAGCTCGAACGCCGACTCCGGCCCGTGCAGCACTTCATCGGCCATCAGCGCGATCGGGTAACGGCGCACCAGGCGCGCGAGTGCAGCAGCCGACGCCACCGGCTGTTCGACCAGTTCGCAACCGGCATCGACCAGCGCCGGCAGCGCGCGCGCCGCTTCGTACTCGCTCCAGGCCATGTTGACGTCGACGCGCACGCTGCCGCGATCGCCGAGCGCGCGCTTGATCGCCGCGACATGAGCCACATCGGCATCGACGCCGTTGCGGCCGATCTTCAGCTTGAAGATGCGATGCCGGCGCTGCGCCAGCATCTGTTCGGCTTCATCGATGTCGCGACCGGTATCGCCGGACGCCAGCGTCCACGCCACCGGCAGCGCCGCGCGCACGCGACCGCCGAGCAGTTCCGACAGCGGCACACCGACACGGCGCGCCTGCGCATCGAGCAGCGCCGTCTCGACGGCGCACTTGGCGAAGTGATTGCCCTTCACCATCTTGCCGACCGTCAGCATCAGGCGCTGGACCGCCGTCGCGTCGGCACCCCGCAGGACCGGCTCGAAGTAGCGATCGATCGCCAGCTTCATACCCTCCGGGCTTTCCGGTCCATAGGCCATGCCGGCGATCGTCGTGCCCTCGCCGATGCCGACGACGCCGTCCGAGCAAACCAGGCGCACCAGCATCAGCGTCTGCCCGTGCATGGTCGCCACCGACAGGCGGTGCGGCCGGATCGTCGGCAGATCGACGAGTACGGTCTCCACCCGCTCGATCGTCGGGAAGCAGGGCGAAGTCATCGATGTGGCGGCAGTCGTCATGACCACATTCTTGAGCCGCGACACGCCGGGAATCCAACACGATCGGCGTCTCGTTCAATATCTTTTAGATATAGTCCATAAAAAACACGGTTGTGCCAGCCAATGATGCGGCGCAGCATACGATGTCGATATGGCTCTCGGACAGAACCGCCATGGACTTGCGCCAGCTCCGCTACTTCGTCGCCGTCGCCCAGGAACGTCATTTCACGCGTGCCGCCGAGCGCCTGCATATCGCCCAGCCGCCGCTGAGCAAGCAGATCCAGCTGCTCGAAGAAGAACTGGGTGTGCCGCTGCTGACGCGCAGCCGCCCGGCACGGCTGACCGACGCCGGGCGCCTGTTCTACGAAGAAGCGCTGCAGGTACTCGGCCGCGTCGAGCATATGAAGGTCGCCGCGCGCCGCGTCGGCCTCAGCGAGAAGCGCGTGGTGTCGATCGGCTTTGTCGCCTCGACCTTGTACAGCGGGCTGCCGGCGGTGGTTCGGCGGCTGCGCGAACGGCGTCCGGACTACGACGTGCGTCTCGTCGAACTGATGTCGGTGGCCCAGCTCGATGCGCTCAAATCGGGGCGCATCGACGTCGGCTTCGGTCGCATCCGCGCCAGTGACAACGCCATCGAACGCCTGATCGTGCGCGAGGAGCGCCTGGTCCTGGCGTTGCCGGCCGATCACCCGCTGGCCGGCGACGACGCGCCGCTGCCGCTCGAGGCACTGCAGGATTCGGCGCTGATCGTCTACCCGAACGCGCCGCGGCCGAGCTTTGCCGACCATGTCCTGGCGCTGCTGCAGGATCACGGCCTGCATCCGCAGATCCAGGAAGTGCGCGAATTGCAGACCGCGCTGGGCCTGGTCGCCGCCGAAGCCGGCGTCTGCATCGTGCCGGCATCGGCCACCACCCTGCGCGCCGACCTGCGCTATCGCGTGCTCGACGAGGTCCACGCCACCTCGCCGATCATCATGAGCTACCGCCGCAACGACGACTCGGACCTGATCGAGCTGATCAAGGCCATCGTCGCCGAGGTCTATCGCGATCTGCCGGCGACGGACGTGTTGCCCGGCTGAGCCGCGGACCGCTGCCGGCTCAGTAGGTGTACGACAGACTGACCTGCACGTTGTCGCGATCACGCAGTGGATTGCGTGAGCCGTCGAAGTACAGGTACATCAGCGAGCCTTCGAGGTTCTGGCCGATGCGGAACTGCATGCCGCCGGTCACCCAGCGATTGCCCTTGACGTAGTTCTGCATCGGGAACGGCGCGATGCCATCGACGTCCTCGAACCAGATCAGCGTCGGCTTCAAGGTCAGGTCGAGATCGAAGACACGGCTGTAACTGACCTGGACCAGGCTGCGCAAACCCCAGGCGAAGCTCGACGCGAAGCCGCCGTGTTGCTGCGTGGGATTCAGGCGCAGCGTGGTCTGCGGTCCGGGGCCGGAACCGTCGGCGCCCGGCCCCGGATGCGAGCCCATCGCCTGGCCCTGGAAATAGACGGCACGTGGGCGGTCGACGATGTGCGTGAAGCCGCCCTCGGCAAGAAAGGTGATGTCGTCGGCGCCGATCGCACGGCCCGGAAACACCTGCAGCGCGTTGATCACGAACTGGCCGACCTTGAGCCGCTCCCAGCCACGCACGAAGTCGCCCGGCTGGTACTCGTTGCCGCTGCCGACGGCGCGGCCGCGATAAGGCGTGATGTAGTCCGGCAGGAACGTGCGCGCGCCGGGGATCGTCGTACCGAGCACGCCGGGCAGCGACGCGCCGAGCAAGGGCGTGTCCTCGGTCGGGAACGCCTGTTGCGCGCCGGCATAGAGCACATCGCTGATCGCCAGCTGTACCGGCAGGTTCGGCCGGAACGAATATTCGCCGCAGATCGCCCAGCCCATCACCGTGGTGTTGAAGCTGAAGCCGAACATGTGAATGTTCTCGGGGTAGCTCAGCACACCGCGCTCGGTATCGACCGGAATCGGCTCGGTCGCCACGCTCTTGTTCGTCTGCAGCGTGCCGTTGAAGACACCGCTCGCATTGCTGCACGCCACCAGCGCCGACGCGAAGTTGCCGGCGATCGCCGCGCGGCGCATGCACGAGGCTTCGGATTCGATCACCGAGAAGTACGGCAGCCGGCTGTGATAGTTCGCGTAGTACAACGAGAACTCGGTGCCGTTGTTGATGTTGTCGGCGTACCAGGTCAGGCGCAGGCCATACTGCCCCTGATCGCGCGGCTGCGTTTCGCCGACCAGCACGCGCCGGGTCGACGAGCTGAGCAGCGAGGTCGGCGCCGGCGGCTGATACAAGGCATTCGGGTCTTCGGCGAACTGGCCTGGCGCCGCTTCGATGTAGGTTCCGCCGATGATGTCGTTCGACGAAAAGTAAGTGCCGTCGGGTTCGGGGCGCGCACCATTCCACTTGTACTGATAGAAGGCCTGCGCGTTGATCGAATCGCTGAGGCGCATGTCGAGCAGCACCAGCGGCGTCGGGATACTCAGCTCGTTGATCGCCGAACCCGGCTGACGCGGCAGCACCGCATCCTGCGGGTTGATCACATCCAGCGTATTGAGCGTGTGCAGATCGGACTCTCCCCAACGCACGCGCTGTGCGCCGACCGACAAGGTGATCGGATGATCGTCGTCCCAGATATTCGACGTGTACTGCACAAAGGCATCGCGAAACTCGCCGCGCAGGCCGATGCGATGCTCGACGTCGCCGGAGCGCTTGGTATGCGCCGGCTGCAGCAGGGTGTTGGGGTGCGTTTCGTCGAAGTTGGTGTTGATGGCGTCGTAGAAGCCGACATAGCTCGCGCGCAGCGTCAGATCGTCCCACTGCAGCGCCACGCTCTGGTCGATCTTGACCAGCGCCGAATACAGATCGCCGCGGTCGTAATTGAGATCGCCATCGTCGAAGGCATGCGCCGCATAGTCGCCGCGCGCATCGATCAGACGCTGGTTCGGTGCCGGATCGCCGGACAGCGACATACAGTCGTCGGCCTGACACAGCGTCTGCTGCCCCGGCACGTTGAGCTTGCCGATCAGATCGTCGTCGCGCTTCTCGACGCGCCAGCCGGCGCCGACCGTCAATCGCGTATTGAGATCGACCTGCGCATCGCCGATGTCGAAATTGAAAGCCAGGCACGGCCACGGCAGCAGCAAAGCCAGCAACGCAATGGCCCACTGCGGCATGTGACTCAGCCGCCCCCCATCTGGCAACCCAATCGCGAATACCGACATCTTTTCTCCCCTGCTCCCAGCGCAGCGACGTGCCGCCAGACCACCGCTGCCCCCGAGAACTTCTCCCTTTTTTGTCGATCAACGGCTCGCATCGATGCGGCCGTCGCCTTTCTCCGTGGCGAGCGGTCACGCCCGACCAACGGTATTGCTTTTTTGAAAGCTGAATATATTGTAATACAAATCAACAATACGACGAGCAGGGAAATATTACCCCGGCCGTCAAACAAATCGCCTGAAAGAAGGCGACGTCCTGAGGAGAACGCGATGCGCTTACAGACCTTTCAGTACCGCTCCTGTGTCCGCACTCAACGCGCGGTGACCGGCGAGCGACATCGGACCGCACGCGTCTGAGCCTGCCGCCGGCCATCGACGCAAAGCGCGACACGCCGGCCACACCTTCAACACCAAGCATCGTCGGGTGCCGGCTCAGCCGGTGCCAGGGGACCGATCGGCTGCGGAATCGACACAGAGCAAGGCGCCCATGCGGTCAGGGGCGACCGTCATCACAAAACGCCGGAGGGCATCCGGTGCATATGGGGGAATCACATGAAACAGATGCGCTGGGCCGCTGGCCTGGGATACGCGGTTGCGCTCGGCACACTCGGCACGATACCGCTGTCAGTCGCACAGACGAGCGCAGGGACCGAGGGCGGCGGCACCGCCACCTCCGAACCCGCAGCCACGCTCAGTACGATCGCCGTGCCGGCGGAATCGCCGCCACCTATCGACGCATCCAGCACGTCGGGCGGCCAACTCAGCGAAGTCATCGTGACCGCGCAGAAACGCAGCCAGAACCTTCAGGATGTACCGCTGTCGGTCACCGCCATTAGCGCGAAAGACCTGCGACAACAGAACATCACCGACTCACGACAGCTCGCCGACTACGCACCCAATCTGCAGATCACGTCGTCGCCCGGCTTCAACTTCATTCGCATGCGTGGCGTCGGCTCCGAGTACAACCGCGGCGTCGAGCAGTCGGTGGGCATTGTCATCGACGACGTCAGCTACGGCCGGCCGAGCTATCTGAACATGGGGTACCTCGACCTCTCTAGCGTCGAAGTACTGCGCGGCCCTCAGGGCACCTTGTTCGGCAAGAACGCGCCGGCCGGCGTCGTGCATTTCCACACGGCAGACCCGAACGACACGCCGGAACTCGACACGGAACTGGCGACCAACAACGATCACCTGCATCGGATCGAGAGCGTTTTAAACGGCCCGATCATCGGCGACCGCCTGCTGGACGGTCGCCTCGCCTTCCTGCGCGAATCCCGCATCGGCGATATCTACAACACCACGCAACAGCGTCGCGTCGACGACCTCGATAATACCGACGCGCGACTCAAGCTTCTGTCACAGCCAGGCAACTTTCGCGTCCTCGCGTCGTTCGACTACATGCACGCCGCGCAACACGGGCCGGGCCTGCAACTGTACAGAGTCACCCCCCGCGCGCTAGCAGCGATGCAGGTCTACGACCCAGAAACGACAGCCGACATCTCTGACCAACGCAACCACGAGGACATCCGTGGCGAGGTACGCCGCCGCTCGCTCGACGGCACGCTCAACGCGAGTTGGGACAGCCGCCACAACTTCGAGATTCGCAATATCTTCAATGCTGCCTACATGCGAGAAACGACCACTTTCGACCCGGACTTCTCGCCCATCGCTTTTCTGAAAGTCGACAATAACGAGGACTATCACCAGATCAGCAACGAACTGCGCTTCTCGTCAACCGACCGCGGCCCACTCGAATGGGTGGCCGGCTTGTTCTACTATCGGACACACGTCGTCTCGCCGTTCATCCTCTACGACTATCTACAGTTGCCGGAAATCATCGGCATCACCGGTGCTGTCGAATCGTCGCTGGACTTCAATTGCAGCAACCCTTTACTGCCATGTTGGACCGATCAGACCGCTGTCTCGACAGCCGCAGCCACCGAGGCTCGGGCGCGCCAACAGGCCACTGGCACACCGTTGCTTGAGCACGATACCCACCTCTTCGACCAAAGCTCGAACAGCTATGCCGGATTCGGACAGTTCACATGGCATGTGACGAAGAAGGTCGCACTGACCGCCGGCGCACGCTACACGGTCGAGATCAAGAAGCTCGATTTCAGCAACGAAATCTATAACGACACGACCGGCGGAACCGGCGTTGTCAGCGCCGGAAATCCGACCGGAGCCGTCATCATCCCGGTGATCCAGCAAGGAGCCGAGGACTTCTCGCAGACGGCGAGTCGACGCGAAACGGATTTCTCACCGAAGTTCTCAGCGCAGTACTACTTCACTGATCACGTCAACGTCTATGCGACCTTCGCCAAGGGCTTCAAGTCTGGCGGCTACAACGCACAGGCGCTCAATGCCCAGCAGCTCGAATACGGCCCCGAGAGTTCGTTGACGTACGAAGCCGGACTGCGCAGCAAAGTACTGGGCGGTGCGTTGCGCTTCAACCTCAGCGGTTTCTACACGGACTATCGAAATCTGCAGATTTCATCACCGACCGGTGTCGGCTTCACCGTCGGCAACGTCCCAAAGGCACATACCAGCGGGGTCGAACTCGATGCCGGCCTCGCACTATCACGCTGGCTGATTCTCAATGGCACTGGCGCCTACACAGTCGCCGCCTACGATGACTTCAAAAGCGGCCCATGCCCGACAACGATGCCGAACGGCTCGATCTGCGACTTGACCGGTCGTACTATGCCCTATGTCCCACGCTGGTCATGGACGCAGAATGTGGTGACGCACGTCCCGGTGTTTGGCGACTACTCGCTGGAGGGCGTCTTCACTGCGGTCTATTCGACGAGCCAGTACACGCAAACCAATCTTGACCCAGTCGATCGCCGGCCGGCCGGGTTTATGCTGCGCGCAGGGCTCGGCTTGGCCGACGCTGAGCGTCGCTACGCACTGACATTCTTCGTCGACAACATCGCAAATCGCGCGATGCCTGCAGCGTCAACGGCGATCGCCACTTTCAGCCAATCGCATTATGCCGGGGTCATGCCCCTGCGCACGTATGAACTCAAGTTCAAGCTGATGTGGTTCTAAGTGCTCATGCTGGCCTACAGCGCGTTTCAAGCGCTGTAGGCCAGCATCAGCTACTGCGCCGTTGCGTAGAAGTCGGTCGCGACTTTCGCAGCGCTGGAGAATGCCGCGTAGCTGCGGTCGGAATCCTGCTGGCTATAGCCCTGACGGATCGCGTTGAGATACATCGCGTAGTAGTTGTAAGCGGCCGCGCACATCGCATGCAGCTGCACGTCCGGACCGCTCTGGTGGGCGGCGAAGAATTGCTGATAGTTGTCGACGGTATAACCGTCGCAGGCGGGCTGGCCGTCGAGTGTGTTCGGCCGCGGCGTGTAGCCCGCGACCGTGGCTGGCGCAAGCGGTTCCGCCGTGGCGGCTGGCGCAACATCGGTCTCGACCGCGGCCTGCGCCGTCGCCGCGCTGCCGGCCGATTCAGCAGGCTCAGCGTTCAAGGCAGCGTTCGGCGCCGCGGCGCCGGTCTCGGCGGCGCCATCCTGGCTCGTCGCATCCCAGCCGTCGCGCGCGGCGTTGAACAGCAGGCTGGCCTTGTCGCCCATGTCCGGCGCCTTGCCGGTCAGCAACGAACCGGCGGCGACCGACGCCAGCTTGCCCCAGAAATGCCCACCGCCCTTCTTCTTTTTCCCTGTAGCCGGTGGCGCCGCGTCAGCCTGCAGCGCCGCCCCGGTTTGCCCCTTGGCGACCGGCGCTTCGGCCGCAGCTTGCGCGGCTGCGGCGGCTGCCGGCGGGGCCTCAGCTGCGGGTACGCTCGCTTGCACACTGTCACCCGCGTTCGTGGGCGCTGGCCGTGATACCGGGGCGAGGCTCGCCACGTCCGGCGTTGCCGTGGGCGCGGTGGCGGGCGCGGCCTCCGCTGCGCTGTGCGCGGAGTCCTCGACTAGCGGGATCGCACCAGGCGCGACCCGCGGCTCGACAGTCGGCGCAAGCCGTGGTACCAGCTGATCACCCCCGGTGTCCATTTCCGGATCGCGGCGTGCCTGTTCCTCAGCGGCGGCCTGCATACGCAATTGCGAAACCGCATCGCGTCGCGCATCGAGCTTGCGCTGCTCGACGCGCGCCAGATAGATCGCATCGACCCGCTCGCCGTCGGCATAGCTGCATGCCTCGATCATGCCGTCGGTTTCATTCGGGCACTGGCCATCGCCCTGCGGCTTCAGTCCGGCGAATTCGCCACGAAACACCAGCTGCCCCTCGTGCCAGAGTTCGCCACGCCCCACGATCGCCGGCACGCGATCGCTCGAAAACTGCGCAGCGCGCCATTCGTCGTCGACATGGCCCGGACGTGCGGGATCGAAGGACTGCATGACCGTCTTCGTTCCTTCGCCGTACTGCAGGCGATAGCGGCCGTCGACCGACCATGCGTAGAGGCGATCGGCGTGCTGTCGACAGTCCGGCCCCCAAGCCAGCCAGCCGACCGGCAGCTCCGGATGCAGCGAGCAGGCAGCGGCGAGTGGCGCGTAGTTGGCCAGCGTGCCCGGCTCCGGCCGCGCAAGGTCCGGCAGGGCGCCGGGCTCCAGTGTGCCGTCGTAGAGATAGGCGCCCGGTGGCCCGAGCGACGTCATGCTGCGCGTCTCGATGCGGATCGGCCCGCTCAGGTACAAGCCACCGCTGCGCGCCGTGCCGCGACGCACGGCGCCGGCCGGGACGTCCGTCGACTCGATGACGGCGCCGCTGGCTCGATAGCTTTCGTCAGTCGCAACGAAACTGGCATCGAGCGGCGCGATGAAATGCCCGCCGCGCACCTCGCCTTCGATGTAGCCGATTCCGGGGTAGACCACGCGTGCTGCGCTCGCTTGCGCGCCATACAAATCGCCGGACTCCGACCACAGCAGTGCCTGCGTACGCGGATTCCAGCTTGCGCGCCAGGTGATCCGGCCGTGGTCGTCGGCAACGCCGGTATAGACGCCCTGATCGTCCCAGGCTACCAGCGGGCCGACCGGCTCGATCAGCAGGTCGTCGCGACTGAGGCGCACGTGACCGACGATGGTGCGTCCGCTCGCGAGACGGTAGACGCCTTCCGTCAACGCACTGCCGTAACCGTTGCACCCCGCGTCGCGGCCGCGAAACACCGACAGTGCCTGTGGCGTATCCGCCGGTGCGTCGTAGCGCACCTCCACCGGGCCGTTGTGACCCGCGCAGAACGCCGCGCCCGGAATCTTCGGCCCGTCGCTATCGGGGTGCACGATGACGCCTGAACCGCTGGCGACCACGGCCGGCGTCCACGACGGCGTGACCAGCGAGGCATACAGCTCGCGCGCCGCCGCGAACTGCGGCATGCCCGGCATGTCGGGAATGGTCGGAAATGGTGTGAAAGCGGACGCGATGGCGACACCCGCCACGGGCTCGACATCGACGGTCAAGGCGTAGCGACCCCGCGCATCCGGCTGCCACGCGTAGACCATCACGTCATAGTCACCGTCGGCCGGCAACACACCGCTGCTGGTTCCGGCCGAACCGGTTCCGGCGTTGGTCGAGAACACGATGGCAGCGGCTGGGTCGCCACCCGCGCGCTGTAGGCGCGCGATGACATCCAGTTGAGGCCGGATCAATAGCGATACACGATCGCCCTTTTTGCCGCGCAGGCGATAACGATCGTATGGATACGCCATGAAGGTCGGATCATCGTCACCGATGGCGCCCTCGATGGCCTGCCCGGCGCTCAGTTCGATGATCGGCGCGACAGGCTTGGCGGACGAAGGCGACGGCGTTTCGACCTGCGGCCCCGTAGCCGGGGCTTGGGCGTCGGCCGCGATGGCCGACGCGAAATGAGCAAGGACAGCGAACGGCACCCACGACAACAGACACAGCACAACGCGGTCCATGTTCCCCCCTCGACAGACCGTGAGCAGCCGGCGCCCGGGCCGACATGCAAAACGACATCCCCCGATGCCATCTTCATGCCCGACTATAGCCTTCCAGACCCTTGCAACGCGACCTTATCGGACACGCCCGTCCTGCGTCGCACGCCGCCTGTCGCGCTGCGCCTGCGCGACAGGGCCATGCACCGTGTTCGCGCCGTGCGGCTCGATGCCGACTTTGGGCCTGCCAGCCGCTGTCGCGCGCGTCAGTGCGGGCGCGCCCGGCATCTCAAGCCGTGGCGTCGATCAGTGCGAGTGCCGCTTCGACCAGCTGTGCCGCCGACTCGACTGGACCATCGATCACGACCGTGCGGTCGGGCCGCAGCACCGCGCACCAGCCATACGGCGCGGCGCCAGGCAGCAAGGCATCGTGCAGATCCTCGAAGACATGCGGGTCCGTCCTGCCCGCACCGCGCTGCACGATCTGCACGATCGCGCCGCCGTGCGCACGCCAGCGCGCCTGCGCCGGCGCGTCGAGCACGTTCAGTGGATCACGGCCGAAACCGACCAGCGTCAGCGAAGGCCCGAAGGCGTCGTCGCTGAGCAGGACCCTGCCGTCCTGAGCGCGGACGTGAGCCTGCGGAATCTGCGCGCCGCGACGCAGCCTGCCGCGCCCGCGGACGAACAGACCGCGAGGAAAAACGTTCTTCGGCTTGACGCCGGCATTGTCGAGAAAAGTCCGCAGGGGCGGCACGCGGCGCAGCAAGGCCATCGTGCCATGCACGAACATCGCCAGCGGCGCATTGCGCGGCATCACCAGCTGCCCCATCTGCCGCGCCAGATTGATCATCTTGGTCGCGTGCGGGCGGCGCTCCTCGTCGTAGCTGTCGAGAATGCGTGGCGACGCATAGCCTTTGAGCACCCAGGCCAATTTCCAGCTCAGATTCGCCGCATCACGCAGCCCGGACACCAGGCCCTGGCCAACGAACGGAGGTGTGATGTGGGCGGCGTCGCCGGCGAGGAAGACACGACCGACGCTGTAGCGTTCGCAAGAACGCGCGTGAAAGCGATAGACCGCCTTGCGCTCGATGCGCGCTTCGCCGTTGGGCACCCACGGCGCGAGCAGGCGCTTGATCGTCTCGTCGCTCTCCATCTGTTCGCGCGTCTCGCCAGCTCGCAGCATGAACTCCCAACGGGTACGGCCGCCCGGCGCCACCATATGCGGCACCGGCCGCCGATGGTCACAGATGAACTCGACGTGATCGAATGACCCTGGCACATCGAATGCGTCGATGACCAGCCAGTCCTCGGCATAGGTGCGTCCGGTGAATTCCTGGCCGATGCTGCGACGCACATTCGATGCCGCACCATCGGCGCCGATCAGATAGCGCGAGCGCGCCGTGAATGGCGTGCCATCGGCGCGCCGCAGCTGCGTGCGAACGCCATGCTCGTCGGCGTCGAACGACAGCATTTCGATTTGCGTCATGGCCTGCACCTGCGCCGACGCTTCGGCATGTCGCCGCAGCGCGCGCTCGAGGTCCGGCTGGTAGAACGTGACGAGCTTGGGGTGACCGTCGATGCTGCCGGTCGTCTCGATCCGCGAGAATTCGCCGACGTAAGGACAGTGCATCCGCACATGCGGAATCACGACCTTGTCGAAGTCATCCTCGGCGAGCCCGGCCATCTGCAGGATGCGCAGCGCCTCGTTGTCGAGCGCGATCGCGCGCGGCGCCATCAGCACGTCCGGCGCGCGATCGACCACCAGGGTCCGAATGCCGTAGCGGCCGAGGAACGCGGCGCAGGCGGCGCCCACCGGGCCGTAGCCGACGATGGTGACATCGACCTCGATCTCGCGGACCGCCTGGCTGTCGGCGAGCGCTGGTGACGGCTCAGGATTCATGCCACCCACCCGATCACACGCCCTGTACGACAGCGTTGCGCTGGACACCGAGATCGATCCCGGCCTCGGCGCAGCGGATGCTCGTCTCGACGACATCACCCGGCTTCAGATATTGGGTGCGCTTGAGCTGGATCTTGTGGAACATCGCCCACTTCTTGTGTTCCGGCAACAGCGCCGCGATCTTCTGTTTACCCGGCGACGGCACCGACAACGCGCATCCGGACGGGGTGCCGGTCGCTAGCAGATCGCCGACGTGGAAGTCCTGGACGCCGGACAGCTCGGTCAAGGTCTCGGCCGGCCCATACACCAGATTACGGGTATTGTCCTTCTGGCGAATCTCGCCGTTGACGCTCAGTTGCAGATCAAGCTCGCCGAGCACGCCGATCTCGGACGCATCGAGCAGGCACAGATACGGCCCGACCGGTCCGAAGCTGCGGAAGCTCTTGCCCTTGTAGAACTGCATCTGCGGAATCTGCACGTCACGCGCCGAGTAGTCGTTGACGATGACGATGCCGGCGATGAACTCGTGCAGATTGGCATCGGTCACCCGCACCTTGCTGGTGATGTCACGCGAGAACACCAGCCCGAGTTCAACCTCGTAGTCGAGCAGTTTCACCGCCGCCGGCCGGATCACCGGCTCATAGGCGCCGGTCATGCAGCTGGTCGCCTTGGTGAAAATCATGTTGTAGGTCTTCTCGTCCGGATTCAGACCGGACTCGATCATGTGCTGCCGATAGTTCGCGCCCTGGCAGACGAACTGCTGATTGCGCGTCACCGGCGACAGACAGCGCACCGACGATTCGGCCAGCGTGCCGCCGCCGACGCCCGCCAGGGTCTGAGCCGAATGAACCTTGAGGAAATCCGCGGTAGTCGCGTACTCACCGTCGATCGGCGTCACCAAGCCGGCTTTCGCCACGCCCCAGCGGATCGCGCCCTCAAATTCGTAGCGAATGACGTTCACGGACATCGATGATTCTCCTGTTGGTTTGCGGCCGTCAGTCCGCGTTGCGGCAAACGGTGGTCTCGGGTCATGAAAAGAGGCGGGCCAGCGTTGCGAGCTTTTTCAGCGAAAGGTCCGGGGTGCTGCGCAGGTTGCGCACCAAGGCCGTCACCGCCGCGGGCGTCATGCGCGGCTTGGTGAAACTCTTGGGCATGATGGGCCCCCATTGCGACATGGCTTCACGGCTGACCTCGTGGATGCCGGTCGGCCGCTCGGCGGTGAACTTGTCGCCATCGCAGTAATGCTCGTGTTTGTCGCCCCAGGGGTCCTGCCAGTAGTCGAAAATCTGGCTGCCGAGAATGTGCCGCCCCATGCCCCAGGCATGCGTCCAGCCGCGCTCGCGCAGCACGCGCTGGCCCATGCTGACCGCGTCCACGTCGACGACCTCGTAGGCGCTGTGGCTGTAGGTGGCCATGAAGCCCTGCGCGAGCGCCACGGTGTGATGGTCGGCCGGCGTATCGCCCAGATCCAGACGCAGGAAGGTCACCGCCGGCGAGCCGTCGTCGAGCACCTGCACATCGCTGGGAATCAGCCCCAGGTGTTGCGTGTACCACGCGCAGGTCTGCTGATAGTTGGCCACCTCGAGCACCATGTGACCGAGACGGATCACCTCCGGCGGATTCGCTGGCGGCCGCTGCGTGCCATTGACGCGGACATCTTCGTCCGGCGTGTTGAAGGTCATTGGCGGGCGATGTGGCAGCGACGCCACCGTTTGCTGGCCATGCACGATCTCGATACGAAAGCCCGCAGGATCGGTCAGCGTCACCGCCGCACCGCCGCCCGGCGCGTCGACCGTTTTGATCGGGCCGGCACCGGGGAGTCGCGCCAGTGCCTCCAATTCGGCCTTCGAAGCGACACTGAAGCCTGCGCCGACAAAACGAGCACTGCGCCCGCGCTCGATGCGATAGCAATACGGAATGCCGGCCGTGCCGCGCAGGTAGCGCACATCGTCACGGTGCTCGACCGGCAACAAGCCAAAGTCGGTCAGAAACTTCTCGGCGCGCTCCGGATCCGGCCGCTCAAAAATCAGATAGAGCAGCGCCGTCGCCTTGGCGGTTGGCGCCGGATGGCGAGCGGGTTGCGCCGTCGTGAGCTGTGTCATGTCGAGACCTCCATGCAATGGCGATCGGCTCGCGACTCGCAAGCCGGTATCGGGCGCCGCTTTCTGGCGCGAACCTTTTCTGAATTATTGTGCATATTTGAATAAATATTCAAATATGAATCGCCGGCATATAATCTGGCCCTCACCCCGGGAGCCGACCCGTGACGAGCCCCAAAAAGAATTCGAAAGCAATGCCCGCGACTCAGCCGGCCGCCGCGCCAGAGCGCGAACAGCGCGGCGCGCGGCGCAGACGTGAAACGCGCATCAAACTGATGGATGCCGCGTTCCGGTTGATGGCCGAACGCGACTTCGCGGCGATCAAGATCAACGAAATCACCGAAGCGGCCGACGTTGGCATCGGTTCTTTCTACAACCACTTCGAGACCAAGGAACTGCTCTACGCCGCGGTCTGCGACGCCGTCTTCGAACAGTTCGGCGACGCGCTCGACGCGCTGGCGAGTGAACTCAGCGATCCCGCCGAAATCATTGCGGTGTCGATACGGCACACCATGCGTCGTGCGCAACGTGAGCCACTGTGGGGACGCTTCCTGGTCCGCGAAAGTCATACCTCGAACGCCTTCAGCAAAGGGCTCGGCGCGCGTCTGTTGCGCGACATCGAGCATGGCTCGAAGCTGCGCCGCTTCAAGACACCAGACCCGCTGCTGAGCGTGATCGGCGTTGGCGGCACGGTACTCGCCGCCATCTCCGCGACCTCTCAGCTGTCGGTCCCGCAGCCTGAAGCTCGCCTGCCGTTCGACGTTGACGTTGCAACACTGCCGGAACGCACCGCGACGGCGGCGCTGCAAACCCTCGGCTTGACGTACGAAACCGCGCGTCGCATCGCCCATCGACCGTTGCCGGTCGACGATTGAAACCGCCAACGATGTCGCGCGCATTCGCCGCCTCATAGCGGCGCCCCCGTTATTTTCAACGGTGCGGCATCGACCCTCGGCAATTCGATCCGAGAAGGGTGCTCGCGATCGTGATAGAGCACCTGTTCGGATGGCAGCAACGGTGTCCGGCCAACTCCTCGTGCGAAGCGCGGAAAGTTCGACGACGAGATTTCCACCCGTAGCCGATGCCCGGCGGCGATTTCCACGCCAAGGTTGCCGAGCGGCAGCTCGCAAGCAAACGGCTGCCCCGCGGCGACGGGTTCGGCCGTCGACGAATCGCCGAGGCAGTGCCGTGAATCGACCGCGCTGTCAACCAGATTCAACGCCGTACCGTCGGGCCGCACATCGACGAGCTTGACCGTAAACGTACTGTCGCTGGTGTGTGTCGATACCCAGAGCCGAGCGCGTGCAGGGCCGACGAAAGCCTCTGCCTTCGCGAATGGCGCGCTGCTGTAACTCAGCACGTCGGCACGCCGCTCGACTGCCGATTGATCGTAGATCCCTGACGGCACGTCCGTGCCGCAGCACAGTGCCCCGCCCTGCGTCGGCACTGGGTGTTCGGGATCGTAGCGGTAGCGATCAGCCACTTCGTCCCCGGTCGGCGCATCGCGCGACAAGGTGCCCGCATCCGCGTCGCGTCGCAGGTAATACGGCTGCCATTGTGTGCCCGGCAAGGGATACTGCGCGGCGCCAATCCAGTAGCCGCTACCCTTGGTGCCGCGATCCCCGGGCTGCATCACGTACAGTTGCACGGCCGGACGTTTGCTGTAGCCGTCACCCACGCCTTTCAGCCAGTAGTCCCACCACTTCAGCTCAGGCGAGGCAAACCACAGCGGCCCGAACCGGTAATGCACGGCATTGCCCGGCCCGCAGCGCGTATGGCAGAACGGCACCATCACCAGACGGCTGCCGTTGCGTGCAGTCGCCGTCGCGGCATGCGCCTGCAGTCCCTCGAAGTTGTCGATCACCCCGCCGGCAAAGATGTCGTACCAGCCACCGCGCGACAACACCGGCACCTGAATCGACGAGTACGCGCGATGCAGGTCGATCTTCGCCCAGTAATCGTCATACTGCGGATGGTTCAGCCAGTCCCGCACATACGGCGGTAGCGCGTCCGGGGCGAAGCGGATCCGGGCATCGACGCCGGCACCGGATACCTGATCCGGTTTCAAGGTGGCGGCCCGCGCCTTCATCCACGCCTTGGCCTGACGGTCGGCTTTGGATGGCGGCAAGCCGTTGGCCAGCAGTTGCCGGTGGTAGGCGTCGGCCGCCAACGCGACGCCAGCCCAGCTCTCGATGAAGTGTTGCTCGAAGACGCCGTTCGTATAGACCCAGCCGTTGTGATAGTCGGCGCCGGTGGCCGTCGTCATCACTGCCACCAGATGCGGCGGTTCCGCCGCCGCTGCCTGCAGCGCCGTCACCCCGAGGTACGAGACGCCCCACAGTCCGACCTTGCCATCCGACCACGGTTGGGCCGCCGCCCACTCGACCGCGTCGTAACCGTCGTTGCGCTCCTGAAAGAACGGATTGAACGTACCGTGCGACAAGCCGGTGCCACGCACATCCTGACTGACAACTGCATAGCCGTGCGCAGCCATCATCCGAGCGGCAATCGCAAACGGCATATCGCCAAGAAAGTGATAGGGATTGCGCATCATGATCACCGGCAACGGCAGGCGCCCGAAGCGCGGCAGGTAGACGCGCGTGTAGAGCCGAACGCCGTCGCGCATCGGCACCTGCTCGACACGAACCTTGACCAGCGCGGGCGGACCCAAAAACCAGACAGCCGCCAAGGCCAGCAGAATCACGACCATCGTCGCCCCACGGATCAACAATCCTTTCAAGTCGAAAACTCCCCTTTCATCGTGATGGGCAATGAAAACGACATGCCGATGCCGCTAACCGGCTCGCGGCGCGCCGTTTGGTGTTGCGAGACGCACGAGACGAAATCCGATATGGCTGGTGCCCAGACCCTCGTCATGCGGCTGTCTTGCCGCAGGCCGGTAGCGCATGCAGAAATTGGCCGCACACAGGAACGATCCACCCTTGATCACACGTGACGGCACATTCGGATTATTCGGGTCGAAACTGCGTAGGCCGACCGGATAACGATGGCTGGGAAAGTACAAATCCGTCGTCCATTGCCAGACGTTGCCGACCATGTCGTAGAGGCCATAGCCGTTGGCCGGGAAGCACCCAACCGGCGACGTACCGATGAAGCCATCGGCATCGCTGTTGAAAAACGGGAACACGCCCTGCCAGACGTTCGCGCGCGGGACGCCATGCGCGACGGCCGCTTGCGCTGTCGCCGTGCCAGATGCACCGCCACCTCGCGCCGCATATTCCCACTGCGCCTCGCTCGGCAACTGCAACCCGGCCCAGGTGGCGTAAGCCTGCGCGTCCGCATACGCGATCTGCACGACGGGGTGGTCGGCCTTGCCTCGCAAATCGCTGCCCGGCCCTTGCGGATGCCGCCAGTCGGCGCCCGCAACGAAGTGCCACCAGCGCACCGGGCGACCATCGTCCACCGCACTCGGCATTTCGAACACCGCACCGCCGGCAGGCTCGACCTTGCCGCTGACGGTCTGTCCGCCGCGCTCCCCCACCGTGCGATAGCCCGTCTCGCGCACGAAGCGCGCGAACTGCGCATTCGTCACGTCATGACGGGAGATCCAGAAATCGCCGACCGAGATCTCGACCGGCGGACCTTCCTCAGGATAGACACCGCCGGCGCCCATCTCGAAACGGCCACCATGAATCAGCACCATCCCGTCGTCGGGCGCGTCCGATACGGCGATCCCGCACCGCGGCTCAGAACGCGGCTGCGACTGGAGTCGATGCGCCGATGCGTAGCCGGCCGCGCCCAGCGCCGCGAGCACGATGCCGGCCACCCAGGTCCTGATGCGCGTCACCGATCGCATGCCTTTTTAGTTGTACCAATAAGCGTAGGCATCACCGGGCTTCATCGGCACGCCCAGAGGCTGATCGATCGACACGGGTACCGCGAAAGTCGAGGGCCACAACGGCTTGGCCTGCTGCCGACTGATCGATTCGAGGATCGCCGTCATCTGCGCAAGGCGTTGCGGCTGCGCATCGGCAAGATTGTGTCGCTCGGTGGGGTCGGTATCGAGATCATAGAGCCAGTCCTTCTTCGGCCGTTCCGTACGCTGTAGCTTCCAGCCGTCCTGGATCAGTACCGCGTCACCGCCGGAGCGCCAGAAAAGATTGTGGTGTGGAGTTCCGCTCTTCTCGCCCGTGAGATACGGGAGAATATCGACCCCATCGTTGACGCGATTCGGCGGTAGCTGTGTACCGGCCGCAGCGGCGGCGATCGCAGCGATGTCGACATGCGCCACCGGCGGCGCGAACTGCGAGCCCGGCTTGATATGTCCCGGCCAGCGCATGAAGAACGGCACGTGCAGGCCACCTTCGAAGAAGGTCGCCTTCCAACCGCGGTAGGGCTTGTTGATGTCGGGCAAGCCGATCACATGCGTCCCACCGTTGTCGCTGGTGAAGATGACAATGGTGTTGTCGTCAAGGCCTTCCTTCTTCAGTTCGGCCATCAGGCGGCCGACGTTGCGATCGAGGTTGACCGTCATCGCCGCGTGGACACGCAGCGTGTGATCCTTGATCTGCGGCAGTGCGTCATAGTCCTCGCGCGTCGCTTGCAGCGGCGCGTGCACTGCGTTCGGGGCGAAGTACATGAAGAACGGCCGGTTGCGATTCGCGTGTATCGCATTGATCGCCTCGTCCGTCAGGTAATCGGTCATGTACCTCGTCGGCGCGAAACGCGGCGAGCCGTTGTACTGAACCGACCACGATGCGCCGGCCCACAAATACTTCTCTGTCGGCGAAAACGAAACCATCGCGTTGACGGCATCCGGGTCGTCCTCCTTGAGATACATCGACGCACCAGGAATGAAGCCGAGTGCTTCGTCGAACCCCTTGTCTTCCGGGCGCGCCCCGGGCGCCCCACCCAGATGCCACTTGCCGATCTGAATGGTGTGATAGCCGGCGTCGCGCATCACATCGGCAACGGTGACTTCGTCGCGCGGCATGGCCTCATCGTCCATCGGCGGCAGTTTCTTGAGCGCCGCGTCGTCGACGATGACCGGATGCAGCTCGGTCGTCTTCTTGCCCGCACCGAGCTTCTTGATCAGCTTGCCGTAGATCGCCGGGGTCGGCGTGAATTCGAAGCCAAAGCGCGTCGCGTACTGACCGGTCAGAATTGAAGCGCGCGACGGTGCGCAGGTGGCATTGCCCGCATATCCATTGAGGAACTCGACGCCCTGCTCGGCAATCGCGTCGATGTTCGGCGTCTTCACCGTACCGTCGGCGAGTCCGCGATCATGCAAGGAAATGCCGTTGTAGCCCAGGTCATCGGCCAGCACCACGATCACGTTCGGGCGCCGATCAGCGACGTTAGGCGCTGCTTCTTTTGGCCCCTGCTCCCATGCCACGGCGTGATTCGGCTCGACATGCGCCTTGGTCAGACGTACGAACAACAACGACGCCTGCATCGGAAAGATCGCAACCACCACACCCGCGACGATCACGCATAACAGCAGGACCGCACCAAATTTCAATGTGAACCTCATGATTTTCACAATCCAGGTTTTGTTGTTTTCGGGGGCGCATCGGCAGCGGGGTCGGCGCCGCCATCCTTTCGAGGCCCACTCAGTTGCGCGTCGATCGCCGTCGCGATCGCCCGCATCGCGGCGATGGTCGGGTGATAGGCCACTGGTCCATAGGTACGCAGCGGATCCCCGGGTAGCGTCCAGCCGAACACCCAGGGCTCATTCGCACAGACGTCGTGCTCGCGGCTCAGTACTGAAGCCTGAACCAGCAGCGCGCCGCTGTCGGCCGCGGCCTTGGCCGTGATCTCGCTCATGCGCCGCGCGACGTGACGACCACGCGCCAACTGCGCATTGCTCAGCGGCAAGCGCTCCGGACAGCCCGCGCCGTCTGGCAAAACCGTCGCGTAGTCGACGAACACCAGCGTCGCTGCCGGCGCGCGCTGCCGGATCGTGTCGGCAAGCCGCCGCAAATTTATGGCCAGGGCTTCGAGTTTGGCGTCGACGGCTGCATCCGGCGTCGGTCGACGGGTACCGAACTTCCAGAACCACGGCACGCCGCCGGGCGCGTTGCGCCACGACCACGCGACCAGATTGCGGATGTAGTCGACATCGTTGCCGCCGATGGTCACGGTGACCAGTCGGGTCTGCGCCGTCACGGCGTCGATCTGACGCGTCATGAACGGATATTGGCGACGATCCAGGATGTGCGCCGTGGTTGCACCGCTGCAGCTGCGATCGAGCAACTGCAAGCCGCGACGCGCCGCGAGCAGGTGCGGATAGTCGTTGAGCGACCGGTAGCAGAGCCAGGCGCTGCGCGGATCCTGTGGCTCGACACCGGGCCCGGATGCGAACGAGCTGCCCAGCGCGACATATTCGGCGGTCCCAGCCGGCTCTCGTTGTGCCTGGACCCAAAACCAGCGCGCAATCCGCGCCGCGAGCAGCAATAACGCGAAGGTCAGCAGCAATGCCGCCAGCAGCAGCAGGCGCTTCATGAGGGAACGAATGCGGCGCGGTGCCGCTCCAGAAACGTTTGCATCGTCCGCGGCGCACGACCGAGCAAGCGCGACAAATCAGTCGAGGTATAGGCACCAAGGCCGGCGCGATAGACACAGCGCACCATCTCGAGATTGTGCTTGACCTCCTCCGCGTCGACTCCGGCCAGTCGCTGCGCAACGCCGGCCAACCAGACCGGCGGCGACCGATACCGCACGCGGTGACCGACGACCGCTGACAGGGTTTGGGCAATCTCCTGCATGCGCCAAGCCCGTTCGCCGGTCAGCGAGTACGTGCGGCGATCGTGCCCGCCCGGCGCCAACAGAATCCGGGCCGCGGCGGCGGCCACATCGTCGGCATCGACCATCGCGATCGACTGCTCGCCGAACGGCGCCGTCAGTTCGCGATGCTGTGCAATGCGGCTGGCGAATCTCAGCAGGTTCTGATGAAGAAAGGCCGGCCGCAGAATCGTGTACGGCAGGCCGGAGCGCTGTAGTGCGTCTTCGATCGCCAGATGCTGGCGCGACACCTGCAGCGGCAACTCCGGACGCATGTAAGGCCCGCCGGATAGTTTGACGATATGCAGCGGCGTCCGCGAACGCGATATCGTCACGGCGGCATCAATCACGGCGATCTGGTTTTTCGCCATCTTCGCGTCATGCGACGACAGCAGAAACAGGGCTTGCACACCTTGCAACGTCGCCATCAAGCTTGCCGGTACCTGCATATCGGCTTGAACGCAGCGCGCACCGGCCGGCAATACCGCAAGCGCCCGGGCCGGATCTCGAACCGCACACCGATAGGGCGCATCCGCTGCCGAGAGTTCAGCGCACAGCCGCTGCCCAATAGTGCCCGTGGCACCAAATACCGTAATCAAGATGCCGCTCTCCTCTCATCATCCGTATTTCGTCGCCGCACGTCTTCGTGTCGACGACGCCGCGACTGATCGCGGTTATCCGTAGCACTTGCCGCCCGGCAAAGGGGCAGCGCAGCCGTTCACGGCTGGCGACGGATCGAGTGGCGGAGCGCCTGTAACCCGCCGGCCATCAAGGCCTCAGGGCAGAGCGGCACATGCGTCAGATCAGACGCCCAGCACCAATGTCAACGCGTGGTCGACCTCCTTGAGCAGCGCCGTCATTGCCTTGCGCGCGCCCTTGTCGTTACCGAGCAGGATGGCATCGGCGACCTTGGCATGCGCATCGATCGCCAGCTGCGCGAGTTCGTAGACATTGGCTTTCTTCATCTGCTCAACGATCTTCGGGTCGTCGATCGCCTGCGTAGACGTTTCGCGGCTTAGGGTCACTGCCCGACGCAGCTTGGCGGCGAACTCCATCAGCAAGGGGTTGCCGCAGGCATGCGCAATCGACAAGTGAAAATTCTCGTCGGCCGCCTTGAACAGATCGACGTCCTCACGCTCGACCGCCAGGCGCATGTCGGCCATCGCCTCGGCGACGCGCGCACGCTGCCCGTCATCGGCCCGCAACGCCGCCAGTGCCGCGGCTTCCGGCTCGACGACGCGGCGCATTTCCGTCACGTGATGCAGGAATTCGGCGCGCGCCGGTGAATTGGCGACCCAGCGAATCACCGCGGCACTGCCGTATTCCCAGCTCTCGCGCGGCAACACCTGCGCGCCGACTTTCGGACGCGACAACACCAGCCCGCTGGCCGTCAGCTGATAGAGCGCCTCGCGCACGACCGTGCGGCTGACGCCGTACGCGCTGGCCAGATCGAGTTCGCCGGGCAGTGAGCTGCCCGTCGGATAGTCACCATTGATGATGGCCTGGCCGAGATCCTCGAACACCGCATTGGACAGTTTCACGCGCACCACAGGCGTGATGCGATCAACGCCGGCAACCGCGACGTTCTTTGTTTGAGCCCCACCAGACAGTAGTGACGAAGTCCGTGTCACGTTCGACTTGCGCATTTCGAATTTCCGTATATTGTATGACAAATAAACCAGATTACAAGAAACCAACCGGACAAAACGTTGGTGATGATGCCACCCCCTTGAGAAGGTGGCGAATATTTGACGTGCGAGGAGAATCCGCTTGTTGAAACGTTCAGACCGTATTGGAGCGCGTGCGCGGCTGTTGCCCGTCTCCACCATCGCGCTATTGGCACAGATATCGATTGCACATGCAGCGACGGTGTCGCCGCTCGGCGACTGGGTCACGCCGGACCGTGAAACCGGCAAGCCTCGGTCGGTCGTGCGTATCGAAAAAGATGGCGACATATTGGTAGGCCGTATTGTTCGCGGCATCGGCCACTTCGAGCAGGCTGAAAAAACATGTTCGAAATGTACCGACGATCGCAAGGACAAGCCGTTGCTGGGTATGGACGTGATCCGCGACGCCCGCGAGCAGGACGACGGCGATCAGCAACAGTGGTTCGGCGAGATTCTCGACCCCGACAGCGGCAAGGTCTTCAAGCTGCGGATGCGTGTCGAAGCCGATGGCAACACGCTGGAGCTACGCGGTTATCGGGGCACGCCTATGCTCGGACGCACCATCGAATGGAAGCGCCTGCCGCCGGGAGCGCAGCCGTGACCGTCTCGCGTCGCGCCGTAATCGGCGGCATCGGGGCCCTGACACTGGCCGGCGCGGCCGGCATCTGGGCGCATCGTCGTCGCGGCAATCAGCCGCGGCTCAAGCTGCCGCCAAACGCCGGCGCCAAGCCGTACAACATCCTGCTGATCAGCAGCGACGAGGAGCAGACCTGGTCACTGCTGCCGGCCGACCTCATCGAGCGCTATTGCCCCGGCCGCGCCCGCATTCGTCAGGAAGCGTTGAGCTTCACACGCGCGTTCACGCCAACCCCGATCTGCTCGACTGCGCGGGGCTGCCTCTACTCCGGGCAGCATTCGCAGAACAATGGTCTGTGGGAAAACATTCCGCTGCCGTATGCGCCACCGATGAAGCGCACCGCGCCGACGCTAGGCACGCTGATGAGCGCGGCCGGTTATCGCACCGGCTATTTCGGCAAGTGGCATCTCAGCCATCTTGCGACCAAGGATCATCAGCCGTGGCCAGCCGACCAGGTTCACGAGGAGATCGTCAGCTACGGCTTTGACGAAACCGGAACCGATCGCGAGCACGACGGCATGCTCAACGGCCATCGCGACGATCCCGACACCGGGGACAAGGCCGTCGCCTTCGTCAAGTCGCGTGCCGACGATGCGCAGCCGTGGTTCGCCGCCGTGAATCTGGTCAACCCGCACGACATCATGTTTTACACGTCGGGGCCGGCGATGACGGCGACGCGCAAGATCACCTATCCCGACGCGTTGAGTCGCCCCCCGGAAACTCCGTTGTACGAGCAGCGGCTCGGCTACCCACTACCGGCCAACTTCGGCCCCGGCACCTTGTCCGGTAGCGTGCCGGCGGCCACCGAATTCGCAAAGTGCACGGACATCGCGCTCGGGGCCTTTCCTTATGACGACGCCGCCGCCTGCGACGATTTCGTCAACTACTACTACAACTGCATCCGCGAGAGCGACGAGCAGATCGTGCGCCTGCTCGATGCGCTCGACGCCAGCGGCCAGGCCGACAACACCATCGTCATCTTCACGTCCGATCACGGTGAAATGCTGGGTGTGCACGGTCTGCGCACCAAGGGTGTGCTGCCGTACCGGGAAGCGGTGCAGGTGCCGCTGCTGGTCCGGCACCCGCAATACCGGCAGTCTCGCGATACCGCAACGCTGGTCAGCCATATCGACATCGCACCGACCCTGCTCGGTCTCGCCGGTGTACCGGCGGCAACCGTGGCCCGCGAGGTTCCGGAGCTGATCGGGCGCGACCTGACGCAGGTCATCACCGAACCCGGTGCGGCCGGGCCGCGCGACGGTGGCGACGGCCTGCTGCTGCACTGGACCAGCCTCGCCTATCAGGACCACGTCGCGGCATTGGGCTTCGACGCCGAACGCAAGAACGGCGGTGGCGGCAATCCGCTGGCGCTGCTCAAACCGCAGTTTCGCGGCGTGATCAAAAAGCGCGGACAGATGCGCGGCGTGTTCGACGGCCGCTACAAGTTCTCGCGCTTCTTCGCGCCGACCGAGCACAACACGCCGCAAAGCTGGGAACAGCTGATGGCGCTCAATGACATCGAGCTCTACGACACCCAGACCGACCCGGGCGAGAACCACAACCTCGCGCGTGACCCGGCCGCCGTGCGCGATCTGGTGATGCGGATGAACGCCAAGCTCAATCGCCTGATCGCCAGCGAGATCGGCATTGATGACGGGCGCTACATGCCCGGACCCAGCGCCATCTGGCGCGCGTAGCCCGCATTGCTCAGGACGCATCGCATGCCTGCCTCCAGCCCCCGAGTTTTCAAGCCGCTCAAGTTTGCACTGCTGACGCTCGTCGTCATCGTCGTCTTCGTTGCTGCATTGATGGCAGTCAAAGGCCGCTTCATTCGCGACGCGGCCAAGGCGTATCTGTTCGCCTACCCACTGGTGACGATGGACGTCACGCGCGAGACCGGCGCCGATGCCGGGAATCGCCTGCACCGCGCGCGGACCCTTCCGGATGCGGCATTTCGCGCCATTGTGCGGCCGAACGTCGACACCTTGTACGCCTTCGCCTTTCTCGACATGCGCGACGGTCCATTCGTGTTCGAAACCGGCGAGAACCGCGAACGCTACGAACTCACGCAGCTGCTCGATGCGTGGACCAATGTCATCGCCAGTGTCGGCACACGCACGCCCGGACCTGAAGCAGCGCGCTACCTGATCGTAGGGCCGGACTGGCACGGCACGGTACCGGACGGCATGACGCCGATCCACACGCCGACCCGCATCGTCTGGCTGCTCAACCGCATCCAGACCAACGGCACCACGGACTATCCGCGAGTGCACGATATTCAAGACCAGTTGCACCTGGTCACGCTGCAGCAATGGGCCGCACACCCCGAACTGCCCGGCGCCGGGCTGGCCCCGGGGCGCGATATCGACATGCAATTGCTGTCCGGCGATAACGCCAAGCCGCCGCCGTTCGTGCAGGTCCAGCAACTCGACAGCATGGCCTACTTCGCACGCTTCGCGCGGCTGTTGGCCGACAACCCGCCGGCACCGGACGACGCGCCGATGGTGAAACAGCTCGCATCGATCGGCATCGTGCCCGGGCAGGCGCCGCACTGGGGCTGGCTCGATCGCAATTGCGCGCGGCTCGGCAGCCTGCTGGCGCGCGTCGGCATCGCGATCAAGCGCCACTCGTCGCGCGACACCGTCGGCGGCTGGTGGACGCCGCCGATGACGCTCGGCCGCTACGGCACCGACTATCCGCTGCGTGCGGTGGTGGCGATGCTCGGCTTCGGCGCCAATATTCCCGAAGACGCGGTCTATCCCAATGCGCGGGAAGATGCCGATGGCCGCACGCTCAACGGCGATCACCGCTATCGCCTGCACTTCAGCGCCGATCAGTTGCCGCCGGTGCACGCCTTCTGGTCGGTCACCGCCTACACCACCGGCGCCTACCTGATCGCGAATCAGCCGCGCTTCGCCATCCACGATCACGACCCGCTGGTCTACAACGCCGACGGTTCGCTCGATCTGTACATCAGCGCCGCACGCGACGACACGACGCCAGCAGCGAACTGGCTGCCGGTACAGCGCGGCCAGGACTTCGAACTGACGGCACGGCTGTACTGGCCGAAGCCGGCCGTCCTGAACGGCCAGTGGCACCCGCCGCCGATCGTGCGGCTGGACTGAGCACGTCTCTCCGCTTTTGACATCGAGATTCATCATGACGCAACCGAAGTCCAGCAAGACCCGCCCGCTAAAGTTCGCATTCGCCGTAGCCGCAGCGATCGTTGTGGCGATCGGCGCCACATTGGCAATCAAGGCGTCCTTCATCAAGACCGCTGCCGAAGCCTATCTTTTCGGTTATCCGCTGGTGATCACCGATGTGACGCGTGTCGCCTCCGATGCGTTCGTCGAACCTGAAAACGTATTGTTTCGCAAGCGCCGCTTTCCCGATCCGAAGTTTCACGGCGTCGCACGTCCGAATGTCGACACGCTCTACACCAATGCGTTCATCGACATGAACGATGGTCCGTTCGTGTTCTCGATGGCGCAGAACACCGAGCGCTACAACCTGATGCCGCTGCTCGACGGCTGGACGAACGTCTTCGCCAGCCTCGGCACGCGGACCTACGGCACCGCCGCCGCGACCTATCTGATCGCCGGTCCCAAATGGCATGGCCAGGTTCCGGATGGCATGAAGCTGGTGCAGTCGCCAACCCGTATCGTGTGGCTGATCGGCCGCACGCAGACCAACGGCAAGGACGACTATCCGCTGGTACACAAAATTCAGGATGGCATCCACCTGGTCAAGTTGAGCGACTGGCTGGCCCATCCCGACGACCCCACTGCGGCCGAGCCGCGCAGCGACGACACCGATCCCGAAACGCGCCCCGGCGCGAAACTGCCGACGCCGCCGATCGAGCAAGTGCGGCAGATGTCGGCCGAAGTGTTCTTTACGCGCTTAGCGGCACTGATGGTCGACAATCCCCCGGCTGCGATCGACGCCCCCATGATGGCTCGGCTCGCCGGCATCGGAATCGCGCCGGGACAAGCACCGCAGTGGGGGCTGATCGATCGCCTGTGCGCGAACCTCGGACGCAAGCTTGCCGATCACAAAGTTGCCGTGGCGCAGCGTCAACCGCGTGCGACTGTCGATGGATGGTGGACACCGCCAGCGTCTCTCGGCGTCTATGGCACGGACTATCCGATGCGCGCCGTCGTGGCGATGGTCGGTCTAGGCGCCAATCAGCCGGCCGATGCCATGTACCCGAACACCGACGAGGACCTAGACGGTCAAAAGCTTGACGGCAGTCACAGCTACCACATGCACTTTGCCGCGGGTGCACTACCGCCGGTCGACGCGTTCTGGTCGATTACGGCCTACGGCCCGGACGACTTTCTGATTCCGAACGACGAACACCGTTATGCCATCCGCGACCGTGATGCCCTGAGCTTCAACGCGGACGGCTCTCTCGATCTGTATTTCGGGCCCACGCTGCCGACCGGCGCCCCCGAAAGCAACTGGCTTCCGGTCAAGCGTGGCGAGCACTTCCTGCTCAACGCACGCTTGTACTGGCCGAAGGCATCGGCACTGAACGGTAGCTGGCATCTGCCGCCGGTCAGAAGAATGGACTGAAGTTCCACAAAAACAAGACTGCACAATTTGTATTCGGAGGAGCAACACATGCGCATCAAAGGCAATACTGCCGCAACAGCAATGGCCATTACACTCGTATCGGCCGGTGGCGCGGCGCTACACGCGCCGGCCGCGCTGGCCGCCGAGGGTTACCGACTACACCAACCCGCTTTCCCCCTCATGGGTGGTGAAATGGCGTCGACGACCGAACATCTTGGATTCTTTGGCACCGCAGCCACCAGCTACGGCAACTCGTACAAGGTGGTCGGCAATGACGGCCACCGCATCTCCAGCCCCGGACAGACGATATCGCTGCCAACCTCAGCACTGACGGGCGGCGCGATTCCAGACGGCACTTACAACGTGGCTGTCGAACCCGCGGATATTGACTACAGCCAGCACACACTGCAGATGAACCTGATCGTCGGCTATCTGTTCCAGACTGGCATCGAAGGGGGGCGCGTCGCACTAACACTCAACCAGCCGTATCAGCGCAGCAGTCGTGATGTTTCAATATCGCCGCAAGCCGTCGCGATCACCCCGACGCCACCCGCAAGCCTGCCGCCAGCGCTAAGCAATGCGCTCAACAACATCGTCAATTCAGTCGCCAATCAAGTCTCAGACTCACAGCAACAGCAGCTCGATTACCAGAATCGCGACGCCAATGGCTTCGGCGATTCATTGCTCGCAGTCGTCTACGCACAAAACCTGCTGGACAACCGCCTGAAGCTGGCCGGCGGCGTCTCAGTCTCGGTCCCGGATGGGGAGTACAAAAGCGACCGTGGCCCCAACCCTGGCTTCAACTACTACACCACGCGTCTCGAAGCCCTGTCGACTTACTCTTTCGGGAATCAGCGTGGCGATGTCTTCTCTGGCCTCACCATCGGTGGCCGTGTTGCCTACGGCTGGAACTCGAAGAACAAGGACAGCGACTACAAGACTGGGCAGTTCTTTAATGCCGAGTTTGCTGCAGAAAAGGTTAATGGCAACTTCGCATTCGGCATTAACGCCTACGCACTGATCCAAACGACTGACGACAGCGGTGCCGGCGCACCCACGACGCCATTTCGCTATCGCGCGTACGGTGCCGGCCCATTCATCGCGTTCAAGCTCAGCCAACGTAATATCGGGCTAAACCTGAACTATGCCGATACCTTCGGCGCCCGCAACGCACAGGTCGCACGCGCAGTCTCGCTACGCCTGATCAAGACCTGGTAACGACACCACCCACTGTAAGCGCAACAGGAAATCATCGTGCAAGCCGCATCGACATCGAACGACAAGGTCATCCTCATCACCGGTTGCTCGTCCGGCATCGGTCGCGCACTGGCCGAGGATCTGTTGCGCAAGGGCTGTCGCGTCGCCGCCACGGCGCGGCGCCCGGAAACACTCGCCGGGCTCGACGGCGATGCGACGCGGCTGGCGCGCATTGCATTGGACGTCGATGATCCGGCGCAGATCGAAGCGGCCGTTCGTCAGACACATGAGGCGTTCGGCCGCATCGACATTCTGATCAACAACGCCGGCTACGGCTTGATGGCGCCGTTGATGGAAGTCGACGCGGCAATGCTGCAGTCACAGCTGATGACCAATACCGTCGCACCGCTGCTGCTGGCGCGCGCCGTGGCACCGATCATGCGCAATCAGGGTGGCGGCGTCATCGCCACCATCGCCAGCGTGTCCGGCATCGTCGGCACGCCGTTCGCGGGCGCGTATTGCGCGTCGAAGGCCGCGGTGACGGTGATGTCCGACGTGCTGCGTGTCGAGCTCGCCCCGTTCGGCATCCGGGTCGTCACCGTGCAGGCCGGCGCCGTGCGCTCCGGCTTCGGCGATGCCGCCGCATCGCGCGTGCCACCGCTGAGCAAGGATTCCTGGTACCTGCGCCAGTACGACGCCATCCGTGCCCGTGCGCAAGCGTCGCAAGGCAAGTCACTCGACGCCGGCGTATTCGCCGACTGCCTGAATCTGCAGCTGCTGTCCGGCCAGCCGCAGCCGGTGATCCGGCTCGGACCGATGAGCCGCTCGCTGCCGATCCTCAAGACCCTGCTGCCGGCACGCAGCCTGGATCGAATCATGAGCAAGCGCTTCGGGCTCTGAGCGTTTCGGCCGCCGCGCCGTGGCATTGATGCCGATCAATGCCACGACGTCGTCCCGGTCGCAGTCTGCGCTCAGACCGAGTGGAGACTGCGATGAAATCGTATGAACGTATCCTGCTGATCGCCCGTGCCGGCGGCGGCGCATCACCGGCGATGCGGCAGGCCATGTGGCTGGCGCATCGCAGCGGCGCCGCCCTGCACGTCTTGCTGCCGCTGCACAGCATGGCGCTCGACGTCGTCGATCGTCTGCGTCAGGCGGGTTCGGGCACCGTGCGCGACGGCTTGCTTCGCGAGCACCGCGACGCGCTGCGCACTGCGCTGTCCGGATACGCCGAACTCCAGGTGGCGACCACCGTGGAAGTCATCTGGACCGATGTGCCGGGTGAGGAGATTCGCACGCACGTCATCGAGTCGCACAGCGATCTGGTCGTCAAAGATGTCGAGCTTCCGCATGGGCTACGGCGCATCTTGACCACGCCACTGGACCGCGAGCTGCTGCGTAGCTGTCCGGTGCCGGTATTGCTGGTCCACTCTGGCCGCATGACGCCGCGCCGTATCGTCGTTGCCGTTGACGTCATGGCGCCCGATGCCGCGGCGCAGACCATGCGTCAGGCACTCGCCCTGGCCTATGCGGCTGACGCCGAACTACATCTGGCCTACGCCGCGCTACCGATGAGTGCGCTCGATGCCAGCGGTGCGGTGGTCCCATCGATGACCGCGGAAATTTACGAAACGCTCTGCCAGGTCCACCAAGACCGCTTCAAATCGTTCGCCGACGCGCACGGCATTGCACCGGCACGCCGTCACTTCCGCATCGGCCCGACCGCCAGCGCGATCGTCGACTGCGCTGAAACCCTGCATGCCGACGCCATCGTCCTCGGCAGCAACGACCGCCACCGTTTCGAGCGGCTGTTGCTCGGCAGCACCGCCGAAGCACTGATCGGTGAAGCCAGCTGCGACCTGCTGGTCGTTACCGCCGAGGCGCGGCATCACGACACCACGCCACGCCGCGACCTGACAGTCGACGCGCCATGAACGACAAGGCGAGCGGCGGGCAGACGTTTCCGCCCCTACCCGCCGCCGTTACTCGCCGGCATCGCTTGTCGGGGTCGCGGCCGACGCCTGGGCCGTGCTCAGATCTTCGGCACGTGCATCGGCGCCGCCGCCCAGGACCTTGTAGAGCGTGATGCGATTGCTCTGCTCGGTCAGTTGCAGGGTGATCAGGTCCTGCTGCGCGCTGTAGAGCGTGCGCTGCGCGTCGAGCGCGTCGAGGTAGCTGTCGACGCCACTGCGGTAGCGCGCATCGGCCAGCTCGTAGGCACGCGACGCCACCTTCACCAACGCCTGCTGCGCGTCGAGACGCTCGTCGATCGTCGAGCGCACGGCAAGCGCGTCGGCAACCTCGCCGAAGGCGGTCTGAATCGCCTTCTCGTAGTCGGCGACGGCGATGTCACGCTCGATCTTCGATTCCTGCAGGCTGGCCTTGAGTCCGCCGGCGCTGAACAAGGGCACGCTGATGCTCGGCGCGAACGACCAGGTCCCGTTGCCACTGTCGAACAGGTTCGATAATTCGTTACTGCCGCGGCCGGCGCTGGCGGTCAGTGAGATGGTGGGAAAGAACGCAGCGCGTGCGGCCCCGATATCGGCGTTGGCGGCCTTGAGCGTGTGTTCGGCGGACATCACGTCCGGCCGCAACAGCAGAACGCGTGAATCGAGGTCGGCCGGCACCGCCGCCAGCGCGACCGGCGTCTCGCCGAGGTTCTTGGGCAGCAAGGCTTCCGGAATCGCATGGCCGACCACCAGTTCCAGCGCGTTGCGATCCTGCAGGCCCTGCGCCTTGTAGGTGGCAACGTCGGCACGCGCCGTCTCGACGCTGGTCTGGATACTAGCGACATCGAGTGCCGACGCGACACCCTGCTCATGCTGATATTCGGTCAGCTTCAGCGTCTCGCGTTGACTGTCGAGCGTCTTCTGCGCCAGTGCCAGATGCTGATAGTCGGCCGCCAGCGTCAGCCAGTCGGCAGCGACTTCGGCCACCAGACTGATGCGCGTGCTGCGTTCGGTCTCGGCGGTCGCCAGATAGGTTTCCAGCGCCTCATTCTTCAGACTACGGACACGACCGAACAGATCGAGCTCGTAGCTGCTGAACCCAACCGACGCGGTGAACTCGCGACTAATCGACGACTTGCCGGTGCTGCTGAGCGCCGCCGAGGTCTTGGCCACGTTTTCAGCGCCATCGGCGCTGATCGTCGGAAACAGATCGGCGCCCTGAATCCGGTACTCGGCACGCGCCTTGGCGATGTCGAGTACCGCCACGCGCAGGTCGCGATTGTTGTTCAGCGCCATCGCCACCACTTGCTGCAGGCGTGAATCGCGCATCAAGTCCTTCCACGCCAGATCGGCGACCTGAGCACTCTTGGCGCTGGCGCCTGCGATCGCCGCGTGATCCTGGAACTGCGCGGCGACCGGGCTGGCCGGACGCTGATAGTCCGGCGCCATGCTCGCGCAGCCACTGAGCGTCACCGCGGCGATGGCCGTCAGGCACGTAAGCCCCTTCATGACAGTTGCTCCTGCTCGGCCGCGTCGAGATCGGCCGGTTTCACAAAGCGCCGCGGAAACAGCTTGCGCACGATCACGTAGAACATCGGCACGAAGAAGATGCCGAGGAAGGTCGACGCCAGCGTGCCACCGAGCACACCGGTGCCCAGCGCGTGCCGTGCGCCGGAGCCGGCGCCGGTGCTGATCGCCAGCGGCAGCACGCCGAGCGTAAATGCGAACGAGGTCATCAGGATCGGCCGCAACCGCAGGCGCGCGGCATGCTGAACCGCCGCCATCAGTTCTTCGCCGCCTTCTTCAAGCTCCTTGGCGAACTCGACGATCAGAATGCCGTTCTTTGCCGCAAGACCGATGGTGGCGAGCAGTCCGACCTGGAAATAGACGTCGTTGCTGAGACCGCGCACATAGGTCAGCAGCAAGGCACCGACGATGCCGATCGGCACCGCCAGCATCACCGAGAACGGCACCGACCAGCTCTCGTACAGCGCAGCCAGGCACAGGAAGACGAAGACCAGCGAGATTGCGTACAGCAGCGGCGCCTGATTGCCCGACAGCTGTTCCTGATACGACAGATCAGACCAGGCATAGCCCATGCCGTTGCCGAGCTCACCGACCAGCTTGGCGATCTCGTCCATGGCGTCGCCGGAGCTGACGCCGGATGCCGCCTGACCGCTGATTTCCATCGACGATACACCGTTGAAGCGGGCCAGCGACGCCGGCGCAAAACTCCAGCCGGTCGTCGAGAACGACGAGAACGGCACCATCTGGTCGTCGCTGTTGCGTACCGCCCAGCGGCCGATGTCCTGCGGCAGCATGCGCGCGCTCGCCTCACCCTGGACGTAGACCTTCTTGACGCGACCGCGATCGATGAAGTCGTCGACATAGGTCGCACCGAGCGCGGTTGCCAGCGTCGAATTGATATCGCTGGTCGACAATCCCAGCGCGCCGGCCTTGGCGTCGTCGATCTTGACGTCGAAGGTCGGCGCGTCCTCGAGGTTGCTGTAGCGCACCGAGTTCAGCTTCGGGTCCTTGGCGGCCAGCGCCAACAACTTGTCGCGCGCGGCAACCAAGGCATCGTGACCGGCGCCGCCGAGATCCTGCAGTTCCAGCGTGAAGCCGGCGCCCTGGCCGAGACCGGGAATGCCGGACGGCGCGATCACGAAAATCTGCGCGTCGGGAATCTTCGACATCGCCATCATCACGCGCATCGCCACCTGCGACGCACTGGCGTCGCGCTCGCCCCAGTCCTTGAGACGAATGAAGCCCATGCCGGCGTTCTGGCCGGTGCCGCTGAAGCTGAAGCCGGTCACCGCCATCATCGACGCGACCTCGGGCTGCTGCTGCGCATACTCGGCGACCTGATCCATCACCTTCTGCGTGCGCTCCTGGGTCGCACCCGACGGCAGCTTGACCTGCACCATCAGCATGCCCTGGTCTTCCTGCGGCAGAAACGAGCTGGGCAGGCGCCAGAACAGCAGCGCCATCGCGGCAATCAATACGACGTAGACGATGACCCCCAGCCGACGGTGCGCGAGCACCCGGCCGACGCCGCGCGAATAACCGTCGGCGCTGCGATCGAAGCGCGCGTTGAACCATGCGAAGAAACGTCCTAAAGGCCCGCGCCGCGTCACATGACCGCCTTTTTCGACCGGCGTCAGCAGCGTCGCGCACAGTGCCGGCGTCAGCGTCATCGCGACGAACACCGACAGGATCATCGCCGAGGCGATGGTCACCGAGAACTGCCGATAGATCGCGCCGGTCGAGCCGCCGAAGAACGCCATCGGCAGGAATACCGCGGTCAGCACCAGCGCAATACCGAGCAGCGCGCCGGTGATCTGGCCCATCGACTTGCGCGTCGCTGCGCGTGGCGACAAGCCTTCCTCGCTCATCACGCGTTCGACGTTCTCGACGACGACGATGGCGTCGTCGACCAGCAGGCCGATCGCCAGCACCATGCCGAACATCGTCAGCGTGTTGATCGAAAAGCCGAGAATGGACAGCACGCCGAACGTGCCCATCAGGACCACCGGCACGGCGATCGCCGGGATCAGTGTGACGCGCCAGTTCTGCAGGAACAGATACATGATCGCGACGACCATGACGATCGCCTCGAACAGGGTCTTGACCACTTCCTCGATCGAAATCTTGACGAACGGCGTGGTACTGAACGCCGTGTGATAGCTCAAACCGTGCGGAAAGAACGGCTGCAGTTGCTTGAGCTTGGCCAGCACGGCCTCGGACACGTCGAGCGCATTGGCGCCGCTGGCCAGTTCAATGGCCATGCCGGACGCCGGCTTGCCGTTGAAATAGCTGTTGACCGCGTAATTCTCACTGCCGAGTTCGACCGTGGCGACATCGGACAGGCGCACGACCGAACCGCCGGTCTCGGTCTTGACGATGATGTTCTCGAACTGCTTCGCCGTCTGCAGGCGGCTGCGCGAGGTCACCGTCGCCGTCAGCGCCTGCCCCGGCACCGCCGGCAGCGCGCCGAGCGAGCCCGACGACACATCGTTGTTCTGCGCGGTGATCGCCGAGTCGACATCCGATGGCATCAGGTCATAGGTCCGCAGCTTCTCCGGATCGAGCCAGATGCGCATCGAATACTGCGAGCCCATCACGCGCACGTTGCCGACGCCGTTGACGCGACTGATCGGGTCTTCCAGCGTCGACGCCATGTAGTCGGCGATGTCGGTCTTCTGCATGCTGCCGTCGTCGGACGTGAACGCCAGCACCATCGACATGCTGCCCGACGACTTGGTGACGGTGACCCCGGTGCTCTGCACGGTTTCCGGCAACTTCGACTGCACCTGCTGCAGCTTGTTCTGCACCTGAACCTGGGCAATGTCCGGATCGGTGCCCGACTTGAAGGTCAGGCGCACACTCGCCGAGCCCGACGACGTGCTCGTCGACGACATGTACATCAGGTTGTCGAGGCCGGTCATGCCCTGCTCGATGACCTGCGTCACCGAGTTCTCGACGGTCTCCGCCGAGGCACCGGTATAGGTCGCGTTGATCGACACCGTCGGCGGCGCGATGCTCGGGTATTGCTCGATCGGCAGCGTGAAGATCGACAGCGCGCCGGCCAGCGTGATGATGATCGCGATGACCCAGGCGAAGATCGGCCGGTCGATAAAGAAACGAGGCATGGCGGTTCCTTAATCGGCCTTGGCCGCAGCCTTGGCGGACGCGGCGGCCGGTGTCGCGCCGGCGTCGACTTCCTCGGCGCTGACCGCCTCGCCGACCGTCACCTTGCTGCCGCCGCGCACGATCAGCTTGTCGCCGGCCTTGAGCCCCGAATCGACCAGCCACTGGTCCTTGATCGCGCGATCGGCGTCGATGACGCGCTGCTCAACCTTGCCGTCGCTGCCGACCACCAGCACCGTCGCCTGGCCCTTGGTGTTGCGTGACACCGCGGTCTGCGGCACGACGATCGCCGCGTTGTTGACGGCCATCGGCAGCACGGCGCGCACGTACATGCCCGGCAGCAGCAGCTTGTCCGGATTCGGAATCACCGCACGCAAAGTGACGTTGCCGGTGCCGGTATCGACGGCGGTACCGATGAACTCCAGCGTGCCGTCGTGCGCATAGGTGCTGCCGTCTTCCAGTTCGAGCGTGACCTTGGCCTTGCCGTTGACCGCCTGCAGTTGGCCGGCCGCAAGCTGCTTGCGCAGCTTCAACAACTGCGCGCTGGACTGTGTGACGTCGACGTAAATCGGATCGAGCTGCTGGATGGTCGTCAGCGCCGTGTCCTGGTCGGCGGTGACCAACGCGCCCGGCGTGTAAGTCGACGTGCCGATGCGCCCGTTGATCGGCGCCTTGACCTGGGTGTAGTCCAGATTGATCTTCGCCGTCTCCAACGCCGCCTGGGCGGCGATCACTGCCGCCTCGTCCTGCTTGAGCGTCGCCAGCGCATCGTCCTTGTCTTGCTGGCTGATCGCGTCGAGCTTGGCGAGATTTTCGTAACGCTCGGCCTTGGGCTTGGCCGCCAGCACCGCGGCTTGCGCCTGCGCCAGATCGCCGCGCGCCGAATCGTAAGCGGCGCGATACGTTGCCGGGTCGATCTGATACAGCACCTGTCCGGCCTTGACGTCCTGGCCTTCGGTGAACAGCCGCTTCTGGATGATGCCGCTGACCTGCGGGCGCACGTCCGAAACCTGATAGGCGACGGTACGTCCGGGCATCGTCTCGTCCATCGACATCGACTGTGTCTTGATCGTCTGCACGCCGACCACCGCCTTGTGTGACTGCGGCGCCTGCTCCGACGAGCAGGCGGCAAGCACGGCAACGGCGAGCGCCATCACCGAAGCGCGCAGGACGGAACACGGGAACGGACGAAGGTAAACGGGCATGGACGAACACACTCACGGTTTTCCGGAAGCTGCGCACGGTAGGCGAACAATGTGGAGCAAATTTGGAGATTGCGCGGATCGCTTGATTCCCCCTGCGCGCCGTGGCTTAGTGGCCGCATCATCTGACGCCCGCCGGAGCTCGCGGTCATGAAGCTGGGGATCGCCGCCAAGCTGTTCTGCGCCGTGCTCGCGGCCTGTGCGATTGTCCTGTTCGTCAACGCCATCGCCGGCCGCATCGCCTTTCGTCTCGGCTTTCTCGGCTATCTCAACGAGCAAGGCGTCGAACGCATGCAGGAGGTCGTGCCGCAACTGGAGGCGGCCTATCAACAACACGGCAACTGGAATTTCCTGCGCGGCGACATCGGCGCCTGGTTCGCGCTGATGCGGCCCAGCCCCGACAGCAGACGGACGAACCTCGGACCGCCAGTGTCGGACCAGACCGGCGCGGTACCGCGCTTCGGCCTGCTCGACCGCGACTACGCCTGGATCACCGGCAATCCACAAGTCACGCGCGAGTCGATCATCCGGCCGATCACCGTCAATGGCGACACCGTCGGTTGGCTGGCGATGCTGCCGTTCCAGCAGGCGATCGCCGCCGGTGATGTGCGCTTCTACCGCACGCAGCTGAAGACCTGGTGGGTCATCGGCACGTTCTCGGTGCTGGTCGCGGCGCTGCTGTCATGGTGGCTGGCGCGCATCACTCGGCACCGGTTGCAGACGCTGACCCGCGGTACGCGACAGCTCGCCGCCGGACGCTACGACGCACGCGTCAAGGCCGACAGCCACGACGAGCTGGGCGGCCTGGCACGTGATTTCAACCATCTTGCGCAAGCGCTCGAACACAACGAGCGCGCGCGCCGCAACTTCATGGCCGACATCTCACACGAGTTGCGCACACCACTGGCCGTCATGCAGGCCGAACTGGACGCCATTGTCGACGGCATCCGCAAACCCGACACCGCCTCGATCACACCGCTGCTCGGACAAGTCCAGCAGTTGAGCAAGCTGGTCGACGACCTGCACGATCTGTCGCTGACCGATGTCGGCTCCATGGCCTATCGCCAGGAGCCGATCGACATCGCGACGCTGCTGCGCTCGATGCTGGCATCGATGCATGGCCGCTTCGCCGATGCCGGCCTGACGCTGCACGATCGTCTGCCGGCCGGCCGCTTCGTCATCAACGGCGACGAGCGGCGCTTGCAGCAACTGTTCGCCAACCTGTTCGAAAACACGCTGCGCTATACCGATCGCGGCGGCACGGTCGACGTCTATGCCGAGCGCCAGGGCGACGAGCTGGTGGTCAGCATCGATGACAGTGCCCCTGGTGTCGACGACGCCGGGCGAGCTCGCATCTTCGAGCGCTTCTATCGCACCGACAGCTCGCGCAACCGCGCCAGCGGCGGCAGCGGCCTCGGTCTGGCGATCTGCCGCAACATCGTCGAGGCGCATGACGGCACGATCAGCGCCGACACGTCGGCGCTCGGCGGCCTGCGTATTGTCATCCGGCTGCCGGAGGTCGCATGAGCGACAGCAGCAACGGCCATATCCTGATCGTCGAAGACGAGCCGCGTCTGTCGTCGGTGCTGCGCGACTATCTGCTCGCCGCCGGCTACAGCTGCGAGCAGATCGACGACGGCGCGCGCGCCGTCCCGGCATTCGAGGCGCGGCCGGCGAGTCTCGTGTTACTCGACCTGATGCTGCCGAATCGCAGCGGCATCGAGATCTGCCGTGAGCTACGCGAGCGCAGCGACGTGCCGATCATCATGGTCACTGCGCGCATCGAAGAAGTCGACCGCCTGCTAGGCCTGGAAGTCGGCGCCGACGACTACATCTGCAAACCGTTCAGCCCGCGCGAGGTTGTCGCCCGCGTGCGCGCCGTGTTGCGTCGCCATCAACATCTGCCGCAGTCGCCGAGTGGCCCAGGCCTGACGATCAACGACCAAGCGCTGCGCGCCAGTGTCGACGGGCTCGATCTCAACCTCACGCACGTCGAGTTCCGCCTGCTGCGCACGCTCGCCGCACGACCGGGCCACGTCTATTCGCGCGATCAGCTGATGGACCACGCCTACGCCGACCACCGGGTCGTCACCGACCGTACCGTCGACAGTCACATCAAGAACTTGCGGCGCAAGCTCGCTGATGTGGGGGGCGAAGACTGGATACGCTCGGTCTACGGCGTCGGCTATCGATTCGAGCGATAAAGAACGGCGCCCCGGGGAGCACCGGGGCGCCGAAGGGAAGCGTTCGGACGCTTCCGGAGGAGACCGGGATCGGCGGCGCCGACCGGTTTTGAGCACTCAGAACAGCTTGAGTGCGCGCAGCTGGACGATCGCATCCTGACGGAAGCCATCCTGCACTTCCGTATCGCGGCCGACGATGGCTTCGAGCTGCACGGTCGGCGTCACGAAGCTCTGGATCGCCAGGCGCACCTGCTGATGCTCGGTCTTGCTGCCGTTATAGACACCGTCAACCTTCTGTTTGCCACCCCAGTAATTGGCATAGCCTGCCGATACTGTGGTCTTGCCATCCGGCAAGCCGTAACGCAGCCAGGCTTGGAACTCGCCCGAATGCGCCTGCGACAGCGTCTGCTCGGCCGCGCCATATTTGTCGTTGTCCTGGTACCAGGTCAGTTCGCCGATCAGGTCGACCTTGAGGTTTTGCGCGAGCCCCTGAATCAGACCGGCTTGCGCGGTGTAAACGAAACGGTTGCCACCCAGATTGACTGATTTGTCGTGCCCGTAGGCACCGGTCGGAATCGTCAGGATCGGCGAGACACCAAAGTAAGTCTCGTGCTTCGGGTCCGGCTTGTTGACGAGCCAAACCGTCGCAAACGTGACGATGTCGCCCAGCCCCGACGATTCATCGAGGTCGCTACCCGCCACCTGCCCGTTGTAGAGCTTGCCGAACGGCACGATCACCTGTGGATCGACGGTGAACGGACCGATCTTGGTGAAATGAACATAGCGCGCCAGCATCACGCTCGAATCGAGACGCGCGTCGTCGATGGTGCCGGCCGGCGTCGACAGCTCGTCGCGGTGAACCTGCTGCAGATAGACCAGGCCCAGGTTGGTGCCGGCCGGCAACGCGGTGTAATCACCCGGATCGACATCGACGGCCAGCGCCGGTGCCGCCACACTCATCAGAACCGGCGCCAGAGCGGCGCCCACAACACGTTTGATCAAACGCATTTCACTCTCCTCTTCGATTGATGAAACGCGGAGCGCCGCCCTCCGGCGCCCGCGACGGTCAATGGCTGATGCAGACCGATTTGAGCTCCGTGTACGCATCGAGCCAGTCGACGCCGAAATCGCGGCCGATGCCCGATTGCTTGTAGCCACCGAACGGCATGTTGGGGTCGATGAACACGTGACTGTTGACCCAGACCGTGCCGGCTTCGATGCGCGGCGTCAGGTCCATCGCTGACTTCAGGTCACGCGTCCACAGGCTGGCGCCGAGTCCCATGTTGCTGTCGTTGGCCAGCGCCAGACCCTGCTCGGCACTGTCGACACGGGTCACGCCGAGCACCGGCCCGAACACTTCCTCGCGCGTCAGCTTCAGGTTCTCTGCGGGGTTGAGCACCAGCGTCGGCGACACGAAGTAGCCGGCGTCCGGCACCTTGGCGCCGACCAGCAGATCGCCCCCCTGCGCGCGCGCATCTTCGAGATAAGCCTGTACCTTCATCTGCTGCGCCTTCGACACCAGCGGATTGACCTGCGCGTTCGGATCGAGGCCGGCGCCGACGCTCATGGCGCCGATCGCCGCTTCAAGCTGACTGACCAATGCGTCATACAGTGGCGCTTCGACATAGACACGTGATGCAGCCGCGCAGACCTGACCGCCATTGAGAAACGCGCCGGCGAGCAGCCCCGGAATGACGGCGTCCAGGTCGGCATCACGCAGGATGATCGCCGGATTCTTGCCGCCGAGTTCCAGTGTGAAGCGCGTCATGTTGCCGGCCGCGGTACGGCCGATCGCCTTGCCGGTCGGCGTCGAGCCCGTGAACGTGATTTTCGCGATCAGCGGGTGCTCGGTCAGCGCTGCGCCGCAGCCGGCGCCAGAACCGGTCACGACATTGAAGACACCCGGCGGCAGGCCGGCATCGATCGCGGTCTGCGCCAGCATCAGCGCCGTCAGCGGCGTGACTTCGGACGGCTTCAACACCACGCTGCAGCCAGCGGCCAGCGCCGGCATGACCTTCCACAGCGCGATCATCATCGGGAAATTCCACGGCGCGATACCGGCGACCACGCCGACCGGTTCACGGCGCGTGTACGTCGTCCAGTGCTGCGGACCACCGGGCAATGAGGTGTCGAAGGTGCGCCCGCCGATCTTGGTCGTCAGACCGGCGACATAGCGCATCCATTCCGACGACGCGCCGACCTCGAACATGCGCGAGATATTGATCGACTTGCCCTGCTCCAGCGTCTCCAGCTGCGCGAACGCTTCGCCGCGCTCGGTAACCAGATCGGCGAAGCGCAACAGCACGCGCTCACGATCCGCCGGCCGCAGCTGACGCCAGCGACCGTCGGCGAACGCCGCATGCGCCGAACGCACCGCACGATCGACGTCGGCGGCCGAAGCGTCGACCGCTACGGCGATCTGCGCGCCGCTCGACGGATCGAAGACCGGCAGAGTCGACGCCGACCCCGGCGCGACACGCAGGCCGTCAATGAACAGCGCCGGGTCGAGCGCCAGAAATTCGGTGACGCGTGCGTCGACCGGATACGGACCGTCATAGCCCATGTGATTCTCCTGTTCGAGGCTTGCATGCAAGCCTGTGTGGCGGCGAGACGGGACGATCAGCGCGCAGCGGCGCTGTCGTCCTCGGCCTGCGTGGCAACGTGTGCGCGGTCGATCACGTAGGCGCGGATCGCCTCGATCTCCTGCGGCGTGAAGTTCTCCTTGAAGCTGACCATGCCTTGCGACGCGAACACGCCGTTGACGACCACTTGGTCCCAGAACTCCTTGTTGCCGATCGCTGCCGAGTAGCGAAGATCGGGCGCGATACCGCCGCTGATGGCCCCCGCACCGTGACAGACAATGCAGGTGCGGTCGTAGGCTTTCTGCCCGGTCGCGATGGTCTGCGCGTCGGCGAACTGCTTCGGCGACTGCAACACGCGCTTGACGGCTTCCGGCGGCGGCGGCAACGAACCCTTGGCGCCGAGCGCGAACGTCAGCACGCGGCTGCGATTCGGAATCGGACCGTTCTCGCCCCACGACAGCTCGCCGGTCAGCAGCGGAAACGCGCCGCCCCAACCCGCAACCAGCGTGATGTACTCCTTGCCGTCCTTCGACCAAGCGATCGGCGGCGCGACGACGCCGGTCTGCACGTCATACGACCACAGCTTCTTGCCGGTCTTGGCGTCGTAGGCATTGAAGTGACCGCCGCCATCGCCCTGGAACACCAGACCGCCCGACGTCGACAACACACCGCCGTTCCACGCCACCGGGTTCGGCGCACGCCACACTTCCTTCTGCGTCTTCGGATCCCAGGCGATCAGATAACCCTTGACCGTCTTCTTCACCGCCGCCTTGACCTTGGGATCATCCGGCAGGTTCAGCGCGCTGAGATCGACGCCGAGATTGACACCCTTCTTCTTCGGCTCGAAGTTACGGTCGGTCAGATACGGAAAGCCAAGCTCGAACATCGGAATGTAGACATAGCCGGTGCCGGGGTTGTAGGCCATCGGCATCCAGTCGTGCGCGCCGAGCGCGCCCGGCATCGCCAGCCAGGTCTTGCCGGTCTTGGCATAGTCGGCGTCCGGATTGAAGTTCGGCTTGCCGGTCTTCAGATCGATGCCCGACGCCCAGTTGACCGTCACGTAGGGCTTGGCCGAAATCAGCTTGCCGTTAGTGCGGTCGAGCACATAGAAGAACCCGTTCTTCGGCGCCTGCATCAGCACTTTGCGCGGCTGCCCATCGATCGTCAGATCGGCCAACACCATGTGGTTGGTCGCCGTGTAATCCCACTCGTCGCCCGGCGTTTCCTGGTAATGCCAGACGTACTCGCCGGTCTCCGGCTTGATCGCGACGATCGATGCCACGAACAGATTGTCGCCGCCGCCCGGGCTGCGCAGCGTGCGCCGCCAGTAGGAGCCGTTACCGACGCCGATGTAGAGCAGGTCGAGTTCGGGGTCGTACGACATCGAGTCCCAGACCGTGCCGCCACCGCCGCCGTTCTTCCACCACTCGCCATTCCAGGTATCGGTGACCTTGGCAAGGATGTCGTCGGACGCCGCACCGTCTTTCTCGCCTGGCTTGCCCGGCACGGTGTAGAAGCGCCACGCCAGCTTGCCGGTGTCGGCGTCGTAGGCGGTGATGTAACCGCGCACGCCGAACTCGGCGCCGCCGTTGCCGATGATGACGCGACCCTTGATGACGCGCGGTGCGCCGGTGATGGTGTAGTCCTTGGACTGATCGACCGTCACCACCGACCACAGCTGCTGGCCGGTCTCGGCGTCGATACCGATCAAACGCCCGTCCAGCGTGCCGACGAAGACCTTGCCGTCCCAGTACGCAACGCCACGGTTGACGACGTCGCAACAGGCCTTGGCGGCCGTCGCGCCCGGCACCTTGGGGTCGAACTGCCAGAGCAGCTTGCCGCTGACGGCATCGAAGGCCTGCACCTTCGACCAGGCACTGGTCGTGTACATCACCCCGTCGACGACCAGTGGCGTCGCCTCCTGGCCGCGGTGCGTATCCAGATCGTAGGACCAGGCCAAGCCGAGCTGCGACACATTGCCGGTATTGATCTGGGTCAGCGGGCTGTTGCGCTGCTCCTGATAGTCGCGACCATAGCTCAGCCAGTTGCCCGGCTCAGCGTCGGCATGAACGATGCGCTCGCCGGTGTCGGCCGGCGTCGATGCTGCTGCCGCGGACTTCGCCGGCTCCGGGGCTTGAGCCGATTTGCATGCACCGAGCGCAGTCAAAAGTACAGCAACCGCGATCGACAGCGCTGCACGACGAATATGTGAATCCTGCATCTCTCTCTCCGAATTTATCGTTATCGGTAGACAGAGCATGCGCAACGACAGCGTGTATCACTCGGCTTGGTGCGAACTACATTCGCGTCCGCGTCGATTCACTCAATTGAGCGACTGTCGCCGCCGGAATTCCGATGCCGTCATGCCGTAGCGCGCCTGGAACGCACGGCCGAAATAGGTCAGATCGCCGAAGCCCAGATCGTAGGCAATCACGGTGATCGACTGCTCGCGGTACGTCGAATCCGCCAGACGCCGGCCCGCTTCAGTCAGCCTCGCCTCGAGAATGAAGCGCGCCGGTGTCGTGCCCTTTTGCGCGAAGAGCTTCTGCAGCCAGCGGGCGCTGACGCCGAGCTCGGCCGAAATGCGCGCAATCGACAGCTCCGCATCGAACAGGCGCTCCTGCAGGTACGCCTGCAGTGCCTCCCAGCCGATACGCCCGGCTCCGTGCGCCTGAGGATCTGGCACACAGAATTCGAGCAGCCCCGAGAGCACGCTCGCAGCGCCGATCGATACCTCGCCACCGCTGCGACTGCCACACAGATGCCAGAGACTTTCCGCGTAGCGCGCACATAGCTGCACGGCGGGGTCGCTACCCGGCAGACGCTGGCCGGCGACGCGATCGAGATCGCGCATACGCTCGCCTAGCACGGCGCGCGGCAATGTCACCGCCAGCATTTCCGCATCACCGAGCAGTTGCAGCTCGTGCGGCCGCTCGGTATCGAAAATGACCAGATCGCCCGGATCGAGCAGCGACTGCTGTCCGCGATACGACACATGCGCGCGACCGCTGCGTTGGAACTTGATCAACAGGCTGCCGTCGGCGATCGATTCGGCGCCATGATGCATACGACAGGAGCGCGCCCAGGCGGTTGCGCACATCACCGACTCGACACGCCCCCAGGCGAGCCGACCGTCGAAATCGGTCGGCTCCTCGGGCTCGGCGGTCAGATTGCTGAACAACGCCGAAAGCTGCTCGTTCCAGCGCTCGAGCCGGCCGGCAGGTGCCACCGACGCCACCGCGAATGTCTGCATGTCACATCCTCCACGTCTGCCGGTATTCCGGTCTGTCGTCACCGTCCGTTCCGGACGGTGCTGCTGTCGCCGGCCTAGACCGGATCGATTTCCTCATACTTGTGCATCTGCGGCGGCTCGGCCACCAACGTGTCGAGCTGCGCCGCCAGCGCGATCATATGCGGCGTCGTGAAGTGCTGCTTGAACGCCGCGTCGTCGGCCCATTCCTCGACGAACGCCAGCAGTGCCGGATCGCGGCGATGCTCCAGCATCACATAGCGGATACAGCCTGGCTCGGCGCGGGTGGCCGGCAGCGATGCGCGAAACAGCTCGCGCAGCGTGGCCGCCGATTCCGGCTTGGCGCGGACGTGGGAGAGGACCTTGAGCATGATCGGACTCCGCCGATGAGAGAGGTAAGCGGCGCGTCCTCAGACGCGCTCGATGATGACGGCAATACCCTGGCCCACGCCGATGCACATCGTGCACAGCGCATAACGTCCGCCAATGGCTTCAAGCTGATGCAACGCGGTCGTCGCCAGCCGGGCACCGGACGCACCCAGCGGGTGACCGATCGCGATCGCCCCGCCATTCGGATTGACGCGTGGATCGTCGTCGTCGAGCCCCAGATCGCGGGTCACCGCCAGGCCTTGCGCCGCGAAGGCCTCGTTGAGTTCGATGACATCCATCTGCGCCAGGCTCAGGCCGGCACGCGCCAGCACCCGGCGAGTGGCCGGCGCCGGGGCAAAGCCCATGATGCGCGGCGCAACGCCCGCCACCGCTGCGGCGACCACTCGCGCCCGCGGCTTCAGACCGTGGGCGCGCATACCCGACTCGGATGCGAGCAGGACCGCGCAGGCGCCGTCGTTGACCGGCGACGCATTGCCGGCGGTGACGCTGCCGTCGGCGCGCACCACACCCTTGAGCCGCGCCAGCGCTTCGAGTGTGGTCCCCGGCCGGGGCGGCTCGTCGGCACTCACCACCAGCGGATCACCCTTTTTCTGCGGGACCGTAACCGGCGTCAGCTGCGATTCGAAGAATCCGCGCGCGACTGCCGCTGCGCAGCGTTGCTGGCTACGCAGCGCGAACGCATCCTGGTCAGCGCGCATCACCTTGAACTCGGCGGCGACGTTCTCGGCGGTCTCCGGCATCGAGTCGATGCCGTACTGCGCCTTGATCGCCGGATTGACGAAGCGCCAGCCGATGGTGGTGTCCTCGATCTTCGCCGCGCGCGAAAACGCGCTGTCGGCCTTGCCCATCACGAACGGCGCGCGCGACATGCTCTCGACGCCGCCGGCCATCAGCAGATCGCCCTCGCCGGCTCGGATCGCGCGCGCGGCCATCGCCAGCGCGTCGAGACTGGAGCCGCAGAGGCGATTGACCGTGGTCGCCGCCACCTCGACCGGCAGCCCTGCCAGCAGCACCGCCATGCGGGCGACGTTGCGATTGTCCTCGCCGGCCTGGTTGGCGCAGCCATAGATCACGTCTTCGAGTTGTGCCCAGTCGACGTCCGCATGACGCGCCATCAGCGCCTTGATCGGCACCGCCGCCAGATCGTCGGCACGGATCGACGACAGCACGCCACCGTAGCGCCCGAACGGCGTGCGAATCGCATCGCAGAGATAAGCGTCGTTCATGCGGCGCTCGTCAGCGTGTCGACGCGCTCGATGCGCGGTCGGTGATCGATGACATGGCGCGCCTTGCCGGTCGGTCGCTCGATCACGCGCGGCTCGACAAGCAAGGCCTTGAGCGTAATGCCGACATGCGTCTTGACCTGCTGCTGCAGACGCCTGGCCAGTTGCTCGCGAGCATCGGCGCCGAGATACGTCGCCTCATCCTTCAGTTCGATGGTCACCGCGACGTGATCGAGATTGCCCTGCCGTGTGACCTCGATCAGATAATGCGGCGACAGCTCCGGGAACTTGAGAATCAGCTCTTCGATCTGCGTCGGGAACATGTTGACACCGCGAATGATCAGCATGTCGTCGGAGCGACCGGTGATCTTGTCCATGCGCCGCATCGATCGCGAAGTCGGCGGCAGCAGGCGCGTCAAGTCGCGGGTGCGATAGCGGATGATCGGCAGCGCCTCCTTGCTCAGCGACGTGAACACCAGTTCGCCTTCGCTACCGTCCGGCAGCACCTCGCCGGTGATCGGATCGATGATTTCCGGGTAGAAATGATCCTCCCAGATCACCGGACCGTCCTTGCTCTCGACGCACTCACTGGCGACGCCGGGCCCCATCACTTCGGACAGGCCGTAAATATCGACGGCATCGATACCGGCGCGCTGTTCGATGTCGCGGCGCATCGCATTGGTCCACGGCTCGGCGCCGAAGATGCCCACCTTCAACGACGAGGCGGCCGGGTCCAGCCCCTGGCGCACGAATTCGTCGACGATATTGAGCATGTACGACGGCGTGACCATGATGATGTCCGGTTGGAAGTCGCGAATCAGCTGGACCTGCTTTTCGGTCTGACCGCCCGACATCGGAATGACCGTGCAGCCGGCGCGCTCGGCACCGTAGTGCGCACCGAGGCCGCCGGTGAAAAGGCCGTAGCCGTAGGCGATGTGAATGATGTCGCCGGCACGCCCACCGGCCGCGCGGATGCTGCGCGCGACAAGATCGGCCCAGGTGTCGATGTCGCGCGCCGTATAGCCCACCACGGTCGGCTTGCCGGTCGTGCCGCTCGACGCATGAATGCGCGCCACCTTTTCGCGCGGCACGGCAAACAGGCCGAACGGATAGTTGTCGCGCAGATCCTGCTTCTTGGTGAATGGAAAGCGCGCCAGATCCGACAACTGACGGCAATCGTCCGGATGCACGCCTGCCGTATCGAAGCTGTTGCGGTAATGCGGCACGTTCTCGTATGCATGGCGCAGGGTCTGCTGCAGGCGCTGCAGCTGCAAGGCCTGCAGTTCATCGCGGCTGGCGCACTCGATCGGATCAAGGTCCGCGGCGCTGGGAATTCGTACCGTCATAACACTCCTCCATGAAGACGCCGCCACTGCGACGCCGATGCATTCGTCGCGGCTCAGGCCGCAGGTTCGTCAGGGTCGATGACATGGCCACCGATGCGGCAGGACTTGCCGCGAAACAGCGCGACCAGTTCGCCGTGCTGATTGCTGACCGTGATGTCGTAAACGCCGAGTCGCGAACCGGCATTGCGTTCGACCGCTTCGGCGCGCAACCGATCGCCGAGCCGGGTTGCCTTGACGAAATCGATCTGGCAACCGGCCGCCACCGTGCGCTGATTGCCGCTGTTGCAGGCAAACGCGAACGCGCTGTCGGCGAGCGAGAAAATCAGCCCGCCGTGGCAGCTGGCGTGGCCGTTGAGCATGTCGCCGCGCACCGTCATCGCGACCACGGCGCGACCACTGGCGACCGACTCCACTTCCATGCCGAGCATGGCCGTGGCGGTGTCACCCTCGAGCATGCGCCGGACCACGCGTTGTGCCAGCGTCGGCGATTCGATGTCGCTCATGCGCACACCTGCGCAGCCGGTGCCGGCGCGCCGAAGAAGCGGCTGCCGGAAGCGGCCATGCGCCGCAGGCGTGGCGACGCGCGATAGCGATCCTCGCCATAGATGGCGGCCAGGTGATCGAGCAACGTCAGCACCGTGTCGATGCCGAGTGCGTCCGCCCAGGCCAGTGGCCCGCGCGGATAGTTCACGCCCTTGCGCATCGCCAGGTCCGCATCGGCAACGCTGCAGACGCCCTGATTGACGGCATCGGCCGCTTCGTTGGCGAGCATCGCGACCGTACGCGCGACCGCCAGACCCGGCACATCGTCGAGTCGCGACACCGCATAACCGGCGAGCTGCAGCAGGCCGGTCGCGGCGCGAACCGCCGCAGGCGCTGCCTGATCGGCAGCCGCCATCGCCACGCGCGTCGCGCTGGCGGCGTCGAGCATGGCGTCGACAACGATCAGATTCGGCAGCTGCAGCGCCGCAGCACGCGCCGTTGCACTGCGGCCGTCGGTGACGAACAGCGCGGCCTCGCCGGCCTCGGCATAACGTCCATCGTCGCTCGATGGGGCATGCGTAAAGCGCACGCCGGCAGCACGCAGGCGCGCGCTCAGCGCCAGCGCATGCACACCGTCGCCGAACACGCGGATCGCCGCCGGTTCGGCAGCCGGTTCGGCAGTGGCGGCCATGACCGGTGCCGCGCCATCACGATAGTCGTAGAAGCCGCGGTCCCGCTTGCGGCCGAGAAACCCGGCGTCGACCAGGTCCTTCTGCAACAGCGACGGCGTGAACCGCGGGTCGCCGTAATAGGCGTCGAACACCGAGCAGGTCACGGCATAGTTCACGTCGTGACCGATCAGGTCCATCAGTTCGAACGGCCCCATGCGGAATCCGCCAGCCTCGCGCATTACCGCGTCGATCGTCGCGCAATCGGCCGCACCCTCCTGCAGCAGGCGCAAACCCTCGGCATAAAACGGTCGCGCGACGCGGTTGACGATGAACCCCGGCGTCGATCGCGCGTGCACCGGTGTCTTGCCCCAGGCGCTGGCGGTCTCGTAGAGCGACTGTGCGATCGTCGCGTCGGTGGCCGCGCCGCGTATCACTTCGACCAGCGGCATCACCGGCGCCGGATTGAAGAAATGCAGGCCCACCAGGCGCTCCGGACGCTGCAGCGCGGCACCGATCGCCGTCACCGAAATCGACGACGTATTGGTCGCCAGGATCGCGGCGTCGCCGAGCTGCGTTTCGAGCGCCGCGAACAGGCTGCGCTTGGCGTCCAGCTGTTCGACGATGGCCTCGATCGCCAGCCCGCAGCCGGCCAGCGCGTCGAGCGTATCGACTGCGCTCAGACGCACCACGATGGCCTCGGCCTGCGCGGCGGTCAGCTTCTGCCGCGCGACGCGCTTGTGCAGACCGGCGGCGATACCGTCGACAGCAGCCTGCGCGGCGCCGTCACGCGCATCGAACAGACGGACGCGATGGCCGGCGCCGGCGACGACCTGCGCGATGCCGGCGCCCATCGCGCCGGCTCCGACCACCGCCACATCGATCTGCGTCGCCAGCATCTCAGCGCCCTTTGAACTGCGGCGCGCGCTTGGCGAGAAACGCATCGACGCCCTCGCGATAGTCGGCGCTGAAGCCAAGTTCGCGCATACCGTCGCGCTCGTGATCGAGCTGCGCATCGAGCGTGTTCGCCGCGCTGGCGTGGATCGCCTGCTTGGTCCGTGCCAGACCCAGCGTCGGCGCCTGCGCCAGATGCGCAAGCAAGGCTTCGATCTCGGCGTCGAACGCCTCGTCGTCGACGCACTTCCAGATCAGGCCCCAGTCGGCAGCCTGTTGTGCGCCGAGCTTGTCGCCGAGCATTGCCAGCCCCATGGCGCGCGCGGTACCGACCAGGCGCGGCAGGAAATACGTGCCGCCGGTATCCGGCAGCAGGCCCAGCTTGCAGAACGGCTGCAGAAAGCTCGCCGAGCGCCGCGCGATCACCAGATCGCAGGCCAGCGCCAGATTGGCACCGGCACCGGCGGCGACACCGTTGACGGCGCAGACCACCGGCAGCGGCAGGGCCCGCAGCGCGCGCACCAGCGGCGCGTAGTAGCGCTCGACGGACTCGCCAAGATCGACCGCGGCGCCACCCGGCGACACCGCACGATCGCCGAGATCCTGCCCCGCACAGAACGCACGTCCGGCACCGGTCAACAGCAACACGCGGACCGACGCGTCGGCCTGCAGCTGCGCCAATGCCTGCTGAATCTCGCGGTGCATCGCGACCGTGAAGCTGTTGAGCTTGTCCGGCCGATTCAGGGTCAGGCGCGCAATGCCGGCGTCGATCGTGAAGTCGATGGTGTCGAAGCTCACGCCGCCGCTCCGAGCTGCGCCTTTTGCGCCGCGCCGGCTTTCTCGACCATGGTCAGCACGTCGTACTGGGCGACCAGCTTGTCGTCCTGATTCGTCACCACCGCGTCCCAGCGCACTTCGCCGTAGTTTTCGGTGATGCGCGGATTCTTCTGCTTGCAGGTCAGTACGACCTTGAGCCGGTCACCCGGAAACACCGGCGTCATGAAGCGCAGGTTGTCGACGCCGTAGTTGGCGAGCACCGGCCCCGGGTTCGGTTCGACGAACAGGCCGGCGGCGATGGAGACGATGAAATAGCCATGCGCGACACGACCGCCAAAGAACGGGTTGACCTTGGCGGCCTCCTCGTCCATGTGCGCGTAGAAGGTATCGCCGGTGAAATTCGCGAAGTGCTCGATGTCGGCCAGTGTCACTTCACGCTCGTCGGACATCACGCAGTCGCCGAGCTGCAATTCTTCGAGGTTCTTGCGGAACGGGTGCACGCCCGGCTGGCGATCACCACCGGCGATCCAGCGGTCGGTGACCGCCGCCAGCATCTGCGGCGAGCCCTGCAGTGCGGTGCGCTGCAGATAGTGCATGACGCTGCGCATGCCGCCGAGCTCTTCGCCGCCGCCGGCGCGACCCGGACCGCCGTGCACCAGCCCCGGCATCGGCGAACCGTGTCCGGTCGATTCCTTGGCGCAATCCCGGTTGGCCAGCAGCAGACGGCCGTGGAAGCAGGCCACACCGAGCACCATGGCCCGCGCGAAGCCGTTGTCGTAGGTGAACACCGAGCCCACCAGGCTGCCCTCACCGCGGCGCGCCAGCGCGATCGCATCATCGACCGAGTCGTACGGCATCAGCGTCGACACCGGCCCGAAGGCCTCGACTTCATGCACCACCGCGTGCGCATGCGGTTGATCGCAGCGCAGCAGCAGCGGCGGCAGGAAGGCACCGGCCTGCGCATCGGCACCGGTGACGGTGAACTGCGCCGGATCGCCGCAGACCAGCGTCGCCGCCTGCTGCAGCTCCTGCACGCGGCTCAGCACCTCGTCGCGCTGGCCGATGCTGGCGAGCGCGCCCATCGTCACGCCTTCGACGGCCGGGTCGCCGACCACGACCTTGGCCAAACGCTGCTTCAGCGCCTCGGTCACGGCGTCGAGTTGCGCGCGCGGCACAAAGGCGCGACGGATCGCCGTGCACTTCTGGCCGGCCTTGGTCGTCATCTCGCGCACGACTTCCTTGACGAACAGATCGAACTCCGGCGTGTCCGGCGTCGCGTCCGGGCCGAGCATCGAGAAATTCAGCGAGTCCGCTTCCATCGTGAAGCGCACCGAATTGCGCACCACCGCCGGATGCTGCTTGAGCTTGCGTCCGGTCCCGGCCGAGCCGGTGAAGGTGACGACGTCCTGACACTGCAGGTGATCGAGCAGATCGCCGGTGCTGCCGCAGATCAGCTGCAGCGCTCCGTCCGGGAAGATGCCGGAGGCGATCATGTCGCGGAACATGCGCTCGGTCAGATAGGCCGTCTGGCTGGCCGGCTTGACGATCGCCGGCATGCCCGCGAGCAGATTCGCGGACAGCTTTTCGAGCATGCCCCAGCACGGGAAGTTGTACGCGTTGATGTGCACCGCAACGCCTTCCAGCGGCACACGGATGTGTTGGCCGACGAAACTGCCCTTGCGCGACAGGCCTTCCGGCACCCCGTCGATCACGAAGCAGGCGTTCGGCAGCTCGCGGCGACCCTTGCTTGAAAACGCGAACAAGGTGCCGATGCCGCCCTCGATATCGACCCACGAGTCGGTACGCGTCGCGCCGGTCGCATGCGACAGCGCGTAGTAATCCTCTTTGCGCTCCATGAGGTACTGCGCCAGCGCCTTGAGCTTGAGCGCACGCTCGTGAAAGGTCAGCCGGCGCAATGCCGGGCCGCCGACCGTGCGGCCGTATTCGAGCATGCCGGCGAAGTCGAGCCCCTTGCTCGATATCGTCGCCACCGGCTCGCCGGTGATCGCGTTGCGGACCGTGTCGCCGCCTTCACCGGCGAACCAGCGTCCCTGCGCATAGCTTTCGATCTTCATGGAAGCCTCCTGGATCGTGACATTCGCTCAGCCGTGACTGAACACCGGCTTGCGCTTCTCGATGAAGGCACTCATGCCTTCACGCCGATCGGCGAGCGAAAAAGTGGATTCGAAAAGACGGCGCTCGCAGGCCAGGCCATCGGCCAGCGTCGTTTCCAGCGCCTGATTGACGGCTGCGCGTGCGATGCGCACGGCCGGCGCCGACAGCGCGGCGATCGCCGTTGCAACCTTCAGTGCCTCGTCGAGCAACCCGGCCTGCGGCACGACACGTGAAACCAGTCCGCAACGCTCGGCCTCGGCGGCGTCGATCATGCGTCCGGTCAGCACCATCTCCATCGCCTTGCTCTTGCCGACCAAGCGCACCAGACGCTGGGTACCGCCGGCGCCGGGGATGGTGCCGAGCTTGATCTCCGGCTGGCCGAAGCGGGCGTTGTCGGCGGCAAGGATGAAGTCACACATCATCGCCAGCTCGCAGCCGGCGCCGAGCGCAAAGCCGGCGACGGCGGCGATCACCGGTGTCTGGCCGCGTTCGAGCTGGTCCCAGGCGCCACGCAGCGACGTCGACTGCCGCGCGTCTTCGCTCGTCCAGCCGCTGAGCGTGCGCACGTCCGCGCCTGCGGCAAAGGCCTTGCCGTCGCCGGTGATGACGATGGCGCCGATGCCGGCGTCGGCATCGAACGCCGCCAGCGCTGTCTTCAGCTCGTCGCGCAGCGGCAAGGACAAGGCGTTCAGCGCCTCGGGGCGATTCAGACGAATGAGCCCGACACGGTCGCGGCGTTCGACGATCAGCAGCTCGTAGGCCATCGCGCGCTCAGCTTTCCTGATCGAAATCGAGCACCAGCTCGTCGGTCAGCGGATAGCTCTGGCAGGTCAGAATGAAGCCGCGCGCGACCTCGTAGTCCTCGAGCGCGAAATTGGCGTCCATCTCGACCTCGCCCTTGGTCATCTTGCAGCGGCAGGTCGAGCAGACGCCGCCCTTGCACGAGTACGGCAGCTCGATGCCCTGCTCCAGCGCCGCGTCGAGAATGGTTTCCTTGTTGCGCGCGATGAAAATCTCGCGCGAACGGCCGTCCTGGATCAGCGTCAGCTTGCAGTCCGCCTGCGCCTCGGCGCTGGCCGCCGGCCGCGCCCGCGGCACGCGCGGCAAGCCGCTCGCGAACAACTCCATCTTGATTCGCGATTTATCGACGCCGTGCGCCTGCAGGCTGGTGGATACCGCTTCCATCATGCTTTGCGGGCCGCAGATATAGGCAACATCAATGTCGGTCGGGTCAAGCCAACGCTCCAGCAGCTGATCGCACTTGTCGCGATCGATCCGCCCATTGAACAGCTCGATGTCCTGCGGTTCTCGGCTTAATACGAACACGAGGTTGAACCGCGTCAGGTAGCGGTCCTTCAGGTTTTCAAGCTCTTCCTTGAAGATGACCGACGATGAGCCCCGATTGCCGTAGAACAGCGTGAAGCGGCTTTGCGGCTCGGCGGCCAGCGTGGTCTTGATGATCGACAGCACCGGGGTGATGCCGCTGCCGGACGCGAAGGCGACGTGATGGCGCTCCAGCGCCGGTTCGAGCGGCACGTGGAAATGCCCGGATGGCTCCATGCACTCGATGACGTGCCCCGGCTGCAGCTCGCGATTCGCCCAGGTCGAGAACAAGCCGTCCTGCACACGTTTGATGGCGATGCGCAGCGCGCCCTCGTCCGGTGCCGCGCAGATCGAATACGAGCGGCGCACTTCCTCGCCGTCGAACTGGCCGCGCAGCGTCAGATGCTGACCTTGCGTGAAGCGGAATGCCTCGCGTGCGGTGTCCGGCACGTCGAAGGTCACGACCACCGCGTCACGCGTTTCCGGCGTCAGGCTGGCAACCCGCAGTCCGTGGAATTTGCTCATCGATTCTAACCTCGTGCCGTTCAGTGGCACTTGAAGTAGTCGAACGGCTCGCGGCAGTCGCGGCAACGATACAGCGACTTGCACGGCGTCGAGCCGAACACACTGGTGATTTCGGTGTGGGGGGAACCGCAATGCGGACAAACGACGTCCGGTGCCGGCGGCGCCCGCCGCAGCTGGCGCAGGTCGACGACGTGCTCGGTTCGACCGTCGGTGCTGCGCCCAACCGGCGGCGCGATACCGTAGGCGCGCAGCTTTTCGCGCGCCGCCGGGGCCAGCCAGTCGGTGGTCCACGCCGGCGACAGGCGGATCTCGATCTCGACCCGCTCGATGCCTTGCGCCTGCAGCGCACTGCGAATGTCGCGATTGATGACCTCGGTGGCCGGGCAGCCGGAATACGTCGGCGTCACCGTGACGTGACAGGTCTGTGCCTGCGCATTCCAGCGCAGGTCGCGGACAATGCCCAGATCGACGATCGATATCACCGGAATCTCCGGGTCCGGAACGGCTGTCAGCCAGTCCCATATACGGGTGGTGTCGATCTGTGTGGCGGCAACGGTGTTCACGGTCTTACCACTGCGCCCCGGGATAGCTGCGCTGCAGCACCTGCATTTCGCCGAGCAAATAGCTCAGCGCCTCACCGTGACGGCCCTGCTTGCCGCCCTGATGCATCCACGCATCCGGATTCGGCAACGTCAGCGTCGCCTCGTCGAACACCTCGCGTACATAGTCCAGCCACGGCGCGCGCAGCGACGCCGGATCGAACCCGTAGCCCTGCGCCGCGGCATCGGCGTCGACCGCGTCGCCCATGAACATCTCGCCGGTATACGCCCACAACGCGTCGGCGGCGGCCTGCATCATCGCGTGGCTGCGCTCGCTGCCGTCGCCAAGACGGACCACCAGATCGCTGCTGCGGCGCAAGTGATAACTGACTTCCTTGAGCGCCTTTTCGGCGATCGCTGCCATCTGCGCGTCGTTCGACGCCAGCAGGCGGCGCAGCGCCAGCGCATGCCAGGCATCGAAATAGAATTGCCGCACCATCGAATCGGCATAGTTGCCGTTCGGCTGTTCGACCAATAACAGATTGAAGAATTCGCGGTCGTTACGGTGATACGCCAGCGCATCCTCGTCGCGCCCCTGAGCTTCGAGCTCACCGGCATACGTCAACCAGTGCCGCGCCTGCCCAAGCAGGTCGAGGGCGGTATTGGCCAGCGCCATGTCCTCTTCGAGCGCAGGGCCTTTGCCGCACCACTCGGACAGGCGATGGCTGAGAACCAGAGCGGTATCGCCAAAACGCAGCGCATACGCCAGCTTTTGCGCAGCATCGGTCTGCGACATGTGAAATCTCCTGGGATCGGCGGCCGCCTGGGCCGCCGCGTCGCGAGCGACTAGATGTGCTTGACGGCTTCCGGCATCGGGAAGAACGTCGGATGCCGATAGACCTTGCTGTTCGACGGCTCGAACAACGGCTCCTTGTCGTCCGGGCTGCTGGCGACAATGTCGGCCGAACGCACAACCCAGATGCTCACGCCCTCATTGCGTCGCGTGTAGACGTCGCGCGCATTGTTGACCGCCATCTCCGCGTCGGGCGCATGCAGGCTGCCGACGTGCTTGTGCGCCAGGCCGTGCTGACTGCGGATGAAGATTTCCCACAATGGCCATTCTTTTTTCATTTCGCTCTCCTCGAAAGCGGCTTGACGATCAGGCGGCAGCGGCGCCACGCGCCGCCTGCTTGTCGGCGTGAGCGTTCAGGCCCTCACGGAACCACTCGCCGTCCTCGTACGCCTGCACGCGCGTCGCCAGGCGCTCGCGATTGCACGGACCGTTGCCCTTGATGACGTTGAAAAACTCGTCCCAGTCGATGGCGCCGAAATCGTAATGGCCGCGCTCCTCGTTCCATTTCAGATCGGGGTCGGGGATCGTCAGGCCCAGGTACTCGGCCTGCGGCACGGTCTGGTCGACCATCTTCTGACGCAGCGCGTCGTTGCTGAACAGCTTGATGCCCCATTGTGTCGACTGCGCGCTGTTGACCGAATCGGCATCGCTGGGGCCGAACATCATCAGCGCCGGCCACCACCAGCGATTCAGCGCATCCTGGGCCATCGCCTTTTGCTCGGGCGTGCCGTTGCACAATGCCAACAACAGGTCGTAGCCCTGCCGCTGATGGAACGACTCCTCCTTACAGACGCGCACCATGGCCCGTGCATAAGGACCGTACGAACACCGACACAGCGGAATCTGGTTGATGATCGCCGACCCGTCGACCAGCCAGCCGATCGCACCAATGTCGGCCCAGGTCAGCGTCGGATAGTTGAAGATGCTCGAATACTTGGCCTTGCCGGCGTGCAGTTGCGCGATCAGAGCATCACGCGAAACACCCAGCGTCTCTGCCGCGCTGTATAGGTACAGGCCGTGACCGGCCTCGTCCTGGACTTTGGCGAGCAGGATGGCCTTGCGCTTGAGCGTCGGCGCGCGCGTGATCCAGTTGCCTTCCGGCAACTGACCGACGATCTCGGAGTGCGCGTGCTGGCTGATCTGTCGAACCAGCGTTTTGCGATAGCCCTCCGGCATCCAGTCTTTCGGCTCGATCTTCACGCCGGCATCGATGCGCTCCTGGAAGACCCGTTCCTGGCCCTCAAGTTCATCGGTGCCGCGAACGCGCTGGGCGCCGGTTTCCACTAGCTGCGCATACATGCTCGTCCTCCGTTTCTGTGGCGCGCTTCACGCCGCTTGATAAGAGGACTATATGACACTAACTTTTTATTGTCTACATTTTTTATGTATCACTTTTATTTTATGTATCGTTTTGAGCTGAGCCTCGCCGTCCGTTATCGTGCGCAGCCTATCGACACCACTGCGCGCCGCATCGCATGAAATTCAACGCCTGGCTGCAATCGCTGCTGACCAAAGACGCGCCCAAGGGAAAGTCGCTGCTCGTGACGCTGCTTGGCGATGCGCTGGCACCGCTGCAAAGCGATTTCTGGCTCGGCGAGCTGATCACCCTCGCCGCGCCGTTCGGACTCAACGAGCGCCTGGTACGGACCACGATTTTCCGCCTCACCGACGAAGGCTGGCTCGAAGCGGAGCGTGATGGCCGGCGCAGCCGCTATGCCATCACCCGCACAGGTCTCGCGCGCATCGCACAGGCCGACCACCGCATCTACGCGCCGGCGCCCAAGGACTGGGGCGGCCAGTGGACGCTGGCGCTGCCGCTGCGCGGCGGCGACGGGACCGATCGCAGCGAGCTGCGCCGCGAACTCGAATGGGAGGGCTTTGCCGCACTTGCCAACGGCCTTTACGTGCACCCGAATGCCGATCGCCAAGCCTTGCGTACGCTGATCGAACGTCTGGACCTCGGCGATTCGCTGTTGCTGCTGAGTGCAACCGATTTGCCCGGCGTCGTCGGCACCTCACTGACGCCACTGGCTCGGCAAGCGTGGCCTCTGGAGCAGATCGCCGCGCGCTATCGCGCTTTTATCGCCGACTTCACTGCGCTCGCGAAAAATGTACTGCCGGCGCTGAAGCTGAGCGATGAGCAGGCCTTCATCGCCAGAACCCTGCTGATTCATCACTTCCGGCGCGCCAGCCTGCACGACCCGCGCCTGCCACTGGCGATGCTCGACGCCGACTGGGCTGGCCAGCAGGCCTATGAACTGTGCCGGAATCTGTATCTCGCCTTGTGGACCGCATCCGACCGATGTCTGCGCGCGCAGTTGGAACTCGCCACCGCACCAGCGGCGACAAGCCCGGAACAGGCTGTTGCAGAACTCAAGCGGTTCACGGCGACCGACTAGTTGAGCGAGTGCATGCCGGTCTAACCAAACATAAAAAGAGCTGCGGCGGACGCCGACATCCGCCGCAGTCCTCATCGAATCAGCGGCCTCCTGGCCACCGGTTCAACCGCAGCGCCGCACCGTTGCCGGCGGACCGCTGCGCACGGTCGCGCCACGGGGGGTTATGGCGCGAGTCGATAGAGGATCCGGCCAGGGGGGATGACCGGACTCTGTTGAGGTGGCGCGCAAGCGGCGTGCCCGGCTCAAGTCATGGCGAGCGTCCGCTTCGGCCCTGCATCGCGCATGGCGGCGGCTTGCACGCCATGCGTTGTGCGTGCCACGTTCAGCCGCGCAGCGCACCGCGTATCTGCGCGTAGCCGTTCTTCAGCACATCGAGCATCAGCTGTGCCGCGACATCGACCTCGCCGCGCGCCGTCTGCGCTGCGACCTCGGCGCGCCCCAGATGCTCGTTCAGGGCATCGAGGTGCGCTTCGAGTTCATTCCAGCGATCGCGCACCTCGGCCCGCAGCAGATGTGCCTGCAGCTTGAGCTCGTCGCGGGTGGCGCGCAGCGCGGCCAGCTCATCGTTCAGCGCCAGCTTTTCGGAATCGCTCATGTCGAATCTCCTGATAAAGGTCTGAGGGCGCTAGCGTCGTGCTATCCGCGCGATCGCGACATGACGGGCATCAAGGTCGGCGGCAACTATTGATTGGCACGGGCGCGTCCCCATCTGCAGGAGGCGCCACCTTGGGCGCCCGGAGTTCGAGATGAGTCTGATTCGACAATGTCCCGCGTGCGGTCGCGGCAACCGCGTTCCCGCTGCCCACCTGGCCGACAGCGGACGCTGCGGCGCCTGCAAGGCCGAGTTGCCGCCGCTGGCCGTACCGGTCAATGTCGACGCCGCACAGTTCGACGCCATCGTCGCGCAGGCGACGGTGCCGGTACTCGTCGACTTCTGGGCCGAATGGTGTGGTCCGTGCAAGCGCGCGGCACCGGAGGTGGCACGCGCCGCGCAGGCATTGGCCGGTCGCGCCATCGTGCTGAAGGTCGACACCGAAGCGCAGCCGGCGCTGTCGGCGCGTTACGCCGTGCGCAGCATTCCGAACTTTGCCGTGTTCCGCAGCGGCCAGCTGATACGCCAGCAGCCGGGGCTGATGCCGGCCAGCGCCTTGCAGCAGCTCGCGCTACAGAGCTAGCGCCTGGCGCTGGGGCGGCGCAGCAAACAACAGCGGGATCAGGACCCGCTGCGCGACCAGACCCAGCGGTGGCGGCGATCGACCGGGGCCGCCTCGTCACGCGGAGGCAGCGCCAACTCGACGCGCCGGCAATCCGGGTCTTCGTGCGGCCGGAATTCAAACCCCAGGTGCTCGGCCAACGTCAGCATCGGCGTGTTCTGCCGCAGGATGTCGCCGTAGATCAGCGTCAATGCGCAGCGCCGCCCGTGCGCCAGCAGTTCCTCCATCAACATGCGGCCCAGCCCCCGCCCAGCGTGCGCGTGTTCGACAAGAATCGAGAACTCGCCGGCCTCGCCGTAGGGATCGAGGATCAGCTGCGCGACCGAGCATAGGGCGCCGGGCATCCCTTCGGGCTCGGTGACCAGCACCAGCTCGCGGTCGTAATCGACCTGCGTCATGCGCGCGACCATTTCGTGCGAGAAGCGCCGAATGGTCGCAAAAAAACGCAGGCGAACATCCTCGGGGCGCATCCGCTCGAGCAGCTGGATCAACGCCGGCTCATCCTCGGGACGCACGGCTCGCATGTGGTAGCGACGTTCGTCGCGCGTCGTCAGTGTTCGCGACAGCACCTCCGGATACGGCGCCAGCACCAGCCGCCGGCGTTCGTCCTGTGAGACCGGATCGAGGTCCACGGTGGCATCACCGTAGACGGGTGCCGGCATCTCGGCGCTGATCGTGCAGCGCACACGCAGCGTCCGCACCGACGGATGCTCGAGCGCGATATCCGACAGATTCAGCAAGGCGCCGTGCAAACGCGTTGCCAGTGCACCAAGCTGCGCGCCATCGAGAGTCAGCTGCATGTCTTCGATCATGCGTCGCGCCAGCAAGACATCGAGCGGTGCGAAACCGCGTGCCGTCGTCGATCGCAGCACGCCGCCGACCGCGGTGATCGTCAGGTGTTCGCCAAGCTCCGGGTGTCGGCAAAGCTCCAGATCGAAGGCGTCGCCAGCGCCCGCGGCCGACGATGCGCGCATGCCATAGCAGGCGACGAAACGCTGCGCCGTTTCGCCATCGAGTTGCACATGACCGGCGGCGATCGCCGCGGCAACGATGCGGTGCGCGGCATTGCGGTCGCGGGCACTTTGCGCCCGCGTCGGCGGCGTCTGCATCAGCAACTCGCGGGTGCGGCCGTGCAGCCAGCGATAGCGCAGCGCGCGCGCCGCCTGGCCGGCAGTGACGAAGGTCGACAGCCCCGCCTCCACGGATTGCGTGCGTGCGGTCGATGCGGTCTTCAGCCCCAGCCAGACGGTCACCAGGCGTGGGTCGAGGTGCGCATCGCGCAGCGCTGCGACACAGGGCTCGTGCGGCGAATCGACCGACGGGCTGTGAACCAGCAACAGGTAGTCGATGCTGTCGTCATCCAGCAGCCGCTGACAGATACGCGCCAAGGCCTGCGGTTCGGTCGGACCGAGGTCGAGTGCGCGGTCGAGGCGGCGCGCGCGCGGCGCCTGCGTCTGCACATAGGCCAGGCTTTCGTCACTGCACGATGACGGCGTCAAGCCATAGCGCAGCACGGCGTCGAGGCCCAGCGCGCAGACGCCGGCGCCATTGCCGAGCGCCAACACCCGGGTCTGGCTGCGCGCCGGTATTCGCGCCAGTGCCGACAGCGCGTCGAACACGCCATCCAAGGTCTCGCTCTCGACCAGGCCGGCGCGCGCAAAGGCGGCACTGCGAACCGGATCGGCGGTGGTCCGGCCTTCCTCGCTACTGGCGCGGCTTTGCAGGACGACGACCGGTTTGACGCGCGCACAGGCGCGCGCCGCCGACATGAACTTGCGCCCGCCACGAATGCTGCCCAGCTGCAGGATGACGCCGCGAGTCGACGGATCCAGCGCGGCGACATCGAGAAAGTCGGCAACGTCGGCATCGTCCTCGGCGCCGGTCGTCACTGCCCACGAAAAGCCGATGCGGCGCCCCGCCGCCCAGTCGATCGCCGCCGAGGCAATCGAGCCGGATTGCGCGATCAGGGCGATGCCGCGCGACGGTGTTTGCACCAGCTCGCCCGCGAAGGCCCCGGCCGCCAGTCCATTGCGATGCCAGAAGCCGGCGGTCCGCGGACCGAGAAAGCGCAGGCGCCCCGGTCGCGCCGCCTGCAGGACGCGCTCATCGATCGGCTCGGCGCAAACCCAGACCACGCCGCGACATTGCTGCGCCACCAGCGCTTCGACCACGGATGGATTGACGAGCGACGCATCGAAAACGATCGCCACGGCGTCAGCGGCGGCCTGCTCCGCGAGCGCCGCGCCCAGCTGCCGAGCGCTGTGCACGTGATGTGTCGGCGTGCCGAGTGCCGACAGCAAGGCCTCGTCGAGCGGCGTCGAGGGTGCGCCGATCACCAGCGCATGGCGACTGAGCAGCAGGCGTTCGAGATTCTGCGCACTCATCGCCGGACTCAGGCACCAATGAACGGACGCACGAACGATTCGACACAGACGGCCAGTGCATACGGGTCGTAGCCGCCCTCGAGCGTGGCGACCACCCGTCCCTCACAGCGCTTGGCGGCGAAGTCCCGGATCTGCGTACCGGTCCAGTAGAAATCGTCTTCGACCAGGCGCAGATCGCTGAGCGGATCGCGAACGTGCGCATCGAAGCCGGCCGACACCAACAGCATCTCCGGCGCGAACTTCTCCAGCGCCGGCAGCCAGCGCTGCTGTACGGCCGTGCGGTAGCAGTCGCTACCGTCGCCGGGCGACAGCGGCACATCGACCCGCCCCGGCGCGTCCGGCTCGCCGTGCCAATCCGGATAGAGCGGATATTGATAGGTCGAGCACAGCAGCACGCGCGGATCGTCACGAAAGATGTCGGCCGTACCGTTGCCGTAATGCACGTCGAAATCGAGGATCGCGACACGCCGCAGACCGCGCGCCAACGCTTCGGCGGCGGCAACCGCGACATTGTTGAAGAAGCAGAAACCCATCGCACGATGGCGTTCGGCGTGATGGCCCGGAGGGCGGACGCCGCAGAAGACGAAGCCGGCGTGTTTGTTCATCGCCAGCTCGACGCCGAGTACACCGGCACCGGCGGCATGCAAGGCGGCGTCAGCGGTATACGCATTCATCGACGTATCGGGATCGATGTGCACCAGCCCTTGTTCCGGATGCGTGCGCAGCACCGACTCGACGTGGTCAGCCTCGTGCACGCGCAGCAGCGCTTCGAGTGGCGCCGCCGGGGCCTCGCGGCGCTCGAGAAACAGCTCCAGCCCGCTCGACACCAGGCGGTCCTCGACGACGGCGAGCCGCTCCGGACACTCCGGATGGCCGTCTTCCATGCGATGCCGGCGGCTGCTGGCGTGCGAGATCCAGACATTCGGCAATGCGACGGGCTTGGGTTTGCGCCAATTCAGCATGTGATCGATTCTAGCGGTGCGCCGTATGTGCAGCTTGGCAGTTTCGATGAGAGCGGCCAATGACCGGCGTCAAACACGTGTCCGGCGCCGCGCAGGGTAGCGACCACACGCCGGCGGGTGCAACGCAATACGTACTTTCCGCAGCCCGACTACGCGAAATCCCGAATGGGTCGCGACGCGGCGTCGGCCTACAGTGGCGGCACGTCAGAAGGAGCCGACCATGTTGAACCTGCACACCCCCGCCGCCCCGCAATCCCAGGACCCCTGCAGCAACTGTCTGCGCCACGGCCAATGCCTCGGCGCCAGCGTGCAGAATGCGGTGCGTGATGACGAGGGCAGCTGCGTCACCGTCACGCAGCTGCAGCGTGGGCAGACCCTGTATCGCAACGGCGATGCGGTCAATGCGGTCTACGTGGTGCAAAGCGGCGCACTGAAGTCGCGACGCACGTCCGTTCAGGGTGACGAGGAAATCGTCGCGTTCCGCCTGCCCGGCGACACTGCCGGCCTCGATGCGATCAAGGCCAGCCGCCACGGCACCGAAGCGGTGGCGCTTTGCACGACCCGCGTCTGCCGCGTGCCGCTCGACACCTTGCGCCGCGAAATGCATGAGAGCGCGCCGGTCGCCGACGCTCTGCTCGCCGACCTGGGCGGCGAAATCGAACTGCTGCAGGACCGCCTGCAGAACGACCGTTTGCCGGCACAGGCCCGTATCGCCGCGTTCCTGCTGTCGCAGCTGCAGCGCCGCCGCCGCATGTTCGGTGCGCAGATCGACCACTTCACGCTGCCGATGACGCGCGTCGACCTCGGCCGCTTCCTCGGCCTGGCCACTGAGACGGTGTCGCGCATGTTTACCCGCCTGCAGGCCGACGGTGTCATCGCCTGTGACGGCAACCGGATCGAGATTCGCGACGACGCGGCCCTGCAACGCCGCTCCCAGAGCGAGCTGAACGGCGCCCTGCCGCAGGCGGCCTGACGTCAGCGGCGAGCGGCCTGAACGCTCATCAAGGCCTGCACCAGCTGCGCCAGGCCGCGCACGTCCATCTTCTGCATGATGTGCGAACGATGCAGTTCGACCGTGCGTTCGGAAAGGCCGAGATCGATGGCAATGGCCTTGTTCGCCGCACCGTCGATCAGGCATTGCGCAATCTCGCGCTCACGCGGCGTCAGGCTCGCATAGCGGCGCTCGATTTCGGCGCGCTCGCGCGCGGCATCGGCGTGCACGGCGTCGGCGGCCAGCGCACGCTGTACGCGCGAGATCATGTCGTCGTCGTTGAACGGCTTCTGCAGAAAGTCCTGCGCGCCGGCGCGCATCGCCTCGACCGCCATCGGCACATCGCCATGGCCGGTCATGAACACCACGGGCAAACGGCTGCCGCGGTCGTTGAGCACGCGATGCACCTCAAGCCCACTCATGCGCGGCATGCGAACGTCGAGCAGCACGCAACCGCGCCACTCCGGACGCCAGGCGGCGAGAAACTCGCCGGGATCATGAAAGCTGCGGGACTGCAGCCGCACGCTGCGCAACAGCAGATCGATGCTGTCGCAGATCGCCTGCTCGTCGTCGACGATATAAACCAGCGGTTCGTTCATGCGCAGCCCCTCTCGCTGGCCTCAAGTGCCGCAACTCGCATGAGAGAGCAGGCTCCCGCACCCGTTTGCGCTGCGCGCAAAGCACCGTGTCGCATGCTCATGGCGCCTCCTGCGCACAAGCCTGGCATGGCAGGCGCAGGGCGAAGGTCGCGCCGCCGTATTCGTTGCGGTAATAGCTCAACTCACCGCCGTGGGCGGACGCAATCGATTCGCAGATCGACAGGCCCAGGCCCATGCCGTGCGGCTTGGTCGTATAAAACGGCTCGAACAGGCGCGCCGCTGCCTCGGCCGGAATGCCCGGTCCGCGATCGGCGACGTGGATTTCGACCCGCGTCGGGTCGACGAGGCTGGTGACCACATCGACGACATCGCCGTGCTCGCTGCCGGCCACCGCCTCCACGGCATTGCGGATCAGATTCAACAGCACCTGCTGAATCTGTACGCCGTCGGCACGCACCGTCGGCAGACCTTCGGCAAACAGCGTGCGCAGGCGAACGCCGGACTGCCGCGCGTCGAACTCGACCAGCGGCAGGACCTCACGCACCAGATCGTTGACCGCCAGCTCGCGGCGCTGACTTTCCTGGCGCCTGGCCAGCGTGCGCAGGCCGCGAATCACCTGGCCGGCGCGCTCGGCCTGCGTGGCGATCTTGTCGAGCGGACCGATCAAGTCTTCCGCCTTGGCCGCACCGCTCTGCAGGAGTCGGCGACAGGCGCTCGCATAGTTGGCGATCGCCGTCAGCGGCTGGTTCACCTCGTGGGCGATACCGCTGACCATCTCGCCCAACTGGCCAAGACGGCTGGCATGCATCAGACGTTCGCGCAGCTGGTCGGCCTCGCGGGTGATTTCCAGCATCGCACTGCGGTCGACCAGCTCGGTGATGATCATCTGCGGCCGCCCCTCAGCATCGGTGACCGCGGCACTGTAATGCAGCGCCGTCATTTCCGAGCCGTCGCCACGCAGATAGCGCAGTTCCAGGCGCCGCTCGCCACCATCTCGGGCCAGCGCCTGCAGCACCTCGATGGCCGCGACGCGATCGGCCGGATGCAGCAGTTCGGCAAGACCGACATTCAGCAGCCCTTGCACCTCGCGACCGAGCAGATCGGCAAATTCGCGGTTGACGCGCACGATACCTCCGCTCAGGTCGGTCGTGGTCATCGCCGTCGGCGCGAATTCAAAGATACGGCGCAGCTCCTCGGCGCTGCGCTGCAACTGCGCCTCCTGGCGCTTGCGCTCGGAAATGTCGCGCAGAATGCCAACGAAGCCTCGCACCTCGCCGTCGGCGTACTCGCCGACCGACAGATCGATCGGAAACGTCGAACCGTCACGACGGCGGGCAACGACTTCACGACCGATGCCGATGATGCGGCGCCGGCCCGTGTCCTTGTAGTTGCCGATGTAGTGATCGTGCTCGCCGCGATACGGCTCCGGCATCAGCATCGAGACGTTTTCGCCAAGCACCTGTGCGGCGCGATAACCGAACAGCGCCTCGGCCGAGCGGCTGAACGCGGCGATGCGCCCGTCGGCGTCGATCAGTACGATGGCGTCGACGGCCGCCTCGAGCAGCGCTCGCAGCGGATCGTGGGCAACGGCAAAGGGCTTGCTGTCGGGCATGGCGACGCGGAAACGGCAGCGAGAGTGCGGCAATCTTAGCCTCCTCGGCGCGTTGCGCGTAGCTCCGTGAAACTACGGCTTCGAAGCGCCCCCCGAGGCAGCACTTTGTATCAGGCGGTCGATCCAGTCCAGCAGGGTCTGCAAGCGCATCGTGCCGCTGATGCGCCCCAGCTCCCGCCCTGCGAGATAGATCGCCAGCGTCGGCGCATTGCGAACGTTGCAGTCCTGCCGCAGCGACGGATAGGTATCGATGTCACAGGACGCGAAGCACAGGCCGGCGCGCAGCAGCGCCGCCTGCGCGAAAACCGGATCGAGTGTCAGGCAGGGCGCGCAACTCTGCGCCCGGAAATGCACGACCAGCGGCCGCTCGCCCGACATGCGCACAGCGTGAAACGCATCGACGTCCAGCTCGCGCGGCAGGCGTTGCGACGATGCGCCGCACTGCAGGCAATCGAACGCGCCGCCGGGCAGCGCGGCGCCACAGCGCGCGCAGCAGCCATTATCGAGGGCTTTGGGCATGATCGGTCCCGGGACATCCGGCCTTGACGCTGCCGCATCCGGCGCATGGGTGCATGAGAGCATGACGACGCGCACACCCGACGTTTCAGTGCGACGGCGCGAGCGTATGGACGGACGGCAACAGCGCCGCATTGGCGCGGTACATCGACGATGCCGCCAACGCACCGCCGATCAGGACGACCAGCGGCACCACGACCACCATCAGGATTTCGAGCCCGAAACGGGCCGATGCTTCGTGCTTCATCGCCTTCTCCTTCCTGCGCCGGCGGGCCGGCTGTCGGGCGCCATTGTGATGAGCGCCTGCGGCCGCAGCATTGATAACCGTCATGGTCGGCCTAGATCGCCGACGAGTGGCGGCCCGTGAGCGCCTGATCGGCGTAGCGGTCGAAGATGCGCGCCACGTTGCGCACCAGCGGCCGGCCACGACGGGTTACCCGCAGGCGGTCGGCAGACAGCTCGACCAGGCCGTCGTCGGCCAGCGCCTGCAACGCCGTGGCACAGTGACCGAAGTAGTCGGCGACGTCGATGCCGTAGCGCTCGCTGAGCGCGTCGTAGTCGATCTCGCCTCGGCACATCACCGATTCGATCAGCTCGCGGCGCAGCAGGTCGTCGGCGTCGAGGTGCAGCCCGCGTTCGACCGGCAGGCGACCGGCGTCGAGCGCCGCGGCGTGCAGCGCCAGCGTCTTGCTGTTTTGCGCATAGCAGTCGGCAATGCGCGAGATGGCACTGACGCCGATGCCGATCAGGTCGGTACCGGCCTGCGTCGAATAGCCCTGGAAATTGCGCTGCAGGGTGCCGGCGTCGAGCGCACGCGCCAGATCGTCTTCCGGCAATGCGAAATGGTCCATGCCGATCATGCGATAGCCGGCGGCGGCGTAGGTGGCGCGCGCCCGCTCCAGCAGTTGCAGCCGGGTCGCGCCGTCCGGCAACTCGTCGAGACGAATCTGCCGTTGCGCGGCGAACTGCTGGGGCATGTGCGCATAGGCATAGACGGCGACACGGTCCGGGCGCAGCGCCGCAACCTGGCGCAGCGTTTCGGCAAACGACTCGGGGGTCTGCCGCGGCAAGCCGTAGATCAGATCGACGGCGACTGAACGAAAACCGGCGGCGCGCGCACCATCGATGGCCGCCACCACCAGATCCTTCGACTGCTCGCGATTGACCGCTTGCTGTACCGCCGGATCGAGGTCCTGGACGCCGAAGCTGACACGATTGAACCCGAGCGCCGCCAGCGTCTTCAGTCGCGCCGCATCGACGGTGCGTGGATCGATTTCCAGCGAATATTCACGCGCCGGATCATCGATGAAGCCGAAGCCCTGATCGAGCGCGGTCATCAGTGCACCGAACTGCGTGTCGTCGAGTGTGGTCGGCGTACCGCCGCCGAAATGCAGCTGGCGTACGCCGCGTGCACCGCGCCAGTGGCTGGCCCACAGGGCGATCTCGGCCAGCAAGTGGTCGACATAGCACTCGATGACCGCCGCTTGGCGCGTGATGATGCGTGTGCACGCGCAGTAGAAACACGGATTGGCGCAGAACGGTACGTGCAGATAGAGCGACGGTGCCGCCACTTCGTTGCAGCGTGCCAGCGCCGTCAAGAGCGCGTCATGACCGAAGTGCGGCGTGAACTGCAGCGCGGTCGGGTACGAGGTGTAGCGCGGCACCGAGCCGCCGTAGCGGCGAATCAGATCGGCATCGAGGATCGGCTCATCGTTCATCTGCGCGTCCCGGGCAATGGAGGGCATGCAGATTCTCGGGATCGGCCGGTGCCAAGACCTTGACGCCGGTCATGGCCACATGTGCGGCCTGACAGCCGCGGCGAAATGCACTGACTGTCATCAATGTTCGACGGTCGGTCACGCCCAACACTGCGCTCCGCCCTAACCACAAGACCGGAGCGCACACCATGAACAAGACCCTCCTCGCCCTGGCAGCCGCCACCGCCCTCACCTACGCCGCCGCCGCTCCGGCCTATCAGACCGGCGACTGGATCGTCCGCGGCGGCTCGCACTATGTCGACCCGAAGAGCAACAACAGCGACATCGTCGACGTCGACGGCGCCTTCGGCCTGACCGGCAGCATCGAATACTTCGTCGCGCCGCAGTTCGCCGTCGACGTGTTGCTGGCGGTGCCTTTCAAGCACGACATCAAGCTCGCCGACGGCGGCGACAAGGTCGCCAGCACCCGCGATCTGCCGCCGACGCTGTCGCTGGTCTGGTATCCGAACGTCTCGACCACCGTGCATCCGTACATCGGCGCTGGCCTCAACTACACGACCTTCTTCGACGAAAAAACCAAGGGCGCGCTGGCCGGCACCAAGCTGTCGCTCGACGACTCCTTCGGCTTCGCCGCGGTCGGTGGCATCGCCTTCGACCTCAGCGATCACTGGCAGATCGGCGCCGACGTACGCTGGTTCGACATCGACACCAAGGCCAAGGTCGACGGCAGCTCGATCGGCACGGTCGAGATCGATCCGTTCGGTTACGGGCTGAACGTCGGCTATCGCTTCTGAAGCCGGTGATGCCGGGCCCCGGGGCCGCAGTTGTGGCCCCGGGGCGATATCTTTTTTGACAGCATCGACCATAACCCGGGAATTGCCGATATAAACGGCGTTCCCTTCGGTTGCGGCGTGTGGTGCTGCGGGAGCCTGACGCTGGCCGGCCAACGCCTCAGGACCCACGATGCAAAGACGAACCTTCCTCGCGGCCAGCGCCGCCGCTCTCTACAGCCTCGCTCTACCCGCCGCGCGCGCCGCCGAATCGCGCAAAGTCGTCGTCATCGGGGCCGGCATCATCGGCGCATCGATCGCCTACCACCTCGCCAAGCGCGGCGCGTCGGTCACCGTGCTCGAAAAGATACGCCCGGCCGCCGGCACCACCGAAAAATCATTCGCCTGGTTGAATGCGTTCTCGAAGAAGCCGCATCCGTACTACGAGATGAATCACCGCGGCATCGCCGGCTGGCATCGCGTCCAACAGGAGCTGAGCGACGGCATGCTGCCGCTGCAGTGGGGCGGCTGCGTGCAGTGGTTCGACGACGATCAGAGCGTCGCCCGCGTCCGTGATGCGGTGCGTCAGCACGAGTCTTGGGGCTATCCGTCACAGATGATCGATCCGGCACGCGTGCCGCGGCTGCTGCCCGATGTCACGCCGGGTACGATGCGGGGCGCCGCATTCAATGACATCGAAGGCACGGTCAACCCCAGCGTTGCCGCCAATGCACTGTTGCAGGGGGCACAGCGGCTCGGTGCGCAAGTCGAGTTTCCGGTCGAGGTCGAAGGCTTCGAGCTGTCGAAGTCTCGCGTCACCAAGGTGCGCACCAACGGCGGGGCGATCGACGCCGACAGCATCGTCATCGCCGCCGGCAACGCCAGCCCGGAACTGGCCAGACCGCTGGGCCTGACCGTGGCACTGAAGAACTCGCCGGGCCTGCTCGCACACACCGCGCCGCGGCCGATCGTGCTCGAACGCCTGGCCTTCGGTCCTGGCGCCAACATCAAGCAGAACCCGGACGGCAGCATCGTCACCGGCGCCAGCTTCGGTGGCACGCCCGGCGTCGAGGCGACGCGCGAGATCGGCGAGTCGCTGTTGCGCAATGCACAACGCTATCTGCCCGCCCTGGCCGGCGTGCCGCTCGACAACATCACGCTCGGCTACCGCGTGATGCCGGCCGATGGCTACCCGATCATCGGTGCGTCGAAGACTGTACCGAACGCCTATGTAGCGGCCATGCACAGCGGCATGACGCTGGCGCCCCTGGTCGGCGAACTGGTGGCGATGGAGGTGCTCGACGGGATCCGCGTCGACCTGCTCGAGACCTTCCGCCCCGATCGCTTCGCCTGAAACGCTCGTTCATCCGAACGGATGAAGCGGCCGACCCCGGGAAATTGGGGGTTTTCCGCCCGTTTTGAGCGTTTTTTGACCAATTGCGCTCCCTAGGGAGTCCCTAGGGAGGATTTTTTGCAAAAAGTGTTGGCAAACGGGCTGGATATGTCGCTACGATTAGCCCGCCCAGCTTGGGCGTTCAGTGTGGAGATCGTTTAATGGCGAAGGCGAGTGCAAAAAAGGCTGCCAAGAAGGCGCCTGCAAAGAAGGCTGTGGCCAAGAAGGCCGCTCCGGCAAAGAAGGCTGTGGCCAAGAAGGCCGCTCCGGTAAAGAAGGCTGTGGCCAAGAAGGCCGTCAAGAAGAAGAGCGCCCGTAAGCCGAGCGCTGCGCTGATGAAACCGATGACGCCGAGCCCCGTGCTCGCCGAAGTCGTCGGCGCCAAGGCTCAGCCGCGCGGTCAGATCACGAAGAATCTCTGGGCGTACATCAAGAAGCATGGCCTGCAGGACAAGACCAACAAGCGTCAGATCAACGCCGACGACAAGCTCAAGAAGCTGTTCGGTGGCAAAGGCGTGGTCAACATGTTCGAAATGACCAAGCTGGTCAGCAAGCACATCAGCTGATCCGTTGTGGATGAACAACGGCGCGGGCGCTCTGCCCGCGCCGTTTTTCTTTGTGCGGCCATAATGCCGACCAGACCCGAAAGGAGTGCCCGACATGCAGGTCAGCGGCAAGATCGAATTCGAAATCGTCGAGCGCAGTACCGACACGGTGATCGGCGAGATGCCGGTGCAGAGCGGCATCCTCAACCCGTTCGGCGTTGCGCATGCCGGGGCCATTCTGTGGTTCGCCGATGTCTGCGCCACCGTACTGGCCTTTGGCGATACCGAGTTCACGCCCGGCGCCAGCGGCTTCCCGCTGGCCATCAGCCTCAACGCCGCGCTGCTCGGCAACCAGAAGGACGGCGTGTTCCGCGCGCGTTCGACCTTCGTCAAACGCGGGCGTCAGCTGACCGTGGTGCGCACCACCGTCAGCGGCGCCGATGAGCGGTTGATCGCCGACGTCACCACCAGTCACGTGCCGTCGCGCTGAAGCCGGGCAGCACCGCACGAACCGATGATGTGTCAATGCTCGGCGCGGTCGACGGGCGGCACACCGAGCGGATCGTCATTGCGCCGACCGTGACGTCGCTGCCAGACGTCCGGCGACTGCGGCTTGATGAATAACAGCATCACCTGCGGATCGCGGCGGCGGATATCGGATTCGAGGCGCTCGACGCAAGCTTCGATCTGCGGAGTGCGCAGCTCGTCCTCGAATTCCGCACTGATCGCGACAACGACCTGCTCGGGGCCGAGCTGCGTGGTCAGAACCCGGTTGACACGACGAATCTCCGGCGCCGCCGCCGCCAACGTGGCGACGCGGCGCTCGACCTGCGGATGCGCACCCTCGCCGACCAGCAATGCCTTGCTCTCGCGCGCCAGAAACGCGGCGGCGACCGCCAGCAGCACCCCGATACACAAGGATGCGATACCGTCGAGCGCCGGCATGTCGTAGCGGTGCGCGAGAAACACGCCGAGGAATGCGATGATCAGCCCGAGCAGGGCCGCACTGTCCTCGAACAGCACCGTGAACGTACGCGGGTCCTTGCTCTCCTCGGCCGCGCGCAGATAGCTGCGCCGTCCCTTGGTCCCGCGGAATTCCTTGAGCGCCAGGCGCCAGGAAATCCCTTCGAATATCGCTGAGACCCCGAGCACGACATACGCAACGCGCGCATCGACCAGCGGTTCGGGATGCAGCAGGTGCGACACGCCTTCGTAGCACGACACGCCGGCGCCGACCGCGAAGACCAGAAGCGCGACGATGAACGTCCAGAAGTACAGCTCGCGCGCATGTCCGAGCGGGTGTTGCGCGGTCGGCGGCAGGCGCGCGCGGTGCATGCCGTAGAGCAGCAGGACCTCGTTGCCGGTATCGACCAGCGAATGCACGCCTTCGCTGAGCATCGCGGCACTGCCACTGAGCGAAGCGGCCACGAACTTGGTAATCGCAATGGCCAGATTGCCGGCCAGCGCGACATAGATCACCTTTTTCGATGCCGCGTCGCGGCTTCGTCCTGCACTCATGAACGACCATCGCTCCGGTTGTCATCGCCGCGCACCGGCACGACGAAGCGGTTCATACTGCCGATGGCGGCTGGCGCTGATCTGAACGTATTGCCATCCGCAGCCGGTGGACCGGCACCGGCTTTCATCAAAACGACATTCACACACAGTTCAGTGCCGGAACGTGATGGTCTTCAAATTGGGAGAAACCAGAATGCCGTCGTTCAAGAAAGTGCTTTCCGCTGTTGCCGAGGCATCCAAGCGTCCCGCCGAAGGATGGCGTTTTCTGCGTCAGGCGGTCCGCGAATTGCACGTCGCGCTCGACGGCATCACCCATATCGTCGCCGAACTCGAACAACGCCTCGAACGCCTGGAAGCCGCGGCCACCGGCCGCCCCATGCCGGGTGAAAAACCGCCTGCAACACAGCACACGGCGACGCCACAGCGCAAACGGCAGACCACACCACGTGCTGCGAAGAAGGCGCTCAAGAAGACCGCGACGAAGCAGTCCGGGCGACGGCGCAAGCTGCCGGCGAATGGCTCATGAGCGTCACGTCGTCGGCGCTCGCATCGCAACTCGCTCCAACATCATCACTCGCCGGGGCTTACGCGCGCATCCGGCAGGCCAGCCTTGCGCTTTGCGATGGACTGGCGCCGGAGGACATGGTGTTGCAGTCGATGCCCAGCGCCAGCCCGCTCAAATGGCATCTGGCGCATACCAGCTGGTTCTTCGAAAACTTCATTCTGGCGACAGACGCGCAGCATCGTCCGCTGCGTGACGGCTGGAATTTTCTGTTCAATTCGTATTACCAGAGCGTCGGGCCGATGCACGCGCGAGCGGCGCGCGGCTTGCTGTCACGGCCGACCGTGGCTGACGTACTCGACTATCGCCGCGATGTCGACGCGGCGATGCGTGAGCGGCTCGAACGTGGCGTCAGTGTCGAGCTTGCCGCACTCGTGCGGCTCGGACTCGAGCACGAACAACAGCATCAGGAACTGATGCTGATGGACCTGCTGCACCTGTTTTCGCTCAACCCACTGGAGCCGGCATATCGCCCGGCCACCGCGCGCACACCGCAGCCGGCTCGCACACCCGGCTGGCATCGTGGCCGTGAAGGCATCGTCATGATCGGCCACGACGGTGAAGGCTTCGCGTTCGACAACGAAAGCCCACGCCATCGTGTCCTGCTGCAGCCGCACCGCATCGCCAACCGCATGGTCACCAACGGCGAGTTTCGCGAGTTCATTCGCGATGGCGGATATCGACGTCCGACGCTGTGGCTGTCTGACGGCTGGGCCAAGGCATGCGCCGAAGCCTGGCAGCACCCGCCGTATTGGTCGGATGATCTCGACAGCGAATTCACGCTGGCGGGCCGAGTCGCCCTCGACCCCGCCGCCCCGGTCTGTCCGATCAGTTACTTCGAAGCCGACGCCTACGCACGCTGGGCGGGCGCACGACTGCCGACCGAGGCCGAGTGGGAAGACATGGCGGCACGCCTGCCTGATCGCCATGGCAATTTCGTCGAGTCCGGGGCCTTGCGTCCACTCGCCGCCGACATCGGCACCAGCGACCTGCCGCAACAGATGTATGGCGATGCCTGGGAGTGGACCAGCAGTGCCTACAGCGCGTATCCGGGCTACCGGCCGGATGACGGCGCCATCGGTGAATACAACGGCAAGTTCATGAGCGGACAGTTGGTCCTGCGCGGCGGCGCTTGCATCACGCCGGCCGCTCACGTTCGCGCCAGCTACCGCAATTTCTTCTATCCCGCGGATCGTTGGCAGTTCGCGGGCTTTCGCCTGGGGCAAGACGCATGAATGCAAGAACATCGTGGCTGGAACAGCGACTCGCACAGGACGCGGCGATGCCGACGCTGCGCGACGAGGTTCTTGGGGGTCTGCGCCGCTCGCCGAAACGGCTGTCACCGAAGTTCTTCTACGACGCGCGCGGCTCGGCGCTGTTCGAGCAGATCTGCGATCAACCCGAGTACTACCTGACACGTGCCGAACTCGAACTGCTCGATGCACACGCCGACGACATCGCCGCCGCGCTCGGCGAAGACGTGCTGCTGATCGAGTACGGCAGCGGCAGCGCGCGCAAAACCGCACGACTGATCGAGGCGATGCAGGGCGAGGCGCGCTATGTGCCGGTCGAGATTTCCGCGACGGCGCTGGACCAGAGTGTCGACGATCTGCGGGCGCTGTTCCCGGCACTGGATGTCGCGCCGATCTGTGCCGACTTCACGAGCTTTCAGCTCGAATCGCACGATTTGCCGGCACATGCACGTCGCGTCGTCTACTTCCCCGGATCGACGCTCGGCAATTTCGAAACCGCCGACGCGGTCGCGCTGCTCAAGCAGATGCGGCGACAGATCGGCGCGAATGGGGCGGCGCTGATCGGCATCGACCTGCGCAAGGACAAGGCGACGATCGAGTCTGCCTACAACGACGCGGCCGGCGTCACCGCGGCTTTCACATTGAATATGCTGGCCCGCTTCAACCGCGAACTGCAGGCGGACTTCGAACTCGCCCACTTTGCGCATCGCGCGCGTTACAACGTCGCGCTGGGGCGTATCGAAACCCACATCGTCAGCCACCGGCAGCAGCGCATACGCGTCGCCGATACGTTCATTCACTTCGACGCCGACGAGGCGATGCTCGTCGAGTACAGCTACAAGTATTCGCCGCCCGGCTTCGCTCATCTGGCGGCGCAGGCGGGTCTGCATGTCCAGCGCATCTGGACCGACGCGCAGCAGCGCTTCAGCGTGCAATTACTCGTCCCGCGCTGACGACGACGCGCGACGCCGGCGCCAACCCGCACCACAACGCCCCGTTCAGAGCGACGTCAGCGCCACGGCTTTACCGTCAAGCATCGAGTCACTGCTTCAGACGGAGGCCGCACATGTCCAGTCCACATCCGCAACATCCAGCTCCCCCGCGCCGCGACCGTATCGTGCGGCCGGATTCCGCACGCAGCGGCCGTCAGGCTGAAACGCTGCTGCGTCACTCTCAGCAGCAGACCACATCCGATCGTATCGACGAAGCGTCCGCCGAATCGATGGATGCCAGCGACCCGCCGGCCTTCTCATCGGATCGCAAACTCTGGGGCCCCAACTAGCGCACCGACCGCCAGGTGTCGGGAACGGCGCTTGCGCCGCTTTGCTCAGACTCAGATCGGAGCGCGCACATGAACGAGCTTTATGAAACGCGGGGCACCGCCGTTGCTGCCAGTCGCAACGTCGCCCCACCGGGGACCAGCGCCTTGCTGCTGTCACAGGCCGGCCTTCAGGATCGCGGCTACGTCTGCGTCCACACCGGTGTGCTGACGCTGGCGCCCAGCGCACGGCTAGCGTGCTTCCGCGGCCTCGTGCAGCGTCTGCTCGACGACGGTATCGCCGTCGCGCTGACCGGGCCCGCCGGCCAGCTCGCGTTCGCGGCAGAATTTCGCACGCAACTGCGCGTCGAGGCCGGCATCCTGCTCGCCGATTTCGTTGGCCGCACATCGCTCGGCACGCTGACCGACCTCGTCTCGCGCGCGCGTCTGCTGATCAGCGATGGTCCGGGCGCCACGCGCATCGCCGCGACGGTGCAGACGCCCAGCCTGATCGTCGACGGTTATGCGGTTCCGGCCACCGGCTTCTTTGCCACGCGCCCGCATCCATGGGTCGAAGCCCGCGTCGACCTGCTGCTGCGCGCGGCGCGCGCGTTGATGCGCGCCGGCGACGCCTACTGAACTCGTCCCCTCCCCTTGCACGCTACTGCGCGCGACGCAGATCGGCCGGCGGCACCCGCATCATGCTGCGGTACTTCGACACCGTGCGACGCGCGACGCGAATGCCCTGCTGACGCAACAGATCCGCCAGGCGCACATCGGAGAGAGGCTGCGTCTGGTCCTCGGCGTCGATGATTTCGCGCAGCACGGCGCGGATGGACGCCGGCGAACAGCTGCCGCTGCGTGACGGCAGCTCGCGCGAGAAGAAATACTTCAGTTCGAACAAGCCCGCCGGCGTGGCGATGTATTTGTTCGACGTCGCCCGCGAGATCGTCGATTCGTGCAGCGACAATTCGTCGGCAATCTCACGCAAGGTCATCGGCCGCATGGCCAGATCACCGTGCACAAAAAACGCCGCCTGCCGACGCAGCACTTCGTTGGCAACTCGTTCGATCGTGGCGAAGCGTTGCTCGGCGTTCTTCAGCAGCCAGCGCGCCTCCTGGAGTTGCTGCGTCATCGCCGGGTGCCGCGCACTGCGCCGTTGCCCGCGAAACAACTCGATGTAATGCCGATTGAGCTGCGCGCGAGGCCGCAGCGCGGGATTGCTCAGCGCCTGCAGGCGTCCGTCGCGATTGACGACGATCACATCAGGCACCACGTACTGCGCCGTCGCTGCGGAATGCCGGTGGCCTGGCCGCGGGTCGAGGCGACGCAACAGCTTGCAGGCACGGGCGACGGCGAACTCGTCGCGATCGGTACGTCGCCCGATCGCCGCAAAGTCGCGACGCCCGAGCAATTCCAGATAATGGTCCAGTATCGTCGAGGCCAGTTCACGGTCTGAAGTCGGTGCGTCGCTGACACGCAACTGCAACTGCAGGCATTCGCAAACGTCCCGCGCGCCGACGCCGACCGGATCGAGCTTCTGTACAAGCGCGATCGCCACGTCGAGTTCGGCTGCGTCCAGCGGCGGGTCGAAATGCAGCTGCTGCGCGACCGCCATCACGTCGTCACGCAAATAGCCGTCGTCATCGAGCGTTTCGATGACGAGCCCGGCGATCGCACGATCGCGCGGGTGCAATGGCGCGGCATCAAGCTGCGCGTGCAGATGAGCGCGAAAATCCTCGGGCTCGGCGAGCCAGTCGGCGATGTCGCGCGTGCCGCGTTCGATCACGCGACCGTCACGATCGGGATACGGGGCTTCATACGAGCAGGTCGCATCGTTCGCATCGGTCGGCAGCGCCGCCTCGCCCTCATCGGCCTCATCGGCCTCGCTTTCCTCCAGAAACGGATTGCTGGTCAGTGCATTCTGCAGCGCCTGTTCAAACTCGATCGACGACAGTTGCAGCAGCTGGATGGCGTGCTGCAAACGCGGCGAAAGGCCGATCGACGCTTGAGTGGTAAGGGAAAACAGCACATTGCTCATTGTCGTGACTCCGGCTCGAATCGACCGTTTCCCGCCCCCACCCGGACGGGTCCATTCCTGATAAGGGGCAACGGTCGTGCCAGTCACGCGAGCGCGCTTCAAAAGCGTGAAGCCACGCAAAAAAAAAACGCCGGCACGAGGCCGGCGCCTAAGGAGTGACGCGGGATCAGCGACCGTTGTAAAGACGGCGCTTGCGATAGAGCGTGGAGCTGTCGATCTTCAGCTGGCGGGCGGCCGCTTCAAGCGACGGCGCGCTGGCGACGATGGCCTCAATGTGCGCGCGCTCGAGCTCTTCGAGACTGATCGGATCGCCGGCACGCGGTCCACCGGACAGCGGCGTCGACGTCACGAACGGCAAATGCTCCGAGCGTATCGTCTCGCCTTCACAGATGATCACGGCACGCTCGATCGCATTGCGCAGTTCGCGCAGGTTGCCGGACCAACCATGCGTGGCCAGCTGCGCGCGTGCGTCGGCCGAGAATTGCCGTGCGGGTCGGTCGTAGCGGTGCGCCAGCTGCAGCGCCAGATTCTCCGCCAGGCGCGGGATGTCCTCGCGCCGTTCGCGCAGCGGCGGCAAGGTCACGCCGACGACGTTGAGGCGGTAGTACAGGTCTTCGCGGAACTTGCCGTCGGCAACCATCTGCTGAAGATTCTGATTGGTCGCGGCGATCACGCGCACATTCGCCGTGCGCGTATGCGGATCGCCGACCCGCTCGTACTCGCGATCCTGCAGGAAGCGCAGCAGCTTGGGCTGCAGGCTCATCGGCAGATCGCCGATCTCATCGAGAAACAGGGTACCGCCCTCGGCCACCTGGATGCGTCCCGGCCGGTTGTCGGTCGCGCCAGTGAACGCGCCGCGCACATGGCCGAACAATTCGCTGTTGAGCAGCTCCGGCGACAGCGACGGACAGCTGACCGTCGCGAACGGCGCCCGCGCGCGGCGGCTCCACTCGTGGATCGCACGGGCGAGCATGGTCTTGCCGGTGCCGTTCTCGCCGAGGATCAGCATCGTCGCATCGGTCGTGGCGACACGCCGCGCCAGTTCAAGCACGCCCTGCAGCGCCGGGTTCTCGGTCTGCAAGTCGGGGCGCTCGCCCTCCTCGCGATCTTCCAGCGCCTCGATCCGTCGTTCCAGCCGACGCGCTTCGGCCTGCTGGCCAACCGCGTGCACCAACTGCTCGGGATCGCAGGGCTTGACCAGATAATCATTGGCGCCGGCACGGATGGACTGCAGCGCGGTACCGACATCGTCGGTCGCCGTGGCCATCAGCACGCGCAGCCACGGCGCGCGCTCACGCAGGCGCGGCAACAGCTCCAGGCCGGAATCGCCACCGCCGAGGTCGAGGTCGAGTACGCAAACGTCGTAGACGCCACGCGTCAGCGCCACCTCGGCATCGCGCACCGACGGCGCGGCGGTCACCGCATAGCCCTCCATTTCCAGGCAGCGTCGGAATAGCCGCAGGATGGCGGGATCGTCGTCGACCAGCAGGACCTGGCTGCGCGCCTGCGCGTCCGCCGGAATTCGGGATGAGATTTCGTGCCGCTCGCTGATGCCATCTGCCATAGCCAATATTCGCTCCGCCGCTTCATGGTTTTTTCACGCTTCGAGGCACGCCTCATGCCATCTGAGGATGCCGCTGGAAGCCTATGAAATCATGCGAAAACCCAGCTGAACGCCAGCCCAAGGGAATTTGATTGGCGACGTATTTCGTGCATTTGGCACGATCAAAAAGATCGAACTCATGCACATTGCAGACCGCGCCGACAGTGCGCTCAGGCAACGACTTCCAGCGCGCCGGACTGGTCGCGCTGCTGCGGCAGCTCCACCCCGAACACCGAGCCGCCGCCATTGCGCGGCTCGTACCAGAGATGGCCGCCCATTTGCGTGACGTCATGCTTGGCGATCGCCAGGCCCAGGCCGCTCGAATAAGCCTGCTGTGCCGCGCCGTCGCGGGCGCTGGCCAGCCGCGCGTAGCTGCGGAACAACTGACCGCGCAGTGACTCGGGAATACCAGGGCCGCGATCCATCACCAGCAGCAGCGCGTGGCCGGTCCGCGAATCGCCGATCTCGATATCGATCGACGAGCCCTCCGGGGCGTAACGAATCGCATTCGACAGCAGGTTCTGCACGACGTTGCGGATCACCACCGGGTCAGCGAACGCGCGCGCGCCACCCCGCACGCGCATCTCCATTTGCCGCGCCTGCGCGGCCGGACGCTGCGCCCTGACCGCGCGCATGACAACCTCGCGCAACTCCAGCGACTCGGCGCGAAACTGCCGAAGACGCTGCCCTTCGGCGCCACGCGCCAGAAAGCGCTGAATGAACTGCAGCGCTTCTTCGCAGCCGCGCACGATGTCATCGAGCAGTTCATCGCGCTCCGCTTCCGGCGCGCGACGCAGCATGCGTGCCGCGAACAGGCTGGCGCTGAGCGGATTCTTGAGATCGTGCGCAACAACGTGCATCACGTCGTCACGCTCGCGCAGCATGTCGGACAAGCGGTCGCGCGCGATCTTCAACTCCAGATGCGTGCGCACGCGTGCCAGCAGTTCCTCGACGACGAACGGCTTGGTGATGTAATCGACGGCGCCGGCAGCGAACGCGGTGACCAGGGAGTCACGATCGGCGGCGCCGGTGACGAAGATCACCGGCACATCGGCAAAGCCCGCCTCGCGCAAGGCACGACAGGTCGCGCTGCCGTCCATGCCCGGCATCAGCATGTCGAGCAGCACCAAGTCCGGCCGCCGCGCGCGGGCACGCGCCAGTGCCTGCTCACCGGAACGTGCCGGCATCACGCCATAGCCGGCCTGATCGAGCACCTGGCCGATCAGCTGGATGTTGGCGGGTTGATCGTCGGCCACCAGAACCAGCGGTGGTTCACCCCCGCCGCGGCGGTCAAGCGACATGGATCAATTCTCCCCGCGCAAGCGATCCCGCACCGCGGCGCAGTGCCGCAATGCGGACCGGGAAGTCGGCCAGCAGCGTCTCGACCGCAGCCACATCGAAGTCCGCAGCGCCGCGACCGAGGTCGGTGGCATAACGCGCCAGCGATGGCCAAGCCCCCTGCGCAGCCAGCCGCTCCAGCTCGGCGGCAAACGCGCGAACCTCACTCATCGTCAGCGTCTCATTGAGCGCCGGCCATTGCTCGCGCTGCAGCAGCTCCAGCTCGGCAAGCAAGCCTGCCGGGACACTGCGTGGCGGCGTGTCTTCGTCTTCGCCGGCAGACGCGCGATCCGACGGCGGCACGGCGATTGCCGCATCGTCGACCGCGCGCAGCGCACGCTCGCCGTCCTGGCCGGCGAGCGCCAGCGCCGGTAGATCGATGGTGAAGCACGAGCCGACACCAGGCTCGCTGCGAACGCTGATGTCGCCGCCCATCATCTGCGCCAATTGACGTGTGATCGACAGACCCAGGCCGCTACCGCCGGCACGACGCCCGGCGGCGCTGCGCTGGCCTTGCACGAACGGCTCGAAAATCGTCCGCAATTCATCCGCGGCAATGCCGACGCCGGTGTCGGTCACCGACAGCTGCACATCACGCGCGCGCGCGTCGCCGTCACTGCGGCGCAGCGCGAGCACGATCCGCACTTCACCGCGCTGCGTGTGCTTCAGGGCATTGCTGAGCAGATTGATCAACATCTGCCGTACGCGGTCGGCATCGACCTGCAGCATCGGCAGCTGCGCCGGGACTTCCGCCACCAACGGCAACTGCTTGTCCTGCGCCTGCCGCGTGAACAGCGCCACGACACTGTCGACCACGTCGCCCAGCTGCGTCGGCGCCGCCTGCAGCTTGAGCTGGCCGGCTTCGATGCGCGACAGGTCGAGCAAATCGTTGATCAGGGTCAGCAGCGCGCGGGCACCATCGGTAATGGCATCGACGTAGCGGCGGTCAGCCGGGTCACGCAGGCGGTCGCGCAGCAACCCGGCGAAGCCGAAGATCGCATTCATCGGCGTGCGAATCTCGTGACTGACGAGCGCCAGGAACGAACTCTTCTCGTCGCGCTCGCGACGCGTCTCGCGAACCTCGGTGCGCAAGGCCTCGTGCAGGCGCAGCGCATCGAAATGCCGCGAGCCCAGGACCATGGCCAGCACACACAGCGAACCGAGCAGCGCCAGCGTCACATAGGTTGCGACCGTGCGTTCGTGAATCATGGTCGTCATCGCCACGCGCTGGGCGTCGTTGACCTCGCTCAGGCGGCGCACCAGCTGCTCGGCATCGCGGCGCAACGCCGTGGTTGGCGCACGCGGCAGCACCACCGGCATCGCGCTACGCGACGCCGACCCATCGAGTACGTCGGCAATACCGGTCTGTTGCTGGTCGAGAATTGCCCCCAGCTCGGTCAGCAGTGCGTCGTCATCGCCACTACCGCGCAGGCCGGCAACCTGTGGGCGCAGATCGTCGAGGGTTTGCGCATACGCCTTGAGATCGTCGCGCGCTGTGTCGACGCTGAGGATGCCGCGCCGCCATTCGATCTCGCGCGCGGTTGCCAGCAGCGCGCGGCCGCGCTCGACTGCACCGCGCGTCGCATCGAACTGCGCGATGCGGGCATCAAGACGCTTGGCATGCTCGTATGAGAACAACGCGGCGGCAGCCAACAGCAGCAGCAGCCCCCCGGTAATCAAGCGAAACGGCAGGCGGTTGGACGCGGTGCCGGCACGGCCTCCACGCTGAACTGAACGCTGTGTGTCCGCGTCGTCCGCCAGCGGCGGCTCCTGCGAATCCATGATCGGGTCTCCTGACGCACGCCCTGGCTGCTCGAACCCCCGTTACCACCTGATGCATGCCGCCCGACCGGAACCCTCCGTCCACGCAAGCTGCAGCGCCGCCCCACCTGCACTATGCCGCAAGCAAAACCCAAAGCTCAAGGGCAAATCCCAAGCTGAATCATAGACCTGCGTCAATTCCGTTCATCTGGCGCTCAGGCAGGCCGAGGATCGCGGCACGGACGGCAGCGGCGCACCCGGCGACGTCGCGGTTCATCCACTCTTCAGATGGCGCCTTCAAGAATCACGCTGCTGCGTGGCGACACGCGGTCCTGCCACGAGACCACGCCTCGGGGCTCAACCACACGCCAAGGGGCGTCCATGCCAGCGGAAGCCGTCGCGATTCGCGCCACGATGCGCCTGCAACTGCATCGCGACTTCGGCTTCGCCGATGCCGCGGCACAAATCGACTATGCCGCTCGCCTCGGCATCAGCCACTTCTACCTCTCGCCCATTCTCGGCGCCCGCTCGGGCTCGATGCATGGCTATGACGTCGTCGACCCGACCGTCATCAATCCGGAGCTGGGCGGCGAAGACGGCCTGCGCAATCTGGTGGCACGACTGCGGGCGCGTGGGATGGGCGTGATCGTCGACATCGTGCCCAACCACATGGCGGTCGGTCGCGACGACAACGCATGGTGGCTCGATGTCCTCGAATGGGGGCCGGACAGCCGCTACGCGCGCTTCTTCGACATCGACTGGGATGTCCCCGACCTCGCGCTGCGCGGCCGTGTCGATGCGCCGTTTCTCGGCAAGCCCTACGGCGACGCGCTGGCCGACGGCGAGCTTCGCCTCAACCTCGAGGACGATGGCCGGCTGAGCGTGCGCTACTACGAGCATTGTTTCCCACTGGCGCCGACGTCCTATGCCGCCTTGCTGCGCAGCGCCGGCGACGCGTTGGCCGCGCACGCTCAACGCTTCACCGATGCCCTGGCGACCCGCAGCCGCGGCGCGCGCTGGCATGGGTTTGAGACCGCCAGGCGTGAGCTTGCCGAAGCTCTGCGCACGTCGGCTCCGCAGCACGACGCCATCAAGGCCCTGCTGGGCCACTACAACCAGGGCGATCGGCGGCTCTTGCATGCCTTGCTCGAACGACAGCACTGGCGGCTGGCGTGGTGGCGGACAGCCGCTGACGAAATCAATTGGCGGCGCTTCTTCGACGTGATCGAGCTCGCCGGCCTGCGCGCCGAAGAGCCTGCGGTCTTCGAGGCGACCCACGCCTTGATCTTCCGCCTCTATGCGCAAGGTCTGATCGATGGCGTGCGCATCGATCATGTCGATGGCCTCGCCGACCCACGCGCGTACTGCCGCAAATTGCGCACACGTCTGCTCAAGCTCGCATCGCAGCGACCGCCGGAGCTGCCGCGCGATCCGGCTTATCTGGTTGTCGAAAAGATCCTGGCGCCCGACGAAACCCTGCCACGCGACTGGCGCTGCGACGGCAGCTCGGGCTATGACTTCATGAACGACGTCGGCGCCGTCCTGCATGCGGCCAGCGGAACGCCGGCGCTGTCGGCCCTGTGGACCCGCCTCAGCGGCCACAGCGGCGATTTCGAGCGCGAAGCGATGGCCGCCCGGCGGCGCATTCCACAGGCCTTGTTCACGGCCGACTTCGAGGCCTGCGCGCGCACCCTGCACCGTATCGCCCGTGCCGATCCACGACAGCGCGACTGGTCGCTGGCGGCGATCCGCCGCGTGCTCACCGAACTGCTTGTGCACTTCCCGCTTTACCGCACCTACGCCGATGCCCGCGGCCGCTCGGCCGCCGACGCCGCCGTCATGCAGACGGTGTGCGAAGCGGCGCGCCGCAGCGTCCCGCGCGGCGAGCAGGCACTGGTCGATCAACTCGACCGCTGGCTGGGCTGTGAGGCGCCGCAGTCGCTGGCCAGCGGCAGCGCACGCGCACTGCGCCTGCGCGCGATTGCCCGCTTCCAGCAGCTGACCTCACCGGTCGCCGCCAAGTCGATCGAAGACACCGCGTTCTACCGCTACGGCGTGCTCGTGTCGCGTAATGAGGTCGGCGCCGACCCGGCGCAATTCGCGATCGACGTCGCCACCTTTCACCGTCAGTGCCTGCACCGCGCACAGCGATACCCGAAAACAATGCTGGCAACCGCCACGCACGACCACAAGCGAGGCGAAGACGTGCGCGCGCGACTGGCAGTGCTCAGCGAGATGCCCGAACAATGGCAGCAGCAGGTCCTGCACTGGCGGCAACGCAACGCCGCGCTCAAAGCGACGCGCGACGGCATGACGGGGCCCGATGCGACCGACGAATACATCCTCTATCAAATGCTGGTCGGCGCCTGGCCGCCAGGTTTGCGCGCCACCGACCGCGACGGTCTGGCCGACTACTGCGGGCGACTGTCAGCCTGGCAGGAAAAGGCCGTACGCGAAGCCAAACGACACTCGGCCTGGGTCGAGCCCAATCTCGACTACGAGACGGCCTGCCGGCGATTCCTCGAAGCGTTGTGCGCCGACACCGTGTTCGTCGCCGAACTGGCCGGCTTCGTCGACCGCATTGCCGGCGCGGGGGCCGTCAACGGCCTGGTGCAGACCGCCTTGCGACTGACGACACCGGGCGTGCCGGACACCTATCAGGGCTGCGATTTCTGGGACTTCAGCCTCGTCGACCCGGACAACCGCCGTGCGGTCGACTACAGCGCGCGTCAGCGGGCGCTGGACGATCCGCGCAGCGACGACGACCTGCTGGACGACTGGCGCGATGGCCACATCAAGCAGCGCCTGATCGCCCGCCTGCTCGGCGCCCGCCAGCAATATGCCGACTGCTTCGCCACCGGCCGTTATCGGCCGTTGATGCTGCGTGGCCGCCACGCCGGGCAACTGCTCGCGTTTTCGCGCGAGTGGCAGGACACCGCGGTACTGGTCGTCGTCCCTTTGCATCCATACACCCTCTACGCAGGCCGCTCATCGCTACGCACGGTCGCCAGCGAGCAACGCGGTACGCGCATCGAATTGCCACAGGCGCTGCGCCGCCGCTGGCGTAGCGTGCTCGACGGCAAAGCGCTCGATGCAACGACCGGGCTCGACCTCTCGCAGGCGCTGCAGAGCTGGCCCCTGCTGGTCGCCACCACGACGATCGATACCTTGCCCACCTCGCGGCCCCGCGAAGCCGTATAGTGCCGGCCACATCCCGACGAACGCCGGGCCGGCACCGCAATTGGATGCCCGGCGCCGGTTGCCATTGATCCATTCGTGAACACTGCTCACCACTCCCCGGCGCTGCAGGCTCTGCGTGCCGCAACCCGTCAGCGCCACGCCGCGCTCGATGCGACGCTGCCGATCGCCGCCGAAGATGCGGGCAAGGCCGAATACGCACCGTATGTCGCAGCGATGTGGGGCTGGCTGTCGGGGTTCGAGCAGCACCTCTGGCAGCAGGACTGGCCGGCGACGATCGACGCGACGGCACGTGACGGCAAGCGGTGCTGGCTCGAAGCCGACCTGCAGGCGGCTGGCCTTGATCCCGCCGACCTGCCGCGCTGGCAGTCGACGCTGCCGCTCGATACCGTCGCTCATCGCTACGGGGTCGCCTACGTCATCGAAGGCGCGCAGCTCGGCGGCTCGGTGCTGGCGCGGCGGCTCGAATCGCGGCTCGCACCGTGGCCGATGCGCTGGCTGCGCGGGTATGGCGACGCCACCGGCGCTAACTGGCGCGCGTTTCTCGAACATCTACAGCGCGACGTCAGCACTCCATTGCAAATCGAAGCGGCAGCGCATGGTGCCTGCCTGGCCTTCGACACGCTCTCCAGCTGGTTTGCGGCACGGGGCATCGCATGAGCGACAGCGTACCGGCGACGCCGCCGATCGACCTCAGCAACTGCGACCGCGAACCGATCCACATCCCCGGCGCGATTCAGCCGCACGGTGCGCTGCTCGCATTTACTGATGACGGACGTCTCGCAGCGTGCAGCCAGAATGCCGAGCAGTTGCTCGGCGCACTGCCGGCGGTTGGCGCCGTTCTGACGACGGCACATCTGGACGAGCTGGCGCGAACGATGATCAGCGCCGCGGTCGCGACCGTCGACCCGTCCCCGGAGGCGATCGAGCTGAGCCTGAACGGCAGCGGCGTCGATCTGATCCTGCACCGTGCCGGCGCGCTGACGATCGCCGAGTTCGAGCCGCGCTGCGACGACGCGCCGGCCCTGGAGCGCTTCGCGGTCAAGGCGCAACAAGCCTTGCAACGTCTGCAGCGACAACGCGGCCTGGACGCGCTGCTGGCCACGGCCGTACAGGAAATCCGCACCCTGACCGGTTTCGATCGGGTCATGGCCTACCGCTTCCGCCACGATGATGCCGGCGACGTCGTGGCCGAAGCGCGGCGCGACGATCTCGAACCGTTTCTCGGCATGCGCTACCCGGCCAGCGACATCCCGGCGCAGGCGCGGCGCCTGTACACGATCAATCCACTGCGGCTGATCGCCGACCTGCGCTATGTGCCGGTGCCGATCGCACCGGCGATGGTCGACTCGGTACCGATCGATCTCAGCCACAGCGTGCTGCGCAGCGTTTCGCCGATTCATGTCGAGTACCTGTGCAACATGGGCGTCGCCGCGTCGATGAGCATTTCGATCATCGTCGGTGAGCGGCTCTGGGGGTTGTTCGCCTGCCACCACATGTCGGCGCGGCATGTTCCGCACGCGGTGCGCATGGCCTGCCAGCTGCTGTCGCAGGTGGTCAGCGTGCTCGTCGAGCGTGCCGACGCCGGCGAGATGCAGCGCATCATCGCCCACGCAACCGAGCTTCAGCATCGGCTGGTCGAGCACTGCCGCGGCGCCGACGACATCCTGCGCGCGCTCTGCGACCACGAATCCAGCGTTGTCGATCTACTGGCCGGCGACAGTGCCGCGGTCACGCTCGAACGCCGCGTGCAAACCCTCGGCGATGCGCCGCCGCGCGAGGCCGTGGCGGCACTGGTCGGCTGGCTGCACGATCGCCCCGACGATCTCTTCGTCAGCCACCGGCTCAGCGAATCCTTGCCGCCGGCCCTGGCGGCCATGCTGCCCGGCGTCTGCGGCATGCTGGCGATCCGCTACTACCGTGAGCAGGACGGCTATCTGTTGTGGTTCCGTGGCGAAGAAGTGGAAACGGCGCGCTGGGCCGGCAATCCGCAGAAACACTATTCGATCGGCCCGAACGGGCCACGCCTGACGCCGCGCGGCTCGTTCGCCGAGTGGCGGCAGACCGTCCGCGGTCAGGCCGTGCCGTGGAGCAGCGGCGAACTCGAAGTGGCGGCCCGCCTGCGCCGCGACCTGCAGGAAATCATGCTCGGCAAGATCACCGACATCGAGCGTGCCCGCGAGCTGTTCATCGCCACGCTCGGGCACGATCTGCGTAACCCGCTGAACGCGATCTCGATGTCGGCGCAGCTGTTGTCGCGCGACGACGGCCAGTCTTCGGCCATGATCGGCAAGCGCATTGCGTCGTCCAGCCACCGCATTCAGCGTCTGGTCGACGACCTGCTCGATCTGAGCCGCCTGCAGCGTGGTTTGGGTCTCGGACTGCAGCCGCGTCCCGTCGATCTGGCCGAGTTGCTGCTGCAGCTCGTCGTCGAAACGCGCGCCGCCTTTCCCGGTCAGGACATCCGCACGCAGATCGCCCCGGTCGGCACCGTCCTGCTCGATGCTGACCGCATTGCCCAGGTCATCTCCAATCTGCTGTCGAACGCCCGCCATCACGGCACACTCGGCCGTCCGATCAGCATCCGCCTCAGCACCGCCGGGCCGCAGCGGGTACAGCTCGAAGTTGGCAACCAGGCGCCGCCGATCCCCGCAGGCGCGGCCGCCAGTCTGTTCCAGCCGTTCAAGGGCAGCGGCGCCGATGCGGTGCGCAACCGCATCGGTCTCGGCCTGGGCCTGTACATCGCCGCCGAAATCGTCCGCGGACATGGCGGCCAGATTCGCTACGCGCATCGCGACGAGCAGGTGGTGTTCACCGTCGAGCTGCCGATGGCCGCCACGCCATGAGCTCGCACCGTCGATATTCAGCCGCCGGCTGGCTGAGGCGGCGAAAAATGCGCCCATCGACCAGAGCGGGACGTATGACGCGGTTACGACCGGCGCACAAGCCATTCACCTTCGAGTTCCACCCAGACAGCGGTGCACCGCGGCTGTGCGGCTTGGGGGCGCAACACGCGTGAATCGGATCGTCCGCAAGCTGCAACGCACACTGCGTCGCATTCCGGCTTCGTATCGCTGGTCGGTACTGGGCCTGACCTTGGTTGCGGTACTGACGTTCAACGCCTGGCTCGCCATCCTCTCGGCGCATCGGCTCTTCGATCAGCAGGCACAGTCGCGCTTCGGTCTGCGCGTCGAGGCGCGAATCAATACCGTGCAGTCGCTGGCCAAGGACATCGACAACAGCACGCGCGGCTATCTGCTCAGTGGCAGTGTCGAATACCTGCAGCCCTATCGTGAGGCGGCAACGCGCCTGAACACTGAAATGTCGCTGCTCGCCAACGAGCTGCAGCGCTTTCCGGACAACGCCAACAGTGCGCGGGCACTGTATCGCTCGATCTATGCGTTGATCGACCAGACGCAAACCGCGATCACCGCGCGCTCGGCGATGGGCAATAACCCTTCGGTTCGGCAGATCGAACCGCAACTGGCCTTGGAGACGCAGCGCATCGAACAACTGCGCAACAACGCGGTGGCGCTGCGGGAGCTGCAGTCGAAGATCAACCTCGGGCTCGAGCAGACCTTGCAGCAATCGCGCCGCGATACGCTGATCGCGATCGTCGTCCCCAGCGTCATTTCGATTCTGATGGCGGGCTTGTTGTGGACACTGGCGGTGCGCGATCTGCGCCAGAAGGAAATCCTCAATCGCGAACGTCGGCGGCTGCTCGAACAGGAACGCCGCGCGCGCGCCGAAGCCGAGGCCGCCAGTCAGGCCCGCGACGATTTCGTTGCCGCCGTCTCACATGAGTTGCGCACGCCCCTGCAGGCGATCCTCGGCTGGTCACAGTTCATGCGTCGCGTTTCCGCCAGCGGCGACGATACGCCGGCGGCGTCACTCGATTCGGCGCTGATTTCGGTCGAACGCAATGCCCGTCAGCTCAGCTCGATGGTCGACGGCCTGCTCGATGCCTCGCTGGCGCTCAGTGGCCGCATCGAACTGCAGGCCGACGCCGTCGATCTCGGCGAAATCCTGCGCGCGGCCATCGATTTGATGCAGCCCGCGGCACGCGCCAAACGCGTCGGTCTCGATCTGCTGATCGGCCCGCAGCCGCTGCCGCTGATCGGCGATGCACAGCGCCTGCGGCAGATCGTCATCAATCTGGTCGGCAATGCCGTCAAGTTCACACCCAGCGGCGGTCAGGTCACGGTTCGCGCCGGCAGAGCCGATGCGCAACTCGAATTCAGTGTCGGCGACACCGGCATCGGCATCCGCCGAGATCTGCTGCCGCTGGTCTTCCAACGCTATGTGCAAGGTAGTGAGCCGACCACACGCCAGCATGGCGGGCTCGGCCTGGGCCTGGCCATCGTCAAGCATCTGGTCGAGATGCACGGCGGGCAGATCGAGGCCAGCAGTGCCGGCCTCGGCCACGGCGCGCAGTTCGTCGTGCGTCTGCCGACGCAGTCACCGGCAGCCGACACCGCGCCGCCACCCGTAGCGCCGACGGAACTGTCGCAGCCGCTCAACACCGAGCCGTCGCCAGCCGCTCAGTTGGAACGCCTGCATGGCTTGCGCATGCTGGTGGTCGACGACGATGCCGATGTCCGCGCGGTGCTGGAGATGCTGCTGGCTGTCGAAGGCGCCCAGGTGCGTGCGGCAGCGTCCGCCGCCGAAGCGCTCGATGCGCTGCGTGGCAGCCGCATCGACATCGTGCTGTCCGATGTCGGCATGCCGGACGTTGACGGCTACGCCCTCGCCCGCGCAGTGCGCGCCCTGAGTCTGGGCGAAAGCGCATCGCCGGCCGATACGCCGATGATTGCGCTCACCGCGTTCTCGCGCGCCGAGGACGAGCGCCGTGCGATCGACAGCGGCTTCGACGCGCATATCGGCAAGCCGGTCGATGTCGAGCGGCTGATTGCGGTGATCCGTGCCTGCGCTGCGGCGCCAGACCAGCCACTCGAAAGAAGCTAAGCGTACTGGGCGTACTGGGCGTCCAGCCCCTCAGGCCGCGAAGACGAAGCGCAGCGCCTGGCCGTCATTGGCCAGCTGCAGGCTGACACCGGAACCATCGAGCAGCAGCGCGAAGCCGTCGACAACGTCGGCGACGGTCTGCGCCGACGCGCCGCCAAAGCCGGCCGTCGCGGTGGTTTTCGCCATCGGCGCACGTATCCATAAATCGGGCATTGCCGCGCCATCGGCCGCATCGAGGGCTTCGATGACAATTTCGCCGACCCCGCTTCCAAGCATGACGAGGTTGTCGCAGGCCAGCAGCAACAGGCCGATCAGGACGATTTCGAGGCGGGCGTCGAGGGTCACCGCCTCGCATGCCGCCAGCCGTTCCAGCCCCGCCGCGCGCCCGCGAATTTCATGCAGGGCATAGTGGCTACGGATCATGCGCAGAACGCGCTCGATCAGAATCTGCAGTCCCGGCGCGCGAACATCGTCGGCGACCGGCGCCAGCCATAACTCGACCATCGCGTTCTGTCGCGCCGACAGATCGTTGAGCCGCTCACGCACGACCTGCAGGCTCCCGCTCGCGCGGCCGGCGGTTTCGGCACTGGCGACCAGGCGCGACATCAGGTCGGTGTGCAGCGATAGCGCATTCATCGGATTGCGCAGATCGTGCAATAGCTGCGCACTCAGCCGTGACGCCAGATAGCTGCGCGTCGCCGACAGCAGTGCCTGACGGCTATCGGCCAAGGGCTGTGCGAACCACAACGAGCGCTCGCGACGACAGCGCCGCAAGCGCCACGGCACGTCGCCGCGCATCGCCATCAACAGCGCGGCGTCAGGCGCCGCGGTCAGTTGTGCCTGCAGCGCCGCATCCAGCTCCAGGGTTTCACCGTCATCGCAGGGCGACAGAGCCCCGGCATCGAAGCGGTACACCGGCGCACCGGGCATCGCCACACGCGTCCAGTGCGACAGCGGCGCGGCCCCACCGGCCGGCCATGGCGACAAGGGTGTCGCCGTCGTATTCATGCACGCTCCTCTTCAAAACGCTTGAGTTTGTTGTAAAGCGTCTTGACGCTGATGCCAAGGTCGGCGGCGGCGCGTGTCTTGTTGCCACTGTGGCGTGCCAGCGTGCGCGTGATCAGATCCCGTTCCGCGTCACGCAGCCGGACGATTGGCGCCGCATCGTCGATCACCGGCACGACGCCGGGCCCCGGCCGCGGCAGCTCGATCTGCTGCGGCCCCGCCTCCGGCAGCAGCAGGTGTTCGGGCTCGATGACGTCGGTGCTGAGCAGACAGGCGCGCTCGATGACATTGCGCAACTCGCGCACATTGCCCGGCCAGTCGTGGCGCAGCAAAGCCCCCAGCGCGTCGGCCGACAGGCTACGTGGCGCGGCGCCACCGCTGAAGGTCTCCAGGAAATATTCGGCCAGGAGCAACAAATCGGTGCTGCGCTCGCGCAGCGACGGCAGCACGACCGGGAACACTTGCAGACGGTAATACAGATCCAGGCGGAAGCGGCCGCTTTCCACCGCACGCAGGGGATCGCGATTGGTCGCAGCGATGACCCGGGCATTGACCGGAATCTCGCGATCGCCACCGACACGCACGATGGTGCCGGTCTCGAGCGCGCGCAACAGCGTCGCCTGCAGATCAAGCGGCATTTCGGTGATTTCATCAAGGAACAGTGTGCCGTTCTCGGCGCGCTCGAAGATGCCGCGATGCTGGCGGTGCGCACCGGTGAAGCTGCCCTTCTCGTGCCCGAACAACTCGCTGGCAATCAGGTTCGGCGACACCGTCGCGCAGTTCAGCGCCACGAACGGCGCCGCCGCGCGTGCCGAGTGCTCGTGCAGATAACGCGCGGCCACTTCCTTGCCGGTACCGCTTTCGCCCTGCACCAGTACCGTGATTTCGCTGCCGGCAACACGATCGAGCAGCCCCTGCGCGCGCTGCATCGCCGGCGAACGGCCGACCATCATCGTCGCCGCCGTGCTGGCGGGCGCCTCGGCACGTGACGCCGGGCGGCTGGCCGGCGCCGGCTCCACCGCGGCCGCCGGACGGCTGCTGTCACGCGCCTTGCGCACGCGCGCCAGCGTATTGCGCAGCTCACTGAGCTCCAGCGGCTTCATCAGGTAATCGAAGACCTGATGGCGCAGGGCCTGCAGCACCGTCTTCACGTCGCCATGCCCGGTCAGCACCACGAATTCGCGTGCCTGCTCACGCGGCGTATCGCGAATCAGCGTCAGGCCGCTGCCATCCGGCAGCGACAGATCGACCAGGACCAAGTCGTAAGCCCGGGCCTTCAAGCAGGCCGCCGCACTGGCGAGATCGAGCACGCACTCCACGGCGTAGCCCTCGCCGCGCAGATAGTCCGTCAGGCCATCGGTCAGTTCGTGGTCGTCGTCGACCCAGAGCACGCTCAGCGCGTCTGTCGGCAAATCCAGCATGGCATTCCTGAACCGGAAATGATGACCGGCTACTCGGTAAAAATTACACGAACTTTTTACATGGCCCTAGCCTGAACCGCAAATGCCGGCTTCGAAATTATCAAATCAAGATATTGAATTTATTAAATAAATATAAATTCCAGCAAAAGCTGGCAGGGCTGGCACAGGCGCTGCTCTACAGATGGCAAGCAGTACGAAGCCTTAGGAGATTGGAATGTTTTATTGGGCGGCCGTGTTTCTCGTCATTGCCATCGTCTCAGCCGTGTTCGGCCTCGGTGGTGTCGCGGGTCTCTCCCAGCAGATCGCGTGGGTGTTGTTTATCGCCGGCCTCGTACTCGCAGTCGTGTCTTTCGTTTTGGGCCGCCGTCGCCCATAGCCGCGTGCAGCGCCGGCAGCCTGTAAGCCAGAACCTTTAGACGTCCGTTTCAACGAAAAGGAATTCAACATGTTCTATGCCATCGATGCGTACCCGGCGTACCAGGAAGTCGCCTACCAGGTCGCTACCGCCGCAGCAGAGCATGCCGCAAACGGATTTGCGGCTTCCGGATCGTCGAGGGGCTACTCCGGCTTTCAGGCTGCCGGCGCCCGCACCCACTGCGTCGTACACGCCGAGGGCGCGCGCGGCATCGCGGTCTGTGATGACGCCACCATCATCTCGTTCGGAGATCACAGTGGCGCCACGGCCAAGCCGGCCGTCATGGACAACACCTCGACCCCGCAATTGGTCAGGTCCGGGCTGCCACTGCGGGCGGTTACCGCTGATGATGGCGCGATCAATGCTACTCAAGCCATGAGTGCGCCGACGCGGCGCTGGTTCGCCGACCTGCTGATGACATTCGGGGTCGGCTTCCTGCTCGTCAGTGCGTTTCTGTTCGTGACGTCGCGCGATCCGCTGCCGGTTCGCCGCTGATCACGTCAGCATCCCGATCCGCCCAGGAGAGAGTTCGTGACCATCGACCAGTTCGTTCACCGCAGCCGCCTGATTGCCGAGCACCTCGAAACGATATTGCTGCAGCGGGACAAGCTCGAATGGGTTGGCGCCCGCGGGCTCTCGAATCCCCAGTTTCGCCAGGTCTGTGCGGCGCAGGAGCGCTTGCTCAACGCCATGGAGGATATGCTGGATGTCTCCTCGGCTCGCTGAAAACCCTGCCATGCGTCAGGCAGCCGCCGAGCGCGACCTCGTCTGCCTGCGTCGCCTGCTGCGTCATTTCGAACAGGCCACGACGCCAGCCACCCGGCGTGATGCTTTGCGCCTGGCTATCGACCTGTTCGATACGCATGCGCAGCTGCATGACCGGGCACTCGACGGCAACGGCCGCCGGCGCCGCGCACGTTTGTTCGACCTGATCGAGTCCATCGAGATGACGGACCCCGCGAGCAAGCTGTATCGCGCGCGCGGTGCCGAACTCAAGCTGCATCTGGAAGCCCTCCTCGCTGAAGAGGAACGGTCCGGCGCGCCGGCCGCGACCCGTAATGCGGCGTTGCAGCAAGCGCACAAAGGATTGCTCGCTCGCGCCGACGTCTTCTTCAGCCGTCACCCGACACCGCCCGCGCTCATTGCCTGAGCGCATTCGCCCCTAGACCGCGTCCCTGCCGGGCGCGGTCTTTTTTTATTGACGCGTCTGTGGTGGATTCGAGGACCCAACCGGTCCAAATCACGCATCATCCGCCATCCGGAAGCGCCCCGACACCGCTTGTAAGCTGCCGCCAGCAGCGCGCCTTCGGCACATTGACCCCATGCAGGCACCAGTGTATAACGCCCCACCTTGCGTCGGATCGTTGCAGATCGGGAACGATGAAAGCGAGCACAGCTTCAGCGAAAAAGGGCGTGAAGCCGAAGACGGCAGCACCATCGACCGCGGTGAAAAAAAACACCGCCGCGAAGAAACCGACGCCCCCGAATAGCGGTCAGACCCACGACAAGCTGCAGCGTGTACCGGCCGGCAACGCCGCCTTAACAGCAGCCAAGACGACCACTCGGTCTTCCACCCAGCCAACAGTCAAAAAGTCCTCGGGAAACGTCACAGTGCAAGAAAAAGGAAAGTCGCCGAAGAAGGCGGCCGCAGCAGCTTCGAACACTCCGACCACCAAGACCAAGGCCGCGCGTGCCGCTTCGAAGGTCAAGCAGGTGACCCGCGCGCCCGGCGCGCTGCTGACGGAGGACGATCTGCGCGAGATGTCGGAAGACGATTACATGAACGACGCGCAGCTGGAGTTTTTCCGCACGCGCCTGCTGCAAATGCGCGAAGAAGTGCTGCAGCGCGAACTCGAGGTCAAGGAGCGCCTGCACGAGCGTGAGGTGTTCGCCGACCCCGCCGATCGTGCGACGGCAGAGGAAGAGCACTGGCTCGACCTGCGCCTGCGCGAGCGCGAATCGTTGCTGCTGAAGAAGATCGACGACGCGCTGCGTCGCATCGAAGGCAAGGATTACGGCTATTGCGAGAAGACCGGCGATCCGATCGGCATTCCGCGCCTGCTGGCGCGTCCGACCGCGACGGTCTGCGTCGACATCAAGGGTCAGGACGAGCGCGTCGAAGCGCAGTTCCGCGACCGCTGAAGCCGAACAGCCGATGGCATCGAAGACCCGCCTCGTGCGGGTCTTCTTGTTTCAGCGCAGGTGTGTGACGGGCCGCACGTCAGTGCGGCGGCTGGCCGAACATCGGCAGCTCGAACTGCCGCGGCCCATCGACCTCACCGAGCAACCGCATGCCGCGCGCCGCCGCCGTCGGCAATTCCAGTCGCCCCTTGCGCGCGAGGCGCTGCAGCTGGTCGCGCGCCATCGCATCCGCATAGCCGAAATGGCGGGCCAGTTCCTCAGCTGACGGCGGATCGCCCGATTCGCGAATACGGTCTTCGATGAAGCCAAGAATCTGCAGCTGTCGAATCGTCAGCGACATGGCGCACGGCCCTCGGTGAAATGATCTGTTCATAAATACAGTACTGAGCAATAGCTCAGTATTCAAGCCAATCCGTGAATGCAAGCCGTTGACAGTGCTTTCGTTATGTACAAGGCTACATATCGTCGTCATATGCCCTGACGGCACCGACCGACGGTGGCTTTCTCCTGCCGTCGCCCACCGCTTGAACGACGAAATTCCGTGTCGCTGACACCCAATGAACTGACGGCGCTCTGGCTGTCGGCCAAGATCGCGCTGTGCTGCATGCTGGTCTGTCTGCCGGCCGGTATTGCCGTGGCCTGGTGGCTGGCGCGCTTCGAATTCCGCGGCAAGCTGCTGGTCGAGGCCGTCGTCCAGCTGCCGATGGTGCTGCCGCCGGTCGTTCCCGGTTATCTGCTGCTGGTGCTGTTCGGCAATAACGGGCCTTTCGGTAGCGTGCTGCACCGCTATCTGGGCCTGCAGCTGGCGTTCAACTGGAAAGGCGCGGTATTGGCCGCCGCGACGATGGCCTTTCCGTTGATGGTGCAATCAATGCGACTGGCGTTTCGCATGATCGACCGGCGCCTCGAACACGCGGCGGCAACCTTGGGCGCGAGCCCGTGGCGGGTATTCGTGACGATCAGCCTGCCCTTGGCGATTCCCGGCATCGTCGCCGGTTCCATCCTCTGCTTTTCGAGAGCACTCGGGGAATTCGGCGCGACCATGGCCTTCGTCGGCAACATTCCCGGCGAGACGCGCACCGTCCCGCTGGCAATGTATTCGGCGCTGAATCAGCCGGGCGGCGAGCATGCCGTGGCGCGGCTCGCCGCCTTGTCGATCACCCTGGCATTCGCCGCCATGCTGTTGAGTCACGTGCTGACGCGGCGCAGTGAACGCAAACTCGGAGTACGCGCACGTGCTGACGCTTGACTGCCGCTTTCGTCGACACGGCTTCGAGCTCATCGCGCAGGCCGAGATCACGGCGCCGGTGACCGGCATCTGTGGGCCGTCCGGTGCCGGCAAGAGCACGCTGCTATCGTTGATCGCCGGCCTGCTGCAGCCGTCCACCGGCACCATCGCGTTCGATGGCGAACCCTTGTTCGATGCCGCAAACGGCGCCTTTGTACCGGCCTGGCGGCGCCATTTCGGCTTGGTCTTTCAGGACGGACAGCTGTTTCCACACCTGTCGGTGCACGCCAATCTCGTTTACGGTCAACGGCGCCTGCGCCCCGAGGAGCGCCGCTTCGAGCTGCAAACGGTGCTGGACTTGCTGGAGATCGGACAGCTACTCGACCGTCGGCCGTCGCAGCTGTCGGGCGGCGAGCGGCAACGCGTGGCGATCGGCCGCGCCCTGCTCTATTCCCCGCGGCTGCTGCTGTTCGACGAGCCACTATCGTCGCTCGACCGCCGGCTCAAGGCACAGATCCTGCCGTTCCTGCGCCGCGTGCGCGACGAAACCCGCATTCCGATGATCTACGTCACGCATGCCCCCGAAGAGATCGACGCGCTCGGCGGCGTCAGCCTCGATATCGACGACGGCGTGTTGCGCGCACGCTGATCAGGCCGGTGTCGCCAGGATCACCGCCGACGCCTTGAACAGCGCGTATACCGCGCAAGCCTCGCGCAGCGCCAGGGCTTCTGCGCTGCCGTTGGTGATGATGGCGACGACCACGTTGCCGCCGCCGAGCGCAATGACGATCTCGCTGTTGACCGCGCCCGGCTGTACGGCGGTCACAGTGCCGCGCAGCTGATTGCGCGCCGACAGGCGCAGCGGCGCACCGTCGTCGACCGCGACGATGATCGCCGACGCCTTGATCAGCGCCACGACTTCGCCGCCTTCCACCAGCTGCAGCGATTCGCTGCTGCCATGCGTTACGGTCGCCACCAGCGTGTCACCACCAGACAGCTGCATCTCGACCTCGTCATTGACCGCACCGCGCGTCAAGCGCGTGATGCGACCGCTGAACTGATTACGGGCACTGGTTCGCATCGCCATCCTCCTGAGAACCGGCAGATCACCACCGGCCTGCGCGTAAGCGGTATTCAACGACTCCAGAAAGCGCCGGTGCTCGGCTTCGAGCACGCGAAAGCTGGTGATCAACTCCCGGCCCCGCGCAGTCAGGCGCGTGCCGCCGCCGTGCTTGCCGCCGACACTGCCTTCGACCAACGGCTGATCGGCAAGATTGTTCATCGCCGCGATCGCATCCCAGGCGGCCTTGTAGCTGAGCCCGACCGCCTTGGCCGCAGCAGTGATCGAGCCGGTCTGCTCGACCTGTTCGAGCAACGCAATGCGCGCTGCGCTGGCCGCCAGTCCCGACGACGACGTCAGGCCCAGGTCGGCGCGCAACGCCAGCGCCGGCGGCTTGCGCTTGCCAACCATCGTCAAAGCCCCAGCCAGCGCACGTGGGCACCGGTATCGAGTGCGGTGCCCGCGGGGATGCGGACCAACGCCGTCGCCGCCGAAAGATTGCTCAGCATGTGCGAGGCCTGACGACCGAGGCGCTCGAGCCAGACCTGGCCGTCGCTATCGATGCGCAGCGTCATACGCAGCAGCTGCTCACGGGCATCGGCGCGTACCGCAGCGGCCAGACGACCGTCGCGCCAGTGCGGCGCCGGCTCGGCCTCGCCCTGCAGCTGCGACAGAATCGCCGCGACATGCAGATGCAGCCCCATCAACACCGCGCCGGGGTTGCCGGGCAGACCGATGAGCAGGCGACGCTGCGCGCCGTCGTCACGCACGCCGAAATACAGCGGTTTGCCGGGCTTCTGTGCCACCTGCCAGAACACCTCGCGCACGCCAAGGTCGGTGGCAACCGGGCGAATCAGGTCGTGATCGCCGACCGAGACGCCGCCGGTCGTCAGCAGCAGGTCGCTGTCGGCCAGGGCGTCACGCATCGCCGCCTCCAGCGCCGCGCGATCGTCGACGACGTAATCGATGCGCGGCGCCGCATAACCGTGCTCGCTGAACCACGCACGTGTCAGCGGGCCGTTGGCGTCGAACACGCCGGCCTCGCCGGGCGCGCCGGACGTCGCGACCTCGTCGCCGGTCACCAGCACGCGAATGCGCGGCGCACGGCGTACCGCGACCGACGCCACGCCGGCCATCGCCAGCGCCGCGAGCAGGCCGGAATGCACGCGCTGCCCGGGCGTCGCCAGCGTACTGCCGGCGCGCAGTTCCTCGCCACGATCGCGCACGTCGGTGCCGCACGGCAACGCGTCGCGCAGGATCGCGATATCGCCGTCGCGCTCGACAATCTCCTGGCGCGCGACCGTATCGGCGCCGTCGGGCAAACGGCCGCCGGTAAAGATGCGCCAGGTCTGGCCGGCCGGCAGCGCTGCGGTCGGCGCCACGCCGGCGCGCACCTCGCCGCTCAGCGGCAGGCGCTGCGGCGCGGCATCCGTCGCCGCCGCCAGATCGGCGGCGCGCAGCGCGTAGCCGTCGACCGCGCTTTGCGTGAACATCGGCAGATCGACCGCCGCCGTGACCGGTTCCGCGAGCACGCGATGCAGGGCTTGCGTCAGCGCTACGGTTTCGGTGGCCAGCACCCGCACCTCTCGACCATAAGAGGCCAGCGCGTCGTCGAGCGGCAGCAGCCTGCCGTGGTGACCGCAGTCGTCGGCCGCCGCCACGTCGGCGCTCACTGATAGCCGCCGGGGTGCGGCAGATCCCGGCAGACCTCGAAGATATGGACCAGCGACGGCAGGATCGCCGTCAGCGATTCCGTGGCCCCGCCGCGACTGCCCGGCAGCGTCACCAGCACCGAATCGCCGACGAAGCCAGCGATGCCGCGCGACATCGCCGCATACGGCGTGCGCCGCTGACCGAACGCCCGCGCCGCTTCCATCAAACCCGGCAGCTCGCGTGTGATCAGGGGCTTGAGCGTGTCGACGGTGATGTCGCGCTTGCCGATACCGGTGCCGCCGACCGTCATGATCAGCGCATAGCGATCGCGCAGTTCACCGATCGCATCGAGCAGCGCCGCGGGTTCATCCGGTAACACGGCGTAGTAAATCGGCGCGAAGCCGGCAGCCGTCAGCTCGGATTCGACGGCGCGACCGGCGGTGTCGGGCTTGCGCCCGGCCGCCACGGTATCGGACAGCACCAGCACCGCCGCCGCCGCGGGCGCCGGCAGCTTGCGCTTGTACTGTGACTTGCCGCCACGCTTCTCGTCGAGGCGACAGTCACGGATGCTCATCTCGGCCGGTTCGCAGTAGGGCTTGAGCATGTCGTAAATCGTCAGCGCCGCGAGGCTGGCCGCCGCTAGTGCCTCCATTTCGACGCCGGTCGGACCGATGGTTTCAACCTCGGCGATGATGCGCACGCGATCGTCGCCGAGCTCGTACGTCACCTCGGCGCGGTGGATCGGCAGCGGATGACAAAGCGGGATCAATTCGTCGGTGCGCTTGGCCGCGAGGATGCCGGCGACTCGCGCGGTTTTCAAAGGGTCGCCCTTCTCGGTGTCGCCGCTGCGCAACAACTCGATGCAATGCGGCGGCGCCAGCAGTTCGGCCGAGGCGCGTGCGCGGCGCAGCGACTCTGGCTTCATTCCTACGTCTTTCATGGTGCGATGGTTCGGCGCGGCGTCAGCCGTGCGCGTGGTGATGATGGTCGGCGTCGTGGCGATGCGACGCCGCCTGCGACTCGTCGGCATCCGGCGCGATGCAACAGCCCTCGACGAAGGCGCTCGTGCCATCTGCGTAGAACTCTTCCTTCCAGATCGGCACTTCGTGTTTGACGCGGTCGACGGCTTCCTTGCAGGCCGCAAACGCCTCGGCCCGATGCGGCGCGCGCGCCACGCACAGAATCGCGGTCTCGCCGACGGCCAGCGCACCGACGCGATGGACGACGCGCAGATACGGCGTGCCGTGCTTGGCGGCCACCGCCGCCTCGATCTCACGAATCTGCTTCTCGGCGAGCGGCGCATACGCGGTATAGGCCAGGCGCAGCACCGCCTTGCCGTCGTGATGGTCGCGGACGGTGCCGGCGAACAAGGACAGGCCGCCGCACTCGGGGAAGGCGCCGTCGGCGAGCAGCGACTCCAGCGACAGCGTTCGGTCCTGGATGCGCGGATGATCAGGATCCCTCGTTGTGGTCATGGCTGTTCTCTTCCCCCGGATGCGGCCTCAGGCCTTGCGAACGAATTCGGACTTCAGCCCCATCTGCCCGACGCCGTCGATCCGGCAATCGATGTTGTGGTCGCTGTCGACCAGGCGAATGTTGCGCACCTTGGTGCCGACCTTGACCACCAGCGAGGATCCCTTGACCTTCAAGTCCTTGATCACCGTGACCGAGTCGCCATCCTGCAACAGCGTGCCGCTGGCGTCCTTGACGGTGAACACCGCTTCGGCTGCAACCGTGTCGTCAATGGGCTCGGTCGACCACTCGTGCGAGCATTCCGGACAGACATAGAGGCTGCCGTCGACATAGGTATAGGCGGACTGGCACTTCGGGCACGGCGGCATATCGCTCATTGGCGCTTGAACTCAAGACTCGCTGATTAATAACCGCACCATGGTAACGCTCAACCCCCCGCCACCGGCGGCAGCAGGGCGATGCGTTCGTCACCGCGTAGCGTGTCGCGGCGCAGCAGCAGGCGGTCGTCGATGGCACAGGCGCAGCGGCCCAGCGAGGCGGCCAGTTCCGGGCGCGCGACGGCCAGCGCGGTCAAAGCCTCGGCAACGCTTGGCGAGGCGGTGTCGAGCGCCAACACGTATTCGCCGGCGCCCGCAAGCCGGCGCAGCACGCCATGGAATTCAAAGGTGATGGCCACGCCGTCAACCGCCCATCGCGTGCATGGTCACCGGCCGTTCGACCGGCCCCTGGCGCGCCGCGTAGCCGCGATCCTTGTGCCAAACCGCATCGCGGATCTTGTCGAGCATCGCGTCGTCGCCGATGCCGCTGCGCAGCAGTTCACGCATCGGCGTGCCGGTCGCCGAGAACAGGCAGGTGTAGAAATCGCCGGTGGCGGTAATCCGCAGGCGATCGCAACTGGCGCAGAACGGGTTGCTGACGGTGGATATGATGCCGATCTCGTAGTCGTCGCCGACGCGGTAGCGTGTCGCCGGATCATGGCCGCGTGGCACCGCCGTCACCGTGTGCCGCACACGCAGCGCATCGAGGATCTCGGCCTCGCTGATCACCTGCTGGCGCTGCCAGCGGCCCGGCGCATCGAGCGGCATGTACTCGATGAAGCGCAGCGGCAGGCCGCGTGCGCGCGCCCAGTCGACGAGTTCGACGATCTGGTCGCCGTTGTCGTCGCGCAGCAAGACGCTGTTGAGCTTGACCGGCAGGCCGGCGGCCCGCGCCGCGTCGATGCCATCGATCACCGGCGCCAGCTCACGGCCGGTCATATGTCGAAAGGTCGCGGCGTCGACACTGTCGAGGCTGATATTCAGATCGTCGAGGCCGGCCGCGCGCAGGGTGGCGGCACGCGGCGCCAGCAGCGACGCATTGCTGGTCATCGAAATGCGCTGCAATCCCAACGGCCGCAGCGCCGTCAGCGCCTCGATGCAGTCGACCAGACCACGGCGCAGCAGCGGCTCGCCACCGGTCAGGCGGATGTGGGTGATGCCGTCGAGCACCATCAGGCGCGCGAACTGGGCGATTTCCTCAATGGTCAGGATCTGCGACTTCGGTAGCCACTGCGGCTGTTCGGGCATGCAGTAGCGGCAACGGAAATTGCAGCGATCGGTCAGCGAAATCCGCAGCTTGCGCTTGCGGCGTCCGTGTTGATCGATCAGCTTGGCGGATGAGGATTCCAGCATTCCGGATTCTGTGCGTCGGCCAGCAGCGCCGGCGTATTCAGGTTCAGCAGCGGGCCATGCCAGCCCGAAATGGCCACGGCCCGCGCGTCAGCGGCAGCGAGCCAGCGTCCAACGGCATATTGTCCGCGCTCCAGCGCCAGACGCAAATCGGCGAAGCGCGAGCGGTGCAACAGGCAGAACGGATACAGCGGATTATCGTCGATCACCGCGTACGCCGCGGTCGTCGCCCCATCGCGCAGCGCGAACTGCAGTTGCGCAACAACATCCGCCGGCAAGCCCGGCGTGTCACAGGGCGCAGCCAGCAGCCAGTCCTGTCGACAACGATCCGCGGCCGCGGCGATACCGGCCAGCGGCCCCCGGTAGTCCGGCCAGGAATCGGCGACGGTCTCGGCGAAGGCCGCGTAGCGATCGAGGTGGCGGTTGGCGCTGATCCAGCATTGCGCGACCTGCGGCCGCAGCGCGTCGAGCACGTGTTGCACCAGCGGCCGCCCACGCAACGGCAACAGCCCTTTATCGGCGCCGCCCATGCGCGTCGCGCGCCCGCCGGCCAGTACCACCGCATCCACGGCCGGCGCCGCTTCGCGATTCAGGATGATTCCTCGGCCAATGCGCAATCAGCCAACAGCCCGCGGATTTCCGGCACGCAAGAGCCGCAGTTGCCGCCGGCCTTGAGGCAGGCGGTAACCTCTTTGGGCGACTTGAGCGCGCGCTCGCGAATGGCGCGAACGATGGCGTTGCGGCCGACGCGGAAGCAAGAGCAGACCAGCGGGCCGTCGTCGGCGGCCGCGCCAACCGGTGCCCCGGCCAGCAGGCTGAGTCGATCGCGGCCGGTGATGCGGGCACGCTCAAAGCGTTCGGCGAGCCATTGTCGCGACGGCAGCGCCGATGACGGTGCGATGTACAGGCAGGCGTGCAAGCGTCCCTCTCTGAAAGCAGCGGCGTGATAGACACCGTTGGCTTCATCACGATACTCGATCCAATCCGGTGTCGCGTCGTCGATACCGAGCACCGCCCGGGCCCAGGCACCGCGATCGGCCACCGCGCCGCGGCCGGCAAACTCGTAGCGCTGTACGCCCGCCAGCTGCACCCGCGCCCACCACGCCAGCTGCGTCCGTTCGATGTCACCACGGGTGAACAGCACGCCACACCAATCAAAACCGAAGTCCTCGATGCGCGCCGGCGTGTGCTTGAATTCCGGCTCACCGGAAATCGGATCGACGACCGGATTGACCAGCGCGCCGACGCGGGCGTCGGACGCGAATTGATCGTTCCAGTGTATCGGCACGAAAATCTGCCCGCGGCGCAGCTCGGTGCGACAGCGCACGCGCGCCACCAGCGAACCCCACTCGGTGCTCACCCGCGCCAGCGCACCGTCGCGCACGCCCTGCGTGAGCGCATCGCCGGGATGCACGTCGACGAAGGGCTCCGGCAGGTGCGCGCCCAGGGTCGGCGCCGTGCCGGTGCGCGTCATCGTATGCCACTGATCGCGGACGCGGCCGGTGTTGAGAATCAGCGGAAACGCGGCGCTGACGGGGTGCGCCGGCCGTTGCGGCTCGGTCGCGACAAAGGCGGCGCGCCCGTCCGGCATCGGAAAGCGGCCATCGCCGAGCAGACGGTCGCTGCCCTGCCCTGGCTGCAGAACCGGCCAACGGATCGGCGCCAGCGCGTCATAGGCCGCCGCGCCAAGGCCGACCAGGCCGCGTAAATCGAACAGGCGCTCGCCGTCGTTCTCGAATGCCGACAGGCGCGCATGCTCGTCGAAGATTTCATGGGCGGAGGCGTATGTGAACGCGCCGGCATGTCCGAGCCGCTTGCCGACCTCGGCCAGCACCCACCAGTCCGGCTGCGCCTCGCCGGGCGCCGCCCGGAACGCGCGCTGCCGCGAGATACAGCGCTCGGAATTGGTAACCGTCCCGTCCTTCTCGCCCCAGGCCTGCGCCGGCAGCAACAGGTCGGCGTGACGCGAGGTATCGGTCGACGCGACGACGTCGGAGACGACGACGAAATCGCAGCGACGCAGCGCTTCGCGAACGCGATCGGCGTCCGGCAGGCTGACCACCGGATTGGTGGCGATGATCCACACCGCCTTGATGTGACCGGCGTGCATGGCGTCGAACAGGTCGACGGCCTTGAGGCCCGGCGTACTCGCCAGTCGCGGCGCGTTCCAGAAGCGCGAGACGCAATCGCGCTGTTGCGCGTCGCTGAATTCGAGATGGGCCGCCAGCGTGTTCGACAAACCACCGACTTCTCGACCGCCCATCGCATTCGGCTGCCCAGTCATCGAGAACGGCCCCGAACCGGGTTTGCCGACGCGGCCGGTGTACAGATGACAATTGATGATGGCGTTGACCTTGTCGGTGCCCTGGCGCGACTGATTGACGCCCTGCGAGAACAAGGTGACGGTCTTCTCGGTCTCGGCAAACCAGCGATAGAAGGTTTCGAGCTTGTCGCGCGTCAACTCGCAGCGCGCGGCCAACGCATCGAGATCGCCGGCTGTCGCCTGCGCACAGGCCAGCGCCGCATCGACGCCCTGCGTGTGCGCCTCGACGTAGTCGCGATCGCCGGCATCGTGCCGGGCCAACCACGCCAGCAGGCCGTTGAACAACGCGACGTCGCTGCCGGGCGCCAGCGGCAGATGCAGATCGGCCAGATCGCAGGTCGGGGTGTGCCGCGGATCGACGACGACGATGCGCATCTGCGGCCGCCGCTCCTTTTCGGCGACGATGCGCTGATACAGCACCGGATGACACCATGCCGTGTTCGAGCCGACCAGCACCACCAGATCGGCGAGTTCGAAGTCCTCATAACAGCCCGGCACGATGTCTTCGCCGAAGGCCCGCTTGTGTCCGGCCACCGCCGACGACATGCACAGCCGCGAGTTGGTATCGATGTTCGCCGAGCCGATGAAGCCCTTCATCAGCTTGTTGGCGACGTAATAGTCCTCGGTCAGCAACTGGCCCGAGACATAGAACGCGACGCTGTCCGGGCCGTGCTCGGCGATGGTCCGCGCGAAACGCGCCGCGACCTCATCCAGCGCCGCGTTCCAGTCGATGCGTTGCAATGCGTCCGGCGCCGCGCGATCGCGGCGCAGTGGATACAGCAAGCGCCCATCGAGGCCCAAGGTCTCGCCGAGCGCACTGCCCTTCACGCACAGGCGCCCGGCATTGGCCGGATGCTGCTCATCGCCGCGCACCGGCGTCTTCACACTGTCGACGCGCACACCGCAGCCGACGCCGCAGTACGGACAGGTCGTCAAGACCGGCGCGTTGGCCGCTCGCATCGCGGAACGTGAACGCGCCATTACCAACCGCCTCCGGCAGTACGTCGGAGGCGGTGTCTGGGTTTCCCGGTCATGCGGCGCACTCAGTCGCGCAAAGCGAACTCGCGTCCGAACAGCAGACGGTTTCGGATTGCGCCGATGTCTCGTCGCTCGCTGATCAGCTCGAAATACCACGAGCCGTCGCGCGCATCGCCGTAGAGCACCGCCCCCTCGATACGGTTGTCACGTATCACCAGCCGCTTGTAAATGCCGCGATGCGCGTCGTGCATGACCAGATCGTCGGATCCATCGCTTTGCTCGAAGTTGCCGGCCGAAAACACCTCGATGCCGGCAACCTTGAGCTGCGTCGCCAGCAGCGAACCGCCATAGCGCGTATGGCCGCGCTCGGCGAGTTGTGCGGCACAGACATGCGCCTGTCCCCACAGCGGATCGACCAGACCATAGGTGCGACCGCGGTGTTGTACGCACTCGCCGACCGCATAGACGCGCGGATCGAAGGTCTGCATGGTGTCGTTGACGAGCACGCCGCGATCGCAGCGCAACTCGGCGCTTTGCGCCAGCTCGATGTTGGGGCGGATGCCGACCGCCATCACCACCAGATCGGCGGCAATCTCAGGGCCGTCCTTGAGGCGGATGCCGCGCACGCGATCGTCGCCGACGATCGCCTCGGTCTGCGCGCCGAGCGCGATCGTCATGCCGCGGCTTTCGAGCTTCTGCTTGAGCAGGGTCGCCGCCGGCGCGTCGAGCTGACGCTCCATCAGGCGGTCCATCAAGTGCACGACGGTGACGTCCATGCCGCGCCGCGACAGACCGTGTGCGGCTTCAAGACCCAGCAGGCCACCGCCGATGACGACCGCGCGGCGGCTCTTTTGCGCCGCAGCGATCATCAACTCGACATCGTCGAGATCGCGGAAGGTGGTCACGCCGGGCAGTTCGCGTCCCGGCAGCGGCAGCACGACCGGATTCGAGCCGGTCGCCAGCAGCAGGCGGTCGTAGTGCGTCTGCTGCCCCGACTTCGAGCGCACGATGCGCCGCGGCCGGTCGATGGCGACCACCGGATCGCCCGGGTGAAAGACGATGCCGCGCTCGGCGTACCAGTCCGGCGGGTGCAGCATGATGTCGGCCGTGCGCTTTTCGCCGGACAACACCGGCGACAGCAGGATGCGGTTGTAATTGCCGTGCGTCTCGGCACCGAACACTTCGATGCGGTACAGATCCGGCGCCACGTCAAGCAACTCCTCGACCACGCGCATGCCGGCCATGCCGTTGCCGGCGACCACCAGTACCGGCTTTTCGCTGCGCGCCTTCGGCCCCGGCAGATAGGTGCGCAGCGGCTGCGGATCGACCCAGACCATGCCGTCGGAAACGCGTGCCGCATAGGCTTCGATGTTCCGCGTCGGATCCTCGAGGCAGCGACCGGTGGCCAGCGAGAAGTGCTGCTTGTAGATCGGCGACGCGACGACGCGCTCACCCTGCAGGTCGCCAATCAGGCCGCGCGCCAGCACATTGGCGCCGGAGAACGGATCGCGATTGGCAACGGCGTAGACGCGGTCGTCGACGCGCATGCGAAACACGGCGATCTGCCGTCCGTCGACCAGCGCAGCCACGCCGGTGTCCGGCACGATCTCGTCCAGTGCGCAGATCGGCCGCCAGGTCACAGGCGTGTTCATCACGTTTCCTCCGCGACGACGGGAATCTGCTTGAAGTGGCCGCGCTCTTCGTCGCGCGCCGGCCGGATCTGGCCGCGCTCCTCGATGAACAGCACATCCTCGTCGCGCGACTCGCTGTTGACGAAGGTACGGAAACGCTTGAGCGTCTGCGGGTCGTTGATCGCCGTCTTCCACTCGTCCTGGTAGGTGGCCACGATCAGCGCCATCTCCGCTTCGAGCTCCGCGCCGATGCCGAGACTGTCGTGAATGATCACGTCCTTGAGATAGTCGAGACCGCCTTCGAGGTTGTCGCGCCAGACGCTGGTGCGTTGCAGACGGTCGGCCGTGCGCACGTAGAACATCAGGAAACGATCGATGTAGCGGATCATCGTCTCGGTATCGAGATCGGACGCGATCAGCTCGGCGTGGCGAGGCTTCATGCCGCCGTTGCCGCAAACGTAGAGGTTCCAACCCTTTTCGGTGGCGATGATGCCGACGTCCTTGCCCTGCGCCTCGGCACATTCGCGCGTGCAGCCGGACACCGCGAACTTGAGCTTGTGCGGCGAGCGCAGGCCCTTGTAACGGCTTTCCAGGTCGATGGCGGCGCCCACCGAGTCCTGCACGCCATAGCGGCACCAGGTGCTGCCGACGCAGGACTTCACCGTGCGCAGCGCCTTGCCGTAGGCATGACCGGATTCGAAGCCGGCATCGATCAATTCCTTCCAGATCGCCGGCAGCTGATGAACCTCGGCACCGAACAGATCGATGCGCTGGCCGCCGGTAATCTTGGTGTACAAGCCGTACTTCTTGGCCACGGCGCCGATCGCGATCAGACCGTCCGGCGTGATCTCGCCGCCCGGCACGCGCGGCACCACCGAATACGTGCCGTTCTTCTGGATGTTCGCCAGATAGTAGTCGTTGGAATCCTGCAGGCTGGCGTGCTGCTGCTGCAGCACGAAGTCGTTCCAGCAGCTGGCGAGGATCGACGCCACGGTTGGCTTGCAGATATCGCAGCCCAGACCGCGTCCATGCTTGTGCAAGACCGCATCGAAACTTTCGAGCCGACCGACACGCACGAGGTGGTAGAGCTCCTGCCGCGAATACGGGAAGTGCTCGCAGAGGTGATTATTGACGGTGACGCCCTGACGCTTGAGTTCGGCCCGCAGCACCTGCGTCACCAGCGGCGCACATCCGCCACAGCTCGATGCCGCCTTGGTGTTCTTCTTCAGCGCCGCCAGCGTCGTCGCGCCAGAGGCGATCGAATCGCACAAGTCCTGCTTCGAGACGTTGTTGCACGAACAGATCTGTGCCGCCGCCGGCAGCGCGTCGACGCCGGCGCCGGCCGGCGCCGCGGCCGCACCACCGCCGAGCGGCAGGATTAGCGCCTCCGGCTGTTCGGGCAGGGCCAGCCCATTGAGCATCATCTGCAGCAGGTCGCCGTATTCGGTCGCGTCGCCAACCAGCACCGCACCGAGCAGGGTCTTGCGATCGGCGGAAATGACCAGCTTCTTGTAGACCTCGCGCAACTCGTCGCTGAAGTGATAAGCTAGCGCGCCGGGGACCGTCGCGTGCGCATCGCCGATCGACGCGACATCGACGCCCATCAGTTTGAGCTTGGTGCTCATGTCGGCACCGCGGAACTGCAGCTTGCCGTCGCCGGCAATGTGATCGGCCGCGACACGCGCCATGTCATAACCGGGCGCCACCAAGCCGTAGATGCGGCCGCTCCACAGCGCGCACTCACCGATCGCATAGATGTCCGGATCGGAGGTCCGGCAGGCGTCGTCGATGACGATGCCGCCACGCGGCCCGACCTCGAGACCGGCGCCGCGCGCGAGCTCGTCGCGCGGCCGGATACCCGCGGAGAACACGATCATGTCGGTCTGCAGCTCGCTGCCGTCGGCGAACTTCATCTTGTGCCGACCGCCGCCATTCGACGGGTCGCCGTCGACGATCTCCGTCGTGCTCTTCTGCGTGTGCACCGTCACGCCAAGACTTTCGATCTTGCGCCGCAGCAGACGGCCGCCGCCGTCGTCGACCTGCACCGCCATCAACCGCGGCGCGAACTCGACGACATGCGTCGTCAGCCCCAAATCCTTCAGCGCCTTGGCCGCTTCCAGGCCGAGCAGGCCGCCGCCGACGACCACACCGGTCTTGGCGCCGGCGGCGGCGTCGCGCATCGCCTCCAGATCCTCGATCGTGCGATAGACGAAGCAATTGGCGCGATCACGGCCGGGAATCGGCGGCACGAACGGAAACGAACCGGTGGCCAGTACCAGCTGGTCGTAATCGACCGTCTGGCCATCATCGAGGGCGACGGTCTTGGCGTCACGATCGATGGCCGTGACCTTCGCCGACAGGCGCAGGTCGATACCGTAGGCGTCGGCGAAATCCGGGCGCGCGAGCGACAAGTCGTCGGCACTCTTGCCGTTGAAAAAATCAGTCAGGTGAACACGGTCGTAAGCGGCGCGTGGCTCCTCGCCGAGCACGGTCAATTCGAGCTCGGCGCGATCGGCCAGCGACTCGACGAGCTTGTGCCCGACCATGCCGTGACCGACGACGACGATCTTGCGATGACTCATAAGGACAACCTCTTAATCTGAATTATTGTTTTTTGCTCTTTTAGCCGGTACCGCCGAGTGCAGCGCTCGGCTGGGGTTCGGCGGAGGCAGCAGACGCGCGCTGCGCGACCGCCTCTTGATAGAGCTTCTCCTCGCTGTCCTTGTGCTCCTTGGAGAAGCGCACGGCGATTGCACACAACGATGCGATGACAACGAAGCCACCAAGCAGTGCAAAGGTGTGCTGCACACTGCCGGTGCTCTTGAGCACGAAGCCGGCCGCTACCGCCCCGACATTGCCGCCGGCGCCGACGATGCCGGCGACACCACCCAATGACTTTCGATCGATGAACGGCACCAGGGCGTAGGTCGAGCCGCAGGCCATGTGCGTGCACAAGCCAAACGACACCATTGCGACCACCGCCATCGTCGCGGTATCCGTGGTCGAGAACCAAAGCAGGCCAATGCCCTCACCGAGCATCAGCACGAACAACAACAGCGCGCGCGCATCGAGACCTTTGATGCGGGCGACCCGATCGGAAATGATGCCGCCGATCGCACGGGCAAACAGCGCGAGTAGACCGAAAGATCCGGCGGCCATCCCGGCGTGCTCGAGGTCGAGACCGTAGCGATCGACGTAGTAGCTGGCGGCGACGCCGTGGACGAACAGCTCGATGCCGAAGCAGCAGCCATAAGTAACGAACAGCATCCACACGCGGTAGTTCGACGCCGCCGTGCGGAACACCTGCCAACCACTGGCCTTGCCGCTGTCGAGTTCGACGCCCTGCGCGCGCAAGTCCTTGTAGTTGCCGAGCGGGCAATCCTGCGTGTAGCGCCAGTACAACCAGGCGGTGATCAGCATCGCGACGCCCGGCACCAGCATCGCCAGGCGCCAGCCGAACGCTTCTCCGACACCGAAGCCGACGATCAGCGTAAACACCATCGGCATCACCGACTGCGTGACACCGCCACCGGAATTACCCCAGCCGGCGGTCGCCGCATTGGCGGTGCCGACGACGTTCGGCGCGAACATCACCGACGTGTGGTACTGCGTGATGACGAAGCTGGCACCAACGATGCCGATCAAAAGACGCAGGATCAGAAAGCCGGTGTAGCTGTGCACGAGCGCAATGCCCATCACCGGCAGCGCGCCCAGGCCGAGCAGACAGGTGTAGACGAGGCGCGGACCATAGCGGTCACACAGCGGACCGATCAGCAAGCGGCCAAAGATTGTCGCGGCCACGGCCGCAATCGTGATGTTGGCAATCTGGTCTTTGCTGAGACCAAACTCACCCTTGATCACCGGCATCAGCGGCGCAGCCGCGAACCAGGCGAAAAAGCAGATGAAGAAGGCAAACCAGCTGAGATGAAACGCACGCATTTGAGGCGTGCGCAAACTGAAGAGATTGATCTTCGTGGCCTTGGACATACCCGAGCTCCAGACGAATGAATACCGTCGTGAAAGCGGGCGTCTTTGACCGCAAGAAAACCTCCGGATCGTCTCTGACTCCGGCAGGTTGCAATAATTCAGGCAAGCAGCATGCCATTTCGGGGCACGCAAGATGTCGACTTTTAAAACTATTTTGCGGTCAGTAACCGCGACTTATGAACGAGAAATGACACTGCTCACGCTAATGCACCAACGGCGCGCACCTTTGAGCACCGCTGGCATGCAATGCAATGCACCAGCACGCAGCAGGCCCGCCCGATGATGTGCAATCACCGGGCGAGCCTGCCAGCGGGGTCCTACTTCACGACGATCTTGCCAGTCATGCTCGGATGGATCGCGCAGGAGTACGGATATTCACCCGGCTGATCGAAAGTCCTCGCCCAGCTCGCACCCAGCGCCAGGCGCGGGCTCTTCTGGCCATCTGCAAAACTGACGATGTGGTTCGACGCGTCATTGTTGGTGAAGGTCACCGTCGTTCCCGCCGCGACTGTCAGCATCTGCGGACCAAACGCGAAGTTGTCGATCGACACCGTTGATCCGCTGGCTGCCGCTGCAGGCGCCGGCTCGGCCATCGGTGCCGGGGCGGCCGGCATCGCGCTCGAGGTTTCGTCGTCGCCATAGGTTTCTGTCGCCTTGCCCTCCTGCTCTACCTGCACTGCGCCATCACTGGACTCGGTGACCTTCAGCTCGACGCGACGATTCAGTTCACGACCTTCGTCGGTGCCGTTGTCCGCGATCGGCATGGTCTCGCCATAGCCCTTGGAGCTCAGGCGATCACCGGCGATACCTTTGCTGATCAGATAGTCGCGTACCGACTTCGCACGACGGTCCGACAACTTCATGTTGTACGCATCGGAACCCTTGCTATCGGTATGGCCTTCGACTTCGACCTTGATGTCCGGACGCTTGGTCAGTGCATCGGCGACCTGGTCCAGCAAGGTCTTGGCATTGACCGTCAGGCTCGACTTGTCGAAGTCGAAATTGACGCCTCGCAAGACGACGGTATCGCCCTTCTTGCAACCGCTGAAGTCGACACCGTTCGTACCATTCATCGTGCACGGCGGAGGCGGCGGGGGCGGTGGCGGCGGCGGCGGTGGCGCAGGGACGACACGCACCGGCTCGGGCACATCATGGACGACCGGTTCGCGATGCGGGCCGAGCGGAATACGCAGGCCGAGATTGAACACCGGTTCTTTGATATCCCAATCGGTCTTGGCCTGCAGCAATGCTTCCGCGCGCACGGCGAAGCCATTGTGGCCCAGCGGCACGTCCCAACCCAGGCCTGCGTGGTAATACGCGTCCTTGGTCTTCATCACATCCGCGTGCAGGAATGGGCCGCCGAAGACACTGTCGAACAAGCGCATGTTGGCGCCGAAGCCGCCGCCGGCAACAGTGTCGCTGCCGTAACTGCAGTTCGCCAGGCTCAGCAGGCCGCAACGATAGGTATCGTCGTTGTCCTTGTACTTCAGATAGGTGCCGACCAGCTCGACCTCAAGCTTGTTCGACAGTTTCCATCCGGCGCCCAGCGTCCCACCCCAGGCGTCCTTCTGATGACGGTCGTCGTCGGCGATCGAGTAAGACGCCATCGGCGCGACATAGGTGTCATCCAACCACCCATCGGCGTGCGCCGCAGCGCTCGCCAAGGCCGACACCGCCAGAAGCGGGATCAGGCAGATACGAAAACCACTTCCAGCCCTTTTCATAACATCCCCTTGTTGCTTTTGATGACTCCGAATCCAGCAGCGCCAGATGACTTCCACCTTCAGCCGGATGACGACCAAAAAAAAATCCACGCACCCCTTTCGGGATGCGTGGACTTCTTTGTCCGGTCGGCGCTGTTGCCTAGAGCAGCGAGACTGCTCTTTCCACGAATAATAAGGAGCAATGCATGTGCCATGCAAACCCAGACATCATGGCTGTCGACCTTATATATAAGGAGTGCGACGCGATGCATGACGAAATTCCATGTCGTTCATATTGAGCACCACGCACTGTCGCCGAGCTGACGATCAACACGTCTCGCACAAATAACGATCACCGATCACGCTTATGGATCATCACGCCGCTCCATGATGGTTCGCAGCGCATCGCGGGTGCCGACACGATTCCCAGGATCGCCGGGCATTGCACGCCACGCCCCATGGCAATACGAGGTCAGCTCGAAACCGCTTCAGGTGGTGATTTGCCTACATCAACAGCATAGTAGCCAGCACCACACACAGATCAAACTGGCGCGCTTTGACGCACACCGAACGTCGGCTTGCAAACATTGGCACATGCTTTGCACGACTAATTGCAGACGCGAAGGACTCGCGTCTTAGGCGCGTCAAGGGAATCGGGCAAAGCCGCTCGAATCCAAACAAGGGACACCGACGTCCACGCATGAGGCTAAACCAGCCGACTTGCGTGGACGTTTTTTTTTGCTTCGGTGTTTGGTGGCTTGGCCCAGAAATCACAAAAACCGCCTGCAGCGGATTGGACTTCAAGGGCTTCACGCATTCCATATCTAGCAATACTAAGGAGTTGGGGCAGATGAAACGGGTACGAGTGAACGGCTTGCGCATTTTCCAGTGCGCGGCAATCTTGGTGGCCGGGCTCGCGAGCAGTTCCGCATGGGCCGGCTGGTACAACAATGGCAAGGTCCTGCTGACCGGCGGTGTGTTCACCGTCGATGGCGCCGGCGGTGGTGGCGCTGTGCCGTGGGCCACGATCAGTGGCTACGAAACGCGGGACGGCATCAACGGCAGCGCCGGCTTCACCTACGTGAACCTGCCCGCCCTCCAGGTGTCGTTCTACGGCGTCAACGTCGGCTTCTACGACCGCCTCGAGCTTTCGTACGTCGATAGCCGGCTGTCGCTGAACCTGCCAAACCTGCAAACGGTGGCGCTGGTGCTCGACGCCGTCGACCTTGGCGACAGCGTCGGCACCGATGTCTGGAACTCGACGCTGCCGATGCAGACCTATGGTGTGAAACTGCGCCTGTTCGGTGACGCGGTCTACACCTCGGACAGTTGGATTCCGCAGGTTTCGATCGGCGGTCTATATAAGGTCAACGGCAACAAGGAGCTGGTAAAAACACTGGGCGCCGACAAGACCAAGGACTACGAGATCTACCTGGCCGCGACCAAGATTCTGTTCCCGCTGAGCACGCTGGTCAACGTCACGGCGCGTTACACCAGCGCCAACGAGGACGGCCTGACCGGCTTCGGTTATTGCCACAACAACGGTCTGGGCACCGGCGACTGCAAGAACAAGCGCAAGGTCCGGGCGGAGGTTTCGATCGCGCATCTGGTCGCGAAGAACACCGCGATCGGCGGCGAGTGGCAGCAGCACGGCAACAACACCGGTGGCCAGAGCATCAACATCAACGGTCTGAACCTGACGACGATCACCAACGTCCTGTCGAACCTCGGGCTCGACCTCGGCGATTCGCTGAAGCAGAAGAACGAAGGCGACTGGTATGACCTGTTCATGGCTTATGCCCCGAACAAGCACATCTCGTTCACGGTGGCCTATCTGATGTTCGGCAACATTTCGGTCGCGCCGGACCAGAACGGCTTCTACTTCTCGACGCATCTGACGTTCTGATCCCGCTTCCAGGGATCAAGGAGATATCGACATGAAACGCAGCAAGATTTCTCTCGCCATCGCCGCCGGTGCGACGATGCTGGCCGCCGCGGCGACGCAGCCGGCCTTCGCCGGCGAAACAAAGACGAAGCCGATTCTCGGCATCCCGAGCTCGGCGGTCGCCGACTTCGGCGGCGTCGACGGCATCCACAACTGGGTCGAGTCGTTGTTCTACTACATCATGCTCGACAACCGCATCAACTACATCTTCAAGGAGTTCGGCAACGCCGACCGTCAGATCGCGCTGAACACGCAGCTCGAGACGATGGTGCTCGGTGGTCCGAACAACTATCAGGGTGCGAGCATGAGTGCGGCCCACGCCGATCTCGGCATCACGATGACGCAGTTCAACGCGGTGGTCGAAGCGGCCTACAACGCCTGCGAGCGCAACGACATTCCCTACTACTCGTGCAATGACCTGATTGCCGCGCTGGCCCCGTTCACGCGCGTGATCGTGACGAAGTAAATCGCTCACAGCCACCTGCTCAGCAATGGGCTTCACACGTCGTCGGCCAGCGATACCGGAGCGATCCGGTGTCGCTGGCGGCGACATTCGAATTCAAATCCTGCCTTCACATTGCCGGAATCGTCGTGACAATTAAGAAAGCACCGCATAGCGACGCGCATCTCGATACTCGCGTCACCCTCTCCCGTCTGCATCAAGTCGCGACTGACGATGCAGCCCCGAATTCCCCTTTGCGTCGCTCGGCACTCAAGGCGCTGCTGGCACTCCCCATCGTCGGCTTGGCTGCACGCAAGGCTCGCGCCGACGACTACAGCGTCGACTTGTACAAGACGTTTCAGACGCCACAGGCGTTCATCTCCGAAGTTTTTGCGCCGGATCCAGCGCCGGCCCCGTCGATGTTGATGCTCGACGGCGCCAAACAATCGCAGGTCTCTGCAATCCTCGGCCACCCATATCCGCAGGCACGCCTGCGCTACTGGAAAGCTGGCGGACGCAGCGCCTGGATCTTCGACGACGTCGGCAAGGATGGTTACGTGCCGACCACCTGCGGTTTCGTCGTATCTGGCGGCAGCATCGAACACGCGCGCGTGCTGATCTATCGCGAATCGCGTGGCGAACAAGTCGGTGAGCCGTCGTTCCTGCGCCAGCTGATTGGTGCCAAGGCTGCCGGCAACGGCCTCGACAAGCCGGTCGACAATATCTCCGGTGCGACGCTGTCGGTGAAAATGATGCAGCGCATGGCGCGTGCCGCCATCGCCTTCGATGCCATGGCGACATGAGCATCGGCAGCTCCACGATACGCGAAGCGATGAGCACGCAAACGCCAGCCCGGCGGCGTCTCCTGCCGCAACTTGCTGCGTGGCGACGCGTTCCGCCGAGCGGCGCGCAGCGCCCGAAGCGCAACATCATCATGTTGCTGCGCGAGTGGCACTCGCGCGCCGGCTTGCTTGCCTTTGCGTTTTTGCTATGGCTGGCAGTCACCGGCATTCTGCTGACGCGCAGCGTCGATCTCGGCCTGGACACTGCCCGTGTCGACTGGCCATGGCTGACGCAACTGTATGGCCTGCATGCAGCGCCTCCGGACAGTGGCTTTTCGGCTGGCGGGCACTGGCTCGCACAGACCAACGACTACACCTTGATCGACGGCAAGCCTTTGCCGAGTGCCGTGACCGCGCCGCTGGGCCTGGTCTTCGGTGGCACACCGGACATGCCGATTCTGTATATCGCATCGCCCGACAGCGTCGTGCTCGTGACGCCGGACGGACAGCGCGTAGACAAGTTGATGCCGCCGATCCTGCCGGTATCGTCGGTTCGGCGTATCGGCACGCTCAAGTCCGACCCTCACACCATCGCCGTCCAGGATCTCGACGCCTACCAGAGCGCCGACGAAGGCAATACCTGGACGCCGGTCTCGCCGACCGACGTCGACTGGTCACAAGCACGCGCGCTGCCAGCTGCGCAGCAACAGGCAGCGCTGCCCTATTCCAAGCCACGCATCATCGTCGAGCAGGTGCTCATCGACCTGCACACCGGCCGCCTGTTCGGCCCGATCGGCGCGTGGATCATCACCATCATCGGCTTTGTCGCGATCGTGCTCGCCATCAGCGGGATCTGGATGTGGTGGCGCATCCGCCAGAATCGCAAGCGGCTGACGTCGCGATAAAGGGCAACCATGGATCGGTTGTCGAAGTTGATTGCTGTCGTTCCATCAACGTCGTAGTGCCAGGGAGATGTGAGATGAAGATGTATTCGATCGTTGCCGTATCCGCGCTGCTTTTCAGTGTGTCCGCCTTTGCGCAATCAATGCCGGGCGGCCACGACGACAAGACCGTCGGCTTCGGCAAATATGGGGCGCCGGACATGGCCCCCAAGAATCAGGAGTGGGTCGACAAGAACCACGACGGCATCATCCAGAAAGACGAAGTGACGCCGGGCTCGCAGCTCGCCAGACGCTTCGACACGCGCGACACCAATCACGACGGTCAGCTGACGTCCGACGAGTACTACATGCCGCCGCAATAAACGCGCGGCATCCTTTTCGGGAGCGGCCCCCGCCGCTCCCGCCTCCATTGACAAGGAAAGGCTCGAGCCATGGGATGGCTACGCAGGCCGACGCCATTGCAGCGTCGCTTCATGGCGATGGGCACGTTTGTCACCGCGACGGTGATCGTCGAACCCCGCGGTCGCGTCGCAGCGGATTCAGCCCTGGCGGTCGTCGAAAGCGAGTTGCTGTCGTTCGGGCACGATGCCTGGGCCTGGGGTGCAGGGTCACTGGCAACATTCAATCGTCGCCTCGCCGCTGGCCAGCGTGCGGAAATTCCCAAGCATCTGAAGCCGCTGTTCGATCGGGCATGGAATATCCACCGCCTGAGTGGCGGCCGCTTCGAACCGCGCATCGCCTCACTGGTTCGGCTCTGGGGCTTCGACGACATGACCAGATTGCGTGACGAACCGCCGCCACAGATCGAGATCGACGCCTTGTTCGCCTCGCTGCGAATCGCACCGGACTACGATGGCAGCGACCATTACGGTCCGGCGCGCAACGTTGGCTGGGACTTCGGCGGCATCGGCAAGGGCTATATCGTCGACCGCGCGCTGACGTCGCTGAAGCGCATGGGCTACGAAAACGCCAGCATCGACGCCGGCGGCAACCTCGCGGTGCGCGGCGTCCGCAATGAACGGCCGTGGCGCGTCGGCATCCGCGATCCGCGCGAATCGGCCATTCCCCGCTTGCTCGCAACGCTGGACGCCACGGATGAGGCGGTCATTACGCATGGCGATGATCAGCGCTATTTCGAGTATGGGGGCAAGCGCTATTCTCACCTGCTCGACCCGCGCACAGGCTGGCCGGTACAAGGGCTGCGTAGCCTGACCGTCGTGCATCCCGACGCGGCGATTGCCGACGCCGCTGGCGGCGCGCTGTTCGTCGCCGGCCCCCAAGCCTGGCGCGAACTTGCTGCGCGCATGAAGATCGATCAGGTCCTGGTTTTGACCGAACACGACGAGCTGATCGCCACTCCGGCACTGGCTGCGCGACTCAGGCCGCAGGACGGCAGCCAGCTACGCATCGCTGCGTAGTGCATGTTCTTCACGTTTCTATTTTTCTGACTTTTCTGATTCCAGGATTTTGCTTGGCGGCAATCAGAACTTCGGCTCCAATCGCACACGACGATACGCGGCATTGTCGTCTTCACGCTGGATACGCGCGGCGAACGTCGTGGGATCGACCGGCTTGTTTGCCAGCTCGAAGTGCAACGGCGGCCGATCGATGTCACTCGGCGCTTCGTCCTTCCACGGCAAAAGATACAGCCCAACTGCCGAGTCACGGTCACCGATCAGCGTGGTCCCGACCTCGGCCGCCGGCTTCGTGGCCTTCGCCGCCGCTGGGTCCGCCAGCGCCGCGACGCTGGCCAGCAGCGACATCACCGCCAGCACTGTCGCCGACCCCGACTTGATGCAACGACGGCGTATCACTGAATCACCTGCTCGGTCGCAGAAGCCGTCATCGATCGCGATGGCGACGGCAAGTGATCTTCGATCTGATGGACCCAGACTTCGACCATCGGCTGATCCTGATCACCGGCGATTTTCTGGTAGGCGCGATATTCGTCGACGGCATCCTGCGGCCGATGCAACGATTCGTCGTAAAGGATGGCCAGATTCAAATGCGGTGCGGCGTAGTCCGACCGCGCGCGAGCGGCAAGCTGGTAATACCGCTCGGCATCGCGATAACGCCCCTGCTCGCGGCTCAGCACGCCCAGCCAGTTCAACGCGATCGCATTGTTCGGCTTGGCCTTGATCGCACGGCGGAAGGCGTCGACCGCAGCGCTGCGCTTCTTCTGCTTGACGTAAAGGATGCCGAGATTCGTCAACGGCCCCGAATACTGCGGAAAATCCTCACCGAGCAATTGCAACGCGGTTTCAGCTTCGGCGTAACGCCCGTCATTCATCAGCTTCAGTGCCCCGTCGAAGCGGGCCTGCGCGTCATCCTGCGGATCGCGCGCCGAGCGTGCGACCGCAACCGATGGCACGGCTTGCGCCGTCGGCGCCGGTCGTCCCGATGAGGGACCGTCCACCGTCGAACATGCAGCCAGCACCATGGCCAGCACGCTCGTGGCCAGCGTCGTCCGTGCTGCGCTATTGCAGTGCGTCGTATCGATCATCATGCATCTCATTCTTGCCATATCGCGCCGGGGCCAGCGCCGTCAGCGCCGTAGCGCTCCGGGAGGTCCACTCGTTCCAGATACCTTGCTGAACCCGATTCAAGTTCGCCGAATACGCATCGATCGCTTTTTGATCGAAGGGATCCGCCTGCTCCTCGAGCAGAATTTGATACTGCTCGAGTGCGGTGCCCTGCAGGTTCTGTGGCCGTTGCGAGTCGAGCAGTGCGCGACTGAAATCGCGGTAGACGTTGCCGATCTCATAGGCCGCGGCCGTGGTGATATCCGCATCGTCGCTCTGCGCCGCGCGCATCAACGAATCGATGGCGGCCTGCATGGCCTGCTTGCGCTGCGGCAAGCTGCGCTTGAGCGGCATCGTCAGCGTGGTGCGGCGCGCCGCGTCAGCATCGAGACGACCGATCTCCAGCTCGGCTTGGGCAGCCATCTGCTGCGACTGCGATGTCCGGTGCGTGCCGGCACCGGCATCGGTGGCGACGATCGATGCCAGCCATTGTCGATAGGCCGCCTCGTCGCCGAGCGTATCGCGCTCCAGATCGGCGAGCCGCCGCCGTGCCTGAAGATCATGCGAAAAATCGGTCCGCACCTCACCGCCGATCGCGTATTGATAAGCGCTCACGGCCGCGCGGCTCATCTGCGCATCGTCGTAAAACGTCGCCGACTTCCATGCGGCTTCACTGCGCACCGCCGCGCTCTCGCTGTCGCGACGCGCAATGCGCGCGTAGACGTCGGCGGCAAACGACGGCTTGCGATCCTGCTCATACGCGTACGCCAACTTTTTGTCAGCATCGGCCGCCAACGTGTGCTGCGGATAACGTGCGCGGAAGCTCTCCAGTGAGCGCTCGGCCGACGGCCAGTCCTTCAGCGCCATCAGCGCCGCCGCCGCATCGTAATCGGCCTGCACCCGAATCTTCGCGTCGGGCACCAGCGTGCCGACCCGTGCGAACGCCTCGGCGGCACTGCGCAGCTTGCCCGCGTCGCGCGCGGCCTCTCCCTGACGGTAGACCGCAACCGCGAGATTTTCGCCGGTGCCATCGCGCTGCTCGGCGCCGGCCGGCAATGCGTGCAGCAAGGCGGTGTAGGCCTGCTCCGCCGCAGCGTAGTCGTGGCGCGCAAACTGGGCGTTGGCGACAACGCCGAGCAGCTCGCAACGCTGTGCGTCACTGGGCGGTGCCGCGCGCTCATCGAGGACCCGCTGCGCAACGACAATGGCCTGCGCATCGTCATGCGACTCGTAGAGATCTTCGGCTGCGCGCGTCAGCACCGCGGTACGCCGCGGATGTGCTGGAAACTGCTGCGCCAGGTGCAGGCTCGACGCCACGGACCGCTTCAACACCTCGGGCCGCCGCGCGGCATCGACCTCATGCGCCTGCCGTTGATATGCCTGTACTGCCGCGTACGCCGCTTCCGCCGCGCGCGGATTGGTCGGCCCATAGGCGACCTGTTCGTAGGCCTGCGCCGCCGACTCGGTCTGGCCGCCATCGAACAGGGCATCGGCGTAGTGCATCGCGATATCGGCCGACGGCGCATCCGGCGGATCGAGCGCGAGGCGTTGACGATACCAGTCGGCCGCAGCCAGGAACGCCGGTGCACGCTGGACATCGCCGACCGGCAATTGCTGTGCCCGCGCCTGCTGTGTTTCGCCAAGATCCTCGAGATCGTCACGCAGGTGCGCGATCACGACCTGTGGCGGCGCCTGCCCATGCCAGTACGGCGCGCCCGGCGCGTAGCGCTGCGCATACTGTCGCTTGGCGTCGAGCAAGGGCTCGTCGAAACCACCTGCCGCGAGCGCTTCGATCGCGTACTGTTGAAAGCGTGGATCGATGCGATCGTCCGGATGGCGGTCGACGTAGGCGGTGTAAACCTGAGCGGCGTCGGTATAGCGACGTTTGTCGAGCAGCGCCGTTCCGAGCGAGCGATACAGCAACGGCGCGAAGCGTGGCTCGCCGTGCTCTGCAAAGTAGCGATTCATCGCCGGACCGCCCCCCATCGCGGCGAACGCCAGCCCACTGACGCGCAAAGCGTCGCCGGCGAACTCTGCCTTGCTGCGCGGCACGGTCGCGATCGCCTGCTGTGCATCGTCACTCACCGAACCCGGCGGCAGGTCGGCGTCGAGCAACGCCACGAACACCGCCGCCGCATCGGCATGGCGATCCTGCTGATAGAGACTCCAGCCCAGCTTGTATTGCGCTGGCGCGTAGTACGGCGTATCCGTGCCCATCGCCAGCACCTGGCGGTACAGCGGCTCGGCCTCGGCATAGCGATGGCGGACATACAACAGTTCGGCGGCGCGAAAACTCGCGTCGCCAGCCAGTGCCGACTGTGGATATTGCTGCCCCAGCTCCTGCAGACGCGCGATCGCCTGCGTGTCGTCGCCGAGCAACTGTTGGGCGCGGGCCAGCTGATACAACGCCAGGTCGTTGGCCGGATCGTGCGCTTGCGCCTGTAGCAAGCGTTGATAGATCGTCACCGCTTCACGGAGCTTGGGCGCATCGATCTTGCCACTGCCGTCGTCGGCAAGCTCGATGCGCAGATAAGCGGCGCGACGCATGGCTTCGGCTCGCAGTTGCGGATCAGCGCTGTCGAGCGCCATCACCCGGTCGTAGTAGGCCATGGCCTGCTGCGGGTCAGGCGTCACCGGCGGCGACTTTTCGATGCGCAGGATGTCCGGCGTCTTGACGATGAAGTGACCGCTCTCGCGCAGACCATTGTTCTTCGTCAGCGTGCCGACGGTCGGCGCATCGGCGGCATGCGCGACCGTCATCACCACGACCGGCGCACACAGCACCAATGCACGATGCCAGTGGCGTGCGCTCACGAGCCATCCCCATGTGGCGCGCGATCGTAAAGACGCGCGATGGCGAACTCGGCTTCGGCCAGATAGACCGACGTCTGCCGATCGAGCCGCGCCAGCTCGTCGTGCATCGCCGCGCGCGCCTGAGCGGCGCTTGCATCGCGCGCCATTGCGACCCGCCGACGCAAGGCCGAAATGCGAGCGCGAAGATCGGCGCCGCTGGCATCGAGCCGGTCCTCATCAGCAGACAGCACGCGATCGATTTCCTGCAACTGCCGGTAATCGTGCAATGCCGCCGCAACGGCGGGCGCATCGATCAAGCTGCGCACCGGCACCGCAAGCTGGTCGTCCCTGCGTTCGACGAGTTGGCGCGACCAGCCACTGCGCGCATCGGCATCACGCGCATCGACGTCACCCAGTTCTCGGCCACCGTCGACATCCGCGGCAGCTTGCTTGAGCGTCGTCCGCGCCGCCTCGAGCTTCTGCACCGCCCGGCTGTAATAGTCGAGCGCCTGGCGATGCGCCCCGACGTGATCCAGCGCATAGGGCACGACCAGCATGCCTTCCTGCACCGCAGGGTCCAGCGGGTCACGACCGATCAGTTCCACCCAAGGCACCAGCGCGGCACGCACGTCGTCGGCATGGGCACCCTCAGCGACGGCCTGCAGGTAGCGAAACGGCGATGCGCGGCGCGCCTGCGCCACGGCATCGGCGCCGCTCGGTCGCAGCGGAATATCGGCAGCGGCAACCAGACCGCGATGCGGCACGAGATAAGTCCAGCCGAGGCCCAGCAACGCGGCATTCGAATACGGTCCGGGACTGCGCACCGCGCGAAACGCCGTCGTCGCCTCGTCGTGCTGTCCGGCCCGCAGGGCGCGGTAGCCGCGTGTCACGTTGGCGAGATCCTTGACGGACAAGCCGACATCGCGCACCGCGCTGCCGTCGGCGACCTGTTTGAGGCCGGCATCGACGTCACCGCCAGCGGCCAACACCGCATTGAACTGCGACAACAACGGTACGGTTGGCGCGTCGGCCGCCACCAGCCCCAGAGCCGCGCGTGCCGCCTGCACGCGCAGCGGATCGACGCCCGGCGCCAGCGCATAGCGCACGGCGGCGGCAAACGGCTCGCCACCGGCAAGCAGCGTATCGGCCTCACGGGCCAGCGCGTCGCTGCCGACGCTCGCCAGCGCCAGATCGGCATGGTGCAGCAGGCCGCCGCCGCCGATGACCAGCATTTGCGCGACACCGGCGCCGCCGACCAGTGAACGGTCGAGCTGGGCGACGATCAACTGATGTTGCAGCTGGCCATCGTCCTGGCTGGCGCGAAATTCGGCGACCAGATGATGCGCGGCGCCGTCGCCCGGCAGCACGGCCAGGCGCCACAGACCGCCGGCGTTGAGCGCGCGGGCCTGCGCCTCGCTGAACTGATACCGCACGACCGGCTGCCGATCGATCCACACGCGGACATCGCGCAGAACAGCACCCTTGAGCGTCGAGCCGACATACAGCGCCGGGCGCTCGGGGACCGACGCTTGCTGTGACGCAACCGCAAGCTCGAGGGCGTCCGCGGTGATCGACGGCAACGAATCAGCCGCCGACGCCGACGCGCTGACCAGCCACGCAACGACAGCCAGCGTGAGGATGCGGCATCGGTAACCGGCGCTATGGAGACGAATTTGACGCGATGCTGGCATGTGGTTCGGCAGCTTGGGCAGAACGTTCGGCACGCGGCGCATGGCGACGCATGCGCAGCACATCACTCAACGCAGAAAGAAAAAAAAAGACGACGAAGGCCGCAGCGCAGATAACGATGATCTGCACGGCCGGATCGATGAAGGGGAACAAGATGACGTCCGATGACATACGACCACTCCTGGCAAATGCTGGGAAAGTCGCGGACGTCATTGGCCGCTGTGAGGCCCGGGCCTTCGGCGGCCCGGTATGCGGATGCCCGAGAACGGCATCCGCGCAAATCGAAACTGCAAGTGCCGTGCCATGCGCGACCGCGCGTGCACGACACCCACTTCAGCCGGCGACGGCGCTCTGCGCCTCGTCGAGTGGCCAGCCGCGCGCGGTCAGATAGGCCGCAGGGTTGGCCGGATCAAGCTCCGAGCCATCAACAAAGCGAGACTCGATCGACGCACCATCCGAGCCCAGCGCCACGCGGCCGGCACCCTCACGGACCGAATCCACCGATGGACGCGGAAAGCCCAGCGCAGCCGCGGCGTCGCAGTACGCCGACACATCGCAAACCGCACTCGTCACTTTCGACAAACTGATCGGCTGCGCCCATTGGCGCCAGCGCAACATCTGCAGGGCGCACCACATCAGCTGCGATCGGCGCGGAAACGCATGCAATCCGGTCGCAAAGCGCGGCGGGCTGCCCATGCCCTGGCCGCGCAGCACGGCCTCAATCCACGACTCCGGCACCGCGACGACCTTCATGCGATGCAGCAGCATCGTCAGTTCCGCCGTTACATCGCGACTCGCCATTTCCGCGAGCGCCGCCATTACCGCCGACAGTAGCGCGCGGTGCGTATCGGGAAACTGCTGCGCCCACTCGTGGGTAACGCCCAGCACCTTGTCGGCGCCACCGTCCCAGATCTCGCTGGTCGGCGTCACGACATACCCGAGCCCTCCTTTGACCGCCGCGGTATTCCAAGGCTCGCCGACACAAAAGCCGTCAACCGCACCAATTTCAAGCAAGCGCACCATTTGCGGTGGCGGCGCCACCGAGAACTCGATACCCGCCGCATCGCCGCCGTGCATCAGATCGAGCCCGCCGAGCGCGAGCCAGTCGCGGAGCAGATAGTGATGCATCGAAAACGGAAACACGTGCGCGAGACGCAAGCGACCGCCGCCGCGGACATAGCGTGCCACCGCCGCAGAGCTGTCGGCGACGCTCATGGTGCCGTTGATGCCGAGGCGGTCCGCCATCGAGCGCGAGAACGTGATCGCCGAGCCCCCGCGGGACAGGCACAAGCCGGTGACCATCGGCACTCCGACACCGTCGGCGCCGAGCGTCGCGGCAACCGGCATCGGCGCCAGGCACTGCGCGGCATCGAGTGCGCCATAGGCGAGCCGGTCGCGCAGGCTCGCCCACGACACCTCACCGACCAACTCGACATCCAATCCGGCCGCGCGGAAGTAGCCGCGATGCGCCGCCCACAACAGGGGCGCCGAATCGAGCAGCGGCATGTAGCCGACCGTGAGGTGCGTGATTTCGGGCCGGAATGGAATGACAAGATTCACGCAACACCTCCGCCGGACTCACTGACATCGGCGTCGAACAGCTCGGCAGCCGCCAACACGGTGCGCGCCGCCTCGCCGATGGTCACGCGCCGCGCCATCGCACTGCGACGCAGCAAGGCATAGGCCTCGGCCTCATCGAGCTTGCGCACCCGAGCCAGCATCGCCTTGGCGCGCTCGACATCGCGCCGATCGGCAAGCCGTGTCCGCATGTCGTCGAGCTCGTTGCGCAGCTTCTGATGCTCGCGAAAGCGCGCGATCGCGACGTCGAGGATCGGCTTCAAGCGGTGCGCAGCCATGCCGTCGACGATGTAAGCGCTGACGCCGGCACGCACCGCGCGCGAAATCGTGTCCGGTTCCGAGTCGCGTGCGAAGAAAATGATGGGGCGTGGCACCTGCTGCGTGACCGCCGCACAGTTGTCGAGCACGTCACGCGCCGGATTGTCCATGTCGACGAGAATCACGTCCGGACGCAGGCGGCGAACAGCGGCAAGCAGGTCTTCATTGGCCGACAATCTGGCAATGACGTCGTGACCGGTGGCGCGCAGCGCCTGCGTCACGAAAGCTGCGCGATCGGCATCGTCATCGACGAGCACCATGCGCAGGCTGGCAGCGGGCCTGGCCGCCGCCATATCACGTCTACTTCTCGATCGCTCCGCTTCGTCGAGCATCTGCAATCCCCTTATCCCAGTGGCACATTCGTGAGGTGTAGGCCGACGCCGCCCAACAGCTGGCAGCTGACCCATCACGCAGCGGACGCCATTGCCCTGCGATAAAAGAAAAGAAACGCAAAAATCGAAACGGAGCCGGGGCCGGCTCTCACCGGCACGGCCACATTGCCGCAGCCCCTGTCCATAGCGCAGCGATTTCCGTGCCAGACGGATGTAGGAAATTTCTGATTATTCGCCGTCCAACAGCTTGTATTTGCGCAACAAACCGCGCAGCTGGTGGTAGGTCAGATGCAGCAGTTCGGCCGCCTTGCGCTGGTTATAGCGACTGTCTTCAAGCGCCTGACGCAGCAGCCGGGTCTCGAAGGCGGCGACCGCCTCGCCGAACACGGCCGGCAGCTCGGGCGTCGCGTCCAGCACTGGGGTTGGGGTTGGCGTGGGCGGCGCAGCGGCAGGCTGTGGGTCGGCCGCCGGCACCGCGAGCTGCGAGGCCATGCCGCGCGGTCGATATGGCGAGGCAAATGGATCGAATTCGATGCTCTCGACCGAATGCCGCTCGTGCTCAAGCCGATAGACTGCGCGCTCGACGACATTGCGCAATTCGCGAATATTGCCCGGCCAGCCGTACTGCAGCATCGCCCGCTCCGCGGCCGGCGCAAAACCGGCGAAGTACTCACGTCCCAGTTCCTTGGCCATGCCTTCCGCGAATTTCTGCGCGAGGAGCGCAATGTCCTCGCGCCGCTCGCGCAGCGGCGGCACGGTGATGACGTCGAACGACAGACGGTCGAGCAAATCCTCGCGAAACTTGCCGGCGCGGGCCATCGCCGGCAGGTCGACGTTGGCGGCGCCGATCAGGCGGATGTCGACCTTGATGGTCTCGCTGGAGCCAACACGCTCGAACTCGCCGTATTCGACAACGCGCAGCAGCTTCTCCTGCAGGCGCAGGGACATCGATGCCAACTCGTCGAGAAAGATCGAGCCGCGGTGGGCCAGCTCGAAACGACCGATGCGCGCCTTGGCGGCACCGGTAAACGCGCCAGCGACGTGGCCAAACAACTCGGACTCGAGCAACTCCTCGTTGAGCGCGGCACAATTGAACTTCACATAAGGGCGCGCCCAACGCTCCGACAGATAATGGACGCGCGCCGCGATCAACTCCTTGCCGCAACCGCGCTCGCCGATGATGAGCACGGGCTTGGATAGCGGCGCGATTCGCGACACTCGTTCAAGGACGGCGAGAAAATTGTCGGCCTGTCCGAGGATCGGATCGGGCGAGTCGCGGAGCTCCATATGGCCATTGTGCTAGAAGTTGGCGAATATCACCACATGTCGGCACAAAAACTCACGACGCCATCGCAGAGCTGCCACCAGGAAAACTATAAATCATTTAATTTCAACATGTTAACGGTCATGGCATGACTGGCACGGAGCTGGCGATATTGATCCCACACACACCGCTGCACCGAAACAACAAAGGGGATACACGCCATGTTCAACACCACTTACTCTGCGCCGATCTTCAGCGCCGCCGTCGCCGCCATCATGACCGTCAGCACCTTCGGTAGCCTGACCACCTATGTTGGCCAGGTGCCGACCCAGACCAAGGCCGGCTTCGTACAGAGCGTCGCCAGCCGTCAGATCGACAGCCACCTGCAGCTGGCGCTGCAGAACAGCCAGACGCAGGTGCGGGACAATATCGCCGGCAACGTCAGCCTGCTGATGCCGCAGATCAACACCGAAACGCCAGCGCTGATGGTCGCGCAGCGCTAGGTCCAACTGCCCGAGCGGCAGTTCCAGAGGAACGATTGATGGGAATTTTTTCGAGAACGCGTGATGTCATCGACTCGAATCTGAGCGCCTTGCTGAACAAGGCCGAGGATCCGGAGAAGATGGCGCGGCTGATCATCCAGGAGATGGAGGACACGCTGGTGGAAGTCCGGTCGACCGCGGTGCGCTTTCTGGCCCGCAAAAAGGAACTTCAGCGCGCGATCGAGACCCTCGGCGCCGAGGCTGAAGATTGGGAAACCAAGGCCGAGCTGGCGGTGCGCAAGGATCGCGACGATCTGGCGCGCGGCGCCCTCGCCGCCAAGCGCCGCGCCAGCGATCGTATCGACGAGGCGCAGCGCGAGCTCAAGCAGGTCGAACTCGAAGTCGGCAAGCTCGACGAGGACATTGCCAAGCTGCGCGCCAAGCTGTCGGAAGCACGGCAACGACAGAAGAACATCAACCTGCGCAGCCAGTCCGCCAGTTCGCGCATCAAGCTGCGCGAGCAGATGGACGACAAGCGCAGCGCCACGACCCAGGCCGCACTGGACGACGCTGAACGCGCCGCCGACGAACTCGAATCACGGGTCGACGCCTACGAACTGGGCGCCGACCGGCTACGCGACGAATTCGCGCGCCTCGCCGACGACAAGATCGAAGATGAACTGGCAAGATTGCGCGCCAGGGCTGGCAAGAACAACGCGCAGGAGTGATGGGTGGAAACCTTTCTGGACAATCTGATTCCGCTGATCGCCGTCACCGGCATTTTCGTTGTCTTCCCGGTGCTGCTGTTCCGCCACCTCGCACATCGGCGTGATACGCAGCAGCCCGTGGGGACCGTCAATCAGGATCTGGTCGATCTGGCGGATCGCATGGAAAAACGTATCGACACGCTTGAGCGCCTGCTCGACGTCGAAGCCCCCGGCTGGAGAGAAAAGCATCATGAGCACCGCTAAAGCCCCCCGCGATCACGACGGCGGCCTGTCGGCCATGCGCCGCTACCCCGAGGACGGCTGGATTGCCGGCGTCTGCGCCGGCGTCGCAGACTACTTCGGCTGGAGCGTGAAAATCATCCGCGTGCTGGTGATTCTCGCCTTCATCTTCAGCGGTTTCTTCCCGGTCGGCGTGGTCTACATCGCGCTGTGGTATCTGATGGACCCGGCCGACGGCAACGCCACGAGCGGCAGCCCGCGCAACGGAGGACCGTCGTCACGCGGCCCATCCGGCAGCCCGCCCGGCGGCCCCGCTGTTTCCCCGGCAGCGGCCAAGGCGCGCTTCGATCATCTCGAACGCCGTCTGCAGCAGATCGAGGCCTGCGTCACGCACGAAGAACTCGAATTGCGCCGCCAGTTCCGCGAACTCGAAACCTGAGTAAGGAGCACAAGCATGAATACCCTGCTACTCACCGTCGGCTGGCTCCTGCTGTTGGTGCTGTGCTGGCCGCTGGCGCTGCTGGCGCTATTCATCGCGCCACTGGTCTGGCTGATCTGCCTGCCGCTACGCCTCATCGGTATCTGCGTCGGCGGCATGTTCGCGCTGGTCGCGGCCCTGTTCTATCTGCCGGCACGCCTGCTCGGACACCGTCCGGCGCACTAGCCTCACGCTCGCGGCGGCTGCGCGCCGCGGACGAAGTGCAGCATTTTCGGCAAACTCCGATGGCGACCGCAGGCTTCTGCGGTCGCCATCTTGCTGACGGGGCCTGTAAAATCGCCGCTTCGCCATCAGAATCGCCATGCCCCGCAAACCCGCTCACGAACAGTTCGACACGATCAAGGCCATCACGGATCACGCATTCGAACTGTTCGGTCGCTACGGCTACGAGGGCGTCTCGATCGGCGATATCGCCAGCGCCGCCAAGCTGTCCAAGGGCGCGCTGTACTGGCACTTCGACGGCAAGGAAGCGCTCTACCTCGACTGCCTGAAGCGTCTCCACGCGATCTTCGACCAATACGTCTTCGACCCGATGCGCGCCGAAGCCGACCCGGTGCTGGCGGTCATGCATGTTTTCAGCGGCCTGCAGAAGCTGCTGCGCGACCCACGCGTCGAAAAGGGCGTGGCGGGTTACTGGCTGATTCCGTCGCGTCCCGAAACGGCGGCATTGACCGCCGCGCAGCGCAGCTTCGAGGACGCCGCGATCGAAGTGCTGCGCCACAAATTCCAGGAAGCCGGAGAGCGCGGACTGCTGGAACTCAGCGGCGAAGCCGACGAAATGGCGCGTGCCGTCATTGCACTGATCGAAGCTTGCGTTGTGCCGCTACGGCAATACAGCGCCGATGAAATGCGTGGCATTCTTGCCGTTCTGGCGCGAACCCTGTTCCGCGCCTACGCAAAAACAGATGATCTGCTGAAACTCGCGCTCGCGATCTGATCCATCGCCTGAGTGACCGCCGGCCGCACCGGCACGCAGACGACAAGACGGAGGACGAGGTGGGCCGTTACGCCGAGCGGATTCTGCGCAGTGCCGAAGTGCTGGTCTATGCCCGTAGCGGATTGACATTCGCGATCCTGATGGCGTTCACATTGGCGATGGCCGTCCTCGCCAGCCGACTGCAGCCGGATGCCGGCTTCGAGAAGCAGATTCCGCTCGATCACCCGTACATGAAGGTCTTCAAGCAGTACGAGAAGGCTTTCGGCGGTGCCAATCTGATCTCGATCGCGGTGATGCTCAAGCCCGGCGTGCCGGGCGACATCTACACGCCGGACTTCCTCGACACGCTGCACAAGGTCACCGATGCGGTGTTCTTTTTACCCGGCGTCGACCGCTCCCGGGTGACCTCGCTGTTCACGCCTGGCGTGCGCTACATGGAAGTCGTCGAGGACGGTTTTTCGACCGGCGACGTGATTCCGCGCAATTACCGGCCAACGCCGGAAATGCTGGCGCAGATCCGCTCGAACGTCGGCAAGGCCGGCGTCATCGGCCGTCTGGTATCGCTCGATCAGCGCGGCGCGATGGTGACGGCGGAGCTACTCGAGCACGATCCGTCGACCGGCAAGAAGCTCGACTACCGCGCGGTCGCCGACAAACTCGAGGCGATCCGCACGCAGTACGAGAACGACCGCTTCGACATCCGCATCATCGGCTTCGCCAAGGTTGTCGGCGACGTCAGCGATGCCGGCCACGAAGTGATGATGTTCTTTGCCATTGCACTACTGGCGACCTTCGCACTGCTGTGGATGTTCTGCGGCTCGTGGCGGCTGGCCACGCTGCCACTGTTCGCGGCACTGTGTGCCGTGATCTGGGAGCTGGGCCTGTTGAAGCTGACCGGCTTCGGACTCGACCCGTTCGCGATCCTCGTACCGTTCCTGATCCTGGCCATCGGCGTGTCGCACGGCGTGCAGTACGTCAACGCCTGGCGCTACGAGGTCGCCGTGCACGGCCTGGCGTCGCGCGACGCATCGATCGCGACCTTTCGCCAACTGTTCATTCCCGGCACCGTGGCGATCCTCACCGACGTGATCGGCTTCGCGACGCTGGCGTTCATCAAGATCGACATCGTCCGCGAGATGGCGTTCAACGCGGCGATGGGCATGGCGGCCGTCATCATCACCAACAAGATGATGCTGCCGATCGTGCTGTCGTGGGCGCGGGTACGTGACGTCGACGCGTTTCGCGCACGCCAGCAGCGTCGCGTCGCCCTCTCCGATCGGCTCTGGCAACGGCTGTCGGCCTTCGCCACCGCGCGCGCGGCGATCCCGACGCTGTTCGTGGCATTGCTGGCGCTGAGCTGGGCACTGTGGATGTATCCGAAGCTGATCGTCGGCGACCGACAGGCCGGCGTGCCGGAGCTGCGCCCGGACAGCCGCTACAACGTCGACTCGCGCGCGATCGGCCGCAACTTCGCGATCGGCGTCGACATCCTCAAGGTTTTCGCCGTTACCAAGCAATACGGCTGCGTCGATCCAGCGACCATGGAAACGATCGACCGCTTCGCCTGGCACATGCAAAACACGCCGGGCGTGCGCTCGGTACTGTCGCTGCCGCAGCTGGCCAAACAGGTACGCTCCGGCTGGTTTGAAGCGGCGCCGAAATGGCGCGTGCTGCCACGCACGCAGAGCTTGTCCGAACTGGTCTCGCCAATCCCCAGCCAGCTTGGTTTGTCGAACCCGGACTGCAGTGTGATGCCGGTCCTGATCTTCACGCGCGATCATCGTGCGACGACGATTTCGCAGATTGTCGACGCCGTGAAAACCTTCCAGCATGACAACGTCGGCCAAGGCGTCGACTTCAAGCTGGCATCCGGCAATGTCGGCGTCTGGGCCGCGACCAACGAAGAAATCCGCGCGCGCGAGCTGCTGGTCATTATCTGGGTGCACGCGACGCTGGCATTGTTCGCCTGGCTGTCGTTCCGCAGCGGCGTCGCGGTGCTGTGCATTCTCACGCCGCTGGTGCTGTGCTCGCTGATGACCTACGGCCTGATGGCGACGCTCGGCATCGGCATGAAGCCGGCGACGCTGCCGGTGGCCGCCTTCGGCGTCGGCATCGGCGTCGACTACAGCATCTATTTATGGAGCGTGTTCTCCAGACGGCTCGCCGAGCGCACGAGCTTGCGCGAGGCCTATTTCGACGCGCTGCGGCACACCGGCAAGGCCGTGATCTTCACCTCGGCATCACTGCTGCTCAGCGTCTTCACCTGGCTGTTCTCGGGACTGCAGTTTCAGGCCGACATGGGCCTGCTGCTGCTGTTCATGTTCAGCACCAACCTGCTCGGTGCCATTGTGCTGCTGCCGGCACTGGCCTGGCTGGCCCTGCACCGACGCCTGCCGCCGGACGCGCCGGCGGCGCATGATGATTCAAGGAAGGAGGCGGCCGCCTCGCGGCCGGAAACGACATGAGATCCACCCTGCCCTGCACACTGGCCCTGCCGCTGCTGGCGCTCGGCCTGCTGATCAGCCTGCCGTCCAGCGCCAAGGTTTTGGCCGACGAAGCCGCCAAACTCGGCAAGGAGCTGACGCCACTCGGCGCCGAACGCGCCGGCAATGCCGACGGCACGATCCCGGCCTGGACCGGCGGCCTGCCGCAGAAGGACATGCCGCGCGGCAGCAACCCGTTCGCCGCCGACAAGCCGCTGTATACGATCACGGCACAGAACTACACGAAATACGCCGGCATCCTCACCGAAGGCTACAAGGCGTTATTCAAGACGTATCCCGATTACAAGATGAACGTCTATCCGACGCGCCGCAGCGCGTCGTATCCCCAGTGGTTCTACGACGCGACCAAGAAAAACGCGACGACCGTGGACCTGACCGACAACGGCTACGGCTTTTGTTGCACCGCGCAGGGCTACCCATTCCCGATTCCGAAGAACGGCACGGAGGTGATGTGGAATCACATCATGCGCTACAACACGCGCGGCTTTCGTGGCTACATCGATTCGGCGGTGACGGCGCCGGACGGCAGCTTCGTCACACAGCGCGACTACGTCGAACTGGCGTTCATGTACAACGATCCGGACGCGACGGTGAAGTCGATCGACGGCATGAACCTGTTCGCGCTGCAGAAGACCATCGCACCGCCGAATCTCGCCGGCGAAGCGCATCTGCTGCACGTGCCGATCGACCGTATCGCCAATCAGACCGGCGTCTGGGTCTACAACAATACCGTCGGCCGGCCACGCCGCATCGGTGAGGTCGGCTACGACAATCCGCTCTACGACGGCTTGATGACGCAGGACCAGCTCGACATGTTCAACGGTCCGCTTGATCGCTACACGATCAAGCTGGTCGGCAAGAAGGAAATGCTGATTCCGTACAACAGCTACCTGTTGTACGACCCGAAGCTGAAGTACAAACAGATCATCGGCGCCGGCCACATCAATCAGGACCTCGCGCGCTACGAGCTGCATCGCGTCTGGGTCATCGAAGCCAACGTCAAACCCGGCTACTCGCACCGTTACAAGAAGCGCATCTTCTATCTCGATGAGGATTCGTGGATCGTCCATGCCGAGGACATGTACGACGAGCGCGGTGCGTTCTGGCGCACGGCCGAATCGCATTCGATCGCATTCGCCAACGTGCCGGTGGTCGTCAACGGCGTGCAGGTTCACTACGACCTGCAGTCACGCCGCTACGTCATCGTTGGCCTCACGAATGAAGAGAAAAAGCTGATCGAGTACGACTGGCACGCCGATCCCTCGCACTTCACGCCACCGGCGCTGAAGCGCTTCGCGACCACTGCAAATTGACAGGCCGGCTCCGTTGTGAACGCCTTAGTTCCTGAAATAGCACGAAAAAATTAAGGACGAATTCAGTTAATCGCGCTACGCTGCAGGCACAGTATGTGCATCGATGCCCACGCCCGGAGGCGCATGATGATTTCGCAATACATCGCCGCCGGAACGTCCTGCCCTGGGCGCTCCGCCCTTCGAGACCGCCGCATGCGGTCCGGAGTGTGGGAGCGCGGGTAACCGATCCCTGACCTGTCCATTCATGCGTCTGCCTACCTTCACTGCGATCTGTCTGGCGAGCGCCGTGCTCTTCAACACGGCGATCGCGGCGGCTGCGCATCCTGGAAAGGATCGGGAGCCAGGCAAGCAGCGCGGCAACGGCATGTCACTGCCATTTCCGATGCTTGGCACCCGCGAAACCGGCGGTGCGCCGAAACTGTCGCCGGACATGGCAGCGCGGGAAATCCAGCGCCGCCACGGCGGACGGGTGCTGGCGGTACAGCCGGATGGCGCCGGGTATCGGGTGAAGATGCTGAAGAACGGTGAAGTTCGTATCTATCAGGTTGATCCATAGCAGGCCGGGCCTGCGGCGGCACCACAGGGAGAGATAGCGTCCATGCGTGCGCTCGTAATCGAAGATGATCCGGATCTGCGCGAGCAGGTCTCCAAGTTTCTCAGTGACGACGGCTTTGCCGTCGACGTCGCCGCCGATGGCGACAACGGCGCCTACATGGCCGAGGAGTATCCGGCCGACATCGCGATCGTTGATCTCGGTCTACCGGGCATGCCCGGCATCGACCTGATCCGCCAGGTGCGCAAGGCCGGCCGCAAGTACCCGATCCTGATCCTGACCGCTCGCGACGGCTGGCAGACCAAGGTCGAGGGCCTCGAGGCCGGTGCCGACGATTATCTGGTCAAGCCCTTCCATCGCGAGGAATTGATCGCCCGCGTGCGCGCGCTGGTGCGTCGTGTCGGCGGCTGGACGCAAGCGACGCTGAACTCCGGCCCATACGTCGTCGATACCAGCGCCAAGTCGGTCATGGTCGACGGCAAGCCGGTCGATCTGACCAGCTATGAATTTCGCGTCCTCGAATACCTGCTGACGCATGCCGGCAAGGTCATCTCGAAGAGCGAGCTGACCGAGCATCTGTATACCGAAGACGAGGAACGCGACAGCAACGTCATCGAGGTGTTCATCCGCCGACTGCGCTCGAAGCTGGACGCCGACAGCCAGTACAACCCGATCACGACGCTGCGCGGCGCGGGTTACCGGTGGGACCTGCCGCGCGCCTGAAGGCGACCGCCGCGCGCCGCCCGCGCGTCACGTCCCTACGCGCCCGGCTACTGGTCTCGACGGCGATCGTCCTGCTCGCCTTCGTCGGCCTCGGCGGCCTGGCGCTGGAAAAGGCCTTCGAGAGTGCACTGCTGCAGGCGCAGCAGGACAAGCTCGAAGGCCTGATCTATGCGCTGCTCGGCGCGGCGTCGACGACGCCGGACGGTGAACTGACGATCTCGCTCGACGCGGTGCCGGACCGGCGCCTGCGCGAGCCCTTGTCCGGTCTGCAGGCGGCGCTGTTCAACGAGCTCGGCATCATGGTCTGGAGCTCCAATCAGTCGCTGGACATGCCGCCACCGCCGCAGCTGGCGGTTGGTCAGTGGAACTTCCAGCGTCTCGACAAGCCCGACGCGTTCCGTCTCAGCTTCGGCCTGCGCTGGATCGACTCAGACCGCAACACGCCGCGGCTGTACACCGTCAGCGTCATCGACGACACCAGCGCCTTCGATCGCCAACTTGGCATCTTCCGTCGCACGCTGTGGACCTGGCTCGGTGGCACTGTCGTCGCGCTGGTGGTGATCCTGCTGCTGATCCTGCGCTGGAGTCTGGCGCCACTCAAGCGCCTGGGCCGCGAACTGCACATGATCGAATCCGGTCTGCAGGGCGAAATCGAAGGGTCGTACCCCGACGAGCTGAAGCAGCTGACGCGCGACCTCAACGCGATGATCGTCAGCGAGCGCAACCAGCAGACCCGCTATCGCAATGCCCTGGGCGATCTCGCCCACACGCTGAAGACGCCGCTCGCGGTATTAAGGGGCATCAGCAGCGAACCCGACATTCCGGGCGCCCAACAACGCCAGCTCGACGAGCAGGTCGGCCGCATGCAGCACATCGTCGATCATCAGCTGCGCCGTGCCGCCGCTGCCGGCAGCCGCACGCTGACCGAGCCGGTGGCACTCAAACCACTGGTCGACAAGCTGATGTCGGCACTGAGCAAGGTCTACGCGAGCCGCAACATCACGTTCGAAAACGAACTCGATCCGATACTGCGCCTGCGCGCCGATCAAGGCGACCTCTACGAAATGCTCGGCAACCTGATCGAAAACGCTGCCAAGTACGGCAACCAGCGTGTGCGCGTTGCGGCGCAGGTCGATCACAACATCTGCCGCCTCGACTTCGACGACGATGGTCCGGGCTTTCCGAGCGAGGCGCCGGAAAAGCTGCTCGAACGCGGCGCCCGCGCCGACACCCGCCTGCCCGGCCAAGGCATCGGCTTGGCCGCCGTCAATGAAATCGTGCAGGCCTACGGCGGCCGTTTGCTGCTGGAGCGCTCGATGTTCGGCGGCGGCCGCGTCAGTGTGCTGGTACCGATCCGCTGAAATTCAGCCGCGTCAGATGGCCGGAAAGCGCAGGAAGTGGTTGCGGTAGTAGCGCAGCTCCTCGATCGACTCCTTGATGTCGTCGAGCGCCAGATGCTTGCTCTGCTTGTTGTAGCCGCGCGCGATTTCCGGCGCCCAGCGCGAGCACAGCTCCTTGAGCGTGCTGACATCGAGATTGCGGTAGTGGAAGAAGCGTTCCAGCGCCGGCATCCAGCGCGCCAGAAACCGCCGATCCTGACAGATCGAATTGCCGCACATCGGTGATTTTCCGGCCGGCACCCACTTTTCGAGAAACGCAATCGTCTCGCGCTCGGCCTGCGCGTCGTCGATCTCGCTGTCCTTGACGCGCTTGATCAGCCCCGACCGCCCATGCTGGTTGACGTTCCAGTCATCCATGATCGCCAACTCCTCCGGCTCGCGGCGCAGTGCCAGCACGGGGCCCTCGGCCAGCACCGTCAGGTGCACGTCGGTCACGACCGTCGCGATCTCGATGATGCGATGCTGCTCCGGAACCAGGCCGGTCATTTCCAGATCGATCCAGATGAGATGCTGCGGATTCTGGTTCACAGGCAATCGTTCGCTTTTGTCGGCGGCAGGGAGAACGAGTGTATCGGCCGTTCATCCAGATGCAAAAATTTAATCCGCGACCGCAGCCCGTTCCCCGACTAAAATCACGGACTGCACTGCCGGAATTGACCATGAAAGAACTCGCTGAACGTCGCTGCAAGCCCTGTGAAGGCGGAGTCCCGTCACTCGATCTGGCGGCTGCGGCGAAGCTCAAGGAACAGCTCGAATCACGCTGGAAGTGGGCGCGCGAAGGCAAGGCCGTCGAAGCGCTGTTCCAGTTCGACAACTACTGGCAGACCACCGCCTTCGTCAACGCCGTGGCGTGGATCGCCCACACCTCGGACCATCATCCGGACATCAGCTTCGGCTACAACACCTGCAGCGTGCGCTACTGGACACATGCGGTCGATGGCCTGACGGAGAATGACTTCATCTGCGCCGCCAAGGTGGACGCCCTGCTCGAATAAGCGCGGACAGGCGCCGGGCACTTCCGCCACTCAGACGGGCTGGCGACCGCTCAGCGCATGCGACAGCGTGCCGCCGTCGACGTATTCGAGTTCACCGCCCATCGGCACGCCGTGCGCAATGCGCGTGACACGAATGCCGCGGCTCTTGGCCATTTCGGCGAGGTAGTAGGCCGTCGCCTCGCCCTCGACGGTCGGGTTGGTGGCGATGATCAGTTCCTGCACATCGCCCTCGCCCAGCGTCTCGGCCAGCCGCGGCAGGCCCAACTCGTCGGGCCCCATGCCATCCAGCGGCGACAAGCGCCCCATCAGCACGAAGTAACGGCCGCGAAACGGCGTGCCCTGCTCGATGGCGACGAGATCGGCCGGCCCTTCGACGACGCAGAGCTGCCCACTCTGACGCCGTGCCGGTCCGCAGTAACGGCATTCGTCGTCCTCTTTGAACATCCGGCAATCCGGGCAGCGGGCGATGCCGGACAGCGCATCGTCGAGCGCCGTTGCCAGCAGCCGCGCCGCATCGCGGTCGCGATCGAGCAAATGAAAGGCCATGCGCTGCGCAGATTTCGGGCCGACGCCCGGCAGGCGTCGCAGCGCATCGATCAAGCGGGTCAGGCGCGGACTGTAGAGGCTCACGGCGTCAGGGCGCGGGCAGAAACAACAAGGATCATCCGCACAGAATACCCGCAATAACGTCCGCGCCGCTGCGGCCAGCGCCCGGTTCAGCTGACCAGCGGCGGCGCATCCAGGGCCGGTTCGGTTGCCGCATCGGCAGCCACAAGATGATGGCTGCCCGCCGCCACGACATAGCCGGCGCCGAAGCTCTCGCCGTCGCTGGTCGCGGCCACGGTGTCGACGTACCACCACTCGCCCTGTGTGCGCTCCGGCGTGATGTCGAGCAACAGATATCCCTTCTGCGCCAGGTCGATGTACTTCATGTGCGGGTTCATGGCCTGAATCACCGGCGATAGTTGCGCCAGCGCTTCCAGACCGGGCGACGTCACCGACGTGCTGACGAACTCGACGCCGAGCGAGCCCTCGCCAGTGAGCGGGTTGTAGACCAGCGGATTGGCCGGATCGCGCGACAGGTCCATGCCCCACGAGGTGTGGATGTCGCCGGTCAGCACCACGGGATTCGACACCTGGTAAGCCTCGAGCAGGTCGAACACCCGTGAGCGCTCGGCGCCGTAGCCATCCCATTGGTCGGTGTTGATGACCAGCCCGCCAGTGCTGATGACCGGCAGTCCTTGCAACAACTCCTGCAGCTGCGCGACCGGGATGTTGGTCAGCACCGACAGCTCCGGCAGGCTCGGAATGCGCAGCTGACCGAACATCACCTGCTGACCGATGATCTTCCAGGTCACCCCCGGCGCCGCCAGCTCGTTGCCGAGATAGGCCATCTGCGTCGGGCCGATCAGCGTGCGCGCCTCGTCGTTGATCGAACTGGCGTCGGTCAGACCGGCCTGCAGATCGCGGTCGTAGAGACGCGTGTCCAGCATCACGAAGTCGGCGAGATCGCCGTAGCGGAAGGTGCGGAAAATGCGCGTGCGCGTGGTCGGATCGATCTGGCGGATCGGCATCCACTCGTAATACGCCTGGATGCCGGCCGCCTTGCGGTCGGTCCACGCCCCTTCGGCGCCTTCGGTGTGATTGTTGGCGCCGTCACGCCAGGAGTTGTCGGCAGTCTCGTGGTCGTCCCAGACCGCGATCATCGGATGCTGGCGGTGCATGGCCTGCACATCGGCGTCCTGCTTGTACTGCGCGTGCCGGGTACGGTAATCGTCCAACGTCAGGATTTCGTAGGACGGCTCGTAGTCGCGCACATCGCCGTATTCGCCGGTGCCGTACTCGTAGATGTAGTCGCCCAGATGCAGGATCACGTCGAGGTCGGCGCGCTGCGCGAGCCGGCCGTAGGCGTTGAAATATCCGTGCGCAAGGCTCGCACAGGAAACGACGCCGACGCGCAGGCGCTGCACGCTACCGTCGGCCGCCGTCTTGGTACGGCCGACCGGAGAGTCCGCCGCGCCTGCCGAAAAGCGGTAGTAGTACGTGACGCCGGGTTCCAGGCCCGTCGCGTCGACCTTCACCGTATAGTCCCGCGAGGCGTCGGTCGTCGTACTACCGCGCAGCACCACATCGGCCAGGCTCGTGTCGCGCGCCACCACGTAGTCGACAGCCTGCGACTGTTCGATGCCGCTGACGCGGGTCCACAGCATCACCGCATCCGGCAGCGGGTCGCCACTGGCGACGCCATGACGGAACTCGGCCTTGCTGCCGCCGGAACGCCCGCCCGGCGCGTCGCTGGAACCGCAGCCCGGCAACAGCGGCAGCAGCCCGGCGGCGGCCGACGACATGCCGGCCTTTTTCAGAAACGCACGACGCGAATAGCCGCGACGGCGCGGCTTGCGAGGACCCGACATGGAAGCTCCCTGATTCCCTGAACCGGCGCGCTGCATGGCGGCCGCAAACCGGGGAGCCTAATGTGCAATCATTTCAATGATTTGACTGACAAAGCCGTCAGAAATTAATTCAAACGACGCAGGTTCTTCTCCTGCATGACGGTCGCGGCGATCTCCTCGACCGACATGTTCGACGAGTCCACCGACGGGATGCCGAGCCGGTCATAGAGCTGACTGGCCTGCCGCAACTCGTACGAGCACTGCGCCAGCGATGCATAGCGCGAGCCCGGTCGGCGCTCGTTGCGGATCTGCGCGAGCCGTTCGGGATCGATGGTCAGACCGAAGCACAGATGCTCACGGCCCTGCAGGGTCTTGGGCACCTTGAGGTTTTCGAGATCGTCTTCGGTCAGCGGAAAATTGGCGGCGTAAATACCGTGCTGCAGCGCCAGATACAGACTGGTCGGTGTCTTGCCGCAGCGCGACGGGGCAATGAGGATCACGTCGGCCTTGTCGAGCTCGCGCGTCGACGCACCGTCGTCGTGCTCCATCGTGTAGTTCATCGCCGCGATCCGCGCGTTGTAGCGCGCGGTGTTGGCGCCGCCGTGCGCGCGGCCGGTGGCGTGCGACGAATCCTGACCGACCTCAGCCTCCAGGACATGGATGAAATGATCAAAAAGATCGAGGAACAAGCCATTGACGTTACGGAGAATTTCCCGCACTTCGTCGTTAACGGTCGTACTAAAGACCAGCGGCCGCATTCCCGTCTCGGTCGCGACGAAATTGATATAGTCGACTATGCTGCGCGCCCGCTCAGCGGAGTTGATGAATGGAAGCGTCGTTTTTTCGAGCGCCAAGCCATCGAATTGCGTCAACAACGTGTTGCCGAGAGTTTCGGCCGTAATGCCGGTGCCATCGGAAACGAAGAAAACGGATCGCTGTGTCATTCGCGCAGTGTCTTGTTTTTCGAGCGGATTTGCCAGCCGGGGACCATCGGCGAGCTGGCCGCCCGGTCTTTAGCCATGCTTTTTCAGTTTTGAGACAGTGTCGAGCAAGGATATTCGAGGCGTTTGCCCTTCAGCCCCGAGGTTCCCGACGTGCACAACCCCACCCATCAGCGAGATTCAATTGTGACCCGTAACGTCCTCTGGTACTCCGAACTTGGCATGCACGACGTCGAAATCGTCGGCGGCAAGAATGCCTCGCTCGGCGAAATGATCCGCAATCTGGCGCAGTCCGGCGTCCGGGTTCCCAACGGCTTTGCGACAACCGCCGATGCGTATCGCCAGTTTCTGACGTACGAAGGTCTGGCCGACCGCATCAACGGCATGCTGTCGTCACTGGACGTCGATGACGTTGCCGCGCTGGCCAAGACCGGCAAGGCGATCCGCGAAGCCGTGCTCAAGGCGCCCTTCCCGGCCGACCTGGAGAAAGACATCCGCTCGCATTACGACGAGCTGGTCGCCGAATCCGGCAAGGAAATTTCGGTCGCCGTGCGTTCATCGGCCACCGCCGAGGATCTGCCGGACGCCTCGTTCGCCGGTCAGCAGGAGACCTTCCTCAACGTCCAGGGCATCGACAATGTCCTGCACGCGATCAAGGAGGTGTTCGCGTCGCTGTACAACGATCGCGCGATCGCCTATCGCGTTCACCACAATTTCGATCACGCCTCGGTCGCACTGTCGGCCGGCGTGCAGCGCATGGTCCGCTCGGACCTCGGCGCTTCCGGCGTCATGTTCACGATGGACACCGAATCGGGCTTCCGTGAGGCGGTGTTCGTGACGTCGAGCTACGGCCTCGGTGAAGCCGTCGTGCAGGGTTCGGTGAACCCGGACGAGTTCTACGTCTACAAGCCGAACATTCGCGCCAAGAAGCCGGCGATCCTCAAGCGCGGCCTCGGCGAGAAAGCCAAGAAGCTGATCTACTCGGCCGACAAGTCGATCGGCAAGACCATCGAATTCGCGCAGGTCTCGACCGAGGAGCGCAACCGCTTCTCGCTGAACGATGCGGAAGTCGAGGCGCTGGCCGTGCAGGCGCTGACGATCGAGGAGCACTACGGCCGGCCGATGGACATCGAGTGGGGCAAGGACGGCGTCGACGGCCAGCTCTACATCCTGCAGGCGCGTCCGGAGACCGTGCAGTCGCGCGCGTCGGCCAACGTGCTGCGCCGCTACAAGCTCAAGGGCAAGGGGCCGAAGCTGACCGAGGGCCGCGCGATCGGCCAGAAGATCGGTGCCGGCACCGTGCGCATGCTCAACTCGATCGAGGAAATGCATCGCGTGCAGGCCGGCGACGTACTCGTCACCGACATGACCGACCCGGACTGGGAGCCGATCATGAAGCGCGCCAGCGCGATCGTCACCAACCGCGGCGGCCGCACCTGCCACGCGGCGATCATTGCCCGTGAGCTGGGCATTCCGGCGGTCGTCGGCTGCGGCAATGCCACCGACATCCTCAAGGACGGCGCCAAGGTCACGGTCTCGTGCGCCGAGGGCGACACCGGCTTCGTCTACGAGGGCAACATCGACTTCGCCGTCGACGAGATCGCGCTCGACAAGATGCCGGACGTCCCGGTCAAGATCATGATGAACGTCGGCACGCCCGAGCAGGCGTTCGACTTCGCATCACTGCCGAACAAGGGCGTTGGCCTGGCCCGCCTCGAATTCATCATCAACCGCCAGATCGGCATTCACCCGCAGGCGCTGCTGGAACTCGACAAGCAGCCGGCCGATCTGCGTCGCATCATCGACCCGATGATCGCGCCGTACGGCGATCCGATCGAATACTTCGTCAAGCGCCTCGCCGAAGGCGTGGCGACCATCGCCGCCGCGTTCGCGCCGGAACCGGTGATCGTGCGCATGTCGGACTTCAAGTCCAACGAATACGCCAACCTGATCGCCGGCAAGCGCTACGAGCCGCACGAAGAGAACCCGATGATCGGCTTCCGTGGCGCGTCGCGCTACATCGCCGAATCGTTCCGCCCGTGCTTCGAACTCGAGTGCCGAGCCCTCAAGTACGTACGCGACGAGATGGGCCTGACCAACGTCAAGATCATGATCCCGTTCGTGCGCACGATCGACGAGGCGCGTCAGGTCAACGAGATTCTCGCGGCCAACGGCCTCAAGCGCGGCGACAACGGCCTGCAGCTGATCATGATGTGCGAGCTGCCGAGCAACGCCGTGCTCGCCGACAAGTTCCTCGAATACTTCGACGGATTCTCGATCGGCTCCAACGACATGACGCAGCTGACGCTGGGCCTGGACCGCGACTCGGGTCTGATCGCGCATCTGTTCGACGAGCGCGACGAAGCGGTCAAACGCATGCTGCACATGGCGATCGACGCCTGCCGCAAGCAGGGCAAGTACATCGGCATCTGCGGCCAGGGCCCGTCCGACCATCCGGATCTGGCGCGCTGGTTGCTCGACGAGGGCATCGAGTCGATGTCGCTGAATCCGGACACGGTCGTCGAGACCTGGCTGTTCCTGGCTGGACAGAAGGCTTGACGACAACGCCACGTCAGGCGCGACACCCGCTGCTGGCAGCGCTCTGCGGAGCGCTGCTCGCCGCGAGCTGCAGTTCGCAATCGATCACGGCCGGGGCTAGCCCCGGCCGTTTTGATTATTGGGTCCTGACGCTGTCGTGGCTCCCAGAGTTCTGCAAGAACAATCTCGCCGAAGACATGTGCCAGCGCGGCGACGAGAGCGGCTTTTTCGTCTATGGGCTGGCGCCGAAGAACGAGCACGGTGATTCGCCGGAAGACTGCGGGCCGCGCCTGGCGCGCGTTGATGATGCCGTCATCGACGACATGCAGGCGTTGATGCTCGACCATCGGCGCATCCAGCACGAGTGGCGTCAACACGGCAGCTGCTCGGGCCTCGATCAGCGCGCCTATTTCGACACCATCGACCGCGCCCGGCGACAGCTGGAAATACCATCGTCCTTTGATCGGACCGACGAGCAGGCGGTCACCACACGCTCGGCGCTGCTCGATGCGCTACAGCAGACCAATCCACGATTCGAACGCAACGACTTCGCGTTGAATTGCGCCGGGCACTGGCTGCGCGAGGTGAAGATCTGCTACGGACGCGACATGCAGCCGCATGAATGCCTGGCCGAGGTCGAAGACGACTGCGACGGCAAGATCAAGCTACGCGCGCGCAGCAGCTACAACTAAGCCAGCGTCGCTGCGAGAGCGGACAACAAAAAAGCCAGCGCTAGGCTGGCTTTTTTACGTGTGCCGCGTCGCATGCACACGTCATGCAGATCTGGCGTCCCCACGGGGATTCGAACCCCGGTACTTACCGTGAAAGGGTAATGTCCTAGGCCTCTAGACGATGGGGACGAGGCAGTCCTGAATTTGGTGGAGCTAGTCGGGATCGAACCGACGACCTCTTGCATGCCATGCAAGCGCTCTCCCAGCTGAGCTATAGCCCCACGACAGGGGCGCGCATTATACCCAATGAAAGCACGTTGAAAAGCCTCTTTGCGATATTTTCTTTTCAGCCTGTCTGAAACCCCGATCGAGGGGCCGGCAACCAGCCCCGTCGACCATTGTTTCCAGCACGATTTCAGATCGCAAACTGCGTGGTGAACGCGTCGGTGAATGCCCCCAGCTGATCGGCCGGCAGGTCGTTGACGCCCGCCGCCGCCGCGCGACCGCCGCCGGTCGGGAACTGCCGGCACAGCTCGTCGGCGCCCTTTTTGCGGTTCAGCGGCGCGCGCACGCTGATCAGGTAGTGGCCGTTGGCCTTCTCGGTCAGCACCGCGTGCGCGCGGTCCGGATGCTGGTTGGTCAGGTCATTGCTGTAGACGCCGCTGACGCGACGTGCCCACGGCGCATCCGGGAGGATGAATAGCGCGGCATGCGCGGTCGACGTCGTTTCCGGCTGCGTCGCCGCGGCGCGGCCCATGTCCGTCGCATAGCCGTCGGCCAGCTTGGCGAAATGCTCATGGCCATCGCCGCCGATGAAGCCGAACGGCGACTCGTGCTGGCTGACCAAGCGGAACAGCGCGTCCGGCGCGAAATGCAGGTCGCCGACCGACTCGCCGTAGCCGTTGTAGTTCAGGTACGTGCCGAGGTCTTCGAGCTGGCGCAGTTGCTCCGCATTGATCTCGAGGCCCTTGGCCATCGTCTCGGCGCTCTTCTTGAGGTTGTCGCCGAACGCACCAACCACGGCCCAGGCCAGGTAGCGGTTCTTCAGGTGGCCGTTGACGAGCAGGCTGGTACAGACGTCCGGCGCCTCGTTGATGAGGGCCGTCAGACGCTCACCGGTCGGCAGCTCGCCGGCATAGTGATGGTCGACGTAGAGCAGCTCGGCCCCGGACGCCAGCAGGCGCACGACGCCGTCGCGGTTCTTGTCGAGCGAGATGTCGAGTACGGTGACGCGATCGCCGGCGCCGGCCTCGACCTGCGCCAGCAGCGCGATGTCGCGCTTCACGCCCGTCACCAGGCGCGCGTCGCGCGGTTCGGCCAAGCGCAGCTGCGTCAGCGCACAGATGCCATCGGCATCACCATTGAAGACATCGATATCGGCCATGCCGGTCTCCGTTCGGAATCAGGGATCCACAATGCAGCGGATCGAAAAAAGGCCGCGCCCTGCGGTAAAGGCGCGGCCTGAATCAAGCAGCAACAGCGCCGGCGATCAGCCGTCGATGCTCTGGTAGTACGCCATCAGCACCTTGGCCACTTCCGGGCGCGAGAACTCCGGCGGCGGCGCAATGCCCTTGCCGAGCATTTCGCGGACCTTGGTGCCGGACAGCGCGATGAAGTCTTCCTTGGTGTGATCCGGCGCCTCGCGCATCATCACCACGCGGTCGAGCTTCTTGCTGTACGCGGTGTTGTCGGCGCGGAAGATCTCGATGTCGAGGGCACCGGCCGGCACCTTCTCGTCGAAGATTGTCTGCGCATCGAACGGGCCGTAGTAATCGCCGACGCCGGCGTGATCGCGGCCGACGATCAAATAGCTGGCGCCCATGTTCTGGCGGAACACCGCGTGCAGCACCGCCTCGCGCGGGCCGGCATAGAGCATGTCGAAGCCGTAGCCGGTGATCATCACCGTGTTCTTCGGGAAGTAATTCTCGACCATCGTGCGGATGCAGGCATCGCGCACCGGCGCCGGGATGTCGCCCTTCTTCAGCTTGCCGAGCAGCATGTGGATGACAATGCCATCGGTGCCGAGGCGCTCGTGCGCCATGCGGCACAGTTCCTCGTGCGCGCGATGCATCGGATTGCGCGTCTGGAACGCGACGACCTTGTTCCAGCCACGCTCGGCGATCTCGTTACGGATTTCGACGGCGGTGCGGAAGGTATCCGGGAACTCGCTCTGGAAATAGCTGAAGTTCAGCACATCGACCGGGCCAGACAGCATCGTGTTGCCGAGCGACAAAAAAGTCTGCACGCCCGGATGGCCGTCGTCGAGGTTGCCGAAGATGTCCTTGGCCATGTCGCGCAACTGCTCGTCGGTCACCGTCTCGACGGCCTGCACGTCCATCACCGCCAGCACCGGGTGACCTTCGACGTTCGGGTCGCGCAGCGCGATGCGCTGACCGGCCTGAATGCCCGACTCCTTGGTGATGTTGACGATCGGCACCGGCCAGAACAGACCCGATGTGGTCTTCAGGTCCTTGGCCACCGACAGCGCATCGGCCAGGTTCATGTAGCCGGACAGCGGGTTGAAGTAGCCGGCGCCGAGCATCACGGCGTTGGCGGCGGCAGCCGAGTTCAGCAGTAGGCTCGGCAGCGACTCGGCCTCCTTGCTCAGGGCCTCGTGCTTGACGGTGTCGTAGACGAAACGCGGCTGCAGCGCGTCGGAACCGTGGGGCTTGATCATGTTCGTTGAGATTTTTCTTGCGGATACAGGTGGATTCAGGCGGCGACGATGCCGCGCTCGGCGAGCAGCTTGAGCAGCGCTTCGACTTCGGCTTCGAGGCTCATCTCGTGGCTCGGAAGCACGATTTCCGGCTGCGCCGGCGCCTCGTACGGGTCATCGATGCCGGTGAAATTCTTGATCTGGCCGGCGCGCGCCTTCTTGTACAGACCCTTGGGGTCGCGCTTCTCGGCTTCTTCGAGCGGCACGTCGACGTAAACCTCGATGAAGGCCATGCCCGATTCCTCGTGCAGCTTGCGCACCAGATCACGGTCGGCGCGATACGGCGAGACGAAGCTCGACAGCACGATCACGCCGGCGTCGACGAACAGCTTGGCGACCTCGCCGATGCGGCGGATGTTCTCGGCGCGGTCCTCGGCCGAAAACCCGAGGTTCTTGTTGATGCCCATGCGCACGTTGTCACCGTCGAGGCGGTAGGCCAGGCGGCCCTGCGCGTGCAGCACCTTTTCGAGCGCCACGGCGACCGTGCTCTTGCCGGAGCCGGACAGGCCGGTGAACCAGATCGTCGCGCCCTGCTGCCCGAGCAGCTTGCCGCGGTCGGCGCGCGTCACCTCGCCTTCGTGCCAATGGACGTTCGTTGCTTTCTGTTCGGTCATGTGAGGGTGCGGTTCTTGAAGTGATTGCATGCGCATCACGGCGCAAGGGCGCTCATGATAGGCGCCTGACGTCCATATTAAAAATTTAATATATTCAATCAATCGTTCTCTTTTAATCATGCCAAAGCAGGCCGGCGACGATGAATCTCAACCACCTCGCGATCTTCCAGGCGGTGGCCGCCAACAACAGCGTCAGCGGCGGCGCGCGGCACCTGCACATCAGCCAGTCAGCAGTCTCCAAGCAGCTGGCGGAATTCGAACGCGCCCTCGGCGTCAGCCTGTTCCAGCGACTGCCACGCGGCATGCGCCCGACCGAAGCAGGCCGCTTGCTGCTCGGCTACGCCAACCGCCTGTTTGCGATCGAGGCCGAGGCCGAGCAAGTGTTGCGCGATCTGCGCCAGGTGGCGCGCGGCCGTATCGCGATCGGCGCCAGCCGTACGATAGGCGCCTACATGCTGCCCGACGTGCTCGCGGCGTTTCGTCATGACCATCCGGGCGTCGAGCTGGCGCTGCAGGTCGAGAACACCCAAGCGATCGAGGACAAGCTGCTGGCCGGCGAGATCGACATTGGCTTTGCCGAAGGCATCGAGCGCAGCGAAATGCTCGACTATCGCGTCTTCGCGCAGGATGAGTTGGTGGTCATCGCCGCCCCGTCGCATCCGGCGACGCGTCAGCCGCCGACACTGGCACAGCTCACGCGGCTGGGGCTGCTGATGCACGAAACCGGCTCCGGCACGCGCGCCGTCACCGAAAAGGCGCTGGCCGACAAGGGGCTGACCGTGCGTCCGGCGATGACGCTGGCCAGCACCGAGGCGATCAAACATACCGTTGCCACCGGCGTCGGCCTGGCCATCCTCTCGTCACGCGCGGTGCAGACCGAACTGCGTGCGCATACGCTGACCGTGGTGCCGGTCCGCGGCCTGCACATCCGCCGGCCGCTGTATCGCGTGCAGCTCAAGGACGTGGCGCCCGGCCCGACCCTCGAAGCCTTTCTGCCCTATCTGCGCCATGCCGGCGCGACAGCTCATTAACCGCCCTCAATCGTTTCGCGGATGCTCGCGCCGCCACTGCCACGGCGGCTGCGGATTGACATCGGCCCACAGGCCACGGTGCGCAGCTTGTGCGGACCGCAACGCTTGACGGCAGACGTGGGTCGGGCGCTGCCCGCACCAGGCCAGGCCCTGCCCGACCAGCTCGAGCCCGAGATCGTCGTCGCCCACGCGCACCGCCGAGATGATGCGGTGATAGCGATCGACGGCCCGCGATTGCAGCTGCACACGCCGGCCACCGATCAGCCGCGTGAGTGCATCGCGCGAGGCCTCGCCATGGGCCTGATGCAGCTCCGGGGCGTCGATGTCGGCGAAGCGGACCTTGACCGGCGCCGCGTCGCCACAGCGCACGGTGATGGTGTCGCCATCGTGCACGCGCAGCACCGTCGCCGCCGCGCAGTCCCAGGCCGACGCTCGCGCAACCGCGAGCAGTGCCAGGGCCGCCACGATCCGCGCACCCATAGCAAAGAGCCCCGCATTGCGGGGCTCTTGGTGCGGCAATGAAAGCGGAGGCTCAGGCCGCCGTGCTCTCACGCTTGGGCTCGCTGTTCTCGTAGACGATGAACGGCTTGGCCTCGCCTTTCACGACCGCTTCGTCAACGACCACCTTGCTGACATTCTGCATCGACGGCAGGTCGTACATCACGTCCAGCAGCATGTTCTCCATGATCGTGCGCAGACCGCGAGCGCCGGTCTTGCGCTCCTTGGCCTTGCGCGAGATCGCACGCAGCGCGTCCTCGCGGATCTCCAGCTGCACGCCTTCCATCGTGAAGAGCTTGGCGTACTGCTTGACCAGCGCGTTCTTCGGCTCCTTGAGAATCGACATCAGCGCTTCTTCGTCGAGCTCTTCGAGCACCGCGCAGACCGGCAGACGACCGATGAACTCGGGGATCATGCCGAAGCGGATCAGATCGTCCGGCTCGGCCTTGGACATCAGCTGGTTGACGTGCTTGCTGTCCTTGTCCGACTTGACCTCGGCGGCGAAGCCGATGCCGGTGCGCTCGGAGCGCTGCTGGATGACCTTGTCGAGGCCCGCGAACGCGCCGCCGCAGATGAACAGGATGCCGGCCGTGTTGACCTGCAGGAACTCCTGCTGCGGATGCTTGCGCCCACCCTGCGGCGGCACCGAAGCGATCGTGCCTTCGATCAGCTTCAGCAGTGCCTGCTGCACGCCTTCGCCGGACACGTCACGGGTGATGCTCGGGTTTTCGCTCTTGCGCGAGATCTTGTCGATTTCGTCGATGTAGACGATGCCGCGCTGCGCCTTGTCGACGTCGTAGTCGCACTTCTGCAGCAGGCGGGCAATGATGTTCTCGACGTCCTCGCCGACGTAGCCGGCTTCGGTCAGCGTCGTCGCGTCGGCGATCGCGAACGGCACATCGAGCAGGCGCGCCAGCGTTTCGGCCAGCAGCGTCTTGCCCGAACCGGTCGGGCCGATCAGCAAAATGTTCGACTTGGCAATCTCGACACCGTCCGAACCCTTGAGCGACAAGCGCTTGTAATGGTTGTAGACGGCAACCGACAGAATCTTCTTGGCAGTCTCCTGCCCGATCACGTACTCGTCGAGGACCGCGCGGATTTCCTGCGGCTTCGGCAGACCCTTGGTCTGCGGCTTGGCGTGGACCTCCTCGCGAATGATGTCGTTGCACAGGTCGACACATTCATCGCAGATGTACACCGAAGGCCCTGCGATGAGCTTGCGCACCTCGTGCTCGCTCTTGCCGCAAAAGGAGCAATACAGGACCCGACCGCTGTGGGTGCCGTTGCTCCGCGTTTCATTCGTCATCTCACATCCTCATCCGGGCTTCAGTCGCCCGTCGACTCCTGTATAGCACAGGGTCATTTTTCTGCAAAACCGCCGTCGTACGGCGCCCGTTCAGGCGGCTGAACCGCCCCGTTGGACCACCACATGGTCGATCAGACCGTAGTCCTTGGCCTGCTCGACGTTCATGAAGTAATCGCGCTCGACATCGCGCTCGATCTTCTCGAGCGGCTGGCCGGTGTGCTCAGCCATGATGCCGTTGAGCCGCTCGCGCAGATACAGGATCTCGCGGGCCTGAATCTCGATATCGCTGGCCTGGCCCTGCGCGCCGCCGGACGGCTGGTGGATCATCACGCGCGCATTCGGCAGCGCATAGCGCTTGCCCTTGGCACCGGCCGCGAGCAGGAACGCGCCCATGCTGGCCGCCTGACCGACGCACATGGTCGACACATCGGGCTTGATGAACTTCATCGTGTCGTAGATCGACATGCCGGCGGTGATCACGCCGCCCGGCGAGTTGATGTACAGATGAATGTCCTTGTCCGGATTCTCGGACTCGAGGAACAGCAACTGGGCGACGACGAGGTTCGCCATGTAGTCCTCGATCGGCCCGGTGATGAAGATGATCCGTTCCTTCAGCAGCCGCGAATAAATATCGAACGCGCGCTCGCCGCGGGCGGTCTGCTCGACGACCATCGGGACCAGTTGGGCGGAGTGCTGGGCGCGGGTCACAGTATCGGTCATGGCGTGGCTCTGGTTATTGGAGTGAGGAGAACCGCCAGGGTTCCCTTGAGACGCAGTGGAGACGAAAACGCGCCATTCAAGGCGCGTTCTCGATCACCGATTGTGGCTTATTCAGCCGCGGGTTCCGGCGTCGGCGGATTGAGCAGCGTCTCCAGCGACATCGGCACCTCGATCGGCGTCACACCATCGACCAGACTGTCGACGACCTGATCCTCGAGCACCATCGCGCGCAGACCCTGCATCATTTCCGGGCGCGAACGATAGTACGCCTTGACCTGGTCCGGCTGCTCATAGTCGCCGGAGATGCCGTCCAGCGCCGTTTCGACGCGCGCGTTGTCGAGCTTGATGTCACGGGCCTTGATGACCTCGCCGATCAGCAGACCGAGCGCGACGCGCTGCTTGGCGCCCTGCTCGAACAGCGCATCCGGCAGCAGTTCGGCTGCCTTTTCCGGCTCGATGTTGCCCATGTTCATGCGCGCCGCGGCGTCGCTGCGCATGCGCGGGATTTCCTGCTGCACCAGCGCTTCCGGCACATCGATCGGGTTGGCCTTGAGCAACTGTTCCAGCGCCTGGTTCTTCAGGCGGTTGCGCACCGCCTTCTCGCGCTCCTTCTCCAGCGCCTGCTTGCACTTGTCGCGCAGGCCCGCTTCACCGGCGGCCTCGTCGACCTGGTGCGCCTGCAGGAACTCGGCGTCAACGTCCGGCAGCTTCGGCTCACGGACTTCCTTGAGCGTTACTTCGAACTGCGCCGTCTTGCCGCGCAGGTTCTCGGCGCGGTAGTCCTCGGGGAAGTTCACGTCGACCGTGAAGCTCTCGCCCGCAGCGTGGCCGGCGATGCCCTTCTCGAGGTCCGGCAGGAAGCGACCTTCGCCGAGCTCGAACTCGATGTCCTTGCCTTCACCGCCCGGGAACGCCTCGCCGTCGACCTTGCCGAGGAAATCGAGCTTGACGGTATCGCCTTCCCGAGCCGGGCGTTCGACGGCGTCGAACGTGCGGCGAGCCTTGCGCAGGTTGGTGACCAGGCGATCGATGTCGGCATCGGTGATCTCGACCGCCGGCTTTTCGATCTGCAGCGCGTCGAGCGCGCTCAGCGTGATTTCCGGGTAGACCTCGAAGTTCGCGACGTACTCGAACGGCTCGCCGGCCTTCTCGGCCTGGATTTCGATCTGCGGCTGCCCCGCCGGGTTGACGCCGGCCTGGCCCAGCGCTTCCGGGTAGGTCTGCTGGACGATGTCGGAGATCGCTTCCATGCGTGCCGAGGCGCCGTACTGCTGCTCAATGACCTTGCGCGGGGCCTTGCCCGGGCGGAAACCCGGCAGCTTGGCGCGGCGCGCGACATTGTTCAGTCGCTCGTCAACGGCCTTGGCAACTTGGTCGGCGGGGACGCGGACACGCATCTGCCGGCGCAGTCCACCCGGCGAATCGACTTGAACTTCCATTCGTAACACTCTGAAGGCTAATGATTATTAAGAAAAGAACTGGTGCGAAAGGCGAGACTCGAACTCGCACGCCTTGCGGCACGGGAACCTAAATCCCGGGCGTCTACCAATTCCGCCACTCTCGCAAAGGGGCGCAAGTATATCAGTCGCTTGAGCGCTGGCACGGCCCTTCGAATAACCGAACGTGCCGCTGAGGATCCACGGCACCGCTTGACTATGTAATGAGAATCAATATCATCTTCTCACCCACTGAGGAGATGTGCCATGGACGATTTTCGCGCGACGCCCCCTACCACTTCGATCAGCACGCCGATCACCGGCCAGGCGCCTCGTGTGCGTAGCGATGAACTGCTGCGCGGCTTTCGGGAAATCATCATCGAGCACCGCGGCCAGGAGTATCGCCTGCTGCGCACGCGCAATGATCGGCTGATCCTCAACAAATAACGCAGTTCGGACGCAGCGGCGCGGCACATCGGCCGCGCCGCCAGTCGGACGCGCTGGCACAATGCCGGCGCATGACCACCGTCCCCCGCCGCCGCGCGTGGCCCAGCGCGCTGATTCTGATTGCAGGCCTCGCCGTCGTCGTCGTCTGGGCGCTCGGCACCGGGCCCTTTCCGCTGCCCTGGCAGCAGGCCATCAACGTGCTGCTGTCGCCGTCGACCTTGTCGCCGGCCGAGCACAGCGTGCTGTTCACGCTGCGGCTGCCGCGCGTACTCGCGGCGCTGGTTGTCGGCAGCGGTCTGGCGGTCGCCGGCTGCGTCTTTCAGGCGGTCCTCCGCAATCCGCTGGCCGATCCCGGCTTCATCGGCGTGTCCGGCGGCGCGGCCGTTGCGGCCGCCGCCTGCCTGGCCGGGCTCGGGCAGCTGGCCGCCCTGCCGGTGGCGCCGCAGCTGCTGGTCTCGCTGGCTGCACTGGCCGGCGGCATCGGCAGCGCCGTCCTCGTCATTCGCATCGCGCGCGTCGACGGCCAGACCCAGGCGGTGACCCTGCTGCTCGCGGGTCTGGCGATCAATGCCCTGGCCGGCGGCCTGCTCGGCCTGATCGCCTACACCGCCAACGACCCGACGCTACGTGCAATCACGCTGTGGCTGTTCGGCTCACTCGCGCGCGCCGGCTGGCCGGAGCTGGTCATCGGTGCGCCAGCGATCGTGATCGGCATCATCTTGCTCTGGCGTCTGACGCCATCGCTCAACGCGCTATTGCTCGGTGATGCCGAAGCCGGCCATCTGGGCGTCGACGTGCGGCGCTTGCGCATCGTCGCGATCGGCCTGGCGGTGCTGTGCACGGCGATCGCCGTGGCGCTGGCCGGCATCATCGGCTTCGTCGGGCTGATGGTGCCGCACATGCTGCGGCTGTGGATCGGCCCCGACCACCGCCGCCTGCTGCCGCTGTCGGCACTCGGTGGCGCCTTGCTCCTGGCCATCGCCGATACCATGGCGCGCGCTGTCGTCCAGCCCGCCGAAATTCCGGTCGGCATCGTCTGCGCGCTGCTCGGCGCCCCGTTCTTCCTCGGCCTGCTGCTGCGCGACCGCCGCCTGCCGGAGCTGGTCTGATGCTGCGCGCCGAACGGGCTGGCCTGACCCGCAACGGCCAGCGCATCCTCGACGCGATCGACCTGTCTTTCATGCCGGGGCAGCTGCATGCCATCTTCGGCCCCAACGGCGCCGGCAAGTCCAGCCTACTGCGCTTGCTGTCGGCGGAATGGGCGTGCAGCAGCGGCCGCGTCACGCTCGACGACAAGCCGCTGAGCGCTTGGTCCAGCGCCGCGCTGGCACAGCGCCGCGCGCTGCTGCCGCAGCAGCACGGCCTGAGCTTCCCGTTTCTGGCCCATGAGGTGGTCGCGCTCGGCCGCCTGCACGCACGACGCGGCACCGTGACCCGGGAGCGGCAGATCGTCGACGCCGCACTCGAAGCCTGCGGCATGACGCGACTGGCATCTCGCTCGTACGCTGAGCTGTCCGGCGGCGAACGTGCCCGTGTGCAGCTGGCGCGCGTGCTCGCACAGATCTGGGAACCCTCCGACGCACCGCGTTATCTGCTGCTCGACGAGCCGACGGCCCACCTGGACCTCGCCTTCCAGCACGCCTGCCTGGGCCTGGCGCGACGCTGGGCACAGGCAGGCGTCGGCGTCATCGCCGTGCTGCACGATCCGAATCTGGTGCTGGCCTATGCCGATCACGTCAGTGTCATCGCCGACGGCCACCCCATCGCCGGCGGCGCCCCCCGCGGCGTCATCACGCCGGACCTGATGCAGCAGCTTTATGGCCTGCAGGCCGAAGCATTGCACGACACCCGCGACGCGCCGTGGCTGGCAATCCGCGCGGCCGCGAGCGCGGAGTGCAGGCACGCCCAAAATCATCAATAAAGAGAGGAGACCCGTCATGGGCGCCAGCAGCCCCTTCTACACGGCCGAACACGCCGACTTTCGCGAGCAGGTGCGGCGTTTTGTTGCGCGCGAGATCACGCCGCACATCGAGCGCTGGGAAACGGACGGCGAACTGCCGCGCGCACTGCATCGTCTGGCGGCCGACGCCGGGCTGCTGCAGATCGGTTTTCCCGCCGACTGCGGCGGCGTCGACGGCGCCGATCTGTTTTACGAAATCGTCCTGACCGGCGAACTCGCGCGAGCCGGCAGCGGCGGCCTGATCGCCAGCCTGATGTCGCACGGCATCGCCACCCCGCCGGTCGCGGCGCTCGGCAGCGCCGAGCAGAAGAAGCGCTTTGCCGAACCGGTGCTGGCTGGCGACAAGATCGCCGCGCTGGCGATTACCGAACCCGGCGGCGGCTCCGACGTCGCCAATCTGAAAACCCGCGCCGTGCGCGACGGCGAGCACTACGTGGTCGACGGCAGCAAGACCTTCATCACCTCCGGCATGCGCGCCGATTTACTCACCGTCGCGGTGCGCACCGGCGGCGACGGTCTGGGCGGCATCTCGCTGCTGGTGATCGAGGGCGATACGCCGGGGCTGTCGCGCACGCCGCTGCAGAAGATGGGCTGGTGTTGCTCGGACACCGCGACGCTGTATTTCGACGGCTGCCGCGTGCCGGTCGCCAACCGCATCGGCCCGGAGAACCAGGGCTTCGTCGCGATCATGCGCAACTTCAACCACGAGCGGATCATGCTGGCCGCGCAGGCCTGGGCGTTCGCCGAGGTCTGCTACGACGAGTCGCTGGCCTACGCGCGGCAGCGCGAAACCTTCGGCCGGCCACTGATCCAGCGTCAGGTGATCCGCCACAAGCTGGTCGACATGCGCATGCAGATCGACGCGGTGAAGGCGCAGCTCGACCTGCTCGCCTGGCGCGTCATGCAAGGCGATGTGCCGATCGCCGAACTGTGCCTGCTGAAGAATCTGGCGACGTCGACGCTCGAGGCCGTCGCGTCGGAGGCGATGCAGGTGCTCGGCGGCGCCGGCTACCTGCGCGGCAGCGCCGTCGAGCGCATCTACCGCGAAACCAAAGTGCTGACCATCGGCGGCGGCTCGCGCGAGATCATGAAAGACCTCGCCGCGCGGCAGCTCGGTTACTGAGGCGCAGGTCGCGCTGCGGAAGGCGCCGCCGCAACGAAAAAGGCCGGCATGACGCCGGCCTTTTTCTCAGGTGATCCCGCAGCTGCGGGATCAGACCTTGGACTGCAGCTCCGGCACGACCTGGAACAGGTCGCCGACCAGGCCGAA
>NZ_JAAVXB010000007.1 GCF_012241385.1 Solimonas marina | reverse complement strand
GACGTATGCGCTATAACAAGTGCTTCCAGTGCGACGTCCACGCCGGAGGCGTGGACGCGCCTGAAGCACGGCGTTGGGCGTAAGAAAGAGGCGTGGCATGAGCGACAAAACATGGAAACAGTCTGTAGAGAGCTACGAAGAGCTCCGTCTGGGACTTGAATACGCGGTGCATGAACTTCCAGCAGGGATTCTTGGCGGTCCCAACTCGGCGACGCCGGAAGAGTGTGCTGAGTTAATGGACGATCTCAACAAATTTGAAGCTCTTTGTAAGGTTGTTGAGATTGACTCGGCCGTCTTTATTGAGCAATGCCGCTGGCACTTCGAGCACTATCCGCACTATCTATCCAGGCATCGTCACTTCAAGGGGTATGCGAGCTATGTCATCCCCCGTAAAGGCCCGCTAAAAGTAACGGCCAAGCCAGCTTACGTGTCCTTTTATCCAAAAAGTCGGTCTTCCGGCACGCCATGAGAGAACAGCCCAACAAGGCGCTGCAGTGCGACGTCTCCGCCTTCGGCGGAGCCGCGCCTGAGCTGGTGCGTTGGGGCTAAACGGGATGAACTCTCCGGTCACCATCGAGAATCAAGTTTGGCTTAAGGCAGCACTGGTATTTGGCCTCATAGCGTTCGGTGCCGCTACAGTTTTTTGCGTCACATTTGCGCTTTGGTTGGCTCCGAGCATTCAAGCTTCAGTTGTGATGGCAGGGCTTGGTTTGCTATTCGGTGGTTTGAGTTTTGCGGGTTGGCCCTTGGTTCGGTATCTGAATCACAAGCTTCAACTCACCGATGAGGGCATAGTCATCAATTCTGCCCATCAGCATCAAAGCTATCTTTGGCAAAGCCTGAAGTTCCGCGTAAGGAAAAACCTGCAAATAATTGAAATACGCGAGCGAGACGGAAACCTCCTTTACGCCGTAGATTTCATGGCAAAAAATACTCATCCGCTTATGCAGCGGATTGGAGCCGTAGATGCGTGATAGCCCCAACCAGTGCATGCAACCGACCGGGCTGTCTCCGCTTCGCTCCGCCAGCCCAGCGGCTGATGCTGGGCGTTGGGTCTGAATGGCGAGGCTTCTTTACTGCTGGCGATGCCAAGCTGAGGTTCCCATGCTTGATGAGCATGAGTGGAAGAGAATCGAGCATCTGCTGGTGCACCGTATACAGAGCATTCAGCAGTATCGAGAGAGCCACGGAGCCAGCCTGGCAGAGGCTAAGAGTGCAGTGGAGAACCACGCACTGGAGCTGTATCGGTCGCTCACGGGAGTTTCGGAGGAGAACACAAATGCTATCTGGCATCACAGAGCAAGCCTATACGGTCGGCCATGCACAAGCTGCGGCAGGCCGTTACGTACTCCATCTGCAAATTTCTGTGCGTCTTGCGGAGTTCAGGCGCAACAAGGGGTTCCACGCGACGTTACGTAACTTGCTTGCGCAAGTTACGCGCCGCGCGTGAACCCAAGCGTTAGAAGTCATGGTCAACCCTTCTCGCCATACTAAGAAGATAGCAATGCCGGAGGAGCCTACGAGATATATCGTTGGCATCGGCTTTTTGGTCACGCTCGGCTCGAGCGGAGCCATCGCAATCTATGCGCCCACTCAGCTCGTGTAGGGCGGAATTTATTCCGCCTGTCGCGAACCGCGACCGAATCTCGAAAGGCGGGATGAATCCCGCCCTACGTCAGCTGATCATTTATGGCCGTTACGAACTCAAGAGGGTCAATGCCAAGGCGGCCCAACTGAACGGCCGGTCAGATAGGTAACAAAAAAGCCGGAGACATGGGTAACAATCACCGGTGGCGTAGCAAGCTCGCTTAGCGCGGAATTTATTCCGCCTGTCGCGAACCGCGATCGAATCCCGCCCTGCGTCAGCTACAAAATTTCTGCATCGTACACGATGACAGCAAGGCGGAACGAAGGTCGAGAGGCGAATTGAATGAAGCAAAATATCTACGATGATCCGGATTTCTTTAGTGGCTATATGGCTCTTCGGGCTGGCGAGAGCGGCCTTAATGTCTCCATCGAAGAGCCTGCTGTTCGCGATCTTCTACCGGAGCTTGACGGCCTTGATATTCTCGACCTCGGCTGTGGCTTCGGGAAGTTTGCGCGCCACTGCCTAGATCAAGGCGCCGGTCGGTTTGTTGGGTTCGATATTTCTGAAAAAATGATCGCTGAAGCGAAGCGGCGAAACCAAGATAAGCGGCTATCATTTCATGTTGGTGCCGTCGAGGACGTCGAAATCGAAGAAGCATCCTTTGACGTTGCGGTGTCTTCAATGTGCCTGCATTACGTTAAAGACCTTGGTCCCGTGATCCAGAAGATTGCTGCCGCACTGCGACCGAACGGGCGCCTCATCTTCTCCGTCGAACATCCTATTTGCACCTCCTTATTGGCCGGCTGGTACAGCTTGGACGAGAGCCATAAGCTTCACTGGCCGATCGATCGCTATTTTGAGGAGGGAGTTCGACACGCCAACTGGTTTGTGGCGGGTGTCATTAAATACCATCGGACAGTTGAAACGTATGTAAACGCCATGGCATCTGCCGGGCTGTCGATTCAAAAATTGTCGGAGCCTAGACCTACGAAGGCTGCAATGCTTGCGCAGCCCTCTCTGGATGAGCATATGAGGCGGCCGCCCATCCTAGTTTTGGCGGGCGACAAAAGGACATGCCGATGAGTTGCGTTCGAGGGGGTAGGTCAACGGTTTGTAGCTTTAAAAAGTGGTCTTTCCTCCTGCTCTGTCTTGTTGCCGCTCCGGCGTTCGCGCAGAAAATCGTCACTGCGTTCCCTTCGGCGGTTGATCCGTCTGCGACGTATCTGATCTATTTGCATGGACGGGTCGTTGAGAATCTTGGGCCGCGGCCGACGGATTCGAGCTTTGGTTTGTATGACTATCCCGCCATCCTGGAGGCGCTCGCCAGCCAAGGGGCGACAGTCATTTCCGCTCAGCGCAGGCCCAATACCGATGTCAACGAGTATGCGGGTCTGGTGGTCTCCCAGATCGAGGCCGCGATTCGCAGCGGCGTTCCGCCCGAGCACATCGTGGTGGTCGGCTTCTCCAAGGGCGGCGATATTGCGATTCATGTTTCCAGCTTTCTGCGCCGGCCGCAGGTACGGTTTGTTCTGCTTGCCGCATGCTGGCCGCGGCCGGGTGAGCCGCAGCTGCGCTTGACCGGCCGGGTTCTGTCCATTTATGAGACCAGCGACACACTGGCCGGCAACAGCTGCGCGCCGCTCGCTCGGCACGCTGAGAAGCCCGAGTCGTTCGAGGAGATTTCGATTTCCACCGGTCGGTCGCACGGGGCGTTCTATACGCCGATGAAGGAATGGGTGAACCCCGTGCTGGCCTGGATTCAGAAGAGCCGCTAACCCTGCTTTGGGCTGTCGCGATGGGGCCTCCTGACGCCATGGTGTCAGTAGGCCGGGTGCACACTGCGGACTTCCACCAGCCAGGAGCGTTGCCATGATTCTCGGATTGCGTACGGCGATCTATCCGTCGCCGGATCTCGATGCCGCGAGGGTCTTCTATACGAAGTTGCTCGGTGTCGAGCCTTACTATGACCAGCCGTATTACGTCGGCTTTGCTTGCGGCGGTTTCGAGTTGGGGCTGGTGCCGGATCTGGTGCCGTCGGCCGATGGCAGCAAGGCGTACTGGGGCTGTGCCGATATCGAGGCGGAGCTGGCGCGGGTGTTGGCACTGGGCGCGCAGCCCTGTGATGCGGTGCGGGATGTTGGCGACGGTATTCGCGTGGCGAGCGTGCTCGATCCGAACGGCAATCGCTTTGGTCTGATCCAGAATCCGCATTTCAATCCGAAGGCGGTGCGCTGAGTGCGTGCGGGCTGAGGCACACTGGCGTTCATGCGCCGGGCCGACCGTCTGTTCCAGATCGTGCAGTTTCTGCGTGGCCGGCGGCGGACGACGGCCGCGCAGCTCGCCGGTTGGCTGCAGGTCTCCGAACGCACGATCTATCGCGACGTGCGCGATCTGACGCTGACCGGCGTGCCGATCGAGGGCGAGGCGGGCGTTGGTTATCGGTTGGCGCCGCATTTCGAGTTGCCGCCGCTGATGTTCACGCGCGAGGAAATCGAGTCGCTGGCGGCGGGCTTGCGCATGTTGCAGACCTGGGGAAGTCCGGAGCTGCAGCGCGGGGTCGCGTCGGTCTGGGCCAAGCTCGCGGCGGCCTTGCCGGAGCGTGAGCGCGTGGCCTTGGAGCGCACGCCGCTGTACGCGCCGCGAATCGGTGAGCCGCTGACCGCGCAGACCGCCGCATACATCGATCGCTTGCGTGCGGCGATCGCTGCGCGTGATGTACTCGACCTCGATTACGGTGATGAGCGTGGACGGCGTACGCAGCGCCGTGTCTGGCCGCTGGGGCTGTTCTTCTGGGGCGGCAGTTGGTTGCTCGGGGCGTGGTGCGAACTGCGCGGCGACTTCCGAAATTTTCGCGTCGATCGCATCGGCGGTGCCGACGCTACCGGCATCGTGTATCCCGATCAGTCCGGTCGTCGGCTCGAAGACTTCGTTCGCGCGATGCGCGACAGCTGATGCTCAGTGCGCGCCTTCCGGCGGTTTGGTGCCCGGCTTGATACGGCGGGCGAACCACACCAGCGAGGCCATGAACAGCGCCAGGATGGTCAGCAGGTAGAAGTCGTCGATGAAGCCGAGCAGGGTTGCTTGTTGCGTCACTTCTCGTGCAATCAGCGCCTGTGCTGACTGTTCGCTGCCGAGCGTGGGCATCAGGCTTTGCATGGTCGACTGATAGGCCGGATCGAGCTGGCTGACATGATCGACGAGGTGCGCCTGATGCGTCTGTGTGCTGCGCGCCAGATGGGTGGTCACCAGCGAGATGCCGACGCCGCCGCCAACGTTGCGCGTCAGGTTGATGATGGCCGTAGCGCTGCCGGTATCGGCCGGTGGCAGGCCGGCGTAGGCCACGGCATTGATCGGCACGAAAATGAAGGCGAGTCCGACGACCTGGATCATGCGCAGCATCATCAGCCCGTGCTGGCTGATATCGAGACTGACGTGTGTCATCGCGAACATCGCCACGGCGATCGAGAAGAAGCCGAATGAACAGAGGATGCGGGCGTCTATCCGGTCGCTGAGACGGCCGGCGATCGGCATCATGATGATGGTCGCGATGGCTGCTGGCGACAGCACGATGCCGGCGTCGAGCGCGGAATAGTTCAGCAAGGTCTGCATGAACTGCGGCAATAACAACGTGGCGCCGAGCAAGACCACGCCGACGTTGAAGATCAGCACGTTGGCGATCGCGAAATTGCGATTGGCCAGCAACCGCAGGTTGATGATGGGGTGGGGATGACGCAGCTCGCGCCAGACCAGCGCCGCCAGTGACACGACGGTGATGACGAGCAGGCTGCGAATGAAATTGGACGACAGCCAATCGTCCTGCTGGCCCTTGTCGAGCATGATCTGCAGCGCGCCCATGCTGATCGCGATCAGCGCGAAGCCCCAGTAATCGACGGTGAAGCCTTGGCTTCGTCGCTTTTCTTGTATCGCCTGCTGCGTGGCGGAGTCGCGCAGAAGGCTACTCGCGACCGCGAGCAGCACGAAGCCGACCGGTGCGTTGATCAGGAAAATCCAGTGCCAGCTGTAGTTGTCCGTCAGCCAGCCGCCGAGCGTCGGGCCGATGGCCGGGCCGGCGATGACCGCCATGCCGTAGACGGCGAGGGCCATGCCGCGTTTTTCCGGCGGGAACGAGTCGGCGAGGATGGCCTGCGACACCGGCTGCAGTGCGCCACCGGCCAGGCCCTGTACGACGCGGAACACGATCAGCTCCGGTAGCGAGGTTGACAGACCGCAGAGCACCGACGAGATCGTGAACAGCAGCATCGACAGCAGGTAGTAGCGCTTGCGGCCGATAGTGTCGGACAGCCAGCCGGTCATCGGCAGGATGATCGCGTTCGAGACGAGATACGAGGTCAGCACCCAGGTCGCTTCGTCGGCGCTGGCCGACAGCGAGCCGGAAATGTGGACGAGTGCGACGTTGGCGATCGAGGTGTCGAGCACCTCCATGAACGCCGCCAGACCGCAGACGAATGCGATCAGGTACGGCGTACCGACACCGTTGCCGGCGGTTGGCGACGCGGTGGCGGTCTGCGACACGCGTCAGCCCTTGTGGTCCAGGCGCGTGCCGCTTTCGTCGTGGATGTCGACTTTCGGTTCGACCGACATGCCGGGGGCCAGATGCAGATCGGCGGGGGGCTGCGGGTCGAAGACCAGTTTGACCGGCACGCGTTGTACGACCTTCACGTAATTGCCGCTGGCGTTCTCGGCCGGTAGCAGGCTGAACGCCGAACCGGTGCCGGCCTGCACACTGTCGACGCGCGCCTTGAACTTGTGGTCGGGGTAGGCGTCGATCCGCACGCTGACCGGTTGGCCGACGCGCAGGTTTTCAAGCTGCGTTTCCTTGAAGTTGGCGACGATCCACGGCGTATTGCCGACCAATGCCAGCACCGGCGAGCCGGCGGCGAGTTGCGAGCCCACTTGCAGGTTCTTGCGCGTGACGCGGCCATCGCTCGGCGCGACGACCTTGGTGTACGACAGCTGCAGCTTGGCCTGGTCGAGCGCCGCTTGCGCCTGACCGACGGCCGCCTGCGCGGCCGCCAGCTGGGCTTTCTTGGCGCCGAGCTGTTCGCGGGTCGTGTCGCTGGCCTTGAGCTGCGCCTCGGCCTGCTGGGCCTGTGCGGCGAGCGCACGTGCCGTCGTGCGCGCCTGATCCAGCGTCTGCGCGGAGATTTCGTCCTTGGCGTACAGCGCCTCGTAGCGTTTGGCATCGGCGGTGGCACGCGCGGCCTGCGCCTTGGCGGCGACCACGCCGGCGCGTGCCTGCGCCAGCGACGCGGGCGCGCTGGCTTCGGTGATCTTCAGGTCCGCCTGTGCCGATTCGACCTGCGCCTGCGCCGCAGCAAGATTGGCCTCGGCCTGACGCACATGGGCCTCGTAGTCGGCCGGGTCGAGCTCGAACAGTGCGTCGCCGGCGTGCACCATCTGGTTGTCGTCGACGTGCAGGGCGACGACGGTGCCGTTGACGCGCGGCGCGATCATCGTGATGTCGGCCTGGATGAAGGCATCGTCGGTCGATTCGTAGCCGCGCGTGATCCACCACGCGATCGCCGCGGCGATCGCCAGGACCGCGAGCACGCCGATCAGCAGCGGCTTGCGGGAGCGTTTTGCCGGCTCGGCCGGGGTATCGTTCATGGCGCTTGTTCCTGTTGTTTGCGAGTGCGCTGGGCGCGCATCAAAGATCGAATTGCTGGGCCTTGCCCTGCGCAGCGGCGAGATTGACGCGGGCCTGCTGGAAGGCGGCCTGCGCGCCGATCAGTTGTGCTCGGGCATTGGCGAGACTGGTCTGCGCGCGGATCACATCGACGTTGTCGGCGACGCCGTTGGCGAAGCGGTCGCGCGCCTGTTCCAGTTCGCGCTCGGCCAGTTCACGGGCGGCTGCCGCGGCACGGACCTGCTCGCGCGTGTTGACGACGGTGGCGATCGAAAGCCGCACGTCTTCCTCGATCTGCTGGCGCAGATCGTCGAGCTGCGCGCGCTGCTGTTCGAGTTGTGCCCGGGCGCTGCTTTCCTGCGCAGCAATGGCGCCGCCGGCATAGATCGGCAGACTGAGCATCGCGCCGTAACGGTAGGTGTCTTCCTGGTTCTCGCCAGGCGAGCTGGCCGACAGGCCGTAGTCGGCGACCACCGATAGCGTCGGCAAGCGCTTGCGTCTGGCGGCCGACAGGGTGGCGTCGGCCTGCTTGATCGACGCATCAATCGCGACCAGCTCCGGCCGGTCGGCATTGGCCGTCTGCAGGGCTTGCGTGGCGTCGATATTGACCGCGCCGATGTGATCGAGTGAGCCGGACAGCTCCGGCACCGTGTCCATCGGCAACACGGCCATGCGCTGCAGCCGCAGCCGCGCCTGTGCAATGGCCGTCTGCGCCTGAGACAGCGCATAGCGGTCCTGCGCGACCGACGTCTCGGCGCGCGAGACGTCGATCCCCGAGGCAACCCCGGCGTTGCGCTGATCGCGGGACAGCGTCAGCAGATCGTTGGCCAGATCGAGATCGGCCTGGGCGCTGGCCACGGCTTCTTCGTTGCCCAGGACCTGGATATAGGCGATCGCCACACGGCTCGCGATCGATTCGCGGCTGGCCTCGGCTTGCGCCTCGGCCGCCTGGTGCGCGAATTCGGCGCTGTGCAGTTCGCTGACGGCGGCCAGATCGACCAGCTTCTGCGAAACCTGCACGCGGGCATCAAAGACCGAGAACGGCCCGATCAGCGAAGGCAGTGCAAAGCCCGGGATGCTGCTGAAACCGAGTGCTGCCGGGTTGGTCGTCTCGCGCATCTGCGACGCCGACGCACTGAGTTGCGGCAGCAGCGAGGCGCGGCTGGCGTCCTGCTGCGCCTGGGCGATGGCCACCGAGGCGTCGGAAACGCGCTGTGTCGGCGCCAACTGCACGGCGCGTGCGATCAGGTCTTTCAGGCTCAGCGTCGCCGCCGTGGTGGGCGCATCGGCCAGCGCGGTCGATAAGGCACCGACCGTCAGCAGCGCCAGGCCGCGCGCGACTCCCCGCGTGAAGGTTTTGTCAGTTTTCATGATTAATCTGAAGTTTTCGCTTGCGCTCGAACGATGCCGTGATCAGGCGCAGCAGCAGCTCGTGCAGCATCATCCGCTCTGCCGGTGACAGCGGTTCGAGGAAGATCGATTCCTGCTCGGAGAGGCGTTCGAGGATGTTCTGCCGGGCAACTTCTCCGGCCGCCGTCAGTTCCAGCGCGTTGGCGCGTCGGTCGCCGGCATGCGGCCGGCGCTGCAGCATGCCGTGCCGTTCGAGATCGTCGACCAGCTTCATCGTCGTTGTGCGATCGGTGCCAAACACGCCGGCGAGGTCGGTCTGGCGCAGGCCGCCGTGACGATGCAGCACGCTGAGTACCGCGAAATGACGGACCGACAGGCCATCGCCAACGACCGGTTCGACTTCCTCCAGCAGTGCGCGATGCGCCTTGCTCAGCACAAAGCCGAGGTGGCCCTGATATTCCGGCGGGATCAGCTGCGCCGGATCGGGATGGTCTTTGAAGGTGGTCACGAAAAGAACTCAGTTTTGCTGAGTATATCTGCCGCGCCACATCGAGCAACAGGGGGCGTCGCGGTGGTGCGCGGGGGCGGGCGCGGCGCCGATCGGATGGCGAGTGCGCTTGTCTGAATGACGAATGATGTTGATAATAATTATCGTTTATTGGCCACCGTGGCCATTTCCAGGGAGTGTTGATCGTGATGAAGTTGTCCGGGTTTCGTTTGCCGCACCGATTTGCGCTGGCGGCGCTGGCGGGTGTGACGGTTGTGCCCATCGTTGCGCATGCCGCGGACACTGCCGATGCGGCGGCCGACACCACGACCGACACGACGGCAGCGCCTGGCGACGCGGACATCGCGACGATCCTGATCACCACCAAGCGTGCGGAACGGACCAGCACCGGCGCGACCGGCCTCGACCTCGACATCAAGGACACGCCGCAGTCGATCAGCACCGTGACGCAGGAGCAGATGGACCGCTTTGGCACGTCGAGCATCAACGATGCGCTGCGCCTGGCCACGGGCGTCAGCGTCGAGAACTGGGAAACCAACCGCACCAACTATCTGTCGCGCGGTTTCGAGATCAAGAACAGCCAGATCGACGGCGTGGGCCTGCCGAACGATTGGGGCATCGTCACTGGCGCGGTCGATACCTACGGCTACGACAAGATCGAGGTGATCCGTGGTGCCAACGGTTTGTTGACCGGTGTCGGCAACGCGTCGGGCACCATCAATTACGTGCGCAAGCGCCCGACCAATACCGAGCAGGGCGAAGCGGAGGTCAAGTTCGGTTCGTGGGGCAATCGCCGCGTCGAAGCCGATTATTCAACGCCGTTCACCAAGGACGGCAGCTGGGCCGGCCGCATCGTGGTCGCGCGCGAGGACAATAGCGACGGCTACCTGCGTGATTTCAACAGCGACCGCACCTATGTCTACGGCGTCGTCGACGGCCAGCTCAGCGAGCGCTCGACGCTGACGCTCGGCTGGTCGGTGCTGCAGGACCGCAGCACCGGCAACATGTGGGGCGCGCTGACATTCTCGAACAGCGACGGCACGCAGTCGTCGTTCGACGCGAGTTCGTCGACGACGCAGAAGTGGACCTACTGGAACACGGGCAACCAGAACCCGTTCATCGAATACACCTATCAGCTGGCGCCGGACTGGCAGTTCAAGGCCTCGTACAACTACCGGCGCAGCACTGATCACGATCAGCTCTTTTACGCCTACTCCGCCAACGGGCTTGATCCGGACACGCGCGAGGGTCTTTACGGCTGGGCGTACAAGGGCGCGGCGTTGCTCAAGTCGCAGCTTGGCGATATGACCATCAGTGGTCACTTCTCGTTGTTCGGTCGCGAGCATCAGGCGATTCTCGGCACCAGCTTGGCGGCCAGCGAGCAGCGCAACTGGTATTACCCGGTCGACTACAGCGATCCGGCGTTCGGCGCACTGCCGGCGTTTCCGTATGCGCTCGACGCGATTGCCGAGCCGGACTGGGGTGAAAAGACGCTCGATACCTCGATCAATCAGAAGCTCACGCGCGTCTACGGCGTGACGCGCTTGGCGCTGACCGACCGCCTCAAGGCGATCGTCGGGTTCAACTACGCCCGCTACCATCGCGACGGCGACAACGCCGGCGCGTTCGATCAGACCGAGAGCAAGACCAGCCCGTACGGTGGCCTGACCTTCGACCTCACGCAGCATGTGCTGGCTTACGCCAGCTATTCGGACATCTACCAGCCGCAGGATCAATACGACATCAATCATGTCTATCTCGATCCGTCGAAGGGCATCAACTACGAAGTCGGCATCAAGGCCGACTGGCTCGATCGGCGCGTGCTGACGACGCTGGCCTGGTTCACGGCCAAGCAGGACAACCTGGCGACCTATGCCGGCATCGGCACCGACGGTAATTACTACTACAGCGGCATGGACGTGAAGTCGCGCGGCGTCGAGTTCGAGGCGACCGGCAAGCTTGGCTCGTACGTTGACGTCGTGTTCGGCTACACCAAGCTCAAGCTCACCGACGACGATGGCGATAGCACCTACAAGTGGGTGCCGCGTGACACCGTCAAGCTGCAGCTGGTCGGTCGTCTGCCGACCTACACCGCGCTGTCGGCCGGCATCGGCGGCCGCTGGCGCAGCAAGACGTCGAATACCGACGGCACGACGGATCTCGCCGGCGACGCCAATGTCGTGCGTCAGGATCGCTACGCAGTGCTCAATGCGTTTGCGTCGTGGGATGTGAGGCCGAACGTGACGGTGCGCGCCAACGTCAACAACCTCACCGACGAGAAGTACATCACCAGCCTGTACACGATCGGCTACTACGGCGCGCCGCGTAACTACGCGGTCAATCTGTCCTGGCGCTTCTGAGGTGATGCGGTGCGCCGATGTGATGACATCGGCGCACCGCCGCTTCGGGTTTATTCCGATGTCGGCCGCGTGTAGGCCCGCTCGACGCGGGCGATGCGGACTTCGTAGTGCGTATACCAATCCTGGCGTCCGCGCAGCTGCGCCATGCGGTGCTCGGTGTCGCGCTTCCAGGCCAGAATGGCGGCTTCGTCGCGCCAGTACGACACGGTAATGCCGAAGCCGCTCGCGGCGCGCGCGCTCTCGACGCCGAGAAAGCCGTCGCGGCCGGCCGCGAGTTCAAGCATGCGCGCCGCCATCGCATCGTAGCCGTCGTCGTCGGCACTGCGCTGCGAGCTGAAGATCACCGCGTAGTACGGCGGCTTGGGCGTGGCGGCGAACGCGGTTTCCATGGCGAGCGGGTTGTGGTGGCGATCAGGCAGTTTGGCCTACAGCTCGCGCCGCCGCGTTTTCTTCAGTTCGTAGAGTGCATCGAGCGCGGCGCGCGGCGTCAGCTCGTCCGGCTCCAGGGTGTCGAGCAGCTTCATCGCCGCCGACGGTTGTGCCGGCGCGAACAGCGACAGTTGCGGCTTTGCCGGTTCGGGGCTGCGCGGTGCGGCGATCGGTTCCGCCTGCGGGCGGTTCTCCAGCTCACCGAGATGCGCGCGCGCGCTGCGGATCACCGCCGGCGGTACGCCGGCCAGTGCCGCCACCTGCAGGCCGAACGAGCGATTGGCTGGGCCGGCCTTGACGTTGTGCAAAAACACCAGCTTCTCGCCCTGCGCGTCGCTGTACTCGGCGGCATCGAGATGCACGTTGGCGATGCCGGGCAGCTGTTCCGGCAGCGTCGTCAGCTCGAAGTAGTGGGTCGCGAACAGCGTGAATGCGCCGACATCGCGGCCCAGGAACTCGGCGACTGCGCGCGCCAGCGACAGGCCGTCGTAGGTCGACGTGCCGCGGCCGATCTCGTCCATCAGCACCAGCGACGCGCGCGTCGCGTTGTGCAGGATATTGGCGGTTTCGCTCATTTCGACCATGAACGTCGATTGCCCGGAGGCGATGTCGTCGCCGGCGCCGATGCGCGTGAAGATGCGGTCGACCGGTCCCAGCGTCACCGCGTCGGCCGGCACGAAGCAGCCGGTGTGCGCGAGCAGCACGATCAGCGCTGTCTGCCGCATGTACGTCGATTTACCGCCCATGTTCGGGCCGGTGATGACGAGCAGGCGCGTGGCGTCGCTCAGTGCCAGGTCATTGGGCACGAACGGCGTGCGTAGTGTCTGTTCGACCACCGGGTGGCGGCCGGCGCGGATCGAGATGCAAGGTTCGTCGACGAACTGTGGCCGGCACCAGCGCAGCGCCCGCGCACGCTCGGCGAAGCAGGCCAGCACATCGAGTTCGGCCAGCGCCTGCGCCATCTGCTGCAAGGGCAGCAGGTCGTCGGCGACGCGCGACAGCAGCGCCTCGTAGAGCTCCTTCTCGCGGGCCAGCGCGCGGTCGCGCGCCGACAGCACCTGATCCTCGAAGCGCTTCAGTTCCTCGGTGATGTAGCGCTCGTAGTTGGTCAGCGTCTGTCGCCGCGTGTAGTCGGCCGGGATCTTCGCCGCATGCGTCTTGCCGACCTCGATGAAGTAACCGTGCACGCGGTTGTAGCCGACCTTCAGAGTCTCGATGCCGGTCCGCGCGCGTTCGCGGGTTTCCAGATCGACGAGAAAGCCGTCGGCGTTCTGCGACAGATTGCGCAGTTCGTCGAGCGTGACATCGAAGCCGGCGCGGAACACGCCGCCCTCACGTGCCAGCAGCGGCAGCTCGTCGGCCAGCGCCGACTGCAGATGAGCGGCGAGCACGGTGTGTTCGCCGAGGCGTTCGCACAGCTCGCGAATCAGCGGCGCCTCGACGCCCGACAGCGCGTCGGCGACACCGGGCAGGGCGGCGAGGCTGGCGGACAGGCCGGCCAGATCGCGCGGCCGCGCCGAGCGCAGGGCGACGCGCGCGAGGATGCGCTCGACGTCGGTGATGTCTTTCAGGGCCAGGCGCAGCGTCTCGTCGCCGCTGCCCTGCGGGCGAGCGTCGCCGAGTCGGGTGACGGCGTCGAAACGCGCGTCGAGCGCCGCGTGGCTGCGCAGCGGCCGCGTCAGCCAGCGCTGCAGCGCGCGCGCGCCCATGGCCGTGACGCAGGTGTCGACGACGCGCAGCAGTGTGTGGTCGTGGGCGCCGGACAGCGAGCGGTCGATTTCCAGATTGCGCCGTGTCGCGGCGTCGAGGATCAGCGCATCGCCCGGCGTTTCGACACGCAGGCTGCGCAAATGCGGCAGGCTGCTTTTCTGCGTTTCCTGCACGTACTGCAGCAGCGCGCCGGCGGCGGCGATCGCCGCTTCCAGCCCTTCGGCGCCGAAGCCGCGCAGGTCGCGGGTGCCGAACTGCTCGGTCAACAGGCGATAGGCCGACGGCGCGTCGAAGTGCCAGACCGGCCGCGCCCGCGGCTTGAACGCGTCGTAGTCGCCGGCGAAGCCGTCCGGCGCCAGCAGCTCGCTGGCCTGCAGGCGGAACAGCTCGGCCTGCAGCTCGGCCTGCGAGCCAGTCTGCAGCACGCTGAAGCGACCCGACGACAGTTCCAGCCAGGCCAGGCCGTACTGTTGATCGACCGACGCGACGGCGGCGAGCAGGGTCTGCGTGCGTGCGTCGAGCAGCGCGTCGTCGGTGGCCGTGCCCGGCGTGACGATGCGTGCGACTTCACGGCGGACCGGACCTTTTTCGGCGCCGACTTCGCCGACCTGTTCGGCAATCACCACCGATTCGCCGAGCTTGATCAGCCGCGCCAGATACTGTTCGAGCGCGTGATGCGGCACGCCGGCCATCACCACCGGCTGGCCGGCCGACTCGCCGCGCTGCGTCAGCGTGATGTTGAGCAGCTTGTGGGCCTTGCGCGCGTCGTCGTAGAACAGTTCGTAGAAATCGCCCATGCGGAACAGCACCAGCGTGTCCGGATGCTGTGACTTGATGCCCAGATACTGCTGCATCAGGGGCGTGTGAGAGGAGAAGGCGTCTTTACTCATGGGCGCGTAGTGTATTCGCGCCGCCACGCCGAGCGGCAGCCGGCGTTCCCCGCGGTGGTGCAAAACCGCCTCGGCCGGGCGCCGCTGGCGCGGTCAGCTCGATCTGCGAGTGCGGCGGCCGCGCGCGGCGACCCAAGCCGCCAGCGCCGCCGCCGACAGGCCCGACGCAGCCCCGACCATCAGGGCGCAGCGGGGCCCGAACTGGTTGGCGACCCAGCCGACGATCGGTGCGCCGAGCGGCGTACCGCCCTGGGCAATGCCGATGCGCAGCGACATCACGCGGCCGCGCATGGCCGGTTCGGTGGCGAGCTGCATGAGGCTGTTGCTGGTGTTCATGAAAACAAGGCCGGCGGCACCGATCACGACCAGCGCTGCGGCAAATGCCCAATAGCCCGGCGCCATCGCGGCCAGCATGCAGCCGATACCGAAGATTGCCGCGCCGCTCATCAAGGCCGATACCCGCGGCCTGCTGCGGCCGGCTGCGATCAGCGCGCCGCTGATGGTGCCGAACGCCATCAGCGACGACAGCAGGCCATAGCCGCGGGCGTCGGTATGAAAGACCTGCGTCGCCATCGTCGACGTGAAGATCGGGAAGTTCAGCCCGAAGGTGCCGATCAGGAACAGCATCGCCAGCGTCAGTTTCAGCTCGGCGCGTGTGGCGACGTAGCGAATGCCGTCGGCGAGGCTGCCACGCATGCGCGGCGCGCGGGGGCTGTCGTGCAATTCGCTGCGACGCAACTGCGTCAGCGAGACCAGCACCGCGACGAAGCTGGCGCCGTTGAGGACGAACGACCAGCCGGTGCCGACCGAGGCGATCAGCAGACCGGCCGCGGCGGGGCCGATCATGCGCGCGGCGTTGAACGAGGTGGAGTTGAGCGCGACGGCATTGGCGAGATCGGCGTCGCCGACCAGCTCGTTGACGAAGGTTTGCCGGGCGGGCGCATCGAAGGCTGTCGTGCAACCGAACAGAAAGGCGAAGACTTGCACCTGCCACAGCTGGACGACGCCAGTGACGGTGACGATGCCCAGTGCCAGCGACAGCAGGCCGAGCATCGCCTGGGTGACCATCAGCAGCCGTCGCCGATCAAAACGGTCGGCAGCGGCGCCGGTCCACGGCAATAGCAGCAGCTGCGGTCCGAACTGCAGGGCCATGACGATGCCGACCGCGGACGCATCGTGGTCGGTGAGTTGCGTCAGGACCAGCCAGTCCTGCGCGGTGCGTTGCATCCAGGTGCCGACATTCGAGACCAGCGCACCGCCGGCCCAGATGCGGTAATTGAAGCTGCGAAGGGCGCGAAACCTGTGGCCGAGGGGCCTCATTCGCGCGGCGCGGGATGGCCGCCGTGCAGGCGGCCGAAATGCCGGGCCAGCGGCAGGCCCATCAGCAGGATGCCGAGACCGACGGCCGCTGCGTCCGGCGCGCTGCGCAGCGAGAAGTCGCCGACGCGGCACAACAACACCCAGGCGACGACGAGGTTGGCGAAACCCCAAACCAGGTTGAGCGTCGACGACGACAGGCCGATGCCGGGCGGCTTGGCGAAGGGGCTCTGAAACGGTCGTCCGAGCAGGCCGCTGACCAGATGGGGAATGGCGTTGGTCAGAAACGCGGCGCCGCCGACGTAGGCCAGCAGGATGAGCCAGGGCATGTCAGGTGCTCCGGGTGTCGAGGTGATCGAGGATGGCCCGCGTCGTGGCGGTTTCGCCGAGGCGCGGGAACACGTGGTGGAGGCTGTAGTCGTGCGCGGCGGCGCGCCCGTCGGTCATCGCGTCGATCGCCAGCGTCACGTTGTAGCCAAGCTCGTAGGCCTGACGGGCGGTCGATTCGACGCCGGTGCCGGTGGCGACGCCCGCGATCAGCACTTGCGTGACCTGGCGGCGGCGCAACTGTGCGTCCAGGTCGGTGGTCGCGAATGCGCCCCAGCTGTGCTTGGTGACGACCAGATCGTCGGCTTCGGGCGATAGCGCGTCGATGAAGTCGGTCCAGCCGGCCGGCAGCGGCTGGGTCTGGCGCGCCGGGCGTTCGGTGCGACCGGGCGCGGTGCCGGCGACGTTGACGAAGGCGATCGGCAGGTGATGTCGGCGAAACGCGGCGACCAGTTGGCGACCGTGCTTGACGACGGAGGCGATGGGATGCACGAACGGCGCGTCGATCAGGCCTTTTTGCAGGTCGACGACGATCAGCGCCGTGTGCGGATCGAGGGTGCTCAGGGCCATGGCGGACGGGTTCCGGGTTCAGTAGTCGGCGAGGAGCTGCAGCAAGGCGACGGCACGCGCGAGCTGCGCGTGTTCGCGCGGCGATAGCTGTGCCTGCAGCGCACGGTGCAGCCAGTCGTTCTTGGCCGCGCGCCGTGCCGTCAGTTCGGCGCGAAACGCCGGCGTCAGGCTGATCAACGTCTGCCGGCCATCGTTCGGGTCCGCGTCGCCGCGCACCGCGCGCATCGTTTCCAGGCTGGCGACCGTCATGCGCATCGACTGCGGCTTCACGCCTTCGGCGCGGGCCAGCGCCGAGACCGTCGCCGGACCGTCGCGGTCGAGCCGCAGCAACACCGATTGCTGGGCCGACGTCAGATCGTGCGGGCGGGTCTGCTCTCGCAGGCGACGATGCAGCTTGGCCAGCGCAATGCGCAGGTCGCCGGCGAGCTGGGTGGTGGGCGGTTCGGACATGCACGGCAGCATATGCCTGAACAGTCAAACTGTACAGTTTGACTGTATAGTTGATTGCGCATCATCAACAGGGTGTGATGCAGGAGTCGCAGTGGAGCCGACCGCAGGAGGCGCGCTTTGCCCTCAGGGGCGTGGCGGCGCCCGGGTCAGATCGTCGGGCAAGGGCGCGTCATCGAGTGTTTTCAGGAACGCGATCAGGTCGGCGCGCTGCGCCGCGCTCAAGTGCGGGACCAGATCGACGGTTTTTTCTCGGACGCCGACGTGTGGGCCGTCGCGGACCCCGTCGGCGCCATCGCTGTAGAAGTCGAGTACCTGCTCGAGCGTCGCGTAGCGGCCGTCGTGCATATAGGGCGGGGTATCGATGTTGCGCAGGCTGGGCGTCTTGAACGCGCCGAGCTGGGTCTTGGCGTCCGGCAGGTATTGCAGACGCTGTGCGCGCTTGCCCTGCGGGGCATCGCTGAATGCCCCGGCGGCGTTGAAGATGTCGGCGTCGATCAGCGCGATACCGGCCGATCGGCCAGGGTCGGTGGCTTCGCCAGGAAGCGTCGGCAGGCCCAGATTGTGAAACTGGCCGTCGCTGAAATTGGGGCCGGAGTGGCACAGCTCGCAGTTGGCCTGGCCGACAAAAAGCTTGAGCCCGCGTTTGGCCGCTGGCGAGATGACGTTTTCGCGAGTGATGTCGCCTTTGCGTAGCGCCGCGACGTATTGATCGAACGGCGAATTGCCGCCAACCAGCTCGCGCTCATAGGCCTCGATGGCCTTGCCCAGATTGCTGAAGACGAGATTGACCTGGTGCTGCTGGTCGGGCGACAGCGCGGCCCAGGCCCGCGCCTGCGGGCCGTCGGCGCTGGCGCCGGGCCGTCCGTGTGCCGGTAGCGCGGGATCGCCTTCGGGCCAAGGCCAGTCGCCGAATACGGTGTCGTAGGCCTTGCGCATGGCCGGGTCGCGGGCCACCGCGTGAATGATCTGCAGGCGATCACCACCGAATTCGAGCGGATTTTCGAACGGTTGTAGTGCCTGTGACCACATCGAATCCGTGCGGCCGTCGAGGAAAAACCACGGGCTGTAGGCGGCATTGAGTATGGTCGGGGCATTGCGCACGCCCGTTGCGACGCCGACCGCGATAGCCTTGCCGTCAGTGAATGCAAGCGTGGGTTGATGGCAGGTTTCGCACGAAACCTTGCCGTTCTTCGAAAACGCGGTTTCAAAGAATAGATGCTGGCCGAAGCGCGCGGCGCGCGGATCGTCCGCAACGTGATTGGTGCCGTCGTTGGGCAGATTGCCGAGCGGCGAGTGACGGTAAATCATGGCCAGTTCGGCCGCTGTGTAGTGCGCGTGATCGTCGTCGACGGCGGCAGCGTTCGGCATCCAGGCTGCAGACAGCGCCGCACTCAGTACCGTGCCGGCCACAGCGAATGCCGCGATGCGGCCGATGCCCTGGAGTCGCACCATCATTCGCGGCCTACTGGGAGCAGCAGGGCAGCTCGAAATCGGCGACGCTGGTGTGTTGCCCGTCGTGCACCGTCAACTGCAGTGTCCAGGTGCCCATCATGTGAAACATCAAACCGGACACGGTGGCGGTATTGCCGCTGACGCTGATCTTGGGCGAAGACTGCATGCCGTGCGCAAAGCCGTTCTTCATGCCGTGCCGCATGCCGGCCTGCACGTCGAGCGAGAAGCCCGACACCGGCTGTTTCGGGTGCTGGCCATCGAACACCGAGAAGTGCAGCGTGAAGTAGTCCTGCTCGGGGATGGACTTCGGCATGCCGTCCAACGTGATGAAATAGCGATGGTCGCTGGTATAGGCCTGCGTCGTCGGCTTGACGTCGCTGGCGGTGTCCATGTGCATGCCGGTCATTGCCATGCCGCCTTTCGCCATGTCGGACTTCATGTCGGCCGATGCGCTGATGGCGGGCAGTAGCCCAGCGACGAATACGGCGGTCAACAACGACGATTTGCGATTCCCGATCAGCATCGACGACGGCTCCGAATGCGGTTGTGGGCGCGGCTTCCCCAGCCCCCGATACCGACTAGTTATAACGATTTCGGCGGCGCTTCCTAGGTCTTTGCCAATGAACGTTTTGTCATGCCCCGATGCGGTGCGCGGCCGATCTCGAAGTCGCCCGGCATGCACCGTGAGCGGACTTGCCGAGCGGCGCTGTCACTGCGATGCACCGTCCTCGCTCGCCGTCCGCAGCTCGGTGGGCCGGCGCTTGAGGGCGGCGCGCGGTGCTGACACTGACATTGCGCACAGAATGCGACAATCGACGCCATGAAAACTGTCACGTTGCTGACCGGAACGACGCTCTGGCTGCTCTTCGCTGCCTGGGGCGCCGGCGCGCTGTGGTTCCGCTGGCCGGCGGCCAAGCCGCTGGTGGTCCTGATGTGGGCCTTGAGCGCGGTGTGCGTGGTCGTCTGGTGCTGGCGCGGCCACTGGGCACCATCGCTGCTGGCGGCGCTGGTGCTGGGCGCGATGCTGCTGTTCTGGTGGCAGTCCATCCGGCCGTCCAACAACCGGCGCTGGGCCGACGATGTCGCACGCCAATTGGTGCCGACCGTCGATGGCGACCAGGTGACTCTGGACAACGTGCGCGACTTTCGTTGGCGGACGCCGGACGACTACGACGTGCGCTGGGAGACGCGGCATTACGACCTGTCGCAGCTGCGTTCTGTCGATACCGTGCTGTCGTACTGGATGGGGCCGGCGATCGCGCACACACTGGTGTCGTTCGGTTTCGCCGATGGGCGCTATCTGACGTTCTCCATCGAAATCCGCAAGGAGCGCGGCGAAAGCTTTTCGGCGATCGGCGGTTTCTTCAAGCAGTTCGAGGCGACGCTGGTCGCGGCCGACGAGCGCGACATCGTCCGCGTGCGCACCAATGTGCGCGGCGAGGACGACTATCTGTATCGCGTGCAAATGCCGCCTGAGGCGATGCGCTCGCTGTTCCTCGCGTATCTGGCCAAGGCCGAGCGTTTGCGCAGCCATCCGCGCTGGTACAACACGGCGACGGCCAACTGCACCACCATCGTGTTTCAGATGATGCGCCACATCGTGCACGGGCTGCCGCTCGATCCGCGGCTGCTGCTGTCCGGTTATTTGCCGGAATATCTGGCGCGCGTCGGCGCGCTGACGCCCGGTTACGACGTCGCCACGCTGCGCCGCGACGGCCGTATCACCGAGCGCGCCCGCGACGCCGGCGACGCGGCGGATTTTTCGCAGCTCATCCGCGCCGGCGTGCCCGGCATCGACCCGAGCCTGCCGGCGCGCTGATCGGCGATCAGTGGCCGCCGACCGCGGCCGTGTCGGCGCCCGGCTTGTCGTGTACGCCGAGGCGGTCGATCAAGGTCGCGCTGGCCTCGTTGAGGCCGATGACCTCGACGTCGACCCCGCGGCGCCGCAGGCGCAGTACGACCTTGTCGAGCGCGCCGACCGCCGACAGATCCCAGAAGTGCGCGTGTGTCAGGTCGATGCGCACTTGCTCGGCCGGATGTGCGAAGTCGAAACCGTCGGCGAAGGCTTCGGCCGACGCGAAGAACACCTGGCCGGTGATGCGATAGGTGCGGTGCTTGCCGTCCTCGCTGTCGAGGGTGCCGATGCGCAGCAGGCGGCCGACCTTGCGCGCGAAGAACAGCGCCGACAGCAGCACGCCGACCAGTACGCCTTCGGCAAGATTGTGGGTGGCGACGACCACCGCGACCGTCGCCACCATGACGATGCTCGACGACGGCGGATGCGTGCGCAGCGAGGCGAACGAATCCCATTTGAAGGTGCTGATCGAGACCATGATCATCACCGCCACCAGCGCCGGCATCGGAATGCGCGCGACCCAAGGGCCGGCGAACACCACCATCAGCAGCAGGAATACGCCGGCGATCAGCGTCGACAGCCGCGTGCGGCCGCCGGATTTCACGTTAATGACGGACTGGCCGATCATCGCGCAGCCGGCCATGCCGCCGAGCAGGCCGGAGACGATGTTGGCGCAGCCCTGGCCGACGGTCTCGCGATGCTTGTTGCTGCCGGTCTCGGTCATCTCGTCGACGATGGTCGCCGTCATCAGCGTTTCGAGCAGGCCCACCGCCGCCACCGTCAGCGAATACGGAAAGATGATGCGCAGGGTGTCGAGATTGAACGGCACCTCCGGCAACAGGAACTGCGGCAGGCTGTCCGGCAGCGCGCCCATGTCGCCGACCGTGTGCACATGAATGCCGAAGCCGATGGTGATCGCCGTCATGACGACGATGCAGACCAGCGGCGAGGGCACGACGGTGGTGAAGCGCGGCAGGATGTAGATGATCGCCAGACCCGCGGCGACGATCACGTAGGCGGCGGCCGGCGCGCCGATCAGCTCCGGCAGCTGTGCCATGAAGATCAGGATGGCCAGCGCATTGACGAAGCCGGTGACCACCGAGCGCGATACGAAGCGCATCAGCGCGCCGAGCTTGAGCAGGCCGGCGACGATCTGGATCAGGCCGGTCAGCAGCGTCGCCGCCAGCAGGTATTGCAAGCCGTGGTCCTTGACCAGCAGCACCATGACCAGCGCGGTCGAGCCGGTCGCCGCGGAAATCATCGCCGGCCGGCCGCCGGTGAAGGCGATGGTCACGGCGATACAGAACGAGGCATAGAGGCCGACCTTGGGGTCGACGCCGGCGATGATCGAAAACGCGATCGCTTCGGGAATCAGGGCGAGGGCGACGACCAGTCCGGCGAGCACGTCGTTCTTGGGGTTGGCCAGCCACTGCTGGCGAAAATTCTGGCGCATGAAAGTTCTGTCGCCGCGACGAGGCGGCTTGATCGGGGGCGTGATTCAGGAACGCGCCGACGCCAGGTGTCAGGCGTCAGACGGTGCGGGTATCAAAGCGGATGCAAGAAGCGGGCAGATCAGCCCGCGGCCGCGCGCTAGGGCGGCGTCATCGTGGAGGCGTACAACATGATGGCGCGCATTGTAACGGCGTGTGCCGAGAATGGGCAGCGCGACGCGGGGCTGCGCCAACAAAAACGCCAGCCGGGCTAGGCCCGGCTGGCGTGGAATCCGCGTTGCGGAAGTGCAGCGATCAGGTCTTCGAGGCCGTGTAGATCTCGTCGATCGCCGACGCCAGCGAGGCGTTGAACTCGGCGTCGCTCATCTGATGGCGCAGGTCTTCGAGCAGCGCGCGGCTGAAGCTGGCGATGATGCCCTTGTTCTTGGCCAGCTCGACGCAGGCTTCCGGACGCTTGAATCCGCCCGACAGGGCGACGACGCGCAGCACGCGCGGATGCGCGACGAGCGGGTCGAACAGGCCCGGCTGGGTCGGCAGCGACAGCTTCAGCATGACCTTACTGTCGCCCGGCATCGCGTCGAGCGCCTTGAGCAGCTCGTCGAGCAGGATCTTGTCGGCAGCGGCGCGCTCCGGGCTCTTGATGTTCACTTCCGGCTCGATGATCGGCACCAGACCGGCGGCCAGAACCTGCTGACCGACCTCGAACTGCTGCTTGACCACGGCGGCGATGCCGGCCGGGTTGGCGAGGTTGATGACCGAGCGTTCCTTGGTGCCGAACACGCCGAGGGCCTTGGCGCGCTTGAGCAGCACGTCGAGTTCCGGCATCGGCTTGAGCACTTGCACGCCGTCCTTCTCCTCTTCCAGACCCTTGTCGATCTTGATGAACGGCACCACACCGCGCTCCTTGAGCACAGTCGGCACCGGCTTGCCGCCGGCCTGGCCGTCCATGGTGCGCTCGAACAGGATCGCGCCGAGCACCTTGTCGCCGGTGAACGCGGGCGAGGTGATGATGCGGGTGCGCATCTGGTGGATGAGGTCGAACATTTCGGCCTCGGTCGACCACGCGCCTTCCTCGATGCCGTAACCCTTCAGGGCCTTCGGCGTCGAGCCGCCGCTCTGGTCGAGCGCGGCAATGAAGCCTTCACCCTTGGCGATTTTCGTCATCACGTCCTGTTCTTGCATGTACTCCACCTTTCGAAAAAGTTAAGAGGCCGGTATCCCGGCGGTCATATCGTTCGTCGCAAACCGGATGGTGTCGTGACCCGCTGGCTGCCGGGAGCACGGCACATACCGCAAAGCCGAGGCGGTTCCCGGCGCCAGGATGGCCGCCCTGGCTGACTGCCAGCCTGCCGCGAGGCCGGCATTTCGGGAACCGCGTTTGTCATTTTAACCCGGCCCTGTCGCCGCGGCATTCGCGGCGACGCCACCCGGGGCGCGTCGGACCCGACTTTGGTCCTTTTTAACGGCGCTGGCGCAGCGTCAGTCCGCACAGGATGGCGCCGATGATCAAGCCGACGATGCAGACGCCCGGCCAGCCGCCAGCCGCAAAGGCCAGGCCCGCCGCGGTCGAGCCGAGCGCACCGCCGATGAAATAGCTGGTCAGGTAGACCGTCGTGATGCGGCTGCGCGCCTGTGGATCGAGCGCGTAGATCACACTTTGATTGGTGATCTGTAGGCCTTGCACCCCGATGTCGAGCACGATGACGCCGACGATCAAGGCCGTCATCGAATGCACGCCGATCCACAGCGAGACGAACGACAGCAGGATCAGCGCCGCGAAGACGCGCGTTGCCAAGGCGGCGCGGCCGCCGTCGGCCAGCCGGCCGGCGGCATTAGCGGCCAGCGCGCCGGCGGCGCCGATCAGGCCGAAGGCGCCGATCGCCGACTCAGACAAGGAGTACGGCGGCGCGCGCAGCAGAAAGCTCAGCGCCGTCCAGAACAGGCTGAACGCGGCGAAGCCGAAGGCGCCGTACAGCGAGCGCTGGCGCAATACCGGCTGCTCGGCGAACAGTTGCAGCACCGAGCGCATCAGCGCGCCATATGCCAGAGGTCCGCGATGGCGGTCGTGCGGCAGCTTCCAGGCCAGCAGCGCACAGAGCAGCAGCGACAGTGCCGAGGCAAAAACGAAGACCGCTCGCCAGCCCGCGAGGTCGGCGATCAATCCGGACACGGTGCGCGCCAGCAGGATGCCGAGCAACAGGCCGCTCATCACGGTGCCGACCGCTTTGCCGCGCGTGGCGTCGTCGGCCATCGTCGCAGCCAGTGGCACCAGCAACTGCGCCGTGCAAGACGCCAGGCCGACGGCAATGCTCAACACCGCGAGCATCAGGAAATTGGCGCTCAGCGCGCTGGCCATCAGCGCCAGGACGCTGAGCGCCATCAGACCGCAGATCAGGCGGCGGCGATCCAGGCGATCGCCGAGCGGCACGATCAGCGCCAGACCGGTCGCGTAGCCGATTTGCGTCAGCGTCACCAGCAGCCCCACATCGCTTTCGCGGCGGCCGAAGGTGTGGGCCAGCAGGGCCAGCAGTGGCTGCGTGTAATAGAGGTTGGCGGCGATCGCGCCGCAGGCGAACGCGAACAACAGGGTCAGCGGGCCGGTGAGCGGATGCTCGCCGATAACGGGGCGTGCGGACATGGAGGCGGATCGGGGCGGGACGCGGAGGCGCGCCACTATACTGCGTCCCACCTGATTGCCGATGAACGACGTGAACGACGCAACCGTATCCGGCTGGAAGCCCGACAGCTGGCAGCGCAAGACCGCTGCGCAACAGCCGCACTATCCGGACGCCGATGCGCTGGCGGCGGCGTTGGGTCAGCTGCGCACCTTGCCACCGTTGGTGACGTCGTGGGAGGTCAACAACCTCAAGGCGCAGATCGCGCGGGCGCAGGCCGGCGAGACCTTCGTCCTGCAGGGCGGTGACTGCGCCGAATCGTTCGCCGACTGTCGCTCCGATGTCATCGCCAACCGGCTCAAGGTCTTGTTGCAGATGTCACTGGTGCTGGTGCATGGGCTGCGCCAACGCGTCGTGCGCATCGGCCGCTTCGCCGGGCAGTACGCCAAGCCGCGCTCGGCGGATCTGGAGACCAGGCACGGCACGACGCTGCCGAGTTATCGCGGCGACCTCGTTAACGGCCCGGACTTCACGGCAGCTGCGCGCATTCCCGATCCGCAGCGTTTGCTGGAAGGGCATATGCGCTCGGCGATGACGATCAATTTCGTCCGCGGCCTGATCGACGGCGGCTTTGCCGACCTGCATCACCCCGAGTATTGGGATCTCAGTTGGGTGCGACATTCGCCGCTGGCGGTCGAGTATCAGCGCATGGTCGACATGCTCGGCGATTCGGTGCGATTCATGGAGACGCTGGCCGGCGGCTCGATCAGCGATTTTTCGCGCGTCGATTTCTACACCTCGCACGAGGCGCTGTTGCTCTGGTCCGAGCAGGCGCAGACGCGGCAGGTACCGCGCAGCGACGGTTGGTACAACCTGTCCACGCATTTTCCGTGGATCGGCATGCGCACCGCCGAGCTCGACGGCGCGCATGTCGAGTATTGCCGTGGTATCCGCAACCCCATGGGCGTCAAAGTCAGCCCGTCGATGACCACAGAATGGGTGCTCGCTCTCTGCCGTGTTCTCAACCCCGAAAACGAGCCGGGGCGCCTGACGCTGATCCACCGCATGGGCGCCGACAAAATCGGTGATCACCTGCCGGCGCTGATCGAAGCCGTGCGCGCCGCCGGCCATCGTGTGCTGTGGATGTGTGACCCGATGCACGGCAATACGATCACCGCACCGAACGGCTTGAAGACGCGACCGTTCGAGCGCGTCGCGTCCGAAGTCGAGCAGGCTTTCGCCATTCACAAGGCCTGCGGCTCACGCCTCGGCGGTGTGCATCTGGAGCTGACCGGCGAGGACGTCACCGAATGCACCGGCGGCGCGCGCAACCTGTCGCACGAGGATTTGGAGCGGGCGTACAAGTCGCAGGTCGATCCGCGCCTCAACTACGAACAAGCCCTGGAACTGGCGATCCGTATCGCGCGTGTTGCCGGCTGAGGCGCTGCGCGGATCGACGCGCTGCTAGGCTCGCACGTCCTGCGCTCGCCAAGCAGCCCGGCCCTCGGCGTCCTGCCTCGGGCGTTCGCCGCGGTTGCGGGCTATGCCCGCAAAGCACCGCCGCTCACCCGCGCCTCAACTACGAACAAGCCCTGGAACTGGCGATCCGCATCGCGCGTGTTGCCGGCTGAGGCGCTGCGCGGATCGACGCGCTGCTAGGCTCGCACGTCCTGCGCTCGCCAAGCAGCCCGGCCCTCGGCGTCCTGCCTCGGGCGTTCGCCGCGGTTGCGGGCTATGCCCGCAAAGCACCGCCGCTCACCCGCGTCTCAACGACGAACAAGCCCTGGAACTGGCGATCCGCATCGCGCGTGTCGCCGGCTGAAGTCCGGCGTACGTTCAGCGCGCGTTGCGGCGATCTGTAGGAGCGGCGCCAGCCGCGACCGCTCCTGCGAAAGACCTCCGCGGTTGAGGTGCGCGCCTACTGCGTGGTCGAGGCGGATGCGGTGCCGACGCGGGCGATGATCCATGCATCGCGGTCGGATGAATCACCGAGTTCGGCCGCGCGCTCGTGGAAGGCTTCGGCGTACGCGCGCAGGCGCGCATCCGGGCTGGTCAGCAGCTCGGTGCGGATGCTGCGCAGGAATTTCAGGTTGCCGTTGGCGCGCACGCTGTCGAGCCAGGGCGCCGCACCCTCGATGTCGTCCTGTGCGATGAGCGTCGCGGCGTGCCGATACTGGGCTCGAAAATCGCCACTTTCCGCCGCGCGTCGATACCACTGCTGGGCCTGGTCGATATCGACCGGCACGCCGACGCCATCTTCATAGCAGCAGCCGAGCATGTGCATCGACATCGCGTGTCCGGTTTCCGCGGCGCGCTGGTAGAGCACGACCGCGTGTGCGGCGTCGCGCGGCACCTTGCCTTGGCCGGTGATCATCAGATTGGCGTAGTGATACAGGCCCCAGTCGAGGCCCATCTCGGCGGAGACGCGGTAGTACGCCGCTGCATCCTCGACGTTCTGACGGCAGCCCAGGCCGTGTTCCAGGCAGCGCCCGATGAGGTTCAGCGCCATCGGATGCTTGAGCTTGGCGGCGGACTGGAACCAACGAAGTGCCAGGGCCGGATCGCGTGCGATGCCGCGCCCTTCGAGCAGCATCTGCCCGAGCAGGACCTGAGCGTCGACATCGCCGGCCTCTGCCGCGGCGAGTACCGCGTCGGCGGCGTGCTCGGGGTTGCGGTTCACCTGCTCGCGCAGTTGGGTGATCTGCGGATTTTCGCGCTTGACGATCATGGGCACTCTCGTTGAATCAAGGTGACGATAGCAGCTGCTATTTCTGGGCGCGCATCCGGCCCATGAAGTCGCGCTTGCCGAGCGGCACGCCCTTCATGCGCAGGATGTCGTAGGCGGTTGCCGCGTGGAAATGAAAGTTCGGCATCGAAAACGACATGACGAAATTCTCGGCCGTGAAGCTGCGCTGGAACTCACCGACACGAAACACGACTTCGGCACCTGAACGCGCGTTGACGTCGGCCGGCGAGAGGCCGGCGATGCGGTCGCGGGTCGTTACCAGCAGGGCCTGCAGTGCGGCGTAGTCATCGCCGGAGCGCCGCGCCGGCGGTTCGAATAAGCCATTCTGCAGGGCGTCGAGCGCGCCGCCCGAATGGTGGGCGATCGAATGGATCTGGAAGCGGAACGGCAGCATGTCGTCGAACAACCGGGTTTCGACGATGCCCTGCAGATCGATGCCGTGCTCGGTGCAGTGCTGCTGGCCCCGTTCGAGGACGTGGATGCTGGCGTCGAGTATCTGCAGATAGTTCGGCACGGTGGCGTCGAACAGTGAGATCGTCATCGGGTTTTCTCCTCGTCGTTTTATTGGGGGGCGTCAGTGAGCGTGCTGATGCGCGTGCCCGCGGCGCGGCAGCGCAGTGGCGATCCAGGCGCGGCCGCCGCTGCGCAGCAACGAACTGGCATACAGTGCAGCGAGTGCCAGCAGCGCCAGCAGGTGCGGCGCGTCGGGCGGCGACGGCGTGAAGCCGTCAATATGCGCGCTGAGCAGTGCCACGGCGAGGATGGCGAGAACGATCCAGATCGCACTGACGTCGACCCAGCGAACGGCCACTTGCTGGACGGCGGCGCGCCAACCGCCACGCAACAGGAGCAGAACCCCGGCGAGATAGACCGCCAGCAGCCACGGTGCGGCAGCGGCGCCGATCTGCGCGAAGTGGGCAAACAGGGTGGCCGCCGGCAGTGCGTCTTCGTCGAGCCGCGACAGCATGACCAGGCCGACCAGCGCGACGAGATTGCCGATCCCTTCCAGGCGCGGCGCGTGCGGGTGCTGTACGTGCGGGTCGATGTGCGGGCGCCCGAACACGACATGCAGGATGGTGCCGGCGACCAGGGCCTGGAACCACGCCCAGCCGTCGGCGCCCAGCAAGGTCCCGAGCGTCGGCCCGGTCAGGTAGCCGCCCAGCGTACCGGCACACATCGCCAGCAGTGCCAGCATGGGCGGCCAGCGGCCGAATACCGGATACAGCAGCCACCAGATCATCAGGCCGACCGGCAGGCGGTGCACGGCAACGGCGAGCGGCAGCGCCAGCGGCACATGGGCGTCGCCGCCGGACGACAGCGCGACACCGTCGCCGAAACTGTGAATGACCAGACCGACCATTGCCAGGAGCAGCGCCGCGAGGTGTGCTTCACGGCGTGCGCGGCTGATCCAGCGTTCGAGCAGGCTGGGACCGAGCAGGCCGATGGCGACGAACAACAAGCTCCAGGTGCCACCGGCGCCAAACGTGCCGGGCACCACTTCGATCAATACCAAGCCGAAGATGCTGACGAACAGGAAGCCGTCGAGAAACGCCAGCAGACCGGCACGCGAGCGCGCCAGCGCGTACAGCAGCGGTCCACTGAGCAACGCGACGAGCGATAGGGCGAGCAGGACGAGGGACATGGGCGCGCACGAAGATTTGTAACATTATAACGCTAGCGGCCGCGGATTCATGCGAGACACCGCAGCACGCTGTTAGAGTCGTGTCCAGGGAGGAAGCGACATGAAAAAGATTCTGGCGCTGATCGCGCTGGCGATCGTGCTCGGAATCGGGGGCTGGTGGTTCTTCGTCCACCGTGCAGCCGACCGTTTCGACTACACCGCTGCGTTCGAACGTCCTGCCGCTTCGAGCGGGGGGGCGTCGCTGGTCGACGTCGTGGCGCTGGCCGGCAAGCGGCCTCAGGACATCAGCGCACTGCTCGGCAGTCCGCAGCAATGCGAGCCGGGCCAGTTCTCCGAGCGCTGCCGCTACGGCGGTATCGGCGTCGAGATCACTTACATCAAGGGCCGCGCGGACTGGATCACCGTGCCGATGGGCGGCGCCGATCTGGCGTTTGCGCCGGACAGCCTGAAGGTGATCGGCCTGCCGAGCCGCGAACCCGACGCATTTACCGAGCACGAAGACATCTGGCACGGCCTGGCGGGTTATCGCGAGGTGGTGTTGTCGGGCACGCCGCAGGGGGCGATTTATGCGCGCATCAAGGTCAGCACGCCTTGAACGGGCGGCCGCACTGGCCGCGCTGTTGTCCATTGCCGGTGTCGCACATGCCGATGCGCTGAAGCTGTTGCGCGTCACGCCGGCCGGCGACGACGTGCCGGCCAAGAGCCAGATTGTGCTGGCGTTCGACCGTGACATGGTGCCGCTCGGCCGCATGGAGCGCAGCGGCGATGAGATTCCGGTGACGGTCACGCCGTCGCCTGATTGCCAGTGGCGCTGGCTCGATACGCAAAACCTGGCCTGCCAGCCGGCCGACGGCGCGTCGCTGCGCGCGGCGACGGCTTATACGGTGGCGATTGCAGACGGATTCGTTGCGCTCGACGGCAGCGTGCTGGCGCCGGCGACGTATCGATTCTCGACCGCCTTGCCGCGCGTGCAATACGCGCGTGTCGAGCAGTGGAACGGCCCGACGCAGCCGCAGGTGATGGTGCGCTTCAATCAGCCGGTGACGGCGGCGTCGGTCGCAACCGCCGTGCGATTCGGCAATGCGGCGGCCGACGTGTCGTCGGCGTACTACGACGACGACACGCCATTCTGGACGCCGGACGGCGAAGCGCGGTCGACCTGGCTGCTGACACCGACGTCGCCGCTGCCGGCCGACGCGACGGTGGCGCTGCGGGCCGGGCCGGGGTTGCGTTCGGCGCTGGGGCCGTTGCCGGGTGCCGAGCGCCGCGACGTGCTGACCATGCAGACCTTCGCGGCGCCGCGACTGGTCGGTCTGGAATGCAATGACGGACAACAAACGCGACTCGTCGACGCCGGCGTGGCCTGTGCGCCGCTCGACGGCGTGGCGCTGGTGTTCACCGCGCCGGTGGCGCGCTCGGACTTGCTTGCCGCGCTGCAGATCACGCCCGATCCGCGTGGCGACGCCAAGCCCGAGGCTGACGCCGGCGATGACGCGGACCAGGACGACGGCAGCGGTGCGGACGACGACGGTGCGGTCGTGGTCCGCGGTAATCACCGCAAGGACCAGCACTATCGCGTGCGTCTGCCGTTTCCGCTGAAAGCCGAAGCCGAGTATCAGCTGTCGGTCGCCGGCACGCTGCAGGATCGTTTCGGTCGCGCGCTCGGCAAGACGACGGCGCTGACACTGCGCACACGGATTCGCGAGCCGAAGCTGGTGTTCGAGCATTCGCCGGCGGTGCTCGAAACCGATGTCGATTCGGAGGTACCGGCGATCGTCACCAACCTCGATCGTTTGTCGCTGTCCGGCTCGCGCACGACCGCGGACGGCACGTCCGTCGCCCAGCGCGAGATCAAGCTGCCGCCGGTGCGCAATCTGGCGTTCGCGACACCGCTGCAAATCCGTGAACTGCTTGGCGCGCACAGTGGTGTGGTGCGTGGCGGATTGACGAGTACGCCGGCGACGTCGAAAAAGCCGCGGCCGTTCTTCGCCGAGGTCACGCCGTGGGAAGTGCATGCCAAATACGGCAACGCCAATACGCTGGTCTGGGTGACGTCGATGGCCGACGGTCAGCCGGCGGCCGGCGTCGACGTTGCGGTGCTCGACGGTTGGCAGGGCAAGGCTCAGGCCACGGCGACGACCGACGCCGACGGTCTGGCCTGGCTGCCCGGCGGCGCCGAACTCGACCCGCAACTGACGCGGCTCTACCAGTCGGTCAACGACGACGACAAGCCGCCGCTGGTGTTGCGTGTCAGCAAGGGCCAGGACCTGGCGATGCTGCCGCTGTCGAACGAGTTCGAGATCGACACCTGGCGCGCGTCGCGTGAGCAGATCTACGACTGGCGGCGCGCGCGCCACGGTCATCTGCGCGCCTGGGGCACGACGGCGCAGGGCGTCTACCGCGCCGGCGACACCATTCAGTACAAGCTCTACGTCCGCGATGACGACCAGCGCAGCCTGGCGCCGGCGCCGGATCACAGCTACACGCTGCGCATCATCGACCCGACCGGCAACACGGTGCAGGAGCGCAAGGATCTGCGACTGTCGGCGTTCGGCGCGATCGACGGTGAGTTGAAGCTGCCGCGCAGCGCCGCGGTCGGCTGGTATCGCGCCGAACTGCAGCCTTCGTATGCCGACGACCTGACGCTGTCGCCGTTGCGGGTGCTGGTCTCGGATTTCGTGCCGGCGCCGTTTCACGTCAGCGCCGAGTTGCGCGGTGACGAGGCGGCGCCGGGCCGCGAGATCGGCGCCGAGGTGCGCGCGACCCTGCACGGCGGCGGCCCGTTCGCCAATGCGCAGGCGCGCATCACCGCGCGCGTCGAGTCGGCGCCGTTCGAGCCGCACAACACACTGGCGCAGCGCTACGACTTCGACACCTGGCAGCCGGGCGGCCGCGACACCGCGCCGCTGGTCGATCAGCAAGCGACGCTCGATGGCAACGGCGCCTGGCAGACCACGATCGTGCCGGGCGACGCGTCGGTGCTGGTCGGCAAGCTGGTGGTCGAGGCGACGGTACAGGACGATCGCGGTGCGTCCATCGTCGGCCAGGCCCGCATTCCGTATTTCGGCCGCGACCGCTACATCGGCATCGAGCAGCATGGCTGGGTGCGCGCCGGCACGCCGGCCACGCTCGGCACGCTGGTCGTCGATCGCGACGGCCAGCCGCAGAGCGGTGCGCCGTACTACGTGAAGATCGAGCGCAAGCTGACCAAGGGCGCGCGGGTCAAGGGTGCCGGCAATGCCTACATCACGCGCTATGTCTCCGACTGGCAGCGCGTCGCCACCTGCAAGGGGCGCTCGCATGCCGGCGGCGATACCTGCACGTTCACGCCGGACGCTGGCGGCGAGCTGCGTGCGACGGCGATGGTGCAGGATCGTCACGGCCGCCTGCACAGCTCGACGACGTGCATTTACGCGCAGGGCAACAACGCCGTGCTGTGGGAAGACCGCCCGGATTATTCGCTCGATGTGCGCATCGACAAGCCGAGCTACAAGGTCGGCGACGTGGCGCGCCTGTTCGTCAAGAATCCGTATCCCGGCGCGCAGGCGCTGATCACGGTCGAGCGCTATGGCGTACTCACGCGCCGCCTGCAGGTGCTGCAGACCGCGACGCCGGTGATCGAGATTCCGATCAAGCCCGACTATCTGCCCGGCGCCTACGTGTCGGTGGTGGTGATGTCGCCGCGCCAGTCGCAGCCGATCAAGAACGGCGTCGACCTCGGCAAGCCGGCGCTGCGCATCGGCTACGCCAAGCTGCAGGTCGACGATCCGTATCGTCAGCTCAAGGTTGACGTGAAGCCGTCCCGGGACGAGGTGCGACCGCGCGTGCCGGTGGCCGTGACCTTGCAGGCGACGCCGCGCCATGGCGACAAGACGCCGGTCGAGTTCGCGGTCGCGGTGCTCGACGAAGCGGTCTTCGATCTGATCCAGGGCGGCACCACGTATTTCGATCCGCTCCAGGGCTTCACCCAGCTCGATGCGCTGGACCTGTCGAACTACAGCCTGCTGACGCGGCTGATCGGCCGCCAGAAATTCGAGAAGAAAGGCGCCAGCAGCGGCGGTGACGGCGGCGGCGATCTGTCACTGCGCTCGATCGACAAGTTCGTCGCGTACTGGAATCCATCGCTCAAGGCCGATGCCGACGGTCGTGCGCAGTTCACGTTCACGACGCCGGACAATCTGTCGGGCTGGCGCGTGTTGGCGATGGCGGTGACGCCGGGCGACCGCATGGGCCTCGGTCAGGCAACGGTACACGTCAACAAACCGACCGAAATTCGCTCGGCGCTGCCGAATCAGCTCTCGCGCGGCGACCACGTCGACGCCGTGTTCACGATCACCAATCGCACCCCACGCACCCGCACGATCGACGTGACGATCGAAGCCAGCGGCGCCGCGCAAGGCAAAACCACGCAGCGCGTGTCGCTCCAGTCCTTCGAGCGCGGCAAGGTCGCATTGCCCCTGGATGTTGCCAGCAGCGGCGCGGTGCATTTCGCCGTGCAGGCCGGTGAGGGCGACGACGGCGATGCCTTGCAGGCCGACGTGCCGGTGCACGAACGGCCGCTGACGGTGGCTGCCGCCGGCTTCTCGGCGCTGACGGCGGAGGCACCGCTGACCGTGCCGCTGAAGCTGCCGCCCGATACGCCACGCGCGGAACTGCGGCTCGATGTCGCCAGCTCGCTGCTCGGCGATCTCGGCGGTGCGTTCACGTACATGGCCGACTATCCGTACCTGTGCTGGGAGCAGCGCCTGACCAAGGCGGTGATGGCCGCGCACTTCGAGAAGCTGCACGATCGCCTGGCGTCGCCGCCGGACTGGCCGGGCGCCGACACGCTGACGCAGCGGACGCTGGACGATGCGGCGTCGTTCCAGGCGCCGGGTGGTGGCATGACCTTCTTCGTGCCCAAGGACGAGCACCAGAGTCCTTACTTGTCGGCGTATACGGCGCTGGCGTTTGGCTGGCTGCAACAGATGGGCTATCAGCCGCCGGCCGAGGTTTGGGACAAGCTCGACGGCTACCTGCAGACACTGCTGCACGACGACCTTGGCGTCGACGGCTTCGGCACTGCCGAGTTGCGCGCGCAGATCCGCGCGGTGGCACTGGCGGCGCTGGCGCAGCACGGCAAGCTCAAGGCCGCCGACCTGCAGCGCTACCAGCCGCAGCTGCCGCGCATGGGCCTGTTCGGCGAGGCGCTCTATGCACAGGCGGCGGCGCAGACCGCCGGCGCCGCCGCGCCGCTGCAGGCCGCGCAGCAGCGCCTGCTGGCGCGCGCGCAGCAGTCGGCCGGGACGGTGTTGCTCGACGACGACCAGAGCGCCAGCTACCCGTGGACGCTGGGTTCGAAGATCGGCAGCAACTGCGCGGCGCTGTCGGCGCTGCTCGCCGATGACGATGCCGACGAAGCGCCGCTGGTTATGAAGCTGACGCGCGCCATCGCCCAGGCGCGCGGCGTCCACACGTACTGGATCAACACGCAGGCGAACGTGTTCTGCACGCGCGCGCTGATCCAGTACGCTGATCGTTACGAAGCAACGCCGTTGGCGATGACGGTGCGTGCGCTGCTGGACGGCACCGAGCTGGGTAGCGCGCAGCTCGCCGATGGCCGGTCGGCAACGATCGCCAAGCCGCTCGATGCCGAGGCGGCGTCGGCGGCGCGGCAGTTGCAGGTCCGCGGTGACGGTCAGGGCCGCGCCTATGTGACGACGACGCTGCGCTATGCGACGGCGCCGCCGACCGAGCCGCTGCAGGCCGGCCTGAGCGTGTCGCGCGCGTACTTCGTCCGCCGCGACGGGCAGTGGCAGCCGCTCGGCGGTCCGCTGATGACGGTCAAGCAGGGCGAGCAGTTGAAGATCGAGCTGTCGCTGTCGGTGCCGGCGTGGATGACCTATGTGGTCGTCGACGATCCGGTGCCGGCCGGCCTCGAACCGGTCAATCCGGATCTGGCAACGGCATCCGGTTTGAGCGCCAACGAAATGGCCCAGGCCAGCCCGGCCTATCCTTACCCGTTCTATTACCGGGCGCTGCGCTTCGACGTCGTGCGCTTCTACGCCGACAGCATCGGTGCCGGGCAGTACAAGCTGGCGTGGATCGGCCAGGCGGTCGCGACCGGTACGTTCGCCGTTGCCGAGACGCATGCCGAGCGCATGTACGACCCGGACGTGTTCGGCAACGGCGTGGCGACGCGCTTGAAGGTCGAGCCGGGAACGTGAGCGTGCGTGCCGTGGCCGCCGCGCTGCGGCGCCGTCCATTGCGGTCGGCGGTTGGCGCGCTCGTCGCGCTGCTGGTTCTGGCCACCGTGCTGTCGCAGCGCGCCTTGCCGGACACGCTGGCGCCGCGCGTCGCGGCCGGCGACGACATCGTCTTGCTCGATCGCGATGGCCGGCCGCTGCAGCTCGCCTACGACGGTGGCTGGAACCGCCAGCACCGTGTACCGCTCGAACGCATTCCGGCGACGCTGCGTACGGCCTTCGTTGCGTCCGAGGACCGGCGCTTCTGGCGCCATCATGGCGTCGACTGGCCGGGCCGTGTCGCGGCGCTGTGGACCGATCTACGCGCCGGTCGCGCGGTGCGCGGCGCGAGCACGATCAGCGAGCAGGTCGTGCGCATCCTGCACCCTCGGCCGCGCACCGTCTGGTCGCGCTGGGTCGAGGGCTTTGAAGCCTATCGTCTCGAAGCGCGCTACTCGAAGGCCGACATTCTCGAGTTTTATCTGAATCAGGTGCCCTACGGCGCCAACCGCCGCGGCGTCGCGCAGGCGGCGCGCTATTACTACGGGCGCAGTCTCGACACGCTGTCGACCGAGGAGATGCTGGCGCTGGCGGTGCTGGTGCGGGCGCCGACGCGGCTCGCCAACGAACCGCTGGCGTTGCAGTCGCGCGTGCGGCGGCTGGCGGGGGCGATGCAGGCGCGCGGTGAGCTGCCTGCGGACGTGGCGATGTCGACCGTGCCGGATTTCGTGCGCGCGCAGCCGGCGCTGCACGCCGCGTATTTCCGCGCGTTTGCCGAACGTCAGGCCCAGCAGTTGCGGCCCAGCGCAGCGCAACTGCGCACGACGCTCGATCCGGCGCTGCAGGCGGCGGCCGAAGCCTTTCTGCAGGAGCGTCTGCGCGATCTGGCACGCGACGGCGTCGGCCAGGCGGCGGCGCTGGTCGTCGATCTCGACGGCAACCGCGTCCGGGCCTATGCCAGCGCCGACCGCCTGCATCCGAACGTGGTCGGCATCGACCCGCTACAGACGCCGCGCCAGCCGGGCTCGACGCTCAAGCCGCTGCTCTACGCGCAGGCGCTCGAACGCGGCTGGCGCGCCGATACGACCATCGACGACGCCGAGCTGCGTGAACGCATCAACGGTGGCCTGCACGAATACCGCAACTACAGCCGCACCCACTACGGCACGGTGACGGTGGCCGAAGCGCTCGGCAATTCGCTGAACATTCCGGCGGTCAAGGCGCTGCAGTTCGTCGGTCAGGCGCCGTTCCTGGCGCGGCTGCAGGCGCTGGGCGTGCAAAGCCTGACCGAACCGCCCGACTACTACGGCGACGGCCTGGCGCTCGGCAACGGCGCGCTGACGCTCTACGAGCTGGTACAGGCCTATACGGCGCTGGCGCACGACGGGCAGTGGCAACCGCTGCGGGTGATCGAGGACGCTGGCCCGCAGGCGCCGCCGCGGCAGGTCATCGCGCGCGATGCGGCGCGCACGATCAGCGCGGTGCTTGCCGACGCGTCGTCGCGCCTGCTCGAATTCGGCGACGGCGGCGTGCTCCGCTTTCCGGTGCGCACCGCGGTCAAGACCGGCACGTCCAGCGATTACCGCGATGCGTGGACGGTGGCCTACAACGGCCGTTGGCTGGTCGGCGTCTGGGTCGGCAATCTGTCCGGGGTGGCGACCGACGGCATTACCGGTGCGCGCGGGCCGGCGCTGCTGACGCGCTCGTTGCTGGCGGGTCTGTCCAGCGATACGCCGTTGCGCGCCGCCACCTTGCATCTGGATCCGCAGGCCGATGCACAAGCGGCGGTCGACGCGCTGCCGTCGACGCCGCGCATCGCGCAGCCGTTCGACGGCTTGCAACTGGCGCGCGATCCGCGCATTCCCGACGACCTGGAAGTGCTGCGCTTCGAGCTGGCCTGGCGCGGTACGCCGACGACGGTGCGCTGGGAGGTCGACGGCCGGGTGGTGGCGCAGACCCCCGGCACGCAATACGACTGGCCGCTGCAGGCCGGCGTTCATCGGCTGCGTGCGATCGTGACCACGCCGGACGCCGACGATGTCTCGACGCCGACCGTCCATTTTCGCGTGCGCTAGCTCGATCCAGACTGAGCGATTTCGGCCAAGTCGCTGATCCGCCGGAGCTTTGCGAAAATTTGATGTGGCCGTGGCTTGATTCTTGCCACTTCGGCTACAGGAAGGGACTTGAGCCGGCATAATGCAGGCACATCAACAGGAGATCTCGTGGATTACCAGACCGAACGCTCCGCCCCCGTCTTGCCGCTGCGCGATGTGGTTGTTTTTCCCCACATGGCGATCCCGCTGTTCGTCGGTCGCGAGAAGTCGATCAAGGCGCTGACGGCGGCGATGCAGGATGACAAGCGCATTCTGCTGGTCGCACAAAAAACCGCCGATACCGACGAGCCGCGCGAGGAAGACCTCTACCGCGTCGGCACGCTGGCCAGCATCCTGCAGATGCTGAAGCTGCCGGACGGCACCGTGAAAGTGCTGGTCGAGGGCGTCTACCGCGCCAAGATCAGCCGCTTCGAGCTCGAAGGCGAATTTCTCGCCGCCGAGTGCGTACAGCTACCCGACGACAAGAGTTCGACGACCGACGACAAGGAAGTCGATGCCGCGACCCGTTCGGTGCTCGCGCAGTTCGAGGCCTACGCCAAGCTCAACAAAAAGATTCCCGCTGAACTGCTGCCGTCGCTGGCGAGCATGGACGCGCCCGGCCGTCTCGCCGACACCATCGCCGCGCACCTGAATCTCAAGCTCGAGGACAAGCAGGCGGTGCTCGAGATCGAGGACGCGCACAAGCGCATCGAGCACGTCATGCGTCAGCTCGAAAGCGAGATCGACGTGATGCAGATCGAGAAGAAGATCCGCACGCGCGTCAAGCAGCAGATGGAAAAGAACCAGCGCGAGTACTACCTGAATGAGCAGATGAAGGCCATTCAGAAGGAACTCGGCGAGAACGAGGACGGCCCGAGCGAGCAGGAAGAGCTTGCCAACAAGATCGAGAAGGCCGGCATGCACAAGGAGGCGAAGGGCAAGGCCGTCGCCGAATTGAACAAGCTGAAGATGATGCCGCCGATGTCGGCGGAAGCCACGGTCGTGCGCAACTATCTCGAAGTGCTGACCTCGGTGCCGTGGAAGAAGCGCACCAAGACGCACATCGACCTCGATCTGGCGCAGACCAAGCTCGACGAAGACCATTACGGTCTGGAGAAGGTCAAGGAACGCATCGTCGAGTATCTGGCGGTGCAGGCGCGCATCAAGAAGCTCAAGGGTCCGATCCTGTGCCTGGTCGGGCCGCCGGGCGTCGGCAAGACCTCGCTCGGTCGCTCGATCGCGGATGCCGTGAATCGCAAGTTCGTGCGCATGTCGCTGGGCGGCGTGCGTGACGAAGCCGAGATTCGCGGTCATCGCCGCACGTACATCGGTTCGATGCCGGGCAAGATCATCCAGAACATGCAGAAGGTCGGCGTCAAGAACCCGATGTTCCTGCTCGACGAGATCGACAAGATGGCCATGGATTTCCGTGGCGATCCGTCGTCGGCGCTGCTCGAAGTGCTCGACCCCGAGCAGAACAGCACGTTCCAGGATCACTACCTGGAGGTCGATTACGACCTGTCGGATGTGATGTTCATCGCCACCGCCAACACCCTGAACATTCCGGGGCCGCTGCTCGACCGCATGGAAGTGATCCGCCTGCCGGGTTACACCGAGGACGAGAAGGTCGCGATCGCCAAGCAGTATCTGCTGGCCAAGCAGATGAAGAACAATGGCTTGAAGGACGGCGAGTTGACGGTCACCGACGATGCGCTGCGCGAGATCGTGCGTCTGTACACGCGCGAAGCCGGCGTGCGCTCGCTCGAGCGTCTGGTCAGCAAGATCTGCCGCAAGGTCGTCAAGGAACTGCTGACCAGCAAGGACGTCACCCGCATCGAGGTGACGCCGGCCAATGTCGACAAGTATCTCGGTGTGCCGCAGTTCCGCTACGGTCGCGCCGAGGAGAAGAACCAGATCGGTCAGGTCACCGGCCTGGCGTGGACCGAGGTCGGCGGCGAGTTGCTGACGATCGAGGCGGCGCTGGCGCCCGGCAAGGGCAAGATGACGCAGACCGGTTCGCTCGGCAACGTCATGCAGGAGTCGATCCAGGCGGCGCTGACGGTGGTGCGTTCGCGCTCGACGAAGCTCGGTATCGATCCGAAGTTCTACGAGTCCAACGACATCCACGTCCACGTGCCGGAAGGCGCGACGCCGAAGGACGGTCCGTCGGCCGGTATCGCGATGTGCACGGCGCTGGTCTCGGCGCTGACCGAGATTCCGGTCAAGGCCGAGGTGGCCATGACCGGCGAAATCACGCTGCGTGGCGAGGTGTTGCCGATCGGTGGCCTCAAGGAGAAGCTGCTGGCGGCGCAGCGCGGCGGCATCAAGACGGTCTGCATCCCGCACGAGAACGTCAAGGATCTCGCCGACATTCCGGAGACGGTGAAGTCGACGCTGAACATCGAGCCGGTGCGCTGGATCGAGGAAGTGTTGAAGATCGCGCTCGAGCGTGAGCCCGAGCCGCGGGTTGAAACCGAGGCGCCGGCCACGGCTGCCGCGGACGCTGCGGACGCCGCACGAGCGCACTGAGCGCGTCGCTGTCTGTTTGAAGAGCCCGGCCTCGCGCCGGGCTTTTTCTTGTTCGGCAGCGCGCGACTCAGCGCGTGCAGATCCACCAGTTGTCGACCGAATCCCAGACGTCGACAGTCTCGAATTTCGGCACGGGCTTGGCGCTGGCGCGATCGATCGCGGCGCCGATTTCGATCTTCAGAAAGCCGTTCTCGCTGCTCTGCACGAAGCCTTCGTAAATCAGCTTGTTGTCGGCCGAGTAGCGGCAAATCATCAAGCCGGCCTCGTGCTTGATGCGTGCTTCGTCCGACAGGCGCTGCATCTTGTCCTGGCTGGATGGAGGCGCCGGCAATGCCGGCGCAGCTGCGGCCGGTGGTGAGGTGCCGGCGGTGGGCGGTGCGGTCGGCGGGCTGGTTTGCGCCCATGCCGGTGCGGCGGTGCATGCCACGCTCAGTGCCAGCCACAGCGGCCGGCATCGATCGAACATCCACACGCCGCGATTCGACGTCCTTGTCATGTGCTGCGCTCGCGGTTCGTTTGTGCCACTGGGCCTTGCAAGAATCTAGCCGCGAAAGCCGTCCTTCCAGCGGCGCAGTTCGGCGAAGACTGCAATTTCGTCGGTGAGCGGCATACCGGCGTGCTCGACAGCGCGTTGCTGCACGGCCGGCACCGCGGCGCGCAGGAACGGGTTGTGCGCGCGTTCGAGCGCGATCGTCGACGGCAGGCTGGGCTCGTCGCGTGCGCGCCGCTGCTGCACTTCGGTGGTGCGTTGCTGTAATGCCGCGTTGCCCGGCTCGACGGCGTGGGCAAAAGCCAGATTCGCCGTCGTGTATTCGTGCGTGCAATAGACCGCCGTGTCCGGCGGCAGCGCCGCAAGCCGTGCCAGCGAGGCGTGCATCTGCGCCGGCGTGCCCTCGAACAGGCGCCCGCAGCCGGCCGAGAACAGCGTGTCGCCGCAGAACAGCCGGCCGGCGCCGTAATAGGCAATGTGGCCGAGCGTGTGTCCGGGTACGGCCATCACCGCGTAGGACTCGTCGAACAGCTCGACGCGATCGCCGTCGTCGAGCAGCGTGGTCAGGCCGGCAATCTTCGTCGCCTCGGCGCGCGGTCCGTAGACCGGCACATCCCAATGTTCGCGCAGCATCGCGATGCCGCCGGTGTGGTCGGGATGGTGGTGCGTAATGACGATCGCCGTCAGACGCAATGAAGCGGCGTCGAGAAAGCGCTGGACGACGCGGCCGTCGCCGGGGTCGACGACGATGGCTTCGTCGCCGCGGCGCAGCGCCCAGATGTAGTTGTCGGTGAAAGCGGACAGTGGCTGAACGGTGATCACGTGGCACTCGAAATCGTGTGGGGGAGCGTTATGATGAGCGTGAGGTTTTCCCGGAGGGTAGTGCGATGCCGGCACGACGTCATCTCAACGGCTCGCGGCCGTTCGACCGCGGTGTTCTCGAAGGCTGGGCCGCGTCGCCGCGCGGCCAGCGTCTGTTGGCGCTGGAGGCGACCGAACTGCGGCGCCTGCTGCCGGACGTGTTCGGCCGCCATGTCCTGCAGATCGGCAGCTGGCTCGGCGGCAATGCCTTGATCGACAGCGCCGAGACCTTGCATCGCGCGGTGCTCGGCACCGTGGTCGGCGACAGCGCCGCCGCTGTCATCGATCCCGAGCATCTGCCGCTGCCGGCGCGCAGCGTCGATGCCGTGATCCTGCCGCACACCATCGAGTTCTGCGCCTCGCCGCACAATGTGCTGCGCGAGGCGACGCGCGTGCTCAACGACCGCGGCCGCCTGTTCCTGTTCGGTTTCAGCCCGTGGGGTCTGCCGGCCTGGCGCGAACGCTTGGGTTGGCGTGCCCGCAACTTTCCGCCGGGGGCGCGTTTCTACGGCGCCAATCGCGTCGCGGACTGGTTGCAACTGCTCGATTTCGATATCGCCGACGTGCGCCGCTTCGGCACCGGCTTTCCATGGCTGGCACCGCGGTCGAGCACGCATCCGTGGCGGCCCGGCGATCTGCTGGCGCCGTTCACCGACAACTACCTGATCGTCGCGCGTCGTCGCGTCCTGCCGATCAACCTGATCGGCAAGACCCAGCGCGCGCAGATCAAGCCGCTGGTCGGTGTGCCGGCCACGGCGTCGGTGCAACGTCAGGGCGTCGACGAGCCGAAACCAACGCCCTGATGCCGGGGCGCGGCGCCCAGGCGGCGGGTAGAATGGGCGGATGAACGCACCCGCGCCGAGCAAGCAGATCACGATCTACACCGATGGCGCCTGCAAGGGCAATCCCGGACCGGGCGGTTGGGGTGCGGTGTTGATCTACGGTGACCAGCGTCGCGCGCTGAAGGGTGGGGAAGCGCAGACCACCAACAACCGCATGGAGCTGACCGCGGCGATCGAAGCGTTGACGGCTCTGAAGCAGCCATGCGCGGTGACGCTCTATACCGACTCCACCTACGTCATGCAGGGGCTGACGCAGTGGATGCCGAACTGGAAGGCGCGCGGCTGGCGCACCGCCGACAAGAAGCCGGTCAAGAACCAGGATTTGTGGCAGGCGCTCGACGCCGCCGTGCAGCGCCATCGCATCGACTGGCGCTGGGTCAAGGGCCATGCCGGCGATCCGGGCAACGAAGAGGCCGATCGCCTCGCCAACGAAGGCGTGCTGCTGGCGGCGCGCGCCACCGCTTGAGAAACGCATGAATCGTCAGATCATTCTCGATACCGAAACCACCGGTCTTGAAGTCGATCAGGGTCATCGTTTGATCGAAATCGGCTGCATCGAGTTGCGCAACCGGCGCCCGACGCACAACAACTATCACCGTTACATCAATCCGGAACGCGAGATCGACGCCGGTGCGATCGCCGTGCACGGCATTACCAACGAGCGCGTCGCGCAGGAGATGAAGTTCGCCGAGCTGGCGCAGGACATCTGGGATTATCTGTCGGGCGCCGAACTGGTCATTCACAACGCGGCATTCGACGTCGGCTTCCTCAACGCTGAATTTGCGCGCGCCGGCATCGGCGGCAAGCTCGGAGACGTCTGCACGATCACCGACTCGGTGGCGATGGCGCGCCGCCTGCACCCAGGCCAGAAGGTCAACCTCGACGCGCTGTGCAAACGCTACGGCGTCGACAACTCCAACCGCGAGTTCCACGGCGCCTTGCTCGACGCGCAGTTGCTGGCCGACGTCTATCTGGCAATGACCGGCGGCCAGAGCGCGCTGGTGCTCGACCACGACGGCGACGGCCAGCAGCGCCGCTCGCGTTTCGCCGACCTGCTCGGCGAAAGCGACGCGCCACTGCCGGTATTGATGGCGGATGCGGCCGAACTCGAACTGCATCGCGCGCGCCTGGCCAAGATCGCCGACAAGTCCAAGGGCAAGCTGGTCTGGACCGCCGACCTGCCGCCAGCGTAGGTGCCGTCTAAACGCGGAAAAAGCGGTTAACCACAGATTTCGCAGATTACGCAGATTACGCAGATTAAAAAGCGGATCTCAGCTGCGATGCGACCGCGGTGCGGACTGACTGCCGCTGGCTTCATTTCCAGTCTGTGTCATCTGTGTAATCTGTGGTTCAAAAGCTTCTCGCTGTCCCTCATTCCTTGGTCGCGATCGCGGTGATGACGCCGAAGTAGGGCGGCCGCGGCTCATGGGAGCTGACGCGGCAGCTTTCGACACGATAGCCGCAGGCACTCAGCAGCTTGCGCAGCCGCTCGGGGCTGATGCCGAGGTTGACGTGGTCGTAGGCACGCATCGCTTCTTCGTGCGTGTGTTCGGCGAGCGCGGCGACGATCAGTTTGCCGCCGGGGCGCAGCAGTCGCGCCGTTTCCTGCAGCGCCGCTTTCGGTTCTTTCGTGTAGACCAGCGCGTGCATCAGGAATACGTGGTCGTAGGCGGCGTCCGGCAGCGGGACGGCGTGCATGTCGGCTTCGACGAATTCGACGTTGCTGAGGCGTTGCAGGCGCTTGCGCGCGGCGCTGATGACGGTGCTGCTGGCGTCGACGCAGGTTACGCGCTGCGCACGTTCGGCGACCAGTTCGGCGAGCACGCCGTCACCGCTGGCCAGATCGACGACTTCGCCGAGCGACAGCAGGCCGAACAGCGCCCGCGCCGTCGCTTCCCAGGTGCGGCCCGGCGAGTAGTACAGCTCCATGCGGCCGGCAACCGATTCCGCCCAGGTCTGGCCGTGCTTGCGTCTTGCGATCAGTTGCTCGGCGCGCTCGCGGTCGACGCGGGCCTGGGTGTCGTCGACGGTGCCGCGCAGCAGCTTCCAGAATGCCGCAGCCTCGCCGTCGTGCTCGGTCGCCGAATAGAACGCGGCGTTGCCGGCGCGCTTGTCCTGAACCAAACCGGCGCGCTTGAGGCGTGCCAGATGCGTGGAGACGCGGCTTTGCGCGAGGTCGGTGATGTCGGTCAGCTCGGCGACCGACAGCTCGTGACGTTCGAGCAGCAGCAGCAGACGCTGGCGGCTGATATCGGACAACAGGCTGCACAACGCCGTGCTTTGCTCGAGCGTCAGGCTCATGGGTTCATGCGGATGGACGGATATCCGCGCATTGTCGCCTGCGGCGCCCCAAACGACAAAGGCCCGCACGATGGCGGGCCCTGGTCTTGCGTGCCGTTGGCAATCAGGACGACGAGCCCGGCGGGGGATTGCCTTCCTGCAGTGCGGCGACGATCTCCGGGTGCTCGGCGGCTTCCTTCTTGCCGGCTGACGTGGCGAGGAACGCGCGCGACAGCGGCGACGGCGTGATCTTCTCCGCCGTCGTCACCACGGGGGCACTGACTTCCTCGACCTTCTTTTCGGCGGCGGCGACCACTTTCTTGGCGGTCTTTTCAACCGCCTTCACTTCCTTCTTGATCGCCTTTTCAGCCTTGGCGACATCCTTCTTCACCGTCGCCTCGACCTTCTTAATGTCTTTCTTGACGGTCTTTTCAGCCTGCTGAAGCTTGGTTTCGCCTTTTTTGACCACCGCCTTGGCCTCGGTGACGACGGTTTTGACGGCCTGCTTGGCCGTCTTCTTCAGGGCGGTCAGACGACTTGTAACGGTCGGCTTCGGCGCCGGTTTGGCGACCGGCGCATTCTTGACGGGCGCTTTCTTGACGGGAGTCTTCTTGGCGATCGGCTTCTTGGCTGCAGCCTTCTTCGCGACCGGTTTCTTGGCGACGACTTTCTTCGCCGCCACCTTCTTGGCTGGGGCTTTCTTGGCTGTCGCCTTCTTGATCGGCTTTTTCGGTGCGACCTTCTTGGCGACTGGCTTCTTCACGGCCTTTTTCACGACTTTCTTCGGAGCGACCTTCTTGGCCGGAGCCTTCTTCGCGACGACTTTGCTGGCCTTGGCGGCTTTCTTGGCAACGACCTTCTTCGCAGCTTTGACGGCCTTGGCCGGGCCCTTCTTCGCGGACTTCTTCATATGCGTCACAAGCTCCATACAGGTTGTGGCCGAGGCGGCCAGGAATGCGGGTGCACCATCGGAGGAAGGCTGCGCGTGCCGGGCAGTGGGCACACGATTCGCGACGGGCGCCGCTCGGAAGGCGACAGGCCGGTTCGGAATTCGGAGCGGGACAGGGGGCCCGGGCGGGCCATCGTGGCCGCCACCGTCCGCTTGTTACATGGAAGACCGGCGCAACGCGATTCGATCATGTAAGTGACTTGACGCCGAGCGGCGCCATTGAGTCCCCTTGACTTTTCCCCAAAAAGCTGTGAACGAGTGTAGGGTTGCCCTAAAACATTGTCAAAAAATAAACACATGCGCGTCTTCGGTGCGCGAAAACTGCAGGGAGCGGCGCTGCCGGCCGTGCCGTTTGCAGGGTGTTGGGCGCACAAGTACGGCTGTCTGTGAAGTGGCCGCCGCGACAGTCGGACTCGGCTGGGCGCTAGGTTTCGCGTTGCCGGACCGGCGGCTATGATGGCCGCCTCAAAAATTTCGCTGCGCGCACCGAGCAGTAGCGGCGCCGCGCGTTCCGCTTTCCCATCTGTAAGTGAGGTGTCGTAATGTCCAATACGCCCCTGTTCCAAGGGCAGTCCCTCGTCGTCGAAAAACTCGCCAGCGGTTTTGCCGAGCTGCGTTTCGATCGCCAGGGCGAGGCAATCAACAAGTTCGATGCACGCACCGTCGAAGAACTCGGCAAGGCCGGCGAAGCGCTGGCGGCGGACGGCTCGATCAAAGGCCTGATGGTGACCAGCGCCAAGGACGTGTTCATCGTCGGCGCCGACATCACCGAATTCGGCGCGAATTTCCAGAAGACCGAAGAAGAGATCGCCGCCTGGGCCTATGAAGCCAACAAGAAGTTCAGCGCGATCGAAGACCTGCCGTTCCCGACCGTGACGCTGGTCAGTGGCCTGGCGCTCGGTGGTGGCTTCGAAATGGCGCTGTCGACCGACTACCGCGTGATGAGCACGGTGGCGCAGGTCGGCTTCCCCGAGGTCAAGCTCGGCATCTTCCCGGGCTTCGGCGGCACGGTGCGTTTCCCGCGCCTGGTCGGTGCCGACAATGCCATCGAATGGATTGCCGGCGGTGGCCAGATGAAGGCCGACGCGGCGCTGAAGGTGCACGCGGTCGACGCCGTGGTTGCCCCGGACAAGCTGCGCGAGGCGGCCGAGAAGCTGCTGCAGCAGGCCGTTGACGGCAAGTACGACTGGAAGGCGCGCCGTGCGCAGAAGACCGGCAAGCTGCAGCTGAACCCGATCGAGTCGATGATGGTGTTCACGACCTCGAAGGCGTTCATCGCCGGCAAGGCCGGCAAGAACTATCCGGCGCCGCTGGCCGCCGTCACGGCGATCGAGAAGGCCGCCGGCAAGACGCGCGACGATGCGCTGAAGATCGAGGGCATGGGCTTCGCCAAGGTCGCCAAGACCACGCAGGCCGATGCGCTGATCGGCCTGTTCCTCAACGATCAGCTGATCAAGAAGAAGGGCAAGGCCTATGTGAAGGCCGGCAAGAAGATCGAGCACGCGGCCGTGCTCGGCGCCGGCATCATGGGCGGCGGCATCGCCTACCAGTCGGCGATCAAGGGCACGCCGGTGATCATGAAGGACATCGCCGACAAGTCGCTGGACCTCGGCATGGAAGAAGCGAACAAGCTGCTGTCGAAGCAGGTCGAGCGCAAGAAGCTGACGCCGGAGAAGGCGGGCCACATCCTGTCGACGATCCGCCCGACGCTGAACTACGGCGATTTCAAGACCGTCGACATCGTCGTCGAGGCGGTGGTCGAGAACCCGAAGGTCAAGAAGAGCGTGCTGGCCGAGACCGAGACCATGGTCAAGGAAGGCACGATCATCGCGTCGAACACCTCGTCGATCTCGATCGACGATCTGGCCACCGCGGTGAAGCACCCCGAGAACTTCCTCGGCATGCACTTCTTCAACCCGGTCCATCGCATGCCGCTGGTCGAGGTGATCTACGGCGAGAAGACCAGCAAGGAAGCGATCGCCACGGTCGCCGCCTATGCCGCGGCGATGGGCAAGACGCCGATCGTCGTCAAGAACTGCCCGGGCTTCCTCGTCAACCGCATCCTGTTCCCGTACTTCTACGGCTTCCTCGGTGCGCTGCGCGACGGCGCCGACTTCGTCAAGATCGACAAGGTCATGGAAGGCTTCGGCTGGCCGATGGGTCCGGCCTACCTGCAGGACGTGGTCGGCATCGACACCTCGCATCACGTCGGTGACGTGCTCGCCGAGGGCTACCCGGACCGCATGAAGAACGACACCGGCGAAAAGACCGCGCTGGACGTGATGTACGAGCAGAAGCGCTTCGGCCAGAAGAATGGCGTCGGCTTCTACAAGTACGAGACCGATCCCAAGGGCAAGCCGAAGAAGATCGCCGATCCGGCCACCTACGAGCTGCTCAAGCCGATCCAGAAGGGCCAGGTCGACATGAGCGACGAGGAAATCATCGATCGCCACATGCTGCCGATGATCATCGAGACGGTGCGCTGCCTCGACGACGGCATCGTCGAGACGCCGACCGAAGCCGACATGGGCCTGATCATGGGTATCGGCTTCCCGCCGTTCCGCGGCGGTGCGCTGAAGTACGCGGACACGATCGGCATGCAGACCATCCTCGACAAGTGCGCCAAGTTCGCGCACCTCGGCAAGCTCTATGAGCCGACCGAGTCGATGAAGAAGATGGCCGCCGAAGGCAAGACTTACTTCCCGAAGTAAGGTCGCGCGCAAGAATTCTTTTGGAGATTTGTAATGACTGATGTCGTGATCGTTGATGCGATTCGCACGCCGATGGGCCGTTCCAAGGCCGGTGCGTTCCGCAATGTCCGCGCGGAAGTGCTGTCCGCGCATCTGATGAAGGAAATCCTCGCGCGCAACCCGGCCGTCAAGGCCGAAGAGGTCGAGGACGTGATCTGGGGCTGCGTGCTGCAGACCCTGGAGCAGGGCTTCAACATCGCCCGCAACGCGGCGCTGCTGGCCGGTCTGCCGCAGACCGTGTCGGGCCAGACCGTCAACCGCCTGTGCGGTTCGTCGATGACGGCGATCCACGCCGCGGTCGGCAGCATCGCCGCCGGCGTCGGCGACATCTTCATCGTCGGCGGTGTCGAGCACATGGGCCACGTGCCGATGACGCACGGCTTCGACGGTGCGCCGGAAATGTCGATGAACACTGCCAAGGCGGCGGCGTCGATGGGTCTGACCGCGGAAATGCTGTCGCAGACCCACCAGATCAACCGCGAGCAGCAGGACCAGTTCGCGCTGGCCTCGCACCAGAAGGCCTACGCGGCCTGGAAGAACGGCGAGTTCAAGAACGAAATGGTGCCGGTGCAGGGCCATGACGCCGACGGCGCGCCGCTGCTCGTCGACTTCGACGAGGTGGTTCGCCCGGACGCCAACCTCGCCGATCTCGGCAAGCTGCGTCCGGTCTTCAACCCGAAGGGTGGCAGCGTCACGGCCGGCAACAGCTCGGCGCTGTCCGACGGTGCGTCCTGCGCACTGATCATGTCGGCCGACAAGGCCAAGGCGCTGGGCCTCAAGCCGATGGCCAAGATCGTCAGCATGGCCTCGGCCGGCTGCAATCCGTCGATCATGGGCATCGGCCCGGTGCCGGCGTCGCAGAAGGCGCTGAAGCGCGCCGGTCTGTCGATCGACAACATCGACTACTTCGAGCTCAACGAAGCGTTCGCTGCGCAGTCGCTGGCGGTGCTCAAGGACCTCAAGCTCACCGAGCGCATGGACCGCGTCAACATTCGTGGCGGCGCGATCGCACTCGGCCATCCGCTGGGCTGCTCGGGCGCGCGCATCACCGGCGCGCTGGCGCATGTGCTGAACGACAAGAACGCCGAGTTCGGTCTGGCGACGATGTGCATCGGCATGGGCCAGGGCGTCGCGACGGTGCTGCAGCGTCTGCAGTAAGTTCGTCGTGATGTTGTGAAAAAGGCCGGGCATTGCCCGGCCTTTTTCGTGGGTGTTGTCCCGGCTCAGTGCTCGCCGGCTTCCTGCAGATCGTGCAGGCGGTTGCGTTCGATAGTGTGCAGAATCATCGCGTCGTAGTCGAAGCCGTTCAGCGCGATGGCTTTCGGGCGTTGCGCATACGTCGCCTTGTCCGTCGCGCTGCGCGCGGGAATCTCGAACTGGTCGATGATCTGCAGCTCGCCGTCTGGCAGCAGTTCACCGGCGTCGTTCTCCACCGAGTAGGTCGTGCCGCGGATCGCCGTGGCGTCGACTGCGTATTCGGTGAAACCGTGGCGTAGCGTGGCGAACGCGGCCCAGGTGCCGAGTTCTTCGGTCAGGCTGTAAAGCGACTGGCCGCCGCCGCCCTGGGTGATCTGCACGTAACCGCCGGCCAGTGGCTGTCCGTAGGCCATCGGCTGCGAGCGTTCGTAGATGTGGTCGTGGCCGACGGCGAGCAGGTCGACGCCGTAGTTGACGAGCAGGTGTTCCTCGAGCAGCACCAGGGTGAAGTTCGCGGGATCGCGGCCGTCGCTGTCGGTCCAGATCGTGTAGTGCTGGACGAAGACGATGAAGTCGATCTCGCCATTGGCACGGCGCAGCGCGGCGGCGGCCAGATCGGTTTCGAGCCAGGCCAGCTCGGCGAGCAGGTCGGGCGCGCCGGCGACGCCGGTCAGCAGCGAACCGCCGGTGCTGAAGCAGAAATGCACGCGGCCGTGGTCGAAGCTGTAGTACGTGCCCTGGCCGGGCTGGCTGACGCGTGAGCGATAACCGTCGCCGTCGCCGTCCTTGTTTTCGTGATTGCCGGGGCAGGTCATCACCGGCAGGCGCGAGGCGACCGGGTCGAGCATGTCGAAGTAAGTGTCCCAGACCGGCTGTTCGCCGTTGGCATAGGACAGGTCGCCGGCGATGACGACAAAGTCCGGTGCGCGCGCCTGCACGCCGGCGAGCACCGCGCGGCTGGCGTCGCTGGTGGCGTGGTCGCCGAAATGCGCGAAGCGGAAGGTGTCGCGCGGCTGCGGCTGCAACACGCGCACGTCCGACCAGCCGGCGTCGGAGCCGACGCGATAGCGCACGGCCTTGCCCTCGTCGAGGCCGCTGATCGTGGCGCTGTGTGTCAGTGCGTCGACGTCGTAGACGGCCTTGGTGCTGCCCTCGACACGGTTGGGCATCGCGGTCTGGGCGATCTCGCAGTCGCTCATGCCGTCTTCGACCGGCCCGTATTCGATGACAGTGCCCGGATCGTCGCTGCCGTCGGTGAACCACGTCACCGTGCGCGTCGTGAACGGATCGTCGGTCCAGCTCACGTGCAGGCCGCGCGGGCTGGCGGCGGTGGCGGTCGGCGTCGCCGCGGCGCAGTCGCCGGTGCCCGGCGTGCCGCCACTGTCGGACGGCGACGAGCCGCCGCAGCTCGTGAGCACGGTGAGGGCGGGTGGCAGCAACAGGCCGGGGGTCGCCTGCAACAGGCGGCGGCGGGTGATCATGGCAATTCCTCGGGGCTGACGCCGGACGGCAAGATGGCGCCGTCGCGGACATAAAGCGGGATCTGTTCGAGCGGCACGAGCTCGACGCGCGTGGCCGGGCCGTCGATGACGGTGCCGGTCCAGAACTGTCGCCAGCGGCCGGCCGGTAGATAAACCGTGCGTGCGGTGACGGCGAGGCCGGACAGCACGCTGGTCACCGGCGCCACCAGCAGATCGGGGCCGAACAGGTATTCGTCGTCGGCGGCGACCGCCTGGGCGTCGTCCGGATAGGCAAACGGTAGCGGCCGCACGATCGGCAGGCCGTCGTCTATCGTCTGCCGCGCGGCGGCGGCGATGTACGGCACCAGTCGCTCGTGCAGCGTTGCATAGCGGCGGTAGATCGTCACTGCGCGATCGCTGACCCACCACGGCGGTACCGGCGTCTGCATGATCGGCGACAGCGCGCCGAGCTGCGTCCAGCGCACGTAGGTCGCGTAGCCCGGCGGCAGCAGCGGAATGCCGCAGCCCGATTCGCCGAGGTCCTGACGGGCGCCAGCGTAGCCGCCGATGTCCGAGCCGTTGAACGCGAAGCCGCTCATCGACAGCGACAGCAGCGAGCGCAGCGCCTGCGTCAGGCCCAGCTCGCCGAGCACGCTGGTGTTGTCGGCGGCCCAGTGGCCGGCCCAGCGCGCCGAGCCGTTCCAGCCGCCGCGCGCGAAGATCGCGAAGTCGCCGTCCGGACGCTCGGCCTCGAACGCGTCGAAGATCGCCTCGTGATAGTGGTCGATGTAGGCGTTGTGATTGAGCCGGTTGGGCAGGCCGTTGTGCCAGACCGAATCGTCGGACAGGTCTTCCTCGCCGCGGTCGACCTTGACGCCGTCGACGCCGCGCGCGATCAGGCCTTCGAGACCGTCGCGCCACCACGCGTAGGCGGCGGGGTTCGTGAAATCGAGATGCGTGTCGATGCCGCGCGTCGGGTAATAGGTGGCGTCGTTGCCGTCGGCGCGTGTGCCGGTCACGGTCCAGCCGTTGGTCTCGGTGCGGGTCTGCGCGTCGCCGCTGACGAACGGCGAGAGCCAGACCATGAAGCGCACGCCCTTGTCGTGTACTTCCCGGATCAGTGCGTCCGCATCGTCGAAGCGGCTGGCATCGAAGTCGAAGCTGGCCTTGCCGGCGTCCCAGGGGTTGTCGAGCCAGACCGCGCCGAGCGGAATGTCGCGATCCTGCATGCCGTCGACCAGCGCCATCACCGATTCGGTGCTGGTATCGCTGTCCTGCCAGACCATCGGCTGCCACATCCACTCCGGCGGGGTCCACTGCGGACGACCGACGCGCGCGGTTTGTGCGGCGACGATCTGGCGCGGCGTGCCGCGGTAGTAGACGAGATCAAGCGTGTCGTTCTCGATCGTGATGCGGCCGGCGTCGGCGCGTTCGTTGCGTCGTGCGAAGACGATCTCGCCGCGCGCGTCGGAGTCGGCGGCCAGGCCCCAACCGCAGGGGCACCAGAAGAACGACGCGGCGATCTCATTGGTCGAGCCTTCGCGGTTGGCGCCGGGGCCGTGGCTGATCCACAGCGGCAAGGCGGAGCCGCGCAGTTGCACGCCGGAGAAGCGCTCGCCGCCGCCGAAGTAGCGCTCGCTGTCCGGGCTGTTCCAGGCCGTCGACACTGCATCGACGCCGGCCGCTGCCGGCGCGTAGTGCAGGCTCAGCGTGCCGTCGCCAGCGAAGCGCAGCGTCAGTGTTGCGCCGAGGCCGTCGTCGGTCGTGACCTGCACGGTCGCGGTATCGCCGTCGACGCTGACGGCGCTGGCGCCGGTCGCGTAATGCCACTGCGCGTTGTCGCGGTAGGCGAGCGGTTTGTAGCTGACCTCGGGCAGGCCGGGGTAGGCCTTGTCGATGCCGTCCTGGCGATCGTTGAAGCGCGCGTAGTCGGGGTTGGTCTGCGTCACCGTGCCGTCGTCGGCCGCGTCCTCGACCCGCGTCGCGCCGTCGGCATCGGTCCAGCGCAGATGCCAGCCGTCGCGCGTCAGTTCGACCTGCGTCGTGCCATCGCCGATCACGAAGCGTTCGGCATCTTGCGACAGCTCGAGTGTGCTGCCGCCAGTGCCGTCGCCGCCGGTGGTCGTGCCGCCGCCGTCGGTTGCCGGTGACGATCCGCCGCCGCAGGCGACCAGCAGCAAGCCAAGCAGCGCGACCGGTAACCGGCGCGGCGTCGTCATGACGGCGCTCCGACGACGAAGATCTGCTGCGTGCGGTCGCGCTGCAGGCGCTGCGCGCGGCGCGTGCTGGAAAAGACGATGTGGCCGCCGTCAGTCGCCGGCCAGGTGTTGACGCCGGGCGCGAGCAACAGCGTGCCGGCGTCCCAGCCGGCGCCTGCCAGCTTCGTCGTCATCACCCGCCAACGCCAATCGGCCGCGCGCGCGTCGTACCACACCGCGCGCACCGCGCCGTCGGCATCGCGGCCGAGATGCGGATACTGGCCCATCGCATCGGCGTCTGCGGCCAGCGTCTGCGGCGCGGTGAACGTGGCGCTGCCGCTGTCGTCGGTGCTGGCGACCGCGGCCTGGATCGACAGATTGACGCCCGACGAGTCGAGCGTTTTGCTGTCCCAGGCGGCGACCATACGGCCGTCGTCGCCGTAGCGCAGCGCCGGATGGCGGTCGGCGCGGTCGTTGCTGCCGAGCGTCTGCAATGCGCTCCAGGCGCTGCTGCCGGCGCCGCGCGTGCGGACCGCGATCTGCCAGTCGTCGGGGTTGGTGCCGTCGCCGTTGCCGGTGCTGCCGGTCCACAGCGGATCGGGGTCGTCGCGGTTGTCCTGCCAGGCGACGGCGATGCGGCCGTCAGCGCTGCTGGCGATCGCCGGCCAGACCGATGCCGGGTCGCGTGCGTGGCGGGCGTCGAGCGCCGAGGCGGCGACGAGGGTCTTGCCGTCGCGCGACAGATTGGTGGGCTCGGCGTCGACACCGACGGTTTGCACCATCACGTCGAACGGCTGGTCGGGCGTGATCTCCTGCCAGACGACGACCGGATCGCCGTCGGCGTCGATGGCCACTGCCGGGTGTTCGCTGCGGCCGTCGATGTCGCGGATGGTCTCGATTGCCTGCCAACTGTTGCCGCCGTCGAGCGAACGGCGCAGGCGGATCACCGGGCGTCTGGGAATCTGTCCGTGCGGTTCGTCCTGCCAGACCACGAAGACGGTGGCGCCGCGCGCGGCGACATGCGGAAAGCGTGCCGTCGTCGATTCGCTGCTGAGTACCTGCGGCGCTGCGCGCCAGTCGCCGTCGCTTTCGAGACGCCGGTAGACGATGCGGCTGGCGCCCGGTTCGTGCGCTTCGAGCACGATGTGCGTGGCATCGGCGCTGGCGATGTCGGCGAAGCCGCTGTAGCGCTCGCGCGCGCCGGCCACCCACAGCGCGCCGTCGTCGCGGCCGATGTCGTCGGGGATGGCGACGTCCGGCGCGGCCTGCGCCAGCGTCGGGCCGATGAAGATCGGCGATGCGAGGCCGCGCAGTTGGTCAAGCAGCTTCAGCGACGACAGCAGCGCCGCCGGGTCGGTCAGATTGCTGGTGTCGATGCCGGCGACGAGGCCGAGGCCCCGCACTTCGACGCGATACCACTGCGGGGTATCCGGGGTGGTGATGTCGACGTCGAAGCTGACGTCGTCACTGTCCGCCAGCACGCTCTGCAAGGTGCCGGCGCTGCGGCCCGGCGACGGGTAGAGCAGCACCGTATCGCCGAGCGCGTGCTGCACGCGAATGCGCAGCGTCGCCGCGCGGCCGGGCGTGGCGGCGGCTTCGTCGCCGGCCATGGCCTCGAAGACGCCGTCGCCGTCGACATCGGCGGTGAACGTGATCAGCGGCGCGATGGCGCTCGGCGTGATGCGCGTGTGGCCGTGGTGCAGCGCATCGAGGATGCCGCGTTCGCTGGCGCTGGCCGCATAGGCCTCGGAGGTCGGCGAGCCGGGTCCGGCGATCGCCCACAGTTCCTTGAAATGATCGTCGCTGCCGCCGTTGATGCCGAAGCGAAAGCCGGCATTCCAGCGGTTCTCGCAATAGTCGATCTCTGCGTCCGGGTTGCTGGCGCGGTTCCACGCCTCGACCAGATCCATGCCTTGCGCGTTGGCGCGCGCGTTCGGCGTACCGTCGTCGTCGGTCTCGCCGTCGTCCGGATGCGCGGTGACCCAGACCGCGTCCTGGCTGTGCGCATCCCAGATCGACTGCTGGACGCGCGCGAACTCGGGCGCGTCGGGCGGATTGGCGCCCTGCACGATGGTGTCGACGGCACCGTGCACGGTCGCGTGCGGGCTGCCGTTGGCTTCCTCGCCGGGAATCAGCAGCAGCGTCTCGCTGCGCCACAGCGGGTCGTCATGCTGATCGTAGGTGCGGTGGTCGGTCAGCATCAGGAAGTCGAGACCGACGCGCTCGGCCTGCGCGATCTGGTCGCTGACCGGCAGGTTGCCGGGAAAGCCCTGGCCGAAGACCTGGCGCGGGAAGCTGCCGTCGGACGAGTGATCGTCGTGCACATGCAGATCGCCCTTCAGCCAGTCGCCCGTCGGCGCGGTTGCGGGTGCGGCGACGAAGCGCGCGCGGACCTTGCGTGCGGCGTCCATCGTCAGAGTGCAGACGTCGACGCCGCTGCAATCACCGCTCCAGCCGGCGAACTGCGCATCGCCGGCCGGCGTCGCCAGCAGTGTGACGGTCGTGTCGCCGGCAAAGCTGGCGCTGCAGTGCGGACCGCAGTCGATGCCGGACGGCATCGAACTGACGTCGCCGGCACCGTCGATCGTGATCGTCAGCGCTTTCGGAGTGGATCCAGTGGGTGGCGGGGTGCCGCCACCGGGGTTGCTTGCGTCGTTGTGGGTGCTGGACCCGCAGGCGGCGAGCAGCACGACGAGGGTCGCGGTGGCGCCCGATCGCCACAGGTTTGCGGACGCCGCGCGGTAGCGCGCAGCGACGGTCGATAGTGCCACGGTCTGGTCCCCTGCAACCCGATATGAACGCTCGCCGCAGTGCAGCGCGAGCGGGCGGGACGCTAGGGGAGATCGATGTCAGCGATGTGACGCTGACGGGTGGTCTGCGTGCTCTGCGCGGCGGCAAGCGGCCACCGCGCTGCGTTGCGGCCAGGGACTAGGAAATTCGGCCTAGTGCGGGCCGACAGTGTGAATTCAGCGCGCTGACACGGTCGGCCGCAGCGACTGCGCAACGTCGTGCGCGTCGTAGGCGTTGATGTCGTCGGCCGGCTTGCGGCCGTGGTGCAGTGTGATATCGAGAGCGGAGCTGTAGGCGTAGTCGGTCTGCGTTTGTGCGCTGCCGCCTTCGACATAACCCGGCGAATAGACCACCGAGGTGCTGCAGGCGAGCAGGCCGCAGCTGCGGTAAACCGTCTGGCGCGGTGGCGTCACGAAGCCGGGGTCGATGCGGGTTCGCGTCTCCCCTTTGCGCTCGGTGTCCTGATGCGTGACCTCGAACCAGTCGGCGCCTTGCTCCAGCGTCAGATCGGCGGCGCGCAGCAGCGCGTAGTTGCGTACGGTGGCCGCCGGGGTCGCGGTGTCCCCGGTGTAAGTGACGCGATACTGCGCCGCGCCGAGCACCGTCTCGCGGTAGCCGATGTCGCCGGCTTGCGCGGCGGGCGCATAGCGGGCCGGCGCCGTGGCGCAGGCCGAAATCGTGGAAACGCAGGCAATCAGTAGCAGTCGGCGAAACATGTCACGCATCCTCGGCAGATCGGTCGATGGGGCCGTCAGCGCCGGCCCCATCGACTTTACGGATGATCAGCCGTTGCGGATGCGCGAGACCAGCGCCGTGGTGAAGGTCTTGGTATCGGCCGTGCCGCCGAGATCGCCGGTGCGCACCTTGTCGTCGTTGAACGTCGCCGAGATGGCGCTGCGCAGGCGCGTGGCTTCGTCCTGCAGCTTCAGGTGGTCGAGCATCATGCCGGCCGCCAGCATCAGCGCGACCGGGTTGGCGATGCCCTTGCCGGCGATGTCCGGTGCCGAGCCGTGCACGGCCTCGAAGATCGCCGCGTCGGTGCCGATGTTGGCGCCCGGCGTCATGCCGAGGCCGCCGACCAGACCGGCCGCCAGATCGGAGAGGATGTCGCCGAACAGATTGGTCGTCACCAGCGAGTCGAACTGCCACGGGTTGAGCACCAGCTTCATCGCGCAGGCGTCGACGATGACTTCGTGCATCTCGATCTTGTCTTCGTACTTGCTCTTGTACAGCTTGCGCGCCTCGTCGAGGAAGATGCCGGTCAGCGCCTTCATGATGTTGGCCTTGTGCACGATCGCCAGCTTCTTGCGGCCGAGCGCGATCGAGTGCTCGAACGCGTATTCAAGGACGCGATGCGCGCCCTGCCGGGTGTTGACGCCGGTGGCGATCGCCACCGCTTCCGGATCGCCGTCCATCGGGATGTAGTGCTCGTAACCGGTGTACAGGCCTTCGAGGTTCTCGCGATAGATCATCAGGTCGATGTCGTCGTAACGCCCGCCCGGGATCATGGTCTTGGCCGGGCGCACGTTGGCGTACAGCTTGAACGCCTCGCGCAAGCGCACGTTGCTGGAGCGATAGCCGCCGCCGGACGGCGTTTCGAGCGGGCCTTTGAGGGCCAGGCGCGTGCGACGGATGCTGTTGAGCACCGCTTCCGGCAGCGGATCGCCAGCGGCCTTGATGCCGGCCAGGCCCGCCTGCTGGATGTCCCAGTCGAACGACAGGCCCAGCGCTTCGAGCGCGGCCAGCGTGGCGTCGACGATTTCGGGGCCGATCCCGTCGCCGGGGATCAGGGTGGCGGTAATGGTTTTGCTCATGGGGGCGTTCTTCGTGAAGTCGTTCGAGGAGTGACAACTCGGTATTTTACCGCTGGCACTGGGGTCATGGACATTCGGGAAAACCTGCAAGGCGAGGTTTTTTGGTGATGTTTTCGTGACATATGTTTCATCTTCGCGTCACAGCAGGGCCAGGCGCGCGCTTCTGTCGGCGCCGGGCATCGAGCTTGCAGGAATTTCCGGCAAATCCCTGCCTGGTCGATGCTGAAACAATGCGTAGCGTTTTGAAACGCGCTCTTGCCGGCCGCGGACGTCCGTCTGCGCACAATGGCAGGCCATGAAGACCCGGCTTTATCTCGACGCCACGCAGGCGCTCAACGAAGGTCCGCGCCCCCCGACCGGTATTCCCCGTGTCGAGATGGCGCTGGCGCGCGGCGTGCTCGCGCAGCCGGCGCTGTCGGTTGCGCTGATCCGGATCGACGGCCGTGGCCGCGGCCGCGAGCTGAACGTTGAAGAGCGCGAGTATCTGTGGCGGCTGGCCGAGGGCGGCGCAATGGAACTGGGGCCTCGCTGCAGGGGTCTGCGAGCGCGCTTTTCCCGCATCGTCGCGGTCATCGACGACGGCGCCATGTGGGCTGGCAAGGGCTTCGACCGCATGGCCGCGCAGTTTCTGGTGGACGCCCCGCAGCAGCGTGGCTGGACCTATGCCGTGGCGCGGCGCATCGTCGGCATCGCGAAATGGTGGCGCCGGCCGCGGCAGCACGCAGCGCCCGCCCTTCGCGATCCGCTGGCCGATCGTGAGGCGCACTGCCTGCTGACGACGCTCGGCGTGCGGCGCCTGCGCGCGGCCGCTCGCGGCGACCTTGCCGCATCGCTGACGGCCATCGTGCACGATCTGATTCCACTCTATGCGCCGCAATTCTTCGATGCCGAGCACGTGGCGCGTTTTGAACGCGACTTCTCGTGGATGCAGCGGACCTGCGCGCGCCTGATCTGTGTGTCGGCCGCGACGGCCGAGCGTTTGCGCGCGCACCTGCGCGATCGTCACCCGCCGATCGAGATGGCCGTACAGCGTCTGGCGTCGTTTCCGCTGGCGACGGTTGAACGCGGCATGACGCCGGGAGCTGCGCCGATCGATCGGCCGTATGCGCTGTATTGCGCGACCATCGAGGTCCGCAAGAATCACATCATCCTGCTGCGCGCCTGGCAGCGGCTATTGCCTGAGCTGGGCGATGCCTTGCCGGTGCTGGTGCTGTGCGGCCGCTGGGGCTGGAAATACGATGAAGTCCGCGATTTTCTCGCAGAGCATCCGCAACTCAGCGACAAGGTGCAGCTGCGTTCGGCACGCGGCGATGCCGAGTTGGCGCAGCTCTACCGCCATGCACGCTTCGGCGTGTTTCCGTCGCATGCCGAGGGCTGGGGCTTGGGCGCGGCGGAATGTCTGGATTTCGGCCTTCCGGTACTGATTTCCGACGCCCCGGCACTGGCTGAAGCGACACAGCAGCTGATGCCGATCATCGATGCCGACGATCTCGACGGCTGGTGCCGGGCGATTGCGCGCGCCGCCCAGGACGACGCGTGGCTGGCCGCGCTGCGTCAGCGTATTCGTGACGAGTACCGGCCGATCGTGCCGAACGTCTTCGTTGATGGCGTGCTCGACGGCATGGCGCGCGCCGCGGGCGTGGCGCTGCCGGTTGTTGACCACGCGTCTGCAGCGTCCGAGCGCGACAAGCCTCGCCCGGTGTTCTGCCACTCGCTGTTTCGTAGCGGCAGTACCTATTTGTTCAAGGTATTCCGTCGCAGCGGCAGGTTTCAGTGCTTTCAGGAGCCGCTGCACGAAATCGCATGGCGCAGCATCGAAAACCATGAGCGGCTGCTGGAAGCCACCAGCGACAATCACGGCCGCCTCCGGCATCCGCAGTTGGATCGCCCGTACTTCCAGGAGTTGTATGACACGCATACAGCGTGGAAGGACGTCATTCGCAAGGAGATGGTCTACGACGACTACTTCGGCGGTTGCGCGGGCGCCGGCACCCATCGCTACTACCATGCGCTGTCGGCGGCCTCGCCGCGACCGGCGTTCTTTCAAGACTGCCGCACGACGCAGCGCATCGGTCGCCTGCGACGCGAACTCGGGGGCTTGCATCTCTACCTGTGGCGCGAGCCGCACGCACAGTGGCAGTCGTATCAGGCCACGGCGTACTTCGCCACGGCGCAGCTGCTGATCGCCAATGCACGCGGCGCGCCCGAGTCCATGCGCCGCATGCGCCGCATCTGTTCGCTCCCGTCGTACTCGCTTGACGACATCGATGCGGAATTCCGCAAATACAAGAAATTTGCTTTACCGGAAGAAGAGTCCTACGCGCTGTTCTACCTGCTTTGGTGTCTGGCATTGCTGCACGGATGCCAGCATGCCGATCTGCTGATCAGCATCGATCGCCTGTCCGTCGATGCGGACTATCGCCAACACACCGTCGGCACCCTCGCGTCGCAAGGCATCGACGGCCTGTCGTTTGATGACTGCCGCGCCCCCGCGGCGAGCATGACCGCTGAACTGCGAGCACGATTCGGTCCCATAGAGGCGCGCGTGCATGCCTTGCTGATCGAATGCGGAACGCCAGCGCGCGACATCGAACTGATCGAGCGCCTGTGTCGACAGGCCCGCGCGCCACTGGCACCGCTGGCGCCAGCGCGGGTCGCCTGAGCATGAAGATTGCGCCTCGGCCGGCGCCGCAACAGCAGGGCGGGACGAATCCCGCCGCCATGCAATGGTGCGACTGGCGGGATGAATCCCGCCCTACAGCACTTATTCATGGCCCTCCAGCATTTTCTCAACGCGCCTTCTCGTGTCTTCACTGAACTGACCAAATTCCTCCTCAGTAAACAGCTCGGCCTGACGCATGAAGACAAGCCTCATGAGAGCGTTGGATCTTCTAAGGCCATCGAATGCCAGTGCCAGTGCCTTGTCGCGCTGCTGAACGAACTCATACAACGCGCCATAGCGCTCGTGATAAGTCTTTGTCTTGTCTTGAATGATCTGCTCGGCGGAGAACAGCGCAACCTGGCAGAACCGCTCAAGCAGCGGACGCTTCAGGTTCTGCAATACCTTCCAGTCTCGTTCGTTCAGCGGCATCTCTATTGCCTGCGCTGATGTGAGGCCCGGCGTTTGAATTCACCGGACGCACACCGCAGGCGCGAGGTCCGGTGCAATGATGGGTTGGGCGTCATGCGGAAGCCTCGACGAGAGATGGCTCACACGAGTGCAGGATGCCACGAACGGTTTGAGCCAGAGCCATGTGGTCAAAATCCTTAGGCTTGCGCTTAGCCGTGGCAATTCGTTCGATCGATGAAATGAGTGTATCGCCAAGCATTTTCAACTGCTCAGACGTAGATAGGTGCTTGACTACCTTCCAGTCCAACTGTCCAACGGAGATGAACGTCTTGTTTTTTGGCCGGTAGCTCATGTAGTTACTCATTGAAGTGAACCACATCCCCCATTCCTCCAGCTCACCGATCTCGAACCCAAAGAGGAACTCGTCGATCGAGTCCCCAAATGACATTGCCAACAGTTTTCCAGCTACAAAATCTTCAAACTTTGGAATGCTCACACGCCACAACCCGGTTTCTGGCGGTGCGCCGTAGTAGACAGGACGATTCTTTTGAGAATGCCCAGAAAAGACGACCTCCCCGCCGGACGTGACCTGGATACTGAATTTCATGATGCCCAACGCCGATCGTCAGCCGACGGCCGCGAGCGCAGCGAGTGGCCGGTCGGTCGGACACACTTGTTGGAGCGCACTTGACTTACTCTAAGTGCAGTAGGGCGGGATTCATCCCGCCACCATGATATGGGCGCGACTGGCGGGATAAGTCCCGTTCTACTGGTATGAGGCACGCTTCGAATTGCAAGCTGCAAAGCTGCCTGCGTTGGCCTCAGCGTGCACATGCTTGGGAGTGCTCGATCGTGAGTTGATCAAAATCAGCGCGCCATTCCCCGATGCCGTGTAAGGCTTTAATCGCATTTTCAAATGCGATGGGTGCTCGGGTCCAACGCCGACCATATTTTTTATCATCGGCTTCCGTTGCTTTTTTGATCAAGCGCTTTTCGAAATCTTCCAGCATGAGCTGACCATCGATCTGTACGGTGAAGAGAGGCCTTGGAATTCGGTCCTTTACTGAGGGCATTGAGCCAACGATTTTCCACGAGTCGCGAAAGATAAGAGCGTCCAAGCTGTCGCCGACCAGCGCAATACGCCCACTGCACACGTCGGTGAGATCGACCTGAATATCTCTCGGATATGCTCTGGAAAAGATGCAAATATAGAACGGCGGGAATATAACTTGACCAAAGACGCGTCGCTTATCGTCGATGTTGATCGAGAATATGTCCCCTTCCTTGGCCCGTCGCGATTGCTTCATCTAGTGGGTGTCGTTCGCGTACTCAGTGCAGAGGGCAGTGGGCGGAATTCATCCCGCCACCATGATATGGGCGCGATTGGCGTGATAAGTGCCGAGCTGCCGGAATGAGGTGCACTCATTTGACAACAAAGAGCATCAAATAGAGTGAGTGAAGCCCAGAAAGAGAGAAGAAAAATATCGCTCCAAGAAGCCCCCAGCGTAAAAGCTTCTGGTTCGTCGGTGAAGCGGCAAGGTATCTAACATGCAAATTACCACCTGGCCTCACCGAGCGAAAGTAGAGGCGAATGGCCACGGCTGCCAATGCAAGATAGAAGATGGCGAAAATAAAGAAAGTCGATTTCATCTCAGTAATTTATGGGTCTCCAGCAGGGACGGGATCATCAGGATCAGGATAAACGCGATAGATTCACCTGCAGTCGCGCTCACGTAACGTAAATGATGATTCCGACGTTCCGGAGGGCGGCGTCCGACACAAACGATCTCAGGACTTCGAAATATTCAAGGCAGTAAGCGAGGGAATCATCCTCATCGAGTGGCCGATCCCAAATTTCTGGGTATATTTCCAATCTCATCATTTGATCTGGGGAAAAGCGCTCTCTGAGAGTTGATTCGTTGATTGCTTCCAAAGCCGAGGCAATGGCGGCTACTTCATTTGATAGTAACGCGCGGCCAGTCCCATGCCCCAAATCAATGTCGCCCGCTTCTGCTCCGCCCGCCAACAGGAAATTCAGGGGGGCTTCTCCTTCCCACGCGGTTTGTGTGAGAAGGAAGTGTATGCCGTGCCAGGCTTTATCTAGATCCGTTTCCGCGACCTCTCCCTCATCCAAGGACAGCTCTAGGATCGGTGCTTTTTTTGTGTTGGCCTTGCCAAGCAATCGCCCAAGAAATCCTAACGCTTCCCCCTTTCTTGCACGCTCATAGGCACCTGAGTCATCGGGCGCGACCACTTTCCATATGAGCGGGGGGTCTTGAAGAACTTTGCTGATATTCGCATCGCTTAAGGTCTGCAGCACCAAGCACATACCCATAACCCAGCTCCTGTAGTGTCGAGCAGCGATTCAGCTGACTCCGAGGTTCGCAGATGAAGCTGCGGCCATGTGGATTGCCGCAAGTCGATGATTCGCGTTCGTGATTTCCCCGCTGGGCCGAAAGCGCGTCGAAGGCAACCCCTACCTCATGATGCCGAAGCTTGCGCGCCTTTTCCTATTAGCCGCAGTGCAAAAGGGGCGTGGCTCTCATTTTGTGTCTTGCGGCAGGCCGCTCAGCTTTGGGTGATGCTGTGATGGCAGGGCGTCGCCGTGCAAATGACGTGGCTGATTAGCGCCTGCGCGCACGCGCCGTCGCGATGGCGCGGCGATAGACCTTTAGCGTTTTCGCGGCGACGCCTCGCCAGCGTTGCGCGTGTGCGTGGCGCATGGCGGCTTGGCGGGTGCTGGCCGGGGTGTCGAGTACCGTGTGCAGACCTTGGGCGATGGCGTCGACGGAGCTTGCATCGACCAGTGTGGCGTGGCCGGCGGCCGTTTCAGGACAGCTGCCGCTGCGGCTGGTCAGCACGGGGGCGCCGCAGGCCATGGCTTCGACGATCGGCAGGCCATAGCCCTCGTACAGCGAGGGCAACAGGACGGCGGCGGCCGCCGAATAGAGCGCCGGCATGTCGCTTTCCTCGACGAAGCCGGCAACGACCACGCTGTCGTCAAGGCGGCGCTCACGCAGATGGGCTTCGAGCGCGCATTGCTCGTCGCGGTCGACGCCGCCGGTGACGACGAGGCGGTAGTGGCGGCGCATCGCGCAGCGCGACCACGCGTCGAGCAGTCGCGGCAGATTCTTGTTGGCGCGGCGCACGTCGAGGCCGGCGGCGAGGCCGACGCCGAGCAGGTAGGGGCGCCCCGCACTCAGTCGGTCGCGGATCGCTGTTTGCTGCGCGGCGTCGACGGGCGCATAGCAGTCGTCGACGCCCAGCGGCACGACGTGCACGCGTTGCGGGTCCACGTCGAAATGGCACAGCAGGTCGCGGCGGGTGTTGTCGCTGACGCAGATGATGGCGTCGGCGTGCTGTAGCAGATGCGGGTAACGAGCCTGCTCCTGCGCCGCGCGTGAATCGTCGCGAAAATTGATGCCGATGAATGAGTAGAGATCGTGGATGGTTGCGACGCGTGCCATGCGCCCATGAGCAGGCAGGCGCCATGAGGTGGCATGCATCACGTCGAGGCGCCGCGGCCGCAGCCAGGGGTCGCGCCAGAGCTGGAAGCCGCTCTCGAAGACGTCGGTCGCGTGACGGCGATCGCGCAGCTTCTTCAGGTGGCAGTACGGGCGCAGTTCGAGCGGTTCGCTCGATGCCAGCGCGCGCAGGCCGCTGGTGAGTCCGGCGGCGTAACGCCCGATGCCGCTGCGGTAGGGCTGCGCCAGTGTCGAGATTTCGAGTCCTATCCTCATGAATCCAAGAGCCGTCCGATGATGGGCCCGCGACATGTCGTCACGTGCCTAGCTCCCTGATCCACGAGCCGATCTTAACGTGACTGCCGCTCGCGTGCCGTGCCGGTCGTCAGCGGAAATAGGCGCTCGGCGCAACGCCGAACTGGCGGCGGAACATCGTCGCGAAGGCGCCGGGGCTGGCATAGCCGAGCGCCAGTGCCGTATCGAGGATGCGGTCGCCGCGCGCCAGACGTTCCAGCGCCGCGAGCAAGCGGGCCTGCTGCCGCCATCGAGCAAAGCTCATGCCCGTCTCGCGCGCGAACAGCCGCTGCACGGTTTTGGCGTCGACGTGCAAACGAGCCGCCCATTGCGCCACGGTGCTGTTGTCGTCGGGCGCCGCTTGCAGCCGCTCGCAGATGCGTTGCAATCGTGCGTCGCGCGGTTGCGGCAGATGTAACGCGAGGGCGGGCAAAGTGCGCAGCTCGTCGAGCAGCAGGTGGGCAATATGATCGCCACGCGAGCCGGGAGCGTGCGGCGGTGGCAGGGCGACGGCGGCGAGCAGCAGCTCGCGCATCAGCGGCGAGACGGCGAGCACCACACAGTCGCCGGCCAGGTGCGGCGCCAGGCCGGGATCGACGAACGCCGAGCGCATCTGCACACGGCCGGCCATGCGCACGGTGTGCTGGGTTTGCGGTGGCATCCAGATCGCACGCGTCGGCGGCACGACCCATTGCCCGTGCTGCGTGCTGACGATCATCACGCCGTGCACGGCGTAGATCAGCTGCGCATACGGGTGCTCGTGGGCCGGCGTGATGTGACCGGCGACATAGTCGGTGGCCAGTGCGGTGACGGGCGCCGGACCGTGGTCGTAGGCGCGAAAGTGGGGATGGGCCACAGCCGATGTCCGTTTTGCGAAGATTATCGCCCGATTCTCGCAGGACAGACGCGCGTTCGCACCCTAGGATGCGCGCCGTCGGGAAGCGGCATCGGGCTGCTTCCGGCTGGCTACCGGAGATGGCCGTGGAAACCCGTTTGCAACCCTCTTTCGAGTCGTTACAGGCCGCGCCGGCGCGCACCGGCTTCGGCGTGCTGGGCGCGATCAGCTTCGCGCACTTCCTCAACGACATGATCCAGTCGTTGATCCTGGCGATCTATCCGCTCCTGAAGTCCGGCTTTTCGTTGAGCTTCGCGCAGATCGGCCTGATCACGCTGACCTATCAGATCACCGCGTCGCTGCTGCAGCCGGCGATCGGCCTGTACACCGACAAGCGCCCGCAGCCGTATTCGCTGGCGGTCGGCATGGGCTTCACGCTCGGCGGGTTGCTGCTGCTGGCGTTTGCCCCGACGTTCGGCGTGGTCCTGCTCGCGGCGGCGCTGGTCGGGACCGGCTCGTCGATCTTCCATCCGGAGTCATCGCGCGTGGCGCGCATGGCGTCCGGTGGGCGGCACGGCCTGGCGCAGTCACTGTTCCAGGTCGGCGGCAACGCCGGCAGCGCGGTCGGGCCGCTGCTGGCGGCGGCGATCATCCTGCCGCATGGCCAGCGCAGCATCGCGTGGTTCTCGCTGGCGGCGCTGCTGGCGATCGTCGTGCTCTGGCAGATCGGCCACTGGTACCGGCGCCAGCATCGCGCCGCCGCCGGCCGGCCGCGGGCGCTGCCGGCGCCGCTGCCGAAGGCGCTGGTGGCGCGGGCGATGACGGTGCTGATGCTGCTGGTGTTCTCGAAGTACTTCTATCTGTCGAGCATCACCAGCTACTACACCTTCTACCTGATGCATCGCTTCGGCGTGTCGGTGCAGTCGGCACAGTTGCATTTGTTCGTGTTCCTGTTCGCGGTGGCCGCCGGGACCGTGCTCGGCGGCCCGATCGGCGATCGCATCGGCCGCAAGCAGGTGATCTGGGTGTCGATCCTCGGTGTTGCGCCGTTCACGCTGCTGATGCCGCATGTCGGTCTGGCCTGGACCGGCGTGCTCAGCGCCATTATCGGCTTCGTGCTGGCGTCGGCGTTCTCGGCGATCCTGGTCTATGCGCAGGAACTGGTGCCGGGCAAGGTCGGCATGGTGTCCGGCCTGTTCTTCGGCTTTGCGTTCGGCATGGGCGGCATCGCCGCCGCGGTGCTCGGCAAGTTCGCCGACCTCTATGGCATCGAGGCGGTCTACGGCGCGTGCGCGTTCTTTCCGCTGCTTGGCGTACTGACCGTGCTGCTGCCCGATCAGCGCGGCGGGCGGCTGGTGACTCGCGGTTAGGCGCCTGTCTGGTTTCGCTGTCGCTGCGTTCGCAGTGATGCCACGATCCGCTCGATAAAGTGATGCATAAATGTGATGCGCATCACAAACCTCTCTCCGCGATGTCACAAAAGCATCGAGAAAAATGCATTAATCATGGACGGGGGTAAAACGCGGACCGGAGTTCCCTCCATGTCCGCAGTTTGTGCACCGGCTCGCTCAAGTGCGGTCGTTTCGCGCATGAGTAGTCGGGAAGCCATCAGATGTATCGGCCTGTGCTGAAGTCGCTGTCTTGCAGTGACTCAAGTGTCGGCTGGCATACTGAGCCAGGGGTGGCAGATGACCGGAGGCAGGGAGAGCCCATCAAGTCATAGGCGGCGGATCGCCGAGCGCGATTTCGTGTGGGCGGTTGCGAGCCTGTGCAATCTGTTTCGTATTCCATTTGATGCTGCACTGCTCACCGGGCAGCATCCGCCGCCGTACGATCAAGCAATGCTTCTTGCGGCGCTTCACGACCTCGGCTTCAAGACGGCAACGCTTCCGGTTCGTGCCGGCGGCTTCGACAAGACAAGGATTCCGTTTCCCGCTATCGCAATCTCCCGCGCCGAGGCATCCGGGCGTTCCGGCAATGACAGCGATCAGCGGAGCGTTGAGCCGATCGGCGCGCTCGCGCTTCTGGTTAAGAGCGATGAACAGCGCCTGCTTTTCTTCATCCCGGAAAGCGACACGCCGCAGATCGTCTCCCACCAGGAATGGACTGAGCGGTTCGAAGGCATCATCGTCATTTCGCGCGCGGAAGAAACCGATGACGAAGAATCCACTCAATCGAACTTCGGATTCCGCTGGTTCATCCCGGAGCTTTTGAAATATCGCGCCATCTGGCGGGATGTCCTGATTGCGTCGCTGGTCATCCAGATCATCGGCCTGGCGACGCCGCTGTGTACGCAAGTCGTGATCGACAAGGTCGTGGTGCATCAGACCCGGAGCACCTTGGACGTCGTCGTCATGGCCTTGGTGCTGTTCACGATCTTTTCCGGCGTAATGACCTGGCTGCGCCAGTATCTGATCATCCATACCGGCAACCGGCTTGATGCCGTGCTGGGCAGCCGCGTGCTGAGCCGGCTGCTGCGCTTGCCGATGACGTACTTCGAGAACCGGCCGACCGGCACGCTGGTGGCGAGACTCCACGGCGTGGAGACCATACGGGAATTCATCACGGGTGCTGCCGTCTCGATCGTGCTGGATCTTCCGTTCCTGTTCGTCTTCCTCGCGGTGATGTTTGCGTACAGTTGGCAGTTGACGCTGATCGCAGTCTCGATCCTTGCGATCATCGCACTCATCAGCCTCGCGGTCCGGCCATTGTTCCGTGAGCACTTGAATCGCCAGTTCCTGCAAGGTGCGAAAAGCCAGTCATTCCTGACCGAATACATCTCCGGCATGGAAACGGTGAAATCCCTGCAAATGGAACCGACGCTCGAAAGGCGGTACGGCGACTTGCTGGCTGCTTATCTGGCGTCCGGATTTTCAACAAGGCAATTGGCGAATACCTATAACGTCATCGCCAACGCGCTGGAACAGACGATGACCCTGGGCATCCTGTTCATCGGGGCGACACTCGTCATGCGCAATGACGGCTTCACCGTCGGCATGCTGGTCGCGTTCCAGATGTTTGCCGGGCGTCTCAGCCAGCCGGTTTTGCGTCTGGTAGGTCTCTGGCAGGAATTCCAGCAAGCGAATATCGCCGTGCGTAGGCTGGGCGACATCATGAATGCGCCTGGCGAGCCTTATTCACTGACGCCGTCACGCGACGGCAATGCCAAGGGCCACATCGAAATTCTCGACGTCAGCTTCCGCTATAGCACCCATCATCCCTTCCTGTACCGGAATCTGAATCTGGAGCTTCTGCCCGGCAAGATCACCGTGCTCAAGGGCCCGAGCGGATCGGGCAAAAGCACACTGGCCAAGCTGCTTCAAGGCTTCTACCAGCCGACGGAAGGCTCGATCAAGCTCGATGGTGTGGACATCCGCCATATGAGTGCAAATGAGTTGCGCGCCTCGCTCGGCATCGTGCCGCAGGAGACGACGCTGTTCTCCGGAACAATCTACGAAAATCTGCATTTGGCGAATCCGCATGCGACGTTTCAGGAAGTCGTCAAAGCCTGTGAGCTTGCGGAGATACATGACTTCATCAAGCAGTTGCCAAAGGGTTATCAAACCACGGTCGGCGAACACGGCGTCGGTCTATCCGGCGGGCAGAAGCAGCGGCTCGCGATCGCAAGAGCGCTGCTCAAGAAGCCGAGGATTCTCATCTTCGACGAGGCAACGAGCAATCTCGACCAGGCGACCGCTGAAGCATTTGCCAAAACGGTGAACTCGTTCAAAAGCACCGTGACGACGATGTTCATCACGCATGCCGAACCTGCAACGCTGGATTCCGACGCGATGATCGTTCTCACGACTGCTAATCGTCAGCAGTCGATCGCTACGCGCGATGGCAATGAAGGGCAAACGGAAATGGAGCTTTGAAAATGCGAGCTTATCTCCGCGTGCTTTTGTTTCTGCTGGCGTACATTGGATTGACTGCATGTGACTCGGAGCAGCGCACGGCGAGGTACAACGAGAGAATTAAACGGGAGTGTCTGAATAGAATTTGCAAAGGGGATCGTCTTCCAGATTTTGACAAAACGACAGAATCTGTTTTCAAGATCGGCGGTCACTTTCTTGTAGCACCTAGCGCGTATGGTTTTGCACCTTACGGGTCCGCTGCATTTTATTGGCCGAGCAAGGTGCCCATGCGGCAAGGTGATCGGGCCACAGAGTTCATTCCCAGCAAGCCCGGTGTATTGAGTAACTATTTCGATGTGGCAATTGAGTTCTTCATCAAGGCCAGCGATTCAACAGGCGAAACCTATGGCTTCATTGAGAACGCGCAAAAACAGAAGAAGATGGTACGACGCAAGCAAATACGGCCTGATCTAGAGCGTGTGGAGGTTGAAGATCCAGTAGGCGTCAACGGAATATCAACCTTCTATGTTGCGACTGGACAGAAGACCCCATCCGGCCTTCCTCCGGCCACAGCGTGTAGAGACGCATATACGTACGAGGCCTGCACAAGTGGTTTCGTATGGAAAGATGGCCTACGCGTATACGTAAGATTCAATCACCGACATGCCCAGGACTGGCCCGAAATCTATCGCGAGATAGTCCGGGTCCTCAATCAAGTGAAGGAGGGATAAATGACGATCGTACTAACCGAGCAGGAACTTTCGGAGCTCTCGGACCTTCAATCAGATGCACAAGCGACGAACGTTTACTGGCATGTATATGAATATCTCACGACATGCCTTGAAACTCGCGGCGTATCAGAGACCGACCCGACCTTACTCTGGTTGCAAGGCGCAACAGAAGCGAATGCAGGCCGAGGAGCGTTCTCTGAACTAATTCGAGCCTACACGGAAAGCCAGTACGAGCTTCGTTATGGAGAGCCCATCCCCGATGGTTTGATGCAAGAGGCGTCAAATGCAGTTTGCCAAGCGGTGCTGAATGACTTGTTTGGCATAAATAACCCCGATACTAGAAGGATCATCCCCGGAATTAATGACATTGCGGTTAACGACGCCACAGCTGTAGGTCTGGTCTTGTTCAATCAGCTGGGCGATACAACAGCACCGCCGAATAACTCAGCCTGGTCCGGGGCTCTACTCTTCACACTGCTCGGCTCCGATCAGTCAAGCAGGTTGATGTCCACGGGCGACAACACCGCCATCGACACGATGAGCGACTGGCGAGATGTATTGTTCGCGTATGTGTCGTTTAAAAAGGCACTCGCATCCGCTACGGCTACGTGGGCATTGGAGCCAGGCGAGCAAAAGACGACGGATGGTCTAATTCTTGGTAGCACGATCCACAGTTACGTGGAAAGCGGTGGCACGGCTCCTTTTTCAGCGGCCCTCATCGGGACAGACAATCCGGTACTGTTAGCCGCTTTTAGTGCTATTGACACATACGGCGTAGACGTTGTTCTCGACAGCCTCGGGGCCGTTCTGGGCGGCGCGCCAGTCGTTCCGACTACGGACGCCACCTTCGACGCCAATGCCGCCTCATTTGCCGCGTTGCTAGGAACCGATGGCGCGACCTGGGCGATTCAACTCAAAACGCCGGACGAATTGCTGGCCGATGCATTGGGAAGTGGAGCTTCGGCGCTGTCTGCCCGGGCGGCTCTACGCAATCTCAGCATTTTCGCCGACACATCGACGGACTTCAGCGGAAGCAATCTCGAGCTATATGATCTAACGTCCGGTCAAGGCGATATCACTGAACAATACATTCGCCAGCGTGCGGACCTTCTCCGGAACCGAATCAGTGTATTGCCAGACATCGACGGAGATCCATCGACCGCTGTTGCGCTCGGATCCGGTCTTGATCTGTACACGTATTCCGATGCGTCGCCCGGATATGAACTCTCTCAATACTCAACCCTGTCGGCATCGATTCTCGCGCTGTTCCAGCGCGAGCACTATGTCCGGTTCGGCGGCGCTGGCAATGACACGCTGGAAGGCGGCGACGAGGCGGACTATCTCTTTGGCGATGCTGGCGACGATTTTCTCTACGCCGGAAAAGGGAACGACTATTTAGAGGGGGGAGCCGGTACTGACTCCCTCTCCGGCGGCGAGGGCATTGATACGCTTCTCGGCATGAGCGGATCGGACACGCTGGACGGTGGCGCCGGCGCCGACATTTTGGATGGGGGCCTGGGTTTCGACACCTACCAAGTCAGATACGGTGAAGCCGGTGACAAAATTCGCGATGCGGACGGTAGCGGCGTCATCGAGTTCACGACACGCGAATACGGATATCAGCCGGTCGGCGATGGTCATCTGATCAGCGCCAATGGCGGCGAACAAATCTACGAGAGCGACGACAATCACTTCAGATACATTCTGAGGCCGGGGACCAGCGGCCAGCAAAACCTGACCATCATCTCCGGCGGCGACAGTGTCGTCATCCAGAACTTCCACAGCGGCGATCTGGGCATCGAGTTGACGGGCGGCGCGCAGGAAGCGCCGCCCGAAACGACGCTGACCTTTGTCGGTGACCTTGCCCCGATCGACGGCGAAGAAAACCTTCAGTACGACCAGTACGGCAACGTCGTGGTCGGCGCCACGGCGTCTCCGGATCGCAACGACACCCTGCTCGGCTCGGACGGCAATGACCGGATCGAAGGTCTGGGCGGCAACGATGTCCTCGCCGGCCACGGCGGGGAAGACGTGTTGATCGGCGGCACGGGCAGCAACGTGCTGTTCGGAGAAGCGGACAACGACGATCTGTATGGCGCCGAAGAAAGCGACATCGATACCGCCATCGACAACGGAGAGACGCAATCAGGAACAGGCCAGCGAGGCAGCCTGTTCGTCGGCGGTGACGGTGATGATCGGCTCATCGCGTCCAACGGCGATGATTATCTGCATGGCGGGTCGGGCCAGGACACGATCGTGGCCGGCGCGGGCGACGACGTCATCTGGGGCGATCGCGATCTCGCCGGCGCCAATACCGACTGGAGCGTGACGCGCGAGACAATCGTCAACGGTTCCCAGACGTCCTACAACCTGACGGAATCGGGCGTGACGCCGATCGCGCTCGCGCCGGGTGCGGGTGATGACGACATCATCATCGCCGGCGCGGGGGCTGACTGGGTATATGCGGGCGGTGGCAACGACTTCATTGATGCCGGCACGGGGAACGATCTCGTCTTTGCTGACGCTGGCTCCGATGTTGTGTTGGGTGGAGATGGTGGCGAACGTTTCCGCGCGTTGATAGAAAAGGCACAAGGTGCCGGACGTGTTCCGAAGCTACGCAGTAGGTTCCGAGCCGATCACGGCGTGTTCAACGGCGGTAAAGGGCAAACGGAGATGGGGCTATGAAGACGTTAGCCTGGCTCCTTTTCTTCCTTTGTGTGTCTCTTTTGTCGCTGATGAAGGGCAATAAATATCTTGTAGAGCGCCGTATGGGATCCCTATGTAGGAGCGATGGTGGAATAAGAGTATATGAAAAAGTAATTCTTCCAAAAAATATGTTTGATGAATACGGAAACCCTTTTCCGGGATGGCAACAGAGGTCGGTTAAAAATTTACTCGGCCATGAATATTTATACGACGATGAGTATGAAGCATTAAATAATGGGCAGCCAGAACTCGGCGGGACTTCGCTTATTCGCCACGATCAGAAGATAATTAGAAGAGCCGATGGTCAATTGCTGGCCGAGAAAATTTATTATTCCTCGTATGGAGGAGATATTTCGCTACTTATTGGTTTTGAGTCAACTGTAAATACGTGTCCTTCCAGAAAAGAAGAACAGCAACTTATCAGGTCGGTTTTCGTCAAGGGAGCGTGAGTCATGCCATCAATCAGCACGTATCTTCGTTATGCGGAAACCGCACAAGCAGCGTATGCCACTGACCTTTTCGATGGCCAAGATCCCCAAAATATAGATGCATATGTGGGTAGTAATCCCAGTGATCCTGCAATGCCTCTTGCTCTGGCTCAGCAATTCAACGGCGAATGGATCGTTTTGGAGCAAGTTGACTTGCTCAATGGCTTCTCAGCCGTTGCTTTCGAGGACGCCGACACCCATGAAAAGGTGATCGCAATCGCTGGGTCCAACGGATTTACGGACTATGTAACAGATATTGCGAACGTAGCGATACTCGGAACATGGTTCGGCCAGCCACAATATGAGGCTCTGGAATCGTTCTATCAGTCACTAACGACTGGAAATCCTCCGAAAATAGATCCGTCGGAATCGATCACCGTTACGGGTCATAGCTTGGGTGGGTTTCTGGCCGAGGCATTTGCTGCCGATCATCCCGATGTTGTTTCGGCGGCTTACACCTTCAACGCGCCGGGTTTTTCCATCGCCGCAGGGGCAATTTCGGATATCGGAACCCAGTTACTCGAAATGCTGGGAATTACCGATGCAACTATGCCGAACGATCGCATATTCAACGTCTATGCCGAAGATGGCCCTTCGGCTACGTCCGGACTCGGGCAAATGATCGGCTCTGTCCAGCCGATCAGAATTGAAAACGAAGGGGTATTGAACAACCACAGCATCAAATATCTGGTCGACTCTCTGGCTGTTCAGACGCTACTTCATGGAATTGATCCATCCATCAGCGATCAGACTGTCAGCACAATCTTCGATGCCGCGGCGAACTCCTCCACCGCTTCGCTCGAAAACATTGTGAACCCGCTGGCTGATCTTTTCTTAGCCCCAGTAGTTGCAAACGAAGATCGGAGCCAACTCTACGATACGATCGATGCGATTTCGTCTGGCATATCGCAGCTCGTTTCCGATCATCCGGGTCTTCAATTTAGTATTGTGGGTGGCACTCAGTATTTGAGCTCAGCGGCGACGCTCGGGGCTGCGGACGATGATGCAGGACTGGCATATCGCTACGCTTTGGAGCGACTCAATCCGTTCGTTTTTATGGCGTCCGATTCCTCGGGAGCGGTTCTCGATGCCAACGGACAGCTTCTTTACCAAGCCTACGCGAATTCCCTGTCGCTCTATGACCCCAATACAGGAGCTGGAAACATCACGCAGGAGTGGGTATCGGCGCGTTCTGAAATGCTGGCGGTCCAACAGGCAGTCAACGCAAATGATCGCACCGACAATACGGTACCGCCATTTGTTCAGGATACAAATGCCCCTTTCTCTGTCCTCGTGAACCTGCCTTATTCCTTCTTGGGCGGTGATTTGGAATTCACTGACGTCGGGCAGAGCCTTTCGGTAACCGTCGACAGACTGGATTTTGGTTTGGTCACGTCCGGTAAAACGATCTTCGGGAGTGCCGCTGTCAATACGCTGTCAGGCGGAAGCGGAGACGACCGGCTGTTCGGTGGTGACGGTGACGACACACTTTCCGCTGGCGAAGGTAATGATTATCTTGAAGGCGGCAGCGGCGGCGACTTGCTCAAAGGCGAAGCCGGCCGTGACCGCCTCGTCGGCATGCAGGGCGATGACTTCCTCGACGGAGGGGAGGACGCTGACACCCTTGAAGGCGGTCTTGGATTCGACACTTACGTGATCCGCGCCGGCCAGGCCGGCGACACGATCATCGACATCGACGAGTCGGGCGGACACAAAGCCGGGCAAATCCAGTTCATCATCCCGGACGAGAATGGTGCCGATGGCACCGTCAGCCTTCTGGGTAATGGTCATCTCATTGCGGGTACGTCCGGTGGTGGGCAGCTGTATCGCAGTGACGATGATCTGTTCGATTACATCTTGAGTTCAGCAACGGGCAGCGGCACGACGCTGACCATTGTTTCGCGCAGCAGCGGTGACCGCACCATTGTCCAGAACTTCCACAGCGGCGATCTGGGCATCGAGTTGACGGGCGGCGCGCAGGAAGCGCCGCCCGAAACGACGCTGACCTTTGTCGGTGACCTTGCCCCGATCGACGGCGAAGAAAACCTTCAGTACGACCAGTACGGCAACGTCGTGGTCGGCGCCACGGCGTCTCCGGATCGCAACGACACCCTGCTCGGCTCGGACGGCAATGACCGGATCGAAGGTCTGGGCGGCAACGATGTCCTCGCCGGCCACGGCGGGGAAGACGTGTTGATCGGCGGCACGGGCAGCAACGTGCTGTTCGGAGAAGCGGACAACGACGATCTGTATGGCGCCGAAGAAAGCGACATCGATACCGCCATCGACAACGGAGAGACGCAATCAGGAACAGGCCAGCGAGGCAGCCTGTTCGTCGGCGGTGACGGTGATGATCGGCTCATCGCGTCCAACGGCGATGATTATCTGCATGGCGGGTCGGGCCAGGACACGATCGTGGCCGGCGCGGGCGACGACGTCATCTGGGGCGATCGCGATCTCGCCGGCGCCAATACCGACTGGAGCGTGACGCGCGAGACAATCGTCAACGGTTCCCAGACGTCCTACAACCTGACGGAATCGGGCGTGACGCCGATCGCGCTCGCGCCGGGTGCGGGTGATGACGACATCATCATCGCCGGCGCGGGGGCTGACTGGGTATATGCGGGCGGTGGCAACGACTTCATTGATGCCGGCACGGGGAACGATCTCGTCTTTGCCGACGCTGGCTCCGATGTTGTGTTGGGTGGAGATGGTGACGACGACATCTCTGGCGACGCCGATGACGACGGCTCGTCCGGCGGGTTGTCGGGAAGCCTGCACGGCGCCGACTATCTCGATGGCGGTGCCGGTAACGATACGCTCTACGGCAACGGCGGTGCCGACACACTGCTGGGCGGCGCAGGTTCCGATTATCTGTTTGGTGACGACAACGTCACGCCCGGTCAATACCAGGGCGACGATACGCTCGATGGCGGCGCCGGAAACGACTATCTGATCGGCGGCGGCGGCAACGATGATCTCACCGGCGGTGATGGCGACGATCAACTTCAGGGTGACTCGGAAATTCTGGACGGGCAGTACCACGGCGACGACACCCTGGATGGCGGCGCCGGCAATGACGTCCTCGGCGGTCAAGGCGGGAACGACACGCTGTATGGCGGTGACGGTGACGATCAGCTCGATGGTGATTCGAACTCGACACTCGCGGCGTATTACGGTGCCGACTGGCTCTACGGCGGCGCCGGTGAAGACATCCTCTTCGGCAATGGCGGCTCGGATTTCCTGTTTGGCGGGGACGATGACGACCTCCTGTATGGAGACGCCGACAATGTTGCCGTGGCAGATCAGGGCGATGATTTTCTTGACGGTGGCGATGGCAACGACCAGCTTGTCGGTTATGCCGGAAGCGACACCTTGTTCGGTGGGAATGGCGACGACCGTCTCTACGGCGATCTGCAGAGCACTGATCCCACCTCACAGGGTGACGATTATCTCGATGGCGGCGACGGCGACGATCTGCTGGTCGGCTACGGTGGCGACGACACGCTGGTCGGTGGCGCTGGCGCCGATCAGATGTACGGCGACGTTGCCGGCACGGACGCAGCCTCGCAAGGAGCAGACAGTCTCGACGGCGGTGACGGCGACGACACGCTTGTCGGGTACGGCAACAACGATACCTTGGTCGGTGGCGCCGGCAACGACTACCTCTATGGCGACGCATCGGATATAGACGCATCGCTGCACGGAGATGACGAACTCGATGGTGGCGACGGCGACGATCACCTTATCGGCGAAGGCGGCAATGACACGCTGCTCGGTGGAAACGGCAACGACCAGCTCTTCGGTGACGCCGATGACGTCGATGCCGCACATCACGGCAACGACATACTGGATGGCGGCGCCGGTGACGACTATCTGAGGGGATACGGTGGCAACGACCAGCTCATGGGCGGTGATGGCATCGACACGCTGCAGGGAGACGAAGGGGACGACACCCTCTCGGGTGGCGCCGGAAACGACATACTCTCCGGCGGCGGCGGCGTTGACCAGCTCAACGGCGATGCTGGAGACGATTCGCTCTCGGGCAACGACGGCAACGACATCCTGACCGATACGAGCGGCAACAACTCCTTGTACGGCGGAGCCGGAGATGACGCGCTCACAACTGGCGACGGCGCTGACTACCTCAGTGGTGGTGACGGCGCCGACCAGCTGGTCGGCGGTGACGGAGACGACCAGCTCTACGGCGGCGCCGGTGACGACACGCTGGAAGGCGGCGCCGGCAACGACATACTCGTCGCGGGTACTGGAAACGACACGCTGTCGGGCGGTGCCGGTGACGATGTCTATGTTTTCTCTCTGGGCGACGGCACCAAGCACATCACGGATACCGGCGGCTTCAACACGCTGGTACTGCAGGACGGCATCACGCTCAGCAATATCCATCTCGGCCTGGGTTCGCTGCTGATCGAAACCAGTGCGGGTGGCGATGCCATCCATCTGGACGGGGTGGATTACAACAATCTTGTCGATACCTCGCCGATCAGCAGCATCGAGTTCTCCGACGGAACCACGATGACGCTTGCGGATGTGGTCGAGGCGGTCGGCATTTCGCTGCCGAGCACGCCGGATGCCGACACGATTACCGGCACCTCGGCCCGCGACAACATCGCTGCGCTGGAAGGCGACGACACCGTTACGGCGGGAGCGGGCGACGATATTGTCACGCTGGGCGCAGGGGACGATACCGCCGATGGCGGTGACGGGAACGACACCATTTCCGGTGACGATGGCGACGACGTGATCTACGGCGGCGCGGGCAGCGACATCGTCAATGGCGGCTCGGGTGTTGATCACCTGTATGGCGGCGACGGCGATGACACGCTGTCCGGTGGCGCCGGTGACGATGTGGTCGAAGGCAACGCAGGAAACGACACGCTCATGCTCGATGGCGATTCGGATGTCGCCAGCGGCGGCACCGGGGATGACGAGTACATCGTCGCCGGCAACGCCGCAACCCTGATCGAGAATGCCGATGAGGGCACCGACACGGTTGTTGCGAGCGTTGATTTCACGCTTGGAGAGAATATCGAGCGCCTGGTCCTGGCGGAGGGCAGTGGCGCGACTCAGGGTGTCGGGAACGATCTTGACAACGAGATCATCGGCAACAGCGCATCGAACACCTTGACGGGCCTTGCCGGGAACGATGTGCTTGCCGGCGGTGCCGGTGACGACCTGCTTGACGGCGGTACGGGCGCCGACCAGATGTCCGGCGGCATGGGTGACGATACCTATGTCGTCGATGACGCTGATGACTCTGTCACTGAAGCGTTTGGAGAAGGCGCTGACACTGTTCAAGCGGCAGTCAACTACACGCTTGCGGACAACGTCGAAAATCTCAGTCTCGTCGGCGCTGGAGCCATCGAAGGCACAGGCAATGATGGCGATAACGTGCTCGACGGCAACGAGCTCGACAATACCTTGATGGGTGGCGCCGGAGCAGACACCCTCAATGGCGCTGCCGGAAACGACCTGCTGGATGGCGGCAGCGGCGCCGATCAGCTGTCGGGCGGCACGGGCGACGACGAGTACGTCGTCGACAACGTCAATGACGTGATCACCGAAGCGGTAGGCGAAGGTACCGATACGGTCATCAGTTCTATCAACTACAGCTTGGCTGCGAATGTCGAAAACCTGCAGCTATCGGGTTCGGATGACATCAATGCGACGGGCAACAGCGGCAGCAACACCTTGACCGGCAACGACGGAGCCAATCGATTGGACGGCGGAGCCGGGGACGATATTTTGGTTGGCGGACTTGGCGACGATACCTATGTCGTCGATTCGGCGAACGATCAAATCACGGAGGATGTTGATGGTGGAACCGACACCGTGGAAGTGGCCTTCAGCTACACGCTCGGCGCCAATCTTGAAAACATCACTCTGCTGGGTTCATCGGATATCGATGCGACAGGAAACGATGGCTATAACATCCTGACCGGGAATTCAGGCAACAACCGTCTGGATGGCGGCGGCGGTTACGACGATCTCATTGGCGGTGCCGGCGACGACACCTATATCGAAGACAACGCCGACGACTTTGCCATTGAAGACGCAGGGCAGGGCAACGACACAGTCATTCGCAGCGTCAGCAGCGACTACGATCTCGAAGACAACGTCGAGAATCTCGTATTGACCGATACGGCGGCAAAGGGCATCGGCAATGCTCTGGACAATTCGCTGGTCGGCAATGCGTCGGACAACTGGCTGATTGGGCTGGGCGGAGACGATCGGCTCGATGGTGGCGCTGGCGATGACACCCTCGAAGGCGGGGCGGGTGACGACACGTACGTGATCGACAGTGCCGGTGACGTGATCGAGGAAGACGCAGACAATGGCTTCGACACAGTAGAAGCCGGTTTCAGCTATACGCTCGGCGCGAATCTGGAAGGCATCACGCTGATCGGAACTGCCGATATCGATGCCACTGGCAACAGCGAAGACAACGACCTGATCGGCAACGCCGGCAACAACCGTCTCGATGGCGGCGCGGGTGCGGATTACATGGAAGGCGGTCTCGGCGACGATACCTATGTCGTCGACGATGCCGATGACTACGTCGCCGAGGATTCCGGCGGCGGTATCGACACCATCCTGCGGAGCTTCGATACCACATACATCCTGGAAAGCAACGTCGAGAATCTCACTCTTGCCGGTACCGTGTACCGTGGCAATGGCAACGATCTCGACAATGTCATTACCGGAAACGACGCAGACAATAATCTGCTGGGCCTGGGCGGAAACGACACACTGATTGGCGGTGCCGGTGACGATGCCTTGTTCGGATCGGACGGCGAAGACACCCTGATCGGCGGGCTCGGCGACGATTACTACGAAATCGACAACGCGGCAGATGTCATCCACGAGAATGCTGACGAAGGAGACGACTTTGTCCGCAGCACGGTGAGCTGGACACTGGGCGCCAATCTTGAGCGCCTCGCCATTGACGGAGATGCGGTGTCGGCTACCGGCAACGAGCTCGACAATGGTCTCTGGGGCAACGCGGGCGATAACGTGCTGACTGGAGCCGCGGGTAACGACTACCTTTTCGGTGATCAAGGTGACGATACCTACGTATTCAACCTTGGCGACGGACAAGACAGTATCGACAACACGGATCTTCTCAGCGCGACCGATACGCTGAGCTTCGGCTCGGGCATTTCCGATGATGATGTGTCGGCTTTCCAGTATGGCAGCAGCCTTTTCCTGACGATCAACGGTAGCTCCGATCAAGTCGCAATCATTGATTACTACGCGGCGGATACCACGATCGACGGGCAAGCGGCCGATCACAAGATCGATGCGGTTCAATTCAGTAACGGCGTCGTGTGGGATCAGGAAATGATCCAGACCGTCGTCGATCGCGCGAACAATGATCAACCTCCGACGGTCAGCGGTACGGTTCCGACCCTGCATGCAAGCCAGGGAAGCGCGTTCACGTACGTTGTGCCCATCGACACGATCACTGATCCGGATCCGTGGGATTCGATCACGTATAGCGCCAGCATGCCCGATGGCTCGGCATTGCCGTCCTGGATCACCTTCGATCCGGCCACGAGGACGTTTTCCGGGACGCCGGATGCGGATGATCTCGGGACCTTGCAATTCGTGCTTTGGGGAGCCGACAACTATGGCTATGCTGCAGGCACCTATGTGAGTCTGGTCGTCGGAGGCCCCAATCACGCGCCGGAGCTATCGATGCCGCTGGCGGACCAGTCAGCCTCGCAGGGCGTCAACTTCACTTATACCGTAACGTCGGGCGCGTTTACGGATCCGGACAGTGGTGATTCGTTGACTTACTCGGCGATCAATGGAACCGGAAATGCGCTGAACAACGTCATGACCGGAAACTCGAGAATCAACACGCTGTCCGGTGGCGCTGGCGACAATATTTACTACGTCACCAGCAGTGACACGGTTACCGAAAGCGCGGGGCAAGGCACCGACATGGTGATGTCGAGCGGCACCTGGACCTTGGGCAACAATATCGAAAATCTGACATTGACGGGTAACTCCACCATCAACGGAACGGGCAACACGCTGGCCAACATACTGATCGGCAATTCGGCGGCCAATACGCTGTCAGGTGGATCGGGCAACGACACGCTATCAGGTGGCGGGGGCAACGATACGCTGAAGGGTGATGCGGGTAATGACGTTTATCTGTTCGGGCTCGGTGACGGTCAGGACACGATCAATAACTATGACACTGCGTCGTCGCGAACTGACACCTTGCAATTGGGTACAGGGATTGCGATGGCGGACACGACGTTCACGCAAAGCGGCAACAATCTCATCGTCTCGATCAACGGCACATCGGACCAAGTCACGATTCAGAGTTACTTCGCGAGTAACGGAACAAGCGCATATCGACTGGATGCCATCCGGTTCGATGACGGCACCACGCTGGGTTATGCCGATGTCGTCAACGCGATTTCAGGGCAGAGCATGGCGGCAAGCGGCGTAACGACCAGACTGTGGTTGGATGCCGGAGATTTGCCGGCAACGACGGCCGACGAGGCATCCGATACCGTCGTGCCTGAAAAACCTGCATTCCGCAGCGGCGCTGGTATCAGCAGCTGGACGCTAGCGGACGCTGTTTCTCGTTTCGATATGGACCATAACGCAAGCGCGATGGACGAGGATTTCGCAGCCGCATGGATAAGAAATCCATTGACTCTGCAGTCCGCCGGTGGCTTGCAGTCGCACAGGCTGGCGTCCGATTTGTTGACAGAGGATCACCTGAGGAACGGCCAATCCTCTCGAATGGCCGCATAAGCCGATGCGTTTAGACGCAATGAAGCACGGGCTTGTCGCGCTGGGCCGGTTGGTAAGGTGGTCGTCCGTGAAGGAGGCGGCCACCTCTCTTTTTCCGCTATCCGGGCATGAACCGGTATTGGACGATTTTCAGCCGGGCCTGTTGAAAATTGAAAGGAGCCAGCCGTCTCCGTTGCGCCGGACCGTTTTGCTCTCGCTGTCGGCACTCATTGTATTGGGCCTCATCGTGATTTCTGTGAGCCATGTTGAAGTCGTCGCAACTGCCCATGGAAAAGTGATCCCGAAGACATATGTCAAGATTATTCAGCCAGCCAGTCAAGGGGTTATCAAGGAGATCCTGGTAGCTGAAGGACAAGTGGTTCAAGAGGGGCAAGTCCTGATGCGGATGGATTCAACGGAGTCTGAGGCAGATCGCAGTGCACTACTGACGGAGTATGAGATACAGCAGCTCACGCTGCGCCGTATCAAGGCAGAGATTGCTGGAACTTCGTTTGATAAACAGCCGGGTGACCGTGACGATATTTTTTCCAAGGTCCGCGCAGAGTACCTTGCCAATGTGCATGCGCATGAGAACGACATTCGGCTGGAAAGAGCTGGCTTGAGCCGCGCGAAGAATGATCTGGCAGGAAATCGGGAGACGTTCGAGAAGCTGGAAGGCATGCTGCCGAGCTATCGCCAGGAAGAGAATATCTATGAGGAATTGGACAGGAGTGGCATTGCCAGCAAAATTCAGCTCAACGAGAAGGTGCGCCAGAGAATTCAGGCCGAAAAGGACCTGAAAGCCCAGAGCTTCGCCATCAAATCGGCTCGCGCGGCGATTCGACAGAGCGAGGAACGCTTACGGCAACTCGAGTCCGACTACAGACGCGAACTTCAGGCCAAGGCTGTGGAGGTCACGAGCGACGTGTCACGGCTCAAAGAGCAGTTGAAGAAAAATGTCTACGCGCAAGGACTTCTCGAACTCAAGGCTCCGGTGGGCGGAATCATTAAAAACCTTGAGACGCACTCGATCGGTACGGTTGTTTCACCGGGCGAGATAATGATGACTCTGGTTCCCGGAGATCAACCGCTTGTCGCAGAGGTATGGCTTTCCAATGAAGATGTGGGCTTCGTTCGGACAGGGCTTCCAGCCCATGTGAAGCTCGCAACGTTCGAATTCCAGAAATATGGCTTCCTGGCTGGTCAGGTGACCGATGTCAGTGCTGATGCTTCGGACGACGTCGATTCGAATGGCCGGTCGACCCGAAGTCAGGTTATGGCCGGAAGTAATCCGTTTCTTTATCGCACGCTCATCGACCTGAACCATCCATATCTGGAATATCGGGGAAAGAAACTGTCCTTGCTTCCGGGGATGCAGGTTCAAGCGGAAATCATCCTTGGCGAACGAACGGTGCTTGAGTATCTTCTATCGCCAATTAAAGGAACTTTCGATGAGGCGGGACGAGAGCGTTGAGACTTACGAGTATCGCGGAAATTTTCATCGACGGTACTGAGCCACCGCAAGTGTGATTGACGCGATGGGTTTCACTTTGGATTCAAGTCAACGCGCCGCGCCGCGCAACTTGCGCGGACCGATGCGGATCATCGGCGTCTCGGCTGCGCGCGGCAGGCCGGCGATGCCGTCGACGAACAGGCGCGTGACGTAGCGGGCCAGGACTTCAGGTTTGCGCTCCGGTTCATTGGCCATCAGGCGGCACAGCTCATAGCCGGCGCCGAACGATATCGAGGTCAGCACGTCGATGTCGGTCTCCGCAAATACGCCGCGCATGATCGCGGCACGCAGATCGTCCTTCAGAGAACGCAGCATCAGGCCGAAGATGTTGTCGTGGTAAAGCGCGCGCAGTACGGGTTCATTCCGGAACATCATCGCGAAGAACGCCGGATCGTTGCGGACTTCCTGCAGGCCCTCGAGATAAGCGCCGTAGAAAAAATCCTCGATGCTGCCTGCGTGCTGGCGCGACGCGTGGATACGTTCCTGGAGATGGCCGAGGCGCGCGTCGACCAGCGCACGGAACAGCGTTTCCTTGTCCGGGAAGTAGTTGTAGAAGGTGCCGGACGCGAGCGACGTGGCGCGGACGATGTCGCGGATCGTCACCGCGTCGTAGCCGGTGTCGATGAAGCAGCGCCGTGCGGCGGCGAGGATCGCCGCACGGTTCGCCTCCTTGTTGCGCTCGCGCTTGCCGGCCGTGGTCATGCGCGCATTTTATGCGGCCCGCATGCGTTTCATCGCCGAGGCCTCGTCGCGCAGGCGGAAGATCGACGCCGAGCGCGGCCGCGGGTGCGGCTGCGCGCCGGCCTTTTTCAATTCGGCGAACAGTTCGTGGCGAAAGTCGGCGTAGTCGACTTCCGTCGAATGCCGTGGCGATTCGACGAAGCGAAAGTGCGGACGGCGCCGCTCGGCGGCGATCGCTGCCGCCATGTCGGACGGCCGTCGATAGCGGCCGACGATGTCGAGGCAGGCCAGCATCGCCTGGTAGTCGGCCAGTGGCCAGATGCAGCCGATCGGCTGGAACAGGCCGATGAAGTACAGGTTCGGTACCTGCTCGTGGAACATGCGTCGCCACAGCGGCACATAGGTCGCGTCCTGCCAGTCGATGAATGACGGGTCGAAGAAGGGGAACGTGATCTTGTAGCCGGTTGCGGCGACGATGGTGTCGAACTCGCCGTGCGTGCCGTCGCTGAAGTAGACGCGGCCGCCTTCGAAACGGGCGACACCGGGCCGCGGCTGAATCTCGCCGTGACCGATGAAGTACAGCAGCTCCGAGTTCAGCGTCGGGTGGCCCTGCAGGATTTTGTAAGCCGGCTTTTGCAGGCCGAAGCGCGTGTTGTCGCCGCCGACGATCTTCACCGACAGCTGCAGCCCCCATTGGCGCAAGACGTTAGGCAGCCACGCGGCGCGCTCGTAGATCACGTCGCCGGGCAGGCCGAACATGAACTTCGGCAGGAACCAGTGGCCGCGGCGCATGGAGATCGACACCTGCGGACAGACGCGCGCGCATTCGACGGCGACGTCGGCTGCCGAATTGCCGCCGCCGATCACCAGCACGCGTTTGCCGCGGAAGGTCTCGCCGCGCTTGAACTGGTGCGAGTGCAGGAACTCGCCGTCGAAGCGGCCGGGGTAGCTCGGCAGGCGCGGGTTCCAGTGATGGCCGTTGGCGACCATCAATGCGTCGAAGGTCTCGATGCGCTCGCCGTCCGGCCCGCGCGAGTGCAGTTGCCACTTGCCGTCGGCGTCGCGCTCGGCGCGTAGCACCTCGGTGTGAAAGCGGATCTTGTCGAGCACGCCGAAGTGTTGCGCGTAGTCCTGAAAATACGCCTTCAGGTGCGTGTGATGCGGGTAGTCCGGCACGCCGGCCGGGAAGGGGAAGTCCTCGTACTCGGAGTAGTACTTGGAGCTGATGATGTGGGTCGTTTCGTAGACACTCGAATGCCCGGTCTGTTCGCGGAATACCCAGTTGCCGCCGACCTGATCGGACTTCTCGAAGACGACAAGTCCGTCGCCCAAGCCGTGGGCGAGACATTCCTTGGCGGCGGCAATACCGGACGGACCGGCGCCGATGACGGCGACACGCTGGCCTGCGCTCATGGGTTCTCCTCCCTGTTTTTGCGCGTGAGCGGCAGCATGAATATTGATGACGCATGCGTCAACTTTCATGCAAAAGAACGCCCGGCGCGAGGGCCGGGCGTTCGGGTGCTGCTGAGCGTGATTACCAGATCGAGATGCGGTCCTTCTCGCTGCGCACCATCGGGTCGCCGGCCTTGCAGTCGAAAGCCTGCGCGAACACCGGCATGTTCGACGGCGGCCCGTCGGCGCGGAAGTTATCCGGTGCATGCGGGTCCGAGGCGATGATGACTTTCTCCAGCTCGGGCGTGTAGCGACCGCGCCAGGCGGTGGCCCAGCCGATGAAGAAGCGCTGATCGCGCGTCAGGTCGTCGGCCCTGTCATCCGGTTGGCCGGCGGTCGCGGCCTGCATCGCGTCGTAGGCGACGTTGATGCCGCCGAGATCGGCGATGTTCTCGCCCAGCGTCAGCTTGCCGTTGACCTTGACCCCATCCTTGGTCGTGTAGCCGTTGAACTGGGCGATCAGCTTGTCGGTCAACGCGTTGAACTTGGCGCGGTCATCCTTCGTCCACCAGTCCTCGAAGTTGCCGTCCGGGCCGAAGCGCGAACCCTGATCGTCGTAGCCGTGCGTCATTTCATGGCCGATCACCGAGCCGATCGCGCCATAGTTGAACGCGGCATCGGCATTCGGATCGAAGAACGGCGGCTGCAGGATGGCGGCCGGGAACACGATCTCGTTCTGCAGCGGGTTGTAGTAGGCGTTGACGGTCTGCGGCGTCATCGACCATTCGGTCTTGTCGACCGGCTTGCCGATCTTGCTGAGCTGCCACTCGTAGTTGAACTTGTCGGCGGCCAGCGCGTTGCCGAGATAGTCGTCCGGCTGCGTCTTCAGACCGCTCCAGTCACGCCACTTGTCGGGATAGCCGATCTTCGGCGTGAACGCCGCCCACTTTTCGAGTGCCTTCTTCTTGGTCTCGTCGCTCATCCAGCTGAGATTCTCGATGCGAGCCTTGAGCGCCGTACGCAGATTGCCGACCAGCGTCTCCATCTGCGTCTTCGATTCCGGCGGGAAGGCGACCTTGACGTAGAGCTGGCCCATCGCTTCGCCGGCATTGGATTCGATGGCGCCGATGACGCGCTTCCAGCGCGCGCGCTGTTCCTTCTGCCCGCCCAGCGTCTTGCGGTGGAATTCGAAGTACTCGTCGACGAAAGCCTTGCTCAGATACGGCGAGGCACTGTCGACGAGGTGGTAGCGCAGGTAGCTCTGCCACTGCGCCGCCGGCACGTCGGCGAGCATCTTGCTGACTTCTTCGTGGAAGGCCGGCATCGCCAGCGAGAACATCGTCGGTGCGGGCACGCCTTGCGAGGCGAAGAACGCGGTCCACGGGAAGTTGGGGGTCAGCTTGTCGGCGTCGGCCGGCGACACCGGGTTGTAGTACAGCGAGACGTCGCGCGACATTTCTTCCTGCGACTTCGAGACCTTGGCCAGGCGCGTCTCGAAGGCCATCACGGTCTTGGCCTGCTCGGCGGCGTCCTTGGCGTCGATGCCGGACAGCTCCAGCACCTTGGCGATGTGCTTCTCGTAGGCCTCGCGAATGTCCTTCTTGTCGTCGTCGAAGTAGTAGTTGCGGTCGGGCAGGCCGAGGCCGCCCTGCGTCGCGTACGCGATGTTCATCGACGAGTTCTTGAAATCGGCTTCGGCGTCGAAGTCGAACAGCGGATTCTCGCCTTCGGCGGCGGTCTTGCGCAGGTAGTCGGCGATCGACTTGCCGTCGCTGAGCGCGGCGATCGCATCGAGGCGCGACTTCAGCGGGCTGATGCCGAGCTGCTCGATCTTCTTGTCGTCCATGCCGGACGTCCAGAAGTCGGCGATGATCTTGTCGATGGTGCCCGGCGATTTTTCAGTCGCGGCGTGCTCGGCGATCTGATGCCGCACGTCGAGCGAGCGCTCGGCCAGTGCCGCGAACGGCCCCCAGCTGGCGCGATCGGACGGAATCGGGTTGGCCGCCAGCCACTTGTCGTTGACGTAGGCGGCGAGGTCGGTGCAGGCGTTCTTGCTGGCGTCGAGGTCGTTCGGCGAGAAGCTGATCGACGGCGTCAGCTTGCTGTCGTCGAGCTTCCATGCGGCCGGGTCGGCGGCGGCCTTGCTGGTGCTGTCGTCATGTCCCTTGCAGGCAACGACGCCGGTGGCCAGCGTCAGCGCCAGCACCGCTTTGATGGTGTTCATGAATGCCCCTGTACGGATGATCGCAGGCACTGTAAGCGCTGCTGCCGGCGGGCGATAGGGGGATCGCCCGCCGGTCGTGTCATCCTCTCAGCTGAAGCTGGAGAAGTCCGGCTTGCGCTTCTGCATGAATGCGGTGAGCGCTTCGCGCGCTTCGGGCTGCGTCAGCATCGGGCCGAAGTGATTGATCTCGACGCCGATCACATCCTTGAGCTGTTCGCGCGTCCAGCGCTTGAGGAGCGCCTTGGTTGTGCGCATTGCGTTCGGCGGTTGCGCGGCGAGCTTGAGCGCCTGCGCGCGCGCGTAGGCGATGACTTCATCGTCGGCCTTGACGTCGTTGATCAGGCCGTATTCGCGGGCCTTGGCCGCCGAGAACATCTCGCCGAGCAACAGCAGTTCGGCGGCGCGCGGGTGGCCCATGATCGCCGGCATCATCATGCTCGAACCGAATTCCGGGCAGATGCCGATGTTGACGAACGGCAGCTGGAAGCGCGTCTTCTCGCCGGCGTAGACGAGGTCGCAGTGCAGCAGCAGCGTCGTGCCGATACCGACCGCCGGGCCCTGCACGGCGGCGACCGCCGGCTTGCTCAGGTCGGTGACGGCCTGCATGAAGCGGGCGATGACGTTGCCGCTGGCATTGCCCGGCGAATTGAGGAAATCGCCGAGGTCGTTGCCGCTGCAGAAGCAGCCGTCGGTGCCGACGAACATCACGACACGGACGTCGGCGTTGTCGTTGGCGGCGACCAGGGCATCGGCCATCGCGGCGTACATCGCCGAGCTGATGGCGTTTTTCTTGTCGGCGCGGTTGAGGCGGATCGTCAGGATCCGGTCGCGCAGTTCGGTGACGATGTGCTCGGTGCTCATGTAGGGACCGTTCTTGAAAGTGAGGGTGGCTAGTGTAGCGGCCGGGCCGCTGGAACCGGCTGCTGCGTCCGGACGAGTGACCGCATTATCCGGCCGCCTTCGTCGGCATCGCGAAGATCAGGCACGAAGTGCTGGCATAGGCCAGCAGCTTGCCGTCGTCGGAAAAGATGCGGCCTTCGGCGACGGCGATCTGCCGGCCGCGGTTGATGACGGTGCCGACGCCGCGCACGCGCATGCCCGGCATGATCGGCCGCGTCAGGTTCACCTTCAGCTCGACCGTCGTGTAGCCCTCGCCGGCGGCGAGTGTCGAATGCACGGCGCAGCCGAGCACCGAGTCGAGCAAGGTGCAGGCGAAGCCGCCGTGAATACTGCCGAGCGGATTGAGATGCCGATGCTCGGGGGCACCGTCCATCACGACTTCGCCGTGCTTGGCGCTGACCGTGCGGATCGCCATCGTTTCCATGATCGGCGGGGTCGGCAGGCGGCCGTCGATGATGGCCTGCAGGAAGCTGACGCCGTCGACGCTGGCGCGTTCGGCGGGATCGACGACGCCGTAGCGGATGGCGGCGGTGGGGGTATCGGGCATGACGGAACTCGATGTGGCTTCGGATTTGGAAGTCAGACGCTAGTCGGCTATTCTGGCTTTGTCAATGAAAGTCAGACTGTCAGAACCAGCAGATGACGTGCGCCGCGACCTCGACCAGTGCGCGATCGCCGCGGCGGCCGAGCTGATCGGGGACCGCTGGTGCCTGCTGGTGCTGCGCGAAGCATTCATGGGGGTGCGTCGCTATGACGCGTTCCTACGCAACACCGGCTGCTCGACGGCGGTGCTGGCATCGCGCCTGAAAAAGCTGGTCGATGCCGGCGTGCTGCGCCGCCAGGCCTATCGCGACGACGGCGACCGCGAGCGCTCGGAGTACCGGCTGACGTCGCGCGGTGTCGACCTGCTGCCGGTGATCGTCGCGCTGATGGATTGGGGCGATCGCCATGCGTCGCCGCCTGGTGGCGGTCCGGTGCGCCTGCTCGACCGCCGCAGCGGCGGGCGCATCCGCGCGGCCCTGGTCAACGAAAGCGGCGAGGTGGTCGAGCCGCGCGACTCGCAGCCGGTACGCAACCCGGATTTTCGGGCACCGCGCTGACGGTCTGCGCGTGCCTCGATACGCCGTGCTTCGCACGGCACTCGGCATGAACGGATGGGGGAGGCGTCAAGCGCCGGCCCTGCCGCACGCCCGACCTGAACTCGGGGTGAGGCACCACGATTCCATTTCGCCGTTCGCCCTGAGTGCCGCGCGCAGCGCGGTGTATCGAAGGGTCTCGGCGCTTGCGGCGCGCACTCGGACGTATTTGTCCTGCCCTGCGGTTTGCACGTGCCTCGACACACCGTGCTTCGCACGGCACTCGGCATGAACTGATAGGTAGGCGTCAAGCGCAGGTCCTGCCGCACGCGGGGCTGAACTCGGGGAGGGCGTCACCGATCCCATTTCGCCGTTCGCCCTGAGTGCCGCGCGCAGCGCGGTGTATCGAAGGATCTCCGCACCTGCGGTGCGCGCCGAGGCGTCTGTCGGGCCTGACGGTTTGGGCGTGTTTCGATGTTCTGGTTGCGTACGCTGCCAGCGCTTCGGACGCGTCCCTGGCGAGGCCGCGCCGCAGCTGATGTGCTCAGTCAGATGACCGGTGGTCTGTGGCGGGTCCAGCGTCTCTGCGCGCCGGTTCTGCCGCATGAACGAAGACGGTATACGTGTCCGCCGGCCGATGAGCGCCTGCCAGGTCGAGTGCGTGCCCGATGGCCCCGCGATGGTAGGTGCCGTGGTTGATCAAGTGGTAGATCACCTCCTCGCGGGTCAGCATTCCATTCCTGCCGTCGACGAACGCAAAGCGGATGTATTTGCCGATCTCGCCTGGCGGAAGCGTCCGAACGTAATCCTGCAGCCAGCGGTTCGACGCCATCAATCGGTGATCGAGCGCTGTAAGCTGAGGCACATCATGTGTGTTCGTGGAAGCATACGGATCGGCGGCACCGATCAATCGAGCACGGAACAGTTCTTCGACCCGCACCATGTGATTGAGCTGCTGTCGAGCAAACGCGAAGGCCGCGGATGCGCTTCGTTGATCGAGCCGGGCGACGGCGTCCAGTGTCCGACGGTCGGCCCAGATCTTGTACTGCAGTGGGGTTTGGAGGTCCATGTGCCGAGAACTGAAGAGGTGCGAGCCGACGCTGGTCACAGCCTGCCGTTGAATTTGTCCAGCGCACGTACCGCATCAGCCGGCCTTGACCGGCTCTCGGCACCGACGCCCGCGCGTCAGAACATCTGCGTGGTTTGCGCGTCGGCCTTTTCCGGTGCGACCTCGCTGCGCGACTGGATCCAGTCGCCGGTGATCATCTGCGCGTAGGGCTGACCGGGACCGACCATCGGGTAGACCGACGCCATCGGGTCGATCATGACTTCGAGGAAGGCCGGGCCGTCGGCTTCGATGAAGGCCTTGATCGTCGCTTCGAGCTCGCTCTTCTTCTCGACGCGCGCCGCGAACTGATAGCCGTCGGCCTCGGCGGCCTTGATGAAGTCCTTGGTGTGCAGCGTCTTGTCCGAACCCGCGTAGCGCGACTCGAAGAACAGCCGCTGCCACTGCTTGACCATGCCGTCGCCGTTGTTGTTGAGCATGACGATCTTGACCGGCAGCTTGTAGGTCGTCGCCGTTTCCAGCTCGCCGTAGTTCATGCGGATCGAGGCGTCGCCGTCGATGTCGATGACGATCTTGTCCCTGGCCGCGAACGCGGCGCCGAGCGCGGCCGGCAGACCGAAGCCCATCGTGCCCATCGAGCCGGACGTCAGCCACAGGCGCGGATGCTTGAAGTCGAAATACTGCGCGGCCCACATCTGGTGCTGGCCGACGCCGGTGGCGACCACGGCCTCGCCCTGGGTCTGCGCGTTGATCGCCTCGATCACGGCATGCGGCTGGATCAGCTCGCCGCCGCGCTCGTAGTTCATCGCGTGGACCTGCTTGAGCTGGGCGATATGGGCATGCCACTCGCCGTAGTCGGGTGCAAAGCCCTGCTTGCCGAGGTACTCGCGCAGGCTGTTCAGCGCCGCATTGAGCTCGCCGACGTGGTGCCACTGCACGCGCTTGACCTTGTTGATCTCCGACGGGTCGATGTCGAAGTGGGCGATGGCCTTGGCATTTGGCGCGAACTTGCCCGGATTGCCGGCGACGCGGTCGTCGAAGCGCGCGCCGACCGCGATCAGGAAGTCGCAGTCGTCGACCGCGTAGTTGGCGAACGCGGTGCCGTGCATGCCGAGCATCTGCAGGCACAGCGGCTCGGTGGTGTCGTAGCAGCCGATGCCCATCAGCGTCGTCGTCACCGGGATGCCGAAGGCGTGCGCGAACGCGCGCAGGCTTTCCGAGGCCTCGCCGTGAATGACGCCGCCGCCGGCATAGATCAGCGGCCGCTTGGCCTGACGCAGCAGGTCGAGGAAGCTGCGCTGCTGGGTCGGCGTCACCAGGTTTTCGTAGACCTCCTTGAGCCGCGCGCGGTAGCCCGGCAGCGGCAGCACGCCCTCGCCCTGGAACGGACCGCTCCAGTTCTGCACGTCCTTGGGGATGTCGACGACCACCGGGCCGGGGCGGCCGGTGCGGGCGATCTCGAACGCGCTGCGCAGCGTCGCTTCGAGCTTGCTGGCGTCGGTGACGAGGAACACGTGCTTGGCCGCCGAGCCCATGATCGCGCTGATCGGCGCTTCCTGGAACGCATCGGTGCCGACCGCGGCGGTCGGCACCTGGCCGCAGATCACGACCATCGGGATCGAGTCGGCCATGCTGTCGCGCACCGGCGTGACGGTATTGGTCGCGCCCGGGCCGGACGTCACCATGCACACGCCGACGCGGCCGGACGCGCGCGAATAGCCGGCGGCCATGAAGCCGGCGGCCTGCTCGTTGGCCGGCACGATCAGCGGGATGGACTCGCCGCCGTCGGCACTCGGATGCGCGGCGTTGTAGCGGTAGATCGCGTCGTAGCAGGGCAGAATCGCACCGCCGCTGTAGCCGAAGACGACCTCGACGCCCTCGTCCGCAAGAATCTGGACGATCATGTCCGCTCCGGTCATCGTCTGGCCGGCGAGCGGGTGGGCAGTCTTCAGTACGGCGTTCATTGAGGGTCTTGGCGGTGCGCGTCAAACGTAGGGGGCGCGAATCTTAGCCCTATTTGGGGGGCTACCCCAATAGTCTTGGCGCCGCGTTCGTGCTAGCCCACGGCCAATTTTTTGGTGCTTTCTCGGCCGCGAGCCACTAAGATGCGCGCCCTATGCGTCATATCATCTCTATCCTGCTACAAAACGAAGCGGGCGCGCTGGCCCGCGTCGCGGCGATGTTTTCGTCGCGCGGCTACAACATCGACTCGTTGTCGGTCGCGCCGACGCACGATCCGACGGTTTCGCGCCTGACGCTCGTCACGACGGGTTCCGATGCGGTCATCGAGCAGATCATCAAGCAGACCCGCAAGCTGATCGACATCGTCGAGATTTCCGACCTGTCGAGCGACGAGCACCTCGAGTGCGAGCTGGTCATGCTCAAGGTCTCGACGCTCGGCGTCGACACCCGCGCGCTGCTCGACTGCGTGCGCGAGCATCGCGGCGTGATCCTCGACGAGACCGGCGAGACGCGCACCGCGCAATGCGCCGGTGCCGCCCCGGAGATCGATGCGTTCGTCGCGGCGATCGAGAAGATCGCGCCGGTGCTGGAGCTGGTCCGTTCCGGCGTTGCCGCCCTGCAGCGCGGTGCGCAGTGCATGCGCGTGCCGGTGGTCTGAGCGCCTACCCACTACCCCCCGAGCGAACGCCTGCGGCGGCCGCTTATTTGCCAAGTCCTGACCTGGAGTGAAGCTGTGAGCATTAACGTGTATTACGACAAAGACGCCGACCTTTCGATCATCCAGTCGAAGAAGGTCGTCATCGTCGGTTACGGTTCGCAGGGGCATGCCCACGCGCTCAACCTCAAGGACAGCGGCGTCGATGTCATCGTCGGCCTGCGTGCCGGCTCGAAGTCCTGGGAAAAGGCCGAGAAGTCCGGCGTCAAGGTCATGGAAGTGGGCGAGGCGGTGAAGATCGCCGACGTCATCATGATCCTGGCCCCCGACGAGGACCAGCGCAAGATCTACGCCGACTCGATCGCGCCGAACATCAAGCAGGGCGCGGCGCTGGCGTTCGCGCACGGCCTCAACGTGCATTTCGGCCTGATCGAGCCGCGCGCCGACCTCGACGTGATCATGATCGCGCCGAAGGGCCCCGGCCACACGGTGCGCAGCACCTACACCCAGGGCGGCGGCGTGCCGAGCCTGATCGCCGTCTACCAGGATGCGTCGGGCCAGGCCAAGCAGATCGCGCTGTCGTACGCGTCGGCCAATGGCGGCGGCCGCGCCGGCGTCATCGAAACGACCTTCCGCGAGGAAGTCGAAACCGACCTGTTCGGTGAGCAGGCGGTGCTTTGCGGCGGCACGACGGCGCTGGTGCAGGCCGGTTTCGAGACGCTGGTCGAAGCGGGTTACGCGCCGGAAATGGCGTACTTCGAGTGCCTGCACGAGCTCAAGCTGATCGTCGACCTGATGTACGAAGGCGGCATGGCCAACATGCGCTACTCGATCTCCAACACCGCCGAGTACGGCGACTACGTGACCGGCCCGCGCCTGATCACCGAGGAGACGAAGAAGGAAATGAAGAAGGTGCTGGCCGACATCCAGACCGGCCGCTTCGTTCGCGACTTCGTGCTCGAGCACCAGGCCGGCCACACCACGCTGAAGGCGCAGCGTCGCCTGTCGGCCGAGCATCAGATCGAGGAAGTCGGCAGCAAGCTGCGCGAAATGATGCCGTGGATCTCGAAGAACAAGCTCGTCGACAAGACGCGCAACTGATCCTCGCGACGCTACGGCTCCTGCCGCAGCGTCGTACGATCATCGAGTCAAGAACGCCCGCGCACGCGGGCGTTTTTTGTGCGCGGCGTTCGCGCTTCTTCAGCTTTCGGCGCCTGCACTCAGCCGCAGGTCACCGGCGGTGCGAAGCGCGGTGCGCACGCACAGACGCAGTGCCGCCTGCACGACGTCGATCGGCAGGCTCGGCGCGCCGGGGTGTTGCGCGGCCTGCGCCGGCGAATACGGAATGTGAATGAAGCCGCCGCGCACGCGGGGCTGCGCGCGCAGCGCGTGCAGCAGGCCGTAGAGCACGTGGTTGCAGACATAGGTGCCGGCGGTCTGCGAGATTTCGGCGGGAATGCCGGCGTCGCGCAACGCCTGCAGCATGGCCTTGATCGGCAGCGTCGCGAAGTAGGCGGCCGGGCCGCCGGCGACCACCGGTTCGTCGATTGGCTGCTGGCCGCGATTGTCGGCGATGCGCGCGTCGTCGACGTTGATGCCGACGCGTTCGATGGTCAGTTGCGCGCGGCCGCCGGCCTGACCAACGCAGATCACCAGTGCGGGTTTGTGTTCGCGCAGCGCCGCGCGCAACGTACGCAGCGAGTCGCCGAAGACGACCGGCAGCTGCACGGCCTGCACGCGATGGCCGGCGATGCGCGCGCCATGCAGGCCGGCGACGGCCTCCCAGCTCGGGTTGCTCGATTCGCCGCCGAACGGCGCGAAGCCGGTCAGCAGCACGGTCGGGGTCTTGGAGGACTTGCGCATCATGGGCCTCAGAACGCGAAGATCAGCCAGTACATCAGCAGCAGGTTGACGGCCATCAGGCCCAGCGCGGTCGGCAACTGCGCGCGGATCACCGCGTAGGGGTCGTCGAGTTCGAGCAGCGCCACCGGCACCAGATTGAAGTTGGCCGCCATCGGCGTCAGCAGTGTGCCGCAATAGCCGGTGAGCATGCCCAGCGAGCCGAGGATGGCGGCGTTGGCGCCGTGTTCGTGGATCAGCAGCGGCAGGCCAATGCCGGCCGTCATGACCGGAAACGCGGCGAAGGCATTGCCCATGATGACGGTGAACAAGACCATGCCGAGGCCATAGGCGAGCACGCAGGCGACACGGCTGTCGCTGGGAATCACCGCAGTGACCAGCGCCGAGACCGCATCGCCGACGCCGCTGGCTGCGAACACGCCGCCGAGTGTCGCCAATACCAGCGGCAGCAATGCCGCCCAGCCCATGGTGTCGAGCAGGCGCCGGCCTTCACGGGCCGCGGTTGGCAGCGGCGCGCGGCCCATGCGCAGCGCTACCAGCACGGCGATGACGCTGGCCAGCGACAGGCCGATCAGCGTGACACTGTCGTCGGCACCGATCAGGCCACTCTCGGTCAACCATTTGCCGGCGATCACGACCAGTACCGTGATCAGCGGAATCAGCAGCGCCGGCACGAACAGCCGGTGGCCGAGACGGCGGGCACTGGCGAGCCGCTGTTCGAGCGGGGCTTCGGCCAGCGCCGGTCTTTGCATGCCCGGCGCCAGCACCGCCAGCAGCAGGACCGCGACGCCGGCGCATTGCGCGGGCAGCGGGTCGCCGGCAGCGTCGCGCGCCAGCACCCAGTCGCCGCTGCCGATCAGCAGCGCGGTCACCGCCCAGAAGCCGGCCGCGCGCCAGCGCCGTTCGCGCAGGTTGCGCAGCGCCGTGTAGGCGATCAGCAGTGCCAGCAGCCCGTAGAAATAGCCGAGATGGATCATCGCCCCGCCTCCAGGCGGCGGCGCAGCGCGCGGCTGTAGAGGCGGATGCGCAGCGCGTGAATGACGAAGGCGGCGATCGCCGTCGGCAGCGCCCACAGCGCGATCTGCAGCGGTTCGAGGACGATGCCGTTTTGCGCGTAGAAACCCTGGATCAGCAGCACCGCGCCGATGGCGACGAACACGTCCTCGCCGAAGAACAGGCCGATGTTGTCGGTGGCCGCGTCGAGCGCGAACAGGCGTTGGCGCTCCGCGTCGGGCAGCTTGCCGTGCTCTTTCTCGGCGGCGGCCTCGCTCATCGGCGCCAGCAGCGGGCGCACCGTCTGCGGGTGGCCGCCGACCTGATTGAGACCGACCATGCTCAGCAGTTGGCGCAGCAGCAGATAGCCGGCGAGCAGCCGGCCCAGCGTCAATCCGGCCAGGCGACCGATCCAGGCGTGCGCGTGCTCGCGCAGGCCGGCGCGTTCGAGCACGCCGATGGTCGGCAGTGTCAGCCCGAACAGCAGTAGCGCGCGGTTCGACACGAAGCTCTTGCCGAGCAGCTCCAGCAGGTTCGGCACGCTCATGCCGGCGCACAGGCCGCTGACGAGGCCGGCGCCGACGACCACGATCACCGGGTTGAAGCGCAGGATGAAGCCGAGCACCACGCAGGCGATGCCCAGCAGCGGCCAGTAATTGAGGTCGATCATGTCGTGCGTCGGCTGCGGGGCGCGGCCCCGGTGGCGGTGAGGGCGGGGTGGATCACAGCGCGTGCACGCCGACGCCCACCACTTCCAGCCCTTCGCGCAAGGCGCGGGCGAAGGCGGCGGCATCGGCGCGGTCGCCGTGCAGGCACAGCGTGTCGGCGCGGCGCTGCAGGATCTGGCCGTCGGCCAGCGTCAGGCGGCCGTGCTGCGCCAGCGCGCGTGCCTGCGCGAGTGCCGACGGCAGGTCATCGAGTTCGGCGCCCGGTGTGCCGCGCGGCAGCAATTGGCCGTCAGCGGCATAGCCGCGTTCGGCGAAGACCTCATGCGCGACGCGCAGGCCGGCGGCGCTGCCGGCGTCGGTCAGCGCCGAGCCGGACAGGCCGTACAGCGTCAGCGTCGGGTCGATGGCCGCCACGCAGTCGGCGATCGCCCGAGCGCAGTCGGCGTCACGCGCGGCGCGGTTGTAGAGCGCGCCGTGCGGTTTGACGTGGCGCAGCGGCCAGGCTTCCTGCTCGGCGATCGCGCGCAGTGCGAGGATTTGTTCGCGCACGGTGGCGGCAATCTGCGCCGGGCTCAAGTCCTGCGCACGACGGCCGAAGCCCTCGCGATCGGGGTAGGACGGATGCGCGCCGACGGCAACGCTGCGCGCGCGGCACAGGCGCAGCGTCGCGCGCATGCTCTGCTCGTCGCCGGCGTGGCCGCCGCAGGCGATGCTGGCGCTGCTGATCCACGGCACGATCGCCGCGTCGTCGCCGCAGCCTTCGCCGAGGTCGCAGTTGAAGTCGATGGAGGGCATGGCCGAGAGGCTAGTGCACCGGGCCGGTCGGATTCCAGCCCTGGCCGTGCGCGGCGCCCGCTGCCGGTCGCGATGTTGCGCAGAGCGCAACGGTCGTGACATCGATTGGTGATCCGCGCGGCTGGCGCGACCCGCGTCAGTTGCCGCCGTATTGGGCGATGGCGTGCTCGAGTGCGGCCATCGCGGCGGCGCGCTGTGTCGCGAGTTCGCGCGCCTGTTCGACGCTGACGGCCTCGAAGCGGACGCGCTGACCCGGCAGCAGTTGCGCGAGGCGATTGCGGTCGGCGCCGATCACGTCGCCAAGGCGTGGATAGCCGCCAACGGTTTGGGCGTCGGCGAGCAGCACGATGGGCTGACCGTCCGGCGGCAGCTGGATGGTGCCCGGCGCGACGGCGGCCGAGATGCCGTTGGCCGGCGGTGACGGCAGGGCGTCGCCCGACAGGCGCAGGCCCTGGCGATTGCTGCGCGCATCGATCTGCCATTCGCGGCGGGCCAGCGCGACGGCGGCGGGTTGGGCGCTCGGCACATAGCGCAGCACTGCGGTACGCGGCGGGGCGTCGACGCGGATCGACCACGGTGCGGCACGGCTGCGCGTGAAGTCGGTCCGGGCGGCGCCCAGCGGCAGCACGTCATCGGCGGCCAGTGCGCGGCCCAGCAGGCCGCCGAAGCCGGCACGCAGATCGGTGCTGCGGCTGCCGAGCACGGCGGCAACGTCGATGCCGCCGGACACGGCGATCCAGGCGCGCGCCGCGCCGCGCAGGCGGCCCAGCTCGATGCGTCCCGGCAGCAGATCGAAGCGGCGGCCACTATCGATCGTCAGCAGGCTGTCGTCGGCACCGCGGTAGCGGCCTTGCAGTGGCGCGCCGCAGATCGCCAGGCGACAGGGCTGCAGCAATTCCAGCGTCGGCGCCTGCAGCGTGCATTCGATGACGGCGGCGTCGGCGGCGTTGCCGACTAGGCGGTTGGCGATGCGCGCGGCGTCGGCGTCGAGGGCGCCGGCCAGGCCGACGCCGAGGTGGCGCCAGCCGCTGCGGCCGAGATCCTGCACCGTGCTCAGCGGGCCGCTGCTGATGACTTTCAGACTCATGCGGGCGGGCTCAGCTCAGGTCGTGTTCGTTGCGGTCGGCGAAGCCTGCCGCGTCGATGGCGACGAAGCGCACGCGGTCGCCGGGCAACAAGCGCGATGGCGGCGCACGCTCGACGTCGAACAGGCGCAGCGGCGTGCTGCCGATCAATCGCCAGCCGCCGGGGCTTGCACGCGGGTAAATCCCGGTCTGCTGACCGCCGATCGCGACGCTGCCGGCCGGAACGCGGGTTCGCGGCGTCGCCAGGCGCGGCAAAGCCAGCGTCGGGTCCAGCCCGCGCAGATAGGGAAAGCCGGGCGCGAAGCCGATGAGTGCCACCTCGTAGTCGCCGTCGGCGTGCCGCCGTGCAAGGTCCGCTGCAGTCAGGCCGAGTTCGGTCGCGGCCGATTCCAGGTCCGGGCCGTGCTCGCCGCCGTAGCAGACCGGGATCTCGATCAGCCGCGCGGCATCGCGCTCGGTCGCGCCGGCCGGCAGGCGGCGCAGCGTGTCCTGCAGGTAAGCGCCGATCTCGGATGCCGTGGACTGTCGCGGATCGAAGAACACGCCGACGCTGTCATAGGCCGGCACCAGGTCGCGCAGCCAGGGCAGGGCCGCCTCGCGCAACGCTGCGCACAGCGCGCGGATCGGCGCCGTGTTGGTGGTGTCTTCGGACCACTGCAGCAGCAGCGCGTCGTCGGCCAGGCGTTCGAGTGTGGGCAGCGGCGTATCGATGATGAGGCTCGCGGTGACGTGCATTGCGGAGCGCGCGCCGGGCGCGGCCCGCGCATCGTCGTGGCTGGGCTTCGGTAACGCAAGCGGCGGGTCGGCAATGATATTCAGGCCGGCGACCCGCTAAGATTCGGCCCCACCGGGATTGAAACGACATAACGACGATATGGACAGCAGCCAGCCCAAAAAGCGACGCAAAGGCATCTATCTGGTGCCGAACATGCTGACGACCGGCACGTTGTTCGGCGGCTTCTACGCGATCGTGATGGCCACCGCCGGTCATTTCTCGGCGGCGGTGTTCGGCATTTTTGGCGCGATGATCTGCGATGGCCTCGACGGTCGCGTTGCGCGGCTGACCAATACGCAGACCGACTTCGGCAAGGAATATGACTCACTGTGCGACATGGTCGCATTCGGCATCGCGCCGGCGGTGCTGATCTGGGCGTTCTCGCTGCACTATCTGGCCGACTATCCGTGGATCGGCGGCAAGCTCGGCTGGGTCATCGCGTTCGCGTACGCGGCCTGCGCGGCACTGCGGCTGGCGCGCTTCAACGTGCTGGCGGCGCTGGCCAGTTCGAACAAGGATTTCTACGGCGTGCCGAGCCCGGCGGCGGCGGCGGTCATCACCTTCTTCGTCTGGAGTTGCGTCGACGACAGCCGCTCGTTGTTCGCGTGGGTCTCCGGCCATGTCCCGCTGACCGGCAGTGAAGTGCTCGGCTTCGCGGCGCCGCTGACGGTGGCGACGGCGCTGTCGATGGTGTCGAGCGTGCGCTACAACAGCTTCAAGAAGCTGAACTTGAAGACGCGGATGCGCTTCGTGTCGCTGGCCGCGGTGATCGGCATCTTCGCGCTGGTGCTGATCGACCCGCCGCGCATCCTGTTCCTGGGCTTTTTCGCGTACGCACTGTCGGGGCCGGCAGCGCTGATCTGGCGGCGCGTGCGCCGCTCGTCGGCGACCGCGTGAACCGGCAGATGGTGACGTTCGTCGCCATTGGTGGTTTTCCCCTGCGGCGAATTGGTCTATAGTTCCGCGTCATGTGCCGCACCATTCACAACGACCTGCATGCCAGCACCCTCGGTGCGGTGCCGTCGTTCGTGCGCTCGCAGCTTCTTCTTGGTCTCGCGCTTCTGCCGTAAGGCAGACCAACGACCGCGCCAGCACGGGGCCGAAACCGTGCCAGACAAAACCCAAGAAATTCACCGCCGAACCTGGCCTTAGCGGCCGTTCGCGATACGGCAGGAATCCGCCATGAGCATGCTGAAAGATCCTTCGACCAAGTACCGTTCGTTCCAGCCCATCCACCTGCGTGACCGGCAGTGGCCGGACGCGGTGCTCTCCAAGGCGCCGATCTGGCTGTCGACCGATCTTCGCGACGGCAATCAGGCGCTGATCGAGCCGATGGATGTCGAGCGCAAACTGCGCATGTTCCGCGAGCTGATCCGTATCGGCTTCAAGGAGATCGAGGTCGGCTTCCCGAGCGCCTCGCAGATCGAATTCGATTTCGTGCGTCGCCTGATCGAAGACGACATGATCCCGGACGACGTCACCATTCAGGTGCTGACGCCGGCCCGCGAGGAACTGATTCGCCGCACCTTCGAATCGTTGAAGGGCGCCAAGCAAGCCATCGTTCACGTCTATAACGCCGTGGCGCCGATCATGCGCCGCGTCGTCTTCAACATGACCAAGGAGCAGGTGCTCAACGACCTGGCGATCAAGCACGCGCATCTGGCGCGGCAGTTGGCCAACGAGCATCCGGGCACGCGCTGGCGCTTCGAGTATTCGCCGGAAATGTTCTCGGGCACCGAGCTGGAGTTCTCGAAGCAGGTCGTCGACGCCGTCGTCGAGGCCTTCGGTGCGACGCCGGAAGATCCGTTGATCATCAACCTGCCGTCGACCGTCGAGCATTCGACGCCGAACATCTTCGCCGACATGATCGAGTGGATGCATCGCAACGTCGCCAAGCGTGACGCGATCATCCTGTCGGTGCATCCGCACAATGACCGCGGCACCGGCACCGCCGCCGGCGAGTTCGCGCTGATGGCCGGCGCCGACCGCATCGAGGGCACGCTGTTCGGCAACGGCGAGCGCACCGGCAATTTCGACGTCGCCAATCTGGCGCTGAACCTGTATTCGCAGGGCGTCGATCCGCAGTTGGACTTCTCCGACATCGACGAAGTCCGCCGCGTCGTCGAGTACTGCAACCAGCTGCCGGTACATCCACGCCATCCTTACGTCGGCGATCTGGTCTACACCTCGTTCTCCGGCTCGCATCAGGATGCGATCAAGAAGGCTTTCTCGGCGCGCGAGGACGGCGATATCTGGGACATGCCGTATCTGCCGCTGGACCCGATGGACCTGGGCCGCAGCTACGAGGCGGTGATTCGCGTCAATTCGCAGTCCGGCAAGGGCGGCATTTCGTATCTGCTCGAGCATGAGCACGGGCTGGTGCTGCCGCGCCGCCTGCAGATCGAGTTCAGCCAGGTCGTGCAGGGCGCGATGGACGAGTCCGGCAAGGAAATGTCGGCCGAGGACATCGGCGAGATCTTCACGCGCGAGTATTTCGACGCGCAGCAGCCGTATGGCTACGTCGCCCACCATCTGGTCGAGGACTCGAAGCGCAACGAGGTGGAGCTGGCCACCGAGATCGAGGTCGATGGCCAGGTGCGCCAGCTCAAGGGCCGCGGCAACGGCCCGATCGACGCGTTCATCGCGGCGATGTCGGACGTGGTCGGTGAGAAGCTGACGGTGGTCGACTATCACGAGCACGCGATCTCGGCCGGTGCCGACGCCGCCGCGGCAACCTACATCGAGCTGAAGCTCGGTGACGGCAAGGCGCTGTTCGGCGCGGCGCGCGATTCGAACATCGTCACCGCGTCGCTGAAGGCGATCCTGTCCGGACTCAACCGCGCGCTGGCGCAGCGCGGCAACGTCGAGCAGCGTCGCGTCGCCTGACCCGAAGTCGGCCGCTGGCCGGGCTTCGCCCGCTTGGCGCGGGCTGAAGGCCGGCTGGCGGCTATTTGCGGCCGGTCCGCCGCAGGTACAGCAGCGCGGTCCGCTGCGCTGCATACTGCGGACCTCTCGCCTTTAGTGGTTCTGCCGTCATGTCGGTTCACGCACCGATCGACCATCTGTGGGTACTCGCCTGCGCGATTCTCGTCGTGCTGATGCAAGCGGGCTTTACCTGTGTCGAATCCGGCCTGGTGCGCGCCAAGAACAGCATCAACGTCGCCTTCAAGAATCTCATCGATTTCTGCATCGCCGCGGTGCTGTACGGCGTTGCCGGCTTCGGCCTGATGTTCGGCGCCAGCTGGCACGGCCTGATCGGCGTGCAGCCGGACATTCTCGAGCATGCCGGCTCGACGTCCTGGCTCTACACGCTGTTCTTCTTTCAGGTTGCGTTCTGCGGCACGGCGACGACCATCGTGTCCGGCGCGGTCGCCGAGCGCATGCGCTTCGCTGCGTATTGCGCCGCGGCGGTGATGATCTCGCTGCTGATCTATCCGATCGTCGGCCACTGGGCCTGGGGCGGTGTGATCGAGGGCTTTCACACCGGCTGGCTAGGCAAGGCGGGGTTCATCGATTTCGCCGGTTCGACCGTCGTGCACTCGGTCGGTGGCTGGGTGTCACTGGCCTGTCTGTTGATCATCGGCCCGCGTGTCGGTCGCTTCGGTCCCAACGGGCGGCCGATCGAGGGCTACAACCTGCCGGTGGCGACGCTCGGCGTGTTCCTGCTCTGGGTCGGCTGGTTCGGCTTCAACGGCGGCAGCACCCTGGCGCTCGACGATCAGGTGCCGCGCATCATCACCAATACCGCGCTCGCCGGCGCGGCGGGCGGCGCGGCGGCGATGCTGCTGACCTGGAAGCTGCTCGGCATTCCCGCCGTCGATCGCATCATGAACGGCGTACTCGCGGGGCTGGTCGGCGTTACCGCCGGCTGCCATCTGCTGACGCCGCTGGGCGCCCTGCTGGTCGGTGCGGTCGGCGGTGCGGTCTGCATGCTCGGCACGCAGCTGCTCGAAAGGCGGCAGATCGACGATGCGGTCGGCGCCGTGCCGGTCCATCTGTTTGCCGGCATCTGGGGGACCCTGGCGGTTGCGCTTTGCGCGCCGGACGGCAGCTGGGGCGAGGGCGTGACGCGCTGGCAGCAATTGCAGGTCCAGCTGCTCGGCATCGTCAGCATTGGCGTGTTCTCGTTCGGCTTGGCGTTCGTGGTGCTGTATCTGTTCAATCGCTGGATGCCGCTGCGGGTCAGCCGTGACGACGAGCGCATCGGCCTCAATATCGCCGAGCATGGTGCCAGCAGCGCGGTGCTCGACCTGATCGTGCAAATGGACCGTCAGGCGCGCAGCGGCGACTTCGCGTCGCGCGTCGATGTCGAGCCCGAGACCGAGGCGGCTCGCATCGCGGTTTTCTACAACGCCGTTCTTGACCGCTTCGCGGTCGAGAGCAGCCGCCGGCAGATGGCGATGCGCAAGCTGGCCCAGCTCGCGAATTACGACACCCTGACCGGCCTCGGTACGCGGCGCCTGTTCCTCGAAGCGGTGCGTCGTGCAGCGCGCAAGCTGCGTGGAACGTCGGCGCAGGGCGCGTTGCTTTATGTCGACCTTGATGATTTCAAGCTGATCAATGACCGCTACGGGCATGCCTTTGGCGATCAGTTGCTGCGCCATGCCGCCAAGCGCATGACCGTGCTGGTGCCGGACGGCGGCGCCGTGCTCGGCCGGTTGGGCGGCGATGAATTCGCGATCGTCATCGCACGCATTGACGGTGTCGAGGCCGCGGAAATACTGGCCGACGAACTGCTGATCGCTCTGTCGGTGCCGTTCGAGCTGGAATCGCGTCAGTTCGAGATTCACGCGTCGGTGGGGATCGCGCTGTTCGATGGTTCGGACGACAACGCCGAGCGCATCATCCGGCGCGCCGATGAGGCGATGTACGTCGCCAAGCTCGCCGGCAAGCGCGGCTGGCGGCTTGAAGGCCGCGATACCGACGAGTTCGCGCCCGATCTCTGAGCGCCGTTCGCCGTACGCCGATAAAATGCCGACATGGATGCCGCGCGCCGACACCGTTATCTGAAGCTGATGGGCATCGATGCCTGGCGGCTGCGTGGTGCCGAGCCGGACCCGCTGGAAGCCGAGATGCCGCCTGCAACGGTGGCCGAAGCCGCGCCGCCGGCGCGAGCCGCTGCAGCGCCGCGACCCACGACACCGCGCCCATCGGCGGCGCCGCCGCGTCCGGCCGCCGTGCCACGAACGGCGCCGCAGCCGGCCACGCCATCTCTCGTTGCAACGCCACCTGTCGCCGCGCCGCGCGTCGTCGACGTGCCGGGCGATTGGACGGGGCTGCGTGCGATGGTCAGTGGCTGCGACGCCTGCAAGCTGTGCGCGACGCGGACCAACACGGTGTTCGGCATTGGTCACGAGTCGGCGCCGCTGATGGTGATCGGCGAAGGGCCGGGCGCCGACGAGGATGCGCGCGGTGAACCGTTCGTCGGTCGCGCCGGCCAATTGCTCGACGAGATGCTGAAAGCCATTGGCCGCAGCCGCGGCGAGGCCGACCCGGCGCGCGCGGTGTTCATCGCCAACGTCGTCAAATGCCGGCCGCCCGGCAATCGCGATCCGCAACCGGACGAGGTCGAGGCCTGCCGTCCGTACCTCGACCGGCAGATCGAGCTGGTGCAGCCCAAGCTGATCGTCGCACTCGGCCGTGTCGCCGCGCAGCGCCTGCTCAGCACCGACCAGCCGCTGTCGCGCCTGCGCGGGCAGATGCATCGTTACGGTCCGCGTGACACGCCGCTGCTGATCACCTACCACCCGGCCTATCTGCTGCGCAGTCCGCGCGAGAAGGCCAAGAGCTGGGCGGATCTCAAACAGATCCACCGCCTGCTGGGAGCCGGCGCATGAGCGTGCGACACGGTGTTTTGCGCACAGCGCAAACGGGTGCGGGAGCAGGCTCTCTCATGCGAGCGGACGCACTTGCAGTCGGCGCGAGGATGGAAGCATGAGTGCGCAGCCCGAAGACATCTGGCGGCTGTACCCGATGCATCCGTCACACCTGCCGCAGGTCATGGAGATCGAGCAGCAGGCCTATACGCACCCGTGGACCGAAGGCATCTTCAACGACTGCCTGCGTGTCGGCTACAGCGCCTGGGTCGTGACCAATACGCTCGGCGAGGTGCTGGCGTATGCGCTGATGAGCATGGCGGTCGGCGAAGCGCATGTGCTGAACATCTGCGTCGCGCCGGATCAGCAGCGTCGCGGCGTCGCCGCGTTTCTGCTGCGGCACCTGCTGATGGTGGCACGCGCCGCCGGCGTCACGCTGGTGCTGCTCGAAGTACGCCGTTCGAACAAGGCCGCGCAGAAGCTCTACGAGAACTTCGGGTTCGCCAAGATCGGTGAACGTCGCGGCTACTATCCGGCCGCCGAAGGCCGCGAGGACGCTTGGGTGCTGTCCCTGGAACTCATCGGCAGTTGAGTCGATGCCCCGGCGCCGCTCGCGGCGCGATCTTGAATCGACATTCGCAGTGGCGGGCCTGACAGGACAGCGCATGAAATCCGATCGAAGCAGCAGGTGGTCGTGGGCGTTCTACGACTGGGCGAATTCGTCGTTCGCGACAACGGTGATGGCCGGCTTCTTTCCGCTGTTCTTCGCCGAGTATTGGGCCAAGGGCCTGGAGCCGGGCACGCGCACGTTCTGGCTGGGCCTGGCCAGCTCGGCGGTCAGCGTCATCGTCATGTTCATCGCGCCGCTGCTCGGTGGCCTGGCCGATCGCAAGGGCATCAAGAAGCACTTCCTGTTCGCCGCGACCGTGCTCGGCGCGGTGTCGACGGCGGCGATGTTCTGGGTGGCGCAAGGCAACTGGCCGCTGGCCCTGGGACTGTTCGCGCTCGGTTCGATCGGTTTTTTTGCCGGCACGTCGTTTTACGATTCGCTGATCGTCGCGGTCGCCAAGCCTGAGGAAATGGACTTCACATCGGGCCTCGGCTACGGCCTGGGCTACCTGGGCGGTGGCCTGTTGTTCGCGGTGAACGTCTTCATGTTCCAGTCGCCGCAGACTTTCGGCCTGGCCAGCGGCGCGCAGGCGGTGTTGTGGTCGTTCCTGATGGTCGGGGTCTGGTGGATGCTGTTCTCGCTGCCGCTGTTCCGCTGGGTGCACGAGGAGCCGATGCACGATCAATCCGGCAGCGACTGGCAGGAACTGGTACGCACCTTCCGTCAGGTGCTGACGATGAAGCCGGTGCTGCTGTTCCTGCTTGGCTACTGGCTGTACATCGACGCGGTCGACACCATCATCCGCATGGCCGTCGATTACGGCGTCAAGCTTGGCTTCGAACCCAGCGCCTTGATCAAGGCGCTGCTGCTGGTGCAGTTCATCGGCTTTCCGGCCGCCGTGCTGTATGGCTGGCTGGCCAATCGTTTCGGCACCAAGCTGATGATGTACATCGCGCTGGCCGTCTACGGCGGGGTGACGATCGGCTCTTACTGGCTGCAAAGCGAGCGCGATTTTTATCTGTTGGCGGCGGCGATCGGCTGCGTGCAGGGTGGTATCCAGTCGCTGTCGCGCTCGTACTACGCACGCCTGATCCCGTCCGAGCAGTCCGGGCAGTTCTTCGGCTTCTACAACATGCTCGGCAAGTTCGCCGCCGTGCTCGGGCCCATCGTCGTCGGCCAGACCGCATTGGTCGTCGACAACCAGCGCCTGCCGATCCTGACGCTGTTGCCGTTCTTCGTTATCGGCGGGCTGTTGCTGTCGCGCGTGAAGGCGCCGGCAGCGGCGGCTCCGTCGCAAAATCCGCCGGCCGCTTCGGCGTGACGCCGTCGTAGAACGCGAATACCGGGCGCATGTCGCGATCCCAGTCGCCGGTTGGCCAGACCAGCAAATTCGCGCCAACCGTGCGCGTGCGGTAGTCGATGTAGGCGACCAGTACCGGGACGTCGGCGGCGGTGGCGATGTGATAGAAGCCGCGCTTCCAGCGTGCCACGCGCGAGCGTGTGCCTTCCGGCGCCAGCGCGATGATCAGCTGCTCATGCGCGACGAAGGCATCGCTGCTCTGGCGTACGACACCACCGGCGGCCTGGCGGTCGACGGCGATGCCGCCGAGCGCGCGCAGCGGACGCCCCCAGATGCCGCGAAACAGCGTGTGCTTGCCGAGCCAGTGCACGTCGAGATCGAGCGCCAGTACCGCCGCCATGCCGAACACGAAGTCCCAGTTCGAGGTGTGTGGCGCGGCGATGACGACCAGCTTCGGCACGTCCGGCACCGTCACCTGCAGGCGCCAGCCGAAGCTGCGCAGCACGGCGCGGCCCAGGCGGCGCAGCAACGGGCGCTGCCGGCGCGGTACGTGCGCGCCGATCGCGATGCGGTCTTCGCGGTCCATGATCTCCTCGTCGCCCGTTTTCGCCGGGCGCTTCTTGCTTGTTATCGATCGTCACCGGCATGGCCGGGGACAGTGCATTATCGCCGATCGACGGTCGCTGCGATCAGATGCGCGCAGCTGTTACAGCACGCCGCAGCTCGGCGACACGTGCTGCATTCGGCGTGTCGAGATAGCGGCTGCTCAGGTAGAGGTCGAGCGCCGTCTGCAATGCGTCGCACCACTCGGGGTGCGTCTGTTGCACGCGGGCGATGTAGTCGCGCGGGCCTTCGCCCGGATGTGCCGGCAGGCCACGGCGCGCGAGGCGGCGGGTCAGGCGTTGCCACTCGCGCAACGCCGGGTCTTGCGTGCGCGCCGGTGCCGCACGTCGCATCAGCACGGCGCCGACCAGTGCCAGCGTGCCGGTGACGAGGATGGTCAATGCCAGGATCATCGATCGCAGATCACCGAGCCCGAAGCGCTGCAGGAACTGCTGCTGCAGTTCCGGGCCGTAGCCCAGCACCAGGCCGTTCCAGCGCGCATTGAGCCAATCCCAGCGCAGCTTCAGCGCGTCGCGCCAGGCGGTTCGATGCGCCAGGTAAGCGGGCAGGCCGTCGGCACTGTCGATCGCGGCGCTGAGCCCGTCCTCGATGCGGTTCGGCGCGACGGCGGCGGTTGGGTCGATGCGGTGCCAGCTGCCGTCGAACCAGACTTCGCTCCAGGCGTGCGCGTCGGCCTGGTTGACGACGTAGTAGTCGCCAAGCGCATTGAGCGTGCCACCCTGATAGCCGGTGACGACACGCGCCGGAATGCCGGCGGCGCGCATCAGGAACGTGAACGCGCTGCTGTAGTGCTCGCAGAAGCCGCGGCGCGTGTCGAACAGGAATTCGTCGATGCTGTCGGCGCCGAGCGCCGGTGGGCGTAGCGTGTAGACGAAGTTTTCGTTGCGAATCATGTTCAGCGCGGCATCGACGATTTGCCTGTCGGTCAAGCCCTGTGCGCGCCAGCTTTGAGCCAGCGCCAGCGTGCGCGGATCGCGCCCCTTCGGCAGTCGCGTCAGGCGCTGCCGTGCACGTGCGTCGAGCTGCGGGTCCAGCGCGTATTGCGGGTACGAGGTGACGGTGTAGCGGCGCCGCTCGATGACCGGCCGGCGTGCCAGCAGTTCGCCGTTGTGGTTGAGGCGCACGTCGTCGGGCAGCCCGCGGTCGCTGGGCAGGTCGAGCGCCAGCAGCCACGGCATGCGCGTCGCCTCCATCGTGGCTTCGTAGCGCACCGGCTGGCCGAGATAGCGGACAGCATCGGCGGCCAAGGGCTGGCGACTGATCCAGCTGGGCTTCCAGGTGCGGCCGTCGAAGAAGTCGAAGACCGGGCCGCGCCAGTAACGCTGCTCCGGCGGCGGCGCGGGGCCGTCGAAGTGCACGCGAAACGCCACCGCGTCGGTCTGGATCAGCGACGCGATATCGCCCGGTGACATCGAGTCTGACAAACCGGTGCGCGCGGTGGCGCCGGCGTCGGCCGGCAGACCCCACAGCGGCCCTGGGATGCGCGGGAACAGCACGAACAGGATCAGCATCAGCGGCAGCGCCTGCGCGACCATCACGCCAGCCTTGCGCAAGGTCTGTCGCGGCGGCAGTGCGCCGAGATGCTGGCATTCGATCAGCAGCGCGGTGATCGCCACGCAGCTGACCAGCAGGTAGATCGAGGTCCAGATCTCCTGCGAGTAGAAGAAATGCGTGACGAGCATGAAGTACATCAGGAACACCATGACCATCACGTCGCGGCGCGCGCGCAACTCGACGAGCTTGAGCGCGCCCATCAGGCACAGCAGCGCGGTGCCGGCGGTCTGGCCGGAGACGTGGCCGTAGCTGGCATAGATGCCGCCGACCGACGCGACCACCAGGCCAACGCGCAGCGCCCGCGGCGGCATCCGCCACTGCCGCGTGGCCGCCAGCGCGCGCCAGATCAGCAGGGCGACGAGCAGGCCGGTCTCCCACAGCGGCAGATGCGTGACATGCGGCGCGTAGACCAGTGTCAGCACCAAGAGCAGACGCAACAGCGTCGCGACCGGCAGGTAGTCGGCGATGCCGCGCTCGTCGCTCATGCACGCCGTCCCGCGCTGTCTTCAAGCCCGGCCACCCGCAGCAGAGCGCCCGTGCCCGCAGACGGGTGCGCGCTGCGCAAAACACCGTGCCGCGGGCTCACGCGTCGGCCCCGTACAGCGCCAAGGTTTTCAGGCAGCGGAAGCGATGGGCATCGCCCTGGCCGGGTGCGATCGTCGTGCCCGGCACGCGCAGGCCGTAGCGGCGTTGCAGCGCTTCGGCATCGAGCACCCAGCGCGTGAGTTGCGACAAACGCGCTTCGACGTCGAGCTGCGGCAGCGCATGCCATTCGAGCCAGAGATCCTGATCGAGTGCTTCCTGGAACTGCTTGACCATCGGCTGCGGCGACTTCGGCAGGCTCTTCCAGTGGATCGCGCGTGCGGTGTCGCCGCGCTGGTAGCCGCGCAGGCCACTGAACTCGTCCTGGCCGATGCGGTTGCTGGCTTCGAGGCTGCCATGGCCGGCGCTGCCCGGCGGCACCAGGCGCGCCGCCGCCGGTCTCGGATAGGCGAGCACGCTGATGTCGAGCTCGGCCCAGGTCCAGGCGTGGAACAGGCCCAGCGGATATTCGGTGGCGACGCTGAAGGCGCCGGCCCGCAGCCAGCCGCGGCGCGCGGCCGCCAGCGGCAAGCGCATTGTCGCGGTCTGCAGCGGCGCGATGTCTTGTGTGTCGGCGGGCTGCGCGGCGCGCGGCCACGACAGGCCGATCGACAGCCGCGCCTGCCGCGACGGGTTGTCGACGCGCACTTCGATGTGCGCGATCTCGTCGACGAAGACCGGATGCGTGACGCCGGCGCGCAGCCGCAGGTTCGCGAGGTTGGCGTGCGTGTGATACATGCACAGCAGGCCGAGGCCGGCGAGCAGGAAGGTCAGCAGGAACGCCATGCTGTTGCTGTAGTTCATCGCGCCGAGCAGCATGACCAGCAGCATCAGCGCGTAGCCGCTGCCGAAGCGCGTCGGCACGATGTAGACGCGGCCGCGCGAGATCGCGATCGGCCCCGGCTGACGCTTGACGCGCGCCATCACCCAGGCGTCGATACGCGCCTGAATCAGATGCAGTGGGTTGAAGCTCACGCCCCGTGCCGTATGCTTTTTCGCCTCACGCCTCACGCCTCACGCCTCACGCCTCACGCCTCACGCCTCACGCCTCACGCCTCACGGTATAGCCACCTGCGCGAGGATGTCCTCGGCGCTGGTGGCGGCGCCCTCGCGCTCGGCCGACATCACCAGTCGATGGCCGACCACGGCCGCGAACACCGCCTGGACATCCTCCGGAATCACGCCGCTGCGGCCTTCGATGAACGCCCAGGCCTGTGCAGCGCGACGCAGGCCGAGCCCGGCGCGCGGTGACAGGCCCTGGCGTAGCCCCGGCAGCTCGCGGGTTCGCTGCACCAGCGCGAGGATGTAGTCGACCAGCGCCGGCGCGGTGCGCACGCCGCGGACCTGCTGCTGCAAATCGAGCAACTCGGCCGGCTGCAGCACCGGCTGCAGCTCGTCGAGCAGGTCGCGGCGTTCGCGTTCCAACAATAGTTGGCGTTCGGCATCCGGCGACGGATAGCCCAGCGACAGACGCATCAGGAAGCGATCGAGCTGCGATTCCGGCAGCGGGAAGGTGCCGAGCTGGTAGGAGGGGTTCTGCGTGGCGATGACGAAGAACGGTTCCGGCAGTGCGCGCGTGTCGCCTTCGGCGGTGACCTGGCGTTCTTCCATCGCCTCGAGCAGCGCCGACTGCGTTTTCGGGCTGGCGCGATTGACCTCGTCGGCCAGTACCAGCTGCGAGAAGATCGGCCCCGGCACGAAGCGAAACGCGCTGGTCGCGGTTTCGAACACGGAGACGCCGAGGATATCGGCCGGCAGCAGGTCGGACGTGAACTGCACACGCTGGAAGTGCAGGCCGAGCACGCGTGCCAGCGCCAGCGCCAGCGTCGTCTTGCCCATGCCGGGGATGTCCTCGATCAGCAGGTGGCCGCGCGCGAGCAGGCAGGCCAGCACCAGCCGCAGCTGGGCGTCCTTGCCGAGAATGATCTGATTGAGGCGCTGCAGGACGGGGGCGACGGTGGCATTCATGACGGAGCGATCAGAGAGGCAGGCGTATTCGTTCGGATAGGGCTTCGCGAGCCCGAGCGGCGAGTGTAACCGCAGGCGCCGCCCGTGCCGGACGGACGGTCCCGGTCGGTCGAATAATGGTGCCGATGATGCTTGCGGCGGCACCGGGTGGCGGCGACCATAGTGTCCAAGGTCATATTGACGGAGCGGCACTTGGACGCAAAAACTCGCCAGCTGAATCGCGAGATGGAGGCGGCAACCAGCTACGCGCAGTGGCGCGACGCGGCGGCCGAGCTCGATCGTCGCGAAGGCTGGGACGACTGGCAGGCCGACGAGGCCTCGGACGACTACGACTGGCGCCTGATTCGTTCGCGTCTGCGTCAGATCCGCCAGTATCGCGAGCATGGCAACGTGCTCAAGCTGATTCATCACCTGCGTCAGGGCTTGCACTGGAACCTTGGCAACGTCGGCAGCGCGCGTCTGTACTCGCATGCGCGCGTCGGCACCAAGCAACTGGTGACCGAATACGCCCGCGAGGTCTGTGCGGCGCTGCAGTGGATCTGCGAGGTCGATCTGCCGGAGCTGCCGCAAGCCGCCAAGCTCAAGTTCTTCAACGACATTGTCTCGAGCTACGGCCGCTCGGCGCTGATGCTGTCGGGTGGCGCGACACTGGGCCTGTTCCACGTCGGCGTGGTCAAGGCGCTGTATCGCGAGAACCTGGTGCCGCCGGTGATGTCCGGCTCCAGCGCCGGCTCGGTCGTCTGCGCGACGGTCGGTACCCGCGCCGCGCACGAGGTCGAGGACCTGCTCGATCCGGATGCCGCGTACTACCACTTCTGGCGCGTGCTGCCGATGCGCGACATCATCCGCCGCCGTGCGCTGATGGATCAGGATCAGCTGCGCAAGGCGATTGCCGCCAATGTGCGCGACCTGACCTTCGAGCAGGCCCAGCACCTGTCCGGGCGCGCCATCAACATCACGGTATCACCGGCCGGTACGCATCAGCAGCCACGCCTGCTCAATCACCTGACGTTCCCGTATCTGTATATCCGCGAAGCAGTGCTGGCGTCCTGCGCCGTACCGCTGCTGTTTCCGCCGGTGATGCTGATGACGCAGGACGAGCGTGACGAGCGCGTGCCGTATATGCCGCTGCTGCGCTGGAATGACGGCTCGTTGAAGTCGGATCTGCCGATCCTGCGCATGCGCCGCCTGCACAACGTCAATCACTTCATCGTCAGCCAGACCAACCCGCATGTGCTGCCGTTCGTGTCGGGCAAGCGCGAGCCGGGTGATCGGGGCCTGCGCAATGCGGCGCGTGACTACATCTATTCGACGGCGCGCAGCCAGAGCAAGAGCATCGTCGACCTGGCACGGCAGAACCTCGCGGTCGGCGGCCTGCGCCGGACCCTGGACACGGCATCGTCGATCCTTGATCAGGACTATCGCGGCAACATCAACATCCTGCCGGACGTCAGTCTCTGGCGATACGCCAACGTCACCGCCAACCCGTCGATGGAAGCGATCAAGCGCTTCATGCTCGAAGGCGAACGCGCCACGTGGCCGCGCATCGAGATGATCCGCAATCAGACCATGATCAGTCAGATGCTCGACCAGTGCGTACGCGCGCTGGAGCAGGAGCAACCGCTGCCCGGCACCGGCGAGCGCATCAGCCGCCGTCCGGAGCTGAAAATCGTCCGTAGCCAGCAAGGTTCGACCGGCCGCGTGTGATCGGCGGGGCGCCGCGTGCAGCCGGGGGCGCAGCGCCGTAACATATCCGTCAAGAAAGCGGAACACTGCCGGGGGGGTGGTGTCCGGTCACAGCAGGTAGGAAGAAATGGATGATGGACACGCCGGGCGTGCAGCGCGCGCCCGACCGGGACTGAGAGCGGTCATTCTCAGTGCAGGACAGGGCAGCCGGCTGCTGCCGCTGACCGAAAAGCGACCGAAGTGCCTGATTGATTTGTCGGGTCGCAGCCTCCTCGAATGGCAGTTGTTAGCGCTGCGTCATGCTGGCGTCAGCGAAGCCGTGGTCGTGACGGGCTTCGCCGCCGATCAGGTTGACCAGATGTTGGCCGCGCACACGCCGGCCGGTATGACGGTGCGGACGGTCTTCAATCCGTTCTACAACGTCAGCGACAACCTGGCGACCTGCTGGCTGATCCGCGAGGAATTGCGCGACGGCGGCCTGATCCTCAACGGCGACACGCTGATCGAGCCGGAAATCGCGATGCGTCTGCTGAGCGCGCCGGCCGCCCCGGTGACCGTGACGATCGACCGCAAGGGCGATTACGACGCCGACGACATGAAGGTACAGACCGAAGACGGCCAGCTGCGTGCGATCGGCAAGACGCTGCCAATGTCGATCGTCGACGGCGAGTCCATCGGTTTTCTGCGCTTCGATGCCGACGGCGCCGCGCGTTTCATCGCCGACCTCGAGCGCATGATGCGCAGCGGCGAGGGCATCAAGCTCTGGTATCTGTCGACCATCAATCGCCTCGTGCAGGACGGTTGCGAGGTGCGCGTCGAATCGATCGAAGGCCTCGACTGGGGCGAGATGGACTTCCTCGCCGACGTCGAAAGCAATCGTGCGTTGACCGCGCCGTGGGCCGATCGCTGGCTGCATCCGGTGTCTGCCGGCGCCAGCCTGCCGACGGCTGCCGCCCGCTGAGCCGCATGTCCGTTCAGCAGACCTTTCCGGCGCGCGGCGCGTCGGCGCCTCAGCGCCGCTACGTTTCGAACTCGCGCGAGTCGGTGCGCATGTTCCGCTTCGACTGGATGGAGGCGCTGTCGAAGGTCTACTGGTGGGTGCCGCCGCTGGTGTTCGTGCCGATCATCGCCGCCATGCTCTACGTCGCGCTCGGTCTCGAATCCGTGCCGGTGTTGCCGGCGCTGGGCTGGTTCGCTGTCGGGCTGGCGATCTGGACGCCGGTCGAATACGTGCTGCACCGTTGGGCCTTCCACTATGAGCCCGGCTTTGCTTGGGGCAAGCGCCTGCACTTCATTTTCCACGGCGTTCACCACGACTACCCGAACGATGCGAAGCGTCTGGTGATGCCGCCGTCGGCGAGTCTGCCGATCGCCTTCGTGTTCTACCTGCTGTTCCGCCTGGTGATGCCGGCGCCCGGCCTGCACGCGAGCTTCGCCGGCTTCCTGACCGGCTACCTGATATACGACCTGATTCACTACGCGCTGCATCACGCGTCGTGGCGCATGTCGTGGTTTACCGCGCTCAAGCGCAATCACATGCAGCACCACTTCGTCGATCCGGATCGACGCTTCGGCGTCAGCACGCCGTTGTGGGATTACGTCTTCGGCACCCGGCCGCGCTGAAGCTTTCGCCGGAGCCCCAGCGCTCGGCACCTCCCGCGCGGGCGGTGCTTGCAAGGCTCACGTACGAACGTACGCTGCGCTTCGTCGTCCCGTCATCTGCCTTCGCTCGCGATGCGCCGGCGAAAGGTTCTCCCACATTTCGGGGTGCCCGTTATTCGCTGCCGGCATTGCAGGTCGCGGCTTGCGCCGTTCCTACAGGGGGTGTTGGGCGCGGTGAAGCTTTCGGGACCAGCAGGCGTCTTGCTGTAGGAGAGGCGCCAGCCGCGACCTCAACGAGACGGCGCGGCGGATCTTGTCGAAAACAGAACGGCTGCAGCGCCGCTTCCCATCTGTGCAATCTGTGAAATCTGTGGTTCACGTCTTTTACGCGTCGCCGACGATTTTCCGGACCAAGTCGAGGTCCGATGGTTTGTCGACGTCGACGGCGGCCAGGCCGTACGGCATCTCGACCAGCGCCGGGCTGGCGCCGCAGCGACGGCCGATGCGACGCAGGGCCTCGCGCAGCGTCAGCCGTCCGAGCAGGTAGCGCAGCACGCTGAAGACGCCGATGCGGCGCAGCATGCGCAGCGGCCGCTTGCGGTCGGCTTCGAGGGTGCGCCAGAACTGCACGGCGCCGCCGGCCGACGGGCGCGCCAGGTAGAACAGATTGCAGCCCGAATAGTGACCGTCGGCGAAGCGCAGCCAAGTGCGCTGCGTGTCCGGCAATGCCGCGAGTACCGCTTCACGCCGTGCCAGCGCCACGCATAGATCGTTCTGCGGCGGGCAGTGGGCGAGAAAGTAGCGCACCCACTCAGCCTCCAGCAGCGCGTGATCGGCGGTCGTCACCAGCAGTGGCGTGCCGTAGCGGGTCAGCGCGGCGGCGACGCTGAGGCTGGGGCCGGCCGCGGCCGGCATCGCTTCGACTCGCGTGCCGAGCCGCTGTACGGCCGGTAGCGCGGCCAGCAGTTCGGGGCGCTCGATGACGACCACGATGCGTGTGATGGCGTCGATGCTGGCGAGCGTGTCGAGCACGCGCTCGAGCATGGTCTTGCCGCCGATCTCGATCAGCGCCTTGTGGCTGACCCCGGCATAGACCGCTAGCGGCTCGTCAGGCCCGCGCGAGCCGGCCAGGACCAGCGCGGTGAGGCCGGCTGCCGGTGTGCTCACAGATCCTTGCCGTAGAGGCGATAGGTCTTGTAGTCGTGCGCGCCGAGCATTTCGAGCATGCGCCGCATCGGCGCGTTGTTTTCGAGAATCCACGACAGCTCGACGCGCTCGATGCCGATTTGCTTGCAGCGCTGGCGCATTGCATCGACGACGTAGAACGCCACCGAGCGGCCGACGAAGTCGGCTGAAATGCTGCGGCGCACGCCCATCAGTGGCACGCGGCCGGTCTTCACGCCGCTGACTTTGAGGCGCCAGATCAGCTTGGCCCAGTTGAACGGCAGCAGCTTGCCGCCGAATTCGCGGATCGCCTCGTTGAGATTCGGCAGTAGCACGCCGAACGCGACCGGTTCGCCGTCGAGCTCGGCGATCGGCACCAGCTTCGGGTCGAGCAACGGCTTGAGCGCGTGGGCGAGATGATCGACCTCGGCTTCGGTATACGGCACGAAGCCCCAGTTCTGCGACCAGGCGTCGTTGAAAATGGCCGTGATCGTGCGGATGTCGGCCATGTAGTTCTTCAGGTTCAGCGGCCTCACGCGCAGGTTCTTCGGCGGCTGCGCGAGGATGCGCTGCAGGCCCTTCGGCGGATCGACGTCGGCGCCGAGGATGTAGGCGAGCAGGTTCTGCTCGGTTTTGTAGCCCAGCGCTTCGATGCGCGGCCCGACGTAGGCATGGTCGTGACTCATCATCAGCATCGGTGGCGTGTCGAAGCCGCGCACCAGCAGGCCGGTTTCCTCGTTGACCGACAGGTTGAACGGGCCGATCGCGCGCTTGCAGCCGCGCTCGCGCAGCCAGGCTTCGGCGGTGGCGAACAGCGCGTCGAAGAGGGCCGGATCGTCCTCGGCTTCGATCAGGCCGAAATGGCCCGCGGACTCGTCGCGCAGCATCGGCGACAGCTTGTCGATCTGTGCGCTGATGCGGCCGACGTCGACGCCGCCCTGCACGGCCAGCCAGAACTGCACGTCGGCGTGTTCGAAGAACGGGTTCTTCTTCGGCGAAAACGCCTCGCTGCGCTCCAGTTCGAGCGGCGGAATGTATAGCGGATCGTTGGCATGCAGGCGCGCCGGCAGGCGGATGAAGCGGCGCATTTCGGCGGGGCTGCGCACCGGCACGATGTCGATTGAGGTCATGATGTTATGAGGTTTCCAGGTCGAACCTGTCGGCTGTGTCAGCGCGTATCGTAACGGTGCAGGATCGCCACGCCGAGTGCGGCGAACAAAATCAGGGGGGCGGCGCTGGCGGCCAGCGCCGGAATACGACCGCCCTCGCCGAGCGCCGCGAGCAGACCGTCGACCAGCACGAACAGCAGGCCGGCCGCCAGGGAAGCGAGCATCAGGCCGCCACCTTCGCCGCTGCGCCCGGCGGCGCGCGTGGCGGGCAGCGCCAGCAGCAGCATGATGACCGGCGCCAGCGGTGCGGTGAAACGGCGGTAGAGGGCGGTGTGGTAGTAGCTCGCCGGGCGCGCGCCGACGCGCGCACCGGCCAGCACGCCCATCAGCACGGTGCTCGACAGCTGCGGCTGCGGCGAATCGATGCGCAGCAGATCATCCGGCCGCAGATTGGTGCGCCAGACATCGTCGGACGGTACCGAACGATCGACATGATCGGGCTCGAGCGCGAGGCGGCGCATGTCGCGCAGATGCCACTGCTTGCCATCCCAATCGGCCTTGGCCGCTTCCAGGCGCTCGTCGAACTGCGCGTCGGCGCCGCGCCGGTACAAGTGCAGGCCGTTGATGTGGCGGCCATCGGCGCTGATCTGATCGAAGGCGGCGAGGCCGTCGTCGGTGTGCGCCCAAAGCGTGGTCTTCGCCTGGTCGTCATCGTCACCGGGCGGTGGCGTCGTCGAGTTCCACCAGGCCGATAGCGCGATCTCGCTCTTCGGAACCAGTTGATCAGTGACCCAGAACTGCAGCGCAGCGAACAGCAGCGGCACCGGCAGCAGGGCGATGACAACGCCCCGCAGGCTGACGCCCGTGGCGCGAATCGCCGTCAACTCGCGGCGCTTGGCCAGCGTGAAGAACGTGAACAGTGCGCCGAGCAACGATGCCAGCGGCAGTGCCAACGCCAGTTCGGCCGGCGTGCGCAGCGCCGCGTAGTGCAACACGCCGGACAGGCCGAGGTGACGCTTGAGGATGTCGGTGGTGGCGTCGAGCAGATCGAGCACCTGCATCAATGCCGCGAGCGCCAGCAGCAGGCCGGTGGTCTGCGCCAGCAGCATGCGCCGCAGGTAGGAGGCGAGCGGTCCCTTGATCACGGCGCGGCCTTCTTGCGGCGCAGCGAGATGCCTTCCATCAAGCGTTCGCTGCGCGCGACCATGCGGGTCATCGGGTTGTCGCCGGGGCTCTTGAGGCTGGCAGCAAACAGCCAGCAGCTGAGTGCCGCAAACACCGCGAGCGGCGACCAGACCGCGGCCACGGCCGAGACGCGGCCGGTCTGCGCCAGACTCTCGCCGAACTGGATGCCGTGGTGCAGGGCGAGCAGCAGCAGGCAGGCGAGTGCGACGCTCGGCGCGCGCTGGCCGCGTTTGGCGGCCATGCCGAGCGCAAAGGCCAACAGCGGCAGGAACGGCAGCGCCGCCGAGCGCGCCAGGCGCGCGTGGAACTCGCCGGCGAGTTCGGCGTACGAGACCGGTGGCGTTTGCTCGTGCATCGCGCTCCACAGCTCGGGCAGCGTCAGCTCGCGCTCGCTGTTGCCGCGCGGCCGGAACGGTGGCGCCTGCGCGTCGAAGTTCTCGTTGACGATGGCGTGCTGGAAATGCATGTCGTCGAGGCCGATGCCATCCTGCTCACGCACCGAGCGGCCGACGCCGAGTTCGAGTTGCAGGCTGTGGCCGTCCGGCGTCGGCAGCAGGGTGCCGGTACGGGCGGTGATAATTTCGTCGTAGCCATCGGCGAGGCGGCGGATGAACACGCCTTTCATGTGGCGGCCGCTGGCGTCGACCTCGTCGGCGGTCAGCGTGAAGCCACGGCCGGCGTCGGCGAACACGTTTTCCTGTGCGCGTGCGTTCCAGCCTTCGTGCAGCGCTTCGTAGAGCACGGCGCGGTAGCGGTAGCGGCTGTGCGGCTGCAGATAGCCGTAGAGATAGAAGGCGAAGATCGCGAGCAGGCCGGCGACCAGCACGAACGGTCTCGCCAGCTGCAGGATCGAGCGGCCGGCCGCCAGCATTGCGTCGAGTTCGTTGTCGTCGCCGAGCCGTGCGACGACCATGAAGATGCTGGCGAAGAAAGCCGCCGGTAGTGCCAGCCCGAGGTAGTACGGCACCAGGTTGACGATGGCGTCGGCGACGGCGCTGAGCGCCGAGCTGCTGGCGGCGACCAGATTGAACAGGCGCAGCAGGCGCTCCAGCAACAGCGCGACGAGCACCACGCCGATCGACAGCGACAGCGGCCCGGCCAGCATGCCGAGCAGATAGCGGTCGAGAATCCGCGTGTCGCGGGTGCCCTTCACAGCCATGCCGGGCGTTAGTGCGCGGCCGACCAGCGCCGCCGCAGCTCGGCGACAAGGGCGCTGCGGGTCTCCGGATCGGGCGTCACCGACGGTTCGAGCGCCGGCGGTCCGGGCCAGCCGTGATCGGTGTAGTCGACGCCGGCATGGTGGCGCGGTTCGGCGTAGCGCGGAATCACGTGGTAGTGCACGTCCGGGTCGACCATCATCAGCATCAGATAATTGATGCGCTCATAGCCGACGAAATCCTTGAGCAGCGTCTCGGTGCCGCGCACGGCGTCGCGTAGCGCCGCGTAGGCTGCCGGGCTGAGATCGGCGAAGGCCTGTGCGTCTTCGGTGCAAACCAGCACCAGCGCACCGAGCGTCGGCTGCTTGGGCCGCAACAGCAGCTGCCACGGGCCGATCTCGGCGATCAGCGTGTCGGGATATCCGAATTTTCGCGCAGTGGCATTGCTCATGCGTCCGTCCCCGCGCTGCCTGCAAATGCGGCGGTTCGCATGGAAGCGCATGTTCCCGCACCCATTTGCGCTGCGCGCAAAACACCGTGTCGCATGCTCATGCTCCGACCGTCGCGTGGTCTTCTAAGTGCGGCCGCATGCATGAGAGAGCATGCTCCCGCACCCATTTGCGCTACGCGCAAAACACCGTGTCGCATGCTCATACCGCGATTGCTCCTGTCCGTGGAAGGCGGTAGTCGTAGGTGCCGCCGGAGCAGAACGCGCCGGTGGCTTCATCCCAGAGCCGCACGGCGACCGAAAGGCGCCAGTCGCTGCTTTGCTTTTCGATGCGCAAGGCGTGCCAGCGCGCACCCTGGTCGTGCGCATTGGGTGCCGCCGTCGACGACGGCAGGCCGAGGCAGACGATCGGCGCGGTGGCACCGTCGAGCAGGTCGAGGCGGGCGTCGCGGGCATGACCGGTCAGCACCAGCTCGCAACCGGCGCGCTGCAGTACCGCCCGCAGTTCGGCCCGATCACGCAAGGCCTTGCGCCGCGACACCGCGCCGTCGGCAAGCGGGTGATGGACGAGCACGACGCGGAATCGCCCGCGCTGCGCGTCCAGCAGCGCTTCGAGCGCGGCGAGCTGTGCCGCGCCGACGCGACCGCCGGCGATGGTCGGTGGCGTCGGCAGCGCCGAAGACACGCCGATCAGTGCGACGTCGCCCCGCAGGCGCAGGTACGGCCATTGGGTTGCGTCGGCGTCGTCGCTGCGCATCCACGGCTGCCAGTGGTCCCAGCCTTCGGCTGGCGCGACCGGCACCAGCGCATCGTGGTTGCCGGGCACGACGCTGACGCGCGCGCCGTCGCCGAGCGTGCGCAGCCAGGCGGCGGCCTGTTCGAATTCGCCGGGTAGCGAGAAATTGGTGATGTCGCCAGTGACGGCGATATGGTCAGGCTGCTGCGCGCGGACATCGTCGGCGAGGGCGGCAAGGATGTCAGGGCGCTGCACCGCGCGGCGGCTGCGGTGCCACGACCAGGCGCTGAGGATCCGCTTGGAGAAACGCTGGCGCCAGTCGAGTCGCGGTTCGTACGGCAGGTGCGGGTCTGAAAAATGCGCAAGCGTGAACGCGGTCATGGATAATAGGCGGCTTATTCAGACCGCCATGATGACATACGTGCGACCGGCAACCGACTCGCCTCCCGGGCAAAACGCGACTTCGAACAAACCCCATGCGGTGCTCGTCGGCCACAGTCACCTCAAGATCTGGGGGCTGACCGGCGAAGAGCGGCTGCGTCGCCAGCTGCGTGCGTTGGGTATCGCGCAGGTGTCCGATGACGTGGCGACGGCCGGTGCGCAGGCGGCGCCGGTCCTGCTGCTGCACGGCGAATGGGTGTTCGACGAGACCCTGGTACAGGCCATGGCCAAGACCGAGGTCGGTACGCTGTTGGTCGACGAGGCCGCCAATCGCATCGTTGCGGCGCTGGTGGCGCCGGCGCAGGCCGCAGCGGTCGCGGCGCTGCTCGGGCAGATGCCGGAGGCGCTGCCGGATGCGTGTGTGGCCAAGTCGCCCTCCGGCGTTGCCGGCACCTACAACCATCGTCTGCGCAAGCGTGAGATTCCGTATCTGGGTCGCCTCGAGGCGACCCAGATCGCCGAGATGGAGCGACGCACCTTCGGTGCGTCCTACAAGGGCGTCACCGATCTCGTCACCAAGTACGTCTGGCCGTGGCCGGCGCGCCACGTGACGGCACTGTGTGCGCGGCGCGGCGTGGCGCCCAACCACGTCACCTTCCTCGGCCTGATCTTCACGATCATCGCGTTCTACCAGTTCAAGGCCGGCCACTACGGTTTCGGTCTGGTGGCGGCGTGGCTGATGACCTTTCTCGATACCGTCGACGGCAAGCTGGCGCGCGTCACGCTGCAGTCGTCGACGTTCGGTGACATCTTCGATCACGGCATCGATCTGATCCATCCGCCGTTCTGGTGGTGGGCGTGGTTCACCGGGCTCGGTGCTGTCGGACTCGCCGGTCTGCCGCACCTCGACTGGGCGCTGTGGGTGATCCTGGTCGGCTACGTCGCGCAGCGGATCGAGGAAGGCATCTTCAAGCCACTGTGCGGTGTCGGTATGCACGTCTGGCGTCCGTTCGACAGTTTCATGCGTCTGATCACGGCGCGGCGCAATCCGAATCTGCTGATCCTGACGCTCAGCGCCCTCGTCGGTCGTCCCGACATCGGCTTTGCGATCGTCGCGGTCTGGGTGCTGATCTGCTTCGTCATTCACGCCGTCGTCATCGTTCAAGGCCTCCTCGCCAAGCGTCATGGCCCGCTGAAATCCTGGCTCGCGGGTTGATGCAGCCCGGTCTGATCTACAACCCGCTCAGTCAACGGAACCGGGCCTCGGCGGCGCTGCACATCGCGCCGGATTTTCCGTATGCGGCGCCGACCTCGCGCGACGAACTGCTCAAGGCCTTGCGTGGATTCGTGGCGCGCGGTGTCGATCTGGTGATCGTCAGCGGCGGCGACGGCACGCTGCGCGAAGTCACGACGATGCTGCCGCATGCCTATGGCGAGCGCCTGCCGTGCGTGTCGGTGCTGAGTGCCGGCAACGCCAATGTCGTCGGTGCCGACGTCGGTAGCGCCGGCTACGGCCAGGCCGCATTCGACGCCTTGCTGCAGGCAGCGAGCGATGAACGCTTCTCGAAGCGCGCCCGGCGTCGCTTGCTGCGCGTGCGCTGGCCGGATCTCGACGTGTTGCCCGTGCTCGGCTTCGTCTGTGGCGGTGCGGTGGTTTCACAGGCGACGCGCCATGCCAACGAGCGTGTGCTGACGCGCGGCGTCACACACCAGGCCTCGGTCATCGTCACCGTCGCCGTGGCGCTGTGGCGCGCCGCTTGGGGCCGTCCCGGCTGGGTCGGTGCCGAATCGATGTCGATCGCCATCGATGATGCCGCGCCGCGGCAAGGCGCACGTTTCATCTTCATGGCGACGACGCTCAATCAGCTGATGCTCGGACTGTGGCCGTTCTGGGGCGGCGAGGGCAGTGCGGCGCCGCTGCGCTGGCTCGACATCGATTCGCCGCCGCCACGCCTGCTGCGCTCGCTGCCGCGGGTGCTGCGTGGCCGACCGCCGCGCGGCGATCGCAGCGCCTACCGCAGCGACCGTGCCGAGCGCATCCGCCTGGTTTACTCGGACCCGCTGATCATCGACGGTGAGCGCTTCGCGCCGGGGCCCAGCGGGATCGTCGAGATCGATACCGACGCCGAACTGGAATTCGTCACGCCATGAACGCACGCCGTGAATTGCAGGCGCTGCTCGCCGACGAGTTGGCGCGGCCGCTCGATGCGCGGGTTGCGGCCTTCGCTGCCGCGCTGGCGCAGCGCAGTACCGCCACCCAGGCGATCCTGTTCTACGGTTCGGCGCTGCGCGATGCCGACCTCGACGGGCTGCTCGATTTCTATGTCGTTGCTGATCCGCTCAGTGGCTGGCACGACAGCCAGGCGGCGGCGCTGGCCAATGCCGTGCTGCCGGTCAGCGTCTCGTATGTCGAGATGACGATCGACGATCGTCGTCTGCGCGCCAAGATTGCCGTGCTCAGCCCCGCGCAGCTGCGCCGCGGCATGCGCGAGGGTGCGATCGATACGACCATGTGGGCGCGCTTCTCGCAGCCTGCCGCCTGTGCCTGGGCACGCGATGCGGCAACGCGCGAGCGGGTCGTTGCCGATCTGTCGCAGGCGGTCGTCACTGCCGCCCGTTGGGCGGCGCTGCTGGGGCCTGCGTCCGGCGCGGCGGGCGACTACTGGCAGGCGCTCTACCAGCACACCTATGCCGTGGAATTGCGCGTGGAGCGTGGCGGCACGCGTGCCAAGTCGCTGCTGGCGTTCGACGGCGCACGCTATGCGCGACTGCTGCCGCTGGCCTGGCAGGCCGGCGCAGTGGCGTATTCCGAAGCCGCTGGCCTCTACCAGCCGACGCTGGATGCCGCGCTACGGCGCGCTGCACAGCGTGCCTGGTGGCTGCGCCGTGCGGCCGGCAAGCCGCTGAATCTCGCGCGGCTGGCGAAGGCGGCGTTCACCTTCGACAACGGCGCCGACTATCTGGCGTGGAAGATCGAGCGGCACTCGGGCTACAAGCTGGAGCTGAGCGACTGGCAACGCCGGCACCCAGTGCTGGCGGCACCCAAGGTGCTGTGGCGGCTGTGGCGGCGCGGCGTGCTGCGCTGACGTCGTATCGCGCGCCTGTCGCGTGTGCCAACAAAAAGGCCGCCGGCGCATAGACGCGCCGGCGGCCTTTTTTCAACAACGCTCAGCCGGCCGATGCGTGGGCCGGTGCGAAGTCGATCTGTGGTGCTTCCGCCGGCAGCGCGCCCAGCTCGCGGGTCACGCGGGCGAACTGTTCGATGGCCGCGTCGATCTGCTGCGGGCTGTGCGCGGCACTGACACTGGCACGCAGCAGCGGGCGGCTGGTCGGGGTCGCCGGCGGCAGTGCCAGATTCAGGTAGATGCCGCCATCCAGCAGCGCATTCCAGCAGCGTACGGCGACCTCGACGTCCTCGAGTTCGACCGACACCACCGGGCTGACGTGCGGGCCGACGTGCAGGCCGAGGCGCTGCAGGCCGCCATGCAGACGGTGGGCGTTGTCGTTCAGACGCGTGCGCAGGGCCTTGTCTTCGGCCAGGCGCTGCAGCGCGCTGCGCGTCGAGGCGATGACCGCCGGCGGCAGTGATGCGGTGAACATGTACGGCCGCGAGGCAACGCGCAGGATATCGAAGCCTTCGATATCCGATACGCAAAAGCCACCGACACTGCCGAGGCTCTTCGAGAACGTGCCGACGATGAAGTCGACATCGGCCTCGACGCCCGCCGCTTCGGCCAGACCGCGGCCGTGCTCGCCGAGCACGCCCATGGAGTGGGCCTCGTCGACCATCAGATAGGCGCCCATCTCGCGCTTGACCGCGGCAATCTCGCGCAGCGGTGCGACGTCGCCCAGCATCGAGTAGATGCCTTCGACGACGACCAGCTTGCTGCCCGGCGTGCCCTGCAGGCGGCGCAGACGCTTGTAGAGGTCTTCAGGATCGCTATGACGGAAGCGGATCACTTCGGCGTGCCCGAGGCGCGCGCCGTCGTAGATGCTGGCGTGGCTGTCGGAATCGAGGATCAGATGATCGCCGCGACCGACCACGGTCGACAGCATGCCGAGGTTGGCCTGGTAGCCCGTGCTGAACACCATGCCGTGCCGGCGACCGAAGAATGCCGCGAGATCGTGTTCGAGCTGACGGTGGCCGGCGTAGCTGCCGTTGGCGACGCGCGAGCCGGTGGTGCCGGTGCCCTGCGTCTGCACGGCGCGGACCGATTCCTCGATGCCATGCGCATCGAAGGTCAGACCCAGATAATTGTTGGTGCCGAGCAGGATGACGCGGCGACCGTCGACGACGCCCTCGGTGGCCGAATCGATGCGATCGAAGGCGACCGAAAATGGATTGTGGCCGCCGCTGCCGACTCGCTCGAAGGTATGCCGAAGCTGTTCGAACTTATCGAGAATGCTCATGCACCCACCCTTACGCTGACTTCAAGTGTGGCTGCCTTCATGAGAGCGCATGCTGCCGCCGCCATTTGCGCTTCGCGCAAAACACCGTGTCGCATGCTCATGCGCGTTCCGCGTTGCACAGGCCTTCGACGACGCGCGCCAGATCGTCGACCGTCACGATATCAGCGACGCGATCGAGCGGGATCGAGATGTCGAAGCGATCTTCGACGGAGAGAATGAAGTCCATGACGGCAACCGAGTCGAGCTCAAGGTCCTGCACGATGCGCGTCGAACCGTTGATGTCTGGGGCATCGGGGCGTGCCTGTGCGAGGCCGGAGATGATCTGTTCGCGAATCTCGGAGATCTGTTTCATATCGGTCAGGTGTCAGTCGCGGGCACTTCGGCACAGCGTGAGCGCCGGGGGAGCGGGGCGCCGTCGGAGACACAGCCGGAGAAACGCGATAAGTCTTTGTTTGAGCTTCGTGAAGCTGTAAGGAAATCGTAAGAAATTTCCTGGCTCCACGCAACGATCACGCTGCAATCGTCGCCATGCCAGCGTAGCGTATCGGTCACCGGACGGTCATCCCGCCGGCAGCCAGCCCGCGTCACGATACCACGATGCGGCATCGATGAAGCCGGAATGCAGATCGAAGCGGGGGCGCCATGTCGGCGAGCGGTACTGCTCGGCAAGGCCAACCGACCAGTCTTCGTGCAGCAGCTCGCGCAGCTTTTCCGAGCTGAGCATGTTGTCGTTGCCAAAACGATGGGCCACATCGCCGACGCCGGCCAGGCTGCGGAGCACCACCCGCGGCAGGCGGATCTGCTTGGCATGGGGGCGCCCGATCGCAGCGGCGGCAGCGGCCATCAGCTCGCGCCAGCCGTAGCCGTCGGCGCGGGCGTCGCAGACCGTCCGCACCTGACCATTCGGCCCGGCCGCCACGGCATCGACAATGGCGGCGCACAGGTCGGCGACGTGGATCACCGTCAGGCGCGCACGATCGTTGCCCAGCAGCGGCACGCGTGGCATGCCGGCGAGCTGGAAGAACACCAGGGTTTCGCGGTCGCCAGGGCCATAAACGGCGGCCGGGCGCAGAATCCCGGCACGCGCGCCAAGCACCTGGAGAATGGCGTCCTCGCCGGCGCGTTTGCTGCGCGCATAGGTCGACAACTCGGGTTCGCGCGCCGCGAGGCTGGAGACGCCATGGAACGCGGCGGCCGGCGCGTGCTTCGCGGTGGCTTCGGCCAATGCGCGCGTCGCATCGCAATTGACGCGCATGAAGGCGTCCTCGGTCGGCGCCTTGATGACGCCGGCGAGGTGGACGACCGCATCGACGCCCGAGACCAGTTGCCGCACCGCGTCGGCATTGCGCAGATCACCGCCGACCAGTTCGAGTTGCAGCCCGCCCCAATCGGCGCCGGCCGGATCGCGGCGGACGAGCATGCGCACCCGCCAGCCGGCCTGCGCCAGCGCGCGCACCAGATGACGGCCGATGAAACCGGTGGCCCCGGTGACGGCGACGGTACCTCGAGCGGACGCTTCAGCCGCCGCTTCAGGCGGCACGCACGGCCTCGAACGCGCCCTTCAGGTAGAGCTGACGCGCACGTGCGCGGCTGAGCTTGCCCGACGAGGTTTGCGGCAGCGTCCGCGGTGGCACGGGTACCACGTCGGCATGCACACCGTGGCGGGTACGCAGCACGCCGGCCACTTCGGCGCCGAGTGCTTCACGAGCCTGCGGGTCGTTGCTGCGGCATTCGAACAGCACCACCACACGCTCGCCTTCGCCGTCGTCAACCGAGAACGCCGCGACATCGCCGCTGCGCAGGCCGATGACTTCACCTTCCGCGGTCCATTCAAGATCCTGCGGCAGGATGTTGCGGCCGTTGACGATGATCAGGTCCTTGGCGCGACCGGTGATGACGATCTCGCCGTCGGCGATGTAGCCGAGATCGCCGGTATCGAGCCAGCCGTCGGCGATCACGCGCGCGGTTTCATCCGGGCGCGCGAAGTATTCCTGCATGAGGCTCGGGCCGCGGACGTAGATGCGGCCGATCTGGCGCTCGCCCAGTGTCGTGCCATCTTCGTTACGGACTTCGACGGCGTGGCCGGGCAGGATGGGGCCGCAGAATACGAAGCTGCGGCTGCGCGAGGCGCCCGCTGCCGCCGCGACCGCGCGACCCTGGCGTTCGAGCGCATCGATGTCCAGATGATCGATGCGCACGCCGCGGTTCAGCGGCGTAAACGACAGCGCCAGCGATGCCTCGGCCATGCCGTAGCTCGGGACGAACGCACCGGGGTTGAAGCCGCTCGCGGCGAAACGTTCGGAGAAGGCCTGCAGCGGTGCCGGACGCACCATGTCGCCACCGATGCCGGCACCACGCCAGCTCGACAGGTCGAGGCCGGCCGGTGCGCCGTTTTCGGCGCGACGCGCACACAACTCGAAGCCGAAGCTCGGGCTGAACGACAGCGTGCCGCCGTTGCGGCTGATCAGCTGCAGCCAGGTCAGCGGTCGGCGCGCGAATTCGCGCGTGGCGACGAAGTCGACCGGAATCGCGCAGCACAGCGGCGTCAGCAGGAAACCGACCAGTCCCATGTCGTGATAGAACGGCAGCCATGACACGCAGCGGTCGCGGCGGCTGATCATCAGGCCATGCGCGGCAATCGCTTCGATGTTGGCGACGACGGCGCGATGCGTGACGGCGACGCCCTGCGGGAAGCGCGTGCTACCCGACGAGAACTGCAGGTAGGCGAGGGCGTCCGGCGCGACCTTCGGCAGCTCGCCGGTATACGGGGCGACCGTGTCCTTGAGTTGAGCGACCGTGCCGCAGAAGCGCAGCGACAGCGCGCGGCCGATATCCTCGACCCACTCCGCCAGCGTGATCGGCGCCAGCAGCGCCGTGCCGCCGACGCTGTCGAGCATGCCGTGAATGTGTTCAAGGTACTGCGGCCGGCCGCCCAGCGCGGCCGGCAGCGGCAGCGGCGCCGGCACCAACGCGGCGTATTGGCACGCAAAGAACGCGCGCGCAAAGTCACCGTCCGTCTCGGCGATGACGCCGACGCGATCGCCCGGCTGCAGGCCGCTGGCGAGCAGGTGGCGGGCCAGATCAATGGCCTCGGTGCGCAGGCGGCTGTAATCCAGGGCTTCGATCAACTCGCCTCGGCCAGAATAGAAATTCATTCCGGCGCCGCTCGTGGCGGCCAGATCCAGTGCCTCGTTCAAGGTGTTGAACGGGCTACCGTCCACGAATAGAACCGCATTCGCGGGGTTCGCAATATCGTTCATCGATGGTCGAAATTCGCTTATATCGTGCATAGACGCCTGATCCCGCGCCCCCCGGCGCCTGCTCAAGACCTCATATGATAACGCGCGGGGGGCGTGCGCGTGCTATGGCCCGACAGACGTGAATGGGTGGTGTCTGGCCGCGCGGCCGGCCATCGGGCAATCCGCAAGCAATCCGTAGGCCCGAAGGCTGAACGGCTGGCGGCGTCCCAGCGTTTTGAGGCCGGTGTTGCGAATTGCAGGATGGCGGCAGCTCGCTCGCGCGGCGCGACACGCGCCCAGGCTCAGACGGCCGCGCGCTGCCCCTCATGCAGCTGCTCGACGAGATCGCCGTCTTCGAGGCGCAACACGCGGTCGGCGACCTCGACCCAGGCCGGGTGGTGCGAGATCGCCAGCACGGTCAGGCCCTTTTCCCGCGCCAGCTGGCAGACGTTGCGCACGATCAGTTGCTCGGTCTGCGGGTCGAGCGCGCTGGTCGCCTCGTCGAGGATCAGCAGCTTCGGACGGTGCACGAGCGCGCGCGCGACCGCGATGCGTTGGCGCTGGCCGCCGGACAACAACGCACCGCGTTCGCCGGCGATGGTGTCGATGCCATCGCTCAGATTGGCGACGAAGTCCCAGGCACCGGCCCGACGCAGAGCGTGCTCGGCATCCTCATGCGAGAACTCCGGCTGGCCCAGGGTGATGTTGGCGAACACCGAGTCGTGGAACAGGATCAATTCCTGGGGGACGTAGCCGGTCTGCGCGCGCCACTTCAGCACGTCGATCTCATGCAGGGGCACGCCGTCCACACGCACGGTGCCTTCGGCCGGTTCCTGCAGGCCGAGCAGCAAGTCGACCAGCGTCGTCTTGCCAGCGCCGGAAGGCCCGGTCAGGGCGATGATCTCGCCCGCATTCACGGTGAAGCTGGCGTGACGCAAAATCTGACGCTCGCCGAATGCGAACGACACGTCGTCGAATGCAAAGCCACGTTCGAGTGTCGGCACCGCCTTGCCGCTGGCGGTCTCGCGCTCGGCGCGGGCGGCGTCGGTGACTTCATAGACGGCCGAGAAGCCGCTCTCATTGGCGTAGATGTTCTGCAATTCCTGCTGCGCCTTGCCGACCACCGACACGGTCTTGGTCAGCAGCAGGCCCATGACGATGACCTCGCCAACCGGCATCGCGAACACCTTCAACGCGAAGTAGATGCCGATCAGGAGGCACAGCGCGAGGATGGGTTCCTGCAGCGCCTTGTTGGTGTTTTTGGCGAAGACCTGGCGGCGAATCGACTTCTTGATCGCCTTGAGGTCCTCGGTGAACAGCGCATTGAAGCGCGCCTGGCGCGCCATCGCCTTCATCGGCTTGATGCCGACCAGTACATCGGTCAGACGTGACACCAGCGAGCGCATGCGGCCGGTTTGCGCGCGGGCATTGTTCTTCGACGCGACTAGCAGGCGGTTGAGCGAGACGATCATGATGGCGCTGACCAGCACTGCCAGCAGCGCCAGGCGCCACGAGGCGACCGCGGCGATCATCAGGTAGATCAGCGCCTGCGTCGACTGCGAGAACATCTGCGTCATGCCGTTGTAGGCTTCGCCGGCTTTCTGCGCCTCGCCGCTCAGTGCGGTGGAGAACCGGCCGACCGGCTGGCGCACGTAAAAGCTCCAGCGTGCGCGCATGACCGCGTCGATCAGCTCCAGGCGCAGATTGGCGACGACCTCGGCGACCGTGCGGCCGACCAGACGCAGCGCCAGCAAGGTCACCGCTGCCTTGGTCAGCAAGCCGCCGCCGATGATGCAGAGCAGCAGGATCGGATCGTGCGGCAGGCCGATCGCATCGAGTACGGAGAGGATCGCCTTGCTCAGGGCATTGGACTTCGAGGCGTTGTCGCCGAGCACCGCGACCAGCGGCAGCACCGTGGCGATGCCGATGCCTTCAGCGGCGCCGGCAAAGGTGATCGCCAGCGCCACCAGTGCGTTACGCCCCGGCGGTACCGCGGTGATGATGCGCCAGATCAGGCCGAAGCCGCTGCGCTTCTGGGTGTCAGTCATAAACCATCGGGACATGCGGCACGACGCCGGGCGTCACGCAGTATAGCGAGCCGTTGCGATGCACTGCCGCTCACAGCGCGGCGATGCCCGCCGACTGCTGGCGCAGGATTTCGAGGTCGGCCTGCAATTTCGCGAGATGCTGACGCGCCTGTTCCTGCACCGCTTCCGGCGCCTTGCCGAAATTCGGGTTGGTGAGGCGCGTCTGCGTCTTTTCGATGTCGCCCTCGAGCTTGCCGATCTGCTTGGCCAGGCGCGCGAGCTCGGCATCCTTGTCGATCAGGCCGGCCATCGGTACCAGCAGCCTGGCGCTGCCGAGCAGGGCCGTGGCCGACTGTGGCGCCGGTTCGCCGACGTCGAGTACGCGCGGCGTTTCGACGCGGGCGAGGAAGGCGATGGCGGTATCGAGGCGTGCCAGGCGCGCGCGGTCGTCGTCGCTGGCGTCCTGCACCAGCAGCGGCAGCACCTTGCCCGGCGCAATGTTCATCTCGCCGCGAATCTGGCGTACGCCGAGGATCAGGGTCTTCAGCCATTCGATATCGGCCTCGGCGGCCTCGTCGATCTTCACCGGTTCGGCCTGCGGGTAAGGCTGGCTCATGATGCTGTCGCCGCCGACGCCGGCCAGCGGCGCGATGCGCTGCCACACTTCCTCGGTGATGAACGGCATCAACGGATGCAGTAGCCGCAGCGCCGCTTCGAGCACGCGCAACAGGGTGCGCCGCGTGCCGCGCTGTTGCGCTGCCGAGCCTTGCTGCAGTGCCGGTTTCGACAACTCCAGATACCAGTCGCAGTACTCGTTCCAGATGAACTGATAGAGCGCCGTCGACAGCAGGTCGAAGCGGTAGGTCGCGAAATGTTCGGCGGCTTCGGCTTCGACCTTCTGCAGGCGCGAGACGATCCAGCGGTCGGCGTCCGACAGCTCGAGCGGCTGTGTGCCGTCGACGCCGCAGTCCTGCTCTTCGCAGTTCATCAGCACGTAGCGCGCCGCGTTCCAGATCTTGTTGCAGAAATTGCGATAGCCGCCGGCGCGGCCGGCGTCGAAGCGGATGTCGCGGCCCTGCGTCGCCAGCGCCGCGAAGGTGAAGCGCAGTGCGTCGACACCGACCGCCTCGATGCCGTTCGGATAGTCCTTGCGCGTCTTGGCTTCGATCTTCGGCGCCGTTTCCGGCTTCATCAGGCCGGTCGTGCGTTTCTTGACGAGGTCTTCGAGCGTGATGCCGTCGACCACGTCGAGCGGGTCGAGCACGTTGCCCTTGGACTTCGACATCTTGTTGCCTTCCGGGTCACGCACCAGGCCGGTGATGTAGACCTCGCGGAACGGCACGTCGTGCTGGAAGTACTGGCCCATCATCACCATGCGCGCGACCCAGAAGAAGATGATGTCGAAGCCGGTGACCAGCACCGAGCTCGGATACCACTTCTTCAGTGCTGCGGTCGGTTCCGGCCAGCCCAGCGTCGCCATCGGCCAGATGTCGGAGCTGAACCAGGTGTCGAAGACGTCCTCGTCCTGTTTGAGTGAGGCGTGAGGCGTGAGGCGCGAGGCGTATTTCTGCCGCACCTCTTCCTCGCTGCGACCAACGTAGACGTCGCCCTGCTCGTCGAACCACGCCGGGATGCGGTGACCCCACCACAGCTGGCGGCTGATGCACCAGTCCTGGATGTTGTGCAGCCACTGGAAGTACGTGGTCTTCCAGTTGTCCGGCACGAAGCGCACGCGGCCGGATTCGACGGCGTCGATCGCCGGTCGGGTGATCGCGGCCAGACCGCCGGGGCCAGGCTGGCCGTCGTGGCGTGTCTCGCGCGTCAGGTCGACGAACCACTGATCGGTCAGGTAGGGCTCGACGACGGCGCCGCTGCGGTCGCCGCGCGGCACCTTGAGTTTGTGGTCGTCGATCTTGTCGACCAGGCCCAGCGCGTCGAGGTCGGCGACGATCTGCTTGCGCGCGACGTAGCGGTCGAGGCCGCGATACGCATCCGGTGCCTCGTCGTTGATCGTCGCGGTCGGCGTGAAGATGTTGATCAGCGGCAGGCCGTGCCGCTGGCCCAGCGCGTAATCGTTGAAGTCGTGGGCCGGCGTGATCTTCACACAGCCAGTGCCGAACTCGCGGTCGACGTAGTCGTCGGCGACGATCGGAATCTCGCGATTCGTCAGCGGCAGCGTCACGCGCTTGCCGATCAGGTGCTGGTAGCGCTGGTCTTCCGGATGTACCGCCACCGCGGTGTCGCCGAGCATCGTTTCCGGGCGCGTGGTCGCGACGACGATGTAGTCCTTGCCGTCGGCGGTTGTTGCGCCATTGGCCAGCGGATAGCGGAAGTGCCAGAGCTTGCCGTTTTCTTCCTCGCTGACCACTTCCAGGTCGGAGATTGCCGTCAGCAGCACCGGATCCCAGTTGACGAGGCGCTTGCCGCGATAGATCAGGCCGGCGTCGTAGAGCCTCACGAAGTGCTCGATCACCGCCTTCGAATACGACGGATCCATCGTGAACGCTTCGCGCGACCAGTCGACGCTGGAACCCATGCGGCGGATCTGACCGCCGATGGTGCCGGCCGAGTAGCGCTTCCACTCCCAGACCTTTTCGACGAACTTCTCGCGGCCCAGATCGAGGCGCGCCGGTTCGCCGGCCAGCTTGAGGTTGCGTTCGACGACCATCTGTGTGGCGATGCCGGCGTGGTCGGTGCCCGGTTGCCACAGCGTGTCCTTGCCGGACATGCGCGCGTGGCGCGTCAGCGCATCCATCACCGTGTGCTGGAAGGCGTGACCCATGTGCAGCGTGCCGGTGACGTTCGGCGGCGGGATCATGATGCTGTACGGCTCACCCTCGCCGGACGGGGTGTAGCAGCCGTTTTGTTCCCAGTACTCACGCCAGCGCGCTTCGACGTCGCGCGGCTCGAAGGTCTTGTCCATCGGATCGTTGTTCGAATGCAATAAAAGGCCGGCGGCAACCGGAGGGTCCGGGCGCCAGGTTCCCTGATGACGGTCGCCTATTGTACTGGTCCGTCGAAGCCTTGAAACGGACGGCGGAAGGGCAGCGTCATGCCGTGCGCCGCGAGACGGCTGGGCGTGGCAACGGCCGGTGCGCGACGACAGGCTATGCCGCCGCCCCTTTGCCGATGGCTCAGCTGCCGCAGTACGGGCTGCGGATCACCGACACCGAGCGCACCAGCGACTGACTGTTCGGCACCAGGATCACCTGATTGCGGTTCGAACAGGACAGGCTGATCTTGCTGGTCGGCAGCTCCGTGCACTCCGAGAAATAGGCGTCGTCGTGGTTGGTGCCGGCTTCATCGGTGTACGAGCCGCGGCGGCGCGCGCAATTGAAATTCATGCGGTGCAGCGTTTCCTCGGCGGCTTCGAGCGGCGTGCCGTCCGGAATCGCCTTGTGCACGCGCTCGACCAGATCGCTGTCGGGTTGGGGCACGAACCAGCTGCAGGCAGCGAGCAGGGCGGTGGCGGACAACAGCAGGGGGAGAGAGGTTTTCACAGTTTGTGCGTGGCCAGTTCGTAACCGCGGTCGCGGTAAAATTTGTAGCGTTCTCGGGACATTGCGCGTGCCTGCGGGTCGGCGGCGACGATTTCCAGCACGCGTTCGAAGCGGCTGAAGAAATCCGGAACCTCGAGGCCGAGGTTGAGCATGATGCCGTGATGCGAGTCTGGCGGCTCGACGGCGCCGATCAGCACCGACGGCAGCGGCTCGTCGAGCGGCTCGCCGTCGTAGCGCTCGTGCGGAATGAAGCCGCCCTGGCGCAGCGACCACAGCGCATCGTCGAGATCGCCGGCGATGGCTTCGTCCGGCACATTGACGTAGATGCGGTGCCCGCCGGCCGTGGCCTTTTCGCAAAGGCGGCAGGCGGTGGCCACCGGCGCGCCGGCGGCGCCGCCGTCCGGCAGGATGTAGAAGTCGATACGCGTCATGCGCTCATTTTATAAAGGACGCAAGCAAAAAGGCCGGAGCAAAGCCCCGGCCTTTGTTGCGATCCGTATCAATCGTGCTTTTTCGCGGCGGTGTTGAGTAGGTACTGGACCAGCATCGGCACCGGGCGACCCGACGACTTCTTGCCGACCCAGGCGGTGCCGGCGATGTCGAGATGCGCCCATTTCATCTTGCGCGTGAAGCGGTGCAGGAAGGTGGCGCCGATGATGGCGCCGGCTTCGCGGCCGCCGCGCGTGGCGATGTTGGCGACGTCGGCGAACTCGCTCTTGATGTTGTCGTCGTACTCCGGCCACAGCGGCAGCTCCCAGGCGCGGTCGCCGGCCTGCTCGCCGGCCGTCAGCAGCGCGCGGCCCAGTGCCGCGTTGTTGCTGAACAGGCCGCTGGCGGGGCTGCCGAGCGCGATGATGCAGGCGCCGGTCAGCGTCGCCATGTCGATGCAGACGCGTGGTTCATAGGTCTGCTCGGTATAGGTCAGCGCGTCGCAGAGGATCAGGCGGCCTTCGGCGTCGGTATTGAGGACTTCGATGGTCAGCCCTGACATGCTGGTGACGATATCGCCCGGCTTGACCGCCTCGCCGTTGATGAGGTTTTCGCTGGCGGCGACGATGCCGACCAGGTTGATCGGCAGCTTCAGCTCGGCCGCGGCGAGCATGGCGCCGAACACTGAGGCGCCGCCACACATGTCAAACTTCATCTCGTCCATCGCCGCTGCCGGCTTGATCGAGATGCCGCCGGCGTCGAAGGTCAGGCCCTTGCCGACCAGTGCCACGGGTTTTTCGCCCTTCGGCCCCTTCATGTACTCCATGATGATCAGCTTCGGCGGCTGGCTGGAGCCCCGTGCCACGGACAGCAGCGAGCCCATGCCGAGCTTCTCCATGTCCGCCTTTTCGAGAATCTTGGTCTTGATCGGGTACTGCGCGGCCAGCTTCTTGGCACGTTCGGCCAGATAGGTCGGCGTACAGATGTTGCCGGGCAGATTGCCCAGGTCCTTGGCCAGCGCCACGCCCTTGGCGGTGGCTAGTGCCTCGGCAAGGCCGCGCTCGCCGGCCGGCAGGTCGGAGCGGCGAGGCACGTCGAAGGTATAGCGCTCCAGCTTCGGTGCGCTGATCTCGCCGCGCGCCTTTTCGCCACGGCACTCGTCGAAACGATAGTAGACGTCCTCGGTGGCCAGTAGCGCCTGCGCGACGTTCCACTGGAAATCGTGGCTCTTGACGCCGATGTGCGTCAGATAGGAGACGGCGTCGATCGCGCCGGTCTGGCGCAGTGCCCGCGCCACGGCCGCCTGAACTTTACGGAACGCGGACTCGTCGAAGTTGCGTTCCTTGCCCAGACCGACGAGCATCACGCGGTCCGCAAAGGTGCCGGCGACGTTGTGCAGGACCAGCGTCGAGCCGAGCTTGCCGTCCATGTCGCCGCGCCGCATGACCGTGCCGATGGCGCCGTCGCTGACGCGATCGATGGTCTCCGCGGCTTCGGTGGGCGAGCGTCGGTCGAAGATGCCGACAATGACGCAGGCAACGCGCTGTTTTTCGGGATTTCCGCTTTTTACGAAATATTCCATGATGCACTCGGTCGAACGAATTTCCGCAGGATACGTCGAAGTCGGACGACTGCGGGTGTCGGATCCCCATGCCAGCCTCGTTTCGGTATCATCGACAAATCTTGAGGAATGTGGGGGAATCCCCATTCTAGCGGCTCGGATACCTATAACAAGCGGCAATATTCCGGCCGACTGCGCAGGGACAGCATGAAAGTACAAATTTTGATCACTGCGCGCGTGCAGCACGTCGTGGCGGTGGAGCTGTCGCCGCGATGAGAGGGGTGCTCGGCCGCTATCTGTTGCGCGAAGCCGGCATGGCCTGGCTCGGCGTGACGCTGGTGCTGCTGGCGATCATGGTGTCGACCCGGTTCGCGCGCTTTCTGGCCGAGGCTGCGGCCGGAGAGCTGCCACAGAACCTGCTGCTGCAGGTGGCGGCGCTGTCGAGCCTGCAATATCTGGTGCTGCTGATTCCGGTGTCGCTGCTGCTGGCGGTGATGATGGCGCTGGGGCGGCTCTATCAGGACAACGAAGTTGCGGCCATGACCGGTTGCGGCGTCAGCCTGTGGACGCTGTATCGGCCATTTTTGTTGCTCGGCGCGGCGCTGGCGGTGCTGACGGCCTTGCTGTCGTTCCAGATCGGGCCTTGGGCCGGGCGCACGGCCGATTATCTGGTCAAGGAAGCGGTGCGCTTCATCAAGTACAACCCCTTCGAGGAAGGCCACTTCAAGTCGATCGACGACGATCGCGCGGTCGTTTTCACCGAGCACATGAATGCCGGCGGCGACCAGCTCGACAACGTCGTCGCGCAGATCCGTGACAACAAGGGCACGAGCTTCGTCACTGCCCGCCACGGCTCGCAGTCGGTCGATGCCAAGACCGGTGAACGGCACATCGTGCTGGATCAAGGCTTCCGCTACGTCGGCCAGCCGGGCTCGTCGCAGTTCGACGTCGTGCAGTTCAACAAGCTGACCGCCAACATCAAGCCGCCGCAGTTCATCTACAGCTCGTCGAAGCGCAAGATCGAGAAGACCAGCCAGCTGATCGGGACCGGCGATCTTCAGGATCGCGCCGAGCTGGAGTGGCGCATCGGCGCGCCGATCGCGGTGTTCGTGTTGTCGCTGCTGGCGGTGCCGCTGTCGTACGTGCGGCCGCGGCAGGGACGTTACGGCAAGCTGGTGATCGGCATCTTCGCGTATCTGGTCTATTCGCAATTGCTGGGCGTTGCGCAGAACTGGGTGGCCAAGGGCAAGCCGATGGGCGTGCTGGGCCTGTGGTGGGTACATGCGTTGATGCTGGCCTGGGCGCTGCTGCTGATCGCGCGCCAGCAGAACTGGCTGCACCTGCCGCGGCTGCGGACCGCGGAGGCGCGCGCCTCATGAAGCGGCTGGCGCGACATCTGGTGGCCCACATCGCGGGCTTTTCGACGATCGTCGGTTTGGCGCTGGTGGCGATCTATACCTTCGTCACCTTCGTTTCCGAGATCGACAAGACCGGCGAGGGCGATTTCGGCGTGCTGCAGCTGCTGTACTACACGCTGATGCTGATGCCGACGGCGCTCTACACGCTGATGCCGGTCATCGCACTGCTCGGCACGCTGATGGGCCTGGGTACGCTGGCCGCGCAAAACGAGATCACGGCGATGCGCGCGTCCGGCATGACAGTCGTACAGCTCGGCGCGGCGACCTTGATCGCCGGCGTATTGCTGGGCGGGCTGGAGGTCGTGCTTGGCGACGTCTTTGCACCGATCGGCACCGAGACCGCGCGCAGCTTTCGCAGCGAGTCGCAGAACGGCACCGACGCCGGCGTTGCCGCGCGGCCGCTGTGGCTGCGTGATGGCAGTGCCGTGGTGCATATCGGCACGCTGAAAGCGGAGGACCGCATCGCCGACGTCGATCTTTACGAACTGGGCGACGATCTATCTCTGCAGAGCGCGCTGCATGCGCAGAACGGCGAGTACGTCGACGGCCACTGGCACCTGACGCAGATCAAGCGGACGCGCTTTCGAGACGGCCGCGCCGAGTCCGATACCTTGCCGGCCATGGACGTCGGCGGACGCCTGACGCCGGATGTGCTGCGCCTGTTCGTGCTCGAGGCCGACAGTCTGACGACGCCGGGCCTGATCCGTTTGATCGCCTATCTCGACCGCAATGGACTCGACGCCAGCAGCTATCGCCTGTCGCTGTGGCGCAAACTGGTTGCGCCGCTGACGGTGATGGCGATGATGCTGTTCGCGGTGCCGTTCATCCTCGGCTCGCAACGTGGTGGCGGTGCCGGACAGCGCCTGCTGGTCGGCATCATCGTCGGCCTGGTGTTCTACGTGATCAACGAGGTGACGGCGAGCATGGGGCAGATCTATGGCTGGCCGCCGTTCCTGGCCGCGGGCCTGCCGACGGCCGCACTGGCCGGCTTGGCGCTCATGAGGCTGCGACGCGCCAGTTGATGCGGCGGGCAGGGGGCTGACCGGCACCGGTCGCTACCGACTGTTACAAAGGTCGGTGCATCCGCATAAAACTTTGTTGCGTATTCACAATCTAAGTGGCACTCGCAAGACTTCCAGGAAAGATCATGTCCAGCATTCGTCAGTCCCTGTTCCCGGTCGCGGCGGTGGCGATCGCCGCGATCCTCGCTGGATGTGCGACGGCGACGCCCTACCAGCCAGCCAGCGGTGGGTCCGGCTACGGCTATGCGGAACAGCGCATCGAGAACAATCGCTACCGCATCACCTTCACCGGCAATGCCGACACGCCCAAGCAGACGGTCGAGAACTATCTGCTGTTTCGCGCCGCCGAGCTGACGCTGAAGTCCGGTTACGACTACTTCGTGATGGCGTCGGACAACACCGATGCGAGCACGCGCTATCTGCACACCTTTGACGGCTACTGGGGCTGGGGCAGCTATTACTGGGGCCCGCACCCGGGTCTGGGCCTGGGCATGTCGACTTCGACGCCGGTGACCGAGTACCAGGCGCAGGCCAGCGTGCTGATGTTCGCCGGGCAGAAGAAGGCCGATGACGCCAAGGCCTTCGACGCGCGCGAGGTTCGCAAGAACCTCGAGAACGTCATCGTCCGCCCGGTACCGAAGGGCTAATCGACGGTTCGATGGCCGGCTGCACCGGCCGGCGCTGCGATGAGCACCGGTCGGCTGCCGCTGAGCCAGTCATGCGGTAGCCGGCGCCGGGCGTCCAGGCGTGCCGCCAACAGTACGCCGATGATCACGACCACGGCCACGCCGGTCGCCAGATCGGCGTGCGGTTCGCTGCGCAGTACCGGGAGCCGCGCCAGCATCGGCGTCAGCGCCAGCGTCCAGATCAGCAGCATCACCGCGTAGCGGATCGCGGCGCGTAGCCAATCGAGGGGGCGGCGTTCGTCGTCGGCTTGAAGGCGCAGCCGCCAGGCGCGCATGCCCAAGGTCTGTCCGCCGCGGCGCCAGAACCAGCCGAAGAACAACATGCCCAGGCTGAACAGCACGACACGCAGCAGCAGCGGATGCGGCGGCAGGCCGGCTGCGGCGCGCACCGCGGTGTCGGCCATGACCGCTACCATCCACAGCGCGAGCAGCAGCAGGCCGTCGTAGACCGCGGCGGCCAGTCGGCGCCATAGAGGGGCGGGAAGGTAAGCGTCGCTGCTCGTCATCGTCGGACCGGTGCGGGGCGCCCAGCATAGCGACGACTTCCCAAAAGAAAAGGCCCGCAACGGCGGGCCTTGGTCTGCGTCGATGCGTGGGCGGTCAGGCCGCGGGTTGCTGGCGCAGCAGCAGCGTGCTGGCACTGGTCTGCGGAGCGTCGGCAGTGCGCGCCGCTGCCATCAGCAACTCGCGTGAGGTCTGGCCGTGGTCGGGGAAGGTGCCGATGCCGATATGCGCATGCGGTTCGATGCGAATCTCGCCAAGGTCCAGCGGCAGCGTGCAGGCCGCCAGCAACTGGTCGCGCAGCAGCTGCGGCGTGCCTTCGCCCGGCTCTCGTGCCCGCAGCAGCGCGAATTCGGTGCGCCCATAGCGCGCCAGGAAATCCTGTGGCCGAGCCAGCGGCCGCAGACGATCGGCGATCGCCTTCATCGCGCGGGCGTCGGCGCCTTCGGGGAAGCGCAGCGCGCCGTAGAACAGGTCGAACTTGGTGCCGTTGCGCGTGCAGCGCTGGATGAAATTGATCGCTTCCTGCTGGAACGACGGGCGGTTGCGCAGCATCGTTTCCGGGTCATGCAGGGCGAGGATGCGCGCGCGCTGCTCCTGCTCGCGACGCAGCCGCGCTTCACGTGCCTGAGTCTGCTTGTGTGCATCGTAGGCGGCCAGCGCCATGATCAGCAGGCTCAGGAGCACGGTGAATGCGGCGACCGGGCCGGCCGTCCACGAGCCGGTCAGGCCGGCTCGGGCGCTGCAAATCGCGCCAACCGGAAAGCTGGCGGCGGCCATGCCGGTGTAGTGCATGCCGGATACGGCCAGACCCATGACTGCCGCAGCGCCGGCGCGTGCCTGCAACTGTCGCGATGCCTTGATGCGGCGCAGATGAAAGGCGATCCAGAGGGCGACGCCGGAGGCCAGCACCGCGATCAGTGCCGACAGTGCGACCAGTATCGGGTTCCAGACGATGCCGGGTTCCATCTTCATCGCCGCCATGCCGCTGTAATGCATGACGCAGATGCCGGTGCCCATCATCAGGGCGCCGATGATGATGGCCTTGGGACCCATGCGCTCGCGACTGGCGACATACAGCGCCAGAGCGGCGACGCCGATGGCGGCGACCAGCGAGAACGTCGTGACGCCGAGGTCGTAGCGCATGGCAATCGGCAACGAAAATGCCTGCATGCCGATGAAGTGCATCGACCAGATGCCGCAGCCCATGGCGATTGCGCCGAGCGCGATCCACAGCGACTGGCGCTCCGGATTCCGGAAAATCCGGTTGGACAGGTCGACGGCCGAGTAAGACGCGAGAACTGCAATCAGGTACGAAAGAACGACCAAGCCAATGTTGTACTGGCCGGTCAAAAAGGCACTATTCACGTAATCCCCCTGTGCATGGTGCGACCCTCCGGGTCCCGCTCAGAATGCAGGAAATGGTGGGGCAGGAGGGCGCCGCTGTTCCGGCTGAGACCGCCGGTCGTCGGCCCCGACAGGGGTCGGGACAACCCCGATCTGCTGCGCCGGTTGCTACACTGCGGCTCGTCGGCCCCCGGGCCGGCGTGAAATCACCCACGGCGACCCGCGCGGTCGCTCACAAACGGTTTAATTCTCCATGTGGTTCAAGAATCTGCAGACCTACCGTCTGGCAGGCGAGTGGACGCTCGCGCCGGGCGCGCTCGAGGCCGAGCTTGCCAAGCACACCTTGCAGCCCTGCATGGGCCTCAATCCCGAAAGCCGCGGTTGGGTGGCGCCGGGTGCCGGACCGCAGCTCGTGTATTCGCAGGGACGGCAGATGCTGGTGGCGCTGGGCGTCGAGCAGAAGCTGTTGCCGTCATCGGTGGTCAAGCAGACCGTCGACGAGCGCGCCGGCGAGCTCGAGCAGCGGCAAGGTTTCAAGCCCGGGCGCAAGCAGCTGCGCGATCTCAAGGATCAGGTCATCGCCGAGTTGATGCCGCGTGCGTTCGCGCGGCGGCGCAGTACGCGCGCCTGGATCGATCCGAGCAGCGGCTGGGTGGTGGTCGACTCGTCATCGCCGTCGCGTGCCGAGGAATTGCTGGAAGCGCTGCGCGACGCCGTTGACGGCCTGAGTCTGGAACTGCCGGAACTGGCGCAGGCGCCGGGCGCGGCGATGACCGCCTGGCTGGCGGGCGGCGACGCGCCGGGGACGTTCGCGCTCGATCAGGAATGCGAGCTGCGCGGCAATGACCAGACCAAGCCAACCGTCCGCTATCTGCGCCATTCGCTGGCCACCGAAGAAGTTCGCAAGCACATCAGCGAAGGCAAGCTGGCGACGCGCGTTGGCCTGCGCTGGAACGACCGCGTCAGCTTCGTGCTGACCGACAAGTTCGAGGTCAAGAAGCTCAAGTTCGAAGATATCGAGCAGGCACGCGAAGACGTCGCGGCGCAAAGCCCGGAAGAACAGTTCGACGCCGAGTTCGCGCTGATGTCGGGCGAGCTGGTGGCACTGCTCGGCGACCTCGAGCAGGCCCTCGGGGGTCAGCAGGGCCAGCAGGCTGCCGCCTAGGTCGAAGCGCCGCGGCGGTCAGCGCGTACCGACCCAGTCGCTGAGGCGACGGCGGTCGGTGGCGCTCAGGGCCATGAACGCGGCGCGCGATGCGGCGGCGTCCCCGCCGTGCCAGAGCACGGCCTCGGCGACGCTACGGGCGCGGCCGTCATGCAGCAGGCCGAGCTGCCGGTTGGCCGCGTGCAAGGCGTAACCCAGTCCCCATAGTGGCGCAGTGCGCCAAGCGCGCGGCGCCGGTCGGCCATCGACGCGCCGGTCCGCGAGCGCCGGCCCCATGTCGTGCACCAGCAGGTCGGTGTACGGGTGGATCTGGGTCAGTCCGTCGATGCCCCGCACCGGCAGGCTCGGCGGATGACATGCGGCGCAGCCGCTGCGTTCGAACAGGGCCGCGCCACGCGGATCGCCGTCCGTCTTGTTGTCCGCGCTGCTGTTTGGAACCGCCAAAGTCTGCTCGAACATCAGCACGCTGGTGATGAAGTCGTCCGGGACTTCCGGGCTACCGCCGGACGGTGCGGTGCGGCAGTCGGTCTGTGCTGCCGTGCAATCGTCGTGAGGCTGCGCGCTGGACGTCAGGCCCATCTCGCGCGCGAACGCACGTGTCGTCTGATCGGCGACCGACACCGCATCGGCCTGCCAGCCGAAGCGGCCGGGAACGCGCCGGCCATCATGAGTGCGCCAGGCGATGTGACCGGAGACCGTGCCGCGCTCTTGTTGCTCCAGCGCCTGCAGCGTCTCGATCGGCACGGCTTCGAGCAGCCCGTCGCCGAAGATCGCCGGCGCCAGTCGTGGTGCGATCACAGTGTCGTCGGCGAGCGGGCCGTAACGGGTGCCGGTTACCGTGTACTGCGGCTCGCGCAATTGCCAGCCCGTGCCGTCCGCATAGCGGCCGTTGCGCAGGCGGTAGTGCAGGGTGACGGACGCCTCCGGGCGCCAGGCATCGATCGCCTGGGTGCCCAGGATGTGCCCATAGCGCACATCGCCGGTGTCGTCACTGCCGGCGCGGCGCAGCTGCACCAGCAGCCCCGCGGGTTGCCGGCCGTCGTCCGCCGGGCCGGGGGCACGCGCGCCGTCGTTATGGCAGGCATCGCAGCTGGCGGCGGCGTACAGCGGACCGACGCCATCGCGCCTCGCGGCGCGTGGGATGCCGGCGGCAACCCAGGTGGTATCGAAAATCGTCAGGCCGAAATCGCGCGACTGTTGTTCGTCCGGCGTCAGCGGCCGGTAGCTTGGCGGGTCGCGGCGGTCCTTGAAGGCGACCTGCGCCGTGGCGTCGCCGGCCGCCCAGACGCTACCTGCCAGACCGGCAGCGACCAGCGCCGCGGCAATGCCGCGGCGCCTCATGGTTGGGTGGGATCGGGAGTGATCGTGATGCGCAAGGTCGAGGTGGTGCCGGCGCTGAGTTGCAGAGTCAGATCGTCTCCGGCCGGCAGGGCGTAAATCACGATCTTGCGTGGCGCATTGCAGCTGGGGTCGCCGCCGAAATCGATGGACGACACGGCTTTCCCGCCGTCGACGACGTCGATCCAGAATGGGCTGTCGATCGCGATACGATAGCGCCCGGCGGTCGGCACCTTGAAGTGCACCAGGCCGCCGTAGGCGCCATCGGTCAGCATGCGCTTGCTAGGCGCGTGGGGGAACTGCACCTGCTCCTGCGGTGCCAGCTGCAGCGCGTACAGCGTGCCGGGCCTGAGCTCGGGCGCATCGGCGGCGCGCGTGGCGGCCTTCAACACGTGCGGCGCGCCGGCGAACAGCGTGAGTTCGTGCTCGACGTTCCATTTGAAATTGCCACAAGCGGCTGCGGCGTGTGCGCCGATCGTTGCCAGGCCCAGTATCAAGGCGGCAATGCGGGCCAGGATCAGCGGCGTGAGGGGGCGGCGGCGGGATCGATTCGTCATATAAGTGAATATACAACGAGACCCCTGACGTTTCGTTACGAAAAGCCTGCTTAGAATGCGGGCCGCACGACGGCTTGGGGGCTCTGTTCGGTGCCCGGCTGCTGGCCGTCGTCGGCTGAATCTCGACTTTTGCCAGGATCACTGACCTTGAAATCGTTCATCCATCGCTATGCGACGCCGCTGACGACCGGCTTGTTTGCCGTCTCCACCATTTCCGGCGTCGCACTGTTCTTCCATTGGCAGGGCGGCTGGTTCCACTCGATGCACGAATGGCTGAGCATGGTGCTGCTGCTGCCGTTCGCATTCCACGTCTGGAAGAACTGGAATTCACTGGTCGGCTACCTGCGCCGTCGCACGCTGCTGATTCCGTTGCTGCTGTCGGTGGTGGTGGCGGTGCCGTTCGCGATGTCGTCCGGAAATGGTGGCGGCAAGCGTGGCGGCAATCCCGCTTTTCGGGCCGCAGGCCTGCTGACGCAGGCGCCGCTGTCGGCGCTGGCGCCGGTGCTGAAGACGACGCCGGACGCGCTGCTGGCGACCTTGCGCGATCGCGGCTACAGCGTCGATTCGGCCGACATGACGCTGGCGTCGGTGGCCTCGACCGCCGGCAAGGAGCCGATGGCGGTGCTCGGCGAGGTGATGCCCAAGGGCGGCGACCGCCCGCCGCGTTGAGCCCGATACAGCGCAAAAACAACAAAAAAGGCACCCGGCGCGACGCCGGGTGCCTTGCTTGTTTGGCGCTCCTACCCGGATTCGAACCGGGGTTTAAGCCTTGAGAGGGCTCCGTCCTAGGCCTCTAGACGATAGGAGCTTTATCACTCGTGCTTTTGGTGGCACAAGAGGCCGCGTATTATACGCGGCCCATGAATTGGCTCAAGACTCTGTTTCCGCGCAACAGAAAAATACCCGTCATTAAACGGGTGCCGCGCGCCGAGCATCCGATCTCGCGCTCGCAGTTTCCGAGCGGCACGCTGAAGGTGCTCTACGGCCTGAAGGATGCGGGCTTCGAGGCCTATGTCGTTGGCGGGGGCGTACGCGACCTGCTGGCCGGCATGGAGCCCAAGGATTTCGACATCGCGACGAACGCGCGACCCGAGGAGGTCCGGCGGATTTTCCGCTCGTGCCGGCTGGTCGGGCGCCGCTTCCTGATCGCACACGTGCGCTTCGGCGACGAGATCAGCGAGGTCACGACCTTCCGCGGGCCGATTACCGACAGTCACGAACGTGACGAGACCGGCCGCATTTTGTCCGACAATGAGTACGGTACGGTCGAGACCGACGCGTTTCGTCGCGACTTCACGGTCAACGCGATGTATTACGACATCCGCGACTTCTCGATCGTCGATTTTGCCGGCGGGCTGGAGGACATCAAGGCCGGCGTGATCCGCCTGATCGGTGATCCGGAGCTGCGCTATCGCGAAGACCCGGTGCGCATGCTGCGCGCAGTGCGCATCGCCAACAAACTGCGTTTCCGCATCGAGAAGGGTACCGCCGCGCCGTTGCGCAAGCTGGCGCCGCTGTTGCGCGAGATTCCGCCGGCGCGCCTGTTCGACGAGGTGGTCAAGCTGCTGCAATGCCGCGACGCGGTGGCCAACCTGCACGGCCTGCGTGAATACGGCCTCTTGGCGCAGCTGTTGCCGCATACCGACGCGGCCTTCGACAACCCGCAGATGCATGCCTTCGTCGAGCGGGCTTTGGGCAACACCGCCGAGCGCATTGCCGCCGAGCAGACGGTCAGCCCGGCCTTTTTGTACGCCGCGTTGCTGTGGCCCGCGGTCGCGCGTCGGATCGTCAAGTTGTGCGATGGAGACGATGCGCAGATCAACGTCGCCATCGCCCAGGCGTCCGACGAGGTGCTGGCGCAGGCGCTGAAGTACATCATGATTCCCAAGCGCTTCTCGGTGCCGATGCGCGAGATCTGGGCGCTGCAGCCGCGCTTCGAGATGCGCCGCGGTGGCCGCGCGCAGCGCCTGCTGACGCACCCGCGTTTCCGCGCCGCCTATGACTTCCTGCTGCTGCGCGCGCACAGTGGCGAGGTGGCGCAGGAACTGGCCGATTGGTGGACCGAAGCCCAGCAGGGCGAGGGGCTGCCGCCGCTGAAGCCGACGCGGCCCGACGAGGCCGAGCCCGGCGCGCCGCGCAAGCGCCGCCGCCGCCGAGGCGGTCGTGGTCGGCGTCGTCCTGGCGGAGATCAGCCGTCGCCGCCGGGCGCGTGACGCGCCGCGCCTACATCGGCCTCGGCGGCAATCTCGAAGATCCTGCCGCTCGGCTGCGCTGGGCGCTGGAACGCCTGGCCGGGCTGGGCCGCATCGTCATGGTGTCGCCGTTCTACCGCAGCGTGCCGATGGGGCCGGGTGATCAGCCCGATTTCTGCAACGCGGTCTGCTGCCTCGACACGGAGCTGGCGCCGGCCGAGCTGATGCCGGCGCTGCTCGGGATCGAGCGCGATGCCGGCCGCGTCCGCGACCGCAAATGGGGGCCGCGCACCCTCGACCTGGATCTGCTGCACGTCGAGGGCGAGCGCTCCGACGATGAGCGGCTGCGCCTGCCGCACCCCGGCATCGCCGAGCGCAATTTCGTGCTGGTGCCGTTGGCCGACATCGCCCCGGACCTGGTCGTGCCAGGAATTGGCGCGGTTGCCGAGCGTGCCCGCGCGATCGGCCGCGACGGACTCTGGGCTTGGTCGGCCCGTGGTTGACCGTCACGCCGGAACGGCTACACTGCGCCGCACCTGAGCAGGCCGTTCGCCTGCCCGTGGGTGTCTGCCTTAGTGGGCCACCCGTTCGATCTGCCGTTGTAAACGTCGCGCGTATGTCTTGGTGGGCCGCCGGCGTTTCCCTATCGAAAGACCCGCGCGTGCATCCCGAGCCGCCATTGCCATGGCCGACCGTCGCGGTCTTTTCCGGGAGTTCTTCATGGATATCTTGAAATCGGTCAACGTCGCCGAGCTGCGCCGCATGCGTGCCGCCGGCGAGAAAATCGCCAGCCTGACCTGCTATGACGCGAGCTTTGCATTGCTCGAAGATCGTGCCGGCGTCGATCTGGTCCTCATCGGTGATTCGCTGGGCATGGTCATGCAGGGCGGGACCACGACCACGCCGGTGACGGTCGATCACATCGTCTATCACAGCCGCTGCGTGGCGCCGTTTCTCAAGCGCGCCTTTCTGGTTGCCGACCTGCCGTTCCTGTCGTACGCGACGCTGGAGCGCGCGCTCGATTCGTCGCAGCGCCTGATGCAGGAGGGTGGCGCGAAGATGGTCAAGCTCGAAGGCGGCCGCGAGCAGGCCAGCATCGTCGAGTACCTGGCGACGCGCGGCGTGCCGGTTTGCGCGCATCTCGGTCTGCAGCCGCAGTTCGTGCACAAACTCGGCAACTTCAAGGTGCAGGGGCGCGAGGACGAAGCGGCCGAGGCGATGTTGCACGACGCCAGGGTCCTGGCCGATGCCGGCGCCGACCTGCTGCTCGTCGAGTGCGTGCCGGCGTCGCTGGGGCGACGCATCACCGAGCAATCGCCGGTGCCGGTGATCGGCATCGGTGCCGGCGCCGAGACCGACGGCCAGATCCTGGTGCTGCAGGACATCCTCAATATTTCGCCGATGGTGACGATCGGCCACAAGCCACGCTTCGTGAAGAACTACATGGCCGGCGCGCCGGATATCGAAGCGGCGATCCGTGCCTACGTCGACGAGGTGAAATCCGGCGCTTATCCGGCGCCCGAGCATTGCTTCGCCGACGCCGTGGCGAACAAGGCCGTCGCCGCTGCGCCGAAGACGGCGCTGCCGGGCGTTGCGCCGGCACGACGCCAGCAGCCGGTCAAGAATCCAGCCAAGAAGCCAGCCAAGAAGAAGTAGCGCGGACCCGCAAGATGAAGACGATTCATACGATCGCCGAGCTGCGCGCGCAGCTCGCGCAGTGGCGCGCCGCCGGCGATCGCATCGCGCTGACGCCGACCATGGGCAATCTGCACCGCGGTCACTTGCGTCTGGTCGAAGCCGGGCGGGCGCGGGCGCAGCGCGTGGTCGCCAGCGTTTTCGTCAATCCGCTGCAGTTCGGGCCGAACGAGGACTTTGACCGGTATCCGCGCACGCTGGCGGACGATGCCGAGAAGCTGGCCGGCGCCGGCTGCGATCTGTTGTTCGCACCGAGCGTCGCCGAGATGTATCCGCATGGCCGCGACGGCTTCACGGTCGTCAGCGTGCCGCGCTACGCCGATGTTCTGGAAGGCGAATGCCGGCCCGGCCATTTCGACGGGGTGGCAACGGTGGTCAGCCTGCTGCTCAACATCGTGATGCCGGACGTTGCGCTGTTCGGCGAGAAGGATTACCAGCAGCTGCTGGTGATTCGGCAAATGGTCGGCGATCTGCATATGCCGATCGAAATCGCCGGTGTGCCGACCGAACGCGAGGACGGCGGCCTGGCGATGTCGTCGCGCAACCAGTATCTGGCGGGCGACGAGCGCACGCGGGCGCTGCAGGCCTACGCGGCGCTGCAGGCCGTCGCCGATGGCCTGCGCGGCGGGCGCCGCGATTACACGGCCTTGTGCGACGCACAGATCGAGCGCTTGCGCGATCGGGGTTTTGCGCCGCAGTATCTGGTCGTGCGTCGCCCCGACTTGTCGGAACCGGCAATCGATGACAGCGAATTTAGAATCCTTTTGGCGGCATTTCTCGGAAAAACGCGGCTGATCGACAATATTGCAGTGTCGACAGCGCTTTGATCGGCTGCTGAAATCGGCTAAACTGCAATCTTTCCCGGAGGGTTCCGGGCACCGGGTGTATGTCTTAGTGGGCCACCCGCCTTATACGACCTGAGAGTCGACGCGCGTATGTCTTAGTGGGCCGCGCCCGATTCGAGAAATTCCAAGAGGCATCTCCATGCAATTGCACATGCTGAAATGCAAGCTGCATCGTGCTTGTGTGACCCACGCCGAACTCGATTACGACGGCTCCTGCGCCATTGATTCGAAGCTCCTCGAACTGGCCGGCATTCTCGAGTTCGAGCAGATCCAGATTTACAACATCACCAACGGCCAGCGCTTCACCACGTACGCCATCACCGCCGAGCCGGGCTCGGGCATCATTTCGGTGAACGGCGCGGCGGCGCACAAGGCGGGTGTCGGTGATCGCGTGATCATCTGCGCCTTCTCGTCGATGGACGCCGCTGCGGCGCGTGTCTACAAGCCGCGCCTGGTCTACCTCGACGAGCAGAATCGCGTCCTGCGTACCGCCAACACGATTCCGGTCCAGGCGCTGAGCGCCTGATCGCGTGAAGTCGCTTCAGGCGTGGTTTCCCACGCTGATTCATAACGAACGCCTGCAGGCCCGCGGCCTGCGGGCGCTCAATGCTGAGCTGCTCGACGAATGCCTGCGCATCCGCGAGCACGACGAGGCCGGCCGGCAATGGTCGGCACCGAACTATCCGCTCGGCTATACCAGCTACGGCTCGCTCGACCGGCTGCATCTTTTCTCGTCGACCTTCGATCTACTGCGCGAACGCATTGACGAGCATGTCAAGACCTACGCGCGTGCCCAGCACTGGGATCTGCGCGGCGGCCGTCTGCAAATGACCGACTGCTGGATCAACATCATGCCGCGCGGCTGTGCGCACAGTTTCCATCTGCATCCGCAGGCGGTGGTCAGTGGTACCTATTACGTGCAGACGCCGGCCGGCTGCAGCGGTCTGAAGTTCGAAGACCCGCGTCTGTCGCGATTGATGGCGGCGCCGCCTCGACGCGCGCGCGCGCCGGCGTCGACCCAGGCGCACATCATCTATCCGGCCAAGGCCGGTCACGTGATTCTGTTCGAGAGCTGGCTGCGCCACGAGGTGCCGGCCAGCCCGGTCGAGACCGAGCGCGTCAGCATCAGCTTCAACTACCACTGGACCTGAGTTTCGGACGCAAGCTCGGGGGCGGGGGTATTTCCGAGAAGCAGGCGAACGGCTAGTCTTGGGGGTTCATGAATGCACCGATCCCCAAGTCGCCCAGTGCGACCCCTGCCTGGCGTGCGCTGAGCGCGCATGCTGCGCGGTTTGCCGATGTCCGTATTGCGGACCTGTTCGCAGCTGACCCGCAGCGCGCGCAACACTACGTCTGCGAAGACGTCGGCATCTATCTCGACTACTCCAAGCAGCGCGCCAACCACGAGACGTTGGATCTGCTGTTTTCGTTCGCGCGCCAGCAAGGACTCGATGCGTGGCGTACGCGCCTTTTCGGCGGCGAGCACGTCAACAACACCGAGAACCGCGCGGCGCTGCACATGGCGCTGCGCGCGCCGCGCGTCGCCGATTTTCGGGATGCCGGTCGTCGCGTCGGTGACGAGGTGCAGGACGTGCGTGAGCGCATGGCCGCTTTTGCAGAACGTGTTCGCGATGGTGAGTGGCGCGGGGCGACCGGCAAGCGTATTACCGACATCGTCAACATCGGCATTGGCGGCTCCGACCTCGGGCCACGCCTGGTATGTAGTGCGTTGTCGCCGGCCATCGATGGGCCGCGCCCGCACTTCGTCGCCAATGTCGACGGCGCTGAACTGCACCAGACCCTGTCGCGTCTGCGCCCGGAGACGACGTTGTTCGTCGTCGTCAGCAAGACCTTCGCGACGCAGGAGACGCTGGCCAATGCGCTGCATGCGCGCGCCTGGCTGATCTCATCGCTCGATATCGAGGCGACCGCCCAGCACTTCGTCGCGGTCTCGACCAACGAGGAAGCGGTGTCGGCGTTCGGCATCGCGCCGGACAATATGTTCGGCTTCTGGGACTGGGTCGGCGGCCGATATTCTTTGTGGAGCGCCGTCGGTCTGACGGCGATGGTCGCACTCGGGCCGCGCCGCTTCGACGCCCTGCTGCGCGGCGCGCATGCGATGGACACGCACTTCCGACGCACGCCGCTCGAACACAATCTGCCGGTGCTGCTCGGCCTGCTGGCCGTCTGGAACCACAACTTCCTCGGCTGCGCCAGCCATGTGATGGCGCCGTACGCGCAGCGCCTGTCGCTGTTCTCGGACTGGGCGCAGCAGCTGGAGATGGAGTCCAACGGCAAGGGCGTGACGCGCGACGGCCTGCCGGTCGATTTCCAGACGACGCCAGTGCTATGGGGCAATGTCGGCAGCAACGCCCAGCACGCGTATTTCCAGATGTTGCATCAGGGACCGGCGGTGCATGCGGTCGACTTCATCCTGCCGGTGTTCGCCGATCATCCGTTCCGCGACATGCACCGCAAGCTGACCGCCAACTGCTTTGCCCAGGCGTCGGCGCTGATGCGCGGCAAGACCGCCGACGAAGTGCGCGAGGAGTTGCAGGCCAAGGGGCTGGAGGGTGATGCCCTCGAAGCGGCGATTCCGCACCGCGTGTTCCCCGGCAACCGGCCCAGCAACATGCTGCTGATCCCGCGCATCGACGCCTTCCATCTCGGCGCCTTGCTGGCGCTTTACGAGCACCGCACCTTCGTCGAGAGCGTGCTGTGGGGCATCAACGCCTTCGACCAGTGGGGCGTCGAGTTCGGCAAGCAGTTGACCAAGCGCCTGCTCGAATCCGAGACCGAGGTTTCGCTTGACCCGTCGACCGACGAGTTGATGCGCAAGGTGCAGTTCTACGCGCGTTAGCGCAGGCCCGGATCAGGCGTCGCCGCTCTGGCGCGTCAGTGCCCAGGCGACGTGCTCGCGAACCAGCTCGTCGGCGTCGTCGCGGCGCGCGAGCAGTGCGTCGCGCACGGCCTCTGAACGAGGCGCATTGCCCAGCGCAACGGCGAGATTGCGCAGCCAGCGCGAATAGCCGCTGCGACGCAAGGCCATGCCTTCAGTGCGTGCGCGCCACTGCGCCTCGTCCCACGCAAACAGGTCGACCAGCGCCGCTGCGTCGAGGCCGTGGCGTGGCACAAAGTCGGCCTCGACGGTCGGTTTGGCGTAACGATTCCACGGGCAGACCAGCTGACAGTCATCGCAGCCGAAGATGCGGTTGCCGATCGCCGCGCGCAATTCGACCGGAATGCTGCCGTGATGCTCGATCGTCAGATACGAGATGCAGCGTCGCGCGTCGAGCCGGTACGGCGCGATGATCGCCTGCGTCGGACAGACATCGAGGCAGGCCGTGCAACTGCCGCACAGATTCGCCGTGGCAGGCGCTTCGCTTTCCGGCAGCGCCAGGTCGGTGAAGATCTCGCCGAGGAAGAACCACGAGCCGGCATCGCGGCGCAGCAGCAGGGTGTTCTTGCCGATCCAGCCGAGTCCGGCGTTGCGCGCCAGCGCCTTCTCCAGGGCCGGCGCGCTGTCGCTGAACACGCGATAGCCGTGCGGGCCGATCGCCGCTGCGATGCGCTCGGCGAGCTTGGCGAGGCGCGCGCGCATCAGCTTGTGATAGTCGCGGCCGAGCGCGTAGCGCGAGATATAGGCGCGCGCGCCGTCGGCGAGGATGGACTCGGCGGCGACCGCGTCGTGACGGTAGTCGAGTCGTGCGCAGATGACGCTGACGGTGCCCGGATGCAGCGCCGCCGGCCGTGCGCGCAGCTCCAGATTGCGCGCCATCCAGTCCATGCCGCCGTGCAGCCCGTCGTCGAGCCAGCGCCGCAAGTGCGCAAGGTCGTCGTCGAGGCGCAGATGCGCAACGGCCGCGTCGGCAAACCCGAGGCTGCGGGCCCAGTGCGGAATCTGCTGCGCAAGCTGTGCGGGATCGAGGGGCGTAGACATCGGGTGCTGCGTCGCGTGGCGGGCGGAAAACCGCCGATTCTATGCAGAAGTTCGGCAAGCGGCTTCTTATACTGCCGCCGATGAACGAACGCGACCGCAATCTCTATACGGCAGCGCAGGTGCGCGACATCGACCGCCGCGCGATCGTCGACCATGGCCGGTCGGGCTATGCGCTGATGCAGGCCGCGGCGCGCGCGTGCTGGGCTTACGCGCGCCGTCGCTGGCCGGACGCGCTGAAGATCGTCGTAGTCTGCGGCGTCGGCAACAACGGCGGCGATGGCTATGAGATCGCGCGGCTGGCGCGTGCCGACGGCTGCAGTGTGCGTGTCTATGCCGATGGCGCGGCGCCCGGCGCCGGCGATGCCGCGCGCGCTCGAACGGCCTGGCTTGCCGACGGCGGTGCGATCGAGGTGCTCGACGGTCCCCTGCCGGCGGTCGACCTGATCGTCGATGCACTATTCGGTACCGGCTTGAGTCGGCCACTCGATCATGCGGGTCTGCGCGCGGTGCAGGCCATCAACGCCGCGCGCGACGCTGGCGCGCAAGTGCTGGCGGTCGACGTGCCGTCGGGCCTGGATGCCAGCCGCGGCGTGACGCCGTCGGCGCTGGCCGTGCGCGCCGATGCCACCGTCAGCTTCATCGCGCGCAAGTTCGGGCTGTACAGCGGCGACGGTCCGGCCTGGGCCGGTGAGCGCCACTTCGATGCGCTCGACGTGCCGGCCGCGGCCTATGACGGCATCGCGCCGATCGCGCGCCTGCAGGGTCGCGACAGCTTGCTGCGGGCCTTGCCGCCGCGCGTGCGAACCGCACACAAGGGCGACAGCGGCCACGTGCTGCTGGTCGGCGGCAATCACAGCATGATGGGGGCGATCCTGATCGCCGGTCGCGCGGCGCTGCATGCCGGGGCCGGACTGGTCAGCGTCGCGACGCGCGACGAGCACGCGGTGGCGTTGACCGCCGCGCAGCCGGAGCTGATGTGCCATCGCTGCGAGACCCCGGACGCGCTGCAGGCGCTGATGGTGCGCGCTGATGTCGTCGCAATTGGCCCCGGGCTCGGTAGCGACGATTGGGCGCGCAGCCTGTTCGCGGCAGCGCTCGCCAGCGACAAGCCGCTGGTCGTGGACGCCGACGCGCTGAATCTGCTGGCCGCCACGCCGCAGGCGCTGCACGACGCCATCATCACGCCGCATCCGGGCGAGGCTGGACGTCTACTGGGCCTGGCGACGCGCGAGGTGCAGGCCGATCGGCTCGCCGCCGTCCAGGCGCTGCAGGCGCGCTACGGCGCGGCGGTCGTGCTCAAGGGCGCCGGCACGGTCGTCAGCGGACAGCCGCCGGCGGTCTGTCCGTACGGCAATCCGGGCATGGCGGTCGGCGGCATGGGGGATGCGCTGACCGGTATCGTCGCCGCCCTGCGTGGCGCTGGCCGCGACGCCGAAACCGCTGCGCAACTCGGCGTACTGGTCCATGCGCTGGCCGGCGATCGCGCCGCGCGCGACGGCGAGCGCGGCTTGTTGCCGAGCGATCTGATCGATGCGCTGCGCGCCGTCGTCAATCCGGAGTCACGATGAACACGATGTGTGAATGCGAGCTCGCCGATGCTGCGGCGACCGAGCGCGCCGGTGCCGCGCTCAGTGTCTGGATGCAGCGCGGCTCCGGTGGTCTGATTTATCTGTGCGGTGACCTCGGCGCCGGCAAGACGACACTGGCGCGCGGCCTGTTGCGGGCGCTGGGCGTCAGTGGGCCGATCCGCAGCCCGAGCTATACCTTGATCGAGCCGTACACCGTGGGTGGCCGCACGGTGCTGCATCTCGATCTCTACCGCTTGCGCGATGCGGACGAGATCGAAGGCCTGGGTTTGCGCGATTACCCGCTGACGCAGTGCTGGTGGCTGGTCGAGTGGCCTGAACATGGCGACGGCTATCTGCCGCCGGCCGACCTGCGGATCACGCTGCAGGCTGAAGGCGCCGGGCGCATCTTGCGGGCGCAGGGCAGGGCCGGGGCCGACCTGTCATCCCTGCGTGCCGAGATGGGGGCAGCCGTTCGTATCGCGTCCAAGTAATGACATTAAAAATGCCTCCTATCCAGCTGTTTGTAAGGCATAAATTTGCATTGACATCGAGATTGGGTTAGCTTCGGGTCCAAATTCTCAGGGAATCGCTCCATGCGCTGGGGGATAGGTCTCGGTCTGCTCGTCGCCACGACGCTCGCCCATGCGGCCGAGTTGCGTGACGTGCGCGTCTGGGATTCGCCGGCATCGACGCGCGTGGTGCTCGATGTCAGCGCGGCGTCCGCCTCGCATGTCTTCACGCTGAGCAACCCCAATCGCGTCGTCATCGACCTCGACGGTATCGACGCCAGCGGCGTCAAAGTGGCCGATCACACCGAAGCCAAGGGCGTCGTGCGCGGCGTGCGCGGCGGCGTGCGCGGCGATGGTGTGCGCGTGGTGCTCGACGTCGCCCAGCAGGTCAGTGTCAATTCGTTTGCCCTGGCGCCGAATCACGAGTACGGCGACCGCGTGGTCGTCGATCTGACGCCCAAGGGCCAGGTCACCACGCCGCCGCCAGCTGCCGCCGCGCCGGCGCCGACTCCGGTCGCGCCGGCGACCAGCGCGTCCAAGGGGGCGGCGCTGGAAGTCGGCGATACCGTGCCGGGCACCGGTGCGTTACAGGACAAGCCGGTGATCATCGCCATCGATGCCGGTCATGGTGGTGAGGATCCGGGTGCGCATGGTCCGTCCGGCCTCAAGGAAAAGGACGTGACACTGGCCATCGCGCGCAAGCTGGCGCTGATGATCAATACGCAGCCGAACATGCGTGCGGTGCTGACGCGTGACGGTGACTACTACGTCGGTCTGCGGCAGCGCGTCGAGATCGCGCGCAAGCAGCAGGCGGACATGTTCATTTCGATTCATTGCAACGCGTTCACGCGCAGCTCCGAGCGCGGTACCGCCGTCTACGTGTTGAGCAATCGCGGCGTCAGCTCCGAGCAGGCACGCTGGCTGGCCAACAAGGAAAACGCGGCCGACTTCGTGGGCGGCGTCGATCTGCACGACAAGGACGATGACTTGGCGGCGACGTTGATCGACCTGTCTCAGAGCGCGACGATGGAGGCGAGCTTCGATGTTGGCTCACGCATCCTGCATTCGATGGGCAAGATCAATACGCTGCAGCGCCACGACGTGCAGCAGGCGGCATTCGTCGTGCTCAAGGCGCCGGATATTCCGTCGGTGCTGGTCGAGACCGCATTCATTACCAATCCGCACGAGGAAAAGCTGCTGGGCACCGGCGCTTATCAATCCAAGCTGGCGGGCGGCATCCTCAAGGGCATCGAAGGTTACTTTCACGCCTACCGTCCAAAACAGCCGCAGTCACCGCCGCAACAGCTGGTCGAGGCGCAGCCGCACATGACCAAGGTCAGCGCGGCGAAGCGCGGCGGCCTGCAGGAAGCCAATCTGCAGCGCTAGATCAGCGGCGGGTGGTTGGGTGTGCGCACCGCGGAATTTCCGAGCCGTGTTCACGCCAGATAACGATGATCCCGGCACGATTTGTCGCGATTGGCGGCACAAAAAAAGCCCCGGCATGGCCGGGGCTTTTTGCTGGAGGCTATGCCGTTCAGCGCTGGCCGTAAGGCTTGGAGAACTGCTTCTGCAGCCCGGCGATCGGACCGCCCAGGGTTTGCCCTTGGTTCGGCCCCGGCGTGCCGACGCCCGGGTTGCCGGTGCCACCGGCGGCAACCAACGCCGCGTAGTCGATGCCGAGGCCGGCGCTGCCGCTGGTGCCGCTGCTGCCCGACGTTGCACCGGTGCCAGAGGACTGCGCGAACGCCGGCGCCGCCAGTGCGACGGCGAGGGTGGCGGCACTCATACGGATCATCCACTTGTTCATGCTTTACTCCTTGATTCGCGAGCGAATCGTTTAAAGCGTATTGAAGGCGAAGCCAACGCCGACCGAGCCGGCGAACTCGACGTTCTGGCCGTAGCGTTCCCCAAGATTGGTCGCGCCTAGCGTGACCGTCAACGGGAACGAGCGCAGCGGTGCAACCGACAGCGCCGCGTTGGTGAAGCGGCCGGTGTATTCAGCCAGCACCGAGATCTGTTGCGTGAAGTAGAACGCCGCCGAACCGAATACGCCCGGCTTGTCCTTGCCCGGTTCGTTGTAAAGCTCATTGCCCATGCCGATGTTGAGGATCGCCGCGTACTGGCCGACCGGCACCATCTTGGTCGCCACCGCGTAGACGCTGGCGCGATTGGCATTCTTGAACTGATCGCTACCCCAGCGTCCGGTGCCGTTGACGCCGATGGCGAACGAGGCATAGCCCGGCATGTTGGTGTGCAGCTTCAGGCCGACCGAGCCGGATTCGCCGAAGCTGTCACCGCTGCCGGTATCACCAAACAGCGAAGACGAGGCGACCGACACTTCCAGTGCCGCATACTTGTCCGGATCGCCGAGGCCGAAGGCAACGCCGAGTGAGCCGTCGGCATTGTCCTGATTGCAGTCGCAGCTTTGGCCGTAAAAGCCAGCACCGAACGTGCCCCAGCGCGCACCGAAGGCGACCGGCGCCTGCAGGGCAGGTGCCGCAAAGCCCTTCATATCGCTGGCCGAGACGCTGGCCGCGGTGTTGCTCTGGGCCCAGGCAGGCGTGCTCGCGAGCGTCATGACTCCCATCGCGAGAGCTGCCTTGTATCTGTTTTTCATACTGATCCCCTCTGGTGGTTGCTGACGACGCCCGAAGCTTAGATGAACGTCGTCGCTGCGCGAGTCTGCGCAGCCAATCTTGAACCGGGGCTGACGCTGGATCCTCAGACCGCGGCGTGGCGTCGCCGCAGGCGACCGACGATGGGCATGTCGCTGCGATCGGCTGCCGGCTGGTAGGCGAGATCGAAGTCGGACAGCGCCGTCAGGCAGGTGTCGACGTCCTGATCGTCACGCAAGGCGAAAGCATTGATGCCGCTGCGCAGCATGTTGTGCAGCTGATCACGCACCACAGCGCCACCCCGTGCGCGAATCTCGCCCTTGTAGTCGTAGCGGTCGCGCAGTACGCGCGCCTGGCTGTAGGCGCGGCCGTCGGCGAAGGTCGGGAAGTCCAGCTCGATCATCGGCCGATCCTCGAGCAGGGGCCAGATCGTGCCGACTTCGGCCGTGTTCGGCAGTCGCACCGCGATCGGTGCGCCGCTGGCCTGCAACGCTTCGCGTTGTTCGAGCCAGCGTGCCAGCGGCACGATGCATGGCGTGCCGGCTGGCGTCTGATCGTCGGCGAGTTCGACGTAAGCATCGGCCGCGACGCGGCCGTCGATGATCAGTGCGCTCATGCGGCCACCGCTTCGTTGGCATAGATGCGCGCCTTGAACGGTGGCATGCCGACGCGCCGGTAGCACTGCAGGAAGCTTTCGTCTTCCGAGTGACGCTGTTCCATATAAACGTCGATGATGCGTTCGACGGCTTCGGCGATGTCGGCGCGGCTGATCGCCGGGCCGGTGCGGTCGCCGAGGCTGGCGTCGTCGCCGGCCGAACCGCCGAGCGTGACCTGGTACCACTCCTCGCCGTGCTTGTCGACGCCGAGGATGCCGATGTGGCCGACGGTGTGATGGCCGCAGCCATTCATGCAGCCCGACATTTTGATCTTGATGTCGCCGATGTCGTACTGATGGTCGAGCGAATCGAAGCGGTCGTTGATGTCCTGTGACACGCCGATCGAGCCGGCATTGGCCAGTGAGCAGTAGTCGAGGCCCGGGCAGCAGATCATGTCGGTCAGCAGACCGATGTTCGGTGTCGCCAGTTCGTGTTCGCGCAGGGTCTGCCAGACGGCGTAGACGTCGCCTTGTTTGACCTCGGCGAGCACGATGTTCTGATCGTGCGTGACGCGCGCTTCGCCGAAGCTGTAGCGCTCGGCCAGATCGGCGAGCACGTCCATCTGTTCGGCGGAGGCGTCGCCCGGCACGCCGGCCGGCGGTTTCAGCGACACGAACACGACCTTGTAGCCGTCGACGCGGTGCGCCAACACGTTGCGACGCACGAAGGCGGCGAACGCTGGATCTTCGGTGACACGCTGCTCGAAGCCGGTGTCGGCCGCGGCCGCTGCGTCGTAGGCGTGCTCGTCGAAGCGCGACTTGATGAAGTCGATGTCTTCGCGATGCAGGCGCAGTTCGCTGTCGCGGATCAGCGCCCATTCGGCCTCGACCATTTCGGCGAACTTGGCCGGGCCGGTTTCCTTGACCAAGACCTTGATGCGCGCACGGTGGATGTTGTCGCGGCGACCGAGACGGTTGTAGACGCGCAGCACCGCTTCCAGATACGACAGCAGATCGAGTTCCGGCAAAAAGTCGCGAATGCGGTGCGCGATCATCGGCATGCGGCCGAGGCCGCCGCCGACGTAGATGGCGTAGCCCAGCTCGCCGCTTTCGTTGCGCACGATGTGCACCCCGATGTCATGCACCTTGGTCGCAGCGCGGTCGGAGGTGGTCGCCGAGAAGGCGATCTTGAACTTGCGCGGCAGCCAGTTGAACTCCGGATGGAAGGTCGCCCACTGCCGGGTCAGCTCGCAGTACGGACGCGGGTCGACGAGTTCGTCGCGCGCGGCGCCGGCGAGATGGTCCGAGGTGATGTTGCGAATACAGTTGCCGGACGTCTGGATCGCGTGCATCTGCACGCTGGCCAGATCGGCGAGGATGTCCGGCACGCGCTCGAGCTGCGGCCAGTTGAACTGCAGGTTCTGGCGCGTCGTGAAGTGGCCGAAGCCCTTGTCGTACTCGCGGGCGATGTGCGCCAGCATGCGCAGCTGGCGCGCAGCGAGCAGGCCGTACGGAATCGCGATGCGCAGCATTGGCGCAAAGCGCTGGACGTAGAGGCCGTTGCGCAGGCGCAGTGCCTTGAACTCGTCTTCCGGAATCTTGCCGGCGAGATAGCGCTGCGTCTGGTCGCGGAACTGCGCGACGCGTTCGTCGACGAGCTGCTGGTCGTAGGAATCGTATGTGTACATGGCAATCAAAAGCGCGGGTCGCTCATTATCAGGGGTTTTCCCCCGGTGATGAAGCGTCCCCCGCGTGTTTTTGTGACGGTTCTAAGTAAAGACCGAATCGTTATTTTGCGGGCGGCAGCTCGCTGATCAACGCTAGCGCCCGTTTGCGACGCTGTTCGGCATCGCCGATCGCGACCATTTCATCGACCACCTCGCGTGTCAGGTGCGGGGCGAACAATTGCAGGAATTCATACATGAAGCCGCGCAGGAACAAGCTGCGACGAAAGCCGATATGCGTGACGCTGTCCTCGAACAAGTGATCGACCGGCAGGGCGACGAGGTCGCGGTCGGCCTGCGCGTCATAGGCCATCGACGCGACGATGCCGATGCCCAGGCCGAGCCGCACATAGGTCTTGATGACGTCGGCGTCGACCGCGGTCAGCACCACGTCCGGGCGCAGGCCGATGGCGATGAATGCCTGATCGAGCTTGGAGCGGCCGGTGAAGCCGAAGGTGTAGGTAATGATCGGGTGCGCGGCGATGTCCTGCAGCGTCAGCCGCGACGTCGCCGCCAGCGGATGGTCGGGCGGCACCAGCACCGCGCGGTTCCAGTGGTAGCACGGCAGCATCACCAGGTTTTCGAACAGGTGCATGGCTTCGGTGGCGATCGCGAAATCGGCCTGGCCTTCGGACGCCATTTTCGCGATCTGCGGCGGCGAGCCCTGATGCAGGTGCAGGCTGACCTTGGGGTAGCGCTGGCGAAACGGCTGCACGACCGCCGGCAGCGCGTAGCGCGCCTGGGTGTGCGTGGTGGCGATCGCCAGCTCGCCACGGTCGGCGTCGTGAAACTCGTCGGCGACGCGCTTGATGTTGTCGATCTCGCCGATCAGCCGCTGCGTGTACTCGAGGATGCGCTGACCGGCCGGGGTGATTTCCGACAGGTGCTTGCCGTTGCGCACGAAGATGTCGACGCCGAGCTCCTCTTCGAGCAGGCGGATCTGCTTGCTGACGCCGGGCTGCGATGTAAACAGCGCTTCGGACGCCGCGGTGACGTTGAGGCCGCGCCGTGCGACCTCATGGATGTAATGCAATTGACGAAGCTTCATGGCTCGTCCTTATTCGAAACCGTAATAACAGTATAGGCGTTGCGCCCCGGCTTCCAAGGGCGTGACGCGCAAAAAGAACATGCAAGAACTGGGACTTATCCTCGCCGGTCTGATCGTCGGCTCGGCAGTGGGCGCCACCGGTGTCGGCGGTGGTTCGTTGATGACACCGATCCTGATCCTGTTCTGCGGGATCAAGCCGACGATCGCGGTCGGTACCGACCTGCTCTATGCGAGCCTGAGCAAGGCTTTCGGCGTTGCGCTACACGGCCGCAACGGCAGCGTCGACTGGAAGATCGTGATGTGGTTGTCGGCCGGCAGCCTGCCAGCCACCGCCGTCACGCTGCTGGTGCTGCACCATCTGCGGCCCGGGCCGTCGCTCGATCACCTGATCCAGGGCGTTTTGGCTGCAGCGATCATCGTCACCGCGTCGTTCACGCTGTTGCAGGAGCCGATCCGGCGCTGGATGGGCCGTCACGGCGTCGCGGTCGGCGACGACGCGCTGCAGCGCTTGCAGCGGCCGCTGACACTGCTTGCCGGAGTGTTGATCGGCACGCTGGTGACGATCTCGTCGGTCGGTGCCGGCGTCATCGGCATGATGATTCTGCTGCTGCTGTATCCGCGTCACGAGCCAGTCAAACTGGTGGGCTCGGATCTCGCGCACGCGGTGCTGATTACCGGCATCGCCGGTCTGGGACACGCCGGGATTGGCGCGGTCGACTACCGTATGCTCGGCTTGTTGCTGGTGGGAGCGCTGCCGGGCATCTGGCTGGGCACGCGGCTTGGGTTTCGCATGTCGCCGTTGTTGCTCAAGCGCGCGGTCGCGGGCTTTCTGGTTTTCATCGGTGTGACGATGGCGGCCAAGGCCTGGGCACTCGCGCACTGAGCGCGAATCGTGCGAAAAGGCGCCATGGACGAGTCGAACTGGCCGTATTTCCCTGTTTTTTTACAGCTGCAGGATCAGCCGGTGCTGCTGGTCGGTGGCGGTGAGGTGGCTGCGCGCAAGCTGCTGTTGCTGCGCCGTGCCGGTGCGCGTGTGCAGATCGTCGCAGCGGCGCTGCACGGCGACGTGCAGGCAGCGGTGGCCGACGGCGCGGCTGAGCAATTGGCGACGGCGTTCGATTCGCAGCAGCTGCGCCGACAGCGTCTGATCGTCGCCGCCACCGACGATCGTGAACTCAATGCTCGCGTTGCGGCGGCGGCGGCGGCGGCCAACATCCCGGTCAATGTCGTCGACGATCCGGCCTTGAGCACCTTCATTGTGCCGGCCATCGTTGATCGCAGCCCGCTGATGGTGGCGGTTTCGTCGGGCGGCGCCGCGCCGGTGCTGGCGCGACGTCTGCGTGAGCGCATCGAGACGATGTTGCCGGCCGCCTACGGCGGCCTTGCGCGCTTCATGCATCGCATGCGCGCCGCCGTCAAAGCGGGCGGCGCCGCATCGCCGCGGCGTGTCTGGGAGGCCTTCCTCGACGGAGGCGGTGCCGAGGCCGTGCTGCGCGGCGACGAAGCGGCGGCCGAACGGACGATCAACGAGCTGATCGCGCAGACGCCGGCCGCTGGCGAGGTCTATCTGGTCGGTGCCGGGCCGGGCGATCCGGACCTGCTGACGTTTCGCGCGCTGCGCCTGATGCAGCAATGTGACGTGGTGCTCTACGACCGTCTGGTCTCGCCCGGTGTGATGGAGCTGGTGCGCCGCGACGCCGAGCGCATCTTCGTCGGCAAGGCGCGCAACCAGCACACCGTGCCCCAGGATCAGATCAATCTCGAACTGGTGCGTCAGGCCCAGGCCGGGCGCAGGGTGCTGCGCCTCAAGGGCGGCGATCCGTTCATCTTCGGCCGCGGTGGCGAGGAAATCGAAACGCTGATGGCACATGGCGTCGCGTTCCAGGTCGTGCCGGGCGTCACCGCTGCGGCCGGCTGCGCGGCCTACGCCGGTATTCCGCTGACCCACCGTGACTACGCGCAATCGTGCATCTTCGTCACCGGTCACGCGCGCAAGGACGGTGTGCTCGAACTGCACTGGGATCAGCTCGCGCGTCGCGGTCAGACCGTGGTGTTTTACATGGGCCTGCAGACGCTCGCGCAAATCTGTGCGCAGCTGCTTGCGCACGGCCTGCCACCGGACTGGCCAGCGGCGGTCGTCGAGGAAGGCACGTCGCCACGCCAGCGGGTGGTGACCGGTACGCTCGGCGATCTGGCGGATCGGGTGCAGGCGCTTGATGTGAAGGGGCCGAGCCTGCTGATGGTCGGCGAGGTCGTGAAGCTGCGCGAGAAGCTGGCCTGGTTCAGCGGCGCGCATACCACCGAATGAGCCGGAGCCGTGCACGACGGCCCCATAAATTCGGCGTCATCTTTGTAGGGTATTGCTTACATAACCTTTAGTTTCCTGTAAGGTTTGCCCTGTGAGGCGTTGGCCCGTGTGCGGGCACCGAACGCCGAGCCTTCAGGATTATTGGACGTTCTGCACGGATCGCAGCAGCCTCAGGATCGAGGCGGCCTTTAGCGCGTGCAGCGAGCGCTGCGCGCCATGTCCGGAGCGTACGGCGTATCGACGGCCCCGCCTCATGCGGAGCGACGATGCGCGGTGCCTTCATCTGCCTGCAGCGATTTGCATGACCCCGATCACCGAGTTGCGCGTTGCCGTCCACGGATTCAGTGCCGAGGAGCGCCATCTGCTGGGACAGCAACTGCGGACGCTGCAGCGGCGGACCCGCGTCAACTGGGCTTTCGCCGCGCCTGGCGAGGCTGCGGCGCTGACCATCGAACATCCGCAACGACAGGCCGATGGTCGCGCGCTGGCGCGTATCCGCGATGCGGCAGGCGATGAATTGCGCGCGCAGCTCCTCGATTGGCCGCTACGGCTGTCATCGTTGCTGACGCTGCTCGATGAGGCCGAGGCGCTGCTGCTGTCGGCGCACGCCGCGCGGCTGCGAGCGCAGGGGCCGGTCCTGCGCCTGCGTCGGCTCGCGGTGCCGACGCTGATCGCGCACGACGATGTCTCGGTGCTGGTCCTGCCTGACGATCAGGAATTGCTGGCGAACGTGCTCAATTTCGACGGCCTCGTACAGGCCTTTCTTGATTTGCCGCCGGCCTTGCCGTGGCGTCGGGTCGACGCGCCGCAGGCGCTGAGCCGCACCATGCACGCCTATGCGCTGCCGCGCCTGATCTGGGCCTTGTCGCTGCAAGCGCCGGCGGATCCGGCACGCGGCTGGCGGAAGGCTGGCGTGGAATATCACCTCGAATCCTGGCCGCATTTCGGCGAATGGCGAACGACACCGGAGCTGATGCGGCTGGCGGCGTTCTACACCCGTCAGCACGCGACCTTGCAGCAGGGCGCCGAGTTTGCGCACGTCGAGCCGGAGGCCGTGGCGATCTTCCTGCAGGCCTGTGACGCCTGTGGGCTGGGTCTCTCGCAACGCGCGCCGGCTCCGGTGCCGGTCGATGCGCCACGGTGGCGCGACCGCTTGTTGCAGCGTCTGCGCGCAGCCAATCCCGACCCTCAGCACTGAAGACGACGGCGCCCTGCGCGCCGTCGCGATGCATGCGGGTCAGGTGCTACCGGTCGCGCGCTTGGCGTCGTCGAGATCGCGCGAGCGCAGGCGCTTCTGAATCGCGCGCAGAATGCCGGCGGTGTCGAGGCCGATCTGCGCCAGCAATTCCTCGCGCGTGCCGTGCTCGATGAAATGGTCGGGCAGACCGAGGTTGAGTACCGGCACCGTGTGATGCTGGGCGACCAGCACTTCGTTGACGCCGGAGCCGGCACCGCCGAGGCGGGCATTGTCTTCGAGCGTGACGAGCAGATCGTTTTCGTTCGCCAGTTCGAGGATCAGTTCGGCATCCAGCGGTTTGACGAAGCGCATGTCGGCGACCACGGCGTCGAGAATCTCGGCCGCTTCAAGCGCCGGTTGCACCATCGCGCCGAACGCGAGGATCGCCACGCGCGGCCGGCGGCGACCGTGCGCTTCACGAACGATGCGGCCCTTGCCGACGGCCAGAGGCTTGGGCTCGGCGTCGAGCGCCACGCCGGTGCCGTTGCCGCGCGGATAGCGCACCGCGCTGGGCTGGTTCAGCGCCACGCCGGTGCTCAGCATGCGCCGGCACTCGTTTTCGTCGGACGGTGCCATCACCACCATGTTCGGAATGCAGCGCAGATACGACAGGTCGAAGGCGCCGTGATGCGTGGCGCCGTCGGCGCCGACCAGGCCGCCGCGGTCGATCGCGAACACCACCGGCAGATTCTGGATTGCGACGTCGTGGATCAACTGGTCGTAGCCGCGCTGCAGGAAGGTCGAGTAGATCGCGCAGACCGGTTTCAGTTCTTCGCAGGCCAGGCCGGCGGCCAGCGTCACCGCGTGTTGCTCGGCGATGCCGACGTCGAAATAGCGGTCAGGAAAGCGCTTCGAGAACTCGACCAGACCCGAGCCCTCGCGCATCGCCGGCGTGATGCCGACCACCAGCGGATCAGCGGCCGCGGCCTGGCACAGCCAGTCGCCGAACACCTGGGTGTAGGTCGGCGCGGCGGCGGCCTTCTTGGCCGGGAACGCGCCGGTCACCGGGTCGAACTGGGTGATGCCGTGATACTTGATCGGGTCGGCCTCGGCCGGCTCGAAGCCTTTGCCCTTGGTCGTCACCACGTGCAGCAGCTGCGGGCCCTTGGCGTTGCGCAGGCGTTCCAGCGTTGCGGTCAGCGACGGCAGGTCGTGGCCGTCGACGGGCCCCGAATACGTGAAGCCGAAGGTCTCGAATAGTGCGCCGGGGTGCTCGAGGTGCGCCTCGTTATGTGCGGCCTGCGGCGCGCGCGCGTGATGCGGCGCGGTCAGGCCGAGCTTCTGCATCAGTCGCGCCGAGTGGTCGCGCAGGGCGCCGACGTTCTCGGAAATCGACATGTCGTTGTCGTTGTAGATGACGAGCATGTCGAGGCCGAGGTGGCCGGCGTGATTGAGGCCTTCGAACGCCATGCCGGCGGTCATGCCGCCGTCGCCGATGACGGCGACCACGCGACGCGGCTCGCCCTTGAGGCGCGCACCAGCGGCCATGCCGGCGGCGGCGGAGATCGACGTCGACGAGTGGCCGACGCCGAAGGTGTCGTATTCGCTTTCGGCGCGATGGCAGAACGGCGCCAGGCCGCCGAGTTTGCGGATCGTCTCGAGACGTTCACGCCGGCCGGTCAGGATCTTGTGCGGATAGGCCTGATGGCCGACGTCCCAGACGACGCGGTCGTACGGCGTGTCGAAACAGACGTGCAGCGCCAGCGATAGCTCGACGGTGCCGAGATTGGCGGCGAAATGGCCACCGATGCGGCCGAGGGTCTCGATCAGGTAGCGCCGCATCTCGACCGCAAGCGCTGGCAGTTCATCGGCTGGCAGCTTGCGCAGATCGTCCGGCGTCTGGATACGCCCGAGCAGGGCGTAACCGGGGATGTCAGTCATGAGACTCCGGTGCCCGTGGCACCCTCAGGATCAAAGCGGGGATTATCGGGAAACACGGCGCCCCGAACCAGTGCATGGCCGGACTGTCGCTCAGCGATCACGACCTTCGATATGGCGCGACAGCCACAGCAAGGGTTCCGCAGCGTCACTGAAAATCGCAAGCGATTCGCGTGCCGATTCGAACAGTTCGGCGGCGCGCACCTTGGCGGCGGGCAGGCCCATCACCGACGGATAGGTCGATTTCAGGTGTGCTTCGTCCTTGCCGGCGGTCTTGCCGAGCGCCGCCGAGCTGGACTCGATGTCGAGAATGTCGTCCTGGATCTGAAACGCCAGACCGATGCATTTTCCGTAGTGGTCGAGCGCCTCGACCTGCGCCGGCGGCCGCTCGCCGGCGGCCAGTGTCGCCAGTTGCAGGCAGGCACGGATCATCGCGCCGGTCTTGTGCACGTGCAGGGCTTCGAGTTCGGCCAGGCTCAGCGTCCGTCCCTCGGACTCGAGATCGACGGCCTGGCCGCCGACCATGCCGCGCGAGCCGGCCGCTTCGGCCAGCACCGCGATCATGCGCAGGCGCTGCGCGGCGTCGATGCCGGACGCGTCATCGGCGGCGATCACATGGAACGCCTGGGTCTGCAGGGCGTCGCCGACCAGGATCGCGGTCGCTTCGTCATACGCTACATGCGTCGTCGGCCGACCGCGCCGCAGCGCGTCGTCGTCCATGGCCGGCAGATCGTCATGAACCAGCGAATAGACGTGGATCATCTCGATCGCACAGGCCGCCGCGTCGAGCGCGCGGGCCGGCAGGCCCAATACCTCGCCCGCGGCGTAGACCAGCAGCGGTCGCAGGCGCTTGCCGCCGTCGCTGGCGTAGCGCATCGCCTCGTGCAGGCGCGCCGGATAGGTCTGTGCGGTCGGCAGCCAGCGCGCGAAACTGTCGTCGAGACGCTGACGGTAGGGGGCGAGTCGCTCCGCGAACGGCGCGCTCACGCCGCCGGATCCTCGCCGTCGCGCGTGTCGCCGGCACTGGCCAGCAGTTCGTGAACCTTGAGCTCGGCGCTGTCGAGCGAACCGCGGCACTGGCGGGCGAGGGCGACACCGCGCTCGAAGAGGCGCAGCGACTCGTCGAGGCGCAGTTCGCCGCGTTCAAGCGACTGCACGATCGTTTCGAGCTCCTTCATCGCGTCCTCGAACTGGCCGACGGTGTCGGGCGCGGATTCCTGGGGCGGGGTCTTGGCGGGCATGGCAGGCATACGGAACGGGGCGATATTGTAAACGCCCGCCGAGGGCGCGGCACCGCGCAGCGCGGGACCTGCATCGACTGGTTGCGGTCGCCGTGCATCCAAAACGCGTGCAACCCGCATCCAATGCATGAAACCGGTCGTGACAATCCGGCCGTGCCCCTTATTCGCTACGGAGTTGCCGATGCTCAATGTTCTTGCCACTGCGACGGCCAGCCTGCCGATCGAACCGGTCGACTCGCTGGATGTGACCGGCCTGACTGCGGTGATCATGGCGTTCACGCTGCCCGCGGTACTCGTCATCGTCATCACCATCTATCGCCTGCGCCAGCAACGTCTGCTCAACGAGATGGTCGACAAGCTGATCGCTGCCGGCCAGCCGGTTCCGCCGGAAATTTTGATGATGATGACGCGCACGCAACGCTCCAGCCTCAGCCGCGCGTTGACCATGCTCGGCGTGGGGGTCGCGGGCGGGTTGGCCCTGTATTTCACCGACAACGATGCCTGGCCGTGGGCACTGGTGCCGCTGGCGGTCGGTGTTGCGCGGCTGATCGCCTGGCGCGTCGAGGATCGCCATTCGGACAGCAAGGGTCGCTGAAGGCCGGCTGGACTCGCCCCGTGCCCATCGCTGCCGAACCGGCCGATGCGACGCTGATCGCCCGCGTGCTCGCGGGTGACGATCGCATGGCCTTCGCCGCGCTGGTACGCCGCCATCAGTCGGCGGTGCGCAGCCTGCTGCGCCGCTTGACCGGTGGCCAGCACGCGCTGGCCGACGATCTGGCACAGGAGACCTTCCTGCAGGCCTATCGCAAGCTGGCGCAGTTTCGCGCCGACGCGCGGTTCTCGACCTGGCTGCACCGAATTGCCACCAACGCCTGGCTGCAGCACCTGCGCGCGCGCCGCATCGAGCTGTCGCTCGACGACGTGCCGGCAGTCGATGAGGGCCTGGCGGCCGACGACGAGGCGCCGCGCGCCGATCTGCAGCTCGACATGAATCGCGCGTTCGCGGTGCTGTCGCCGGCGGAAAGAGCGGCGATCGTGCAGTGCTACCATCTCGACATGAGTCACGAGGAAGCCGCCGCCGCGCTCGGTTGTCCGGTCGGCACGCTGAAGTCGCACATCTCGCGCGGCAAGCAGAAATTGAAGGCCCGCCTGCGGGCCTGGGAGCTGGCATCATGAATTCCCATTCCGATTCCCGCGCCGACACGCACCGCGACGACGAAGACGCCTGGCTGCGCCAGCTGCTGCGTGAAGACGGTGAGCAGGCCCCGCACCTCGACGACGCCGGCTTCACGATGCAGGTGCTGCAGACGCTGCCGCCGCCGCGCGACCATGGGCCGGACTGGATCGGCGGTCTGGTCATGATCGGCATGCTCGGTTTCGCGCTGCTGTTCGTGACCGGTCTGCTGGTGCATCCGGCCGATCACGCGGCCGAACTGGCCGGTCATGCGGTTCGCCAGCTGTTTGCGCATCTGCTCGATTTTCGTCTCGACCAGCTGTGGCCGTGGCTTGGCATGCTGCTGGCGCTGGGTTTTACCGGAACGGCGCTGCTGGACGACTGACGGCGCCATTGCGGGTACGATCGGCGTCGGACGCGCTGCCCGAAGATCGGGCCGCTGGCAACCTTGCCGGCAGCCGGTGCATTGGCTACCTTCGCGCGTCCGAAACGCGACCCTAACGATGGCTGCCAACCCGAACAATAGCTCTTACAGCGCTGAAGCAATTGAAGTTCTTCAGGGCCTGGACCCGGTGCGCAAGCGTCCGGGCATGTATACCGACACCACGCGCCCCAACCATCTGGCGCAGGAAGTGATCGACAACGCGGTCGACGAGGCACTTGCCGGCTACTGCAAGAACGTCGTCGTCACCGTGCACGAGGACGGCTCGTTGGAGGTCTCCGACGACGGTCGCGGCATGCCGGTCGACGTGCATCCGGTGCACGGCGTCACCGGTGTCGAGCTGATCCTGACCAAGCTGCATTCGGGCGCCAAGTTCTCGAACAAGCAATACCAGTTCTCCGGCGGTCTGCACGGCGTCGGCGTGTCGGTGGTCAATGCGCTGTCGACCAAGCTCGATGTGCGGGTGTTCCGTGACGGCACGGAATACCTGATCGAGTTCGCAGGCGGCGAGCTCGCCGAAAAGCTGCGTCCGGTCGGCACCGCACCGAAGAGCAAGCGCGGCACCACGGTGCGTTTCTGGGCCGATCCGAAGTATTTCGACTCGCCGAAATTCTCGATGCCGCGCGTCAAGCAAGTGCTGCGCGCCAAGGCCGTGCTGTGCCCGAATCTGCGCGTGACGCTGATCGACAAGGCGCACGGTGAAGAAATCACCTGGCAGTACGAAAACGGCTTGCCGGACTATCTCAAGGACGCGCTGGCCGGTGCCGAGACGTTGCCGGCCGAGCCGTTCGTTGGTCAGTTCAAGGCCGCACGCGAGGAAGCCGAGTGGGCGCTGGTCTGGCTCAACACCGAGGGCGGGCGCAGCGAGCCGGTCGCCGAAAGCTACGTCAACCTGATTCCGACCGCGCAGGGCGGCACTCACGTCAACGGCCTGCGCACCGGCCTGACCGAGGCGATTCGCGAGTTCTGCGAGTTCCGCAATCTGCTGCCGCGTGGCATGAAGCTGACGCCGGAAGACGTCTGGAGCAGTTGCGCCTACGTGCTCAGCGTCAAGATGCAGGACCCGCAGTTCGCCGGCCAGACCAAGGAGCGCTTGAGCTCGCGCGAGACCGCGGCTTTCGTGCAAGGCGTGGTCCACGACTCGTTCAGCCTGTGGCTGAACCAGCACACCGATGTCGGCGAGCAGATCGCGCAACTGGTCATCGCCAACGCCAATGCGCGCCTGAAGCTGTCCAAGCAGGTGGTACGCAAGAAGGTCACCAGCGGTCCGGCGCTGCCGGGCAAACTGGCCGACTGCGTGTCCAGCGACGTCAAGCTCACCGAGCTGTTTCTGGTCGAGGGCGATTCGGCCGGCGGCAGCGCCAAGCAGGCGCGTGACCGCGACTATCAGGCGGTGATGCCGCTGCGCGGCAAGATCCTCAACAGTTGGGAAGTCGATTCGGGCGAAGCGTTGGGCTCGCAGGAAATTCACGACATCTCGGTGGCGATCGGCGTCGATCCGGGCAGCTCCGATACCAGCGGTCTGCGCTACGGCAAGGTCTGCGTGCTGGCCGACGCCGACTCCGACGGTCTGCACATCGCGACACTGCTGTGCGCGCTGTTCCTGCGCCATTTCCGGCCGCTGGTCGAGGCCGGGCATATCTTCATCGCGATGCCGCCGCTGTTTCGCGTCGATGCCGGCAAGCAGGTTTTCTATGCGCTCGACGAGGCGGAGAAGAACGGCGTGCTCGATCGGCTGATCGCCGAGGGCAGCCGCGCCAAGCCGCAGGTGACGCGCTTCAAGGGTCTCGGCGAGATGAACCCGCTGCAGCTACGTGAGACGACGATGGCGCGCGACACGCGGCGCCTGGTGCAGCTGACGCTGGGCGGCGAGGAACCCGAGCATGTCGGTGCCGACGAAAAGCTGATGGACATGTTGCTCGCCAAGAAGCGTGCGTCCGATCGCAAGGAATGGCTGGAGCGCGAGGGCAATCGCGCCGAAGTTTCGTAAGGCGTGGCGGACGAGGCCGCTGCCTCTGCCGCAAGCGTCGACGATGTGCCCATGAACGCTTCCGCTCCCAACCAGAACGAACTCGGCGCTGCGCTGAAACGCTGGTTCGGCTTCGACCATTTCCGGCCGGGGCAGGAGGCTGTCGTGCGCGATGCGCTGGCCGGTCGCGACCTGCTGGCGATCATGCCGACCGGTGGCGGCAAATCGCTGTGCTTTCAGCTGCCGGCGCTGCTCAAGCCGGGTGTGATGATCGTCGTCTCGCCGCTGATCGCGCTGATGCAGGATCAGGTGCGCTTGCTCGGCGAGATGGGCATCGCCGCGACGTTCCTCAATTCGACGCTCAGTGGCGCTGAAGCGTCGGCGCGCAGCGCGGCGCTGCTGCGCGGCGACTACAAGCTGCTGTATCTGGCGCCGGAGCGCTTGATGCTGCCGGAGTTTCGTGAGGGCCTGCTGATGCGGCTGATGGCGTCGCCGGGCGTGTCGGCGATCACCATCGATGAGGCGCACTGCGTGTCCGAATGGGGCCACGACTTTCGCCCCGAATACCGACAGCTCGGTGCATTGCGCGAGCAGCTGCCGGACGTGCCAATGTTCGCTTTCACGGCGACTGCGACACAGCGTGTGCGCGGCGACATCGCCGCGCAGTTGCATCTGCGCGAGCCGGCCATGCATCTGGCCAGCTTCAATCGACCGAATCTCTACTACGCGGTGCGGCCGAAAACGCAACAGACCTATACGCAGCTGCTGGCGCTGGCGCGTGATGGCGGTTCGGGCATCGTCTACTGCCTGTCGCGACGTCGCGTCGACGAACTGTCGGCCAAGCTCGCCGCCGACGGCGTGCGCGTCGCGCCGTATCACGCCGGTCTCGATGCCGACACGCGCGCCGACAATCAGGAGCGCTTCATTCGCGACGACGCGCAAGTGATCGTCGCCACCATCGCGTTCGGAATGGGCATCAACAAGCCGGACGTGCGCTGGGTCGCGCATTACGATCTGCCGCGCACGATGGAAGGCTATTACCAGGAGGCCGGCCGTGCCGGTCGCGATGGCGAGCCGTCGCGCTGCATTCTCTTTTTCGGGCTCGGCGACATTCGCACTGCCGAGTTCCTGATCGCGCAAAAGACGCATCCGGAAACCAGCCTGCCGCTCGAACAGGAGCAGCGCGTCGCCCGCCAGCAGCTGCGCCAGGTGCTGGACTACGCTGAGTCGCACGAATGCCGCCGTGCGGTGCAGCTGCGCTACTTCGGCGAGACCTTCGAAGGCAATTGCGGCGCCTGCGACAACTGCCTGGAGCCCAAGGTCACGGAGGACTGGACGCTGGAAGCACAGCAGTTGCTGTCCTGTGTCGCGCGCCTTGCACAGCGCGGCGAGCGCTTCGGCAGTGCGCACGTCATCGATATCCTGCGCGGCTCGGAAAACCAGAAGCTGATCGACCGCGGCCATCAGCAGCTGTCGACCTACGGCATTGGCCGTGCGCGCACGCTCGACGAATGGCGCGCGGTGGTGCGCACACTGCTGCATCAGGGTGTGCTCGACGAAACCACCGACGGTTATCCGGTGCTGCGCCTCACCGCCGCCAGTCGCGACGTGCTCAAGGGCCAGCGGCAGATCGACGTGGTGCCGCCGCCGAAGCGCGAGAGTGCCGCCGAGCGTCGCGCCAAGAAACGCTCGCTGGTCGATACCGGCCTGAGCCCACAGGACCAGAGCTTGTTCACGCAGCTGCGCGCCCTGCGCAAGACGCTGGCCGACGCGCAAAACGTGCCGCCGTACGTGGTGTTCAGCGACGCCAGCCTGCGCGAAATGGCCGAGCGTCAACCGCGCGATCTCGACGCATTCGCCGAGATCAACGGCGTCGGCGCGCGCAAGCTCGAACAGTACGGCACACCTTTTATCGAGCTGATCCGCGCGCATGCGGACAGCACCTATTTTTCATGACCGGCCGCCCCTCGCAGCGCCACGGCGTTGACGGCGCGGACCGGATGCAAGCCCACCAGGGAATCACGCGATGACCGATACCACCGACAATCTCGACAACGAACGCGTGCCGCTGCGCGTGTTCGCCGAGAAGGCCTATCTCGATTACTCGATGTACGTCGTGCTCGACCGCGCCTTGCCGAACGTCGCCGACGGCCTCAAGCCCGTGCAGCGCCGCATCGTCTATGCGATGTCGGAACTCGGCATCAACGCCGGTTCCAAGCCGCGCAAATCGGCACTGACCGTCGGCGACGTCATCGGCAAATACCATCCGCACGGCGACAGCGCCTGCTACGAGGCGATGGTGACGATGGCGCAGCCGTTTTCGTACCGCTATCCGTTGGTCGACGGTCAGGGCAACTGGGGTTCGCAGGACGACCCGAAGTCATTCGCCGCCTACCGCTACACCGAATCGCGGTTGACGCCGTATGCGCAGACGCTGCTCGCCGAACTCGGCATGGGCACGGTCGACTGGCTGCCGACCTTCGACGGCACGCGTGACGAGCCGCGCCTGCTGCCGGCACGCCTGCCGAACATCCTCGTCAACGGCACGACCGGCATTGCGGTCGGCATGGCCACCGACATTCCGCCGCACAACATCCGCGAGTTGGTCAACGCCTGCCTGTATCTGCTCAAGCATCCGAACGCGCACGTCGAGAAGCTCTGCGAGTTCGTGCCGGCGCCGGACTATCCGACCGGTTGCGAGATCGTCTCTGAGCCGCACGATCTGTTGAAGATCTACCAGACCGGCTATGGCCAAGTGCGCGTGCGCGCGCGCTGGGAGCGTGACGAGGACGGCAACATCATCGTCACCCATCTCGGCCATCAGGTCTCGCCGGCGAAGATCCTCGAACAGATCGCCGAGCAGATGCGCGCCAAGAAGCTGCCGCTGGTCGAAGATCTGCGCGACGAGTCCGACCATGAAAATCCGACGCGTCTGGTCGTCGTGCCGCGCAGCAATCGAGTCGACGCCGAACAGCTGATGGCGCACCTGTTTGCGACCACCGATCTCGAACGCAGCTATCGCGTCAATCTGAACATGATTGGTCTCGACGGCCGGCCGCGCGTCAAGAACCTCAAGGAGATTTTGACCGAGTGGCTGGAGTACCGCTTCGCGACGGTGACCAAGCGACTCAATCATCGCCTCGGCAAGGTCAACGATCGCCTGCACATCCTCGAAGGCTTGTTGATCGCGTATCTGAACATCGACGAAGTCATTCGCATCATCCGCTTCGAGGACGAGCCCAAGGCCAAGCTGATGAGCACCTTCGCGTTGTCCGACGCGCAGGCCGAATGGATCCTCGACCTCAAGCTGCGCCATTTGCAGAAGCTCGAGGAGATGAAGATCAAGGGTGAGCAGGAAGAGCTGGCGGCCGAACGCGCCAGGCTCGAAGACTTGCTCGGCGACGACGAAAAGCTGAAGAAGCTGATCGGCGAGGAGCTCAAGGAAGACGCCAAGAAATTCGGCGATGAGCGTCGTTGCCAGATCAACGCGCGGCCGCCGGCCGCGGCGCTGGAGGCGACCGACATCCTGCCGGCCGAACCGGTCACGGTGGTGCTGTCCAAGGCCGGCTGGATTCGCGCCGGCAAGGGCCATGAACTCGATCCGACGGCGCTGAGCTACAAGTCCGGTGACGAGTTCGGCTTTGCTGTGCAGGGCAAGACCAACCAGTTGCTGATCCTGCTCGATCACAAGGGTCGTTGCTACACGCTCAATCCGCGCGAGCTGCCGTCGGCGCGCTCGCAGGGCGAGCCGGTGACGACCAAGATCGACATTCAGGGTGGGGCGCGTCTGAACGGCCTGCTGATGGGCGATGGCGGCGACAAGCTGGTGCTCGGCAGTGACGAGGGCTACGGGTTCATCGCCCGCCTCGGCGATCTCGAGTCACGGCTGAAGGCCGGCAAGGCGGTCATCAATGTTTCGGAGACCGCCAAGGTGCTGACGCCGGCACGCGTCGCCGATGTCTCGCAGGATCGTTACGCGCTGGTCACCGCCGAAGGGCGGCTGCTGGTGTTCCCGCTCGCCGAGCTGCCGGAACTGGCCAAGGGCAAGGGCAACAAACTGGTCGCGCTGAAGGGCGAAGACCGCATTCTCGCGTCCTGCGTGTTGCCGCCTGACGCAAGCCTGACGCTGGTCTGTGGCAAGCGTACGCTGACCTTGAAGCCGACCGATCTGGCGCACTACAGTGGCTCGCGCGCCAGCCGCGGCAGCCATCTGCCGCGCGGATTCCAGCGCGTCGACGGCATGTATGCGGAAGGCAAGTAAGGGTTCGGACGGAACCGGACGACGCCTTTCGCGGTCTTGAAAGGCGTCGATTCCGACCCCAGCTGTCGATTGAGTCCCGACTGAAAAGGCAGTCTCGAACACCCTATGAAACGCGTTTTCCTGTTCCTCGCGACCAACCTCGCGATCGTCCTCGTGCTCAGCGTCGTCACGTCGATCCTCGGCGTCAACCGCTGGATCATGGCCAACGGCCTGAACTATCAGGCATTGCTGATTTTCTGCTTCGTGTTCGGCATGGGCGGCGCGTTCATCTCGCTGGCACTGTCGAAGACCATCGCCAAGTGGTCGACCGGCGCGCAAATCCTCAAGGAGCCGCGCAACTCGTCGGAGATGTGGCTGCTGCAGACGGTCGAGCGCCAGGCGCGCGCCGCCGGCATCGGTATGCCGGAAGTCGCCGTCTACGACGCCCCGGAGCCGAATGCTTTCGCCACCGGCATGAGCAAGAACAACGCACTGGTGGCGGTGTCGACCGGCCTGCTGCGTTCGATGACGCAGGATGAGGTCGAGGCGGTGCTCGGCCACGAGATGAGCCACGTCGCCAACGGCGACATGGTGACGCTGACGCTGATCCAGGGCGTGCTCAACACCTTCGTGATGTTTCTCGCACGCGTGGTCGGCTATGCGATCGACCAGGCAGTGTTCCGCCGCGGCTCCGATGATCGCGGGCCGGGCTTCGGCTATTTCATCACGGTGATGGTGCTCGAAGTGCTGTTCGGCATCCTTGCCAGCATGATCGTCGCGTGGTTCTCGCGTCAGCGCGAGTTCCGCGCCGACGCTGGCGGCGCGCACCTGGCCGGCAAGCGCAAGATGATCGCCGCGCTGCAGCGTCTGCAATCGGCGCATGAGCCGTCGACGCTGCCGCAGAACATGACGGCGATGGGCATCACCGGCGGCCAGCTGGCCAAGCTGTTCGCGTCGCATCCGCCGCTCGAAGTACGCATCGAAGCGTTGCAGAAGGCGCAGACGGTCTAAGATCGAAAGCGGCAAACGAAAAAGGCGGCCCGAGGGCCGCCTTTTTCATGCGCGTCGCGCGATGTTCAGCGCACGCCAACGTCGGCCGACATCAGCACCACTTCCGGTTCCTGGACGTGGTAGCCCTGGATGAAGTTGACGCCCATCTGCCACAGGCGCGCCATCAGGTTGGCGTCCTCGATGTGGCTGACAATGACCTTGATGTTGCGCGCCTTGGCCTGCTCCATCAGCGCGGACATGCGCTTTTGCGTGTCCTTGTCGCCGAAGTGCTTGGCAAAGCTCTGATCGAACTTGATGAAGCGCAATGGCAGATGCTCGATCAGCTGCGCCGAATTCGGACCGGCACCAAAATGCTCGATCGCCGTCTGCGCGCCCATCTCCATCAGGCTCTGCATCAGCAGCTTGGCCTTGCGCACGTGGTTCTGCAGAATCTTTTCGCGTAGTTGGAAGACCAGCTCGCCGTTGCGCAGCGGCCGGTTCTCGAGCAGCGTGCGCAGCCAGGCGACGAAGTTCTCGCTGTCCTTGAGCGTGTCCTCGGACAGTTTGATGAACAGGCTGGAACTGTCCTGTGCGCCGTCGCGCTTGGCCTGCATCTTCAGGCTGCGCGCGGTGACCCAGCGGTCGATGGCGCGCATCTGGTCGGTCTTCTCGGCGCCGGCGATGAACTCCGAGGCGTGCACCTCGCGGCCCTCGGGGTCGATCAGGCGCACCAGCACGTCATAGTGGTGGCGCGTATCGCCTTCCAGGCTGGCGATCGACTGATAGGCCAGCTTCAGGCGATCGTCGACCAGCGCCTTGCGCACCATGTCGGCCTGGCGACGCAGCTCGCGCTCCTGCAGCGAATTGGCGGCAGTGGCGCCGATATTGGCGAACTGCTTGCCGCCCTGTGCCGACAGCTTGCGCGTCGTCGCGACCAGCTCGGATGCGACAGCCGTGGCCTTCTCGCTGCCCGAGAACGGATAGGCGACGACGGTCAGCGACAACTGCGCTTCGTGGCCGGCCGTACTGAAAATGCGTCGCGCGGTGTCGGCGACGAACTTGTCGCCCCAAGGCTCGATGGCGCCGCCGTCCTTGAACGTGGCGATGACGGCGAGTTCCGAGGTCGAGAAGCGAAACACCGAGTCGTCGGCCTGCAGCTGTGATTTCAGCCAGTCGCTGAGCTGGACCACGGTCTGCTCGACATCGTGCAGGCCGATGCGCTCCTCGAGCGCGGCGAAATGATCGATCGACACCAGCAGCGCGGTGCGCTGCGCGTGCGGCTGTGATTGCTGGGCGCCGGTGGTGGCAACCGCGGCCTCCAGTCTTTCAAAAAACTGCAGGCGATCGTTGACGTGGTCGACTGACGCCGTGGCGGCGGCCTCGGCTTCCGAGCGGATCAGCATCTCGATCATCTGCTCGCCTTCGACTTCGGTTACCGTCAGGCGTGCATTGATCGCGATCGACGCGCCTTCGCGGTGTTGCAGCGAGCAGTCCAGCGAGCGCTTGTCGGTCTTGCCGCGCAGGACCTGGCGCAGCTGTTCCTTCACCTTGGGCGCATAACCCGGCGCCACCAGATCCATCAGCGGCACGCCGGCCAGCGACGCGGCATCGTCGTAGCCGAGCAGGGCGGCGAACGCGGGGTTGGCGTCGGAGACGATGCCTTCGAGGATGTGCGCGACCGCGTCATTGGTCGCGCTGAGCAATTCGTGATGCAGCGACTCGAAGTTTTCGAGGCGCTTGCGGGTCGCGCGCAGTTCGCGCTGCTGGCGGTGCGCGGCGAATTCGCGCAGGGCCACCAGTTCGAGGTGGCGCAGGCCGCGCAAATCTTCGTACGAAACATGATCGCGGGCACCGGCGGCCATGGCCGCGATGCTGTCCTCGGCGACGATGCTGGGGCTCAGCAACACCACCGGCAGGTCTGGCGCGAGGCGCGCGCAAAGCGTGATGACGTCGGCCAACGGGGCGTCGGCCAGACCGTCGGCGCAGAGCACCATGTCGGGCGGGCTGCGGCGCAGCGTTTCCTCGACGTCCTCGATGTCGGTGACCCAGGCGGTGCGCACCGGGTGACCGGCATTGCGCAAATAGCTTTCGATGCGCTTGGCGACGCTCTCGGAGTCGATGACGGTAAGAATGACGCTGCCGGCCGTTTGTTGGGCGGCGACGATCGAGGGAAGCGGTGGCAACGAGTCAGTAGGCATCAGCGTGTTCACAGCAACGGCAGGGGTCAGCATGCGCCCCCCGGGGCCGCACGATGGCGGCCGCCTGCCGAGCGCACCGCCTGCGGCGACGGGCGGCATACAGCTGGCCGCGACCGGTCAGCGAATCCGTGCGTTTCATTCATGGCTGGTGATCGCCCCCACCCCCGACGATGGCTGGTCCGTGAAACCGCAGTGAACCAGGCCCATCTACCCCGTTTATCCCCGTGTGTCCCAGTCGATCCAGGTTTTCGATGGCGCCCCGGCGATTTCTCGCACGAGCCGCGGTACCAAGTATCCGGGCAGACGAGACGATAGCACGCGCATCAAGGCTTGTGCGTCGGCCTCCGGCAGGTCGAAGTGCGCGGCGCCCTGCACGCGGTCGAGCAGATGCAGGTAGTAGGGCAGCACCCCACAGCCGAACAGCCGTTCGGACAGGGCGACCAGGGTTTCGACATCGTCGTTGATCTGTCGCAACAAGACCGCCTGATTGAGCAGTGTGATGCCGCGCCGACGTAGCGGCTCCAGCGCCGTCATTACGCTGTCGTCGAGCTCGTTGGGATGGTTGGCGTGCAGCACGAACACCGTTTGCAAGCGCGTGCGGTCGAGCCAGGCCAGTAGTCGCTCGTCGATGCGTTCCGGCAGCACGATGGGTTGCCGCGTGTGCACGCGCAGACGGCGCAAATGCGGAATCGCATCGAGCGCGTCGATCAGCTCGCCGAGCTTGTCGTCCGACAGCGACAGCGGATCGCCGCCGGACAGGATCACCTCGTCGACGCTGGTGTCGACGGCGATCTCGGCCAGCGCCTCGGCCCAGTGATCACGCGCGGCCAGCTGCTCGTTGTACGGGAAGTGGCGCCGGAAGCAGTAACGGCAGTGCACGGCGCAGGCGCCGGTCGCGACCAGCAGCACCCGGCCGTGATATTTGTGAATGAGGCCGGCGCCGCGCACGCGCGCCAGATCGCCGACCGCGTCGACGACATATCCCGGTGTTTCGATGTCTTCGTCGGCAGCCGGCCAGATCTGGCGCAGCAGCGGGTCGTGCGGGTCGCCTTTGCGCATGCGCGCGACAAAGCCGCGCGGCACGCGCAATGCGAAGCTGCGGCGCCGGCTCAGCGCCAGGTCGGGATGCTCGGGATCGAGTTCGAGATGGGCCAGCAGCTCGGCCGGGCGGCTGAACGCGTGGCGCAGCTCGTGCTGCCAGCCAGGCGCCCGGACAGCGGCGCTCTGGTCGTTTTGGGGGGCGGACGGTATCATTCGCCGCCAATTTTCGCCGCGCCGTCGTGGCCCGGCAACCGGGAAAACTTCCCGTATCCATTTTCAGTAAAGACTTTGCGAGGCTGTCATGGCATCTATCAGCACCAATGAAATGAAGTCCGGGACCAAGGTTCTGATCGATGGCGACCCGTACGCGGTGATCGACAACGAGTACCGCAAGCCGGGCAAGGGCCAGGCGACCAACACGCTGAAGATCCGCAACCTGAAGACCGGCCGTGTCCTCGAAAAGACGCTGAAGTCCGGCGACAGCTGGGAAGCGGCGGACGTCGAAGACACCGACATGCAGTACCTGTACAACGACGGCGAGTTCTGGACGTTCATGGACCCGACCTCGTTCGAGCAGGTGCAGGCCGGCAAGGAAGCGATGGCCGAGGCCGCGCAGTGGCTGAAGGGCGAGGAAACCGTCCGCGTCACGCTGTGGAACGAGGTGCCGCTGATCGTCTACGCGCCGAACACCGTCGAACTGACCATCACCGAAACCGACCCGGGCCTGCGTGGCGACACCGCCACCGGCGGCACCAAGCCGGCGACGCTGGAAACCGGCGCGGTGGTCAAGGTGCCGCTGTTCATCAACGAAGGCGAGAAGATCAAGGTCGACACGCGCACCGGCGAGTACCTGAGCCGCGTCGGCAAGTAATTGCGGTCAGCCGCTGCCGGCGCAGGCCGGCCTGCGGTATCGCCCGCCCGCAAAGGCCGCCTCGCGCGGCCTTTGTTATTTTGGACTGCGCCATGACTGCGACGAACTGGAAACCGACCGCGAGCTTCGAGGTGCTGCGTGCCCGCGCCGCACTGCTCAACACTTTCCGCATCTTCTTCGCCGAGCGCGACGTGCTGGAGGTCTCGACGCCGCTGCGTTCACGCTACGCGACCGTCGATCGTCACATCGACAGCTTCGCCACCGATGGCGGCGGGTGGCTGCAGACCTCGCCGGAATTCGCGATGAAGCGCCTCCTGGCAGCCGGTAGCGGCCCGATCTGGCAGGCTGCGCCGGTGTTTCGCCGCGATGAGCAGGGCCGCGATCACAACCCCGAATTCACGATGCTGGAGTGGTACCGGCCGGGCTTCGACCATTTGACGCTGATGGACGAGGTCGAGGCATTGCTGCGCCGCTGCGGCGCGCCGGAGTTCGGCTGGCAGCGCTACCGGTATCGAGACGTGTTCGTGATCTTCGCCGGCTTCGACCCGTTCAAGGCTGATGCCGCCGAACTGCGCCGTCGTCTGGGCGAGCGCGGCATCGCCGAGCCCGAGGCGCTCAGCGACGACGAGATCGCCAATCCGGATTTCTGGCTGGACCTGTGGATGTCGCTGGTGATCGGCCCCCAGCTCGGGCCGCAGACGCCGGCCTTCGTTTACGACTTCCCGGCGTCGCAGGCAGCACTGGCGCGCGTGCGCGATGACGAGCCACCGGTCGCCGAGCGTTTCGAACTGTTCTGGCATGGCGTCGAGCTTGCCAACGGCTTTCATGAACTGACCGACGCTGCCGAGCAGCAGCGCCGTTTCGAGGCCGATCAGCAGTGGCGCGCGGCCAATGGCCGCGCGGTGCCGCCTTACGACGCGGCGCTGATCGCGGCGCTGCAGGCCGGCTTGCCGCCCTGCGCCGGCGTTGCGCTCGGCGCCGATCGCCTGCTGATGCAGATTCTCGGCTGTGCGCGCATCGAGGACGTCATCGCATTTCCGGCCGACCGCGCCTGAGTGACGATCCTGCGCCGTGCCCCTCAGTGCCGGGTGCAGATGTCCCAGGCGAAGCGCGCGATCAGCGCGCTGACGACGACGATGAAGATGACGCGCACGAAGCCGCTGCCGTGCCGGATCGCCAGTCGCGAGCCGACCAGCCCACCGGCGACGTTGAAGGCGATCATCGGTGTCGCGATGTCGTAGCGGACGTGGCCATGCGTGATGAAGAAGGCGAGGGCGGCGCCATTGGTGGTGACGTTGATCAGCTTCGATGACGCCGACGCGGCGAGGAAGCTGAAGCCGAACAGACCGACGAACGCGAAGATCAGGAACGAGCCGGTGCCGGGGCCGAAGAAGCCGTCGTAGAAGCCGATGACCGTGCCGGTCGCCAGGCCGGCCCACAGTGTTTGACTCGGGTTGAGGCGCGGTGCGTGCAGTGCACCGAGGTTTTTCTTCCACAGCGTGTACGCCAGTACTGCGATCAGCAGCACCAGCACCATCGGCCGGAAGGCCTCGCTCGGCACCAGTGCGGCGATGCGCGCGCCGAGAAAGCCGAACAGCAGCGCGGCGACGAATGTCGGGATCGTTGCCCGCCATTCGATGCGCACGCGCCGCGCGTACTGCATCGCCGCCGCCGCCGTGCCCCAGGTGCTGACGAATTTGTTGGTGCCGAGGATGGTGACCGGCGGCACGTGTGGCAGCATCACGAATAGCGCCGGCATCTGCACAAGGCCGCCGCCGCCGACCACGGAATCGACGAAGCCGGCCAGAAACGCGAAGCCGCACAGCGCCGCGAGCGACCAGGACAGGTCGATCACATCAGCTCAGCAATCCAAGCTCGCGCTGGCGTTTTTTCGACAGTTTGGCGGCGACGATCTCGTAAGCGCGACGCAGGCTTTGCGCGTACCAGTCGAGCGGGTAGCGCTTCGGTTCGACGACCGTCACCCACTTCGCGCGCGCCAGATACATCGCCGGCGCGATGCCGGGCTGCTCGGTCAACGACAGGAACAGATCGTCCTCGACCTTGAAGTGCACGCGGTCGGGATACTTGCCGCCGAGATTGAGCATCGCGAACATCTTGCCGTCGACCGACGCCACGAGATGATCGATCCACTTGACGTCGAGCGTCACGCCCGGCCAGGGCGAGACGCACTTGCGGTACTGGGCTTGGCTTAAGGCCACGGCGCGTGCCGGCTCAGAGCAGCGATGCGACCTTGGACGGGATCTTGAAGCGCTTGCCAGCCAGCAGCTGGTTCAGCAGCAGCGTGATCCACTCGCGCGAGGTCGAGAAGCTGCGCAGCTTCAGGTAGACGTCTTCGCCCTCCTTTTCGATCTCGTAGCGGTCGATCGACGCGCTCGCCGGTTCCTTCTCGCCGCGCAGCAGCACGCGGAACTGCAGGCGGCCTTCTTTGGTGTCGACCTGGCAGTCGAGGACCTCGCCGTATTCCTTGTAGCGGTCGTTGACGTAAGCACGCAGCGCGACCGCGAGCGCGCCTTCCTTCATAGATGTACCCAGGCGTCCGAGCATGCGGCCGTCTCCGATGAATTCGTATTCCTTGTTTTTCCGGCCGCGCCGCCATCAGCGGCGCGGCCGGGGGGCTAAAGGATATCCGAAGCGTAGGCCGCAAGCCTCGATCTTTCGCCGCGCGCCAGCGTTACGTGCCCGCCGTGCGGCCAGCCCTGGAAGCGGTCGACGACGTAGGTCAGGCCGGACGTGGTCTCCGACAGGTACGGCGTGTCGATCTGTCCGAGGTTGCCGAGGCAGATCATCTTCGAGCCGGGGCCGACACGCGTGATCAGCGTTTTCATCTGCTTGGCGGTCAGGTTCTGCGCCTCGTCGATGATGATGTAGCGATTGAGGAAGGTGCGGCCGCGCATGAAGTTCAGCGAGCGGATCTTGATGCGCTTGGCGAGAATGTCGTTGGTCGCCTGGCGTTCCCAGTCGCCGCTGGAGCTGTTCTGCGTCAGCACTTCGAGGTTGTCCATCAGCGCGCCCATCCACGGCGCCATCTTTTCCTCTTCGGTGCCCGGCAGAAAGCCGATGTCCTCGCCGACCGGCACGGTCACGCGGGTCATGATGATCTCGCGATAGCGCTGTTCGTCCATGGTCTGCGCCAGACCCGCCGCCAGCGTCAGCAGCGTCTTGCCGGTGCCAGCGGTGCCGAGCACGGTGACGAAATCGACGTCCGGGTCGAGCAGCAGGTTCAGCGCGAAGTTCTGCTCGCGGTTCTTGGCGTGGATGCCCCAGACCGCGGTCTTCGACGCGCGGTAGTCGCGCACCACGCGCAGCTCGGCCATCGAGCCTTCGACCTTGCTGACGACCAGTTCCAGGCCCTTGTCGTCGTCATCGTCGGGGATGTAGAGGAACTGGTTGACGTGCCATTCCTTGGCCAGCGGTCCCTTGATGCGATAGCAGGCGCGGCCGCGCGCGTCCTGCCAGCTTTCCATCTTCTCGCCGTGCGTCTGCCAGAAGTCGGCCGGCACTTCCTTGTAGCCGGTGTAGAGCAGATCCAGATCGTCGAGGACCTGATCGTTGTGGTAATCCTCGGTATGCACGCCGACCACGGCGGCCTTGATGCGCAGGTTGATGTCCTTGCTGACCAGCGCCACGCGACGCGTGGGGTGTTTGGTCTGCAGGTCCAGCGCGTTGAGCAGGATGCTGTTGTCGGGTTTGTTGCCCGGCATCATGCCCGGCAGCACGGCTTCGGCCGGCCGCGTCTGGAAGAACAGCTTGCCGCTGGCCGGTGCGCCGCTGCGGGTGCGATTGCTGCTGTTGGCCGGCCCGGTCCGCGTGCTGGGCAGCGGCAGGCCCTTTTCGATCTGCGCGTGGTTCTTGTCCTGCATCAGCTCGTCGAAGAAACGGCTGACCTGGCGCGCGTTGCGGGCGATTTCGCTCGTGCCCTTCTTGGCGGCATCGAGCTCTTCAAGGACCACCATCGGCACGAACAGATCGTGCTCTTCGAATCGGAACAGCGAGGACGGGTCGTGTAGGAGGACGTTGGTATCGAGGACGAAGATCTTGCGCTTGCTCATCGGCAATAGGGAATCCTGCGCGCACGTCCGGACGGCGTGGCGCTGACTGGAATCGGAGTGGAAGGCCAACCGGCTCCGTTCGGAACCCGGTGTGTCTGGCCTGCGCTGAAGCGGTCGTTCGTAATGTTGGCGGTGCAGCCTGGGTGGAGATGCGGCGCCGCGTCGGCGGCGTCCGGCCTCAATCTAGCGCAGGCGGTCCGCAGAAAGAAAGTGCTTTTCAGACGCGCGAATTGCCGGTAAGTTGGCTATTCGCCGCGCGCCAGAATTGGTCAAATTTCGCTCAGCGCGGCCAGCACTTCGGCCGCGTGGTTCTTGACCTTGACGCCGCGCCACTCGCGCTTCAGCACGCCCTTGGCGTCGAACAGGAAGGTGCTGCGTTCGATGCCCAGATATTTCTTGCCGTACAGGCTCTTTTCCTTGATCACGTCGAAGGCCTGGCACATCGCCTCGTCGCCGTCGGACAGCAGCGCGAACGGGAATTCGAACTTGGCGATGAAGTTGTCATGCGACTTCACGCTGTCGCGCGATACGCCGACGATCTCGGCGCCGGCCTTGGTGAACTGCGCATACAGGTCGCGGAAATCCTGACCTTCCTGCGTGCAACCCGGCGTGTTGTCCTTCGGATAGAAGTAGACGACCAGGGCCTTGCCCTTGAAGCCGCGCAGGCCGATGGTCTGGCCGCCGCTGGCCGCCAGCTTGAGGTCGGGAATCTTGTCGCCGGGCTTCATCGCGTGCTCCTGGAGTGCGCGTCGCGCCTCAGGTCTTGATCGGATCGAGCATGCCGTCGGCGTTGAGGTCGTCGCACAAATCCATGAACGACTCGCGCAGCGCCTGCGGATGCTGGTTGACCGGCACGTGCAGCACCATCTGCACGTTCGCCATGTCGGCGCCGGTGTACGTGGACTGATACTTCTGTGTCGAGATCTCGACGACCTCGACGTCCTGATGCTGGAAGAATTCGAGGATGTTGACGAGCAGGTTCGGATCCTGCGGCGCGATCACCTCCGCCGCGTATGGGCGGAAGTCGGGGTTGACCGGCCGCACCTCGCAGCGTTCGAAGCGCACCTGCAGTTCCAGCTTCTCGGCGATGCCGGGCAGGGCGGTTTCCAGCCGGCCGAGCGTGCTCCAGTTGCCCGACACCAGAAGATTCGCGGTCAGGCGGTCGCCGATCTGCGCGATCCGGCAGTCCTCGACCTCACCGCCGCGCTCGCGGATCGCCTTGAACAGCTCGAGCGCGACATTGCCCTTGGGCTTGCCGATGACGGAGACGGTGAGCAGATTATCGTTGGCGGACATGGGCGCAGCGGTGCGGTTAAGCCCGGTATTGTAGTGCCCGTCGACGGGCGGCGTCAGCCGCGCGCTCGGGCGGTTTCGCCCGACGCAGGCGCACTCGCTATACTTGCGCCCCCGTTCTCCCCGGTTTTCCTCAAAGCGCATGATCAAGGGCAGCATCGTTGCCATCGTCACTCCCATGTTCCCCGATGGCGCGGTGGACTGGGACAGCCTGTCGGCCCTGGTCGAGTGGCATATTTCCGAAGGTACGGACGCGATCGTCGCGGTCGGCACGACCGGCGAATCGGCGACGCTGGACGTCGACGAGCACATCGAGGTCATCCGCCGCGTCGTCAAGCTGTCGAAGAAGCGGATCCCGGTCATCGCCGGTACCGGCGCCAACTCGACGTCGGAAGCCATCGAGCTGACGCAGGCGGGCAAGGATGCCGGCGCCGATGCGGCGCTGCTCGTCACCCCGTATTACAACAAGCCGCCGCAGGAAGGCCTGTATCGCCATTACAAGGCGATCGCCGAGGCGGTCGACATCCCGGTCATCCTCTACAACGTGCCGGGCCGCACCGGCTGCGACATGCTGCCGGCGACCGTCGAGCGCCTGGCGCAGCTGAAGAACATCGTCGGTTTGAAGGAAGCCAAGGGCGACTTCGATCGCGTCAAGGATCTGCTGGCGCTCGATCTGCCGCGCGACTTCGCCCTGTACAGCGGCGACGACGCCACCGCCTGCGAATCGATCCTGATGGGCTTTCACGGCGACATCTCGGTCACGGCCAATGTCGCGCCGCGCAAGATGCACGAGATGTGCGTGGCCGCCGCCGCCGGCGATCGCAAGAAGGCCGAGCGTCTCGATACGGAACTTCAGCCCCTCCACAAGCATCTGTTCGTGGAACCCAATCCTATCCCCGTCAAGTGGGCGCTCAACGAAATGAACAAAATTCCGGCCGGCCTGCGCTTGCCGCTCGTCACCATGGACCCCTCGCACCAGGACACGGTCCGCAACGCGCTGCGCGCGGCAGGAGCGATCTGATGCGTGTGCTGCTCTGCGGTCTGCTGGTTGGTAGCGCACTGTTGTCGGCTTGCAGCGCCACGCGCCGTTGCGAAGGCGACCAGGCCTATCAGGACGCCAAGACGCTGCCGACGCCGGGCCAGATCCCGGGTCTCACGGTGCCACAATCGCCGACGGCGCTGAACATCCCGCCAGCGCCGGCGGACCAGGTGCCGTTTGGCCAGAAGGTCAAGAACCCCAAGGGTGGCACCGAGTGGGCCTGCCTCGACCAGCCGCCGCATATGACCGGCGGTTCGGAAGAAGAAGAAGTGATCTACACGATCAAAAAGAAGCAGAAAGGCGCCCCCGACAGCGACAAAGCCGCGACTCCCGACGACAAGAAGCAGCCTTAAGTCGCAATCGCCGCTATAATCGCCGCCCCGCGCGCACCGCGGGACCGATTACGGAGAGATGTCCGAGTGGTTGAAGGAGCACGCCTGGAAAGCGTGTATACGGTGAACGCCGTATCGAGGGTTCGAATCCCTCTCTCTCCGCCACAAAAACAAAAAAGCCCCTTGAATGGGGCTTTTTTGTTTTTGCAGGGTGAACAGCGAGAGAGGGATTCGAAGGCGCGGCAGCGCCCGGGTCCGGCGGCGTGCCCCGCGACATGCTACCCGCGGAACAAGCCCCTTGAATGGGGCTTTTTTGTTTTTGCAGGGTGAACAGCGAGAGAGGGATGGCGCGGCCCGTCCCTGGGCCGCGGCCTGCGGCCTCGCTGACGCTCGCTTCAAAGCGCTTCTGACGCTTTGGCCAGATGCGCAGCCGCGCCAGAGCCCGGTGGCGTATCCCGCGATGCGCTGTGTGCGACGAAAGCCCCTTGGATGGCGCTCTTGCGGGATTCTTGCCGCGCCCTCGGACGCCGCGGGGGCATCCGGCGTCCGCGGGCGTTTTGGGTCAGTAGAAGCGAACGTCGTCGATTTCGAGCCAGATCTTCTGGCCCGGGGCGCCGTAGCCGACGACTGCGATGCCGGTCAGGTCGTCGCCTGCCCAGCTTGTGTCGGCCGCCGCCAGGCCGACGTGCGCAGGCTTGAGGGCCGCCAGTTCATTAAACGGCACGTCCACCGACGCCCAATGCGCGCCGACGCTGATGTCGTGTTGCCAGCGCAGCGACCCGGCCGTGCGCAATGCGACGGCGCCGCGGCCGACCTCCCCACGAATCTGCAGGCGCACACCGTGGTACTGGCGCAGATCGGCCGGTGCGATCTGGCCGCGGCTCAGCGGCAGGATCGCGCTGGCGAAAGCGTCCGGCTCGCTCGACAGTTGTGCGGCCACCAGCAGGGCCTTGCCGTCGCCGTGGGTGATCGTGGTCGTCGTCTGGATCGTGCGGTCTTGACCGCCATCGGCTTCATCGACGCGCAGCGTATCGAGGGCGGTGCGGCCGTCGTCACGTTCGAAGTCGTCGACCAGCGCCGGCACCTTGATCGCCGGCATGTGATCGATGCGGTTGGTCGGCGGAATCTTTGCGCCCGGTCCGTAGACCAGCACGCCGTCGACGAAGGTGCGCTGCACCTTGCGCATCGCTGTGATGTCGGTCCACGGTGTGCCGTCGACGAGGATCAGGTCGGCGCGTTTGCCGACTTCCAGTGTGCCGCGATCATCCTGCAGCTTGAGTGCCGATGCGCTGGTGCGCGTTGCCGCGATCAGTGCCTGTTCGGGCGTCAGGCCGGCGCGCACCATCAGCTCCAGTTCGTGTTCGGTGGCGCCACGGTGCGCAAACATGCCGGCGTCGGTGCCGACTGCGACCGGGATGCCGGCGTCGTAGACGGCCTTGAGATTGTGCAGCGCGTCGTCGAATCGATGCAGGCGTGCCTGCATGCGTGGATCATCGATCGGATATGGCAGCGGCCGGTCCGGTTTGATCGGCTCATAGACCGCCAGCGTCGGGATGTAGTACGTGCCGGCCTTCTTGATCAGTGCCAGTGTCTCGGCGTCGATCGGCCGATCCTGCAGGCTGTGCGCGATGATGTCGACGCCGGCCTCGGCGGCGATGCGGCCACGATCGATGGTGACCGTGTGCGTCGCCACCTTGAGGCCGAACTTATGCGCCTCGTCGACCAGCGCCGCGAGGGTTTCCTCGTCCATGCTGGTGTTGTCGGGCGCGGCGCCGTAACGCCAACCGTCGGTGAAGGCTTTGATCAGGTCCGGATGATAGGCCGCGACCGCATCGACGGCGCGCCGCGCCGAGGCCGGCGTGTTGACCCAGCGCGTGGTGTTCTGGTCGGCCCAGTCGGCGCCATGGCCGAGCGGCGTGCTGATGCGCGCGGCGAAGTTGACGTGCGGCGCGTACAGCGTCGACAGCCACTGCCGGCGCGGGGCATAGGACTCCGGCGCGGCGTTGAAGTCGTCGACCGTGGTGACGCCGGTCGCCAGGTAGGCGAGGGCGATCTGCGGCGTGTAGGCCGGCGTGCTGCTCGGCGTCCAGTGCGTGTGCAGGTCGAAGATGCCGGGCATCAGGGTCTCGCCCTTGGCGTCGATCACTGTGGCGTGCAGGGGGACTTTCACGTCGGGGCCGAGCGCGGCTATGCGACCGTCGCGGATCAGTAGTGTGCCGCGATACGGTGCGGTGCCGGCGGCATCGAAAATCTGTGCATGAACGATGGCCGTGGTGTCATCGGTGGCGGCACGGCTGGGGACGGCGACCATGGCGGCGAACAACGCTAGCGCCGCGATCGGCAGCGCGGGGTGCAGCGGATGCAGTTTCATCGGAATCGAGTCGGTGTCGGGGGAAAGGTGACCGCGGATGCGGGTGGATTTGCGCCCGTTCCCTGCGCGAACGCGGCGCATCGGCAACAAGATCCATGCCGCGAGCGCCGCGCTCGCGCATAAATGACGCACTCTTCATCGTCCGCGCCGCTACGGCGATGGCGCCTGGCCGGGATTTTTCCGCGTGCCAGCGCAGTTTCGGCGGCAAAATGGCGGATATTCACGAGTTCGGCATTGTCCCTGCCGATCGAGCGCCCTATAATTCGCGCCCCTTGGGCCGGGATAGCTCAGTCGGTAGAGCGACTGATTCGTAATCAGTAGGTCGCAGGTTCGATTCCTGTTCCCGGCACCATTCAAGGGTCCATCGAGGCCCAGGGACGTACAGATAACCGCGCTAATGCGCGGTTTTTTGTTGGTTTTGTGCTTTTCTCCGTCCATGGTTGACCGCCCCTGACCATTGCTTGACGTGGGTAACTTCGTGGGTAACTTGGGTGTCGGCCCGCATTCCGTCCCCGGAGTTACCCACATGCCGACGAACCTGCTGTCCCCCGCCAAGGTCGACAAGATCAAGCCGGGCACCAAGCCCCTGAAGCTCAATGACGGCGACGGCCTGTTCCTGCTCGTAAACCCGAACGGCTCGAAATGGTGGCGCTTCCGCTACCGCCACGACGGCAAGTCCAAACTGCTGTCGCTCGGCGTGCACCCCCATACCGGCCTGGCCGATGCGCGTCAGCGCCGCGACGAATGTCGCCGGCTGATCGCGCAGGGCGTCGATCCGTCCGTGCACCGTCAGGGCACCAAGCAGGCCGCGGTTGCCGCTCTGTCGAACAACTTTGAGGCCGTGGCGCGCGAGTGGCTGAGCAAGCAACAGCACCTGTCCCTCGTCACGCTCGACAAATCGCGGGTGCTGCTGGAGCGGTTGGCCTTTCCGTGGATCGGGGAAAGCCCGGTTTCCGACATCACGGCACCGGCGCTGCTGGCCGTGCTGCGTCGCGTCGAAGGCCGTGGCCGCATCGAGACCGCCCACCGCCTCAAGCAGCTTTGCGGCCGAGTGTTCCGGTACGCGATCGCCACCGGCAGGGCTGAGCGCGATCCATCCGCCGATCTGCGTGGCGCCCTGGCTACGGCGAAGGTGAGCCACCGTGCGGCAGTGACGGAGCCCGCAGCGTTCGCCAAGCTGCTGCACGACCTCGACGGCTACACGGGGACGTTCGTCGTCGCCAGCGCGCTGAAGGTCGCGCCACTGCTGTTCGTTCGCCCCGGCGAGCTGCGCCGCATGGAATGGCCGGAGCTGAACCTTGAGGCTGCCGAATGGCGTATTCCAGCGTCCAAGATGAAGATGCGGCGTGAGCATGTCGTGCCGCTGCCGGTCCAGGTGATCGACATCCTGCGCGAGCTGTACCCGCTGACCGGCCGCGGGCCGGATCTCCGGCTTGACGCGCCGCGGTACGTCTTCCCGTCGTCACGATCGCGCCTGAAGCCGATGAGCGAGAACACGATCAATGCCGCACTGCGCGGGCTCGGGTACTCGAAGGATCAGGCGACTGCGCATGGGTTCCGCGCCACCGCGTCCACGCTGCTGCATGAGCTCGGATGGCCGTCGGACGTGATCGAACGCCAGCTTGCCCACCAGGAGCGGAACGCGGTCAAGCGCGCCTACAACCGATCGCAGTACCTGGCCAAGCGTCAGAAGCTCATGCAGGCGTGGGCCGATCACTGCGATGCGTTGAAGCGCGGCGACCGCAAGGTGACAGCACTGCGCGCAGTCTGAATTTCTCACCGCCGCCCGTGCGATTCACGGGTTTCGAGGCGAACCGGCCCACTTGTCACCGGCTGCGCCCATCCATTGGAGTAACGATCGATGCAACAAGCCTTTAGCGTCCCGCAAAACACCCTCATCAGCGACCAGACCGCCGACACGCTCGTCTCCTGCGTGAACGTACTCGCCTTCCTGCTCGACGCGGAGGACACGCGGCAGGAAGCCGGCGACGCCGCCGCGCCGATGAGCGATGCCGCCAAGGACGGCGAGCAGTGGGTGCGCATGCTGGTCATGGACGCACTGCGCTACGAGGCGACACGGACGGCAGGCGGCGGCTAAACGATCGTGCTCAGCGGCACCGAGCCCGCGGTCGACGCGTGACCGGCGGCATCGCCCGGCCGGACAGGGGAAACCCCTCGACGGCCGGGCGGTTCACATTTTCATTGCGCCATATCGCGTTCCGATATAAGATACGCACATGGCGATCCTGTCCTTCAAGTGCGCCGACACCAAAGCCCTGCATGAGCGGAAGCGCGTGGCGCGGTTCGTGAACATCGAGGCGGTGGCGCGGCGAAAGCTGGCGCAACTAGACGCAGCGATGACGCTGGACTTCCTGCGCTCGCCGCCGCGTAACCTTCTTCAGGCCCTCAAGGGCGACCGCAAGGGGCAGCACAGCATCCGCGTCAACGATCAGTTCCGCGTGTGCTTTGTCTGGACCGCGCAGGGACCGAAAGACGTTGAGATCGTGGATTATCACTGACGGAGCACGAACATGGCGAAGAAACTGAAGCCGATTCACCCCGGCGAAATCCTGCGCGAGGAGTATATGATTCCGCTCGGTCTTTCGAGCAACGCGCTGGCGCGCGCGATCGATGTCACGCCGGCCCGCGTCAACGAGATCGTCCGCGAGCGTCGCGGCATCAGTGCCGACACTGCGCTGCGCCTGGCGCGTTTCTTCAAGACCGACGCACAGAGCTGGCTGAACCTGCAAACGAACTACGATATGCAGTGCGCCGAGGATGCGGCGGGCAGCGCCATCGCGAAGATCAAGCCGTTGATGCAGACAGCCGTGGCAGCGTAGCCGTGGCTGAGGGTTGCATCGACGAGCCGTCGACGAGCCCCGATCATGAGGCCTATCTTGATGCGCTGCGCGCTGTTTACGATGATCTGAGCGCTACACAGAGGCCTGTCGAAACGATGTGTCCGTGGCCTTGGCCCTGGGACTCCGTGTCATCGGAAACAGACCCCGCGGCCATCGCCTTCGAAGCCGCTATGTATGCGATTGAGCGCGGGACTGCTTGCCCAGCATGGGCGGCGGATGTTGTAACGGCAGGGTGGAGCCGCTTTCGATCGCATGAAATCGGAACACTGGGCGAAGCCTTCGTCATTGCGCCGCACGTCAATCGCAAAGTCCGGAAGAACAAGAAAGCGCCCCACCGCGACGCAAATATTGCAGACGAAGTGGAATCGTTGAAGGCCGGCGGTTTGAAGCATGGTCAGGCTATCTCTCGCGTGGCCAAAAATAGAGGTAAAAGCCAGAAAACTGTAGAGCTGGCGATCACTAGCACTAGGAAAATGGACGCCTTAGTTGCGTCCGACGAACCGCTGGAGGTCGACGCGGCAAGTTTCCGGGCAAATAATTAGGGTGATTTAAGGCCGCATCTGCTTAAGCTGTTGAACCCATGCCCGCCGACGTGCGGGGTTAAACATGGAGATCGACGGTGAATATGCTTTCCCCCGCCCCACGGTCGGCCGAAGCGAGCGACAAGTTCCATCGCTTCCGCCTCATCAGTTTCGACGAATGCCGCGAGATGGTCGGCTTCAAGAGCCGCACCAGCGTCTACACGGCGATCGCCAACGATCCGAACTTCCCGAAACCGATTACGCGCGGCCGCAACCGCTTTTTCCTCGAAAGCGAAGTCCTGGCTTACATCCGGGGCCTCGCAGCCCAGCGCAAGACTGCTAAGCCGGAGCCCAACGAGGTTTCGTCGGGGGGCGCATAGTGAACACCTCCCGCGATCATCCGAATAGCGGCGCAGCTCAGCGCCAGCGGCTGTTACATCGTCTGCGCAAGGGGCCGGCGACGACGATCGAACTGCGCCGTGACCTCGACATCCTGATGCCGGCGGCGCGCGTTCACGAACTGCGCCACAAGCACGGCGAGCCGATCGAACTGGTCTGGACGGAGGCATATACCGACGCTGGCCGCAAACACCGTGTCGGCCTCTACTTGCTGCACAGCGGCAATGGTGCCGGGTCGTGAAGAAGAGGCGCAGGCCGAAAATCGGCGATTCGCACGTGCGGATTTACGGCTGGGAGCACGAGTTTCCGGCCTATCGCACGTTGTCGACTGACGCCCGTGCCCTGTTGATCGAGTTCCGCGCGCTTTACAACGGCGGCGAGAACCGCGTCTTCCTGAGCGTGCGCCAGATGCAGGAACGCATGGGCAACGTCGGGCAGCGCCGCGCACAGAGCGCACGCGACGAGCTGCTCGACCGCGGTTGGGTGCGCATGATTGAAGCCGGCGCGTTCAACCGCAAAACAAAGCAGGCCACGGTCTACGCGCTGACCAACGAGCCCCTGGCCGAACGCGACGGTGCCACCGCGACGAAGGACTACGCCCGCTGGCAGCCACAAAAAAGCACGGTAGCCATTTTGGCTACCGTGAAGACAAAAGGCCGATTGCCACGGTAGTCAAAACGGCTACACAGGTAAGTTACCAGGGGGTGCAGCGCGAAAGCGCCGCGCTTTGGCTCTGGGCGGCATTGCTTCCTAGCATCAGCGCAGATGATCAGTTGCGCGTGTTTGTCGCATGGCTCGCAACGGCCGGCGGCATGGAGTGCAGCGCATGATCTGCAAATGCGGCGGGCACACTCGCAGCCAGTCTGCGCGTTCCCCAGGGGCTCGGCTGAGCTGGGACCAATGCGGCGCCTGCGGTCGATGCAGCGCCTTCAAGCTACTCGTCTCGGGCGTACGTGTCGCCAGCGAACAGCCGGCGCGACGTGCATTTCAGGACGTCGCGCTGCTCGCATTGATTCAGCGGCGGTGCACCACATGAGCACGCCGAAAAAATTGGCACAGGGCCCGATGCCGCAATATTTCCTGAGTCCTCGCGAATATTCGCGAGGACTCGCGAGTCCGCTGAGACTTAAGCGGAGCCGGATGAGGCAGACCGCCGTCGGACGGCCGAACGCCGGCCGAGACCGTCGGGCCGGTTGCAGAGGCCCTGCGCACATCTGGTTTACATCGAGTTAACACCCCTGCGCGAGCTGCTCGCCCCGCTATGCAGACTTCTCGCGTCAAACCGCGATCATCCAAGGCAACAGGAGAACGTGCCATGCAATCGATCGATGCCCCTATCCGCGCCGTCGCAAAGGCCGGCTACACCGCCGGCGGCCCGGTCGGCGCAGTGCTCGGTCAGATGGCACGGAAAGCCGCTCAGCGCGCCACCGTGCGCAACGTCGAGCAGCTACAGCGACTCATTGCCGCCAGTGCGCTTCCGCGTTACATCGTGAACCGCTACGCGACGGTGGCCGGCAAGAGCGGGACGCCGCAGGAGCTGTCTCAGTACCTCGTCACGGCGCCGCATACGGACTTGCTCGACCTCGCCGCGAAACTCAACACGCTGAAAGGACCGCAGCGCAAGCTCGCCGGCGACGCCCTGGCGCTCACGCTCAGCGGGCAGGCGGGGGAATGAACATGACCCTGAACGACACCATCGCCGCCCTGGCGGCTCGCCGTGAAGCTCTGTCGGCGGAACTGGATCAGCTCGCAGCCGACAGCATCGCGCAGGCCACGCCTCTGGAAGAGCGCGCCGCGCGCCTCGCCCGGATCGCCGACGACATGCTGGTCGTGTTCACCGCTGAACGGCGTGCGCACGGACTCGCATAGAGCGAGGGGAGTGTCATGGCGAAAGGCATCAAGACCGGCGGCGGTTCTCGCAAGGGCCGGCCGAACAGGGCAACGGCGAAGCGCGAGGCTGAGATTACTGCGTCTGGCCTGACGCCGCTTGATTTCCTGCTGACGGTCATGCGCGATGGTTCGCGAGAGACCGCGGAGCGTATGGACGCTGCGAAAGCGGCGGCGCCGTACTGTCATCCCCGGCTAGCAGCCCAGACTTTGAGCATCGGCGGGGAGGCCAGTTACGAGGATCGTCTGCGGCTGCTTTGCGAACTGGATGCGATGTCGGATGAGCAGCTTGTGAGCCGCGAAGCCGCCCTACGTGCCGAGCTGGAAGAAGCCGAGCGAGGCCGTCATGGTTGACGAATTGACGCAGGCCGGCTCACAAGTCGACGACGCCACAGTCGAGCACCGCCCGAAGTCGACCAAGGGCCGCACCGCGGCCGACCCGGGCCGCTACAAGAAACAGTACACCCGGCGCCCATGCGCCTACCCGTTCGAGGTTGCCGTCGAAGCCCGCAAGCACGGCTTCCTCTACCGGGAGATCGTCGAGAGCCTGCAGCAGACGCACGGCGTCAAGGTCTCGTGGATCCCGTGCGGGACTGGGTGAAGCATCACTATCGAATGCGGAGCTGACTGCCGCCGCCATCCACCGCCGCAAGGAAATCTGGGAGGCGCTGCATCCGGAGAAGGTGGTCGACGTGACGGTAAAGGCGAAGCTGGGTGGGATAAGTTGTCCCGCCCAGGTCACGCGAGATTCAAGAGGGCAGCGGAAATGTCCGCAACAGAAGGAAGCCTTCGCCGCCGAAACCTCCATGCTCACTAGCGAATCGAAGCGCGACATCAACCGCCATATCGCCCGGGCCAAAGCCCTTGGGCCGGCGAACGGCGACGAACCGCAAGCGCTACTTTCCCGTCGACGCCGGGTCGTCCTTCGACTGCTTAAGCACGGGTTCCTTCTTGGCCTCCGCCGACTCGCGAAGCTGCAGCGTCAGGCAGCGGGCTCGGCCAGCGGCGAGCATTTTTTCAGGCGGCGGGATCTGCTTTTTCTGCATCGGATATGTCCTCGGTGCGTCGATGGCTCGGCGAAGCGCGCCCGAGACTGTAGTTGATGGCCAGCGCAAACCTCTCGTCTCTGGCGTGTGCCATCTGACCGTTCATCGGCTAGATCGGTGAAGAATGCTTGCCGTCTCAAGCGTGCTTGCGTCTGAGGTCGCATGAATGTCGGCGTGGAATTTCGCGTCGTGGGTAATTTTTGCGGTAACTATGCGGAGCACTGATTGAGATTTATATAGAAATCAATGCGGATAGCCGATTTTTCCGTTCCTGTTCCCGCACCAACCGCTTCAAATACAAAAGCCCCGCTCCACGGGGCTTTTGTATTGGTGCCCCGCCGTGCGGCTTGTACGTCAGTGGCACAACATTGGTGGAACGCGGCGGCGTTGCGGCGCTCGACGCGCGCTCGATCCCCGAACGTCGGACCACATCCTCGACGCATCGCCGCGCATTCCGGTTGCGTTCAGCGCTGAAGCGTTGAGCTGTGAGCCTTTCCTGAGACGTCATACTCGGGATCGGCCGTCGGCGCAGGCGGGCGTTCGCGACGTGGCGTCTCGTTTTGCTGCCCCGACCGAGATCCCCATGTCCAAGAACGTTGCTGAAGTCGTCGTCGATACCCTGGTTCAGGCGGGCGCCCGTCGCTGTTGGGGCATCGTCGGCGACACGATCAATCATTTCACCGACGCCGTACGCCAATCCGAGCTGCGCTGGGTGCACGTCCGCCACGAAGAGGCCGGCGCGCTGGCCGCCGGTGGCGAGGCCTACATGCGCGGCGAACTGGCCGTCTGCGCCGGCACCTGTGGTCCCGGCAGTCTGCACTTCGTCAACGGCATCTTCGAATCGCATCGCAACGGCGCGCCGGTGGTGCTGATCGCATCCGACGTGGCGCGCACCGAGGTCGGTCTGAACTTCCCGCAGGAAGTCGACCAGCGCCGCATCTACGAGCAGTGCAGCGTGTTCTGCGAATACATCTCGCATCCGGATCAGGCGCGGCGCATCACTGCGCTGGCGGCACAGGCGGCGCTCACCCGTGGCGGCGTCGCCGTGGTCATCGTCAACGGCGATATGTTCACCGAGAAGACCGACGACGCGCTGCCGTGGGCAGTGCACCGTCCGGCCTCGGTGCTGCGTCCCGCCGACGCGGAGTTGGACGCGTTGGCGCAACTGCTCGATGCCGCCGAGACCGTCACGATCTATGCCGGCAGTGGCGCCGCAGCGGCGGGCGAGGCAGTCGTCGCGTTGGCCGGCGCACTGAAGGCGCCGGTCGTGCATACCAGTCGCGCTAAGGAATTCATCGAGCCGAATAATCCGTTCAACGTCGGCATGACCGGCATTCTCGGCAACAAGGCCGGCGCCGAGGCGATCGAGCGCGCCGAGATCATGCTCTGCCTGGGTACCGATTTCGCGTGGACGCAGTACTACCCGGAAGGCAAGCGCGTCGTTCAGATCGACCGTGAGCCGGCGCACCTCGGCCGTCGTGCGCCGATTCGCATGGGCTTGGTCGGCGATGTCGGCGATACGATTCGCGCGCTGCTGCCGCGTTTGCAGCCCAAGCAGGACGAGTCGCATCTGCAGACAGCGCTCGAGCAATGGAAGCGCGACGGCGAAGGCTATGCGGCCTCTGCAGTCAGCAAGGATGCGGCCTTGATTCATCCGCAGACGGTGGCGCAGATGCTCGATCGCCTGGCGGCGCCGGACGCGATGTTCACCGCCGATGGTGGTTCACCGATGGTCTGGCTGCTGCGTCACCTCAGTGCCAACGGCAAACGACGCTTCCTGACCAGCCTGCTGCACGGCACGATGGCCAATGCCTACCCGCAGGCGATGGGCATGGCGGCGGCGTATCCGGATCGTCAGGTCATCGCCTTGTGTGGCGACGGCGGCATGACGATGTTGATGGGCGATCTGTTGACGCTGGTGCAGGAACAGTTGCCGGTGAAGTTGCTGATCTTCAATAACGGGTCGCTCGGCTTCGTCGAAATGGAGCAGCGCGTCGAAGGGCTGCTCGATTCGTTCACCGAGCTCAAGAACCCGGACTTCGCGCGCCTTGCTGATGCCTGCGGTCTGCGCGGTTGGCGCGTGAGCCGCGCCGACGAACTCGAAGGCGCGATGCGCGCCTGGCTTGAGGCCGATGGCCCGGCGCTGCTCGATGTCGCGGTCAATCGCGTCGAACTGGTGATGCCGCCGCATGTGACGGCGGGGCAGGTTGCATCGACGGCGATGTTCGGTGTCAAGGCGGTGTTCGACGGCCGCGTCGAGGAAGTGGTCTCGCTGTTGCGCGACAACTTCGTGCGCTGACCCCGTCGTGCGCTGAACGCTCATCCCCGCACAGCGCGGGGATGAGCGTTCGAGTCGAATCATCGCCTGGCGGCGTCGACTCAGAAATCGACAGCGACGCGCAGCGTGCCGATCAGCAGGTTGTCATTGCTCGACACGCCGCCCGGCTTGTAGATGTACTGCAGGCTCGGTTCCAGATTCAGCCATGGCAGCACCTTGGCGCGGTAATACAGCTCCGATGGGTATTCCGAGCCCGGCGCCTCGCCGCCAGCAATGTGCTGTGCGGCCGCCGCGCTGCTGCTGACGCGCGTGCGACCAACGACGAACCCGAGCGCATCGTCCGGCCTCGCTGCGAACGGACCCGCATAGCGCATGCCGATCGACAGCAGCTGATCGACGTACGACGTGGCCGAGTCAGCCTGCACGAAGTTCACGAACAGTGACATGCCGCGCTTCGGTGAGCCGTCAACCGAAGTGATCTGCTGCTGGATGTTGAAGTACAGGCCGCTGTTGCCATCGTGCTGCTTGGCCGGTTCGCCGGTCAGGGCTTGCGGCTCGCCGTTGACGTCGAGCAACTGGTCGCTGCTGTCGGCCGTGTCGCGCCACAGGCCGACGAAGAAGCTGCCCGGAAGGTTCGACGCCCCGAGCCGCATCGAACTGCCGAACTCGGCGACGTAGAGGCCGCCGATGGTGCCGGACGGGCTGCCGACGTTCATCGATTGGCCGTTTTCGAGGTAGCGCGGATTGACCTGCGTTGCGCTGACCATCGCGTACCAGCCGGAATCGAAGTCGTAGCGGATGCGGCCGCCCCACTGGCTGACCGGGTAGTTGTACCAGGTCGACACCAGATAGCCGGGCAGGCCGCCGCAGAAGCTGAGGTTGATGAAATCGCAGCCGTAGTTGGCGATGTCGATGTTCATCGGCAGGCGGCCGAGCTTGATGTCGAGCTTGTCGTCGAGCAGCTTCTGTTCGAGATAGAGCATCGTCCAGCGCGTGACGCTGCCGCGTCCGTAGATTTCCTGGAACTGCATCAACGCGCCGAGATCGGCCTTGTCGTTGAGGTTGTTGCCATTGCGATCGGTCACCAGCACGCGAACGCTGGCGCCGGACCACGACAGCAGCTTGTCCAGATCCAGGCCGAGCCCCAGTTCGAACTCGTCGGCGTACGCGCCCTCATTGTGATCGCCGCCGCTGATGTTGGTCGCCGACTCACTGAGGTAGCCGAGCGAAAGATCGACGCCCGCATCGCTCAGCGCGCGACGCGTGCCGTTCCAGTCGCCTGTCAAGTGTGAATTGTCGTCCGCCGCCAGCGCGCTCAGGCTGGCCGTCATGCCGATGCACAGGGTGCCGGCGCAGAGCAGCCGGTGAAATTTGACCATCATGATTCTCCTCGGTGTGTTGGTATCGGGGGCGAGTGCGCAAGCTGCCGACTCGCCGATGCGGCGCGGGCAGTCGTGCCAGCGCCTCAGGAACGCTCTTCGCCGACGGTGGCGATCTTCATCGTGTTGGTGCCGCCGGCGCCGGCGAAGCGTCCGGACGTGACGAGCACGCGATTGCCCGGCTGCAGGTAGCCGCGCGACTGCAGCAGTTCGATCGCCTCGCGGTGCGGCGCCAGATTGGGGTTGCCGGGATCGTGTGGCGTGAAGGCCAGCGCCACGACGCCACGGCACAGTTTCATGCGTCGGCGCGTGCTCTCGTAGGGCGTCAGCGCATAGATCGGAACCTCGGTGCCGGCGCGCGACAGGGTCGCTGCGGTGGCGCCCGATTCGGTCAGTGCGACGATCGCCTCGGCTTCCATGTGCGTCGCCGTCCATGCGGTCGCCATCGCGATGGTGGTGTCGGTGCGATCGAAGCGGTTCAGTGCGCGGCGTCGAGCCGACGAGGCCGGCAGGCTTTGTTCGGCGCCGGCGCAGATGCGCGACATCACGTCGACGACATGGGCGGGGTCTTTGCCGACCGCCGTTTCGGCCGACAGCATCACGGCATCGGTGCCGTCCATGACGGCGTTGGCCACGTCGAGCACTTCGGCGCGCGTCGGGCTGCGCTGATGAATCATCGATTCCATCATCTGCGTCGCCGTGATGACGCCACGGTCGAGACTGCGCGCGGTTTCGATGATGCGTTTCTGCCAGCCGGGCAGGGCGGCGTCGCCGATTTCGACGGCAAGGTCGCCGCGCGCCACCATGACCAGATCGCTCGCGGAGACGATGCTGTCGAGCGCATCGAGGGCTTCGGCGCGCTCGATCTTGGCGACCAGCTGCGCCGTGCCGCCGGCTTCGGTCAGCAGCTGGCGTGCTTCCAGCATGTCGTCGGCCGTTCGCGGAAACGAGATGGCGATGAAGTCGGCGTCGAGCGCGACCGCGTGCCGCAGGTCCTCGCGGTCCTTGTCGGTCAGCGCCGCGGCCGACAGGCCGCCGCCGAGCTTGTTCAGTCCCTTGCGTGCCGACAGCGTGCCGCCGGAGACGACGTGCGTGATGACCGCGGTGCCGCGGACCTCCTCGACCTCGATGATGATGGCGCCGTCGTCGAGCAGCAGGACGTCGCCCGCCACGACATCGATCGGGAGCGGCGCATAGCTGCAGCCGACGATCTCGCGCGTGCCTAGGTCGGTCGGATGCTGCGTATCGATGACGAAGCGCTGTCCGACATCCAGTTCGATCGGTCCGTCGACGAAGCTTTCGATGCGAATTTTCGGACCCTGCAGGTCGCAGAGGATGGCGACGTCGCGCTCCAGAGTGTGGGCGATGCGTCGCACGCGTTCGGCGCGCTGTCGGTGCTGCTCAGCGGCGCCGTGCGAGAAGTTGAGCCGGACGACGTCGACGCCCGCGGCAATCAGGGCGCGGAGTTTGTCGTCGTCATCGGTAGCGGGTCCGAGGGTTGCGATGATCTTGGTGGCACGCATGAGTCGTTTTCAAAATGGGCGAAAAAAGCTTGAGACGATCCCTGCGCGAACGGATCGCGCATGCAGAGATTTCGGGTGGTGACAGAGTCGCGGGGGCTGACGGCCCGCCGGATATCGCTATGAAGGGGCCGACGCCGCGGCCTGCCACAGTCTTGCGATATCCCGTGCGCGCTCGCGCAACAGCGGTGCGGCGCCGCTGAGTGCGTCGGACAGGGGCATCGGCCGTGGCACCAGGCTGAAAGCGGCGCTGATGCCGTGCTCGTAAAGTGCCTCGTAGCCGTCGCCGAGTGAGCCAGCCAATACCAACACCGGAGCGTGATGTCGTGCGGCATGTCGGGCGACGCCGAACGGCGTCTTGCCGTTCAAGGTCTGGCGGTCGACACGTCCCTCGCCGGTGATGACCAGATCGGCGTCGCGCAAGGCGTCGTCGAGGCCGACCAGTTCGGCGACGACATCGACGCCGGGTCTGAACGTCGCGCCGAAGAAGGCCTTGAGCGCAAAGCCGACGCCGCCGGCCGCCCCGGCGCCGATGCTGTCGCGCTCGTCGCGGCCCAGCGTCTGCGCGCACAGGTCCGCAAAGTGCCAGAGCGCTGCGTCGAGCTGTTGCACTTGCGCCGCATCCGCGCCTTTCTGCGGGCCAAAGATGTGCGACGCGCCATCCGGTCCGCACAAGGGGTTGCGCACGTCCGCGGCGACCTCGACGTGGACGTGCGCCAGGCGCGGATCGAGTTGTGTCAGATCGATGCTGGCAAGCGCTTGCAGTGCGCGCCCGCCGGGCGGCAAGGGCCGCGCGGCGGCGTCGCGCAGTTGCACGCCGAGCGCCCGCAGCAGGCCGGCACCGCCGTCGTTGGTCGCCGATCCGCCGATGCCGATGATGATGCGTTGCGCGCCGGCGTCGAGGGCGGCGCGCATCAGCTCGCCGGTGCCGTGGCTGCAGGCCAGACCGGCGTCGCGACGGTCGGCGTCGACCAGCATCAAGCCGCTGGCTGCCGCCATGTCCAGAATCGCGAGCCGGGCCTGGGGCAGCCAGGCCCATTGTGCGTCGACATCGCCACCGAGCGGTCCGTGGACCCGCGCGGTCCGTGGCTGCGCGCCGATGCCGGCGTCGAGCACGACCGCCACCGTCCCTTCGCCGCCATCGGCCATCGGCCGCAGTCGGTACTCGGCGTCCGGCCAGACCTGCGCGAGACCGTCGCGGATGGCCTCTGCGACGCCTCGCGCAGACAGGCTTTCCTTGAAGGAATCCGGCGCGATCACGATGGTCTTCATGCGGCTACGGTGCTCCGGCGCTCAGACCGTGGTGCGCGCACTATGGCGCGTGAAGAGCTGACACGCGACACCCAGCAGCGCGCAGCCGGCCATCGTGAAGAACGTGTAGACGTAGCCTTCCGGGCTCTTCCAGCCGCCGCCCAGCGAGATCAACCACCCCATCAGCACCGGCGAAATGCCGCCGCCGATGAACATCGCCGTGGTGATGATGCCGTTGGCTGTCGACGTTGCCGCCGGCGGCGCCGAGTCGGATGCTGCGGCGTAGTAGATCGGCCAGACCGCGTTGGCGACGAGGCCGAACAGCAGCTGCATGATGATGATCAGCGTCATCGTGCTGGCGAAGTAGAAGCCACCGACACTTGCCGCCATCCAGATGCCGCAGATCACCAGCGTGGTGCGCCGGCCGATGGAGTCGGACAGCGTCGGCCACAGCAGCTGGCCGAGGATGCCGGTCAGCGTGAACACCACGCTCATGCCCGCCGACGCCGCGAGCGACAAGCCGGAGATGTTGTACAGATAGGCGGGCAGCACGATGTTGACGCCCATGTACACGACCTGTGTCAGCAGGGTGTTCGACGCCGTCATCGCGATATTGCGGTTCTTGATCGTCTTCTTGAACATCGCCAGACCCTGCCCCTTGGCGGTGTGCCCCTCGTTGGCATTCGGCGGGGTCAGGCCCTTGGCGGCGATGTCCTTGTACAGCGTGTCGACCTTGGCCTGGGTCGAATAGCGTGCCCAGAAGATCATCAGCGGCACGGCGACGATGAAGGCGACAAAGAACACATAACGCCAGTTGTCTTCGCCGAAGGTCATCAACACGAAACTGGCGATCACGCCGCTGAGCAGGGCGCCGACCGGATAGCCGGTGTGATGCACGCCGAGCGCAAAGCCGCGGCGCTCGACCGGCCACCATTCGGCGGTGTTGCTGACGCCGACCGGCTCGCCCCAACCCGCACCGAGGTTGACGCCGATGCGCAGCGCGACGAACGCGACGAGCTTGGCGCTCAGGAATTTGAAGCCGGACAGGAAGGAGATGGCCGTGTAGCCGAGGACCAGCGGGACCTGGAACTTGGCGCGCTTGGCGCCGGCGCCATAGCGATCACTCCAGATCGAGCCGGGAATGTCGAGGACGGCCAGCGCCAGCATGACGAACGTCACCAGCGTGCCCCACTGGTCGGCGGATAGTTCGAAGTGTTTGGAAATGGTGGGGCCGAGACGCAGGATGATTTCGCGGTCGTAGGCGTTGAGAACCCAGATCATCCAGCAGACAAGCAGCGAGACCCAGGAATATTTGTGGGTGCCTTTGAGGAATTTTTTCATTTTTCAGGGCCAGATCGGTCGTGTCGCCGGCGGAGCCGGCGTTGAAAGTGCCGTGGAAGCGGGGCTCAGTGGGCGAAGCGCTGTTCGGCAATGCCGCGGATGCCCAGCCCCTTGATCGCGAACAGCGCACCGCGCAGCTGTCCATCTCCCGGGAAGCGTGGCAGTGGTGGCTTGGCCATCGATGTGACGAACAACACATCCATGTCCGGGCCACCAAATGCGACGCTCGTGACTTTCTTGACCGGCATGTCGATGACGCGGTCGACACGGCCGTCCGGTGCGTAACGGATCAGCTTGCCGCCATAGACCAGCGCCTGCCACAGACAACCTTCGGCATCGACGGTCGCGCCGTCGGCGGCACCGCCGCTCGACGTGTCGACCTTGGCGAAGGTGCGACGATTGCTGACCGCGCCGGTCTCGGTGTCGTAGTCGTACGCCCAGATCTCACCGGACCAGGTGTCGCAGAAATAGAAGGTACGACCATCCGGGCTCCAGCACGGACCGTTCGAGCAGACGATGTTGTCGTCGAGGACGTGCAGCTTCAGATCCGGATCGAGACGGTAGAGCCGACCACTGGCGTCGTCCTCCATCGTGTCCATCGAGCCGACCACGAAGCGTCCCTGACGGTCGACCTTGCCGTCGTTGAGCCGGTTTGCCGGCTTGTCCGATTCGGGATGCACGATCAGCTGCAGATCACCGCTCTTGAAATCGAGGAGATGCAAGCCCGATTGCAATGCCACGACGGCCTGTTCGCCGTTCCGGCACAGCGCCATCGAGCCGATCTTGCTGCCGACGTCCCATGCACGGATTTCGTGGCCATCCTGCGTGCCGCGAAATATCCTGCCGTCCAGGCTGTCGATCCAATACAGTCGCTGCTGTTCGACGTCCCACACCGGGCCTTCGCCCAGCGTGGTTTTCAAGTCGGTGACGATCTCGATATTCAAGTTTCTCCTCCCTCTTGGATTCATATCCAATCAATCGCTGTTTTAGGACATCAGAAACGCCTCGCACTCGGGCGTTCTGTTCACAAAAAATCAGAAGCCGACGGCATCCGCTCCCTTGAGTCCCAGCATCTCGCGGGCTTGCGTCGGCGTGGCAACCGTCAGGCCGAGTGCTTCGATGACGGTGCGAATGCGGCGCACCTGATCGGCATTCGACTTTGCGAGCGTGCCCGGACCATCCCAGATCGAGTCTTCAAGGCCGACGCGAGCGTTGCTGCCCATGGCCACGCCCATGGTCGCGAGCGGCATCTGGCTGCGGCCGGCGCCGAGGATGGACCACTGGTACTGATCGCCGAACAGGCGGTCCGCGGTGCGACGCATCTGCATCAGATCTTCGGGGTGTGTGCCGATGCCGCCGCGCAGGCCGAATACCGACTGGATGAAGATCGGTGCCTTCAGCAGCCCGCGATCAAGAAAATGCGCAGCGCTGTACAGGTGCCCGATGTCGTAGCACTCGATCTCGAAGCGCGTGCCGTTCGTCGAGCACGAATTGAGGATGTAGGCGATGTCGCGAAAGGTGTTGCGGAAGATGCGGTCGTCGCTTTCTTCGAGGTACGGCCGTTCCCAGTCGTATTTGAATTCATGGAAACGATTGAGCATCTCGTACAGCCCGAAATTCATCGAGCCCATGTTCAGCGACGCCAGCTCTGGCTTGAGCTGCAGCGCTGGTTGCAGACGTTCCTCGACGCCCATGTTTGGCGCACCGCCGGTGGTGAGATTGATCACCACATCGCTGGCGTTCTTGATGGTCGGCAGGAATTGGCGAAACAGCTCGGGGTCCTGCGTCGGCTGGCCGTTTTGCGGATCGCGCGCATGCAGATGGACGATGGCGGCGCCGGCTTCGGCGGCGCCGATTGCGGCCTGCGCGATTTCATCCGGCGTGACCGGCAGATACGGCGACATCGACGGCGTGTGGATGGCACCGGTCACGGCGCAGGTAATGATGACAGGGCGGTTCTTGGCCATAAGGCGTGCTCAATCTTGTTCTGTAGTCGGGGGAGGTGACGAGATGCCGAGACGCGCGGTGTGCGACGTCTGGTGTCTTCAGAGGTATTCGACGTTGCCGTCGACGCTGATCGCCTGGCCGGTGATGTTGTAGGCGGCCGGTGAGCAGAGGAACAATGCGGTGGCGGCCACGTCGTCGGCGGTGACCATGCGGCGTAGCGAGATCTTCTTCAGATACTCCTTGCGCATTTCCTCGAAGCTCAGACCCATCTGTTCGGCACGCGCGCCGATGACGCCGTCCATGCGCGGACCTTCGACGATGCCGGGCAGCAGCGCATTGACGCGAATATCGGCTTCGCCGAGTTCGGCGGCCAGCGACTTCGTCATGCCGACGATCGCCCACTTGGTGGCGGCATAGGGCGTACGCCATGCATAGCCGAGGCGGCCGGCCACCGAGGCCATCTGCAGCAGGTGCGCATGCTCAGAGTCCTTCAGCATCGGCACCGCGTGATGGGCGAAGCGATACTGTGCATTGAGGTTGATCTCGACGGTCTTCTGCCAGTCGCTCTCGCTGATGGCGTCGATGCCCGCCGTCGGACCGGCGATGCCGGCGTTGTTGATCAGCACGTCGAGCCCGCCGAACTGCTGGCGCTGCTTTTCGAAGACCGACTCGACGGCGGCAACGTCGGACACGTCGGCGACCGTCGCACACGCCTGCGGATGTCGCTGCATGAATGCTTCCACCGCGGTGGTGCTGACGTCGCACACGTGGACCGACGCACCGGCTTCCAAAAAGGCGCTGGCGAGCGCTTCGCCGATGCCGGCTGCGCCACCGGAAATCAGGACACAAAGGCCGGGGTAGGGCTTGAGCTTTTCCAGAACGCTCATCTTGCGGAATCTCCAGTGCGGGTTGACGAGGCCTGTGCGCTCAGTAGCTTCAGGAGCGAATCAGCGGCCTGCATGATGTCGTCGGCGACTGCCGCCCTGGCGGCGGCAGCGTCGCGTGAATGCAACGCATCGAGGATGCGGGCATGCGCTTCCATCGAGCGGTGAAGGTGAGTGTTCTGCGGTGCGACCAGAGCGAAGCAAGGGCCGACGTGCAGCCAGAAATTCTCGACTGCCGCCATGATCAGATCGGACTGCGCAACGGCGTAGATGCGCCGATGAAACGCGAAGTTCGTCCACAGGTAGCGCGAGGCATTGGCTTCGGCGACGGCGGCGCTCATCTGCTCGTAGAGCTTCGATATCTGCGCCAGGTCGCGCGACGTGATCTTGGCGATGCAGCGTTCGACGAGCAGCCCTTCGAGTGCCACACGTGCGTCACGAATCTCACGGAGGCGTTCGCTGGTAATCAGCGGGACCCGCAGTCGTGAGCTTTCGGTGACGGTGAACGCGCCTTCGGCGACCAGTCGATTGAGGGCGTCGCGAATCGGCATCGAGCTGGCGCCCAGGGTTTCGGCGAGCCCACGAATCGTGAACTTGTGACCCGGCTCGAAGCGGCCGCTCATGAGCGCCTCGCGCAATTGCCGGTAGACCTGATCGGCGAGGCTTTCGCGCGAAACAGGCTTGAAATTCGGGCCTGACAGACGGCTCATCGATTCTCCTCCGATGTAGCTTGCGTTATGGGCAAAGTAGATATGTGATCACAAATATTGTCAACCGAATCGTGATCGGCGGCAGTCTGGGGCTGCCGTTTCGTCGCCCTCAGGCGATGCAGGGGTGAATATATTGTTTATTTAAAACAGAAGCTTGAAGGCGGGTGTCGACGCTCGCCCGCACTTCTGCCGATCAGCTTCGACGTTTGCCGAAGTGGGCGATCGCAATTTCCCGAAGCGCGCGCGCAGCAGTCGAGAGTTCGGCGTCGGCGCGGCGGATCAGGCCCACCGAGCGCTCGATGATGGGCGCGGTCAGCGGCAGGCACTGTGCGCCGAGCGCGCTCATCTGGCGTGCGCACAGCGCCGGTACGGCGCTGACGCCGAGCCCGGCGGCGACCATCTGTCCAACGGTCGCGAGCTGGTGGCATTCGTAGGCGATGTCGAACTCGATGCCGTGCCCGCGCAGCGCTTTCTCCAGCGTGGTGCGGACGGTGGACGGCCGCTGCAAGGCGATGAATCCACCGGTCATGAGCTGGCTCCAGTTCACGCGCTTGTAGCGCGCCAGCGTCGATTTGCGGGAAACGACGGCAATGAAGCGATCGCGGAACAAGGCGTCGAAGTGCAAGGGATGCTGGGTCTCGGGCTGAAAGCCGAAGCCGATCTCCACGCGCCCGCTCGCGACCATTTCCAGCACGTCTTCGTGAATGACGTCGTGAATCGCGAACTGGATGCCTGGGTGGCGGCGACGGTATTCGAGCATCAGCTGCGGCAGCACATTGCCTGCGAAGGACGGCATGGCCGCGGCGGAGACATGGCCCCGCTGCAGGGCGAAGCGTTGCCTTAGCTGCTCGCTGGCATTGTCCCAGTCTGCGAGCAGGCGCTGGGCGATCGGCAGCAGCGCCGCGCCTTCCGGTGTGAGGCGAACCTGACGTGTGGTGCGAGTGAACAAGGCGCCGCCCAGCGCCTCCTCGAGACTGCGAATGCTCAGGCTCAGCGCCGGCTGCGACATGTGCAGTGCTTCGCCTGCGCGGACGAAGCTGAGGCTTTGCGCGACGACGGTGAAAGCCCGCAGCTGTCGGGGATTCATATAAGTGATAGTTATTAATTTATTTGAAAAATAAAATTATCAAATAGATAGACCTAAGTAAAACTCATGTGCTTGCAAACGATGCAAGCCGTGCAGGACTTGCGAGGAGAGCGATGTGAAAGGTTTCGACAAGCGCGTGGAAAGCTATGCGGACGCGCTGGCTGGCTTGAGCGACGGCATGACGGTGCTCGCGGGCGGCTTCGGTCTGTGCGGTATTCCGGAGAATCTGATCGAGCAGATTCGCGTGATGGGCGTGAAGGGTCTGACGGTGGTGTCGAACAACTGCGGGGTCGACGACTTCGGCCTCGGCGTGCTGCTCAAGGATCGGCAGATTCGCAAGATGGTCGCGTCCTACGTCGGCGAGAACGCGGAGTTCGAACGGCAGCTGATGTCCGGTGAACTGGAAGTCGAGCTGACGCCGCAGGGCACGCTGGCCGAGAAGATGCGCGCGGGCGGCGCCGGCATTCCGGCGTTCTTCACCGCGACCGGCTACGGCACGCCGGTGGGCGAGGGCAAGGAAGTCCGCGAGTTCAACGGGCGGCCGCACATTCTGGAACACGCCATCACCGGCGACTTCGCGATCGTCAAAGGCTGGAAGGCGGATCGTTATGGCAACGTCATCTACCGACACACCGCGCAGAACTTCAATCCGTGCGTGGCGGCGGCCGGGCGCATCACCGTGGTCGAAGTCGAGAAGATCGTCGAGCCGGGCGAACTTGAGCCGTCGCAGATTCACACCCCGGGCATTTACGTTGACCGCTTGATCGTCGGGTCTTTCGAAAAGCGGATCGAGAAGCGCACTGTGCGCACCGCGGCCTAGCGCTGGGCTCAGCGCAACAACGACGACAGACACGACAGGAGACAAGCAATGGCTTTGAGCCGCGAGCAAATGGCGCAGTGGGTGGCCAACGAACTGAAGGACGGTGATTACGTCAACCTCGGCATCGGCATCCCGACGCTGGTGGCCAACTATGTGCCGCCGGGCATCGACGTCATGCTGCAGTCGGAGAACGGTCTGCTCGGCATGGGGGCGTTCCCGCTGGAGCAGGATATCGACGCCGACATGATCAATGCCGGCAAGCAGACGGTGACGGCGCGCGCCGGCGCATCGATTTTTTCGTCCGCCGAGTCCTTCGCGATGATCCGCGGCGGCCACGTCGATCTGACGGTGCTCGGCGCGTTCGAAGTCGATGTCGAGGGCAACATCGCCTCGTGGATGATTCCCGGTAAGCTGGTCAAAGGCATGGGTGGCGCGATGGACCTCGTCGCCGGCGCCGACAACATCATCGCGGTCATGACCCACGCATCGAAAGGTGGCGAGTCGAAATTGCTCAGCCGTTGTTCGCTGCCGTTGACCGGCGCCGGCTGTATCCGCCGCGTACTGACCGATCTGGCCTATCTCGAAATCGAGGATGGGGCCTTCGTGCTCAAGGCGCGCGCGCCGGGTGTCAGTGTCGAGGAGATCGTGGCGAAGACGGCAGGTGCGCTGCGCGTTCCGGACGAGGTGCCGGAAATGCGCTTCTGAGCCGCAGTGGCTGTTCTGAGCCGTAGTGACTGCGAACAAAAAAGCCCCATTGCAGGGGCTTTTTCTGAAAGTGCACACCCGTCGGAGGTCGCGCAGGACTCGAGCGCTGCCGCGCTGCATCCATGTAGAACTGCTTGGGCCGGGCGAAGTCCGTTGCCGGAACGAACGCTTTGAGTTCGACGGTTTTCAGGCTTACGCGCGAGTTCCCCGCGGCGTTTCCACCCGACGATACTGTACGAAGGAAATTTCGTTGCCGTCCGGGTCTCGGACGTGAAAGTCCGTGCCGCCCCAGGCGTGCTCCAGCAGGTCGCGAGCGATGTTCACGCCGCGCGCTGCATATTCGGCATGCAGGCCGCGCACATCCGAAACCTCGATGGTGACGAGGATCAATGATGGTTCGCGCGCGGCCAGTTCGGGGAAGTTGGGCTGTCCGACGAAGCGAAGATGCAGACAGGCACCATCGCGCGATACGGCGCCGTAGAAGGGCGGGTCGCCATGCAGAAAGCGGGTCTCGAAGCCGAGTTCGTCGGCGAAGAACGCTGCGGCCCGCGTGACGTCCCGGACGAAAAGAATCGGGATGGCCGTCTTCATGCGCGGCGTCGGGGTTGGCCCTGTGTCGGGCTGGTGTGTGTCCTTGCCGAGTCCGATCAGCGCGGCCAATACCTTGCGTAGCGTCACGACCCCGCGTTGTCCGACGCGCGCTTCAAGCTGACGGTCGACGTGCAAGCGAGCCGAGGTCTGTACCAGCGCAGCGTCACGACCGCGTTCGGTCAGCGTGACGATGAGACGGCGACGGTCTTCAAGATCGACACGGCGTTCCAGATATCCGCGCTCGACCAGGGTATCGACCAGCTGTCCGCTGGCCTGCTTCGATAATCCGAGATCGGCAATGATGCGGGCGAGTGGCGCCTCGCGTGCTTCGGTCGCGAGACCACCAATGACGTAGAGGCCGTTCTTGGGGATGTCACCGTACCCTGCGCCGTCGAGCGCCTCGCGCATCGCGCGCCCATATGTGGAGCGGGCATGCCGGAGCAGCGCCGGGATGGATACAGCGTTGTACCAGGGGCTGGCGAGCGGCATGGCTTATTTAGTATTGAAATTTTATAGTAAATTATCAGTACTATATGGGCGAAGCAAGCACCCGTGATGCAATCGCAGGGGGCGTGGTGATGTCACCTGGCCTTGCCTGAAAGCGGTGGGGGCGGAGAAACGTAGGGTTTTCAGCCCAGGGGCCGATTTTCCATCGAGCACTTACGGAAAAGCCCCACTGAAGGGGCTTTTCCGTAATGTGGCGGAGAGAGAGGGATTCGAACCCCCGGACGGTTGCCCGTCAGCGGTTTTCAAGACCGCCGCAATCGACCACTCTGCCATCTCTCCTGAAGCGCGCAATTCTACCGAAAACGCCGGCATAAACGGGGGCGTCCGGCGGCCGATGGGGTTTGCCGGTTTTGCGTGCGGCGCCGCATGATCGGGTTTTGCTTTTGTACGGAGACGAACATGATGGGAGCGAAATGGCGCAGCCTGCTGGCGGTGGCGGGCTTTTGGGCGGCGGGCACGGCATTCGCGGCGCCCGCCATTTCCGGCTATGGCGCCTTCCATGAGATTCCCGGTGCCGCCTATGTGCCGAGCCCGAAGGCGCAGTACCGCGTGGTGTTCACGCTCGATCAGGCGGCAAAGTCGCCGGCCGACATCAATCGCGCGCTCGATCGTGTCGCGCGCACCGTCAATCTGTATGTGGCGTCGGGCGTGCCGCTCGGGCACCTGCACTTCGTCGCGGTGATTTCCGGGCCGGCGACGCCGATCGTGCTCGACAATGCGCACTACCACGAGAAGTTCGGTGTCGATAACCCGAACGTGCCGTTGATCGCGGCGCTGCACGCGGCGGGCGTCGACGTTGCGGTCTGCGGCCAGGCCGTGCATGGCTTCGGTTTCGAGCCGGGCTGGCTGGCGCCGGGCGTGACGCAAGCGCTGTCGGCGCTGACCACGGTGACCTTGCTCGAGCAGCAAGGCTATGTGTTGATGCCGCTGTAGCGCGGCGGCTGGCGGCGCCTCTAGCTCTATCGAGTTATGGGCAGCTCGCCCACGGCGGCCGAGAATCCAGGTCGATTCCATCGCCGCGAACAGGGGCACCATGAGGAGAAACTTTGTCCGGGGCGCGGCGCTTGCCGCGCTGGTCTGCAGCGCATGCTCGGGTGGCGGCGGTGGTTCGTCGTCAGGCGATGCCGGAAGTGGCGGCGGTTCGTCGTCCGGCGACGATGCGGCGCAGCGGCACATCCTGTTTGTCGGCAACAGCTTCACGCATGGCCGCTACCAACCCGTGCGGCTCTACAACAACGGCGGTACTTCGGCCATCAGCGGCGGCTCGCCGCTGGTGATCGACGACAACGCTGACGCCACCGGCAGCCGTGCCGAGGACAACGAAAGCGGCCCGTTTGGTGGCATTCCCGGCATCTTCGCCGAGTTCGCCGTCGAGTCCGGCCTGGACTACGACGTGCATATCGAGGCGATTTCGTCGGCGACGCTGAAGACGCATATCTCGGCGGCATCGAGCGTCATGTACGACGCCAAGTGGGACGCGATCGTGCTGCAGGAGCAGAGCACGCGGCCGTTACCGTCGGCGCTGGCCGGCGACTCGAACCACGATGCAGCGGTGTTCTGCAGCTCGGTGCAGTCGATCGAGACCTCATTGCACAACGTCGCGCCGTCGGCGAACGTGTGGCTCTACGAAACCTGGCCGCGTGCCGATACCGCGCAGACGCTGGCCGGCAGCACGTCGTCGTCGGATTTCGCGACGAACTATGCCGATGCGTTGCAGCAGCTCGGCGATGCCTACCACGATGCCTACTATCGCGCGGCGGCGCGCGACGGCGACGTCGCCGGTGTCGCGCCGGTCGGCGATGCATGGATGCGGGCCTGGGCGCAGGGCATTGCCGAGCCGAATCCGTACACTGGCAGCACCGGTCTGCCGTCGCTGTGGTACGGCATCAATGCCAGCAACGATCCGCAGATCAGCAGTGCCGATCGCTACCACCCGAGCATCTACGGCGCGTATCTGTCGGCGCTGGTTCTGTTCCAGCGCATCACCGGCGTCGAGGCGACGACGCTGGGCTCCGGCGAGAGCGCCGCGGCGTCGCTGGGCATCAGCCCGACCATCGCGGTGCAATTGCAGCAGATCGCATCGCAGACCGTCAGCGGTGCCGACGCGACACTGGTCAATGCCAGCCCCGATCCGTGCACGGACTTCTGAAGTCGAGGTCTCAGCGGCTGGCGTCGGCGAGCAGCGCCAGCACGCGACGCTCGGCCCAGCTGCTGTAGCGCAGGTCTTCGATGAAGCCGCAGTGGCCGCCGTAGCGCGTCAGATCGAACGCGCGCAGCGCGCCCTGCGGCCGCAGGGCCTGGAAGTCGTCGACCGGAATGACCGGATCGTCGGCAGCGGTGATGATCGCCAGCGGCGTCGGTGACGCATAGAACTGTTCGGCGCCCAGCGTGTAGGCGGCGAAGTAGGGATCGATCGCGCCGTACTCGGTATGCCGTTCGGCGAACACGCGCGTGATCTCCATCAGGCTTTTGCCGTCGAGCAGGGCGGTGGTGTCGATGTCCGGCCAGGCCGCCTTCTTCGCCTGCACGGTGCGCCGCCACTTGCCGGTGAAGTACCAGCGAAACAGTGACGGGCCGTCGTCGATGGCCTGCATCGTCGCGCGCGGATTGATGGCCGGCGAGATGCCGACCGCCAGCCGCGGGTGAACGCCGGCAGCCGGACCATGCAGGCCGACGCGCAGCGCGAAGTTGCCGCCGAGCGAGAAGCCAACCACCAGCAGCGGCATCGGCTTGAGCATCGCCTGCGCACTGGCGATCGCGCCGAGCACCTCGTCGATGCGCGCCGAATGGAAGAATTCCGGATTCAGGTGATGGCTGCCGCCGTGGTCGCGCAGATTGAGGCGCAGCACGTCATAGCCGGCGGCGTAGGTCTGGCAGGCCATCGAGTACAGATAGCTCGATTCGTGGCTGCCTTCCCAGCCGTGAATCAGCACCGCGAAGCCGCGTGTCGATGCGCCTTCGGGCTGGCGCGACAGCCAGCCGCCGAGACGTACGCCGTCGCCGCCGTCGAGCAGCAGGTGTTCGGCGCAGGCTTCCATGCGCCCGTCGCGCTTCAGCCATCGGCGACGGCGCGGGCTCTTGGTCGCGAGGATGGACTGCAGCTGCGCCGGCCGCAGCCAGGCCGGCGGCGCGAAGCGGTCAGCGCCGGCGTGCGGATCGGCACTCACGCGAGACGGTCGAGGATGCCTTCGTAGATGCGCGACAGGCGATCGAGATCGGTGACCAGCACGTGCTCGTCGATCTTGTGAATGCTGTCGTTGATCGGGCCGATTTCGACCACCTCGGCGCCCCACGGCGCGATGAAGCGCGCATCGGACGTGCCGCCGCCGGTGAACAGCAGCGGATCAAGGCCGGTGACGTCGCCGACCGCGGCGCGCGCCGCTTCGATCAGCGCACCTTCGCGGGTCAGGAACGGCTCGCCCGAAAGCCACCAGTCGGCCTCGTAGCGCAGGCCGTGGCGGTCCAGCACCTCGCTGACCCGCGCCTTGAGGTCTTCGGCATTCGACTCGGTGCAGAAGCGGAAATTGAAAACCACGTCGACGGCGCCGGGAATGACGTTGCTGGCGCCGGTGCCGGCGTGGAGGTTCGAGACCTGGAACGAGGTCGGTGGGAAGTGCGCGTTGCCGCGATCCCAGACCGTCGTGGTCAGCTCGGCCAGCGCCGGCGCCAGGCGATGGATGGGGTTGTCGGCCTTGTCGGGGTAGGCGACGTGGCCTTGCTTGCCGAGTACGCGCAGATTGCAACCCAGTGAGCCGCGGCGGCCGATGGTGATGCGGTCGCCGAGTTGGCGCGCCGCAGTGGCCTCGCCGACCACGGCGTAGTCCGGCGTCAGGCCGCGCGATTTCAGTACCTCGACGACGTGGCGCGTGCCGTGCCGTGCCGTGCCTTCCTCGTCGCTGGTGATGAGGAAGGCGAGGGTGCCCTGGGTCGGACCGCGCGCCAGCCGCCGCTCGGCGGCGACGACCATCGCCGCCAGGCCCGACTTCATGTCGGCGGCACCGCGACCGTAGAGCACACCGTCGCGAATCTGCGGGTCGAACGGATCGCTCTGCCATTCCTGGTGCGGTCCGGGCGGCACGACGTCGGTGTGTCCGGCAAGGATCGTCAGCGGCGCACCGCTGCCGAGCGTTGCCCAGAGGTTGGTGACGCCGCCGGCGTCTATCCATTCGAGCGTAAAGCCGAGCGCGGCGAGCCGCTCGCCGATCAGCGCGCAGCAGCCGGCATCGTCGGGTGTCAGCGACTTGCGTGCGATCAGCGCACAGGTGAGGTCAAGCACCGGGCGCGGTGCGGCATCGTCGGCCATGGCAACAACATCCGTGAGGGGACGCGAATTCTAGCGCCTGGGGCTTCTGACCGATAATGGCCACCCATTCTCCCGCCAGGGGCCGACATGCCCGATACCCAGGTCGCCGAAATCGCCCACACCATCCAGGTCGCGGTTGCGCCGGTGTTCCTGCTTGGCGGCGTCAGCGCGATGCTCGGCGTGCTGACCAGCCGGCTCGGCCGCATCATCGATCACGCGCGCCGTCTTGAAGGGCAGTACGTCACGGCGCCAGACGAGCGCCTGCCGGGCTTGCGCATCGCGCTGCGCAACCAGGCGCGGCGGGCCAATCTGACCAGCTACGCGATCGGCTTTTGCATCGGCTGCGCCTTGCTGATCGCCAGCGTCATCGTCGTGTTGTTCGTCGGCACGTTCGCGCGCTGGAATCTGTCGATTCCAATCGGCGTACTGTTCGTCGCGTCGATCACGTCGTTGATCTGCGGCCTGATGTGTTTTCTGCGCGAGATCCAGCTGGCGACCCAGCATCTACGCATCGGCGAGCTGGAGCCCGATCGCGTACGGCCCGGCGCGCCGGTCTCGCATCGCGGCGAGGCGGGCAAGGGCTGAGCGGCGGCGAACAGCGAACGGCACTTAACCGCAGATTTCGCAGAAGGAATCCCGCGTCGCGCTCGCTCGTCGGGCGTTGTGGTGGCGTCATCTGACACGGCGCCTTCCGGCGGGTCGCGGCTTGCGCCACTCCTACAGGTCGAACGTTGTAGGAGCGGTGCCAGCCGCGACCTTCTCTGCCAGGCGCAGACCGTGGTTTCGCACCGATTGCATCAGAAGAAACCGTCGTTCGGTTGTTTCTTCGAATCTGTGCAATCTGCGGTTCTAAAGCTTTTTGCGCGTTGCCGCCGTGCGCGATTACAGATCGCGCAGCAGGGCGTTGATGCCGACCTTCTTGCGCGTGTTCTCGTCGACGCGCTTGACGATCACGGCGCAGTTGAGGCTGTACTTGCCGCCGGCCTTGGGCAGGCTGCCGGCGACGACGACCGCGCCGGCCGGCACGCGGCCGTAGCTGACGGTGTCGGCGTCGCGATCGTAGATCGGCGTGGACTGGCCGATGAACACGCCCATCGAGATCACCGCGCCCTTTTCGATGATCACGCCCTCGACGATTTCCGAGCGCGCGCCGATGAAGCAGTCGTCCTCGATGATGGTCGGCGTTGCCTGCAGCGGTTCGAGCACGCCGCCGATGCCGACGCCACCCGACAGATGGCAGTTGGCGCCGATCTGCGCGCAGGAGCCGACGGTGGCCCAGGTGTCGACCATGGTGCCGCTGCCGACGTAGGCGCCGATGTTGACGTACGACGGCATCAGGATCGCGTTCGGCGCGATGAACGAGCCCTTGCGCACCGCCGCCGGCGGCACGACGCGCGCGCCCTGTTCGACGAATTCCTTGGCGCTCCAGTTGGCGAACTTCAGCGGCACCTTGTCGTAGCCGAGCAGGCCGCCCATTTCGATCGGCGCGTTGTCATGCAGGCGGAAGTACAGCAGCACGGCCTTCTTCAGCCATTCGTTGACCTGCCAGCCGTTGGCGGTCGGTTCGGCGACGCGGGCTTCGCCGCGGTCGAGCAGGGAGATCGCGCTTTCGATCGCGCTGCGCGCGCCGGCGTCGTTCTTGTCGAACTGTGCGCGCGTTTCCCAGGCGGATTCGATCTGCTGTTGGAGCGTGGTCATGTCGTGGACTCTTGTTGTGCGGGATTGTCGAAAGAGCGGTCGCGGCTTGCGCCGCTCCTACATGCTTGCTCGTAGGAGCGGCGCGAGCCGCGACCATCGTTGGGGGTTACGCCGGATCGCGGTCCAGCGTGCGGATCAGCACCTCGCGCAGATCGTCGAGCGCATGCTCGTCGACGATCGGCCGGTGCATGCGGTCGGTGACGTAGAACACGTCTTCGGCGCGCTCGCCGATCGTGCCGATCTTGGCCGCATTGAGCAGGATGCCGCGTTTCTGGAACACGCGACCGATGATCGACAACAGGCCCGGTTGGTCGGCAGTCACCAGTTCGAGAATGGTGCGGCCACGCGTATCGTCCTGGCTGAAGTGGACGTTGGTCGGCGTGTTGAAATGCTTGAGGCGCTGCGGCACGCGTCGGTTGACGTCGATCGTCGAGACTTCAGGATCGGACAGCACCTTGCGTAATGCATCGCGAATTTCGTCGAAGCGGATCGGCTGCGTGATCGGCGTGTTGTCGCCTTCCATGACCACGTAGGAATCGAGCACGAAACCGTCGTCGGTCGTATGCAGGCGGGCGTCGAGAATGTTCAGGCCCAGACGCGCGAGCACGCCGGTCGACAGGCCGAACAGGTGATCGCGGTCGCGCGTGTAGATGAACACGCTGGTGCCGCGACCGCCGATCGAGGCGACCAGTACCAGCGGCAGATCCTGCTCCTGCGCCGAGAGAATGGCCGGCAGGTGCCAGGTCAGTTCCTCCGGCGTCTGCCGTACGAAGTAATCATCGTCGAAGCGCTTCCACTCGGTTTCGGCGCGCTCGCGACCGATGCCCTGCGATTCGAGCAGCGCCAGCGCCTTGGTGCGGATTTCCGCGCTGCGCTCCTCGGCGTGCAGGGGATTGTCGATGCCGCGCTCGAAGGTGCGCACCGACAGGTTGTACAGCTCCTTGAGCAGCGAGTCGCGCCAGGCGTTCCACAGTGCCGGATTGGTGCCACGGATATCGGCACAGGTCAGCAGATACAGATAGTCGAGGCGCTGGCGCGTGGCGACCAGGCGCGCGAACTCGGCGATCACGTTGGGGTCGCCCAGATCCTGCTTCTGCGCGGTCAGCGACATCAGCAGATGGTTCTGGACCAGCCAGCGCACCAGCGCCGCATCGCTGTGCGACAGGCCGTGGTCGAGGCAGAAGCGCTCGGCCTCGTCGGCGCCGAGTGCGGAATGATCGCCGCCCTGGCCCTTGGCCATGTCGTGCCAGAACGCCGCCAGATACAGCAGCTCCGGCTTGGCGAGACGGTCCATGACCTGGCTGCAGAACGGCAGTTCCTGGCGGAAGCGCTGCATCGCCATGCGCCGCGCATTGCGCACCACGTACAGGATGTGCTCGTCGACCGTCAGTGTGTGGAACAGGTCGTACTGCATCAGGCCGACGATGCGGCCGAACGCCGGCAGGTAATGGCCGAGTACGTTGTAGCGGTTCATGCGCCGCAGGTTGCGCGTCAGGCCGCGGCCTTCGCGGAACATCTCGATGAACAGCGAACGCGCCTGCACGGACTGCCGCACCTGGTCGTTGATCAGGCGGCCGTCGCGCAGGATCAGGCGCAGCGTCTGCGCGCGGATGCCCTCGATCTTCGGGTGTTGCTGCAGCAGCAGGAAGACCTCGATCAGCGCCCACGGATAGCGCTGGAAGATGTCGTCGGTACGTGCTTCGAGATAGCCGCTGCGGACCTGGAAGCGCGGGTTCAGCGCGATCGGTTCGCCACCCGGCAGCGGGTGGATGATGGCTTCCTCGAACAGCTGCAACAGCATGTCGTTGAGGCACGACAGCGACTTGATCGTGCGGTAGTACAGCTGCATGAACTGCTCGACCGCGCGGTTCTTGTCGTCGTCCTCGTAGCCGAACAGCTCGGCGACGCGGATCTGGTGATCGAACAGCAGGCGGTCTTCGTGGCGACCGGTCAGCATGTGCAGCGCGAAGCGCACGCGCCACAGGAAATCCTGGCCGGCGAACAGCTCGTTGCATTCCTGCTGGGTCAGAAAGCCGCGCTCACGCAGCTCGCCGAGGGTCTGCGCACCGAAGTAGCGCTTCGTCACCCAGCCGATGGTGTGGATGTCGCGCAGGCCGCCCGGCGATTCCTTGACGTTCGGCTCCAGCTTGTAGCCGGTGTCGTCGTACTTGCGGTGGCGGGCCTGCTGCTCGGCCTTCTTCGCTTCGAAGAAGTCCTTGACCGGCCACAGCTTGTCCGGCGTCAGCGCCGCCTGCATCTGCTCGAACAGGGCCGCGTCGCCGGTCAGCAGGCGCGCTTCGAGCAGGTTGGTGATGACGGTGATGTCCTTTTCCGCCTCGGCGACGCATTCGGCGACGGTGCGCACGCTCTGGCCGACTTCCAGGCCGATGTCCCAGCCGAAGGCGGTCATCTGCTCCAGCGCGCTGCGGTATTCCTCCAGTGCGCCGTCCTGGTGCAGCAGCAGGATGTCGATGTCGGAATGCGGCAGCAGTTCGGCGCGGCCGTAACCGCCAACCGCGACCAGCGCGATGCCGGACGCGGCGTCCGGCAGGAACTTGTGCCAGGACGCGCGCAGCACCTCGTCGACGAGGTGGGAACGGGCATGGACCAGCGAGTCGGCCGGCAGGCCCTCGTAGAACAGACTGTGCAGGCGCTCGCGACCCCAGGCCAGGGTGTCGCGGAACGCGGCGATCGAATGGCCGCCCTGCGTCAGGCGCGAGCGGATGCGCGCGGCACTGAAGATGCCGGCGGCTTGTTCGTCGGCCAGATCGATTTCGGCGCCCATCAGATCTGACCGTCGCGCAGTGTCAGCACCTCATAACCGTCTTTCGTCACCAGCACCGTGTGCTCCCATTGGGCCGAGAGCGAATGATCCTTGGTGACCACCGTCCACTGGTCCGGCAGCAGCTTCACATCGGCGCGGCCACCATTGATCATCGGCTCGATCGTGAACGTCATGCCCTCCACGAGTTCAAGACCCGTGCCAGCCCGGCCGTAATGCAGGACCTGCGGGTCTTCGTGGAAGCCGCGGCCGATGCCGTGACCGCAGTATTCGCGAACCACCGAGAAGCCGCGCGCCTCCGCGTACTTCTGGATGGCGGCGCCGATGTCGCCGAGGCGAGCGCCCGGGCGGACCTGCTGGATGCCCTCGATCATTGACTCGTGCGCGGTTTCGGACAGCCGGCGGGCGAGGATGCTCGGCTCGCCGACGTAATACATGCGGTTGGTGTCGCCGTGCCAGCCGTCCTTGATGACGGTGACGTCGACATTGAGTACATCGCCCTTCTTCAGGACCTTGGGACCGGGAATGCCGTGGCAGACCACGTGGTTGACCGAGGTGCAGATCGACTTCGGGAAGGGCGGCCGGCCGCCGCCGCCGCCGTAGTGCAGCGGCGCCGGGATGCAGTCCAGCGTGCCGACGATGTATTCGTGGCAGATGCGGTTCAGCTCGTCGGTGGTGACGCCCGGCTTTACATACGGCTCGAGCATCATCAGGACCGACGCGGCGGCTTCGCCGGCCTCGCGCATCTTTTGCTGCTCTTCTGGGGTTTTGATCGAAACGGCCATGCGTGCCTGGTGCTCGGGTTTCGCTGCTCGCAGTGCAGCAAAACTCGTTGTTTTCAAAGGGGCGCTATGGTATAAAGCGCGCCCTCCAAAGGCAATCGGACAGCGTCTTTTTCGTCCTCGCCTGCGGAAATCCACTCGCGCCACTTCCAGGTGCCCACCCGTATCGGGTCGGACTCCGGCGCGATTTGCCATAACCTGTAGGAGTCACCATGTCTGACATTACCATGCGCCAGCTGCTCGAGGCGGGTGCCCATTTCGGTCACCGCACGCGCTACTGGAACCCGAAAATGGACCAGTTCATTTTCGGTAGCCGCAACCGCATTCATATCATCAACCTCGAGCAGACGCTGCCGCTGCTGAAGGACGCCTGCTCCTTCGCCGGCAAGCTGGCCGCCAACGGTGGCCGCATCCTGTTCGTCGGCACCAAGCGCGCCGCGCGTGAGACCGTCGAGGAAGAGGCCAAGCGCTGCGGCATGCCGTATGTCAACCAGCGCTGGCTGGGCGGCACGCTGACCAACTTCAAGACCGTCAAGACGTCGATCAAGCGCCTCGTCGAGATGGAGAAGCAGGTCGAAGATGGTTCGATCGCGCGCCTCAACAAGAAGGAACAGCTGACCTTCACGCGCGAGATCGAGAAGCTGCGCAAGTCGCTGGGCGGCATCAAGGAAATGCCGAGCCTGCCGGACTGCCTGTTCGTCATCGACACCGGCTACGAAAAGAACGCCGTGCTCGAAGCGCGCAAGCTGGGCATCCCGGTCGTTGCCGTGGTCGACTCGAACAATGACCCGAGCATGATCGACTGCGTCATCCCGGGCAACGACGACGCGACCCGTGCGATCAAGGTCTACGCCCAGTGCGTGGCCGACGCCATCATCGAAGCGCGTGGCGCCAACCCGGTGCCGTTCCGCGTCACCGAGGAATCGGTGGCCGCCGCCGAAGAGCGCGAAGCGCCGCGCAAGCCGCGCCCGCCGCGCAAGCCGGGCGGTGACCGCGCCGGTCGCGGCGCTGGCCGCCGCGGCGAGTAAGCACCGGAAACGTCAAGACGACGGCGGTCACGCCGCCGTCGTCTTGCTTCCGTAACCTGCCTCGACGACTTCTGCTCGTCGGCAGGACCCCGTTATTCGCGGGCCGCCACGGCCCCATCAGATCAAGCATTCAGGAATTCCCATGAGCACTCCGATTACTGCCGCCCTCGTCAAGGAACTGCGCGAACGCACCGGCGCCGGCATGGGCGATTGCAAGAAGGCGCTCGAAGCCACCGGCGGCGATCTCGACAAGGCTGCCGAGAAGCTGCGCATGGACGGCGCCGCCAAGGCCGACAAGAAGGCCAGCCGTACCGCGGCCGAAGGCGTGCTGGCCGTTGCCGGCAACGACAGCGCCATCGCCATCGTCGAACTGAACAGCGAGACCGACTTCGTCGCCAAGGGTGACGAGTTCCGCACGCTGGCCCTCATGGCCGCCCAGGCGGCGCATGCCGAAAAGCCGGGCGACACCGAGGCGCTGGTGCGCCTGCAGGCCGGCGAGCGCACGCTCGACGATCACCGCCGCGGCCTGATCGCCAAGCTCGGCGAGAACATGACGATCCGTCGCTTTGCGATCGTCGAGTCGGCCGGCGGCCCGCTGGTCAGCTACCTGCACCCGGGTGACAAGATCGGCGTGATCGTCGCGATGGAGTCGGGCGACGTCGAGCTGGCGCGTGACCTGGCCATGCACATTGCCGCGATGAACCCGCGCTTCCTCGACGCCAGCGAAATTTCGGCTGACGTGCTGGCCACCGAGCGCCGCATCATCGAGGCGACCGTTGCCCAGGAGCAGGCCGACGCCAAGGCTGAAGCCGAGAAGTTCGCTGCCGCCATCCAGGAAATGGACGCCGAGAAGCAGAACGGCACCTACGAAGGCCTGTCGGACGAAGAGAAGAAGGGCTGGGACGACGACTACGCGATGATCAAGAAGCGCCTCGGCGGCGGCTTCAAGCCGAAGCCGGCGGAGATCATCACCAAGATGATCGACGGCCGTGCGGCCAAGTTCGTCAACGAAGTCACGCTGCTCGGCCAGCCGTTCGTCAAGAGCCCGGACGAGACGGTCGAAAAGCTGCTCAAGTCCAAGAACGCCAAGGTTGCGCGTTTCGTGCGCTTCGCGGTCGGCGAGGGCATCGAGAAGCAGGAAACCGACTTCGCGGCTGAAGTCATGGCGCAGGCCGGTATCAAGAGCTGAAAATCGCGTAAGATCGACGCCAAGCGTTTGAATGTGAAGAAGCCCCGGAAACGGGGCTTCTTTTTAAGTACCATTCGGACGCGCAACGTTGCGCCGCCCTGACGTCAACCAAAACAAGACCATGACTGCTCCCGCCGCCTACCAGAGAATCCTCCTCAAGCTGTCTGGCGAGGCCCTGATGGGTGATCAGGATTTCGGTATCTCGCCGGAAGTCACGGCGTTTCTGGCGCAGGAGATCAAGGCGGTCGTCGATATCGGCGTGCAGGTCGCGCTGGTGGTCGGCGGCGGCAACATCTTCCGCGGCGAGGGGCTGGCCCGTGCCGGCATGGACCGTGTCACCGGCGATCAGATGGGCATGCTGGCGACCGTCATCAACGCGCTGGCGCTGCAGGACGCGATCGAACGCGTCGGTGGCATGCAGGCGCGCGTGCAGTCGGCGATCCGCATCAACGAAGTCTGCGAGGACTTCATCCGCCGCAAGGCCATGCGCCACCTGGAAAAGGGCCGCGTGCTGGTGTTCGCCGCCGGTACCGGCAACCCGTTCTTCACCACCGATTCGGCCGCGGCGCTGCGCGCCGTCGAGGTCGAGGCCGACCTGATGCTGAAGGCGACCAAGGTCGACGGCATCTACACCGCTGATCCGAAGAAGGATCCCACCGCCAAGCGCTACGAGGAAGTCACCTACGACGAGGCGCTGGCCAAGCGGCTCGGCGTCATGGACCAGACCGCGATGGTGCTGTGCCGCGATCACGGCATGAAGATGTGCGTCTATGACATGACGGTGCCCGGCGCGCTGCTGAAGATCGTCACCGGCGACACGGCGATCGGCACACGTGTCAATCGCTGAGCGCCGCCGCACCCCCAATTTGAGATAAAGCTGTACCGGAGTCCGCAGATGCTGAACGAGATCAAGAACGACACGAGCAAACGCATGCAGAAGTGCGTCGATGCGTTGAAGAACGAGCTGATGAAGCTGCGCACCGGTCGCGCCAACGCGGCGCTGCTGGACCATGTTCGGGTCGATTACTACGGCTCGGAAGTGCCGCTGTCGCAGGCCGCGCAGGTCACCGTCGAGGATGCCCGCACGATCCAGATCCAGGCCTGGGACAAGAGCATGATCGCGACCATCGAGAAGGCGATCATGACTTCCGATCTGGGCCTGACGCCGAACACCGCCGGCCAGACCATCCGCATCAATGTGCCGCCGCTCACCGAGCAGCGCCGCAAGGAGCTGGCCAAGGTCGTCAAGAGCGAGGCCGAAGGGGCCAAGGTGGCGATCCGCAACGTGCGCCGCGATGCCAATCAGGCGATCAAGGAGCTGGTCAAGAACAAGGACATCTCGACCGACGATGAAAAGCGCGGCGAGACCGACATTCAGAAGCTGACCGACCAGTTCGTCGCCAAGGTCGACGAGATGGCGACGACCAAGGAAAAAGAACTGATGTCGATGTGAGGCGGGCGCACGCCTTGCGTGGCGCCATGCCATGAGCCGTAATCCGCCGACCATGGGCCAATCGCCGCTACCTCGACACGTCGCCATCATCATGGATGGCAACGGCCGCTGGGCGCAGTCGCGCGGCAAGCTGCGGCCGGCCGGCCATATCGAAGGCGTCAAGGCGGTGCGGCGCATCGTCAAGGCGTCACGCGATCTGGGCATCGAAGTGCTGACGCTGTTCGCGTTCTCGCAGGAGAACTGGAAGCGGCCGCCGCTGGAAGTGCGGCTGTTGATGGAACTGCTGATGTCGACGCTGGAGCGCGAGCTGCCGGATCTGCACAAGAACGGCGTGCGCCTGCGCGTGATCGGCGAGCACGACGGCCTGTCCGATGCGCTGCGTGCCCGCATCGACGAGGCACAACGGCTGACCGATGCCAACACCACGCTGACCTTGGTCGTCGCGGTTGGGTATGGCGGCCAGTGGGACATCGCACAGGCTGCACAGAAACTGGCGGCGCGCGGCGAGGCCCTGAATGCCGAGGCGATCGAGCGTGAGTTGGTCACCCACGAGTGGCCGCATCCCGACCTGCTGATCCGCACCGGCGGCGAGTACCGCATCAGCAATTTCATGCTCTGGCAGCTTGCGTACACCGAGCTGTACTTCACCGACTTGCTGTGGCCGGACGCGGATATCCAGCTGCTGCGCGATGCGCTGGCCTGGTATGCCGGGCGCGAGCGTCGCTACGGCAATGTCCCGGCCCCGGCGCCTGACGCAGGATGATCCGCCCATGCTGATGCAGAGAGTCCTCACCGCGCTGGTCCTGCTGCCGCTGCTGCTGGCACTGGTCTGGTTCGCGCCGACGCCGTGGTTGTATCTGGCCCTGAGCGCGGTCGGCCTGGTGATGGCCTGGGAATGGACGGCGTTCATGCGCCTGACCGCGCCGCTGCAACGCGCCGGGTATCTGCTGCTGACCGCCGCGGTGCTGGCGCTGGTCTGGTTCAGCCCGATCAACGGACCGGGGCTGACCACGGCGCTGATTCCCGTCGTGCTGATCTGGCTGATCGTGCCGCTGCGCTTCCGTGGATTCCCGGCCAATGGCGCGGTGTCGACGCCGCTGATGGTCGTCGCCGGGCAGCTGATGATCGCCAGCACGCTGTTGTCGATCGCCGCGCTGCATGCGCTGCCGAACGGACCGATCAAGCTGTTGTTCGTGTTTTTCCTGGTGTTCGCCGCCGATACCGGCGCGTATTTCGCCGGGCGCCGCTTCGGCAAGCACAAGCTGGCGCCGAACATCTCGCCGGGCAAGACCGTCGAGGGGGCGATCGGCGGTCTGGTGCTGTGCGCGCTGTGGGGCGGGGTGGCCGGCAGCTTTGCGTTCGGCCTGCACAGCCCCGGCGCGATCGCGCTGATGGTGGTGCTGTCGCTGATCGTCGCCGTGGCCTCGATCATCGGCGACCTGACCGAATCCATGCTCAAGCGTGCCGTCGGCCTCAAGGACAGCGGCCACATCCTGCCGGGTCACGGTGGCATCCTCGACCGTGTCGACAGCATCGTCGCCGCGGCGCCGACCATGCTGCTCGGGCTGCGGCTTTGCGGCCTCGTCTAGCGGTGTCCCGGCTCTGATGCAGGCTCCCGTACAGCGGCTCACGGTGCTCGGCGCGACCGGCACGATCGGTCGCAACACCCTCGATATCGTGCGCCGCCATCCGCAGCGCCTGCAGGCGCTGGCGCTGACCGCGCACCGTGATGTCGACGGCCTGGCCGAGCTGTGCCTGGAATTTCGCCCGCGTTATGCGGCGATGGCCGATGCGACCGCCGCTCGGTTGCTGCGCGAGCGCCTGGCCGGCAGCGGCGTCGAGGTGCTCGAAGGTGCCCGGGTGATCGCCGAGCTGGCGGCGCACCCGGACGCCGATCAGGTGATGTCGGCGATCGTCGGCGCGGTCGGCCTGCTGCCGACGCTGGCCGCGGTGCGCGCTGGCAAACGCGTGCTGATCGCCAACAAGGAACCGTTGGTGATGGCCGGCCATCTGCTGATGCAGGCGGCCGAGGCGTCGGCGGCGACGCTGATCCCCATCGATTCCGAGCACAACGCCATCTTTCAGTGCCTGCCGCCGGCCAGCCGCTGCGGTCAGGCGCCGCAGTACGTCAAGCGTCTGGTGCTGACCGCGTCCGGCGGTCCGTTCCGTGAAACGCCACTCGATCAGCTGGCCGGCGTCACGCCGCAGCAGGCGGTCAAGCATCCGAACTGGGTGATGGGGGCGAAGATCTCGGTCGATTCGGCGACGATGATGAACAAGGGCCTGGAGCTGATCGAAGCCTCGGTGCTCTACGACCTGCCGGATGCCCAGCTCGACGTCGTGATTCACCCGGAAAGCGCGATCCACTCGCTGGTCGAATACGTCGATGGCTCGATGCTGGCTCAACTCGGCCAGCCGGACATGCGCGTGCCCATTGCCCACGCCCTGGCCTGGCCGGAACGCTGGGAGTCGGGCGTGGACGGTCTGGACCTCGCGTCCATTGGACGTTTTCGCTTTGAAACCGCAGACTTGGGCCGTTTTCCATGCCTCGGTCTGGCGCGCCAGGCCTTGCGTGGTGGCGGTGATCTGCCAAACGTATTGAACGCAGCCAATGAAGTCGCTGTCGAAGCGTTTCTGGCGGGTCGGCTTTCATATCCGGGGATTGCACAAGTGATTGAGACAACGCTCGCGGCGTCAGCGCAGCGAACGGCGGGCGCGGCAGACAATCTGGATTCGGTTCTGGCGGTCGACGCCTGGGCGCGGGCCCGGGCGCAGGAGGCGGTCGGTGCTTGATTTCGTGTGGTCGCTGGGCGGGTTCATCGTCACGATCGGCGTGCTCGTGTCGTTTCACGAGTTCGGCCACTACTGGGTAGCGCGGCGCTGCGGCGTCAAGGTGTTGCGCTTCTCGATCGGCTTCGGCAAGCCGATCTGGACCTACCGCGCCAAAGACGGGGTCGAGTGGGTCGTCGCGATGGTGCCGCTGGGCGGCTACGTCAAAATGCTCGACGAGCGCGAAGGCATCGTGCCGCCGGCGGAGTTGCCGTACGCCTTTACGCAGGCGTCGGTTGCAAAACGCATGGCGATCGTCGCGGCCGGTCCGATCTTCAACTTCGCACTGGCCGTCGCCATCTACTGGCTGGTGTTCGTGGTCGGCATTACCGGCCTCAAGCCTGTCATTGCCGCGCCAGCCGCTGGCTCGGTGGCCGCCGAGGCGCATCTGAAATCCGGTGACGAGGTGCTGTCGGTCGGCGGCGAAGCGGTGCCGACCTGGGTGGACCTGCGCACCGAGCTGATCGAGCATGCGCTCGACAGGGGTTCGATGTCGCTGACCGTGAAGTCGCCGGACGGCGGCTTGCGCACCGTCAGCCTGCCGATGGATCACGTTCGCATCGATCCCGAATATCTGTTCGACGATCTCGGCCTGCAGCCGTTCGAGCCGCGCATTCCGGCCAAGCTCGACCAGATTCTTGACGGCCAGCCCGCGCAATCCGCCGGCTTCAAGCCCGGCGACGTGCTGCTGTCGTACAACGGCACGCCCATTGATTCGTGGCAGCAATGGGCGCTGTGGGTCCGTGCGCATCCGGGCGATGTTGCCAAGGTCCGCCTGCGTCGCGACGGATCAGAGCTGGAGCGTACGGTGATCATCGGACAGGTCGATGACAGCGGAAAAACCATGGGTCGCTTCGGTGCCAGCGTGGCGAACCCGGGGGACTTGTGGCAGGATTTGCGCGCCGTCAGCAGGTCCGGTCCACTCGCGGCGATCCCACGTGCTGTCAAGGAAACCTGGCGGATGTCGTCGCTGACCTTGCGTATGCTGGGTCGCATGGTGACCGGCGAAGTGTCGGTCAAGAATGTGAGCGGGCCGTTACAGATCGCGGAAGTCGCCGGTTACTCGGCACAGATCGGCGTGGTCGCGTTCTTGAGCTTCATGGCAGTGGTCAGTGTCAGTCTCGGCGTGCTCAATCTGCTGCCGGTGCCTGTGCTGGACGGGGGGCACCTGCTTTACTACGGCGTGGAAGCTCTGAAAGGTTCGCCCCTTTCCGAGCGTGCGCAAGAAGCGGGGCAGCGGGTTGGTATCACGTTGCTCGCGCTGCTGATGGGACTCGCGTTTTACAACGATATCGTACGCCTGCTGAACTGATCTTAAAGAAATAGAGCCGGTGAAAAGACTCAAGACTTCCAAGACGGCCATTGCTACGGCACTGGCCGCGTTGGCGCTGACGGCACGGGCGCATGCGTTCGAGCCTTTCAAGATTTCCGAAATCCGTGCCGAGGGCCTGCAGCGCCTCGAAATCGGTACGGTGCTGACTTATCTGCCGATCTCCAGCGGCGACACGCTGAACACGGCGACCTCGCAGCAGGCGATCCGCTCGCTGTACGGGTCGGGCCTGTTCCAGGACGTGCAGTTGGAGCGCGACGGCAATGCGCTGATCGTCAAGCTCAAGGAGCGCCCGGCGATCACCAAGTTCAAGATCGAGGGCAATGACAAGATCGGTGGCGACGAGCTGAAGAAGTCGCTGAAGGATCTGGGCCTGGCCGACGGTGAACTGTTCCGCCGCGACTTGCTCGACCAGGTCGAACAGGAACTGCGCCGCCAGTACTACGCCAACGGTTACTACGACGTCGGTATCGACTCCAAGGTCACCGAAGAGCCGAACAACCGCGTGTCGATCAACATCAAGGTGACGGAAGGCAAGGTCACCAAGATCACCGACATCAACATCATCGGCAACCATGTATTCCCGACCGAAGAACTGCTCAAGCAGTTCGATCTGAAGTCGACGAACTGGATGCCGTTCCAGAAGTCGGACCGCTATTCCAAGCAGTCGCTGTCGGGCGATCTGGAAAAGCTGCAGTCCTACTACCAGGACCGCGGCTACCTGAAGTTCAGCGTCGACTCGGTGCAGGTCGCACTGACGCCGGACAAGAAATCGATCTACATCACGATCAACGTCACCGAAGGCGACGTCTACAAGGTCAAGGGCACCGAGTATTCGGGCAACACCATCCTCAACGAACGCTTCCTCAAGGCGCTGACGTCGACCAAGGCCGGCGACACCTTCTCGCGCAAGGAAGCCACCGACACGTCGGACCGCATCGAAGCGGCGCTGTCGGACATCGGCTATGCCTTCGCCAAGGTTTCGCCGGTGCCGGACGTCGACGAGGACAAGAAGGAAGTCACGCTCAAGTACGTCGTCGACCCAGGCAAGCGCGCCTACATCCGCCACATCACGTTCACCGGCAATGCCGGCACCAACGACGAGACCCTGCGTCGTGAAATGCGCCAGCTCGAAGCGGCGCCGTATTCGAAGTCGGCGATCGAGCGTTCGCGTGTGCGTCTGTCGCGTCTGCCGTTCGTTGAGTCGGCGGAGGTCAACACCAATCCGGTGCCGGGCTCCGACGACCTCGTCGACGTCGACTACAAGATCAAGGAACGTGCGCCGGGTTCGGTGCAGTTCGGCGTCGGCTATGCCGGTTCGTCGGGCTTTTTGATCACCGGTCAGGTGACGCACACCAACTTCCTCGGCACCGGCAATCGCATCGATCTGTCGGCGCAGAACAACGTCTACTCGCACGCGATCAGCCTGTCGTGGACCAACCCGTACTTCACCGAAGACGGTGTTGCGCAGACGATCTCGATGTACTACCGCAAGTCCGACGGCGTCATCCGCTACTCGTCGGGCTTCAATACCAACACGCTGGGCGCGAGCCTGACCTACGGTATCCCGCTGTCCGAATACGTCGCCCTGCGCGCCGGTCTCGGCTTCGAGGACACTGCGGTCGACACGTTCCCGAACAGCAGCTCGGATGAAATCCTCGCGTACGTCATCAACAACGGCACGCAGTTCTTCAGCTACCAGCTGCGCACCGGTATCAGCTACGACTCGCGTAACCGCACGTTCTTCGCCACGCGGGGTGCGTTGCACTCGCTGACCGCCGACGTCGCGCTGCCGGGCGGCGATCTCGAGTACTACAACATTGCCTATCGCGCGCAGCAGTACGTGCCGCTGATCTGGAAGTTCACCGCCGAGATCAACGGCACGGTCGGCTACGTCGACGGCTACGGCGGCAAGGACACGCCGCCGTGGGAGAACTACTTCGCCGGCGGCCCGCAAACGGTGCGCGGCTACAAGGACGGCTACCTCGGCCCGCGTGACCATCCGACGTCGTACTTCAACAACCCGTACGGCGGCCGCCTGCGGACCACGGCACAGACCAACCTGATCATTCCGTTGCCGGTGCCGAGCGACGGCAAGTCGACGCGCCTGGAAGCGTTCTGGGATATTGGTAATGTGTTCGCCAAGCCGAGCGACTTCAACGTCAGCGAGCTGCGTCAGTCGGCGGGCGTGGCGTTCTCCTGGTTCACGCCGTTCCTGGGCCTGCTGGACCTCAGCTACGCGGTTCCCCTCAATCCGAAGCCGGGTGACAACCAGGATCGCTTCCAGATCAGCTTCGGCACCGGTTTCTAAATTTTTACTGTTGTAAGCCAGTCACGAGAGATAACCCACCATGATTCGTAAGTTCATTGCCGCCACCGGCGTCCTCCTTGCCATCGTCGCCATGCCCGCCATGGCTGCCGAACTGAAGATCGGCGTGATCCGCTCCGCGGACCTGGCCGAGCAGGCGCCGCAGTTCAAGGCGATGCAGGACCAGCTGAAGGCCCAGTTCGAGCGCCGCCAGAACGACCTCGAAGCCGAAGGCAAGAAGCTGCAGGACGACATCGCTGCCTATCAGAAGGAAGCCGACATGCTGTCGGCCGACGACCGCGCCAAGCGCGAGAAGGACCTGACCACGCGCCGCATCGACCTGCAGTCCAAGGGTCAGCAGCTGCAGAGCGACTTCAACAAGTCGCGCCAGGAGCAGTTCAGCAAGACCATGCAGTCGATCAAGGACGTGATCGACGCGGTTGCCAAGGATCAGGGCCTCGACATGATTCTCGAGAACCCGGTCTACGCCAAGCCGCAGTACGACGTCACCGACGAAGTGCTGAAGCGCCTGAAGGCGGGCTCCGCCAAGAAGTAAGCGGGTCGTACGCCGGCGACCCGATCGCTGGCGGCCGCTCCTTGAGATGTTCGCAACGGCCTGCCTCGCGCAGGCCGTTGTCGTTGGGCGGCCACGAAGATCGCGCCCCGGCTGTGAATGTGCGGCGGGCGTGCCCTCTTTGCGGATAGGTTCTAAGCTTGAGCCTGTCCTGTCCGGATGTTTCGATGTCTACGTATACCCTCGACGAGCTGGCACAGCGCTTCGGCTTGCAGTCCAGCGGCGATCCCGCCACCGCCGTGCATGGCGTTTGCGGTCTCAAGCCCGGCAAGCCGGGTCACCTCGGCTTTCTTTCGAATCCGAAGTTTCGTGACGAGCTGGCGAGCACCGCCGCGTCGATCGTCATCGTCTCGCCGCGCGACGCGCCGGCGCTGAAGGGCGCCGGCCTGATCGCGGCCGATCCGTATCTGGCGTATGCGCGGATTGCCGCGCTGTTCGATCCGGACCGCGACTTCGAGGCCGGCGTGCACCCGTCGGCGGTGGTCGACGCCACGGCGACGCTCGGTACCGGCAGTTTTGTCGGCGCCACCGCGGTCGTCGAGGCGGGCGCCCAGATCGGCGAGGGGGCGTATATCGGCGCCGGCTGCACGGTGTCGCGCGACGCGGTGATTGGCGCCGGGACGCGCCTGGTCGCGCGCGTCTGGGTCGGTCCACGCGTAACCCTCGGAGCGCGCTGCCAGGTCCAGGCCGGCGCCGTGCTCGGCTCGCGCGGCTTCGGCAATGCCCGCGGGCCGCAGGGTTGGGAAGAAGTGCCGCAGCTCGGTTCGCTGGTGGTCGGTGACGATGTCGAAATTGGCGCCAACACCTGCATCGATCGCGGCGCGATCGACGACACCGTGATCGAGAACGGTGTGCGTCTCGACAACCTGATCCAGATTGCCCACAACTGCCGGATCGGCGAGCACACGGCGATTGCCGCGTGCACCGGCATTGCCGGCAGTACGCGTATCGGCCGCCGCTGTATGATTGGCGGCGCGGTCGGCATCAACGGCCACATCGAGATCGCCGACGATGTCATCGTGCTGGGACGCGCGATGGTGACGGGCTCGATCACGACGCGCGGTGTTTACGGCTCCGGCCTGCCGCTCGATGATGCGCGCGAATGGCGCAAGACCGTGGCGCGCGTCCGGCGCCTGGGCCGCATGGAGGCACGGCTGCAGGCACTGGAACGGCACACCCGCATTCCCGTCGGAACACAAGAAGATGACAAAAACGTTTGATATCGGCGAAATCCTCAAACTCCTGCCGCACCGCTATCCGTTCCTGCTGGTCGACCGCGTGATCGCGATCGACGAGGAAAAGATGACGCTGACGGCGATCAAGAACGTGACGATCAACGAGCCGTTCTTCCCGGGGCATTTTCCCGGCCTGCCGACCATGCCCGGCGTGCTGCAGATCGAAGCGCTGGCCCAGACCTGCGGCCTGCTGGCGATTCACAAGTCCGGCCTGCGTGCCAAGGACGGTCTGGTGCTGTACTTCGCCGGCATCGACAACTGCCGCTTCAAGCGCCCGGTGGTGCCCGGCGATCAGCTCAAGTTCGACGTCGAGCTGGAAAAGCACAAGCGCGATATCTGGAAGTTCAAGACGCGCGCCACGGTCGATGGTGAGCTGGCCAGCGAAGCGGACCTGATCTGCGTGCTGCGCAAGGCGACCTACGAAACCGACGAGGGCGCGCAGTGACATCGCGGATCCATCCGACGGCGATCGTCGATCCGGGCGCCGAGCTGCACGAGACCGTCGAAGTCGGTCCGTACAGCATCATCGGCCCCGGCGTCACGGTCGGTGCCGGCACCTGGATCGGCCCGCACGTGGTGCTGCGCGGGCCGATGACGATCGGCCGCGACAACAAGATCTTCCAGTTCGCGTCGCTCGGCGAGATTTCGCAAGACATGTCGGCCAAGCTCGACGATCCGACGCGTGTCGAGATCGGCGACGGCAACACGATTCGCGAATACGTGACGATCCAGCGCGGCACGATGAAGGAACAGGCGGGGCTGACCAAGGTCGGCGACCGCAACTGGATCATGGCCAGCGTGCACGTCGGCCACGACTGCATCGTCGGCAGCCACAACATCCTCGCCAACAACACCTCGCTGGCCGGACACGTGCTGATGGGCGACTTCGTCGGCTGCGGCGGCTACACGCTGATCCACCAGTACTGCCAGATCGGCAACTACGTGTTCACCGGCGGCGGCAGCGTCATCACCCGTGACGTCGCGCCGTTCATCATGGTCCAGGGCCATCCGGCCGAGGCGCGTGGCATCAACGCCGAGGGCCTGCGTCGCCGCGGCTTCACCGCCGAGGACGTCAGCGCCGTCAAGGATGCCTACAAGCTGGTGTTCCTGTCCGGCAAGACCATGGACACGGTCAAGCAGGAGCTGGCGACGATGGCATCCGGTTCGCCGCATGTCGCGTACATGCTGGAGTTCATCAACGGCTCGAAGCGCGCACTGCAGCGCTAGGGTTTTCAGATTCTCGGAGACAGACGATGCGCATGATCAAGAGTGTGGCCGCGGTTCTGGCGCTGGCGGTGGCGATTCCGGCGTGGGCGGCGCTGAAGGTCGGCGCCACGGCGCCTGACTTTTCGGCACCGGCAGCACTGGCCGGCAAGGACTACGCGTTCTCGCTGGCGGCAGCACTGAAGCAGGGCCCGGTGGTGGTCTATTTCTATCCCAAGGCCTTCACCAAGGGCTGCACGATCGAAGCCCATCAGTTCGCCAAGGCGATGGACGAGTACAAGGCGCTGGGCGCGTCGGTGATCGGCGTGTCGGCCGACAATATCGATACCCTGCACAAGTTCTCGGAGAGCGAGTGCGGCGGCAAGTTTCCGGTCGCATCGGACCCCGACCAGAAGATCATGAACAGCTATGACGCCAAGCTGCCGCTGGTCAATTACGCCAGCCGCATCTCGTACGTGATCGCGCCCAACGGCAAGATCATCTACGAATACAGCGCCATGGACCCGAGCAACCACGTCAGCAACACGCTCGAAGCGATCAAGAAGTGGAAGCAGGAGCAGGGTGCCAAGTCCTGATCCGCGCACCCGGACCGCTATGCTGAAAATCGCCCTGGTCGCCGGTGAAATCTCCGGCGACCTGCTTGGCGGCGCGCTCGTCGAGGCACTGCGCGCGCGTCTACCGAACGCGCAGTTCTACGGCGTCACCGGCCCGCAAATGGAAGCGGCCGGCTGCACGTCGATCGCGTCGATCGACACGCTGTCGGTGATGGGGCTGGCCGAAGTGCTGCCGGCGTTGCCGCGCGTCCTGCGCCTGCGTCGCGAGCTGCTGCGGCGCTTCTCCGCCGACCGGCCCGATGTCGTCATCGGTCTCGACGCGCCGGACTTCAACCTCGGTCTTGAGCGGCGCTTGCGTGGGCAGGGCATCCGCACCGTGCACGTCGTCAGCCCGACGGTTTGGGCGTGGCGCGCCGGCCGCACCCAGACCATCGACAAGGCGGTCGACCGCATTCTCTGCCTGTTTCCGTTCGAGCCGGCGTTCTACGAGCAGCACGGTGTGCACGGCAAGGCGGTCTACATCGGTCATCCGCTCGCCGATCAGCTCGACGCGGAGACGACGCCGGCGATGGGCCGCGCGGCGCTGGGGCTGCCGGCCGACGGCCTGACGGTTGCCGTACTGCCGGGCAGCCGCGGCTCCGAGCTCAAATATCTGGCCGAGCCGTTCGCACGCGCCGCCGCCTTGCTGGCCGCGCGTCGGCCGGGGCTGCGCTTCGTCACGCCGATTGCCAAGGCCTCGCTGCGTGCCGGCATGGAAGCGGCGATCGCCACGCACGCCCCTGGCCTGGACTGGACGCTGGTCGACGGCCGCTCGCGTGACGTCATGCGCGCCGCCGACGCGGTGCTGATCGCGTCCGGGACGGCGACACTCGAATGCATGCTGCTGGGTCGGCCGATGGTCGTCTCCTACCGCGGTTCGCCGATCACCGCGTGGCTGCTGCTGTCGGCCGGCTTGCTGAAGACGAAGTACGTCAGCCTGCCGAACCTGCTCGCCGATGAGCCGGTGGTGCCGGAAATCCTGCAGAAGCAGGCCACGCCCGAAGCGCTGTCCGACGCCGTCGACGCGTTGCTGGCCGGTGGCCCCGCGCGCATCCGGCAGATCGAACAGTTCGACCGCGTCCGTGATCGCCTGCGCTGCGATGCCGCGCGACAGGGTGCGGAGGCGATTGCGGCGCTGCTGGGCGCGTAGACGTCGGCGCGTGCCTCGATACACCGCGCTGCGCGCGGCACTCGGCATGAACGGTTCAGGGGAACCGCCAGCCGCCTCGGGGCGCCGCTTCTGCAAACGGCGATCGATGTGCGTCGCCGAAATCGCGGAGACCGTCATGCCGAGCGCCGCCACAGGCGGCGCATCGACGCGCGGACAGTCGCAGCCTGTCCGGCTTCAGGCCGTCCCCTGCCGAAGCGGCGCAAGTCGCGACACCGTTGCCGGGCGTGCCCCCGCGTCGCGGTTCGCGCCGCGCCCACATGAGGTGATCGATACACGCCACCCAGTTCGCGCAACCCGTTCACGCCGAGCGCCGCCGCAGGCGGTATATCGAGGCGCGGCTCCGCTCTCGGCGGTCGTCACCCGAAAGCCGTCCTCCATCCGGCTGTTTCGTCAAGTCTGGCGCCGCGCGCGCCAGTGCCTAGAATGATCACATGCCGCGCCGTGTCTCGATCGCTTCCTACCGTACCCCGCTTGTCGCCGGAATTGATGAGGCGGGCCGTGGGTGCCTTGCCGGGCCGGTCTATGCGGCGGCCGTCATTCTCGACGCCCAGCACGGCATCCGCGGTCTCGACGATTCGAAGAAACTGAAAGCCAGCGCGCGCGAGTCGCTGTTCGACGAGATCCAGCAGCGCGCCGTCGCATTCGCCATCGCGCGTGCCGAGATCGACGAGATCGACCGCCTCAACATCCTGCATGCGTCGATGCTGGCGATGCGCCGCGCGGTCGAGGCACTGGACCCGGCGCCGCGGCATTGCCTGGTCGACGGCAACCGCCTGCCGGTCTGGTCGTACAGCGCCGAGGCGGTGGTCGACGGTGACGCGATCCACGCGCCGATCATGGCCGCGTCCATCCTCGCCAAGGTGGCGCGCGATCGCGAGATGACGCGCCTCGATGCCGACTATCCGGGCTACGGTTTCGCCAAGCACAAGGGCTACGGCACGCCCGACCATCTGGCGGCGCTCAAGCAGCACGGCGTTTGCGCGCTGCACCGCATGAGCTTCGCACCATGTCGGCAGCACGATCTGCTCGCCGCGGCGAATCGGCCCGCGCCGCAGATGGCGAACGGAGCGCGCGCATGAGCGACTTCGTTCACCTGCGGCTGCATACCGAGTTTTCGCTGACCGACGGTGTGGTGCGCGTCGAGCCGCCCAAGCGCAAGGGCGGCGGCGTCGGCGCCACGCTGGTGTCGCGCAGCGTCGAGCTGAAGATGCCGGCGGTGGCGATCACCGATCGCAACAACCTGTTCGCGATGGTGAAGTTCTACAAGTCCGCGGAAGGTGCGGGCGTCAAGCCGATCATCGGCGCCGACGTCTGGCTCGACGCGCGCGAGCCGGGCGACGCGCCGGAGCGTTTGACGCTGCTGGTGCAGGATGACAGCGGCTATCGCAACCTGGCCAAGCTGATCTCGGCCGCCTACACGCAGGGCCAGGCGCGCGGTCAGCCGCTGGTGTCGCGTGACTGGCTGACCGAGTGGTCGGGCGGCCTGATCGCGCTCACGGGCCGCGACGGCGCCGTATTCCGTGCCGCGCAGTCGGAGAACGTGACGGCCGCGCGCGACGCGCTGACCGAACTGCGCCGCTGGTTCGACGGCCGTCTGTATCTGGAAATCTCGCGCTGTGAACGTCCGGGCGACGACGAATGGGTCGACGCCGCGGCCGCCTTGTCGCGCCACGAGCAGATTCCGCTGGTCGCCACCAACGACGTGCGCTTTCTGGCGCGCGAGGATTTCGAAACCCACGAGGCGCGCGTCTGCATCGCGCAGGGCCGGGTGCTGTCCGACGCCAAGCGGCCGCGCGACTACACCGACGAGCAATACCTCAAGTCGCCGGAGGAAATGGCCGAGCTGTTCGCCGACATTCCCGAGGCGCTGGCCAACTCCGTCGAGATTGCGCGCCGTTGCACGCTGACGCTGAAGTTCGCGCCGCCGTATCACTTGCCGAACTTCCCGGTGCCGGACGGCTACGACACCAACTCCTGGCTGCGCGAGCGCTCCGCCGAAGGCTTGCGCGAGCGCTTCAAGATGATCGAGCTGGCGGCGCCGGAAGAGGATTACTGGAAGCGGCTCGACTACGAGCTCGGCATCATCGAGAAGATGGGTTTCGCCGGCTACTTCCTGGTGGTGTCGGACTTCATCGAGTGGGCCAAGAACAACGGCTGTCCGGTCGGGCCCGGCCGCGGTTCGGGCGCCGGCAGCCTCGTCGCCTACGCGATCAAGATCACCGACCTTGATCCGCTGCCGTACAACCTGCTGTTCGAGCGCTTCCTCAACCCGGAACGCGTGTCGATGCCGGACTTCGACATCGACTTCTGCATGGACAACCGCGACCGCGTGATCGAATACGTCACGCACAAATACGGTCGCGACCGCGTCAGCCAGATCATCACCTACGCGACGATGGCCGCGCGCGGCGTGATTCGCGACGTGGCGCGCGTCATGGGCCACGGCTACGGCTTCGCCGACTCGATCGCCAAGCTCGTGCCCGGCACCCCGGGCGCGACGTTGGCCGATGCCATCGAGTCCGTGCCCGAACTCAAGCAGCGCTACGACAACGAGGAAGACACGCGCGCCGTCATCGACATGGGCCTGGCGCTGGAAGGCACCACGCGCGGCGTCGGCGTGCATGCCGGCGGCGTCGTCATCGCGCCGCAGCCGCTGACCGATTACGCGCCGATGTACTGCGAAGCTGGCGGCGCCGGCATGCGCACGCAGTTCGACATGAAGGATCTTGAGTCCGTCGGCCTCGTGAAGTTCGACTTCCTCGGCCTGAAGACGCTGACCGTGATCCAGGAAGCGGTCGACAACGTCGCCAAGACCACCGGCCGACAGATCGACATGCTCAAGCTGCCGATCACCGACGCGCAGACCTATGAGCTGTACGCCAGCGGCAAGACCACCGCGGTGTTCCAGATGGAATCTCCGGGCATGCAGCGTGCCTCTCAGGATCTGCGGCCGGATACCTTCGAGGACATCATCGCGCTCGTCTCGTTGTACCGCCCCGGCCCGATGGACCTGATTCCCGAGTACTGCGCGCGCAAGCGCGGCGATGCGCCGGTGGTCTATCTGCACCCGGAAATGGAAGGCGTGCTGCATCCCACCTACGGCATCTTCGTGTACCAGGAGCAGGTCATGCAGATGTCGCAGCGCCTGGCCGGCTACACGCTCGGCGGCGCCGACCTGCTGCGCCGCGCGATGGGCAAGAAGATCGCCGCGGAAATGGCCAAGCAGCGCGTGATCTTCACCGAAGGCTCGACGCAGCGCGGCATCGACGCGGACATCGCGACCCAGGTCTTCGACCTGATGGAGAAGTTCGCCAACTACGGCTTCAACAAATCGCACGCCGCCGCGTACGCGCTGGTGTCGTACCACACGGCGTGGCTGAAGACGCATTACCCGGCCGAGTTCATGGCCGCCGTGCTGTCCTGTGAAATGCAGCACACCGACGCCATCGTCATCATGCGCGAAGAATGCCTGCGCATGGGCTTGGAGATGCTGCCGCCGGACGTCAACCACAGCCAGTACCGTTTCACCGTGCCCAAGCCGAACGCCATCCGCTACGGCATGGGTGCGATCAAGGGCGCGGGCGAAGCAGCCATCGAGGGCATCATCGTCGAGCGCGAGCAGAACGGCCCGTTCAAGGATTTGTTCGATTTCTGCAAACGCATCGACACCAAGAAAGCCAACAAGCGCGTACTCGAAGCGCTGATCTGCTCCGGCGCGATGGACGGCTTCGGCCTCAACCGCCCGTCGCTGATGAAGACCTTGCCCAAGGCGCTACAGTTGGCCGAAGCGGCGGCGGCCAGCGCCGATTCCGGCCAGAACGACCTGTTCGGTCTCGGCGGCGGTGACAGCGGCAGCAAGCACGACGAACCGGCCGTCGAAGCCGACATCGAAACCGACTGGACGCAGCGCGAGCTGCTGGCGCGTGAGTACGCCACGCTCGGCTTCTACCTGTCCGGCCACCCGATCGAAGCCTACGGCGACATCACCGGGCAAATCTGCAGCGGTCGCATGCACGAGCTGATCCAGCAATACGCCGTGCCGCAGCCCGTTGATTCCAAGGGCAAGCCGATCTGGCAGCCGCGAACCAAGGTCATGTTCGCCGCCTGGGTCCGCGACATCCGTTTCTTCAAGGGCGACGGCCGCGGTGGCGCCAGCTACAAGCTGACCCTGGAGGACCGCTCGTCGCAGTTGTCCACCTGGATCGACGCCGACAAATGGTCGGCCTACGCCAGCTTCGTCAAACCGGAAAAGATCGTCTTCGCCATCGCCGAAATCGGCCTGTCGCAAGCGCGCGAAAACCGCGAAGCCGAACCGCGCATGTACTCGCCGGAATTCATCTCGCTCGACGACGTGCTGCGCGACTACACCGCTCAGCTCACGCTCGACTGGCGCGGCGGCCCCACTGACGTGCTCGCCCTGCGCAAGCGCGTACAACTGCTGCGCGGCGGCCAGACCCCCGTCACCGTCCACTATCGCGGCAAGCGTGCTGCCTGCGAACTCGAATTCGGCAGCGACTGGAAACTGCGCCTCGACGACGACACCGTCCTCGCCCTGCAGGAATGGCTCGGCGCCGAAGCCGTGCGCCTGCAATACAAACGCTACGTCGCCCCCATCCCGCAACGCCGCTTCGCCACCGCCGCCGCCAGCGGTGGCAGCTTCGACGACGAGTAAACCAGGGTAGGCAAGCACGCCCCGGCCGGTGCTGCGCGCGACGGCTTCAATCTGTGACGCAGTTCACACTTTGCGCCTGCACGTCACGACGGGTTATGGACATACTGCCGTCACAGGGAACGCTACCGGCTGCCCGCCTTTGAATCCGCATAAATCCGGGGGGATTTAGGAAAAATGCACGTTATCAGTGTTTTGTCCGACTCCGCGCGGAACTTAGGCGGAAGTGCCGCAGTGTTATGCGGAATTTCATTTCCGCCTAATTGGCGTTAGGCTAAATATGTACGCAAATCTGAAAGATCTACTCCAAGGTGTGAAAAGCGCTCCTGATTTCAGTGGGGTGAATTTCACGACGATTAATGATACCAACGCTTTTGGAGATAATGCTCTCCATTGTGTATGTGTTTGGGGTGATCTTAATGCAGCCAAATTGTTGGTTGGTAGCGGGATCAATATAGACCAAAAAGGTGAGGGCGGTTTCACACCATTAAATGTGGCATTAGAATTTGGTTACACCGAATTGGCAAATTACTTGATTTCTTCAGGTGCAGATACTTCTGTAATCGGGGCTGAGTTCAAATATGATCCTGCTAAGGATCGGCGGCACATGGCTGATTTGAACTCAAAAATTGATGAATTGAAAAGCAAGATCAAAAGCGATTGCAAAGGTACTGACGGCGCCTAATTGGCGTTGGGCATCACAACAACGGGAGTTCCTATGTGGGTGACACAGAGCGGTCTCAAGAATCAAGAGCAACACGTTTTGCGTAATCGGCCATTTCCTGGGCCATGGCCTCTTCCGGGGTCTGC
>NZ_JAAVXB010000006.1 GCF_012241385.1 Solimonas marina | reverse complement strand
TTGGATCGCTGATGATTCGCATCTCCAGCTTGGCACTTCGATGCCGCTTAAAACAGCGGGAGGAGTCCATTCCATCATTCAAGCCGACGCCACTTCGTGGCGCGGCTTAACTCAGGCGTTATATCTCAAGGGGGAATTATCTTGGCTGAAGAGAACAAAGCGCTGATGAAGTCGCTTGAGTGGGTGATTGACATTGACCCGCCCGCAATCATCGCGTCAGTGGCAGAAGATCGAAAGAACAAGCCTGGTGCGTCCAATCGACAGCTTGCCGAAAGTGCCTTTTCAAAGGCGCGCTGGAAAGCGGCCGCAACCGGCGTCGCCACAGGACTCCCGGCTAATCCTTGGGTGGCACTGCCCTCCGCCGTGCTTGACGTTGCTGCCACATTGAAGCTTGAAGTAATGGCTGCGGCTCGTGTGGCCGTTATCTACGACAGCGACTTCTTCAAGAACGAAGATGCGGCATGGGAGCTCCTCATTCCAATCTTTGGGTTGAATATAGGAAGTCAGGCGCTAAGAGAACTCGGCGTCCGGGGTGGCATGGGGCTGACAAGAGCGGGGATAAAGAAATACCTGTCAAAAGAAACCTTGAAGGCGTTTCAGAAGATCATGCTTAAGTACTTTGGAATCAAGGTGACTCAGAAGGGCATCCTCACGAAGACGCTGCCCATCGTTGGGGGGATCATTGGCGGCACTTGGAACTATGTGGAAGTCACAGGTATTAAAAAGCGCACAATCAAGTACTTTGAGGGAAAAGAGATATAACAACAGGTTCCAGATCGGGTAGCAACCATATCGCCTCAGCCCCTGTTTTCAAGTAGCGAGGGGTCCCAGGCTGCGCCATCGCGGACCATTGCATTGAGCGCAGTGAGGAGTTTTCTGGCAACGGCGACAACTGCAACCTTGTGTGGCTTTCCAGCGGCACGCAGGCGATCGTAGAACGCCTTGAGAGATCGGGTAGGGCGGGATTCATCCCGCCTTTCGAGATTCAGTCGTGGTTCGCGACAGGCGGGATGAATCCCGCCCTACGTCAGCTCATGGACGAGGCCGAGCCGGGCGTGCTGGCGCACATGAGGTTCCCGACGGCGTGTGGCGTGAAGCTGCATACGAATTACGGTGACACCTTACCAATTCACCAATTGTTCTGAAACAGGCGTATCGTGCTGACCCATGGCCCGGCTTCCTCGCATCGTGATTCCGCAGCTGGCGCACCACGTGACGCAGCGTGGGAACCGGCGCCAGCGAATCTTTCTCGAAGATTCGGACTACGCGCTGTATCGGGATCTGATGGCGCAAGCATGCAAGGAAAACGACGTGGACGTCTGGTCCTACTGCCTGATGCCCAACCACGTTCACCTGATCATGGTGCCGTAAACGCGTGACGGGCTGTCGCGCGCGGTGGGCGAAGTCCACCGGCGCTACAGCGCCTACATCAACGCCCGGCTGAGAGTGACGGGACACCTGTTTCAGGGGCGATTCGGCTGTGTCGCGATGGACGAAGCGCATCTGATGGCGGCTGTCCGGTACGTCGCCCTCAACCCGGTCAAAGCCCGGCTCGTACCCCAGGCGACGGCGTGGCGGTGGTCAAGTGCCCCGGCGCTGGCTGCGCGCCGCAACGACGTGCTGGTCAAGGTTCGCCCGGTGCTGACGCGGATCGGGGACTTCGCCGAGTTCATGGGGCAGCGGGAAGACCAGTATCTGCGCAAGGCGCTGGAGCGCGGTCTGTCGGTCGGACGGCCGTTGATGGGCGCGACGGCGCTGGCGGAGGTGGAGCGACAGCTGGGTATTTCGGTGATCCCGCGCAAACGCGGACGACGGCCCGACCGCAGCGAAGAGGCCGCCGGGCAAGGAAGGTCGGTGTGACGTTCACACGTCACTGTCGTTGCTGGCCGTACCGAATAATTTAGTGTAATTGGTGAGGTGTCACCGTAATTCGTAATTCAAGCGTTATATTCCGCAGAATGGGAAATGAGTATTGCATCTGCCCGCCGAAGCTCACCACGTTGAGCGGAGATGGCCCAACGATAGTCACGCATGAATCACGATATCAGCACCGACAAGCAGTTGAGAGCTGCGCGCGGCATTTCCGCTCGGAAATGCACTTTGATTTTTGCCAATTCCGAGCCAATCGGCGCCCGGGACATGAAAAATATGTTCCGTATAAGGCGTACTTGCTTCATCAGAAGGACTTTGTTCTGCACTACGAATTCAAGTCTTCTGAAATTGTGGTTTGCGGTGCGTGCTGCTTCTACGAAACGAAAGACTGTCAGAAGCCCTGGCGACTTGATTGGGTCTGGCTCCATCCGTACTTTCGTCGCATGGGAGTGCTATCCAAGGCTTGGCCAACCATCATTAGGGAATTCTCATCTTTCTCGGTTGAAGAACCAATATCTGATCACATGAGAAATTTTCTAAGGAAACAGTCATCTAAGGAAAAATCTGAATAAGCGCACGAAAGCCCGGGTAGGGCGGGATGAATCCCGCCCTACGTCAGCTGCCACGATCGAATCCTTGTGGACATCCAAGCCCGCGAAGACAGTATTATCGCTTGACATGCTGACCTCCGCTGAAGGAAACCGACTGATGAGCGTAGTCCTTACTCGCTCCTGCGGCTCTGGCATCACGCTAACCCGCGATGCGGCCTTCGCGGAGGTCAGCGCCTTGGTGCGCGGAAGTCATACAGTCTAGGCCTGCAATGACTTTCCGTTCATACGTCGAAAGGCACTACGTAACCGCCTGCAACATGCAACGCGGCATCTTCCGCGATCCTCAGATGGTTGAGATGCTGCGCGACGGTCCGCACGATCCAAACCTTGTCCGGTCCTGGATGCGGGATTACGGCCTCTTTCAGGGAATCACAAACCCCGACAGGACCGCCATTGTCGCGCGGTTCATGCGGTTCGCCGCCGCTCATCAACGTGTTGGCGACATCACGGAAGACGACATCAGACGGCTTTATACGGAGCTTCTTACTGCGCTTCATCAAACCGTAAGGCGTAGTTGGGTGTCTGCAGCATCGAAGCTTCTCTGGTGTCTCTATCCAAGCACAGTGGTCATTTACGACGCGTTCGTACATCGGGCGCTCGCCGTGATGCAGTGCATCGACGATGAGCTTGCCGGCTTCCCCCGAATCGGGGCGTCACCCTCCATCGACGGAGAAGGCGACATAGAAGCGGCAGTTGGCCACTACATGAACTATCACGCCATGGTTCGTCGGCTTCAGACTTTGCATTCGAAACTGCTGCAGGATCTGAGGACCCGACACTGTGAGGCTTATCCTTATGACGTGCGCATTATCGACAAGCTGTTGTGGATGATCGGTAACTTCCGTGAAGCCTATTGAGTGAACGGTCGGACAGATAGGTAAAAAGTCCGGAGACATGGGTCACAGTCACCGGTGGCGTAACAGAGATCGGGTAGGGCCGGATTCATCCCGCCTTCGAGATTCGGCCACGGCTCGCGACAGGCGGGATGAATCCCGCCCTACGTCGGCTCATGGACGAGGCCGAGCCGGGCCGCACTGGCGCACATGAGGTTTCCGACGGCATGTGGCGTGAAGCTGTATAGCGCCAAGCCACTCGAGCGGCTCAACGGCAAGATCAAGTCGTGCACCGACGTTGTCGGCATATTCCCGAACGAGGCCGCGATCACTCGGCGGGTCGGCGCGTCTTGCCTGCTGCGAAGCAAGCATTCTCGACGGCTTCATCAACAAACTTCTGATTCACCGGCACTGGCGCGTTTACCATGTGAGCCGATTTCGAGCGTGCTGTGGAGCTTTTGACGTGACGACGCTGCTGCTGACCGGTGCCGATGTGCTGGTGACCCATGACGATGCCGGCCGGGAGATTCGCGACGGTGCGGTGTTCATTCGCGACGGCTGGATCGAGCGCGTTGGGGGCAGTGCCGAGCTGGACGCGTGGATCGCCGAGGCTCCGGCCGAGCGTTGTGCCGACCGCAGCGTCGACGTGTCGGGCTGCGTATTGATGCCGGGCCTGATCAACGGCCATCACCATCTTTACCAGACGCTGACGCGCAGCGTCGGCACCAGCCGCGGGCTGGCGCTGTTCGACTGGCTGAAGACGCTGTATCCGATCTGGGGACGGATGGACGCCGAGGCGGTGTACGTCAGCGCCAAGCTGGGCCTGTGCGAGCTGCTGCTGTCCGGCGCGACGACGGTTGCCGATCATCTCTACATGTATCCGAACGGCAGCCGCATCGACGACGAAATCGCCGCGGCACAGGAACTCGGGGTGCGCTTCCATCCGACACGTGGTTCGATGAGTGTCGGCGAGAGCCGCGGCGGTTTGCCGCCGGATCGGCTGGTCGAGGACGAGGCCGCGATTCTCGCCGACTGCGAGCGTGTGATCGGCCAGTTCCATGATCCCGAGCCGGGCTCGATGTTGCGCATCGGCTTGGCGCCGTGTTCGCCGTTCTCGGTCAGCGCCGATTTGATGCGCGAAAGCGCGCGGCTGGCGCGCAGCCACCGTCAGGTGCGCTTGCACACGCATCTGGGCGAGACCATCGACGAGGATCGCTACTGCCTGGAGAAGTTCGGGCTGCGTCCGGTCGATTACGCCGAATCGCTGGGCTGGCTCGGCGACGATGTGTGGTTCGCGCACATGGTGCATCCGAACGATGGCGACATCGGCAAGATGGCGCATACCTGCAGCGGTGTCTGCCATTGCCCGAGCAGCAACATGATTCTGGCGTCCGGTATCGCACCGGTGCGCGAGATGGTCGATCGCGGCGTGCGCGTCGGGCTTGGCGTCGACGGTTCGGCCAGCAACGACGGCAACCACATGCTCGGCGAGGCGCGACAGACGATGCTGTTGCAGCGTGTCGGCTGGCCGGGTTTTGAATCCAGCGCCGACCGCATGTCGGCGCGCGAGGCGCTGCGCCTGGGCACGCGCGGCGGTGCGTCCATCCTCGACCGCGACGATCTCGGCAGCCTCGAAGTAGGCAAGGCGGCCGATCTGGTCGCGTTTCGCGTCGATGGGCTGCAGCACGCCGGCGGCCAGTCCGATCCGGTCGCGTCTTTGCTGACCTGTGCGCCGGCGAGCGCCTGGCTGTCGGTCATCAACGGCCGCGTCGTCGTCGAGGACGGTCAAATACGCGGTGTCGATCTACCGGCGCTGATCAAGTGCCATAACGCGGCGGCGGCGAAGCTGCTCGGCTGAGGCTAGCTGCGTGTCGCGACGGTAGAAAGCGGGAGCCGCAGATTACGCAGATTTCGCGGAATAAATCTGCGCCGAGAATGCACCACGCAGCCTACCGCTCCGCGGCCTCGACCCGCACATAGTCGTCTGGACTGAACGCCGGCACCGTAATCGCGTAAAACACCAGATCATGATTCGCATCGGCGTCGAGCGCGTGGCGCTCGCCCGGTTTGAGAATGACGACCGAACCGTCGGTAACCGGCGTGCGTCGGCCATCGACCATCGCAGTGCCACGTCCACCAGTGACGACAAAGAATTCCTCGGCCGTGCGGTTGTAGCTCATGCCGGTGCTCTTGCCGGGGGCCAGACGGAAGTGCGCGAGGCTGTAGTCGTTGCGCTTGGCATGGGCGTTGCGGCCGATCAGCTCGCGCAGCGTGACGCCCGGTGCGACGGTCACCGCCGGCACGTCGTCGACCGAGAACGGCGCGATGGCTTCGGTGACGGCGCTGCTCGATGGTGATGGGGCGGCGTCGGGCGGTGCCTTGGCGAAGGCCTCGCGGGTCAGCGCTGCGATCAGCGCTGCGCGTTGCGGATAGGCGGCTTGCAGGACGTCGCGATAGCCCGCTTGGTAGTCGCCGTAGTCGAAGCCCGGCGCCAGCGTGCAGCCGAACAGCGCGTAGGCGTTGGCGTCGTTGCCTTGCGGCCGCGCGCCCATCCAGACCCCGGCCGGCACGGTGAACTGCGGCTGTTGGCCGGCGAGCACGTCGCTGCCGAGCGTGACGATGCGGTTGCGACCGTCCGGGTAGAGCAGCAGCAGTTCGATCGGATCGCCTGAATAGAAGTGCCAGGTTTCGTCGGTGAGAAGGCGGTGCATCGCCGAGAAGTCGTCGCGCGTGATCAGCGCGTAGATGCCGCTGCCGAGATTGCGGGCGCTGTCGTAACGGGCCGGCAGCGCGCTTTGCGGGATGCGGATCGGGCTTTGGTAGGTGCCGGCGAACCACGCGCCCTCATCGGGAATCTTCTGCATGTGCAGCTTGGCGATGATTCGGGCGGCGGTGCCGCCCGGCGCGGCGGCGAGCGCCGGCCCGCAGGCGAGGGTGAGGATGCTGGCCAGCAGCAAAACGCGCATGAGACGTCCGGCAAACGAGGGAACGCTGCATGTGCCGGCAAGATGTGCGCCAGCGATGGCCTGAAGCGTGAGCGCCACGGAGGGCGGGCCACAAAAAAGGGCCGGCGGATGCCGGCCCTTTCACTGACACGGAAGACGTGACGATCAGCCGCCGGCTGCCGGCGGTACGTCCTCGATGACCAGCGCCACGCGGCGGTTCTGCGCGCCGGCGTCACCGGTAGCGCCCGGCGCGACCTGGCGGTTCTTGTCCTTGCCGTAGCTGACGGCGCGGACCTTGTCGGCCGGCAGGCCGCCGGTCTGCACCAGATAGTCACGCACGGCGTCGGCGCGCTGCTGGCCGAGCTTCTTGTTGTAGGCCACTGAACCCTGCGGGTCGGTGAAGCCTTCAACAGTGATCAGCGTGCCCGGATGGTGGTCGCGAATGACTTCGGCGAAGCCGTCGAGCGCGGCCTTGTCCTGATCATTGAGTGCATATTCATTGGTGCCGAAGTGGGCGGCAACGTCGACCTGAACGCGACCTTCCAGCTTCGAAATCTTGGCGTCATAGCCAGCGAATTTGCTGTCGAGTTCGGACTTGAGGCTGTCCAGATCACTGCGCAGGGCGGCGTCGTTTGCACGCAGCTCGGCAATGGTCTTGTCGTAATCCTCTTGTTTCACATAGTGGTGGCAACCAGCCAGAGCGACAGCCGTCATGCCAATGGCGAGATTCCCGGCCCAAGCGCGCATTTTCATCGTTATCTCCAAAGCTACTAAGAGTCGTTACTAGGCGTAGCGAACATTAACACCGCGCACCTACTGTCTGAAATGAGGCTGAATTCTCATTGAACGGAATGGCGGAATGGTCAATACTGCGATGTAATCGATTGATTTTGATCAATACCGCACCAAAGTCCGATGTCGGCTCGGCGGCGAGTCAGCGCGGCCTGACGATAATTTTATTTTTGCGGTCGTTTTTTGCCGACACGCAATTCAGGCCTGCCCCCACAATAAATCTGTGCCGATATCCGCCTGCATCGGGCCTATCAGATTGGCAGCGCGATCGTCGATTTCACTTCTTCGAGCACCGCATAGGTCCGTGTCTCGCGTACGCCCGGCATGTTGACCAGGGTGTTGCCGAGGAAGACGCGGTAGGCATTCATGTCCTGCACGCGCGCCTTGATCAGATAGTCGAAGCCACCTGCCACCATGTGGCATTCAAGCACTTCCGGAGTTTCGCGGATCGTGGCGGCGAACTGCTCGAACAGATCGCCGGTGGTTCGGTCGAGCAGGATTTCAACGAAGATCAGCAGTCCGCGCTCGAGTTTTTCCGGGTCCAGCAGGGCGGTGAAGCCGGTGATGTAGCCGCGCTCGCGCAGACGCCGGAAGCGTTCATGACAGGCTGCCGGCGACAGCTGACAGCGCTGTGCAAGCTCCTGGTTGGTCATGCGCCCGTCGGCCTGCAGGGCACGCAGGATGCGGCGGTCGATGGCGTCAATCATGGCCAAAAATCCTTCGGATTTAAGTTGTCGCGACGGATGATAGTTCGGATTTCATGCCAAAAATACCGAGCACATTCGGCGATATCCAAAATAGGATGCAGGACCTTCAAAGAGGCTTCTGCCGTGGACGATACGCCTGTCTTGCTCGCTGCGCGCCGGCGCCTCCCGGGTTTGTACCGACGGCCTGAAACCGCGACCTTGGCCGATCTGCTCGCCGGAGCGCGCCTGCCTGCTGACGCGCGCGCGCGGGTTCGCGCCACTGCCGGCATGCTGCTCGCCGAGCTGCGCGATCCGCGTCATGGCGGCTGGATCGACCGCTTCCTGCAGCAGTACCCGCTGAACACCGACGAGGGCGTGGCGCTGCTGGCGCTGGCCGAGGCCTATCTGCGCGTTCCCGATGCGCGCACCGCCGATACGCTGATCCGCGACAAGCTCGCCGACGGCGACTGGGAGGCGCATCGCGGCAAGTCCGAGTCGTTCCTCGTCAATCGCGCGACCTTCGGCCTGGCGATGACCAGCGCCTTGCTCGAAGGCGGTGAGCAGGCGCCGACGCTGCGGCGCATGGTGGCGCGGCTCGGCGAGCCGGCGGTGCGCACTGGCGTGGGCATCGCGATGAAGATCATGGGCGAGCAGTTCGTGCTCGGCCGCGACATCGACGAGGCGCTGCGCCGCGCGCACGGCGGCGACAACGCGGCGTTCCGCTATTCGTTCGACATGCTCGGCGAGGCGGCGCGCACCCAGGCCGACGCCGACCGCTATTTCGACGCCTATCTGCAGGCCATTCATGAGGTCGGCCAGCGCGCCGCGGCGGACCGCGACCTGGCGGCGCGCGACAGTGTCTCCGTAAAGCTGTCGGCGCTGCACAGCCGCTACGAGCCACTACACGCGGCGCGTGCGGTGCCGGCGCTGATCGAGCGCACGGTGGCCTTGGCGAAGATGGCCAAGGCGCAGGGCATCGGCCTGACCATCGACGCCGAGGAAAGCGATCGCCTGGAAATGTCGCTGGACATCATCGCCGCCGTCGCCGCCGATCCGGCGTTGGCCGGGTGGGATGGTCTGGGCATGGCCGTGCAGGCTTATCAGCGCCGCGCGCGGGCCGTCATCGACTGGGCTGACGCGCTTGGCGCGCAGACCGGCCGGCGGCTGATGGTGCGCCTGGTCAAGGGCGCGTATTGGGACAGCGAGATCAAGCGTGCGCAGGAGCGCGGGCTGGCCGACTACCCGGTGTTCACGCGCAAGGCGGCGACCGACGTCAGCTATCTGGCCTGCGCCAAGGCGATGCTCGACGCGCCGCATCTGTATCCGGCGTTCGCAACGCACAACGCGCTGACGGTGGCGACCATCCTCGAATGGGCGGGCGCGTCGCGCGACTTCGAATTCCAGCGCCTGCACGGCATGGGCGTCGGCCTCTACGAGCGCTTGATGGCCGAACGCGGCATCGCCGTGCGCGTCTACGCGCCGGTCGGCGGTCATCGCGATCTGCTTGCATACCTCGTGCGCCGCCTGCTCGAAAACGGCGCCAACACCAGCTTTGTCCATCAGATCGCCGATCGCAGCATCAGCGACGACGAGCTGCTCGCCGATCCGCTCGCGCAGATCGAATCGGTGGATCTGTCTCCGAACCCGGGAATTCTCATGCCGTCCGACCTCTTTGGCGCCGCGCGCCGCAATTCCAGCGGTATCGACCTGTCCGACGCCGACACCGTCGAGCGCCTGCTCGCGGCCATGCAGCAGACCTGGAATGCGCCGCAGCGCGCCACGCCGATCATTGGTGCTCAGGCGCGCGACGGGCAGGGGCTGCCGGTGTGCGATCCGTCCGATACGCGGCGCGTGGTCGGCGAGGTGGTGCCGGCGACGGTGGCCGATGTGGCCGACGCGCTGGCGCGCGCCGCCGCTGCGCAGCCGGCCTGGGATGCACGACCGGTTGCCGAGCGCGCCGCCTGCCTGGAACGTGCCGCCGACGCGCTGGAAGCCGACCGCGATGCGTTCATGGCGCTGGCGGTGCGCGAGGCCGGCAAAAGCATCGGTGATGCGCTGGCCGAGGTGCGTGAGGCCATCGACTTCTGCCGTTACTACGCCCAGCAGGCACAGGCGCAATTCGCGCCGTTGGCGCTGCCGGGGCCGACCGGCGAGCGCAACGAGCTGACGCTGTCCGGCCGCGGCGTGTTTGCTTGCGTCAGCCCGTGGAATTTCCCACTGGCGATCTTCATCGGCCAGATCAGCGCGGCGCTGGTCGCCGGCAACAGCGTGGTCGCCAAGCCGGCACCGCAGACGCCGCTGATCGCGGCGCGCGCCGTGCGCCTGTTGCACGCCGCCGGCATTCCGGCCGATGTGCTGCATGTGCTGCCGGGCGGGCCGGAGATCGGTCAGGCGCTGATCGCCGATCGCCGCGTTGGCGGTGTCGCGTTCACCGGCTCGACCGCGACGGCGCGGCGCATCGCACGAACCTTGCTCGACGACGAGTCGCGGCCGATCGTGCCGCTGATCGCCGAGACCGGCGGCCTCAATGCGATGTTCGTCGACTCCACCGCGCTGCCGGAGCAGGTCGTTGCCGACGTCATCGTCTCGGCGTTCCAGAGCGCTGGCCAGCGCTGCTCGGCGCTGCGCCTGCTGTGCCTGCAGGAAGACATCGCCGAGCGTGTGCTGGACATGCTCAAGGGCGCGATGGCGGAACTGGCCATCGGCGACCCGGCGCGCATTGATAGCGACCTTGGTCCGGTGATCGACGCCGACGCGCGGCAGCGTCTGCTCGCGCACATCGACGCGCATCGCGCATCGGTGATCGCGCAGTGCGCGTTGCCGGAGGCCACGCAGCACGGCCATTACGTGCCGCCGACGGTGATCCGCCTGGCCAGGATCGAGGATCTGACGCGCGAAGTCTTCGGCCCGGTGCTGCATGTGGCTACGTTCAAGGCCGGCGAGCTGGCGCAGGCCATCGCGCGCGTCAATGCCAGCGGTTACGGCCTGACGATGGGGCTGCACAGCCGCAACGCGGCGACGATGGCAACGCTGCGCGCGCAGGCCAAGGCCGGCAACCTCTACGTCAATCGCTCGATGATCGGCGCGGTGGTCGGCAGTCAGCCGTTCGGCGGCGAGGGTTTGTCCGGCACGGGCCCGAAAGCCGGCGGTCCGCATTATCTGCTGCGGTTCGCCACCGAGCGCACGCTGTCGGTCGACACGACCTCGGCGGGCGGCAATGCGACGCTGCTGAGCCTGGAGGCCTAGGCAGGGCACGATTCCAGCCCTCACCGCGCGTGCAGCAACCCCGCGATACGATCGCTGCGCGATCACGCGGGGCGAACGGCAAAAGGCGTGGCGGCTCCGTTCATGCCGAGTGCTGCGCGCAGCGCGGCGTATCGAGGCACGCGCGCGGTCTAGGGGTTTCCCGCCGCGCGCGCTCGGCGTCGAGCCGGCACAATCGGGGCAGAACAAGGGAGCCTCATGTCATTCTGGAATCGCCGCCGCGGCATCGACGATGCGACCGCGGCCCATGGCGCGCAGCGCGCGCAACTGCGCCGCAGCCTCGGTTGGCCGCATCTGGTCGCGCTCGGCGTCGGCGGCATCGTCGGCACCGGCATCTACACGCTGACCGGCGAGGCCGCGGCGCTGGCCGGGCCGGCGGCGATGCTGTCGTTCCTGATCGCCGGCGCGGTCTGCGCCTGCGCGGCGCTGGCCTACGCCGAAATGGCAACGATGATCCCGGTTGCCGGCAGCGCCTACACCTATAGCTACGCGGTGATCGGCGAGGGCTGGGCGTGGATCGTCGGCTGGAGCCTGATCCTCGAATACACGCTGGTCTGTTCGGTGGTCGCAGTCGGTTGGGGCGGCTATGCGTCGGGCCTGATCCACCAGGCGCAATTGCCGATTCCGGAGGCGCTGATGCACGCGCCCGGCGCGGGTGGCGTCATCGACCTGCCGGCCATCTTCATCGCTCTGGCGGTGGCAGCGCTGCTGATGCTCGGCACGCGTGAGAGTGCGCGCGTCAATCTGGTGCTGGTGATCGTCAAGATCGTTGCGCTGGCCGGCTTTGTCGCGTTTTGTGCGCCGGCCTTCGATGCCGCGCACTTCTCGCCGTTCATGCCGCATGGGTTTGCCGCACATGAGGTCGACGGCGTGAAGATGGGCGTGATGGCCGCGGCGTCGATCATCTTCTTCGCGTTCTACGGCTTTGACGCGATTTCGACGGCATCGGAGGAAGCCAGGAATCCCGGCCGCGATCTGACCATCGGCATCGTCGGCTCGATGCTGATCTGCGTGCTGATCTACATGGCCGTCGCGGCCAGCGCGATCGGCGCACAGCCGGTCGCGAGCTTTGCCAAAAGTGCCGAACCGCTCGCGCAAATCCTGCGCTTGCTCGACCACCCGAAGGCCGCGGCGCTGATCGGTGGCGCGGCGGTGGTGGCGTTGCCGACCGTGATCATGGTCTTCATGTACGGCCAGAGCCGCGTGTTCTTCGCGATGGCGCGCGACGGCCTGCTGCCGCAGCGCCTGGCGGCGGTCAGCGCAAAGCGCGGTGTGCCGGTCGCGGTAACGCTGTTGACCGGCGTGATCGCGGCGACGCTCGCCGGCTTCATGCCGCTGTCGCGCATCGTTGCGCTGGCCAATGCCGGCACGCTGTGCGCCTTCATCGCCACTGCCGCGTCGATGATGATCCTGCGCATACGCGAACCGCAGCGACAACGACGTTTCCGCACGCCGTGGTGGCCGCTGATTGGCACCGTGGCCATCGTCGGCTGCCTGTATCTATTCAGCAGCCTGCCGGCCGAAACCTTGCACTTCTTCCTGATCTGGAACGCGCTCGGCTTGCTGATCTACCTGTTTTGGGCGCGCCATCGCAGCGCGTTGGCGCCGAGCTGATCCCGCTGTGCCGCGCCGATTCAGATCGTATCGGCGTCCTGGGTCGCCGCGATGACGGCGGGTGATGGCGGCTCGTCCGGTTCCAGTTGCACGCCGGAGGCCTGCAACGCGGCGCGTTGGCGTGGATGCAGGGTTCGCGGATCCAGCGCGGTGTCGCGCACCACGATGGTCTCGGCAATACGGTCGTGCACCGTCTGCCGATTGTGGTGAATGAAGTACTGCCAGAAGCCGAAGCCGGCTTCGAGCGCGGAAGCGCCGTAGCCCAGGCCTCGTTCGATGCACTGCCACAGCGTCAGGCGCTCGCCGACCAGCGAGATGACGCGAATGCCCATCAGTTTCTTGCCCAGCGTCTTGCCGTGGCCCCAGTACGTCGCCAGGCCGAAGTAGAGGACGACCAGCAGCAGGCTGCCGAAGCTGTGGAACGGACTGAATCCACTCTCGGCTTGCGCAGCGGCGTCGCCATGCTCGTTGAACAGCGCGGTGATCGACTGTATCCATGCGGCGCCTGACACCGTGGCGAGCAGCAGAAAGTCGATGCTCCAGGCGATGGTGCGCCGCCGAAAACTGGCCAGTGGCACGCCTTCGAGGCTGCGCGTGCGGTCCAGCGTGTGGGTGACGAAAGCGTTTTTCTGATGGTCACTCATGGTCGTTCACGGAGGGGCGGCGCGGCGCAGCTTGGCAGCGGCGCGCTGCAGCTGCCAGCGGGCGATCACTCAGATCATCTGTCAGGGGCGATAGAAATACGGAATCGCGCAGAGCGCGACGCCGATGGCCACGAGCGCGACGGCGCTGGAGATGAAATACGGATAGACCATCAGCACCAGGCCGCAGAGCAACGGCACAAGTCGCTGCTGCTTCTTGCCGTAGATGAAGAAGCCGAGTCCGATCGAGCTGAACAGCAAGCCCCATAGCAGTAATTCGGTATCCATGCGGGAAATTTCTGACGTGCAGTGGCGAAATTGGCGGACGATTCGTCGTCGCTAAATGTCAAGCGACGGGGCAGGGCGCAGCGCAGAGTCTGACACATGCTTGCCAAGACCTCTGCCGGCCCTGATTTGCTCGTCGATGCGCTGCCATCACTGGCGTCCCTGCCGCGCGCCGGACTCGTCAGTGGGCCGACGCCGATCGAGCCTTTGGCCGGTTTGCCGGATGTCTATCTGAAACGCGATGACCTCACCGCCACCGACTACGGCGGCAACAAGATTCGCAAACTCGACTATCTGCTCGCCGACGCGCTGGCGCGCGGTCGGCGGACGTTGACGGTGTTCGGCTATGCCGGCTCCAACTTCGTCGCGGCGACGTCCTGGCATGCGCGCAAGCTGGGTTTGCAGGTCCAGGGCGGGCTGCTGCCGCAGCGCCCTGCGGTTTACGTGGCCGACAATCTGTCGATTTCACTGCATTGCGGTACCGACCTGTTTTTACGCGACGCCGATAGTGGCATCGTCATGGCGGCGGCGGGGCGGGCGGTTCGCAGTCTGGCCGGCGGGCGCCTGCCGTACTGGATTCCGCCCGGTGGGTCGAATGCTCTGGGGGCGCTCGGGTTCGTCGCCGCGGCCTTCGAGCTGCAGTCGCAGATCGAAGGCGGGCTGCTGCCGTGCCCGGCGGCGCTATACGTGCCGTTCAGCAGCATGGGCACGGTTGCCGGCTTGTGCGTGGGGTTGGCATTGGCCGGTTTGCCGACGCGGATCGAGGCGGTGCAGGTCGTCAGCGACCGCCACGCGGGGCGCGACGCGCTGGGCCGTCTGATCGATCGCCTGGCGCGTCTGCTGCGCCGGCATGGTATCCGCCTGCCACAGACCGATTTTCTGATGTCGCGCGTTTCGGTACGGACCAAGTTCTACGGCGGCGAATACGCGCTGGCCACGCCGACCGTGAAGGCGGCGATGACGCGCTTCACCGAGGCGACCGGCGCGCGCAGTGACAGCGCCTATAGCGGCAAGGCCTTGGCGTGCCTGTTTGCCGACCGTGACGCGGCGCTCAATCCGGGGCCGGCCCTGTACTGGCACACATTCAGCGCCACCGCCTTGCCACCCGGTGTGGTGCGCACACCGCTGTCGCAAGTGCCGGATGCGCTCAAGCCCTACTGGGCATTTGCGCGGGTCGCCGACGGCCCCGGCGCGCCGCCGGAGTGCATTTACGCCTGAATCAGGCAGTACTGAACCTGGCGCGCACGAAAAAGCCCCCGCAGTGCGGGGGCTTTTTCACAAACCGCTGAAAGATCAGGCCAGGGCGCTGATCTTGGCGGCGAGACGCGACTTGTGGCGCGCTGCCTTGTTCTTGTGGATCTGGCCCTTCGTCGCATAGCGATCGACGACCGGAACCATTTCGGCATAGGCGGTCTGCGCGGCAGCCTTATCGTTGGCTTCGATGGCCTTCACAACCTTCTTGATGAAGGTGCGGATCATCGAACGCTGCGCGACGTTGCGGCTGCGGCGCTTCTCGGACTGGCGGGCGCGCTTCTTCGCGCTGGCAATGTTGGCCAAGGTGAAACTCCTGAAAAACTAAGGCTCTTTCGAAAGGCCGCGGATTATGGGTAAGCCCACCCTCGCTGTCAATAGAAATGCACATCGTCAAGGGGGTGGGCGCCGCTCCCGAAACGACTGAAATAGCTGACCTTTCGCCCGCCGAAACGCAGCCTGAGCCGTTACACTTTGCGGCTATGTCGAAATCCCTGTTCCGAGCCTCCGGCGTCATTGCCGTGATGACGCTGCTGTCGCGCATCCTCGGCTTCGTGCGCGAGATCATGCTGGCGGCCGCATTCGGTGCCGGCGCTGGCATGGATGCCTTTCTCGTGGCGCTGATGATTCCGAACTTCGGCCGCCGCATGTTCGCCGAGGGCGCATTCTCTCAGGCCTTCGTGCCGGTCTTCACCGAGACCAAGACCACGCAGACGCACGACGACGCGCGCGATCTGGTGTCGGTGACGATGGGGACGCTGGGCGGCGTGCTGTCGGTGATCACCATCATCGGTTGCGTCGGGGCGCCGCTGCTGGTCTGGGCGTTCGCGTCCGGCTTTCATGCCGACCCGGACAAGGCGACGCTGGCTGCCGGTCTGCTGCGCTGGACCTTTCCGTATCTGATGTTCATCTCGCTGACCTCGATGGCCGGCGGCATCCTCAATGCGTACGGCAATTTCGCGGTGCCGGCGTTCACACCGGTCATTCTCAACGTCTGCCTGATCGCCTCGGCGTTCGTCGATTCGGGCTCGGTCCACGCGCTGGCGTGGGCGGTGTTCGTCGCCGGCGTCCTGCAGTTTCTCTTCCAGTTCCCGTCGCTGCTGAAGCTGCGCCTGTTGCCGCTGCCGCGCTGGGGCTGGCGTGATGCGCGCGTGCGGCGCATCGTCGGCCTGATGCTGCCGGTGATGCTCGGTTCGTCGATCGCCCAGGTCAGCCTGCTGCTGAATTCGAATCTGTCGACGCATCTGGGCGATGGTCCGGTCAGCTGGCTCTACTACGCCAACCGCCTGATGGAATTTCCGCTCGGCATCTTCAGTATCGCCATCGGCACGGCGATCCTGCCGACGCTGGCGGCGCAGCACGCCACCCAGTCGGCCGAGCACTTTTCGGCGACCCTGGACTGGGGGCTGCGGCTGATGCTGGTGATCGGTCTGCCGGCGGCGGTCGGCATGATTCTGTTCGCCGGGCCGCTGGTGGCGACGGTCTACGGCCACGGCCGCTTTGCCGCCGAAGATGTGGCAATGACGACGTATGCGCTTTGGGCCTACGGCGTCGGCTTCATCGGCTTTTCGCTGATCAAGGTGCTGACGCCCGGCTTCTACGCGCGGCAGGAAACCAAGACGCCGATGCGCTTCGCGATCATCGGCCTTTGTATCGGCATGGCGGCGAGTCTGGTGCTGTTCGCGCTGGCGCTGCACTACCACATCGCCGCCGCGCACGTGGGCCTCGCGGCGTCGACGTCGCTGACCGCCTGGGTCAACGCCATGCTGCTGCTGCGCCGTCTGCGTCGCGACGGCATCTACCGACCGGGCGCCGGCTGGGGCGTGTTCGCGCTGCGCATCCTGCTGGCCTGTGCGGCGCTGGCGCTGGTCGTGTTCTACGGTGTCGGGCATCTGGCGGACTGGATGGCGGCGGATGCGCTGACACGTGGCCTGCGCGCGATGCTGGTGATCGTTGCCGGCATCGTCGTCTACTTCGCGGTGCTGGCGCTGTGCGGCATGCGGCCGGGGCAATTCCGGCGCGGGCAGGTCATGTCATGAGAGTCGTCCGCGGATTGCACAATCTGCCGCGCGATTGGCGCGGCTGCGCGCTGACGATCGGCAATTTCGACGGCGTGCATCGCGGCCATCAGGCGCTGATCGCCAGGGCTCGCGAGCACGCGCGGCGGCTGGGCCTGCCGCTGACGGTGATGTGCTTCGAGCCGACGCCGCGCGAGTACTTCGCGCCGCAGACCGCGCCGCTGCGCGTCAGCAACCTGCGCACCAAGCTTGCCGACTTCGCCGATGCCGGCGTCGACGCGGTGGTCATCCAGCGCTTTGCGCCGCCGTTTTGCGCGCTCGACGGTCATGCGTTCATCGCCGAGGCGTTGCATGAGCGGCTGCAGGCGAGGGCGATCGTGGTCGGCGACGATTTCAGCTTCGGTGCGCGGCGCAGCGGTGACATGGCGCTGCTGCGCGCCGAGGCGCCGCGCTACGGCTATGTCGTCGAAGCGGTCGACAGCGTGCTGGCCGACGGTCTGCGCTGCAGCTCGACGGCGCTGCGCGAGGCGCTGGCGCTGCCGGACTTCGCACAGGCCGCGCAGATACTCGGACGGTCGTATCGCATCGTCGGCCGTGTGCAGCGGGGCTTGCAGCTCGGGCGGACGCTGGACATGCCGACCGCCAACGTCAATTTCCGCCGCCAGCCGGTGCTGCGGCTCGGCATCTACGCGGTCGTTGCGCGCATTGACGGCTCGGACCGCGAGTGGCCGGGCGTCGCGGCGCTGGGCGTGCGACCGACGCTGGGGCTGACGCGCTGCCTGCTGGAGACGCATTTCTTCGACCCGCCCGGCGACCTCTACGGCAAGACCGTCAGCGTCGAGTTCCGCCGCTATCAGCGCGCCGAGGAACGCTTCGAGACGCTGGAGGCGCTGCAGGCGCAGATGCACCGCGACAAGGCCGACGCAATGGCCTTTTTGGGCGTGGCGCCCGATAATTGAGGGCTTGGTAAAAAGCTTGATGCCCCCGCACATTTTCGCCGGTCCGATGCGGCCGGCCGACAGGCGTTCCCGACCGTGACCGACAAGCAGGACTACAAGAAGACGATCAACCTGCCGGAAACTGCGTTTCCGATGCAGGCCAATCTCGCCAAGCGCGAGCCCGAGATGCTCGCGCGCTGGCTGGAGCAGGACATTTACGGGCAGATTCAGCAGGCCACCGCCGGCCGTCCGAAGTTCTGGTTCGTCGACGGTCCGCCGTACGCCAACGGTGATATTCACCTCGGGCACGCCGTCAACAAGACCCTGAAGGACATGATCGTCAAGGCCGCGCGCCTCGACGGTTTCGATGCCGCGTTCGTGCCGGGCTGGGACTGCCACGGCCTGCCGATCGAGCTGCAGGTGGAGAAGAAGTTCGGCAAGGTCGGCGTCAAGATTGACGCGCAGACCTTTCGCGAGAAGTGCCGCGAATACGCCGGCGAGCAGGTCGCCAAGCAGCGCGAGGGTTTCAAGCGCCTCGGCGTGATCGCCGACTGGGATCGCCCGTATCTGACGATGCGCCCGGCTTACGAGGCCGAGCAGTTGCGGGTACTCGCGCAGATCGTCGACAACGGCCATGTGGTGCGCGGCTTCAAGCCGGTGCACTGGTGTCTGGATTGCGGCTCGTCGCTGGCCGAGGCCGAGGTCGAGTATCAGGACAAGCAGTCGAACGCGATCGACGTGAAGTTCGCCGCGGCCGATGCCGCCGATCTGGCGTCGCGCTTCGGCGTTGCCGATGCGGCCGGCGCGGCGTTCGTGATCTGGACGACGACGCCGTGGACGCTGCCGGCCAATCAGGCGATCGCCGCCAACGCCGAGCTCGACTACGCGCTGGTCGACTTTGCCACGGCGGGCCGCGTGATCATCGCCGCCGAACTGGTCGAGGCGACGGCCAAGCGCTGGGGCGATAGCGCCACGGTGCTGGCGACCGCCAAGGGCGCGGCGCTCGAAGGCGCGAAGGCGCAGCATCCGTTCGCCGAACGCGTCGTGCCGGTCGTGCTCGGCGAGCACGTCACGCTCGACGCCGGTACCGGCCTCGTGCACACGGCGCCGGCTCATGGCGTCGAGGACTATACGGTCGGCAAGCAGTACGGCTTGCCGGTCGACAATCCGGTTGGCAGCAACGGCGTGTTCATCGACGGCACGCCGCTGGTCGCCGGCCAGCACGTGCGCAAGGCCGAGGAGCCGATCATCGAGGCGCTGCAGGCGTCTGGCGCGCTCGTGCACCTGGCCAAGATCACGCACAGCTACCCGCATTGCTGGCGTCACAAGACGCCGCTGATCTTCCGCGCGACGCCGCAGTGGTTCGTGTCGATGGACAAGGAAGGCTTGCGCGCTGGTGCGCTGAAAGCGATCGCCAAGACCGACTGGATTCCGGACTGGGGCGAAAACCGCATTCACGACATGATCGCCGGCCGTCCCGACTGGTGCATTTCGCGGCAGCGCTATTGGGGCGTGCCGCTGGCGATCTTCGTCGACCGCCAGACCCAGGAACTGCATCCGGACACCTCGGCGCTGATGCGCCGTGTCGCCGACCAGGTCGAGGCCAATGGCCTCGAAGCGTGGTTCGGTTCGACACCGGCCGATTGGGGTGTCGACGAGGCGCAGTACGAGAAGGGCACGGATACGCTGGACGTCTGGTTCGATTCTGGCGTTGCCCACCAGTGCGTGTTCAAGTCGATGATTCCGGAGGCGCTGGACGCCGACGGGCTGGCGCCGCAGGCCGACATCTATCTGGAAGGCTCGGACCAGCACCGCGGCTGGTTCCATTCGTCGCTGCTGACGTCGGTGGCGATGCGCGGCCGCTCGCCGTACAAGCAGGTGCTGACGCACGGCTTCACGGTCGACGAGCAGGGTCGCAAGATGTCGAAGTCGCTCGGCAACGGCATCGAGCCCCAGGAAATCATGAAGACGCTGGGCGCCGACGTGCTGCGCCTGTGGGTGGCGTCGAGCGATTACTCCGGCGAGATCACTTTGTCGAAAACGTTGCTACAGCGTATCGCCGAGGCTTACCGGCGCATTCGCAATACAGCCCGCTACATTCTGGGAAGCCTGAAAGATTTTGATCCAGAGGAAGATTTGGCGGCTCCTGAGCAGCTCGTGTCGATAGATCAATGGATGATCCACCGATGCCAGATAACCCAAGATCAGATCAAGGAGTGGTACGGGGACCGAGAGTTCTGGAAGGTGGCGTTTGAAATACATGCCTTCTGCAACTCTGATCTGGGCGGCCTGTATCTCGACATCCTCAAGGATCGTCTCTACACGCTGCCGAAGGCGTCGCCGGCGCGGCGCTCGGCGCAGACCGCGCTGCTGCACATCGCCGAAGCGCTGGTGCGCTGGATCGCGCCGATCCTGTCGTACACCGCCGACGAGATCTGGGGCATGTTGCCCGGCGACCGCAGCGAGCCGGTGTTCGCGCAGCCGTGGTACGTGTTCCCGGCCGTCCCGGCCACCCACGTCGACTGGACCTTGCTGCAGGCGCTGCGCGAGTCGGTGAAGAAGCAGCTCGAGACGCTGCGCGCCGGTGCTCAAATCGGCTCGGGCCTCAACGCCCACGTGACGATTTACACCGACGGTGTGGCCGCGCAGATGCTGGAGACGGTTGGGCCGGAGCTGCGCTTCTGGTTCATCACCTCGGGTGCCGAACTGGCGCCGCTGGCGAACAAGCCGGCCGAGGCGGTGCCGACGACGGTCGGTGCCGCAACGCTCTATAGCGTGGCGCAGCCGTCGACCGATCCCAAGTGCGAGCGTTGCTGGCACCAGCGGCCCGACGTCGGCGTGCATGCGGCGCACCCGACCCTGTGCGGGCGCTGCGTCAGCAATGTCGACGGGCCGGGCGAGACGCGGCAGTTCGTATGAATATGCGTTCGTTGTCGCTGGCGTACGCCGCCGGCACGGTCGCGGCGCTGGTGTCGTCGGTCGCACTCTGGGCGGCGGGGCATTTCGGTGTGACGGCAAAGCTGCACGTCGGCATCGCGCCGGTGTTGACGTTCAACTGGCTGTACCCGCGCCTGGTGATCGGTGGGCTCTGGGGACTGCAGTTGTTGGTGCCGCTGTCGCGTGGCCCGTTCGTGCGCGGCATTCTGCTGAGCCTGGCGCCGACGCTGCTCCTGTTGCTCTGGATCTACCCGTTCCACGATGGTCTGGGCTGGGGCGGCCTGCGCCTCGGACTGCTGACGCCGTTGCTGGTCTGGGCGGTCTATCTCGTCTGGGGCTGGACTGCGGTACTCTGGTCGCGCTCGACCGGTTTGTGAGGGTTTGATGTCTTTTCAGTACAAAAACGTCTACTGGCTGTGGGCGACGGCGCTGGTGATCATGCTCGACCAGATCGCCAAGCAACTCGTCGTGCGCAACATCGGCTGGTACGAGGTGGTGCCGCTGCTGCCGCACCTCAACCTGACCTACATGAAGAACACCGGCGCGGCGTTCTCGATGATGTCGAATGCTTCGCCGGTGCTGTTCGTGCTGCTCGGCGTCGGCGTCAGCATCGCCATCCTGCTGTGGTTGCGCCGTCACCCGCGCGATCAGCACATGGTGGCGGTGGCGCTGTCGCTGATCATGGGCGGCGCGCTCGGTAATGTCATCGACCGCGTGACGCGCGGCTACGTCGTCGACTTCGTCGACTTCTACGTCGGCAGCTGGCATTTCGCGGCGTTCAACGTCGCCGATTCTGCGATCACCTGCGGCGCCGTTCTGCTGGTGCTGGATACCGTGCTCGACATGTTCCGCAGCCGCAAGTCGGCAAAGGCCTCCGGTTGAATACGGCGGCCGACGCGATGGACATCCTGCTCGCCAATCCTCGCGGTTTCTGTGCAGGGGTCGACCGTGCGATCGACATCGTCGAGCGCGCGCTGGAGGTGCTCGGGGCGCCGATCTACGTACGCCATGAAGTCGTACACAATCGTTTCGTCGTCGAGACCCTGCGCGCCAAGGGCGCGGTGTTCGTCGAGGAAGTCGACGAGATTCCGGCTGGCGCGACCTGCATCTTTTCCGCGCACGGCGTTTCGCAGGCGGTACGCGAAGCCGCCGACAAGCGCGGTCTGACGGTCTTCGACGCGACCTGTCCGCTGGTGACCAAGGTCCATATCGAGGTCAAGCGCTACTCGCGCGAGGGGCGCGAGGTGGTCCTGATCGGCCACGCCGGGCATCCGGAAGTCGAAGGCACGATGGGCCAGTTCGATCCGTCGTTCGGCGGCGCGATCCATCTCGTCGAAACGCCGGAGGACGTTGCCACGCTGGTGATCCGCCAGCCCGGGCGCATCGCCTTCGTCACGCAGACGACGCTGTCGATGGACGACACCTCGCGCGTCATCGACGCGCTGCGTGCACGCTTTCCGGCCGTACATGGGCCGCGCAAGGACGACATCTGCTACGCCACGCAGAATCGTCAGGACGCGGTCAAGGAGATGGCCGACCGCTGCGACGTACTGCTGGTGGTCGGTTCGCGCAACAGCTCGAATTCCAATCGCCTGCGTGAGCTCGCGCAAAGCCGCGGTACGCCGGCCTATCTGATCGACGGCGCGCAGGACATCCAGCCGGCGTGGCTGGACGGCAAGCGCAGTGTCGGCGTCACCGCCGGCGCGTCGGCGCCCGAAGTGCTGGTACGCGATGTCGTCGAGAAGCTCAAAACCTACGGTGGCCTGCGCGTCAACGAGCTGAAGGGGCGCGAGGAGCATGTGGTGTTCTCGCTGCCACCGGCGCTGCGTCGCGCAACCAAGCCGGCTGTGTCGTCGTGAGCGGCGCCGCACGGGTGCGCTGAGCGGGCCGGACGGTGCGCGAAACCTTCGATGTCGCCATTGTCGGCGGCGGCGTGATCGGCATGGCTTGCGCCGAAGCGCTGAGCCGTGACGGTCGGCACCGTATCGGCCTCATCGAGCGCGACGAGCTCGGCCGTGCCGCATCGTGGGCCGGCGGCGGCATGCTGACGCCGCTGCCGCCTGACCACATTCCCGAGGCGGTGCGCGATCTGCTCGCAGAGAGTCTGGCGCTATACCCGCAGTGGTGCGCGCGGCTCCACGCCGAGTCCGGCATCGACCCCGAGTACTGGGACTGCGGTGCGCGCTATCGCAAGGACGACGGCACGCAGGTCGACTATCCGCGCATGGCGCAGGTTCGTAATCCGCGGCTGGTCAAGGCGCTGGCAGGCACGCTGCGGCGGCGCCGCGGCGTGACGATCTTCGAGCGAACTGCCGCCAGGGGCTGGGTGCTCGACGGCGATACAGTGATCGGCGTGCGCACCGACGACAAGGAGATTGCCTGCCGTCAGGCCGTGCTCGCCGCCGGGGCTTGGTCCGCGCCGCTCGGAGCCGACGGCGTCGGGCCGGCCAAGGGGCAGATGCTGTTGCTCGGGCCCGGCGAGCCGGTGCTGACGCGACTGCTGATCGGCGAGGACGTCTATCTGATCCCGCGCCGCGACGGCCAGATTCTGGTCGGCAGTACGCTGGAGGACGCCGGCTTCGACACGACCCCGACCGCCGCCGCCCGGCAGTCGCTGTTGGCGCGAGCGGCGCAGTTGTGGCCAGCGGTTCACGCTCGTCGCGTGGTGGCGCATTGGGCGGGCCTGCGACCGAGACCGGCCGGCGAGGGGCCACTGCTCGGCCCGCATCCGCGGCTGTCGGGCTTGCTGCTGGCGACCGGCCATTTCCGCATCGGCCTGACTCTGGCGCCCGGCACGGCGGCGCGGGTTGCGCATGCCCTGAGCCCCGAAAACGCCGTTCAGATTTGATCTACGTCACAGTTGGCGCCGTCAACTGAGAACTGGCGCACGGTTTTGACACGACTCGCTGCTTAGCATCTAAGCCATCGCCGGTCCGCAAGCGCGTCGCGCTGCAGTCGTCCGGCGCCGGGGAAGGTGGGCAATGCTAGAGAGGCGATTGAGGCCGCAGCGTGCCTCACAGATGTCTTGGCGCGGTGTGACCTTGTTAGAGCTGCTGGTCACACTGGCGGTGACGGCAGTTGTTGTCGCTATCGTCGTGCCTGCTTACTCGGCCCTCCTGTCTAGGTCGCGGTTGACGGCACAGACGAATCGGTTATTGGTGGCGATGGCACATGCACGGCAGGTCGCGGTCACGCATGGCACGTGGGTGACGTTCTGCGCTGGCAGCGTTGCTGGTGGTTGCGATGGCGACTGGAGTCGAGGGACGTGGATGGTCTTCATCGACCGCAACCATGACGGAGAGCTGGATTATGACGATCGTCCGCAATCGACGCGCTCGCAGCCATCGTGGCCGACCGACCTCAAGGTCGCTGGAAACGGACCGTTCCGCACTGCCGTAGTGTTCGGCCCCAGTGGGGCCGCCGCCTGGCGCAGTGGTGCGTTCGCGGCTGGTCGGCTACGGGTCTGCGTTGACGATGACATTGATCGCAATGCCCGCGATCTGGTGCTGATTGGCAGCGGTCGGGTCGTCAGCGAGCCGCATGACTTCGACGGCAGCTGCCCGCAGCCTTAGCTTAGGGTCGGAGCTGGTGCGCGGTACAGAAAAAAGCTGTACATCTGCTACCAACAGGTCGACAGGGCCGCGTCGCCGAGATTGTCCCGAGCGCCGGTCTGATCGAGCGTCAACGTCCCACAGGCGGAGTCCCGGCTCTGCTGGGCGCCGGCCGGCGCGGCCTGCAGCACGTACGTCGATGCGGTCGGTGTACCGCTGAAACCGTACTGGTAGTCGCCGCCCGTGTTGTCCGCCGACGCACAGTCAAGCGTCGGCAGGTCGATGGCATTGCCGTCGGCGTCGACGTAACGCAGATTGGTTGTGTAGTAGCGCTCCATGTACGTCGCGTAGCTCGACAGGCAGGCCTCCGCCGCACGGCGCTTCGACTTCGTGATCGAGCCGACGTAGGACGGATAGGCGATCGCCGCGAGGATGCCGACGATCAGCACGGCGATCATCAGTTCGATCAGCGTGAAACCGCATTGCAGGCGGTCACTGGATGTACGTTGGCTTCGCATGTCCATCACTGTGATTGTCCGAACAGCTCGCGCCAGGACAGCCGATCCAGCGCGTTCGGATTGCCAGCGGTGCCGATGCTGCTGGTCGTGGCGTTGTCGAAGCTGACGAGCATGGTATTGCCGACGAATATCGGATTGTTCGGCACCGATGAGAAGCCGACGCCGGCGACCACGTACTTGTTGCCATCGGCGTCGGTGATCATGTCGTCGTCGTCGAAGTCGCCGTCGCCGTTGGTATCGAAGAACGTTGAACCAGGAGCGGCGCCGGTGAACGGACTGATCGCCATGATCCAGCCGCTGCCGGATGGGTTGCAGGGGTCGCTCGATTCCGGGATGCGGGTGGTACCGAGCAGTAGACTGCCCTGGAACTGGTTCGGCGTCACCATGCGTTCGCCTTGCGCGCCGCTGGTCGGCGAAGTGAGATCGATGTACCAGCCCGAATAGCCGGCCATATCGTCGGGGTTGTCCGTCGAGATTGCGCGTGCGCCGAGTGATTCGGTATCCGTGTCGACCTCCTGTTCGGCGACGATGCTGCGTTGCCTGAGTGCATCGCGCCCGTTCGACAGATTCGTGACCAGGGTGCCTGGCTGTCCGGCACCGGCCTGAACGATGATGCCCCACCAGGTCTGCGTCGATTCGTCCTCGAGCTCGGATTGCGTGAGATAGCGTCCGGTGCCGAAGAACAGCCAGACATTGCCGGTGTCCGGATCCTTGCCGGCGAGCATGCCGGCGGTAATCGGCTGTGCCGCACTGCCGCTGCTCTCGGCGGTGAACAGCAACGATCCGGTGCTAGTGCCAGAGCTCAGATCGAATGACCAGACATGCCCTTTCAGATCGCCGGCATAGGCGGTCGTGCTGATGCCGTTTGTGGCACTGGCCATCCACACGGCTGGCGGGGCAAGGCCGTTGTCGGTGCTGCTATCCGTTGTCGTGTGGACGTTGAGGCTGCCGTCGCTGATCGCGAACTGCAGCAGCGCAGCCTTGCCCTGCGTACTGTTGTAGCCATTGCCGATCAGCACCGCCCAGCTGCCGTCGGCGACCTGGGCGATGACCGGTTTGCCCGTGATCTGGCCGATGTAGCTGCTGCCGCTCAAGCCGTCGCCAGAGCGACGCTCCCATAGCAGCGTCGGCGATGCCGGATTGGTGACGTCGAGCGCGTAGACGGCCTTCGACAGGCCGCGGCCGGTGGTGCCGACGACGACGCTGCGCCAGCCCTGGGTGCTGTCGAGATAGACGTCGGCGGCGGTGATTTCGCCGTCGTTGAAGTATTCGTGCGGGACGCTGTTGCCGCCGTAATTCGGATCCGACAGATCGGCAATACCGTCGAGAATGGTCGCTTCTGGCATGTAGGCGAACAGTTCCACGCCATCACTAGCGCGGAACGCGTGGAGCATGCCGTCATTGGCAGCGACCCAGATTGCGGCAGTGCGGGTGGCCTGCGTCGCGGCGAATGTCGCATAGGCGCTCGAACCGGTGAATGTCTTGCCGATGTAAAGGTTGGCATCTGGGGCGCCGACGTAAACCGGCTGTGAATCGACGATGTCGCCAAGCACGGCTTCACGAGTTCGGAAGGTGCCGCCGGTCTTGTTCTCTTCTTTACTGCTGTCGCCGCGCAAATAGCTAATGACGTTTTGCTGGATCGTCGATGTCGAGCCGAGGGCCGTCTGCTCGGCTGTCGACAGTGAACTGGGCAGCTTGAATTCAACGAATTTCGCGCCGCTGGCGCCACTGGAATTGTAGGTCCAGATATTGCGGCTGCCGGCGGCCGGCAGCGCATTCGACGCGGTCCACGATGCCGTCGATGCGATCGCGCCCGAGTCCGGATCGACGTTGAACGCCTTGAGATCGCCGCGCCAGGTGCCGGTGTAGTAGACCGCCTGATAGGTGACGGTACCGGTCTCGAGCTTGGTGCTGTTCGAGGCCAGGCTCGCGCCGGTGCCGACACGGGTGGCGACGCGCTTCAGCGCATCGGCGATGCCGCTCGAGAATGCCTGCGGACTTGTTGCTGAGTAGAATCCGCCATGGCCGTTGACCGCTGCGTGGGCCAGATCGGCGATGTTGGCGAGCGTACCGCCTGACCCGCGATTGTTGCCGTAATCCGGCTCTGGCCAGACGAAGTTCTGAATTGCCGTGCCGCCATTGGCCCAGGCGAAGACCTGATCGACTGGAATCGGCGTTGTATTGTCGGAATAGACCGGTGTGAAGCCGAGGCCGACGGTGAAGGTAGCCATATGCTGCCAGAACGCCGAATCCTCGGTGCTGGTTGGCACTTCATTGGCCATACCGGTACGGAGGTCAGAGTTCCAGTATTTCATCGCCACATCAGCCAGCGTATCGCTGTATGTCGTGCCGGTACTGGTTTCGGTATGCGTGCACTTGCCGGTACTGCTGCTGTATGCGTCGCCGTTATCGCAACTGGGCGTTGGGCTTCGGTCTGAATGTCCGTTTCGATGGCATAGGCCGTCGCTACCCAACGAATATCGATTCGGGCAATCGAGCTCGGGATCGTAGGTCGTCGTGGTTGTTGACGTGCCAATATTGCCACTGTCGGTATAAGGCTGGACCGGCGAATACGCATAGCTCTGGCTGTTGGGGCCGGTGATCGTTGCGCCGGCGCTGCCGTCGACGTCGCCGACGCCGGATGGATCGGGGCCATTGGCGAAGCCGTCGGTGGTCAGGATCGAATAGGCTTGACGGCAGGCGAGCTGCTCGGTGTTACTGCTCGATGTCTGCCAGGGCTGGTCGGTCATGTAGTACTGACCGATAGCGTTGAGCGCCTGACGCAGCGGCGTGCCGCCGGACACGCTGGCATTGACCAGCCAGTTCCAGAATTGGGCTTTTTGCGTCGAACTCGTCGAGCCATCACCGAATGGCTGGACCTTTGCAATATAGTTCGAGCCGCCGTTGAGGTTGTCCGTGTAGCTGTAGCGCGAGCTTGGGAGGCTCGAGTAGTTGCCGTTGCCGCTGCTGCCTCCGTCGATCGAGCCGAAGCCGAAGCGGATCGTCGGATCGAGTGACGAGAACGCACTCATCAGGCCGCTCTTGGCCATCAGGATGCGGGTGCGGTAGTACGAGAACCAGTTGGCGACGTTCTGCTGCGTCGCGGCGCTGTCGTCGCAGACCGCCTGATTTGCGGTCGACAGCAGGGCGCAATCGCCGGTCTGGCCGACGTAGTGGCGGGTATTGCCGGAGCCGGTCGTGTAGGTGAAGAAATACTTGTAGCTGCTGGCCGTGCAGGTGCCGCTCGACGAGCTGTAGCTGTAGCCGCTTGGACAGCTGGGTGTGGGCGTGTAATAGCTGTTATAGCAATAAGAACCGTAGCAATCTCTGCATTGTCCGGCGTGGGAGCCGGACGTCACCAGCTGGTCCCCGGTATCGCAAACGGCTGCCCCGGCGCCCGTCTGCGTCGTCACTGTGAACCGTGTGTAATACGGAAAGCTTCCGGATGGCGACGTGTAGGTCGTGATGTTCGTTGCTGTCGTGTCGAGGAAGCCGTCCTTGTAGGCGTTCGTCAACCCGGGGGAGTTCGAATAGCTGCCGCCGGCGGCATTCGGTGGCGGCGTGTAGGTCGTGTTCGGGTCGTAATAGACCTGATTGATGCTGGCGTTGCGTACGCCGTCATCGCTGGTATCGCTGAGGTAGCCCCAGTCCGGCATGTAGTCCCAGGCCATCGAGCCGGAGTCGTCGAGCATCAGCACGATGTTCGGTGCCAGCGATTGCTGGACGGTCAGCGGGCTCTGATCGATGGCGACGGCGGCCGAGGCGGACGGCGCGGTGATGATCGCGGCCAGCGCGGCGAGCCACCAGCGCGCGGCGCGTCCGGCTATCTTGTGTGCGCTGAGGTCGGAACGCTTCATGGCGACTCCCATCATTGCTTGTACATTGCCTGCAGAGTGACGACGGCACGCTCGCCGATCTCGTCCGGATCGCCGCTGCGCGCGGTGATCCGGTAATAGACGGCGGTCGTCGTGACGCCCTGCGCGCCGTATTGGGCGGCGTTGGCTGTTTGCCCAAAGCCCGTATTCGAATTCGGGTCCGAGTAGTTGCCCATGTTTTCGATGACGAACTGTGGCTGGCCCGTCGCATTCGCGGCATGCTCGAACTCACCGGTCGAGACGGTCTGTATCGAGTCCGATGGCAGATTGGGGTCGGCGAACGGGTTGGCCTGGCACACGGAGCCACCCTGTGCGCAATTCCTGGTGTACGAAGGCGCTCCAGCTGCCAGTGCAGCGGCGCCGGCCTCGAGGCCGGCCTCGGCGCTCTGGAAGGCCGTTTCGCGATCGTAGAAGTTCGCGGTCATTTTCTGCTGCGTCGTCGCACCGCGAATCGCCGCAAGGCCGATCAAGGTCACTAGAATCAGCAGGATCAGCGCCACGACAAGGGCGACGCCGGACTGCCGGTCGAGCGGTCGCCGGGGGCAAGTGCCCCACATGGAAACCGAGCTGGTGGAGCCTGGAGTCATATCCGATTGCGCAGCGTGACGGTGTACTGCAGCTGCCGGGACAGCGGGGCGGCGTCGGTACCGGCCTGTTCGGTACTGCTGAACTTCAGCGACAGCCGCACGGCGTCGACGGCAGCCCAGTCGCTCGTGCTCAGCGTGCTGGCGTCGGCGAAGGCGGTCTGGCCGTTGACGTGATACTGGATCTGCATGCCGGTGACCTCGCGCACCATTTCCTGGGCGACGGTCGTCGCATCACCACCGCTGGTGGTCAGCGCCATCCGGTACAGCGAGGTCGTGCCGACCGGGTTGTTGCCGACGTACCAGTCGACGGACTGCAGCTTCGAGACCTGCGAATTCGCAGCGAACTGATAGCTGTTGCCGGTCGCCGTGCATTGCGTCGGAAACCCGAGACCCTGCGAGCAGTTGCCCGGCGCTTGCGCATTCGGACTATTGTGCTCGACGGTTTGCGAGGAAGCTGTGTAGGCGCTGATCTGCGTGATTGCCGCGTGATCCGGATCGCAGACGATCACGATATCGCCGGCTTCCAGATCGGCCGATGACTCGTTCAGCGTGAACTTGTAATCGGCGGGCGTATCCGTGGCGATGCTCCAGCCGGTATTCGATGCGCCGATCAGTTGGACCGAATCGGTACCGTCGACGCGGTCCGCGGAACCGCTGCCGACGGCGACGGCCGGATCGGTCTGGTCACCGTCGTAGCCGTGCAGCGCATTGTCGAAATCGGCCCACCAGTCGGCCGTGCCGCCCGACTCGGCAGCTTTGGCGGTCCCGTTGTTCAGTGTGTTGCCGATACGTGCCGCGTTGCCGCATCCGGTCAGACCGGCCTGCCGGATGTCGCGCGCCATCAGCTCGAATGCGATGCGCGAGTTTTCCTGGATCTGGCTGAGCGCCGAGTTGGAACGGTACGACTGGCTGTTCGACAGGAACACCGCAGTGGCGGCGCCGATGACGAGCAGGCCGAGCACCATCGCGATCATCAGCTCGATCAGGCTGAAGCCGCGTTGCCAGCAAGGTGCGGGCGACGAAGTGCGGATCGGCGTCTTCACAGCATCGCCTTGGTGATGACGGACGTGGTCTGCTGCGTGCCGCTGCCGTTCTCGGCGGCCTTGCTGTCATCGAACTGCACGGTCACCGTGCAGATGCCCGTGTCGGCGCAGGCGATCGTGCCCTTCGTCGTGTCGGCGATACCCAGTGTCTGCCCGAGCTCGGCGCACCACTTGTGCAACTGCGTCTCGGCGAACGACCCTTCGTCCGGGCAGTCGTCCGCAGTGATGGTGCCGTTGTAGGTGCCGGCCGTGACGGCGTTGTCGCGGTCGGCGCGCATCGCATCGAGAATCGAGTAGCTTGCAACCGTCGCCATCGAACGGCCCATGGCGCTGTTGTTGTTGGCCAGCGCGCGGGTTTGCACCATCGCGATCCCCAACAGGCCGATCGACAGAATCAGTACGGCGACCAGCACCTCGATGAGGCCGATGCCTCGCTGGTTCCGCAAATGCAAATAACGGTAATCAGTGGCAGGTCGTCGGCTCACTGCTGGGGCACCCCTGATCAGTGCTGCTGAAGCTGCAGCTCGAAATGCTGCTGCCGGTCGCCATGTAGAGGCAACGATGATTGTTGTCGCTGATGCGCGACGAGGAGATGTCGGCAATCAAGCCACTGTAGGGCGCGCCGTCGCCGACAAGCGAGGCCAGTCCGTTGCCGCTGTAGGTGAGGGCGGTGACGGCATCATCGCCGGTCCCCAGCGAGAGATCGTCCGGTATGAGCGGTGCTTCGTACAGCGCTACAGGCATGGCGTCACTGTCGAGCACATACACCGCGCCCGCCTGGGAAATACAGGCGTTGCCGAGCACGCTAGTGCCGTTTTCGGCGCTGCTGTTGCTGCAGAAAATAACGGTCGTGTTGCGCCGCACCGCCTCGGCTCGCGCCTGATTGAGCGCCGCAACGAAGTCGTTGGCCGTGGTCGTCAGGCGCCCCGAGACCATGAGGTTCGTATACGCGGGCACGGCCACGGCGAGCAGAATCGCGGCGACCGCCAGCGTCACGACCAGCTCCACCAAGGTCAGGCCATTTTGTGTCGTCATGCCGTGCACGCTAGGGCCAGCGCGGTCAGGGAACTCCATGACATGCCGGCCGACGGCAACGGCCGGCCGATGAAAGGCGCACCTTCCCTGAGCTTTCCCCTCCCTGCGCATCTCGCAACGCTCCCCTGAGCGGCACTCGTGCCGATGTCATCGCGTAGTTTCAAAAGGTAGCACAAGCCGATGACTTGTATGGACTTGTACCGCAAGCTTTGTTCAAGGAACGTCCATGCGTCCTGGCGGATGGCAGCCGGGCGCACGCTTTGTTCATTTTTTGTTCGGATCGACGGCGTAGTCTCGAACCCGAGTCATTCCCAAGGACTCTTCTCAACTCTATTTGGCCCGCGCCGATCGGCGCGGGCTTTTTTTATCGCCAGAATGATCGAGACCCCACCGGCACTGCCGGCGGGGTCTCTTGGTGTTGGTGGAGCTGGCGGGAATTGAACCCGCGTCCGCCAGATCGTAGCCCTCAGATCTACATGCTTAGCCTCGTCTTTATTTTTCGTCGCCGGCTCCCGAACAGGCACGGATCGCCAGCGCTTATCCCCTTAAGGATTTAGCAGATCAGCCAAGGGCGGGCGTCACCACGAGCCGATAAGAGTCGACGCCCATTCCAGCCAGTATCGGCACTGAAAGGATGGACGCTCACCGGAGTTTAGGCGGCGAGGGCGTAGTTGGAATCGTTCGCAACTAGCTTGGTTGCCAAGAGTTTTACGAGGACCTGACACCTCGGCATGCACTTCGGGTTCCGTAGCCGGCGTCGAAACCGGTCAGCCCCGTTGTGAACCTTCAGTGTATCTCAGATGCGGCAGTTGGTGATGAATTCAAGCGGCGAGCGAGTCGGCGAAAGGGACTGGCGGGATGGACCTGTTCGGGAGACTCAGGCCGAGTGGCGCATGATCCGGTCTTTTTGGCGCTGCCAGTATCGCCGCGAGCCGCCAAGCCGCGTAGCAGCGGCGAGCGAGTCGGCGAAAGGGACTGGCGGGATGGACCTGTTCGGGAGGCTCAGGCCGAGTGGCGCATGATCCGGTCTTTCTGGCGCTGCCAGTCCCGCTCCTTGATGTCCGCGCGCTTGTCGTGTTGCTTCTTGCCCTTGGCGAGGCCCACCTCGAGCTTGGCGCGACCTTTCTCCCAGTGCAGGTCGAGCGGCACCAGGGTGTAGCCGGCGCGCTCGACCTTGCCGATCAGCGTCGCCAGCTCGCGTTCGTGCAGCAACAGCTTGCGCGTGCGCGTGGCATCGGCGATCTCGTGCGTCGACGTTTGCTTGAGTGGCGTCAGGTGCGCGCCGATCAGCCAGGCTTCGCCGCCCTTGATGACGACGTAGGCCTCGGCGATCTGCGCGCGGCCGGCGCGCAGGCTCTTGACCTCCCAGCCTTTCAGCACGAGGCCGGCCTCGTAGCGCTCTTCAATGAAGTATTCGTGGCGCGCCCGGCGATTGACGGCGATCGTCCGTTCCTGGCTGGCCGCTTCTTTTTTGCTCATGAGTCAATTATATAGTGCGCCCCCAACGGCAACGCAGTGATCGTCCAAGCTGCCAACAGGCCCTAGACTACGCCGATGAATATTCGCGAAAGCAGTTACGGCTACTGGAGTTCGCACCGCGCCTTCATGTGGGTGGCGGTTGGCGCGATGCTGGGCATCGGCAATGCGATCCGTCTGCCGTCGCTGATGGCCGAATATGGTGGTGTGCTGTTTCTGGCCGTGTACCTGCTTGGTCTGCTGCTGGTCAGCGCGCCGCTGCTGATTGCGGAGTGGATGCTGGGACGCTGGATGCGCGACGATCTGATCGCCGGCTTCGGGCGCCTGGTCGAGTCGGCGCACGCCAAGCGCATCTGGATCCTGATCGGCGGTTTGGCGCTGATCACGGCAGGCCTGGTGCTGTCGTATTACAGCGTCATCGCCGGCTGGAGCATCGCCTACGCGCTGCGTGCCGGCAGCGGCATGTTCGGCCATCTGACATCCGATGGGGCCAGCCAGGTGTTCTTGCATCTGGCCAAGGACCCCGAGCGCAGCCTGTCTTGGCACACCCTGTTTCTGCTCGCGGCCTGCGTGGTCGTGTCGCACGGCTTTCGCGAAGGCGTCGAGCGTGCGTCGCGGCGCTTGGTGCCGTTTGTGCTGGTGCTCGTGCTGCTGCTGTGTTGGTACGCGGTACGCCGCGGCGACGCCGGCGGGGCCCTTGATCTGGTCTTCACGCCGCGTTTCGACAATCTCGGCTGGCGCGGCGTCATGGAAGCGCTGCACCACGCGTTTTTCACGATGGGCCTGGGCATGGGCGTGATGATGGGCGTCGGCAGCTATTTGCCGATCGACGCCCCATTGCGCCGCGTGGCGCTGGTGGTGGTGATCGTCGACACGCTCTTCAGCCTGCTGGTCGGCCTGGCGGTGATGGCCGTGGTGCTGGCCGCCGGCCTGCAACCGACGTCCGGCATCACCCTGATGTTCCAGACTTTGCCGCGCGCGATCGGCGGTGATTTCGGCGGCTCGCTGTTCGCGGCCGGGGTCTATCTGATGACGTTCATCGTGACGATGACCTCGGCCACGGCGATGCTCGAGCCGCTGAGCCGTTACCTGATGGACCGGCTGCGCTGGACGCGCGTGTTTGCGGCAACCACTGCCGCACTGCTGATCTGGTTCATCGGGCTCGGCACGCTGGCGTCGTTCAGCGTGCTGGAGGATGCACGCCTCTGGGGGCGCAACTTCTTCGAATGGATACAGTGGCTGACCAGCAGCTGGTTCGCGCCGCTCGATGGGCTGCTGATCTGCGTCTTCGTCGTCAGCATCATGCCGCGCGACCTGCTGCGCCATCTGTGGGGCGACGGTCGGCAGTGGCTGTACCCCGTGTGGTTCTCGGCGCTGCGCTATCCGGCGCGCCTGGGACTGATCGCCGTACTCGTTTATTCGACCGGTCTGCTCGACTGGCTCGTCTCGTTGTGGGAGGGTTGAATCGCAATGCCGTCGTTGGAACGTTCCGCGCTACTCCGGCACTCGGCCCGCGACATGTTCGCGCTGGTCGGAGACGTCGAGGCCTATCCGCAATTCCTGCCGGGCTGCACGTCGGCGCGGATCGAGCATGCGCAGGGCCAGCAGGTCAGGGCGCGTCTGGGGTTTCGCGTGCGCGGCCTCAGCGACAGCTTCGCGACGCAGAACGAGCTGGGCGAACACGACATCCGCATGCGTCTGCTCGACGGGCCATTTCGTCAGCTGTGCGGGCAATGGCATTTCACGGCGCTCGACGAGCGCGCCTGCAAGGTCTCGCTGCAGTTGAGCCTGGAGTTCGGCAACCGTTTGCTGGAAATGACGCTGTCGCCGTGGATCGATCGCGCCGTCAACAACGTGATGGACGCCTTCCGTATCCGCGCCGATACGGTTTACGGCCGGGCCTGAGCGATGCGCGTGACGTGCGTCTACGCCACCCCGGAGCAGCAGTCGTTGCTTGATCTGGAGTTGCCGGACGGCTGCACGGTCGGGCAGGCCCTGCGCTACATCGACGCCGCCGCGTTTGGCTTGCAATCGATCGATGGCCTGCCGGTCGGGATATTCGGCGAGCGCGTGGAACTGGCGCAGCGGCTGCAAGACGGCGATCGTCTGGAGTTCTATCGGCCATTGCAGGCCGACCCCAAGCATGCGCGCCGCGAGCGTGTGCGCAGCGCAAGACAGGGCCGGGCGCGCTGAGCGTCCGGCCCTTGGCTTTGTGATTTAGCTCTGCTGGCCCGGCGGGGTGATCTTCACGCCGCCCGCCGGCGGCGCCGAGGTGTCGCGCTCATTCTTCTTGGAGCCCTTCTTCTCGCTGTCGACGACGCCAGTCACATCGGAGTTGTCGATGGCCTTGGTGTCGCCGTGCTGTTCCATGCCGTCCATGCGCGCCAGCACGTCGCCCTGGAAGTAGAGGCTGACGACACGTTCGGTGACCTGACCGCGCGGCGATTTGTAGTAGCCGACGTAGTCCCAGCGATCCGGCCGGAAGGCGCTGGCGGCGATCGGCGTGCCCATCAGGTAGTGCACCTGTTCGTGCGTCATGCCGAGCTTGAGCTGGTCAAGCTGCTTCTGTTCGATGATGTTGCCCTGGCGGGTCGGCAGCTTGTAAATGATCGAGCAGGCCGACAGCGCGAGCGCTGTCGAGAGAAGAAAAAGAAGACGCATCAGGATTGCCAGGCTTGCCGCGGGAAGTAGAGCAGCGATAATAACGGAAATCCCCGCCTCTAAAAGCGCCCAACGCCCCCGGACATGGAATCCGCTGACTTACGAAACGCCGGCCTGAAGGTGACGCTGCCGCGCCTGAAGATTCTCGAGATGCTCGAGACCAGCCAGGAGCGCCACCTTTCCGCAGAAGACATCTATCGCCGGTTGATCGATCTCAACGAAGACGTCGGCCTGGCAACGGTATACCGCGTGCTGACGCAGTTCGAGGCGGCGGGGCTGGTCCAGCGCCATAACTTCGAGGGCGGCCACGCTGTCTTCGAGCTCGATCGCGGCCCGCATCACGACCACATGGTTCGCCTCGACACCGGTGAGGTCATCGAGTTCGTCAGCGAGGAAATCGAGGCGCTGCAGAACAAGATCGCCGAAAAGCACGGCTTTCTTGTCGAAGAGCACAGCCTCGTGCTCTACGTCCGGCCGAAGCCGACCAAGGCCTGACGCCGGCGGCCCCAGGCCGCCGCTTCGGTATCCAGAAGGCCCGCCGTGCCGTCGGCCGTTCAGGCGCCGGCGCGCTGCAGCAACTCTCGCGCATGGTCGAGCGCCGCCTTGCCGATCTCCACTCCGCCTTGCATGCGCGCCAGCTCGGCGACGCGCGCATCGGTGTTCAGCGCCGTGATCCGCGTGTAGGTCTGCTGCTTTTGCACTTCCTTGTGGATCGCCAGGTGCGCGTGGCCTTGCGCGGCGACTTGCGCCAGATGCGTGACGCTCATGACCTGGCGGCTGGCGCCGAGCGTGCGCAGCTGCTGGCCAACGATTTCGGCGACGCCGCCGCTGATGCCGGCGTCGACCTCGTCGAAGATCATGGTTTGCGCGCCGTGCTGAGCCATTGCGGCGACCTGAATGGCCAGGGAGACGCGTGACAGCTCGCCGCCGGAGGCGACCTTGGCCAGTGGCCGCGGCGCTTGCCCGGGGTTGGCGGAGAAATCGTAGCGCACCGTGTCGCGACCGCTGGCGCGCGGCGGCGCTTCGGCATCGTGTTCGACGGCGACAATCAATTGCGCATTCGGCATGCCCAGCGTGCGCACGATCGCGCTGACCGCCTCGCCGAAGCGCTTGCCGGCTTTGCTGCGCTCGCTGCTGAGTTTGGCTGCCGCCTCGCTGTAGCGCTTCATTGCAGCCTCGCGCTCGCGCGCCAGCGCGTCCAGGCGATCAGCGGCATGCGTTGCTTCGTCGAGCTGCTCGCGCAGTGCGCGCAGATGCGCCGGCAGCTCGGCCGGCTTGAGGCGGTGCTTGCGCGCCAGATCGTGAATGGCGCCGAGCCGGCGTTCGAGCTCGTCGAGGCGTTCCGGGTCCAGATCCATGCGGTCGAGCACGCGGCGCGTGCCGTCGGCCGCTTCGCGGACCTGGGCCAATGCCGAATTGATCGCCTCCAGCGGATCGCGGAAGCCCTCGTGCAGTGGCAGCAGGCCTTCGATCAAACCCTGTGCGGTGCTGAGCTGGTCGTAGACGCTGTTTTCGCCGCCGTAGAGCAGCTCCTCGGCCTGCGCGCCCTCGCCAAGTAGACGCCCGGCATGCGCAAGCTGACGATGTTCGGCCTCCAGCGTGTCGAGCTCGTCGTCGCCGAGCGCCAGCGCTTCGAGCTCGGTGATCTGGAACTGCAGGAATTCGAGTTGCGCCGGGTCGCGGCTGCCGGCCGCACGCAGTCGTTCGAGTGCCGAATCGGCATCGGCGACCGCCTGTGCGGCAGCGGCCACGGACTTGAGTGTCGCGGCGCTGCTGCCGTAGTCGTCGAGCGCCTGGCGCTGGACGTCGCCGCGCAGCAGGGTCTGGCTCTCGGATTGACCGAAGACGTCGATCAGCATCTCGCCCAGCTCGCGCAGCGGGCCGGCATTGACCGGGCTGCCGTTGACGAAGGCGCGCGTGCGGCCTTCCGCATAAACGACGCGGCGTATCACCAGCAGGGCATCGTCGTCGGCGTCGATCAGCTCATGTTCGGCCAGCCAGCGCCGCGCCGGTGCATCGGCGGCCAGCTCGAAGCTGGCGCTGATCTCGGCCTTCTCCTGGCCGCTGCGGACCAGTCCGGCATCGGCGCGCAGGCCGATCACCAGGCCGATCGCGTCGATCAGGATGGACTTGCCGGCGCCGGTCTCGCCGGTCAGCACTGTGAAGCCGGCGGTGAAGTCGAGATCGACAGCGTCGATGATTGCGAGGTTCTTAATTGAAAGTGTTTTCAGCATCTTGTCGTGCTTTATTAAAGTACTTTCTCAGGTGTTTTCGAGTCGGTCGGACGATGCGGGGCCGCGGCCCCAGTGCAGCTTGTTACGCAGAATATTGAAGTACGAATAGTGCCGCGGGTGCACCAGCTGCAAGCGGAACGGCGCGGCACTGACCTCGACGGACTCGCCGGCGTGCAGGGTTTCGGCGGTCTGGCCGTCACCGGTCAGCATCGCCACGGTGTTCGGTGCGCCGCGCAGCGTGATTCGCACGCGCTGGCGGCTGTTGATGACGATCGGCCGGTCGGACAGCGTATGGGGACAGATCGGCACCAGGGTCAGCGCGTCGAGCCCCGGATGTACGACCGGGCCGCCGCCGGACAGCGCATAGGCGGTCGAGCCGGTCGGGCTGGCAACGATGAAACCGTCGGCGCGGTGCTGCGAGATGAATTCGTCGTCCAGCCAGCTCTCGAATTCGAGCATGCGGATCGCTGCCTGATTGCGGATCACGACGTCGTTCATCGCCAGAAAGGTTTGCGGCCGCTTTTCGCGCAGCAGCGTTGCCTGCAGCATCAGGCGGTCTTCGCGCACGTATTCGCCGGCAAAGATCGCCGCCAGCGTCTCGCGCATGTCGGCGGGTGGGACGTCGACCATGAAGCCAAGCCGGCCCTGGTTGACGCCGACCAGGGCGACGCCAGCCGGCGCCAGATCGCGCGCTGCCGACAGCAGGGTGCCATCGCCGCCGACCACGACCGCCAGGTCGCAGCGCCGCGCCAGTTCGGCGCGCGGCAGGCGCGGCACGCCCGCCGGCAGTTCAGCGCCGCTCAGTGTCATGTCCTCGACGCAGACCTCGCGGCCGAGCGTGCGCAGGATGTCGAGCAATTCCAGCAGCGTCGGCACGGCATTCGGGTCGCGCCTTTTGCCGATGATGCCAACAGTCGAAAACGTGGGCATGGGTGGGTCCGGAAAGTCGGCGCGCAAGGTATCACGAAAGCCACGACGCGCTGTGGACGTCACAGTAGCAAAATCACTATTGAAAACATCCGGAAAAAGCTTCATGTTGCCGCGCATGTCGCAACCCTTGGACGCACGCGCCGCAGAGCTGCTGAAGCTGCTGGTGGAGCGCTACATCAACGACGGCCAGCCCGTGGGCTCTCGCACTTTGTCGCGAATGGCCCAGCTCGGCCTGTCGTCGGCGACGATCCGCAATGTCATGGCCGATCTCGACGAACTGGGCTTCGTCGCGTCGCCGCATACGTCCGCCGGACGCATCCCGACCACGCGCGGCTACCGCTACTTCGTCGATGCGCTGCTGTCGCCGGAGCCGCTGAGCGACGAGGAGCATTCGCTGATCGCTGGCGAGCTGCTGCCGGGCAACCGCAGCGAGGCCGATCTGGTACGGGCGGCGTCGTCGCTGCTGTCGCGGATGTCGCGCATGGCCGGGGTCGTCACCGTGCCGCGTCGTAATCTGGCGGTGCTGCGCCGTATCGAGTTTTTGCCGCTGTCCGGCAACCGCGTGCTGACGATCCTGGTCGTCAATCAGCACGAAGTGCAGAACCGCATCATCAATACCGACCGCCCGTACGGTGCCGATGAGCTGGAGCGTTACGCGAATCTGCTCAACGAGCACTTCGCTGGCCGCGACCTCGTCGATCTGCGCAACGCGCTGGTCCAGGAAACGGCCGATGCGCAGGCGCGCGTCAACATGCTGCTGCGCGACGCGGTGGCGATTGCCGAGCAGGCACTGCGGCCCAGCGCCGGCGAGGCTGGGGACTACGTGTTTGCGGGCCGGCCGAATCTGATGGGTTTCCAGGAGCTGGCCGACGTACACCGCCTGCGCGGGCTGTTCGAGGCCATCGATACCAAGCGCGATTTGCTCGATCTGTTCGATCAGTGCCTGAATGCCGACCGCGTGCAGCTGTTCATCGGCGACGAATCCGGCTACCGAGTGCTCGACGAGTGCACCGTCGTCACCGCGCCGTACTACGTCGACGGCAAGGTTGCGGGCACCCTGGGCGTCATCGGCCCGACGCGCATGGCCTACCACCGCATCATCCCCATCGTCAGTGAAACGGCGCGCCTGCTGTCGGCGGGCTTGAAAGGCGAAAGCTGAGGCCCACATAGCGTCTAAGGGCGTGCGTGGCTATCATGTCGCCCCTTCGCGATCCGCCGTCCTGGCGGATTTTTGTCAAATCAGCCAAGCATTTCGACATGACGGATACGCCGGAACCCGCCGAAACCCCGACCGAACCGGGCTTCGACGAACTTGAAGCACTGCGCCAGCAGATCAACGACGCCGAAGCGCGCGCCGCGGCCGCCCAGGACGCGCAGCTGCGCGCCGTGGCCGATCTGGAAAATACCCGTCGCCGCCTCGAGCGCGACGCCGCCAACAGCCTCAAGTACGCGGCCGAAAAGCTGCTCGGCGAGTTGCTGGCGGTGGCCGACAGCCTGGAGCTGGGCCTGAAGGCCGCCGAAGGTGCCGATGGCTCGGTCAAGGCCATGGGCGAGGGCATGGAGCTGACCTATCGTCAGCTGATGAGCGTGCTCGAAAAGAACGGCGTCAAGCAGCTCGATCCGACGGGCCAGCCGTTCAATCCGGACTTCCATCAGGCGATGTCGATGGCGCCGAGCGCCGACGTGCCGGCCAACCACGTGCTGGCCGTCATGCAGAAGGGCTACAGCCTGCACGAGCGTCTGCTGCGCCCGGCGATGGTCGTCGTCGCGCGCGCGCCGGAATGAGTGGGCGATTGCCCGAAAATCCGCGGCAGATTGCCTAAACCTCTTGAATCCCTGCGACTTGCCTTCAGTTAGGCGGCAGGACTGAATTACAGAATTTTGGAGTCACCCATCATGGCAAAGATCATCGGTATCGACCTCGGCACGACCAACAGCTGTGTCGCGATCCTCGACGGCAACAACACCAAGGTCATCGAGAACAGCGAAGGCGAGCGCACCACGCCGTCGATCGTCGCGTACACCGACGACGGCCAGACCCTGGTCGGCCGCTCGGCCAAGCGCCAGGCGGTGACCAACCCGCACAACACGCTGTTTGCGGTCAAGCGTCTGATCGGCCGTCGCTTCGAAGACGCCGAGGTGCAGAAGGCGATCAAGCATTCGCCGTTCAAGATCATCAAGGCTGACAACGGCGACGCCTGGGTGCAGGCCAAGGACAACAAGCTCGCGCCGCAGCAGGTGTCGGCCGAGATCCTGATGAAGATGAAGAAGACCGCCGAGGACTACCTGGGCGAGAAGGTCACGGAAGCGGTCATCACCGTGCCGGCCTACTTCAACGACAGCCAGCGCCAGGCGACCAAGGACGCCGGCCGCATCGCCGGTCTCGAGGTCAAGCGCATCATCAACGAGCCGACCGCCGCGGCGCTGGCCTTCGGTCTCGACAAGGTGTCGGGCAGCGACAAGAAGGTCGCGGTCTACGATCTCGGCGGCGGTACCTTCGACATCTCGATCATCGAGATCGCCGATGTCGACGGCGAGAAGCAGTTCGAAGTGCTGGCCACCAACGGCGACACCTTCCTCGGCGGTGAGGACTTCGATCTGCGCGTGATCGAATACATCGCCAGCGAGTTCCAGAAGGAGCAGGGCATCGACCTGCACAAGGATCCGCTCGCGCTGCAGCGCCTCAAGGAAGCGGCGGAAAAGGCCAAGATCGAGCTGTCGAGCTCGACGCAGACCGACGTCAACCTGCCGTACATCACGGCCGACGCCAGCGGTCCGAAGCATCTGAACATGAAGCTGACGCGCGCCAAGCTTGAAGCGCTGGTCGACGATCTGATCGCCAACTCGCTGGAGCCGTGCAAGATCGCGCTGAAGGACGCGGGCCTGAAGGCCGGCGAGATCGACGAGGTCATCCTCGTCGGCGGCCAGACGCGCATGCCCAAGGTGCAGGAAGCGGTCAAGGAGTTCTTCGGCAAGGAGCCGCGCAAGGACATCAACCCGGACGAAGCCGTCGCCGTCGGCGCGGCCGTGCAGGGTGCGGTGCTGGCCGGTGACCGCAAGGACGTGCTGCTGCTCGACGTGACGCCGCTGTCGCTGGGCATCGAGACGCTGGGCGGCAAGATGACCAAGCTGATCGAGAAGAACACGACGATCCCGACCAAGAAATCGGAAACGTTCACGACCGCCGACGACAACCAGACGGCCGTGACGATTCAGGTTTTCCAGGGCGAGCGCGAGATCGCCAATGCCAACAAGTCGCTGGGCCGCTTCGATCTGACCGGCATTGCGCCGGCGCCGCGCGGCGTGCCGCAGGTCGAGGTCATCTTCGACATCGACGCCAACGGCATCCTGCACGTTACCGCCAAGGACAAGGCGACCGGCAAGGAGCAGAGCATCCGCATCACCGCCAACTCGGGTCTGTCGGAAGACGAGATCAACAAGATGGTGAAGGACGCCGAGGCGCATGCCGAGGACGACAAGAAGTTCAACGAGCTGATCGCGGCGCGCAATCAGGCCGACCAGATGATTCACGCCGTCGAGAAGTCGCTGAAGGACCTCGGCGACAAGGTCGAGGCGGACGAGAAGAAGGCCATCGAAGATGCCGTGGCCGGCGCCCGCGAAGCGGTGAAGGGCGACGACAAGGACGCCATCACGGCCAAGACCGAAGCGCTGGCGCAGGCCTCGGCGAAGCTGATGGAGCGCGTCTATGCCGAGCAGGGCGCGGCAGCCGGTGGGGCCGAAGGTGCGGCGCCGGGTGGCGCGCCGGGTGCAGGCGGCGCGCCGGAAGGCGATGTCGTCGACGCCGAGTTCACCGAAGTGAAGGACAAGAAGTAAGGCGTTGTGATCGCCATGCAGGACCCGAGCGCCCGGACCATCCGGGCGCTCGTCTTATTGGGGACGGACACGCGATGATCGGGAAGGGAAGACTGGAAGCGTTCAGCGACGGCGTGATCGCGATCATCATCACGATCATGGTGCTGGAGCTGAAAGTACCGCACGAGCCGACGCTTGAAGCCTTGCACGAGCTGTGGCCGACATTTCTCAGCTACGTGTTGAGCTTTGTCTACGTCGGCATCTACTGGAACAACCATCACCACCTGATGCACACCGCGCAGTCGGTCAGCGGCGGTGTGATGTGGGCCAATCTGCACTTCCTGTTCTGGCTGTCGTTGTTCCCGTTTACGACGGCCTGGATGGGCGAGAACCACTTCGAGGCGCTGCCGACGGCGCTGTACGGTGTGGTGTTGTTGATGGCGGCGGCTTCCTGGGTCGTGCTGCAGTTCGCGATCATGCGGCATGATGGTTGCGAATCGCCGCTGCGACGGGCTTTGGGGCGCGACCTCAAGGGCAAGCTGTCGCCGCTGTTGTATCTGAGTGCCATCGCGCTGTCGTTCTACCAGCGCTGGATCGCCGATCTGATCTATGTGGCGGTGGCGATGATGTGGCTCGTTCCGGATCGCCGGATCGAGTCCCCGGACTGACAAAGGCATGAGCAAGCGCCCGTGAGTAAACGTGATTACTACGAAGTGCTGATGGTCGAGAAGACCATCAGCGAAGATGGCCTGAAAAAGGCCTATCGCAAGCTGGCGATGAAGTATCACCCCGACCGCAATCCGGGCGACAAGGCGGCCGAGGATCAGTTCAAGGAAGTCAGCGAGGCCTATGAGGTTCTCAGCGACGAACAGAAGCGTGCGATCTACGATCAGTACGGTCACGAAGGGCTGAGTCGCGGCGGCGCTGGTGGTGGTGGCTTTGGTGGCGCCGGTGGCTTTGCCGACATCTTCGGCGACGTCTTCGCCGATATCTTCGGTGGTGGTGGTGGCGGCGGACGCGGTGGCCCGCGACGCGGCGCCGACCTGCGTTTCATCATGGAGCTGTCGCTGGAGCAGGCGGTGTTCGGTTCGGCCGAAAGCATCCGTATCCCGACCTGGGACGAATGCGAGAGCTGCAACGGCTACGGCACCGCAGACGGCAAGAAGGCGCCGACCTGTGCGACCTGCCATGGCAGTGGCCAGGTGCGCGTGCAGCAGGGCTTTTTCGTGCTGCAACAGACCTGCCCGAAGTGCCGCGGTAGCGGCACGCTGGTCACCGATCCGTGCCGCAGCTGCCGCGGTGTCGGCAAGACGCGGCGCGAGAAGACGTTGGAGGTCAAGGTGCCGGCCGGCGTCGATACCGGCGACCGCATCCGCCTGAATGGCGAGGGCGAGCCGGGCGATGCCGGCGCGCCGAACGGCGATCTGTATGTGCAGATCAACGTCAAACCGCACGAGATCTTCGAACGCGACGGCAATGACCTGCATTGCTCGGTGCCGATCTCGGTGGTCACCGCGGCGCTCGGCGGTCCGCTCGAAGTGCCGACGCTGGAAGGCAAGGTCGAGGTCGAAGTACCGGAAGGTTCGCAGAGCGGCAAGCAGTTCCGCCTGCGCGGTCGCGGCGTGCGCTCGGTGCGCACCTCAGGCCCGGGCGACCTGTATTGCACGGTCTACGTGGAAACCCCGGTGCGTCTGACCAAGCAGCAGAAAGATCTGCTCAAGCAGTTCGGCGAGACCCTGGGCCACGACAACAAGCACCACCCGGAAGGATCGAGCTGGCTCGGCAAGGCGAAGAAGTTCTTCGACAACCTGACGGCCTGAAGCCGAACGCAACAGCGCTTTAACCGCAGATTTCACGGATTGCACAGAAATGAAGGGCGAATACCTTCTATATCTGCGTAATCCGTGAAATCTGTGGTTCTGAAGCTTTTCCGCAGGGGACGGCGGGGCTCAGGCGCCGCTGAGGGCTTCGTACAGCGCGACGTATTCCTGCGTGACGCGATGGCTGCGGTCGAGGTAGATCATCGGCTTGTGCTGCTCGTGCGATTCCTTGACGCGCACCGAGCTCGAGATCGTTTGTTCCAGCACCGGCTTGCCCTCGGCGCGCAGTTCTTCGATCAACCGTGTCGGCAGCTTCGAGCGCGAGGTGTACTGGCTGGCGACGATGCCTTCGATGCGCAGATCCTCGTTGTGGTCTTCGCGAATCTCTTCGATATTGGTCAGCAGCGTGTACAAGGCCTGACGCGCGAATTCGTCGCAGTCGAACGGGATCAGCACGCTGTCGGCGGCGATCAGCGCTGAGCGCGCGTAGAAGTTCAGCGCCGGGGGTGTGTCGATGAAAATCGCGTCGTAGCCCTTGAGCTTGCGTAGCGCGTCGCGGAACTTGTAGATCTTCTGCTTGGCTTCGAGCTTGATCGCCAGCTCTTCGAGCTTGGGGTCGGCGGCAACGACGTCGAGGTTCTCGTAGGGCGTGTTCGTCACATAGGTCACGAATGGCGCCGGTGCCAGCGAAAAGCTCAGCGTCGATTCGAAGAAGTCGGCAATGGTCCGGTCGGTGCGCGAGGCGCGCTCGCCCAGCAGGTACTGCGTCGAGTTGCCCTGCGTGTCGAGGTCGATGACCAGTGTGCGCAGGCCGTTGGCGGCGGCGATCGCCGCAAGATTGCAGACGATGGTGGTCTTGCCGACACCGCCCTTCTGGTTGAACACGACGCGCTTCATGAACCCTCCATAGCCGCATGCCGCCGTCGCGGCTTGCATTCCCTGACAGCATCGATCATGCCAGTGACCGATGAATGAATGGCAAAATGCTAGCCGAAGCGCGGCGCCGCGGAACTGGCCGTACGGCCAGACGCCTCGCCGTTCGTCATTTGCTTACCCATTTCGATATGAGATCCCCCATGAACATCCTCGTCACCGGTGCCACGTCTGGCTTCGGCGCCGCCATTGCGCGTCGCTTCGTTCACGAAGGCCACCGCGTGGTCGCTACCGGCCGACGTGCCGAGCGTCTCGATGCGCTGGCGACCGAATGCGGCGAGCGCCTGCACCCGCTGGTGCTCGATGTGCGCGACCGCGCGGCCGTCGAGGCCGCGGTCGCGGCGCTACCGGCCGAATTCGCCCAGGTCGACGTACTGGTCAACAACGCGGGGCTGGCGCTGGGTCTGAAACCGGCCCACGAGACCGACATGGCTGATTGGGAGCAGATGGTCGATACCAACATCAAAGGTCTGCTCTATATCACGCGGGCGCTGACGCCAGGCATGGTCGATCGCGGCCGCGGGCACGTCATCAACCTGGGCTCGGTCGCTGGCGAGTGGCCGTATCCGGGCGGCAACGTCTATGGCGGCACGAAGGCCTTCGTTCGCCAGTTCTCGTTGAACCTGCGGGCCGATCTGGTCGGACTTGGCGTCCGCGTCAGCAATATCGAACCCGGCATGGCCGAAACCGAGTTTTCACTGGTGCGCTTTCAGGGCGACGCCGAGCGCGCAAAATCGGTCTATGCCGGCGTCCAGCCGCTGACAGCCGATGACATCGCCGACACGGTGTACTGGATCGCGACGCGCCCGGCGCACGTCAACGTCAACACGATCTCGTTGATGCCGGAGTGCCAGGCGTTCTCGCCGTTCAACGTCAAGCGCTAGAGCTGAAAGCCGCCACGACCATCACGCCGACGAACGGCGTGATGGTCCGCGCATGATGCGGCGTTGGCCCGGCTATGGCGTGCTTGGGACGGCCGCTGCGGGGGGCGCCTCGGTCTGGTCGGCCAGGCCGTCCTTGAGCAAGCTCTGCGGAGTACGCGGCGTCGACAGCAGCGTGAAGAACCAGCGCCAGCGCTCGGCTTCGGTTGCGTCCTTGCCGGCGCTGCGGTCGATCGCCTGCGCCACGACCTGTTTGCCGTAGCTGTAGTTGATGATGTAGGCGCCGTAGCGGTCAAAGAAGCGCAGGCGCTGCTGCGCGCGTGACGGCGTCGCCAGCGAGTAGGTCTGCAGCCACTGCAGGGTCTGCTCGGCCGTGGCCTGGCCATCGCGGTAACGGCGCGCGGCTTCGAGCGTCGCCGCTCCGGCTGGCTGCGCGGCGTCGACGATGGCGTTGTAGGTCGCGGCCTGGTCGGGATCGAAGCCCGCCGCCTCGAACAGCTTGCGCGTCAGTTCGTGGCGCGCGGCCGGCGGAAACGCCAAGTCGACACCATAGTCAGCCGAGCCCTCGGCGATGAACGACTGCGGCGAGAACAGCGCGTAAATCGAGAACTCCTGCCAGTGCCGGCCCTTCAGCAACTGATCTTCGAGCAGGCTGTTGTAGACGTGATGGCCCGGATAGCCTTCGTGCGAGGCCAGCTCGATCGCGCGCGAAATCGTGATCGGCTGGTCGGTATTGATCTCGATGCGGCTGACGGCCTTGCCCTGGTACCAGTTGTACGCGCTCCATGGCTGGTCGTGGACCAGCTCCAGATCGAAGTGCTCGCCGTTCGGTAGCTTGAACCAGTGCAGTGTGCGTGCGCGCGCCGCTTCAGTGGCGATCTTCATCACCGGCTCGATGCGATCGGCGGGAATCGCGAACTGCTCGGTGTAGCGGTTGTAGCGCTCGGACACGCTGCCGGGGCCGGGCGGCAGCAGCTTGTCGAGCGTCGCCAGCATCGGTTTGAAGTCGTCTTCCTTGTAATGCGGTGCGGCGATGTCGTAGAGCGCCAGCGACTCATCGTCGAACGACGGCTTCCAGCCCTGCAGCATGCGCACACGTGCGTCGAGCGCGGCGATCAAATCCTTCAGATTGCGGCGCCGCAGCTCGAACAAGGCGGCCGGCACTTTCGGGTCGGCCGGCGCCGTCTCGGCGTTCTGATAGAGGCGCGTGATGATGTTGCGCAGCGCGATCAGCGAGCGCTGCTCCTTGTGCGCCTGTTCGCGCCATTGCGCGGGCCCGTAGTAGGCGTCGACCTCATTAGGGTCGTGTTCGCCCACCGCCAAGACGGCGCGAACGTAGCCTTCTGCAATTTCATCGAATGTCATCGGCGGCGGCTGAACGGGGTGGCTGGCGCAACCACCAGCGAGCAACGCGACGAGCGCGGCCCAGATGCGCAGGGGACGTTTCAATGCGAATCCTCTCGTGGTTGGGTGTAAAAGTGTAAGACATGAAAAAGGCGGCTTGCGCCGCCTTCGTCGAAAACGGATGGGGCGGATCAGCCGATCCGCCCCATCGCGGCGATCAGGCCGCCATCTGTCGCAGCATGTACTGCAGCACGCCGCCGTTTTCGTAGTACTGCCATTCCATCGGCGTATTGATGCGGACCTTTGCCTTGAACTTGACGGTGCTACCGTCGGCTTTGGTCGCCGTCACGTCGACTTCGGCCGCGCCGGTCTTGAGGCCGTCGATATCGAAGGTTTCGGTGCCGTCAAAGCCCAAGCTCTGCGCGCTCTGGCCGTCGGTGAAGTTCAGCGGCAGGACGCCCATGCCGACCAGATTCGAGCGGTGGATGCGCTCGAAGCTCTCGGAAATCACGGCCTTGACGCCGAGCAGGATCGTGCCCTTGGCCGCCCAGTCGCGCGACGAGCCGGTGCCGTATTCCTTGCCAGCCAGCACCACCAGCGGCGTACCGTCCTTCTGATACTTCATCGCCACGTCGTAGATCGACTCGACGTCGCCGGCCTTGCCGCTGCTGTCGATGTACTTCGACACGCCACCTTCGACGCCCGGCGTCATCGCGTTCTTGATGCGCGTGTTGGCGAAGGTGCCACGCATCATGATCTCGTGATTGCCGCGCCGCGAGCCGAAGCTGTTGAAGTCGGCCTTCTGCACGCCGTGCGCTTCGAGGAACTTACCGGCCGGGCCGTCCTTCTTGATGTCGCCGGCCGGGCTGATGTGGTCGGTCGTGATCGAGTCGCCAAGCAACGCCAGCACGCGCGCACGCTTGATCGTCGGAATGCCGGGGACGTCCTTGGTCATGCCGACGAAGTACGGCGGGTTCTGGATGTAGGTCGATTTCTCGTCCCACGGATACGTCTCGGACTTGGCGACCTTGATGCCCTGCCAGCGCTCGTCGCCCTTCAGCACATCGGCGTAGCTGCTCTTGAACAGGTCGGCAGTGACGGCCTTGGCGATGGTGTCCTGGATTTCCTTGCTGCTCGGCCAGATGTCCTTGAGGAACACGTCCTTGCCGTCCTTCGACTTGCCGATCGGCTCCGACGTCAGGTCGATGTTGGTGCTGCCGGCGATCGCGAACGCGACGACCAGCGGCGGCGAGGCGAGGTAGTTCATGCGCACGTCCTGATGGACGCGGCCCTCGAAGTTGCGATTGCCCGACAGTACCGCCGAAACCGACAGCTTGCTGTCCTGAATGGCCTTGCTGATCGGCTCGTTGAGCGGGCCGGAGTTGCCGATACAGGTCGTGCAGCCGTAGGCGCTGACGTAGAAGCCCAGCGCTTCCAGATCGTCGATCAGGCCAGCTTTCTTCAGATACTCGGTGACGACCTTGGAGCCCGGCGCCAGCGACGTCTTGACCCACGGCTGCGAGCGCAGGCCCAGCTCGCGGGCCTTCTTGGCCAGCAGGCCGGCGCCAATCAGCACCGCCGGATTTGAGGTGTTGGTGCACGACGTGATGGCGGCGATGACGACCGCGCCGTCCTTCAGCGTGAAGGTCTTGTCGCCATCGACGACCTCGGTCGGACCGGCCGACGGGCGCAGCTTCTGCTCGCCGTCGAAGGCCGTCTGAAAATTGCCCTTGACGTCCGACAGCAGCACGCGATCCTGCGGACGTTTCGGGCCGGCCAGCGACGGCTGGATCGAGCCGAGGTCGAGGTGCAGCACGTCGGTGTATTCGGCTTCCGGCGCCTCCGGCGTCCACCACATGCCCTGCGCCTCGGCATAGGCTTTGACGACGGCGATCTGGTCTTCGCTGCGGCCGGTCAGGCGCAGGTAGTTCAGCGTCTCGTTGTCGATCGGGAAGATGCCGCAGGTGGCGCCGTATTCCGGTGCCATATTGCCGATCGTGGTGCGGTCGGCGGCGGCGAGGTTGGCCAGGCCGGGGCCGAAGAACTCGACGAACTTCTCGACCACGCCGCGCTTGCGCAGCATCTCGGTGACCGTCAGCACCAGGTCGGTGGCGGTGGCGCCTTCGGCGAGCTTGCCGGTGACGCGCACACCGATCACTTCCGGAATCAGCATCGACGACGGTTGACCGAGCATCGCGGCCTCGGCCTCGATACCGCCGACGCCCCAGCCGAGCACGCCGATGCCGTTGACCATGGTCGTGTGCGAGTCGGTGCCAAAGCAGCTGTCCGGGTAGAGCACGCCGTCGTCGTTCTCGAAGACCACGCGCGCCAGATACTCGATGTTGACCTGATGCACGATGCCGGTGTCGGGCGGCACCGCCTTGAAGTTCTTTAGGCCTTCCTGACCCCAGCGCAGGAAGCTGTAGCGCTCCTGGTTACGCTTGAATTCGACCTTGGCGTTGAGGTCCAGCGCGTCCTTGGAGCCGTAGTAGTCGATCATCACCGAGTGATCGATGACCAGCTCGACCGGGCACAGCGGGTTGACCTTGCCCATGTCGCCGCCGAGGGTCTTCATCGCGTCGCGCATCGCCGCGAGGTCGACGACACACGGCACGCCGGTGAAATCCTGGAGCACCACGCGCGCCGGCGTGAAGTTGATGTCCTGATTCGGAAGCTTCTTCAGATCGGCGCCGGCCAGAGCCTCGATGTCTTCCTTGGTGGTGTTCTCGCCGTCCTCGTAACGCAGGAGGTTTTCCAGAAGAATCTTGTGCGAGTAGGGGATGCGCGCGATGTCGAACTTCGATTCGAGCGCCTTGAGGCTGAAATACGAGTACGTCTTGGACCCGACTTTCAAGCTGGCTTTACTGTTGAAACTGTCCGTCATGGTTCGTTTCTCGGTATGGCTGCCTGCGCCTGCTGACTCGAGGCAGCGGTGGCTGGATTCGCAGGAGTTCTCGCGTCCTGCGAGCTGCAATCATCTTTCACATTATCGCCGATGCTGACGACTGGTGAAATGAAAGATGCCCGCCGAGCAGCTCGGCGGGCATCTTTTTGACTCGCTAGCTGAGCGGCAGCTTTCTGGGAAAGCCGTCGCCCGTGCATAAACCGCTTACGCCGTCGCAGCCGACTGGGCGGTCTGCGCGTACTCTTCGATCTGATCGAAGTTCATGTAGCGGTAGATCTCGGCAGCGCTCTTGGTCACGACGCCGATCTCGGCCAGGTACTCGGCCGGTGTCGGCAGCTGGCCCATCTTCGAGGCGACCGCCGCGAGTTCGGCCGAACCCAGGAACACGTTCGAGTTCTTGCCGAGGCGGTTGGGGAAGTTGCGCGTCGACGTCGAGATCACCGTCGCGCCTTCCTTGACCTGCGCCTGGTTGCCCATGCACAGCGAGCAGCCCGGCATTTCGGTGCGCGCGCCGGCGGCGCCGAAGGTGTTGTAGTAACCCTCCTTGGTCAGCTCGGCGGCGTCCATCTTGGTCGGCGGCGCGACCCACAGGCGCACCGGAATGTCCTTCTTGCCTTCGAGCAGCTTGCCGGCGGCACGGAAGTGACCGATGTTGGTCATGCACGAGCCGATGAAGGCCTCGTCGATCTTGGTGCCGGACACCTCGGACAGGAACTTGGCGTCGTCCGGATCGTTCGGGCAGCAGACGATCGGCTCCTTGATGTCGGCCAGGTCGATGTCGATGACGGCGGCGTACTCGGCATCCTTGTCGGCTTCGAGCAGTTCCGGCTTGGCCAGCCAGGCTTCCATCGACTGGATGCGGCGCTCCAGCGTGCGCGCGTCCTTGTAGCCGTTGGCGATCATGTTCTTCATCAGCACGATGTTCGAGTTCATGTACTCGATGATCGGCTCCTTATCGAGCTTGATCGTGCAACCGGCGGCCGAGCGCTCGGCCGAGGCGTCGGACAACTCGAACGCCTGTTCGACCTTGAGCGTCGGCAGACCTTCGATTTCGAGCACGCGGCCCGAGAAGATGTTCTTCTTGCCCTTCTTCTCGACCGTCAGCAGGCCGGCCTTGATCGCGTACAGCGGAATCGCGTGGACCAGGTCGCGCAGCGTCACGCCCGGCTGCATTTCGCCCTTGAAGCGGACCAGCACCGACTCCGGCATGTCGAGCGGCATGACGCCGGTGGCGGCGGCGAAGGCGACCAGGCCGGAGCCGGCCGGGAACGAAATGCCGATCGGGAAGCGGGTGTGCGAGTCGCCGCCGGTGCCGACCGTGTCCGGCAGCAGCAGGCGGTTCAGCCACGAGTGGATGACGCCGTCGCCCGGGCGCAGCGCGACACCGCCGCGGTTGCTGATGAACGCCGGCAGCTCGCGGTGCGTCTTGACGTCGACCGGCTTCGGGTAGGCGGCGGTGTGGCAGAACGACTGCATGACCAGGTCAGCGGAGAAGCCGAGGCAGGCCAGATCCTTGAGCTCGTCGCGCGTCATCGGGCCGGTGGTGTCCTGCGAGCCGACCGTGGTCATCTTCGGTTCGCAGTAGGTGCCCGGACGGATGCCGTGACCTTCCGGCATGCCGCAGGCGCGGCCGACCATCTTCTGCGCCAGCGTGTAGCCCTTGCCGGTATCGGTCGGCTGCTGCGGCAGACGGAACAGCGTCGACGCCGGCAGACCGAGGAATTCGCGCGCCTTGCTGGTCAGCGAGCGGCCGATGATCAGGTTGATACGGCCACCGGCGCGCACTTCGTCGAGGAGCACCGGGCTCTTCAGTGCGAATTCGGCGGCAACGGCGCCGTCCTTCTCGATCTTGCCGTCGTACGGGTAGATGTCGATGACGTCGCCCATCTCGAATGCCGAGACGTCGACTTCGATCGGCAGCGAGCCGGAGTCTTCCTGGGTGTTGAAGAAGATCGGTGCGATCTTGCCACCCAGCGTGACGCCGCCGAAGCGCTTGTTGGGCACGAACGGGATGTCGTCGCCGGTGGCCCAGATCACGCTGTTGGTCGCCGATTTGCGCGACGAGCCGGTGCCGACCACGTCGCCGACGTAGGCGACGGTGTGGCCCTTCTTCTTCAGGTCTTCGATGAACTGGATCGGGCCACGCTTGCCGTCTTCTTCCGGCTTGAAAGCGGCTTCGGCGCGCGTGTTCTTCAGCATCGCCAGGTAATGCAGCGGGATGTCCGGACGGCTCCAGGCATCCGGCGCCGGCGACAGGTCGTCGGTATTGGTTTCGCCCGGCACCTTGAACACGGTGACGGTGATCTTCTTGGCCACTTCCGGACGGCTGGTGAACCACTCGGCATCGGCCCACGACTGCACGACGGCTTTGGCGTTGGCGTTGCCGGCCTTGGCCAGCTCGGCGACGTCGTGGAAGGCGTCGAACATCAGCAGTGTCTTCTTCAGCGCTTCGGCGGCAACGGTGCCGACTTCGGCATCACCGAGCAGGTCGATCAGCGGCTTGACGTTGTAGCCGCCCACCATGGTGCCGAGCAGTTCGGTCGCCTTGGCCTTGGAAATCAGTGCAACGCCGAGATCGCCATGCGCGACGGCGGCGAGGAACGAGGCCTTGACCTTGGCAGCGTCGTCGACGCCCGGCGGCACGCGGTTGACCAGCAGATCCAGCAGGAAAGCCTCTTCGCCAGCCGGCGGATTCTTGATCAGCTCGATCAGCTCGGCGGTCTGCGCAGCGGTGAGCGGCAGCGGCGGAATGCCGAGGGCGGCGCGCTCGGCAACGTGTTGGCGGTAGGCTTGCAGCATGTGTTGGCGTTCCGATAGTGGTGAAAGATCAGGGGCCAGCCGCCGCCGCACGAAACCTTGCGATCCGCGTAAGTCCGGTAGAAGGGTTCGGAAGTGGTCGGCGCCTGGAGCGCCGCATATTCTAGCATTTGCGGCCCTCGCCGAAATGACGGTGGCGACACAATTTGCACGCCAATACCGCCATCGACGGCGGTCGTTGTTGGGCTAGGCCAGGGTTTTGACGTTGCCGATCTCACCGCCGCCGAGGCACCGCGCACCGTCATAGAGCACACAGAACTGGCCGTCGACCGCGGCGCGCTGCGGTTCGAGGAATTCCACGCGCAGGCCATCACGTTCGGCGCTGATCCGGCAGTCGGCGAGGGCGCCGCGGTGGCGGATGCGGGCCTGCAGCGGGCGCCCATCGGTCGGTAAAGGTCCCAGCGCATTGAACGGCGCGGCGAGCAGGCTGCGGGCCATCAGCTGCGGATGGGCCGGATCCTGCGCGACGATCAGCGCCTTGTCCGCCGGCGCTTTGCCGACCACGTACCACGGCGCCTCGCTGGCGCCCTTGGTGCCGCCGATGCCGAGACCGCGGCGCTGGCCCAGCGTGTAGTACATCAGCCCCTGATGGCGGCCGATCTCGCGACCGCGATCGTCGACGATCGGCCCGGGATCGGGCTTCAGGTAGTTCGCCAGAAAGTCGCGGAACTCGCGCTCGCCGATGAAGCAGATACCGGTCGAGTCCTTCTTGCGATGGACCGTCAGGCCGGCGCGCGTCGCGATCTGCCGGACCTCAGGCTTGCGCAAGCCGCCGAGCGGAAACAGTACGCGCTCGAACTGCGCGCGCTCGACGCCGGCCAAAAAATAGGTCTGATCCTTGTTGTCGTCGACGGCGCGTAGCAGCTGCGGACCGTCGTCGCGATGTTCGATCGACGCGTAATGGCCGGTGGCGATGTAGTCGGCGCCGAGGCGCAGCGCGTGCTCGCGAAACGGCGCGAACTTGACCTCGCGGTTGCACAGCACGTCGGGGTTCGGCGTCTTGCCGGCGGCGTAGTCGGCGAGGAAGTGCGCGAACACGCGCTCGCGGTACTCGCGCGAGAAATCGACGCGGTGCAGCGCAATGTCGAGCTCGGCGCAGACCGCGCGCGCATCCTGAAAGTCGTCGGCGGACGTGCAGTAGCCCTGTTCGTCCTCGGTCCAGTTGACCATGAACAGACCGGATACGCGGTAGCCCTGCTCCTTGAGCAAGTAGGCCGTGACCGACGAGTCGACGCCGCCCGACAGGCCGACGATGACGTGGGGAGCCGCCGCCACCGTTTACTCCGGCGACAGATGCGCGATGACGTCCAGCGGCAGGCGACGCCCGGCGAGGTAGTCGTCGACGCAGCGCATCAGCATCGGGCTGCGGTGACGCGCGCGGGTCGCCACGAGTTCGTCGCGGGTCATCCACACGGCACGCTCGATGCCCTTGTCGAGCGTGAAGTTGTCGCGTTCGCCAAGCGCTTCGGCGACAAAGGCGATGCGCAGAAAACCGTAGCCGAGCCCGATCGGCTCATGGTGGTAGATGCCGAGCACGTGGGTCAGGCGCACGTCCCAGCCGGTTTCCTCGAGCGCTTCGCGCACCGCCGCCTCGGGCAGGGTTTCGCCATGCTCCCAGTGGCCGGCCGGCTGGTTGAGCATCGGCGCACCGTTGATGCGCTCCTCGACGATCAGGAAGCGGCCGTCGCGCTCGACGACGCTGGCGACGACGATGTGGGTCGGTTCGCTCATGTGCCAACCCGCGCCCGGACTTCCACTGTGGCCATTGGCATGCTCATGGCTGGAGCTTGCCTTGCTGGCGCAGGTGGTAATAGCCCTGCGGATCCGGCTGGCCGAGCGAATGCAGCAAATTGACGATCAGCGGCGGCGCGTCGGGCTTGGCGCGCAGCTGCAGGTGCAGCTCATAGCTGTGGTCGGACTTGGCGCGGGCATCGCCGTTGACGTCGAGTGGGCCGCCCAGCGTGTGCACCAGCGCGACGATGTCATTGCCGTCGCGCTGAATGTCGGCCTGGTAGTCGCCGAGCACCAGCGGGTCGCGTGCCAGGGTCCAGGCCAGGTTCTGCACACGCAGCGTGCCGTCGGCGTCGCTGGGCCAGTTGCCGAGCAACTTGAGGTGCTTGAGGTCGAGGCTGGCCTGACCGTCGATCGGTGCGTACGCCTGACCGGCAACGGCCAGCAAGGGCTTGAGGCCGGACGACACCAGCAGGTTCGACGCGCGCAGCGCGCCGAAGCCGCGGCTGACATGGCCGGACAAGGTCACGGCGCCACGGCTGTCGAGGTCGACGCCAAGACGACCGAGCAGCAGCTCGCCGATGCTCAGGTGCCAGTGCAGGTCTTGCAGCAGCGGGCTGCCGCCGACCATGACCGCCGCCGCATCGCCTTCGTGCACGGTGCCGGTGACGCCGGCCAGTGCCACTTGACCGCCAAGTCGTGGGGCGATCCAGCCGTACAGCGTCGCCGCCGGTGCGAGGAGGATCAGGCCGGCGACGAAGGTCAGCGCGGCCGCGATGAGGTAGTACTTGCGCATCAGCGACTCAGCGTGAAACGGGCATTGACCAGGCCCGGCGCCGAGCCGGTGTCGATCTCGGTGCTGCTGACGTGGATGCCGTAGTGCGATTGCAGCTCGCCCAGCCAGCGCATGCAGTTGTCGAACGGCACGTCGTCGAACCACACGCGCACCTCGTGCTCGCCGCTGCCTTCCGGCTGGACCCGCGACGGCGCCTTGCCGAGCGTGCCGCTGCGCGTGGTCTGATCGACGACCGACAGCAGCGTCGCACTGCGGTCGACTTTGCCCTGGCTGTGGCTTTGCGCAAGGCTCGCCGCCATTTCGATGCGTGTCGCCAGTGCCCGCGACGACTGCAGCGCTTCGATGTCCTGCTTGCGCGAAACGACCAGCGGCTCCCAGATCGCCAGGTACAGGATCATGACGATGAGGACGGCGGCGCCGCTGAGCACGATGATGCGCTCGCGCGGTTGCAGCTGCTCATATGCCGCGGTGGCGCGGCTCTGCCACTGTTCGAGCGTGGCGTTGAATTTGGCGTTCATGCGGGTGACAGGCGAATACGGATTTGCACGCCGTCACTGCCGGAGTTGGCCGAGTCGACGCTGAACTGCGCGCCGCGGTCGGTGCCGAACCAGGTCTTGAGGCGGTCGAGCAGTTCGAGATTGGCGGCGGACAGGCCGGCGAACAGCGCACCATCGCGGAACTGCAGGGTCTGGACCTTGAGACCCGGCACCGCGCGCAGCGCCTGCGTCAGTACATCGACCATGGCCATGAACGGGTCGCCGTTGCCGCCGCGCAGTGCGGTGAGCTGCTGGTCGAGCTGATTCGTCAGATCGACGATGCGCTTTTCTTCGGGAAAGATCTGCTGGTAGCGCGTCACGTTGGCACTGTCCTGCGCGTCGATCGCGTGGCGCAGGCGCACGACGTCGAGGGTCTGCACGACCAGGCCGAGCGCAATGGCGACGCCGGCCAGGATCGCCGCGTTCTTCCACGGCGCCAGCCAGCGCATGCGGTTGCGCTTCTGCGAATAGCGGCCTTGCAGCAGGTCGATGGCATCGGCACTGCGCAGCTGCTGCAGCAGTGCTTCGAGCGGGCTGGCGAAGCCGTGCCGCGGCTCCAGCGGCCAGCCGATGCGGCTCAGGTCGAGGGGATTGCCACGCGGCACGACGACGCTGATGGTGCGGGCCTTGTCCGGATCGGCGATTTCCAGGCACAGCGGCAGGTCCTCGATCTGGCAGACGAAGCCGCTGCTGCGCTCGCTGCGCACCAGCACCTGGTCATCATCGATCAACGCTGTCGCGTGCTGCTCGTCCGGCACCTGCAGGGCCAGCAGGTCGGGGATCATCGCGTCAACGTGCAGCTGGCACTCGGCGAGCAGCGACAGCCAGGCCTGCATGCGCACATGCGAGATGATCGCCAGCGGCCAGCGGTTGTCCGGTTGGCGCGCGCCGAGCGCGAAGTGCAGGGCGTCGACGTCCTCGGCCAGCTGCTCTTCGAGCACGAACGGCGCAGCCTGCAGGACCTTGGCCGGTTGGCGTGCCGGAATCTCGGCCGCGGCCAGGCGCACGTCGGCCGACGGCACCAGGACCACGACGCGGCGATGGCTGCCGAGCGGGGCGATGGCGTCGAGCGTGCCGCGCTGGACGACGAACGAGGCAATCGCATCGGCCCGTGCCACGCAGTAGTCGACCGGTTCGGCCGGATCGGCCGAACGCAGGCGGATATAAAGGGTTTCTCGCATTTATTCGGTGAAGGTGCTGCGCCCGTAGACCTGCGGGTGGCCGCTCCCCGGGCGGTAATAGAAACTATACAGCTCGACCCGGCCGCTGCCTATGTAAGCCTCGACGTGCAGCTCGAAGAAGTTGCTGTCGACGCTCATCGCCGAGTTCTTCACGGCCTTGGCGTCAAAGACCTTGCGATCGTTGAACAGTTCGGAAACGCTCTCGGCTGGATCGCTGACCCGGTCGCTGATGAATTTCTCGAGGCCATCGCCGGGGCTGGACGTCAGCGACTGCAGCAGCAGCGGCGAGGCGGTGTTGACGTTGATCTTGGTGCCGATCTGCGGCAGGGCGCAGACGTAGGGCGCCAGCTTGGCATAGACCTTGGGCGTCATGCCCTTGACCGCGAGCAACTCGGTGGGCGAGGCCATCGGTCGGTTCGGCACACGGCGCGGCGGGTCCATGCCGAGATATTCGGCGTCTTCGCCGCCGTCGGTGCCGGTCGGGTCGCTGTCGGCGTCGACGTAGTCGCGGATCGCCGAGGCCAGCGCCTTCGCCTGATATTCGTCGCCTTCGGTGGCGGCTTCGTAAAGGCGCGTGAAGATGGTCAGCTGTTCCTGGTACGACTCGGTGTTGCTGACCGCCAGATTGTTGAGGTTGTAGCGGCCCTGCAGATCCGAAATGCCGCCGCGCAGGCCGCCCTGGTCGACCGGCAGAAAATCGACCGGCATCGCCCAGATATCGGCAAGCGAATCGTATTTGTTCATCTGCGTGTCGCGCTCGAGGATGGTTCGTCCCCAGGACTCGACACCGTCGTCATACCACCAGCCCAGCTCGGATTCGTTGAGGTTCTGCGTGCGGTGGATCGCCAGGCTGCCGGACGTCAGGATCGCCGCCGCGGCGATCGCCGCCAAGGCCACGACCAGGATCGCGGTGATCAGCACCACGCCGCGCTGCCGCTGGCGCCGGCTCATTGGCTGGTCTCCGTCGTGGTGGTGGTCGTGGTGGTCGTCTGGGTCGAATTGCTGAACGTGACCGGATCGACGCCGAGCCGGAACAGGAAGCGCAGCTTGCCGTAGTCTTTGGTCGTCAGGCTGATCTCGATGCCCAGCGGCGGCGGTACCGATACAGCCTGGGATTGCGTGGTCGCGGTGTTCAAGCTTGGCCAGCGGGTTTGCCACTGGCGCTGCTGATCCATGAAGCGCCATTGCAGGTCGGTGACGCCGGTCAGCAGCACCAGGTCGACCGGCTGGGTGTCCTGGGCTCGGTCGAGGATGCGCCAGCTCAGGCGGTGCAGGGCGCCATCTTCAAGTCGGTAGGAAACGCGCTGCAGCGACGCGCGCGGCAGATACAGCGGGTTCGGCCAGCCGCCGCGCGTGAATTCGACGGCGGCGTTGTCGGCGCCCTCGAAGCCCGGTTCGGTATCGCCATAGTTGTCGCGCACCGGTCGGTCGCGAACCTGCTGGAAGTCGTCGCGCAGGCGCACATAGGCCTTCTGCACCTCGGCCAGCCGCTGCTGCGCCGCCTCGACGCGCGTGCGCGTCTGCAGCACCGAGTCGAGGCCACCGTAGGCCAGCACCGCGAAGATCGCGAAGATCGCGACGACGATGATGATTTCGAGCAGCGTGAAGCCGCGCTGCCGGATCGGGGGGCGCTGTCGGGCGATGATCATCATTGGCGCCCGCTGTCCGCCAGGAAGCTGGACAGCTTCACCAGCGGCTCCTTGTCCGGGTCCGGCGTCTTGCCGTCGCGCGCCGGCTGGGCGACAACGATGTCGACGCGCCGCAGATGCTCGTCCTGAGTCTTCTGGATGGTCACACGCCACTTCCAGGTGACGCCGGCCATGTCGTTTTCGCCGTTGGTCGTGCCGACGTCGGGCCAGGCCTTCTGCATCTCGAGTTCGGTCAGCTGGTTGTGCGCGACCCACAGTGCGACGGTTTTTTCGCGCAGGTACGCGGCATTGGCGGCGTACCGTCCCATGCCGGCGATGATCGCGCCCATGGCGATCGCCACCACGGCGACCGCGACCAGCATCTCGATCAAGGTGAAGCCGCGCGTGCGGAGCCGGGCGCTCATTTCGTCTTGCTCGTGCCGCCAAGCATCGTCAGCTTGCTGCGCCCGAGGTTGTCGACATCGAGCTGGTAGCCGGTCGCCACGCCGGGCGCGGTGACCGTCAGGCTGACCGATGTCGCTTCGCCGCTGGACAGGAACAGGGCCTGTGGCTTCAGCGCCTCGGTGTCTTTGTCCTGGTCGCTGCTGTCGTCTTTCTTGTCCTGTGCGGCGGCCGCGGTGCCGCCCATCTTCACGCCGGACAGGTCGCTGCCCGCCGTGCTGCTGTCGCTGCTCTTGCTGTCGTCATCGGATGATGTGCCGGCGTCGGCTTCCTTCAGGGCTGCCTTGCCGGCTGCAACGAGGTCGGCGACCGGTGTCGGCGGCACGCTGCGGCCCTCGACCTTGAGCGTCAGCTCGATCGGCTCCTTGACCTTGCGCGGCCGCAGCGGACCGCTGGTAATGGGCACCCAGCGGCCGCTGGCGCCAGTCGTGACGAAGGCGTAGCCCTGGTCGGTGTAGACAAAGCCGATCTGCATGCCCTGCATCTCCGCGTCCTCTCCGGCCATCGCGAACAGCTGCTGCAGGCGCTTGGCCTCGGTCTCGATCTGGTCGGACTGCACGCGGTCGCCGATCGACAAGGTTGCGAACGTGACGATGATGCCGATGATGAAGATCACCACCAGAATTTCGATCAGCGTGAAGCCCCGCTGGGCGGCCTGACGGCCGCCGGCGGCGCGGGCGTTGCCGCCGGATAGCGGCAGCGTCGACATCGGACTTACTGGGACTGGGCCAGATCCCAGTTGCCGATGTCGGCATCGATCCCCTGACCACCGGGTTTGCCGTCGCGGCCCAGCGAGTAGATGTCGATTTCGCCGTGCGTGCCCGGGTCCAGATACTGGTAGTCGTTACCCCAGGGATCCTTGGGCAGGGACTTGATGTAGCCGCCGGTCTTGTAGTTCTTCGGCTCCGGATCGCCGCTGGGCTTGCGCACCAGTGCGTCCAGGCCCTGCTGGGTCGACGGATAGCTGAAGTTGTCGAGCTTGTAGAGCTCGAGCGACGACTCCAGCACGCGGATGTCCTGCTTGGCCTTGGTGACGCGGGCCTTGTCCGGGTTGTCCATGATGCGCGGGACGACGACCGCCGCGAGGATACCGAGAATGACCACGACCACCATGATTTCAATCAGGGTGAAGCCGCCCTGACGACGGCGGCGCGCGCAATGTGCGTTCATTAGGAGATAATGTCGAAACTTCGAAAGATTGAGAGGCGTCGTACGCCTTTCGCGATGATAACAAACTCGATTCGTCAAGCCCGTGACACCTGGGGCTGGCCCGTCGTCCTGATGCTGCTGCTGGTGATCCTCGAGGCGTTCGGTGCGCCGGTTCGTGCTGCGCTGCAGTTCGACCACGCGCAAATCGCCGACGGCCAGTGGTGGCGGCTGCTGAGCGGCAGCTTCGTGCACCTGGGCTGGTACCACCTGATGCTCAACGAGATCGGCATTGCCGTGCTCGTGCTGCTGTGCCCCGATCCGCTGCCGCTGAAGATCTGGCTGCGGCGCCTGCTGATCCTGTGCCTGGGCATGAGCCTGGGACTCTATTTTCTGGTGCCGGACCTGACGACCTACGTCGGGATGTCCGGCGTCATCCACGGCCTGTTCGTGCTCGGCCTGCTGCCGCAGGCGCGCAAGCGCGACTGGATCGCAATCGCCTGCCTGGCCTACCTGCTCGGCAAGCTCGGCTGGGAGGTCATCACCGGCACGCCGGTGTCCGACGAGCGCGAGATCGGCGGTCATGTGGTGACGCAGGCGCATCTGTTCGGCTCGATCGTCGCTTTCTTCTATGGTCTTGTCTTCGGCACGTTCAGCGGGCGCGAGATGCCCGCGAAAACGGCCGATCCATCCACCGCAACGACCTGAACCATGTCATCAAAGTACGTACTCCTATTCCCCGGCCAGGGCTCACAGTCGGTCGGTATGCTCTCCGGCCATTCGGACCCGCTGATTGCACAAACGTTCCAGGAAGCGTCCGACGCGCTGGGCTGGGACCTTGCCGGCCTGGTCCGTGAAGGTCCGGCCGAATCCCTCAATCAGACGGCGCGCACGCAGCCGGCGCTACTCGCCGCCGGCATCGCCGTCTGGCGCTTGTGGCAAGCGCAGGACTTGCCGGCGCCGGCGGCGCTGGCCGGGCACAGCCTCGGCGAATACACGGCGCTGGTCGCGGCCGGTGCGCTGGACTTCGCCGACGCGCTGAGGCTCGTCGAACTGCGCGGCCAGTTGATGCAGGCCGCGGTGCCGGAAGGCGTTGGCGGCATGGCGGCGGTCGTCGGCCTCGACGACGCGGCGGTCGAGGCGTTCTGCGCCGAGCATCCGGGCGAGGGCGTACTGGAGCCGGCCAATTACAATGCGCCGGGGCAGGTGGTCGTCGCCGGCAATGTGCCGGCGCTGGAGTGGCTGGAGGCGAACGGCAAGGCGCGCGGTGCGCGCATGATCGTGCGCCTGCCGATGTCGGTGCCGTCGCATTGCTCGCTGCTGCGCGGCGCCGCCGACAAGTTGGCCGAGCGCCTGGCGACGACGACGATTCACACGCCTGCAATCGAGGTTCGTCACAATCTCGACGCTACGTCGCGCGGCGACGCCGCCGCAATCCGCGACGCACTGCATCAGCAGCTGTTCCGCCCGGTGCGCTGGTCGATGACGATTGCGCAGCTGCGCGATGCCGGCATCGCGCAGGCGTTTGAATGTGGCCCCGGCAAGGTGCTGAGCGGTCTCAACAAGCGTATTGCCAAGGATTTGACGTCGATCGCCCTCGAGGACGCCGACGGCATGGCCAAAGCGACCGCGACTGTCAAGGCTTGACGCGCCATGGGGGCGCCCGGCTAAATGCGCTCCACGCACAAGACATACAACGCCTTCGGGCTGCCGTGATATGGCCGACGCGCCAGTTCCGGCCTTCAATGGATTCCCCAACCTGCAATGACCGAAACCTCCAAGACTCCTGATCCGCAAGCGACGGTAGCCTTGATTACCGGTGCCAGCCGTGGCATCGGCAAAGCCATCGCCCAGCGCCTTGCGCAGGACGGCGCCAAGGTCTACGGCACCGCGACCAGCGAGTCCGGTGCGGCGAAGATCAGCGAGGCGCTGGCGCCGTTCGGTGGCGAGGGCCTGGTGCTCGACGTGCGTGACGCCGCGGCCGTCGATGCAGCCCTGGCCAAGGTCGGAACGGTTTCGGTGCTCGTCAACAACGCCGGTGTCACGCGTGACACGCTGATGCTGCGCATGAAGGACGAGGACTGGGCGGATGTCATCGAGACCGATCTGACGTCGGTGTTCCGCCTGTCGCGCGCGGTGCTGCGCGGCATGATGAAGGCACGGTTCGGCCGCATCATCAGCATCGGCTCGGTGGTCGGCAGCATGGGCAATCCGGGCCAGGCCAACTACTGTGCGGCCAAGGCCGGCCTGATCGGCTTTTCGAAGTCGTTGGCGCAGGAGATTGGCTCGCGCGGCATCACCGTCAATGTCGTGGCGCCGGGCTTCATCGACACCGACATGACGCAGGCCCTGCCGGAGGAAACGCGCAAGGCGCTGATGGAGCGGGTGCCGGTACAGCGCCTCGGCGCGCCGGACGACATCGCCGCCGCGGTGGCCTTCCTGGCGTCGCGCGAAGCTGGCTATGTCACCGGCACGACGCTGCACGTCAACGGCGGTCTGTACATGGACTAAGGGCGCAGGTTTGCCGTCCGATTCGCCTGATCTCGCATTAAGGCACTGAATTTGCTTTTGTTATCGTTGGTGCTGTGACCATCTCGGCGTTTGTCTACAATACGCCGGCTTTATTTACTGACAACACGTTGTCCCCAGGAGTATTGAATGAGTACGTTGGAAGAGAAGGTCAAGAAGATCATCGCTGAGCAGCTGTCCGTGAGCGAAGATCAGATCACGCCGGAAGCTTCGTTCGTCGAGGATCTGGGCGCCGACTCCCTGGACACCGTGGAGCTCGTCATGGCGCTGGAAGAAGAGTTCGAGATCGACATCCCGGACGAAGAAGCCGAGAAGATCGTCACGTTCCAGGACGTGCTGACGTACATCAAGGCGCACGCTCCGCAGCAGGGCGGCTAATCGCGCCTTTTCCACCCCGTCCATAGGTATTCCGATGAGCCGTAGGCGCGTTGTCGTCACCGGCCTGGGCGTCATTTCCCCTGTAGGAAATGATGTGACCACGGCCTGGAACAACATCATCGCAGGCAAGTCCGGTATCGGGCCGATCACGTATTACGACGTGTCGGCCTATACCACTCGCTTCGGTGGCATGGTCAAGGACTTCAAGCCGGCCGACTGGCTGAGCGTGAAGGACGTCAAGCGGACCGATCCGTTCATCCACTATGGTGTGGCGGCGGCCAAACAGGCCGTCCGCGATGCCGGAGTCGAAATCAACGACGAGACGCGTGAGCGGATCGGCGTCTGCGTCGGCTCCGGCATCGGTGGTATCGGCACGATCGACGAGGAATGCACGGCGCTGCATAACGGCGGCCCCAAGCGCGTTTCGCCGTTCTTCGTGCCGAGCTCGATCATCAACATGATCTCGGGCTATATCTCCATCGACCTCGGCATCACCGGGCCCAACCTCGCGGTGGTCTCGGCCTGCACGACGGGTACGCACGCCATTGGTCTGGGCGCGCGCATGATTCAGGCCGGCGACGCCGAGATGTTTGTCGTCGGCGGCGCGGAAGCCGGTTCGGCGCCGGCGGGCATGGCGGGTTTCTGCCAGGCTCGTGCGCTGTCGACGCGCAACGACGATCCGGAACGGGCCAGCCGTCCGTGGGACAAGGACCGCGACGGTTTCGTACTCGGCGATGGCGCTGGCGTACTGTTCCTCGAGGAACTCGAGCACGCCAAGAAGCGCGGCGCCAAGATTTATGCGGAGCTGATTGGCTTCGGCATGTCGGGCGACGCGTACCACATCACGCTGCCAGGCAATAACGGTGCGCGCCGCGCGATGGCCAACACCCTGCGCGACGCGGGCCTGAACGCCGATCAGGTCGACTACGTCAACGCGCATGCGACCTCGACCAATGCCGGCGACGTCGGCGAGTCGAACGCGATCAAGGAAGTGTTCGGTGAGCACGCCTACAAGCTGTCGGTCAGCGGCACCAAGTCGATGACCGGGCATCTGCTCGGCGCGGCGGGCGGCATTGAGGCGATCTTCTCGATTCTTGCGCTGCGCGACCAGATCGTTCCGCCGACCATCAATCTCGACAACCCCGACGAGGGCTGCGACCTGGATTACACGCCGCACAAGGCGAAGGAACGCAAACTCGACATCGCCATCTCGAATTCATTCGGGTTCGGCGGTACCAACGGCAGCGTCGCCTTCAAGCGTTTCAGCTGAAGTCGGCCGCCGTGTGGCGCGCCGAACTCGCGCAGGCCGCGGACCTGCTGGCGTTGCATCGCCAGCATCCGCGGCTTTTTCCTTTTCTGCTGCAAAGTGTCGCCGGCCATCCGCGCTCAGGGCGTTGGGACATCCTGTTCGCAGGTCCCGGTGCTGCCTTGCGGCTCGACGCCGCTGGTCTGCAGCGGCCGGCCGGCGTCGATGGTGCGGACTTCTTCTCGGCGCTGGATGACTGGGCGGCGCAGAGCGGCCCGATGTCGCGTGACGCGCTGCCGTTCTGCGGAGGCTGGTTCCTCTATCTCGGCTATGAGGCGGTGCGCGACGTCGAGCCAACGCTGCGCCTGCCGCCTTCACCGTATCCGTTGCCGGACGCCTTGGCCGTACGATGCACGGCGGCCATCGTTCACGACCGTGAGACCGGCGCGTCGTACGCCGTCAGCGAGCGGAGCGCTGCGCAGCTTGATGAGCTGATCGCGCTGGCTGCGCAGGCGCCGCAGTCGCTGTCGGACGCCGCAGGTGGGCCGGTATCGCTGCACGAGGAGCCGGCCGATCGCTATCTCGGCGGCGTGACGCGCATCCTCGATTACCTGCGTGCCGGCGATGTGTTCCAGGTGAATTTGTCGCGCCGCTGGACGGCCGAGGTGGACGCGACACTCGATCCGGCGACCTTGTTCGCGCGGTTGCGGCGCAGCAATCCGGCGCCGTTCGCGGGCTTGATGCGCTGGGGCGATGCGGCGGTGGTCAGCTCGTCGCCGGAGCGTTTGCTGCAGATCGACGAGGGCATTGCGCAGACGCGCCCCATCGCCGGGACGCGGCGGCGCAGCCAAGCCGTCGACGAAGACGCGCAGTTGCGCGCCGTGCTGCGCGACAACCTCAAGGAGCGCGCTGAGCACGTCATGCTGCTCGATCTCGAGCGTAACGACCTCGGCCGGGTCTGCGTGCCGGGTACGATCGAAGTCGACGAGCTGATGGTGCTCGAAAGCTATGCGCATGTTCATCACATCGTCTCCAACGTTCGTGGTCGCCTGCGTGACGACGTGGGTCCGGGGGCTGCGCTGCGCGCGGTGTTTCCGGGCGGCACCATCACCGGTTGCCCGAAGGTGCGTGTGATGCAGATCATCACCGAGCTCGAAGGCGAGGGGCGCGGGCCGTACACCGGTGCGTTCGGCTATCTGTCGCGCGACGGTCGGCTCGATACCAATATCCTGATCCGCACCATGGTCTGGCAGCCGGGGCAGCTGTCGTTTCGCGCCGGCGCCGGCATCGTCGCCGATTCGCAGCCGCAGGCCGAGCTCGAAGAAACGCGAGCCAAGGCGCGCGGCATGCTGCTGGCGCTGGAGTCGGACGCGTGACGCCCGCCAGCCTCGTCGACGGCGCGCCGGCCGATACGGTCGGCATCGACAGCCGCGGCCTGGCCTACGGCGACGGTGTGTTTCGTACGCTGCGTCTGCAAGACGGTGGCGTGCTGCATGCTGACGAGCAGTGGCGCAAGCTTGCTGCGGACGCGCAGCGTCTCGATCTCGAAGTGCCGCCGCTCGACGTCTGGCTTGCCGATACGGCCATGCTGAATCACGGGCAGGCCACCGGCGTTGCCAAATGGCTGCTGGTCCGCCGCAGCGAGGGGCGTGGCTATCGGCCGACGACCCGCGCCGCGCAGCGCATCGTCCAGGTCTCGTCCTTGCCGCCGCGTGTGGCGAGCGCGGCGCTGACGATAGCGGCGCTGCGGCTCGCTGCGCAGCCGGCGCTGGCCGGCATCAAGCACTTGAACCGACTCGAGCAGGTGCTCGCCGCCCGCGAGCTGCGTCCCGGCACTGACGAATTGCTGATGTGCGATCATGACGGCTTCCTCGTCGGTGGCCTGCGCAGCAACCTGTTCTGGGTGCACGACGGTCGCCTGCTGACGCCGTTCGTCGATCGCTGCGGCATCGCCGGGACCATGCGCGCCCGTGTGTTGCGAATCGCCGCTGGGCTCGGCGTCGCGCAGGCCGAAGTGCGCGAGGGCGGCGCTGCGCTGATGGCGGCCGACGAGATATTCGTGACCAATGCGCTGGTCGGGATCTGGCCCGCGCATCGAGTCGAAACACGCGGCCTGCAGGCGCCGGGGCCGCTGACGCAGCGACTCGCGCGTGAACTCGGCCCCCCATTTTTGATCTGAACGCCTACCGATGCGTCCGCTACGTCATTTCTTTCGCGCTGTACTGCTGGTCCTGATCATTGCCGGCGCCTTGCTGTTCGACGGCTACCGCCAGCTGCATGCGCCGCTGGCCAAGGTCGAACCTGGCGCGACGCTGGTGCTCGTGCCCGGTGAAACGCTGTCGGGCGTACTGGTCGACATCGGCCAGCGGGGCTGGCTGCCGAGTGCCCGTGCCGCCAGCTATCTCAAGCTCTACGTGCGCTGGCACGGCGTCGGCGCGCGCATCCGCAGTGGCGAATACGCGATCAACGACCAGATGACGTTGATCGAACTGCTCGATCACTTCCTGGCCGGCGATGTCATCGTCCATGAATTGCGCATCGTCGAAGGCTGGACCTTCGCCCAGGCACTGGAGGCGATCCGTGCCGACCCGAAGATCAAGCAGACGCTCGCGCAGGCGACGCCGGACGAGATCATGACGGCGATCGGTCATCCCGGTGAAGCCGCCGAGGGTCGTTTCTTTCCCGATACCTATCGCTTCTCGATGGGCACGACCGACGTCACCCTGCTGCGCGAGGCCTATGCCCGGATGGCCAAGATCCTCGCCGAGGAATGGGCGCAGCGCGCAGCGGATCTGCCGTACGCCAGCCCCGACGATGCGCTGACGATGGCCTCGATCATCGAAAAGGAAACCGGTGCGCCGGTCGAGCGCGCGCAGATTGCCGGGGTGTTCGTGCGCCGCTTGCGGCTCGGCATGCGCCTGCAGACCGACCCGACGGTGATCTACGGACTCGGTTCGGCTTTCGACGGCAACCTGCACGTCAAGGATTTGCGCACCGACACGCCGTACAACACCTATACCCGCGCCGGCCTGCCGCCGACGCCGATCGCGCTGCCGGGGCGCGCGTCGCTGCATGCGGCGCTGCATCCGGACGACGGCAAGGCGCTATTCTTCGTTTCCAAGGGCGACGGTACGCACGCGTTCTCCGAAACGATCGAACAGCACGATGCGGCGGTGCGCCGCTACCAGCTGAAAAAGACCAAATGACGCCATGACCATGCGCGGACGTTTCATTACGCTCGAAGGCGGCGAGGGGGCCGGCAAGTCGACACAGGCCACCTATGTCCGCGACTGGTTGCTCGCGCAGGGCCGCGAGGTCGTGCTGACGCGCGAGCCCGGCGGTTCGCCGATGGCCGAGGCCATTCGTGCGATCGTGCTCGGCGACTGGGCCGAAGGCGTCACGCCACAGACCGAAGTGCTGCTGATGTTCGCGGCGCGCGCCGCGCACTGGCATGCCACCATCGAGCCCGCGCTGGCGGCGGGCAAAGACGTGGTCTGCGACCGCTTCGTCGATTCCAGTCATGCTTATCAGGGGGCCGGCAAGGGCATCGCCGCCGAGGGCATGGCGGCGCTCGAAACGCTGGCGATCGGCCGTCATCGTCCGGATCTGACGCTGTTGCTCGACCTGCCGCCGGACGAAGGTCTGAAGCGCACGCAGGCGCGCGGTGAGCAGAATCGTTTCGAATTCGAGACGCTCGAATTCATGCAACGCGTCCGCGAGGGCTTTCTGGAGCGCGCCCGTGCCGAGCCGGGGCGCTTTCGCATCATCGACGCGTCGCGCGATGCCGCCGCGATCAGTGCTGAAATCGCCGGCCTGCTCGCCGGCCTGCCGGACCAGGGCGCATGACCTCTGCACTGTGGCGGCCGCTGCCGTGGCAGGACGCGCTGTGGCTGGACCTCAGTGCGCTGGTCCTGCAGAAGCGCTTGCCGCACGCAATGCTGATGGTCGGCAGCGCCGGTGTCGGTAAGCGCTGGTTCGCGCGGGCGCTGGTCGCTTTCGCGCTCTGCGAGCAGCCCAGCGGCTACGCCTGCGGCCAATGCCGCAGCTGCGTGCAGCTTGCGGCTGGCAGCCATCCGAATGCCTTCGTGCTGAGCACGAGCGGCAATCTCGGCATGGCGATGACCGAAGACAGCATTGGCGAGCAGAGCCTGGTGCATTGGCAGCCGGACGGCGATCGCAAGCGGCGCGATATCTCGATCGAGGGCGCGCGCAGTCTGATCGGGCGCTTCGGGGTCGCCAGTCACTACGGCAAGGCACGCTTCGCGCTGATCGATCCGGCCGATCTGCTCAACGCCTCCAGCGCCAACGCGCTGCTGAAGACCATTGAGGAACCGCCGCCGGATACGCATCTGCTACTGGTCAGCGAGCGGCCGCAGGCGCTGTTGCCGACCTTGCGCAGTCGCTGCCAGCGTGTGCGCTTCCCGCTGCCTGAGACCGCCGCGGCGCAGGCCTGGATGGCCGCGCAGGACGTGCGTGACGACGACGCACTGGAGCTGGCGCTCGGGGCGCCTTTGCGTGCACTGGCGCTGGCGCGCGAAGACGGCATCGCCATCCGCCGCCAGTGGGCCGAACTGTGGACGGCCGTGGCCGGGTCCAAGAAAGACCCGCTGACCGCGGCGGCGGCGATCGACAAGGAACAGATCGGCGAGCATCTGCAATGGGCACAGCAGTGGCTGAACACCCAGCTACGCGGCCTGCTCCAGCGACGCGCCGCGGCCGCGCCGCGCGAGGCGGTGGCGTTGATGATGCAGGACGTCGGCGACGCGCAGCGTCGCGCCGCCGGCAATGCGCACCCGCAGTTGCTGATGGAATCGCTGTTCGTGCGCTGGCTGCGACTCGGCCGCGGCGTGCTCGGCAGTGCCGAGCTGCGTTAGAGTGTCAAACGAAACAACGTGATCGAAACGAGACGCCAGAGCGACTGATGAGTTCTTTGCCTCCACGCGCGGGCGGTGCGCCGCCGGGCATTCTGACGCTGCACATCAAGGACAAGTCCGCGCTCTATGTCGCGTATATGCCGTTCGTGAAGAACGGCGGCCTGTTCATTCCGACCAACAAGGAATACCGGCTCGGCGACGAGGTGTTCATGCTGTTGACGCTGATCGAAGACCCCGAGCGGCTGCCGGTGGCCGGCAAGGTCATCTGGATCACCCCGCGCGGCGCGCAAAACAAGCGCGTGCAGGGCATCGGCGTGCAGTTCAGCGCCCAGGATAACGGCGCCACGCAGAAGAAGATCGAAACGCTGCTGGCCGGCGCGCTCGGCGCCGACCGGCCGACGCATACGATGTAGTCGAGCGTCAGCGGATATCGCTGCGCAGAACGCCGCCTGTAGGCGGCGTTCTGCTGGGTGGGGTTTCAGAAACTGCCGGCGACACCCGGAAACACGACGGGACTGGCATAGCCTTCCGGCGAGACGCTGCTGACGCCGAAGAAATAATCGTCGATGACGACGTGCTTGAGCACGAGTTGGGTATCGTCGGCACCGGCGTCGCGGTGGTATTGCCACTGCGGTGCGGTGGTGTCGCGCCACCACACTCGATATGCGGCGGCGCCGGGCACGGCGGTCCACTTGACGGTGGTGTCGTCGGAGACCGCGCCTGCGATGTCGATGCCGCTCGGCGGTGCCGGCGCCCAGGCCATCTGCGCCATGGTGATGGCGTTCAGGCGCGTGACGTTGGCCAGATAGAGGAAGTCGACGCCGTCGATGGTGTCGCCGTAGCGAATCCCGTTTTCGGTACGCAGATCCTGATGCTGGCGCGTGTAGTTTTCGTGCGACTCGGTGACGCGTACCGCCGGGTAGCCTTTCTGCAGGAACGGCACCTGATCGCCGCCGCGGCCGTAGCGGTCGGTGCGGTAGACCATGCGCACGTGGAAGTTCGGCAGATAGCGTTCGGCCAGATCGGCCATGTAGCGTGCGACATTGCGCGACGGCGAATCGACCTCGCCGCCGTGATAGCGGCGGTACTTGGCCTCGTCGAGCGTCTCGTTGCTTTTCGTGCCCTCAGAGAACACGCGGACCACGGTCGTTTCGCGCGTGCCGTCCAGGCCTTCGCTGTTGCCGACGATGTCGTTGTTCAGGTCGGCCTCGACCTTCCAGCCCTGGGCTTGGGCATAGTCGGCGATGACCTTGCCGCCGTAGAGGCCCTGCTCCTCGCCGGACAGCGCGGCATAGACCAGCGTCGCGCGGAATCGGTATTTCGACAGCACCCGTGCGGTTTCGATGACGGCGGATACCCCGGAGGCGTCGTCGTTGGCGCCCGGTGCGTCGCTGGTGGTGTTCATGACATCGGTGACGCGCGAATCCATGTGGCCGGTGATGACGATGACGCGATCGGGATCGGTGGTGCCGCGCTGGATCGCCACCACGTCCATGACCTCGGCCGGCTGCGGAATGCGCTTGCCGGTAAAGGTTTGCGACGGCGTGACGACCTGCAGGCAACCGCCGCAGTCCTTGCCGATCGTCTCGAAGCGCTGTTTGACCCAACGCCGTGCAGCGCCGATGCCGCGGGTGTCTGACTGTGTGTCGGACAGCGTGTGCCGGGTGCCGAAGCCGACCAGCGTACTGATGGTGTCGCGCTGCTGCACTGGATCGACGGCGTCGGCGATGTCGAACAACACGTCGGGTTTGGGGATGGCCGGAGCGTTCTTTGCGAACGCGGCGGACGACACAGTGCAGAGCAGGGCGACGGTAAACCAGCGGATCATGGTGGACGCTTCGGCGTGAACGTGAAGCCGCAAAGATCGCGCGATCCGGCGCGCGACGCAATGCGTGTTCAGCGTTGCGGCGGCAGACCGCCGTCGAGCGTGCAGGCGTCGTAGCCGTGCTGGGCGAGGACGAATGCGGCCGCGGCGCTGCGGCGGCCGTCGCTGCAACAGACAATGTAGTGCTGCGCGCGATCGAGCTGCGCGAGCTTGGGGCGCAGCAGATGCAGTGGCAATTCGACGGCGCCGGGCAGGGGCTGTGCGCGGCATTCGCCGGGCAGGCGCACGTCGAGCCAGACGCTAAACCCGTCGCGTACGCGACGCTGCGCGCCGTCCCAGTTCAGACGCCACTCGACCGGCGCGCTCAGCAGCATGCGGAAATCGGCGCGCGACAGCCGCATCAGTTGTGTCGGTTTCAGCGCACGGACGCTGGCATTGCGAGGCTCATCGGCAAGCAGTGCTTCCTCGCCGAAACCCGCGCCAGGACCCAGCTCGGCGAGGTGCAAGGGTGACAGGCCCGGACGTTCGCGGATCACTTGGCAGCGCCCTGTGATGACGATGTAGAAGTAGTCGCCGATTGCCGCCTGTTCGACGATGTGGGCGCCAGTTTCGACGTCGATGGCTTGCATGCGTTCGAACAGGGTCTGCAGCTGCGCCGCCGGGATGCGGCGAAAGACGGGCTGCTGCAACAGGTGCGCCATCCAGTCGTCGTCAGCATCGACCGGTGCATCGTCAAGCTCGCGGACGACCAGGGCTTCATCGTGCTGGTCGTTGAGCAGGACATCGAGCAGATGGGCATCGACGGTGAGAATCCTGCACGGGGTTCGGCAGCGGGCGCTACAGCGGCGTGGCGATTCCGGGGCGAGCTGACGCGTGCTGCTGTCGTCGCCGGCGCGCACGGTCGCCATGAGGGCGCCGTCGGCATGCTCGAGCTGCAGCTCGCCCTCGATCAGAAACAGCGCGTCGCGCGCGTCGTCGCCACAGCGAAAGAGCTGGCTACCGGCCGGCACGCGCCGCAGGCGTGCATGGCGCGCCAGCTCTCGCTGGCGTCGGACATGCAGCGTGTTCAGCGGCTCCAGAGGCCGGAACAGCGTCGGATCGATGGCGTGCGGTCTCATGCGGCGACGGGGTCGGGCGGATGAAAGGCACGTCCGATGCTAGCGACGATGCGTCGGTCATTTTGTGATCAAAGTCCGCTCAGGCGCCACGATTTGCCGTTCAGGCACCGGCTTCGAGGCTTTCGAGCTGTTCGCTGGCGTCCAGCCACTGCGTTTCGGCATCGTCGAGTTGCTGGCGCAGTTGCGACTGACGCTGCTGCAGCTCGCGCAGCTCGGGGGCGCGCGCCGCTTCGTAGAGCGCATTGTCGGCCAGCTTGTCGTCGAGCTTGGACAGTTCGCTCTGCAGCTTGGCCATCTGCTTGTCGAGCTTGTTGATGGTATCGCGCAGGGGCTTGGTCAGCGTGCGCAATTCGGCGGTATCACGGCGCGGCGACGCCGCAGCGTTCGGGGTGCCGGCCGGGGCCGCGCTGTCGCGGTTGCGCAGCCAGCGCGTGTACTCGTCGAGATCGCCGTCGAACGGCTGTGCTTCGCCGTTGGCGACCAGCCAGAAATCTTCACAGGTGCTGGTCAGCAAGTGGCGATCGTGCGAGACCACGACCAGCGCCCCCGGATAGTCGAGCAGCGCCTGTTCGAGCGCATGGCGCATGTCGAGGTCGAGGTGATTGGTTGGCTCGTCGAGCAGCAGCAGATTGGGGCGCTGATAGACGACCAGCGCCAGCGCCAGCCGCGCTTTTTCGCCGCCGGAGAACGGGCCGACCGCTTCAAGCGCGCGGTCGCCGCGGAAGTTGAAGCTGCCGAGGAAGTTGCGCAAAGCCTGTTCGTTGGCCTGCGGGTCGACGCGCTTCAGGTGCAGCATCGGCGAGGCCTGCGGATCGAGGCTGTCGGTGGTGTGCTGTGCGAAGTAGCCGACGCGCAGATGCGGGTCGCGCATCGCGGTACCGGCTAGTGGCGGGATGGCGCCAGCCAGGGTTTGCACCAGCGTCGACTTGCCGGCGCCGTTGGGTCCGAGCAGGCCGATGCGGTCGCCTGGGCCGACCAGCAGTTTCAGGCCGCGCAGGATCACGGTCTCGCCGTAGCCGGCCTGTGCCTTGTCGAGCCGCACCAGTGGCGCCGGCAAGCGCTCCGGCTCCGGGAAGCTGAACGAGAACTCGGAGTCGGCGTGGACCGCGGCAACCAGTTCCATGCGTTCCAGCGCCTTGACGCGGCTCTGCGCCTGCGTCGCTTTGCTGGCCTTGGCCTTGAAGCGGCGAATGAAGTTCTGCAAGTGCGCAATCTCGCGCTGCTGGCGCTCGAACTGCGCGGCCTGCAGGGTCAGCTGTTCGGCGCGCTGGCGTTCGAACTGCGAGTAATTGCCGGTGTACAAGGTCGCCTTCTGGTTTTCCAGATGCAGCGTCTGCGTTGTGACGGCGTCGAGAAATTCGCGGTCGTGCGAGATCACCAGCAGCGTGCCGGGATAGGACTTCAGCCAGTCCTGCAACCAGATCACCGCGTCGAGGTCGAGGTGATTGGTCGGTTCGTCGAGCAGCAGCAGGTCGGAGCGGCACATCAGCGCACGCGCCAGATTCAGGCGCATGCGCCAGCCGCCGGAAAAACTGGCCACCGGTCGCGACTCGGCGCCGGGCGCGAACCCCAGGCCGTGCATCAGCGTCGCCGCCCGCGACCGTGCCGCATAGCCGCCGATCGTCGCCAGCCGCTCGTGGATGGCGGCGATCTTTTCGACGTCGCCGTTCGCTTCGGCCTTGCTCAGTCGACTTTCCAGTTCGCGCAATTCGACATCACCGTCGAGCACGAACTCGATCGCCAGGTCCGGCAGCGACGGGGTTTCCTGGGCGACGGTGGCAATGGCCAGTTCTTTGGGACGCGACAGCGAGCCCTGATCGGCGTCGAGTTCGCCGTGGATGGCGGCGAACAGTGTCGATTTGCCGGTGCCGTTGCGGCCGATGACGCCGACCCGCCAGCCGGGGTAGATCGTCAGTGTCGCGTTTTCGAGCAGGGTCCGGGCGCCGCGACGCAGCGTAAGGGCGTTGAGGGAAATCATGGGCGCGCAGTGTAACGGCGCGGCATCACCGTTGTGGCCGGCAGCGGCAATCAGATCGGTGGCAGCGGGTGCGCGTGAATGTCGAGGTCGTCGTAGCGCGCCGCCGCGTCGGGGTCTGCTTCGGGGTCGACGATCGCGGCATCGGCGATAGTGTCGGAGAACGCCGCCAGCCGGGCGCAGTTACGACCCTGCTGCTTGGCGCGGTATAGCAGGACGTCGGCCGCGCGCAGCAGGCGTTCGGGTGTTTCACCTTCGCGCGGCGTGGTCCAGCACAGCCCGGCGCTGGCGGTCACCGGTACCCGCACGCCGCTGCGCGGTTCGATGAAGTCGAGGTGGCGAATGCCGTCCAGCACGGTTTCCATCATCACCGGCAGAGACTCGACCTTGGGGTCATACCAGACCAGCGCGATTTCCTCGCCGCCGTAGCGCGCGCGCAGATCGAAGGGGCGCCGCGCGACTTTGGTCGTCAGCAAACGGCCGATTTCGCGCAGCACGTGATCGCCGAACAGGTGGCCGAAACGGTCGTTGATCGACTTGAAGTGGTCGAGGTCCAGCAGCGCCACCGCGACCGGCCGTTGGTCGCGAATGCCCTGCGCCAGCACGCGCTGCAGCATGCGGTGAAACTCATGGTGATTCGACAGGCCGGTGAGGCCGTCGGTCGAGGCCAGGGCGTCGGCATATCGCCAGTTCAGCCAGGCAAGGCGGAACAACAGTTCCTGGGTGTAAGAGCCGGCGACGGCGATGATGGCCGAGGCGATCAGCGTGTAGAGCGCAAACGCGATGTCGTCACCCGGCGACTGCAACTTGAGCTCGATGACGATGGTGGCAAAGCTGTAGATGAGGACACCCGCGACGATACGGTGCCAGGTGAAGCCACCGAACGTCGAAATGGCGATCAGCACCAGACCGACGATGCACGCCGGAAAGCGGTAACCATAGCTCAACGACAGCGCGTGCATGCCGACGATCGCGCACCAGTACAGGTTGACGAAGACGGTCATCAGCGCCCGGTGCAGAGAACCGGGCAGGCGGCTGCGCGCCAGCACGGCGCCAGCGACGGTGACGGGTACGATCACGCCCCAGGCGAGTAGCGACATGAGCGGCTGGGCCGCCGCCGGCGTCGCAAACAGCACGGAGCCGAAGAGGTCGCTCAGGATCGCGACGACGGCCAGTACGGCAAACAGGGCCGTGCGGCTCGTCGCATAGCGTCGGCGTTGCCAGTCGCGAAACGATGTTTCGAGTGCCAGCGTGCCGAACCGCAGTCGATAAAGGCGCAAGCCCCGCTGTTCAAGGCGCAGGCTGCTGAGCAAGTCCATTCCGGCCCTCCTGTCCGGACTGCTACTGCAAATTGCAGCATGCACCGATTGCGCCCGTGCAGAAAGGGGGAAAATTGACCACATCCCCGGTCCGGTTCGTGCTTGTCGATTTTCAGGCCGCTTGACGCCCGCGGGGCGGCCGCATGTACTCGGATCCGCGACGAGCTGCACGGCCTTATCACCACAGGAAACACCCGTGACGACGACACTGAGCCTGGAAACGCGACCGACCCTGCCGCCCGCACTGGCCCGGCTGGACGAGCTGGCCGGCAACCTCGCGTATGCCTGGGATCGCGACATCCGCCGCGTGTTCTGGCGGCTCGACCACCGCCTCTGGCTCGAGTGTGAGAACAACCCCAAGCTGGTGCTGCGCCGCATTCCGCAGGCGGTGCTCGAGCAGTTCGCCGAGGACCGTGACTTTCTCGAGGACTACTACCGTGCGCTGACTTCGTTCGACACCTACATGAGCAGCGGCGCCGGTGCCGACGTCGACGCGCAGCTCGATCCCGAGCGCGATCTGGTCGCTTACTTCTGCGCTGAATTCGGCTTGCACGAGAGCCTGCCGATCTATTCCGGCGGCCTCGGCATTCTCGCCGGCGACCACTGCAAGGCCGTGTCGGACCTCGGTGTGCCGTTCGTCGCGGTCGGCCTGTTGTATCGCCAGGGCTATTTCACGCAGACCATCGATGCCCAAGGCCGGCAGCAGGCCAATGCGCACACCGTCGACTTCGACGAGCTGCCGATCACCCTGTGTCGCGGTGGCGATGGCGCGGAACTGCGGGTTGGCGTCGAAATCGGCGAGCGCGATGTCCAGCTCCGCATCTGGCAGGCGCGCATCGGCAAGGCCACGCTCTACCTGCTCGACAGCGATGTCGACGGTAACGACGAGGCCGATCGCGCGATCACCTACCAGCTCTACGGTGGTGATTCGGACACCCGCATCCAGCAGGAAACCGTGCTCGGCGTCGGTGGCGTGCGTGCGCTACGTGCGGTCGGCCGGCAGCCGACCGTCTGGCATATCAACGAAGGCCATGCTGCCTTCCAGATTCTGGAGCGTATCCGCGAGCGGGTCGCAGGTGGCTTGCCGTTCGACGTCGCGCTCGAAGCCGTCGCCGCCGGCACCGTGTTCACCACACATACGCCAGTGCCGGCGGGGCACGACATTTTCCATCACGCGCAGATGCGCTGGTTCCTTGGCCGGCTGCTCGGCCAGTTCGGCGTCGACGAGTCGGTGCTGCTCGGCCTGGGCGTCGACCACAACGGTGGCGATCGCTTCAACATGACGACGCTGGCGTTGCGCGGCAGCCGCTTCCACAACGGCGTCTCGAAGATTCACGGCGGCGTCGCCAGCCGCATGGAAAGCTATCTGTGGCCGCAGGTTTCGGCCACCGAGAATCCGATTCGCTACGTCACCAACGGCGTACATCTGCACACCTTCATCGCACGCGCGTGGACGCGGTTGTTTCATGACAGCTTCCGCGGCTGGCGCATGCAGCTGCTGAGCACCGACCACTGGCAGTGCATCGACAGCATTGCCTATGACCGCTACGTCGCGGTGCGCCGCCAGCTCAAGCGCGACCTGCTGACCGATATCGCCGCGCGCGTGCGGCGCCAGCTACGACGCAATGGCGTGCCCGAAACCATCGTCTCCAAGGCCACGCGTTATGTCGATGACGGCAACAGCAAGGCCTTGGTGCTGGGTTTTGCACGGCGTTTCGCCACCTACAAGCGGGCGACGCTGATCCTCAAGGACGAAGCGCGCCTGGCACGCCTGCTCAACGATCCGCAGCGGCCGGCGATCCTGATTTTTGCCGGCAAGGCGCATCCCAAGGATCAGCCGGGGCAAGAGCTGATCCGCAAGCTCTACGAAACCAGCATGAAGCCGGAATTCATCGGCCGGCTGATCATGATCGAAGGCTACGACATGCTGCTCGCACGCAACTTGGTGCAGGGCTGCGATGTCTGGCTCAATAATCCCGAATATCCGATGGAGGCCAGCGGCACCTCGGGCGAAAAGGCCGGTGTCAACGGCGTGGTCAATGTTTCCGTGCTCGACGGCTGGTGGGACGAGGGCTATGTCGCCGACGGCCATGACGGCCCCAACGGGTATGCCATCGAACCGATCGACCCGCGCTATTGGTATTCTCTGCTCGGCGACGAGGTCGCGCGCCAGAAGCGTGACGAAGAGGAGGCCAAGCAACTGCTCGGCATTCTCGAAGAGCAGGTCATTCCGACTTATTACGGCGACGACAACGCCGGCTATGCGCCCGAGTGGATTCGTATCAGCAAGAATTCGATGAAGACCCTGATCCCGCGCTTCAATGCCGCGCGCATGGTCATGGATTATGTCCGTGGCTTCTATGGACCCGCCGCGCGGCAGACCGCACGTTTCACGGCCGACGATTGCGCGGTCGCCAAGACCTACGCTGCGTGGAAGCAGAAGGTCCGTCAGTGCTGGAACGGTGTCGGTCTCGACGTGCCGCAGGCACCCAAAATCTTGCCGCAAGGCGCAGCGCTGGAGCTGAGCGTCGGCGCCCGACTCAATGGGCTGTCACCGGACGACGTCATCGTCGAATGCCTGATCGGCCAGATGGACGGCGAGCGTTTCATCACCGAGCGCACATGCCCGTTACAAGCGACCGGTGACGGCACGGGGTTTCGCGCCAGCATCGATCCGCTGCCGGGCTTGCAACACCTGCGCGTCCGCATCCGACCGATACACCCGGCGATGTCGCATCCGTTCGAGCTGGGCGCCGCCGTCTGGGCATGACGCAGCCGGTGCGCGTCGCCATGCCGTTGTACGCGACGTTGTGTGTCGCGGGCACTGTGCTGCCACTGTTGTCGTTTGCCCCGTGGCTACGTGAACACGGCCTCGCCATCCCCTTGTTGTTGCAGCAAGCATTCGCCGAGCCGATCTCGGCCTTCGCCTGGATGGATGTGCTGGTCTCCGCCGCCGCACTGCTGGCGCTGATCGTCGTCGAAGGGCGCCGGCTCGGCATGCGCCACCTCTGGCTGCCCATCGTCGGCCTGTTCGCCGTCGGCGTCTCGCTGGGCCTGCCGCTGTTTCTGTTGCTGCGCGAGCTGCACCTGTGCGGCCTGAGGAAATCCGATTAAAGGGCCGCTGACCCCTCGTAGCAACCATATCGTCTCAGCCCCGGTTTTCAAGTAGCGAGGGGTCCCAGACAGCGCCATCGCGGACCATTGCATTGAGCGCAGTGAGGAGTTTTCTGGCAACGGCGACAACTGCAACCTTGTGTGGCTTTCCAGCGGCACGCAAGCGATCGTAGAACGCCTTGAGAGGCGGGTTCCAACGGCTGGCAATGAAGGCCGTCATGTAGAGCTGGTTGCGCACGTTTTGTCGTCCGCCCCAGATTCGGCGTGTGCCGCGATGTTTGCCGGAATCGGCGTTGAGCGGTGCAACGCCAACGAGCTTTGCGATGGCTTTCCGCTTGAGCGTGCCGAGTTCGGGCAGCTCGATCAGCAGTTGCCGCAAGGTTTGCGGCCCGACGCCTTTGACACCTTCAAGCAATGCGGCCTTCTCGGCCCAAACCGGGCTCTTGCGCAAGGTGCCATCGAGGTCGTCGTCGAGCTGTGCGATCTCGCGGTCCAGCCAGGCAATGTGCTTGTTGATGTTCTTGGCCACAGCAGGATTGGCACGGTGCAGTCGGTTCTTCTCGCCAGCCCGCATCTCGATCAACTGCCCACGCCGGGCCAAGCGATCCGACAACAGCAAGGCTTGCTCGCTCGGCAACACACGCACCTGCGGCTGCATGCGCAGGCCGAACAAGGCCAACACCTCGGCATCCAGGCGGTCCGTCTTGGCCAGCTGGCCGCTGGCTTTGGCGAAATCGCGAACCTGCCGGGGATTGACCACTGCAACCGCCTGACCCGCCGCAGCCAGCTTGGCGGCGATCCGTCGCTGCAATCCCCCGGTGGCTTCGAGCACGGCCAGATCCGGGCGCTCCGAGCGCACCGTTTCGAGTAGGCGATGGATGCCTGCTTCGTTGTACTCGACCGATTCCACGCGATGACTCGGCAACCAACAGAGATCCAGCCGCTCGGCACAGACATCGATGCCCAACGCTGACTGATATAGAGCTTGCGTATCCATTGCGCCCATCCTTGTAGAACGTGCGGACTCTCGCGTCCGACCAACCATTCGGGCTTCAATGGAAAAGAACAGCCTGATGCTCCACGTGCTACGCGACGGCCTCGTGTTAGGCCCAGGGCGGGTCAGGCTATCAGGCTGCAAGCCCTGCATCAACGACAATCACGATACGCTCGTTCTGATACACAAGGGCGGGATTCATCCCGCCTGTCGAGCCCCTCTGCTTCACGCTGTTGCCGACAACCCGAGCCAAGGCTCTCGTGACGGACATCACACACCACGGCGCCGGATCCGAATACAAAGCCGATGTATTTCGGCATAGTGAGGCGAGCTGGCCCGGCTTCATGTGTCGGCGAACAGGGCAAGGAAAATGAAAATCAAAAGCTCGACGATATTCGACGTCACATTTGGGAGGCACCGTGGCTAGCCCTGCGCGTAGCGGCGTGCTCATATACGCCAAGCAACTTGAAAGAGTCTCCCTTTTCTACGAGCAGGTATTGGGCGCCAGCCTGCTGCACGCCGATGACGAACACCGGGTTCTGCAATCGCCGGACGTGCAATTGATCATTCATGCCATCCCGCTGCAATTCTCCGAACGAATTGTCATCGCCAATCCGCCGGTGCCGCGCCAGGAACAGGCAATCAAGCCGTTCTTTACGGTCGAAAGTCTCGAGGCGATCGAGCGTGTCGTCGAGGAACATGGCGGCCAGCTGTGTGGGCCGCTATGGCCTGGGCCGGGGCTTCGTGTCCGCAATGTCTGTGACCCGGAAGGCAATATCGTGCACTTGCGAGAGCGCGTTGCCTGATGCGCGCCGCAAGGTCTGCGGCAGGGGATTCATTGCGCCGGTCGAGTCCAGCGGATCAAGCGCAATCCAGCCACGAGCGACTCTGCATGAGCGGCATCGCATGGCGCATCCTTGCGCCTCTGCGATTCAGGCCTCGAGTGCGCTCCGGCTTATTTCAACAGTGCCGTCGCCTGATCCAGTTGATGCGCATAGGCCTTGAGCACGTCGGCGTCGACCACCGCGTAGCGCTGCGCGTCGTCCCACTGCGCTTCCTCGATGGCTTCGCGCACGCCGGGTAGGGTCTTGACGCCATAGCCGGTGTACATGCCGGGCGCGTAGATCATGTGCTGGTACCAGGGGCGGCCGGGCAGACCTTGCTTGGCGATCAGTGTCTGCTCCATCCCCAGCAGCAAGGCGTTGAGCTGCTTGCGTGCCTGCGGCGCCGGAAGCGCTGCTTTGACTGCGGCGTCGTCATAGGCTTTTGCGCTGGCCTTCAATGCGACGACGGCGTTGTCCAGCGGCGCCAGGTCGAGATAGGGCACCGTGTCCTCGGCCAGCGGCGGCAACAGGGTCTTGGTCGGGTCGGCGGCGAGCTTGAAGTCGCCATTCTTGAGCAACTCATCCAGTGCCACGCTGTGCTCGCGCTTGTGATCGGCCAGCTCGTGCAGCTCGGTGACGTAGCGGCCGATGGTGTCGGCGAACTCGGTGAAGTGCATGGGCACGACATCGGCATCGGCCACGCGCAGCATCACATGGCCGGCGACCTTGGCCAGGGCGACACCGTAGGCGAAGCTCGGATCGCCGAAGCGCGCGTAGTGCTCGTAGGAGTCGTAGACCGAGTGGTAGATGCCGCCGTCGTCGTCCTCGCCACCAAAACCGAGGTCCAGCGAGGCCACACCCAGATGCTGCAGGAAGGGCGTGAAATCGGAGCCGGAGCCCAGCGCTTCGAGTGGAACGTCCTTGTCGCCCTTGACCTGTTTGGCCAGCATGCGCGCTTGCTCACTCGCGTTCTTGGCGAAACCGTCGACCAGGATCTTGGCGCGCATCCGTTCCAGGACGCTGACGCCGGTCTCCGGATCCTTGACGCCGCTGGCGACCTGGTTGACCAGCGCCTGCAGATCGTGGCTGCCGCCGGCGAACATGAAGCCGCGTCCGTTGGTGTCGGAGTTGACGTAGACGACCGCCTTGCGACGCAGCTCGTCGGCATGTTCTTCGGCCCATTCCGACGAGCCGAGCAGGCCCGGTTCTTCACCGTCCCAACTGGCGTAGACCAGCGTGCGCTTCGGCCGCCAGCCGCGCTTGAGCAGGGCGCCGATCGACTTGGCTTCGGCCATCAGGGCGACGTTGCCGGCCAGTGGATCCCAGGCGCCGAACACCCAGCCGTCGTGATGATTGCCGCGCAGCACCCATTCGTCCGGATACTCGCTGCCCTTGATCATGGCGATGACATCGTAGATCGGCTTCAGGCTCCAGTCCGAGGCGATCTTCATGTGCGCCTTGGCGTCGCCGTCGCCGCCGATGTGATAGGTCAGCGGCAGGCCGCCGCGCCAGCCTTGCGGTGCGACCGGGCCACCCAGCGCGGCGAGCAGCGGCTGCGCGTCGGCATACGAGATCGGCATCACCGGGATTTTCAGGATCACCTTGGCGTCGGCGATCTTCAGGCGTTTCGCCTTGGCGGTGGCGCCGACGCCGGGCGTCAGCGGGTCGCCGGAGTAAAGCGTCATGTCTTCGACCGAGCCGCGTTGCACGCCTTCGGGCGGGCGAAAGCCGCCTTTCGGATAGATATCGCCGGCGCCATAACCGTCGTTGGCCGGATCGGAATAAATCAGGCAGCCGACCGCGCCATGTTCCTGCGCGAGTTTGGGCTTGAGGCCGCGCCAGCCGCCGCCGTAACGGGTGATGACGATCTTGCCTTTGACGTCGATGCCGCGGCGCGCGAGCGCCTTGTAGTCGTCCGGCATGCCGTAGTTGACGTAGACCAGCGGCGCACTGACGTCGCCGTCGGCGCCGTAGACGTTGTAAGGCGGCAGGGCGTTCGCGGTATTCGCCGAGCTGGCATCGCCGGCCACCGGCGGCTCATGCAAGGCCGCCGTGAAATGCGTCGGCGCGATCAGCTCCAGCGACGTGCTCTTGGGCGTGGGGTAGAGCACCTGGAAGGTTTCGATATGCGCGTCCCAACCCCAGTTCTTGAACTGCTGGAGCATGAATTCGGCATTGGCCTTGTCGTGCGCCGATCCGACCTGGTTGGGTTCGGCGGCCATCTGCTTCATCCAGCCGCGCAGGTCTTCGGCATTCAGGCCGGCATCGAAGGCTTGCTCCAACTGGTGCTGGGCGGTGGCGTCGGCCGCGCCGTAGCCCGGCATCGTGGCGCTTGAGGCATCGGCAGCAGACGCGCTGCCCGCCATTACCGCGACGACGAACCCCAGCACGCCCGAGGCGCAGATCTTCTGATTGATCATTTCGAAACCCTCCCTTGCCAGCACGGTAAATCGCCGTGCTCAGCGAATCAAACGTGCCGGCATCGCGCGGCGGCAATGCGAGTGAGGGAAACGCGCGATAGGCTAGCGACCATGAACCGGATTCCGCTCGCAGTCGCTTGCCTGAGCCTTGCCGCATCATTGCCATGCTCGGCTGGCGGGACGTTGCGCACCGACGCGCTGAATCCGCTGCTGCAACAGAAGCCGGAGGTCTTCGCGGCGTTACACGATGCTTTCGAGCTTCGTGATTCTGCCTGGGCATGGATACGGATCGGCGATGCATACCCGGCACTCAGCGGCACGCGTCTCGGCCCTTATGAAATCGAGGCGACCAGCAGGCCGTCGCAGCAGCGGGTCGACGTCGTGCTTTGCACGAAAGCAACCTACTACGATTCGGCAGGCCGGGTGTTGTCGGGTGTCGCGGTCGAACAGGCCGTGCGCGTGACCGAGGTGCTGACAGCCGTCATGCTGCGCATGTGGCACTCCGATCAACCGCCCGTGTGCCCTTGATGCGCAACGCGTCGAAGCGTGGATGTTTACGCCGGGTCGTCGTGATCGCTGGGCGCTCCTCATCCTCAGAAGAACCAAAAAATTCCGCGAGCCCATAAGATCTTTGCGCGATGACAGTCCGGCGCGAAGCTGGATGGGAGGGATGCTATGAATTTTCTGGAAAGCTGGCGGCGATCATGGCGGGAGCTCGGGGTCGGCGAACCAGACGAGCCCTTGTTCAATCGGCTGCTGGACTGCTACGCCGAACCGCAGCGTCACTACCATACACAGCAGCACCTTGCGGAGTGTCTGCAGAACTTCGGCGTCGTTCGACAGCTTGCGGCGCGTCCGGCTGAAGTGGAGTTGGCGCTGTGGTTCCATGACGCCATCTACGACACGCGCGCGCATGACAACGAGGCGCGCAGTGCGGCATGGGCTCGCGAGCATGCCCTGTCGAGCGGATGTTCGGCGGCTGGTGCGGACCGCCTCTATCGGCTGGTGATGGCGACCCGGCACGATGCGGTTCCGGACGGCTTCGATGCGCAGATACTGGTCGACGTTGATCTGTCGATTTTGGGCGCGGCGCCGGCGCGCTTTGCCGAATACGAGCATCAGGTTCGAGCGGAATACGCATGGGTTCCCGACGCGGAATTCCGTGCTGGGCGGCGCAGGATTCTTCAAGCGTTTGCCCGCCGGCCGGTCCTCTACAGCACCGAGGCATTTCGTGCGAAGTACGAGCTGCAGGCTCGCGACAATCTGACGAGATCGCTCGCGGCGCTACTGGCGGACGCGCCTTAGCCCAGGCTGTGCGGCGCTAGGCGATTCCGGTCCGTGTGGACGTGTTGAAGGCCGAGCTAGGAGCCCCCTGAGGCTTGCCCCATCTCCGGATCCGAAACCGACGGTTCGCCGGTTTCGACGCGGCCGGCGAAGCGGCGGCTGAAGCGGCTGTCGTCTTCCAGGGTCACGGTGAAATCGTACCAGCGGAAGCTGTCGGTGAGCTCGCGTCGCCAGGTACCGCTGTCGCCGGCGGCGACCTCGATCGTGGCGGGCGCATCGTCGAAGTAGGCATTCGGCGTGACGATGAAGCGGCAGGCGCTGTCGCCGTGGTTGCGCAGGTCGAGATGTACGCCGCCCTGTTCGACGTCGTAGCAGATGCGGATTTCGGGATCGGCGCCGCTGGCGGTGGTTCGAAGGCCCGTGAAGTGGCGATGCCAGCCGTTGGGCCCGAGCAGCCAGAGGTCGTATTGGCCGTTGTCGGCGGCCAGCGACCATTCGGCTTCGAGTGCGGTGCCGGGCGCCAGGCCGTAGCGGCGCGGCGGCGCTTCGAGGTGCAGACGATCGTAGGCGTGGAACACGGCGGCGGCGCTGCCGCTGTTGGCGAACAGCAGCTTCAGCGTGTTCGTGCCGGTGTCGACGCGCGAGGTGGCGTGCAGCTCGTACGGCAGCGCGCGCGATGGGCGGGCCAGGCGTTGCTGCGTCGGTGCCTGCTGCACGGCTTCGTCGGGCACGGCGACCTGCGGGCGCAATTCCTGGGCGTAGCGCAGCGCGTCCGATTCGAGCTTGCTGCGCGCCGGTAGCGACGGCAGCGCCTCGTCGTTCGGGTTGACGAAGTTGAAGGCCGAGGTGAGGTCGCCGCAGACCGCGCGGCGCCACGGCGACTGATTCGGTTCGGCGACGCCGAAGCGCTTTTCGAGAAAGCGCAGCACCGAGGTGTGGCTGAAGGTTTCGCTGCAGACCCAGCCGCCGCGGCTCCACGGCGAAATCACGTACATCGGCACGCGCGGGCCGGGGCCGTAGATCAGGCCGTCGCTGTGGGTCTCGCCGTCGATGGCGATGGTCGCGCCACCGAGGCGTGTGCCGTTGTCGTCCAGCGACGGTGCGCACGGCGGCGGCACGTGGTCGAAGAAGCCGTCGTTTTCGTCGAAGTTCACGATCAGCGCGGTCTTGCTCCACAGCTCGGGATCCGCGGTCAGTGCGTCGAGCACCTGCTGCGTGTACCAGGCGCCCTGCACCGGACTCGACGGGCCGGGGTGCTCCGAATACGCGTCCGGCGCGACGATCCACGTCACCTGCGGCAGCGCGCCGGCGGCGATGTCGGCACGAAACTGCGCGAGCATGTTCGGGTTGGCGACATTGCCGCCGGGCAGGGTATTGGCGATGCCCTTGTACAGCGGATTGCCGACGTTGTCCGCGTCCTGATAGGCCGGATACGGCGAGCCGTCCGCATTGTTGCCATGCGCCTCATTGGCCTGGCGATACGGGACGAAGCCGGCCAGCGGATTGTCGGTGAAGTTGTTCGGCAGGTTCTGGTAGAGCTTCCAACTGACGCCGGCCGCTTCGAGCCGCTCCGGATAAGTCGTCCAGGTGTAACCCTCGGTCGACGCGGCCAGCCCGTCCCAGGTGTTGTCGATCGCCGGGCCGCCGTGGGTGCCGCGCGGATCGTTGCTGCCGGTCCAGTGGAAGATGCGGTTGGGGTTGGTGCTGCTGTGGATCGCGCAGAAGTACGCGTCGCAGACCGTGAAGGCGTTGGCCAGCGCGAACTGGAACGGCAGTTCGGCTTCGCTGTAATGGCCCATCGACTGTGGCTTCTTGTACGTCGGCCAGCGGCTCAGACGACCGCGGTCCCAGGCGCCGTGCGCGTCGGCCCAGCCGTGTGGCGTGCCGTCGACGCGCTGCGCGTTGCCCTGCGTCTGGTCGAGGTGGTAGGGCTGGATCAGGCGCGTGGCGCCGTCGCTTTCGTATTGCTGCTGCCAGACGCTGCGGCCGTCCGGCAGCGGAATCGTGAAACGGTCGCCGAAACCGCGCACGCCGGGCAGGGTGCCGAGGTAATGGTCGAACGCGCGGTTTTCCTGCATCAGGATCACGACGTGTTCGACGTCGTTGATCGTGCCGCTGCGGTTGTTGGCGGGAATCGCCAGCGCGCGGCGGATGCTGGCGGGCAGCGCGGCGGCGGCGGTGGCGCCGCCGGCGAGCTTGAGGAAGCGGCGACGGTCGATGCCGTTCATGCGCGCATCCCCGGCGCCGGGCCGCAGGCATGCGCGAGGCTGACGTTCGTTCCCGGTTCCGGTGCGCAGTGCAGCGCACTCGGGGTTGCCGGCGTTTCCGGTGCTGGCGAACTGCCGTCGTCGCGGATCGTACTGTTGTCGCAGGCGGCGAGGCCCAGTAAGCCAACGAAGGCGACAAGACACAGCGAGCGGTGGCAGCCACGGCGGTTACCCCGGCTCGAATGCAAGTGCGGCACGACCTGATCTCCTGCTGACGTGTGGCGCGCCCCCTGCGCGTACATCGTCGGCGGGAGCTTAGGGTCGCTATGGGTCAGGCGTATGAAACGCCGGCGACACTCAAGCCAGAACGTGCGAGATCAGCGGGGCGGAAAGTACACAGAGCAGGCCGGCCAGGACCATCGCCAGGCTGGCGATGGTGCCTTCCTCGGTGCCGACGGTGAAGGCCTTGGCGGTACCGGCGCCGTGCGCGCCGACGCCGAACAGCGTGCCGCGCGCCAGTGCCGAACGCAGCGGCAGGATCGCCAGCAGGATTTCGCCGAGCGCGGCGCCGGCGATGCCGGTGACGACGACGAACAGCGCGGTCAGTTCCGGCACGCCGCCGACATCGGCCGACACCACCATCGCCAGCGGCGTGGTGATCGAGCGGGCGACGAGGCTGCGGCGAATGTCTTCGTCGAGACCGAACAGCGAGGCCAGCAGCCAGGAGGTGGTCATGGCGATCGCGCAGCCGCCGATCACGCCGACGGTCAGCGCCAGCCAGTTGCGACGGATCAGCTGGCGATAGCGGAACACCGGCAGTGCGAACGCGACGGTGGCCGGGCCGAGCATCATCAGCAGCCAGTGCGTGTCACGGATGTAGGCGTCGTAGTTGTTGCCGATGATCAGACCCAGCACGAGCAGCACGATCGGTACGGTCAGCAGCGGCGAGGTCCACCAGCGCGGCAGGCGCGCGTAGACCGGCTTGAGCAGGTAGTAGCTGCCCACTGTGACGGCCAGCCACAGCAGCGACAGCCACTCCGGATGCCATTCAGTGGGCGACGGCACGCTGTGCCTCCCGGCGGCGGCTGAGGCGGAACACCATGTCGACCAGCAGCGCGGTGGCGACCATCACCATTGCGGTGCTGATCAGAATCACGGCGAAGATGCGCGGGCCGTCGAGGCGCACCAGCGGCAGATGCTTCCAGATCGCCATGACCGCCGGCACGAAGAACAGCAGCATATTGGCGAGCAGCCAGTCGGCGCCGAGGCGCAGGGCGCTGTGATGGATGCAGCCACTCAGGAGCAGCAACAGCAGGCTGCCCAGCGCGAGGATGCTGCCCGGAATCGGCAAGCCGAGCGCGCGTGACAGCGCGTCCCAGGCGTACCACCAGACCAGCATCGCGAAAATCTGCGTGACGCGCGCCAACTGCGGATGCTGACGGCTCGACAGGCGGATGGCGGCGTTGATCGTTGACATGCCGCCATCGTAGAGGCTTCCAATGAATTCCAGTAATGAATAGTATTCATTGTAAATATTCACATATCGAATAGATGGACGACCGCACGCTGCGCTATTTCGTACAGGTGGTTCGCCACGGCGCGTTTGCCCGCGCCGCCGAGCACGCACATGCCACGCAGCCGACGCTGAGCAAGGCCATCGCCCAGCTCGAATTGCTGTGCGGCGGACGCTTGCTGGAGCGCAGCCGCAGCGGCGTGCGGCTGACCCCGGAGGGCGAGGTCGTTTACCGTCATGCGCAACTGATCCTCGACGGCATGGACCGCATGCGCGCCGAACTGGACGCACTGCGCGGTTTGCAACGCGGCGAGCTGCGCCTGGGGCTGGCGCAACTCGGCAGCGAAATGCTGTTCGCACCGCTGCTGGCGCGCTATCGCCAGTTGTATCCGGACATCGTCATTACCTTGCGCGAGCGCGGTAGCCGCTTGCTCGAACAGGCGGTCGCCAGCGGCGAACTGGACGTGGCGACGACGCTGCCGCCGACCGATCCGGCACTGGACTGGCTGTGCGTACGCGACGATCCGCTGCTGGCCTGCCTGCCGGTCAGCCATCCGCACGCGCACGCCAAGGTCTTCCAGCTCAAATGGCTGACCGAGATGCCGCTGATCCTGTTCGAGGAGGGTTTTGCGCTGAACCAACTGATCCGCAAGGCGCTGGAACGCCGCGGTATCGCGCCGCGCGAGGTGATCCACAGCGCGCAGGCAGATTTCATCCTGGCGATGGTCGCATCCGGCAGCGGCGTCGTGCTGCTGCCCAAGCTGTCGGCCGCCGGCCGCTCGCTCAGCGGCGTGGTGACGATGCCGGTCGCCGACGCCAGCCTGCGCTGGCGCATGGGCGTCGCGTGGCGACGCGAATCGCAGTCGCCGGCCGCGCGCGCCTGGCTGGCACTGGTGCGCAGCACGGTCGAGGAACGCGCCGCTCAGTCGCCGGCGGCCTGACGCGCCTGCCCGATGGCATCGAGACGACGCCGGGCATCCGGCGTCGCCAGCAGGGTGGCGGCATCGGCCGGCAGACGCCGGCACCAGTTCGGGTGCTCGTCGACGGTGCCGGGCACATTCGGCTGTTCGACGAGGCCGGCGATGTCCTCGATCGGTACGATCGCCAGCGGTGACGGCGTTTTGCCGACGAAGCGTACGGCGGCGTCGATGGCGGCATCGGCATGTTCCGGGGCCGGCGGCACCGGCAGGTCGGTGACGCCGGCGTACTGGAACGCGCCCCACAGCCGCTTGCGGTCCTCATCGCGCTCGGCGCGGTCCTGTGCCTCGTCCATGCCCGGCGCATAAAGCTTGAGCCGGGCGCGCCAATCGATGTCGCGGCCTTGCCACCAACCGGCGACGGTCGGCAGATCGTGCGTCGTGGTGGTCGCCATCGCGCCGGTCGGCCAGCGTGACGGTTCGACGAACAGTCCGTAGTCGCGTTCGAACCACAGCACGCGCATGCCCATGATGCCGAGCCGGTAGAGCTCGTCGCGAAAGCCGTCAGGTACCGTGCCGAGATCCTCGCCGACGATCACCGCGCGGTGCCGATGCGATTCGAGCGCGATCAGCTGCAGCATGTCGTGCAGCGGAAATTGCAGATATGCGCCTTCAATCGGATCGGCGCCTTGTGGCACCAGCCACATGCGGCGCATGCCGAGAATGTGGTCGACGCGCAGGCCACCGGCGTGGCGCAGATTGGCGCGCAGCATTTCGATGAACGCGCCGTAGCCGTGCTGGCGCAGCGCGCGCGGCGAGAACGTCGACAGGCCCCAGCTCTGGCCGAGGGCATTGAGCAGGTCGGGCGGCGCGCCGACCGACAGGCCCGTGAGCATTTCACGCTGTCGGCTCCAGGCGTGGCTGCCGCCGTTCGAGGTGCCGACCGCCAGGTCGGCGATCAGGCCGATCGCCATGCCCGACTCGCGGGCGCTGGTCTGCACCGCGGCCAGGCCGCGTGCAGCCAGCCATTGCGCGTACAAATGGAATTGCACGGTGTCGGCGTGCGCATCGGCGAATGCGGCGACCGCTGCCGCGCGCGGATCGCGCAGTGCCGCCGGCCAGTCCAGCCACGACCAGCGGCCGTCGCGCACCTGCTCGGCATGCAAGGCCTCGAAGCGCGCGTGGTCGAGCAGGGCCTCGCCGCCATCGACGACAAAGCGGGCGAACGACGCACCGAGCGGATCGGTTGCATCGGCCAGCCGCGGCGCCAGCTGTGCGTGGCTGGCGCGCAGCAGCGCGAGGCGGGTGCGGCTGGCCGCCGGCCAGTCGACCATCGCCTGCGATTCCAGCCGCTGCAGCGTGTCGCCGACGCCAAGCTCGTCGATCAGTGCGCGCAAGGTATCGCTGCCGATCGCCAGCGCCGGGTCGGCGTGGAGGATGTTGAGGAACAGCCGGCTCGACGGCGAATACGGACTGAAATGCCCGGGGTCGGCGGCGAACAGCGCATGCACGGGACTGATGGCCAGCGCATCACCGCCGCGTGCCGCGACCTGCTCGACGAGATCACGCAGGGCCGTGAAGTCGCCCAGTCCGCCACCGCCGTCACGACGCAGGCCGTAGAGTTGGGCGGCGAGTCCCCAGACGCGACGTCCGCCACTGGCGTCCCGGACGCCGAACGCCTGGTTCGGTGCCACGGCCAGCGTCGATTCGCGTTCGCCGATGTGCAGGCGGTGATAGCCCGGTGGCAGATCGACCTGAGCGATGCGCAAGCCGCCATCGCGGGCTTCGGCCTGCAGTGCCTGCGTGCCTCCGTCTTCCCGCGTGACGGTCAGAGCCCCGCCGCCGTGCGCGGTGCCGCCGATCTGCAGACTCTGCCCATGGACCGCCGTCAGCAGCGGCGGAATGCCGTCGCGCTGCTGCTCGTTGGCGAGCCGCGCCTCGCTATCGGCGATCTGTGCGTCGCTTCCGCACGGCAGCTCCATGGCGTCGAGCACGGTGCGCAGCGTCTGTACGCCGACCACCCGCGGCACGCCACGGTAGTCGGTCCAGTTCGAAGCGATACCGGCACGTTCGGCCAGACGGCGCAGGGCGTCGTCGCTCATTCGGAGTCTCCGCGGGAGTCAGGCAGCAACAGACAGGCACATGCGCTGAGGCCGGGCATGCTGCCCGTGTTGACGACGGCGGACGCGACCCCGTCGCGGGTTTCGATCAAGGGGTGTCCTTCGACCGGCCATGCGACCGGCGCTGCGTCGGCGCCGATGTTGGCGACGATCGTCAGCAGTGCGCCATCACCCAGCGTCCACTGCGCAGCGACCGCGTGGCTGCCGAGTGCGTCCGCGCGCCGCGCACGCGCACCCACCAGTCGAGGAATGAGTTGCGCGTGGCGCAGCTGTAGCAGCTGGCGATACCAGGCCAGCCAGTCGGCGTGATCGCCGTGTGCGCTCTCGCGGGCGTCGGGCACGGAGTGGTGAAAGCTCAGCGGATCGTTCGGGTCGGGGATGCGTTCGCGTTGCGCGGGATCGCTGAATGCCGAGAAGCGCGCGAATTCGCGGCGGCGGCCGGCGGTGACTTTGGGCGCCAGCTCGGCGTTGTGATCGGTGAAGAACAGAAATGGGGTACGCGTTCCCCATTCCTCACCCATGAACAACAGCGGGATTTGCGGGCATAGCAGCTGCAGCAGCGTGGCGGCCCGCAGCGCCTGCGGATCGGCGAGTTCGATCAGACGCTGACCGAAGGCGCGATTGCCAATCTGGTCATGGTTCTGCAGGAAGAAGACGAAAGACGTCGGTGGCAACCGCCCACTCGGTGAGCCGCGCGGCTTGCCGTCGAGCGACGGCATCGGCTCGCCTTGATAGCAAAAGCCTTCGGCGAGCACGCGCGCGAGCTGGTCGGCCGGACGTTCGGCGTAGCTCAGGTAATAGCCTTCATGCTCGCCGGTCAGGAGCACATGCAGGGCGTTGTGTGCATCGTCGTTCCACTGCGCGTCGTAGCGGTCGCCGCCGAGCAGCTCGGCGCGGTTGTCCTCGTTTTCCAGTACCAGATGAACATGCCGGTGCGGCGCGATCGTGGCGCGGATGCGCTGGACCATTTCGGCGAGAAAGCCATCGTCCTCGATCGCATGCACGGCATCGAAGCGCAGGCCGTCGAGGCGATATTCGTGTAGCCAGTACAGCGCGTTGTAGATGAAGTAGTCGCGCACCTGCGGCCGACGAAAATCGATCGCCGCGCCCCACGGCGTGTGCCGGTCTTCACGAAAGAAGCGGGGTGCGTAGGCGTGCAGATAGGCGCCGTCGGGGCCGAAGTGGTTGTAGACCACATCGAGGAAGACCGACAGCCCGAGACCGTGCGCAGTGTCGATCAATTGCTTGAAATCATGCGGCGCGCCGTAGACCGCGTCAGGCGCATACGGCAGCACGCCGTCGTAGCCCCAGTTGCGCGCGCCCGGAAAGTCGTTGACCGGCATCAGCTCGATCGCGGTGATGCCCAGCGCGGCGAGTGCCGGCAGGCGCTCGATGATGCCGCGAAAGCCGCCGCAGGCGCCGGGGTGCAATTCGTAGAGCACCGTTTCGTGCCACGGCCGACCTTGCCACTGCGGGTGCTGCCAATCGTAATCGCGCGGATCGATGACGACGCTGTCGCCGTGCACGTCATCGGCCTGCGCGCGTGAAGCCGGATCCGGTACCGCCACGCCGTTGTCGAGGCGGTAGTGATAGCACGCGCCGGCGCCGCAAGATCCATAAGCCTCGAACCAGCCATCGTCGCTGCGCGTCATCGGCTGCGGCGGCTGTCCTTCGATCTCCAGCTGCAGCTGCGCTTCATCTGGCGCCCAGATGCGAAAGCGCGTGCGCCGTTCGTCGAGCACGGTGGCACCGAACGGCAGCGGGTAGGCGGCGCGCGTCATGCCGCCTGCTCCGCGCCATCGTCGGCTGCAGTGTTGTCGGGCTCGTCATCGGTCAGCGACTGGTTCGCGGCGCGGCGGCGTTCGCTGCTCAGTGCCGCACGCTCGGTCCGTGCGGCCAGCAACATCACGCTGTGCCCGGCAAGCTCGACGCTGCCGTCGATGGCATGCAGCTCGGTGCTCGACGGGTCGTTGCTGTCGAGCAACAGGCGGTAGTCCAGCATCGGCGGCGGCAACTCGAAGCGGAAGGCCGCGCCGTCGGCGTTGAACAACGCGACGACCACCTCGACCGTATCATCGTCCGCGGCCGGACCGACGCGACGCAGGCCGAGCAGGCGGGCGTTCGGATTGTTCCAGTCGTCCTCGGTCAGATCCTTGCCGTCTTCGTCGAACCAGAACACATCGCGCACGCCGGGTGCCAGTTCCAGCTGCGCATGCTGGAAGTACAGGCCCTGCAGCAACGGCTGCTCGCGACGCAAGGCGATCAGGCGCGCGACGAAGTCGTGCAGACAGGCGCCGCGCTCGCCGTCGAGCAGCGACCAGTCCAGCCACGCGATCTCGTTGTCCTGGCAGTAGACGTTGTTGTTGCCGTGCTGGGTCTGGCCGAACTCGTCACCGGCCAGCAGCATCGGCGTGCCGTGCGAGATCATCATCGTCGCCAGCATCGCGCGCTTGAGCCGATCGCGCTGGGCGACGATCGCGGTGTCGTCGGTCGGTCCTTCGACGCCCCAGTTGCTGCTGTCGTTATGGTCGCTGCCGTCGCGATTGTCCTCGCCGTTGGCGTCGTTGTGCTTGGCGTTGTAGCTGACCAGATCTTCGAGCGTGAAGCCGTCGTGCGCGGTGATGAAGTTGATGCCGGCCCACGGACGACGGCGGTGATGGTCGAACATTTCCGCCGATCCCTGCAGGCGCGCCGACAGCGCCGGCCGCAGGCCAGCGTCGCCTTTCCAGTAGCGACGGATATCGTCTCGGAACTTGCCGTTCCATTCGCTCATGCCGGCCGGGTGATTGCCGATCTGGTAGCCGCCGGGGCCGATGTCCCAGGGCTCGGAAATCAGTTTGACGCGCGACAGCATCGGGTCCTGCATCAGCGCGTCGAAGAAGCCCGCGCCAGGGTCGAAGCCGCCCGGCTCGCGGCCGAGCGTGACGCCGAGGTCGAAGCGGAAGCCGTCGATATGGAATTCCTGCACCCAGTAGCGCAGCGAATCCATGACCATGCGGATCACCGCCGGATGGCTGAAGTTGACGGTATTGCCGCAGCCGGTGTCGTTGATGTGATGGCGCGGCTGATCCGGCAGCAGGCGATAGTAGGCCTGGTTGTCGAGACCGCGAAACGACAGCGTCGGTCCGAGTTCGCTGCCTTCGCAGGTGTGGTTGTAGACGACGTCGAGAATCACTTCGATGCCGGCTGCATGCAGCTGGCGCACCGCCCATTTGATCTGGCCGAGCGTGCCGTCGGACAGATAGGCGTTGTCCGGCGCGAAGTAGGCGAGGGTGTTGTAGCCCCAGTAATTGGTCAGCTGCTGTTCGACCAGATAGCGGTCGCGTGCGAACGCATGGATCGGAAGCAGCTCGACGGCGGTGATGCCGAGGTGCTTGAGGTATTCGATGTTCCGTGCGTGACCGAGCGCCCCAAAGGTGCCGCGATCGTGTTCGAGAAACGCGTCGCGACGCTGGGTCAGCCCCTTGAGGTGTGCCTCGTAGATGACGGTTTCGCTCCACGGCACGCGCGGCGGCCGGTCGCCCGCCCAGTCGAAGCGATCGTGAACGACGATGCCCTTGGGGACGTAGGCGGCGCTGTCGCGGCGGTCGAACGACAGATCGCCGCGCGGTGAACCGACGCGATAGCCGTACAGCGCGTCATGCCAACGAATCTCGCCGGCCAGACGCCGCGCGTAGGGGTCGATCAGCAGCTTGTGCGGATTGAAGCGCAGGCCGTGCTTGGGATCGTAAGGGCCATACGCGCGGTAACCGTAGAGCTGTCCTGGTCCGACATTCGGCAGATAGCCGCGCCAGACCCCGTCGACGCAATCCGGCATCTCGAGGCGGGTCTCATGGCGGCCCGCGGCGTCGAACAGGCACAGCTCGATGAGTTCGGCGGACTCGGAAAAGATCGAAAAGTACGTGCCGCGCCCGTCCCAGTGCGCACCGAGTGGCCCCTGATCGTGATGCGGGTCGGGCGGCAGGAGTCGGTCGGGGAGGTCGTTCGACATGGAGCGTTCAGGGTTCGTGCCGCAGCCATACCACCGCCAACGGCGGCAGCATCAGCTGCACAGAGAAGGGCTGACCATGCGACGGCTGCGGCGCGGCATTGAGCATGCCGAGGTTGCCGCTGCCACTGCCGTCGTAATGTTGCGAGTCGGTGTTCAAGACTTCGCGCCAGCGACCGCTGCGCGGCACGCCGACACGGTAGCCGTTGCGCGGCACCGGCGTGAAATTGCAGATGGCGATCAGCGGCGGTTGCGCGTCGCTGCCGTAGCGTACGTAAGCGAACACGCTGTTGCCGGCGTCGTCGCCGATCAGCCAGTGAAAGCCTGCGCCGTCGCCGTCTTTTTTATGCAGGGCGGGTGTTTCGCGATAGAGCCGGTTGAGATCGCCGATCAGTCGCTGCATGCCAGCGTGCCGTGGATCACGCAATGCCGCCCAGTCGAGCTGGGTGTCGTGATCCCATTCGCGCTGTTGCGCAAGTTCGCCGCCCATGAACAGCAGCTTCTTGCCGGGGTGCGACCACATGAAAGCGTAGTACGCACGTAAATTGGCGTAGCGCTGCCAATCGTCGCCGGGCATCTTGCCGATCAGTGAGCCCTTGCCGTGTACGACTTCGTCGTGCGACAGCGGCAGGACGAAATGCTCGGAAAACGCGTAGACCAGGCCGAAGGTGATCTGGTTGTGGTGATAGCGGCGATGCACCGGGTCGCTGCGCATGTAGTGCAGCGTGTCGTGCATCCAGCCCATGTTCCACTTGTAGGTGAAGCCGAGACCGCCGTCGTGCGCCGGCCGCGTGACGCCGGGCCAGGCGGTCGACTCCTCGGCGATCATCAGCACGCCGGGACAGCGGTCGCCGACCACGGTATTGAGGTGACGCAGGAAGTCGACGTTCTCGAGATTTTCGCGCCCGCCATAGCGGTTCGGAATCCACTCGCCGGGTTGTCGCGAATAATCGCGATAGAGCATCGAGGCGACGGCGTCCACGCGCAGGCCGTCGATGTGGTAATGCTCGATCCAGTGCAGCGCGCTGGCCAGCATGAAGCCATGGACCTCGCGGCGGCCGAGGTTGTAGATCAGCGTGTTCCAGTCCTGGTGAAAGCCTTCGCGCGGATCTTCGTGCTCGTACAGCGCGGTGCCGTCGAAGCGCGCCAGGCCGTGTTCGTCGGTCGGGAAGTGCGCCGGCACCCAGTCGAGGATGACGCCGATGCCGGCCTGGTGCGCGCGGTCGACGAAGCGGCGGAACGCGTCCGGTGTGCCGAACGATGCCTGCGGCGCGAACAGGCCCAGCGGCTGGTAGCCCCAGGAGCCGCCGAACGGGTGCGACATCACCGGCAGCAGCTCGATGTGCGTGAAACCGAGCTCGGCAACATACGCAATCAGCTGATCGCCCAGCTCGTCCCAGCTCAGCGACGAATGCCCTGCATCCCAGCGACGACGCCATGAGCCGGCATGGACTTCGTAGATCGACAGCGGCGCCGACACCGCGGCGCGTTCACGGCGCGATTGCAGCCAGCCGTCGTCGGTCCATGCGAACGGCTGCGGTTCGGCGACGATCGACGCGGTCATCGGCGCCACCTGCGACTGCAGGGCGACCGGATCGGCCTTCAGCGGCAACAGGCCCTGCGGCCCGAGGATTTCGTATTTGTAGACGCTGCCCGGCTGCAGATGCGGGACGAAGATTTCCCAGACACCGGAGGGGCGTCGCACCCGCATGGAATGACGGCGGCCGTCCCAGCTGTTGAAGTCGCCCACCACCGACACGCGTCGAGCGTTCGGCGCCCAGACCGCAAAGCGCACGCCAGGCACCCCGTCGACGGTCAACGCTTGTGCGCCAAGGCAGCGACCGAGTTCGCGATGGCTGCCTTCGCCGATCAGATACAGGTCAAAGTCGCTGAGCAACGGACCGAACGCGTAGGGGTCTTCGGTTTCCTGCAGGCTGTCGCCCGGCCAGCGAATGCGCAGCCGGTAAGCTTGCCCGGCGCCGATATGGCCGGCGTACAAACCCGGCACTTGTAACGGCTGCAGCGTGCTCAGCAAGCGGCCGTCTTCGCGCGCCAGCACGTCCACGGCTTCGGCCTGAGGCAGATAGCAGCGAATCCGCACACGGCCGGCGCCTATCGAATGCGGGCCGAGTACGGCGAATGGATCGTCGCAGTGGCCGTCGACCAGCGCCGCCAGCGTCAGGGCATCCAGTTCGAGCGCCGGCGGCTCACGCATGCGCATCACCGTCATGGCAGACATCGAGCATGCTCCAATCTGATGGGCTGGCGCGCTCTACCGATGCGCCGGCCGGGCCGTGCAATGGGAGCGGTCTATGCATGATCCGCAAGGTGGCCGGCTCGTCGATGAATGCCTGCAGTGCGAGCGCTGCGGATCGCGGGACGTGTCGCACCGCTCAGGCTCGCAGCATCTCGCGTGTCACCAGCGTCACGCCGCCATCGCTGACGTGAAACAGCTGGCTGTCGCGCTCACGGTGCTCGCCGATCACCGTGCCGTCGGGGATGACGCAGCCCTCATCGATGATCGCCTTGCGGATGCGACAGTCGTGGCCGACGCGCACGCCGGGCAGCAACAGGCTCTCGCTGATCTCGCTGCCGGTGTCGACGCGTGTGTCGGAGAACAGCACGCTGCGGTTGACCTGGGCGCCGGAGACGATGCAGCCACCGCTGACGATGGAGTCCGTCGCGCAGCCGCGGCGATTCGGCTCGTCGAACACGAACTTGGCGGGTGGTGCATGCGGCGTGTGCGTCCAGATCGGCCAGTCCTCGTCGTACAGGTTGAGCTCGGGGGTGACGTCGATCAGTTCGAGATTGGCTTTCCAGTAGGCGTCGACGGTGCCGACGTCGCGCCAATAGCCTTGCTTCGTATAGTCGTACAGATCGGTCAGCTCATAGGCGTAGACGGCGCCATCCTCGATCGCCGACGGCACCACGTCCTTGCCGAAGTCATGGCTGGAATGGGCGAGCCCGGCATCGCGCTTCAGCCAGTTGAGCAGAAACATCGCGTCGAAGACGTAGATGCCCATGCTGGCCAGCGCGCTACCGGGCTTGCCCGGCATCGGTCGGGGTTGCCGCGGCTTTTCGTCGAAGCGCACGACGCGGGTGTTCTCATCAATGTCCATGACGCCGAAGGCGGTCGCCTCGGCGATCGGCACTTCGAGGCAGCCGACGGTGAGCTTGGCGCCGGTGCTGGCGTGGTGGGCGAGCATGCGACCGTAGTCCATCTTGTAGATGTGATCGCCGGCGAGAATCAGCACATAGGCGGGCTGGTGCTCGAGGATGAAGTCGATGTTCTGATAGACGGCATCGGCCGTGCCCGAATACCAGGACGGAATGTCGGAGCGCTGCTCGGCCGGCAGCAACTCGACGAACTCGCCGAACTGTCCGCGCAGAAAGCTCCAGCCCAGCTGCAACGGCCGGATCAGCGAATTGCTCTTGTACTGGGTGAGCACGCCGACGCGGCGGATGCCGCTATTGATGCAGTTGGATAGCGTGAAGTCGATGATGCGGAACTTGCCGCCGAACGGCACCGCCGGTTTGGCGCGTGCGGCGGTGAGCTGCATGAGGCGAGAGCCGCGCCCTCCGGCCATGACCAATGCCAGGGTTTCACGCGTCAACCGGCTGACGAAACGCGTATCGCGGGAAGTGCCGCTCATGCTGCCGCTCTCCATCTTGGGATTCCCGCTGCATCGATCGACGTCGCGGGTACAGCGACCGGTACCTTCCATGGCACCGTCAAGCCTCATCTTGATTCATGCCCCACGTTTGCATTGTGACGGGCGTCATCTGAAGGCGTCGTGAACTCGTTCCCCCTCACTTCGAATTCATCGTCACCGCCTACACTAGTCCAAGCACCGCATGGCACCGCCATGCACATTTCGAACCAAAGGCCGCGATGAAGATTCTGCATGCTGCATCCGAATGTCAGCCCCTGGCCAAGACGGGTGGTCTGGCTGATGTGGTCGGTGCCCTGCCGTCGGCTCAGCGAGTGCTGGGGCATGATGCGCGCGTCGCCATTCCCGGCTATCGCGGCCTTCGCGAGCGCTTGCACAAGCCAAAATTGATCGGTCGTTTAGATGCGCATGCCCAGCCGCTCGAAATCGTTAGCGGCGAATTACCGGATGGACTGCCGGTCTATCTGATCTGCAACGCGGCCTTGTTCGAGCGTGACGGTGATCCGTACCGGGCGCCGGACGGCCGCGAGTTCGTCGACAACATGCTGCGCTTCTCGGCATTCTGCGTGGCGGTGCGCGAGTTGGCGCTGGGCCTGGACCGTGACACGGGCTTCGTGGCCGATGTCGCTCATCTCCATGACTGGCAGAGCGCGCTGGCCGCCGCCTGGTTGCACGAGCAAGCCGTACGCCCGCGTATCGTCTACACCATCCACAATCTGGCGTATCAGGGCAGCTTCGAGCGCACACAGTTCGATGCGCTGAAGCTGCCACCACGCTGGTGGTCGATGGACGGCCTGGAGTTCTGGGGGCGCGCGTCGTGCATGAAGGCCGGCCTGGTCTACGCCGATGTGATCACCACGGTCAGTCCCAGCTACGCCGAGGAAATCCAGACGCCGGCCTATGGCTGCGGATTTGACGGCGTGCTGCGCTGGCGTCGCGGGGTGTTGCACGGCATCGTCAACGGTATCGACGAGCGCAGCTGGGACCCGGCGACCGACGCGCTGATCGACCGGCATTACAGCGCAGCCGATGTCGCGATCGGCAAGGCGGCCAACAAATACCTGCTACAGGCCGAACTGGGACTGGCGCCGGGCGACTGGCCGCTGATCGTTTTCATCGGCCGGCTCGCCGAACAGAAGGGCGCCGATCTGATCATCGCTGCCGCGAGCGAACTGCTGGCGCTGCCGGCGCAGTACGCGATTCTGGCGAATGGCGAGGCGCATCTGGAGGACGGGCTCAGGCGCTTTGCGGCCAACGCGCCGGCCGGACGTGTGGGCCTGCGGCTGGCGCACGACGAACGTCTCGCGCATCGCTTCAATGCCGCTGCCGATCTACAGCTGATGCCGTCGCGCTTCGAACCCTGTGGCCTCAACCAGATGTATGCGCAGCGCTATGGCGCGATCCCGGTCGTGCGCCGGACCGGTGGTCTGGCCGACACCGTGGTCGATGCCACCCCATTGACGCTCGCGGCCGGTACCGCGACCGGCGTGCAGTTCAACGATGCCGACGTCGGTGGCCTGTTGTACGGCGTACGTCGCGGGCTGGAATTGTTCGACGCCGCCGCGACGCGCGCGCAGCTGCGCGCCACCGGCATGGCCCGTGATTTTTCCTGGGGCGGTTCGGCACGTGCCTATCTCGATCTGTATGCTGCCCGGCCCGCCATCACGACGAGCAAGGCATGATGAAGACCGGCCAGATCCGCATCCACGAAACGGGTGGTCCCGACAAGCTGATCTGGGACCAGCAGACGCTCGGCACGCCCGGTGCCGGCGAGGCGCTGGTGCGGCAGACGGCGGTGGGTCTGAACTTCATCGACACCTACTATCGCAGCGGTCTGTACAAGGCGCCGCTGCCGAGCGGTATCGGCTCGGAGGGTGCGGGTGAGATTCTGGCGGTCGGCGAGGGCGTCGAAGGTCTGACGGTCGGCGATCGTGTTGCCTATGCGTCCGGTCCGCTCGGTGCGTATGCCGAGGCGCGGGTGATGCCGGCGCGCGTGCTGGTCAAGCTGCCGCCGGCGATCGACGAGCGCACTGCGGCGGCGATGATGCTGCAAGGCACGACCGTCGAATATCTGATCCGCCGCCTGTATCCGGTCCAGGCCGGGCAAACGGTGTTGCTGCACGCCGCGGCCGGTGGCGTTGGCCTGATCGCCGCGCAATGGCTGCGCCACCTCGGCGTCACCGTGATCGGCACCGCTGGCGGCCCGGAGAAAGCGGCGATCGCCCGCGCTCACGGCTGCACACATGTCATCGACTATCGCCACGAAGACGTCGCCAGGAAAGTTCGTGAACTGACCGGCGGCGAGGGCGTGCCGGTGGTCTACGACGGCGTCGGTCGCGACACCTTTGTCGGTTCGCTCGACAGCCTGGCGCGCCGCGGCTTGATGGTCAGCTTCGGCAATGCCTCGGGTGCGGTCGAACCGTTCGCGCCGGCCATGCTATCGGCGCGCGGTTCGCTGTTCGTCACACGCCCGACGCTATTCGACTACATCGCCACGCGCGCCGAACTGGAGGCCAGCGCGCAGGCGCTGTTCGACGTCGTCGCCTCCGGCGCGGTGCGCATCAACATCGGCCAGACCTATGCGCTGCGCGATGCTGCACAGGCGCACCGCGACCTCGAAGCACGCAAGACGACCGGCGCGACGGTGTTGCTGCCGTAGGTGCCGCGGTCGCGGTTCGCGCCGCGCCTACAAGACCGAGCCGTCTCCAGGCGCGGCGCAAGCCGCGACCTCGATCCGCCAGCGCAATCCCGACCCGTCTCGACGGGACCACAACCGATCGCGGCATTTTCATCCGCGAAATCTGCGGTTAACGCGCTTTTCGACCTCGCGGTTCGCTACAGCCCGCCGCAGCCGAGCAGGCCGCCGTCGACGGTCAGCGTGGTGCCGGTTACATAGCTCGCCGCGTCGGACGCCAGGTACAGCACGGCCGGTGCGATTTCCGTGGGCTGTGCGACCCGCGCGAGCGGAATGTGGGCGAGTGCCGGTTTGAGGATGGCGTCGTTCTGGGTCAGTGCCGAGGCGAACTTGGTTTCGGTCAGGCCCGGCAGCACGGCGTTGACGCGCACGTTCCACGGCGCGCATTCCTTGGCGAACGACTGCGTCATGTTGATGACGGCCGCCTTGGTCATCGAATAGATGCCCTGGAACAGGCCCGGCTTGATGCCGTTGACGCTGGCGATATTGACGATCGCGCCGCCGCCGTTGCCTTTCATCTGTTTGGCGGCCAGCGCCGACAATTCGAAGTAGCCGCGCAGATTGACCTGCACGGTCTTGTCGATCATTTCCATCGGCGTTTCGGTGACGTGGCCGAAGTGCGGATTGGTCGCGGCATTGTTGACGAGAATATCGAGGCGGCCGAGTTCGGCGACGCTGTCGGCGACCAGCTTGTGCAGATCGGCGCTGACGCCGGCGTGGGCGGCGATGACGCTGGCCTTGCCGCCGGACGCGACGATTTCGTCACGTACTTTTTCCAGATCGGCGGCCTTGCGTGATGCGAGCACGACGTGCGCCCCCTGTTCGGCCAGCAGTCGCGCGGTGGCGGCGCCGATGCCGCGCGATGCGCCGGTGACGATGGCCACGCGGCCGTCCAGATCGAATAGGCGGGTTGCCATTCGTATTCTCCTCATTGATGGGTCTGCCGCCTATTGTGGCAGCAGCGGCCCGGTGCCGCCGCGCGTCGTTCAGAGCACGGCGACGGTATGAAAGACGTCGAGCAGCGTGTCGTCGCGACGCAGCTGTTCGATCGCCCGTTCGATGTCGCCGTAGCTGCCGCTCAGTACCCACCGATCACCGGCGGCGTGAATGTCGATGCCGGGCAGATCCGGCGGCGGTGTCGCGAGGCTGCAGACGGCGCTGGCGCGCAGTTCCGGCGCGTCGGCCGGCAGCACGCGCAGATCACGCACGTGATGCAGGCGCGCGATGACTTGCTCGACCATCGTGCACTGGCGCTCGCTGCCGATGAACGGCACGAGGATGCGCGCCGGCTGGCGACTGGCGTCGGCGATCAGCGCGCGCATCGACAGACCGCGATGGGCGAAGACAGCGGCGATCGCATGCACGGTGCCAGGCCGGTCGGCGACTTCGGCGACGTAGACGACATGACGCATGTTCGATTCAGTCACGGCTCCAGTCCTCGATCTGACGCTGGATGCGGGCGGCGACGTCGAGCAACGTGCGATGTTCGTCGTCGTCCATGTCGAGATCGGTCGGGCGCGACCAGCCGCGCAGGCCGAACATCACCGGCACGCCGAGCACGCCCGGCGGTCCGAACCAGTCATGCGAGCCGAGCTGGACCTGCGCCGGAATCACGCTCTGGCCGCCGGACAGAATGGTTTCGACCAGTTCGGTGGTGACCGACGCCGTCGATACCGCGGTCTTGGCGCCGGAAACATGCGTCAGCACCGGCATCAGCACCGCGCGCAGATCGGCGGGCAGCGCTTCGGCGTGCAGGAAGGCTTCGGCAACGCGATTGTCGGCGAGGAAGCCACGCAGCACCTGCTTTTCGCTGGCGAGCCGTTCGGCAAAGGCGGCAACGCTGCGGCCGCCGCGCAGGCGGTCGCGTGCGAGCGCGTTCTCGGCATCGTCGAAGCCGTAAATCCAGACGCGCGACAGAATCGGCACCAGCGCATCGCCGTGCTCGCCGAGTGCGTAGGCCTGCACGCGCTGGCGGCGCACGCCGAGGTCGGTGGCGATCTCGCGGCGCAGGCGCATCGAGTCCTGATAGGCGCCCATGCCGATCACGCGGTGCGGGTCGAGGTGGCGCGCGAACACCGATACGCCGAGTTCGACCGGGTTGGTGACGACGACGACGATTTCCTCACCGTGGCCGCGCTGTGCGAGCGAACGCGCGTAGGACTCGAACACCGCGCGATTGGTCTTGGCCAGCTCGCGGCGATCGACCGAGCCATGCGGCGACGCGGCCGGTGTTGCGCCGGCGGCGAACAAAATGAGGTCGGCGGCGACGTCTTCGGGCGCGAGGCCGACGTCGATCTCCGGCGTGATTTCGGCGAAGGCGTCATAAAGATCGGCGCGCAGGCCGTGCAGCGCGCGTTCGCTGGCGCCGCCGCGGCGGCCGATCAGCTGTAAGCGGGCGCGCGGCGTGAGCAGGCGGCGGCCGACGATCTGCACGGCAAGCTGCCGGCCGACGTCGCCGTTGGCGCCGACGATGGCGATGTCCACGAGAGGAAAATCCCGAAAAAAGTGAGAGCCCCTAGCCATGCAAGGCGCGCGCCGCTCGGCGCGGGCAGGGAACACGACGGGCGGGGTGCCGCGTGGGCGGCACTGCCGGCGAAAAGGTCGGGATGGTACCGCGAGCGGGCCGGCCGCGCGTGGCGGCCGGCCCGCGTTCCGTCACTGAACGTAGACGACGCCCTGCATCGACGAGCCGACGGTCTTGCCCTGCGCATCGCGCAGCGTGCCGTCGATCTTGACGGTGTAGTTGCCGAGCGACTTGACCGGGAACAGCAGCATGCGCGGGTTCTTGTCGTTGAGCTTCCAGGTGCCGAACACCGCCTTGCCGCCGCTGCTGATATGCACCGACTGCTGGGCACTGTCGGCGCTGGCAAATGCCGAACCGGCGAGGATGGCGATGGCGCGCTCGAATGACGCCGAGCCAACGTAAACCACGTCGAGGCCGCCACTGGCGCCGGTCCACCAGACCTTGGGCGCAGCGGGCTTCTTCGGCGCCGGCTTGGGCTTGGCGACCGGTTTGGGTTTCGGCATCGGCTTCGGTGCGGCTGCTGCGGGCGCAGGTTCCGGCGCCGGCGCGGCGGCGGGCTCCGGTTCCGGTGCCGGTTCGGGCTCGGCCGCGGGTTCTGGCGCCGCAGCCGGCGCTGCACTGTCGGTGCTGGCGGCAGCGGCCGTTGCGTCGGCGGGCGGCTCGGCACTGCTGGCGTCGGCCGTATCAGCCGGGGCCGACGTACCGGTGGCCGGCGTGGCCGTGCTGTCGGCCATCGCGTCGTCGGTGCTCGGCGCGGCTTCGGCCGGAGCGCCGGCGGTACCGTCGGTGGCGCCCGGCGTCGCCGCGTCCGCGGCGGCGAGCTGCTCCGGCGCCTTTTCGCTGCTGCCGAACACCTTCTCAGACGGTACCAGACCGCTGAGCTTGACCTCGACCTCGTGGTGCGGAAGCAACAACTCCAACCCGAAATACGTGCCGACGCCGACCACGATGGCGGCAACCAAGATTTTCCAACCCTTCATGATGTAGATCCCAAGCGACTCGTTGGCATTTTGAATGATCTTCTAGGACGAATCCTTGTGCGGCCCTGGACCGTTTCCCCCGCTGCGGTCCTATTTTCGTCCCCCTGTTGCGCTCGGCGCGGTCTCCTCCTTGGATTCTCCGCGTCGCGAAGAACCCGACCGGCCATGGGCGCCTCACTATCGGTTCACCCAGCGTGTGCGTCAATGGCGTTTGCGTCGTGGCGCTCTGGTCAATCCGCGATGTTGATTGCCGTCGGAGGCGTCCATAATCACGATCCGACTTTTTTGCTATTCACGCGTCTCATTCGGGAACGAAGATGAACGACCGCTATTTCGAATTCACCCATTCCTCGCTCGGCAAGACCATTTCGGGCTTGATCGGGCTGCCGACGCCGCCGCGCCTGCGCCGTGCCGACGCCCCGTGGGCGATGCAGCCGCTCGACGGCCGCTACGTCCTGGTCGGTGCCTCCAGCGGCGCGACGCTCAGCCAGCCGATCCTGCGCGCCATCGCCGGTGCCGGCGGTGAAGTGCGCGTCATCACCGATCACGCCGGCCTGGGCCCGGTCAAGGCGGCCGGCGCGGCGCTGAACGTCAAGCTGCATACCAACCCGGGCGCCGAAGGTGGCACGCGCAACAATGCCATCGTCTTCGATGCCTCGGGCCTGAGCTCGCCGGCGCAGCTGCGCGAGCTATACGACTTCGTGCAGCCGGTCGTTCGCGGTGTGGCCAGCAATGGCCGCGTGCTGCTCGTGTCGCGCGCGCCGGAGTCGATTTCCGACGTCAAGGCCAAGACCGCGTCGACCGCGCTGCGCGGCTTCATCCGCTCGCTGGGCAAGGAAGTCGGCAAGAACGGTACGACCGCCAACCTGATCGAAGTGCCGGCCGGCGCCGACGATGCGATCGACGCGGTCCTGCGTTTCTTCCTGTCCGAGCATTCGGCGTTCGTTTCCGGTCAGGTGCTGCCGCTGAGCAAGCCGGTGACCGGTGCCGTGGCGCTGCCGGGCAGCCTCGAAGGCAAGATCGCACTGGTGACGGGCGCGGCGCGCGGCATCGGCGCATCGATCGCCGAGACGCTGGCCCGTGAGGGTGCCAAGGTGGTCGGCATGGACCATCCGTCGGCCGAGGGCGGGCTGGGCGAGACCATGGCGAAGATCGGCGGCGTCGGTCTGGCCATCGACGTGACGGCCCCGGACGCCGCCGCGCGCATCGCCTCGGAAGTCGGCAAGGACTTCGGCGGCCTCGATATCGTCGTCCACAACGCCGGCGTCACGCGCGACAAGATGCTGCGCAACATGCCCGCGCATTTCTGGGACATGGTCATCAACATCAATCTGGCGGCCATCCTCAACATCAACGAAGGGCTGCTGAAGAAGGGCTTCAACGACGGGGCACGCGTGGTCTGCATCTCGTCGATCGGCGGCATCAGCGGCAACGCCGGCCAGACCAACTACGGTGCGACCAAGGCCGGCATCATCGGCTACGTCGACACGATGGCGCCGGTGTTCGCCCAGCGTGGCGGCGCGATCAATGCCGTGGCGCCGGGTTTCATCGAGACCGCGATGACGGCGGCCATGCCGTTCGGCCCGCGTGAAGTCGGCCGCCGCCTGAACTCGCTGTCGCAGGGTGGTCTGCCGCAGGACATCGCCGAGGCGGTGACGTTCTTCGCCTCGCCGGCAGCCAGCGCCGTCAACGGCCGCACCATGCGCGTCTGCGGCCAGAACTACTTCGGCGCGTAATAGCAGGTCAGGCGGGCCCGCCGCGGCGGGGCTGTGATCGCGGTCTGTGTCGTCCCGATGAACAACGGGTAGGGGCGGCGCAGGCCGCGGTCGTTTCGGCTCGTTGCCGCCGGCGGTCGCAGGCCGGGCCATGCCGGCGAAATGCCGGCTTCGGGTATGATTTGCGCCCCCGGGCCGGGCGCGCCGGTGAAGGCCTGCCTTTTCCGCCGCCGTCCGCCGCACCAGAGAGTGTTTTGAAGTCCTCCGATTACCAGTTGGAGCGGATCGCGGAAGCGAAGCTGCCGACCCCATTCGCCGAGTTCCGGATCACGGTGTTCAAAGCACCGGACGGCAAGGAACATGTCGTGATCGCACTCGGCGATCTGTCCGGCGCGCCGCCGCTGATTCGTGTCCATTCCGAGTGCCTGACCGGCGATGCGCTGTTCTCGCTGCGCTGCGACTGCGGCGCACAGCTCAACATCGCGCTGCAGAAGATTGCCGCCGAAGGCCGCGGCGCGGTCCTTTATCTGCGCCAGGAAGGCCGCGGCATCGGGCTTGGCAACAAGATCCGCGCTTACGAGTTGCAGGATCTGGGCGCCGACACCGTCGAAGCCAACCACCAACTCGGCTTTCCGGCCGACGCGCGTGAATACGGTCTGGCCATTGAGCTGCTGCACCAGCTCGGCCTGTGTCATATCCGCCTGATGACGAACAATCCGCGCAAGCTCGATGCGCTGACGAAGGAAGGCATCGTCATCGACGAGCGGGTGCCGATCGAAAGCGGACGCAACCCGTACAACGAGAAGTACCTGGACGCCAAGGCCGCCAAGCTCGGCCATTTGTTCGAGTCACACTGAGGCGCCGCGCGGCGCCGCTCGCCCGACCGGGAGCCGGACGATGATCTACGACCTCGCGCGCTCGTTGCTGTTCACGCTCGACGCCGAGCGTGCGCACGAGCTGACGCTGGAAACCTTTGCGCGCCTGCCGAAGCTGGCGACCTTGCCGTTTTCGGCGCGAGCGGTCGACGATCCGGTCGAACTGCTCGGCCTGCGCTTCGCCAATCGCGTCGGCCTGGCGGCCGGCCTCGACAAGAACGGTGAATGCCTCGATGCCTGGGCGCGCCTCGGCTTCGGTTTCGTCGAAGTCGGCACGGTGACGCCGCGGCCGCAGCCGGGCAATCCGCGCCCGCGCATGTTTCGCCTGCCAGCGCAGCGCGCGATCATCAATCGCCTCGGCTTCAACAACAAGGGTGTCGACCATTTGCTGGCGCGCGTCGCCGAGAGCGATTACGCCGGCGTGCTGGGTATCAACATCGGCAAGAATTTCGACACGCCGATCGAGCGTGCTGCTGACGATTACCTGATCTGTCTGCGCAAGGTCTATGCCCGCGCCAGCTACGTGACGGTGAACATTTCGTCGCCGAACACCAAGAACCTGCGTGAATTGCAGGACGAGGCGAATCTGCGCGCGCTGTTGCAGCAGATCAAGCGCGAGGCCGAGGCGCTGGCACAGCAGCACGGCAAGCGCACGCCGATCCTCGTCAAGATCGCACCGGACGTCGACGACGAGCAGCTCGATGCCATTGCCCGCGTTGCACGTGAGTCGGGCATCGACGGACTGATTGCGACCAATACGACCATCACCCGGCCAGGGCTTGATGCCGAGCCGCTTGCACGCGAAACCGGCGGCTTGTCGGGCGCGCCGCTGGCGCCGCTGGCGGAACGCACGCTGCGCGGCCTGCGTCAGCGCGTCGGCGATGATTTCTTGTTGATTGGCGTTGGCGGCATCGGTGATGCAACGACGGCTGCGGCGCGGCGCGGCGCCGGCGCTGACCTGCTGCAGGTCTACACCGGCTTCATCTACCGCGGACCGACCTTGATCGGCGAGTGCGCCCGCGCAGCACAAAGCGGCGTGACCTAAAAATCCGCCACGTCACGGTTGTTGCTGTAAGGTTCTGTCTATAGAGTCGTGTCTTTCACGGGGCCGCAGGTCACTGGCCCTTCGTCCGGTGTGGGGAAGCTGTAGGTGCGCATAACGGGGATGCGTGCGGCGCCGGTCGTTCCATCGCAAGCAACGGGAGTCGAAGCATGCGTTTCAACGGTGGTCTCGCGGGCAAAGGCGCCTGCGTTCTCGCATTCGGGGCATTGCTGTGGGCGGGCACCGCGGCAGCCGTGACCAGTGACGACTACGACGATATTCCGTATGTCGGCGCCGGTTACCTTTACGAAATTCCGGACCCGACGCGTCATTCCGATGATGGCCAGGGCGCGCAGGTCCAGTTCGGCTTGCCGCTGTCGCAGTACGGTTATCCGGGCTGGTCGGCGGAAGCGACGCTACATCGTCTGGTGCGCGAGCGTGACATCGACGGCAAGAACGACTATCAGTCCGGCCTGATGTTCGACCTGGTCTACGACTTTGGTCACCAGGGCTTCGGCATGCTCGGCAACTATCGCTTCAAGCCGTTCGTGCTCGGCGGTCTCGGCGTCGTGCAGAACGACGTCCAGGGACATCGCAACGAGCATTTCGGCATTGACGTCGGTGGCGGTGCGCTGCTGCCGCTCGGTCCGCTCAGCTGGCACGGCTTGGCGGCACGCGTCGAGGCACGGGCGCTCGGACAGTTCGACCCCGATGACACCAACCGTAACTTCGTGATCGATTATCGCTTCACGGTGGGCCTGCAGATGCCGTTGTTCTTCCTGCACTCATCGGGTCACAGCGCGCCGCCGGAGCCGGCCCAGGAATGCCCGCTGGCGGTGGTCGACCCGGTTACGGGTCGCAGCGACTGCAAGGTCGACTCCGATCACGACGGCGTTCCGGACAGTGCCGATCTGTGCCCGGATACCCCGAGCGGCACGCCGGTCGACGGCACCGGTTGCCCGGTCTCGCAGGACGGCAAGTCGGCCGGCGACGAGGACGGCGACGGCGTGCCGGATGCGACCGACAAGTGTCCGGCGACGTATCACGACCTCGCTGTCGATGCGAACGGCTGCATGATCTCGCAGACGCTCAAGGTCGGGACCGTGCAGTTCGACACTGACACGGCCGTGTTGACCGATGCGGCGCGGTCGGTCCTCGATTCGCTGGCACAGACACTGAAGAATCAAGAGAACGTCGACGTACTGATCACTGGTAATACCGACACGGTCGGTACCGCCAACTACAATCAGGCTCTGTCGCTGCAGCGTGCGGAATCGGTGCGTCAGCATCTGATCCGTCGCGGCATTGCAGCGGCCCGGATGAAGGCGGTCGGCGCCGGCGATACCAACCCGGTGGCGCCGAACGACACCGAAGCCGGCCGTGCGCGCAATCGTCGTGTCGACTTTACGATGACGGTCAAATAAGCACGCCGTCAGGCTGTTCGTCGAAGGCGCGGTGACCGGGAGTCGCCGCGCCTTTTTTGCTGCGGAGCCTCGCTGTGTCGACCGCAATGCTTTCTCCGCGCGCCTGGGGATGCTAGCGTCGCGCGGATATGAAGCAGAACCCGATCATCGCCGACGACGTCGACGTGCCTTCGCCGTGCATCAAGCTGTGCCGGCTCGGCGCGCACGGTCATTGCCTGGGTTGCGGCCGCGATCTCGACGAGATTGCGGCATGGGCACGGGCGACATCGGCGCAGCGGCGACAGATTCGCGATCGTGCCGCTGCGCGCCTGCTGGATTTTCCAAACGACGAGGACGCTGCATGAGCGAACGCCCGACCGAGGCCGACTTCGGCTACTTCTTCGAGATTCCGACCCGCTGGTCGGATTGCGACATGCTCGGCCACGTCAACAACGCGCGCTATTTCACTTTCGATGAGTCGGCGCGGCTCGACTACTTTGCACCGCTGATCGGCAACGACGCGGCGTTCTGGCGCAAGGCGGGTTTCATCCTCGCGCGTATCGAATGCGATTTCATTGCGCAGGTGCATCATCCGGCGCAGATCCGCTTCGGTTTTCGCCTGCGCCGTATTGGCCGCAGCAGCATGAATACCGAGGGCGGCATGTTCATCGACGGCAAGCTGGTCGCGGTCACACGCGGCGTGCTGGTGTGGTTCGACTACGAGAACGCGAAAGCGGTGTCGGTGCCGGAGCACGTCAAGGCCTTTATTCGCTCGCGTGAGCGCATCGCGCCGGAAGAAGCGAGCTGACGCTGGCCTTGCATCGCAGCGGATGCGTCGCGAGGCCGCCGGGCGTAATCTGATGTCATGCTCGAGTGCCCGAGCCAAAGGAGGCGAGCCATGACCCGAGTCGTGATGCTGATGGCGCTGCTGTTGGCGGCGCTGTGCTGCTACGCGGTGGCCAGTACCACCGGGCTGCTGGCGGTGCTGGTGGCCGGTGTGCTGCTTGAAGTCGGTTTCTGGAGTGGTGTGCTGTCGTCGCGCCGATCGCTGCCACTGTACCTGCGCGTGCCGCGCGAGCAGCGTCGCCGCCGGCCATGAACGCGCGTTCCGATTACTGGTTTCCGCGCCGGCGCTTTGGCTGGGGCTGGGGCATGCCGGTGCGCTGGCAGGGTTGGATCGTGCTGGCGCTCAGTCTGGCGCTGTTGTTCTTGGGACTCACTTGGCTGCGGCCGCTCTACGGGCAGACCTTGTTTGTCGGCTACACCGCGCTGGTCTGCGCTGCGCTCGTCTTCATCTGCTGGCTCAAGGGCGCACCACCTGGGCACTGATGCCACGGCGCTGACGATACGCGCGGCGACAGTCGATGACGCGGCTGCGATCGCGGACGTACAGGTCCGCTCGTGGCGCGCGGCCTATCGTGGCGTGGTCGATGATGCCTACCTGGCGGCGATGTCGGTCGAGCAATACGCCGAACAATGGCGTCACGGGATCGCACGGCCGGGCTCGACGGTCTTGCTCGGCCTGCGCGATGGGGGCTTGCACGGCTGGGCCGCGTTCGGCGCCTGTCGCGACCCAGATGTTGCTGCCGATGTCGGCGAGTTGTGGGCGCTCTATGTGGCCCCCGAACATTGGTCGTCGGGCGCCGGCCGCGCGCTGTGGACGCAGGCGCGCGCACAACTGGCTGCGCATTACCGCAGTGTCCGGCTCTGGGTGCTGGCCGGCAACGCGCGTGCGCTGCGTTTCTATACGGCTGTCGGCTTCGTCGTCGAAATGGACAGCGTGCAGTCGTTCGAGCTTGGCGGTCAGACCCTGCAGGAGATTCGCTGCGTCATGGGCCTGCGCGCATGAGGCCATCCTGATGACCATACGATCCACCGCCAATGCCCACGACTGAAGCCGAAGCCGCACAGACTTTGAGCGTCCATTCCGCCGATCCCGCTGACGAGGACGCACGTGGTTTACTCGTCGCGCTGAGCCACGCGCTGCTGCACCTGACCGGTGATGGCGGGACATCGTCTTTCGCCGACGACGACGTACGAGTCGACGGTGCGGCGTTCGTGGTTGCGCGGGACGCGTCCGGCCGCGCGTGCGGCTGCGGCGCCTTGCGGCCGCAGGCCGACGGCGTTGCCGAAATCAAGCGCATGTATGCCGCGCCGGGAACGCGCGGTGTTGGCGCCGCTCTGTTGTTGGGGTTGGAGACTCGCGCGCGGGCCTGCGGATACCGCGCGATCGTGCTGTCGACGCGCATCGTCAACGAGCGCGCCGTGGCGTTCTATCACCGGCATGGCTATGCGGAGGTTGCGCCGTGGGGGAAATACATCGATAACCCGCGATCGATCTGTCTCGGCAAGACCCTGGCGGCGGTCTGAGGGCGCTGTTCGCTGCGCCGTCAGATGCGCAGCTCGGCGAGCTCACGTGCCGGCAGCGATTCGTCCCATAGCGCGTCGAAGCGGCGCCGCAAGCGGCGCGCTTCCATCGGGGCGTGGTCGTACCATTGTGCTTCGGCGTCGTCGTGACGACGCTTGCGCAGCACCGCCAGTTCGTCGCCGATCACATACTCCTCGAGGAACGAACGACGCTCTTCGCTGACTTCACGGATCCGGATACGGCTCGGCAGCCGCCGCGCCAACTCGACCAGTCGGTGCGAGGCCTGCGCGATGCGCTGCGGTCGGTGCACGAGAATACGAATCTCCGCGTGCGCCGACCGCAGGGCGAAGGCGCGCAATAGCTCAACCAGGCCGGGGTGGCCCCAGACACGACGGTCGAGTTCCGGGCTGAACAGGCACAGGCGCAGGTGCGTGCGCGTGATCAGCTTCAGCGCCGTCTGCGTGTACTCGGCATGCCCGTACAGGGCCGTCGCCGGCGGCGTCAGCCCCGTGCGTCCGGCATCCGGATCGCGAGCGTCGACCATGCCGGTTCGTCGGCAAGCCGTTTAGAGCTGTTGTGCTTGCGACACCGCGTTGCCGGTGTAGCTGCCCGGCGTCATGTCCAGCAGGCGCTGCTTCTCGGCGTCCGGCAGGTCGAGGCCGGACACGAAGTCGCGGATCGCTTCGCGGCCGACCTTCTGGCCGCGCGTCAGGCGCTTGAGTTGTTCGTACGGTTCCGGCAGGCCGTAGCGGCGCATGACGGTCTGGATCGCTTCGCCGAGCACTTCCCAGTTCTGATCGAGGTCCTGGCCCATCTTCCAGGCGTCGGCTTCGAGCTTGCCGATGCCCTTGAGCGCCGACTGGTAGGCGATCAGCGAATGCGCGGCGCCGACGCCGAGATTGCGCAGCACCGTCGAGTCGGTGAGGTCGCGCTGCCAGCGCGAGATCGGCAGCTTCTCGGCCAGATGCTGGAGCAGGGCATTGGCGATGCCGAGATTGCCTTCGGCGTTTTCGAAGTCGATCGGGTTGACCTTGTGCGGCATCGTCGAGCTGCCGACTTCGCCGGCGACGGTGCGCTGCTTGAAATAGCCGACCGAGATATAGCTCCAGACGTCGCGGCAGAAGTCGATCAGGATGGTGTTGAAGCGCGACAGTGCGTGGAAGTATTCGGCGATGTAGTCGTGCGGCTCGATCTGCGTCGTTGCCGGGCTCTGTTCGATGCCCAGGTCGGCGATGAAGGCCTGCGTGACGGCCGGCCAGTCGACGTCCGGATACGCCGCCAGATGCGCGTTCCAGTTGCCGACCGCACCATTCATTTTGCCGAGCAGCGGCACTGCGGCGAACTGTTCGCGCTGGCGGCGCATGCGCTGTGCGAATACCGCCATCTCCTTGCCGAGCGTGGTCGGCGAGGCCGGCTGGCCGTGGGTGCGCGACAGCATCGGCTGCTCGGCATAGGTCTGCGCGAGCTGGCCGATCGCGGTGATGACCTGGTCGATCATCGGCAGCAGCACCGCTTCGCGGGCTTCCTTGAGCATCATCGCGTGCGAGAGGTTGTTGACGTCCTCGGATGTGCACGCGAAATGGATGAACTCCTTGATGCCGGACAGCTCCGGGTGCGAGTTGATCTTTTCCTTGAGGTAGTACTCGACGGCCTTGACGTCGTGATTGGTCGTGTCCTCGATCGCCTTGACGCGCTGCGCCTCGGTCAGATTGAAGCCGGACGCGATCTTTTCGAGCTTGTCGCGCGACGATTCCGACAAGGCGTCGACCTCGGGGATGTCGGCGCGCGCGGCCAGCGCTTCGAGCCAGCGGATCTCGGCGAGGATGCGGTAGCGCATCAGGCCGTACTCGCTGAAGATCGCGCGCAGGCGCACGGTCTTCTCGGCGTAACGGCCGTCGATCGGCGAAATGGCGGATAAGGACGTCAGATTCATTAGCGGTTCGACTCGAATGTCGACGATGCGGCGGCGTGGTCCCCGGGCCAGCGTCGTCGGTGTAGGCTGGGGCGGCATTTTATCCGAGGCGGGGCCTGCTGCGCCGCCACGATCGACCATAAGGACAGCTCCATGGCCAAAAGCAGGGCGCAATTCCGCATCGAACACGACAGTCTGGGCGAGCTCAAGGTGCCCGCCGACGCGCTGTGGGGCGCGCAGACCCAGCGCGCGGTCGACAACTTCCCGGTGTCCGGCATCCCCATGCCGCGCGCCTTCATTCGCGCGCTGGGCCTGGTCAAGGCGACTGCGGCGCAGGTCAACCGGGAGCTGGGTCTGCTCGATGCCGGCCGCGCCGAAGCGATCGCGGTCTGCGCGCTGGACGTGGCGGACGGCCGGTACGACGCACATTTTCCGATCGACGTGTTCCAGACCGGCTCCGGCACGTCGACCAACATGAACGCCAACGAGGTCATCGCGCACCTGGCGACGAAGCGCCTGAAAAAGACCGTGCACCCCAACGATCACGTCAACTACGGGCAGAGTTCGAACGACGTGATCCCGACCACCATTCACGTTGCCGCCGCGTTGCTGGTGCACGCCGAACTCAAGCCGGCGCTCAAGTTTCTGGCGACGACCATCGAAAAGCGCGCGCGTCAGCTCAAGGGCGTGACCAAGACCGGCCGTACGCATTTGATGGACGCGATGCCGGTGCGCTTCGATCAGGAGCTGTCGGGTTGGGCGACGCAGATCCGCCACGGGATCGAGCGACTCGACGCAGTGCAGCCGCGGCTGCTGCAGCTGGCGCTCGGCGGCACCGCGGTCGGTACCGGCATCAATGCCGATCCGCGCTTCGGCAAGCGCTTCGCACGGGCACTGGCTGCGCGCACCGGCATCAAGTTCACGACCGCGACCAACTACTTCGAGGCCTTGTCGGCGCAGGACACCGCGGCCGAGCTGTCCGGCCAGTTGAAGACCATCGCCGTGTCGCTGATGAAGATCGCCAACGATCTGCGCTGGATGAATTCCGGTCCGCTGGCCGGCCTCGGCGAGATCGAGCTGCCGACGCTGCAGCCCGGCTCGTCGATCATGCCGGGCAAGGTCAATCCGGTCATTCCGGAGGCGACTGCGCAGGTCGCGGCGCAGGTGATCGGCAACGATGCGACGATCACCGTTGCCGCGCAGGCCGGCAATTTCCAGCTCAACGTCATGCTGCCGGTGATCGCGCTCAATCTGCTGCAGAGCATTTCGCTGGAAGCGAAGGTGTCGCGGCTGTTGGCGGAGCGCGCCATCGCCGGCTTTCGCGTGCGCAAGCAACACATTGGCGAGGCGCTGGCCAAGAATCCGATCCTGATCACGGCGCTCAATGCGCGGATCGGCTATGAAAAGGGCGCGGCGATCGCCAAGCGGGCCTACAAGGAAGGCCGGCCGATCCTCGATGTCGCTGCCGAGGCCACTGGCCTGCCGCGCGCCGAGCTGGCCACACTGCTGGACCCGGCGAAGCTGACGCTGGGTGGCGTTGGGCACTGACGAGAAAGGACAGACATGTATATCGAGAGGCTGGACCATCTGGTGCTGACAGTGCGCGACATCGACGCCACCGTCGCCTTCTACGTCGACGTGTTGGGCATGCGCGCGCTGAGCTTCGACGACGGGCGCCGCGCGCTCGGTTTCGGGCGGCACAAGATCAATCTGCATGCGGCCGACGCGCTGGGCACGCCGCACGCCAGGCACGCGATGGCCGGCACCGCCGATCTGTGTTTCGTCAGCACCACGCCGATGAAGGAAATCATCAGCCAGCTCGGCCGCTTCGGCGTCGCCGTCGAGCAGGGGCCGGTGGCGCGCACCGGCGTGCTCGGACCGATGATGTCGGTCTATTTCCGCGACCCGGACGGCAATCTGATCGAGGTAGCCAACGACGCGCAGCCGACCGACATGCCGGGGATCGCCGATGGCGCATGACCTCGATCTGTTCGTGATCGGCGCCGGCTCGGCCGGCGTGCGCGCGGCGCGCTTCGCCGCCAACTTCGGGGCGCGCGTTGCCGTTGCCGAGGACCGAGACCTGGGCGGCACCTGCGTCAATCTCGGCTGCGTACCGAAGAAGATGTTCGTTTATGGCGCCAGCTATGCCGACGACTTCGCGCAGGCCGCCAGCTACGGCTGGTCGGTCGATGATCCCGCGTTCGAATGGTCGACGCTGCTTGCCAACAAGAACCGCGAGATCGCGCGGCTCAATGGCATCTACGACAGCATCCTGCAAAAGGCCGGTGCGCGCCTGATCCGCGGTCGCGCGCGCATCGTCGGACCGCATGCGGTCGAGGTGGCCGGCGAACGCGTGACGGCCGACAACATCCTCGTCGCGACCGGTTGTCGACCGCTGCGGCCGGATATTCCCGGCGCCGAACTGGGCATCGTTTCGGACGACGTCTTTCACTTACCCGAACTGCCACGTCGCGCGCTGGTCGTCGGTGGCGGCTATATCGCTGTCGAGCTGGCCTCGGTGTTTCGCGGCCTCGGCGTCGATGTCGTGCAGATCTATCGCCGCGAGCTGTTCATGCGCGGCTTCGATGACGGCATCCGTGAGCATCTGCGCGATCAACTCAGGCTCAAGGGCCTCGATTTGCGCTTCAACACCGATCTGACGCGCATCGAGCGTCAGAACGACGGCGCGCTGCTGGCACACCTGAACACCGGCGAGACCTTGACGACCGATTGCGTGCTGTTCGCGACCGGCCGCGGACCGACCGAAACCGATCTGGGCCTCGACACCACGCGCGCGACGCGCGATGCACATGGTTTCGTCGAAGTCGACGATCACTACCGTACGGCCGAGCCGTCGATTTATGCGGTCGGCGACCTGATCGGCCGCGCGCAGCTGACGCCGGTGGCGCTGGCCGAGGGCATGGCGGTGGCTCGTCATCTGTTTCGCCCGAGCGAATATGCACCGGTCGACTACGAGCTGATCCCGACCGCCGTGTTCAGCCTGCCGAATGTCGGCACGGTCGGGCTCGGTGAGCAGGACGCCGTGCGTCGCGGGCACCGTATCGAGGTCTATGAGAGCCGCTTCAAGCCGTTGAAGCTGACGCTGACCGACGCCAAGGAGAGCTGTCTGCTGAAACTGGTCGTCGATGCCGACGACAACCGCGTGCTCGGTGCGCACATGGTCGGCGCGGATGCCGGCGAGATCATCCAGGGACTGGCGGTCGCGCTCAAGGCCGGCGCCACCAAGCGCCAGTTCGACGAGACCATCGCCATCCACCCGACCACCGCCGAGGAATTCGTGACGATGCGCCAGCCGCGCGCCTGAGCCGCGGGGCGGGGACGAGCGGTAGCCTGAAGACGATAAGCGTGCGCCTTGCAAGTCTCGGGCCGGGCCTGAATGCCGCCTGTCGGCAGCGTGGCCAGTTTCATCGGCCCTGGCGCGCTCTGGTACCGGCGGCGGCCTAAGGTGACGGTACGTACAGCGTATGAAGGGACTCGTCACATGTTCGGCATCACTCGCAAGGCGGATATCCAGTCGATGGTCGCGGATCGCGCCGCCGCACCATTCCTGCAGGTCTATGCATCGGAATTCCACGCGCGCGATCCGGAGTTGGGCCAGGGACTGGCCGAGTTGTCGCCGGACGACCGGCCGCTGCAGATGCGCAGCGCCGCCGAGCTCGGTCCGCAGATGCCGGCACCCGAGGCCGACTTCGTGCTCAGCATGCTGCTCGCACCGAGTCTGCTCGATGGCCTGGCCGATGCGGTCCTCGCGGCGCGTGCCAGTGGCCGCCGCACGACGCTGATCGTCGCCATCACGCATGCGCAGCTGACCGCCCTCGGCCAGTGGTTGACCAAGCGCGGCAACGAGAACCGGCTCGGCGGCATGCGCCTGCTGTTGGCCCCGAATGCCGAATCCGTGGTGCGCCAGCTGCCGCAGCGCCTCGGCGCGGTGATCGAGGAAAATTTGATCCGCATGCCGGTCTCGACCGAGGTCGAGAATTCGCCGATGCGCAATTTCTACGCTTTCAGCCCCGAGCTGCAGGCCTTGACCGCCCGTATCCGCGGTTACGCCGCCAACGGCATCCATCGTACTTACCTGCTCGGCGGGCCCGGCAGTGGCAAGACCACGTTGGCTTATTACTACTATCTGGTGCGTGATCGCGGCCGCTTCGTGTCGGTGAACCTCGCTGCTGAAAACACCGGCGACAAGGCAGCGGTCAAATCGCTGCTCTGCGGTCACGTGTCCGGCGCATTTCCGGGCGCCGGCAGCCGCACCGGTGCGTTCTCGCACGCGCGCGACGGCGTCTGCTTCATCGACGAATCGCACGGCATCACCGGTCCGGTGATGGAAGTGCTGATGGAAGCCTTCGACAATGGCCAGTTCCTGCCGTTTGGCGCCAGCGCCAAGCAGTCGCTGGAATGCGCCATCGTGTTCGCCACCAACCGCAGCTGGGAGTCGCTGCAGAACTCGGTGAACATCGACGAATTCACGCGTATCGGCGCAGCGACCTTGTCGGTGCCGGAGTTGTACAAGCGCGAAGAAGACATGATCGCCGTGGTCGCGACCACGCTGTCCAAGCTGGCGTCGCGCTGCACGACCTGGGCCGAGCCCAAGGGGCTGTCCGAGGACGCCTGGATGCGCGTCAAGAACTGCCGCTGGCACGGCAACATCCGTGCGCTGGTGCGCGTGCTCGAGTCGGCGTTCGTCGATTACGGCGTGCGCGGCGGCGACACGCTGTTGCAGGTCGACGAAATCGATGCCGGTATCCGCCTCTGGGAGCCGGCCAATCATCACAGCCATCAGATCTACGCGGTGGCTTGACGCTTGCAGTCCGTGGGAGCGGCGTGAGGCCGCGTCAAGGGCGGGCGGGGGCGTGTCCTCGCGGCGCCGCCGCTCCTACGGGGCTGCTCTTGCGACGTCTGCGTCGCTCAGGGTCTTCAGAAACGCGACGATGTCGTCGACCTCGGCGTCGTTGAGCGTCGCGCCGTGGCGGCGCTGGCCGGCGAACGGCACATTGACGATATCGACGTTGTCGCGCAGCGCAACCGGCAGATCGTCGTAACGCTCTACCTTGCCATCGTGCTCCGGGTACCAGCGCCCGGGGTCGCTGTCGCGCGTCGCATAAAAGGCGACGGCATCGCGCAGTGAACGGATGGCCCCGTTGTGGAAGAACGCGGCACGCGTCGCGACGTTGCGCAGACTCGGCGTTCTGAACATGCCGCAGTAGTCGCGGCGTTGCGTCTGGTCGCTGCGGATCGGCCCGCACAGCCCGAGATCGTAGTAATGCGCATCGACATTGGCGGCAATGCGAGCGTTGCGCGGCACGCCGAGCACATGAAAGCTGAAGTCCGTGAACAAAGGGTGTGAACCGTCGGCGCCCGGCGTGGCGATATGGCAGGACGCGCAGTTTCCCTTGTTCGGATCGACGAACAACGCATAGCCGCGCTGTTCGGCGTCGTTGAGTGTGGCCTTGCCGTCGAGAAACGCGTCGAAGCGGCTGCTGTATGGATGAAAGCTCGGATCGTCGAGCTCGAAGCGCGCCAGCGCGCGGCCGGCAGCGGCGAGCGTTTGCGTGGCGTCGTCCAGCGCGCCGGTCCCGAACAAGGCGGTGAAGCGCGATGCGTACGGCGCCCGACGAATCGCCGCCGCCACGGTCGCCGCATCGTGGTTGGCCATCTCGTTCGGCGCCAGCAACGGGAACGCGGCCTGCGCCGCGAGGCTGTCATAGCGTCCGTCCCAGGTGTAACCGCCGACCGGCTGATTGTCGCGGTCGGTCATGCGTTCGACTGCGCTCGACTGATATTCCTGCGCCCAGTGCGGGACGCGCGCCAGGTCGTAGCGCAGCGACGGTACGGCGCGCAGTCCGGATTGTTCCAGGCCCGGGCCGCCGCGTTCGAGCACACGGCCATCGGCCGGTGCGTAGGCGTGTGCCGGGTCGTGGCAAGTGGCGCAGGCGAGCCGGCCCGACGCGGACAGCGCCGGATCGAAGAACAATGTGCGGCCGAGAGCGGCCAGGGCTGCGCGGTCGGGGTGCGTCGCGGAGCGGGCGTCGGGCGCCGGCGCGGGCGCGCCGTCGGCGTCGTGTCGCTGGCAGGCGACGAGCGACAGAAGAAAACACAGCGCCGGCACGAGGCCGGCGCCTTGGGCATTGCGCAAGCGCATGCGACGTCAGAAGTTGTTGAAGATGTCGCTGCCGAACGGCGTCAGATCGGCCTGATCGGCGTAGCCGAGGTGGGCGAGGCCGAAGATGTCCTCGACGCTGCGCAGCATCGCGTAGTGGTTGTACGGCACGTCCGAGGTGGTATCGGCCTTGATGTACGGCGACAGCAGCAGCGCGCCGATGCGATCACCACCAACGCCCACGGTCTTCAGCACGTAAGTCAGCGACGACGAGGCCTCGAAGGTCTCCTCGCTCGGCCGCGTGATGTTCGGTCCGATCTGCTGGTTGCAGCACGACGCGCCGTCGAAGGTCAGCGTGTAGGTCGTCTTGCCGGTGTCCGCATCGGTGCTGACGTCGGTCGAGGCGTAGCTGCTCTCGTCGAAAGTGATGATCAGCAGGCCGTTCTGCTTGTAGGCATCGGATGCCATGATCTTCGGCACCCAGGTCTGCAGGAACGCGTCGGCGGACGACAGGCCGCCCGGCGCTCCGCCAACACAGCCTTTGCCGGCCGCACCGGTGCCGTCGCCATCGTGACCGTCGTTGCAGACGTTCGGCGTGATGAAGACGAAGTTCGGCGTGGTGTCGGCCGACGCCAGGTCGGTGTCGAGCTGGTCGAGGTTGACGACATTGGCGTCGCAGGTCGGCGAGTCGATGATCGAATGAAAGTAGACGAACGGATCGTGGCGCGTCGCGTACTGGTCCCCGGCCGGTACGCTCTCGCTGGCCGCCTCCGGGGTGTTGGTCAGATCGGCGCTGCCGATCTCGGGGTGGCCACAGGTCGCCGATTCGCGCGTCGGGTCATTGCCCATGTCTTGCATGTAGCCCTTCCAGCTCAGGCCGGCGGCCGTCATCTGGTCGGGCAGGGTCTTGATCGACGCCGGGTAGACGCAGCCGTCGCCGATCGCCTGGCCGTCCTCGGTCGTGCCGCTCATCGTGAAGTCGCTGTAGGTCGTGCAGTCGCTTTCGGTCGACTTCGATGAGGCCTGGCCGCTGATCATCGCAATGTAGTTGTCGAGGCTGACGTGGCCGGTGCCGAAATACTGCGTCAGCAGCGCACCCTGCGGCCGCAGGGTGTTGCGCAGATACGGATCCTGCGTGCTGGTTTCCCAGGTGTCCTGGTAGTTCTTGTTCTCCAGCACGATGACGAAGACATGCTTGATGTCCTGCTGGGTCGTGGCGTGATGGTTGTTGCTGCAGGCGGCGAACAGACTGACGCCGAGACTCAACGACAACGCGGCCAGCGCCGCAGTTTTCAGGTTCCTGATCATTTCGAGCGGTCTTCGGGATAGATGGCGGCGGAACCTTAATGAGGCTGGGTGACGGTTCCATGAAATCGATCTATCACGGGACATGCGCTTGGCTGACGGGCCGGAAAGCTGAATGCCATCAAGGTCGGCGCGCGCGAAATTGACGCAGCGCAATTTTGTGTCCGGCCTGCGCCTTTAAGCTGGCCGTGGCCGCCGCGGACGATGCTCCGCAGGCCATTGATCAGAATGGGATTTCAAGGAATTCAGATGCTCGACTTGCAGAATCGCGTGGCGGTCGTGACCGGCGCGGGCAATGGAATCGGTGCGGCGATCGCGCGTGAGCTGGCGCGCCGCGGGGCGGCGGTCGTGATCGCCGACATCGATGTGGTGGCCGCCGACCAGATCGCGGCCGAGGTGATCGCCGGCGGCGGCCGTGCCGCCGTCGCCGAGCATGACGTGACGAGTTGGGATTCGGCCTTTGCACTGGCGGCGTTCGTCGAGCGTGAATTCGGCGCCGCCGATATCGTCGTCAACAATGCTGGCGTCTCGCGGCGCATGCCGCTGACCGAAATGAGCGAGGACGAGTGGGACCGCGTGCTCGACATCAATCTCAAAGGCCAGTTCCTGACCTTGCGCGCATTGGTGCCGCAGATGATCGCGCGTGGCTATGGGCGCGTCGTCAACCTGTCGTCGGTGGTCGGCAAGATGGGTTACCCGAATTTTTCGCACTACTGCACGTCGAAGTTCGGTGTCATCGGCTTGACGCAAAGCCTGGCGATGGAATTGATCCCGCATGGCATCACGGTGAATGCCGTGTGCCCCGGCATCGTCATGACCCCTTTGCACGACCGCATCGTCGAGGAAATGGCGGCGGCCGACGGCCTGTCGTTCGATGAGGCTTTGCGCCGCTTCGTGTCGAACGTGCCGCAGGGCCGTCCGCAACAGCCCCTCGATGTCGCAAGGATGGTTGCATTCCTCGCCGACGAGAAGGCGGCGAACATGACGGGCGGCTCCTATCACGTTGACGGCGGCATGGTGATGGATTGACAGGCCATGGACGAGATGACGCCAGACGCGGAAGTCGAAGCGCTGATGCAGCAGATGCTGCGCCTGCCGCTGTACGTCGTACAAAGCCGGCCGCTCGGCGATGTGGCGGCGATGCGTGCGAAATTGCACGCGCATCTACGCTACATGATCGACCTCGAGGCCGCCGGTGTGCTGTTCGCATCGGGGCCTTATGTCGATGAAGCCGGCGGTATGGACGGCGCAGGGATGACCATCCTGCGCGCCATCAATCTTGAGGCCGCGACGGCCATTGCCCGCCGCGATCCGATGGTGGTTGCCGGCCTGCGCACCGTCGAGGTTCGTCGCTGGTTGATCAACGAGGGGGTGATCAGCCTCAACGTGCGATTTTCCCAGGGCAGCGCGTCGCTCAGTTAGCAGAGACTGCGGGCGAGGGTGAATGGCAGTTGGATGAAAGCGGCTTCATCCAGCGTGGCGGGCGATGTCAGGTCACGGATAGCGGTTTTCCGGTAGCATTCGCGCCCTGAAAACCCATCCCACGAACGCTCCGAGCCTCATGACCACGATTCGCCAGGAAGACTTCGTTCAGTCGATTGCCGACGCCTTTCAGTACATCAGCTATTACCATCCGCTCGATTACGTGACCGCGCTGGGCGAGGCCTACGAGCGTGAGGAAAACCCGGCGGCAAAGGATGCGATTGCGCAGATTTTGACCAATTCGCGCATGAGCGCCGAAGGGCATCGGCCGATCTGCCAGGACACCGGCATCGCCACCGTGTTTCTGAAGGTGGGCATGGACGTGCGCTGGGATTCGACGATGTCGGTGACCGACATGGTCAACGAAGGCGTGCGCCGCGCCTACAACGACGCCAACAACAAGCTGCGCGCCTCGGTGCTGGCCGACCCGGCCGGCAAGCGCCAGAACACCAAGGACAACACGCCGGCGGTGATCCATTACGAGATCGTCCCGGGCCATCACCTCGAAGTGATCTGCGCCGCCAAGGGCGGCGGTTCGGAAGCCAAGTCGAAGATGGTGATGCTCAATCCGTCCGACTCGATCGTCGACTGGGTGCTGAAGACGCTGCCGACGATGGGTGCCGGCTGGTGTCCGCCGGGCATTCTTGGCATCGGCATCGGCGGCACGCCGGAAAAAGCGATGCTGCTGGCCAAGGAATCGCTGATGGCGCCGGTCGACATTCACGACCTGAAGGCGCGCGGCGCGCAGAACCGCGCCGAGGAACTGCGCCTGGAGCTTTACGAGAAGGTCAACCAGCTCGGCATCGGCGCCCAGGGTCTCGGCGGTCTGACGACGGTGGTCGACGTCAAGGTCCTCGACTATCCGACGCATGCCGCCAACCTGCCGGTGGCGATGATCCCGAACTGCGCGGCGACCCGTCATGTGCACTTCCACCTCGACGGCACGGGCCCGGCCGAGCTGCCGGTGCCGACGCTTGAGGACTGGCCGAACGTCACCTGGGAGGCGAACACCGAGGTCGCGACGCGCGTCAACCTCGATACGCTGACCCAGGAAGAAGTGGCCAGCTGGAAGCCGGGCCAGACGCTGCTGCTCAACGGCAAGATGCTGACCGGCCGCGATGCCGCACACAAGCGCATTCAGGACATGCTCGCCAAGGGCGAGAAACTGCCGGTGGACTTCACCAATCGCGTGATCTACTACGTCGGCCCGGTCGATCCGGTCGGCGACGAGGTCGTCGGTCCGGCCGGTCCGACCACGGCGACGCGCATGGACAAGTTCACCGATATGATGCTGGCGCAGACCGGTCTGATCGCGATGGTCGGCAAGGCCGAGCGCGGTCCGACGGCGATCGAAGCGATCAAGAAGCACAAGAGCGCCTACCTGATGGCGGTCGGTGGTTCGGCCTATCTGGTCGCCAAGGCGATCAAGGCGTCGAAGGTCGTCGGCTTCGAGGACCTCGGCATGGAAGCGATCTACGAGTTCGACGTCAAGGACATGCCGGTGACCGTGGCGGTCGACGCCGGCGGCGAATCGGTGCACGAGACCGGGCCGAAGCTGTGGAAACAGAAGATCGCCGGCAAGATCGGCAATATTCCGGTGGCCCTGGCCTGAAGGCTCGACGCGGACGCACGACGTGAACCTGCTCAATTTTCGCTTGTTGTGCCTGCTCGGGTTTCTGGCGTGCTACGGGGCGCTGGGGTTCGCGATCCTGTATCTGCAGCAGACGCTGGGCTACGAGCCGTGCCCGTTCTGCATCTTCCAGCGCGTCGTCATGGCGGTGCTGGGACTGGTATTCCTGGTCGGTGTGATTCATGGCCCCAAGGCCGCGGGCCGCTGGGCGTATGCCGGGCTGGCGGCGCTGGTCGCCGTGGTCGGCATCGGAATTGCTTGGCGTCACGTCTGGCTGCAGGGATTGCCGCCAGATCAGGTGCCGGCCTGCGGGCCGACGCTGGACTACCTGCGTGAGATCATGCCGATCAACCAGGTGATCATCACCGTGCTCAAGGGTGACGGCAGCTGCGCCAAGATCGACGCGCAGTGGCTGGGCATCACCCTGCCGGGCTGGGTGTTGGTCAGTTTCATCGGATTTACGCTGTATTCATTGTTTCTGCCTTTGCTGGCACGGAAGCCGACTAGGAGCTTTTCATGACGTATGCGACAACCGATCTGTCCGACGCCCACCCCGAGGCGCAGGTCGCCGAGCCGATTTTCGGTGATTTCGGTGGTGCCACCGAGTTCTATGGCCAGGTCGTGACCGTCAAGGTCTTCGAGGACAACACCATGGTGCGCGCGCTGCTCGAAGAGCGCGGCAATGGCCAGGTTCTGGTGGTCGACGGTGGCGGCTCGGCGCGCTGTGCGCTAGTCGGCGGCAATCTCGGCCAGCTTGGCGTCGACAACGGCTGGGCCGGCATCGTCGTCAACGGCTTCATTCGCGATTCCGGCGAGATCGTCGAGCAGGCGATCGGCGTCAAGGCGCTGGGCACGCATCCGCGCAAGTCGGAAAAAGGTCTGCACAGCGGCCATCGCAATCGCACGGTGACGTTCGCCGGCGTGACATTCAAGTCCGGCCAGTGGCTGTACGCCGATGCGGACGGCATCGTCGTGTCGGACACCCCGATTCACGACGAGAAGTAGGACGGGATTTAGGGCGCCGCATCGGGGAGGGCCGACGGCGATCCGGTACATATCGACTTCACCATGAGCGCGCGGCGAGGCGCAGGTGGAGATAGCAGGGGTTGGGGATGATCAAGAGGTTGATGTGGGCCGCCGGATTGGCGCTGCTGCTGCTGGTCGCGGCCTGCGGTGGTTCGGGCGGCAGTGATGACGGCGGTGGCTCGAGCACCGGCGGCGAGACCACAGGTGGTGCGACGACGGGTGGCGATACGACCGGTGGCGACACCACGGGTGGTGATACCACCGGTGGTGACACGACCGGCGGCGATACCACGGGTGGAGACACGACGGGCGGTGACACCACCGGTGGCGACACGACGGGTGGCGAGACCGGCACCGAGACCAGTTGCCAGAGCGGCTTCTCTCCGGAAAAGGCTGCGGCCGACGTTGCCGACGGTACGGAAAATTGCGCGCCACTGGCCGGCACGATCTGCCCGGTCGACGCCGACGCCAATCTGTTGCAGCGTGATCCGATCGCCTGCGATGGCGTCGAGTACGCCGAGTACACCGCCAGTACGTCGGACTACACCTCGACCTACTACGCGATCAAGGCCAGCACGACCACCAGCTACGACGCGATCTACGTCGGCTTGCACTACCTGCTGGCCAACAAGGGAGCGTTTACCAACATCGTGCGCTTCCAGGAGCTGGCCAAAGCGCGTCATGTGCTGGTCCTGGTGCCGCAGGCTCCGTCGCTGACGCCGGGCGTGCAGACGTCGCGCTGGCCCAGCGGGACCGCGCTCGACAAGGGACAGGTTGACCCGACGATCACCTGGCTCAATCAGGTGGTCACCGACGCGCGGAGCAACTACAACATCGACAGCTCGGTGCCGATCTACGTCTCCGGCCTGTCGAACGGCGCGACCATGGCTTACCTGTATGGCTGCACGTACAAGCAGGTCAAGGCGGTGCTGGCGGTGTCGAGCGAAATCACCGAGAACTCGATGACCGGGCGCTGCACGAGCAGTCATCCACTCGGCTCGGTCATCGTGCACGGCACCAACGACACGACGACGCCTTATAACGGCGTGGCGCTGCTGACGACGGTGTCGATTCCGGATATCCACACGCACTTCAACAGCATCGATGGCTGCACCGCCACGGACGACAACGTGCAGATGCTGAACTACGTCGACGACATGACGGTGACGATCGACTACACACCGGCCGATACCTGCACTTACCGCAACTTCCTGGTGACCATCGATGGCGGCGGCCACAACTGGCCGGGCAGCGACCGCGAAACCAACGTCGGCCAGCTGGTGTTCGGCAGTCATACCGCCAACTTCGATGCGACGCTGGAGGGCTACGACCTGCTGCGTCTGGCCGCCGGCGACGAGTAAGCGCGCCCGCTGAGGGCGTGTGAAGCGTCGTCGGTGCGCTGCAGCAGCGCGATCGAGGCGATCCGAACATGGCGGCACAGGATCTGACCAGCGGCCCGGTACGCGGGCATCTGCTGCGCATGAGCGGCTTCATGCTGCTGACGATGCTGATGCAGACGCTGTACAGCATCATCGATCTGTTCTGGGTTGGTCGCCTCGGCCGCGAAGCGATCGCGGCCGTCGCGCTCGGCGGCAACCTGATGATGGTGGTGATGGCGGTCGGGCAGACGCTGGCGATCGGCGCTGCCGCGCTCATTGCCCAGGCTGCCGGGCGCAAGGACATGGCCGAGGCGCGGCGGCTGTTCACGCAGGCACAGAGCGTCTCCGGCGTGCTCGCCGTGCTGCTGTTGCTGCTGATGTACGCCGGCCGCGGCCTCTACGGCGACACGCTGGCTGGCGATCTGCGCACGGCGGCGTTGACGCGCGAATTCCTCGGTCCGTTCATTCCGGCGCTGGCCTTGCAGGTGCCGATGTTCGTGCTGTCCGCGGCGCTGCGCGGTGTCGGCGACGTGCGTACCGCGTCGATCGCGCAGCTGGTGACGGTCGTCCTCAACATGATGCTGGCGCCGGTGCTCATCTTCGGCTGGGGCAGCGGCCATCCCCTCGGTGTCGCCGGTGCGGCGCTGGCCACGTTGATTTCGATCGCGCTCGGCGTCGCGGGTTTGCTCTTGCACGTCGTGCGCAAGACGCAGTTCTTCAGTAGCGAATGGCGTCTGGCACCGCGGCTGGCCTGGCGCATGATGCGCATTGGCCTGCCGTCCGGTGCAGAACTGGCGCTGATGGCGGTCTACATGAGCTTCATCATGGCCATGCTGCAGCGCTTCGGGCCGGCGCCGCAGGCCGCATTCGGTATCGGCATGCGCATTTTGCAGGCCGGCATGATGCCGTGCATGGCGGTGACCTTCGCCACCGCCGCGATCGTCGGCCAGAACTACGGTGCCGGACATGGCGCGCGGATACGCGAGGCGTTCATGCATGCGCTGCGCTTCAATCTGGTGGTCGCAACCTTGTTCTGCATCGCCTTCCATGTGGCGCCGGCGGCGCTGATCCGGCCGTTCTCGCATGATCCCCAGGTGCTGGTGGCGGGCGCCGACTTCCTGCGCTGGATTGCCTGGAACCAGATCGCCGTTGCGGTGATCTTTGCCTGCAGCGGCGTATTTTCCGGCTTCGGCAACACGCTGCCATCGCTGATCGGCTCGGCGACCCGCATCGGAGCGGTGATGGGCGGCGGCCTGCTGCTGTCGCGCGATCCGCGCTTCTCGCCGGTCTGGCTCTGGGTGCTGTCGGTGAGCGCATCGGTCGGGCAGCTGATCATCAATGTCGTCCTGTTGCGGCGCGAGTTGCACCGGCGGTTGCCGCCGGCGCCCGAGGCGACGACGGCGGACGCGCCGCTCTGAATATCCGGCGGCCGCTGCCGCCGCGCCCTGAAAGCGTCGCGTGCGAGCCGCCGCGACCCGGTTGTGTAGCGTGCGTGACGCCTTGTCGCGTCGCCGATTCAGCGCTGTTTCATCGGCGTGACGCCCGCAAGCGCCGGGAAAATAAGGAAATCATGATTTCTCATTGCGCAGTGGCCGAAGTGACAACGGACACCTGATTCCTGAGTGCTGTGCTGCAACATGACGGTTTCTATAATTGCGGCCCCCAAGGGTCCGCCGCCTGATTCGACGCGACTTGCAACATCCGTCGGGCACCGCGCGGGCACTGAGGCCCCGTTTCTTTCATCCCCGTGAGGATCGATTCAATGACGCGCGAAGAGCAGATCAAGGCCCTTGAGCAGGACTGGGCGACCAACCCCCGCTGGAAGAACGTCAAGCGTGCATACACCGCTGCCGACGTCGTCCGTCTGCGCGGCAGCATGCAGCCGGAATACACGCTGGCCAAGCGTGGCGCCGAAAAGCTCTGGGACGCCATCAATGGCAGCGCCAAGAAGGGTTACGTGAACGCGTTCGGCGCGATCACCGCCGGTCAGGCGATGCAGCAGGCCAAGGCCGGCCTCGAAGCCGTCTACCTGTCGGGCTGGCAGGTCGCCGCCGACGGCAACACGTCGGAAACGATGTACCCCGACCAGTCGCTGTACGCGTATGACTCGGTGCCGACGATGGTTCGTCGCATCAACAACACGTTCAAGCGCGCCGACGAAATCCAGTGGGCCAAGGGCGTCAACCCGGGCGACAAGGAATTCGTCGACTACTTCCTGCCGATCGTGGCCGACGCCGAAGCCGGCTTCGGTGGCGTGCTCAACGCCTTCGAGCTGATGAAGAACATGATTGCCGCCGGTGCCTCGGGCGTGCATTTCGAAGATCAGCTGGCCGCCGTCAAGAAGTGCGGCCACATGGGCGGCAAGGTGCTGGTGCCGACCCAGGAAGCGGTCGAGAAGCTGGTTGCCGCGCGTTTCGCGGCCGACGTCATGGGCGTGCCGACCATCGTCCTGGCGCGTACCGACGCCGAAGCGGCCAACCTGCTGACTTCGGATCATGATCCGAACGACAAGCCGTTCATCACCGGCGAGCGCACCGCGGAAGGCTTCTACCGCGTCAAGAACGGCCTCGAGCAGGCGATCAGCCGCGGCGTCGCCTACGCGCCGTACGCCGACCTCGTCTGGTGCGAAACCGGCACGCCGGACCTCGGCTTCGCCCGCGAGTTCGCGCAGGCCGTGCTCAAGGAGAACCCGGGCCAGTTGCTCAGCTACAACTGCTCGCCGTCGTTCAACTGGAAGAAGAACCTCGACGACAAGACCATCGCCAAGTTCCAGGAAGAACTGTCGGCGCTGGGCTACAAGTTCCAGTTCATCACGCTGGCCGGCATTCACATCAACTGGTACAACACCTTCCAGTTCGCGTACAACTACGCGCGCGGTGAAGGCATGCGCCACTACACCGAAATGGTCCAGCAGCCGGAATTCGAGGCGCGCGAGAAGGGCTACACCTTCGTCTCGCACCAGCAGGAAGTCGGCGCCGGCTACTTCGACGATGTGACCACGGTCATCCAGGGCGGCGTTTCCAGCGTCAAGGCGCTGACCGGCTCGACGGAAGAAGAGCAGTTTCACTAAGCGGGTGTGTGGCGCGAGGCGCTCCGCCAGCGGGGCACCTCGTGTCGCAGCCCTGTTGAGATGAAACTTGAAAAGGGCCGCTTCGCGCGGCCCTTTTCGCTGATGAGAGAGGCCGCTTTCGGGCGGCCTCTTTCTATTGGGCCGCGATCGCCTTCGTCCGTGGCGCGGGGCTGTCGCATTTTGTTTGATGGCGAAGCGCGTGCAGTCCTTCACGGCACTGGAACGTCGGCATGGCTTCTGCACAGCCTGGGGTCCAGGTGCCGGTCAGGGGCGCTGCCGAATCCTGTTCGCGGCGCGTTAAACGCTCATCGAGGGGCGGCGACGCTGAGTTGTCGGGCGTCTTGACCGCTGGTCATGCCTTGACCACCCGCCGTCTGCCGGCAAGCTGGACGACGAATTTTTTTCGCACAGTGCGTACGAAAGTTCTTGTGTGCGTTGCAACAACGACTATCATGAATTGATCCAAGGAGTTCAAATGATTCGAATCATGCTGGTCGACGACCACCGTCTGGTTCGCGCCGGATTGCGTCGCGTATTGCAGGAAACTGCGGACATGGAAGTGGTCGCCGAAGCGAGCAGCGGCGAAGAAGCGCTGGAGCTGGTCCGCAATCAGGCGCCGGACGTGGTGCTGATGGACATCAACATGCCGGGCATCGGCGGTCTGGAAGCGACGCGGCGGATGATCCAGCGCAATCCCGAAATCAAGGTCATCGTGGTCTCGATGCACCTTGAAGAGCCGTATCCGAGCCGCATGCTCGCGGCCGGCGCGGCCGGCTACATCAGCAAGGACTCGGCAGCCGAAGAAGTGGTGGCGGCGATTCGTCGCGTGCACACCGGCGGTCACTATGTGGCGGCCGATGTGGCCGGCAATCTGGCTGCGAGCCTGGTCAAGGGGCCGAGTGGTGCGTCGCCGTTCGACCAGCTCTCGCAGCGCGAGACGCAGGTCATGCTGATGGTGACCAAGGGTTATTCAACGCAGGAAATCTCCGACCGCCTGCATCTGTCGCCGAAGACGGTCAGCACCTATCGCTATCGTCTGTTCGAGAAGCTCAATGTCTCGAATGACGTCGAGCTGACGCGCATGGCCATGCGCTATGGTCTGCTGGAAGACAAGGTCGAGCCGCCGACGCCATAAGTCGGTGTTGTGAGAAACCGCTGCAAGGTCGCGGCGGACGCGAATATTGGGGAAAGGTCATGTTGTTCGCGAAGCCAATGAAGGCTGGGGATCGTGGGTCTGTGATGGTTGTGGCGGTGTTGCTGGCGATGCTTGGCATCGGCGGTTGCGCATCGCAGGACGTGCTCGACGAAAAAGTCGCCAGCCGTATCCGCACGGTGGCACTGCTGCAGATCAGCGAACCGCAGGTCGAGCAGATCGACCATTACGGCAAGGACAACGAGAGCCATTCGACCGCTTACGCGCAGCTGCTGGCCAGTGCCGGCATCCAGTTCGCGCCGCTGCTGGCGGAGTCGATCAGCCGGCGCCTCGGCGACAGCGGCTATCACGTCAACTACCTCACCCAGGACTACAGTGGTTATGGCGGGCAGGTGACACCGGATTCGGCTGCCGCCCGCTCCGGCGCCGACGCGATCCTGTTGGTGCGCCTCAAGCGCATCGCTTACGTGTCGCCGGGCAAGGACGGAGCCCTGCAGCCCTGGGTGCAAGTCGACGTCCAACTGTTCGATCCCAATACGCACGACTCGCTTTACGCCCGTCAATTCAACGCGGGCTATGCCGGTGACGCCGGCAAGGCCGTGCGCCTGCCGGTCGACCCGAAGTATCGCTATCTGACGGCGTCCGCGCTGCACGCCGATGTCGACGCGTCGGCTGGTGGCTTGAAGGACGCGATGCTGGCGATCGGCGCCGCAATCGGCGAGGACTTCGCCAAGGGCACGCGGCCCATGCTGAAACCGAGCGAGGCGGCAATGGCCGCTGCGCAGGCCGCGCCCGCCGCGCCGCCGCAGACCGCCGAAGATCGCGATCGGGCGACGGCCGAGGCGCTGGCCGCGCAGTGGTCTGATCGCGCGCCGCCGGTTCCGGCGGCCCCGCCGCCCGTGGCGCCACCGGCCGATACGCTCAATGCGGTGCAGGCCGATGCGCAGGCCGACGAGGTGCCGACGCCTGCTGCTGTGCCTGCCGCACCGGTACAGCCTCCGGCTGCCGCTCCGCTGCCTGAAGCGCCGGTCCCGACCGCGCCGCCGCCCGTCGTCGCTGCGGCGGCGCCTGCCGAGCCGATCAGCGGCGCCTTCACCTTGCCGCAGGCGATCACGGTGCATGCGCAACCGCTCGATACCGCCGAGACCGTCGGCGAGTTGCCGGCCGGCGCCGCGGTCAAGGTCGATCCGCGCGTCATTCACAATCCGCTCGGCGACTGGCGCTACGTCACCGGCGACGGCGCCAGCGGTTGGGTGCAACAGTCGGCTCTGCAACCCTGAGGCGCGGCGCCGGCGGCGCCGTGCAGTCCGCTACCATGGCGGGCTTGCCGCAACCGCCGCCGATTCGATGTCCGAGCCTTTCGATCACCGACCGTTTCTACAGCAGCTGACGACGCAACCCGGCGTCTACCGCATGTTCGGCGCCGGCGACGAACTGCTGTACGTCGGCAAGGCGCGCAACCTGAAGAAGCGCGTCAGCACGTATTTTCTGCGCGCCAGCGGCAACCCGCGCATCGAGTCGATGGTCTCGCAGATTCGCCGCGTCGAAGTCACGGTGACGCGCACCGAAGACGAGGCGCTGCTGCTCGAAGCCAATCTGATCAAGGAGTTCGGGCCGCGGTACAACGTCATGTACCGCGACGACAAGAGCTATCCGTACGTGCGCTTTTCGGCGCATCGCTATCCGCGGATCAGCTACTACCGCGGCGCCAAGATCAACGGCGAGCGCTACTTCGGACCGTTTCCGTCCGCCAGTGCGGTGCGCGAGACGCTCAACACTCTGCAGAAACTCTTTCAGCTGCGACCGTGCCGCGACAGCTTCTTCGCACACCGTGACCGTCCGTGTCTGCAGCACCAGATCAAACGCTGCTCGGCGCCGTGCGTCGGCCTGATCAGCGAGGACGACTATCGCGCCGAACTGCGCAACGCTGCGCGCTTGCTGGAAGGCAAGGCCGATGAGCTGGCCGACGAACTCGGCACCTCGATGCAGAAAGCATCGGACGATCTCGAATTCGAGCTGGCGGCGCGCATCCGCGACCAGATCGCCGCCTTGAAGCGCGTGCGCGAGAGTCGCGTGATCAGCGGCGGTGCCGACGACCTTGATCTCATTGTCGTCGCCGAGCATCCCTCGACGAGTTGCGTCGTCGTCATGAGCGTGCGCGACGGCGTCAACCTCGGCCATCGCAGCCACTTTCCCAAGCATGCCGCCCATACCGGCGCCGAGGAATTGCTGGAGAGCTTCATCAGCCAGCACTATCTCGAGCAGCCGGCGCCGCCGGAGATTCTCATCAGTCATCCGGTCGGTGAGTCGGCGCTGCTTGAAGAAGCGCTGGGTCATCGTGCCGGGCGCAAGGTGTCGATCGCCGTGCCGCAGCGCGGCAGCAAGCGGCGCCTGCTCGACATGGCGATGAACAGCGCGACGCAGGCCCTGTCGACACGCCTGGTCGAGGCGGCGAGCATGGACGAGCGCTTGCTCGAATTGCAGCGCGCGCTCGATCTGGAAACGCCGCCGCGCCGTCTCGAATGCTTCGACATCTCGCACACCGGCGGCGAGAAAGCCGTCGCGTCGTGTGTGGTGTTCAACGAGGAAGGGCCGCTGAAAGCGGCCTACCGCAAGTTCAACATCGACGGCATCACGCCCGGTGACGACTACGCGGCGATTCGTCAGGCGGTGTCGCGACGCTTCGCGCGGGTCAAGAGTGGGGAAGTGCAGGCGCCCGACGTGCTGTTCATCGACGGTGGCCTCGGGCAGCTCAACTCGGCGCTCGAAGCGTTGGACGAACTGGAGATGACCGATCTGCGCGTGGTCGGTATCGCCAAGGGGCCGACGCGCCGTCCCGGCCTGGAAGAACTGATCGTACCCGAGCAGGACAGGGCCCTGCGCTTGCCGCCGGATTCGCCGGCGTTGCACCTGATCCAGCGCATCCGCGACGAGGCGCATCGCTTCGCGATCACCGGCCATCGGGGTCGGCGCGACAAGGCGCGCATCAGTTCCGACCTCGAATCGATCGAAGGCCTGGGGCCGACCCGCCGTCGAGCACTGCTCAAGGCTTTCGGTGGGCTGGCACAAATCAAACGTGCCGCGGTCGACGATCTGGCGCGCGTCGAAGGTGTATCCCGCACCCTGGCCGAGCGTGTTTACGCTCACTTCCATTGATTGGTTACTATCGACGCATCGACTCGACGGCACCAACAAGGAAAGCAACGGAGTGCGCCTCAATCTGCCGCTGATATTGACGATGGCACGCGTCGCCGTGATTCCCGTCGTCCTTGCGCTGTTTTACGTGCCGTGGGCGCACGCACGGCAGGTGGCGTGCGTGCTCTACGCCGCGGCCGCTTTCACCGATTGGCTGGACGGCTATCTGGCACGGCGCTGGAAACAGACCACGCGCTTCGGCGCGTTTCTCGATCCGGTCGCCGACAAGCTGCTGGTCGCAGTCTGTCTGGTGATGCTGCTGCGCGACGCGCCGGGTAGTGTGCTCGGCATCCTGGTTGCCATCATCATCGGTCGTGAAATCACGATCTCGGCGCTGCGCGAATGGATGGCCGAGCTGGGCGCACGCACCAGTGTCGCCGTCAGCTGGATCGGCAAATGGAAGACCGGCTTTCAGATGACGGCGATCGGCATGATGATCTGGAAGATCCCGCTGTTCGGCGTCCCGTGGTACGACATCGGCTATTGGCTGCTGTTCGTTGCCGCGGCGCTGACCATCTGGAGCATGGTGAACTACCTGCGCGCGGCCTGGCCGATGATGCGCGAGACCGGCGCCTGAGGCGCCGAAATCGAGGTCATGCGCAATTGCGCAAAAAATGACCTAATAAAATGCTTGACTTAGCGCCGGGCGCCCCTAAAATACGCGTCCTCGATGCGGGAATAGCTCAGTTGGTAGAGCGCAACCTTGCCAAGGTTGAGGTCGCGAGTTCGAGCCTCGTTTCCCGCTCCAAATCGAATAACCCCGGCGGTTCCGACCACGGGGTTTTTTAGTCTGAGGCGACAGCATCGCTGTCGTGTTCGGTTCAGAGGCTAGGTGGCAGAGTGGTCATGCAGCGGACTGCAAATCCGCGTACGCCGGTTCAATTCCGACCCTAGCCTCCATTTTAACGTTCGCCAACGTTCCAGTACGTCCGAAAACCTCGCTTTTTGCGGGGTTTTTTGTTGTTCTGTCGTTTTTTAACGTTCGCCAACGTGCGGGTACATCCGGCACTTGCAGCGGGTAACTTTGCGGGTAACTTGATTCGGGAGCACAGACGCCCCGGAAAGTTACCCGCATGTTCACCGATACGCAGATCCGCAACGCCAAACCGAAGGCGAAGCCGTACAAGCTGCCCCGCGAACGCGGCCTGATCCTCCTGATCAACCCGAACGGGGCCAAGTGGTGGCGATTCGCGTACCGCTTTGCTGGTCGTGAGCAGTTGCTGTCGTTCGGAACCTATCCTGAGGTGCCGTTGAGCCTGGCGCGAGAACGCCGAGACGACGCACGACGGCAGCTCGCGGTGGGTGTGAACCCCAGCGATGCACGCAAGGAGGCTCGCCGCGTTTCCGCTACCGCAACGCTCAGTGCTTTTGCCGCCGTCGTCGAGCGCTGGAAGGCTGACGAACTGTCGGGCGGGACGGCGGACTACCAGAAGCGAGTGATGCGTATGCTCGAACGTGACGTGCTGCCGCACATTGGCCAGCGCCCGATCGCCGACATCAAGCCGCGTGAGCTGATCGCCGTGTTCGACCGCATCCGGGAGCGTGGCGTCGAGGAAACCGCGCGCCGGGCTCGCACGGTGGTGGGCCAGGTCTTTCGCTACGCCATCCGTCGCGGCATCGCCGAGCTGGACCCCACGCAGCCATTGCGCGGCGAGCGGCGGGTAAAGCCGGTGAAGCACTTCGCGGCGTTCACCGATCCGGCCGACGTGGCGCGGCTGATGCAAGCGATCTACGGCTACCGCGGCACGATCGAGGTCCGCGCCGCGCTGAAGCTCTCCGCGCTTCTATTCCAGCGGCCCGGCGAGATTCGACAGATGCAGTGGAATGAACTGGACCTGGACGCGGCGCAGTGGCGCTACGTGGTCAGCAAGAGCCGGCGGCATACCTCGCACAGCCATATCGTGCCGCTGCCGGCGCAGGCGGTGGAGATCCTGCGCGAGCTGCAGCCGCTGACGGGGCAGGCTGTGAGCCTGCGGCCGGATGCGCCGCTCTACGTCTTCCCGTCGACCAAGACCCGCATGCGGCCCATGTCGAACAACGCGGTACGCACCGCGCTGCGAAACATGGGCTTCACCAATGACGAGATGACCGCCCACGGCTTCCGTGCCACGGCGCGCAGCCTGCTGGCGGAGCTGGGTTGGAAGACAGATGCGATCGAGCGCCAGCTATCGCACAAGGCCGCCGGTCCACTCGGCGCCGCCTATGACCGTGCCGCGTACCTCGATGAGCGCAAGGCCATGATGCAGGCGTGGGCGGACTACCTGGATGCGCTGCGCAGGCGCACAAGCGTGGTGCCGCTGCGCGCCGCCTGACGATTCACCGCGAAGCCCGGCGGCGGATCTCGGCCGGGCACTGAGGCGGGCCGGTGGCGTGCTGGAACCACGCTGCCGGCCCTGACTCGCAACATGGAGAGTGACCATGGCACGAGCTGCACAGAAGCGTAGCACCGCAAGAACGGTTACACCGCCCCCACCACCGCCGCAGAGCATGCTTCCGTCCGCATTGCCGGAAGACGCGACGCGTGAGGACAGAGCGATTTATCGGGCGCTCAAGATATTGGATAAACGCCTGCGAAAGCCCGGTCCAACGATGTGCGATCCTCTGGCAGTAGAGAGATACCTTCATCTTTGCTTGGCTGATGGGGATGTCGAGAAATTCGCATGCCTGTTCGTGAATGCTCAGCACCAAGTCATTGCTTTCGAAATTCTCGCGACGGGCACGCTCGACGGTGCTGCGGTATATCCGCGTGAGGTCGTAAAGCGCGCGCTGGCGAACAGCGCGGCCGCCGTGATTTTCGCGCACAACCATCCATCAGGGGTGACCAAACCATCGGTAAACGACCGCGTGCTTACTGATCGTCTGCGCCAAGCTCTGGCAACGATCGACGTACGGGTGCTTGATCACCTTGTCGTTGGCGGGCGTAATAGCCCCACGTCATTCGCAGCACATGGATGGCTATAGCTGACAACGATCACCACCACGCCTAGCCCGACGGGGCGAAAGGCCGGACCACCTTCACCGGCTTGGCGTGGCGGCTTTATGAAGGCGCGCATGAGGGTGCGCGATGAATGGGAAAAATCCAGATGGGTGGTTGGATTTCTATCCGGAGTTTGTGCGAGAGGCCACAGCCCGCCTTCTATCGCATGAAGACACAAAGGGATTTTGGCCTCTTGGCATAGATGATCCTGGTTTGCGCATGATCGCTGGTCAACTTGAGGTTGCTTTGTACGACAGCCCTTGGGACAAAAAAACCCAACGCGAGCGCCAACAATGGCTAACAAAGTTTGAGAAGACGCTCGACACACTGCTTCAACTGATGGATGAGGCGCCTTACCCGCCGAAGGATTGGGGGTTTCCAGTTCGAGATATTGTATTAATGGAAGCCGCATCCAAAATGGGCGTCTCGATTCCTCGTCGAGATGATGTTCCTGAGTTTTTTAGGGAAATGCTACGGCTTGAGGACGCAGTTTCCGCTGTAGATTGGACGCTTCGAGACTCACTTCAACATTACCGCGAACAACAGCTTAGCGATGCACGCGTGCGTCAAGCTTTGAAGAAGCCCCGAGACGCAAAGGCGAGCCGCGCGCTCTTCATTTTGAATATCAAAAGCAAGCGCACCGCACGCGAGGTCGCAGCCATAGCATCTGTTGCGTTCAACGATGATGCCATTGACGAGAGGTTGGTTCGCAGACTGGCATCGACGCGGGCAGATTCCTCAAAAATCAAATAAATCTGCCCTAGGCCGGTAGTACCCGCGCGCCCCATCGTTGCCACCGTCCGCACGCAAGCGGGCTCACTGGAACGCAACGATGACCGCAGAAGTCCACCTTCTCAGGCTGCCTGATGTCTGCCAGCGCACCGGCCTCAGTAAGACCACCGTCTACCAGCGCGAACGGGACGGAGCTTTCCCGAAAAGGCTGAAGCTGGGTGCGCGCCTGAGCGTCTGGCGCTCCGACGAGATTGCCGCCTACATTGAGAAGTGCACGGCCTCTGCACGTGGCGATGCGCAATGAATTGGCTCAAGCGCTGGATGCGCGGTCGCGCACCCAAGTCACGCGGACAGCTACCGCCGAAGGCGCCACCGACGCCGCGCGAGCAGCTTTTGCCGGCGCACACCTCGCCACCGTGCTCGTCTGCTGATGAGGCGTGCGCGAACTGCAAAGCAGCTGCGCATGGTGATGTGTCATGAGCAGCCAGCGCATGTTGCCTCTGCAGCGCGGAGCTTGGGACGCCGTATGGCGCGCGCTTCTTAATCGGCCGGCGCACACGCAACCGGAGCACGAACGCCAGAACGGCGAGCGTTGCGGCACGTGCAGTGAGCGCGAGTATTACCACTCAGACGACCATAGCTTCGTTTGTGGCCGGAAGCGCCGCGAAGGACAGCGCGATCTGTTCGCTGCGGCTGGCGATGAGTTCAAGGTCGATGCCGGTGGCTGGTGCAAGGGTTACCAGCATGACAACGCGCCCCATGACTGACCGCTCGCTGTCCCTTGGGGAGATCGTCGACCAGTTCATTGGAGCGATGTGCTCGGCCGGCGTGGTGCTGTCCGATCGCTCGGTCGTGACAGCCGATGGCGCGCTGCATCGCTTCCACGTGGAGGGCGATAAACGCGGCAGCCGCAATGGCTGGTTTGTGCTCTACGGTGATGGCTTGCCTGCCGGGGAATTTGGCTCATGGCGAGACGGCGGCACCTCGCATACCTGGCACGCCAACATCGGCCGAGAGCTGAGCACCACCGAGCGCGAGCAGCTGCGTAAGCGTATGGAAGCGGCGCGCGCCGAGCGTGCCGCAGCGCTCGAAGCCGAGCGCGCCAAGGCGAAGGCCAAGGCCGCGAAGCTGTGGGAACAGGCAAACCCGCGCGTTTCCGCCAAGCATCAGTACCTCATGGACAAGGGCGTCCGTGCATTCGGCATCCGCCAGCTACGCGAGCAGCTGCTGATCCCACTGCGCGACACAGCCGGCGAACTCCATGGCTGCCAGTTCATTCAGCCGAACGGCTCGAAGATGTTCGGCACCGGCACGGCGAAGGCCGGCCATTACCACGGCATCGGCAAGCCAACCGCTGACGGGGTGCTCGGCATCGTCGAGGGCTACGCCACGGGTGCCACCGTTCACGCGCTGACCGGCTGGCCTGTCGCGGTGGCATTCGACGCCGGCAACCTACGCCCTGTTGCAGAGGCGCTACGCGCGAAGTTCCCCGCTGCCCGCCTCGTGATCCTCGCCGACAACGATCACGGTTCCAGCGTCAATGCAGGCTTGACGAAGGGCCGCGAAGCCGCGGCCGCCGTCGATGGCCTGTTGTTGTTTCCCGCCTTCGAGCCCGGCGAGTCCGGCACGGACTGGAACGACTACGCGGCGGCGTGCGGCGCTGGCGCAGCGCGTGAGGCGCTTTTGCGTGGGGTAGAAGCATCAGCGGCCGCCGATACGTCAGACGTGCCGCAGACGGCCGCTGCGGTGCCCTCCGCCGCGCCCGCCGGCAAGGGGCGGAGCGCAGCCGCCCGCGTCGTGCAGCTCGACGAACACCGGGCCAAGCCAAACGCCAACAAGCGGATATCCCGCGACGACTACCCGGCCGGCTTCACACTTGATGAGGTCGGTGTGTGGTTTCGCGGTCGGCAGAAACAGGGCGACGACCTAGAGCCCCCTTTTCGCGTCTGCCCGCCACTGCGCGTCCTGGCCTACCTGCGCGACACCGATCAAGAGAACTGGGGGATCTTGCTGTCCTTCGACGACAAGGACCGCATTGAACATCGTTGGGCCTTGCCCTGGCGCATGCTCAGCGGCTCAGGCGAAGAGATGCGCAGCGAGCTGCTGCGACAGGGTTTCTTCGTTCCGCCTTCACAGCGCGCCCGCAATCTGCTGGTCACCTATCTGGCGGATGCGAAGCCGCCACAGCTCGCCCGCAGCGTGGAGCGCACCGGCTGGCACGGCGAAGGCGTGCATCGTGTGTTCGTACTGCCCGACCGCGCAATCGGCGATGCCGTCGAGCCGGTGTACTTCCAGTCCGAGAGCCTGCGCGATCGGGTCTACAAGCAAGCCGGCGAGCTGGCCGACTGGCGTAGCGACGTTGCCGATCTGTGCCGTGGCAATTCACGGCTGGCATTCGCCGTGTCGACGGCCTTTGCATCGATGCTGCTGCAGATCACCGGTGAAGAGCCTGGCGGCTTTCACTTCCGCGGCGGATCGAGCACCGGCAAGACGACCGCGCTACGTGTGGCCGCCAGCATTTTCGGGGGTACCGACTATCTGCGTCGCTGGCGCGCCACCGACAACGCGCTAGAGGCCGTGGCGTCGATGCACAACGACGCGCTGCTGATCCTCGATGAGCTGGCACAGGTTGACCCGAAGGTGGCCGGCAACGCGGCTTACATGCTCGGCAACGGCGAGGGAAAACAGCGCGCGCACCGCACGGGCACTGCGCGCCCCGTCCTGCGTTGGCGGCTGCTGTTCCTGAGCGCGGGCGAGATCAGCCTCGCTGAGCACATGCGCCAGGATGGCAAGACCGCGCAGGCCGGACAGGAGACGCGTCTGGCCGAGATCGGCGCCGATGCCGGTGCCGGCCTGGGCCTTTTCGAAGACATTCACGGCTACGCCGATGCGGCCGCGTTCTCGCGAGCAATCACCGCCGCCGCCGCGCAGCACCACGGGGCGGCAGCGCCCGCCTTTATCGAGGGGGTGATTCGCCAAGGCGACGAGCTGGCCGAGCGCCTGCGTGCCGAGCGTGCCGCCTTCTGCAAGCGCGAGCTGCCACCGCAGGCCGACGGCCAGGCATGGCGTGTGGCATCGCGCTTTGCGCTGGTTGCCGCTGCCGGTGAGCTGGCCACGCGGATGGGGATTACCGGCTGGGAATCCGGCGAGGCCGAGCGTGCGGCGCAGACCTGTTTCCGCGCTTGGATCGAGCAGCGCGGCGGTGCCCGCAATCTGGAGCCGGCGCGCATGGTTGCGCAGGTGCGCCAGTTCCTCGAACGGCACGGCGAGTCGCGCTTTGCGCCGTGGACCGACGACGGCGACAGCCAGTGGATCACCAAGGACCGCGCCGGCTTTCGCAAGGCGTTCGTGCAGAGCGGCACGCTCGAATCGGCAGACGGTTTCTACGTGCTGCGCGAGACCTTCCGCGAAGAGATGTGCACCGGCTTCGACCATCGCGACGTGGCGCGGGCACTGGCAGCGGCCGGCGCTTTGGAGCGCGACGAGAAGAGCCGCAAATTCACCAAGCGCGTACGGCTACCCCGCCTCGGCCTCACCTGGTGCTACGTGATCCTACCGAGCATCTGGCAGACCAGCGAGACCAGCGAAGGCGCCGACACCCCGAAGAGTGAGGCCGCGCAATGACGAGCTATCAAACGTGCGGGGTCAGCGGGGACAGCGGGGACACTCTGTGTTTCACCATGAATTCATTAAGGTTTTTTGTCCCCGCTTCTTGTCCCTGCTTTGTCCCCGCAAAACACAAAGCGGGGACAAATGATGCGCCGCGCATCTGTCCCCGCAGTCCCCGCACTGTCCCGCTGCGGTGTCAGCCATGCGGGGACAGAACAGCCTCATCCAATCAATGGGTTACGCGATCTGTCCCCGCTGTCCACGCTGACCCCGCAGATTCAAAGCAAGGCCCCATGGGGATCAAAAAACTTTCCAGGCCTATGAGCGGAAACCGTCGCCCAATCTTCGTGTGCAAAACCGCGAAATTAAGAGGGGGGGGTATTAACGCGCTCAGGGGTAGCGCCGCGATCACCCTCGCGATGTTGAGACGCGATGGATCTCGCGGATACCTCGACCGACAAGGCAGCGCCACTCATGTGGAGGAGCGGGCGTTCGTCTATCAATTTTCGGCGCGTCTAAAGCGGCCGCGCATGCCGCCGCGCTGCCCGCACGTAACCGCGACGCCTCCGCTGTCGCGGCTCATCGCTTGTTAACCACAGCCGCAGTTAATCAATCACGCATCAGGAGATACGCAACATGAATCTAGGGTCATTGGGATCGCTCTTCATCGACATGCGCGCGGACACCGCGCAGTTCGAAACCGATATGGGGCGTGCGCAGCGTGTGTCGCAGCAGCGCGCCGAAGCCATACAGAAAGGCATTCAGAACGCGGCGAAGAACATCGCGGCGGCACTCGCTGCGATCGATGTTGGCCGCAGGATGGGTGATGGGATCAAGAACGCTATCGATCAGGCTGACCAGCTCAGCAAGTCGTCACAGAAGCTCGGCATCGGCATCAAGGAATTGTCCGGGCTGAAGTTCGCTGCCGACTTCTCGGACGTTGATTTCGGATCGCTTGAGACCGGCCTGGCCAAGTTCAATCAGACCGTGCACATGGCGATCGAAGGCAGCCGAGAACAGAAGTCCGCCTTCGATGCGCTCGGCATTTCGTTGACCGATGCCGCCGGCCACTACAAGTCGACAGATCAGTACGTCAACGAGGTAGCCGACGCGTTTCAGCACAGCCAGGACACGGCGTCCAAGACTGCCGTTGCCATGGCACTGTTCGGCCGTGCCGGCGCCGACATGATTCCACTGCTCAATGGCGGGAGCCAGGGCATCGCCGACATGACGGCACAAGCTGAGCGCCTGGGACTCGTGATCGAGAAGACGACAGGCAAAGCCGCCGAGGACTACAACGATCATCTGAACATGATTGCCAAGACCACGGAAGGCCTCTACAACCGAGTGGCCGACAACCTGTTACCGACGCTCAATGACCTGGCGACGCAATATCAGGCGTGGGCCACGGACTCCAAGAATGTCGCGAACGCCACGGAGGTAATCAACACGGGGGTTCGCCTGGTCATCGTGTCGGCACTCGTCGCGAAGGGCGCATTCGTTGACCTGGGAACCGTGATCGGCGGCCTCGCAGCTGCCGGCCAACAGCTGCACCTGAACTGGTCCGACATGGTTGTTCCGGGCAAAGCAATCTACAAGTTCGCCAAAAACGGCGACGCGGCAATGGCCGTGATGAAGGAAGCCTTCAGCGACGCGCGCGACTCGACGTCGAAAGACATCGAGGCGATCGTCAAAGCATGGGAAGCTGGCAACAAAGCGATCGACAAAGCGAGCCAGACGCCAGCAGGCAAACCGCCGGGCAGCAAGGATGACGGGCGCAAGGTCATCAACTTCGGAAACAGCACTGCGGCATATCAAGCAGTAACTGATCAGGCGGCGCAAAAGAAGCGTGTCGACGACATGATTGCGTCGTTGGCCGACCAGTCCGCGACGCTCGGCTACAACGCTCGGGCGCTTGATCTGTATCGCGCCGCGGCCGAAGGGGCATCAAACGCACAGCTCGACATGATCAATCAGCTGCACGACAACATCGACGCGTTCAACGCCGCACAGAAAGCAGTCGAGGACTACCAGAAACAACAGGAACAGCTTCAGCAGATGGTGTCGAGCTTCAAGGATGCCCCTCAATACAGTGGCATCGATGCGGTCGTCGGCGGCTCATTCGGCGAGCTGGGCAAGATCGACGACGCCGGGCAACAGCTAGAAAAGTGGTACGACAACCAGTTGCAGATGCTCGACGAGTTCCGCAAGGACAGAGCGGACCTGCAGAGCCTATGGGACGACAAAGAAGCTCAGCTTGAACAAGAGCATCAAGACCACTTATTGGCGCTTGAGAAGGCACGCCAGATCGCGCGCCTCGACGTGCTGAGCGAGACGTTCAGCAACATTGCCACACTGAGTGAATCGGGGAACAAGAAGCTGGCCGCGATCGGCAAGGCGTCTGCCATCGCACAGGCCACGATCGACGGAATCCTTGCGGTGCAGAAGGCATTGGCGGCTGCGCCACCTCCGCTGAATTTCGTTCTCGCTGGGGCCGTGGGCGTCGCGCAAGCCGTCAACGTCGCCAAGATTTCAGGCGTTGGCTTCGAGTCTGGCGGCTATACCGGTGACTTCGGAACCAAGCAGGTAGCGGGCGTCGTGCACGGCCGCGAGTTCGTCGTCAATGCAGCGGCGACGGCACGCTATCGTGGCGTGCTTGAGGCGATGAACAGTGCGCCCAATGTGCCCGGTATGAGCGCCATGGCGAGCGGCGGCGGGAACCGTGATGTACGCGTGATCAGCGAGCTTGGCTTCCCGGTGCAGCCCGTACCGTTCGTGCGGCATGGAGAGCTGGCCGTGCGGCTCCGTTACACAGAAGATGTCGCTTCGGTCCGAGGCTACGCAATGGCTGTTCACGATGCGGAGAACAACGGCCCAATGACGAAAGCGCAAAACGACCGAACCGGCGTGCGGAGACTTCCGAAGGTGGCGCGGCGCTGAAGCGCCACATTGACCGGGGCGCCCCTCAGTGATGAGCGGCGCCCTTTTTATTGCTCAAACAACCCAGGCGGAAGCTGTATCGCGGTGAGTCGCCAGGTCAAATCCTGCCGGCGCAGGACCAGCCCAAGATCTTTGCCTTTGTCTCCGTGGATCGTCACCAGAAAACGGCTAGGTGTCTGAAAGCTCCAATCCGTTCGGCCACCGCGAATGAGATGGACGCGCTTGTCGGGCTCATCGTCGTGTTGCGTCTGGTCTGCCGGTGCCGCCGATCGTGCATCGTTCGCGAGCAGCGCAGTCAAACCTTCCGGCGTCACGAACTGATCAACTGCCTTGTCGACCATCAGCATCGCGAGGCCTGCGCCCAGCGCGGCAAACCCGTTGCTCTCGGTGTCGCTCTGCTTCATCTGCTGAGTCATCGCCGCCGTGAACTGCCCCTTCACGCTCTCGCGCAGCGCCGGAAAGTCGACATTGTCCCGTAGCGCTTCCGCATCCTTGTCGTTCACCGCCTGCTGGATGCCGTACAACGTAACGAACGGGCCAACGGCGACGTAGCCGACGACCAGCACCACGGCTACAGCTACGATTGCGAAGACTTTATTCATGCGCGCCACCCCTCCGGTTAACTTACACCGCCCGCCACATGACGGTCCGGCGGGATCGGGCCGCCTCTGACGCAATCTCGGACCGCTGTGCCGTTGCTGCAGCAATTGTCTGACGGCCACTGCCAAGTGATGTGATCTGGATCACAGACACCGGTGGATCTTGACCGGATTCTATATGCGCTTTTCCTTTCGGAAAGCATGGTGGCTGGGGAGCCAAGGGGAGGCTGACGATGTTCAAGGCAATCATCTTGTCGTGCTGCGCGATCACGCTGTCACAGCAGGCCATCGCCCAGTGCGTGCCGGTAACGCATGCTCTAGACGATCAACAGGCCCTCAACCAGTTTTGGGGCACGTCTGTTCCCATGTGCCAGGCCCCCGGGTCAAACGGAGCCTTTGCGAACCGAAGCGCTGGCGTCGTCCTGGTTGATCAAAACTGGCTGGACTATATGGCAAACACCTTCGGGCCTTGGGCCGCCTCCGGGATTGTTGCCCACGAATGGGGACATATGATTCAGGGCAACGTTTCCGGAACGGCAGCAGAGCTGCAGGCCGACTGCTTGGCCGGTGTATTTCTACGCGGCGCCGGAGTTTCTTGGGTCGCGGCAGAGCAGTTCGCGCGGTCGAACTGGTTTGCCGGGGATGCCGAATGGAGCTTCGGCGGTCATGGACTTCCGGCACAGCGTGCTAACGCAGCGCACCGTGGCTACTACGGATTCTCAGGGCAACCGCCGTATTTGCTGGCCGCACTTTGCCCCCTGAGCGCGTTCTGATCGAAGGCTGCAAGCGTGCATATGCGGGTGCGACATGTCGGCCGCGCTTGGTCGAAAACTTAGCCGGCCGGCGGTTCCTTGGACACTTCCTCGACGACTGTCTGGGGGATCACGATTTCCGCCTCTACCGATTTTTTCGGCGCTGCGAGCTTCTTGTGCACGCGGACGATGGTCTTCCTCGCTTCGGTCGCCTTCTCGCCGTCCAGGGTTTCGCGCTTCAGCACCTCAGCCTGCAGCACCTCGGAAATCTGCTCATTGGTGATCTTGATCCCGTTGTGAAGCCGCCGAAGCTCCTTTCGTAGGGAATCGACGATCGGGGCACTCATGATGAGCGCCGCGATGGTGTAGCGATTGACGGCCTGCCGCTGAGCGTGAAACTCACCGATCCGAGCTTTCTGCCACCCTTCCTTTGCGAGTAGCCATAGCAGTTCGAGGTGGTCTGAATTTCTTGGTGAGAGTTCGAGCGCTCGAATCTCGACGACAAGGTCGAATTGAAGTGGTTGCGCGAACACCACGCGGTAGACGCGCCAGACGACGCCATTGGTCAGCAACGCCCATTCGACCCCGAGGTGCGCTGCGTAGTCGACAGCCTGCTTCACGTGCTGGTCTTTGAGGTCGAGACCGATCGCCTTGACCTCGATTAGAAACGACACCTGTCCATCGAGCTTGATCGCGAGATCACAATATGTGCCGCGAATCGCGTGCTCGGACGTGACCTCCATGTACTTGTCGTACCCGAAGAGGTCCGCGAGAAGATCCTTGACGATCGTGACCGTGTCGGCCTCGTTGACGTCTCGCGCTTTTGCTTGCTCCAAGATGGGCTGGAAACGCTTCAATCCCGCGATCAGCCGGCTCTCTACCTTGCTCGGTATTCCTGCCATGGTGTGCTCCCCCTTGTTCCCTCGTCGAGGTTTACCGCGCCAAGCTGATATTGGCAACAGCGGTCGGCGGCGAAAATGAGCACTCGTTCACGAAGTCAGCTCAGAGGCAGGGCCGCTGCAAGATTCACGGCAAATCGGGAAAAGCTCCGGCTGGATACCGCGACGCTGCGCCACGGCACCGCGCAAAATAGGCCGCCATGTCGCGCATCTTTCGACCGTTCGTCGGAAAAGTGAAGGAAGAATGCCTATGGCGATCGAACGCCGGAGCGCCGAGTTAACCGAAAAATCCGGATCACTGCGAATAATGCGGGTAACTTTTCGGGTACGCCCCGTGTTATAAATTAAAAATTCCTTTTTTATTCAAAGGAATTTTATAACTTTTCGTGTGAGACCCTATTCGAACCCTGCCAGGCTTTTTGAAACCACGCCCATCGCGTGGTTTTTTGCTTTCTGGCATTTGCTTTCCGCCATGATGCTCACCACCCCGGCCGGGTCGGCCGGGGTGGTGATGCCACGTTTTAGCGATTGAGCGCGCGCATGCCGGCTTCCGGATAACGCGTACCGGCCGCGGCCCCGGCCGGGAACACGGCATCGATCGCGGCCAGGTGGTCGGCGCTGAGTTTGATGTCGAGCGCCGCCAGGTTTTCGTCGAGATACGCGATGCGCTTGGTGCCGGGAATCGGTACCAGATCGTCGCCCTGGGCGAGCACCCAGGCCAACGCCAGCTGACCCGGCGTGACGCCTTTGTCTGCGGCGATCGCGCGGACTTTCTCGACAAGCGCCAGATTGGCGGCGAAGTTGTCGCCCTGAAAACGCGGGTGATTGCGACGGTTGTCGTCGGCGTCGAAGTCGTCCGGCGTGCGGATCGCGCCGGTCAGAAAGCCGCGTCCGAGCGGCGAGTACGGCACGAAGCCGATGCCGAGCTCGCGCACGGTGGCGAAGATGCCGTTGTCCTCGGGATCGCGCGACCACAGCGAGTATTCGGTCTGCAGCGCCGTGATCGGGTGCACGGCATGTGCGCGGCGCAAGGTGTCCGGCGCGGCTTCGGACAGGCCCAGGTAGCGCACCTTGCCGGCCTCGACGGCGCGTGACATCTCGCCGACGGTATCCTCGATCGGCACGTCCGGATCGACGCGGTGCTGGTACCACAGGTCGATGTGATCGACGCCGAGGCGCTTGAGACTCGCATCGAGGCTGGCACGCACATAATCGGGCTTGCCGCTGACGCCGGTCGGACGCGCGGCACCGGGCGCGAACACGAAACCGAACTTGGTGGCGAGGAAGACCTGGTTGCGGCGGCCGGCGATGGCCTGGCCGACCAGCATCTCATTGGTGTGCGGGCCGTACATGTCGGACGTGTCGAGCAGGGTCACGCCGCGATCGAGCGCGTGATGAACGACCTTGATCGCACTCGCATCGTCGACACGGTTGCCATACGACATGCTCATGCCCATGCAGCCGAGGCCCAGTGCCGAAACGCTGGGGCCGTTGCGGCCGAGGTGACGAATTTCCATCGCGAAAACTCCTGGTCTGATGGAACGGGGGAGGGTTGCCGGCATAGCCGACCTCCACATTATCGGCTGATCTTCCACATCTACCGTGAACGTCGGCGATGTGTCGCGATGCGATGCGACGTCACGCTAGGCGCTGCCGCCACATCCGCGTAAGATCGCGGCCGCGCGCCCGTGGCGAAATTGGTAGACGCTGGAGACTTAAAATTTCCCGCCCGCAAGGGCATGCCGGTTCGACCCCGGCCGGGCGCACCATCTCCTCTCAGAAGACCGACGACGCGACCTCAGGTAGCTGATCCAACGCTTCGGCGATCAGTTCCAGCGAGTGCCGGCATTCGCGTCGCGTCGCGACACCGCCGAGGCAGACGCGGACCGCTTCGAGCGGCGTGGAACTGACGGTGAACGCGTCGCTGCCGACCACGCCGACGCCGCGTGCGCGCAGGTAGTTGGCGAACTCGCCACGGTTCCACGGCGGTGGCAACTTCAACCACAGGTGAAAGGCGTCGGGCTGCGTCGCGCAGTCTTCGATCGGCAGCAGCTCGGCGGCCAGTTTTTGTCGTGCCTGCGATTCGCGGCGGATGGCGTGCAATACCTGGTCGGCGCTGCCGTCGTTGATCCAGCGCGTCGCCAGCGACACGGTCAGCGGTGCGGCCATGATGGTGGTCACCCGCAGCGTCGACGTCAGGCGCTTGGCCGCGCGCACGTCGGGCGCGACGAGATAGGCGATACGCAGGCCGGCGCCGAGGTGCTTGGCCAGGCCGCTCAGGTAATAGGTCAACTCCGGGGCGCGCGTGGCGATCGGCGCGATCGGCGAGGTCGGCAGCAGGCCGTAGGCATCGTCCTCGATGATGGTCAGCCCGTACTGACGTGCGATGGCGGCGATGGTGTCGCGCCGCGCCGGCGACATCGTCATCGTCGTCGGGTTCTGGTAGGTCGGATTGCAGTACAGCACCTTGGGCCGATGGAGCCTGCAAGCTGCCTCCAGTTCCTGCGGGACGATGCCTTCTGCATCCATCGGCAGGCCGTGCAGGCGGATACCGAACTGCGCCGACAGCGCCTTGACGCCGGGATAGGTGATCTCCTCGCAGCACATCACTTCGCCGGGTCGCACCAGCGTACTGAACAGCGCCACCAGTCCGCTCTGAATGCCGGGGCAGACCAGTAATTGGTCCATCAACACGCCCGGCAGCAGCGGCGCCAGCCAGCGTGCGCCAGCGTCGCGGTCCTCGGCGCTGCCGCCGAACTCCTGATAGCGCAGCAGCGTCGGCAGATCCTCGTGCTCGGCCAGCTGGGTGAAGCCGCGGCGCAGGCGCGCCTGCAGCGTGCCGTCCTCCGGTTCCGGCGGCAGGTTCATGGTCATTTCGACGAGGCCGACGTTGCGCACGCTGCGGCTCGACAGCGCGGCGGTCGTGGCGCGGATGAAGGTGCCCTGGCCGGCTTTGCTGTCGATCAGGCCACGCGCCTGGGCCTCGGCGTAGCCGCGTGCGGCGGTCGTGTAGTGCAGCTCGAGTTCGGCGGCCAGCGTGCGCAGCGGCGGCAGTCGATCCATGGCCGACAGGCGGCCGCCGCGAATGTCTTCGGCAATGGCGTCGGCGAGCGCCAGGTAGGTCGGTTTGTCGCTTTCCTGCAGCGCGCGCTTCCAGCGGCGGACCTTGTCGGGCATGGCGACTCCTTGAGGTAATGATCGGATGCTATCCGATCATTGATGGTCGGTGTGTCTGATCCAGAAGCAAGCACGATGCCGTTCAATGTGGTGCAAATCCCCACGGGCAAACTGCAATGTCTGCACCGACATTGATCTGATGATGATCTTGATTGATCGCATTTATATCAGATCAATTGGGGTGCCGCGATCGCGGCGCCGACGAAAAATCGAGCAAAAGCACGCACTCAGCGCGTTGATCGGAAATTGATCGCATCGCCTTGGCATTGCGCGGTACAGCGGTTGCGGCAGCTAGCGGCGTTGCTCTCGTTTCCATTCGCTTCCGAGGAGTTTCGCTATGCCTGCAGTCTCGATGCCCGCCACCAAGAAAGGCGATTTCTTTGTCGACTACGAAGAGAAGGTCTTCGAGGACGTCAAAGCCAAGCCCGGCGAGAAGGCGCTGGTCACCTTCCACACCGTCGCGTTCGAAGGTTCGATCGGTCTCGTCAACATCCTTCAGGCCAAGCGTCTCATGCGCAAAGGCTTCGAGACGTCGATCCTGCTCTATGGCCCGGGCGTGACGCTCGGCATTCAGCGCGGCTTTCCGACGATCGGCGACGAAGCCTTCCCGGGCGCGCAGAACTTCGCCAAGCAACTCGAAGCGTTCATGGGCGAGGGCGGCAAGGTCTATTGCTGCCGCTTCGCGCTGCAGATGCTCTACGGTCACGGCGAGCATTCGCTGGTGCCGGGCATCCGTCCGATCAACCCGCTCGACGTGCTCGACCTGATCCTCATCCATCGCAACGACAACGCGTTCCAGATGCACACCTGGACGCTTTAAATCGTTCGCCACGAGGAAGCTGCCATGAGCGCAAAGCAGATCGTTCGTGCCGCCGCCGTCCAGCTCAATCCGGTGCTGGACAGTGCGGACGGCACGGTCGACAAGGTGCTCGATGCGATCGCCGCCGCCGCCGTGCAGGGCGTGCGGCTGATCGTGTTCCCGGAAACGGTCGTGCCGTACTACCCGTACTTCTCCTTCGTCACGCCGGCGGTGTCGATGGGCGCGGCGCACCTGCGTCTGTACGAGCAGGCGCCGACCGTGCCGGGACCGGTCTGCGATGCGGTCGCGGCAGCGGCGCGCGCGTACGGCATGGTCGTCGTGCTCGGCGTCAACGAGCGCGACCACGGCACGCTGTACAACACGCAGTTGATCTTCGACGCCGACGGCACGCTGGGGCTGAAGCGACGCAAGATCACGCCGACCTATCACGAGCGCATGGTCTGGGGCATGGGCGACGGCTCCGGCCTCAAGACCGTGTCGACCGCAGTCGGCACCGTCGGCGCGCTGGCGTGCTGGGAGCACTACAACCCGCTGGCACGTTATGCGTTGATGGCGCAGCACGAGCAGATTCACTGCAGCCAGTTCCCGGGTTCGCTGGTCGGGCCGATCTTCGCCGAGCAGATGGAAGTGACGATGCGTCACCACGCGCTCGAGTCCGGCTGCTTCGTCGTCAACGCCACGGCGTGGCTGACGCCGGAGCAGTGCAAAGCGCAGGCGCCGACGCCCGAACTCGAACGCGCGTTCGCCGGCGGTTGCTACACCGCGATCATCTCGCCGGAAGGCAAGCATCTGGCCGAGCCCTTGCGCGACGGCGAGGGCATGGTGATCGCCGATCTCGACTTCGCGTTGATCACCAAGCGCAAGCGCATGATGGATTCGGTTGGTCATTACGCCCGGCCCGAGCTGTTGAGCCTGCAACTCGACAGCCGCAGCGCTGCGCCGTTGCATGCCACCGCGGCCGATGCCGCCCATTCCGCCGCCCATTCCGCCACCGCGCCGACGACACGTGAGAGCGGCGGCATCGAGGCGGCGTACATGAGTGCGATCGCCTCGCTAATGGAGAAAAGCTGATGGACATGACGCTCGTCGAAGCGACGGCACAGGATGAGGCGCGCCGTTTGATCACCGAGCTGCAGGCCAGCGGCCTGCGTCTCGAAGATCCGAACGCCGGTGCCGCCGCACGTCGCGGCGGCGCCGGCCCGACCGACCACAAGGCCGTCACGGTCGGCGGACGCACGGTGATGGTGCCGGTGCACAGCGACCGCGCAACGCACTCGCCGTACATCGCCCGCGCGCCGGACGCGCGTGGACACAGCGTGCTTGAACGCAACGGCCTGACCGTCGCGCGCATCGAGTTCCCGCGCCAGCCGCGCTTCTACGGGCTGCAGACGCTGGACGGCGTGCCGTATTCGAAGATCGCGCAATTGCATGGTCGCGACGTGCTGGCGACGACGGTGCTGCAGACCTGCATCCGCTATGGCCGGCGCAGCACGTCATGCCAGTTCTGCGCGATCGGCGAATCGCTCAAAGGCGGCCGTACGATCAACCGCAAGACGCCGGAACAGCTCGGCGAAGTGGCACGCGCCGCGCTGCTGCTCGACGGCGTCAAGCACATGGTGATGACGACCGGCACGCCGAACTTCACCGATCGCGGCGCACAGCTGCTTTGTGAAAGTGCGTTCGGCGTCAAGGCGGCGGTCGCCCATCACGGCGGTCTGCCGATCCAGGGCCAGTGCGAACCGCCGGACGACGCACGCTGGTTCGCACGCATGAAGGACGCCGGTATCGACGCGCTGGGCATGCATCTCGAAGCGGTCACCCCCGAGGTGCGGGCGCGCATCATGCCGGGCAAGGCCAGCGTCGGCATTGATGAATATCTGCGCGCGTTCGCCGACGCCGTCGCCGTGTTCGGTCGCGGCCAGGTCAGCACCTACATCCTCGCTGGGCTCGGCGACAGCGATGAAGCGATCCTGGCGATGTGCGAAACGCTGATCGGCCTTGGCGTCTATCCGTTCGTGGTGCCGTTCGTGCCGGTCGGCGGCACGCCGCTGGCCGATCACCCGACGCCCGACGCGGCCCGCATGCGCGGCCTGCTCGCGCCGCTGGGGCGCATGCTGGTCGATGGCGGCCTGCGTTCGGCCGACATCAAGGCCGGCTGCGGCAAGTGCGGCGCGTGCTCGTCGCTGTCCGCATACGAGAACGACGCGCGGGAGCTTGCGGCATGAGCATGAGCATGAGCATGCGACACGGTGTGTTGCGCGTAGCGCAAACGGGTGCGGGAGCAGGCGCTCTCATGAGAACGACTGCGCTTGAAGTCACCGCGAGGGTGGACGCATGAGCGCGCCCCGTCCGCCGCTGCCGCCGTTCACCGCCGAGACCGCCGCGCAGAAGGTGCAGATGGCCGAGGACGCCTGGAACAGCCGCGACCCCGAACGCGTCGCGCTGGCGTACACCGAGGATTCGGAATGGCGCAATCGCGTCGAATTCCTCAGCGGCCGCGAGGCGATCAAGGACTTCCTGCGCCGCAAGTGGGCGCGCGAGCACGATTACCGCTTGAAGAAGACGCTGTGGGCCTACCTGGACCATCGCATCGCCGTGCGCTTCGAGTACGAATTCCATGACGCCAACGGCCAGTGGTATCGCGCGCACGGCAACGAGAACTGGGAGTTCACGGCCGACGGCCTGATGGCCAGGCGCTACGCCAGCATCAACGATCAGCGCATCGAGGAAGCGGAGCGCAAGTTCCGCTGGGCACGATGAACGTGGGGCTTTGCTCGGTTCTTCCTTCCGCTGCGGGGCGTGACGTGTCACGCGGCTGCAGCGTGCCTCGATACACCGCCTTCGGCGGCACTCGGCATGAACGGGCGGCCGGAACGTCATGCGGCCGCCGTGATGACGCGGGAGCACGGTCATGCTGATCGCCAGCACGCCCTTCGTGCCCAGCGAATACCGCGTCAAGCTGATCACCGAAGCGTGGGAGCAGCGCGAGGCAGCGGCTTTACGCGTTGCCGTGTTCTGCGACGAACAAGGAATCTTCGAACACGACGATCGCGATGCGCTCGACCGCAGCGCGACGACGCTGGTCGCGGTGTCCTGCCTGCACGGCATGCCCGAACAAGTGGTCGGCACCGTGCGCATTCATCAGCGACGCGACGACGCGACGCACTGGCAGGGCTCGCGCCTGGCCGTGCGTCCTGAATATCGCCGCGTCGCCTGGCTCGGCAGTGCGCTGATCCGTCTCGCGGTCTGCACCGCCCATGCACGTGGCGCGCGCTGCTTCACCGCGCACGTGCAGGCGGCGAATGTGCCGCTGTTCGAGCGCCTGCACTGGCACACGCTGGAGACGATCACGCTGTTCGGTCGGCCGCATCACCGCATGCAGGCGGACCTGGCGCACTACCCACCGTTCGCCGCCGGCGATTGGGGCTTCGTCGCCGGCGCGAGGTTGGCGGCATGAGCATGCGACACGGTGCTTTGCGCGCAGCGCAAATGGGTGCGGGAGCAGGCTCTCTCATGCGAACGGCTGCGCCTGAAGTCAGTGCGAGGGGGGATGCATGAGCACGCTGGCATCACTGATCGAAGGCCTGCACGCGTCTCGTGGCGTCGCGCACAAGCAGGATATCGCCGATGTGGTCGCGACCCTCGGCATCGCCGATCCGCAGGCAGCGATCGCGGTCGGCGACGACTGCGCGGCGATCCGCGATGGCGACGGCTGGCTGTTGCTGGCGATCGAAGGTTTTCTCAACGAGTTCGTCGCTGCCGAGCCGTACTTCGCCGGCTGGTGCGGCGTGATGGTCAATCTCAGCGACATCTACGCCATGGGTGGCCGGCCGATCGCGGTCGTCGATGCGCTGTGGAGTGCCGGCGCGGCGCGCGGCCGCACGGTGCTTGAAGGACTGGCCGACGCGGGACGTATCTATGGCGTGCCGGTGGTCGGTGGCCACAGCAACGCGCATTGCGACCGCGAGCAGCTGTCGGTGGCGGTGCTCGGTCGTGCCCGCGCCTTGTTGACCAGCTTCGACGCGCAACCTGGCGACGTGCTGTTGGCGGCGGTCGACCTGCGCGGCGGCTACCGCGCGCATTTTTCGAACTGGGACGCCAGCTCCGCCGCGCCGGCCCCACGCCTGCGCGGCGATCTCGAGCTGTTGCCGCAGCTGGCCGAAGCGGGGTTGTGCCGCGCGGCCAAGGACATCTCGCAGGCCGGTGTGCTCGGCACGCTGTTGATGCTGCTCGAATGTTCGGGCGTGGGCGCCGTCGTCGACGTCGGTGCGGTGCCCATGCCAGACGGTGTCGAACGTGCGCGCTGGCTGTTGCAGACGTTCCCGAGCTACGGCTTTCTGCTGTCGGTACGCGCGGCCGACGTGGCCGCCGTCCAGGCGCGCTTCGCCGCGCGCGGGATTGCCTGTGCCGCCATCGGCCGCGTCGACGCCTCGCCGCGACTGACGTTGCGCGATGCCTCAGAGGAGCGCACTGCCTGGGATTTTTCCGCACAAACGCTACTCGGCTGTGGACCTTCCGCCGCCACGCCCTATCGGAGTCTCCATGCCTGAAGTCCGTTTCGTGGTCCGCTGGCCGGACGCGCAGCGCGAGCGTTGCTACTCGCCGTCGTCGACCGTGCGTGATTTCTTCACGCCCGGCATCGCCTATCCGCTCGCCGAATTCGTCACCCGCAGCCGCAACGCATTGACGCTGGCCAGCGAGCGCGTGCGTCAGCGCTACGGCTATGCCTGTAGCAGTGCCGCCGAGCAACTGGCACAGATCGAACAAACCGCCGCGCGTTTCGCCGGGCAGCAAGATGCCCAGGTCACCGTCGAGGCCTTCGAAGAATGAGGATCGTCATGAGTCACGCATCACCGCGTCCCGCGGTTCACGTCAGCGTCGCCGTCATCGGCGGCGGTCAGGCCGGCCTGTCGATGAGCTGGCATCTGAAGCAGGCCGGCATCGACCACGTCGTGTTCGAGAAACGCGAGGCCTGCCACGAGTGGCGGCACGCGCGCTGGGACTCGTTCTGCCTGGTCACGCCCAACTGGCAGTGCCGGCTGCCGGGCTTTGCCTATGCCGGCGACGACCCGCACGGCTTCATGCTCAAGGATCAGATCGTCGAATACCTTGACGCCTATATCGCCAGCTTCGACCCGCCGCTGCACCAGGGCGTCGAGGTCACGCACGTCGCGCGCCGCGCCGAAGGCGGGTTCACGCTGCGCACCAGCGAGGGCGACTACAGCGCCGACCAGGTGGTCATTGCCAACGGTGTTTATTCGCAGCCGGTCATTCCGCGCGCCGCCGAGCGCCTGCCGAGCGATATCGCACAACTGCACTCATCGAACTACCGCAATCCGCAGCAGCTACCGGATGGCGCGACCTTGGTGGTCGGCAGCGGCCAGTCCGGCTGCCAGATCGCCGAGGATCTGCATCTGGCCGGACGCAAGGTGCATCTGTGCGTCGGCCGCGCGCCGCGATCGCCGCGTGTCTATCGCGGCCGCGAGGTCACCGACTGGCTGACCGAGTCCGGCTACTACGACATTGCGTACGAGTCGCACCCGCAGAAGGCGACGGTGCGCGAGAAGACCAATCACTACCTGACCGGCCGCGACGGCGGGCGCGAGATCGACCTGCGTCGCCGTGCGCTGGAAGGTATGGATCTGTACGGCGCGTTTCGCGACATCGACGGCACGACATTGCGGTTCGCGCCGGACCTGACGCGCAATCTCGACGAGGCGGACCGCTCGTACAACAACATCCGTCAGCTGGTCGATCAGCACATCGCCGCGCAGGCCATCGACGCGCCGATGGAGCCGCCGTACACGCCGCCGTGGGCGCCCCCGGCCGAGCGCGAGGCCCTGGATTTTCGCGACGCCGGTATTACCGGCATCGTCTGGGCGATCGGCTTCACGCCGGACTACCGCTGGATCGACCTGCCGCTGTTCGACGGTCGCGGCCATCCGGTGCATCGCCGCGGCGTATCGCCGGTGTCGGGAGCGTACTTCCTCGGCCTGTCGTGGCAGAACACCTGGGGCTCGGGCCGCTTCGCCGACGTCGGCAAGGATGCCGAGTATCTGCTCGGCGAGATTCAGGCGGTCCGTCAGGCGCCGCGCGCGGCGGCGTAGTGCGCCGACGACGACGATTCAGGTCGCGGTCAGCGCCGCGACCTGAGTGCGTGTCGCTCAGCCCTGATCCGGTGGATACAGATAGGCCGCCCGTGCGGACCCCAGGCTGACCTTGACCGTGCGTGTCGTACCGTCGGCCAGAACCTCCAGGTCGCCGTCTTCGAGGCTCTCGACCACTTGCGTGGCGACGTCCGCCGGCGAGACCTTGGGTACGTCGATGCCGGCGGTCATGTCGGTATCGACAAAGCCCATGTGCAGGCCGAGTACTTGCGTGTTCTGCGATGCCAGTTCGCTGCGAATGCCGTTGGTGAAGGCCCACACCGCGGCCTTGCTGGCGCTGTAGGCGGCGCTGCCAGAGATCGTCAGCCAGCTGAGCACGGAGTGCACATTGACCACAGCGCCGCCGCCATTGCGCTTCAAAATCGGCGCGAACGCACGCGTCATGCGTAGCGGCCCGAGCACATTGACCTCGACCTGCGACAGGAAGGTCTGCTCGACATCGTCGGCGAGGGTGGAGCCAGACAGCATGATGCCAGCGTTGTTGACGACGATCGTGACGTCGCCGCAGGCCGCTGCCGCGGCGAGAATGTCGGCGGGCTGGGTGACGTCGAGCTGCAGCGGCACCACGCCATCAGTCTTGATGCTGTCGACGGAACGAGCGGCGGCGTAGATCTTGGCCGCGCCGGCGACCTGAAAGGCTTGAACCAGCGCTGCGCCGATACCGCGATTGGCGCCGGTGACGAGCACGACAGCGTCTTTGACTTGCATGGGATCACTCCTCGATGAACGAACGGGCATGGGTCGATTCGCGATCGTTTCCATGATGTTTATAATATTATAATCGTCATTTTACAATTTCAAGCCGGGCAACAGGGAGCGCGTTTGGAAATGCAAGGCGGTGACATCGTCGCTGGCGCGCGTGCACGCCGCGGATCGCAATTCAACCGCTCAGCGCCCGTACCGCCTTGGCGGCGGCGGCGGCGCGGTTTTCGACGCCGAGTTTTTCGAAGACCTGTTCGAGATGCTTGTTCACGGTGCGGTGGCTGATGCCGAGAATCTCGCTCATGTCGCGGTTCGATTTGCCGCGGCTGACCCACAACAGGACTTCGGCCTCGCGGGCGGTCAGCATCAGATGTTGCTGCAACAGTTCGGCCTGCTGGCGCAACGCGTCTTCGCTGTCGCTGCTGGTTTCGGTCAGACGGAACAGGAACTCGTCGGCGCCGGTGGCGCTGACGAATGCGAACTCCAGCCGTCGCGGGCCGTTGTCGACCGTCGCGGTGCCGCCGTCGCTGCCGAGACGTGCCAGCTGTGCTTCGAGGGCTTCCGGCAGGCGCAACGGCGCCCCGTCGCCGGCGGCGAAGGCAGTGCGCAACAGTTGCTCGGCGCGCGGCGTACTCCAGCGCAGGCGGCCGTTGCGGTCGGTCGACAGCAGAAAGCGGCCGGTGGCGTCGAGGGCGACGCGCGAAGCCTGCGCGGTGCGCGCATTGGCCAGATGCACGCGGATGCGCGCCAGTAATTCCTCGACGACGATGGGCTTGGTCACGTAGTCGACACCGCCGGCCTCGAGTCCGCGCAGCACGTGCTCGGTTTCCGACAGGCCGGTCATGAAGATCACCGGCACGTGCGTCAGCATCTTGTCGTGCTTGAGTCGGCGGCAGGTCTCGAAGCCGTCGATGCCGGGCATCAAGGCGTCCATCAGAATCAGATCCGGCGTGATTTCGTCGACCAGCGCCAGCGCGCTTTCGCCGTCGATGGCGACCAGTACCGTGACGCCGGCACCGTCGAGCGTGTCGGTCAGAAAGCTCAGGCTGTCCGGCGTGTCGTCGACGACCAGCACGGTATCGCGGCGGCGGGTGGCGTCATTCACGTCGGAGTCTCCGCCGGCGGCTCGTCGAGCAGCGTCATGTATCCCTTCAGATCGAAATTGGCGACCATGCGCTGCAGGCGCGAGACGAAGCCGGCGTGCATGGGTTCGCTTTGCGCGATCTCGCGCAGCCTGGTTTCGATGGCGCGCACGTGGCCGATGCGGCCGAGCTGACGCAGCTCGTCGAGGTGTCGGACGAATCCGGACGGCATGCCGGCCTGCGGCTGCGGGGTTTCGCCGCCGCCGGCCTGATCGGCGTGCAGCCAGTCGAGACGCAGCAGCTCGCCGACGCGCTCCAGCAGGAAGTCGAAATCCCAGGGCTTCATCAGGAAGGCGTCGTGCGGGGCGTCGCCGTCGCCGCCGGCCTGATAGTCGTGGGCGTTGGCCGAGACCATCATGATGCGCGCGGTCGCGCCGTCGGTACGCAGCCGGCGCGCGACTTCCCAGCCGTCGATGCCGGGCAGGGCGATGTCCAGTGTCACCAGATCCGGCTTGAAGCGCGCCGCCAGTTCCAGCGCGCTTTCGCCGTCGCGCGCGGCCTGCATCTCGAAGCCGAGCCGCCGCAGTGGCTGCAGCAGCAGATCCAGGTGAGTGGGATCGTCGTCGACGATCAACACGCGGCGGCGGCGGCCGCCATAGCCGACCACACGGCGCCGCTCAGCCGGCTCTTCGCTGCCGCCCTGCGCCTCCGACAGCAGCAGACGCACGATGAAGGTGCTGCCTTTGCCCGGCTCGCTGTGCACGATGATCTCGCCGCCCATGATCTGCACCAGCACCTTGGTGATCGCCAGGCCCAGGCCGGCGCCGGGCGCGGCACGCGCCGCCGGCATGCCGCCGCGCTCGAAGGGCTTGAAGATCGCATCGAGGTCTTCGTGGCGAATGCCGATGCCGGTGTCGCTGATTTCGAACTCGGCGACCTGGCTGCGGTAGCGCAGCGTGAAGCTGACCTTGCCGTGGTCGGTGAACTTGATGGCATTCGACAGCAGGTTGATCAGCAACTGGCGCAGGCGCTTTTGATCGGTGTGTACGTAGAGTGGCAGGCGCGCCGGGCGCTGCCACTCGAAGTCGATGCCCTTGGCCGCTGCCTGCGGACGGAACATGTCGGCGATCTGTTCGAGGAAGTCCGGCAGGCGCACGCGGTCGCGTGACAGGCGCAGCAGGCCGCTTTCGATCTTGGAAATGTCGAGCAGGCCGTCGACCAGGTTAGACAGATGCTCGGCGCTGCGGCGGATGATGCGTACGGCGTTCTGCGGCGGCGCCGACGGCTCGCGTTCCAGCAGCTGCGCATAGCCGAAGATGGCGTTGAGCGGCGAGCGGATTTCGTGACTGATGCCGACCACGTAGCGGCTCTTGGCTTCGTTGGCCGACTCCGCCACTTCCTTGGCCTTCTGCAAGGCCGCGTCGGTGCGCTCGTGCGCCTCGATCTCGTCCATCAGCATCGCCGTCTGGCGCATCGTCTCCTGCTGCGCGGCATTGCGGCTCTGGTGGGCGAGCGCGATCAGCCACGAGGCGACGCCGGACAACATGAACAGGCTGACGAAGACGATCCACAGCGTCGTGCCGATCGCCGCCTGCGACGTCGCCGGCATGGTCGTGCCGAACTGCAGATAGATCAGCGACAGCAGCGCGCCGATGACGATGGTGATCAGCAGTTGGATGCCGATGAAGTGGCCGAGCGTGGTGTTGATCGAGCGCGACAGGCGCTGCGGCATGAGTCGCGCCAGCAGCGCGGAGATCTGCTGGCCGAAGCGGCTGTTGTCCTTGCAGATGTCGTGGCAGCGCGCTTCGAGCGTGCAGCACAGCGAGCAGATCGGCCCGTCGTAGGCCGGACACATCGCCATGTCGCTGCGCTCGAAATGGTTCTCGCAGATCACGCAGCGGATTTCCGAGGTCTCGGACGGCAGCGGATCGGCTTCGCGTGCCAGATACCAGCGGCCGCGCGTGGCGATCGCGATCAGCGGTGCCGCCACGAAGGCCGTGACCAGGCCGATGAACGGCGACAGCGCCTGCGACAGATCGCCGAGCAGGCCGACGAAGGCCGCCGACGAGGCCATGATCGACAGCGCCATCGCGCCGACGCCGACCGGATTGATGTCGTAGAGATGCGCGCGCTTGAACTCGATGTATGACGGCGACAGGCCCAGCGGTTTGTTGATGACGAGGTCGGCGGTCAGTGCGCCGATCCAGCTCACCGCGAAGTTGGCGTACAGCACCAGCACCGCTTCGATGACGCTGAAGATGCCCAGTTCCATCAGCAGCAGCGCCAGCAGCACGTTGAACACCAGCCAGACCACGCGGCCCGGATGCGCGTGCGTCAGGCGCGAGAAGAAATTCGACCAGGCGATCGAACCGGCGTAGGCATTGGTGACGTTGATCTTGAGCTGGCAGGTGACGATGAACAGCGCGGTGATCGCCAGCGCGATGCCGGGTGAACCGAGCATTTCGTTGAACGCCACGTAGAACATCTGCATCGGCTGCGTGGCGTCGGCGGCCGGCACGCCGTGGCGCAGCGCGAAGTACGCGAGGAAGGAGCCGGCGATGAGCTTGAGTCCGCCCATGAACACCCAGCCGGGGCCGCTGCTGAGCAGCGCGCTCCACCACGACCAGCCGCTGACGCGGCGTCGGTCGGGCAGAAAGCGCAGATAGTCCGCCTGCTCGCCGATCTGCGGCAGCAGCGACAGCAGTGTCGACGCGGCAAGTGCGAACAGCAGCAGATCGGGATGACCGTCGGCGCGGCCGCGCACGCCGCCGAATTGTGTCCAGTCATGCAGCTCGGTGCGGCCGGCGAACACGGTCTGCCAGACGATGTAGACGATCGGCGCCAGCTGCAGCAGCAACCAGATCGGCTGCGTCGCGATCTGCATGCGGTTGATCAGCGTGATGCCGTAGATGGCGATCGGAATCACGACCAGGGCGCTGATCAGGTGCGCGATCCATAGTGGGATGTGCAGCGCCATTTGCAGCGCCGCCGACATGATGCTGGCCTCGATCGAGAACAGCAGGAAGGTGAATGAGGCGTAGATCAGCGAGGTGATCGTCGAGCCCATGTAGCCGAAGCCGGCACCGCGCGTCAGCAGGTCGATGTCGAGCCCGTACTTCGCCGCATAGCGGGTGATCGGCAGGCCGATCAGGAACATCAGCACGCAGACCGCGATGATCGCCGGCACCACGTTGGCGAAGCCGAGCTGCAGCGTCAGGCCGCCACCGATCGCCTCGCAGGCCAGGAACGAGATCGCACCGATCGCGGTGTTGGCGATGCGAAAGCTCGACCAGCGCCGCGCCTTGTCGGCGGTATAGCGCAGCGCATAGTCCTCCAGCGTCTGCTCGGCCGCCCACTTGTTGTATTGGCGTCGTTCGCGAACGATGCGTTGATGACGGCCGCGCGCCGCCGGCGACCGCGAACCGGCGGCCGGCAAGGCATCGAGGCGCAGCGGCGCGTCGGCCGTCATCGTCGAGCGCGCGGCGTCAGGCGAACGCGAACGCGACGCCGGCGGCGGCCGTCAGCGCACCGGCGAGACGCGCGACATGGCCGTGATGGCGGCGCGACGCCAGGCCGATGCCGAGGCCGGCGCCGTGCAGCGCCGCGGTGGCGAGCACGAAGCCGATCGCATACGCCGCCGGGCTGGCCAGCGACGGCAGTTCCTGGCCATGCGCGGCGCCGTGGAACAGCGCGAACGCCGCGGTCAGCGACATCGCCGCCGGGGTCGGCATCTGGCCGCGCATCGCGACGAGGACGCCGAGCACCAGCAGCGACGCGGCGATGCCGGCTTCGATGTGCGGCGGCACGAAGCCGTTCATCGCGGCGATGCCGCCGACCGCCATCAGTGTCACGAAGCTGGTCGGCAACAGCCACAGCGCGCGGCCGCCGAGCTGCGCGGCCCAGACGCCGACGATGGTCATCGCCAGCAGATGGTCGATGCCGAGCAGCGGATGCAGCAGGCCGGCAACGAAACCGGCGCTGGCCGGGTCATGACCGGGGTGGGCGAGCGCCGGTGCGGCGAAGGCGAGCAGGGCGACGGCGAGGGCAGGACGGGCGAGGCGCATCAGATGGTCTCCGGCAGCGGACGGGCTTCGAGCCCGCCGGTTTCGATGATGAAGCCCGCGATCTCGTGCAGACCGCGGTTCTCCTTGAGGTTGCTGAACAAAAACGGTCGCGCACCGCGCATCCTCGATGCGTCGCGGTCCATGATCTCCAACGACGCGCCGACGATCGGAGCCAGGTCGATTTTGTTGATGACCAGCAGATCCGAGCGCGTGATGCCGGGGCCGCCCTTGCGCGGAATCTTGTCGCCGGCGGACACATCGATGACGTAGATCGTGATGTCGGCCAGCTCCGGCGAGAACGTTGCGGCGAGGTTGTCGCCGCCGCTTTCGATGAAGATCACTTCGAGCGTCGGGAAGCGCTCGACCATGTCGTCGATCGCCGCGAGGTTGATGCTGGCGTCCTCGCGGATCGCCGTATGCGGGCAGCCGCCGGTTTCGACGCCCATGATGCGCTCGGGCACCAGCGCGCCGGAGCGCGTCAGGATCTCGGCATCTTCCTTGGTGTAGATGTCGTTGGTGATGGCGGCGATGTCGTAGTGCTCGCGCAGCAGCTTGCAGAGGCGCTCGGTCAGCGAGGTCTTGCCGGAGCCGACCGGGCCGCCGATGCCGACGCGCAGCGGGCCGTGGCCGCGGGGAGCTTGAGGATTGACGGGAAGGTTCATGAGCGGAACAACCTCGTGTACTGGGTTTCGTGATGCATGGAGAAAAGGTCGAGCATCGGCGCCGCGCTGCCGAGATCGTCGAGTTCGCAGGCCGGTGCCCGGCGCGCGACGTCGGCGACGATCGGTGCCAGCCGTGCGGTCGCGATCTGGCCGTCGGTCTGACCGAGCGGCACCAGACGGACGCCGGCCGAGACCAGGTTGGCGGCGAAGCCGTGCAGATAGGCATGCAGGGCGGCCGTTAGCGCGATGCCGTGCGCGGCGCAGGCCAGCGCCATCACGACGGCGTGCGACAAGTGCCGACCGCGCTGACGTTCGGCGAACGCATCGAGCCAGGGATGCGGCCAGGCGCGACGCGTGACCTGCAAAAAAGCCTGCGCCTGCTGGCGGCTTTCGAGCGCGGTCTCGGCGGTGCCGCGCAGCGCCGCGGCCAGTTCGGAGATCTCGTCGAACGCCGCGTCGTCGTCGGCCGCCTGCCAGGCGTGCGAAAACAACACCGCGTCCATCCAGGCGCCGCCGTGTCGCAACACCGTTTCGATGTAGGCGACCAGGGTCGCGACGTCGCGCACGTCACCGCACTCGATCGCCCATTCCAGGCCGTGGCTGTAGCTGAACGCACCGACCGGGTAGCTCGGCGACGTCCAGGCCAACAGGCGATAGAGCGTGTCGCTGCCGGGGTCGAAGTCGGCGCTCATGCGCTCAATGCCCCTGACCATGGCCGTGATCGCCGACGAACACGAACGACGCCGTATCGCCGTGCGAGTGACCGCCGGCATAGGCGCCGGACTCCGGCGTGAACGGCGCCGACACCGCGCGCGTGGTCGCGCCGAGGCCGTGCAGCATCGCGACGATGACGTGATCGTCGCGAATCAGGATGCGCTCGGCCGACAACTGCGCCGGCAGATGGCGGTTGCCGATGTGCCAGGCCAGCCGCAGCAGCTCATGCGGGTTCGCCGCCGTGACTTCGATCAGTGCTTCGGGCGCCGCATCGACACGCACCACGCGGCCGTCGTCGAGCAGCAAACCGTCGCCATCGTGGATGACCGCGGCACGCGGCAGGTCGAGCAGGAATTCGGTGCCGGCGTCGGCGGTGTAGCGGAAGCGGCGGCGATGGCGCGCGTCGTAATCGAGGGCGATGTGATCGCAGGCGGTGGCGGCGGGCCAGGTGCCGGCGGGGAGGATTTGGTGAGCGTGGTTCATGAGGCAATGGGATCGATGGTGGCGATCAGGACGCCTCGATGGGGGAGTGCTGCGCGCACTGCTGCGTCTGGAGTTCGATTGAGCCTTGCCTTTCGCCTTGTGAGGCGACCTGCTGGGGAGCTTTCACAGGTCGCCCGACAGGGCGAAACAAAAAGCCCAACCGAGAGATGTCGATGACGTGCATGTACGCCATCACGTCAAAACAGAAAATACCGCTGTGCCATCGGCAGCACCTTCGCCGGCTCGCAAGTCAAAAGCTCGCCATCCGCGCGCACCTCATACGTTTCCGGGTTGACCTCGATGTTCGGCATCGCGTCGTTGAGCACCATCGAACGCTTGCCGATGCCGCCGCGGGTGTTCTTGACCGCGGCCATTGGCCTTGAGAGGCCGATGCGGCTGGCGCCGCCGACGTCGATGAAGGCCTGGCTGACGAACAGCAACGACGATTCGAGGCCGGCGCGGCCGAAGGCGCCGAACATCGGCCGGTAGTGAATCGGCTGCGGCGTCGGGATGCTGGCGTTCGGATCGCCCATGGGCGCCAGCACGATGCTGCCGGACTTCAGCACCATGTCCGGCTTGACGCCGAAGAAGGCGGGTGACCAGACCACGAGATCGGCGAGTTTGCCCGGTTCGACCGAGCCGACGTGCTCGCTGATGCCGTGCGCGATCGCCGGGTTGATCGTGTACTTGGCGATGTAGCGCCGCGCGCGGAAGTTGTCGGCACCGTTGCCGTCGGGACCGAGGCTGCCGCGCTGCACCTTCATCTTGTGCGCGGTCTGCCAGCAGCGGATCACCGTTTCACCGACGCGGCCCATGGCCTGCGAGTCCGAGCTCATCATCGAGAACGCGCCGAGATCGTGGAGGATGTCCTCGGCGGCGATGGTCTCCTTGCGGATGCGGCTTTCGGCGAACGCGACATCCTCGGCGATCTTCGGGTCGAGGTGGTGGCAGACCATCAGCATGTCGAGATGTTCGTCGAGCGTGTTGACGGTATACGGTCGTGTCGGGTTGGTGCTCGACGGCAGCACGTTCGGCAGGCCGGCGACGCGGATGATGTCCGGCGCATGGCCACCGCCGGCGCCTTCGGTGTGGAAGGCGTGGATGGTGCGGCCCTTGAACGCGGCGATGGTGCTTTCGACGAAACCCGATTCGTTGAGGGTGTCGGTGTGCAGCGTGACCTGCACATCGAGCGCGTCGGCGACCGTCATGCAGCAGTCGATCGCCGCCGGCGTCGTGCCCCAGTCCTCGTGCAGCTTCAGGCCGCAGGCGCCGGCCAGCACCATTTCCTCGAGCGCCGCCGGCCGGCTCGCATTGCCCTTGCCGAAGAAGCCGAGATTCATCGGGAAGCTCTCGGCGGCCTGCAGCATGCGCATCATGTGCCAGGGGCCGGGGGTGCAGGTGGTCGCCAGCGTGCCGTGCGCGGGGCCGGTGCCGCCGCCGAGCATGGTGGTGATACCGGCGGCCAGCGCCTCGTCGATCTGCTGCGGGCAGATGAAGTGAATGTGCGCGTCGATGCCGCCGGCGGTGATGATCTTGCCTTCGCCGGCGATCACTTCGGTGCCGGGGCCGATGACGATGTCGACACCCGGCTGCACGTCGGGGTTGCCGGCCTTGCCGAGCTTGACGATGCGGCCGTCACGAATGCCGATGTCGGCCTTGATGACGCCCCAGTGGTCAAGGATCACGGCGTTGGTGATGACGGTGTCGACGGTGCCGTCGCCGCGGCTGGCCTGCGACTGGCCCATGCCGTCGCGGATGACCTTGCCGCCGCCGAACTTGACCTCCTCGCCGTAGATCGTGCGGTCCTCGTCGACGCGAATGAACAGCTCGGTGTCGGCGAGGCGGATGCGGTCGCCCGTGGTCGGGCCATACATGCCGGCATAGGCGCGGCGGTTGATCGTTGTCGCCATTACTTGCCCCCGTCCAGTGCGCCCATGATCTCGCCGCGAAAGCCGAAGATGCGGCGCGCGCCGGTGTAGGCGACCAGCCGCACCTCGCGCGTTTGCCCCGGCTCGAAGCGCATCGCGGTGCCGGCGGCGATGTCGAGGCGCATGCCGCGCGCCGCGTCGCGGTCGAAGGCCAGCGCCGGATTGGTTTCGGCGAAGTGGTAGTGGCTGCCGACCTGCACCGGCCGGTCGCCGGTGTTCGACACGTTCATGGTCCGCGTCGGACGGTCGGCGTTGAGCGTGATGTCGCCGTCGGCGGGGAGGATTTCACCTGGGATCATGGGTTCACCGGATCGGCTGGTGGACGGTGACGAGCTTGGTGCCGTCGGGGAAGGTCGCTTCGACCTGAATCTCGTGAATCATCTCGGCGACGCCTTCCATGACCTGATCGCGCGTGACGACCTGCGCGCCGGCCTGCATCAGCTCGGCGACGCTGCGGCCGTCGCGCGCGCCTTCGACGACGGTGTCGGTGATCAGCGCAATCGCTTCCGGGTGATTGAGTTTGACGCCGCGTTCGAGGCGGCGCCGCGCGACGATCGCCGCCATCGCGACCAGCAGCTTGTCTTTTTCCCGCGGCGTGAGATTCACGTAAGCGTCCTCATGTCATGTCCTTCGATATTCAGCAGTACCAGACCTGCGGCAAGCGCGCCGGCAGGCCGCCGGCACGGGCACGCAACAGGCCGGCGACGGTCACCGCCGCATCGCGCAGCGCCATCGCATCGGTGCCGAGCAGGCGCACGATCAACAGCCCGTCCAGCGTCGTCGCGCCGCCGGTGACGGGCAGGGCGCTCAAGGTGTCGCGCACCGCGTCGAGCTGCGCCGCGGCCGTGGGGCCGATCAGCAACAGGGTCGCGGCGGCGGCAGCGCCGTGGTAACCGAGCCGCGCGTCGAGTCGGTCCTGCACATGGCCCGCCAGATGCTGGGCGTCGGCCCAGATCAGACGGCCGTCGCGGCGAATGCGCCAGACATCGTGCAAGAGTCCGGCGTCGAAGCGCTCGTTCATCGCGCGGCGCCCGAACACCACGCTTTCCAGGGCCAGGACGTGGGCGTCGCCGCCGAGGTTCATCGTCACCGAGCGGCGCAGGCGCGCGCGGTCGAAGAGGATGGTCTCCTGCGCCAGCCATTCGGCCCAGGCGGCGGCGCCGACGTCGAGCGTGACGTCAATGCGCGTGTCGTCCTCGTCATCGAGCGCGCGGTAGAGCTTTTCGGCGGCCTGCGTGCTGAACGTGGCGCGGGCTCGCGCGCCGACCTGCAAGGCGATGTCGAGGCGGTCGCCGCCGGTCAGGCCGCCACTGGTCGTCAGCAGCACCGCCTGCGGCGGCTCGCCGGCGTCGACGTCGGGAAACAGCACGCGGCACGGCGCGCGCTGATACAGATCGGCCAGTCGTGTGATGCCGTCGCGGTCGGCGCGATACGACAGGCGCAGGGCGCCGTCGACGCGCTGGCGGCGCAGCGCCGGCGCGCGCGGCAGATGCAGGTTGGGGAGGCTGGCGGTCATCGGTCCGGCGTCATGGCATGACGCATCGTCGCGATCTTGGCCCGACAGGGCAAGCTGCACGTATACGTCAAATACCCCATGGCGGTTTCGCGCGCACCGGGCGCCGCCACCATCTCCCGCCGCCACTACGTCAAACGCCCCATACCGGCAGCTTGCCGCGATCCATAGCCTGCAATGGCACGGTCGTTCGACTTGGGATCGCGACCTGCATCACTTGGGCGGCTTCACGCAACGAGGGGATTCACTATGAAGATGGGAGCGACGGCGCCAGGGCAGCGCCGCGTGTCACGGATGATGATCTGCGCGCCGGCACTGCTGGCGGCGATCGGGACCGGGTCGGCCTTTGCGGCCGAGGTGACGATTCCGCCGGTATCGGTCGGTGCCGGCATCCGGTCGAGCTTCGTCCATACCGACGCCGACGGCGCCGCGGAGAAGACCAACGACTTCACGCTGAATAGCGCGCGTATCTACATCAGCGGCGGCATCACCGATAACATCAAGTTCAGCTTCGATACCGAATACACCGATCCGGACGGCGCCGATGATCGCGTGCGTGTCATCGATGCGATCGGCCGCTTCGAGTTCTCGCCGCAGTTCAACGTCTGGGCCGGCCGCTTCCTGCCGCCGAGCGATCGCGCCAACCTGCACGGTCCGTACTACGCCAACAACTGGGGCTTCGCCGTCGACGGCATCGAGGACGGCTATCCGTTCTACGCCGCCGGCCGCGACGATGGCATCGCCTACTGGGGCGACTTCGACAAACTGAAGTTGTCGTTCGGTGTGTTCGACGTGCCGGCCACCGACGCGTCGTCCGGCGACGGCAAGCATGTCGTGACCGCCGGCCGCATCCAGTACGACTTCTGGGATGCCGAGCCGGGCTATTACCTCAACAGCACCTACTACGGCGACAAGGACATTCTGGCGCTGGGCGTGGCCGCGCAGCACGGCAACGGCGATACCGCCGTGACCGTTGACGGCCTGATGGAAAAGAAGATCCCCAGCAACGGCGGCGTGGTCAGCCTGGAGGGCGAGTACGCCAAGTACGACTACCCGTTCAGTGGCTACGGCTACGCGGGCCAGAAGTCGAGCAGCGGCTTCTTCGGTCTGGCGGCCTACCTGTTCCCGCAGAAGGTCGGTATCGGCCAGTTCCAGCTGCTCGGCAAGTACGCGTCGAACACCTACGACGTGCCGGGCCAGGACGTCGATCTCGATACGACGGAGTTCAACATCAACTACGTCATCAAGAGCTTCAACGCGCGCCTGAGCCTGTTCTACATCGACAGCGACTACAAGCACGCCGCCGGCGACAGCAAGCAGGTCGGTCTCGGCATGCAGCTGCAGATCTGACGCGTCGCCTCAATCCATACGGAGTGATAACACCATGCAACGCAGAAATTTGATACGCACGATGATCGCGGCCGTTGCCGCGCCACTGCTGATGGCGACCAGCCTGCAGGCCTCCGCCTTCGACGGCGAGATCAAGGTCGGTGTCCTGCACTCGCTGTCGGGCACGATGGCGATCTCGGAATCGACGCTGAAGGACACGGTCCTGATGCTGATCGACGAGCAGAACGCCAAGGGCGGCGTGCTCGGCAAGAAGCTGGTGCCGGTGGTCGTCGACCCGGCGTCGAACTGGCCGCTGTTCGCCGAAAAGGCGGCGGAGCTGCTGGAGAAGGACAAGGTTTCCGTCGTGTTCGGCTGCTGGACCTCGGTGTCGCGCAAGAGCGTGCTGCCGGTGTTCGAGAAGGACAACGGCCTGCTGTTCTATCCGGTGCAGTATGAAGGTGAAGAATCGTCGAAGAACGTCTTCTACACCGGCGCCGCGCCGAATCAGCAGGCGATCCCGGCCGTCGACTATCTGATGAACGACGTCGGCGTGAAGCGCTGGGTGCTCGAAGGTACGGACTACGTCTATCCGCGTACGACCAATAAGATTCTCGAAGCGTATCTGAAGGCCAAGGGCGTCAAGTCCGACGACATCATGGTCAACTACACGCCGTTCGGCTTCTCCGACTGGCAGAGCGAAGTGGCCAAGATCAAGGCCTTCGGTTCGGCCGGCAAGAAGACCGCGGTGGTCTCGACGATCAACGGCGACGCCAACGTGCCGTTCTACAAGGAACTCGGCAACCAGAAGATTTCCGCCGAGGACATCCCGGTCGTCGCGTTCTCGGTCGGCGAGCAGGAACTGTCCGGTCTCGACACCAAGCCGCTGGTCGGCCATCTCGCCGCCTGGAACTACTTCGAGAGCGTGAAGTCGCCGGCCAACAAGGCCTTCATCAAGGAATGGCACGCCTACAAGAAGGATCCGAAGGCGGTGACCAACGATCCGATGGAAGCGACCTATATCGGCTTCAACCTGTGGGTGAAGGCGGTCGAGAAGGCCGGTACCACCGACACCACCAAGGTCATCGACACGCTGCCGGGCCTGGAAACGCCGAATCTGACGGGCGGCACTGCCAAGGTGCTGCCGAACCACCACATCACCAAGCCGGTGTACATCGGCGAGATCAACGACGACGGCCAGTTCGACGTGGTCTGGAAGACCAAGACCGAAGTGCCGGGCGACGCATGGTCGGACTACCTGCCGGGCAGCAAGGATCTGAAGAGCGACTGGGTCACGCTCAAGTGCGGCAACTACAACACCAAGACCAAGCAGTGCGTCGGTCAGAAGAACTGAGCCTGTGATGACACGGACAGACCAAGTGGCAGTCTTGACCCCGGGCGTTCAGCCCGGGGTCTCTCTTGCGCAGCGCCTGCAGCGCGGTCTGTCCGCGTTGCTGCTGGCTACGTCGTTCGTCGTGGCGGCGCCCGCGTTCGCACAGGACGTGCAGGCGGACGCCGGTACGGCAACGGGTGCGGACGGCGGGGGCGAGGCTGCACCCGCCGCTCCGCACGACTTTGCGGGTGACGTGCAGAGCATGGCCGACGCCGGATTCAGCGAGAAGGAAGACCTGGCCGGACAGATCGTGCAGTCCGGCAATCCGCGGGCGATGACGGTGCTGCAGGCCCTGCTCGACGGCAAGCTGTATTCGAATTCCGATGACGGCAAGGTCTACATCGTCGGCGACGCGCCGGATGATGCGACCAGTCTGCCGGTCAGCGATGCGATCACGGGCGAGACGCTCAAGCCGATGTCGCCGGACGACATCGACCGCATCGGCACCAACAACGGGCTGCGCAAGACACTCAAGGTGCTGATCGCGCAGCTCAAGCTCAACGACCCCAGCGCGACCGTACGTCGCCAGGCGGTCAAGGAAATGATGCGCGACCTCGACGACTCGACGATCGCCGCGCTACGCGAACGCAAGGCGCACGAAACCGATCCGGGGGTGCTCAAGCGCATCGACGCCGGCCTGGCGCTCGGCGATCTTGGCGGTGCCGATGCCGACAAGCAGCTCGCCGCGGCCACGCTGTTGTACGGCGATCTCGACGACGAGGTTTACAACGCGCTCAAGCCGCTGTCGACCGGCAAGGACACCGATCCTCGGGTGCGCGCGGCGGCGCTCAAAGCGGTTCAGCATGTCGACTTCTGGCGTGACATCTACAACGCCGCGCAGACCCTGTTCTTCGGCCTGTCGCTGGGCTCGGTGCTGGTGCTGTCGGCGATCGGCCTGGCCATCACCTTCGGCGTCATGGGTGTGATCAACATGGCGCACGGCGAGCTGATGATGCTCGGTGCCTATACCGCCTACGTCATGCAGCTGCTGATGCCGAATCACATCACCGCCGCCGTATTGCTGGCGATACCGGCGGCGTTCTGCGTCTCCGGCCTGGCCGGCGTCGCGATCGAACGCGGCATCGTGCGCTTCCTTTATGGCCGGCCGCTGGAGACGCTGCTGGCAACCTTCGGCCTGTCGCTGGTGCTGCAGCAGTTGGTGCGCTCGATCTTCTCGCCGCTGAACCGTTCGGTGTCGACGCCGGACTTCATGAGTGGCGTCTGGCAGCTCAACGACCTGTTTTCGCTGACCTGGAACCGGCTCTACATCGTGCTGTTCGCGCTGATCGTGTTCGCCGCGCTGCAACTGGTGATGAAGCGCACGTCGCTGGGCCTCAAGGTCCGCGCAGTCTCGCAGAACCGCGCGATGGCGCGCGCCATGGGCGTACGCAGTCAGTGGGTCGACGCGGCAACCTTCGGCCTCGGTTCCGGTATCGCCGGCATCGCCGGCGTGGCGCTGTCGCAGCTGACCAATGTCGGTCCCAATCTCGGCCAGTCCTACATCATTGATTCGTTCATGGTCGTGGTGTTCGGCGGCGTCGGCAATCTGTGGGGCACGTTGATCAGCGGCATGTCGCTGGGTGTGGTCAACAAGCTGCTCGAACCGTATGCCGGCGCCGTGCTCGCGAAGATTTTCGTCCTGGTCTTCCTGATCCTCTTCATCCAGCGCCGGCCGCGCGGTTTGTTCCCGCAAAAGGGCCGGGCGGCGGAGGGCTGAAGGGATGAATCTCCACTTTCAGCCTTGCGGTGCGCGCATCGCTCCCACCTCACCCAACCCTCTCCGCCCCCGAGGGCGGAGAGGGCTCCATGCCGCGGACGACATCATCGACGCGCCTGCGCGACGTTGGCGATATGACTTTCCTTCATCGCCAGGCACGGATCGGATTTCGCTGCACGGCGACTCCCCGCCGCCCGTACACGGGGGGAGGGGCTGGGGGAGGTGGGCGCCCGCTCGCCGCACCGAGGTGAAAGCAACCATGCAACCATCATTCACCGACCGCCCGCGGCAAAGCGATCGCGACATCTTTCTCATAGCGCATTCGAAGTGTCTGCGCGGCGCCGGCGATGTGACTTTCCTTCGTCGCCAGGCGCGGATCGGATTTCGCTGCACGGCGACGCCCCTCCGCCCGCGTGCCGGGGGAAGGGGTTGGGGGAGGTGGGCGCCCGCTCGCCGCACTGAGGTGAAAGCAACCATGCAACCATCATTCGCCGGCTACCCGCGGCAAAGCGATCGCGACATCTTTCTCATAGCGCATTCGAAGTGTCTGCGCGGCGTTGGCGATGCGGCGCCCGTTCGTCGCCAGGCTCGGATCGGATTTCGCTGCACGGCGACTCCCCTCCGCCCGCACACGGGGGGAGGGGCTGGGGGAGGTGGGCGCCCGCTCGCCGCGCCGAGGTCGATGCGCCCATGAAGACTTCATTCATCAATCGCCTCCTGCAAAGCGACCGCGGCAGCGGCATTTTCCTTGGCGTGCTGCTGCTCGCCGCAATCCTGGTGCCGCTGCTCAATCTCGCGGTGCCGGAAGGCTCGGCGCTGCACGTGCCGACCTACACCGTGACGCTGCTCGGCAAATACCTGTGCTATGCCTTGCTCGCGATCGCCGTCGATCTGGTCTGGGGCTATTGCGGCATTCTGAGCCTCGGCCATACCGCGTTCTTCGCGCTCGGCGGCTACGCCATGGGCATGTATTTGATGCGCCAGATCGGCACGCGCGGCGTCTACGGTAATCCGATCCTGCCGGACTTCATGGTGTTCCTGAACTGGAAGGAACTGCCGTGGTTCTGGCACGGCATGAACCACTTTCCGTTGGCGATGCTGATGGTGGTTCTGGCGCCGGGTGTATTGGCCTTCGTATTCGGCTGGCTGGCGTTCCGCTCGCGTGTCACCGGCGTCTACCTGTCGATCATCACGCAGGCGCTGACCTATGCGCTGATGCTGGCGTTCTTCCGCAACGAGATGGGCTTCGGCGGCAACAACGGCCTGACCGACTTCAAGGATCTGCTCGGCTTCGATCTGCAAAAGGGCAGTACGCATGTCGCGCTGTTCCTGGCGACGGTCATCGCGCTGGCGCTGGGTTTCCTGGCCTGCCGCTACATCGTCAACTCGCGCTTCGGCCGCGTCATCGAAGCAGTGCGCGACGCCGAAAGCCGCGCGCGGTTCATCGGCTACAAGGTCGAGTCGTACAAGCTGTGGCTGTGGGTGTTCTCGGCGATGCTGGCCGGGATCGCCGGCGCGCTGTACGTGCCACAGATCGGCATCATCAATCCCGGCGAGTTCGCGCCGCTGAACTCGATCGAGGTGGTCGTTTGGGTCGCGGTCGGTGGGCGCGGCACGCTGTATGGCGCAGCGCTCGGCGCGGTGCTGGTCAATTACGCCAAGACCTATCTGACCGCGGCCTTGCCGGAGGTGTGGCTGTACGCGCTCGGCGGTCTGTTCGTGCTCGTCACGCTGCTGCTGCCGCAGGGTATCGTCGGTCTGCTGCGCAAGCTTCGGAAGCAATCATCATGACGGCCCGCCTTATCGACCGTGCGCTCGGCCGCGGCATCCGCTCGCAGCCGCTCAAGCCCGATGTGTCGCACAACATCATTTTGTATCTCGAAGACATCACCGTCAGCTTCGATGGCTTTCGCGCGCTCAACGCGCTGAACCTGTACATCGAAGCCGGCGAGCTGCGCTGCATCATCGGACCCAATGGTGCCGGCAAGACGACGATGATGGACGTCATCACCGGCAAGACGCGGCCAGACGCCGGGTCGGCCTGGTTCGGCCAGACCATCGACCTGTTGGCGATGCGCGAGCCGGCCATCGCCGAAGCCGGCATCGGCCGCAAATTCCAGAAGCCGACCGTGTTTGGCAGCCACACGGTGTTCGAGAATCTCGAACTGGCGATGGCCGGCGACAAGTCGCCGTGGAAGATTCTGTTCGCCAAGCTCAGCGGTGAGCAACTGGGCCGCATCGAGCAGGTGCTGGAAACCATTGGCCTGACGCACGAGCGCGACCGCGATGCCGGCAGTCTGTCGCACGGCCAGAAGCAATGGCTGGAGATCGGCATGCTGCTGATGCAAGACCCGCAGTTGCTGTTGGTCGACGAGCCGGTGGCCGGCATGACGCCGCAGGAAACCGAGCGCACCGCCGAGCTGCTGGTGTCGCTGGCCGGGCAACGCTCGGTGGTCGTCGTCGAACACGACATGGATTTCGTCCGCTCGATCGCGCGCAAGGTCACCGTGCTGCATGAAGGCAGCGTGTTGGCCGAAGGTTCGATCGACCAGGTGCAGAACGACCAGAAGGTCGTCGAGGTGTATCTCGGTGAATGATCCGATGAGCGAAACGACCCCGAACGACGCGCTGCTCGCGGTGCGCGGCCTTAACCAGTTCTACGGCGGCAGCCACACACTGTGGGATGTCGACATGCTGGTGCCGCGCGGCTCGCGCACGGTGCTGATGGGCCGCAACGGCATGGGCAAGACCACGCTGCTACGCACCGTCATGGGCCTGGTGCCGGCGGTCAGCGGCGAGATCGTCTACGACGGTCGCGAGCTGCGCGGCATCGCCGCCGAAACCCGCGCCGGCCTGCGCATCGGCTTCGTGCCGCAGGGCCGCGAGATCTTCTCGCAGCTGTCGGTCGAGGAAAACCTGCGCATCGGCATCTACGCACGCGCCGACAAAGCCAGGTTCGCCGACGTCATCGAGCGTATCTACGCAACCTTTCCGGTGCTCAAGCAGATGTCACGGCGGCGCGGCGGCGATCTGTCCGGCGGCCAGCAGCAGCAGCTGGCGATCGGCCGGGCCATGGTCCTCGACCCGCAGCTATTGATCCTCGACGAACCCTGCGAAGGCATTCAGCCCAACATCGTCCACGAGATCGGCGATCTGCTGCTGCGCCTCAACGAGGAACAGGGCCTGACGGTGCTGCTGGTCGAGCAGAAGCTGCCGTTCGCGCGCCGCGTCGGCAGCGAGTTCCGCATCATCGACAAAGGTCGGATGGTCGCCACCGGCGCGATCGGCGATCTTAGCGACGAGCTGATTCGCACGCATCTGACCGTCTGATTTGGCCGTATCAGCGTCACGATCCGGCACCCAACCGTGTTTCAAGGGGGAACGGCCTGGGCCGTCCTCGCAGCTGGGCACTGCGAGGGCGGCACAGTCTTGATCCTGCGCAGCGATGATCGGCTCCGGTCATCAGTTGCGGCGAGCGAAGTGGCCAGTCCTCCGCCGTGTGCGCTCGGTATGGCATCAAGTTCAGAACGAAAGGCTCAAACGTGCCGAGTACGCGCGTGGCATGTTGAGCTGGTATGAGGTGACCGAGGTCTGGACGATGGATATGTCCGTACCTCCGCCGACCACGGCGGTTTTGTCGAGGATGTTCGAGACATTGAACGCCAGCATCGGCTGCAGTGCCCAAGCACTGGAGCCCAAGGTAATGCCGGCGTTGAGCGTTCCATAATCATTGATGGTGACGCTGTGCACGATGTCGCTGTACCCCTTGCCGATATAGACGTAATTGAGACGGGCGCCGAGATCGAAGCTGCCGATGGGCACGAAGTAGTTGAGCTCGGCCGAGTACTGTGACTTCGCCGCGCCGGGCATCTGTGTGCCTGGCGACACTTCGTCGCCGTTGGACGCGGTGAACGGCTTGGTGGTTCGCGAGTCGGTCAGCGCGCCGTCCAGCGACAGCATCAGTCCGGGGATCGGTGTCAGCCATAGCACGCTTGCTTCAAGGCCCTTGCTGCGTGCACCGCCTACATTGTCGGTGTAATTGAATGGCAGGCCGGTCGTTGTCTGGCCGAGTTGCGGGTTCTTGTATTCGATGTCGAATGCGGTGAGGTCGGCGTGCAGGCGATTGCGCAGCCAAGCGGTTCGCAAGCCGATCTCGTAGTTCCACAAGGAATCCGATTTGTAGACCGGCGGCACATGGTTGGTCGGGGTTGACGGGACGCTCTGCAGACCGCCGAAGCGAAAACCACGTGCCGCCTGCGTGTAGACGGAAATATCGTGGGTGAAGTGCCAGGTCGCCGTGAATTTCGGGCTGATGCCGTTTTCCTTGATTTCGTTGTTCTCGTAGTGGATATCCTGGCCGCGGTTTTCGGCCAGCGCCAACAAGCCGGTGCCGTAGAACCCGCCTTTGACCTGCGTTGAGTAGATGCGCGCACCGGCCTCCAGTTCCAGCGTGTCCCAGAATGTGTCGCTGATGTCGAAGAACAGTGCGCGCTCCTGCGCCTTCGGCTTGCTCGATGCGTACAGCAGCGAGCTTTTGTTGTAGAGCTCATTGGGATCGAGGCTACCGCCTGCCAGCAGCGTGTCGAGAACGCTGTCATGGCCGATCAGAGTCTGGTGCAAAATCGTGTCGGCCAGAATGTCGAAGCGCACCGAGTAATCGTAGAAATAGGCGCCGATCAACCAGTCAAGCGGGCCGCTGCCGTTCGACTGCAGACGCAATTCCTGAGCGAAGGCCTTGGAGTCGTCGTGAAAGGTGCTAAAAGCCCCGAGCGCGGCGGGATAGCCCGGCGGCGGTTGACCAATGAGCGCAGACGTGGCGTCGGCCATCACCGATGCGTTCTTGGTCGTATACGAGCTGAGCGAGACGGCGCGCACGCTGTCGATGATGTCCCAGTTGATCTGCAGGCTGTCGAGCTGGAACTTGTTGTGGATCGGTGCCGGCAACACCTGATGGCTGTTCTCGCGACGATCGGGGTTGTCTGTGATGGGCGACGCGTTCGGCGCACCGTACGTCTGGCTGAGGTGCGTCAGCTTGAATTCCAATGCGTCGATGGGTTGCCAGGCCAGGATGGCGCGGTACTGGTTGCCGCTGCCGTGATCGACATTCTTCTCGGGCGTCGGATCGGTCAGGTCGATCACACCGGGGTAGTGACGCCTTACATAGCCCAGCCGCAATGCGAGGCTGTCTCGGTACAAGGGCAGATTGGCCATGACACCGCTACTCAGCGCGGAGCTGCCGCCCTTTGGTCGGTCGTACTGCGTGAACGCCCGGCCTTGCCACTCGCCGTAAACGGGATCGTTGAGGACGTAGCGGATCGCGCCGGCGAGCGCAGCGCCGCCGAACAGCGTGCCTTGTGGGCCTTTGAGTACATCGACGCTCGCCAGATCGAAGGCGGCAAGATCGGGCTGCACGTTGGAAATGTAAGGGTCGCTGAACGCGACATCACCGATAAAGATGCCGGTCGGCGAGGGCAGTGGCGACAGGCCGCTGGTATCGGTGCTGATGCCACGCATGGAAATGCGCGGGAAGCTCGGCGCGATCGACGTCAGCGTCACGCCCGGCGCCTGTTGCAGATAGTCGGTCAGATTCTGCTTGCCCTGTTCTTCGAGCGTGCTGCCGTCGAACTCGGTGATCGACGCCGGAATGTCGCGCAGTGACTTCTTGCGCTTGGTCGCCGTGACCACGACCTCGGCGATCTGATCATTGGCCGGCGGCGCGCGCTCGATCGACACCGGCGGCGGTGTGTCGGCGCCCGACACGGAAATCGTTGCGAGCGACTCGGAGGTCGCCGACGCCGCGTCCGCTGGATCATTCGTTTCAGCCGGGGATTCCCCGGGGGCCGTGCTCTCCTCGGGTGTCGACGCGGCAGTTTGTGCTGGTTCGGCCGACGCTGCGTCCATCGGCTGTGCCAGCACGTCCCGCGCATCGAGCGCCGTGCCGGCCAAAATCAAAATCGACATCAGGCCGCTAGCGGCCGTTCGTATGCTCTTTGGCATGTGGGTCTCCTCCCGATATGGGGCGGAGTCTGTGCCGTCGCGATGGCTAGCGCTGTCTCACTTGTGACAGGCAGAGTGGATTCATCATCGGCACATTCGGTGCGCCGGCGGAAGCGCAGGCAGCGCAGGCTGAAACGGCAGGCTCGCGGCAAGACGGAGCTGGGGTGTTGCGGCGCGGGCGTGCAGTCGTTCGCTGATGCCGGCCTGACGCCCGACGCCCTGGAAATAGCGGCATACGCACAACGCCGAGTGTGCCGAGCCGTTCAGGCCGTTGCCCAAAACGGGCGGAACTGACCCGCCCAGTCGCGCTCGACGCGGGTCGTGGCATCGAACACCATCGTCGCGCGGTCTACCTCATCGTACGCGGGCCAGGGCAGGTCGGGACTTTGCGGCGAGCCGCTGCGCGCGAAACGTGTCCAGGCGTCGAGCATCTGCTCGGATACGGCGCGCGTCTGCTCGTCGTCGTAGAGCGCGCGACGTGCCGGTGAGTCGAGTCCGAACAGCAGTGCGACATCGATGCCATGAATGGCGCGCAAACCGGGGATAGCGCACTGCAGACCGATTTCATAGAGCCAGGTACGGCCTGGATGGCCGATCGCATGCGCTTCCGCCGCGCGAATGGTCGGCATTCGGTAAAACGCGTCGTTGTTGATCTGATCGTAGCGACGCAGTCGGTCTGCACCCACCATCTGTCGGCGGTAGAACGCGCGTGCCGGGGCGGTCTTGTGTTGCGGAAACAGCCCGGAAAGGACGCTCATGAATACGCGTGCCGACAGCATTCGGAACGGGGGCAGCATCATGGAGAACAGCTGCCCGTCGTCAGCGCAGGTGCCGATCATCAAATCGATGTCGTTGGGCGTTCCGTCGCGATAGGTATCGAGCAGCGGCCGGGGCTGGAAGGGCGTGCCGACGGCAGTGCCCATGGCCCCGACCCGGGTCCGGCCTAGTGCGCCGTAGCGTTGCGGATCGCGGTTGAAGTAGATCGAACGCGTGATCAGGTCCTGCAGGCGCATGAGTTGCGGTTTTTCGAGCGCCGTCAATGCCTGTCGGTCGCCGACGGCAACCCCGACCTTGGGCAGCAATTCCCTTGTCAGTGCGTGATAGTCCTGTGCCGGTGCGCAGGTCGTGATCGAGCCGCCCATGGCGATGGCACGGTGCAACAGGCCCTTCGCCATCGGGCTCACGGATAGAGGATAGACGCTGAAGGCGCCGGCCGATTCGCCGAAGACCGTGACGCAGCCTGGATCACCGCCGAAGCGCTCGATATGTTCCTGAACCCACTGCAGGGCCAGCAACTGATCGAGGAAAGCACGGTTGTCGGCACAGAAATCGCCATCGAACAGGCCGCTGCCGTGCAGGAAGCCGGGCGGACCCAGACGATACTGGATGGCCACCAGCACGATGCCCTTCGCAGCATAGCGTTCGCCTGTATAGACCTCGTTGGCGCTGCCGATCGTAAAGCCGCCGCCGTGGATATAGACCATCACCGGCAGGCGTGCGTTGCGGTCGATGCTGGGCGTCCAGATGTTCAGCAGCAGGCTGTCGTCGCTTTCCGTCTGGGTCGGCCGCTCGCCGATCGCATTCAGGAACTCACGATGCACGCGTGACAGGAAGGGCGGCATCGGCTTGCGGAACTGCATGCCGCACGGACCGAAGTGGCGGGCGTCGAAAGTGCCGCTCCAGCGCGCCCGCGGTTGCGGGGGCAACCAGCGCGCGGCCCCCGAGAGTGCTTGTGCGTACGGGATGCCGCGGAACACATGCTGCTGGTCCTCGAGCGTGCCGCGCACGTCGCCGCAGGACAGATGAACGATGGTCATGAAGCGGCCCGGCAGGTATCGACCGCTACGGTAAGCGCTGTGCCCCGCAATGCGCTGTCACTATCGCGACACGTTCTGCAGTGCGTTGCCCTGCCAGCCGTAGTGCCACGCCGAAAGATAGCCATCCAGATCGAAGCCGGTCTTGCAGGCTTCGCTGCGTAGCGTGGCGACATCGCGCACCAAGATGCAGTCCTTGCTCACTTCGATGATGCCGCGACGCGTCCAGCTCGCGATCACGCCGTTGACGCGCTGGCGGGTGGCGCCGATGCGCGAGCCGATCTCCGACTGGCTTTCGTCATGGTCGATACGCACGCTACCGTCGGCCTCGGCACGGCCTCGTACCCGCGCCATGCGCAGCAGGTAAACGGCAAAACGCACATTCGTGTTGTGCAAGCTCAACAGTTCCAAGCGTGCGAAGACCGCAATCGCGCGAGCCGTGAATTCGTCGTACAGACCCTTGTAGTACTGCGGCCAGCGCTCGGCGAACTCGACGAGGACGAGGTGCGGGGCGACCACGACACGACCGGCGTGCTGACAAACGCAATGCAACAGGTGTCGGGGCTGCGGCTGCGGCGCGTAGTGGCTGAACCAGCCGCCGGCGACGACCTCCTCCATGGTGATTTCGTCACCGCGATGATTGATGAGGTAGATGCGAAACGAGCCGCTGATCACGCCGAACACGGCTTCCACGGCGTCGCCCGGTGAAAAGATCATCTTGCCCTTGGCGATCTCCCGCACGCTCGCGCGCTCGGCGAGCCACTGCCTGGCCTCGGGCGGCACATAAGCGAACCACTGCCATCCCTCGATGGTCTTGAGCACGATGTCGTCGGACATAGCGGCCGCGATGCTAGCCGAGTTTTGCTGCTGTGGACATCCTGACGGGCAGAACGGCTCGCTCATCCGTCGCCGGCTATCAGTACTGCCTCAAGCACCCGCCACAGTCCTGACGCGCGACATCAGCCCGCCGCCGGCACCAGCTTCAGCCGGGTGATTTCCGATGGCGCGCCGAAGCGTAGCGGCGGGCCCCAATAGCCGGTGCCGCGACTGACGTAGACCCACAGTTTTCCGACGCGGTGCAGGCCGGCGACGATGGGCTGTTGCATCGGCACGAACAGGTTCCACGGCCAGATCTGGCCGCCGTGCGTGTGGCCCGACAGTTGCACGTCGAAGCCGGCTTCGGCGGCAGCCTTCATCGACAAGGGCTGGTGTGCGAGCAGTAGTTTGACGGCGGCGGCCGATTCGCTGCGCACGGCGGCGGCCGGGTCGCTGCGATGCGACTCGCCGAAGTGATGGCCGTTGTAGTCGGTGACGCCACCAACCAGCAGTTGCGCGCCGTCGTGATCGACGACGACGTTTTCATTGAGCAACACACGCAGGCCGAGGCGTCGCGCTTCATCCAGCCAGTGATCGACGTCGCCGTGGTAGTACTCATGGTTGCCCGTCACGTAGTACGCGCCGTGTCGTGCCTGCAGTTCGGCCAGCGGTGTAACGTGGCGGCGGATGCGGTCGACGTGCGCGTCGGTGATGTCGCCGGTCAGCGCGACCAGATCGGCACCGAGCGCATTGACGCGGCGGACAATGGCGGCCAGGTAGCCGCGCTTGATCGTCGGTCCGACGTGGACGTCGCTGAGCTGCACGATGGTGAAGCCGTGCAAGGCCGCCGGCAGGCCGGCCAGGGGCAGTTCAACGTCGACCACGCGCGCGGTGCGCCGCGCATTGAACAGGCCGACGAGGCTGACCGCCGCCGCCAGCGCGACGACGATTTCGGCACTGTCGTGGCGCAGGCTCAGCACATTGAAGGTGCCGGGGCGCAACCATTCCGCAGTCAGCCAGCCGACCATCAGTACGTCGCGCAAGAGCGTGAACACGAACAGCGACGAAAACGCGCCCATGAACAGATAGCCGATCCACGCCAGGGTATCGGCGCCGCGCTCGGACAAACGTGTGAGGCGAACCAACAGCGGTGCCGGCATCAGTGCGGCGGACAGGACGAGATAGAACACGCCGGCCGTCGTCGCCCAACCGGGCCACGCCAGCGCCGGCAGCAGCCGGCAGCCGACATAGAGGTGGAGCAGGGCGATCAGGGCGGCGGCAACAAGCTGGGCATTTCGGCGCATCGCCGAGTTGTGGGCACGATTCCGCCCATTTCAAGAGCGATCAAACCCGATCAAACGCGTTCGGCGAGCAGGCTCTCGGCGGTGGCGATCAAGGCGGCCTCGCTGTTGCGCGGTGTCCAGCCGAGGCGTTGCCGGGCCTTGTCGGCCGTCGATTCACGGCGGATGCCGAGTTGCGGCAGGACGCCGCGCAAGGCGGCTTGCCGTCGCGCGGCGAGACGCACGAGCCCGTCCGGCATCTGCCAGCGCGGCACCTGGCGCGCCCGCGCGCCGAAATGCCGGCGCAGCAGACGCGCAACGTCGTGCATTGACAGCGTCGGACCGGCGACGGCGATGAAGCGTTCGCCGGCTGCGCCGGGATCGGTCATCGCCCGCAGGTGCAGATCGACGACGTCGCGCACGTCGACGACGCCGAAATAGATCCTCGGCACGGCCGGCATGCGGCCGTCGAGCAACTGTTCGACGAGCCCGATCGACGTGGCATGATCGCGGCTCAGTACCGGGCCGAAAATACCGACCGGATTGACGACGGCGAGTTGCAAGGCGCCACCTTCCCGGGCGATGAAGTCCCAGGCCGCGCGCTCGGCCAGCGTCTTCGACTTGATGTAGGGCTGGACGTCCGCTTGTGTGGGATCGGTCCAATTGCTTTCGTCGAACGGTGTGCTGCGTGGCGCGTGGCCGTAGCCGACGGCGGCGAACGACGAAGTCATGACGACGCGCCGCACGCCGGCATCGCGCGATGCGCGCAGTACGCGTAGTGCGCCGTCGCGTGCAGGTGCGATCAGCTCGTTTTCGTCGCGCGGCACGCTGGCCGGAAACGGCGACGCCACGTGCAGGACGGCGTCGCAGCCCTGGACGGCTTCCGGCCAGCCGTTGTCGTGCGTCAGATCGGCCATCACGAACGACAGGCGCCCCTCGGCAGCGACGCCGGCGCGTTCGAGCATGGCGTGCACGTCGTCGACGCGGCGCGGATCGCGCACTGTCGTGCGCACTTGATGACCGTTCTGCAGCAATGCCGCGATGGACCATGCGCCCACGAACCCGCTGCCGCCGGTGACCAGTACCGTACTCATCCGTTGCTCCATGATTCAAAGACGCCGCCGTTGTTGGCCAAGGCGCCGGGTGGGCGTAGGGTGTGAGCTCAGCCGAAGGGCATTCAAGTAGGACGAAAAAAGAGACCTGGTATGGAAAACCAGACCATTGCGACGGCGGGCACGCCGACGGCAGACCTGATCCGGGCGTCGGCCGGAAACTGCGACGACTGTGGACCGAACGGCGCTGACACGCGCGCCCTGCGCGTCGTTGCCCGGGCGATCACCGGCAAGTGGAAAATGGAGATCATCTCCTGCCTGATGGATGGTGCAATGCGCTTCGGCGCATTGCGGCGCGCATTGCCCGGCATCACCCAGCACATGCTCAGTGCCCAGCTACGCGAGATGACGGCCGATGGCTTGGTCATGCGCAACGCGTTTGCGGAAATTCCCCTGCGCGTCGAATACCAGCTCAGCGAGGCGGCGTGGTCGTTGATTCCGGTCCTGCGCCAGCTGCTCGCATGGGCGCGTGAGCATCAGGTCGCGGCGGCGCCGGGTCGCGACGGCAGTTGAGCCGCGCCTCCTGATCGACTCGCAGCGTGCGACCCTCGGTAATACCTTTGCGCAAACTCAAATAAGAATCTTTCTTTTTGAGGGTCTTGGGTGTTTTCCCGTCAATCCAGACAGGATTTTGTCATTTATCATGACATCTGGGTTCGGGGGAACTTTCAGTGTCAATCAATTTGCGCGCCTGGCTCGTGCCGGGCGGTTTTGCGGTGTCTGCGGCGCTTCCTGGGGCAGTGCTGGCGGCCGAGGCGGAGTCGAAGCCCGCCGATCTGGGTAAATACGTGGTCACGGCCAGCCGGGTCTCGAACGATCTCGGCTTCGTGCCGGCGTCGGTGACGGTGGTCGATGGCGATACGCTGCGGGCGCGCGGGGCGACGACGCTCAGCGAAGCGCTCGCTGGCGTTGCCGGCGTCGAGGTTTCGCCGGGCGGCGACGGTGGTCCGGCCGGTTCGGTGCCCGCACTCTGGGGACTGCGGGAGGTCGATGCCTTCCTGTTGGTGATCGACGGTGTACCGGCCGGTGGGGCGTTCAATCCGGCGCTGACCACGGTCGATCTCAATAACGTCGAGCGCATCGAGATCATGCGCGGGGCCGCGCCGGTCATGTACGGCGCGACCTCGTTCGTTGGCGTGATTCACATCATTCATTATCCGGCCGGCGAGTCGGCGCAGCGCGCCTGGATCAGCGGCGGCGGACCGGCTGGGCACCTCGGTTCGTTTTCGGTCGGCGGCACCACCGCCTTGCGCAATCGTGGGGCGACGCGACGCTCGATCAGTGGCTCGGTCGAGCAGACCAATCTGGCCGACGACGATGCCGGCTATCTGCGTGCGCATACGAACTATCGTTCGAGCCGCGACACCGATCAGGGTTCGAAGTGGATGGACGTGGACCTGGGGCTGGTGCACCAGAAGCCGGATAGTCCGGTGGTCTTCGAAAACGGCAAGCCCACGACCGCCACGCCGCTCGACGCCAACCACAATCCATCCGATGCGGTCTATGACGAGGCCCGGGCGCAGTTCAATTTCGGACGATCACGCCGCGAAGGCGATCGCAGCCACGAGAGCATGGTGTCGGTGGCGCTGAGCGGCGCGCACATCATCCGCGGCTTTCTCGAATCGCCGGAGAACCCGGCACCGAATGCCGACGGCTACGAACAGACGCGTGGCGAAGTCGATGTCTATCTCGATCACCACACCAGCTTGCCTTGGGGTCGCAAGGCACATCTCGTCTACGGCGCCGACGCGCTGCTCGGTTACGCCGGACAGAAGAATGATCTGTACGAGTACACGGTGTCGCTCGACGGCGGCGACCGTCCTTCGCTCAAGAGCGGCAACAAGACCAAGGGCGGCGAGGCCTATGATGGCCGAGCGTTCGGTGGCCTGTACGCGCAGTCCGACTGGCAGATCGCGCCCGAGCTGTCGCTGTTCACCGGCCTGCGCCTCAACCTGACGTACGAGGCGCGCAAGGGCGAGCGCGAGGAAGAACTCGACGGCAACGGCGTCGTCGACAAGCCGGACGGGGAGATCGAAGAAGAGGTGCACGACACCAATCTTCGGCTGACCGGTACGCTCGGCAGCAGCTGGCGCTTCTGGCACGACGGCCGTGATCAGCTCGTCGCCTTCGCCGATTACCGCAACAGCTTCAAGCCGGCGGCCTTCGAGTTCGCGCCGGAATCGGAAGCCGAGATTCTCAGCCCGGAGACCGCGAACAGCTACGAGCTCGGCCTGCATTCGCAGCTCGCCGGCGGCCGTCTCGGAATCGAGACGTCGGCGTTCTGGATGGACTTCGACAATGTGCTGGTGGCTGAATCCGGCGGCGCCTTCAATCTCGGCGCGACGCGTTTGCGTGGTGCCGAAATCGAGATCGACTGGCATTTGACCGAGCGCTGGCGCGTGCTCGGCAGCTATTCGTATCACGATGCGCAGATTCGCCGCGGCATGTCGCCGGACGGCGACGATCTGTCCGGCAAGCAGATGCCGATGTCGCCGCATCAACTGGCGTCCGCCGGCCTGATGTACGAGGGCGCCACCGGGTTGTTCGGCAACGTGATGATGAATTACGTCGGTGCGCGCGAGTTGGACGAGGACAACAGCGGCAAGGCCGGCGCCTACAAGACCGTCGATGCGCGCCTGGGCTATCGCCGCGGCGCGTGGACACTGGCATTGACCGGCCGCAACCTGTCCGACCGCCGCGATCTGGTGTCGCAAAGTGAATTCAGCGAGGTGACGACCACCGAAGCGCCGGAGACGCAACCGGCGGAAGGGGTCACCGCGCATTACCGTCTGCCGGCCCGCTCGGTCGAGCTGGGCCTGACGATGGCGTTCTAGACGTGCATCGCCGCAATACGTTTTCCAACACAGTTTCAGGGATCAGGGGATTTTTCATGGCTGAAACGAAAAACAGGTGGCTGTTGCCGGCCACCGCCGTCGTTATCATCGGCGGTATCGCCGCCGCAACAGCATGGTGGGCACCGCGCCACGGCGTGCACAACCCGGTGCAGGCCTATCAGCTGGCGCGCTTCGCCGTCACCGGTCTGTGCCCGGACGGCTACCGTCGCGAAGGTGGGGTACGCGAAGCCAACGGCGAGATGGAATCCGCCGCCTGCGTCCGCGGCCGCACCTTCGAATCGCCGCACGAGCGCATGGCCATGGAGCGCGACCGTTCGGCGCGCTTCGGCAACGATCCCAAGCCCGGCGCGATGCTGGCGGCAGTGCAGCGCAAGAGCGAACTGGTCTCCAAGCAGGATGCGGTGACCGGTGCCGCCGGCCAGTGGTCGGCCTACGGCAGCGGCCCGGTGATCTCCAATGACAGCCGTTATCCGGCCGTCAACGGCGAAGGCCTGGTCAACGTCAGCGGCCGTATCGACAGCTTCGACTACGATGCCGTCAACAAGCGTCTGTTCGCCAGCGTCGGTAACGGCGGCGTCTGGATGAGCCCGGACAAGGGCCAGACCTGGCAGTCGATCGGCGACAGCTTGCCATCGCAGACCATCGGCGCGGTCGCCTGGAGCTCGGCCGGCGGCGGCACCGTCATTGCCCTCGGCGGCGAGCCGAGCATGGGCGGCGGCACCTTCGTCGGTCTCGGTGCGTTCTGGTCGAACGACATGGGCAAGACCTGGACGCTGGCGTCGGGGGTGCCGGACGGCATCATGGGCTTCAAGGTCGCGGTCGATCATTCCGATCCGAACAAGGTCTATCTGGGCACCAGCAAGGGCCTTTACCGCTCGACCGACGCCGGTCGCAGCTACACGCTGATCAGCCTGCCGGTCGGCGGAAACTGCGACGGCCGTTACGACGCGGAGTGCGAGTTCGCCAACTTCGTCACCGACGTCATCGTCAAGGAGCCGGGCGGTACGACCGACGAAACCGGCGGCCAGGTGCTCGCCGCGGTCGGCTATCGCGCCGGCAACGGCGCCACCTTCCCGGACGCCGCGAGCACGCCGCATGCGCCGGGCAACGGCCTGTATTACTCGGATACCGGTGCCGACGGCAGCTTCACGCGCTGGGATACCGACACGATCAACACGCTGTCGCCCGCCGGCTTCGCCGTGCAGAATCGCATCGGCCGCATCGCCCTGGGACCGGTGATCGGCGCCGATCAGAACCACAACTACGTCTACGCGATGGTCGAGGACGCGGTGCTGTTCAACGGCGGCTATCCGATCCTCGACGCGCCGGAAGCGCTGTACGATCCGACCGGTCTGACCTCGCTGCTGAATTCGTCGCTGTTCAACGGCATCTACGTCTCGCCGGACTTCGGCAAGACCTGGACGCGGATGGCCGACACCACCGAAATCACCGCGCCGGGTACCGGCTCGGCACTGCTCGTCGAAAGCGCGCTCGGCTATGCGCCGGGCGTGCAGGCTTACTACAACCTGTGGGTCAACCCCGATCCCACGCGCCAGCTCAACGGTGTGCCGACGCGCCTGTTGTTCGGCCTCGAAGAAGTGTGGATGAACCGACTCACCAATGTGCCGCTCAACGGTCTGCTGCAGGCCGGCCCGAGCGACTTCAAGGTGATTGCCGACTACTTTGCCGGCGATACCTGCGGTGCGCTGACGCTGGGCCTGCCGATCTGCCCGCTGAGCAACGATCCGCTGCCGCACAACACTGCGCATCCCGACCAGCACGCCGGCATCTTCATTCCGGATGACGACGGTAGTGGCGGCGTGACGGTGGTGATCGGCAACGACGGCGGCGCCTACACGCAGCACGTCGATTCGAGCTCGGACTTCGGCAATGCCAACTGGGGCGATGGCGCCAACAACGGCTTCAACACCACGCTGCCATACGGCATTGCTGCGGCCAAGGACGGCGTCGTCTGGTGGGGACTGCAGGACAATGGTTCCGGCAAGATCGACACCGACGGCAAGTACTACATGACGTACGGTGGCGACGGCTTCTACGCCGCCGTCGATCCGGACAACAGCCAGACGGCCTACACCGAGTACACCTACGGCGACATTCGCGTCACGCAGGACGGCGGTGCCAGCTGGACCAGCATCGCGCCGTCGCTGACCAATGCGATGTTCGACACCGTATTCGTCATGGACCCGCTGAACGCCAACCACCTGATGACGGGCGGCCAGGAAATCGTCGAGCGCCTCGAAGGTCCGAGCGGCAGCTGGACGCAGGTCTTCGATCTCGGTACCGCGGACAGCGGCGCGACCAACACCATGTCGACCGTCGCGCTGCACGGCGATGCGGCCTACGTCGGTTATTGCGGCGTGTGCGACATCCTCAATCACACCGACCAGGGCTTCAAGAGCGGCATCGCGACCAACGTCGGCGGCGACGCCGCACCGCAGGCCGGCACCAGCGACGGCTGGCATTTCGCCACCGGCACCGGCCTGCCGAACCGCTATATCAGCGGCATCGCCATCGACCCCAACGATCCGAAGACGGTCTACGTGGCGCTGGCCGGCTACGCCAATCGCCAGTGGGTGACGCCGGATTCGTACCTCGATACCAACACGGACATCGGCAGCGGCCATGTCTACAAGTCCACCGACGCGGGCGAGACCTTCACCGATATTTCGGGCGATCTGCCGGACGTGCCGTTCCAGTCGATTGCGCTGCACGACGGCCAGGTGATTGTCGGTACCGATATCGGTGCCTTCATCTCGTCCGACGCCAACGGCAGCAGCTGGACCGTCCTGGGCGACGGCCTGCCGAGCACCGTCATCAGCTGGCTGCAGGTGGATCCGGCGGACGACACCGGGCTCTACGCGGCGGTCTACGGTCGTGGGGTCTATCGCTATACGTTCGGCGACAGCACCAGCGGCGGCAGTACCGGTGGCGACACCACAGGCGGTAGCACCACAGGCGGTAGCACCACGGGCGGCAGCACCACGGGCGGCAGCACGACTGGCGGCAGCACGACTGGCGGTACGACCAGCGGCGGCAACGGTGGCGGTGCGATGGAACCGGCAATGCTGGTGCTGCTGATGCTCGCGGCGGCGCTGCGCCGGCGCCGCTTCATCGGCCGGGCGCGCCGCGCCTGAGGCGAAAGCGGTTGAAGTGACGGGGCGGCGGTGCGCAGGCACCGCCGCCCCTTTTTTATGCGTCGCTCAAATCTGCAGGATTCCCCGCTTGAGCGCGAGCATGACCGCGTGCGTCCGGTCCTTGGCGCTGAGCTTGGCGAAGAGGTTCTTGAGATGCGCCTTGACGGTTTCCTCGGAAATGCCGAGCTGCCGTGCGACCTCGCGGTTGGTGTTGCCGACTGCGACGCGGCCGAGTACGTCGATCTCGCGCAGGCTCAGCGCGTCGTCGGCGACGTGCTCGGCGATCTCGCAGGCGATCTCGGCCGGCACGTGGCGGCGCCCGGCGTGCACGCTGCGAATCGTTTCGACCATCTCCTTGCGCAGCGTGCTTTTCAGCAGATAACCGGTGGCGCCGGCCTTGATCGCGCGTAGTGCCTGCGCGTCGCCTTTGTACGTCGTCAACACGACCATGCGCGCCGCCGGATGGTCGCGACGGATCGCAGCGATCGCGTCGATGCCGTTCATGCGCGGCATCTGCAGGTCCATCAGCGTCACGTCCGGACGATGCTGGCGGAACTGTTCGATCGCCTCGAGACCATCGGCCGCTTCAGCGACCAGCTCGATGTCGGTCTGCCGCGCCAGCACCGCGGCGATGCCTTCGCGCAGCAGCGGATGGTCGTCGACGACCATCACGCGGATCCGGGCCGGCCCGTTCATGGCAGCACGTCGTGGGCGACCGCGCGCCCGGCCAGCTCGCGCAGCCAGCGCCGCGCCGAGCGGTTGCAGTAGGCGGCCGCGGCCGGCACCCGGACCGTGACTTCGGTGCCGACGCCCGACTCGCTGCGGATCACAAACGTCGCTCCGATCTTGTCTGCCCGTTCGCGCATGTTCGACAACCCCCAGTGTCCCGGCCGTCCACCGGCCGCAAGAATAGCCCGATCGATGCCGCGGCCGTCATCGCGGATCAGCAGTTCCAGCTCCTTGCGACCGTAAGCGATCAGCACGTCGATGTGCCGGGCCTGGGCGTGCTGGAAGGCATTATTGAGCGCTTCGCGTCCAAGCTGCAGCAACTCGTCGCGCACCAGCGGATTCAACGGCCGGCGATGCTCGCGATCCGGCGTGACCCGGAACGGTACCGGGCGCAGCAACGCCAGCTCGTCTGCAATCTGCGTGTAAGCCTCCTCGAGCTCCTGAGCCGGCAGCGCCATCTCGCGCAGCAGACGGACACGCTCTCGGCCTTCGACGAGTACCGCGTCGGCGCGGTCCAGCGTCCGCTCGAACTGCGCTCGGGTGGCTGGATCGCGAATGTCCGCGGCAAAGGCCTCGAAGCGCAGGAGCAGTCCCTGGATGCTCTGCAGCAGGGTGTCGTGCAGTTCGCGGGCGATGCGTTCGCGCTCGCCGTAGCGTTCTTCAAGCCGCACGCGCAGGCGCAGCGTCATCTGCCGCAGGCGCAGCAGGTAGAGCAGCCACAAAGCCGCCAGCGCCGCGATCGTGCAGGCGAGCCGGAACCACCAGGTCTGGAAGTAGCGCGGCGCGATGCGAAAGTCGAGACGCGCCGCCTCGAACGGATCGCTGCCGTCGGCGTCGGTCACGGCGATGCGGAAGCGGTAGCTGCCCGGTTCGAGATTCGTGTAGGCCGCCTGCAGACGGCCGCCGGCAATGCGCCACTGCGGATCGACGTTGTCGAGCCGGTAGGCGAAATGCGCCAGCGGGTCGGTCAGCTCGTAGTCGATGCGCAGGCTGCGCGTCCCTGGCGGTAGCAGCAGGCCGCTGTGTGCCGCGTAGACATGGTCGCCGACGGTGACGGCGCGGATCGTCGCGCTGCCGAACACGGCGGGCGACGCGCCGGCGAGGCCGCAGAGCCAGAGGCCCAGCAGTCCGATCACGCCGGGAATGCCGACAGCTTCACGTTGCATTGCGTTCACCGCATGGGCCAGTGCTCCTTATCTCGTGCCGGCCGCGGCGGCGCATCCCCCGATCGGGTAATTCGGTGTCCGGTGGCAGCGACTCCCCCGGATGGGGGAGCGCAGCGTGGCCCGATCCGGGATGTTGCGCGCGGCGCCGACCGCTCAGCATTGCTCCAAGCCGCCGTCACCACCGGGGCTACCGCCACGCCAATCAGGGGAACCCAGATGACTGTCAATGCCACGCCGACGCCCGGCGCCAAACTGATCTCGCCGCAGGACCACGCGCTGATCCTGATCGACTTCCAGTCGCAGATGTCGTTTGCCACGCATTCGATCGACGCCGTCAATCTGCGCAACAATGCGGCGCTGATTGCCAGCGCCGCCGCCGGCTTCAAGGTGCCGACGATCCTGACGACGGTCGCCGAGAAAAGTTTCTCCGGGCCGATGTTCGACGAGGTGACCGCGCCGTTTCCGGGGCAGGCGCTGCTCGATCGCACGTCGATGAACACCTGGGAGGACGCACAGGTCATCGCCGAGGTCAACCGCATCGGCAAGAAGCGGCTGGTCTTCGCCGGCTTGTGGACGTCGGTCTGCATCGTCGGGCCGACGCTGTCGGCGCTCGATCAGGGCTTCGAGGTCTACGTCATCGCCGACGCCTGCGGCGACGTTTCGAGCGAGGCGCACGAACGCGCGATGCAGCGCATGGTGCAAGCCGGCGTGACGCCGATGACCTCGCTTCAGTATCTGTTGGAACTGCAGCGTGACTGGGCGCGCTCCGGCACCTACGACATGACGACCGGCATCGCCCGCAAGTATGGCGGCTCTTACGGCCTCGGCATCATTTACGCCAAGAGCATGTTCGGCGCCCACGAAGGCTGAGCCGGAGCGTCGGAGCCCACCATGAAACCGTATCTGCTGTCGCTGGCCGTCGGCGTCTTCGTCGGCCTGATCTACGGCCTGTTCGGGGTGCGATCGCCGGCGCCGCCGGTGATCGCGCTGCTCGGCCTGCTCGGCATCCTGCTCGGCGAGCAGGTGCCGCCGCTGGCGCGCCAACTGTGGTCGCGCGACACGCAGGTGTCGTGGATCGGTGAACAGGTCCGTCCCCACATTTTCGGCCAGATGCCGCAGGCCAGACGGCGCGCGGCCGTCGATGAGGAATCCCAACCATGAGTGAAACCCCCACAGCCGATCTGATCCTGCATCACGGCCTGTTCGCGACACTCGACCCCGAGCAGCCGCGCGCCACGGCGGTGGCGATCAAGGACGGCCGCTTTCTCGCCGTCGGCGACGACTACGACGCGATGCGTCACGCCGGCAGCCACACGCGCGTCATCGATCTGCACGGCCGCCGCGTGCTGCCGGGCCTGATCGACAACCATCTGCACCTGATCCGCGGCGGCCTGAACTTCAACCTCGAACTGCGCTGGGACGGCGTGCGCTCGCTGTCCGACGCGATGGCGATGCTCAAGGCCCAGGTGGCGATCACGCCGGCCCCACAATGGGTGCGCGTGGTCGGCGGCTTCACCGAACACCAGTTCGCCGAGAAGCGCCTGCCGACCATCGACGAACTCAATGCCGCGGCGCCGGATACACCGGTCTTCATCCTGCATCTGTACGACCGCGCCCTGCTCAATGGCGCGGCGCTGCGTGCGGTCGGCTACACGAAAGACACGCCGCAGCCGCCGGGCGGGGAGATCACACGAGACGCGCACGGCAATCCCACGGGCCTGCTGCTGGCCAGGCCGAATGCCGCGATTCTCTACGCGACGCTGGCCAAGGGGCCGAAGTTGCCGCCGGAATACCAGCTCAACTCGACGCGCCACTTCATGCGCGAGCTCAACCGGCTCGGCGTGACCGGCGCGATCGACGCCGGCGGCGGCTTTCAGAATTACCCCGAGGACTACGAGGTCATCCGCCAGCTCGCGGACGCCGGCCAACTGACGATCCGTCTGGCCTACAACCTGTTCACGCAGAAGCCGAAGCAAGAGAAGGACGACTTCCTGAAATGGACGCAGTCGGTCACCTATCAGCAGGGCGACGACTACTTCCGCCACAACGGCGCCGGCGAGATGCTGGTGTTTTCGGCGGCGGACTTCGAGGACTTCCGCCAGCCGCGCCCCGACATGGCGCCGGAGATGGAAGGCGAGCTGGAGGCGGTTGTGCGCATTCTCGCGCAGAACCGCTGGCCGTGGCGCCTGCATGCGACCTACGACGAGACGATCAGTCGTGCGCTCGACGTCTTCGAGCGCGTCAATCAGGACATTCCGCTCGACGGTCTGAACTGGTTCTTCGACCATGCCGAGACCATCTCCGCGCATTCGATCGACCGCATCGCCGCGCTCGGCGGCGGCATCGCGTTGCAGCACCGCATGGCCTATCAGGGTGAATACTTCGTCGAGCGCTACGGGCGCGGCGCCGCCGAAGAGACGCCGCCGGTGGCGCGCATCCTCAACGCCGGCGTCAAGGTCTCGGCCGGCACCGACGCCACGCGTGTGGCGTCGTACAACCCCTGGGTCTCGCTGGCCTGGCTGATCACCGGCAAGACCGTCGGGGGGCTGCAGATCTATCCGCGCATGAACTGCCTCGAGCGCGAGACGGCGCTGCGCATGTGGACCGAGAACGTCACCTGGTTCTCGAACGAGGAAGGTCGCAAGGGCCGCATCGCCGCCGGCCAGCTCGCTGATCTGATCGTGCCGGATCGCGATTTCTTTGCCTGCGCCGAGGACGAGATCGCCGACACCAGCTCGTTGCTGACGCTGGTCGGCGGCAAGGTCGTCTATGCCGCCGGCGACTTCGCACGCTACGACGAGGACAGCCCACCGCCAGCGATGCCGGACTGGTCGCCGGTGCGTCGCTACGGCGGCTACGCCGCCTGGGCCGCGCCGGACGTGCAGCCGCGCATGGCCGCCGCTTGCGCCTGCACGAAGCAGTGCGCCGTGCACGGCCACGACCACGCGCGTGCCTGGAACAACAGCGTGCCGGTCTCCGACTATCAGGGCTTCTGGGGCGCGCTGGGCTGCGCGTGCTGGGCAGTCTGATGCGTGCGCCGCCGTCATGGGCGGGGCGTCTCGCCACAAGGGCCGCGTCACCGCCGGTACATGCCATAGCGCTGCTGTGTCTGTGCTCGGCGTACCTGCAGGGCGGGCTGGTGAAGCTGTTCGCCTTTCCGGCAGCGATCGACGAGATGCACAGCTTCGGTCTGGCGCCAGCGGCGCTGTTCGCGGCACTGACGCTGAGCGTCGAACTACTCGCATCGGTTCTGGTGCTCAGCGGCCGCCTGCGCTGGTTCGGTGCGCTGACGCTGGCGGCGTTCACGCTGATGGCGACGTTGATCGCCAACCGCGACTGGCACGCCGCCGACGGCATACGTGGTCCGGTCGCCAACGCGTTCTTCGAGCACCTGGGCCTGACCGGTGGATTCTTGCTCGTCGCCTGGCAGGATCTGCAAGCGCGGTCCGCACCATGAGCGACGATAGCGCCTCGGGCTTCGCGCCGCTGCGGCAGCGAACGTTCGCCGTACTGTGGGCGGCGACGGTGCTGGGCAATACCGGCACGTTCATGCGTGACGTCGCCAGCGCCTGGATGGTCACCGAGTTGTCGCCGAGCGCGACCGCGGTGGCGCTGATCCAGACCGCCGCGACCCTGCCGGTCTTCCTGCTGGCGATTCCGGCCGGCGTGTTGTCGGATCTGCTCGACCGACGTCGCTTTCTGATTGCCGTGCAATTGATGCTGGCGCTGGTCAGCCTGACGCTCTCGGCGTTGACCGCGAGCGGCCATCTGACCGTGCCGGCGCTGGTGGCGCTGACGTTTGCCGGCGGCGCCGGCATGGCGCTGATTTCGCCGAGCTGGCAAGCCATCGTTCCCGAGTTGGTGCCGCGTCGCGACCTGCGCGAAGCGGTGGCGCTCAATTCGCTCGGCTTCAACATCGCCCGCGCGATTGGTCCGGCGCTCGGCGGGGCGCTGCTGCTGGCCTTCGGCGCGGCGCTGACCTATGCCGTCGACGTGCTCAGCTACGCGGCCGTCATCGCGGCGTTGCTGTGGTGGCGTCGTGCGCCGTCCGAGCAGGCCTTGCCCGAACATTTCGGCGGCGCCTTCCGCGCCGGTATGCGCTACGTGCGTGCCAGTCCGGCACTGCATATCGTGCTGCTGCGCGTCGCCTTGTTCTTCGTTTTTGCCAGCGCGATCTGGGCACTGCTGCCACTGGTCGCACGACAGTTGCTGGGGGGAGGCGCCGGCTTCTACGGCCTGCTGCTCGGCGCCATCGGTCTCGGGGCCATCGCCGGGGCGGTGTGGATGCCGCGGATCCGCCATCGGCTGGGGATCGAACGCCTGCTGCTCGGCGCCGCATGGCTGGTCGCCGCCGTGATCGCGACGCTGACACTGCGCCCGCCGCCGCTGGTGGCGGTTGTCCTGCTGTTCGCGATGGGTGGCGCGTGGATCGCGGCGCTGACCACGCTCAACGGCATCGCGCAAAGCGTGTTGCCGAACTGGGTGCGCGGCCGCGGCCTGGCCGTCTATCTGACCGTGTTCAACGGCGCGATGGCAATCGGCAGCTTCGGCTGGGGCATCGTCGCACAACACTTCGGCCTGACCGCCGCGTTGCTGGCCGCCACGCTCGGGCTGGTGGCGGTGGCACTGCTGGCGCTGCGCTGGCGGCTGCCGAGCGGCGACGTCGATCTGCAGGCCGCGCATCACTGGGCGGAGCCGGCGCTGGCAGCACCGGTCGAGCACGAGCGCGGCCCGGTGCTGGTGCAGATCGAGTACCGCGTCGACACCGCCGACCGCGCCGCCTTCCATTCGATGGCGCGCGAGCTGTCGTGGGCGCGCCGCCGCGACGGCGCCTATCTCTGGGGCCTGAGCGAGGACACCGCCGATCCGCAGCGCATCGTCGAGTGGTTCTTCGTCGAGTCATGGGTTGAACACTTGCGTCAGCACCAACGCGTCTCGAACGCTGATGCCGATCTGCAGCGCGGGGCGCTGCGCTTCCACCGCGGCTCCGAACCGCCGTTGGTCCGCCATCTGCTGGCGCTCGACGCGCGTTCACTTCCGCCTTCCTGAATTCACCGGAGTTTTGTCATGACCGCCTTGTTCCGTTCACTGCTGGCGCTGGGCCTCGTACTGCTGGCGATGCAGGCCCGGGCCGCGCCGATCGCCGTGGGGCCGCAGTACGACACCACGCATGTCTACGTCGCCGCTCAAGACTTCGACGCTTTCGTCGAAGCGTTCACGGCCACGTTCGGCGGCAAGCCGTCGCCGCGCATCACCGCGACCGTGACGCCGACGCCCAGCAGCGCTGAACTGCAGTATGTGTGGACGCCGGCCGGCACCTTGTCGACGTTCGCGTTCACGACGCCGATTCCATATCCGTTCGGTCAGGAACGGACCGGCTACCTGGTCACCGATCTCGACGCGGCGCTGGCGGCGGCCCGTCGCGCCGGCGCCGACGTGATCGTCGAGCCGTTCAAGGATCCGGTCGGTCGTGACGCGGTGGTCGAGTGGCCGGGTGGGGTGAAGATGCAGTTCTACTGGCACTTCAAGGCGCCGTCGTACGCAGCGCTCCAGCACGTACCGGAGAATCGCGTCTATCTGTCCGCCGACCGCGTCGACGCGTTCGTCCACAGCTTCCTGAAATTCTCCGGTGGCAGTGTCGTGCGCGACGAGCGCGAAGCCGATGCCGCCGAGATCGGCCGACCCGGCGACCGTTATCGCCGCATCGACCTGACGTCCGGGTTCGGCGCGATGCGGGTCATCGTCAGCGACGGACATCTGCCGTATCCGTACGGCCACGAGCTGACCGGCTACGCCGTCGACGATCTGGCGGCGACGCTGACCAAGGGCAAATCCAAGGGCCTACGCGAACTGACGCCGGTGCTCGCCAGCGGCGGCCGGCACAGCACCATCGTCGAATTCCCGGGCGGCTATATCGCCGAGCTGCACAGCTAGAACTGAAGAGCCGCAGGTGCGCCATCCTTCGACCCTGGCCGCGCTGATCGCGGGCGCGCTGCTGCTGTCAGCGCCGGCGAACCAGGCGTTGGCCGATGCTGCGGCGCGGCCGGCACGTGACGTCGATCGCTGGCAGGAAGACTGGTCGGCGCTGCTTGATCCGGCGCGGCGCACGCAACCGCTCGATACGCTGAAAGCACTGTCGATCACCGACGCGATGTGGCTGTCGACCGGCTTGTCCGTGCGCGAGCGCTACGAATCGAACGCCGCGGCGCATCTCGGTGCCGGCGGCCGGCACGCGGACGGCGATCTGCTGCAGCGCGTGCAAGCGCATGCCGAGTTGCACGTCGACGACTGGCGCGCGTTCGTGCAACTCGAAGACGCGCGCGCCTATGGCAAGCGGCAGCCTGGGCCGGCCGATGCCAATCGGCTCGATCTGCGCAATGCGTTTGTCGAATACAAGGGACGCGCGGGCGACGCCGTGCTCAAGCTGCGCGCCGGGCGTCAGGACTTCGCGTTCGATCTGCAGCGTTTCGTATCGCTGCGTGAAGGCCCGAACGTGCGCCAGTCGTTCGACGCCGCATGGTTCGATTTCGAGTGGACGCGCTGGCGCGTGCTCGGCTTCATCAGTCAGCCGGTGCAGTATCGCGACGGCGCAGACTTCGACGATCGCTCCAACGGCCGACTGCGCTTTCATACCCTGCGTGTCGAGCGGCGCGTGTTCGGCGACGGTGAGCTGTCGGCGTACTACGCGCGCTATGAGGCGGCAGACGCGCACTACACGACCGTCGACGGTGACGAGTGGCGCAACATTGTCGACCTGCGTTTTGCGGCAGCCGTCGGCGGCTTCGACTGGGATCTCGAAGCGATGGGCCAGCAGGGCCGTGTCGGCGGGCTTGACGTGCGGGCCTGGGCACTCGGCGCGCGGAGCGGCTATCGCATGGCGACGATGTGGTCGCAGCCACGGCTGGGCGTACAGCTCGATCTTGCTTCCGGTGACCGCGATCCGACAGACCGACGGCTCGAAGCACTCAACCCGCTGTTCCCGAACGGCAGCTACTTCACGCGCGGCGGCTACACCGGCGACGTCAATCTGGTTCACATCAAACCGTCGCTGACGCTGACGCCAGCGACCGGGCTCAGCGTGATGCTGTCCGGTGCCCTGCAATGGCGTCAGACCGTCCACGACGCCGTCTATGTGCAGCCGGACCTGCCGATCGCCGGCACCGCCGGCAACGGTGGCCGCTGGACGGGCGCCTATGGACAGCTGCGCGTGTCGTGGCAGGCGACGGCGGGCCTGAACGCGGCGTTTGAAGCGGTGCATTTCGATGCCGGCCGCACCGTCGAACGCGCCGGTGGCCGCGACAGCGACTACCTCGGCATCGAACTGCAATGGCTGTGGTGAGCAGTCTGCCTTCAGTTCGCCGGCCGCGGTGCGCCGCGCGTCGCCGCGGCGAAGGTGCTGCGCATGAAGTCGGCAAATGCGCGCACCGCCAGTGACGCCTGGCGATGGCTGGGATAGACCGTGTGCACGCCAGCCGCCGGCGGCCGCCAACCGTCGAGTACCGTGACCAGCTCGCCGCGCGCGATCGCGTCGCCGACGATGAAGGTCGGCAGATGCGCGTAACCGAGTCCGGCGCAGGCAGCGTCGCGGATCACCTCGCCGTTGTTCGCGCACAAGCGCCCGGCGACACTGATCGCCAGCGGCTTGCCGGCCTGTGCGAAGCGCCATTCAACGCGGCGCTGATGGCCGTAGAGCAGGCAGTCGAAGCGCGCCAGCTCGGCCGGCCTTTGCGGCGCGCCGCGGCGCTGGCGATAGTCGGGACTGCAGCAGGTGACCATTTCCATCGTCGCCACCTGCTGCGCGACCAGCGTCGAGTCGGGCAGGGCGCCGATGCGCACGCCGACGTCGAAGCCTTCGCCGATCAGGTCGATGGTGCGATCGTTGAGCGTCAGCTCCAGCGCCACGTCCGGATGCGCGCCGAGAAAGCGCGGCAGGGCTGGCGACAAGTGCATGGTGCCGAAGGTCATCGGCGCGGCGACACGCAGCAGGCCGCGCGGCGAGGCGTTCTGCTCGGCGATCTCCGCATCGATCTGCTCGACCTCGTCGATGACGCGCTGCGCCTGCTCGTAGTAGCGCTGACCGATGTCGGTGGTCCGCAGGCTGCGCGTGGTGCGGATCAGCAGCCGGACGTGCAGACGCGACTCCAGTGCCATCAGCCGCTTGCTGACGTATTGCTTGGACAGGCCGAGTTGGTCGGCGGCCTCGGTCAACGTGCCGGCATCGACCACGGCGACGTAGATGCGCATATCTTCGAGCTGATTCATTGTCATCTAGTTGGAGACGATGAATCGCATATTAGGCGATTTATCGAATCGAATGGCGACATTACGATGGCTCCATCAGATCGGGAATCCGATCGATCCACGAAAAGGAGCCTCACCATGTTCGACATCAGCACTGCCAACACCCGCGGCGTCGCCAACCACGGCTGGCTGCGCTCGCGCCACACGTTCTCGTTCGGTAGCTACTACAACCCGGAAGCGGTCGGCTTCTCCGACCTGCGCGTGATCAACGACGATCAGGTCGATGCGGGCGAGGGCTTCGGCACACACCCGCACCGCGACATGGAGATCTTCTCGTACGTGCTCGACGGCGCGCTCGCGCACCGTGACTCGATGGGCAGCGGCTCGGTGATTCGCCCGGGTGACGTGCAGATCATGAGTGCCGGCACCGGCGTCTCACACAGCGAGTTCAACAACTCGCGCGTCGAGGACGTGCACTTCCTGCAGATCTGGATCGTGCCGAACGTACTCGGTGCCAAGCCGGACTATCAGGAGCGCTATTTCAGCGACGAGGAAAAGCGCGGTCGCCTGCGCCTGATCCTGTCGCCGGACGGCATCGACGAGTCGCTGCGCATCCGTCAGGACACGCGCGTCTATGCCGGCCTGTTCGACGGCGACGAGACCGCGACCTTCGAGATGCCGAAGGATCGTTACGCCTACGTCCACGTCGCCCGCGGCAGCGTCGAGCTCAACGGTCAGCGCTTGCAGACCGGCGACAGCGCCCGCATCCGCGAGTCGCAGGCGCTGACGTTCTCCGGCGGCGAAGAGGCGGAGGTCCTGCTGTTCGACCTGCGTCCGAACGAACTGCCGGTCATGAACTGAAAGTTTGAAGTCACTGGCGGCGCGACATCCGGTCGCGCCGCTTTCCACACGCAAAGGAGTGTTTCGAGATGGCCACGATCAAAACGCAGGACGGCACCACGATCTATTACAAGGACTGGGGCAAAGGGCAGCCCGTCGTGTTCAGCCATGGCTGGCCGCTGTCGGCCGACGCCTGGGACACGCAGATGCAGTTTCTGGCCAGCAAGGGCTATCGCGTGATCGCCCACGACCGCCGCAGCCACGGCCGCTCGGAGCAGACATGGGACGGCAACGACATGGATCATTACGCCGACGATCTGGCGGCCCTGATCAACGCGCTGGATCTGAAGGACGCGATGCTGGTCGGTCACTCGACCGGCGGCGGTGAAGTCGCGCATTACATCGGCCGTCACGGCGGCGCCCGCGTCGCCAAGGCGGTGCTGATCGGCGCCGTGCCGCCGCTGATGCTGAAGACCGAGGCCAATCCCGACGGCCTGCCGCTCGAGGTCTTCGACGGTATTCGCAAGGCGACCTACGAAGACCGCTCGCAGTTCTTCAAGGATTTGACGATGCCGTTCTTCGGCTACAACCGCGAAGGCGCGACGATCTCTGAAGGCGCGCGCGATTCGTTCTGGCTGCAGGGCATGATGGGCGGCATCAAGGGCCTGATCGACTGCATTCACGAATTCTCGGAAGTCGACTACACCGAGGATCTGAAGAAGATGGACATGCCGACCCTGTTCCTGCACGGCGACGACGACCAGATCGTGCCGATCCAGGCCTCGGCGATCCCGGCGGCCAAGCTGGTCAAGAACGGCACGCTGAAGATCTACAAGGGCGGCAGCCACGGCCTGCCGGTCACGCACCGCGACGAGATCAACGCCGACCTGCTGGCGTTCCTGCAGAGCTGAAGCCGTTTGATGTGCGAAGCCGGGCACTGCATGCAGTGCCCGGTACTTTCTGGCATCTCATTTCGGTTTTTCGTTGCGCGGCCAGCTGCGGCGCAGCCAAGCTCGCAGCGACGGACGACCCCGCAGATAGGCGCGGGCAGCGGGGACGTCGACTTCCACGGTGGTGCCACCCGCGCTGCTGCGCAGCAACCACTGGCCGCCAATCGCCGATGCCCGTTCGCGCATGCCGGGCAAGCCCCAGTGGCCGGGGCGGCCGAGTTGCAGGACGGTCGGATCGTCGATGCCGCGACCGTCGTCGGCGACAAGCAGGCGCAGCCGGCGCGGTTCGTAATGCAGGGTAACGGCGATATGTGCGGCCGCGGCATGGCGAAACGCGTTGTGCAGCGCTTCGACCGCGATGCAGAACAACGCCTCATCGATCGCCGCGCACAGCGGCCGACGGTTGCCGTACACGTGCAGCGCGAAACTTGGCGCTGCTTCGTCGCCCGCGAACGATATGCCAGCGACGGCGGCAGCGATGGCCTCCGGCAGGTCATCGCCTCGATCGTCGTCGCGGAGTTGCGCAATACGGTCGCGGCCTTCCTCAATGGCCAGATTGGCGCGGTCCAGCGTGCCAAGCAGGGCATCGTGCGCCGGGTCGCCGGTGGGCAGTGCTGAAAGCGCGGCCTGAAAGCGCAGAACCAGCCCCTGTACGCTTTGCAGCATCGTGTCGTGCAATTCACGGGCGATACGCTGCCGTTCGTCAAGGCGTTCACGGTGCAGCAGGTCCAGCTTGCGCGTGATCTGGCGCAGACGGAGGCGGTGCAATGCCCATAGCAGCAGTATCGCGAGGAGTGCGCAGAGCAGTGCGAACCAGCGGGTTTGATAGAACGCCGGCGCGATGCTGAACGCCCAAGTCGAGGCTTGCGGGCTCCAGACGCCGTCGCCGTTGGCGGCCATGACCTCGAATCGGTAATGACCTGGCCCGAGGTTGGTGTAGACCGCTTCGCGTCGATCGCCGGCGTCCTGCCAGTCGCGATCGACGCCGACGAGCCGATAGCGAAAGCGCACCCGTTCCGGAATGCTGAGGCTGGGCGCGGTGTAGTCGATACGGACCTCGTGGGTTGCCGGCGGCATGCGGGTCGCGGCCATCGGCGTCTGCGTGCGTCCACCAGCGGTGACGCTACGCCACAAAACCTGGGGTGCGACGGAATTGCGGGGCAGATGCAGAGGATCGACCCAGGCCAAGCCGTTGATCGTCGAGAACCACAGACGGCCGTCGCTGCCGCGAATCGCCGCCGGATGCAGCGACGCCTGCTGGATGGCGCCTGGCAGGCCGTCGAGATGATCGAAGCGCCGCATCGGCACGACGGACGCCGGATCGTCGACGAAACGCGCGACGTCTCGCGCTGCAATCCGCACGATGCCGGCACCGTCGGCGATCCACAGTGAGCCGTCGTTGGCCTCGACGACGCCGATGACGTCGGCGAGTTTCATGCCGAGTGCCGGCGTCAGCCGGTGGAAGGTGTCGTGCGCGAACAAGGCAACACCCTGGCTGCCCCCGATCCAGGTGTGCCGGTCGCCGCCGATGACGCGGAGCGTGCCGATGTCGAGTCCGTCGTCCCGACCGTAGCGACGGGTCTGCGAGCCGTCGGTCACCACCACATGGCCGTCGGCGTAGGCGATCCAGACGCGTCCGTCACGGCCGCGATGCGCGGCCGGCGCCGTGCCCGCGGGAGCGCCGTCGACTGCGTCGAGATGACGCCAGCGCCCGTCGGCGCGGACGAAGGCGCCAGCGCCGGGAATCCCGATCCAGGGGCGGTTGTGCCCATCGACGGTGATCCACTGCAGCGTCGAGCCGGCAATGCTGTCGGGCAAGCGAATGCGGGACACCGCATCACCGGACTGATGCAATAGCCAGGGTTCGTTGCTCCACCACAGGCTGCCGTCGTCGCTGCGGTAGGCGGCGTTGAGTGCGATATCGCGGCCGGTGTCGTGCACGTTGCCGTGCGCGTCGACGTGCGCCAGCGGCCGGCTGGCGCTACCCAGCCAGACGCCGCCATCATCGTCAGCTTGCATCAACAATGCGTGATAGTCGGATGGCAACGGGACGGCCACGATCGGAGCCGGACGGAAGCGGTCGAGTCCGCGTGCGGTACCGACCCAGATGTCGCCCTCGCGGTCCTCGACGATGGAATACGTGAAGTTCGCGCTGAGTCCGTCGTGCTGGCTGAACCGCCCGACTTCGCTGCCGAACTGCGCGACCTCGCGGCCCTGCAGCGCATCAGGGTGGACGCTGCGGCGTAAACCGTCGCCGAGCGTCGTCACCCAGAGCGTGCCGTCGCGGTCGAACAGCAAGGCATTGGAGCCCACTCGAATTTCCGATGATTCGTCCCGGCCATCGGGGCCCCAGATCCGGCGTGCCGAGCGGCTGGTCTCGGCGATCCAGATCGAGCCGTCGCGAGCCTGCGCGAACTGCGCGACGACGCCGACACGGATACCCGTGTCCTCGAAGCTCCGGCCGCCTGCCGGTCTCATCCAGATATGCCCCGCGCCGGCAAGCCATACGCGCCCCTGACGGTCGACAAACACCGCTTGCGCCCCGACGGAGGCGAGGCCAGGTTGCGCTTGCCAGCGTCGGCCGTCGAAGCGCATCACCGCCTTGGTGGTCGCGGCCCAGAGCGTACCGTCGGCTTCGGTTGCCAGTGACTTGACGGTGGCGTGGGCAAAGCCCTGCGCCTCGCTGTACGACGTCAGGCGGCCGTTGGCGTAACGCGCCACGCCGTGCTCGCCAAGGCCGATCCACAGCGCGCCGTCCGCGGTCGCCAGCAGGGAGTAGATGTCGTTCGATTTCAGGGCATCGGACGTCAGCGCCGACAGCGGTTCGAAGCGGATCCCGTCGAAGCGGACCAGCCCGATCGGCGTGCCGAGCCACAGATAGCCGTCGCGGGTCTGCGCCATCGTGAAGATTTCGCCCGGTGCACCGTTGCGATTGGTCCAGCGGGTGTGATGGAACTGTTGCATCGTGCGCTGTGGATCGAGCGCGAGGCTGGTGGTGCTGAAGCCGAGGCCGAGCAGGAGCAGTGCCAGTCGGGCACAGGCGGGCAGCCACGACGCGCACACGGCGAAGCAGCGCTCGAGGGGCGAGCAGCAAAGCATGACAGGGCAATTTCCGAGGGGGAGCAGCAGGGCGCCTCGATAGCATTGATCGGCGCGCATCGGCAAGTCCTCGCCTTGCCGGGCACCTTGATCACCAGTATCGGCGGCATCGACATTTCAATCGTTGTTGACACGTCTATTTATTTCAATAATCATTGAAATAATGAAGATCGAAACGGCCGTGACTCGACTGACCGCGCTGGCGCAGGTACACCGGCTCGCGGTATTCCGTCTGCTGGTGCGCAAGGGCGCCGACGGTATGCCGGCCGGCGAGATCGCCGCCGCGCTGAAGCTGGCGCCAAATGCGCTGTCGTTTCACCTCAAGGGCCTGAGCGCCGCAGGTCTGATCACGTCGCGGCAGGACGGGCGTTATGTGATCTACAGCCCGGACTTCAAGGCGATGAACGGCCTGCTCGATTACCTCACCGAAAACTGCTGCGCCGACGGCGCGCTCGACGCCGCATGCGCGCCGCCCCAAAACTGCCAAGATTGCTGACGATGTCGAGGCCCTCCGTTGCCGGCCGTCTCGGCTTTCTCGATCGCTACCTGACGCTGTGGATCGTGCTGGCGATGGTCGCCGGCGTGGTACTCGCGACCACGGTCGGCGGCCTGCCGAAAGCGCTCAGTGCGCTGTCGATCGGCCACACCAATATTCCGATCGCGATCGGCCTGATCGTGATGCTTTATCCGCCGCTGGCACGCGTGCGCTATCAAGCGCTGCCGACGGTATTCAAGGACAGCCGCATCCTGCTGCTGTCGCTGGTGCAGAACTGGCTGATCGGGCCGCTGCTGATGTTCGCCCTGGCGGTGATTTTCCTGCGTGATCAGCCGGCCTACATGACCGGGCTGATTCTGATCGGCCTGGCACGCTGCATCGCCATGGTGCTGATCTGGAATCAGCTGGCCTGCGGCAGCGGTACCTACGCCGCTGGCCTGGTCGCGTTCAATTCTTTGTTCCAGATTCTGTTCTTCAGTACCTATGCGTGGCTGTTCCTGTCGGTACTGCCGCCGCTGTTCGGTCTGCACGGGCAGGTGCTCGATGTCGGTTATGGCGTCGTCACCCAGGCGGTGCTGACCTATCTGGGCATTCCGTTCGTCGCCGGTTTTGCGACGCGCTGGTGGCTGATCCGCGTGCGCGGCGACGAGTGGTACGAGCAGCATTTCGTGCCGCGCATCGCGCCGCTGACCTTGATCGCATTGCTGTTCACGATTGTGGCGATGTTCAGTCTCAAGGGTGACCAGCTGTTGGCGCTGCCGTTCGATGCGCTGCGCATCGCGGTGCCCTTGGCGATCTACTTTCTGCTGATGTTCGCGATCAGCTACGCCATGGGCCGTCTGATCGATGCCGACTATCCGCGCACCACGGCGATTGCATTCACCGCCGCCAGTAACAACTTCGAGCTGGCGATTGCCGTCGCCATTGCCAGCTACGGTCTGGCATCACCGGTCGCGTTCGCGACGGTGATCGGGCCGCTGGTCGAAGTGCCGGTGCTGCTGGCGCTGGTCCATGTCGCGCTGCGTCTGCGTCGCGCGACTCCCATTTCCGAATGAGCACGCCGATGACGTCCGATCTCGTCATTTATCACAACCCGAACTGCGGCACGTCACGCAATACACTGGCGATGATTCGCAACGCCGGTCTCGAACCGCATGTCGTCGAATATCTGAAGACACCGCCGAGCCGGGCGATGCTCGAATCGCTGCTGGCGCGCATGGCGATCGCGCCACGCGAGTTGCTGCGCGCCAAGGAGCCGCTGGTCGCCGAGCTGGGACTCGACGCGGCCGATATCACGAACACTGCGCTGCTCGACGCGATGCTCGCGCACCCGATCCTGATCAACCGACCGATCGTCGTCAGCCCGCTCGGCGTGCGGCTGTGCCGGCCGTCGGAGCAGGTGCTCGATCTGCTGCCGGCCTCGCAGCGTGGCGCGTTCACCAAGGAAGATGGCGAGCGCGTCATCGACGCCGACGGCCGACGTGTGCAGGGCATGTCGTCGTGACGCGCTTGCGCACGTTGCCGGACCCGGATCATCTGCCGGCGCTCGATCCGGCGTACGCGTATCAGCGGCCGGCGGCGGGGCTGGGCGCCGATCAGCCGGCGCCGCGCATCCTGCTGCTCTACGGTTCGCTGCGCACCCGTTCGTACTCGCGCCTGGCGGTCGAGGAAGCCGCGCGGCTGCTGCGCTACTTTGGGGCCGAGACGCGAATCTTCGATCCGTCCGATCTGCCGCTGCCGGACCAGGTGGCTGGCGACGATCATCCGGCCGTGCAGGAACTGCGCGCGCTGTCGATGTGGTCGGAGGGGCAGGTCTGGTGCAGCCCCGAGCGGCATGGCCAGATCACCGGCGTGATGAAAGCGCAGATCGACCACCTGCCGCTGAACATGGGCGGCATGCGGCCGACGCAGGGGCGCACACTGGCGGTCATGCAGGTGTCGGGCGGCTCGCAGTCGTTCAACGCAGTCAACACGCTGCGCCTGCTCGGCCGCTGGATGCGCATGATGACGATCCCCAATCAATCGAGCGTGGCCAAGGCTTACGAGGAGTTCGACGAAGCCGGCCGCATGAAGCCGTCGTCGTATTACGACCGCATCGTCGACGTCATGGAAGAACTGCTGCGCTTCACGGTGCTGATGCGGCCGCACGCGGCGCAGCTGGTCGACCGTTACTCGGAGCGTCGCGAGCAGCAGCGGCCGGTCGACGCCAACAACGATCTTGCGACACGGGCGATCCGCGGCTGAGCGCCGCCGAAATCGACAGAGCGGCCGCCCCGACGGCGAGGGGAATCGGGGCGGCCGATGCCGTGGCTTTCTCCTCCAGAAAACCCCGAACCGTGATGCTCAGTCTTGCGCCGGCGGTGCACTCGGATGCGGCAGCGCCTTGACCTGTGCGGCGGTGATCGCTTCGCCGTCGTTGTTGCCGAAATGCGTGCGGATATAGTTGACGACATCGGCGACCTGTTCGTCGCTCAGATGCACGGTGCGCGTTTCCCAGACCTGATCGGGCGGCAGGCCGAACGGCGGCATGCCGTTGCGGCCGTTGAGCACGGTGAACGCGGCGTACTGCCACGACGACAGCTTGGGGTCGCCCGCCAGCTTCGGATAATGTCCAGCACCGATCGCGCCGAGCCCGCCGGGCATGTGGCAGCCCTGGCAAATGTGCGTGTAGATCGATGCACCGTCGGCGTGTTCTATGCCTTCCTTCGATGTGAACAGTGAGTCGTCGGCGCGCGCAAGACCGGACAGGCCAAGACTCAGCGCGGCGAGGGCGAGCGTCAATGCGAGCCGGGTTTTCATGCCTTGCTCCCCTGCGCGACAGCACGCTGGTGGATGCGGCCGATCGCGTCGAGTGCCGACGTCACGCCACCCTCCTGCCAGCCGCCGAGGTAGGACGCATGCTCGCCGGCCAGCGCGATGCGGCCGTCGATCCTGCACAGATCCTCGTAATGCTTGGCGCGTGCGTCGGAACTCCACATGCCGTAGCAGCCCATCGTGAACGGCGAGCGATGCCAGGCAACGGCAACGCCGTTGTCGAACTCCTGCTTGTACTGCGGATGGATCTGGCTGCCGTATTCGACCGCCTTCATGACCCGCTCCGGCGGCGTCATCGCCGTGAATTCCATGGCGTTCAAGCCCCAGATGTAGGCACCGAGCAGCACGCCCTTGCCGGGGCTGTGATAGTCGCAGTTCGGATAGCCGATGTTGGTGATCGGCAGGTCGGTATAGCTGATGCCGCCGTAGATGTGATCGTCCTCTTCCCAGAAGCGGCGTTTGAACTGCAGGCCGACCTTGATCGCCGACGCGTACGGCACGGCCGAGATCGCCGCCGCCATCTTCTGGCCGACGTTCATCGGGATCTGCGCCAGCACCGGCAGCGGGATGGTGCACAGGCACCAGTCGGCGCTGGCGCTGTGTGTGGCACCGGTCGCGGTGTCGACATAAGTCGCGGTGACGCCGCGCTCGCTCTGTTCGATCTTGGTGACCTTGCTGTTGTAGCGAATCACCGAGCCCAGCTCGCGGCCGAAGGCCTCGCCGATACGGCCCATGCCGCCGACCGGCTGGAACAGCGCGGTCTGCATGTCGTAATTGTCGCCGCTCGGAATGCCTTGCCAGAGGCCGGAATCGAGCACGTCGCTCAGCCCCATCGGCTGCGACGGAATCGGCACTGCCGTCAGGCCGCCGCCGGGGTCTTTCTCGTAGCCGCGGCGCTCGCTGCTGGTGAGGTTCTTGCCGTACTTGAAGTCCTTGTCGAGCGCGCCCCAACTGCGCAACGATTCGAGAAGCTTTTCGGCGTCTTCCTTGCTGATCGCGTCATCGAGCGAATGCTGGCGCGTCGCCTTCGACAGCAGTTCGGCGACATGGCCTTGATAGTCGGCCTTGATTTCGCGGTAGCGCTGCGGCTTGCCGCCAAACGCCTTGGAGCTATGCAGGTAAGCGTTGTAGTTGATCTGGAAGAACGCCTCGATCGGCACGCCGAGAATCTTGCAGTAATGCAGCAGGCCGCGATGGTGATACGGAATGCGCCAGGGGCCGGGGTTGATGTACAGGCCCTTGTCGAATTCGCAGTGCTGCGTATAGCCACCGAGCTCGGTGTACGAATCGCCGCCGCGGATGCTCCAGTTACGGCCGCCGGGGCGGTTGTTGTACTCGAGGATCTGCACCTTGTAGCCGGCGTTGCGCAGCTCGTAAGCCGCCGTCATGCCGGCGACGCCGGAACCGAGGATGAGCACCGACGCACCCTTGGGCGCACCGGACAGGTCGATCGGCCCCTTGAACGGCGATTCGGCGGCGTAGCCCAGCGTGCTCATCGCCTGGTACATCGCCGCGCCGCCGGCGGCCATGCCGATCATCTTGAAAAGCTCGCGCCGGGTCATCGGTCCGGCTCCTGCAGCGCTCATATAGCTCCCTTTCCCTGTGACTGCCGTCAATCTTGCGACGTAAGTGGATAATCAGATAACGGACAGAAAACACAAAGTGGAAATTAATTTGCATGAAGCCGTCGCCAGCTTCGCGGCGAGTGGCCTGTCCATTTGCGGAAACTACGGCTGAACACCGCCAGGTCGCCGTAGCCGAGCTGCATCGCCAGCTGCGTCAGGCGGGTGTCGCTGCGCGACAGATGCTCGCGCGCCAGACGCTCGCGGGCGCGGCGCAGGATGGCACCGAAGCTCAGGCCCTCGGCGCGCAGACGCGACTGCAATACGCGCGGGTGCAGGTCGACCATGCGCGCGACGTTGTCGAGGCCGCAGTCGCCGACCGGCAGCAGTGCGACGATGGCGCGCTCGACCTGCTGCGCCAGACTGAGCATGCCGGCGTCGCCATGGCCCAGCCGCCAATTGGCGCTCAGCTGTTCGCGCAGGCATGCGTCGACGCGAATCGGCAGATCCGTCAGCGCCGTTGGATAGTGCACGCGATCGGCCGGCGCGTTGTACTCGAGCTGCGCGCCGAACAGCTGCCGGTATTGTGCGGCGGCACGCGGGGCTGGCTGGCGCAGCTCGACGCGCTGCGGCGGCAACGGTTCGCCGTGCAGCTGCGTCAGGCTGCGTACCAGCAAGCCCATGCTCAGCGCGGTCAGCTGCGCGCAGTCGACCTGATGCGCGAACGCGAACGATATGCTCATGACGATGGACCCGCGGGCGGGCGTCGCTGTCAGCTCGATGCCACGCGCATGAAAATCGAGATGCCGTTGCATCATCTCCAGCGCCCGCGTCATCGACGGCTGCAGGCACAACTGCGTGCCGAGCGCGCCGGTCACGTCGAGCCCCTGACGCTGCGCCAGGCGCACGCCGAAGTCGTCGCGGCGGCAGGCCTGTGCCGCGTGCGTCAGGCAGCGTGCCAGCGCCGGGTAGGGCAGGTAGACGTCGGCGTCGTGCAGCGCCGCCGCTTCGATACCGACGGCATCGAGGATTGCCAGCGGATCGGCGCCCAGCGTACTGACCAGATCGGCGAACCCGGCCAACGAGCCGCTGCGGACCAGATAGTGCATCGAGTGTCCCGATGGAGTTATTCGTGAAAGATCAAATTATGCTCGCAAAAAATCAAGTATTGCGTGCGGCATATCCGGACACTGCGCAGCACGGCCGGGGCCAGATCGCCGGGCCGGCCACAAAAATCCAGACGAGGAGATCACCATGAAGCCGACCCCGTATGTCGATCACGCAGCGCTGCTGACGCTCAACTTTCACGAACTGCCGGTGTTCAAGGACGCGCTGCCGGGCGTCGATGCGCAGCCGCTGTTTCTCGACCCGCACAATGGCGCCTGGGTGTTGCGCGCGATGTTCCGTCCCGGCACTCGACTGCCGACGCACTACCACACCGGCGACGTGCATTTTTTCACCCTGAAGGGGCGTTGGAACTACGTCGAATACCCCGACCAGCCGCAGACCGCCGGCAGCTATCTGTATGAGCCGGGCGGTTCCATCCACACCTTCGCGGTGCCGGAGGACGCCGCCGAGGACGCCGAGGGCCTGATGATCGTGCGCGGCGCCAACATGAACTTCGACGACAACGGTCAGTACGTCGGTATCCTCGACGCCAGCTGGCTGATGCAGATGTTCGATCATCTGGTCAAGGAACGCGGCATGGAGCCTGCGCGCTACATCACGCCGCCGCCGGTCGGCTACACGGCCTGAGTGTCGCGGCCGCCTGACAGGCGAGGGGGCAACATGAGCATGACGATGCCAACCGGGGCCGGCGGACAGCAGCCGTCCACCCCGCGTTCGGTGTTCATCACCGGCGCCAATGGCTTCATCGGCCGCGCGCTGATGGCACGCTATCGGGCGCTGGGCTGTAAAGTCCGGGGCATGGACCTGCGCGGCGACGCGGCCGAGGGCATCGTCGCCGGCGAGCTGACCCAGCCACAGGACTGGGCCGCGCACGCGCAAGGCTGCGAGCTGTTCATCCATACCGCGGCGATCGTCTCGCAGGTCAGCGACTGGCCGGCGTATCGCGAGATCTCGGTGCGTGGTGTGCGCAGCGCGCTGGACGTGGCGATCGCCGCCGGCGCGCAGCGCTTCGTGCACTATTCCTCGATCGCGGCGATGGGCTGGGACTACGAGCCCGGCGCCGACGAGCGCGCCCCGGTGGTGATCGGCGAGCAGTACCGCTATGGCGTCGCCAAGGGCGCCAGCGAGCACGTGGTGCTGGCGGCTCACGCAGCCGGTGAGATCGACTGCACCATCATTCGCCCCGGCGATGTCTACGGGCCGGGTGGCCGGGCCTGGCTGCTGGAAGTGATGAAGCTCGCGCGGTCCGGTCAGTTGCTGCTGCCGGACGGCGGTCGCGGCGTGTTCACGCCGATCTATATCGACGATCTGGTCGACGGCACGCTGCTCGCCGCCGGACTGCCGCAGGCGCGCGGACAGATTTTCATTCTGTGGGGCGACGAGCCGATCAGTTGCCGCGAGTTCTTCGGCCACCACTGGCGCTGGGCCGGCCGGCGCGGCGATCCGCCGAGCCTGCCGCTGGCGGCGACGCTGGCGCTGACCCGCGCCTTGTTCCGCGTCAATCGCGCACTGGGCCGCAATAGCGAAATCACACCCGACGCGATGTACATGTTCGCGCGCCGCGGCGGCTATTCGATCGCCAAGGCGCGCCGGCTGCTCGGCTTTGCGCCGAAGATCGGCTTTCAGGAAGGCATGCGCCGCTGCGAAGCGTGGCTGCGCGAAACGGGCGAGATACCGGAGAGCACCTGATGATTCGATGCACCCATACCGTGATCAGCGGCGCCGGTTCGGGCCTCGGCCTGGGCCTGGCCTTGCGCCTGCTGCGGCGCGGCGCGCATGTCAGTGTGCTCGATCAGCGCGTCGGCGACGCCGCGCGACTGGCACTGGATGCGGCCGGCGGTAGCTGGTCGTTTCACCAAATCGATATTCGCGACGAGCATGCAGTGAAGGCTGCGGTGCAGGCGGCGGTCGATGCGCACGGCGCACCGGACCTGGCGATCAATTCGGCCGGCATCGTTCTCAACCGCACGCTGGGCGAAACCAGCGGCGAGGCGTTTCGCCGCGTCATCGACGTCAACCTCAACGGCAGCTTCCACTTCGCCGCGGCGGTGCTGCCGACGATGAAGCGCGACGCGCGTCTGGCGCTGATCGCGTCGCTGGCGGGCCTGACCAGCAACTACGCCTACAGCGCCTACGGCGCGTCGAAGTTCGGGGTGGTCGGTCTGGCGACGACGTTGCGCTACGAATACGAGTCGCGGGGGATTCACATCAGCTGCATCTGCCCACCGGAAGTGAAGACGCCGATGGTGGCCGAGGAACGCCGCGACGGCGACCCGATCTCGCTGTCGATCAAGAACGTCGCCGGCAGTCTCGACGCCGACGACGCCTGTGATCGCATCGTCGTCGGCCTCGATGCCGGACGCTGGCTGATCGTGCCGGGCATCAACGCCAAGATGAGTGCGATGATCGGCCGCCATCTGCCGGGCGTGTTCAACGCCTTCATGCAGTTCATGGTGAAGCGCGGCAGGCGCCGGGCCGGCGAAGCCTTGTCGTAGGGCGCCTACACACCGCACCCGTCAGGTGCGGTTCGAGGGCGGCTGCGGCCGACGCCAGGGCTGCGCGATCTGCGCCATACTGCGTGGACCATGGAGCCAACATGATCCGCACCAGCGAGCTGGTCTACGAATATCCGGGGCAACGTGCGCTCGACCGCGTCAGCTTTACGCTGGCGCCGGCGTCGATCACCGCGTTGGTCGGTCCCAACGGCGCCGGCAAGACCACCCTGTTGCGCTGTCTGGCGGCACTCGACGAGCCGTTCTCCGGCGAGATCGAGGTGGCCGGCATCGACGTCCTGCGCCAGCCGCGCGACGCGCATCGCCACATCGGCTATCTGCCCGATCACTTCGGCCTGTACGCCGAGCTGAGCGTGCGTCGCTGCCTGTTGTACGCCGGCCGTGCGCGTGGCCTCGGCGGTGCATCGCTGGAAGCGCGGATCGGCGAGGTGGCGACGCAACTGGAAATCGGCAGCAAGCTCGACGACAAGGCCGGTTCGCTGTCGCGCGGTCAGCGACAGCGTCTGGCGATCGCGCAGTCGATCATCCACCGGCCGCGCGTGCTGCTGCTCGACGAACCGGCATCCGGTCTCGATCCCGAATCGCGTGCGGCGCTGTCGGGATTGATGCGACGACTCGCCGCCGACGGCATGACACTGGTTGTCTCGTCGCACATCCTTGCCGAGCTGGAGGAATACTGCACCGGCATGCTGGTCATGCAGGGCGGTCGCATCGCCGAGCACCGGGTGCTGGATCAACCGGCCGAGACCACGATGCGCAGTGTACGTCTGCGCGTGGTGCAAACGAGCGAAGTGCTGGCTGCTGCTCTGGCCGATGTGGTCAGCGAGCTGCAGATCGACGGTACGCAGGCGCGTTTCAGCTTCAGCGGCGATGACACGGCCCTCGCGGCGCTGCTGGCCGGGCTGATCGGTCACGGTGTTGCGGTGTGCGAGTTCACCATCGAACAAACGACCTTGCAGGACGCGTATCTGCTGGCCGTCGAAGCGGGGAGGGCCCGCGCATGAACGTGTTGCGCAATCCCGAATTCCAGCGCAATGCCTGGCTGGAGCTGACCCCGCAGCGCCTGATGGCGATGCCCATCATCCTCGGTCTCGTCGCGCTGGTCGGGCACAAGCTCGACGGCTGGCTTGGCGGCCTGCCGATGATCAGCCTGTCGTTGTTCGTCATCATCACCGTGATGTACGGCGCCAAGCAGGCCGGCGAGTCCTTGAATCAGGAACTGGTGCAGGGCACCTGGGATCAGCAACGTCTGTCCGGCATGAGCCCGTGGACGATGACGCTCGGCAAGCTGATCGGCGGGCCGGTGTTCGCGTGGTACGGCGGTCTGATCTGCCTGCTGATCTATGCGCTGACGGCGACACCTGACCGCGCTTCGTTGTTCGCCGCGCTGACGGCCATCTTCACCGCCTTGACCTTCCATGCCCTGACGTTGCTGTCGGTACTGCTGTCGTGGCGCAAACTGTCGCGCAGCGTCGTCACGCCGCGGTCGCGCGGCGCGTCCATCCTGTTGCTGGTGATCTTCGCGCCGCAGCTGATTCGCCTGATTGTCGGTGCGCGCGGTGCGGGGATGATGAGCTGGTACGGCTGGCAGTTCAGCGACGTCGAGTTCGCGTTGCTGTGCGCGACGCTCGCGGCATTGTGGAGTGTGCTCGGTCTGTATCGCGCCATGCGCGAAGAGCTGGCGTTCCGCGATCCGCCGACGGCATGGATCGCGTTTCTGCTGTTCGTCTTCGCGTTCGCTGGCGGCTGGTTCTATGGCCATCCGTTGCCGGCATTGCCGTTCACCCGGTTCGGCCCCGTCACGGCGCACCTCGCGGTCTGCGCGATCGTTGCGCTGGGAGCCAGCTATTTGATGCTGTTCAGTGAGCGCAAGGACTGGGTGCGCCTGCGCCGTCTGTTGTCGTTGTGGAAAGACGGCGAGCGACGCCGCGCCTGGGAGCTGACGCCGAAGTGGCTGGCGTCGTCGCTGCTGGCGACCGCCGTCGGCCTGCTGTTCGCCGTCAGCGCGCTGGCCACGCAAAAGACCATGGAAGGCATCGCCCTGGCGAGCACCGCCGCTGCGTTCTTCGTGTTCCTGGTGCGCGACGGCGCCATCGTGCTCGGCCTCAACTTCGCACGCGATCAACGCCGTGCCGACGCTGCGGCGGCGATCTACCTGCTGGTGCTCTATGTGCTGCTGCCGTTCGTGCTGATCGCCCTGCATCTGGGCCTGATTGCGGCGACGTTCTGGGCGCCGCTCGTGCATGAGCAACCGGCCTGGCTGATCGTGATGCTGGCGCAGGCGGCGGCAGCGCTGGACTTCGCCCGCAGGCGTTGGCATCAGCTGCCGGCTTGATCGAAGCGGCCGTCGCTTCCCGGCTGACGGTCGCGCGGCAGGCGACGATGATTCGCCTTTGACGCGATCCATCGCTGCAGTCGGCGACCGTCGGCGGCACACCTTGATGACAGGCGCCTCCCTCGATAGGCGGGTGGGGTGTCGAGGCGCCATGATTCGCAACATCGTTGCAGTCTCATGGGCATCCCGGAGACACGGCGACCCGGCCCGACGATCACAAGGAGTGCGTTCATGAATACTCGTTCCGAAACCTGGCTGGCGGCTGGTCTGCGGACCCCGTTCGCGAAAGTCGATGGCGCGCTCGCCGCGCGCGATGCGATCGGCCTGTCGGTGCCGGTCGTCCAGGCCATGCTGGCCCAGGGCACCCGCCCCGATTTCGCCGTGTGGGGCAGCGTCGTACCGAATCTGACCTGGAGCAATCTGGCGCGCGAGGTGCTGATGGAAGCCGGCGCGCCGCCGACGATTCCCGCGTTCTCAACGATCATGGCCTGTTCGACCAGTATGGTCGGCAGCTTCGAAGCGGCCGGCATGCTCAACGATTCGAGCCGGCAGCTGGCGCTGGTCGGCGGCGTGGAAAGCATGAGCCGCGTACAGGTCGGCCTGACGCAGACGCTCAGCGACTGGCTGCGCAAATTCCAGAAAGCGAAGTCGATGAGTGACAAGCTCACCTCGATTCGCGACCTGAAGTTCGGTGACGTGCGGCTCTACATCCCGGCCGTGACCAATCGCACGACCGGTCTGAGCATGGGTGAGCACACCGAGATCACCGCCAAGGAATGGCAGATTTCGCGCGACGCGCAGGATGCCTCGGCGCTGGCCAGCCACCAGAACGCCGTCGCCGCCTGGGAGCGCGGCTTCTTCGACGACCTGGTGATCCCCGTCGACGGCGTCGCGCGCGACGGCATTCCGCGCAAGGCGACATCGCTGGAAAAACTTGCGAAGTTGCCGCCGGCCTTTGACCGCACGAGCGGGCTGGGCACGCTGACCGCCGGCAACTCGTCACCGCTGACCGACGGCGCCGCCGCCATCTGGGTCGGCACCCGGGCCGGTGTCGGCCGATTGCCGGCCGATACGCCGCGGGTGAAGCTGGTCGACTGGGAAATCGCCGCGATCGACTTTCGCCACGAAGGCCTGCTGATGGCGCCGGCCTTCGCGATTCCGCGACTGCTCGCGCGCCAGGGCCTGAGGTACGACGACATCGCGCTCTGGGAAATCCACGAAGCGTTCTCGGCGCAGGTGCTGTTCCACATCAAGGCGCTCGAGGACAAATCATTTCTGACGGACAAGGCCGGTGTCGATGTCGACTTCGGTGCGTTCCCGCGCGAGCGTGTCAATCCGAACGGCGGCAGCGTCGCCATCGGCCACCCGTTCGGCGCCACCGGCGCGCGCATCCTCAGTCAGGCGATCAAGGAACTGGCGGCGCTGCCGGCCGGCACACGCGCGATCGTCAGCATCTGCGCCGACGGCGGGCAGGGTAGCGTTGCCTTGCTGGAAAGCGCCGGCTGACGAGGCCGGCTTACAGCACCTTGCCCGGGTTGAGAATGCCCTTGGGGTCCAGGGTCTGCTTGAGCGTGTGCATCAATGCGATTTCCGCGGCCGAGCGCGAGATCGGCAAATGCCGGCGCTTTTCAGTGCCGATGCCATGCTCTGCGGAGATCGAACCGCCGATCGGCTGCAGCGGCGCGTAGACGTCTTCGTCGGACTGCTCGTGCAGGTGTTCGCCTTCGGCGCCGGGGTGAACGAAGAAGTGCAGGTTGCCGTCACCGATATGGCCGATGACGTCGCAGCGGCTGTTCGGCCAGCGCCGCTTGAGGCGCGCCTGGACTTCGGCGACATAGGCCGGCATCTCGCGGATCGGCAGGCTGACGTCGTAGAGGAAGATCGGTTGTCTCCGATACAGCGCCATGAAGTTCTCGCGAATCTCCCATAGGGTACGGCGCTCGGTCTCCGACTGCGGAATCACCGCATCGGCAACCAGCTCGTCGGCCAGTGCCCCTTCCATCACCGCCATGAAGCGTGCGGCGTCGGCGTCCGCGTCGGCGCCCTCGGCTTCTAGCATCACGTAATACGGGTGGCCGCGATCGAGCGGTGCGCGATGAAAGCCGGGTTCGGTGACGTCGCGGAAATAATCGCCCCACATCACTTCATACGCGCTGAGCTGACCGCCGAGCTCGCGCTGCAGGCGCTTGAGCAACTGCGTGACCTGCTCGAAGCTGGTCAGGGCAACCATCGCGCTGTTGCGGCTGCTCATCGCCTCGTCGAGTCGCACGACCACGCGCGTGACGATGCCGAGCGTGCCCTCGCTGCCGATGAACAGTTGCTTGAGGTCGTAGCCGGCGTTGTTCTTCAGCATGCGATTCATCGACGAAATCACGGTGCCGTCGGCGAGCACCGCTTCGAGCCCCAGGACATGCGCACGCATCATGCCGTAGCGGATGACGTTGATGCCGCCGGCATTGGTCGAGACGTTGCCGCCGATCGTGCACGAACCGCGCGCGCCCAGATCGACGGCGTACAGCAGCCCCTGTTCGCGTGCCGCTTCCTGCAGGTTCTGCATGGTCACGCCGGCACCGACGGTTGCCGTGCGGCCGATCGGATCGATTTCCTCGATGACGTTCATCCGCTCCAGCGAGATGATGACGCTCTGCGGATCGGCGATCGCGCCTTCCACGCAGCCGGTCAGCCCGCCGTGCGTGACGACCGCTTGACCGGCGGCATGACAGATGCGAAGCGCCGCAGCGACGTCGTCCGTGCTGCGTGGCCGCACCAGCGCAGCGCCTTGCATCGGCGCCTGGCTCCAGTAGCTGGTCGCGCGCTCGGCGACTTGCGCCGCATCGAACACGGCATCGGTACCGAGCGCGGCGCGCAGAGCTTCAAGGATCATCGGGAACCGCACCTCATGAGTCGATAAACAAAGTGGCTGGATGTTCGAGCAGTGCCTTGACGCGCTGAATGAACGAGGCGGCGTCGAAGCCGTCGACGATGCGGTGATCGAACGACGACGACAGGTTCATCATGGTCCGCACCGCGATCTGGCCGTTGCGCACCACCGGCCGTTCGACGAGCTTGTTGACGCCGACGATCGCCACTTCCGGTGCGTTGATGACCGGTGTCGTGACGATGCCGCCGAGCGCGCCGAGGCTGGTGATGGTGATCGTCGAGCCGGACAGCTCCTGGCGTGTGGCCTTGCCGTTGCGGGCGGCGTCGGCCAGGCGGCGGATCTCGCTGGCGCGTTCCCACATCGTCAGACGCTGTGCGTGCCGCAGCACCGGCACGATCAGACCGTTCGGCGTCTGCGCCGCGATGCCGACGTGCAGCGCGCGATGGCGCGTGACGATGCCGGCCTCGTCGTCGTAGGTGGCGTTGACCTGCGGGAACGCCGGCACCGCCTTGACCAGCGCCTGAATCAGCAGCGGCAGCAAGGTCAGCCTGGCGCGATCCTTGTGCGTTTCGTTGAGGTGCTGACGCAGCGTTTCGAGTTCGGTGACGTCCACTTCCTCGACATACGCGTAATGCGGAATGCGCTGCTTGGAACGCTGCATCGCCTCGGCGATCTTGCGCCGCAGACCGATGACCTTGATTTCCTCGGTGGCATCGTCGTCGCCGAAGCTCGGCGTGCGCGCGGTCGACACCGCCGGACCGCCAGCGGCGTGGCGCTCGACATCCTCGCGGCTGACGCGTCCGGCAGGGCCGGTGGCCTGCACCTGGGTGATGTCGACGCCGAGTTCGCGGGCGCGCTTGCGCGTCGCCGGCGACGCGGCGACCGAGCCGCGCGGTGACGAACTCGCCGGCCCATCGCCGACCGTCGAGACGGGCACGGTGGCCGTTTTCGATGATTCGGCCGCGGTCGGTACCGGCGCCGGCGGATCGGCGACCGCCACGGGGGCATCGTCGGCGACGGCACTGCCGTCTCCCTCGACCTCGATCGTGACCAGCGCGCTACCAACCGGCATTTTGTCGCCGACCGCGCCGTGGATTTTCGCGACCCGGCCCGAGACCGGCGACGACAGTTCGACCGCAGCCTTGTCGGTCAGCATGTCGATCAGCGGCTGATCTTCCTCGATGACATCGCCGAGCGCGACATGCAGTTGCGCGATCTCGGATTCGGTAATGCCTTCGCCGATGTCCGGCAGCTTGAAGACAAAGGTTTTGTTCAGAGCGCTCATGAAATGGCCCTCGCGTTTTGCGCGACGCGCAAAGCACCGTGTCGCATGCTCATGCACTGACCTTCGCGACTGGCTTCAAGTGCAGCCGTTCGCATGAGAGAGCATGCTCCCGCAACCGTTTGCGCTACGCGCAAAGCACCGTGTCGCATGCTCATGCAACCTCCATCGCGCGCTTGAGCGCGGCGGTTACGCGGGCGGGGCCGGGGAAGTACTCCCATTCCAGCGCATGCGGGTAGGGCGTATCCCAGCCGGTGACGCGTTCGATCGGTGCTTGCAGGTGCCAGAAGCAATGCTCCTGCACGATCGCCGATAGCTCGGCGCCGTAGCCGCCGGTGCGCGTCGCTTCATGGACGATGACGCAACGGCCGGTGCGCTTGACCGAGGCCTCGATGGTGTCGACGTCGACCGGCAGCAGCGTGCGCAGATCGATGATCTCGGCGTCGATGCCGGCTTCCTCGGCAGCGGCGAGGCAGACGTGGACCATCGTGCCGTAGCACAGCACGGTGACGTCATTGCCGGGCCGCACGATCGACGCCTTGCCGAGCTCGATACGGTAATGGCCTTCCGGCACATCGCTGGTCGGGTGTGAAGACCAGGCCTTCAGTGGCCGGTCGTGGTGGCCGTCGAACGGCCCGTTGTAGAGGCGCTTGGGCTCGAAGAAGACCACCGGGTCGTCGTCCTCGATGGCCGCGATCAGCAGGCCCTTGGCGTCGTACGGATTGCTCGGCATCACGGTCTTCAGACCGCAGACGTGCGTGAAGATGCCTTCCGGACTCTGGCTGTGCGTCTGGCCGCCGAAGATGCCGCCGCCGCACGGCGTGCGCACCACCAGCGGTGCCCAGAATTCGCCGGCCGAGCGGTAGCGCAGGCGCGCCGCCTCGGACACCAGCTGGTCGAAGGCCGGATAGATGTAGTCGGCGAACTGCACCTCGACAACCGGCCGCAGGCCGTAGGCGCCCATGCCGATCGCCGTGCCGAGAATGCCGCCTTCGGCGATCGGCGTGTCGAACACGCGAGTCTGGCCGTATTTCTTCTGCAGGCCGGCAGTGACGCGAAACACGCCGCCGAAGTAGCCGACGTCCTCGCCGAACACGACGACGTTGTCGTCGCGTTGCATCATCACATCCATCGCCGAGTTCAGCGCCTGGATCATGTTCATTGTCGGCATCTTCAGGCTCCGAGCATTTCGTCGCGCTGGCGACGCAGGTGGACGGGAAGATCCTTGAACACGTCTTCGAACAGCGTCGACGGATCGGGGTTGGCGCTACCCAGCGTGCCGATACGCTCGGCCTCGCGACCGGCGACCTTGACCTGATCCTCGACCTCTTTCTGCAGCGCCGCGTGCTGCTCGTCGGACCAGATGCCGCTGGCGATCAGGTGCTGCTTGAGGCGCAGGATGGGATCGCCCAGCGGCCAGTGTGCCGCCTCGTCGCTGGGACGGTAGGCGTTCGGATCGTCGCTGGTCGAATGCGGCGCCGCGCGATAGGTGTACAGCTCGATCATGGTCGGGCCGTGGTTGGTGCGCGCGCGCTCGGCGGCCCACTGCGTCGCCGCGTACACCGCGAGGAAATCGTTGCCGTCGACGCGCAGGCCCGGCATGCCGTAGCCGATGGCGCGCGCCGCAAAGGTCGCGCTCTCGCCACCGGCGATGCCTTGAAACGACGAGATCGCCCACTGGTTGTTGACGACGTTGAGGATCACCGGTGCGCGGTAAACCGTGGCAAAGGTCATCGCGTGGTGGAAGTCGGATTCGGCCGTAGTGCCGTCGCCGATCCAGCTCGCGGCGATGCGCGTATCGTTCTTGATCGCCGAGGCCATCGCCCAGCCCACCGCCTGCGGAAACTGCGTGCCGAGATTGCCGGAGATCGAGAAGAAGCCGACTTCGCGCACCGAGTACATCACCGGTAGCTGGCGGCCCTTCAGGCGGTCCGCCGAATTGCTGTAGAGCTGGCACATCATGTCGAGGATCGGCCAGTCGCGAGCGATCAGCAGGCCCTGCTGGCGATAGCTCGGAAACAGCATGTCGTCGGGGTGCAGCGCCATCGCCTGCGCCACGGCCACGGCTTCTTCGCCCGTGCACTTCATGTAGAAGCTGGTCTTGCCCTGGCGCTGCGCGCGCATCATGCGCTCGTCGAAAGCACGCGTCAGCATCATCGCGCGCAGCCCCTTCAACAGCGTTTCGGTCGGCAGCGCCGGCGCCCATTCACCACAGGCCTGACCGGCATCGTCGAGCACGCGGATCAGGCCGTACGGCAGCTCACGCAGCTTCGACTCCGCCGCATCGGCCGCCGGACGCGGTATCGCACCGGCCGGCGACAGATGCATCTCGCCGAAATCGGACGAGTGCCCGGGGCGGCTCTTCGGCTCGGGGACGTGCAGGCGTAGTGATTCAGGCTTCTTCATCTTTTTGCTCATTCGTTGTCCTCCATCAACTGCGACGACCACCATATCCCGCCTGCCCGCCGGGGGAATGAGGAAAGATACCGAGTGACAGCGGCCTGATTTCCGGTGTGGAGCCTTAGAAATAGACCCCCAAACGCACGCCAACCCGGCGCTCGTCGCCGATGATGCCGAGATTGTTGGCCAACGGCCCTACCAGGCCCGCGTCCTCGCTGATCGACTTGTCGATGTAAGTTGAAAAATACTTCTCGTTGAGCAGATTCGTTCCCCACAGCGCGAGGTCCCAATGGGCGTTGCGGTAGGTGATCGAACCGTTCACCAGGGAGTATGCCTCCAGCCGTGGCACGGAGTCGGCGCTCGACGTCGAGCCATTGCGCGATCCCTTGTAGGAATAGCTCGTGTCCAGGATCAGCTGGTCGTCTCCGATGTCGAAGGTGTAGCTGGTGCCGGCGAACGCGGTCCAGTCGGCCAGGAACAGAATCCGGTTGGACGGTAGCGGTTTGCCGGTGGTGTCTTCGTAATCGGAGCCGTCCGTGATGCGCGAGTGCAGATAGGTGAGGCCGGCGTTGACCGCCCAGTGCCGCGTGATATTGCCCTGCAGCTGCATCTCGGCGCCGGGGCTATGCACCGTTCCTGAATTGAGATTGATGGCGACCGGACCGACGCCGGTCGTGCTGGGCGCCAGTGCGTTTTGCCCGATGAAATGGCGGTAATCGTTATAGAACACCGCCACATCGAAGTTCAGGCGCCCATCGATCAACGAAGACTTCGAGCCCAGCTCGTAAGTCCAGACGGAATCGCCCTGGTAAGTCGGGTTCGGCGCGCCGGGCGGGTTGACACCACCACCACGGAAACCGCGCGCGATCGACGCATAGGTCATGAAGTTCGGTGTCCAGCTTTGCTTGACGGTGAGGCGTGGCTCCAGCTCCGACGCGCGGATTTCGCCGGTCGTATCGCCATTCGTCACGACCCGCTGGTGGTCGTAGCGAAGCCCGGCCGTCACTTCCATCGTCGAGATCGGGTTCCAGAACAGCGTGCCGTAGGCGGCGTAGACGTTGGTCTGGCTATGTTGATGCGCTTGCGCAGGAATCGGTGCACCCGGAACCAGGTAGATCTCGGTCGTGGCATCGCCCTTGTAGATGTTGCGATTCGTGAACAAGCCGATCAGCGACGAGAGTTGGTCGCTGTAGTGGGTATCGAAGCGGAGTTCGCCGCTGGTGGTGTCGAAGTCGTTGGTCGCCGAAGCGGTTCGGAAGAGATCGATGGGGCCGAAGTCTGCATCGCCGCTGCCGTTGCCATGGCGCGTGTCGTAAGCCGCCACGGCGGTGATCTGTGTGCTCAGGGACGGAACATCGAACTCGCCCTTCAGACTGCCGCCGGCATAGCGCAGCGTCGTCAGCGAATTCTGATTGGTGGTCACGTCTTCCTTGTAGTCGGTGGGACCCGCGACGTCCGCATAGGGTGTCGAGCCCCCGAAAACTCGGTTGTAGTAGCCGTTCAGGGTGAAATGTGCGGCCGCGATCGGTTCGAAGATCAGCGAGCCGTTGACGGCGCGTTGATCGAGCGGATTGGCGTCGCCACCCGCCAGCGTGTTCTTGAGAAAGCCGTCCTGCTTCTGGTAGGCACCGCCGATGCGCGCGCGCAGCACGCCGGGCAACACGGGACCGCTGATGCTGCCGAATACCTGACGATAGTGGTCGGTCCCCGCGTACGAGCCGCCGAGCTTGCCTTCGAAGCTGTCGGTGGGTTTGCGCGTGATGATGTTGATCGCACCGCCAAGCGTGTTCTGCCCGAACAGCGTTCCCTGAGGACCGCGCAGGACTTCGATGCGGTCGACGTCGACCAATGGGGTATTCAGATAGGACGTGTTGGGTTGATAGACCCCGTCGATGAAGATGCCGACGCCGGGCTGCACGGTGTCGATCAGCGTGGTGCCGACCCCGCGGATGTCGATGAATGAGCGTGAGACGGAGTCGGACGTGATGTTCAGGCCCGGTGTGATCGAGGCAATGTCCTTGGCCTGCGTAATGTGCTTTTCTTCAAGCTGCTGGCCGCTGATTGCCGTGACTGCGACCGGCACGTCCTGCAGGCGCTCGACACGCTTGCGCGCGGTGACCACCACCGTCGCGACACCTTCGGGGGATTCCGGCGGCGCATCGGATGCAGGGGAGGGCGTCGTCGGCGTTTCATCAGCCAGCGCAATCGTCGTGTAGGGCGTCGTGCTGTCCTGGTCTGCTGCGTGGTCCTGGCTGCCGGTCTGCGCCGTCGCGGGCGCTGAAGCAGCGAATGCGAGCGATGCACCGATCGCGATGGCCGAAAGTTTGTAAATCATGATGTTCTCTCCTCTGCGTATAGGCGTGCGCCTGGTTCGTGCCGGCGCCTCGTTGCAATGCAAGCTTCAAGTGGTCACGACTGCACTCCTGTCGGTGACCGGGTAGAGCCAGTCGAGTCCGGCCGGCAGTGCCGCCGGGAACACACTGGAATGGGTTTGGTGCGGCAGCGCACAGGTCTGCACGCGCAGGCCGGCGACGCCTTGCATGCGCGCGGCGAACGCTTCGCTGTCGGGGATGCCGGCGATGATGTTGAAGGCATTGCTGCGCTCTTCGTCGCCGATCGCGACGAACAGCGCAGCATCGCCACCGCCAGCAGGGAGCGGGCAGCGCATCAGCCACGAATCGCTGATACCGACGCCCGGGCTGATCGACAGCAGGCGCTTGAACGGATTGTCTGGCTGACACAGCGCATAGCCGACAAACGTGCCGGCCGCGGAATGGCCGACGATGCCGAGGGCGTCCGAATCGACCGGCAGGTCGCGCTGCAGCTGCGGCAGCAATTGCCGGGTAATGAAGCGATAAAACGCCGCGCCTTGGCCGAGCCGCTCGCGTGCGCGTTGTCCGCGCATCGCATAGAGCGAGCGCATGATGCGGCCCAGATCGTCGTCAAAGCGGTCCTCGCCCTGCGGTGGGAACAGTTCCTCGAAACGGCGGAAGCCGAATGCGGCGTGCCCTTCGATGCGCGGCGTGCCGATGCCGACGACAATCAGTTCCTCGATCCGGCCGTCTCGCGCAAGGCGCCTGGCCGTTTCGGTGACCATCGAGTACTCGATATTGGCGTCGAGGACGATCAGCAAAGGGCATGCGTGCCCGGCACGCGCCGCCGCCGGCAAGGAGATGAAGACCTCGAAGTCACGATCCAGCTCCGGCGCGGACATCCGGTACGGGTTGCCCGCCGGCTCGGTGGCCGGCCGGGGCTGCAGCCTGGCGAAGATCGGACGCAGCGTTTCCAGCAGCCGCACGATCGGGCGGCGGCGCAGCGGCACGACCTGATGGCCATAGGCACGGCCGGTCGCGAACAAGGTGCGCAGCGTGAACGCGACAGCGGGAGTCGCCAGCGCGGTACCGTGCAGTGCAGTGAAGCTGAAGTCGCGAACGACGGTCTGCGGCAAGCGAGCGCGGGCCTGCTCGTGACACTGCACGAAATGTTCGGAGTCGGTGCCGACCAGCAGCAATGAGCGACTGGCCGGGCCGGGATGTCGCGCAAACTCGAGTTGCCGTGGATCTGCGGCGAGCAAGTGGTCGATGCCCGAAGTGTCGGTGCGCAGGAGTTCGCTGGTGAGACGGCCGCGACTGTCGAGGTCACAGACCACGACGGCGCCGGGTTCGACCCGATAACGACGGGTGCACGCCGGCAGCAATTGCGTCGTCAGCATTCGCATCAGGGCCGCGACATCTTTCGCGGCTTCGGGCATGCGCAACGCGGCGACGATGCAGGGCCGCACTTCATCGGTGCTGTGCATCAGCCGCGCGATCTCGGCGACCGACCCGAACAGGTAGCCGGTATCGAGGACGAACAGCAGCGGATAGCGTGCGCGCCGGCGAGCGCGGTAGTCGGCCGGCAGGGCGATGTCGATGTCGCAAGGCAGCGGCCCCGGCACGCGGAAGCGACCGACATCGGACAGCCGCGAGGCGCCGCCCTCGGTCACGGCAGCGGCCGGTGGTGCCGTGCTCTGCATTATCGACATGGGCTCTCCTCCCGCGCGACCGTCAATTTGGTTGACGTTGTGTTTATAAATACATCGTGTATTTGAATATATGGTATCTTGCATTTGCGTTGCAACTCGTTTGATCGGCGAGTGCGGCGACAAATGAACAAGAAGGAGGAGCGGTCATGCCGAAAGCCAGTGCGAAACGCGTTCGCCTGAGCCGGTCTGAACAAAGCGCCAAGCGATCCGACGAATTGCTGGATGCCGCTTGGGCGATGTTCTGCAGCAAAGGCTACGAAGCAGTCACCATCGACGACGTTGCCGCGCACGCCGGCTATTCGCGCATGCCGATCTACTCGCTGTTCGGCGACAAGCAGAATCTGTTCTTCGCGCTGTGGCGCCGCGCCATTGCAGAGATGATGGAAACGCTGATGGCCGGGCTCGAGCGGGGCGTGCCACTACGCGACAACCTGCGACGCCTGGCGGAGGCCGCCGCCCAGTCGCGCCCGTTTGCGCCGGGCGCCGCAGAGCAGCTGTTTTTTGTCGTGCAGACCATCGCGCTCAGCCGGCCGGAAATCGAAGATGAATTGCAGGCCCTGTCGCGAACCGTCATAGGACGTTTTGCCGCCATGGTTGCGGATTCGACGCTGGCCAAGGGCGAGCAACTGCGGGCGACACCGGACACGATCGCCGCGCACCTGGTCGCGCATATCAATGGCATGTCGACGGTGCAATTTCAGACCGGCCGCGGTTACGTCAATGTCGATGATCTCGTTGCAATCTTCACGGCGATCGCCTTGAAGCGTTGAATCAGGACCGCGGACGACACCGCGGCCGAAAGACCCGGACACGGAGGAGCAACGTGCTGGAACGATTCAAGGTGGGCACGCTGCGCGTGCTGACCCGTGCGATGGTGGCTGCCAACTGGTGGCGTGCGCGCCCATCCGGTGTGCAGGTTGACGACGTCAGCCTGCAGGTCGACGGTGGCCGCATCGTTTTGCGTTGCTACCGTCCGGGCGGTGACAAGCCATTTCCGCTGCTGCTGTTCTTCCATGGCGGCGGTTGGGTCAGTGGCGACATCGGCACGCACGACGCGTTATGTCGAGGTCTTTGTCTGGCGAGCGGGCATCTGGTCGTTTCGGTCGACTATCGCCTGGCACCGGAGCGACGCTTCCCGACGGCGTTTCTCGACTGTCGCGCGGCGCTTGACTGGCTACACGAGCAGGCGCCGTTGTTGGGCGGCGACCCCACGCGCATCCGCATCTGCGGCGACAGTGCCGGTGGCAATCTTGCGGCGGCCATCGTGATTGATGCGCAGCGCCGGAGACCGGGGGGGATCGATCGTCAGGTCCTGATCTATCCGGTCGCCGATCAGCCCGACAGCAGCCGGCCGTCCTATGTCGCGTACGGCGGGCGCGGTCACGCGCTGAGTGGCGATGCCATGCAATGGCTGTGGCGGACCTATCTCGGTGACCGTGATCTGCCGGAGCCGGGAACGCCCGAGCACGACTGGCTGATGCCGCTGCGTGTCGACGATCTGCAAGGGCTGCCGCCGGCGTTGATCCTCCTTGCCGAGCTCGACGTGCTGCGCGATGAGGGACAGGCCTACGCCGATCGCCTGTGCGCGGCCGGCGTCGCGACGCAGATCAAGCTGCATCCGGGGCAGCAGCACGGCTTCGTCGGCCTGAAACCGTCGCCGGCGCACCGGCAAGCGGTTGCGCAAATCGCCGATTGGCTGTGCTGCGAGACCGCGTCATGATCGTTGGCGAACAGCGATTCGAGGCAGCGCAAGCGCCGTCGCTGGCGCCCGATGCTGCGACCGACATGCCGTCCTACGCGCGGCAGATCCGGCATCGCATCTGTCATATCGGCGTCGGCGCGTTTCATCGCGCCCATCAAGCCGTGTATCTGCATCGCCTGCGCGAGGCCGGACTCGCTGAGGGTTGGGGCATTTGCGGCATCGGATTGCGCGCCGCCGACCGCCCCGTGCTGGATGTCTTGCGACGCCAAAACGGCCTGTATTCGGTCTGGGAGCTTGAAGGCGACACGCGTCACGGCAGCGTGATCGGCAGCCTGATGTCGCTGATCGATGCCAGCGCCGATCCGCTGGCCGCCATCGACTGCATCGCAGATCCGGACACCGCCATCGTCTCGCTGACCGTTACCGAAGCCGGCTACTGCCTGGGCGCCGATGGACGCTTGCATCGCCAGCACCCGGATATCGAGCACGATCTCCGTTTTCCATCGCGGCCTCGCAGTGCGCCCGGACTGATGGTGCGCGCGCTGGCCAAGCGCCGTGCGTTGGCACACGGCGGATTGACGGCCTTGTCCTGCGACAACCTGATCGCAAACGGAAAGCGCCTGCGCGATGCGGTGCTGGATTTCGCCGCCGAAGTCGATCCGGCACTCGCGACCTGGATCGAGCGCGAGGTTTCGTTTCCGTGTTCCATGGTCGATCGCATCACCCCGGCGCTGTCCAACGAGCGACGCGCCACACTGGCTGCACGATGGGGCATTCGAGACGAAGCGCTGCTGATCTGCGAGCCGTGGCGGCAATGGGTCATCGAGGATCACTTCGTTGCCGGACGTCCGCCGTTCGAACGTGCCGGCGCGATGCTTTCCGAGCAGGTCGCCGTGTTTGAAGCGATGAAGGTGGGTCTGCTCAATGGTTCGCATTCGGCGCTCAGTCATATCGGCCTGATGCTCGGCTACGAGCAAGTCCACGCCGCACTCGGCGACGAACGCATCCGCGATTGGTTGCACGGCTACATGGGCGAGGTTGCGGCGGTGCTGTCGGTGCCGGACGGGGTCGATCTCGGTGACTACCGGCAATCGTTGCTAAGACGGTTCGCCAACGCCGCGATCGAGGATCGCCTTGCGCGGCTCGCGCAAGACACGTCGAGCAAGTTCCAGCAAACGCTGTTGCCGCCGCTGCTGCGCTGCCTGCAGAACCAATGGCCGAGCGCACACCTGTCGCTGGCTGTCGCATTGTGGATCTTCTATCTGGCGAGGCTTGCAGGCGACCGCACGAGGCAGCACGAATACCTGGATCGGGATGTCGACGCCCTGATGGCTTCGGCGTCCGCCGCACTGATCGGTGGCGACAGTGCTGACTTTCTGCAGGCCTATCTGCCGGTCGACGCGTCGATGCAGACGGCATTCCATCGAGCGGTCAGCACCTTCCTGCGCATCTTGCGCGATTCCGGCATCGATGCGGCGCTGATGGCCGTGCGCGTGCCAGGCCAAGCGGGGACGGCACGGTGAGCATCCCACAAGGCACGAGCGCCATTGGCGACGCGACGCACCTCGACAGCCGCTGGCGGACCGCTGCCGCACTGTTCGTGCTGTCGCTGGTGGTCGCCTGCAGCACCGCCGCGCAAGGCGTCTTCGGCATCCTGCAGGAGGCTGCCAAAGCCGAGCTGGGCATGAGCGATGTGCAGATCAGTTTGCTGCAAGGGCTGGCGACGTCGATTCCGGTGGCCGTGCTGTCGCTGCCGCTCGGCCGCCTGACGGACCGCGGCAACCGCATGCGCCTGCTGATATGGATGGCGCTGACCTGGACGGCGGGGACGCTGCTGACTGCATTCGCGCAAGGGTTCGCGATGATGTTTCTGGCGCGCACCTTGGCTGGCGTCGGCATGATGTGCGCGCTGCCTGTCGCCATTTCACTGGCGGCCGATCTCAGCGCCAAGGACCAGCGCGGTCGCGCGCTGTTGCCGCTGTCGGTGGGCAAGATCGTCGGTGCCGCGGCAGCGTTTGCCGTCGGCGGCGCGCTGCTCGGTCAGCTGGCGACCCACACACCGTCGTGGCTCGGATCCTTGTCTCCATGGCGCGGGGTCAATGTGCTGTTCGCGATCGGCAGTTCGCTGTTGTTCATTCCGCTCCTGCTGATGCGCGAGCCGGTACGCCATGAGCGCGACGGGCTGCAGAGCCCCGACCTGCGTGCTGCCCTCCGGGCGATCTGGCGCCGCCGCGCTCTGCTGCTGCCGCTGTTCATCGGCCAGGTGACGGTCATCATGGCGGACGCCTCCGCCGGCATCTGGGCATCGCCGGTGCTGATTCGCGATTACGGCCTGAAGGCCGAGCATTTCGGTGGCTGGCTCGGGGCCATCGTGCTGCTTTCCGGGCTGTTGGGTTCGATTTTCGGTGGTCTGTGCGCTGACTTTGGCCAGAAAGGCCGGATTCCCGGTGGGCTGTTGCTCGGTGCGGTGTTGGCGTCGCTGCTGTCGATTCCGGCGGCGTTCTTTCCCGTGATGCCCGGCGTGGTCGGTTTTGCCGTCCTGCTCAGCGCGCTGCTGTTGGCGGGGGCGATGACCGGGCTGATCACGGCCGCCGCTATCGCGGTGTACATGCCCAACGAGCTGCGAGGCATCTGTCTGGGCGCGTTCATCGTCGTCGGCGCCGTGTTCGGCTTCGGTGTCGCACCGACCGCGGTGACACTGGTCAGTCGTGCACTGGGCGGCGAGGGCTATCTGCGTATGGGCCTGACGGCGATCACCTTGTCGACCAGCGTCATTGCCACCTTCGGTTTCCTCTCCGCGATGCGCACGCTGCGCCGTGACGCCACGGCGGGTTGAGCCGCATCAGATGGCCTGTTCGGCCATCAACTGACGGACCTGCGCATCGCTGGGTGCGTAAGCTCCCGATCGGGTGCAGACCAACGCGGCGGTCGCGGCGGCGTAGCGCAGATGTGTTGCCGGATCGGCATCCGGTGACGAGAGCAGGCTGCAGACAAACGCGCCGAGGCAGGCGTCGCCGGCCCCGACCGTGTCCGCGACCTTGACCGCAAACGCGCGCTGCTCGAAGTGCTCGCCGCGCCGGTAAAGACTCAAGCCGTCGCTGCCACGGGTGTAGAGCAAGCTCGCATCCGGCCGCTGCTGCCGCAGGCGGGCGATCACATCTGCCGGCGCCAGTTCCGGGTAAATGCCGGCGGCGTCCTCGTCGGAAATCTTGATGACATCCGCGTATGCGGCGAGGCGCTCGAACTGCACGCGGTAATCCGGCCCCATCAGGTTGCGATGATTCGGATCGAAGCTGATCAGCGTGCCACGCGCACTCAGGGTTTGTGCAATGCGTTCGAGACGCGAGCCCAACGGTTCGCGCACGAGGCTGATGCAGCCGAAGTGCGCGGCACGACAGTGCGATTCCCAGCCTTTCGGCAGGCGCGCTTCGTCGAACGCAAGGTCCGCTGCATCGTTGCCGACGAAGAAATACTGTGGCGGATGGGTTTCGTGAACGATGGCCAGCAGTGGCGGCTTGGCAACGCGCTGCGCAAAGCGCATGTCGAGTCCGGCGGTTTCGGTCAGCTCCAGGATGTCGCGACCGAACGGATCGTCACCGACGGCGCCAGCCCAGGCGCTCGGCATGCCCAGCGTTGCGGCGACCCGCGCGACGTTCCAGCAGGATCCGCCGGCGACACTGCGCCAGGTTTGCGCATCGACGCGGACGAGATCGGTGAGCGCTTCGCCGAAGACGACGAAGCTCGGCCATGGTTGCGGTTCGATGGGCATCGTGCGGAGGTTCAGTGCGTGCTCGGATCGCTGCTGTTGAGCAGCCCGCTGCGATTCTGTCGGCTCCAGACGCGGCGGCCGCCCAGGAAGGCCCACCAGCCCATGGCGGCGCCACTGTGGCGCAGGAGCTGGAAGGTGAACGGTTCGGCCAGCGCGGCAAGCAGGGCGGCGATAAAGCTCGTGCGTCGGGCGTCGCCCACCCAGCGCCGATACCAGTGCACCGACGCCAGATGAAAGACCAGATCGACGGCGATCTTGGCGAGGATCACCGCCGAAACCGGCAGCAGCACGTTGAGCCGGCCGCTGACCAGATAGTTCACCAGCAGAACGAACGCAGCCAGGCCGTACAGCGGTTGCAGGGTGTCGATCGCCTTGACCGGTAGCATCCACAGGCCGAGCTTGCCGTAGCGACGGTCGCCGACCATGTCGCGATACCAGTACTGCGTCTGCAGAAAGCCGCCGAACCAGCGCTGCCGCTGACGCAGGAAGGCGGGCACCGAATTCGGCGCATCGGTGCGCGCCTGCGCGGCGCCGATCACGCGAAAGCGCCAGGATTCACCGCGCGCCAGCGCCGCGCGACGCAGCCGGTGGATCAGCTCGTAGTCTTCGACCAGGCAATCGGGATCGAAGCCGCCGACCGACAGCATCGACTTGCGGCGAAAGCCGGCGAACGCACCGGAAATCAGCAGCAGACTGTCGGCACGCATCCACGCGTAGCGCGACAGAAAATTGCGGATGTATTCGTAAGTCTGGAACCATTGCAGGATGCCGGCGCCCCAGGAATTGCCACAGATGGGCGTCAACACGCCGGTGGCGGCGACCAATTCCAGTTCGCCCGCAAACGCGTCGCGAAACGCTGCGACTGCGCCGGGTGCGAGCAGAGTGTCGGCATCGACGGTGATGACCACCTCCGTTTCGACGCACAGCGCCGCCGCATTGAGCGTGCGCGCCTTGCCGCCGTGCGGCGCGCGCAGCCAGCGCAAGGCCGGATGGACGCTGCCCGCCCCGCTCAGTTCGCCTTCGGCTGGCGCCTGCAGACCATAGCGCTGTTCCAGCATGGCGGCGGTGCCGTCATCGGAACCGTCGTCGGCGATGACGATTACATCCGGCATGTCGCGCTGCTTGAGCAGTGCCGATAGTGTCAGCGGCAGCGCGGCGGCCTCGTTATAAGCGGCGACGATCACGCCGACCGTGGGATGCCGAACGGTTGCGGGCCCTGACGCCGGCACGGTCGCCGGGTCGGTGCTGCGATACAGCGCGCGCAACTGCCAGGCGACAAAGCCCAGCAGCAGCGTGTCGTAGACGATGTAGGCGATACCGACCGACCATGCGAAGACGCCGCCGAGCATGAACGCGGCGCCGATCAGCAGCAGCCACAGACACAACACCGCGCCGTGAATGATCAGACTGCGCAGTGGCGTCGTGGTCGGCGTCAAGCGCGGCGAACTGGCAATCAGGGTCTGGGTCAGGGCATCCATGAGGGGCGGTGCGGGGGACGGGGGACTGCAACAGCTTGCCGACAGCGGCGACACATGATCTTCGAATACGCGCTAACGTTGCGCCCGGACGCACCGGACGGGAGTTGCGCATGTCGCGCATCGGAGCCGGTCCATCATCTCACGACTCGCCATGAACCAGACGCCACGCTACACCCGCACCGCCGTTACGCTGCACTGGCTGATTGCCCTGTTGATGATCGTCAACGTCGTGCTCGGCCTGGCCGCCGAGAGCCTGCCCGACAGTTGGGTGCGCACGACCATCGACACGCACAAGTCGATCGGCATCACTGTGCTCGGTCTGGCGTTGCTGCGCCTGTTGTGGCGCTTCTCGCATCGGCCACCGGCACTGCCGGCTGCATATCCGTCCTGGGAGCGACGGCTGTCCGGCGTCGTGCATGTGCTGCTCTATGTGCTGATCTTCGCCTTGCCACTGAGCGGCTGGATGCACGATTCGGCCTGGGAGGGCGCTGCGACGCACCCGATGGCGCTGTTCGGTATCGTGCCGTGGCCGCGCATCGGCTGGATCCAGAACGTTGCAGACCCGGCCACCAAGGAGTCGCTGCATACCTTGTTCGGTCATTGGCATGTCTGGTTCGGTTACGCGCTGTATGCGGCGTTCGCGCTGCATCTGCTCGGTGCGCTGAAGCATCAGTTCGTCGACCGCCACGCCGAGCTGCAGCGCATGGGCTGGTAGCGCGGTGCGTCAGAGTCGCTCGAAGATCGCCGCAATGCCCTGACCGCCGCCGATGCACATCGTCGCCAGCGCGTAGCGGCCACCGGTGCGGTGCAGTTCATGTATCGCCTTGGTGGCGATGATTGCGCCGGTCGCGCCGACCGGATGGCCGAGCGAGATACCCGAGCCGTTGGGGTTGACCCTGTCCGGATCCAGCCCCAGCTCGCGCATGACCGCGCAACCCTGCGCGGCGTATGACTCGTTGGACTCGATGACGTCGAGATCCTCGACGCGCAGCCCGGCGCGCTTCAACGCCAGACGCGTGGCTGGCACCGGCCCCATGCCCATGTATGCCGGCTCGACGCCGGCATGCGCGTATGACAGCAGACGCGCGACTGGCTGCAGGCCCGATTGCCGCGCACCGTCGGGCGAGGCCAGCACCAGCGCCGCAGCGCCGTCGTTGACGCCGGCGGTATTGCCGACCGTCACCACGCCACCGGCCTGGAACGCCGGCTTCAAGCGGGCCAGCGACTGCATCGTGGTCTTGCTGCGCACGTGTTCGTCGGTATCGAAACGGACCGCGCCATTCGCCGTCTCGATCTCGACCGGCACGATCTGCTCGGTGAAACGGCCCTCACGGATCGCCTGTGTGGCGCGCCGCTGGCTTTCGTTGACGAGCACATCCTGGTCCTCGCGGGTGATGCCGTAGCGACGCGCGATGTTTTCGGCGGTCACGCCCATGTGGCAGCGCTCGAACGGGTCGTGCAGGATCTCGGTCATGAAATCGCGCATTTTCTGCTCGCCGCATTTGTCGGCAAAACGGCCCATCGGCAGCAGATAGGGGCCGCGCGTCATCGATTCGGCACCGGCACCGATGGCGATGTCGGTGTCGCCCATGGCGATGGTTTGCGCGGCAGTGATGATGGCCTGCAGCCCCGAGCCACACAGCCGGTTGACGTTGAGCGCCGGCGTATCGAGCGGCACGCCGGCACGCACGGCGGCGATACGGCTCAGATAGGCATCGTGCGGTTCGGTCGGAATGACGTTGCCGATCACCACGTGACCGACCTGCTGCGCGCGCACCCCACTGCGTGCGATGGCGGCCAGCAGCACCGTCGTCGCCAGATCGGAAAGCGGAACTTCCTTGAGCGAACCACCAAAACTGCCGATCGCGGTCCTCGCGGCAGCGAGCACCCAGACCTCCGGCATTGACATGAAAACCTCTTGAGCCAGCTACTGCGTGAGTGCGACGCGTACATCGCGAACCGCGTCGTGACGCGGGCTCGATCCAGGTTCTCCTGATGGATCGCGGCGGATTTCCAATCCGCGGCCGAAGCGTACAAACGCGCTTCGACGCCGCACGCATTTGCGCAACAAACGGGCCAAGTGGACCGAGCGACGGCGGATTATCTGCCGTATTGGACCACTTCACCGCATAATCGATCCCCATGACACGAAATAAATTTCTCACCATCATCTCAGCGACCGTATTTCTGCTTGCGACGCCGCTGCTGGCGATGGCCGCTGAAGCAGTGCCCGACGGCGCCAAGGTCTACGATCAGGCCTGCGCCAAGTGCCATACCTCGGCGTTCGGCGCGTTCTTCTCCGGGGCACCGAAGACCGGCAAGCAGCAGACCTGGGATCGCCTGTTGCAACAGGCCGGTTCGGTCGACGCCTTAATTGCCAATGCCAACCAAGGCATCGGCAAGATGCCGGCGAAGGGCGGGGCGAATGACCTCAGCGACGAGGACGTCGCGGCTGCCGTTCATTACATGCTCAGCAAAAGTGGGCATTGATAACAGCGGCCCGCCGCATTGACGTGTCCGCAGGCTAGACTGGCGACCTGGAGTGCCATGCCCCCGACGCTGCAGATGCGAATACATCACCCCACGCTGATTTTCCCGATGCTGGCGATCACGCTGGCCCTGTCCGGCTGCGCCGGTTACGCGACACCGGGTGGACCCGCGCCGCTCGACCAGATCAAGGACGGCAGTATCGCTGGTGCCGGTACGCTGCAACCGGCACTGAACCTGCCGGCGCGGTTGGCCGTCGCACGCGTGCAGGCGCCGGGCTACAAATCACAGGTCGCCGAAGCCGGCGACGGCAAGCGCTACGGCTTCGTCGGCGGCGATCATTCGCCGTCGGCCGCGCAGCTGCAGATGCTTGAGCACTGGGCGTCGGTCGACGACGTCGACGCGCTGGCGCCGGCGCTGGTGCCTGCGTCGCTCGATTCGCTCGAGAGCGTGCGCTTCGCCGCCGCCAAGATCCAGGCCGACGTGCTGCTCGCGTACACCTATGACACGCACTTCGAGGTCGACGGCAAGCCGCAGGCACCGGCGTCGAAACTCAAGCTCGGCGACGCGCCGAAGAATGCCAGCATCGTCTCGACCGCCAGCGCACTGTTCGTCGACGTGCGCACCGGCTACGTGTTCGGGCGCGCCAGCGGCTCGGCGACAGTCGGCGATCTCGGCGACGCCTGGCACGACGCCGAAAGCCTCGACGCCAAGCGCATCGACGCCGAGAACGAGGCGTTCAAGGCGATGGCCACGCAGGCCGAACAGGTCTGGGCGAGGATCGCCGGTACGACGCCGTAGGCGATCGGCTGGCGCGCCGCCGCGACGGGCACTTCTGTCTACTCCGACCACGGCTGTCGCATCACGCACCCCACCTCACCCAAGCCCTTTCTGCTGCGCTGGCGGAGGGCGCTTTGACGAAGCTATGGCGCCGAGCGCGCTTCGACTCCCCTCCGCCCGCTTGCGGGGGGGAGGGGTTGGGGGAGGTGGGAGCCGGAAGGTGGCACCATTACTTCAAGCCACATCCGGGCCGTCGCGCACCCCACCTCACCTAACCCTCTCCGCCCCGCTGGCGGAGAGGGCTTTGACGACGCAATGGGCACGAATGTGCTTTGGCTCCCCTCTTGCCCGCCGGCGGGGGGAGGGGTTAGGGGAGGTGGGCGCCCGAAAGTGGTAGCGGCCGATCGGTGGCCGCTGCGCGTCGTCAGGGCGCGCTGGTCGATGCGCTGCCGCCGGTCTGAGTCTTTTGCGGGACGTCGACCGCGCTCGACGAATCCGCCGGCGGGTTCGCCGTCTCGTTCAGGGGGCGGTCTTGTCGCCGGTCTGGGCGCTGTCGGCCGGCGTCGCAGCGGCCGCATTCGAACCGCTGCCGTCGGGCGACGATGACGACGACGTTCCCGGCGCATCCGGGGCAGGGCTCGGCGGCGTCTGTTGCTGCCGGGCCTTTTCGGCATCGGCCTTCGCCTTCTCCGCGTCGGCACGGGCTTTCTGCGCGGCGAGTTCTTCCGGCGTCGGCGGCAGTTGCTGGACGTCGAGCGTGATGACGTTGGTCACCGACGGGTCGTCGCGCAGCTTCACATACAGGCGGCCGGCATCCGGGCGCGGTACCAGCAGGCTATAGCCCGGAAAGCCGTCGGGCACGGGCGACGCGTGCTTGAAACTCGGGTCGCTGGCCACGGAATCGATCAGGAACAGGTCGCTGCCGGACAGCTGGCAGGCGAGATCCGGCGTGGCCGGGCATTTGATCGTCTTCAGTGCCGGCAGGCGAACCAGTGTCGCCAGCGGTTGCCAGTCGCCGGCGACGCCGTCGTCGGTCATGCGGAACTGCAGTGGCCCGAACGCCGAGAAGCCGAAGGCCTTGGCCGGATCCAGTGTGACCAGTGCGACCTTCGAGTTCTCCAGGCGAATCGCGCCGCTGGCGACCGTCAGCACCGTCGAGAACGACTGGTCGGGCGAGGCGACCTCGATGGTCTGGTCGCGTGCGAAGCGTGCCGGACTGACCGCGCGGATCGAGAATGTCAGCCGCGCGTCTTGTGGCAGCTCGTCGGCATTGGCGAGGCGGATGTTGCTGGCGGCGCTGGACTGCGACGGCTGCACGCTCTTGTCCATGAGCTTCACGCTGGGGCGCGGCGCCTGCACGTTGATATTGAGCGTGCGGGTCCGGCCGTCGTTGAGCGTGACCTGCGCCTGCACCGACGCGCCGGGCTTCAGCGCCGCGGCGGTCGCGGCGTCCTGCGCCTGCATCGTCAGGCGGTCCTTGCCTTGATCGGTCTTCAGCTCGCCCGGTGTGAAGACCACGCCGTTGATCATCAGTTGTGAGACCAGATCGAGGCGCGTACCGACCAAGACGCCGCTGGCGTCGCCGGCGTGGATCGAGAAGGTGTCGAGGCTGCCGGCGTCGGAGAACGCACGGATCGAGATCGGCAGCGGCTGCTTGGCGCCGTACTGGTTGACGAGCAAGGTCATCGTGCCCGGCTGCGCATCCTGCAGCGGCACCTTGACCTCGACCTCGTCCGGCTTGACGGCCTTCCAGTCAGCCTTGATCTGCTTGCCGGACGGATCGCGCAGCATGATGCCGTCGACGCAACTGACGCTGTCGGCCTTCAGTCGTACCGTGTCCTGACGGCCGACGATCAGCGATTCATTGTCGCCGTCGGCCAGCGTCCAGTTCGCGGCGTGCGCATTGCGCAGCTGGAAGTCGGGCCCGCTGAACGGCTCGAAGCCCCAATAGCCACGCAATACCGCCTGTATCGATTCGCCGAGCTGGCCGGACTGCACGCGCGACATGTCGACGACGTAGCCGCCCTGCGTACCGTCGGCGCTGGCCGGTAGATAGACCGACTTTCCGTCGCTGCCGGTCAGCTGCAGCATCACGTTGTGTGCGTAGCCAGTCGAGAACACCAGCGGTGCGCCTTCGACCGGCAGCACCAGACTGTCACGACTCGCACAGTAGATTTCGTTGGGGTCGACGGCGTGCAGCGGCGGCAGCTGCGCTTTTTCGACGGCCGGCAGGCCTATGACGAGCACCGACTTCGGATCGTGGAACGACGGCGGCGAGTTCAGCGTCAGCTGCAGTGCCGCGCCTTTCTGTGAAGCCAGCGCCGGAATGTATTGGTACTGCGCCAGATGGAACGAGTCGAAGATGCGCGCGATGTCGATGATCGACGAGATATACGGGCTGTAATAGCCGTAACCGGCTTCCGGCGTCGAGCTGGCGGCCAGCGCCAGATCCGCGCCGGGGCCGGAGGTCAGCGCTTCGACGATGGACTGACTGTGACCGTCATTGAGGATCAGCGATTCCTGGCCCTGCATCAGGCAGGACGCTTGCAATTCCGGAATGCGGTCCAGGCATTTTTCGTCGACCTTGATGCCCAGGCTGCGCGCCAGCAGCGGCGTGATTTCCTTGATCTCGTACGGGTTGTGATCGTTGAGGTTGCGGATCGTCGCCAGGTAGCGATCCAGGCGCGAACGATCCAGTGCCGCCTGATTGAGATCCTGCGAGGCGCGCACGAACGCACCGGGGCGGCCGCGTACGGCATCGACCAGCGTGCGGAAATCGCCGTTGGTTTCCGGCGCCAGAAAGACCATGACCTGTTGGGCGCCCTTGGGCACCGTGACCGTCAGGCCGTCGCGCGCGCAATCGCCCTTCCAGGTCTTGCACGGGAAGAACCAGTCCTCGGGCGGCGGGTTGGTCGAGCCACTGAGGAACGCCGCCACCATCAGGTAATGCGCCGACTGCGACTTCGGAAAGTCCGCCTTGATCCACAGCTTGTCGCCGACCGCCAGATTCGGCACTTCGGACGCCGGCAGGATTTCCGAGCCACGCGTGACGACCACCCGCAATGTCGGACCGCTCAGGTCGAACGGGGCAGGGTTCGCGGTCGCGAGGCCGCAGAACAACAGCGCGCACAGCACGAATGCAGATCGCAATGCCATACCGAATGTCTTGAATAAGCCTCGAAAATTCAGGGTAACAAAAGCCGCCCGGCGGTCCCGATCCGCTTGCGCGCGAATGTAACCGGGCAAAACGAGCTTGCGGCTGAACGGCGCGAGCATACGTCAGCGCTGCACGGCCTCGCGTAGCGGCCGCGTCAGACGCGCCAGTGCCAGCGCGGCGATCAGCCCGACGGCGGCAAAGCCGGCGGTCATCGCGAAGACCTGATGAAACCCGGCGGCGCCAGGCGCGCGGTCGAGCAGCGCGCCGATCAGTGGTCCAGCGAAGATGTCGGGCGTGAAGCCGATCACCGAGACCAGGCCGGCCGCACTGCCGGTCATCGCCAGCGGCAGGCGCATTTCGTTCATGACCGAGAAGTAGACGCCGCGCACGCCGTAGATCCCCAGACTGGTTATCGCGAGCACCATCATCAGCACCGCCGGCACGGCCAGCGGCGACCAGCCCGCCGCCAGCGGCAGGGCGCCGACCCCGAGCAGCGCGAAGCCGCCGATGACAACCTGGCTGGCGCGCAGTCGGTCCGCCAACCATCCGGCGGCCAGGGCCGCGACCGGGCGTGCCCAGAACGTCAGCGATCCGAGCCGCGCAGCAGCGACGTCGTCGTAACCGAGTACGTCATGCGCGTAGAGCCCGAACACGTCGGTGACCTTGTAGGCGACGTACGCGCAGACAATGACCAGTGCCTGCAGCCACACACTGGGAAATCGTGCGGCGGCCCTGACGCCGGCCCAGCTCAAGCGCGGGCCGTCAGCGGTGGCGGCCGGCGGATTGCCTGGCAGCGCAAACCAGGCCAGCACTGCGGCCAGCGCGGTGAAGGCTGTCGTCGCGAGGATGATCGCGCGCATGCCGCGCGCCAGCTGAGCGGCATCGGCAGCGGCCGCCTGTGCCGGCAGTAGATGGCCGAACAGTGCGACGGCTGCCGTGGCCAGTATGGCCGCCAGCACGCCGCGGCCGCCGTCGAGCAATCCGTAGGCGCGGCCCTGTGCGGTGATACCGCCCCACTCGCGTGTGGCGCGGATCAGCGCGGCCCAAAACAGCAGCACGGTCGTGACACCCCAGAACCCGTAGAGCAGCGTCAAACCGGCGATCGACGGAATGCCGGCGAACACGATGCCGCCGAGGGAGGTTGCAAGCAGTGCGATGGCAATCAGGCTGCGCGCCGGGTAGCGGTCCGCCAGTGGCCCGCCGAGCAAATACGACACCATCGCGATCACGCCGTAGACCGAGAACGCACTCCCCAGCTGCAGATTGGTCAGATCGAAGACCGTCAGGAACGTGGCACGAAACACACGGGCGACCACGAACGGCAGCATGAATACCGCCTCGCCGGCGACGATCAGCGCCAGCATGGCCAGCATGGCCAGCGCCCGGCGTCCGGGCGAGGGGCCGTGGGCGGCGCGGCGTCGGGCGCTCGACGGTGCGTGGTCGCTCACGTGTGCTGCAGAGGCTGCGGCCTAGCCATGGGGAGCGTGATCGTGCGCGGCCTCGTGTTCGTGGTGTTGATGCGGGCCATGATGCGAGTGCGCGCCGGACGCCATCATGCGCATCATCTTGGGTCCGCCGCTGCGCATGAAGACGACTCCGAGAATCACCGCCACCAAACCGAACAAGGCGTTGAGGACCGCCGTGTAGTTGAGCCGAATCGACGCGCTGACGACCGTGGCGTGGCCACCTTGCGGGACCAGACCCAAAGGCGTGAACAGGGCTTCGACCGCCAGCGCCGCCAGCGCCATTGTCAGATAAAACGCCAGCAGCAGGCGCAGCGTGACACGGCCGCCGTAGTACTTGCGATAGATGTTGAGAATCGGCGGGATGATCAGATCGCCGAAGATGAACGCAATGACGCCACCGAAGGCGATGCCGCCGTTCCACAGCACCGATGCGAGTGGCACATTGCCGACCGAGCAGGTGAAGGAGAGCAGCGCGATGAAGGGGCCGATCAAGGCGCCCCAGACAGCGCTGAGCACGCCGTGACCTTCGAAGAACACAGTCTTCCAGGCCTGATCCGGAATCCAGCTGCCGAGCGCGCCGGCGATCAGCATGCCGATCAACACGTCGGTCCAGACCATGCTCCAGTTCATCACGTAGTTGTGACTGACGGCGATCCAGCCCTGGCGCGAGAACAGGCGATCGCGCCAGTTGCCGTCCTGCTGGGCCATGGCCATCTGTGCATGGCCTTCCATGCGTCCCATGGCATCGCCATGCGCGTGCTCGACGGCGTCGTCGCGCAACGCACGCGATACGAACAGGCGCAGTCCCAAGGCGATCAGCACGATCATGACGACTCCACCCACGAACTCGGCAAGCGCGAACTGCCAGCCGAGCAACAGCCACATCAGTACCCCAAGCTCGATCACCAGATTGGTCGCCGCGAACTGGAAACACATCGCGGCCGTGAAATCGCCGCCCTTGCGCACCACGGAGCGTGTCATCGCGACCGCCGCATACGAGCAGGACGACGAGACCATGCCGAGCACGCTGGCGCGAGCGATGCTGCCGAAGCGTGCGTCGGGCATCAGTCGCGACATCTGATCTTTGGAAACCATCACCTCGATGATGGCGCTCAGCGCAAAACCCAGGCTCAGCCCCCAGAACAGCTGCCAGAACATGCGTAGCGCCAACCACAGCGCGTCGCCAACGGCGTGCAATAGATCGAACAGCATGCGGCCTCCTTGCCGTCAGTACCGGGTGAGCGTAGGGCAGGCGCTGCGCCAATGCACGCCTGCGCTTAAATCATGCGGTGGTTTGATGCTCGACACATCGGCTGATGTCTGAACGAGCGCCTTCATGCTCATCTGCATGCCAAAGCGGTTCATCCCGAATTCACGCCCGCTGCGTTTTGATAGGCCTACTGCAATTGATTGACGGCCCTAGCGGAGGATCAACATGGGGAAGCCAGGCTATCCAGCCATCATGCTCGTCGGGCTGATGACGTTGGCGGCGCTGTTGGCGCCATCATTGGTGGCGGCAGACGACATGGTGCGCAAGACCGACAGCGGCATGACGACGTCGACGCAGCCGATGACGGAAGGCGATCTGACATTCATGGAGAAGGCGGCCGAGGACGGCCGTACCGAAATCGCCGCCGCCCAGTTGGCCGAGGTCAAATCGAGCGATCCGACGATTCGCCAGTTCGCGCAGCGCATCGTCAAGGATCACACGGCTGCCGCACAGAAGCTCGAGAAGCTGGCACAGGGCAAGGGCGTGACCTTGCCGGCCAGCCTAGATACCGCGCATCAGTCCGAGCTGGACGCTTTGCGCTCGGCCAACGGCAAGGAATTCGACGCGCAGTACAGCAAGATGGTCGCCGATGCGCACGCCGGTGCCGTGGCGTTATTCAATCGCACGGTCAAGGCGACGCGGGACACCGACATCAAGCTATTCGCGTCGACGACGCTGCCGGACCTGAAGGCACACCGCGCACTGGCCGACCAGCTCGAACAGAAATACCCCAGCTGATCAGCCCGCGGCCAGATAGGCCGATAGCGCCAGTAGCAGCACGAAGATCAACGCCACGCCCAAGGCTTTCTGCCATGGGCGTGGTATTTTGTCGTGTACAGCCAGATGTGCGAGCGGCGCGTCCATCTCGTCCAGGCTTTTGAGGCGCGGGCGGGTGGACGGACGTTCGGGCGACGATATCGGGCGATTCATGCGACGGCAGCGACGAGACGGGTTTCGCCGTATTAGAGGCACGCGCCCGGTAGAAGTTCGCCGGACGGCCCGCATCCGGCGAACTTTCCGTCTATAGCCAGAGCCGGATGCCGGCCACGAATAGCAGCTTGCTGCTGTCCTCGCCATCCGCTCTGGCGTATCGCCCCGTGTCGCCGTACAGCCGTTCGTAGCTGAGCCCGATGTACGGTGCGAACTCGCGGCGTATCTCGTAGCGCAGGCGCAGCCCGGCATCGAGATCGGACAGGCCAGAGCCCTGTCCGCGTCGCGCGTCGCGCTTGGCATAGGCGTTGAGCTCGAACTGCGGCTGCAGCACCAGGCGCTGCGTCAGATACAGATCGTAGGAGCCTTCCAGGCGTGCACCGTAGTGGCCGGCATCGCTGGCGTAGAGGTAGGCGCCGAGATCCCAGAACATCGGTGCCAGGCCTTCGAAGCCCAGCGTCGCCCAGCCGCGCGACGGGGCCGTTTTGATGTCGTAACGCACGCCGGCCTGCAGATCGAAGAACGGCGAGATGGCATGCGAGAGCAGGGCCTGCGCTTCGGTGTCGTCCAGCGTTCCGGTGTCGGTATCGAGGCTGCCTTCGGTCTTCAGCCATAGCCGGTTGAAGCTGCTGCCGTACCAGGCTTCGCCGTCCCACCGGTAGGTGTTACTGCCGTCGCCGCCGCGCCATTCGTTCTGGTTGAGTGCCGCATAGCCCACCGTCGGATCGGTGTGAATCGGCGGCACGGTGCCGAGCATGCCGGCCATGTGGTCGCCGGCGGCCAGTGCGGGCGCGGCGATCGCCGTCGCCAGGGCAGCGGCCAGCATCTGCGTCAGGTTCTTGTTTGCCGGTTTCATCACGCCACCTCCGCCGACGTGAACATGCCGGCTTCCATGTGGTACAGCAGGTGGCAGTGATAGGCCCAGCGGCCGCGTTCGTCGGCCGTTACCCAGTAGTGCAGCTTTTCGCCCGGCTTGACGCTGACGGTGTGCTTGAGTGGGCGGCGTCGGTGATCGGCACTGTTGTGCAGCTCCGTGAACATGCCATGCAGATGAATGGGATGTTCCATCATCGTGTCGTTGATCAGCGTCACCAGAATGCGCTGGCCGTAGGGCAGACGCACCGGCCGCGCCTGTTCGTAGGTCTGGCCGTTGAAGCCGAAGATGTAGCGGTCCATGTTGCCGGTCAGATGCAACAGCACCTCGGCCTGCGGGTCACGCGCGTCGAACGCAATGTTCTGCGGCCCACGATCCAGGCGCACCAGATCCGCATACGTGAGCACGCGCCGCCCGTTGCCATTGAGCCCGTCGCCGGGCTTGTCCAGACGTGTGGTTGGCGACGCGGCAATGTTGACCACCGCCGGACCGCGCTGCAGGTGTACATCCTTGGGCTGCGGATACGCGACGATACCGCTGGCATTGGTCGGCGCCGTGGCCGGGAGCGGGGGAGTCGGCGGCGGCATCCACCCGTGGTGGCCGCCGTGATGCATACCGCCCATGGCCATTCCTGACGCCGCCGCACCGTGCATGTCGTGCATGCCGGACATCTGATGCCCGCCGCCCATCGTCATCGCCGACGGTTGGTGCGCCATGCCGTCCATGCCGCCAGCAGACGACATATCCATGCCGTGCATCGCACCCATGCCCGACATGCTCATGCCCATGTCCGTCATCGTGCGGCTGAAGATCGGGTCCATCGGCGGTACCGGCGCCGTCAGGCCTTCACGTACTGCCAGCGTCGCGCGCGCATAGCCGCTACGATCCAGCGATTGCGCAAAGATCGTGTAGGCGTCGTCTTGCGGCTCGACGAGCACGTCATAGGTTTCGGCCACCCCGATGCGGAATTCGTCGACCGAAACCGGTTCGACGTTACTGCCGTCGGCAGCAACCACCGTCATTTTCAGGCCCGGGATGCGCACGTCGAAATAACTCATCGCCGAGCCGTTGATGAAGCGCAACCGGACCTTTTCGCCGCGCTGGAACAGGCCCGTCCAGTTCGCCGCCGGCGGCTGGCCGTTGATCAGATACGTATAGGTACCGCCCAGTTGCGCGCCGCTGACGTCGACGATGTCGCGCGGGTCCATACGCATCATGCCCCAGGCCCAGCGTTCCTTGAGCGTCGCCGCGAAGCCGTTTTTCGAGCTGTCGCGGAAGAAGTCGGCGAGGGTGCGCTTCTGATAGTTGTAGTAGCCGTCACCGGTCTTCAAATGCCGGACGATGGCGTGCGGATCCTCGTCGGTCCAGTCATTGAGCATCACTACATAATCGCGGTCCGCGGCGACCGGATCGGCTTCGCGCGGTTCGATGACCAGCGCACCGAACAGCCCGGTCTGCTCCTGAAAGCCGCTGTGGCTGTGATACCAGTACGTGCCGCTCTGACGCACCGGGAAGCGGTAGGTGAAAGTTTCGCCGGGGGCGATGCCGTTGAAACTCAGCCCCGGCACACCGTCCATCTCGGGCGGCACCAGCATGCCGTGCCAATGAATCGAGCTGGGCGTATTGAGACGGTTGGTGACGCGCATCGTCACCGTGTCGCCTTCGCGCCAGCGTAGTAGCGGCCCCGGCAGCGTGCCGTTGACCAGCGTTGCCAGACGCGGCGTACCCGTGACATTGACGGCCGTCGGCTCGATGGCCAGATCGAACTCGGTACCCGAAAGCTCCGGCAAGCCGTAAGAACCCGGACGCGGCACCGCGGCGCGCGCCAGCGGCAACATCGTGGGAGAAAACACCGTCACGGCCGCGCCAGCGGCCAGGCCTTGAACAAAACGCCGACGGCTGATGCCGCCAACGCCATGAGTCATCGAAGACATGATTCGCATGCTCCTGAAACAATGAACGAATCCCGGGCACGACAAAGCCCAGGGTCACGGTCACGCTCAGGCGAGGATCGGTGGCCTCAGCAGCGGGATCGGCGCGGATTGCGGCAACTGCCGGCCCGCAGGCGGCAGCCAGCGCTCAGCGTCGCTCGGCAATGACAGCGACAACGCGAACGCCATCAGCGGCAACTGGCCGCAAGACGCGCCGCAATGCATCGCAGAATGACAGCACTCGTCGCACGCCATCTGATGATGCAGATCGGCATCCGCAGCCGGATCAAGAGACGGCATCTGCTCGGCGCAATGCTCATCCGCCATCGCCATCATCTCGGACGACGACATCCCACGACGCTCGGACGAAAACCCGAACGCAGGCACGACCGCCTGAAACAGCAAGGCAATCAGCAGTGCAAGAGACGTGAAAAGGCGACGCGACATCCGGCCATGGTAGAACCCGATCCAGCGCAGCTCAAGAAAGCCGGAGTAGCTGCCCTGGCAAGGACGGCCATAATTGTTCATAATGTATATTGAGCGCCGAACCTCCGAATTCTGAAGTATTCGCTGCTTCTGCTCTAGGTAAATGCGTTGTGAATAGAGCAAGAAAAGCTATTGCGATAACCGCTATTTTCGATCCTGAATTTTGAAGTTTTCTGAGCCAGTATTCGCGCTCCGCTCCCTTTGCCTGTTGCGCTAAAGCTTCCCACGTCGCCGCGTCCTCATCCCGCCCTAGAAGTTTTGCAAGTTGTGCCGCTCTGTAGGCCGGCAATGGTCTTTTTCCGGCCTTTATTCCCGCGATTGCTCCCTTATCCCATTCGAGTTGTCGGGCTAGCTCGCTGATGCTGCCGACTTTCTTTGCAGCAGATTCAATGAGTTCGTGCGCTTCCATCGGAATCCCTATTGATATTCGTAGAGCGACGCTCTACGGTCCGCCCCAAGTAGAGCGATGCTCTACGACAAGGGGGCGGGAACATGACCGGCAGGCCGGCACAGCTAATCGGCGTCAGGACGAAAGACCTACGCATCAAATACACCTTCGGGCGATCTCAGCGCGGATTTTATGCCCGCTGGCGCCGTGGTCTGAATTGCTGGGAGTGTCAGCTTAGCGGGGCTGGCATGACGCCGCGTCAGTGGTTCGCCCCGACGCAGACGATGGCCCTTGCCGAACTCCGCCTGTTGCCGTCTCTTTTCCGCTGGTCACACAAGTTCGTCGATACCGCAATCGAGTGGGACGGCATCCCTGATCGTGGGTTCGCCGTTCGCCGTGGTGGCCACCAGCTCGACCTGTTCGCCGACTCCTCCCGGGGTGTGGGGCATAGCCCCACGGCAAACCAGGATCCTGAATGTGTTTCCGTTGATGGTCTCGTCGTCGATGAGTGCCCTTCGATAGGCGACGTCATTCTTTCTTCCTCGCACAACGCTTTTTCGGCGGTGTCGGCATGAACCAACCCGACGACGTGCTCTATGCGACCGTTGTGTTCGGTCTGCTCTCTCTCGTCTTTGCTCTCGGTTACTGCGCGGGCGCCTGCATCTGGGAGCTTTTCCAGTGCTTCCAGTGAGCGCGCCGACCGGTGCTGTTGAGGTCGCGCGGAGCGCGGCCTCTGGGCTTGTCAGTATTTCAACAAGTGACACGCCAGAGTCACCGCTTTTAGACATCGACACGGGCGAAGCCCGGATTAAGCGGATGCGTCGTCGCGTGTGCCGAGCCGCGCAGGTGCATGAGGCTTCAACGGCTCTGCGTCCGGCCATGGTGACGCTGACCTATCGCGATGTCGGCGACTGGTCGCCCCGTCACATCAGCGAAGCCATCAAGCGTGTACGGCAATGGATGGGTAGGCGAGGGCACAAGCTCCGTTACGTCTGGACCGCCGAACTTCAAGAGCGCGGCGCCATTCACTACCACATCGTTACCTGGCTACCACAAGGCAAAGACCGCGTACCGTTTTGGGACGCCATGGGCTGGTGGCCGCACGGTAGTACTCGCAGCGAATGGGCGCAGAACGGCGTCGGCTATATCGTCAAGTACGCGAGCAAAGTAGCTACCAAGGACAAGCTCCCTTGCGGCGCACGTATGCACGGTTCTGGCGGCTTCACCGCTGACGAGCGCAAGCGCATGAGCTTTGAGACCCGGCCCACCTGGGCACGCACCTTGAGCTACATCGGCCAGAAGCTGCAGCGTGCCAAGGGTGGCGGCTTTGTTCAGCACTTCGCTTGTGGTCTTCGTCGTCGTCTGCATTCCCCTTTTGTTCTCGTCGCACGCGTAAGCGGGCGAGTGGTGCTCGCACGTCGCGGCGCCGATTCCAACCACGTCAGGACCGCACTAGGTGATCTATGGGTACAGCTGCTCCAACCGAACACACCGGCACTCGCGTAGAGGCCGAAGCAGAAGGCCCCGCCGTGCTCCTGTCGATCTACGCACCTTTGATGTTCACGACCGTCGAATTTACCGCCCGCGACGCTCGTCGGCTCGCAGCCGAACTTACCCAAGCGGCGGACTTAGTGGAGGCCCAAGGCCATGCTTAACATTGAAGTCACTCGCAGCTACACCAAGGAAGTCACCAAGAAATCGACTGGTGAGCATTTCTCGATTCCGATGATCGAGGCGTACGTGTTGCTGCCCGGCGAGCGTTATCCGGTGAAGATCGAAGTCCCGGTTGCCAAGGGCGCCAAACCGGCGAATCCCGGTGACTACGTGCTCGGTCCCGGCTCGTTCTACGTCGATCAGTTCGGCCGCCTGAACGTCCGTCAGAACCTTGAGCTTTTGCCTGCGACGAAGGCGAAGGCCGCGTAACGAGTCTTGTAATGGCTACCGTCGCGATGTTCGTCTGCCCGTCGTCTTCTCTGTCCGTCGCTCAGGATGGCAACGGCAATGAGTTCGCCGTGTGCGCGCAGGGGGAGGGTGCTGTTCAAAACGTCGTCGTGGCGGAGCCTTTCGATCCTGCCGAGCTGAACAGCGACGAGCTGTCGCAGGCGCTCGCTGCTGGTTTTGTCGTCATGGCAACGGGTTTGGCTATTGTCTGGGCAGCCAAGCAAGTTATGCGCGCGATTCGTAGCGCGTTGGTTTGAGAGTTGTTGTACGGGGAAGCGTCCCGCCCGATCTCGGGATGCAGGCAACGTCGGGAGACAGCGCCATGTTGAAGGAAATCGCGCTCACGAAGCGCAATGTTGTGAAGGGTGCGGCTG
>NZ_JAAVXB010000005.1 GCF_012241385.1 Solimonas marina | reverse complement strand
TGTACGACTGCAACCACCTTCAAACGCCGCGATCAGCGTTTCACTTCACCTGCGGGCTTGCGGGAGGAGTCCATGTAGAATTGTTAGGCTCCAGACGAGGCCTCTCGCAGGCAAGTATCCCAAAGTGCGAAGCCATCTGTCTCCGGCGACCGCAGGGAGAGCAACGGACTCGGGTCAATGCACCAACGGCGGAAGACGACCAACAGCTGCCGGACGGTGCCAGCACTTACAGGGTGGGCGAGCTCCAAATCTAAAGTGGAGAGCCTGCCGCGAATATCCTTGTACTCAGGTAGCGAGTAGAGCCACCCAAAAAAATGATCCTCATCCTCAGAGGCAAAGAATGTTGGACCGTGAAAAGAAATGATCATGGGGCCTAACGCCCAAATTAAGCTGCGGACCCGCCGGAGGCGGGGCCGTCGGCTTGAATGCCTTGTTGGACGGCACTTGTATGGGCAAGCAGCCGTTTGCGCCTGAACTCTTTAACCTCTTCCTTCAGCCCCATGACCTCCGCCGCCTTTTTCAGAAGATGCCAATACTCCGCGTTGACTTGATGGTGCTCACCTTCAGCGCCGAGTGTTTCTAGCGCGAGCCCGAGTTCATTGTGGCTTAGGAACTCCATGCACTCGGTGAATGCTTCTGAGTCTTTGACCTGCAACGCGGCTTCGGAAAGAAGCTTCTCCGATATTGCCCACTGTTTGATGAGGCGCTCATTCATGCTGTGCCGTCCAACAGCTAATAGACGGACCCCAGGGTCCGTATATACATCAGCGTTAGCGCCGCGCCAGATACCGATAACCCTAAGATTTGCATCGATTACCTCCGCGCGAGGCCGCATATTCGCGGCGTGCATTGACCGCCTCATGATGCCGTAATCTGTTCGCTTTTGTCCCACACAGGAGCGACCGTTATGGGGTCTAGTTCACACTTCACGTCCACGATTGCTTGAAGTCGTCTCGGCCACTTGCCGCCGACGCCATCTCAGCCCACGCACAGAGGACGCCTACCGGTATTGGATTCGACATTTCGTTCGATTTCACGGAAGGCGGCATCCGCGAGAGCTTGACGAACTGAATGTCCGCGAATTCCTAAACCATCTGGCCGTCGACCGCCGAGTCTCGGCCTCTACGCAGAGTCAGGCGCTGAATGCGATTGTCTTCCTGTATCGCGATGTTCTCGAAACCCCCCTACAGGACATCGACGGTCTGCAGCGGGTCCAGCGCCGCAAGCTGGTTCCCGTTGTCCTGTCTCAGGATGAGGTACAGAAAGTGCTACAAGCCATGTCCGGCACGGCGCGAATCGGTGCCGCGCTGATCTATGGCGCGGGCCTCCGAATCTCCGAGTGCGTGACGCTTCGAGTAAAGGATTTCGACTTTGCAGCACGGACTGTCACGGTACGCGACGGCAAGGGCGGAAAGGATCGCACGACGATATTGCCCGCATCGCTGATGCGAGACCTTCAGGCCCATCTACTGTGCGTCGCGAAGCAGCATCGAGACGATCTACGCTCAGGTCGCGGCTGGGCACCTTTGCCCGCCGCCCTGAGCCGAAAGTATCCATCGGCGGGCCGATCATTGGCCTGGCAGTTCGTTTTCCCTTCGCGCGTGGCTCGGCAGTGTGGTGCAACTCGGCGCTGGCTCCGCTGGCACGCCGCAGAATCCTCTATTCAGAAACCCTTCAAGCGGGCAATTGAGCACGCCGGCATCCACAAACATGCGAGCATCCACACGCTGCGCCACTCGTTCGCAACGCATCTGCTCTGGCAGGGAACCGATATTCGGACCATCCAACTCCTGCTCGGTCATCGCAGCCTGCAGACGACCATGATCTACACCCATGTGCTTCAGGCCACCAAGGGGACTACAAGCCCGCTTGATCATGTCGTGATAGACCAGGGTCAAAGCCCGTAGCTCTGTGGGCTTTCGGCGGCAGTCGACGTGCCAGGCAGGGAGCAGATTCCGGCAGGCCGAGTGACTATGGGAATAGCTGGATCACGGCAAAAATTCAAAGACTTAAGGGATTTCTCGCTGTGCTCTGCCTCACTATCTACATGTCAGCCTCACTGGATTAATTGCCCTGAACGCCAACCAAGCGGTCTTCCGCCAGATATGAGTGGCACCGTATCTCGCACTTGCGCAAAGTCGGCTGACGCGAGGCATGGCGGCTGACCGTTCGTCGGAAAGAAAGAGCAAGTTACCTCTACCATGAGCCACCAGAGGCGCGGAGAAAGAGTTGTCCAGAGGCGTCCAGAAGATGGGCGGGTAACTTTTCGGGCAACAAAATTTATTGAAATTATAATTTTTGTTTAAAATCAACTGATTATTAAATGAATTCGCCTGCGTCCCCGCCACCATTTTTACAACAGGTCCGTGCGAAGCTGTCCAGATAACCGCGCCTCAGCGCGGTTTTTTGTTGGCCGCCATTTTTGCTCATCGCTCGCTGCCTGCATCCAGGGCGATGACACTGTAGCGATGCATGGTCGAAGCCAGCTGACGTGACGCGGACGATCAGCGCCGGGCATCGCCACCAGCGGCGCGCGCCGCGTGGCGATACGCCTTGGGTGAGTGACCGGTCATCCGTTTGAAGGCATGGCTGAACGCACTCTCAGACGCATATCCCAATGTCTCGGCTATCTGCGCCACGGCGCTGTTCTCGTCCCGCAGCGCGCGCTCGGCAAGCCGCGTGCGCCACTGTGCGAGATAGGCCAGCGGCGCCACGCCAGCGCTCGTCCTGAAATGAAGCGCGAAGGTCGTCCGCGACATCGCGCAGGCCTGTGCCAGCTCATCAAGACGCCAGGATCGCGCAGGGTCGCCGTGCATCAGGCGCAGCGCGGGCGCAACGCGCGGATCGCTCAAGGCGCGCAACCACCCAGCATTTACAGGTCCCGACAACTGCAGATGGGCACGCAGGATCTGGATGAAGAGCAGCTGCGATAGCTGCGCCGAGGCGAGTGGCGCGCCCGGCAGTTCCCCTGCCCGTTCTTTCACCAACTGATCGAGCAGCCAGCGAAACGTCGTTGCCTGCGGCGATACCGCCGGCACATGAATCCACGGCGGCAACACGTCGGCCAGCAGACGGCCGCTGGCCGGATCCAGAAGCACATGGCCGCCGATGTGGGCGAAGTCACGACCATCGCCCAGAACAACGCTGGAGCGGCCCGATCCTGAAAACACGCTCATGGCGTCCATCGGCGTGACATCCGGATGGCTGGCGAGCACCGATTGGCGCTTGGCGGTGAGCAGTCCCACGTCGCCCGTGTCGAACCGCACCGGCTTCCCCTCACCCTCGATGCTGACCCAGCAGGAGCCTTTCACGACAGCAAAGAACTTGATCTTGTCTGGTGCCGGGAACCGCAGAGCCCAGGCCCCACCGGCACAGAAGCCCCCCGTCACCAGCGATTCGGCATTTGTGAATTTGAGGATGTCGGAAAAAGGGTCTGCGCTCACATTCGTACTCTCACGCAACTATTTCGCACTATAGAGCATTAACAATACGGAATCGGGTCCTTAGGCTGTCTGCCCGACTCAGATCGAGTCATTGCAGACACCAACATGAACGAACACGACATCGAGGTCCTCGTCACCGGAGGCACTGGCTTTATCGCTCAATATTGCATCCTGGCGTTGCTCAATCGCGGCTATCGCGTGCGCACCACCGTCCGCTCGCTGGCCCGCGAAGCGGAGGTGCGAGAGCACCTCCGGGCCGGCGGCACTGACCCCGGCGATCGCCTGTCTTTCTTTGCTGCCGATCTGAATGCCGACGCTGGCTGGGCACAGGCCATGGCCGGATGCGTCTATGTGATGCATGGCGCCTCGCCGACGCCAACCGGGCAGCACTCCAGTGAGGAGGCGTGGGTCAGGCCCGCGGTGGAAGGTAATTTGCGCGTGCTGCGCGCCGCACGCGATGCCGGGGTCCGACGTGTGGTGTTGACCTCGGCCTTCGGCGCCATCTGCGCAGGGCACCAACGGATGTCCCGCCCCTTCACGGAGGCCGACTGGAGCGACCTGAACGGCAAGCAGATCTGGCCCTACCAAAAGTCCAAGACCTTGTCTGAGCGGGCGGCCTGGGATTTCATCGCGCGTGAGGGTCAGGGCCTCGAGTGTTCCGCGATCAACCCGGTCGCAGTGCTCGGCCCTGCTCTGGGCGCCGATTATTCGCATTCCATTCGGCTGATCAAGAACCTGCTCGACGGCCAACCCGGAAGCCCCAAAATCAACTCGGGCTTTGTCGACGTGCGGGACGTAGCCGACCTGCATATGCGGGCGATGACCGATCCAGCGGCCAGCGGGGAGCGCTTCCTGGCCATCGCCGGTGACAGCATGTGGCTGGCCGACGTCGCCAAGGTGCTGAAGAACCGGATGGGAGACGCGGGGGCGCGGGTCTCAACGCGCGTGCTGCCGGACTGGCTGGTCCGTCTGGGCGCGCTGAAGGATCCCGCATTGAGAGGTGCGGTGCCGCTGCTGGGGCTGAATCTGAATGCAACGAGCGAAAAAGCCAGACGGCTGCTGGGCTGGTCGCCACGACCGAGAGAAGAGGCCATCGTCGCCACGGCCGAAAGCCTGATTCGTCTCGGCCTGCTGGATCACTCGTAGACCGGGAAGAACGCGCCTCAGTGAGCGGCCTCGGCCGCGAACTCTGCGGCCCATTTGCTCAGGATACGCCGACGTTCCTCGGCGAACGATTCGGCCGCCGCATGTCGGGCAATACGGCCGGCGCGCCATTGATCACGGAGCTCGACGCGACGCGCCCAGAGTTGCTCGATATCACGCCCCTTGGGCGTACCCTGAAAGTGTTGGCGGGCGCGCCCCCATTGGACGATCAGTTCCGCTGTGTCGTTACCGACGGCGTCCGGGTCGTCGGCATCGGCAAAGGGCATCAAGACGGTGGCAATGAGAACCGGGGAAAGATAGCTCGACATGGTAGGGACTCCGCACATCCTGCGGAGCCATTGTCCGCCGACGACGTTGCGGCGTGCGTGATGCAGTTCACAGACGCCGCGCGGCATCGATGCAAATCTAGGCCCGCTTTCTCCTCCGGAAAGCATGGGCTCGCAAGGCCCCCGCCCGGCACCTTCCCGCTGGGTGGCGATGCGACCGCTAGGCCGGCGCACTTGACCCGAAACCTGCCCCCGGCGTGACGCTGGGGGCCTTTTTCTCGGCAGGCGCTGCTGTTTTGCCCGGACGCCGGGCGCACCCGTGCGGGCTCCCGTACGAGCGGCGCCAGCAGCTGCATCAAGGGTCGCGCTTCAAGCCAGAGAGATAGTCGATCTGCACCGCCAGCCCATGCAGCAGTTTCGACGCCAGCGCCTCGTCGAGCATGCACCCGATCGTCTCACCGGTATCCGCCTGCACGCTCAGTAGCACGTGCCCCCAGGCACTGGCCGTTTCGACGCTGCTGGCACGGATCAGTCGGGTTTCCTCAAGCTCGGGCTCATCCATGGCGCGCTTTATATGGGGGACCGGCCAAGGGTAGCCGCAGCGACCGAGGGCTTTCCGTGATCTAGATCACTTTATGGCGACGCCGCGGCCTTGTAGCCGACGCACATCGGCTCACAATGCGAGGCGGGAGCACAGGGACGCGCCCCATTCACTATTGACCCAAGATCCCCCGGCCTGGTGCCGGGGGTCTTTTTTGGGCCTTGTTCATGTGCCGGTCCCGCCGCCGAACGCGACCGTCCGGCGGCCGGCGTCGGCATTGCGCGCGTGATGCCCTACAGTGCGGCCTGATAGCCGGATCGCGGCCTCCATGGCTGATACGGATCGGTGCCCCCGCGGTGCTGACCGACACCGAGAAGCGTGAGAGAACGCGAGGCCGCATGACCATCTTTTGGATTTGGACGGAGGCAGGAGCTCGATGACGGCGAGCTACCAGCCAGCACTCGTACTGCTGTCGTATCTGGTTGCGGTTCTGGCGTCGTTCGCGGCGCTGGAGATGGCCGGCCGCGTGTCATCGACGACCGATCGCCGGACCATGAATCTGTGGCTCACCGGTGGCGCCTTCGCGATGGGCATCGGCATCTGGTCGATGCATTTTCTCGGCATGCTGGCCTTCCATCTGCCGATTGCCGTTGCCTACGATCCGCTGCGAACCGCCATCTCGGCGCTGTTCGCGATCGCCGCGTCGGCCATCGCACTAAGCGTGCTGCGCCTCGGGCACCTGCCATCGCGCAGTCTGCTCGGTGCCGGCACGGCGATGGGCCTGGGCATTGCCGGTATGCACTACACCGGCATGAGCGCGATGGAGGTCACGCCCGGCCCACGCTATGACCCGTTGATCGTCGCCATCTCGATCGTCATCGCCATCGGCGCTTCGATCGCCGCGCTGTGGCTGGCATCGAAACTGCGCCGCGAAACCCTCGTCACCGCCTTCGGCCGCAAGGCCGGCAGCGCACTGGTCATGGCCTTGGCGATCGCCGGCATGCACTACACCGGGATGGCGGCCGCGCGTTTTGCGCCGGACACGTTCTGCTACGGCGATGCGTCTGCGTACAGCAATGAGCTGATCGCCAGCGCGGTTGTCATCACGGTGCTGCTGACGCTGACCGCGACGCTACTGGTCGCCGTGTTCGACGCACGGCTCGCCGAACGCACGGCCGCATTGGCGCAGTCCATCGATATCAATACCGGGCTGGAAGCCCGCGTCGAAGCGCGCACGCAGGAGCTGCAGGCATCGAAGCGCGCCCTGCAATCGATGGTCGACGACGCAAACGAGGCGCGCGCACGGACCGAAGCGGCCTACGCGGAGCTGCAGCAATCGGCGGCGCAACGAACGCGGCTCGAAGACCGGGTCCGCGAACAGGCCTCCTTGCTCGACAAGGCGCACGATGCCATCGTCGTCCGCGACATGGACGGGCATATCCTGTATTGGAATCGCGGAGCAGAATTGACCTACGGTTGGAGCGCCGATGAGGTCGTCGGCCGCAACATCGATACGCTGCTTCACGAACCCTCACAGGCGCGCGACGCACAGCACGCAGCGCTGTTCGAACACGGCGAGGTCGGGGGCCGCACCACCTTGCGCCGCAAGGACGGCAGCACGCTGATCGTCGAAGGGCATTCGACGTTGGTCCGCGACGATGAGGGCCAACCCAAGTCGGTGCTGTCGATCAACACCGACATCACCCGCCGCATCGCCGCCGAGGAGCAGCTGCAACAGGCGCAGCGCCTGGAAACAGTTGGCCAGCTGACCGGCGGCGTCGCCCACGACTTCAACAATTTGCTGACCGTCATTCTCGGCAATGCGGAGCTGCTGGTGGAAGCACTCGCGGCCGAGCCCGAACTACAGCACCTCGCGCAGACCACCTGCAGCGCCGCGCAGCGCGGCGCCGACCTTACGCACCGGCTGCTCGCCTTCGCCCGCCGTCAGACGCTGGAGCCGACAGCGGTCGATGTCTGCACGCTGCTGGTCGACAGCATCAAGCCGCTGCTCGGCCGGACGATCGGCGACCGGATCCGCTTCGATTGCGACTTCGCGACCCAAGTCCGCCCGGCACTGGTCGATCCGTCGCAGCTCGAAAACGCGATCATGAACCTCTGTCTCAACGCGCGTGACGCACTGCGCAAGCGCCCCGGCGCACGCATCGTCGTTCACGTCGACGAAGCGCACATCGGCGTGCACGATGCGCGCGCGCTGGCCACCGGCAACTATGTGCGGATCACGGTGTCTGACAACGGTTGCGGCATACCGCGCGAGAATGTCGCACGCGTGTTCGAACCGTTCTTCACGACCAAGGACTTCGGCAAAGGCACCGGGCTCGGGCTGTCGACCGTCTACGGCTTCGTCAAACAGTCGCATGGCCACATCGAGCTGCACTCGGAGCCGGATCAGGGGACGTCGGTGACGATGCTGCTGCCAGCCGTCGATCGCACGCCGGCCTCCCGCGCGGGCGACGCCGATGCCGCGCTCGAGCCGCACGGCTCGGAGACCGTATTGCTGGTCGAGGACGAGGATCTGCTGCGCAACTTTGCAAAGAACCAGCTCGGCGAACTCGGCTATCACGTCATCGCCGTCGACAGCGGCGAAGCGGCCTTGCAGGTCATGCGCCGCGAGCGCTCGGTGGACTTGCTGTTCACCGACATCGTGATGCCCGGCGGCCTCAACGGCGTCGACGTGGTGCGCGCCGCACGGCATCTCGATCCGCGACTGCGCGTGCTCTACACCTCTGGTTACGCCGACAACGCCATGCTCGGCACGACCGAATTCGACGCCTCGGCGCCGATCCTGCACAAGCCGTATCGACGCGCCGAACTCGCACGCAAGATTCGCTCGGCGCTCGACGCGCGAGGCTCGGCATGAGCATGCTCGATCCCGGTCGGCGCCTGCTGGTGCTCGACGACGAAGTCGCGGTCGGCCAGATCGTCGCAATGGCGGCGCGCGGCGCCGGTTTCGAGGCGCGCGCCACAACCTCTGCGACCGAATTCTTCGACATGCTGGCGGAGTGGCAGCCGACGCATCTGGCCATCGACCTGATGATGCCGGACATGGACGGCATCGAAGTGCTGCGCCGCCTTGGTGAAGATCATTGCCAGGCGCGGACCATCGTCATGAGCGGCGTCGGCGGCCAGATCCTGGGTGCCGCCAGGCGGCTGGCCAGCGAACATGGCCTGGATATCGCGGGCGTACTGACCAAACCGTTTTCGCCGCGCGACTTGCGCACGCTGCTGAGCAGCACCGGCCCGGCGCCGGGCGCGGACCGCGATGCCGGCAACCCCGACTTCGTCGTCACCGAAGCCGAGCTGCGCCGCGCACTCGACGAACGCGAGCTGCAGGTCTATTACCAGCCGCGAGTCGAATGCCTGAGCGGTCGGCTGGTCGGCTTCGAAGCGCTACTGCGCTGGCCGCATCCGGGCGCGGGCATGATCATGCCCGATCGATTCATCGATCTCGCCGAGCGCTGCGGCATCATCGCCGAGCTGACCGACTACGTCGTCGAGCAGGCCTTCACCTGGCTGGCGCACTCGCACCCGGGCGGAAGCTGGGCGCTGTCGGTCAACCTGTCGCCGCGCATGCTGGCCGACCTCGGCGTCGCCGATCACCTGCTGGAAATCGGCCGCAGGCTCGACATCGACCCACAACGCATCGTCTTCGAAGTCACCGAATCGGTGGCCATGGAGCGACCGACCGTGACGCTCGATGTGCTGACGCGCCTGCGCATCAACGGCTTTCAGTTGGCCATCGACGACTTCGGCAGCGGCTACTCCTCGATGCTGCAGCTGGTACGCCTGCCGTTCTCGGAACTGAAAGTCGACAAGTCATTCGCACTGCGCGCGTCACAGTCGACCGAGTCGCGCGCGGTGATCAAGGCCGCTGTTGATCTGGGCCACAGCCTCGGGCTGACGGTGACGGCCGAAGGCGTCGACGATCAGGCGACACTGAGTTTTCTGTGCAGCGTCGGCTGCGACGTCGCCCAGGGCTTTTTGTTCTCTCGCGCGCTGCCGGCCGAGCTGGCCGACGCCTGGCTGGAGCAGCGGCGTCTGGCCTGAGCAGCAGCGGCGTGCGTCGCGCTCAGGCCAGTGTCCGGCCGATCTTTTCGAGTTCGATCGCGGCCTGCTGCATGCCGCTCTCCGGCACGATGTCGCCAGCCCGATCGCTGGCCTCGACGAAGCGCGCCGCCAGCTCGTCGACACTGTCGGCGACGATGCCGCGCGTCATCGTGATATGCGCGGTCTCGAATGCGCCGGCACCGGCGCAGAGAATGGTGCGATTCGGCGCTTCGTCGGCGACCAGAAACAGCAGGCCCTGACTGACCAGTTCCGGACGCAGGCGTTGCAGCATCTCCGGCGTCAGAATGTCCTCGGTCATGCGTGTTGCCGCCGTCGGCGCCAGCGCATTGACGCGCACGTTGTACTTCGCGCCTTCCAGGCCCAGCGTCTGCATGAAACCGACCAGTGCCAGCTTCGCGGCACCGTAATTGGACTGTCCGAAGTTGCCGTACAGGCCGGTCGACGAGGTGGTCATGACGATGCGGCCATAGCTCTGATGACGCATCAATTCCCAGACCGCCTTGGTGCAGTTGACGGCGCCCATCAGATGCACGTCGACAACGAAGCGGAAATCGTCGAGCGCCATCTTCGCGAACGTGCGGTCGCGCAGCACGCCGGCGTTGTTGACGAGGATGTCGACGCGTCCCCACTGATCGACGGCCTGCTGAACCATGGCCTCAACGGCAGCCGGATCGGTGACCGACGCGCCGTTGGCGATCGCCTCACCGCCGGCCTTGCGGATGTCATCGACCACGGCTTCGGCCGCCGCCGACGAGCCGCCGGTACCGTCGCGGGCGCCGCCCAGATCATTGACGACCACCTTGGCGCCCTTCGCCGCCAGCGCCAGTGCATGCTGGCGGCCGAGGCCATTGCCCGCGCCGGTCACGATCGCAACGCGGTCCTTGAACGAAATCATGCAGCGCTCTCCTCAACAGTTTCGGGTCGACTGGCGGCGATTATCGCCGCCGCATCGAGGATCAGCGTACTGCGGAAAGACGAATCGCCGTGGCGCAGCGCCACTGGGATCAAGTCAGCGTCGCTTCCAGCGTGATCTCGGCACGCAAGACCTTGGACACCGGGCAGCCGGCCTTGGCCGCGGCGGCGATCTGTTGAAATTTCGTATCGTCGATGCCTGGAATCGTGGCCGTCAAAACCAGCTTGATTGCCGGAATCGAGAAGCCGTCGTCGCCCTTTTCCAGCGCGACCGTGGCTTTGGTTTCCATCTTCTCGGCGGTAAATCCGGCTTCGCCCAGCGCCAGCGACAGGGCCATCGTGAAGCAGCCCGCGTGCGCGGCGGCGATCAGCTCTTCGGGGTTGGTTCCGGGCTTGTCCTCGAAGCGCATTGCAAAACCGTAGGGCTGCTCCTTGAGTGCGCCGCTTTGCGTGGAGATCGCGCCGTGGCCGTCTTTGAGGCCGCCGCTCCAGACCGCGGAACCGTGACGATGGATTTTCATGAGGTCGCTCCTTCATCGGTGTTCGGGCTGACCAGCGTGCCATAGCCACGGCAACTGCGGCTGAACGCGCTACTGGTAGCCGCGCGCCTGCAGCGAAAACAGGTGCGCGTAAATCCCGTTGTGCTGCATCAGCGCGTCGTGGTTGCCACGCTCCACGATGCGTCCCTGGTCGACGACGATGATCTGATCGGCCATGCGCACCGTCGAAAAACGATGCGAGATCACGATCGCGATGCGGCTGCGCATCAAGGTGCGGAAGTGCGCGAAGATTTCCGCTTCGGCGCCGGCGTCCATCGCCGCCGTAGGCTCATCAAGCACGAGGATGTCGGCCTGATTGCGCATGAATGCGCGAGACAGCGCGATCTTCTGCCACTGCCCGCCGGACAGCTCGCGCCCTTCGCGGAACCACTTGCCGAGTTGCGTGTGATAGCCCTTCGGCAAGCTTTCGACAAACGGCGCCGCCATGCCCTGCGTGGCCGCCTCGCGCCAGCGCGCATCGTCGTCGAAGTCGCGCACGTCGCCGGCTCCGATGTTTTCGCCGACCATGAACTGATAACGCGCGAAGTCCTGGAAGATCACCCCGATACGCGCACGCAACGCGGCTTCGTCCCAGCCCTGCAGGTCGAGACCGTCGAGCAGGATGCGTCCACGCGTCGGCGCGTAAAGTCGCGTCAGCAGTTTGATCAACGTGGTCTTGCCGGCACCGTTCTCGCCAACCAGCGCCAGCGACTCGCCGGGGCGGATGTGCAGGTCGATGTCGTGCAGTGCCGGCGCCTCTGCGCCCGGATACGTAAACGAGACGTGTTCGAAGCGGATGCCGTCGTCCGGCTTCGGGCCGCGCAGCTGCGTGCCCGGCGGCGGTGCGACTGGCGCCTCCAGGTATTCGTAGAGCGTCGACAGGTAGAGGTTGTCCTCATACATGCCGCTGACCGCGGTGAGGATGCTGGTCACCGCCCCCTGGCCGTTGCGGAACAAGGCCAGATACATCGTCATCTGGCCAAGCGTGATGCGCGCCAGCACGGTCGAGATCGCCACCCATGCGTAGGCCCCGTAGTACGCGGCAACGCCGATCAGGCCCAGCGCGAAACCCCAGCCATCGCGACGCACCGCCAGCGCGCGCTCCTGGCCGTAGAGGTCGGCGTGAATCTTCTGGTAACGACCGAGCAACAACGGCCCGAGGCCAAACAGCTTGACCTCCTTGGCGTGGTCCTCACGGGCGATCACGGTCTCCAGGTAGGCCTGCATGCGGGTCGCCGGCGAGCGCCAGCGGAACAACTGGAATGCCTGCCCGGAATAGCGCGCTTCGGCGATGAACGACGGCACGCCGGCCAGCAGCAGGATGGTCACGGCCCACGGCGAGAATTGAATCAGCAGCGCGCCGTAGCTGATCAGCGAGATCGCATTCTGCGTCAGGCTCGCGGTCTTCATGATCAACGACAGCGGCCGCACCGAGGCTTCGCGGCGCGCACGAGTCAGCTGGTCGTAGAACTCCGAGTCTTCGAAATGCGTCAACTCCAGCGTCAGCGCTTTTTCGAGAATCATCACGTTGACACGCTGCCCGAGCTGGATGCGCAGCAGCGCCTGACACAGCGAGGTCATGCGCGTCGCGCCGCCGGCGGCGGCCACCAGCAGGCCTTCGAACGCCACCCATTCAAGCACCGGCCGATACAGCGCCAGCCCGCCGGCATGGCCGGTCTGACGCGCGACATCGATCGCCGCGACCACCGCATCGACGATGCGCGCACCGACATAGGCAATGGCCGCCGGCAGCACACCGGAGACAACGGTCAGCAGGACCAGACCGATCAGCAGCGCCGGGCTCGTCGCCCAGACCAGTGCCAGCGCACGGCCGGTGTAGCGAAACATGCGGATGCCGGCCTCGCCCGGCGGCGGCGGGCGGGGTTCCGGCGGTGCGCGTCTGGACGTGCGGCGTGGCTTGTCGCTCATGGCGGCGATGGCGGCGGCCCTCCCGATCAAAAATCGATGACGAATGCCGGCGAATGATGATCGCGCGGCGAATGGCGGGGCGTAAGATACGCGCCACGGCACTTGTGCGCCCACCACCGACGCGTCATTCCCGGCCGATGAACAGCCCCACCGACATGACCTCGCATCACCGCCATCTCGAGCACGCGCGCGAGCAGGTCGTCGAGCTGTTGTCGCGCCAGGCGCTGGAACTGGAGCTGTTGGCGCGTTCGTCGGACAACCGCAATCAGGATGTCGTCGCCCAGCTCACGGCACGTCAGCATCAGGCGGCGCTGGCGCAGCGTCTGCACCGCTTCCACCCGGCCGACATTGCGTTCGCCCTCGAAAGCCTGGCGCCGGACGCGCGCGAAATGGCCTGGGATCTGGTTCGCCCCGAACGGCGCGGTGCGGTCCTGCTGGAGCTGTCCGACAGTCTGCGACGCTCGCTGGTCGGCAGCATGGAACCCAGCGAGATTTCGGCGGTGGTCCGCACCCTGGACTCCGACGACATCGCCGATCTGGTCAGCAGCCTGCCGGACGATTTGCGCCAGGCGGTGCTCGAACACGTCGACCGTGCCGATCAGGCCGAAGTGCGCGCCGTGCTCAGTTTCCCGGAGGACAGCGTAGGCGCGATGATGGACCTCGACTACGTGTCGGTCCGCGAGGACGCCACGCTCGAAGCCGTACACCGTCTGCTGCGGCGCAAGAAGCCCTTGCCGGCGCACACCAACGAACTGATCGTCGTCGATCGCAACAACACACTGCGCGGCGTGCTGCCGCTCGACAAGCTGCTGTTCGAGGAGCCGGAGCTTGAAGTCAGCGCCGTGATGCTGACGCAGCCCACCTATTTCTTCACTGACGATCGGGATCGCGATGCGGTCGACGCGTTCGAGAAATACGATCTGATCTCGGCGCCGGTACTGAACCTGCATCGACAGGTGGTCGGCCGCATCACGGTCGACACCGTCATCGACGAAATCAACGAACGCGCCCAGGCCGAGAGCCTGCGTCAGGTCGGTCTGTCCGAGGAAGACGAGGACTTGTTCGCGCCGCCGGTGCAAAGCGCGCGCAAACGCTGGCCGTGGGTCGCCCTGAACCTGCTGACAGCTTTTATTTCGTCACGCGTGATCGACGCCTTCGAGCCGGTCATTGCGCAGCTGGTGGCGCTGGCGACGCTGATGCCGATCGTCGCCAGCATCGGCGGCAATACCGGCAATCAGACCATGGCCCTCGTCATCCGCGGCCTGGCGTTGAACCAGCTCGGCCCCAAACAGCTGCGCACCATGCTGCTGCGCGAGCTGGCGATCGCCGGCATCAACGGTGCGGTCTGGGGTGCGGCGCTCGGCGCCGTGACCTTCGCGCTCTATCAGGATTGGAAGCTGGCCTGCGTGATCGGCGGCGCGATGCTGCTCGAACTGCTGCTGGCGGCCACCGCCGGCCTGCTGATTCCGGTGGTCCTGCAGCGTTTCGGCCGCGACCCGATCATGGGTTCCAGCGTCATGCTGACGGCGACCACCGATTCCATGGGCTTCTTCATCTTCCTTGGACTGGCGGCGCTGGTCCTGGTGCACCACTGACAGCACCTCGGTCAATCGGGCCTTCCTTTATGGGGTCTTTATTGGCAGCGTCATCGGACTGCCCTAAAGTGCGCGGCCCATGGAAAATCCCGCCCAGATCGCCGAGCTGTCCCACACGCTGATCGCCGCCGGTCGGCTGTTTCACCAGCGCGGCTGGGTGCCGGCAACCGGCGGCAATTTCTCGGCGCGACTCGACACCGAGCGCATGCTGATCACCGCCAGCGGCTGCCACAAGGGCGAGCTGCTCGACGCGGACTTCCTGATCGCCGACCTCGACGGCCAGCCGATCAACAGCGCGCGCAAGGCCTCATATGAGACCCTGCTGCATTGCCAGGTCTATCGCCACGATCCAGCAGTGGGTTCGGTGCTGCATACGCATTCGATTGCCAACACGCTGTTGTCGCGGCGCTTCGAGCGCATTCACCTCGCCGGCTACGAACTGCTGAAGCTGCTGCCGGGCATCAGCACGCACGATGCGGCCGTCGACGTGCCGGTGTTCGAGAACGATCAGGACATCGCGCGCTTGTCGGCAGCCGTCGACGCCCATATGAAAAAGGTGCCGCAGACGCCGGCCTACGTCATCGCCGGGCACGGCCTTTATGCCTGGGGCGCCACCGTTGCGCAGGCGCGCTGGCGCGTCGAGGCGCTGGAATTCATGTTCGAATGCGAGTTGCAGGCCTCGCGACTGGAGGAACCGAAATGACCACGCTCACCGTCTATTCCGATCAGGATCCGAGCCGCGTGCTCGGCGAGTACACGGACGTCGCAGCGATACGCGAGCAGCTTGCTGCGATCGGCGTTGAATTCGAGCGCTGGGAAGCGTCAAAGCCGCTGTCGGCGACCGCCGACCCGGATGAGGTGATCGCCGCCTATCGCGCCGAGATCGACAAGCTCAACGCCAAATACGGCTTTGTCAGCGTCGACGTCGTCAGCATGCACCCGGAACACCCCCAGGCCGACGCCGCGCGCGGCAAGTTCCTGTCCGAGCACACGCATGACGACTTCGAGACGCGCTTCTTCGTCGACGGCGAAGGCGCCTTCTATATCCGCGCCAGCGGCAAGGTCTACCTGACCGTCTGCACCAAGGGCGATCTGATCAACCTGCCGGCCAACATCACGCACTGGTTCGACATGGGGCCGAAGCCGAACTTCAAGGCGATCCGCTTCTTCCGCATCGCCGAAGGCTGGGTCGGCCATTTCACCGGCGACACCATCGCCGACCGCTTCCCGAAATTCGAGATCGCGGCATAGCACCGACATGATCAAGGCCATCATCACCGACATCGAAGGGCGTCGCGGCGATCAGCGGACTGCCTTGAATGGCAGTCCGTGCCGCGACGCGGACCGACAAGGACGTCGGGCCCGGGCCCAGGCGCCATGGACGGCTCAGGAGACACTGTGATCAAGGCCATCATCACCGACATCGAAGGCACCACCTCCTCGATCGACTTCGTCCACGACACGCTGTTCCCGTACGCAAAGCAGCACATGCGCCGCTTCCTGCGCGAGCAGGCCGGCGATGACGCCGTGCAGCACGCGCTCGACGATGTCGAGGCCGTGGTCGGTCAGGACCTGTCGATCGACGAGGCGGCCGACATCCTCGAACAGTGGATAGACGAGGACCGCAAGGTCACCCCGTTGAAGACGCTGCAGGGCATGATCTGGAAGATCGGCTACGCCAATGGCGAGCTGCAGGGCCACGTCTACGACGATACGCCGGTCGCCCTGCGCCGCTGGCATGCGGCAGGCTACCGGCTTTACGTCTATTCGTCGGGCTCGGTCGAAGCGCAGAAGCTGATTTTTGGTCACACCGCGCATGGCGACCTGACGCCGCTGTTCTCCGGCTACTTCGATACGCGTATCGGGCCGAAGCGCGAGACGGCTTCTTACCAGGCGATCCTGCGTGAGATCGGCCAACCGGCCGATGCTGTACTGTTCCTGTCCGACGTCGGCGCCGAACTGGACGCCGCGCATGGCGCCGGGCTGCGCACGATCCAGTTATTGCGCGACGACAAGGCCGTGCCGTCCGACGCACACGCACAGGCGCAGGACTTCAACGAAATCCTGCCCTGAGCATCCTGCAGATTGCAGGCTTGCCGGCCAAGCCGGCTTCAGCGCTCTAGGTTTGAGTTGCGCTGCGGACGAATCCGCATTGCGCAAGACATCTCGCATTCCGCCATTTCAGGCCCGATTCATCGCGTCTGCGTCTTCAATGCACGGGCACGGACATCCGCGTGCGCCACGAAGTGCGGCGATTTGATGATTCCCAAGCTTGAAATGCAGGCGAGCGTGAGCATGCCGACGATGTTGCGCGGCTCCGCACAAACGCGTGACCGCAGCACCGCCACGACACGACCGCAAGGCCGCATCGACGGCCTCGACGGCCTGCGCGCGATTTCGATCCTGATCGTGCTGATCGGTCACGGCGCACATACGGTCGGCGTGCCGGTGTTCATGCAGACATTCAGCGAAATGGGCATCGTCGGCGTCGAGCTGTTCTTCACGATCAGCGGCTTCATCATCACTCACCTGTTGCTGCGTGAACGTGCGCGCGACGGCAATATCGATCTGCGAAAATTCTGGTGGCGGCGGGCACTGCGCATCGTGCCGCCGTTCGCCGCCGCGGCGCTGGGCATCGCGATCGCCGCCGCGGCCGGCATTATCCAATGGCACTGGACTTCGTTCATTGGCGCCGTGACGCTGACCAAGGACACCACGCTGCTGCCCGGTGACTGGTTCTTCGGCCACATCTGGAGTCTGTCGCTCGAAGAACAGTTCTATCTGCTGTGGCCGCTGGTCTTCGCGTTCGCGCTGAATACGCAGCGCACGATGTGGCTACTGCTCGCACTGGTGATCGGCAATGCGCTGATCACACCGCTGGTCTGGCATGTCGCGCGGCCTTTCGAGAACACCCTGCCGTATATCCCGCATCTGGCCGCCGGTTGCCTGCTGGCGATGGCGCTGCATGCGCCGCAGCCGCCGCGCTGGTTGCAGGCCTGGCGCGCGCTGCCCATGCGCGGCGTGCTGATTACAACGCTGGCGGCGCTGGCACTGATCGTCTCATGGCTGCGCGGGCGCGATCAGATGGACTTCACCTGGGTGCCGCTCTATGCCGTGCTGGTGCCGATCACGGCGATGCTGATCGTCGCCGAAATCGCGCTGCCGGAGGGCTCGCTGCGAACGGTGCTGGCGACACCGGCGCTGCGCTGGTTCGGCCGCATTTCATACAGTCTCTATCTATGGCAGCAGCTGTTCTTCGGGCCGGCGGATGCCTATCCGCACCCGTGGCTGTGGGCGACCTGGCCTTACAACATCGTCGCGGCGGTCGCCTGCGGCGCGCTCGGCTACTACCTGATCGAGAAACCGGCGGCGCGCCTCAAGCAGCATTTCGAACGCCACGATGCCAGCACCAGTGCCAGGGTTCGTACCAATACCCTTCCGCGTTGCCGCGCGGATACGACAAGTAAAACCCGAAACTTTGGGCCGCTTCGCTGAGCCACGCGAATGCCGCGGTGGTTTCGAACCCCTCGTCGAGCGCGGCGACACCCGGCGTTCCGACATCGACTGCACGACCGGTGTGATGCTCGGAAAACCCCGGCGCTGCGTTGATCTTCAACGCGTCATCGATCGTCATGCCACGCTGCAGCTTGTTGCGGATCAGCATCGCTTGAAATTCGACGCCGCGAAACGCTGAGATCAGCAGCAACTCGACGCCATCTATGGCGGCTGCCTCACGCATCGCCAACCATGCCGTGGCCGCAGCAGGTACCAGCATCTTGTCGCGGCCGTCGGTGCCGATCCCGACGGGTTGCAAGCGCTTCGCTTCGGCGTGCGGCTTGAGCCGGCGCGCACGCAGCATTGCCGGATCAATGCCGAGTTCGGCGTGCAGACTGGCAACCCGCGGCGGCAACGCAGCCATCAGCTCAAGCGCGCCGGCCAGTCATAGTCGACGTCACCGAAAACCAGAAAGGTCGGATTGAGCAGCGAGTCTTTCTGGTTGTAGCGCAGCGGCGTGAGCTCCGGCGTGCGCAACACACGGCCACCGGCCTGCTCGACCACGCACTGCCCGGCCGCCGTATCCCATTCCGACGTCGGCCCGGTGCGCGGATACAGATCCGCCGTGCCTTCGGCGATCCAGCAGAATTTGAGCGACGAGCCGCGGCTGATCGCGTCATGTGGCGGCGCCTTGGCGAGAAAGCTTTCGAGCGCTGCATCGCGATGCGATTTGCTGACGACGAACACCGGCGTCTGCGGCACGCGCCGCGTGCGAATCTTCTCGGCCGCACCATTGCGCCAACGCAGCGCACCATGATCCGTGGACGCCGCGTACGTCAGTTGCAGCGCCGGCGCATGTACGACGGCAAGCTGGCCGACGCCGTTTTCGATCAATGCGATGTTGACGGTGAAGTCGTCGTTGCGGCGCACGAATTCCTTGGTGCCGTCGAGCGGGTCGACCAACCAGTAGCGTGACCACTGCCGGCGCGTCGCATATGGGATATCCGCGGCTTCCTCGGACAGCACCGGAATATCGGGCGTCAGTGCGTGCAGCGCCGAGAGGATATGCCGGTGCGCCGCCAGATCGGCTTCGGTCAGTGGCGATGCATCATCCTTGCGCTGCACCGCGAAGTCGCTGCGGTAGACCTCGAGGATTTTCTCGCCGGCCGCCAGCGCCGTCTGGCGCACGGCATCGAACAGATCGGGGGACGTCATCGGCTTATCATAGCGCTCAGCCTGACGGAGAAGACGACGTGGCGCGCTCGAGCCTGATCCCGGAAGCGCACTTGCTGCTGTTCCGCAACGACGAAGTGCTGCTGCTGTTACGCCAGAACACCGGTTATGAGGACGGCCGGTACAGCGTCGTCGCCGGCCACGTCGAGCCCGGCGAAACCGCACTGGATGGCATGCGGCGCGAGGCCGAAGAAGAGGCCGGCTTGATCCTGACTCGCGAGCAACTGCGTCTGTGTCACGTCATTCACCGGCGAACGGATGCCGAGCGCATTTCGCTATTCTTCACGGCGGACGACTGGCGCGGCGAGCCACGCAACAACGAGCCGCAGAAGTGTGGTGATCTGTCGTGGTTTCCCCTCGACGCCTTGCCGCACAACATGATCCCCTACGTCCGCCAGGCCATACAGGAAACCTTGCGCGGCACTGTCTACTCGGAGCACGGCTGGACGGAATCGTCCGTCAGCGCTGCCCTTTCATAACCGCGAATCACCGTTACGCCATGCCCGCACTCGCCAACGCGCACATCGTCGATTGGACGCGAATCGATCACGTCCTGCTCGACATGGACGGCACCATCCTCGACCTCGCCTTCGACAACTACTTCTGGAAAACGCTGGTCCCCGAGCGCTATGCACGGCTGCATCAGCTGACCCTGGACCAGGCCCACGCCCGTCTCGAGCCGGAGTTCACATCCACGCAGCACACGCTGCCGTGGTACTGCACCGACCACTGGAGCCGGGTGACCGGCCTCAATATGGCGGCGCTCAAACGGGAAATTCGTGAACGCATCACGCCGATTCCGGGCGTCGAGGAATTCCTCAAGGTCGTGCGCGACAGCGGTCGGCCGCTATGGGTCGTCACCAACGCACACCGCGACAGCTGGGAGCTGAAGCTCGAGCACACCGGATTTCGCCGCTACTTCGACGAGGTGTATTGCTCGCACGACTTTGGCTACCCGAAAGAAGACTCACGTTTCTGGGATGCGCTGCACACTGCGCATCCGTTTGCCCGCGAGCGCGCCCTGTTCATCGACGACAGCATGCCGGTGCTGTCGTCCGCGCAGGCGTGGGGGGTCGGCCAGGTCATCGGCATTCGCAAACCGGACAGCAGCCTGCCGGAACGGCCGATTCCGGCAATGCGCTCGGTTGGCACGTTGACCGAATTGGCTGCGACCATCGCTGCGCCGCGCAAATGAGCCCAAGCCGGTAACACAACAAAAAAAGGGCGCCGCGGCGCCCTTTCCTTTTCAACTGCAAAACGGATCGTTCAGGAGGCGCTGGCGCTGTGTCCGCGCGCGCTCGACGCGATATGCGCCTTGCCGGAATTGATCCAGCGCCGCACGCGCTGCGCGTCCGCAAAGCGCGTCAGCTTGCCGTCCGAGTCGAGCAGCACCATGATCAGCGGCCGGCCCTTGACGGTGGCCTGCATGACCAGACAGTGGCCGGCTTCGTTGGTGAAACCGGTCTTCTGCAGTCCGATGTGCCAATCGTTGCGTGCGCGGACCAGGCGGTTGCTGCTGACGTAGTGCAATGAGCGCCGACCCGGATGGACCGTATGCTGAACATTGGTCGAAAAGTCGCGAATCAGCGGCACTTGATAGGCCGCCTTGACCAGTTTGACCAGGTCCTCCGCATTCGAAACGTTCTGGCTCGAAAGCCCGTTGGCGTCGTGGTAGTGCGTATGGGTCATCCCCAGCGACTTGGCCTTGGCATTCATCGCCGAGACGAACGCCTGGAAGCCGCCGGGATAATGACGCCCAAGCGCCGACGCCGCGCGATTCTCCGACGACATCAACGCCAGCAGCAGCAACTCGCGGCGGGTGAACGTCATGCCCGGCTGCAGCCGTGAATAGCTGTGTTTGATGCGATCGATGTCGGCACTGGTGATTTCCAGCTTCTCGTCCATCGGCTGATGCGCCTCGCTGATGACCAGCGCCGTCATCAGCTTGGTCAGCGACGCGATGGGCTGCACGCGATCCGCGTTCTGTGCGGCCAGCACGTCGCCAGACTTCTGGTCGACGACCAGCACCACGCTCGACTTCAGCTTCAGGCCCTTGGGCAGGTGGATCGGCGCTGCCGGCTTGTCGTCGATCTGCTTGGCGATTGCACTGACGACGTCTTCGTCCGGCGATTCGTCACCATCATCGCCACCATCGTCTGCGTCGCCGATCGCGGCCGCTTCGCTGGCCGCTACCTGTGCCGACGGCTGAGCCGACACGAGCGGCTGCGCCAGCGCAGCGCGCGCCGCCGAGCTGTCGTGCGTCATGGCCAGCAACGTCGAGGGCTGGGCGGCCGCCTTGCCGTTGAGGACGGCGTTGACCGGAATCGTGAGCTGATCGGCGTCGTCGCCGGACGGCGTCACCGCCGTCGCTGCTGCGCCCTCCGGCTGCGCAGATGCGGCCGAGGCGATCTGACCGCCAGCCGCTTCGACAACGGCTTCGGTCTGGCCGACGGCAGGGTCGGCCGCGGCGCTGGCACCGTCATGCAACAGCCAGGCCGAACCAAACGCGGAAATGGCAATGGCGCCCAGCACGAGCTGCAGCGCACGACGCGGCGGGCGCGACCTGCCGTAGTCCACATAGTCGATGCCGGTGCGTATCCGGTTCACGCCGTCGCCCACCTTAAAAACATTCCGCAAGGTACCGTAAAATATATCAATATTAACGCAACACGCAACGCTGAAATCGCGTTTTTCAGCGCCGTCGCGGCGGTGGTCGGCGACCACCGCCGCCGCCACCGCGACGGCCGCCGCCCTGATGCCGGCGCGGCTCCATCTTCGGAATCACAACGTCGCTAGCAATCAGCGCGTGACCATCGGGCATCAGCGGCAGCCGGTCGCCGATGTATTTCTCGATATCCGGCAGCGAATACACCCAGGTTTCGCAGCACAGCGACACCGCGTCGCCGGTCGCGCCCGCGCGCGCCGTACGACCGATGCGGTGCACATAGTCCTCGGCGTCCTGCGGCAGATCATAGTTCACGACCAGATCGACACCGGGAATGTGCAAACCGCGTGCCGCCACGTCGGTCGCCACCAGTACCGGCAGCTTGCCTTCCTTGAAATCCTCGAGCAGACGCAGGCGCGTGCCCTGCGACACGTCGCCGGACAGCACGCGGGCGTCGAAGCCATTGGCCTTGAGACCGCGCTCGACGAACTCGGCGCCGCGCTTGGTGTTGAGGAAGACCAGGGAACGGAACGCATTGCGATCGCGCAGCAGGCCGACCAGGAACGGCAGCTTCTCGTCGTTGGCGACGTGCACCAGTTCCTGGCGCACGCGCTCGGCCGTGACCTGTTCCGGCTCGATCTCGATCTTTTGCGGATCGTTCATGTGCTCGAACGCCAGTTCCAGTACACGGTGCGACAGCGTTGCCGAGAACAGGTAGTTCTTGCGCTGCGCGGCCGGCGGCATCTTGCGGATCAGATAGCGGATGTCGGCGATGAAGCCGAGGTCGAACATGCGGTCGGCCTCGTCGAGCACCAGCACCTCGGCCTGCTTGAGGTGATAGGTGCCCTGCTTGAAGTAGTCGATCAACCGGCCCGGCGTGCCGATCAGGATATCGACGCCGTTCTCGATGCTCTGCCGCTGCAGCTCGTAGCCGGCGCCGCCATAACAAACCGTCATGCGCAGGCCGGTCTGGCTGCCGAGCCCCATGGCGTCGTTGTGGATCTGCACCGCCAGCTCGCGGGTCGGCGCCAGAATCAGCGCGCGCGGCTGCTTGGGATCGTCGCCTTCGGCGCGCGGGTGCGTCAGCAGATGATTCATCGTCGCCAGCAGAAATGCGGCGGACTTGCCGGTGCCGGTCTGCGCCTGACCGGCCAGGTCTTCGCCGGCCAGCGCCTTGGGCAGCGCCTGCGCCTGGATCGGCGTGCAGTGGGTGTAGCCGAGCTGCGTCAGGCTGGCCTGCAGGCTCGGATGCAGAGGAAGGTCGGCGAATCGGACTGAAGAGAGATGGTCGGGTTGCATTCAGGTTGTTACCGCTGGCCCGCGAGCCGGCTCTTGCAAGGCGCGGAGGTTTCAGATCAAATAGCGTTCGTCAATGGCCTAGCAGCGATTCACACCGCTTGCGTCATCGGGCCCACGCTATTTCCCCGTCGTAATAAAGATTCATCATACCGGTCCGACGTGCTTTTTGCGCGGGGCCGGGCTTAGAGAACGCAGCCCACTTCCGAACCGTGTGCGGGCATTTCGTCCTGCCCATCCCATTCCACGAGGCCCTTAGCCCATGAGTGAACACATTTCGGCCGTCACCGACGCCAGTTTCGATGCGGACGTGAAGTCCGCCAGCGCGAGCATGCCCGTGCTCGTCGATTTCTGGGCCGAATGGTGCGGTCCCTGCCGCATGATCGCCCCGATCCTTGAACAGGTTGCCGCCGAGAACGCCGGCAAGCTGAAGGTCGTCAAGCTGAACGTCGACGAGAACCCGCAGACGCCGGCGGCGCTCGGCATTCGCGGCATCCCGACCCTGATCCTGTTCAAGGACGGCCAGCCGGCCGCGACCCAGGTCGGCGCCGTACACAAGGCGCAGCTCGCTGCGTTCGTCAATCCGCATCTGACTGTTGCTTGAACTTGAACAAGCCTCCCATGAAGCATCGTCGCCGGTTCCAGCGCAATCGCGGTGGCAACCAGGGCAACGGCAATAGCAATGGCAATCAGGGTTTCCCTGAAGACATCCAGCCCGAAGACGTCGAAGGTGGCGACGAAGCACTAGAGCTGTCGCTCAGTGCCGAGGCGCATGCCGGCCAGCCGCGCATGCCGATGCCGCAGATGTCCGACGACGAATCCGGCGAAGGCGCCGCCAACGGCGCCAACGGTGCGCCGCAGGTTCCGCCGGAACCGCCGAAAATCATTCGCGTGCAGGATCTGAAGCGAATGACGGCGTCCGAGCTGCTCGAACTGGCCGAGTCGCAGGGTCTCGACAACATCGCGCGCATCAAGAAGCAGGACCTCGTGTTCCAGCTGCTGCGCGCGGCAGCCCGTCGCGGCGAGCACATCCATACCGAAGGTGTGCTCGAAATCATGCAGGATGGCTACGGCTTCCTGCGCGGCCCGGACAGCTCCTACCTGGCCGGCCCGGACGACGTCTACATCTCGCCCAGCCAGATTCGCCGCTTCAGCCTGCGCACCGGCGACACGATTGCCGGCCGCGTGCGCTCGCCGAAGGACAACGAGCGTTATTTCGCGCTGCTCAAGGTCGACACGATCAACTTCGAGCCGCCGGAAGTCTCCAAGCGCAAGGTCAGCTTCGAGAACCTGACGCCGCTGTTCGCCGACAAGCAGTACAAGATGGAGCGCGGCAACGGTTCGACCGAAGACATCACGGCGCGCATCATCGATCTGATCGCACCGTTCGGTAAGGGCCAGCGCGGCCTGATCGTGTCGCCGCCCAAGGCCGGCAAGACGATCATGATGCAGAACATCGCGCAGTCGATCGCGGCGAACTATCCCGACGTCTACCTGATCGTGCTGCTGATCGATGAGCGCCCGGAAGAAGTCACCGACATGCAGCGCACGGTGCGCGGCGAAGTCGTGGCGTCGACCTTCGACGAGCCGGCCGCCCGTCACGTGCAGGTCGCCGAAATGGTGATCGAGAAGGCCAAGCGACTCGTCGAGCACAAGCGCGATGTGGTCATCCTGCTCGACTCGATCACGCGCCTGGCGCGCGCCTACAACACCGTGGCGCCGTCGTCGGGCAAGGTGCTGACCGGCGGTGTCGACGCCAATGCGCTGCAGAAGCCGAAGCGCTTCTTCGGTGCGGCGCGCAATATCGAGGAAGGCGGCTCGCTGACCATTCTGGCTTCGGCGCTGGTCGACACCGGCTCGAAGATGGACGAGGTGATCTACGAGGAATTCAAGGGCACCGGCAACATGGAACTCCATCTGGAGCGCCGCATTGCCGAGAAGCGCGTATTCCCGGCGATCAACATCAACCGCTCCGGCACCCGCAAGGAAGAGCTGATGATGGATCCGACCGATCTGAACAAGGTCTGGATCCTGCGCAAGCTGCTGCACGACATGGACGAAATCGCGGCGATGGAACTGCTGATCGATCGCATGCGCCAGTCCAAGACCAATGCGGCGTTCTTCGATTCGATGAAGCGCAATTAGGTCATCGCGGTATCTGCGGATGGGGCTCGCTGCGGCGGCCCAAGCCCGCATCATGAAGCGGGCGGTGGCGACACCGCCCGCTTTTTTTGTGGTCGCTGGCAACGCACAAGCGCCGTCATGCGAGGCCGCTACAGCCAACCCGGCCGACGGCCAGGGCCGCCCGCTCGTCGTGCGTCATGCGGCATGCATTGACCCCGTCCGGGCAACCCTTCTACATTGCTGTCTTCGACGTCAGTCGCCCCAATTTTCGTCGTCAATTCATGGCCATCGGCACCGCACCTCCTGCCAATCCTGTCTTCCTCGGTGGCCTCGCCCGTCGCCTGGTCGCCGATCGCCTGATCAGCGACGTCCAGGCGCGTGACGCGCAGCAGCGGGCGATCCGCGAGAGCGTGCCGTTCGTCTCCGCGCTGGTTGCCAGCAAGGCATTGGCCGCCACCAAGATCGCCGAAGTGGCCAGCGCCGAATTCGGCGCGCCACTGATTGATCTGGCGGCGATCGAGGTCGACCCAGCCGTCGCCAGCGAGGTCAGCGACAAGGTCTTGCGCAAGGTCCACGCGCTGCCGCTGTTCAAGCGCGGCAAGAAGACCTTCGTCGCGGTTTCCGACCCGACCAATCTGCAGGCACTGGACGAGATCAAGTTCGCTACCGGCAACATGACCGAGGCGGTGCTGGTCGAGGAAGACAAGCTCGCCAAGGCCATCGACAAGGCGATCCAGGCGTCCGAAGCGCAGCGCATGGACCTTGGCGATGCCGATCTCGAATCGCTCGAGGTCGAGGGTGGCGACGCCGCGAGCGAAGGCGTCGACGTCAGCAAGGCCGACGCCGAGGACGCGCCGATCGTCCGCTATGTCAACAAGATTCTGGTCGACGCGATCCACGACGGCGCCTCGGACGTGCACTTCGAGCCGTACGAGAAGACCTATCGCATCCGCTACCGCAAGGACGGCGAGCTCAAGACCATCGCCACGCCGCCGCAGGCCATGGCCGGCCGTCTCGCGGCGCGCGTCAAGGTCATGTCACGCCTCGACCTAGCCGAGCGACGCGTGCCGCAGGACGGTCGCATCAAGCTGTACATCTCCAAGACCAAGGCCATCGATTTTCGCGTCAGCACCTGTCCAACGCTGTTCGGCGAAAAGATCTGCTGCCGTATTCTCGATCCGTCGAGCGCGCAACTCGGCATCGATGCGCTCGGCTACGAACCCGAGCAGAAAGACGCCTACATGAAGTCGCTACAGCAGCCGCAGGGCATGGTGCTGGTCACCGGCCCGACCGGCTCGGGCAAGACGGTGTCGCTGTACACCGGCCTGAACATTCTCAATACCGACGACATCAATATCTCGACGGCCGAGGATCCGGCGGAAATCAATCTGCCGGGCATCAATCAGGTCAACGTCAATCCGCGTGTCGGCCTGACCTTCGCGGCGGCACTGAAGGCCTTTTTGCGCCAGGATCCGGACGTCATCATGGTCGGCGAAATTCGTGACCTGGAAACCGCCGAGATCGCGATCAAGGCGGCGCAGACCGGCCATCTCGTGTTGTCGACGCTGCATACCAACGACGCGCCGCAGACCGTCGTGCGCCTGATGAACATGGGCGTGCCGGCCTACAACATCGCCTCGACGCTGTCGCTGATCATCGCCCAGCGCCTGGCCCGCAAGCTGTGCTCGAACTGCAAGCGCGAGGCGGAAATCCCGCGGCCCGAGCTGCTGCGCCAGGGCTTCAGCGACGCCGACATCGACGGGCCGGACTTCCAGATCTTCGAAGCCGCCGGCTGCGACCAGTGCGACAACAGCGGCTACAAAGGGCGCACCGGCATCTACCAGGTGATGCCGTTCTCCGAGGAAATGGGCCGCATCATCATGGAAGGCGGCAGCGCGCTGGAGCTCGCCGAGCAGGCGGACCGTGAGGGCGTCGCCGATCTACGCGCTTCGGCGCTGCGCAAGGTCAAGCATGGCGTCATCGATCTGGCGCAGGCCAATGCCTGCACGGTCGGCGACTGATCGAAACGGGGTATCCTCGCCGGCGCAGTCACTGGGGGAAGAGGTCAATGGCGCAAGCCGCGGCAATCAAAGAATTCACGTTCCGCTGGGAAGGCACGGATCGCAAGGGCAACCGCCTCAAGGGCGACCGCGTCGGCCCCAGCGAGCATTTCGTGCGCATGCAGCTGCGTCGCGACGGCATCAACCCGATCTTCGTGCGCAAGCAGTCGGCGTTGTTCGGCAAGCGCAAGAAGAAGATCGCCAGCGCGGACATCGCGATCTTCCTGCGGCAGATGGCGACGATGCTCGCCGCCGGCGTGCCGCTCGTGCAGTCGCTGGAGATTGTCGGCCGCGGCCATGAGAACCCCAGCCTCGGCGAAATGATCATGGCGATCAAATCGAACATCGAGGGCGGCTCCTCTTTTTCCGAAAGCCTGGCCAAGTACCCGCTGTATTTTGACGATCTGGTCGTCAATCTGATCGAGGCCGGCGAAAAGTCCGGCACGCTCGAAGCTCTGCTCGACAAGATCGCCACGTACAAGGAAAAGACCGAGGCGATCAAGAAGAAGGTCAAGAAGGCGCTGACCTACCCGACCGCGGTCATCGTCGTTGCGTTCATCGTCACCGGCATCCTGCTGTACTTCGTCGTGCCGCAATTCCAGAGTCTGTTCCAGGGCTTCGGCGCCGACTTGCCAGCGTTTACGCTGATGGTCATCGGCTTGTCGAACTTCGTACAGGAATATTGGTGGGTCATCCTGCTGGGGGTCGGCGGTATCGGCTTCGCGTTCTTCGAAGCCAAGCGCCGCTCGCGAAACTTCCGGCGTCTGCTCGACCGCCTGCTGCTGAAAGTGCCGGTGGTCGGTGACATCCTCTACAAGTCGGCAGTGGCGCGCTTCGCGCGCACCCTGTCGACGATGTTCGCGGCCGGTGTGCCGCTGGTCGAAGCCATGGACTCGGTCGGCCGCGCCGCCGGCAACATCGTCTTCACCGAGTCGATCCTGAAGATGAAGGACGAGGTCGCGACCGGCCAGCAGCTCAATTTCTCGATGCAGCAGGCCAATCTGTTCCCGAACATGGCCGTGCAGATGGTGCAGATCGGCGAGGAATCCGGCGCCCTCGACGCCATGTGCGCGAAGGTCGCCGATTTCTATGAGGCGGAAGTCGACACACTGGTCGATACGCTATCGAGCCTGCTCGAGCCGCTGATCATGTCGGTGCTTGGCGTTCTGGTCGGCGGCCTGGTCATCGCCATGTATCTGCCGATCTTCAAGCTCGGTCAGGCGATCTAAGGCGCGTCCATGACTTTTCTCGAAGGGCTGCGCAGCAGCCCGGCCCTGCTCGTTTTCGTCGTGACCGTGCTCGGCCTGCTGGTCGGCAGCTTTCTCAATGTCGTGATCCTGCGTCTGCCGAAGATGATGGAGCAGGCCTGGAAGCGCGAGGCGCGAGAAGCCCTCGAGCTGCCGGCGGTCGACGAGGAAACGGTGTCACTGGTCCGCCCAGCCTCCTGCTGTCCGTCGTGCCGCGCGCCCATCAAGCCCTGGCACAACGTGCCGGTGCTCGGGTGGCTGTGGCTGCGCGGGCGCTGCGCGAGCTGCCAGTCGCCGATTTCCGTGCAGTACCCCGTCGTCGAAGCGACCTGCGGTCTGCTGTCTGCCGTCTGCGCCTGGCACTTCGGCTACGGCGCACCGTTGGCTGCGGCGCTGGTGCTGAGCTGGGGGCTACTGGCCTTGGCCGTCATTGACCTGCGTACGCAGCTGCTGCCGGACAGCCTCACCTTGCCGCTGCTGTGGCTGGGCTTGTTGCTGGCGCTGGGTAACGTCTTCGTTGACCTGCGCGCCGCCGTGATCGGCGCGGCGGCCGGCTATCTGACGCTGTGGGCGGTGTTCTGGCTGTTCAAGCTCGTGACCGGCAAGGAAGGCATGGGCTACGGCGACTTCAAGCTCCTCGGCGCGCTGGGCGCGTGGCTGGGCTGGCAGGCACTACCCATGATCATTCTGCTGTCGTCGGTGGTCGGCGCCGTGGTCGGCATCGGCCTCATCGTGGCCCGCCGACAGGGTCGCAATGTGCCGATGCCGTTCGGCCCCTACCTCGCGGCCGCTGGCTGGATCGCCTTGGTGTTCGGCGCACAGATCAGCAACGCCTATCTGCAGACGATCAGCGGATGACGTCGATGCGCATCGGCCTGACCGGCGGCATCGCCAGCGGCAAGTCGCTGGTCCAGGCCGCATTCGAGACGCTCGGCGTGCCGGTGCTCGATGCCGATCAGGTGTCGCGCGATGTCGTCATGCCCGGCTCCGATGCGCTCGCCGAAATCGCGCAAACCTTCGGCGCCGAATTTCTGCTCGACAATGGCGAGCTGAACCGCCGCCGCCTGCGCGAGAAGGTATTCGGCGATGCCGGGGCGCTGCGTCAGTTGGAAGCCATCACCCACCCGCGCATCCGCGCCCGCATGCGCGAATGGCTGGCAGCGCAGACCGCGCCGTACTGCATGCTCAGCGTCGCCATTCTCGTCGAGGCCAAGATGCACGACCTCGTCGACCGCGTGCTGGTGGTCGACGCCCCGGAGTCGTTGCAGATCGCGCGCCTGATTCAGCGCGACGGCATCGACGAAGCGCTGGCAAAGCGCATGCTGTCCGCACAGACCGACCGCGAAACTCGGCTGGGCGCGGCGCACGATGTTCTGCTCAATGGCGATAGCGTCGCCGCCACCGAAGCGGCCGTTGCCGAATTCCACGCGTTCTACGGCCGTCTCGCTGCCACGGGCGACGTCAAAGCGCAAGGTCTGCGTTTGCCGCGAACTGCCAACTCCGTCACAATCAAAATTTAGCCGTTTCGAATTCACGTGAGTGACGTCGACGTAGCAGCGCTGGTGTTCGAGCAGCCGCTCAGCGAGCGGGTGCGTACTTTTCTGCGGCTCGAACTCCTGTTCCGCCAATTCCGCGCCAATCGCGCGATCGACTCGCAAGCCGGCGCGCGTGCGACGCTGGATGCGCTGCTCGACCTGCTGGTGGTGATCTCGCGCTCGGACCTGAAGAGCGACATCCTCAAGGAACTGACCGACCAATATCACCACTTGACGCGGCTGGCGCAGCGACCGAGCGTCGATCAGGAGCGACTCAAGGGGGTGCTGGCGGAGTTGACCGAGGTCCTCAACGAGCTGCAGCAACTGGCGACGCAGTTCGCCAATTCGCTGCTCCGCGGCAGCGACTTTCTGACCAGTATTCTGAATCGCTCGACGATACCCGGCGGCACTTGCGGCTTCGATCTGCCGCACTACCACTGGTGGCTGTCGCAGCCGCGCAGTCGCGTCGACCGTGATCTCGATGCCTGGTTCGCCGAGCTGCGCCCCTTTGAACGTGCGGTTGAGCTGTACCTGAAGCTGTTGCGCAGCAGCGTGCCGGCCGAGCCGCTGACGGCACGCAATGGCATCTATCTGCACACGCCGGCCGGACCGTGCCTGCTGGTGCGGGTCTTCGTCCCCGCTGGCCCGTCGGTCTATCCGGAAATCAGCGCCGGCCGCCACCGCTTCACGGTGCGCTTCATGGAAATTCACGAGCTGGATACGCGCGCGCAGCAGGCGCGCATCGATATCCCGTTCGAGCTGCAGTGCTGCAACCTGTGAGTTCACAAAGCCACGAATCGGCCCGCCCTTACCGCATCGGCTCTTGCCCGCAATGCGGTCAGTCCGTGCGCCTCGACGAGACCAACCCTTGGCGGCCGTTCTGCACCGAGCGCTGCAAGCTGCTCGACCTCGGCGAATGGTTCAGCGGCAGCTTCGCGATTCCGAGCGACGAGCCGCCACACGGCGACGGGTCCGGCACGCGCTGAATCGCACCGCGGTCAACTCCGGCGCGGTCCATCCGTCAGTCCGGCCAGTACGCACGAATGGCCGCCATGCCCTGCGCATACTGGGTCTGCACATCGCGCAAATCATCGAGTTGCAAACCGCCGATCCAGTAGACCGGCAGATTGGCGGCCTGCGTCAGGCGCGCCGCGGCATCGAAGCCCAGGGCCGCACCACCGGGATGCGTCGCGCTCGGCCGCACCGTGCCGAGGACAGCAGCATCGAACCCCAAGGCGCGGGCACGATCGAGTTCGGCCGCGCCATGCGCCGATGCAAAACACCATGGCAAGGCCGGCCGCGCATCGAGGGCATGCAGTTGTGCCGCCGTGGCATGCCAGCCATCGGCACCCAGCGACACCGCCATCTGCGGGGTGCGATCAACGATCACGCGCAGGCCGAGCCCCCGCGCCGGCGCCAGCATGGCTCGCACGCAGGCGGCATAGTCGTCGTCCCCGAGTGCGGGCAGACGCAAGCGCAGCAGCGCGCCACGTGGCAACGCCGGGAGGCGCGCAATCAATGCATCGGGATCCGCATGCGGCGGCGTGAAAACGTAATGCGACGGCAGTCGCAGCGCCGTGAGAATCGGTCCGTCGGCGGCCAGAATCGGATAATCCTCGATCCGCTCCGGGGTGACCCAGGCAAAGGCCTGCTGCTCGCGGCCCTGCGGCTCGCCGTCCCAGGCCGTACCGATCCAGCAATCGAGCTCGACCGTGCGTTCGCGATACTCGTGGACGACCTTGATCAGCGGCCGCGCTTCGCGCACCGTGACCCCGAGTTCCTCGTGCAACTCACGCACCAGCGCATCACGCGCCGATTCACCCGGCTCGATCTTGCCGCCCGGAAATTCCCACTGGCCAGCGGCGATCTTGCCCTCGGGACGCTGCGCAATCAGCACCTCGCCGGATGCGCGGATCAGAACGCCGGCGGCGACGGCGATGCGCGGTCTCTGCGCCTCCCGCCTACCGCCTCCCGCCTCACGTACGGTATTCGGCATTGATCTTGACGTACTCATAGCTGAAATCGCAGGTCCACAAGCGCGCCTGCGCGGCGCCGCGGCCCAGCGTTACCGAGATCGTGAACTCCGGTTTGGCGACGACCGCCGCACCGCGCTCCTCACGATAGTCCGGATGCGGCTGTCCCCCGACGATCAGCTGCACGTCGTCGAGTGCGATACCGACACTGGCCGGATCGAGCCCGCTCACGCCAGCCTTGCCGATCGCCATGACGATGCGTCCCCAGTTCGCGTCGCCGGCGAACATCGCCGTCTTCACCAATGGCGAGTTGGCGATCGCATAGCCGACCTGACGCGCCTCGGCAACCGACATGGCGCCGCCGACGTCGATCGTAATGAAGCGCGTCGCCCCCTCGCCGTCACGGACGATGGACTGCGCAAGCTCGATGCAGACGTCGCGAATCGCTGCGGCCACCGCGGCGTAGTCGGCGTCGCCGACGTCGATGTCCTGCGAACCGACTTGCGCCGTCGCGCACAGCACACACGAGTCATTGGTCGACGTATCGCTGTCGACGGTCACGCAGTTGAACGACACGTCAACGGCCGAGCGCAGCGCCGCATCGACCGCGGCCGGCGTCAGGCGCGCATCGGTCGCGATGAAGCCCAGCATCGTCGCCATGTGCGGCTCGATCATGCCGACACCCTTGGCGATGCCGGTCACCGTCACCTCGCCCTGCGAGGTCGCGACGCGCCGGCTGGCTCCCTTGGCGACGGTATCGGTTGTCATGATCGTCGCGGCCGCCAGCGTCCACGCATCTGCCGAGGCGGCCGCAACCGCCTTCGGGATCGCCGCCAGCATGCGCTGCAACGGCAGGCGCAAACCGATCACGCCGGTCGAGAACGGCAGCACCTGCTGTGCTTCGCAGCCAAGCTCCGCGGCGACCGCTGCGGTCGTCGCCCGCGCGTCGGCGAGCCCGCCGTCACCGGTCGCGGCATTGGCGTTGCCGGCATTGACCAGCAGCGCGCGAATCGACGTCGTCGCCTTCAGATATTCACGGCACAACTGTACCGGTGCCGCGGCAAAGGCGTTCTGCGTGAACACACCGGCGACGCGGCTGCCGGCCGCCAGCTCGATCACCAGCAGATCGTTGCGCCCGGCCTTCTTGATTGCGGCCTCGGCCACGCCGAGACGCAGGCCGGCAACCGGCAACAGATTCATGGGAGCGGAAAGATTGACGGCCATGGGAGATTCCGAAGCGCAATAAAAGAGGCGCCCGGCTACCGGGCGCCTCTTTTATTTTCCAACGCTTTAACCTGCAGCGCCAGCGACTCGCGATTCAGTCGCGGCCACGCATGGCAGACGCTCAGGACAGCGCGCCATGGCAATGCTTGAACTTCTTGCCGCTACCGCACGGACAAGGATCGTTGCGCCCCACCTTCGGCATATCGCGCGTCACGGGCGCCTGCCGTTCGGCCTCGGCCGGCGGCGCGAAACGGCGCGGTGCGCCCGGCGGCGGCATTTCGGCTTCTTCGATCTGCGCGCCATCCGCCATCGGCGCCGGCATCGACTCGTGCTGCATCTGCATGCGCCGCTCGATCAGCTCGGCCTGACGGCGGCGCTGCTCTTCGACTTCCTGCACTTCGGCTTCGGTCTGGATGCGCACGCGGGCCAGCATGGTCGTCACGTCGTGCTTGTAGCGCGCCAGCATGTCGTTGAACATGTTGAAGGCCTCGCGCTTGTACTCCTGCTTCGGATCCTTCTGCGCATAACCGCGCAGATGAATGCCCTGGCGCAGGTAGTCCATCGCCGCCAGATGCTCGCGCCACAGATTGTCCAGCGTCTGCAGCATGATGGCCTTCTCGAAGTGCTCGAGCACCGGCGCGCCAACCTGCTCCTTCTTCGCCACATAGGCTTCGGCGACCTTGTCGAGCAGGCGTGCACGCAGGCTCTTCTCGTTGAGATCGCGCTCTTCGTCGAGCCACTGGCGGATCGGCAGTTCCAGCGTGAAGTCGCGACGGAATACTTCCTCGAGCCCCGGCACGTCCCACTGTTCTTCGATCGACTGCGGCGGAATGTGCGCGTCGACCACGGCGTTGACGACGTCCGGGCGCACGGTGTCGACCATGTCGGTGACGCGCTCGGCCGCCATCAACTGGTCGCGCAGCTCGTAAACGGCCTTGCGCTGGTCGTTGGCGACGTTGTCGTATTCGAGCAGCTGCTTGCGAATGTCGAAGTTGTGCGCTTCGACCTTGCGCTGCGCGGTCTCGATCGCGCGTGTGACCCAGCGATGCTCGATGGCCTCGCCTTCCTGCATGCCAAGGCCCTGCAGCATCGCGCGCATGCGCGGCGGCGTGAAGATGCGCATCAGCGTGTCGTCGAGCGACAGGTAGAAGCGCGACGCACCCGGGTCGCCCTGACGGCCGGAACGGCCGCGCAACTGGTTGTCGATACGACGTGATTCGTGGCGCTCGGAGCCGATGACATAAAGACCGCCGGACTCGAGCACCAGATCGTGGCGCTGTTTCCAGGCGGCGCGGGCCGCTTCGATCGCCGCCGTATCCTCGGGCGGGATCTTGGCCAGCTCGTTCTCGAGGCTGCCGCCGAGCACGATGTCGGTACCGCGACCGGCCATGTTGGTGGCGATCGTCACCTGGCCGGGGCTGCCGGCCTGAGCGACGATCTCGGCCTCGCGCTCATGCTGCTTGGCGTTCAGCACCTCGTGCGGAATCTTGTTCTGCGTCAGCAGCGACGACAGCAGTTCGGACGTCTCGATGCTCGCAGTACCGACCAGCACCGGCTGCTGCTTGGCGTGCGCGGCGCGGATTTCCTCCATCACCGCCTTGTACTTGTCCTGCGAGTTCATGAAGACCAGATCGCCCTGGTCCTTGCGCTGCGCCGGACGATTGGTCGGAATGACGACCACTTCGAGTTCGTAGATGCTCTGGAATTCGAAGGCCTCCGTGTCGGCCGTACCGGTCATGCCGGACAGCTTGTCGTAGAGGCGGAAGTAGTTCTGGAAGGTGATGCTGGCCAGCGTCTGGTTTTCCTGCTGGATCTTGACGCCTTCCTTGGCCTCGATCGCCTGGTGCAGACCGTCGGACCAGCGACGGCCCGGCATCATGCGGCCGGTGAACTCGTCGATGATGACGACCTGGCCACCGCGGACGATGTATTCGACGTCACGCTTGTACAGGTGGTGCGCGCGCAGCAGCGCATTGAGGTGGTGCAGCAGAATGATGTTGGCGGCATCGTAGAGGCTGTCTTCGTCGCCGAGCAGTTGCGCGGCGCGCATCAGGTCTTCGACCTTCTCGTGGCCATCCTCGGTGAGGTGGACTTGCTTGCCCTTCTCGTCGATCGAAAAATCGCCCGGGCCGTCTTCCTCTTCCTGCGGCACCAGAGGACCGACCAGCGCATTGATCTTGCGGTACAACTCCGGATCGTCGTCGGTCGGACCGCTGATGATCAGCGGCGTACGTGCCTCGTCGATCAGGATCGAGTCGACTTCGTCGACGATCGCGTAATTGTGGCCACGCTGCACCTTGTCGGTCAGCGCAAACGCCATGTTGTCGCGCAGATAATCGAAGCCCAGCTCGTTATTCGTCGCGTAGGTGATGTCGCAGGCGTAGGCCTCGCGCTTCTCGGCGGTCGACTGGCCGGAGACGATGACACCGGTGGTCAGGCCGAGGAAGCGGAAGATGCGGCCCATCCACTCCGAGTCGCGGCGCGCCAGGTAGTCGTTGACGGTGACGATGTGCACGCCCTTGCCGGCCAGCGCATTGAGATAGGCCGGTAGGGTTGCGACCAGGGTCTTGCCCTCGCCGGTGCGCATTTCAGCGATCTTGCCCTCGTGCAGCACCGAGCCGCCGACCAGCTGCACATCGAAGTGGCGCATGCCCATGACGCGCTTGCCCGCCTCACGAACCACGGCGAAGGCATCGGCACGAATCCGGTCGAGCGTTTCGCCCTTGCTCAGACGCTCGCGCAGCAGCACGGTCTGTTGCGCCAGCTCCGCGTCGTCCATCGCCGCGTACTTGGATTCGAGCGCGCCGACGGCCGCGATCAGCGGGTCGAGCTTCTTCAGGATGCGTTGATTTCGGCTCCCGAAAACCCGGGCCAGAACGTTATTGAGCATAAGATCGCAGAGGGCGGAAGGTCGGCAATCCGGCGGCCGACCAAAAATGAATGGCGCGTATTATGCCTTGCTTGGGGCTGACGGCCATGTTTCAAGCACGGTGGGCGCCGATCGCCCTACCGGATTTCAGCGCGCGACCTGGATATAGCGCTGCGGATCGACCTGCTGGCCGTTGTACAAGACCTCGAAATGGACATGCGGCCCCGTCGAACGACCGGTCGAGCCGATCCGCGCGATGGCCTGTCCCCGTTCGACGCGATCGCCGACGTGCACGAGGACCTTGCTGTTGTGGCCGTAGCGCGTCGAGTAGCCGTTGCCATGGTTGATCTCGACGAGGTTGCCGTAGCCCGACATCGGGCCGGCGTAGGTCACCATGCCGGCGGCGACGGCATTGACCGCCGAACCCATCGGGGCCGCGAAGTCCATGCCTTCGTGGCGCGCCAGGCGACCGGTGAACGGATCGGTGCGCGTGCCGAACAGCGAGCTGATCCAGCCGCTGGAGATCGGCCAGCCCGTCGGTCGCACTTCCTTTTGCAACCGGCTGGCGACCAGCAGGTCTTCGAGCACACGGAACTGGCGCTCGCGATCCGACAACTGGCGGGCGTAGGCATCAAGCGACTGCATGACCGGATCGAGCGGCGTCGCCGTCGAGGTCGCCAGCTCCGGACCGCCCACCGGCGGCGGCTGGCTGAAATCGAACTCGCCGGAATCGAGGCCGGCAATCTCGGTCAGGCGCTGACCCGCTGCATCAAGGCGCATGACCTGCGCCTGCAACTCGGCGAGACGACGCGACAGCGCCGCGGCATTTTCTTCGGCGGCCTCGCGCGCGGTGCCGAGCTCAGCGCGCTGCTGGTCCACTTCCTTGGCCCACTTGGCCACCAGCCGCGGCGGCAGCACGCTGGAGCCGCCGCGCGTCCAATAACCGACAAAATAACTCGATGCGAGCAAAAGCACGCCGATGACGGCAAAAGGCAACCAGATGGTGACGTGTCGCAGGCCGAGCGCAAAACGCCACGTCCGGCCACGCTCATGACTGACTACAATGATGTCCATCTCGTACCGACGCGTCCCTCGTGCCTGATCCGCAGCCCGTCAAGCAATATCTGGATCTGATGCCGGCCAAAACCGGCATGTCGTGGTTGCCGCAGGTCCGGCAACTCGCCGATATCAATCGCGCGCTACCGTCGTGGTGTGCCGAACCTTGGGTACGCCACCTGCGTGTCGCCAACGTGCGGCGGCAGACAGTCGTCGTGTATTCGGCTTCAGCAGCAGCACTGATTCCGCTGCGACATCGCAGCAAAGATCTTCTGCACTGGCTGAACGACCACTACCGGCTATCCTGCACCCGTATTGAAACCAAGGTGCGCCCCCCGCTGGTGGTCTGACCCGAGTGTATGGCGTGCACCACACTAGAGCAACCCGCAGGAACCCCTAGTGCCCCAGCGGTAGCAATTAACGGACCGAAAGGTCGGGTCGTCAGGCGTGCCCCGACGGGGCGCCGCCGAACTCAGGCGGCGGCGGCCACGCTACCGCGGACGTAGGCGATCGGCGACTTGGCCGCCTGATCCTCGAACGTCACCAGTTCGAACGACTCGGCGTCGTCAAGCACGGCGCGAACCAGCTTGTTGTTGAGTGCGTGGCCCGACTTGTACGCGGTGTAAGCCCCAATCACCGGGTGCCCGAGCAGGTACAGATCGCCAACCGCGTCGAGAATCTTGTGGCGCACGAACTCATCGTCGTAGCGCAGCCCCTCGTGATTGACGACGCGAAAGTCGTCGAGCGCCACGACATTATCGAGGCTGGCGCCCAGCCCCAGATTGTTGGCGCGCAACACGTCGAGCTCGCGCATGAAGCCGAAGGTGCGCGCCCGCGAGACTTCCTTGACGTAGCTCGCCGTCGAGAAGTCGACGATCGCATCCTGTCCGGAATTCTTGAATACCGGGTGCTTGAAGTCGATGTTGAAGGCTAGCCGGTAGCCTTCGTACGGCTCGAAGCGCGCCCACTTGTCGCCGTCCTGGACCTGCACCGGCTGGCGAATGCGCATAAAGCGCTTCGGCGCATCCTGTTCGTGGATGCCGGCCGATTGAATCAAGAACACGAACGGGCCGGAGCTGCCGTCCATGATCGGAATTTCCGGCGCCGACAGCTCGACCACGCAGTTGTCGATACCCAGCCCCGCCAGCGCCGACATCAGATGCTCGACCGTCATGATCTTCACGCCGGCATCGTCAACCAGCGTGCTGCACATGACCGCCTCGCGCAGCATGTGCGCCTTGCTCGGCACTTCAACAACCGGATTCAGGTCGGTGCGACGAAAGACGATGCCGGTATCCGGCCCAGCCGGCAGCAGGGCCATATAGACCTTGCGTCCCGAATGCAGGCCGATCCCGCTCGCGCGAATCGCCTTCTTGAGTGTGCGTTGACGGACCATCCCGTAAGCCTGCCAGTAACCGAATCCCTGAAACTGAAATACCGAAATAAAAAAGGCGCGGCGCCCGAGAGCTGCCGCGCCATTGGACACGGAAATGTTACCACGGGTTCCCGGCCGCGCCGCCCCGTTTCAGGGCAGCGTGGCCGTCACAGCGTAGTGGGTCAGTCCGCCTGATTCCGCAGGAAAGCCGGAATGTTGATGATGTCCTCATCGAGGCCGACCGGAAACGCGCTGCCGCCCGCCGCTGCGACCTTGCGCGCCTGCTGACGCTGTACGGTCGGAATGTCGAGATTCGGCGAACCGAGCGTCGGCATCGACGGATGGCCATAGCCCTGCTGCGGCTGATGCTGCGGCTGGGCATACGCCGGCTCGGCCGGGCGGATGAACTGCGCCACGCGCGGATTGGCCGGCGCGTGCGAGGCCATCTGCGGCATCTGCGGGATCACCTGCGCCGCCTGGGAGCCGGCCAGGCCGGTGGCCACCACGGTCACGCGCAGCTCGCCGTTGAGGTTCGGGTTGATCGACATACCGATCTTGGCGTCGGCCTCGTCGGACGCGATCTCGCTGACGCGGGCGCTGATGTACTCGTATTCCTCGAGCGACAGGCTCTCGTCGCACGTGACGTTGACGAGCAGGCCCTGCGCGCCGTGCAGTTCGATATCGTCGAGCAGCGGGCTCGACAGCGCCATCTCGACCGCACGCTCGGCGCGATCTTCACCGCTGGCCATGCCGATACCCATCATCGACATACCGCGGTTCGACATCACCGTCTTGACGTCGGCGAAGTCGACGTTGATCAGGCCCGGGCGGGTGATCAGGTCGGAGATGCCCTGCACCGCATTCTGCAGCACGTCGTTGGCGGCCTTGAAGCAATTCAGCAGCGTGACCTTCTTGCCCAACACCAGCGACAGCTTCTCGTTCGGAATCAGGATCAGCGAGTCGGTGTACTGGCGCAGCTCGTCGATACCGCGCTGGGCCACCGCCATGCGCTTCTTGCCTTCATGCGCGAACGGCTTGGTGACGACCGCAATCGTCAAAATGCCGAGTTCCTTGGCCACTTCGGCGATGACCGGCGCCGCACCCGTGCCCGTGCCGCCGCCCATGCCGGCGGTCACGAACAGCAGGTCCGTACCTTCGATCATCTCGCGGATGCGGTCGCGATCTTCCTCGGCGGCCTGACGGCCAACCTCCGGATTCGAGCCGGCACCGAGGCCGCGCGTGATTTCCAGGCCCAGCTGGACCTGATTGGTCGGCACGCACCGCTCGAGGTGGTCGCGATCGGTATTGGCGCAGATGAAGTCGACGCCGTCGATGCTGGCCTGCGCCATCTGGTTGACGGTGTTGCAGCCGCCGCCGCCAACGCCGATCACGCGAATCACCGCGCGTCGCCGCTGTCCGTCTGTCAATTCAAAAATTTCCCGTGTCTGTCCGCTCATGTCCTTGCTCCCGCGCCTAGAGGCGCTCGTCCGTGTTCACCTGATGCGCGTACACCGCCGCGCTCACCGTGCGAAATGCTGACTCGGCTGTTTTTTTATTAAAACAATTCTGCACAAATAAAATATTAAATCACTGTGCCGATGTCAACACTTAAAACTCAAAATTTGATTGAAAAAAACAATCGAGAAATCAGAAATTGCCCTTGATCCATTCGTTGACGCGCTGTAGCCACTGACCCATGCCGTGGGTCGGCAACACCGGCGCCGGCGGCTGGTTCTGGCGGCCGTACATCAGCAGGCCCACCGCCGTCGCGCAGGCCGGATTGCGCACCACGTCCTTGAGGCCCTGTACCTCGTGCGGCAGCCCGAGCCGCACCGGCAGATCGAAGACCTGCTCGGCCAGCTCGACGACGCCCGGCATCTGCGACGAGCCACCGGTCAAGACCACGCCGCCGGCAATCAGCTCGTACCAATCGGAGCGATGTAGTTCGCGCCGAATGAAGTGGAACAGCTCCTCGTAGCGCGGCTTGATCACTTCCGACAGCGTCAGTCGCGACAAGCGTCGTGATGGCGCGTCGCCGACGCCCTTGACCTCGATCTCCTCGTGCGCGGCCGCGAACTGCGGCAGCGCCACGCCGTAATGCACCTTCAGTTCTTCGGCATACGGTGCCGGCGTGCGGAACGCGACGCTGATGTCGTTGGTGACCTGGTTGCCGGCGATCGGCAGCACCGCGGTATGGCGGATCGTGCCGCCCTTGAAGATGGCGATGTCCGAGGTACCGCCGCCGATGTCGATCATGCACACGCCCAGATCGCGCTCATCCGGCAGCAGCGTCGCGTAGCTCGACGCCAGGTGCTGGAGGATCAGCTTGTCGACCTTCAGGCCACAGCCCTCGACGCACTTGTGAATGTTCTGCGCGGCCGAGATCGAGCCGGTGACGATGTGCACCTTGGCTTCGAGGCGCACCCCATGCATGCCGATCGGATCGTGGATGCCTTCGCGGCCGTCGACGACGAATTCCTGCGGAATCACGTGCAGGATCTTCTGGTCGGCCGGAATCGCGATCGCGCGGGCGGCGTCCATGACGTTGTCGACGTCACGCTCGGAGACGCTGCCGGCCCGCACCGGCGCGACGCCGGTCGAGTTGAGGCTGCGGATATGCGTGCCGGAGATGCCGACATACACCGACTGCGCGCGGCAGTTGGCCATGTGCTCGGCATTCTCGACCGCACGCTTGATTGCTTGTGTGGTCTGCTCGATGTTGACGACATCGCCGCGGTTCATGCCGCGCGATGCGCTCTCGCCGAAACCGACGATCTCGATGTGGCCTTCCGGCATCAACTGGCCGACCACGGCAATGCACTTCGACGTGCCGATGTCGATGCCGACCAGCAGGTTGCGTTCTTCTCGACGCGCCATATCAGCGGCCCTCCTTGGCTTTCTTGGCGGCAGCCGGATCCTTCCAACCCACCGCAAATCCATTCGTATAGCGCAGGTCTACGTAGTTCACTTCGTTCATCCGGTTCTTCAGTGCACGCTCGGCGGGGCCGAGCAGCGTGTCGATCTTGGTGGTCGGATCCGTGCGCCCGAAGTGCAGGCCGATGCCGTCCACCGTTGTCGCCGCCCATTCACCGCGCGCGTCTTGCGTCAGGCTCTGCAACGCGAATGACGAGTTCGCGAGCTTTTCGCGCAGCACGCGGAACATGTCGGCGACTTCTGCCTCCTTGCCGTCGGGGCCGGACAGCTGCGGCAAGCCGTCGGGAATGTCGCTGGCCGACGGCGTGAACGGCCGCGAATCGGTGTCGAGCAGCGACTTGTCACCCCAGCGCGCAAACGGCACGCGCTCCCAGACCCGCACCCGCACGGTCGCCGGCCAGACCCGCTCGACGCTGGCATGCGACGTCCACGGCAGCGCTTCGACGGCCTGTTTGGCCGCCTCGAGATCAAGCTGGCCGAATTGCCGATCGATCAGCGGTCGCAGCACGGCTTCGATGTCGGATGTCTTCAAGCGCTGCAGCTGCCCTTCGATCTGTAGCCGCTCGACCGGCGTGCGCGTACCGACCGTCATCGCCCCCCAACCGGCCACCAACAACGCAATCAGCACCACCGCGCCTGCGCCCAGCATCAGATAGCGGCGCATCGGGGAAGGCGAGTCGTCGAGCATGTCGGCCGTCATCGTCATCGCGGTCATCCGCCGCCCCCCGCGCCGTCGGCCAGCGTGCCTTCGAGGATCTGCCAGCACAGCGACGCGTAATCGATGCCGCGCACCTTGGCCGCCATCGGCACCAGGCTGTGCGAGGTCATGCCCGGCACCAGATTCGCCTCGATCAACCACGGCCGGTTGTCGGCGTCGAGCATGAAGTCGACGCGACCCCAGCCACTGGCGCCGAGAATCTCGAACGCACGCAGACAGATCGCCTGCGCCTCAGCTTCGAGCGCGTCGGGCAAACCGCTCGGGCAGTGGTAGCGCGTGCGATCCGACAGATACTTGGCGTTGTAATCGTAAAACTCGCCGTCCGGCACGATCTGGATCGTCGGCAGCGCGACGCCGGCGACGATCGCGCAAGTGAATTCGTGCCCGTAGGAGCCGCCGCCGATGAAGCGCTCGGCCATCACCACGCGCTCGGTGTCGCCACGCGCCAGTCGCCAGGCGCTGCGCAGCTCGGCGTCCGACTTCACCTTCGACACGCCGACGCTGGAGCCTTCCTCGGACGGCTTGAGAATCAGCGGAAAGCCGAAACGCTGCGCCGCCAGATCCAGATCGGATTCACACTCGATCCACAACCACTCCGGCGTCGGCAGGCCTTCGGCCTTCCACAAGCGCTTGGTGCGCAGCTTGTCCATCGCCAGCGCCGACGCCAGCACCCCGCTGCCGGTATACGGAATACCCTGCAGCTCCAGCGCCGCCTGCACCGTGCCGTCTTCGCCGCCGGTGCCGTGCAGAATATTGAAGACGCGATCGAAGCCCTGCTTGCCGAGACTCAACACGATCTCGGGCGTGGCATCGATCAGCGTCGCATCAACGCCCTTGGACACGAGCGCGGCCTGAATACCCTCGCCGCTCCACAGCGCGACCTGGCGCTCGGAGGACCAACCACCGGCGAGCACGGCGACACGGCCGAAATCCTTGGCGTTGGTGGTCCGCGTCATGACGCGTCCCCCACCACCCGCACTTCGGGTTCGAGCTCGATACCCGTGTGCGTACGCACGGTCGCGCGAATATGCGCAATCAGTTGCTCGACATCCGCGGCGCGCGCAGTCTCGTCGGTGACGATGAAGTTGGCGTGCAGCGTCGACACCTCGGCACCGCCGATGCGATGGCCCTTGAGGCCGCAAGCCTCGATCAGTCGCGCGGCGTGATCGCCCGGCGGATTGCGGAAGGTGCTGCCAGCAGTTGGCCGCCCCACCGGCTGCGTCGCCTTGCGCCGCGCCAGCCAGGCCTTCATGTCGGCCTCGGCCGTGCCGTCTTCGTCAACGGCGAACGTGAAGCGCGCGGCAATGAAGCCGACCACATCGGCCGGCACTTCGACGTGGCGGTAGCCATAGCGAAACGCCGACTTCGGCAGCCATGCCGTGCTGCCGTCGCGACGCATGACTTCGACGGCATCGACGACGTTCCAGGTTTCACCGCCGTGCGCACCGGCGTTCATCGCCAGCGCGCCGCCGACCGTGCCCGGAATGCCGCCGAAGAAACCGGCACCGGCCAGGCGGCGACCGGTTGCGAACTTGGCGAGCCGCGCGCAATGCACGCCGGCCTCGGCGGTGACGCTCGCGTCTTCGGCACTGAGCGCGTCGAGCGCGCCGTGCAGGCCGATGACCGTGCCGCGCACGCCGCCGTCGCGCACCAGCAGATTGCTGCCGAGGCCGATCCAGAGGATGGGCTCGTGCGCCGGCAGGCCGCGGACGAAATCGGCCAGCGCCTCGCGTGACGCCGGTTCGAAGTAGCGGTCGGCTGGCCCGCCGACGCGCCACGACGTGTGCCGTGCCATCGGCTCGTGCTGCCGCTCGACGCTGGCGCTCATGCCGCACCTCCGCCATAGAGCTGCACCAGCTGCGCCGGCAGGCCACCGATGTCGCCGGCGCCCATCGTCAACAGCAGGTCGCCATCGCGCAGTACGTGCGCCAGCGCGTCCGGCAGTTCGGCGACGCTGGTGACGAACACCGGCTCGACCTGTCCGCGCGCACGAATCGCCCGCGTCAACGCACGACCGTCGGCACCCTCGATCGGCGACTCGCCGGCGGCATAGACCTCGGCCAGCAACAGTGCGTCGGCTTCGGCGAGGATCGCCGTGAAGTCCTCGAACAGATCGCGCGTCCGCGAATAGCGATGCGGCTGGAATGCGACGACCAGACGCTTGTCGGGAAACGCCGCGCGCATCGCCTGGAAGGTCGCGGCGATCTCGCGCGGGTGATGGCCGTAATCGTCGACCAGCGTCACTGCGCCCTGCGGCAGTTTCAGCACGCCATGCGGCTCGCAGCGCCGGCCGACGCCGCCGAAGCTCGACAACGCACGGCGCATCGCATCGAACGACACCCCCAGCTCGCGACCGATCGCGATGGCGACGAGCGCGTTCTGCACGTTGTGCCGACCCGGCAGATTCAGATGAAAGGGCTCGCGCGTGCCGTCGGCCAAGCACACGACGAAGTGCGCGCCGCTGCCCTCGGGCCGCACGTCACAGGCACGCAGATCAGCGTCATCGGCAAAGCCATAGGTGACGACCGGCCGGCCGACGTCGTTGATCAGCTCGCGCACGACGGGATCGTCGATGCACATCACCGCCAGGCCGTAGAACGGCAGGCGATGCAGGAATTCGATGAACGCCGCGCGCAGCTTCTTGAAGTCGTGCGCGTAGGTCTCGAGATGGTCGGCGTCGATGTTGGTGACCGCCGCCATCATCGGCGACAAGTGCAGGAACGACGCGTCGCTCTCGTCGGCTTCTGCGACCAGATAGTGCCCTTCGCCGAGCCGCGCATTGCTGTCGGCCGACTTCAGCTTGCCGCCGATCACATAGGTCGGATCGAGCCCGCCCTCGGCGAGCACGCTGGCGACCAGACTGGTGGTTGTGGTCTTGCCGTGTGTACCGGCGATGGCGATGCCGTAGCGGAAGCGCATCAGCTCGGCGAGCATCTCGGCGCGGCGCACCACCGGAATACGCTGCGCATGCGCGTAGACGACTTCCGGGTTGCTGGCCTTGACCGCCGTCGACACGACAATCGCATCGGCACCGTGCGCGTTTTGTTCGGCATGCCCGATGTAGATCGTCGCGCCAAGCTCGCGCAAGCGCCGCGTCGCCGCACTGTCCTTGAGATCGGTGCCGCTGACCTCGTAGCCGAGATTGAGCAGCACCTCGGCGATGCCGGCCATACCGGAACCGCCGATGCCCAGCATGTGGATGCGGCGCACGCGGCGCATCGCCAGCGTCGGATTCGGCATCGTCGCGCTCATGCGCCCACCCTCACGCTGACTGCGAGCGCGGCCGCTCGCACGAGAGAGCATGCTCCCGCACCCGTTTGCGCTGCGCGCAAAACACCGTGTCGCATGCTCATGCCGTCGCTCCCGCTGCACGCAGGCAGGCATTGGCGATGGTCGCCGTCGCGTCGGTCCACGCCTGCGTCCGCGCCGCGTCGGCCATCTGTCGCAGACGCGCGCGATCGGACAGCAGTTCATCGATCAGCGTCGCCAGACCGGCGGCATCGAGATCGCGTTCCTGACGCAGCACCGCGGCGCCGGCATCGACCAGGTAGGCGGCATTGCTCGTCTGGTGGTCGTCGACCGCGAACGGGAACGGCACGAGGACGGTCGCACAGCCCGCTGCGCTGACTTCGGCAACCGTCGACGCGCCGGCGCGACAGACGACCAGATCGGCCCAGCCGAACGCCGCCGGCATGTCGTCGATGAAGGCCGTGACCTCACCTTCGACACCGGCCTGGCGATACGCCTGCTGCGCGATATCGAGCGTGCGCCCGGCCTGGTGCCGCACCTGCGGCCGGCACTCCGGCGCCAGTAGCGCCAGCGCTTTCGGCACGAATTCGTTGAGCGCCCGTGCGCCCTGCGAGCCGCCGATCACCAGCAGCCGCGCCGGCGCATCATGCGCGAGCCGCTGCGCCGGCGGCGGCAGTTCGACAAAGCCGGCACGCACTGGATTGCCGACCGTCTCGGCACCCGCGAACGTGTTCGGGAACGCCTGCAGCACGACCCGCGCGATGCGCGCGAGGAAACGGTTGGTCATGCCCGCAGCCGCGTTCTGCTCGTGCACCACCAGCGGCCGCCCACCGAGCCAGGCCGCAAGCCCGCCGGGACCGGCCGCGAATCCGCCGAAGCCGATCACCGCCGCCGGCTGACGTGCACGCAGAATCGCCAGCGCCTCGCGTACGGCACGGGCGATCAGCAGCGGCGCCTTCAGCAACTTGAGCACGCCCTTGCCTCGCAAGCCGGAGACCCGGATGAAGTCGATCGCGAAGCCGTGCTGCGGCACGACGCGCGCCTCGAAGCTGTCGGGCGCCCCCATCCACGAGATTTCATGGCCACGTGCGCGCAATTCCTGGGCGACCGCAAGCGCCGGGTAAACGTGACCACCGGTGCCGCCCGCCATCACGACGAACTTCATGAGCGCACCCCCTGGGCACGCGCACCATCGGTACGCAAGGGCCGCTCGCGGGCACCGTTCTCGGTCGAGACGACGCCACCGGCAGCGGCGCGGTTCTCGTAGTCGACGCGAAGGATCAGACCGATCAGCGCACAGACCGTCATCAGCGACGAACCGCCGGAGCTGATCATCGGCAGCGTCAGGCCCTTGGTCGGCAGCAGGCCCATGTTGACGGCCATGTTGATCAGCGCCTGCAGGCCGATCCAGCCGGACAGGCCGTAACACAGGTACGCGGAGAAGCGGCGACCATCGAGCTCGGCGGCGCGCGCGATCGCGAAGCCGCGCCAGACGACGATGCCGAACAGACTCAGCAGGATGGCGATGCCGAGCAGGCCGAATTCCTCGGCGAGGATCGCGAAGATGAAGTCGGTGTGCATTTCCGGCAGGTACAGCAACTTCTGCACGCTGTTGCCGAGACCGACGCCGGTCCATTCGCCGCGGCCGACGGCGATCAGCGACTGCGCGAGCTGCCAGCCGGCGTTCTCGACGTCGGCCCACGGATTCATGAAATTCAGCATGCGCTGCAGGCGATACGGCGCGGCGACCGCGATCAAGGCAAGACCGGCACCGGCAACGCCGACGATCATCGCGTAGTAGTGCACGCGCGCACCGCCGAGGAACAGCATCAGGAACACGACGCCGAGCAGGATCGCGGTGGCGCCGAAGTCCGGCTCGCACAGCAGCAAAAAGCACGGAAACAGAATCGCGATGATCGGCATCGCCAAGCCCTTCAGGCTGCTCTGCAACTGCACCTGGCGACGCGTGATATAGGCCGAGATCCAGATGATCAGCGCCAGACGCACCGGCTCCGACGCCTGCAGGCGGAACAGGCCGACGTCGATCCAGCGCCGCGCGCCGTTGACCTTGACGCCGATCCCAGGAATCAGCACCAACGCCAGCAGCGCCACCGCAAACAGCAGCAACCAGTTGCTGCTGCGCTGCCATTGCCGCATCGGCACGCAGTACAGCGCGAAGCCCCCGGCGCCGCCGACCGCCATGAACAGCAGCTGGCGATAGAAAAAGTAGAACGGATCGCCGGTCAGCTTGGTCGCCTGCGCGACCGATGCCGACGCCACCATGATCAAACCCCACAGCAGCAGCGTCGCGATCGCGCCGCACAGCCAGTTGTCGACGCCGAAACGCGTTTCGGGAATGCCCCAGCGGTCGCCGGTCGCGCTCATGCGCCCACCCTCGCGTTGCCTGCAAGCACGGCCGTTCGCATGAGAGAGCAGGCTTCCGCACCCGTTTGCGCTGCGCGCAAAGCACCGTGTCGCATGCTCATGCGAGTGCTCCCACGGCGGCGCGGAACTGCTCGCCGCGATCGACGTAGCTCTTGAACTGGTCGAAGCTCGCGCAGGCCGGTGACAGCAGCACGCGATCGCCGGCTTCGGCCAACGCGCGGGCACGCTGCAGCGCACCGCTCATGTCGGCCTCGCGCCAGATCGGCAACGCACCGAAGATGTCGTGCTCAATCGCGCCGGCGTCTTCGCCGAACAGCACGGCGGCGCGCCCTTTGCGCGCCAAGGCCTCACGCAGTTCGACGAACGACTGCCCCTTGCCCTGGCCGCCGCCGAGCCAGACGATCGGCGCCGGCAGGCCGTTCAGCGCCGCCAGCGTCGAGCCGACGTTGGTGCCCTTCGAATCGTTGAAATAGCCGACGCCATCAACTGTGGCGACGAACTCGCAGCGGTGCGGCAGGCCACCGAAGGCACGCAGCGCCACGAGACTGGCCTCGCGCGCGATCCCAGCCGCGTCGGCCAGCGCCAGCGCCGCCAGCGCATTGGCCGCGTTATGCAGGCCGAAGATCTTCAGCTCGGCGACCGGCAGCAGCGCGTCGTCGCCGGCAGCCAAGCTTGCCTGGCCGTCGCGCAAGCCATAGTGGCCCACGGTCGGCGCATCGAGCCCGAAGGTCGTCGCATCGGCCGGCGCCAGTGCCATGACTGCAGCATCGTCGCGATTGACGACGGCATGCGCGCAGCCGCTGAAGATGCGCGCCTTGACGCGGCCGTAGTGTTCCATCGTGCCGTGGCGGTCGAGATGGTCCTGCGACAGATTGAGAACCGTCGCCGCCACGCAGCACAGCGTGTGGGTGGTCTCGAGCTGGAAGCTCGACAGCTCCAGCACGTACAGCTCGACATCGTCACCGAGCAGGTCGAGCGCCGGCGTGCCGAGGTTGCCGCCGACCGCGACGCGCAGACCGGCGGCCTTCGCCATCTCGCCGACCAGCGTCGTCACCGTGCTCTTGCCGTTACTGCCGGTAATGCCGATGACGCGAGGCGGGCGGCAGGCGGCGGGAGACGTATCGAGCGCGCGCGCGAACAGTTCGACATCACCGACGATCTCGACACCGGCAGCGACCAATTCCTTGACGAACGGCGCGTCGAGGGGCACGCCCGGCGAGACGACCGCCGTCGCGAACTGCGACAGCGGCTGCGGTGCCGAGAACGCGCCGAGGCGGAATTCGAATCGCGGATATTGCGCACGCAAATCCTCGATGCCCTTCGGCGCCGCACGCGAGTCGGTGACGACGAGATCGGCACCTTCACGCGCGAGATAACGCAAGGCCGACGCGCCGGACAGGCCAAGCCCGACGACGAGCACACGCTGCCCGTCGTACCGCCTCCCGCCTCCTGCCTCTCGCCTGACGTGCCTTTCCATCAGCGCACCTTCAACGACGTCAGGCCGATCAGCACCAGCACCAGCGTGATGATCCAGAAGCGGACGATGATCTTCGGCTCCGGCCAGCCCTTGAGCTCGTAGTGGTGATGCAGCGGCGCCATGCGGAAAATGCGCTTGCCGCCCGACCACTTGAAGTAGCCGACCTGCAGCGCCACCGACACGGTCTCGGCGACGAAGATGCCGCCCATGATCGCCAGCACGATTTCCTGACGAACCAGCACCGCGACGACACCCAGCGCCGCGCCGAGCGCCAGCGCGCCGACGTCGCCCATGAAGACTTGCGCCGGATAGGCGTTGAACCACAGAAAGCCGAGGCCGGCACCGGCGATGGCGGTGCAGAAAATCGCCAGCTCGCCGGCACCGCTGATGAACGGAATGCCCAGGTAGGTGGCGAACTTCGCGTTGCCGCTGGCGTAGGCGAAGATCGCCAGCGCCGAGGCAACCAGCACCGTCGGCATGATCGCCAGGCCATCGAGTCCGTCGGTCAGGTTGACGGCGTTGCTGCTGCCGACGATCACCAGATACGCCCACGGAATGAAGAAGATGCCGAGCGAAATCGAGACGTGCTTGATGAACGGGAAGATCAGCGTGGTCTCGGCCGGCTCGTTGGCCGTCCAGTACATCGCCGTCGCAACGCCGAAGCCAACCAGCGACAGCCAGAAATACTTCTTGCGCGCCGGCAGCCCCTTGGGATCCTTGTACTTGATCTTGATGTAGTCGTCGGCGAAACCGACCGCGCCGAACGCCAGCGTCACGATCAGCGCGAACCAGACGAAACGATTCGCCAGGTCTGCCCACAGCAGCGTCGACACCGCGATCGCACCCAGGATCAGCACGCCGCCCATGGTCGGCGTACCGGTCTTCTTCAGATGCGACTGCGGACCGTCGTCGCGCACCGGCTGACCGAACTTGAAGCGATACAGGCGTTCGATCAACAGCGGCCCGAATGCGAAGCAGAAGATCAGCGCCGTCAGCACGCCCAGCACGCTGCGCAGCGTCAGGTAGGTGAAGACATTGAAGCCGCTGACATACTGCTTCAGGAATTCTGCGAGGTGGTACAGCACTAGTGCATGCCCCCGGACGACGTATCGCCGGTGAGCGCGGCGACGACGCGTTCCATGCGCGCCGACCGCGAACCCTTCACCAGCAGCGTGATGGTTGAATCGAGCTCGTCGGCGACCGCCGCGGCGAGCTGATCGTTGTCTTCGAAACACTGGCCACCGGCACCGAAGGCCTGTACGGCCGCGGACGCCATCGGCCCGACCGCGAACAGGCGCTCGATGCCGAGATGACGCGCCGCACTGCCGGCGTCGGCGTGCAACTGCGCGCTGTTCGGACCCAGCTCGGCCATGTTGCCGAGCACCAGCCAGCGACGACCCGGCAACTCGGACAGCAGCTCCAGACCAGCGCGCAGCGAGCTCGGATTGGCGTTGTAGCTGTCGTCGAGCAGGCGTGCGCCTTGCGCGGTGGTCTTCCAGTTCAAGCGCCCGCTCGCACCCTCGGCGCGCGACAGGCCGATCGCGATCTGAGCCGGCTCCAGGCCCAGCGCGATGCCGCAAGCAGCGGCCGCCAGTGCGTTCATGACGTTGTGCCGGCCCGGCATCGGCAGCAGCGTTTCGGCACGGCCCTGCGGCGTTACCAGTGTGAAGCGCGTACCGGCGCCTGCTTGCGGCTCGACGTGCATCGCGCGCACGTCGGCGCCTTCGCCGAGGCCGAAGCGGATGATCGAGGCCTGGCCGGCGAGCGTCGTCCACAGTGGCGCATAGACGTCGTCAGCATTGATGACGGCGACACCGCGCGCGTCGAGCGCGGCGAACAGCTCGCCCTTGGCATGCGCAACGCCATCACGCGAGCCGAAGCCTTCGAGGTGCGCGTCGCCAGCCTGCGTGACGACACCGACGTCGGGCTGCGCGATCGCCGCCAGTAGCGCGATCTCGCCGGCGTGGTTCGCCCCCATTTCGATGACGGCCGTGCGGTGCTCGCCGCGCAGGCGCAGCAGCGTCAGCGGCACGCCGATGTGATTGTTCAAATTGCCCTGCGTCGCCAGCACCGGACCGCGCGCCGCGAACACCGCCGCCAGCAGTTGCTTGGTCGTGGTCTTGCCGTTGCTGCCGGTCACCGCGACCACCGGAAGATCGAAGCGCTGCCGCCACTGCATCGCCAGCTGCTGCAGACCGGCCAGCGTGTCGGTCACCTTGAGCTGCGGCAGATCGACGTCGACGAATTCCGACACCAGCGCCGCAACCGCGCCGTTGTCCTTCGCTTGCGCGACGAACGCGTGACCATCGAAGCGCTCGCCCTTGAGCGCGACGAACAGCGCACCATCGACTTCGTTGCGGCTGTCGGTCGTGACCTGTGCGAAACGCAGATCGCGACCGCGCAGCTCGGCGTTGAGCGGCGTCAGCAGCTCGGAGAGCGCGAACATCATGCGCGCACCTCCAGCCCCAGCGTCGCGGCAACGAAATCGCGATCGCTGAACGCGCGCACGTCGCTGCCGTAGATCTGATAGTCCTCGTGGCCCTTGCCGGCGATCACCACGACGTCGCCGTCAGCCGCCTCGGCAATCGCGGCATGGATCGCCGACGCACGGTCATGGATCACACGCGCCGCAGCGCGCGCCGACACATCGAGACCACTCAGCACTTCGTCGACGATCGCCTGCGGCGCTTCGCTGCGCGGGTTGTCGTCGGTGACGATCAGCCGATCGGCGCCGGCCTGCGCGGCCTGCGCCATCAGCGGCCGCTTGCCGCGATCGCGATCGCCGCCGCAGCCGAATACGCAGCTCAGCCGGCCGGCGGTGTGCACGCGCACGGCCGCGAGCACCTGACGCAGTGCCTCCGGCGTATGCGCATAGTCGACCACAACCAACGGCCCGCCATCGGCGCGACGATAGCCTTCGATGCGGCCGGGCACCGTTCGCGCTTTCGACAACGCCGCCGCGGCATCGGCCAGCGGCACGCCGTCGGCGATCAACGCGCCGAGCGCGGCCAGCAGGTTGTGAACGTTGAAACGTCCGAGTAGCGGACTGGCGATCTGCGCACGACCGAGGTGGCTGTCGACGGTGAATTGCAGGCCCGTGGTATCGAAGCGCGCATCCCGTGCGATCAGATGCGGCAGGTCCGGTATCTCGCCGTCGATGCCGTAGGCGATCACCTCGATGCGGCCGCGCTGCGCGGCGATCCAGTCGCGCCCGCAGGCGTCGTCGCGATTGAGCACCGCCGTCGTCAGCTCCGGGCGCTCAAACAGCTTGCGCTTGGCCGCGATGTAAGCCTCGACGGTGCCGTGGTAATCGAGATGGTCGCGCGTGACATTGGTCAGCACCGCCGTGCGGAAGCTGATACCGGCAACGCGCGCCTGATCAAGCGCATGCGACGAGACTTCCATGGCCACCGCGCGCGCGCCGCTCTGGCGCATCTTCGCCAGCCAGCGCTGCAGCCGCACCGGATCCGGCGTCGTGTGCGTGTTGCGGTCGAGCGCGCCGATGCGGCCCATGCCGATCGTGCCGAGGTAGGCGCTCGGCTTGCCGAGCTGTTCGAAGGCCTGTGCGATCAAATAGGCCGTCGACGTCTTGCCGTCGGTACCGGTGACGCCGGTGCAGTACAGGTGTGCCGACGGCGTGCCGTAGAAGCGCGCGGCAATCTCGCCGGCCCGCGCGCCGAGCTGCGGCACGGCGACCTGCGGCACGCCGGCATCGGGCGCATGCACGCCGGGCGCCGGCTCCCAGGCGATCGCCGCCGCACCGCGCATCAGCGCCTGCTCGACGAACGACAAGCCGTGGCTGGCCCCGCTGCCGCGGCACGCAAGGAACAGATCGCCGGCCGACACTCGGCGCGAATCGAGTTCGATGCCGGTCACCTCGACGTCTGGCGCCGGCACGCCGTAATCGGCAAGCACCGTCTTCAACGACAGAGCCGCGCCGCTCATTGACCGGCCCTCGCGTTGACCTTGACCATCATCGGCGTGCCGCTCGACGGCGCGCTCGGCGCCGGCAGGTCGGGACTGATCGCACCGTCCGGCGAGATCTGCAACAGGCGCGCCGCGCCCTGCATGACGCGCGCGAACACCGGCGCCGCCGCCAGGCCCCCGTAGTAACGACCGTCGCCCGGCTCATCGATGATGACCATGCCGACCAGGCGCGGCTGCTCGGCCGGCACCATGCCGACGAACAGCGCCTCATGGCGCGAGCTGTCGTAAGTCCCGTTGTCGGACAGCTTGCGCGCGGTGCCGGTCTTGCCGGCGACGTCGTAGCCCTGCACTGCCGCACGCGTGGCGCTGCCACCGGGCTGCACGACGGTTTCGAGCATGCGTCGCACTTCACGCGCCGTGCGTGCCGAGATCGCACGCTGCGGCGGCACCGGTGCGGCGTTCTTGAGCAGGCGCAGATGCGGCATCAAGCCGTCGTTGGCAATCGCCGAATAGGCGCGCACTTCATGTAGCGCGTTGGTCGACCAGCCGTAGCCATACGAAGCAGTGGCGGTGGCGATCTGCCCCCACTCGCTGTAATTGCGCACGACCGAGTTCACCTCGCCCGGGAACGACAGGTACAAGGGCTCGGCGATGCCGAAGCGCTGCAGGCCGGACCACACCGCCTCGGCACCCAGCGTCAGGCCGATCTTGGCAGCGCCGACATTGCTCGACTTGGCCAGAATCCGTGCCAGGCTCATGACGCCGTCGTCGTGTTCGTCACGTACCGTCAGCGAACCGACCTTGAACCAACCCGGCGCCGTGTCGATGGTGCTGGTCGGCTGGAACACGCCAAGCTCCAACGCCTGCGACACCAGCAACGGCTTGGCCGTCGAGCCCGGCTCGTAGAGATCGGTGACCGCGCGGTTGCGCGTGCCCGGCGGCTTGCGCTCGGCCGGATTGTTCGGGTTGTAGCCAGGCTGCGACGCCATCGCCAGGATGTCGCCGGTGGCACTGTCGACGATGACGATGGTGCCGCCCTTGGCATCATGCTTGACCACCGCTTCCTTGAGCTCGCGATACGCGAGGTACTGGATGCGCAGATCGATGGTCAGCTGTACATCCTCGCCCGACTGCGCCGGCTTGTACTCGAGGTTGTCCTCGACGATGTTGCCGGAGCGATCGCGAATCACGCGGCGCGAGCCTTCCTTGCCGGCCAGCTGCGCTTCCTGCGCGCGCTCGATGCCTTCCAGACCGTTGCCGTCACGCCCGGTGAAGCCGACCACCTGCGCCGCCACTTCGCCGGCCGGGTAATAGCGCGCGTACGACGGATCTGAAAACACACCGGGCGCGCCGAGCGCGACGACGCGCTTGGCTTCGGACGGCGACATCGGATCACTGATGTAGACGAACTTGCGGTCGATACGCGCCTGCAGGAACTTGCGGAACTCGGCCGGCTGGCGGCCGATCATGCGCGCCACCGCATCGACGTATTGCGGCTTGGCCAGCAAGGCCTGCGGCACCGCCCACAGCGTCTCGACCGGCGCCGACAGCGCCAGCGGCTCGCCACGCCGATCGAGGATCGCGCCGCGATGCGCCGGAATCGTGACGTTGCGAATGAAGCGTTTGCTGCCTTCAGCCGCGAGGAAGTCCTGGTCGATGACTTCGAGCTGGAACGCGCGACCGAGCACGATCGCCGCGCCGACGCCGAGCGCGCCGAGCACGAACAGACGACGCCAACCGCCGACGGTCTCGGCCGGCGGCGGATGCGGCAGCTCGCGGCGCGCCCTCATCGAGAACGCTCCTGAACGATGACGTAGTCCGGCGGCTCGATCATGCCGAGCTTCTGCCGTGCGATGTGCTCGACGCGGTTGTTGTTGGCCAGCGTCGCTTCCTCGAGCTGCAGCTGCGCCCATTCCATGTCGAGCCGCTCGCGTTCGGTGCGCAGCGATTCGAGCTGCGTCACCAGGCCACGGTTCTCGTGCTTGGTGCGCACCACGGCCAGCGCCGACATGACGATCGCGACGATCAGCGTCAGCGGTACGAGCATGACGCCGCGCTTCATGGCAGACGCTCCGCAATGCGCAGCACAGCGCTGCGCGCGCGCGGGTTTTCGCTCGATTCCTCGCGCGTCGGAAACTGCTTGCCGTGCAATTTCAGCGTCGGCACCTCGCTGCGCGCTTCGTCGCGCAGATAGCGCTTGACGATGCGGTCCTCGAGAGAGTGGAAGCTGATCACCACCAGTCGGCCGCCCGGTGCCAGCACCGCGATCGCCTGCTGCAGCACGTCACGGAGTACGTCGAGCTCGCGATTGATGAAGATGCGGATCGCCTGAAAGCTGCGCGTCGCCGGATGAATGTGGCGCGAACGCGGCCCCGGCACCGCCGCGATCAGGTCCGCAAGCTGGGCCGTCGTCGTCAGCGGCGTCGCCGCGCGCGTGTCGACGATGCGTCGCGCGATGCGGCGGCTGTTGCGCTCGTCGCCGTACTGCCAGAGCACGTCGGCGATCTCCGCCTCGCCAGCCTGCGCCAGCCACTCGGCCGCCGACTCGCCGGCCTGCGGGTTCATCCGCATGTCGAGCGGACCGGCCTTGCCGAAGCTGAAGCCGCGCTCGGCATCGTCGAGCTGCGGCGATGACACACCGAGGTCGAGCAGGATGCCGTCGATACGCCCGGCAATGCCCGCCTCATCAGCCGTGCGCGCCAGCTCGGCGAAATTACGGTGGTGGATCGTCAGCCGCGGCTCGTCGGCGAAATGCTCGCGCCCGTGCGCCACCGCCTGCGGATCCTGATCGAAAGCATGCAGGCGGCCGGCCGGGCCAAGGCGCGCGAGCACCGCCGCGCTGTGGCCACCGCGGCCGAAGGTGCCATCCACATAAATGCCGTCGTCGCGGACCGCAAGGCCGGCGACGGCTTCATCGAGCATCACCGGACGATGCAGTTTCATGGCGACGTCAGGCCCACTCCGGCGGCAGGCTGGCGCATGGTCGAATGGCATGGCGTTCGATCACCGCTTGAGCGTCCGGAAGGCGTCTTCGAGCGAAGCCAACAGATCCGAGCCCTCGCCGAAGCGCTGCTCCCAGGTATCCGTGGCCCACACGTCGAAACGGCTGTCCTGGCCCATCAGGACGGCGCCGCTGTCGATGCGGGCGCGCTTGCGCAGCATCGGCGGCAACAGCACGCGCCCTTGGGCATCCATCGCAGTTTCCACCGCGAAACCGACGAAAACCTGCTTGAGCTTTTCGGCGGTCGCACGGTCGTCCATCGCCTGGATGTCGCGGACGATGCGCTGGAATTCGGGGGCGGGGTAGATCTCGATGCAGGGGTTCGGCCCAGTGGTCAGGACGAGTTGTGCGCCGCAGTTGTCGACGAGCGGCTGGCGAAAGCGGGCCGGGACCGCCATGCGGCCCTTCTCGTCTATCGACAGCTGATGTGATCCGGCGAACACGATTCAGAGTGGAGCGTCCTCCACTTTCTCCCACATTTCACCACCAAGCTGCACTATATCTGAGCACCACCCTCCCGTGCAAGCGTGCAAAATGCGAAAAATCGCGCGGAAACAGTCGCTTAGCTGTCGCCAATTGGCGACATAGACATTTCCTTTATAAACATTGGGTTAACGGACAAACCTCAGAAAATCAACGAAGCTGGGTAGATTTTGTCCGTGCTGGCCGCGCCATGATGGACCGTCGCCGCGAGGCGCGGATTTTGCGATATATCGATTACTTAAAGATCAATAATCGATATAAAAACACACTTTGCGTGTGCCCGTGGAGTGAAGTGGTGGGAGTCGGCCTATAAGCCGGGTTCTGTGCGGGCGCTTGCGCACCCCGACAATCATTCCTCTACGCGACGCATCACTGCGCCACTGCAGCGACCTACCCGGAAGGCGCGTGGGCCACGCGTTCCGCCGTTGCCAGCGGACCCTTCCCTATTTGGTCTTGCTCCAGGTGGGGTTTGCCGTGCCGTTTCCGTTACCGGAACCGCGGTGCGCTCTTACCGCACCGTTTCACCCTTACCAGCCTCTTGCGAGACTTCGGCGGTCTGTTCTCTGTTGCACTTTCCGTCGGCTCACGCCGCCCAGGCATTACCTGGCACCTTGCCCTGTGGAGCCCGGACTTTCCTCCCCCGCATGCGCGGCAGCGATTGTCCGGCCGACTCCCACGCGTATTATCGGCTTTTTCACGGTGCCGGTGGGGTCCAGACGTCGGCATCTTCACGATCAGGAGCGAGATCCGCATGCCCCAGCACAAGCTGCACTTCGAAGAACGCATCCAGGCACCGGTCGAAACCGTCTTCGATTTTCTCGCCGAGCATCAGAACTTCGCAGCCTTGTTCGGCGGCCACTGCACGCGCATCCGTGTCGGCACCGACCCCGCTGAAGCCAACGGTATCGGCTCGGTGCGCCGCATCGGCCCGGGGCCCTTGTCTTTCGACGAGGAGATCGTCGCCTTCGAACGACCGGCGCGCATCGACTACACGATCATTCGCGGCGGCCCGCTGAAAAACCACCTCGGCAGCATCCGTCTGACACCGACCGCCGACGGCGGCACCGCGCTCGACTACGTGATCCGCTTCGACGGCCGCCTGCCGGGCCTGGGCTACGCATCCGGCCAGGCGCTGTCGCTGGCCTGGAAGCGTTCGGCGCGCAAGACCCTGGCCACGCTCGAGCGCTGATGCGCGTCGTTTCGCACACCTGCTCGAACACCGAGATCGTCTGCGCGCTCGGCGCCGCCGACCGGCTGATCGCGATCGACAGCGATTCAGACTTTCCGCCCGAGGTGGTCGGCGGCCTTGTCCAGCTCGGCCGCGATCTGCAGCTCGATGTCGAGGCAGCGCTGGCCCTGCAGCCCGATCTGGTACTGAGCTCGCTGACGGTGCCGGGGCACGAACGCATCGTCGACGCGTTTCACGCCGCCGGCGTCCCGACCGTGGTCTGCAATCCGCAGAACCTCGACGACGTGTTCGGCGACATCCGCCGCATCGCTCAGGTACTCGGCATCGCCGAGCGTGGCGAGCAACTGGTAGCGGAGATGCTGGCGGCGATGCCGCCGCACACGCCCACCGCGGACGCGCCGCGCGTGCTCGTCGAATGGTGGCCGAAGCCGGTGATCGGCGCCGCGCGACGCTCGTGGGTGCACGATCTGATCGAACGCGCCGGCGGCCGCAACGCACTCGGCGAACGCGATGCGCAAACCCACAGCTACGACACCGATGCCGCGCCGGACGCGGTTGCCGACGTGATCGCGATGAGCTGGTGCGGGGTCAAGGTCGACAAATACCGCGCCGACGTCGTCCTGCACCGCGAGCACTGGCAGGACGTGCCAGCGGTACGCGACGGCCGCATCGTCGCCATCAGCGAGGAATTCCTCGGCCGCCCCGGTCCGCGCCTCGTCGAGGGCTACCGCCAACTGCGCGCGGCCATCAAGGCGAAAGCGCCTTAACCGCAGATTACGCAGATTTACGCAGATTAAGAAAAAGCGGAACCACAGATTTCACAGATTGCACAGATTTAAATGCAAATTCATCGAATTCTTATCTGTGAAATCTGTGCAATCTGTGGTTAAAGGCTTGTGCCTTTTATCTGCGCAAATCTGCGTCATCTGCGGTTTTCGCTGCTCAGCTTCTGTCGCGCGCGCTCTGTGCGTGGGCTTGCAGGCCTTCGGCGTCGGCGAGGCGGCCGGCGATCTGCGCGAGCGGCCTGGCGCCGTCGGCCGTGCATTCGATCAGGCTGCTGCGCTTCTGGAATTCATAGACGCCGAGCGGGTTCGAGAAGCGCGCGGCGCGCGACGTCGGCAGCACGTGGTTCGGGCCGGCGCAGTAGTCGCCGAACGCTTCGGGCGTGTGACGGCCCAGGAAGATCGCGCCGGCATGGCGGATCTTCGGCAGCAATGCGCGCGGCGCGTCGACCGCCAGCTCCAGATGCTCGGGCGCAATGTGATTCGACACGGCGCAGGCCTCGTCGAGATCGCGCACCTGGATGAGCGCACCGCGCTCGGCGATCGAGGTGCGCACGATCGCGGCACGCGGCAGCGTCTGCACGCGCTCGGCCATCGCCGCGGCGACACGGTCCAGGAACACGCCGTCCGGCGAGATCAGGATTGCTTCGGAATCCTCGCCGTGCTCGGCCTGGCTGAACAGGTCCATCGCCATCCAGCGCGGGTCGGAGCCGGCATCGCTGACGACGACGATTTCCGACGGTCCGGCGATCGAATCGATACCGACGCGGCCGAACACCGCGCGCTTGGCCGCCGCCACATACGCATTGCCGGGACCGACGATCTTGTCGACCGGCGGAATCGTCGCGGTGCCATAGGCCAGCGCCGCGACAGCCTGCGCGCCACCGATCGTGAAGATGCGGTCGACGCCAGCCAGATGCGCGGCCGCGAGCACCACCGGGTTCAGTTCGCCCCCCGGCGCCGGCACGACCATGATGATCTCGTCGACGCCGGCAACCTTGGCTGGGATCGCATTCATCAGCACCGACGACGGATACGCAGCCTTGCCGCCCGGCACGTAGATACCGACGCGCTCGAGCGCGCGCACTTCCTGGCCGAGCGTGTTACCGAGCGCGTCCTTGAACGCGAACGGCGCGAGCTTCTGATGTTCGGCATACGCGCGAATGCGCGTCGCCGCGGCTTCCAGCGCAGCGCGCAGCTCGGCCGGCTGAGCCTCCCAGGCCGCGGCCCACTGGGCCTTGGGCACTTCGAGTTCGCCGGCCGACTGCAGGCTGCGGCGATCGAAGCGCTGGGTCAGTTCGAGCAGCGCGGCGTCGCCGTCGGCGCGAATGCGCGCAACGATCTCGTCGACGATACGGGTGACCTCGGGGCTCGCTTCCGGCGCACGGTCGAGCAGGGCGTCGAGCTGCGCGGCGAAGTCGGCATCGCGCGTGTCGAGGCGGCGCACGTCCATCAAGCGGCCTTCAGCGTCTGGCCGGCGCGGCGGATCTGGTCGAGCAGCGCGGCGATTTCGGCGTGCTTGGTCTTCAACGAGGCCTTGTTGACGACCAGACGCGAGCTGACCTGGCAGATCACTTCGGTCTCGATCAGGCCGTTGGCGCGCAGCGTGCCGCCGGTCGCAACCAGATCGACGATGACGTCGGCCAGCCCCACCAGCGGCGCCAGCTCCATCGAGCCATAGAGCTTGATGATCTCGACCTGCTCGCCCTTGTCGGCGAAGTGGCGGCGGGTGATTTCCGGATATTTGGTGGCAACGCGCAGGCGGCGACGCGGGTCGCGCTTCGGCGCGTCCTTCTGCGCCGCAACCGACAGCCGGCACTTGGCGATGTCGAGGTCGAGCGGCTCGTACAGGCCGGTGCTACCGTGCTCCATCAGCACGTCCTTGCCGACGATGCCGAGATCGGCGGCGCCGTATTCGACATAGGTCGGCACGTCCGTCGGACGGATGATCAGCAGCGACACGCCGGGCGTGCGCGACGGCACGCGCAGCAGGCGATCGATGTCGCCCGCCGGATCGAGGCCGATGCGAGCCAGCATCGGCAGGCTTTCTTCGAGGATGCGGCCCTTCGAAAGGGCGAGCGTCAGCGCGGTCATCGCCGAATCTCTTTTACCGGGGAAATACTCAGGGGCGGCGATTGTACCCGCCCTGCGCCGCGCTCGCGCGCGTCAATCCGGCGCTCGGGGATCGCGTAGCCAGACGGTCTTCTGTTTGCCGTCCGCGGATTTGCGCTCGTCGACCTCGAAGCGGCCAGCGGCGGCGACCAGTTCACTGAGCTTCTTATAGCCCCAGTTGCGCGAATCGAAGTCGGCGCGACGCTTGGCGATCAGCGTGCCGACCGCACCGAGCGCCGCCCAGCCGTCGTCGTCGGCGGCATCGTCGATCGCCTCGGCCAGCAGCTCATGAAGCTCGGCGTCGGTGCGCGGATCGGTCTTGCCGTCCTTGTCGGCAGCGCGTTCCGGCTCCGGCGGCGGTGCCGCCTTCTTCGCCGTCTTGCGCGCTGGTGTCGGGGCCTCGGCTTCGGGCGCCTTCTGCGGCTTCGCCTTCGAGCTGGCGCCGCGCAAGACGTCGAGGTAGATGAACTTGTCGCAGGCGGCGCGCAGCGACGCCGGCGTCTTGCGCTCGCCGAAACCGTAGACGGTCAGGCCGGCCTCACGCAGCCGCGACGCCAGCCCGGTGAAATCGCTGTCGCTGGAGACCAGACAGAAACCGTCGAAGCGATCCGAATACAGCAGATCCATCGCGTCGATGATCATGCGGCTGTCGGTGGCGTTCTTGCCGGTCGTGTAGCTGAATTGCTGGATCGGCTGGATCGCCAGATCGACCAGCACCTTCTTCCAGCCCTTCAGATTATCGGTCGTCCAGTCGCCATAGATACGCTTGACGTTGGCGGTGCCGTACTTGGCGATTTCCGCGAGCAGCGCCGCGGCGATCGCCGGCTGCGTGTTGTCGGCATCGATCAGGACGGCGAGCTTCTTGGTCGGTTCGGCCATGACGCATCCTCCGCTGGCGACCCGAGGCCGCGCTTAGATAAGTTTGTTGACGCGCTTGATCTTGGCACCGAGGGCGCTGAACTTGCCTTCGATATCTTCGTAGCCGCGATCCATGTGGTAGATGCGGTCGATAAAGGTTTCGCCTTCGGCGGCCAAGGCCGCGATCACCAGCGACGCCGACGCGCGCAGATCGGTGGCCATGATCGGCGCGGACTGCAGGCGATCCTTGCCGGTGATGACGGCCGTATTGCCCTCGATGCGGATGTCGGCACCGAGGCGCTGCAGCTCCTGCGCGTGCATGAAGCGATTCTCGAAGATCGTTTCCTTGATCACACCGACACCGTCGGCGAGGCAGTTCAGCGCCATCATCTGCGCCTGCATGTCGGTCGGAAAACCGGGATGCGGCATGGTATGGATGTTGACCGCCAGCGGCCGCTTGCCCTGCATGTCGACTTCAATGAAGTCCGGGCCGGTCGAGATCTTGCCGCCGGCCTGCTGCAACTTGACCAGCACCGCGTCCAGCATCGTCGGATCGGTGCGGTTGACGCGCACACAACCACGCGTCGCGGCGCCGGCGACCAGATAGCTGCCGGTCTCGATGCGGTCCGGCAGTACCGAATGCTTCGCTGCGTGCAGCTTGGCAACGCCCTGAACGCGAATCGTCGTCGTGCCGTCGCCTTCGATCCTGGCGCCCATCGCGCGCAGGCAGCGCGCCAGGTCAACGACTTCCGGCTCGCGCGCAGCGTTTTCGAGAACGGTCTCGCCGTCGGCCAGCGTCGCCGCCATCATCAGGTTCTCGGTGCCGGTCACGGTGACCGTATCGAAAACGATGCGCGCGCCCTTGAGCCTGCCGCCCTTCGGGGCCTTGGCATGGACGAAACCGCCTTCGAGCGTGATCTCGGCGCCCATCGCCTCCAGGCCCATCAGATGCAGATCAACCGGCCGCGCGCCGATCGCGCAGCCGCCGGGCAGCGACACATGCGCCTCGCCGCGCGCCGCGACCAGCGGCCCGAGCACCAGGATCGACGCGCGCATCGTGCGCACCAGCTCGTACGGCGCGACGCAAGTCGTGATCGGCCTGGCGTCGATCACCATCTCGTGCGCGGCCGGCTCGTCGACCGCGCAGCCCATCTGCAACAGCAGCTTGCGCGTGGTGTTGACGTCCCACAGCTGCGGCACATTGGTCACATGCAGCGGCTCGTCCGACAGCAGCGCTGCACACAAGATCGGCAGCGCCGCGTTCTTAGCGCCGGAGGCGTCGATCACACCGCGCAGCGGGCCGTTGCCGGCAATGACGAATTTGTCCATCGAGCAGGCTTCAGGCGCTGCGCGTGGTCAGTTGCAGCGCGTGAATGTCACGCCCCATCTTGTCGCCGAGCGCCGCGTAGACCATGCGGTGCTGCGCCAACGGCGGCTTGCCGGCGAACGAGGGGCTGATCACCAGCGCCTCGAAGTGCTGGCCGTCATCGCCACGCACGGTGACCTGCGCATCCGGCATGCCGGCTTCGATCAGGGCGCGAATTTCGTCTTTGGTCATCTTTATCGCTTCAGCTTGTAACCGGTCACCAGCATCCACAGGCAGACACTCGACGCCAGCGCGAAGAAGCCGAGGCCCCACAGCATGCTGTAGAGAATCGGTACGTCGGCATGGCCGAAGAAGCCGTAGCGGAAACCGTCGATCAGGTAGAAGAACGGATTGAAATGGCTGGCCTTGAACCACAACGGCGGCAGCGCATGCACCGAGTAGAACACGCCGGACAGAAACGACAGCGGCGTGATGAAGAAGTTGGTGAACGTGGCGATATGGTCGAACTTCTCGGCGACGATGCCGGCGATCATGCCGAGCACCGCCAGACTGCTGGCCGACAGCACGAACATCACCAGCAGCGCCAGCGGCTGATGGATCGGCAGGTGCACGAACGGATAGGTGACGATCAGCATCGCCGTCGCCACCAGCAGGCAGCGGAACAGCGCGGCGGTGATGTAGGCGCCGAACCACTGCAAAGGCCCCAGCGGCGCCATCTGCAGAAAGACCAGGTTGCCCATGATCTTCGACTGCGTCAGGCTCGACGAGGTGTTGGCGAATGCGTTCTGGATCACCGTCATCATGATCAGGCCCGGCACCAGAAACTCGGTGTAGCCGACGCCCGGATAGATCGGCGCCCGGCCCTTCATCGCCTGCGCGAACACCAACAGATAGAGCAGCGCGGTAATGACCGGCGCAGTCACGGTCTGGCCCAATACAGACCAGAAGCGCATCACCTCTTTCTTGAGCAAGGTGACGAAACCGAGCTGATCCGGGCTCATCGCTCATCTCCCGTCACATCCATACGGCTACAGCCCTGCCGCGCCATCCCTGGCGCGTCGTTCTGCGGGTGCAATGTCCACCGGACATCCCGCAAAGCGCCGGCAAACCTGAGCGGGTCGCGCGTCATGTCGCCGCTCCGTTGGCTGCGGCGGCCTGCGCCGAATGGCCGGTCAGCTCGATGAAGATGTCCTCCAGGTCCGGCTCGCGGGTCTGCACATCCTCGATCGCCACACCGGCCGTGCGCAGTGCGTCGAACACGCCGCCGATCGGGTGCACGCGGGTCTCCAGTTTCAATTCGAGCGCACCACCGACCTCACCGGTCACCAGCGGCCGCAAGGCCTCCGGCAGCTGCGCGTCGCCGGCCAGCTTGATGCGCAGGAAGCGGTAAGGATGGCGCGCCAGTAGCTGCTGCGTCGGTTCGATCACGGCGACGCTGCCGCGGTCGAGGATCGCGATGCGCGAGCACAGCTCCTGCGCCTCTTCGAGGTAATGCGTGGTCAACACGACGGTCGTGCCCTGCCGGTGCAGCTCGCTCATGAACGCCCAGGTCATGCGTCGCAGCTCGACGTCGACACCGGCGGTCGGCTCGTCGAGGATGACCACCGGCGGCCGATGTACCAGCGCCTGCGCAATCAACACCCGGCGCTTCATGCCCCCGGACAGCGCGCGCATCGACGCATTGGCCTTGGCCGACAGATCGAGGCGCTCGAGCATTTCGTCGATCCACGGCCACACTTCCTTGCCACAGCCGTAATAGCCGGCCTGGATGCGCAGCATGTCGCGAACCTTGAAGAACGGGTCGAAGACCAGTTCCTGCGGGACGACGCCGAGCAGACGCCGCGCCTGGCGGAAATCGCCGACCGTATCGTGGCCGAGCACGGCAACGCTGCCCTCATTGGCACGCACCAGCCCGGAAATGATGCTGATCAGCGTCGACTTGCCTGCGCCGTTCGGCCCGAGCAACGCGAAGAACTCACCGCGCTGGATGTCGAAACTGACGCCGCGCAAGGCTTCGAGCGCGCCGTAGCGCTTGCGGATGCCGCGAATTTCGAGCGCGGCAGCGGTCTGGGGAGAGGTGGCGTTCATGGAAGATCGTCATTATAGAAGCTTCGCCCGTCCGCTTCCGGTGCCACTTCCGAACATGACCACCCGCCCGCCCGCCATCGTCTGGTTCCGCCGCGATCTGCGCCTGACCGACAACCCGACCCTGGCAGCGGCGCTGGCCGCGCACGACACCGTCGTGCCGGTTTACATCGACGATCCGGACAGCGAAGCCCCCTGGACACCCGGCGGCGCGACGCGCTGGTGGCTGCACCACAGCCTGGCGGCACTCGACGAGCGCCTGCGCGCGACCGGCGCCCGACTGCTACTCCGCCGCGGCGACAGTCTGACGGCGCTGCGTGCGCTGATTGCCGAAACCGGCGCCGACGCCGTGTACTGGAGCCGCCTCTACGAACCGGCGACGATCGCCCGCGACCGCGATATCAAGCAGGCGCTGCGCGAGGACGGTGTCGAGGTACACAGCCACAACGCAGCACTGTGGTGCGAGCCGTGGACGCTGAAGACCGGTGCTGGCGATCCCTACCGCGTGTTCACCCCGTTCTGGCGCGCGCTGCAGCCGCAGATGCCGGCGCTGCATATTCACCGCGCACCCCAGTCGATCCCCGTGCCGAAGCGGATGCCGGACAGCCTAGCGCTGCAAGCGCTGGGCTTGCGGCCGAAGATTGCCTGGGATCTCGGCATGCAGGCCACCTGGACACCGGGCGAAACCGGCGCGCTGACGGCCGCCGCGGACTTCGCCAAGGCCAGCCTCGGAAACTACCGTGAAGGCCGCGACTTCCCGGCGCGGGCCGACACCACGCGGCTGTCACCGCACCTGCATTTCGGCGAGATCTCGCCGCAGCAGGTTCGCGCCGCGGTGCAACGGCACGCGGCCGGCCAGGCACGGCTGGAAGACGATGCCAGTCACGTGCTGCGCGAACTGGGCTGGCGCGAGTTTGCCCATCACCTGCTGTTCCACTATCCGCAGACGCCAGAGGCCCCGCTCTACGAGAAATTCGCCAAATTGCCGTGGCGCCAGCCGCGGGACTACGCGGCCGACCTCGCCGCATGGCAGCAGGGCCGCACCGGCGTGCCAATCGTCGACGCCGGCATGCGCGAGCTGTGGACCACCGGCTGGATGCATAACCGTGTGCGCATGATCGTCGCGTCGTTTCTGACCAAGAACCTGCTGATTCCCTGGCAGGAGGGCGCGCGCTGGTTCTGGGACACGCTGCTCGACGCCGACCTCGCCAACAACACCTTGGGCTGGCAATGGACCGCCGGCTGCGGCGCCGACGCCGCGCCCTATTTCCGCGTCTTCAACCCGGTGCTGCAGGCCGGCAAGTTCGACGCCGAGGCGGCCTATATCCGCAGCTGGGTCCCGGAACTGTCGGCGCTGCCGCCCGACGCCGCGCACGCCCCGTGGCAGGCCAAGCCAGCGATACTGGCCGCCGCACGTCTGCGGCTCGGCACGGATTATCCGCTGCCGATCGTCGATCTGGCCGCCTCGCGCCAGCGCGCACTGGACGCCTACCAGGCGATCAAGGCGGGCTGAGTGTCCGGTCAGCGGCCGCCGGCCCGCTGGCCGGTATAATGTGTCCCCTTTTTCGTTCGGAATGCCCTCGACCATGGATTCGGCGACGCTGCAGACGCTGGGCAAACAGGCGCTGGAGATCGAGCGCGATGCGCTGAATGCCCTGATGCCGCGCATCGACGCGCATTTCGCCCGGGCCTGCGAGCTGATGCTGGCCTGTAACGGTCGGGTGGTCGTCACCGGCATGGGCAAGTCCGGACACATCGGCAACAAGATCGCCGCGACGTTGGCATCGACCGGCACGCCGTCGTTCTTCGTGCATCCCGGCGAAGCCAGCCATGGCGACCTGGGCATGATCACCCGCCAGGATGTGGTGCTGGCGATCTCCTATTCCGGTGAAACCGCCGAGATCGTCACGCTGCTGCCGCTGTTCAAGCGCATGGCGGCGCCGCTGATCGCGATGACCGGCAAACCGCAGTCGACGCTGGCCACCACCGCCGACGTTCACCTCGATGTGTCGGTCGCCAAGGAAGCCTGTCCGCTGAACCTGGCGCCGACGGCGAGCACCACGGCGACGCTGGCGATGGGCGACGCCTTGGCGGTGGCGATGCTCGAGGCGCGCGGCTTTACCTCAGAAGACTTTGCGCTGTCGCATCCGGGGGGCTCGCTCGGCCGCAAGCTGCTGCTCAAGGTCGGCGACGTCATGCACGGCGGCGAGCGCCTGCCGAAGGTGTCACCCGAAACCAAGCTCTCCGATGCCCTGCTCGAAATGTCGCGCAAGGGCTTCGGCCTGACCGCCATCGTCGACGCCCATAACAAGGTGCTCGGCGTGTTCACCGACGGCGATCTGCGTCGCGTGCTCGATCAGGGCATCGACGTGCGGCAGGCCAGTGTCGAACAGGTCATGACGCGCGGCGGCAAGACCGTGCGAGCCGATCAGCTGGCGGCCGAAGCCGTGGCGCTGATGGAAAAGCACAAGATCACCGCGCTCTTGATCGAGGATGCGGCAGGCCAGCTGCAGGGCGTCGTGCACATGCACGATCTGCTGCGCGCGGGTGTCGTCTAGTGGCCCTGCTCGACAGCTCCGAGCTGGTCTGGCGGGCACGCGACATTCGCTGCCTGTTCCTCGACATCGACGGCGTGCTGACCGACGGCAAGCTGTACCTCGGCCCGAACGGTGAAGAGACCAAGACCAACTACGTACGCGACGGTCTCGGCATCAAGATGATGCTCAAAGCGGGCCTGCACGTCGCGGTCATCAGTGGCCGGCCGTCGGAAACGATGCGCCAGCGCCTGAGCTGGCTCGGCGTGCAGCACATCGCGCTCGACACCGAGGACAAGCTGCCGGCCTACCTGCGCATTTGCGACGAGCTGCGGCTCAACGATCAGCAATGCGCCCACATGGGCGACGACGTCCCCGATCTGCCGCTGATGCAGCGTGTGTCACTGGCGCTCAGCGTCGCCGATGCCCACCCCAAGGCGTTGAATGCCGCGCACTGGGTGTCGCGTTACAACGGCGGACACGGCGCGGTCCGCGAAGCCATCGACCTCATCCTCGACGCGCAGGGGCTGGCATGAGCATGCGACACGGTGCTTTGCGCATAGCGCAAACGGGGGCGGGAGCAGGCTCTCTCATGCGAACGTCCGTACGTGCAGCCGGCGCGAGGGGGAGTGCATGAGCCGCATCAAGAGCTGGCTGCCGTTCGTGCTGCTGATCATCGCCGCCGCGTACATCGTGTCGCACAGCATGCGCCGCAGCAATGAAGTGACCGCCAACGCGCCGGAAGCCAGTGGCCGCGAGCCGACGTATGTCGCCGACGACGCCACCTGGATTCGCTACGGCACCGACGGCAATCCGATGATCCGCGCACAGGCGCAGCGCATCGACTACTACGACGACCGCTCGGCGGTGCTGACAACGGTGGTCGTCGACCGGCTCGGCGGCCCGCAGGGACATTGGCATCTCGAAGCACCGAAGGGGACGGTGCCGGCAAACCAGCAGCGCATGCTGCTGCAGCCGGACGTCAACATCACCGGCGAGACGTCGAGCCAGCTGCCGACCACGATTGCCGCACGCGATGTCTGGGTCGACTGGGACAAGCGCACGATCTCGTCGGACCAGCCGATTCGCGGCAACGCACCGAACCGCGCGGTCAGCGCCAAGGGCTGGCAAACCGATTTCGATGCCAGCAGCATTCAAATGAAGGGCAATGTAGAGGTCCAGTACGATGCGCCACCACGCCGTTAGCCTCCTTCTGTGCTGCGGGTTCGCGCTGGCGACCGGCACGGCCGCCGCCCAGACTGCGCCGCCGCCGGCTGCGACCAAACCGGCCGCGACCACGGCGACTGCCGCCACCGTAAGCGCTACGCCGGCTGCGGCGAACACGACCGCCGCGGCAGCGACCGCTGGCACCGCCCCGACTACCGGCAAGAAGGACAACAGCCCGCGGGCACAGACCGACGAGCTGCGCCCGACCGGGCCGATCACCGTCAAGGCCGACACCGCTGAGTGGGTGCAGAACGACCGCATGAAGTACACCGGCAACGTGTCGATGGTCTCGGACACGATGACGGTGCGCGGCGATTCGATGGAAGTGCATCAGCTGGCCGACGGCAACTTCGAGGCCTGGGTGCACGGCAAGCCGGCGACACTCGACCACGCCGCGGACCCAACCGCGCAGGGCGCCGCGCAGAAGCCGCTGCACGCGTCGGCCAACGAGATTCACTACAACTCGCAAAGCGGTCGCGCCGATCTCAACGGCGCCGCGCACATCAAGCGCGGCGACGACGAAGTGTCCGGCGACACCATCGGCTACATCGTGCCCGAACGTCGCATCCAGGCCGCCAGCGGTGGCAAGGGCCAGGTCACGATCACCTTCCAGCCGCCGCCACAGAAGGACAAGAAGGGCACGACGGCACCGGCGACCGGCAGCAAGAACCAGCCAAAAGGAAAAACCCCGTGACGACTGCCTCGACTCTGTCGGCCTTCGCGCTCGTCAAGCGCTTCAAGAAGCGCAGCGTTGTCCGCGACGTCTCGCTGACCGTTTCGAGCGGTGAGATCGTCGGCCTGCTCGGCCCCAACGGCGCCGGCAAGACCACCTCGTTCTACATGATCGTCGGCCTGATCCCGGCCGACGGCGGCCGGATCGAACTCGATGGCCGCGACATCACCGCGCAGCCCATGCATGCGCGCGCGCGCCTCGGCCTGGGCTACCTGCCCCAGGAAGCCAGCGTGTTCCGCAAGCTGTCGGTCAAGGACAACATCCTGGCGATCCTCGAGCTGCGCAAGGACCTGAACGGCGATCAGCGCGAAGCCGAGCTCGAGCGCCTGCTCTCCGAGCTGCACATCACGCACATTCGCGATGCCGAGGGCCAGGCGCTGTCCGGCGGCGAACGCCGTCGCGTCGAAATCGCCCGTGCCCTGGCCGCCAATCCGCGCTTCATCCTGCTCGACGAACCGTTCGCGGGCGTCGATCCGATCGCGGTTGGCGACATCCAGCAGATCGTCCATCACCTGAAGGAGCGCGGCATCGGCGTGCTGATCACCGACCACAACGTGCGCGAGACGCTCTCGCTGTGCGAGCGCGCCTACATCCTCGCCGAAGGTCAGGTCATCGCCGAAGGCTCACCCGACGACCTGCTGTCGAACGAAACCGTGCGCAAGGTCTATCTCGGCGAGCAGTTCCGTCTCTGATCTCGCCGACCGCCGCGGCTGCGACTGCCGGCCCAGCGGCTCGCCGCCGCCTTGGCGAGCGCGGCCTGGCGGTGCTGCTGCACGGCACCCCCCAAAAGCAGCGATCATGCACCGATGCCATGCGCCTTTTGGCGCGGCGACGAAGTGGAGGCGACCGTGAAGGTCTTTTACTGCGACCACTGCGACAACCTGATTTTCTTCGAGAACACCGTCTGCAATCGCTGCGGAAACACCCTCGCGTTCCTGCCGGATCGGCGCCGCATGGGCACACTCGTCGCCGAAGGTGACAACCGCTGGCGGCTGGCCGGCAAAGCGCGTCGGCGACCGCTGTACCGCCTGTGCGGCAACTACCAGACCACCAATGTCTGCAATTGGGCGGTTCCGCACAAAGACCCGAGCACGCTGTGTCCCTCGTGCCGCCTCACACGCGTGATCCCCAACCTCGGCGTGCCTGGGCACGCCGAAGCCTGGTACCGCCTCGAGGTCGCCAAACGCCGGCTGATCTACGGCCTGCTCGAACTGCGCTTGCCGATCCTCGACCGCCAGGCCGATCCCAAGCGTGGCCTCGCCTTCAAGTTCCTCGCCGACCCGCCGCCGGGGACGACAGGACCGGCGGTGATGACCGGCCACGCCCAGGGCGTCATCACGATCAGCGTCGCCGAGGCCGACGACGCCGAGCGCGAAAAGCGGCGCCTGCATCTGCATGAACCGTATCGCACGCTGCTCGGGCACTTCCGCCACGAGATCGGCCACTACTACTGGGATCGCCTGATCGCCGGCTCGACGCGCCTCGACGCCTTCCGTGCGCAGTTCGGCGACGAGCGCGCCGACTATGCGCAGGCCTTGCAAGCACACTACGAGCAAGGCCCGTCAACGGATTGGCAAAATACCCACGTCAGCAGCTATGCCAGCGCCCATCCGTGGGAAGACTGGGCCGAAACCTGGGCGCACTACCTGCACATCGTCGATACCCTGGAAACCGCATCGGCCTGCCGCATTTCGCTGCGCCACACACCGGTCAGCGACAAGACCTACGACGGCCAGCCGGTCAGCGACGGCCTCGAGCGCGACACCTTCGCGCGCCTGATGGACCGCTGGATGCCGATGACCTTCGTCCTCAACAACCTCAACCGCGGCCTCGGCCTCGGCGACGCCTACCCGTTCGTGCTGTCGATGCCGGTCATCGACAAGCTGCGCTTCGTGCATGAAACCATCGCCGCTTATCGCGCCGATTGATGCAATCACCAGCGTTGCGCCGCCTCTAAGGCAATACCAAAACTGGCGAGGCCAATAACAGCGCACCCACCATCAGACAGCACAGTGCCGCAACCCATTTTTGCCTGGGGCCAAACGCATCGAAGCGCCTCTCGTACGCACACCACGTGGCGCTCTTTAGGGAAAAGGCGCGCTCGTTGATGAAAATCAGCGGGGGCGCGGTCAGCAGGCTCAAAAGTGGCGCTGAAGTTGCCCAGCTCGCATCGACTCCAAGCCGATCGAAAGCCCACAAAAGCCATGTGCTGATGGGCGCGATTTCGATCATGATCAGCAGCGCCTGCGCTTTCGACTCGGCAGCGCGCGGCGCCGTCTTCCATGCGCAAGCGCATCTGATCTCATACATCAGCAAGAACATAGCGGCTTTCATCGCACTAAACAGTGTGCCTCATGTCGACGGCGGCTCCGAGCGCGATGCGTCTGGCTTTGGCAAGTGCAGGCGCGACAGCAGATACGAACCACCGTCCGGCACACCGAGGGAAGCCTTGAGCCCCTTCAGTCGCGCGATCAGCACGAAGCTGAGGATCACCAACAAGGCCCAGGAGCTGATTTTCGCGTAGTGCACGCTGTGCCAGACGTCGCGCTGATTCGGATAGCGCCAAGCGCCGAAGAACGTGGCGATGTTCTCCGCGAGCCAGATGAAGAACCCGATCAGCGCGAACGATACGACCAGCGGCATGCTGTAGCGGCGATCGCCGAGCCGAAAATCAACGCGCGTTTTCCACATCAGCGCCACCAGCGCCGTTGCCAGCCCCCAACGCTGATCGGGCATCCAGGCGTTCGTAAAGAAATTGACATAGAGCAGGATCGCGAACAGGTTTGCGACATCGCTCGGATATTCACTGAAGTGCAGGTCCAGGCGCCGAAATGCCTGGACCAGATAGCTGGCCACCGCGGCGTACATGAAGCCGCTGTACAGCGGCACGCCCCAGAACTTCGTATACGCGAATTCTGGGTACGCCCAGGAGCCGTGATGCGTCTTGAACAACTCCAGTGCCAGACCGAAGACATGGAACAGGCAGATGACCAAGGCTTCGTCGGCGGTCTCGATGCGCGTCAACAGCATCAGCGCCTGGACACACAGGCACCAGATCAGCAAAAAGTCATAACGCGGAATCGGCAGCGCCAACAGCTTGCTCAGCGCCAAACCGCCGAAGATGGCGACCGCGAACACACAGCACTGTGCCTCGATACGCGCGAACAGCAGCAGATCGTGCAGCAACGATCGCAATCCTCCGCCATCATGCGCTGCAACGCTCATCGCTCGATTTGCCCCGTGTTTTGCCAACCCTGCATGCCGAATGCTCCGGCACACGCCCGATTCATGCTAGCGCGTCGCTCAAACAAAACGGCCCGCAATGCGGGCCGTTTCAAATGACATCACTCGCAGACTCGCGTTGAGTCGCCGTCGCGCGAGCGGCGCCGAGGTCGCGTCAGCCGCGCACAGCTGTGCTGAAGCACCGCGAGCACGGCAGGCGCGAGATCGGCGCGCGCAGCAGGCGACTCAGCGCGCGTCGCGCTTGGCGCCGGTGCGCAGACGCAGGCCATTCAAGCGAATGAAGCCCTCTGCGTCCTTCTGGTTGTAGGCGCCGCGATCGTCCTCGAAGGTCGACAGCGAAGCGTCGAACAGCGAGTCCTTGGAACGACGGCCGAGATTGTAGACGGCGCCCTTGTAGAGCTTGAGGCGGACCTCGCCGTTGACGCGGGTCTGGGTGTCGTCGATCAGCGCCTGCAGCGCGCGACGCTCCGGGCTCCACCAGTAGCCGTTGTAGATCAGGCTGGCGTACTTGGGCATCACCTCGTCCTTCAGGTGCGCCTGTTCGCGGTCGAGGCACAGCGACTCGATCGCACGGTGCGCCTTGAGCAGGATGGTGCCGCCCGGGGTTTCGTAGCAGCCACGGCTCTTGATGCCGACATAGCGGTTCTCGACGATGTCGAGGCGGCCAATGCCGTGCTCGCCGCCGAGCTTGTTGAGCTTGTCGAGAATCTCGAACGGCGTGCCGCGCACGCCGTCGATGGCGACCGCGTCGCCCTTGTCGAATTCGATGGTGATGGTCTGCGCTTCGTTCGGCGCATCTTCCGGGCTCTTGGTCCAGCGCCAGATGCCCTCATCCGGAGACCACCACGGATCTTCCAGACCGCCGCCCTCGTAGCTGATGTGCAGCGCGTTGGCGTCCATCGAGTACGGCGAGCCGCCGTCCTTCTTCTTGGTGATGGGAATGCCATGCTGCTCGGCATAGGCCAGCAGCTTTTCGCGCGAGTTCAGATCCCATTCGCGCCACGGCGCGATGATCTGCGCCTCCGGCCACAGCGCGTAGGCACCAAGCTCGAAGCGGACCTGGTCGTTGCCCTTGCCGGTGGCACCGTGACTGATCGCGTCACAACCGGTCTGGCGCGCGATCTCGACGAGGCGCTTGGCGATCAGCGGCCGCGCGATCGACGTGCCGAGCAGGTACTCGCCCTCGTAGACGGCGTTGGCGCGAAACATCGGGAACACGAAGTCGCGCGCGAATTCCTCGCGCAGGTCGTCGATAAAGACTTCCTTGACGCCGAACTGCTCGGCCTTGGGACGCACATGGTCGAGCTCCTCGCCCTGACCGATGTCGGCCGTGAACGTCACGACCTCCGCGTCATAGGTGTCCTGCAACCATTTAAGGATGACGGAGGTGTCGAGGCCGCCGGAATAGGCGAGCGCGATCTTGCGGCGCGAGGAACTTTGCTTGCTCATGAGTCGTCAGACGAATGTTTCGGGGGATCGATCTGGCCCGGCCGGGACCTGAAAGCCATCGAGGCGCGCGATTATAGAGCCTGCGGCGCCAGTCGGCGGCCAGACAGCCCGAAGCGGGTATCATGCCCGACCCTCTTCAAACCATGATGCAAGCGCAGGAGACCCCGATGATGACAGCCGCCCCGCGTGCACCGGCAGGCCCCGGCCGATGGCCGTGCGCTGCGCGTGCCCCGCTGCGGGGGATCGCATGACGGTCGACGGTAACGCGCCGGCACCGGCTCCGGAGCCGCGCAAGCTCAAGGTCGGGCACCGTTTCCGCGGCTTCTTGCCGGTCGTGGTCGACGTCGAAACCGGTGGCTTCAACTCGCAGACCGATGCGCTGCTGGAGATCGCGGCCGTAATCCTCGGGATCGACGAGCACGGCCAGCTGGTGCCCAAGGAAACGGTGTTCGCGCATGTGCAGCCGTTCGAGGGCGCCAATATCGAAAAGGCCGCGCTGGAAATCACCGGCATCCGCATCGACAGTCCGCTGCGGCTGGCGATGAGCGAACGCGAAGCGCTCGATCACGTGTTCCGTGTCGTGCGTCGTGCGGTATCGGAGAACGGCTGCACCCGGGCCGTGCTGGTCGGCCACAACGCGCATTTCGACCTCGGCTTCGTCAATGCCGCTGTCGCACGGACCGGCTACAAGCGCTGCCCGTTCCACCCGTTCAGCGTCTTCGACACGGCGACGCTGGGCGGCGCAGCGCTCGGCCAGACCGTTCTGGCGCGCGCCTTGCAGGCAACTCGCCTGGGCTACGACGCCGAATCGGCGCATTCGGCCATTTATGATGCAGAAAAGACCGCAGACCTCTTCTGTCTGTTGGTCAACAGGATGCGGCCGCTGTTCGAAGAATTCACGGCCGCCGGAACGGGGGATGCCGCGACGGCATCGGACATCGGAATCAACGCGGAAAACGGGACCTAATGCAACGCAAGGTATTGCTAGGAGCATGGCTGCTCACGCTCGGCGCACTCGTCAGCCAATCAGCCTTTGCTTTCGACTTCGACGACGTCGCCAAGAAGGCCAAGACGCTGTCGACGAAGGCCTTCACGCCGCCCGACACGCAGCTGCCAAAGGCACTGACCGACCTCAACTACCAGCAGTACAAAGAAATTCAGTACAAGCCGGACAAGGCGCTCTGGCACAACAACAAGCTGCCGTTCGAAGTGCAGTTCTATCACCCGGGCCTGTATTTCAACCAGATCGTCAAGATCAACCTGGTCACGGCCGACGGCGTTCGCAAGATTCCGTTTCAGCCGGAAAATTTCGATTACGGCAGCAACAAGATCGACCCCGCCAAGCTGCGCGATCTCGGCTTCGCTGGCTTTCGCGTGCACTTCCCGCTCAACGAAAAGGGCGTCGAGGATGAGTTGATCGCCTTCCAGGGTGCGAGCTACTTCCGTGCGCTCGGCAAGGATCAGGTGTACGGCGAGTCAGCGCGCGGACTGGCGATCGACACCGGCGAACTGTCCGGCGAGGAATTCCCGGTCTTCCGCGAGTTCTGGATCGAATGGCCGCGTCCGCAGGACAACGAGCTGACCATCTACGCGCTGCTCGATTCGCGCCGCGTGACCGGCGCCTACCGCTTCAAGGTGCGCCCCGGCGACTCGACGGCGACCGAGGTCAAGGCGCGACTGTACTTCCGTGACGGGGTCGGCAAGCTTGGCATCGCACCGCTGACCAGCATGTTCCTGTACGGCGCCAATCAGCCGTCGCCGGTCGAGGACTATCGCCCCGAAGTGCACGACTCCGAAGGCTTGTCCGTGCAAAGTGACAGCGAATGGATCTGGCGTCCGCTGGTCAATCCCAAGCGCCTGCTGATCACCTCGTTCGGCGAGGTCAATCCGCGCGGCTTCGGCTTGATGCAGCGTGACCGGCTGTTCGCCCACTACGAGGACCTCGACAACCGCTACGACCGCACGCCGAGTGTCTGGGTCGTCCCCAAGGGCGACTGGGGTCGCGGTCGCGTCGAGCTCGTGCAGATTCCGACCAAGGACGCCACCAACGACAATATCGTCGCGTACTGGGTCCCGGAAAAGAGTCCGCAAGCCGGCGACCAGATGGATCTCGAGTACACGATGTTCTGGCAGGCCAACCAGGAAACCAAACCGCCGTTGGCCTGGGTCGCGCAGACCCGCCGCAGCCGCGGCTGGACCGACACGCCGGACGGCACCTGGCGCTACATCGTCGACTTCCAGGGCGGTCCGCTCGACTTCCTCAAACCGGGCGAAAAGCCCGTGGCCGGCCTGTGGGTCAACGACAACGGTGAAATTCTCGACCGTCAGCTGGTCAAGAACGATGTCACCGGCGGCTGGCGCCTGACGCTGCGCGTGCGCCGCACCGACGACAGCAAGCCGCTGGAAATGCGCGCGGTGCTGCGCAAGGGCGACGACAACATCTCGGAGACCTGGGCGTATCTGATGCCGCCCGAGCCGCGCTGAGCGCGCCGGCGACAGCGCGAGTTCATCGCAGCTTCAGCGCCCGCCGGCTTTCATCGCTGGCGGGGCTCTCGGCAGCGGCGTTTTTTGTCTCTACACTCGGCAACTTGCGTCGCTGCGGAGCAGCGACTGACCGAATGGTCCGACACTCGCCAATTTGCCGCTCAGGGATAACGTGACACAGCCGCCTCCGGGCCTCGCCTCGCCGCTGCCGCGCCGTATCGAGGAATATCTGCGCGAACTACCGCCGGCCACCGCCGCTCGCCTCTTGCCCACGCTCGAAGCGACGCTGAGCAAGGATCCGAACGCGACTCAGGACCAACTGTTCGCGGCGCTGCACGCGGGCCTTGCCGAGCAGGATGCGCTGCCGGGCGATCAAACCATCGCCGGCTCCAGCTATGCACGCCTGAAGCTCGGGCTCGGTGATGCTCAGCCCGGCGACGAACACATCGACGACGCCCTGTACCCGCCGGATGCCGGGGCGCGCCTGAATACCACGCCACCCGTGTTCCGCGCGTCGATGACGCCGCGCCCCTGGGACCACAATCCGGTGCGTCGCCTGTGGCGCTGGCTCGGTCGCCGCGCGCAGGGCGGCGGTGCCGCGCTGACGCCGCGTGGCGGCGCGCAACCCGAAGCCCCGCGCTCGAAGACGCTCGGCCCCGCCCAGGTACGCTGGCGCTGGAGCGGCACGCTGCGCCGCCTGCTGCTGATTGCCTTGATCATCGCGCAAACCGTCGGCGCCACCTATCTGATGTCGGCGGTACTGCCGTACAAGGGCCGTCACCCGCTGGAACTGGCAAGCCTGACGCTCTACGCGGTGCTGTTCGCGTGGATTTCCGCCGGCTTCTGGACGGCGCTGTTCGGCTTCTTCGTGCTGCTGACCGGCCGCGACAAGTATTCGATCTCCGCCACCGCCGCGCCCGATACACCACTGGCGCCGGGCCGTAACACGGCGATCCTGGTGCCGATCTGCAACGAAGACGTCGCGCGCGTGTTCGCCGGCCTGCGTGCCACCTACGACTCCGTCGCGCAAGCCGGGCTACGCGATTCGTTCGACTTCTATGTGTTGTCCGACAGCGGCAAGGCCGACGCGCGCAGCGAAGAGGTCGGGGCCTGGCTCGACCTGTGCCGCGCCGTCGACGGTTTTGGCCGCATCTTCTACCGCCGCCGCGTGCACCGCATCAAGCGCAAGTCCGGCAACATCGCCGACTGGTGCCGCCGCTGGGGCAGCAATTACCAGCACATGATCATCCTCGACGCGGACAGCGTGATGTCCGGCGAGTGCTTGAAGCGCCTCGTGCAATTGATGGAAGCCAACCCCAACGCCGGCATCATCCAGACCGCGCCGAAGGCCGCTGGCCGCGAAACGGTCTATGCGCGCATCCAGCAGTTTGCGACCCGCGTCTACGGTCCGCTGTTCACCGCCGGCCTGCATTTCTGGCAGCTCGGCGAATCGCATTACTGGGGTCACAACGCCATCATCCGCGTCGCGCCGTTCATGCAGCACTGCGCGCTCGGGCGCCTGCCCGGCAGCGGCGGCCTGTCCGGCGAGATCCTCAGCCATGACTTCGTCGAGGCAGCGCTGATGCGCCGCGCCGGCTGGAGCGTGTGGATCGCCTACGATCTGCCCGGCAGCTACGAGGAGATGCCGCCGACGCTGCTCGACGAGTTGAAGCGCGACCAACGCTGGTGCCAGGGCAACCTGCAGAACTTCAAGCTGTTCTTCACCAGCGGTCTGCATCCGGCGCATCGCGCCGTGTTCATGACCGGCGTCATGGCGTACCTGTCGGCGCCGCTGTGGTTCTTGTTCCTGGCCCTGTCGACGGCGCTGCTGTTCGTCTTCATGAAGACCGAACCGACGTATTTTTCGCAGCCCTACCAGTTGTTCCCGACCTGGCCGGAATGGCATCCGGAATGGGCGATCCGCCTGTTCGCCGGCACCATGACGCTGCTGTTCCTGCCGAAGATCCTGTCGGCGGTGCTGCTGATCGTCCGCCACAAGGTCGCCCGCCCTTACGGCGGCCGCCTGCGCCTGCTGGTCAGCCTCGTCATCGAGATGGCGTTCTCGGCGCTGCTGGCACCGATTCGCATGCTGTTCCATACGCAGTACGTAGTCTCGGCGCTGCTCGGTATCGCGGTGGTCTGGAAATCACCGCCGCGCGAAGACGCCGCAACGCCGTGGAGTCAGGCCATCGTCCGCCACGGCGGCGGCTCACTGCTCGGCCTGGCCTGGCTGGGCCTCGTCTATTGGCTGAACCCGCACTTCCTGTGGTGGTTGCTGCCGGTCGCGGGCAGTCTGGTCATCGCCATTCCGTTGTCGGTCTGGAGTTCGCGCCGCACGCTGGGTCTGCGCGCACGCGATGCGCGCCTGTTCCTGATCCCGGAAGAGTCGATCACGCCGCGCGAGCTGCGCTGGCTGAAAGCCAATATGCGTCGCGCGCCGCATTACCCGGACTTCGCCGAAGTCGCACGCGAGCCATTCCCGAACGCAATGCTGAGCCTGGTCGGCCGCCACCGCGCCACCCGCAACAGCAAGGCGCAGCGCAGCCTGCGCAATCTCGCCGAAGCCTCGGCGCGACGCGATCCGGCGACGCTCGGCGAGAACGAGCGCAATCAGCTGCTGCTCGACGCCAGTGCGCTCGCTCACCTGCACCGCCGGCTATGGACGACGCCGGACGCACACCCGGGCTGGTTCACGAAGACCGACTGATAGCGTCAGCTGCACGAACCCGGCAACCGAAGTGCTGCTGGGTAAAGCGGCGTCGCACCGCAGAACATCCGCTCATCAGTGGGCGGCCACCGTCACGCAGTCTTCATGCCACTGTAACCGGGCTTCAAAACCCGGTTCATAGAGTGCGCGCATCCAAAAAGGAGTGCTGCATTCATGTCGACACGCATTGATGGTGACCTGCCGCGCGGCCCGCGCTTCGAGGTCCGCTTTGCTCAAACGGCGGCCGAGATCACCGAAACCCAGAAGCTGCGCTATCGCATCTTTGCCGGCGAGATGGGCGCCGAGATCGACGGCGGGGCGGACGGCCTCGACCACGACCAGTACGACCCGTTCTGTCGCCACCTCATCGTCCGCGAGGCGGATAGCGGCACGATCGTCGCCTGCACGCGCATTCTCACCGGCGAGCGCGCGCCGGGCGCCGGTGGCTTCTACTCGTCCACCGAATTCGACCTGGCGATGCTGGATTCGCTGGCTGGCCGCGTCATGGAAATCGGCCGGACCTGTGTGGCGCCGGAGTATCGCAGCGGCGCGGTGATCGCGACGCTTTGGCAGGGCATTGCCAGCACCATCGTCAACGAAGGCTACGACTATCTGTTCGGCTGCGCGTCGATCGATCTGCGTGACGGCGGGGCCGGCGCGCATGCCATCCTCGAGCAACTGCGTGCCCAGCACATGGCGCCGGCCTGGCAGCACGTCCGTCCGTACATCCCGCTGCCGGCGGCGGACCGCCGCGCACGCGACAAGGTCCGCATGCCGCCGCTGCTGAAGGCGTACCTGAGCCTCGGCGCCAAGGCCTGTGGCGAGGCGTACTGGGATCGCGATTTCAACTGCGCCGACGTCTTCATGCTGCTCAACGTCAGCGACCTGAATCCGCGTTATGCGCGCCACTTCCTCGGCCAGTCGCCGACGGTCGCGACCGGCACCAGCGCACGCTGAAGACCTGACGATGTCCCTGCTTCGCACCATCTGGCGCACAGCGCTGTTGCTGGCGCTGATCGTGCTCGGGCTGCTGATGGCCGTGCTGGTCACCGCCGATCTGTCGGAGCGGCTCGATTGCGCGCGCATGGCGGGCTGGTGGCACCGCCGCCTGCTGGCGGTGCTGGGCATCCGCGTCCAGCGCCACGGCACGCCGGTCGACGGTGCCCATCTGAGCATCGCCAACCACATTTCGTGGCTGGACATTCCGGTGATGAACGCCTGTGAACCGGTGCGCTTCGTCGCCAAGAGCGAGATTCGCAACTGGCCGCTGGCCGGCTGGCTGGCCACCGCGGCCGGCAGCTTTTATCTGCGCCGCGGCCGCGGCGACGCGTCGCGCGTCGTCGACCGGCTGACGACTTATCTGCGCAACGGCGGTAGCGTCGCACTGTTTCCCGAAGGCACGACCACCACCGGCCGGCAGGTACAGCGCTTCCATGCGCGGATGTTCGCGCCGGCGATCGACGCACGCTGCGTCGTGCAACCGATCGCGCTGCGCTATCTGCCCGTCGCCGACGGCCGCGATGTTGCCCCGTTCGTCGGCGATGACGATCTGTTCCGTCACCTGCTGCGCGTGCTGCGCGAGCCGCGCATCGACGTCGAGCTGACCTACTGCGCGCCGCTGGAAGCGCTCGGCCGAGAGCGCACCGAACTGGCTGCGGCGGCGCAGGCGGCCATCGAAGATGCGCTCGGCTTGCCGCCGGATCTGCGCAGTGCCGGCGTCCCCCTGGCCGCGGCGGCGTAAGCCAGGACAGCCGCGACCGCATCGACATTAGCGGTACAATGGCCGTCTGCAACATGCGGAGCTGTCATTGAACCCCACTCCCCCGAAAACGCCGGCGCCGTCTGAGCGGCCGGCCGTCAAGCGCATCGTCCAGGGCGAGAAGCTGCGCGGCGCCGAGAAGATGGCGCGCATCCCGGTCAAGATCGAGGCGACCATCGCGCCGCTGCGCAAGCCGACGTGGATCCGCGCCAAGAGCCAGGGCACGCCGGAAGTGGCGCGCCTCAAGGATGTGCTGCGCACCGCCAAGCTGCATACGGTCTGCGAGGAAGCGTCCTGCCCGAATCTCGGCGAGTGCTTCGGCAAGGGCACGGCGACCTTCATGATCATGGGCGACATCTGCACACGGCGCTGCCCGTTCTGCGACGTCGCGCATGGCCGTCCGAATCCGCTCGACGCCGACGAACCGCGCCACCTCGCGGAAACGATTCGTGACATGGGGCTGCGCTACGTCGTCATCACCTCGGTCGACCGTGACGATCTGCCCGACGGTGGCGCCGGCCATTTCGCAGCATGCATCGCCGAATCGCGCAAGCTGTCGCCGACGCTGACGATCGAAGTGCTGGTGCCGGACTTCCGCGGCCGTATGGACCCGGCGCTGACGATCTTCAAGGACAACCCGCCGGACGTCTTCAACCACAATCTCGAAACGATTCCGCGTCTCTACAAGCAGGCGCGTCCCGGTTCGGACTACGAGTGGTCGCTGGATCTGCTCGAACGCTTCAAGACCCTGCATCCGGACGTGCCGACCAAGTCCGGCCTGATGCTCGGCCTCGGCGAGTCGCTCGAGGAAATCGAAGCGGTGATGCGTGACCTGCGTGCGCACGGCGTCGACATGCTGACGCTCGGCCAGTATCTGCAGCCGTCGAAGAACCACCTGCCGGTCGACCGCTACGTGACCCCGGAAGAATTCGACCATCTGCGCGTGATCGGCGAGCAGATGGGCTTCTCGCATGTCGCCAGCGGCCCGATGGTGCGCTCCAGCTACCACGCCGACCTGCAGGCCGAGAACGTCCTGCACTACAAGGCGGTCTGATGCATCGCGTCGCGATCGCTTGCCTGCTGTCGGCCTTGGCATCGAGCCCGGTGCTGGCCGCCGATCTGAGCCACTGCACGACGCTCGATGACGACAGCGCACGGCTGGCCTGCTACGACGCGGCCGCCGGACGGCACGCGCCGGTCGCGGCGGTCGATGCACCCAAGCCGATGCCCAAGCCCAGACCGGTGCAAGCGCCAGCAGCAGCCACGTCATCGCCCGCGCCAACTGCAGCGGCACCGGGGGCCGTCGACCGCTTTGGCGCCGAAAGCCTGCGCGGCGAGGCGGCGGCCCCGCACAAGGCACAGGAAGCCGATCAGATCAGCTCGAACATGGTCGGTCGCTTCAACGGCTGGCCCGGCAAGGGCACACGCTTCACGCTGGCCAACGGCCAGGTCTGGGAGGTCAACGAGGATGGCTCCAAAGCCTACCGCCCGGTCGACAACCCAGAAGTGACGATCAAGAAGGGATGGCTCGGCTCGTACTTCATGTACGTCGACGCCGTCAGTGCTCGCGTCAAGGTCAAACGCGTGCGCTGAGCCAGCACCGGCTGGCGCGTCAGCCTTGCTGCAGACGCGCCAGCAGCTTGTGGTGAATCCCGCCGAAGTCGCCGTTCGACATCACCAGCACGCGGTCTCCCGGCATGCTGGCAGCGACGATCGCGTCGATCAGCGCATCGAGATCCGCCGCCACCTGCAGCCGCTCACCGACCGCAGCCAGCGCCTTGCCGGCATCCCATTTCAAATCCGGGCGCGCGTAGACAAAGCACAAATCGGCATCTTTCAGGCTGTTCGCCAATTCGTGCGCATGCGCGCCAAGCCGCATGGTGTTGGAGCGCGGTTCGAGCACCGCCAGCACCCGGCCCTGCCCAGCACGCCGCAGCGCATCGACGGTCGTGGCGATGGCCGTCGGGTGATGCGCAAAATCGTCGTAGACGCTGATGCCGCCGGCTTCGCCGATCTTTTCGAGCCGGCGCTTGACGCTGCGAAATCCCGCCAGCCCTTCGATCAGTGTGCCGACCGGCACCCCGACGTGATGCGCGGCCGCAAACGCCGCCAGCGTGTTCGACTGGTTGTGACGACCGGCCAGCGGTGAGTGCACGAACCCGGCGGATTTGCCGCCGACGCGTAACTCGAAGGCCTGCGGCTCTCCCGCCGCCTGCCAACCCGCGTCGTCGTCGAACGACACCCGCTCGCTCCAGCAACCCTGTTCGAGGACCCGCGACAGATTGCGATCGGCGCCATTGACGACGATGCGTCCACGGCCCGGCACGGTGCGCACCAAGTGATGGAACTGCCGCTCGATCGCCGCCAGATCCGGAAAAATGTCGGCGTGGTCGTATTCGAGGTTGTTGAGAATGACGGTGCGCGGCCGGTAGTGAACGAACTTGCTGCGCTTGTCGAAGAACGCCGTGTCGTACTCGTCGGCCTCGATCACGAAGTAACGCGACGTGCCGAGCCGCGCGGAAATTCCGAAGTTCTGCGGCACCCCGCCGACCAGAAAACCCGGTTCCAGACCGGCGTGTTCGAGCAGCCACGCCAGCAGCGCCGAGGTCGTGGTCTTGCCGTGCGTCCCGGCAACGGCCAGCACGTGACGCCCCTGCAGCACGTGCTCGGCCAGCCACTGCGGGCCCGACGTGTACGGCAGGCCCTCGTTGAGCACGTATTCCATCGCCGCATTGCCGCGCGTCACGACATTGCCGACCACGACCATGTCGGGCGCCGGCTGCAGGTGCGATGGCTCGTAGCCCTGCATGACGGTGATGCCCAGCGCTTCGAGCTGCGTCGACATCGGCGGCCAGGCGTTGGCGTCGGAACCCGTCACGGTATGCCCGGCCTCGCGCGCAATCGCCGCGATGCCGGCCATGAAGGTGCCGCAGACACCGAGAATGTGGATATGCATATCGGCCTCAGGCGCCGCCCAGCAGCAGGCCGGCGAACGAGCTGATGAACGCGAGGAAGAACAGCAGCACGATGCCGACGACGAAGGTCAGCAGCAGACCGAGCAGGATCGACAGGTTCGCCGCGTTGCGGAAAATCCAGGCCATCACGCCGATGCTCCAGAAATTCAGCATGTTCATGATGAACGCCGTGCTCTGCGGCAGCTTGAACTTGTCCGGATGCTCGAGCAGCTGCGGATTGCTGGCCAGCTCGCGCAGCGTCGGCGCGATCTGCGCAAAGAACGGCAGCAGCGCCAGTGTCAGCACCGCATTGGTCGCCAGCAGCGCCGCATAGGTCTGATGGAAGCGCGCGTCGAGGTTGCGCGCGCGCAGCAGGGCGCGCGTGGTCATCGCAAAGCCGGCGACCAGCGCCGCCGCCAGCAGCAGCGACGTCGCCACCGGCAGCACCTGCACGAACATCAGGGCATTGACCCCCGCCGCCGCGACCGCGATCGGCAGCGTCAGGCGGGGCTCATACGGAAAATCCTGCGGACCGGCGCGAAAGAACAGAATGCGGACGGTGGCGCTGACGAGCGAGGCGAACATGGGTGGCCGAAAAACGATAAAGGCCGATATTCTAGAGGCAGTCATCGCGTCGGGCATTGCAGCGACGCGACCATTCGGTTGCCGCCCCAGCGCGTGCACCCTTCACCGCATCCATCGATGCATGATCCGTCACGCGCCAGACGCGCGTGACGTGCGCCCTTCATGACCACGTTCATCCAGACCCCAGAACAACTCGCACCTCATCTCGACCGCTGGTCACAGCGCCAGTGGCTGACCGTCGACACCGAATTCGTCCGCGTCGACACCTACTACCCGAAGCTCTGCCTGATCCAGATCGGCGACGGGGACGAGGCGGCCTGCATCGACACGCTGGCGCTCACTGACCTCGGACCGCTGCTGGACGTGCTCTACGCCAGCCACTCGATCAAGGTCTTCCACGCCGCCGCCCAGGACCTGGAAATCCTCGTCAAGCTGCGTGGCAGCTGTCCGCAGCCGCTGTTCGACACCCAGATCGCTGCGACGCTGCTCGGCATCGGCGACCAGATCGGCTACGCCGGCCTGATCGACAAGCGCCTCGGCATCACCCTCGACAAGAGCCTGTCGCGCACCGACTGGGCACGGCGCCCATTGCGCGAAGCGGAACTGGCCTATGCCGCCGCCGACGTCTCGCACCTGGCGACCGTGTTCCCGACGCTGCAGGAGGAACTGGCCGCCTGCGGCCGCCTCGCCTGGCTTGCCGAAGACTGCGCACGGCTCGCCGACCCGGCGAACTACAGCACACCGCCCGAAGACGCCTGGCAGCGCCTCAAGGGGCTGTCGCGCCTCGACGCACGCGCACAGTCGGTTGCCGCCGCGCTGGCCGCCTGGCGCGAAAGCGAGGCCCAGCAGCGCGACCGACCACGTAAGTGGATCCTCGACGACGATGCGATCTATCGCCTCGCCGAGCGCCGCCCGGATTCGACGCAGCGCCTCGAATCACTCGGGGTGCTGCCACCCAAGACCCTGGAGCGGCAGGGTGAGCGCCTACTGGCGATCGTTGCCGAAGCGCTGGCGCAGCCAGCCACAGTGCGGGTCGCCGATGAAGAGCTGACAGCGGAACAGAAGCAGCGGCTGCGCGAGCTGCAGAACGCCGTGCAGGCGCGCGCCGCCGAGCTGGGACTGCCGCAGGGTTATCTGGCCCCGCGCGCTGATCTGGTCGCCGTCCTGCGCCGCGGCGCCGCGGCCGACGTCCCGGTGTTGCAGGGCTGGCGCCGCGAGGTCTGCGGGACGATGCTCATCGAGCGTTTTTGCTGAGTGATTCAACACGGCTGGCGCTCACAGACCGGCCCCACCCGCCCCCTCGGCTGCACCGAACAGGGCGTGGAGCACGAAAAAGGCCCGCTACGAAGCGGGCCTTTTTCGTTACCGGATTTCGGCTTACTTCAGCACGCCAAGAATGCGATCGAAGATATCGTCCAGCGTACCGACGCCCTGCACGGTCATGAGCTTGCCCTGCTGCTCGTAGTAGTCGAGCAGCGGATGGGTCTCGTCGTTGTAGACCTTGATGCGATGACGGATCACGTCTTCCTTGTCGTCGGCGCGGCCTTCCTTCACGGCGCGGTCGAGCAGGCGCTTGATGATCTCTTCGTCGGTGACGGCCAGATGCACGGCCTTGCCGATCGCCGGCTGGCCAAGGCGCACCAGCATCGCGTCCAGCACTTCGGCCTGTGCGGTATTGCGCGGGAAGCCGTCGAGAATGAAACCCTTTTGCGCATCCGGCTGGCCGAGGCGCTCCTCGACGATACCGATGACGATTTCATTGGCAACCAGCTGGCCGGCGTCCATCGCCGCCTTGGCCTTCTTGCCCAGCTCGGTGCCGGCCGCCACGGCCGCGCGCAGCGCATCGCCCGTGGAAATCTTCGGAATGCCGAAATGCGCTACGAGCTTTTCGCCCTGCGTGCCCTTGCCTGAGCCCGGTGCGCCCAGCAATACGATTCTCATCTTTTGGAATGCCTTCTCAAGCCGTCGAACGCGCTCAACCCTCCTCTGCGGGAGGTACACGCGGGCTGGCAAAAGTAACCGCTGCGTCACCGGGGCGTCAAACCTTGCAATTACGCGGAAAATGCATTTGTTAGAATCGGCGGCCCGATCATCCGGGGCGGACATCGGCCGCTCCGGCCGTGCATCACGCCATCAACAGAAGGACACGCGAACATGGGTTTTGAAACACTGGGCCCGGGCAGCAAGGCCCCGGAAGAGTTCTATGTCGTCATCGAGATCCCGGCCTACGGTCCGCCGGTGAAGTACGAAGTCGACAAGGAAACCGGCCTGCTGATGGTCGACCGCTTCATGAACGTGGCGATGAGCTATCCGGCCAACTACGGCTACGTGCCGCAGACCCTGTCCGGCGACGGTGACCCGGTCGACGTGCTGGTGGTGACGCCGCACCCGGTCGTGGCCGGCTCGGTCATCAAGTGCCGCGCGGTCGCGGTGCTCGACACCGAAGACGAAAAGGGCACCGACGCCAAGCTGCTCGCCGTGCCGGTCGACAAAGTGTCGAACAATGCCTACGACAATCTCCGCGATCTGGCCGACGTGCCGGAACGCGTCAAGAACGAGATCGAGCACTTCTACAGCAGCTACAAGGCGCTGGAGAAGGGCAAATGGGTCAAGCTGGCCGGCTGGCGCGATGCCGCTGCTGCCAAGCAGGAAATCGTCGACGGCATTGCCGCGTACCAGAAGTAAGACGTCGTGAACCCAGGGCGGCCGGCGTCAGCTGGCCGCCTTTTTCGTGGCCGCGCGCCTGAGGATTCCAACCGATGGCCGCCCTCGCGCGTCTTATGTCAAAGTGCCCCAGCAGCATGGGGGCTGCAAAAAACGAGCTCAGGGAGTTGCACATATCATGGAATCCGATCCGATTCTCACGCCGGGCCAGAGCGCCAGCGAGGCCGAACGCACGACGCTGCTGGTCGCCTACGTCCTGCAGGTCATTTCACCGTTCACCGCGTTCCTGGCGTCGGTCATCAGCGTCGTCATCAGCTACATCAAGGCCGCCGAGACACAGAACGAATACATTCGCAGCCATCATCGCTACCTGATCCGCACCTTCTGGTGGACGCTGATTCTGGGCTTCATCTTCGGTCTGCTGTGCTGGATCGTGATCGGCATTCCGTTGCTGATCGGCCTCGGCATTTGGTGGATCTACCGCATGGTGCGTGGCTTCATCGCCTACAGCGAACGCCGCAGCATGCCGCTTTGATCGCACGCACCGCCGCCGTTCCCCGATTCGCGGAAACGGCGGCGGCGCGACGCGTCTAGGACGTCGCGTCCTCCGGCCACAACCAGGCCGCACCCCGCACGCCGCTGGCGTCGCCATATTGCGCGGCGACCAGGCGCGTCGCGATCTCATCCGAGAACACCCACGGCGCCCATAGGGCCGGCACATTCCGGTACAGGCGCCGCAGGTTCGACAAGCCGCCGCCGAGCACGATGACCTGTGGATCGAGCAGATTGATGACGTGCGCGAGCGCCCGCGCCAAGCGCTGCTCGTAACGATCCAGCGTGGCGCGCGCTGCCGCGTCGCCGTCTTCGGCGGCGAACACGATCTGCTCCCCGCGCCAGTTGCCGCCGTGCAAGCGCATGTGATCGGCGGCCAGGCCGGTGCCGGACAACCAGGTCTCGATGCAACCGCGCCGCCCGCAATAACACGCCGGGCCCGGCAGTTCGCCGGGTTGCGGCCACGGCAGCGGGTTGTGCCCCCACTCGCCTGCGATCGCATTGGCACCATCGAGCAGTTGTCCGCGCACGACGATGCCGCCGCCGACGCCGGTGCCGAGAATCACGCCGAACACCGTCGAAGCACCGGCAGCCACGCCATCCATCGCTTCGGACAGCACCATGCAGTCGGCATCATTGGCGATGCGGACGCGCGGCCCGAGCTTCGCCTGCAGATCGGCGAGCAGCGGCCGGCCATTCAGACAGGTCGAGCTGCAGTTCTTCATCAAGCCAGTGCGCACACTGGGCGCGCCCGGCGTGCCGACGCCGACCGGCAGCGGCCCGCCGCCGGCTGCCGCTTCGAGACGGTGCACCAGGCCGGCGACCGCCTCGATCGTGGCGTCGTAGTCGCCGGCCGGTGTGGCGATGCGCTGGCGCGCGACGATGCGCGAGTGCTCGCCCATCACCACACCTTCGATCTTGGTACCGCCGAGGTCGATCCCGATCCGCATGCGCGGATGGTCGGTGAAGTCGTACGTCTTTTCCAGCACCGAGATGGTGGCCTGCGCCGTACGCAGGATGTGCGCCGCGCGTCGACTGGCCCATAATCGGACAGTTTCCGGTCCGTCCGGAGGCGGTGCCTGCAGCCTCGCGGGCGCCATCACATATGGAGCGCCGATCACGGCGCCGAGGGGGAGATGCCATGCCGAACATCCGGCACATCCGGGCCATGGGCCCATTCCTGCTGGCCTGCCTGTTTGCGGCGCTGATCACGGCCTGCGGCAGCAGTTCGCCCGACAAGAGCTCCAGCGGAGGCGGTAGCGGCGGCGCCGACGCGCCGACGATCAAGGTCGTGTCGAACCGCCCCGATCTGATCAGCGGCGGCGACGTCCTGCTCGACGTCGTGCCGGCGACGGCCGGCGTCACCGTGACGATGCAGCTCAACGGCAGCGACGTCAGCAGCGCCTTCACGGCGATGGACGACGGCACGTTGCGCGGCCTGGTCAGCGGCCTGACGGTCGGCGACAACACCTTCACCGCGACGGCCGGCGGCGACAGCGCCAGCGTCACGCTGGTCGACCATCCGAACGGCGGCCCGGTGATCGCCGGCCCGCAGCTGCAGCCGTGGACCTGTCAGGAGGGCGCAACCGATGCACAGTGCAATCAGCCGGCGACCTACGCTTATTACTACCTGTCGTCGAATCCGCTGAAGACCGGTTTCCAGAGCTACGACCCGGACAATCCAGCCAGCGATGTCGCCGACACCACGACCGACCAGGGCGTGACGGTACCGTTCATCGTGCGCGTCGAAACCGGCTACCAGGATCGCGATCAATACCAGATCGCCGTGCTCTACCAGCCCGGCACGGGCTGGAGCGCCGTGACGCCGCAGACGCAGTTCAATCACAAACTGCTGATCACGCACGGCGCCAGCTGCGGCGTGTCGTATCAGACCGGCACCGCGCCGAGCGTGCTCAGCTATCAGCCGGCCAACGTGCTCGGTCTGGCCGGCGTCGACGTCTCGTCGCTGCCGACCGAGCTGATCGCCGACAGCGCGCAGTACGCGCTCGGCGCCGGCTTCGCGGTGATGTCGACCGCGCTCGACAACAGTGGTCACAACTGCAACGTCGCACTGCAGGCCGAATCGCTGATCATGGCCAAGGAGCATCTGATCGAGCAGTACGGCACGCTGCGCTACACGATCGGCACCGGCTGCTCCGGCGGCTCGCTGGCATTGCAGTGGATCGCCAACGCCTACCCCGGCATCTACCAGGGGCTGTTGCCGACCTGCTCGTTCCCCGACGCCTGGAGCACGGCGACGCAGTTCGCCGACTACCACCTGCTGCTCGCGTACTTCGGCAATCGCAGCGAATGGGGCAGCGGCATCACCTGGGCCGAGCCCAAACGCGCCAAGGTGATGGGCCGCGTCAGCCTCACGCTCAACGCCACGGTCAGCGAGTCGGCGCAGTTCCACGTCGCCGTGCCGACCGACCCCTGCACCGGCATCAGCGACGCGCAGCGCTACGATCCGACCACCAACCCGGGCGGCACGCGCTGCACGATCACCGACGCCGTCATCAATCTGCTCGGGCCGCGGCCGTCTGAACTGTGGACGACGATGGAGACCACCGCCGGCCACGGTTTTGCCGGCTTTCCGGTCGACAACGTCGGCGTGCAATACGGCCTCGCTGCGCTACAGAATGGCAACATCAGCGCGGCGCAGTTCCTCGATCTGAACGAGAAGATCGGCGGCCTCGACGTCGACACCAACCTGACGACGACGCGCACCGCCGCCGTCGAGCCGGCGCTGGCCAATGCCTATCGCACCGGCCTGATCAACGAGGCCAACAACCTCGACCAGGCTGCGATCATTGACTGCCGTGGTCCGGACCCGGGCCTGTTCCACGATTCGTACCGCGCGTTTGCGATGCGCGCGCGCCTCGACCGCGCGCACGGCACGCATGCCAACCAGCTGATCTGGGAAGGCTCGCTGCTGATCGTCGGCGACGCCGACTGCAACCAGAACAGCCTGATCGCGATGGATGCCTGGCTGTCGGCCGTCGAGCAGGACAGCAACAGCCTGACGCTGGCGCAGAAGATCATCGCCGACAAACCGGCCGACCTCAGTGACGAATGCTGGAGTGGCGCCGGCCAGAAACTCAGCGACCAGCTCTGCGGCGAACTGGTCGTGCCGGTGTTCGGCACACCGCGCACCGTGGCTGGCGACGCGATCAGCACCGACACCAACAAATGCCAACTCAAGCCGCTGAATCGCGACGACGACTACGGCGCGGCCGGCTTCACCGACGATCAGTGGGCACAGATGGAAGCGCTGTTCCCGGACGGCGTCTGCGACTACAGCCTGCCCGGCGTCAGCCAGCAGGACACCATCGCCTGGCTGCACTACGCCGACAGCAGCGGCACCGTCATCTACGGCGGCACGCCGCTGGCGGCTGCAGCCGCCAACAGCGGCACCGGCTGGACCAGCGCGGCATTCAGCGGCTTCACGTGGTGAACCGACGGGGGCGCCGCGTACCGGCGCCCCCTTTTTGACCGATCGCGCTGCGGCACGCCGCTCAGTAGCCGCCCGCCAGCCCGTCCTTGCGCGGGTCCGAGCCACCGATCAGCACGCCACGCGCGTGGTCGATGTAGATCGCCTGGCCGCCGCCGATCGGCATCTTGGCCGGGCGCACGACATAGCCCTTGGCAGCCAACGCTTCGCGCACCCTCTGCGGCACCGTCTCCTCGACTTCGAGCACGCCGCGAAAACAGAAGTGCCGCGGCAGTTCCAGCGCCTGCTGCGGATCGAGGCCGAGATCGAGCAGCGCGCTGAGGAACTGTACCTGGCCGGTCGCCTGGTAGTGCCCGCCCATGACGCCGAACGGCATCACCGGCCGACCGTCGCGCATCGCCATGCCGGGAATGATGGTATGCATTGGCCGCTTCAACGGCGCCAGCGCATTCGGATGCCCCGGCTCGCGCGAGAAGCTCGCGCCGCGGTTATGCAGCAGCAGCCCGGAACGCGCGTCGTAGATCGCGCTGCCGAAGTCGGTAAAGATCGAATTGATGAACGACACGGCATTGCCGTCGCGATCGACGCAGGACAGGTAAACCGTATCCTTGTGCGGCGTCTCGTCGAGCAGCGCCGGCGTCAATGCGTGTTCCGATGCCAGCAGCGGCCGCAGCTCGTCGGCGTATTCGGCGGACAGCAATCGCTGCAGAGGAATCTGCGTGAAGTCCGGATCCGCCGCCCAGCGCGTGCGCTCGCGATAGGCGAGCACGCTGACCTGCGCCAGCAGATGCGCATACGCAACCGGATCGCGCCAGACCTGCGGCATGTCCAGCGCCGACAGCAGGTTGAGCATGATCAGCACCGCCATGCCCTGTCCGTTCGGCGGACACTCGAGAATGTCGTGGTCGCGATAACGCGTACGGATCGGCTCCACCGCCTGACCGCGATGACGTGCGAAGTCCTCTGCCGTGTGCGTGCCGCCGAGCGCGCGCAGCGTCGCGACGATGCCGTCGGCGATCGCGCCTTCATAGAACGCGCGGCGACCATCGGCCGCGATCGCGCGCAGCGTCGCCGCCAGCGCCGGCTGCACCACGCGATCGCCCGGGCGCACGGCGCGGTCGTACATCGGCGCGGCCGTCGGGCTGCGCGCGAGCCGCTCGCGCTCCATCTGCCAGTCCCAGGCGACGCGTGGCTGGACGAGATAACCCTGCTCGGCAAGCGCGGTCGCCGGCGCCAGTAGCCGATCCAACGGCAAGCGGCAGTGGTCGGTGTGTAGCTGCAGCAGCGCATCGACGGCGCCCGGCACGGTCACCGCGTGGGCGCTGTCGAAGCCGATCTCGCCGATCGCCTCGGGGTCGAGCGCCGCCGGCGTGCGGCCGGAACCGTTGTAGGCCGATACCGTGCCGTCGGCGCGGGCATGAATGTAGAAACTGTCGCCGCCGAAACCGGCGTTCTGCGGCTCGGCAACAGCCAGCACCGCAGCCGCGGCGACCGCGGCGTCGGCCGCCGAGCCGCCGGCGCGCAGCACCTCGAGTCCAGCCGTCGTCGCCTCCGGCAGCGAGGTCGCGACCACGCCGTTCTCGCAGTAGATGGCCGAGCGGGTCGGCTGCTGAAAATTGCGCATCGGCGCGTAACCTCCGGTAAACGAGGCCCGCACTTTAATCAGTGCAGCCCGCAGCCGTCGGCGATCGGCGCCGGTACCGGCGAATTCGGTGGAATCCACCAAGTGCACCGTTGACGCTCGCACATCCCGGCGCAGCGCCGGCGGCCGTCGCTCACGACGCCGCGAACGGCGGCAAGGGGGCTGTGACGCGGCGGCCATGCGCAGCATTAAAATGGGGCATAGCAACGCACGCCCGGAGGCACGTCAGCTCAGCCTCTCGTTCGCCCCTGATCGGTTTTCGAGCGCGCGCGGCGAAGCGGTAACGAAGGCACCTGCGCCGAGACCAGGATGCGAATGGCGTCACGCGCAGCTTCCAGCTTGGGCTTTCGTCCGGCAATTTGATCGCTGTACATGCAGGACTCGACGATCCGGACAAGAATGTAGGCGAGATCGTCGATATCGAGCATCAGCCGTACCCGGTTGACCTCGACATGCTCGCACACCACTTTGCGAACCTCGGCAATGATGCGTGATTGCACCGGGCTGTCCTTGGACATCAACACCCGCAGCGCATACTCCGGATCCTGATCGAGGAAGCGACGAAACGGCTCGAATGCCAAGACCTCGGACATGACGCGGTAACTCACATCGGCCGCGTAATCAGCCAGCGATCCGCGCGAGTCGCGAGTCGCGCGCGCCCAGACGTTCGACAGCAATACCCACAGTACTTCGCCCACCAACAGTTCGCGGCTACCGATCCAGCGAAAGAGCGTCGCGCGGCCCACGCCGAGTTCCGTCGCCAGTGCGGCCACTTCGATGCGCTCGCCAGCCAGCCATTTTTGCAGCGCCAAGTCGATCGCATCCTCACGCACAGGCCGTTCCCGGCGTCGCGTCCCCGCTCCCCGCTTTGACGCTGTCGACAGCAAATCGACGGATTTCAAAAGCATGCCCTCAGACCGAATCCGCAGCATTGTCCGCAACGGTGATGCGCCGGACGCCCGGCACAGCTCATGTTGATCACGCCCGCGAATGATAGCGGGCTCGCTTGAGCCTCCCGTAAATATGAGTCATATTAAAAAAACGACTCATAAAACATCAGGGGGGAGACTGTTCTATGTCCGGCAAGCTCGTGCAAGGAGTTGCGGCCGCGTTGTGCGCCTTGGGGCTTGCCGCATGCGGCACGAGTGCCGATCCCAACGCATCGGCCGGCAACACAACCGCTATCCCCATGCCGTCGCTGCCCGTCTCGCACAACGGCCGCTGGCTGACCGATGGCGACGGTCGAGTCGTCATCTTTCACGGCATCAATGTGGCGATGAAGGAAGCGCCTTACACCCCGCAAGCGCAGGGATTCACCGAAGAAGACGCGGCCATGCTGGCGCGCGAGGGTTTCAGTACGGTGCGTGTCTGGGTGTTCTGGAATGCCATTGAGCCCATGCCCGGCGTGTGGGATGACAGCTCGCTCGCCGCCTTGCGCGAATTCGTCGGCTGGCTGCGGCACTACGGAATTACGACCACCATCAATTTTGCGCAGGTGCTCTGGGGAGAAAAATTCGGGGGCCTCGGCTTTCCGGACTGGGCCGCGCAGACCGACGGCCTGCCAAGCACGCCACCACTCGCCGACGGCGTGACGGGCCTGGTCCTCCAGGGGCTGTTGAATCCAGCACTGAATCGGGCCTGGAGCCACTTTTGGGCGAATGACCCGTATCCGGACAACGTCGGCCTGCAGGATCACTTCGCGCAAGCATGGGCTCATGTCGCTCAGTATTTTCGCGATGTCCCGGGAATCGTCGGGTACGACATTGTCAACGAGCCATCGCCAGGCGCACAGGGACTCACCTGCCTGAATCCCGCTGGGTGCCCGCTGTTCGACTTGAACACGCTCACGCCGTTCAACGAGCGCGTTGTCGGCGCAATACGTGGCGTCGATCCGGACCATATGATCTGGTATGAACCACAGGTGCTGGCCGCCGCCGGGTTTGCAACCTATGTCGGCGCCGGCGACGACCCGAAGCTCGCCCTGACCTTCCACTACTACCCGCAGACCGGAAGTCTCGGACTGGGAACGGCAACCGACACCGCCATTTCACTGTTCGAAGCAGATGCGAGCGCACACAACGACGCCTTGCTGCTGTCCGAATTCGGCGCCTCTGACGACTTGCCGACGATTGCAACACTGCTCGACGCCGCTGACCAAGCGCGACTGGGTTGGTTGTACTGGGCCTGGTACTCGACCGAGCCGACCGGCAACGCTCAAACACCGACAACGGAAGTCGATCATCCGGAAGAAGGCATCATCATCGACCCCATGCAGGCGCCGGTAGAGGACAACCTCAAGAGCGACAAGTTGGCTGTACTCGGCCGGCCCTACCCATTTCTGGTCGCAGGGACTCCGCAATCCTGGAGCTTCGACACCAGCAGCCGAACCTTCTCACTGAGCTACAGCACGGTTCCAGTGGCGGGTGGCGCTCCCATTACGTCACCCACCGTCATCATCATTCCGCAACGCTTGTACCCGCAAGGCTCATATCAGGTCAGCGTTACCGGGGCTCAGGTCACCTCCGCCGCTGGCGCGCCGGCACTGACGCTGCAGACTGAACAGGCAGCATCCACAGTGACGGTGACCGTCGCCCCACAGTAAAGCCAGTGAGGACACGAACCACCTGAAGCGCCTTTGCCGGCGCCAATACTGGACCTGCCGACACCAGACGCCGACAATCCTGCGCCGCGCGCCACTACGCTCAAGCAGCACCATGTCCGCAGAACCCGAACCGCAGGTCCGTCGTTGCACCGAGATCGGGGTGGCGCCGCTGCGTGCGCTGCTCGAACCCTTGGGGCTGCACATCGAGACGGTCGCTGACGGCGAGAGCATTCCCGGCAGCTACTGGGGCGAGACCGAGGCCGGCTTGATCGGCGATGTGCTGTATCTGCGCGCCGACACGCCGGTGCATTCGGCCCTGCACGAGGCCTGCCACTGGCTCTGCGCCGACGACGCGCGCCGCGCCGCGATGCATACCAATGCGGGCGGTGAAGATGTCGAGGAGCATGCGGTCTGCTATCTCGAGTGCCTGCTTGCCGAACGTCTCGCCGGCTACTCCCGTAGCGAGTGTTTCACCGACATGGACGCCTGGGGCTACCACTTCATCCTCGGCTCGGCGCAGGCCTGGTTCGAGCGCGATGCCGACGATGCCCTCGCCTGGCTCGAACGGCGCAGGCCACCCGGCTACTGAGCGCAACGCAGCGCATGGCAGGAGTCGGGCGCCCCGCTTGCGGGCGGCGTCAGCGTCGGTTCATCGCAATGCGCCAGCCTAGACCTTCCCGCATGCCGGTCGAGGGCGCATGGACGCAGCCACGAACGCGACGGCGGCCTTCAAGCTGCTGACGCTGAATACACACAAGGGTTTCAATTCGTTCAATCGGCGCTTCGTGCTGCACGAGCTGCGTGAAGCGGTGCGCGCCGAATCAGCGGATGTGGTGTTTCTGCAGGAAGTGCTCGGCAGCCACGAGGCGCATGCCGTGCGCTATCCGCAATGGCCGCAGAAATCGCAGTACGAATTTCTCGCCGACTCGGTCTGGCAGGACTTCGCGTATGGCCGCAACGCGGTCTACACCGAAGGTCATCACGGCAATGCACTGCTGTCGAAGTTCCCGATCGTGCGCTACGAGAACCATGACATCTCGATTGGCACGCACGAGGAGCGTGGCCTGCTGCACTGCGTGCTGCGCGTACCGCACAGCGAGATCGACGTGCACACGGTTTGCGTGCATCTGGGCCTGCGCGAAACGCATCGGCGCCAGCAGGTGCAGCACCTCTGCCGGCTGATCTCGCAGGACATTCCGGCCAACGCGCCGTTGTTCGTCGCCGGTGATTTCAACGACTGGTGGCTGCTCGCCAACCGACGCCTGCAACGCTGCGGCCTGCGCGAGGCCTTCGTGCAACACCGTGGGCGGCTGGCGCGCTCATTCCCGGTGCGCTGGCCGCTGTTCAAGCTCGATCGCATCTACTATCGCAATGCCCGCATCTCGCGACCGCGCGTGCTGTCGGCACGCCCGTGGTCGCGCCTGTCAGACCATGCCGCACTGACCGCCGAGGTCCAGCTATGAGCCGTACGCATTGGCACGAAGGCAACCGCGTCGCGCTGCTCGAAAACGGCGAGGAATTCTATCCGCGCGTGTTCGAGATGATGGCGCAGGCACAGCGTGAAATCCTGCTCGAGACCTTCATCTTCTTCGACGACCCTGCCGGGCAACCCTTGCGCGACGCCGTCCTCGAAGCCGCCGGCCGCGGCGTCCAGATCCAGATGACGGTGGACGGCTGGGGCTCGGAAACGCTGACGCAGGATTTCCTGCAGCCGATGATCGACGCCGGCGTGCGCATCCACATCTACGATCCGGTCAAGCGCATCTTTGGTCATCGCACGCATATCTTCCGCCGCCTGCACCGCAAGCTGATCGTCATCGATCAGCGCATCGCCTGGTGCGGCGGCATCAACTTTTCACACGACCATCTGCGCAGCTACGGGCCGCATTCGAAGCAGGACTACGCGCTCGAGCTCGAAGGGCCAGCCGTCGCCGACATCTATCGCGAAATGCTGCGCATGTTGCCCAGCGACGAACCGCCGCGCCGCCGCCCCTGGGGCTGGCTGCGACGCCGTGCGCGTCAGCAACAACAAGCCGCCATGGTGCCGACCACACGCGTCGGCGATGCGCTGGTCGCGTTCGTCATTCGCGACAACGGCCGCCATCGCGCCGACATCGAGCGGATTTACCGCGTCGGCATTCGCGCGGCCAAACATCGCATCGTCATCGCCAATGCCTACTTCTTCCCCGGCTATCGCCTGCTGCGTGATTTGCGCCGCGCCGCGCGCCGCGGCGTCGACGTGCGGCTGATCCTGCAGGGCAATCCCGACATGCAATGGGTGCAGTGGGCCGCCAATACCCTGCACGATTACCTGTTACGCGCCGGCGTGCACATCTACGAATACTGCGAGCGGCCGATGCACGCCAAGGTCGCGATCATCGATGACGACTGGTCCACGGTCGGGTCCAGCAACCTCGACCCGCTGAGCCTGTTCCTCAATCTCGAGGCGAATCTCGTCGTACACGATCGCGGCCTGGTGCGCGACATCGACGCCAGCCTGACGCGGCTGATGGACCGACACTGCCGCGAGATCGGTCCCGAGGAAGCGACGCGACGCACGATGATTCGCCAGTTGATGAGCTATCTCGCCTATCACATCAGCCGCCGCCTGCCGTCGCTGGCCGGTTGGCTGCCAGCGCACGCTCCGAAGCACGCGACCCTCCCCTCGGTTGAGGCTGACACGCCGCCCTGATCCGCAGTTCTACGGCGCGCCGCCTGACAGAACGGTCATGCGATGCGTCCGGCGCGCCGGCACAATGGTCGCGGACTGGAAACCGTGATGCGCCGCACGAATTCATTGCGATTGTTGCTGCTGACCCTGGGCCTCGTGCTCGGGCAGTGGCTGGCGCTCGCCCATGATTTCGAACATCCGGCACTGCAGGCCGACACGACCTGCCAGATCTGCGCGCACGCCCAAGGGCTGAGCGGCGGCGCGCTCGCACCCGGCCTGCACCTGCCCGCCGTGTTCGCGGTCGGTGAAACACCGACCACCACGACCGCCGTCCTCTTCGATCTTGCGCCGCGCGGCCAGCTCCGCATCCGCGGCCCACCGGCAACGACCGTCAGCACCATCTGATCGTCCGGGTGCGCCACCGCGCGCCCGTCTTTGTCGTTGTCTTCGAGGAATCCCCATGCCCGCCTTGTTTGCGGATGTGCGCCGCGCGCGCACCCCTTTGCCTTTTGCTCCGAGCGGCGCTGCGGCGCTGTCCCTGAAACCGCTGATGCTGGCCGCCATGGCCTTTCCGGCACTCGCCTTCGCGGACGCCGACGTGCGTGATCGCGATGAAAATGCGCCGGCCGAAATCGTCGTCACCGCCAGCCCGCTCGGCCGCACGTCCGACGAGTTGGTACAGCCGGTTGACGTCCTCAGCGGCGCCGATCTGGATCGCGCGCGGCGCGGCACGCTGGGCGAAACGCTAGAGGGCCAGCCCGGCGTGTCGACCACCGACTTCGGCGCCGGCGCCGGACGCCCGGTGATTCGCGGCCTGGCCGGCCCGCGTGTCGAAATGCTGGAAAACGGCCTGTCGGTGATGGACGTTTCCGACCTGTCGCCCGACCACAATGTCACCATCGCGCCGGCCCAGGCGCGGCAAATCGAAATCCTCAAGGGTCCGGCGACACTGCTGTACGGCAACAGCGCGTCGGGCGGCGTCGTCAACGTCGACAACGGCCGCCTGCCGACGGCGGTCGCCGACGGCCTGCACGGTGCGCTCGATACGTCGTATGGCAGCAACGGCGACGCCGGCTCGGTCAGCGGCGAGCTGAACTACGGAACCGGTGGCCACATGCTGCACGCCGACTACGGCTTTCGCGAAGCCGAGGACTACGACATCCCGGGCTACGCCGGCGTCGACCACAGCGGCAGCCACGATACGCTCGACAACAGCCAGCTACGCGCACAGTCAGGCGCGCTGTCCTACGCCTATGTTGACGGCAACGGCGACGTCTTCGGATTCTCCGGCAACCGCTTTGTCACCAACTATGGGCTGCCGGTCGAAGAAACCGCGTTCATTTCGCTGCACCAGACGCGCCTCGACACGCAGATCATCCTCAACAAGCCGATCGAAGGCTTGGAGTCGATCAAGTTTCGCGCCGGCTCTTCGCTGTACGACCATACCGAGTTCGAGGCCAAGGGCGAACCCGGCACCGTCTTCCACAACCAGCAGTATCAGGGCCGGCTCGAAGCCGTGCACGTACCGGTCGCCGGCTTTCGCGGCGTCGTCGGCGTGCAATTCAACTGGCGCGACTTCAGCGCGCTCGGCGAGGAAGCCTATGTGCCACCGGTCTACAGCCGTCAGGCCGGCCTGTTCTTCATGGAAGAAAAGCCCTACAGCCTCGGCAAACTGGAATTCGGCGCGCGCATCGAGCGCGACACCAACACCCCGGCCGGCGGCTACCCGGACCGCAACTACACGCCGTTCTCGGCATCGCTCGGCTCGATCTTCAACGTCGGCGACACCTCGCACCTGAAGCTCTACGCGACGCACGCCGAACGCTCGCCGGTCCCCGAGGAGCTGTACGCGTTCGGCCCGCACGGCGCCACCGCCACCTTTGAACGCGGGTCGGTCGACGCCAAGACAGAAGACTCGAACAACGTCGAGGTCGGGTTCGACCATCACGGCGACGGCTGGACCTTCAACGGTAGCGTCTACTACAACGACATCCGCCACTATCTGTACCTGTCGGAGGTCGACGAAGGCCTCAACGCCGACGGCAGCGGCACGCCCAGCAGCGACGGCGTTGCCGACCGCGTCGACGAAGAAGGCGAGTTCGATCCGGATGGCAATCTGGTGCTCGCCGACTACCGCCAGGCCAACGCCAGACTCTACGGCTTCGAAGCGGCGTTGAACGTCATGCTGATCCGCAACGGGCCGTTCAAGCTTAACTCCAAGCTGTTCGGCGACTATGTGCGCGCCAAACTCAGCGGCGGCGAGAACCTGCCGCGCATACCGCCGCTGCGCGTCGGCCTGGCGTTCGACGGCAGCTACGGTCGCGCCGAAGGCGGCCTCCGCTACACCTTCGTCGACCACCAGAACGACAACGCGCCGCTGGAAACGAAGACGTCGGGCTACCGGCTGCTCGACGCCGACCTCAGCTACAAGCTGTACGTCGGCGCCGACGGCGAGCACAGCGCGTCGGTCTATCTGCGCGGCAGCAACCTGCTGAACGACGACATCCGCCGCTCGACCTCGTTCGTCAAGGACAGCGTGCCGGCGCCGGGTCGCTCGGTCTACGTCGGGTTCAGAATGTCGTTGTAAGCCGTACGACGCCGATACCCGCCGCCACGTCCGCGGCGGGTACCGGTTCTTTTACGCCGACAGCGCGTTGCGCACCGACGCCGAAGTGATCGGCAGATCGCGCAGACGGGCACCGACGGCCGCGAAGATGGCATTGCCGATCGCCGGCGCGACGATCGTCGTGCCCGGCTCGCCGAGCCCGACCGGCACCTGCTGGCTGTCGACGAAATGGATGTCCAGCACCGGCACGTCGGCGATGCGCAGCGGTGTGTAGGTATCGAGATTGACGTCGCGCACCAGGCCATTCGCGAAAGCCGTGCCCTCATGCAAAGCCATGCTCAGGCCCCAGAGCACCGCGCCTTGAGTCTGTGCCAACGCACCGTCCGGATCGACGATCGTTCCGGCATCGACCACCACTGTCAGTTTCTCGACCGTCACTGCGCCGCTCTTGCGATCGACGTGCACGCGCGCCACGCACGCGCCCCAGGTCGGCATGTCGCGCTCCTGGCCGAAGCTGGTCGCGATGCCGAGCCCCGTATCCTTCGGCAGCGGCGAGCCCCAGCCGGCGCGCTGCGCGGCGCGGCGCACGACCTCGGCCTGACGCAAGGCGCCACCGACGGCGTTCGGCGCACTGCCGGCATTGCGGCCCTTGCCGTCGAGCAGCTTGAGGCGGAACGCCACCGGATCCTGCTTGAGGTGCAGAGCGGCCTCGTCCATGAAGCTTTCGAGCGCCCAGTTGGTCCAGCCGGGACCGACCGAGCGCAACCAACCGGGACGAAAGCCGGTGTTGGCGAGTTCGTTCGGGATCGCCCGCACCAGCTGGCGGCCGACGTCATACCAATGGTCGGCGCCGGAAATCGCAAACGGGTCGTAACGGCCGTCGAGCCCCTTGGCCAGCAGCGGGCTGGCCATCACCTTGGTCGGCCAGCCGGCGCAGGCGTGATGCTCCATCGCCTGCACCTCGCCCTTGGCGTCGAACGCCATGCGCACGCGCTGCACCGACGGCGAGCGCACGGAATCAAAGCGCGCATCGTCCTCGCGCGTCAGCACCAGTTTGACCGGCTTGCCGAGTGCCTTCGCAGCCAGCACTGCCGGCACCGCGTAGTCGCCGTTGAGCCGGCGACCGAAGCCGCCGCCGAGCAGATAGGTGCGCATGACGATGGCGCTCTCGGGCCGCCCGAGCGCCTTGGCCAGCGTCGGCAGGACCAGCGACTGCCACTGATTGCCGGTGTGAACCTCCATCACGCCGTCTTTCTCGAACGCCAGGGCATTGAGCGGTTCGAGCTGAAAGTGCAGCACGGTGGCGGTCGTATAGACCTGGTCGAGTGTGCTGGCCGCCGCATCGAACGCCGACGCGGTTTCGTCGCTGCCGACATCAAGGCGAACGCCGCCATCGCTGCGATCGACGAGTCCGCGCGCATGTTCCTGCAACTGCTGTTCGCTGAGATCGGCCGCCTCACCGGCCTGCCACTCGATCTTGAGCAGATCGGCGGCGCGCATCGCAGCCGGATAGCTCTGCGCGATCGCCAACACCCAGCCGGGCACGGTCTGCGACGGATCGTCGATGACGAGGCTGCGGATATAGCCCTTGACCTTGCGCGCGGCACTGTCGTCGACCGACACGACCTTGGAGCCGTTGCGCGTCGGCGGCAACCGGGGCCGCGCATAGACCATGCCCGGCACCTTGGCATCGATGCCGTAGAGGCCGGTACCATCGACCTTGCGCGCGATATCAAGCGCATCGGCCGGCTGCCCGATCAGGCGGCGCTCGGCAACCGGCTTGATCGGCAGCTTGTCGAGTTCGTCGGCACTGAAGCTGCGCAGTGCGCCGCCGCGACGCACGATCTCGCCATAGGACAGCGAGCGTCCGCCGGCGATCACGTGCCCGCTGCGCGCCGTGCAATGCGCTGGCGCCACCCCCATCAGCTTGGCGCCGGCCTCGATCAGCGCGATGCGGCCGGCGGCGCCGGCGCGGCTGAACACCGGGAAGGTCTGCCACACCGACCAGCTGCCGCCGGTGACCATCAGGCCCCATTTGGGATCGGTGTCGACGTGAATGATGCGGACCTGGCTCCAGTCGGCTTCCAGCTCGTCGGCCAGGATGCGCGCCAGGGCCGTACCGACGTGCTGACCCATTTCCGCGCGAATGATGTTGACGCGAATGACGCCGTCGGCGTCGATCGAGAACCACAGATCCGGCGACAGCTCCGGTGCCGTCGCCGGCATCGGCGTGTTGCCGGGCATGGCCGGGTTCATCGCCGCATCGGCCAGGCGCGGGAAGCCGAACGCCAGCGCGCTGCCGGCCATCGTCACCAGGAAGCGACGTCGCGACAGCGGATGGCCGGCTTCGGCCAGCGCGCGCACGCGGCTCATGCCTGCGCTCCATGATCGGCAGCCGCCATCGCGGCAGCGGCTTTCTTGATCGCCTCGCGGATGCGCACATAAGTCATGCAACGGCACAAGCTGCCGGTCATGACCGCGTCGATATCAGCATCCGTGGGATTCGGAAAATCCTTGAGCAAGGCGACGGTCTGCATGATCTGCCCGGACTGGCAATAGCCGCACTGCGGCACCTGCAACTCGCGCCAGGCCCGCTGCACCGGATGGTCGGCGTGCGGATCGAGACCTTCGATGGTGGTGATGTCGGCACCGCTCACAGCAGCAAGCGGCGTGATGCAAGAACGCGTCGCACGGCCACCGACATGTACGGTGCAGGCGCCGCACATGCCGATGCCGCAACCGAACTTGGTACCGGTCAAGCCGACGTCGTCGCGGATGACCCACAGCAGCGGCGTCTCGCCATCCGCTTCACTGGTCACCGCGCGTCCGTTGATGGTGAAGTTGGTCATCGGAATCAATCCTGCTGCTGCGCGGTGGCCCGCACCTGCGCCACCTTTTTCTCGAGATCGGGCCACGCGGCCTGGTCGGTCCGCGTCGCACGCAGATATGCAGCGATCTGCGCCACATCGGCATCGGAGAAGCCGCGGCCGAACGCCGGCATCACCACACCCGGCGCACCGTCGGGCGCGTCGATGCCAAACAGAATCACCTGAATCAGGTTGGTCGGATCGTCGAGATGCACCGCACTGGTCAACGACAGCTCGGGGCGTAGCGGCTGGACCTGCTCGCCGCTGTTGTAATGACAGGACGCGCAGGCTGTGGCGTACAAACGCGCCGCCGGATCGGCCGTCGGTCCACTGCCGATCGCGCTGAGCTGCAGGGCCTTGGCCAGGATCGCCGGGGTATCACCCGAGCGCGTCGCCGCACCGTCGAGATCGGCGAAATAGGTCGCGATCGCGCGGACGTCGTCTGCCGGCAGCTTCGACAAACCGCGCGTCACCGCCGCCATCGGCCCCGCCACGGTACCGTGATAGCGTGTCACGCCGGTCGAAAGATACGCGACGAGTGCATCCGTATCCCAGGCCACGGGCGACGGATTCGAGCCGTTGAGCGGCGGTGCAATCCAGTGATCGATGGCGGCACCGGCGTAGGCCTGATCGTGCCGCTCGGCACCGAGCGCGTTGCGCGGCGTATGACAGGCACCGCAGTGACTGACCCCTTCGGCCAGATAGGCGCCGCGATTCCACTGCGCAGAGCGCTCGGCCTGCGGCTGGTAGCGCCCCGGATGGAAAAACAACAGCTTCCAGCCGGCCTGCAGCAGGCGGATATTGAGCGGGAACGGGATCGTATTGCGCGGCGCCTCGGCATGCACCGGCTTGCGCGTCATGAAGTACGCATAAAGCGCGGCGACGTCGTCGTCGCTGAGCTTGCTGAAATGGTCGTACGGAAAGGCCGGGAACAGGTGCGAGCCGTCGCGCGCCACGCCCTCGTGCATCGCACGGCGAAACGCGGGCTCGGACCAGCTGCCGATGCCGGTGTCGACGTCGGGCGTGATGTTGGTCGAGTAGATCGTGCCGAACTGCGTGTCCATCGCGTAGCCGCCGGCATAGGGCTCGCCGCCCTTCGCGGTATGGCAGGTTTCGCAGTAGCCGGCGCTGGCCAGCTGCGCGCCGCGCGCGATCTGCTCGGCGGAAAACGAGGATGCCGGCGCGGGCTGGATCGGAGCGATCGCAGGTCGCCACGCATAGATGCCGAATGCGAACGCGCAAACGACGACCACCCCTAGCACCACCAATAGCCGCTTCAGCACTGGGCCTCCCCGGAGTCGGTTTCCGACAGGTGGCGATCATAGACCTCGACGCGCGGATGTTCCAAGCAGCAGCTCAGCGCCGCAGTTCGTTGGCGTGCGACAGGATCTCGCGACGGCTGATGACGCCGAGCATGTGGCGCTGCCGGAGATCGTCGACCACCGGCAGCCATTCGATCGGATGCTGCGTCAGCACGTCCCAGGCCTGCGCCAGCGTGCGGTCGGCCGGCAGCACGAGAAAGTCCGCCTCGACGTAATCGCGCACTGGCGATGAAGACGCAGCCGGTGTGCGATACAGCACGTCGTAAACGCGATGCAGCGACAGCGCACCGACGAATCGCCCTTGAGCATCGATCACATGCAGATAGCGCCGCCGACCGCGGCGAAAATTTTCGAGCGCGTCACTCAGCGTGTCGTCGGGCGTCAAGGTCTGCGTCGGCGGCCGGACCAGCGCCGCCAGCGGCGTACCCTCGTATTCGCGGATTTCCGACAATTTCAGGCGTCGCCGATCGAGTACCGAATACAGTGACGACGGCACCGGCAGCAGGCTCGACACCGCGTACGCGACGACGCTGCCACACATCAGCGGCAAGAGCAGTGTTGCGTCCATCGTCATCTCGAACACCATCAGGATCGCCATCAGCGGTGCGCGGCTGACGGCGGCCATGAACGCCCCCATCCCAACCAAGGCCAGCAGCGCCGTATCGGCGTGCCCGCTCAACGGCAGGAATTGCGCCGCACCGGCGATGACACTGCCGAGCGCCGCACCGATGAACAACGACGGCGTGAAAATACCGCCGACCGCGCCGGAGCCGACGATCAACAGCGTCGCCGTGATTTTCGCGACCAGTACCCAGGCCACCGGCACCGACATCGACGCGTCGTGCAGGATCGACAGGATCGGCGCATAGCCGTTGCCGCAGACTTCCGGCACGACAATCGTGATCGCGCCCATCAGCAGCCCACCGAACGCCATGCGCAGCGGCAATGGCCACGGCAGCGCCGCAAAGAGACGCCGGGATCGCGCCAGCAGCATCAGGAACGGCGGCCCGAGCAGCCCCGCCATGATGCCGATCGGCAGCAGCAGCATCAGATCGAGTCCGTCGAAGACCGGCGCGCGCTGCACCAGCGCAAATGGCGCGCCGCCGTTGCCGAGCGCATGCATCGTGAATGTCGCCGCCGCCGCCGATGCGAACAACGGAATCAGGCCCTCGACGGTGATCGAGCCGAGTACCACTTCAGCAACGAACATCGCGCCGGCCAACGGCGTGTGATAGACCGAGGCCAGGCCGGCGGCGGCGCCACAGGCGGTGCACAGACGCAGCGTGGTCAGATCGGCCCAGCGTCTGCCGGTCAACGACCCGGACAGCGCCGCGAGTTGCACCATCGCGCCCTCGCGGCCGATCGAACCGCCGGTGACGATCGACGACAGCGACGACAACGAGCGCAGGATCGAACTGCGCAACGGAATGCGGCCGTCGCCCTCGGCCACCGCATCCATGTAGTCGTTGTTGCCCGACTCGACCGGTAGTCGCCGATCCCACCACAGCAGCAGGCCGGCGACCAGCGCGCCAAGGGCCGGCAACAGCAGCCGCCATTCGACGGGCAACTGCGCGAAGTGCACGGTGATATCGGCCTGCGAACCGAGCAGCGTGGTGTCGAGAAAGTCGATCGACATCCGGAACAGATTCGTCACCAGCGCCGCCAGCACGCCAATCGGAATCGCCAGCAGCGCCGCCGGCAGCACCGCGTCACGTCGCCACCAGCGCAGCGAGCGTTTGCGCAGCGAACAGGTCCAGGGCTGACTCAAAACAGAGGGTCTCGTGGCGCCGGGAAAGAGACGTCAATTCTACGATGCAACAGCAATACGATGCCGCAGCAAAGATGAAGAATAAATTCCGCCTGCAAATTCGCAACACCAACCGACGCTATCGTAGGCTCCGATAACGAGCCGCATGAGTTGCAGGACAACATGGCCCGCCGAGCACGAAACAGAAGATTCAACGATGGACGTCACAGGGTTCAATCGATATAGCCTGCACGCCCCGCGCGGCCACATCAAAACGCCGCGGCGCATCTACACCGACGTCCTCGACTTGCAAGCCGGTGACCAACCTGCCCCCGAGGTTGTGGCTATTAGCTCTAACTCACCGGCCGCGACATTATGCATGTGGTGGAAAATTCCCCAAAGGCGCGGCGTGTCTGGGCATTGAGTAGATCGACCACATTGCATTTTCGTGTTTCGACCAGGGCGACATCAGGCGATGCTTGGATCTTGCAAGCGTTTCCTATCGCGAAGAACTAGTATCGGAAACACAGCATGCACAGTTGTTCCTCGCAGCCCCGCCGGCAAAGGCATCGAGATCCACCACATGTCTCCAAAAACCGAGTTCTCTAGCAAAGTCCTCGTCAGCATCTGCGTGAGCCTAAAGAAAGACATCGATGATGTGAGATCGTTAGGCAGTGGCTGGGAAAACTGGCTGCAGATCGAAATCGCCAGGGCCCTAGAAAAAGCCGGCACGGCAACTGCGCTCGAAAAAAAATACCTCTCATCGACTTACGACCGAGAGCGCTACGCCGACCTCGAGGTGCAGCACAAAAACAAGCGCTACTACGTGGAGTTAAAGGCCGAGCGGATGTCGCATGTGGGACGAGCCTTCGAACGCGAGTGCCAAAGCACACTGGAGATCATTGGCGGTGCGGCGCTAGCTGGGTCCGGCGAAAGTAAATCCGTCAACATCTGGGCACTATTCGTTGCACGCTCCCCAGAACGTATAGCCAACATCAAAAGCAGTGCCTCTTCGTGCCCGAACATCGTACTTATAGAAGAAGGCCCAAATGAAAATCCGTGGATCGCCATCTTCGCCCACTCGCTCACCGCGCTCGGCTAAGGCATCGGGCTGGCCTGGAGGTGCGCGAGCGTAGCTAGCCACGGCAGCGCAGGCTGCCATCGCACAACAACGACACCAGAAGGAGCACGCCCGGGACGACAGACAAAAAAAACCGGGACATGCCCGGTCTTTTCACTGCCTCTGCGTTCATGCCTTGGACTTGGCCTGGTTGGCCACCGCTTCGGCAGCCTTCTTCGCCGCCTCCGGATCGCCGAGGTAGCGGAACGACTGCACGGTCAGGTCGTCGCCGAGTTCGAACAACAGCGGGATGCCGGTCGGAATGTTGATCTCCAGAATCTCGTCCTGTGAGACCTTGTTGAGATACTTGTAGAGCGCGCGCAGCGAGTTGCCGTGCGCGGTGACGAGCACGGTCTTGCCGGCCTTGAGATCCGGCGCGATGGCGTCGTGCCAATACGGCAGCACGCGTTCCAGCGTCGTCGCCAGCGATTCGGTGGCCGGCAGCGCCTGCTCGTCCAGCGCCGCGTAGCGACGGTCGAACTTCGGATGGCCCGGATCGTCGGACGCCATGTCCGGCGGCGGGATGTCGTAGCTGCGGCGCCAGATCTTGACCTGCGCCTCGCCGTGCTTGGCCGCGGTCTCGGCCTTGTCGAGACCCTGCAGCGCACCGTAATGGCGCTCGTTGAGGCGCCAGCTCTTGTAGACCGGCACCCACATCTGGTCCATCTCGTCGAGCGCGGTGAAGTTGGTGCGAATCGCACGCTTGAGCACCGACGTGTACGCGACGTCGAACTGCAGGCCTTCATCGCGCATCAGTTTGCCCGCCGCCACCGCTTCCTTGCGACCCACGTCGGTGATGTCGACGTCGACCCAGCCGGTGAAGCGGTTTTCGAGATTCCACTGGCTCTGGCCGTGGCGCAGCAGGACAAGTTTGCGGGTCACTGGGTTCTCCGGTTGGCGGCGATGCCGCGAGATGACATGGCAGCTACCGGTGGGCGGTATCGGCGACCGGCCGGCTCCGTGGCTGCATCCGTACGGGGCGCCGCGCGCAGGCCACGCTCCGTCAATTCCTTATTTTACCGCCGATCGGCCGTGGCGCCCGCGACCGCGCCATCACTCGAAGTAACGGTCCTTGAGTCGCACGTAATGCGCAGCCGAATAGCGGAAATGTTCGAGTTCGCTGACGGTCAGTTCGCGCGCCGGCTGCGCCGGCGAGCCGCGGTACAGCCAGCCGCGCTGCAGTCGCTTGCCCGGCGGCACCATGCTGCCGGCGGCGATCAACACCTCGTCTTCGACGACCACACGGTCCATGACGATCGCGCCCATGCCGATCAGGCAGCGGTCGCCGATCGTGCAGGCATGCAGGATCGCGCCGTGGCCGACGGTCACGTCGTCGCCGATCAGCAGCGGCACGCCGCCCGGCGAATACGGGCCGTCGTGGGTCACGTGCAGCACTGCGTTGTCCTGCACGTTGCTGCGGGCGCCGACGACGATACGGTTGACGTCGCCACGCAGCGCCGCGAACGGCCAGACCGACACGTCGTCGCCGAGCGTCACGTCGCCGATCACCGCCGACTGCTCGTCGACATAGACCCGCGCGCCGAGGCGCGGGGCGGTCCCGGCGTAGCGGCGAATCATCAGTGGACGGGCGTCGGCGGCGTGTCGGCGATCGAATCGGTGAAGACCTGGCCGCCGCTCGGCTGATCCTGCTGCAGCGGCTTGGCCTTGAAGCCGCTGGCCGGCTGCGACGGCTGGCCATTGGACTTGCGATGAATGAAGTCGACCACCTGCTGCAGCACGTCGGTGCGCTTGCGCAGCACCGAGGCGAACGAGTTGAGGATCAGGTCGTGCGACATCTTCGGATAGATCAGCGTCTCGACCGGGCCGCCGGCCTTGGTCACCGACTGCGCCAGATCCTTGGTGTTGGAAATCGGCACGACCTTGTCGTCCTCGCCATGCACGAGGAACAGCGGCGGGTTCTGGCCGTCGACGAAAAAGATCGGCTGCGTGTTCGGCTGCGGCTCGCCCGGACCGAACAGGTCGCGCAGCGTCGGGTCGGTGATCGGCAGGAAGCTGTAGGCGCCGGCCAGGCCGATCATGCCGCGCAGCCAGCCACGCGGCGTGCCGCCGACGGCCTTCAGGTATTCCGGATCGAGCGCCAGCATCGCGGCGATATGGCCGCCGGCCGAATGCCCCATGACGAACAGTTTGTTGGGACTACCGCCAAAGTTCTTGGCGTTGTCGCGTGCCCACTTCACGGCATTGGCGCCGTCCTGGACGAAGGCCGGGAAGCGCACCTGCGGATAAAGCCGGTAGTTCGGAATCACCGCGACAATGCCGTTGGCGGCCAGCGCCTGGCCGACGAACTTGTACATTGTCTTGTCGCCGTGCTGCCAGAAGCCGCCGAAGAAGAACACCACGACCGGCGCGTTCTGGACGTTATTCGGACTGTAGACGTCCAGGTTCAGGTCGTGTTGACGGTCATACGGCACATCGGCCGTCAGCGTGTAGCCCTTGTCCGTCGTCATATCGTTCAGCATGGACTGCGAGGTGCAGCCGCCAAACGCCAAAAGGACCGCCATCAGGGCGGCAACCCGCACGAAAAGTCGCGACATGGTACGCATCGGTTTTACGTTGAGGCCGATATGGTAGCGCGCACAGCTGAATTGCCGCATGCTCTGGGTCTGCACTTCCGGGGGGGAATCATGCTGACGTCGTTCATCTGGCTCGCGGCTGCGCTGGCGCTGCTCGCGTACGCGATCATCATCTACAACGGCCTGGTGAATCTGAAACACGCGATCGGCAAGGCGTGGAGCAATATCGATGTACTGCTCAAACAGCGCCATGACGAGCTGCCGAAGCTGGTCGAGACCTGCCGTCAGCACATGCAGTTCGAGCGCAGTGCCCTGGAGCAGGTGATGGCGGCGCGCGCCGGCTCGCAGCAGGCCCGCGAGGCCGGGGACATCCGCGCCGTCGGCCAGGCCGAAAGCCGCCTGCGTGGCGGACTCGGCTCGATCATCGCCACCGTCGAGGCTTATCCGGAACTCAAGGCCGACCATTCGATCCAGCAGTTGCTGGGCCGCATCACCGGGCTCGAGAACGCGATCGCCGACCGCCGCGAGTTCTACAACGAGACCGTCAATCTAAATAATGTGCGCATCGAGCAGTTTCCCGATGTGCTGATCGCGCGGCTGTTCACGTTCCGTGCCGCCGAACTGCTGCAGTTCAGCGCCGACGAGACGCGTGACGTCGACCTGCACGCGCTGTTCAGCCGCTGATCGCGGCGCCTCCAGCTTCCACGTCGTTCCCCACATGCTCGCGACGCTCGGCGCGGCGATCGTCGAAAGCAAGCCCAATGCCTTCTGGCTGTGCATCGCCGCGCTGGCGGCGCTGGCGGTCGGCAGTTTCGTGTTCGGCTTTCGACGCCTGCAGCGCGCCCGCCTGCTCGAAGACACACCGCCGTCGCGCATCCGCTCCGCCGCACAGGGCTACGTCGAGCTGCGCGGCTTCGCGCGGCTGCTGCCCGGCCCGCCGATCGTCTCGCCGCTGACCGGCACGCGCTGCGTGTGGTGGAAGTTCCGCGTCGAGCAACGCCGCGATTACCACGACGGCAGCCGCCAACGCCGCGAATGGCAGCTGCTGCGCGCCGGCTGCTCCGAAGAGCTGTTCACGCTGGCCGACGACAGCGGCGAATGCATCGTCGACCCTTACGGCGCCGAAGTGCTGCCGAGTCAGAGTCGCGCCTGGTCCGGGCACACGCCATTTCCCGGCCCGGCACCGCGCCGGCGCTCCTGGTTCAGCGTCGGTGGCGGCCAGTACCGCTATCGCGAGCTGCTGGTTTGCGTCGGCGATCCGCTGTACGCGCACGGCCGTTTCCAGAGCCAGTCCGCCGTCACCGACACCAACGTCGCGCGTGACGTGCGTGAGCTGCTGGCCGACTGGAAGCGCGATCACCGCGAGCTGCTGCGTCGCTTCGACACCGACGGCGACGGCCAGATCAGCCTCGTCGAGTGGGAGGCGGCACGTGCAGCGGCACTCGCCGAAGTCCGCAACGCGCAGCTGGAGCGCAGCCTGCAGCCTGACCTGCACGTGCTGCGCCGTCCCGGCGACGGCCGTCGCTTTCTGATTTCGACGCTGTCGCAGGAGCAGCTGGCGCGGCGCCTGCGCCGCAGCGCCGCATTGCTGGTCTCGGCCTCGCTGCCGATCGCCATCGCCACCGCCTGGTTGTTGATCCGTCGCTTCGGCAGCAGCTGAGCGCGGCGTCGCATCGCGCGAAAATAGCGAGAAAATTCAATCTTCTGAGTGTGCGGTCCTCGAAATGGGCGGGGTCCGTCCCCAGAATACCGTCCCGCCCTGCTCCGCCCGGACCGCTCATGGACAACCCGCTGCTACGCGACGCGATCACCCAGCCTCTGCCGGCCTTCGCCGCCATCCTCCCCGAACACGCGGAAGCCGCGCTCGACGAGGTCCTGGCAAAGAACCGCGCCGAACTGCAGGCCCTGCTCGACAGCGGCCAGACACCGAGCTGGGATCGCCTCGTCGAGCCGCTGGAGGACATGAGCGACCGCATCCAGCGCGCCTGGGGTCCGGTCTCGCACCTGTTCAGCGTCAAGGCCACCGCCGACTGGCGCCGCGCCTACAACGCCTGCCTGCCGAAGCTGACCGAATACGGTGTCGAGGTCTCGCAGTCCGAACCCTTGTACCGCGCCTACGAGGCGCTGGCGGCGTCCGACGAATTCCAGGGCTATGACGCGGTGCGGCGCAAGGTCATCGCCGACGCACTGCGCGACTTCCGCCTGTCCGGCATCGGCCTGCCGCCGGAGAAAAAGGAACGCTACAAGGCGATCTCGCTGCGTCTGTCGGAGCTGCAGACGACGTTCGAAGAGCACCTGATGGATGCCATCCAGGCCTGGGGCAAACACGTCACCGACGAGGCCGAGCTGGCCGGCATGACCGACGAGGCCAGGCAGGCCGCGCAGGAGCGCGCCAAGGCCAAGAACCTCGAAGGCTGGTGGCTGACGCTGGATTTCCCGAGCTTCGACGCCGTCATCAGCTACAGCGACAACCGCGCGTTGCGACGCGAGCTTTATGAAGCCTATGCGACGCGTGCGTCCGATCAGGGGCCGCAGGCCGGCCAGTTCGACAATAGCGCGCTGATGGAGGAAATCCTCGCGCTGCGTCACGAGCTCGCGCAGCTGCTGGGCTTCGGCAACTACGCCGAGCTGTCGATGGCGACCAAGATGGCGGACACGCCGGACGAGGTCGAAGCGTTTCTCGTCGATCTGGCGCAGCGCGCCAAGCCGAGCGCGCAAGCCGACCTCGACGCGCTGCGCGCGTTCGCCCAGCAGCGCGACGGCCTGAGCGACTTCGCGCCGTGGGACGCCGCCTACTACGCCGAGAAGCAGAAGGAAGAAACGCTGGGCCTGTCCGACGAGGAACTGCGGCCGTACTTCGCCTTCGATCGCGTGGTGCGCGGCATGTTCGACGTCGTGCAGCGCCTCTACGGCATTTCCATCGAAGCCGTCGACCACATCGAAACCTGGCACCCCGACGTCACCACCTATGCGCTGAAGGACGGCGAAGGCGTGCCGTTCGGGCTGTTCTACCTCGATCCGTATGCGCGCGCCGAGAAGCGCTCCGGCGCGTGGATGGACGAGTGCATCAACCGCCGCCGCACCGCGCACGGCCTGCAACAGCCGGTCGCCTACCTGACCTGCAACTTCACGCCGCCACTGGCCGGCAAGCCGGCGCTGATGACGCACGACGAAGTCGTCACGCTGTTCCATGAATTCGGCCACGGCCTGCATCACCTGCTGACGCGCGTCGACGAAGCATCGGTCGCCGGCATCCACGGCGTATCCTGGGATGCGGTCGAGCTGCCGAGCCAGTTCATGGAGAACTGGTGCTACGACCCGGCGACGCTGCGTCAATTGGCCCACCACTGGCAGACCGACGCGGTGATGCCGGAAGCGATGATCGACAAGCTGCGCGAGTCGCGCCGCTTCCATGCCGGCATGGCGACCGTCCGCCAGCTCGAATTCGCGCTGTTCGATCTGCGCCTGCATCGTGACTTCGACCCCGGCTTCAAGTCCGAGCACGGCGAGCGCGTGCTGCAGCTGCTCGACCGCGTGCGCGACGAAGTGGCGGTGATGAAGCCACCGGCGTTCAACCGCATGCCGTGGAGCTTCTCGCACATCTTCGCCGGCGGTTACGCGGCCGGTTACTACAGCTATAAGTGGGCCGAGGTGCTGTCGGCCGACGCGTTCGCGGCCTTCGAGGAAAGTCGCTTCGCCACGGAAACCGGCCAGCGTTTCCGCGACACCATCCTCGCCCAGGGCGGTTCCAAGGAAGCGATGGACCTGTTCATCGAATTCCGCGGCCGCAAGCCGAGTATCGAAGCGCTGCTGCGTCACAACGGCCTCGGCGAGGACGTCGGCCAGGCCGCCTGACGCACAGGGCCTGGACCGAGAAGCCCGCTTTACGCGGGCTTCTTCTTGCGGATATACTTCATTTATGAACTATTCATTTATGGTCGATATCGGCTGGCGCCGCGCGCTGCTGACCGCTGGCGCCGCAGGACTGGCGCTGCTGGGCGGCTGTGCCAGCATGGACGGCATTGCCCCGCAGGCGAAGACCGTCGATGCAACGACACTGCAGGCCGGCCAGACCCTCAACGGCGAAAAACCGGATGCGCCCTGGCCGGACGCAAAATGGTGGACGACCTTCGGCGACGCACAGCTCGACCGCCTGATCGCCACCGCGACCATCGGCAACCCCAAGCTCGACGTGGCACGCGCGCGGATTCGCGCCGCGGCGGCGCAGGCCGGCCTTGCCAAGGCCGCCGCCGAACCCGACGTCAAGCTCACCGAATCGAACGTCGACACGCTGTTCACCGGGCAGAGCTTTTATCCGTCGCCGTATGCGCGGGAGTGGTGGTGGGCCAACACCCTGCACCTGGACTTCAGCTATTCGCTGGATCTATGGGGTGGTGACGAAGCGGCGATCAAGGGCTCGCTGGCGCAGATGTACGCCAGTGCCGCCGCCGAACAGGCAGCACGGCTGGCATTGCAGAGCGACATCGTGCAGGCCTATGTACAGATGACGCTGGCCTACGAGCAGCACGATCTGCTGAGCAAGGACCTGAAGAATCGCCAGCAACTGGTCGACATCGCTCAGCGCCGCCTCAGCGCCGGCATCGGCACCGAACTGGAGCTGTCGCAGGCCCAGTCGGCGGTACCGACCGTGCAGGCCGAGATCGATGCCACCGAGCTGAAAATCGAACTGGGCAAGCATCAGCTCGCCGCGCTTTGCGGCCAGGGACCGGGCGCCGGCGACCACATCGAACGGCCGACCCTGAAACTGCCGCCCGAAGCGCTGCTGCCGAGCCAGTTGCCGGCCGAGTTGATCGGCCGCCGCCCCGACATCGTCGCACGCCGCTGGCAGGTCGAAGCGGCTGGCGAAGGCATCAAGGTCGCCAAGTCGCGCTTCTATCCGAACGTCAACATCTCGGCGATGGTCGGCCTCGAATCGCTGGGCTTCTATCACTACCTCAACACCGACGCGATGGTCGGTGGCGTCGGCCCGGCGATCTCGCTGCCGATCTTCGACGGCGGCCACCTGCGTGCCGATCTCGGCGGCAAGACCGCGGCTTACGACGAAGCCGTCGGCGCGTACAACGCGACCATCGTGCAGGCGCTGCAGCAGGTTGCCGATCAGGTCGCGACGATTCGCGGCCTCGAACGCCAGCAGCAGCAGATCGATCAAGCGCAGGCCACTGCCCAGCATGCCAACGACCTGGCCATGCGCGGTTTCCGCGCCGGCCTCACCAACTATGTCGAAGTGCTGACCACCGAAAACGCGCTGATCGCGCAGCAGCAGCACAGCGCCGCGCTGCGCGCGCAGCGCATGGCCGCGCAGGCGCTGCTGGTCGAAGCGATCGGCGGTGGGCTGCCAGCCGCGACGCGGGAACCGCCGGCCGACGCCACTCAGGCGGCGCCGGACACCGCGCAGGCCCAGCCTTGAAGACCGACAAGCACCCGCGCCACATGGCGATCGAGCGCGCCCTGCTCGGCGTTCGCGAACGCCTGCCCGACATGCCGTACGAACGCTTGCTCGCGGCGCGCTTGATGACGCATGCGCACAAGCATTCGCAGGAGCTGAGCAACGTCGTGCTCAAGCGCCACGCACTGAACTACGCCACGTATTCAACGATGATGGTGTTGTATGGCAACGCCGGCGCCGGCATGAGCGCATCGGAGCTGGCCGCCGCGACCGGCGAAAAGCCGACCAACCTGACCCGCGTCTGCGACGAGCTGTACGCGCGCAAGCTGATCCGCCGCGAGCCGAGCAGCGACGATCGCCGTCGCATCGAGCTGCGCCTGACCCGGGCCGGCGAACGCCTGATCGAGGAAGTGCAGCCGGAAATCTGGGCACTGGTCAGTCGCTTCTACGAAGGCTTCAGCGCGGCCGAACTCGAACAGTTGCAATCCATGCTCGGCCGCGTGCTGGCCGCCAGCCTCGGAGACCGCACATGAGCGGCACGGATCTGCGTCACTTCGGCCGCCAACTGTTCGGCCTGACGCCACCGCAGCGCATCACGGTGCTGTTCGTGTTCCGCACCATCGTCTCGGCGGCGCTGGCGATGTGGCTGTCGATGCGCTTCGGCCTGGACCGGCCGTCGACGTCGATGATCACCGTCATCATCGTCGCCCAGCCGCAGAGCGGTCTGGTGCTGGCCAAGAGCGTCTATCGCGCACTCGGCACACTGATCGGTTGCGGCGTGACCCTGCTGTTCGTCTCGTTGTTCGCGCAATACCGCGAGCTGTTCATCGGCTCGGTCGCGCTATGGGTCGGCATCTGTGCTGCCGGCTCGGCCTATTTCCGCGACTTCAAGGCCTATGGCTTCATCCTGTCCGGCTACACGGCGCTGATCATCGGCTTCCCGGCAGCGCTGCACACCGGCGTGACCTTCGATACTGCGCTGTCACGCGTCAGCGAAGTGCTGCTCGGCATTCTGTGCGCGGGGGTCGTCGCCGACACCGTGTTCCCGCATCGCCTGGCGCCGGCGCTGGTCGAGCTGGTGCGCACCCGCTATCGCGACTTTGCGATGTTGATCGCCGGCACCCTGTCGAGCCGAGACGAACCGGGTGAATCGGCGCGCCGCCACGCGCGCCTGGCCGGCGACATCATGCGCTTCGAGTCGCTGCGTGCCTCGGTGTATTTCGAAGATCCCGAAGTGCGCATCCGCAATCCGCGCCTGCAGCAGCTCAATGTCGCGTTCATGGCAGCGCTGACCAGCTTCCATGCGCTCGAACGCCTGCTCGCGCGGCAACGCGCCAAGGGCGGCGACCTGATCGACCGCATCGTCTGTACGCGCGCCAAATCCCTGATCGACGTGCTCGCCGACCCGCCGGGCAGCGCCGCCGAGGCGCGCACGACATTGCCACGTCTGGAGTCCGCGGTCGCCGCGCTATCGATGCCGGTCGACGCATCCGGCATCCCGCCGGAGCAGGCGCCGGAATTCCACAGCGGCATCGATCTGCTGCGCCAACTCGGTGACGAACTGATCACCTACACACGTCTCTATGCCTCGCTCGCGCACGCGGTGCCGCCGGCTGCACTGCGCCCGGCGCTGCCGGACAGCAGCCGTTTCACGCCGCATGGCGATCTGCCGACGGCCATTGCCGCCGGCGCCCGCGCGGCGCTGGCGCTGGTGCTGGTCTGCACGTTCTGGATTGCCACCGACTGGTCGGCCGGCTCCGGTGCGGCGCTGATCGCCTGCATCGTCTGCTGCTTCTTCGCGGCGTCACCGACGCCGGTACTCGCAACGCGGCAGATGATGCTCGGCGCGGTCTTCTCGACGCTGCTGAGCTGGCCGTACGCCCTGATCCTGCAGCCCGCGGTCGGCGACAGCTTCACGATGTTGATCGTGTCGATGCTGCCGATCATGATCCCGGCGCTATGGCTCGCCGCGCAACCGGCGACGGCCGGCGTCGGCCTGCCGGCTGCCTTGTTCTTCGCGTCGCTGGCAGCGCCACAGACGCCGATGATTCAAGACCCGGCCTCGCTGCTCAATCAGGGGCTGTCGCTGTTTCTCGGCATGGCCGCTGGCGGCATCGTCTTCAGCACGCTGATACCGGCCGAGGGCGCGGTGCGTCTGGACCGTTTGCTCAATGCGCTGCGCAAACAGCTCAGTGAAGTCTGTACGCGGCCGCTGGACGGCCTGCGCGCCCGCTTCGAGAGTCATTGCCGGGATCTGCAGATGCAGATTTCGATCACCACCAAAATCTCCGAAGCCGCCATCACCGACGCTCAGAACTACGGCTTGTCGTTGCTGGAGATCGGCCACGCGATCATCGACGCGCGCCGCACGCTGGCCACCCATGCCGACCTCGCACCGCTGCATGGTGCGATGTCGGCAACGCTCGATGCCGTCGTGCGCGTCGCCGAACAGGCTTCGGCCCTGCGCCGTCGGCGCGCACTCAAGCGTCTTGACGATCTGATCGCCGACGTCGGCGCCATGCACCTGCATGCGCCGGCCGCACTCGCCGCCCGTCAGCGTCTGCTGCATGCACTGTACCGGTTGCGCGCCGGCCTGCTCGACGCCGCCGACCACCCTGAATCGCTGTCCGCCGGAGCTGCTCATGCCGCGTGAATTCGCGCTGTCCGGAATCCTGTTCCCGAGTCTGATCGTGGTCTTCGTCATCGCCGCCGCGGTGACCTGGATCATCGACGGACTCATGGCGCGCGCCAATCTCCATCGTTACGTCTGGCATCCGCCGCTGTTCCGGCTCGCGTTGTTCGCCTGCCTGTTCGGCGCCGGCGGCCTGCTGCTCTACTGAATCCGGACTGTCCCCATGAACGCCATCAAAGCCCTGCGCATCCTCATGACCCTCGCGATCTGCGTCATCGCGGTCATGGTCGGCACTGCCCTCTGGGATCACTACATGCTGTCACCGTGGACGCGCGACGGCCGCGTACGCGCCGATGTCGTGGCGATCGCCCCCGACGTTGCCGGCCTGATCGCCGATATTCCGGTGCACGACAACGAATACGTGCACAAAGGCGATCTGCTGATGCGCATCGACGACAAGCGCTATCAGATGGCCGTCGATCAGGCCGAAGCCGCACTCAAGGCTGCTGACGTCGAGCGTCATCTGCGCAAGCAGGAGGCCGCACGTCGCGCCAAGCTCGACAGCCTGGTCATCTCCAAGGAAAACCGCGAGACGACCTCGTCGCAGGCCGCGGCCGCCGACGCCAAGTACGACGCGGCACAGGCGGCGCTCGACGTTGCCAAACTCAACCTCGAACGCACCGAGATTCACGCGCCGGTCGATGGGTACGTGACCAACTTCACTGCGCAGGTCGGCGACTACGCGTCGGTCGGCAAACCGGTGCTGGCGCTGATCAACGCGCATTCGTACTACATCCTCGGCTACTTCGAGGAAACCAAGCTGCCGCGCGTCCGCGCTGGCGACCCGGTCCGTATCCACATGATGGACGGCGAGGAGCTGACCGGCCGCGTGCAAAGCGTGCCGCGCGGCATCACCGACCAGAACGACACGGTCGGCCGCTCGATGCTTGCCAACGTCAACCCGACCTACAACTGGGTGCGTCTCGCGCAGCGTATCCCGGTGCGCATCAGCATCGACGACCTCGAGCATCATCCGCTGATCGCCGGACAGACCTGCACGGTCGTCATCAAGCCCGGCAAGCAGGACACGAAACAGGCCGCCGCGGCGCCGGCCGGATGACGAAATCTTCACCGAAAATCGGGGCTTTGGCGCTTGCGCCGACGCCCCGTTGCTGCGGAAATGCGCAGGCACTATCAGCCTAGCTGCGTGTCCGGGCCACGCGGCTTTTTTCGCAGGAGATTCTTCAAATGACGCACCCCGTGGTCCGGCGCCAGGTTTCGCTCCTGGGCGCCGCTGTTCTCGGTCTTGCGCTGCTCGCGTCGCCGGCCGCTCAGGCCGCAACGCCCAGCATCGACAAGTTCACGTCCGGCATGCAGCACCAGGACGGCTTTCTGCCGTTGTACTGGGACGCCGATTCCGGGCACATCTACATGGAAGTGCCGAAGGCCGGCACCGAGGCGCTGTTCTTCACGACCATCGCGCAGGGCATCGGCTCCAACGACATCGGCGTGGATCGCGGCCAGATTTCGCGGACCAAGCTCGTGCGCTTCGACCGCATCGGCGACAAGCTGATGCTGACCGCGCTCAATGAAGCCTTTCGTGCCGACACCGACGACGAGGGCGTCAAGCTCGGCGTCGAACAGTCGTTCGCCGATTCGACGCTGTTCGGCTTCAAGATCGCCGCGCAATCCGGCGACCATCTGCTGATCGACGCCACCAACTTCGTGCTGCAGGACGGTCATGGCGTGATCGAGCGCCTGAAGCGCTCGCATCAGGGCGACTTCAAGGTCGACCCGAGCCGCAGCGCGATCGCGATGGACGGCACCAAGGCGTTCGAGAAGAACAGCGAGCTGACCGGCACGCTGACGCTGGCCGCCAACAATCCGGGCAACTTCGTACGCGATGTCGCCGAGGGCCCGAGCGCCCTGACAATCAAGGAACGCTACTCGTTCTTCGAATTGCCGCCGCCGGGCTTCAAGCCGCGCGTCGACCTGCCAGGTGACGGCTACACCGGCTGGGATTACGTCGACTACGGCGCACCGCTCGGCGAGCCGATGGTCAAGCACTACATCGCCCGTCACCGCCTCGAAAAGAAGGACCCGACCGCGGCGATCAGCGATCCGGTCAAGCCCATCGTCTACTACATCGACTCGGCCGCGCCGGCCGTGATCCGCGCGGCGCTGCTGCGTGGCGCGAGCTGGTGGAACCAGGCCTTCACCGCCGCCGGCTACCGCAACGCCTTCCAGGTGAAAGTGCTGCCCAAAGGCGCCGACGCGCTCGACGGCCGCTACAACATCATCCAGTGGGTCAGCCGCCTGACGCGTGGCTGGAGCTACGGCTACGGCGTCATCGATCCGCGCGACGGCGAAATCATCAAGGGCAATGTCACGCTCGGCGCGCTGCGCGTGCGTTACGACTACATGATGGCCGAAGGCCTGCTGTCGCCGTACACCGATCCGGATCATCCGTCGACCGAAGCCGAGAAGATGGCGCTGGCACGTCTCAGCCAGCTCGCCGCGCATGAGCTCGGTCATACGCTGGGCCTGACGCACAACCACATGGGCAGCACCGAAGGTCGCAGCTCGGTGATGGATTACCCGGCGCCGCTGGTCAAGCTCGACGACAACGGCAACGTCGATCTGTCCGACGCCTACGCGGTCGGCATCGGCGACTGGGACAAGGTCACCATCGACTACGGCTATCAGGACTTCCCGCAGGGCACCGACGAAAAGGCAGCACTGACCAAGATCCTCGCCGACGCGCGTGATCATGGCCTGCACTTCCTCGGCGACCAGGATTCGCGCGCCGACAGCACCGCCAGCCCGCCGAGCAACCAGTGGGTCAACGGCACCGACAACGTCGCCGAGCTCAAGCATGCGATGAAGGTGCGTGCCGCCGGCCTCAAGAAGTTTGGCGAGGATGCGATCCGCGGTGGCCAGCCGATGGCGACCATCGAGGAAGCGCTGGTGCCGCTGTACCTGTATCACCGCTACCAGGCCAAGGCCGCGGCGACGATGCTGGGCGGTCAGATCTACACCTACGCCGTGCGCGGTGACGGTCAGCTGCCGACCAAGCCGGTCCCGGCCGACCAGCAGCGCGCCGCGCTGGCCGCACTGATCGACACGCTGGCTCCGTCGCAGCTGACGCTGTCGCCGAAGCTGCTGTCGGAGCTGCCGCCGCGTCCGCAGGGTTATCGCTGGAACCGTGAGCTGTTCACGCGCACCACCGGCATCACCTTCGATCCGCTGGCGCCGGCCGCCGCCGCCAGCCAGCTGACCATCGGTCTGCTACTGAATCCGGATCGCGTCGCGCGCCTGTCGACACAGCACGCCGTCGACGACAAGCAGCTGAGCCTGCTCGACGTCATGGATGCGATCGACAAGGCCGCGTTCGACGGCAAGGCCGACGGCAGCTACGAGGACGCGATCCGCGAACAGCAGCAGACGATCTTCGTCACGCAGCTGCTCAAGCTCGCCACCGAGTCGAGCTCGTCGCAGGTCCGCGCCGACGCCGAGTACAAGCTTGGCCAGATCGAAGACCGTCTGTCGTCGGCGAAGAAGGGCGATGCCGCACAACGCGCCGGTCTGCTGTCGATGCTCAAGCGCTACGACGACGGCACGCTGGATGTCAGCAAGCTGCCGGAACCGACGATCCCGCCGGGTGCGCCGATCTAAGGGTTTTGCAATCGCAGTCCGCAGTCCGAAGCGGCCACCGAAAGGTGGCCGCTTTTTTTGTGGGCGCTCGTCACCGGCAGCGACATCGTCACGCGCAAACCGCCGTCGTTGACCGCCTGTATCTCGCCGTGGTGCGCGCGCACGACACGATCGACGATCGCCAGCCCCAATCCGTAGCCGGGTGTACGCCTGGCGTTTCGCCCACGAAAGAACGGCTGGAACAAGCTCGCCAATTCCGCTTCCGCAACGCCCGGGCCGTGATCGCCGACGCTGAGCGAACAACGATCCGCGGATGCCGCGACACGAACATCAATCGCATGCCCGGCACCGAACTTCACCGCGTTGCTGATCAGATTATCGAGCGCGCGCGACAACAACTGCGCGTCGGCCTCGACCAGCGCCGGCACCGCCGCATCGAGGCGCAGAACACTGCCGACACGCCGCGCATCCAGTTCGGCCTGCGCCACGGACATCGCGGCCAGCGCCGCCAGGTCCACCGACTCGCGCCGCGGTTGCGGCACACCGGCCTCGACCTGCGACAGCGTCAGCAACTCGTCGATGAGATGATCGAGACGCGCGATCTCGCGTTCGGCACGTTCGAACGAGCCGAGCGGCGCCGGCCGCTGGCGCTTCGCGAATTCGAGAATCAACTGCAGACGCGCGAGCGGCGAGCGCAGCTCGTGCGAAACATCGCGCAGCAGACGCCGCTGCTGATCGACGAGCGCCTCGACACGACCGGCCATGCGGTCGAACTCGCGGGCCAGCGTCTGCAGCTCCTGCGGCGCGTCGTCGAACCGGCCGCCGGCCCGCGCCGACAGCTCGCCTTCAGCCATCCGTTGCGCCGCGCCCTGCAGCGCCGCGGCCGGCGCCGAGATACTGCGTGCAAACCACCAGCCGACCAGACCGATCGCCAGCAGCGACAGCGTCACCTGTATGGTCAGCAACAAAATTCGCCGGACCGGAAACGGCGCCGGGCGACGCAGCGCCACGAACCAGCGGACCGCACCATCGGCGCCCACCACACGCTGTGCGACCAGCAGTTGCCCGGGCCTGGGCTGCCATTCGCTGTGCGGCTGCAGCAACAACCGCGGCAAGACGCGCTCGACTTCCGGCAGCAGCGGCCCTCCGAGCAAGCTGCGCCCGTTTTCCAGTAGCGTCGCTTCGACATGAATGTCGCGCTCGCGGTCGGCGGCCCAGTCACCCAGCGCGTCCACGCCACCGGCCAGATAGTGCGCGTCGGCGTCGCGCGCCAGGCGCAACCAGTCGGGGGCGCGGCTCTCGGTGTACCAGGTGATGACGCTGCTCAGCGCCACGCTGACCAGCAAGGTGGCGACGTTGACGCAACAGAACCACAGCAACAGACGACGATACAGCGTGTTCAAGCGGCGGCCCCATCCGGGACGTGCATCAAATAGCCGGCGCCGCGCACGGCTTCGATCACCGGCGCCAGTGGCGACGCCTGCAGCAACTTGCGCCGCAAGCGACTGACGTGCACGTCGATCGTGCGGTCGAAACGCGCCGCTTCGCGGCCCAGCGACGCCTGCATCAGCTCCGACTTGCCGATCACGCGCCCCGCCTGCCGCGCCAGAATCAGCAGCAACTTGAATTCGGCGGCGGTCAGGCGCAGATCGCGGCCGTCGATATCGGCACGGCAGGCCGCCGCATGAATGCGCAGCCCACCGAGGACGGGATTCTCGGGACCGCCCGACAGTTGTCGCCGCTGCATGGCGCGCACGCGCGCCAGCAGCTCGCGCGGCAGGCAGGGCTTGCCGAGATAGTCGTCAGCGCCGTATTCAAGGCCGGTCGCGCGGTCTTCCGCATCGCCGCGGGCCGACAGGATGATCACCGGCAACTGGTGATGCAGACGCAGCTCGCGCAAGGTCTGCAGCCCGTCGCCGCCCGGCATCGCAATATCGAGAATCAACAGGTCCGGGCATGCGTCGAGGGCGGCAAGACGACGCAGCACGCCGTCTCCGTCGTGCACGGCATCGACGGCGAAACCCTCGAGGCGAAGAAAGTCAGCCAGCAGCGCGCAGAGCTCCTCGTCGTCATCGGCGATCAGCACGCGAAATGGCGGACGCAACGCCGCGACGGTCTGGGTTTTGAATCGGGACGGAATGGACATGGCACCTGAAAGCGATAGGCCCGGCTCGGGATTCGCGCGCCTGTCATCCTAGTTTCACTGTCCAATGTGACAGCCTGGCGTCACACCACCGCAACGCCCTCGGCCGCCGCTTCGGTCGCCACGCCCCTACAATCGACGCTCGCGCCACCCCAACCCACACGCCCCCAAACTGTCCCATTGCGCATGCATCGTTTCCCCACCCTGCTTGCCCTCGCCACCGCCCTGCTGCCGTTGCTGACATTCGCCGCCAGCACGCCGTTACCCGCCGAGCGCATCGCCTACCTCGACCAGCAGGTCGACGCCGCGGCCGCGCGCTATCACCTGCCGGGCATGGCGGTCGGCGTCATCGACAACGGTCAGATCGTCTACACGCGCACGCTCGGCGAACGTGTGGTCGGCAGTGGCGAGAAGATCGATGGCGACACGCTGTTCAAGATCGCTTCACTGAGCAAGGCGATGACCACGGCGCTGCTGGGGCGCCTGGTCGACGAAGGCAAGCTCGACTGGGACGACAAGGTCACGAAGTATCTGCCCGGCTTCAAGATGTACGAGCCGAAGGTGACGAAGCAGATGCGCGTCGCCGACCTGCTGACGCATTCGAGCGGCCTGCGCTACGGCAGCGGCGATCTGATGCTGTGGCCGGACCCCAACGATTTCACGCGCGCCGACATCATTCACGCGCTGCGCTACTTCCCGCCGGCCTATCGCTTCCGCACCGAATACCACTACGACAACCTGCTCTACGTCGTTGCCGGCGAACTGGCCGCCAAGGCCGGCGGCGCCTCCTATGAAACGCTGATGCATCGCGAGGTCTTCGCGCCGCTGGGGCTGAACCGCTGCCAGGTCGGTCGCTGGGACCGCGACGCGATCGGCAACGTCGCCGAGCCACACGGCTATATCGACGGCCACAATCAGGTGATCCGCGCCGACGGTCCGGTGATCCCGGCCTCTGCCGCCGATCCGGCCGGCGGCATCCGCTGCAGCCTCGACGACATGCTGCGCTGGGCGCAGAACTGGCTGGCGCCGACACCCGCGCAGTTGCACTGGCTGTCGGCCAAGCAGCGCAAGGTGCTGCAATCGCCGCATATCAAGATTCCGGTACCGGCGCTGGCGCGCGTCTGGAGCGGCACCACCCGGCGCGACTATGGCTATGGCTGGCGCATGAACGACGTCGACGGCCAATGGGCGGTCTGGCACACCGGCACCCTGTCCGGCATGTACGCCGAGCTGTGGCTGCTACCCGATGCCCGCAGCGGCTTTGTGCTGTTGATCAACGGCAACGGTGGGCAGGCGCGCACCGTGCTTGGCGAAACCTTGAAGAAGTTCTTCACCCAGCCGTCGAACACGCAAGGCGTTGCCGGCTACGGCGACAAGCTCGATACCATTATCGCCAACGCACCGACGCGCCGTAACGATCCGAACCTGCCGGACAGCGCGGCGATGCCGCCCGTCAGCGCTGCGGCCATGGCCGGCCAGCTCGGCATCTACCGCGATCCGTGGCTCGGCCAGGTGTCGATCTGCGCACGCGATGGCTTCGTCCATTTCGCTTCGGAAAAGTCGCCGCGCCTCGCCGGTGTCGTCGTTCATGATGGCGACCGCGACCTGGTGCGCTGGGACGATCGCAGTGTCGACCCCGACGCCTGGCTGGACTTTCACCAGGGCAATCCGATCCAGCTGACGATGGCCAAGCTCGACCCATACGGCGACGCCAGCTCCGATTTCGAAGACCTGCACTTCGTGCGCGAACGCGGCTGCGAGTAAGGCCGATATCCGCCGCTGTGGTGGCGGCCGCGCTTCAAGCGGGCTCGGCTGGCACCATGTCGGCCGGCACCGTCGAACACATCGGCAGTGCCGTCATCGGTGATTCGGAATCGGCCGGGGAGACCAGGCGGTAACCGCTGCCACGAACGGCTTCGATGCGTGGCGCCTGCAACGACGCGTCCTGCAGCTTGCGGCGCACGCGACTGACATGCACGTCGAGACTCCGGTCGTAGCGCTCGATCTCGCGCCCCAGCGCGGCGCGCGTCAGCTCGGCCTTGCCGACGACGCGGCCGGCCCGGCGCGTCAACGCCAGTAGCAGACGGAACTCGGCCGCCGTCAGGCGCAGATCGCACCCATCGACGCAGGCCCGGTGCACCGTGACGTCGAGCTGCAAGCTGCCGAGCGTCAGATCGTCCGGCAGCTGCATCGTCTGCCGACGCAGCTGCGCGCGAATCCGTGCCAGCAGCTCGCGTGGCGGACAAGGCTTGGCCAGATAGTCGTCGGCCCCGGCGTCCAGGCCGACAACGCGGTCGCCCAGCGCGCCATGCGCGGACAGCATGATCACCGGCAGCGGGTGGTAGGCCCGCAGTTCACGCAGTGCCTGCAAGCCATCGGTGCCAGGCATCGTCACGTCGAGGATCAACAGGTCCGGACTGCACTCGGCCGCCAGCCGTCCGAGCACGCTGTCACCGTCATGCACGGTCTCGACTTCGAAACCCTCGTCGCGCAACAGGTCGGCAAGCAGCTGGCATAGCTCCTCGTCGTCGTCGGCGATCAGAATGGACGGCGGCACCCGGTGAGTAGCCGGCGGGGGGACGGACGGCATGGCAGTTCCCTGAAAATGCCAGGTCATGGCGCCCCGGTGGGCCATGACATGAAACGGCAAGTCTGCCGCCGTGATGTGACAGATCAGCGGTCGTGCCACTGGGCGCGCATCGAAACCCCGTCGGCGCTGACGAAGCGGCGCTGACGCATCCATTTCGTCGCCACCCATTTCTCGCCGGCGAGCACCCGGCCGCCAGCGTGCAGCGTGCGGGGATCGACGCGGCCGCTACGACTGCAGTATTCGAAATACACGGCATTGCCGCGCTGCGGCGCAACCGACCAGCCCAGCGCCGGGAATACGGTATCGCCGCCAGCCTGAACGTCGTTCAGATAGCAGACCAGCGTGCTGACGCGCTGGCCGCTGCGTGCGATCGACGCCCGGCTCGCGGCGCTGCCCAGATCGAGGAAGTCGAAATGCGGGGCACTGGCCGCGCCGGCGGTGTAACGCAGAATCTGCAGTCCCTCACCGTTTTCGATCGGCAGCTGCATCAGCGCCGCAAGGCGTCGGTCGATACGCTCGATCAGCGGATTCTCGGCAGGCCGGAAAAACATGCCGTCGCTGCTGCGCTCGGCACTGACGACGTCACGGCCGGTTTTCGGATCGACGATCGTCGACGGCAGCAGGCGCGGCCGCGCCATTGCGATCAGTGCCGCACATTCTTCTGCATCGAGCACACCGGACAGCAAGGCCAGCGTCGGCGACTGCAGTCGCGCCAGCACATCGACCCGGCGCTCGTCGGCAACGAGGTGCCGCGCGGCCGGAAGATACGGGGCGTCGTCGGCCGGCGGCGCGTCGTCGGCGATCTCGACGACATCGATCGGCGGTGAACGTCGTCCCTGCCGAGCGGCGACGAAGGCATCGACGATCGCCTGTGCAGCCGGGACCGGCATGCCCTGCGCCTGCAGGGTTGCGCGCAACCGAAGCGGCGCCATGCCCTGCTCGAGCTGCCGATTCAGCCAGCCGGCCAGCTCCGGCGCGAAACGAACGAGTGTGCCCATTGCTCAGACCGGTGCCGAGCGCGCCACCCAGCCGTTGTCCCCGAGTGTGAATTGCTGCTGCAGTTGCAGTCGGCCGCCGGCACCGTCGATGACGCGCGCCACCATCGGCAACACGCGTTGTGCATCGGCGTGACGCACCCACGGGGCCGGATCAATCTGGTACGTGTAGCTGACCAGCGCCGTCGGATGCTCGGCGTCACGCGGGTCGAGCTGCCAGTGCACGACTTTGTCGAGCGTGATCTGTGCGACGCAAATATCACGCGCGTGCTGCACACCGGCGCGCGACGTGTACGGATGTACCTGGTAGTAGCGCCGACCGTTGGCCGTCAACGCATAGCGTTTGACGACCCCCTGCGGGTTGTCGGTACTGCGCTCGACGGCGACCACCGTGCTCGTCACCAGGCCCAGCTTCTCGAATACCGGATATTGCACCGCCCGGCTCGAATGCGCGGCGGCCTCGGACGGCGTCAGATCGGACGGCCAGTCGAACATGCCCAGACACAGCTGACCGCGATGCGCCAGAAAGTCTTGCAGCGCGAACTCGAAGTTCTCATGCGTCGCAGCGCGCGGATCGTAAGGCGCGCTACAAGCCTGCAGCGCTGCCGTCAGCAACAACGTCACCGGAACCGCCAGGCGGAACATCGTCTTCATCGCTTCTCACTCATCAAGGTTTTCGAAAGTCGTACGCGGCCTCAGCTCGCCGACAGCTCGTCGGCGACCCAGCCGGACGGCGTCAGGTGCATACCGATACGGACCTGCAGGCGACCGGCATTGCGCAGTGCACGCGTCACTGTCGGAAACGCCCGTGTCGCCGTATCGGTCTGCATCCACGGCGCGGGCATGGCGCGGTACGTGAACAGCACCGACGTCACCGTACGGCCGTGGAGCCGCATCGGCCGCTCCCAACCGATCAGGCGGTCGAGCGACAGCGTCGCTGCACACAGATCCGCTTCGTGCGTGACGTGTCGAAAGGCCGTCGACACCACTTCGGGCGCGTGCAGGTAGTAGCGCCGGCCCAGTGCCGTCAGCCGATACTCGCGCGCGGTTATCGGTCCTGCGGCAGCGCCGCCGGCGCGGCGTGGGGGGACGTCCTGCCCGCTGACCAGCCCCAACGATTCGAGGGCCACCATGCGCCGCATCTCGCCCGGCGGGTGCGCACGATCGGCGTCGCCGACCGTGATCGGCCACTCGTACAGGCCCAAGCACAGGTGCCCGCGCTGCGCCAGGTAATCCGCAACCGCCGCCTCGAAGTTCGCGCGATTCGGCAACCGAGCACGTGGATCCTGGCAAGCGCCGATCACCAACGTCAGCAACAGCAGGGCAAGGCCTCTTGGTACCGACATGCAGGTCAATTCACGCAGGCGCCATGGGTCGGCGCGGTTTCCGGCGGCTGATACCCGTCCGTCAACGTGTCCAGGAAGCAGATCAGATCGGTGATGTCCTGCTCGGTCATCGACGGCGTCGAATGCACCGCGCGCGGCTCGGTGCCGCCGCCGAGTGTGTTGTCGCCACCGACACCGGTGCCGAGCGGCACCTCTTCGTCGATGCTGCCCTGCTCGTCGGCCGGCAGGTCGTCGAACTTGTCGACCGTCGCGCCGGGGACAAAGGTCGGCTGCAACGCATAGTCCGGGTTGTCGACCGGCGTGCCCGTGCCGCCGCTGCTCGGATACCAGTATTCGGGATTGGTATCGCGCGTGTTGTAGAAGTGCACGACCTGATCGAGTGTGTGAAAAACGCCGTTGTGGAAGAACACCGTGCGTGTCGCCACGTTGCGCAGCGTCGGCACCTTGAACTGTCCGCAATACGCATCCGGCGTACCGAGTTGCGCTGGCGTGTGGTCGGTGCGGTATGGCCCGCACAGGCCCATGTCGTAATAGGCCGGATCGTCGTTGTTCGGAATGTCCGGGTTACGCGGCGCGCCGATCGCCTGATAGGTGAAGTCCGTCATCAGACCCGTGTTCCCATCAAAGCTGGCGCCACCGTAGTGGCAGGCCACACAGTTGCCGATGTCGGCGGTGTTGAAAACTTCCAGCCCGCGCTTCTCGGCTGGGGTCAAGCCGCCGCCAATTTTGTTCTCGATGTAGAGATCGTATTTGCTGCTGTAAGGGTGGAAGCTGATGTCTTCACGCTGAAAAGCCTGCAGCGCCTGACCCAGATCGGCAAACGCGGCATCGGTGTCGTCGAACACATTCGCACCGAATACCTGCTCGAATTGCGCGGCATACGCACCGATCTTCAACGCCTCGACGACGGCGGCTTTCGAGGGATTGTCCATCTCGACCGGATTGAGCAGCGGAAAGGTGATCTGATCAGCGAGCGAGTCGGCGCGGCCATCATCCATAAAGCCGCCGCCAGGCGAACTCAGTGTCACGCCGTCGGGATTCTCGGCCTCGTCGGAGTAGGCCGGCGTCATGTCTTTGTAGCGCAGCGACGGCACCGCGCGCGTGCCGTAGGACTCGCCGTCAGAGCCGAGCTGCACGGCGAGACTGTTCGGCGGCCCATAGGCGTATTCCGGTGAATGGCAGTCGGCACAGGACATGTCTTTGAAGCCCGACAGCGTCGTATCAAAGAACGCTTTCTTGCCAATCTGCGCCATCGCACTCAGTGACGAGCTGTCATCGTCGCTGCCAGTCGACGGCGATGATGATGCCCCACTCGCGGCACCGTGATTGCCATTGCCGCAGGCGGACAGCGCCAGTATGAGCAGCAACGCTGCCACGCACTTGTTCATCTCAAAATTCCCATTCCGCCGGCGTATAGATCGCGCTCGGCGCGCACGAGGCACATGACCGTCCCCGAACGAAAAGGCGGCGGCGCCCTCCGCGGAGGGCGCCGCCGCTACGGCACGGCTTACTGGGTTGCCCAGATGTTGTCCTGATTCGCGTCAGGCCCCGTTTGCGGCGTGATCGCGCCGTCGGTCGCACCGGTATCCGGGTTCTGCACGCCTTGAATGTCGGCAGGATTGAGCTTCTGCTCATAACCATCCGGAATCACGTAGGCGTGATTCATCGGACGCACCGCATCGAAGTGCGTATCCGCGCTGCCCGCGAATTCCGGCAGATTCGTGATGTTCTGCGCGATGAAGTACTCCGTGTACTTGGCACGGTTCACGTAAGTCTCCGGCTGCACCGGATCAGACAGCTGGAACATGTCCTCGAGCGTGCGGGTGAACGAGAAGTGGCTGTAGGTGTCGGTATCCGCAACGCCCTTCGGCGCCGAACCAACGTCCTGGCCGTTGGTGATGACGGCGAAGATCGAGTTGCCGTGGCCGATGTTGCCGTTGCCGTAGTTGGTCACCGCGCTCGCCTGTGACCAGCTGCCGTCTGCGTTCTGCACCAGCGGCTCGGTGCCGCTGTTCTTGCCACCAGCATTCCAGCCGCAACACGACGTCGCCGAACCTTCGCCTTCGTCGTACATGATCACGATGGCTTCGTGGCGGTTGGGGTTCTTCCACAACGCCGACGCCTGGATCTTGTCGACGATCATGCCGACGTAATAGTCGCCGCGATTGATGATCGGGCTCTGGCCGCTGTTGTCGCCTGCGCAGCTCGTGTCGCTACCCGTGCCGTGCATGTCATCGCACTGGTCGGGAATGACGAAGTTGAGCTGACCGACGTCGCCGGTCGCCAAATCGGTGCCGAGCTGGTCGTAATCGTAGCCTTGCGGAATCGTGTAGGCGGTGCTCTTGGCCCAGTCTTCCGGCGTGTACTGCGTGCCGATCACCGTGCGGTTGTCGGCGTAGAACTCCGGCAGATTGCGTGCGAGCTGATAGCCCATGCCCGGATGGTGCTTGGTCTTGTACAAACCACCCGGCACCGCGTAATCGGCCGTGCCGGTCACGCCACCTTCGTTGTAGGTGTCGACGACCGCCGAGTCGGCGACGCTGTCGGTGCGCGGGTCCTGACCCGGGTTCATCGATTCGTTGTAAACGCGCCAGGTCAGGCCGGCCGACGAGATCTGCGTGAACAGATTGGCCGCCGAAATATTGTGATTGGTGCCGCTGCAGGTGCTCGAATAGCCGCTCAATGCACCGGTCGCGGTCGGCATCGCCGGCATCGCCGGCAGTGGCTGACCATCGGACGCCGTGCCGCCGGCGAATGCCACGTCCGTCGGTGCGTTGTCGCCGGTCGCCGCGCAGCCCCACCAGTTGTCGTCGGTGATGCCGAAGTCGTCACCGCCGCCGACCGCGATGTAGTTCGGCTCGGACGGCTTGCCGGTCGAGTAGTACGTCGAGAACTGGTCGTAGGTGTCGAGAATCTTGTTGATGTTCGGTGCACGCGCGTTGCCGACAATGGCGTCCGTGCTCTTGTTCTCCATGATGATCACGAAGATGTTGTCGTAACGCGGAATGCCTTCGATGTTGAACGCCGCCTGCTGGGCTTCGGCGAAGGTGATGGCCGCCTGCGTCTCCTGCGGCGTTACCGCCGTCGCGGTGCTGACGCCGGACAGATCGACCAGACGCGGATCGCCCCCCTTGACGGCCAGGTTGTCCGGATACAGGTCGCCGCGATCGAACTTGGCCGTCGCGTAGACGTAGCGGTTGGTCAGTGCGTTGTCTTCGAACAGCAGCGCCGACTGCTCGTCTCCCGACAGCGTATTGACGTCGGCCAGCGCGTCGGCACCGCTGATCGTCAGCGCATTGGCGGTGTTGAACGGTGCGCTCAGGCGCGTCGCCAGTGCGGCCTTCTCGGTGGCGTAGTCACTGCTGTCGGCCTCGACCAGGCGCTGCACTTCGCTCGACATCGGGCTGATGACGATCGCGTCTTCGCCCTGATCGGCGATCTGCGCCGCCGAAGCGCGCAGGATCAAATGCGCGGGCACCGCTGCGGACAGCGCGGTGTTCGTCGATGACGTCGTGATGTCGGCGACCAGCGGGCCGCTGGCGTCCGAATCCACCGTCAGTGCGAACGTGCCGGCACTGTCGGTGGTCGCGGAGGTCTCGCCGTCATCGAGCTTGCCGTTGGCATTGCTGTCGAGGAATACCGTGGCACCGGCGTAGTAGCCCGGCTTGATCGTCGGGTCGCCGCTCGTGCTGCCCGGCACATAGCCGCTCGACGAAACGACACCGGACAGCGTCTTGGTGGTCGGCGTGGTACCACCGCCGTCGCCGGACCCGCCGCCGTCGTTGTTGTTGCCATGACCATCACCGCCGCACGCCGCCAGAGCGGCAATGGCGGCCACCATTGCCGCTTCGGCAATGGCCCGGGACGACTTGCGGAAAAGCTGTGACGGCTGTTTGAACATCGATCTACTCCCCTGCGTGGATGCGCGAGCGCGTCGGCACGGCGCCGACGGCCTCTCGTAAGAGCCGCGATCCTAGGCGGCGTGATTGACGAATTTGTTTCTCTTTTCCGGGCTTTACACTTCTTAACGGTGCCAGCACCGCAAGCGTTTCGGAATTAGAATCGCGGACGCCCGAAAAACGCCCTGCCGCCATGCGCATCGCCACCTGGAACGTCAATTCGCTGAAAGTCCGCCTGCCGCACCTGCTCGACTGGCTGCGCGAGACACAGGTCGATGTCGTCGCTCTGCAGGAGCTGAAAATGATCGACGACGCGTTCCCGCACGACGCGCTCGCCGAGCTGGGCTACCGCGCGGTGACCAACGGGCAGAAGACCTATAACGGCGTCGCGCTGCTGGCACGTCATGAGATCGCCGACGTCGTACGCGACATGGACGGATTCGTCGACGAACAGAAGCGGGTGATTGCCGCGACCATCGGCGGCATCCGCTTCGTCAGCGTTTACGTCGTCAACGGCCAGTCGGTCGGCAGCGAGAAATACGCGTACAAGCTGCGCTTCCTCGACGCCCTCTACGACTATCTGGCCGGCGAGCTGGAACAGCACCCGCTGCTCGCGGTCGGTGGCGACTACAACATCGCACCGGCACCCGAAGACACGCACGACCCGCAAGTCTGGGAAGGCGGCGTGCTGTGTTCCGAACCGGAGCGTGAAGCACTGCAGAAGCTGATGTCGCTGGGCCTGCTCGACGCCTTCCGCCTGTTCCCGCAAGCCGCCAACGCCTTCACCTGGTGGGACTATCGGCAGGCGGCGTTCCGCCGCAATCTGGGTCTGCGCATCGACCACTGGCTGCTGTCGACACCGCTGGCCGCCGCCGCGCGTAGCGCCGCCGTCGACCTGGCACCGCGCAAGCTCGAACGACCGTCCGATCACGCGCCACTGGTCGTCGAACTCGCCGATACCTGAACTGCGTCACAAAAACGGGGCTGTTGTTCGCAAAACCGCGGTGCCGATGAGAACCAGTGCGCGGTTTGCCGGACGGACGCCGACTACCATCGGTGCCCATGCGCAACCCAAGAACCCCGGCGGAGCGTGACGGCCGCCGCAACCACTACGACGTCACCGGACGCGTGCGCATCTCGCATCCCCACGAGGTGCGCGATGCGGTCTGCACCTTGCTGCACGCCCGCTGGCCCGCCCTGGACCTGAAGCCCCTGCGCCACGCGTTCTCGACCTTTGCTCGTCTTTATGCCGGCCAGTTGCCAGGCTATCAGGGCTGCGACACCTGGTATCACGACGCTCAGCACAGCCTCGATTGCGCGCTGGCGATGGCGCGCCTGCTCGACGGTCACGAGCGCAGCGTGCCGGCCGGCCAACGCCTCGGCCCGCGCCGCGCACTGCTCGGCATCGTCATGGCGCTGTTCCACGACGCCGGCTATATCCGCCGTCGCGGCGATCGCGCCGGTAACGGCGCCGAATTCACGCTGACCCATGTGCGCCGCAGCGGCGAGTTCCTGCGCGACTATCTGCCGCGCGTCGGCCTGCGTGCCGACATCTCGTGCGCGCGCCAGCTCGTGCATTTCACCGGCTACGAAATCGCCCTCGAGCAGATTCGCGTGCGTAACGAACGCGATCGCACGCTCGGCTTTCTGCTCGGCACCGCCGACGTGCTGGCGCAGACCGCGGACCGCTGCTACCTGGAAAAATGCCGGGACTTCCTCTACCGCGAGTTCGCACTGTGCGGACTGGCGGGCCAGCCGCGCAGCGGCGCGCCGACGCCGATCTACGCGTCGGCCGAGGATTTGCTGAATCGCACCGCAACGTTCAATCGCCAGCTCTGGGCCGAGCGTCTCGACGGCCATTTTCGCGGCGTGCACCGCTATCTCGATGTGCACTTCGGCGGCAGCAACCCCTACCGCGCCGCCATCGACGTGCACTTGAACCGGATCGAGGCGCTGGTGCAGAGCGGCCGCCTCGACGAGCTGCGGCGGCGGCCGGTGGCGATCAATCGCGAGCGCCTGCGGCGCATCCTTGCCACGCCGAAGCGCCGGGCGCGCACCATGCGCATCGCAGCCTGAACCGCCGCACGGCGAAGGCGATCAGCGCGCGGCGGCGTCCTGCGCGCGCACGCTGCGCGTGGCCGGGTTCCAGTCGATCAGCGCTGCGGCCGGCGATGTCGCCCGCCCGTTCAACCAGTCGTCGACAAGCTGCGCCGCGTCGGCGCCCGGCATCGCACCGCCGGCAACGCCGGTCACCAGCAGACCGCGCGGGCCGGCCGCGAACAACGGCGTCATCGGCGACAGCGGCCGGCGTTGCGCGGCCAAGCGATTGGCGGTGCCGCTGGCGGTCGCCGGCGCAAAATCAGCGAGCGCGTCATTGATGAAGACGCCGGTCGCAGGCACCAGAAAACCGCTGCCGAAGGCGTGCCCGAGCGTGAACGTCGCTGCGACCTGATTGCCGGCACGGTCGAGCACGACGACGCTCGCGCCCGACAGGTCGTGCCGCAGCATCGGTGCCGCCGGTGGCGTGGCGCCGGCGGCCAGCGCACGCAAATGGGCGCGTGACAGCAAATCGACCAGCGGCGGCCGGCGCGCATCCGGATCGCCGAGCGCATCGGCCTCGGCGCGGGCGCGGCGCCACGCCGCCTGCCATTGCGTCGCCGCGCGCGACGAGCCGTCGTCGAGCCAATCGCCGACTTCGAGCTGGCCGAACAAGAGGCCGACGCTGACCCCGCCGGTCGATGGCAGCGCCGGCAGGGTCAGCCGGTAGCCGCGGTAATCGACATCCACCACTTCGCGCTCGGCGGCGCGGTACAGGCGCAGATCGGCATCGCGCCACTGGCCGCCGGCCACGCTCACCGCCTTGAGCAGGTGATCCGCCACTGCGCCTTCGTAGAAGCCGCGGCGCCCGTCGCGCGCCAATGCTTCGAGGGTCATGGCCAGATCAGCCTGCGTTAACCCCTGCCCGGCAGTCAGCGAACGGCCGCCGGGCTGCAACAGCTTGCGCGCCGCCCAGGACGAGGGCGGTGTTGCGGTCAACGCCGCCGCCAGTGCCGGACTGACGGGACTGCCGGTGCGCGCGGTTTGAATCGCCGGCTGCAGCAAGCGCGTCAACGGCCGGCTGGTGTAAACCGACGCGACCCGCGCCAGCGCCGCCGGCGTGCCGGGAATAGCGCCGGCAAAGCGGGGCGGCGACGTCGCATCAATGACCGCTGGCGCCTGCTCGCGCCCGTCGATGAAGACATCACGGTCGTCGCGCGCGCGATGCAGCAGCCAGAAGCTGCCGCCGCCCAGACCCGCGGCCTGCGGGTCGACGACGGCCAGCATCGCCGCCGCGGCGACGGCCGCGTCGAAGGCGTTACCACCGGATTCGAGCGTATCGAGACAGACCTGCGTGGCACGCGCATCGGAGGTCGCACAAGCCGGGGCCGGCAACGACACCGGTTCGGCACCTACCACGGCGACGGCCAATGACAGGCCGGATGCCAGAACCCGAGCGAGCGCCGCGACGTTCAAGGCGTGTGGCCGGTCAGCCGCTGGTATTTGGCGCGCAATTCGTCCTGTGTTTCCTCGCGCTCGGGATCGAGCGGAATGCAGGCGACCGGGCAGACGGTCTGACATTGCGGCTTATCGAAGTGGCCGACGCACTCGGTGCATCGGTCGGGATCGATCTCGTAGATCTCGATCCCCTGATAGATCGCCTCGTTCGGGCAGACCGGCTCACAGACGTCGCAGTTGATGCAGTCTTGCGTGATCTTGAGGGCCATAAGACCGCTATTTTAGCGCGCGGCCACGCGCGGCGGCTGAATTTCAGCGCTTGCGAGGCTTCTTGCGGCCGAAACGTTCGAGCAGCACCGGCACCACTTCCTTGGGCACCAGCTTGGCCACCGGCGCGCCGAGTCCGGTCAGCTCGCGTACCAACGACGACGACAGGTGCGCGTATTCCGGCGACGGGTTCATGATCACCGTATCGAGATCCGGATACAGATCGCGGTTCATCACCGCCATCTGCTTCTCGTAGTCGAAGTCGCCGGTGGTGCGCACGCCACGCACCAGCACCGTGACCTTGTGCTCATGCGCGAAGTCGACGACCAGCCCGGAGAAGCCGATCACTTCGACATTCTTCAGGTGCTTGACGACACTCTGGATCAGCTCGACGCGCTCTTCGAGCGTGAATTTCGGGTTCTTCGCGAGGTTGTGTCCGACCGCGACGATCAGCTTCGGAAACATCCGCGACGCGCGCTTGATGATGTCGTAATGACCGAGCGTAATCGGATCGAAGGTTCCGCTATAGGCCGCGATGACCGGCATGTCGTTCCCTGTTTGCGTGGACACGGATTCAGGCCGGCTGTTGATAGCGGGCCAGGCCAAAGCATACCTGACCGGCTTTTTTCTCTCTGAACAGCTCGAAGCCCACCGGCAGCGCCGGCATCGCCCCCGGCGGCCATTCCAGATAGACCCAGGCGCGCGGCGCGAGGACAGCGGCCAGGTCCGGCAGGACGCGCTCGAGCAACCCCTTGCCGTACGGCGGGTCGAGAAATACCACATCGAAGCGATGCGGGGTTTGCGTCAGATAGAACGCGGCATCGATCTCCGACACTTCGGCATGCTGCGCCTTGAGCACAGCCAGCGCGGCGCGGATGGCGGCCGCCTGACGGCGTCCCTCTTCGACGAACACGCAGTGGGCGGCACCCCGCGACAGCGCCTCGACGCCGAGCGCACCACTGCCGGCGAACAGATCCAGGCAGCGCGCGCCGTCGATCACCGGTGTCAGCCAATCGAACACCGTCTGCCGCACGCGGTCCGGCGTCGGCCGCACACCGTGCGCGGCGTCGAACTCGATGACGCGTGAGCGCCACTGTCCGCCGATCACGCGCAAGCGCCCTTCGCCGCGCTGCGCCATCAGTGCCGCTCCGTCGGCGTTGGCGGGACAGACGGGATACGGATGGAACGGGCGGGCATGTCAGCGTCGGACGCCGGGCGGCTTGGGGTCTGCATGGGGCGGACTTTAAGCTGCCCCGCGCAGACGTCAATCCCGGCGCTCAACGAGACGCCGCCTCGCCCTCGATCGGCCGCGCCTCGATGATGCCGAAATGGGCGCGCAACCAGCGGTGCCGCTGCAGAAACAGCAGGCGCACGAACAGGCGGATCAGGCGCTCCGGCAGGAACCGCGGCTCGATCTCCAGCTCATCGACGAGCCGCGAGCCGCGCGACATCAGCTCGACGTGGCGCTTGTGCCGCCAGCGCCGCTGCAGCCACGAGCTCGAATCTTCCTGAAAGCCGTAATCCCACTGCTTTTCGATGCGTAGCGCGTGACGATCGAACGGAATCAGCCCGAGCAACAACAACCAGCTGTTGAACAGCAGCGCTCCCGACGGCGCATCGCGCAGCGTCAGACAGGCAAAGGCTTTCGGCACGCTCATGCGCACCATCGGCGACAGCTCGTCATTGACACCCTGCATGCGCGTCGCGTGCAGCCAGATGGTCGGCGGCTCGGCGTCGAGATGGCTTTCGAAACGCAACCAGATCATGGTCGTCTCCGTTGCAGGCTCGATGGCCACCTTCGGCCGACGCCGGTGAACGGCGGGTGAAGCGAGCGGACGGCGAAAACCGCCGAACTCGGGCCTCAGGCCTGCGTGCCGCCGATCGTCAACGCATCGACCTTGAGCGTCGGCTGACCGACGCCGACCGGCACGCTCTGGCCTTCCTTGCCGCAGGTGCCGACACCCTCGTCGAGCTTCAGGTCGTTACCGACCATCGACACGCGCGACAGCGCTTCCGGGCCGTTGCCGATCAGCGTCGCGCCCTTGACCGGCCGCGTGATGCGGCCGTTCTCGATCAGATAGGCCTCGGATGCCGAGAACACGAAGTTGCCGGACGTGATGTCGACCTGACCGCCGCCGAAGTTGACGGCGTAGAGCCCTTTCTCGACCGACGCGATGATGTCACCCGGTTCGCTCTTGCCAGCCAGCATGTAGGTATTGGTCATGCGCGGCATCGGCAGCTGCGCGTACGACTCGCGGCGACCGTTGCCGGTCGGCGCCATGCCCATCAGCCCGGCGTTGAGCTTGTCCTGCATGTAGTTCTTCAACACGCCGTTTTCGATCAGCGTCGTGCACTGCGTCGGCGTGCCTTCGTCGTCCACCGACAGCGAGCCGCGACGATTGAGCAGCGTGCCGTCGTCGACGATGGTGCACAACTCGGAGATGACCTTCTGCCCGACGCGGCCGGAGAACGCCGACGAACCCTTGCGGTTGAAATCGCCTTCCAGGCCGTGGCCGACGGCTTCATGCAGCAGCACGCCCGGCCAGCCGGGTCCGAGCACCACCGGCAACTGGCCGGCCGGTGCCGGCACCGCGTCGAGCAGCACCTGCGCCAGACGCACGGCTTCGCGCGCATAGCGTTCCGGCATGTCGCCGTCGAAAACCTCGGCATAGCGCGCACGACCGCCGCCGCCGGCGTGCGCCATCTCGCGGCGGCCTTGATGTTCGATGATGACCGAGACGTCCATGCGCACCAGCGGCCGCACGTCGGCGCTCCAGGTACCGTCGCTGCCGGCGACCAGTACGGTCTCGAAACTGCCGGCCAGCGACGCGTTGACCTGGATCACCCGCGAATCGACGGCGCGTGCGGCGGCGTCTGCACGGCGCAGCAATTCAAGTTTCTTGTCGGTCGGCCAGCTCTGCAGCGGATCGACCGGCGCATACAACGGCTTGACCGTGCGCGGCGCGAAGGCCTGCACGGCGCCGAGCTGGCCCTGACGGACGATCGCCCCGGCGGTCTGCGCGGCATCGCCGAGCGCGGCCAGATGCAGATCGTCGGAATACGCCAAGCCCTGCTTATCGCCGGCCACCGCACGCACGCCGACGCCGTGTTCGACGTGGTGCGCACCGGACTTGATCAGGCTGTCTTCGAGCGACCAGGTCTCGGTCACCGCGTGCTGGAAATACAGATCGGCGCTGTCGACGCCCGGTTTCATCAAGCGCGCCAGCACATCGGCGATGCGGTTCTCATCCAGCTCGGCCGGTTCGAGAAAGGTCTGGCGGGCAAGTTCAGTGGCTTCAGTCATGACTTCATATTGACGGCGGATACGCCGTTTGCAAGCGACGGTGCGCAAGCGCCGGAAAACCTTGGCGCAATTCCGCCTGGTGCGACGCGTCGCGGTCGGCGAGCACGACACCGGGTTCGGTGCCGGCTTGGCTGACGATGCGGCCCCAGGGTTCGACGATGGCACTGTGACCGTAGGTGCCACGGCCGCTCGGGTGCACGCCGCATTGCCCCGGCGCGATCACGTAGCAGAGGTTTTCGACGGCGCGCGCGCGCAGCAGCAGATCCCAGTGCGCCTCACCGGTCTTGACGGTGAACGCCGCCGGGACGATCAGAATCTCGGCGCCGTCGGCGACCAGCGCGCGATACAGCTCCGGGAAGCGCACGTCGTAGCAGACCGACAGGCCGACGCGACCGACCGGCGTATCGACGACCACCGGCTGCAGCGCGCCCGGCGCGATGCTGGCCGACTCGCGGTAGCGCTCGCCGCCGCCGTTCGGCACGTCGATGTCGTAGAGATGAATCTTGTCGTAGCGCGCGACGCGCACGCCGTCGCTGTCGTAGACACAGCAGGCCGCCCAGACGCGTTCCTCACCGTCGACGCGAATCGGCACGGTGCCAGCGATGATCCACAGATCCAGCTCGCGCGCCAGCGCCGCCAGCCGGTCCTGAATCGGACCATGTCCGTCGACCTCGGCGATCGCCAGCTTGTCGCGGTCGCGTCGCCCCATGAACGCGAAGTTCTCGGGCAGCACGGCGAACCGCGCCCCCTGCGCCGTGGCATCGCGCAGCAGCGCCGCGGCCATGTCGAGGTTGGCGCCGACATCGTCGACGCTGGTCATCTGGATCGCCGCCAGACTCATGTTCATGGGTTCGTCTCCTGCGTCACGGTCGGCGGTGCGGCCTTCGCCTTGTCCTGGTTTGCGGCCGCTGCCGGCTTGCCAGGCGCCGGCGTCGCGGCGACCGGTTTCGCTGCCGCGGCAGCCGGCGCCTTCGACGGCGCGACTGCCGGGGTTTTAGCGGCCGCCTTGCTCTGGGTCTTGCTTTCGACCTTGGCCGGGGCCGGGGTCGTCGGTTCGGCCTTGTCCGGCTTCGGCAACGAATGCGAGTCGATCTTCTCGACCTTCGGGTTATACCAGCTGCCGGAGACGTGATAGGTCAGCTGCGTGACCTGATCGAGCGGCTTGTCGAGCACTTCCTGCGCAACCAGAACCAGCGCACCGACCGCGGGACCGCCGAGCAACGCGGCGCCAAGCGTGACCCCGGACGAGATGCCCGCCGGGTAGACGGTGACGCGCTGATCGTAATCGCGCGCGACCAGTCCGATGCGGCCGCGCATGTCGATCTTCACCGACGGCCCCTTGATCGTCAGGTCGTCGGTCACGGCCGCGCCGTTCCCCAGATCGAAGTGGCCGCCGATGGTGTCGAAGCCAAGGCCCTCGTCGACGACATCACTGAAATTGAGCAGCAGACGGCGCGGCAAGGCATAGAAATTCAGCAGACCGAGCACACGGCCGGCGCCCGGCTTGACGGCCTTGAGCTGACCGTTGTCGGCACTGAGGTCGACGCGCCCCTGCGCAACCTGCCAGACCAATCCAGTCGTCGACGGCGCCCACTTCAGATCGGCCTTGACCTTGGTTTCCTTGGCACGGAAGTTCTGCTCGTAGTCGAGCGCCCCGAGTACTGCGTCGAAATCCTTGCTCTCGATCATCGCCTGCAACGCAGCCGACGACTTGCCGTCGGCGCGCCGCCATTGCCCGCTCGCGTCGAGATCGAGCACGCCACCGGAAATCTTCAGCCGATCAAGACGCTGCCCCTGCGCGATGCGCGAGCTGCGAATCTCGACCTGACCGAAGTCGGCGCCGTTGCCGGTCAGTGCATCGCACAGCAGATCGAGCGACGGCCAGTGCGAGGGCTGTGCCGGCGGGCCGCCATTGTCACTGGCCTGAGCCGCGGCGGCCGCCACCGCTGCCGCGTCGCTGTCATCAATGGGCTCGTCATCGGGTCGATGCTGCGGCTTGAGCGCAACATGCGAAAGCCGCGCGACGATGCGCCCCGGCGCCGGCCCCACCCACTGGATCGTGCCTTGCGCGCCAACGCCGTCGAGCGACGTCATCCAGCCATTGCCCTGCGGCTGCCAGCGCAGATGCGTGGCTTCGGTCAACTGGTTCTGCCAGCGCAGATGATCGACGTCGAGATCGATCAGGTCCAGGTGCACGCCCGGATCGGCAGCGGAGACCGCCGCAGGGGCGGTCGTGGCGGGCGCATCCGGCGCGGTCGGCGACGGCATGGCCGCCACCGGCGCCGTGGGTGGCGCCGTTTTCGCCTGCCCGTCGCCCGCGAACAAGGCGATCCACGCGGCCGCGTCGACGGTGCCGGCGTGACCGTCGACGACGAATCGCCCTTTGCCGGCCGGCGGGCTCGCACTGCCGAAGCGCACCTGCAGACCCTGCAGCTGCAGCCCTTGCTGTTGACCGTCCGGCGGCCCCAGCGCGGCATCGGCGTAGAGCATGCCGCCGTACGCGGCCCCGATCCGCAGCGGCGCATCGGCATCGCCGCCGATCCGTACGCTCAACGGCATGGCGACGTCGGCATCCTTGGCCACCGGCTCCGGCAACGTGACTGCGGTGCCACGCAGGTCGCTGCGCAGCGTCAGCGCCGTGCCGCCGTGCTCTTCGATCGGCAGCTCGGCATGCCATTGGCTCGTACCGTCCAGAGCCTCGCGAATGAACGACGGCAGGAACTGGCTGGCGCCCCGGCCGCCGGCGTTTGGCGTGAACGGAAAATCGGCCTGCACCACACCGTGCGTGCCATCGCGCGGCACGATGCGCGCGGTCAGCGGCAGATCCTCAAAGCGCGCATGCAGTTCGTTGGCCGTAGCCCCGATATTGTTGAAGTGCACGGTGCCGGTGATGCCGCTGACCGGCTGGTCGAGCTTGCTGTAGAACATCTGCACGTTGTCGAGCGCGATGTCGCCGTCGACACTGGTGGTCTTGATGTCATGCAGCGGCAGGTCGAGCCTGGCGTCGACCGTTGCCGCGCCGGCGGCGTGTGTCTGATCGAGCAGGCCGGCCAGGCGCTCGTGCAGCGGCGAGTTGCGCAAGAAGTCGTAGTAGCGGCCGATCTCGCCGTGTGTACTGCCGTCGACGGTCAGTTCGGCAGCGCCGAAGTCGGCGATGCGCGCCACGACGTGATCGACGGCATTGCCGGCGATCGTCGCGGCACTGGCGTCGACTTCCAGGCCGGCGCCCGCCACGCTCAGGTGTGCCGCGACGTTCTCGATGGTCGGCCAGCCGTCGCCGATCTCGATATTGGCGTCGCCGACATCGGCGTCGATCTTGAACACACCGTCCGGGTGCTTCTGAAACGGAAAATCGCTCATCGGCCCGCGGATCGTCAGCTGGCCATTCGAGACGTGACCGCCGGCGATGCCCTGCTGCAACCAGTCGCGCGTGTGCTCGGACCATTGCAGCGGCATGTACGGCTTGAGCTTGTCGAGATCGGCAACCGAGAAGCTGGCGCCCAGATCGAGGACCGGCGCGTCATGGTCACCCGGCAGCGCCAACTGGAAGTGGCCCTTGGCGTCGACACCCGGCAACTGCGCCTCGAAAGACGGCGTGCCGATGTTCCAGCCGTCGACCGTACGCGTCCACTGTAATTGCGTGTCGACGCTGTCGAACGTGATCGGCACCGCGATCGCCTTCGGCGCCAGCAGCTCGATCGGCGCATGTGAGAGGCGCAGCTGACCACCGCCTTCATTGGCCGAGGCTTCACCGGATACGTGTGCGACCCCAACACCATCCGCCGGCGCGAGGCCCATGTCGTCGAGCCGTGCGGTCGCCGAATAGCGCGTCTGCCCCTGCGTATCGGTGCGCAGTCGCAGCACGATGTTGCGCAAGGTGCCGGACAAGCGCGGCGCCTGCGCGGCGACGGCCGGGGCGTCGCGCCAGACCGCCAGCCACGGCATCAGCCGGTCGACATGCAGTTCGTCGGCATTGATGTCGATCTCATGTCCGTTGGAATCGCGGGTCCAACGCAGGCTGCCGCGCGCCAGCAACTGATCGTCGAAGCGGAAATCCTCGAGCGCCGCAAACCAGCCGCTGGCATCGCGCGTCAGACCGGCGCGCAGGCGCATCGACTTGGCCCCGCTCGACTGACCGTTGCGGGCGACGATCAAACCGTCGGAATCGATCTCGACGTCGGCGCGCGTCACGCGTCCGCTCTGCAACTCGCCTTCGATCGAGCCGTTCAGGTTCTCGGCGCCGATCTGCACGCCAGGCTGCAGATAGGGCGCCAGCCAGCCCTGCGGCCGCAGCCGCTCGAAATCTAGATTGAAGTCGCCGTTCCAGCGTTCCGGAAAGGCGATGGGCCCCTGCACGTCGGCCGACAGCTCGACCAGATCACCGTGCGTCACCGGCAGTTGCAGACGCCCGTCGAAGCCGAAGCCGTCACTGCGCTGCGCGAGATCGGCACGCACCAGGCGTACGCGCTTGCCGTCGATGCCGAAGCGCGGGCCGGTGAAGATCAACGTGCAGTTCTGCACGACGACATGCCCGAAGCGGGCCATCTGCTTGGCCCAGGCTTCGCGCGTGTCATCCGAGACACCGTTCTGCCCCGGCTCGAAACCGGCAAAGGTCCACTGCCCGTTGCGGTCCTCGTTGATCGACAGCGTCAGGCCGGACATTTCCAGCCGCTCCGGCAACATGTCGCCGGTCAGCAGGCGCACCACCGAGAAGCCGAGGCTGAGGCGGGTCACCGTCAGGCTTTCGTCACCGTCCTCGCTGTAGAGCGTGATGTCGGACAGATCCAGGCGCGGCTCGATGCCGCGCCAGCCGAGGTTGACGCCGCCGATCTGTACCGGGCGATTGGCCACGTGCGTGACCCAGGCGGCGAGATCCGCCCGATAGCTCGGCAAGGCGAGGACGGCGAGCTGGAACAAACCGCTGATGACAGCACCGGCAATGACGACGGCGGCCATCAGCGTGATCGCCCATGTCCACCAGCGGCGTTTGACGCGTTCCATTACTCAGCCAAAAAATGATCGCGACTATTGTCGCGTGACCGGCCGCCGAGAGCTACTGCGGCGGCGCCCGGAATCCGGGCCGTCCGGTCAAAGCGGCACGACGTCGAAGCTTTCCTGTGTGTAACCGGCTTCGCTCTGCAAGCGGATCGGCCGGTTCAGCGTCGCTTCCAGTGCCGTCAGACCGGCCGGCTGCTCCTCGACCAGCTTCTGCACCACGTGTGGCGCCGCCAGAACCAGAAAACCCTTGGCCTCGAACTGCCGCGCCGCGCGCTGCACCTCGCGGGCAATCTCGTGCGCCACCGTTTCCACCGTCTTGATCGTGCCGCGACCGCTGCAGGCCGGACAGGGCTCGCAAAGGATGTGCCCCAGCGACTCGCGGGTCCGCTTGCGTGTCATTTCGACCAGGCCCAGCGGCGAGAACGGATGAATCTGTGTGCGCGCGTGATCAGCCGCCAGCGAGCGCTCCAGTGCGCGCAGCACCTGGCCGCGATGATCCTCGGACTTCATGTCGATGAAGTCGATGATGATGATGCCGCCGAGATTGCGCAGACGCAGCTGGCGGGCGATCGCCTGCGCCGCCTCGAGGTTGGTCTTCAGCACCGTTTCCTCGAGGTTGCGATGGCCGATATAGGCGCCGGTATTGACGTCGATGGTCGTCATCGCCTCGGTCTGATCGATGATCAGATGACCGCCGGATTTCAGTTCGACCCGGCGGTCCAGCGCCCGCGAAATGTCGTCCTCGACACCGTACAGGTCGAAAATCGGCGCCGCCCCCTCGTACAGCTCGACGAGCGGCGCGGCATGCGGAATGAAGGTTTGCGCAAACTCGCGCAGACGAACACATTCTTCGGCCGAGTCGATGCGCACACGTTCGACGTGCGTACCGAGCAGATCGCGCAGGATGCGCATCGACAGTGGCAGGTCGCCGTGGACCAACGTGCCCGGTGGCGCGGACTTGGTCTGCGTCGCGACATCGCTCCACAGGCGCAGCAGGAAATTCAGATCGGCCTCCAGGGCCTCGGCGCCAACACCATCAGCGGCGGTCCGCGCAATGACCCCGAAGCGCGGCGCCAGGCGCTGCTGCAGCTCGTCGAGGATGCCCTTGAGTCGCGTGCGCTCGGCCTCGTCCTCGAGTCGCGCCGACACGCCGACATGCGCCTCGTGCGGCAGCAGCACCAGATAGCGCGACGGAATCGACAGCAGACTCGACAGCCGCGCGCCCTTGCTGCCGATCGGGTCCTTGACGATCTGCACCAATACCTTCTCGCCCTCACGCAACAGCTGCGTGATCAGTGGCGGCGACGCCGAATGCGCGGCGGCGGCCACCACCATGTCGTTGACGTGCAGAAACGCCGTGCGTTCGAGGCCGATCTCGACGAATGCCGCCTGCATGCCCGGCAGCACGCGCTGCACGACCCCCTTGTAGATGTTGCCGGTCAGGCCATGCCGCGACGCGCGCTGCATATGCACTTCCTGCGCGCTGCCACCCTCGACGAGGGCGACGCGGGTTTCCTGGGGGCCGATGTTGACGAGAATCTCGGTACTCATGGTCCACTGGCCGACGACGTCAGCCGCTCAAAGGGTCGATCGCGAATTGTTTCAGAAGTGCGCAGGTCTCGTAGAGCGGCAAACCGACGACGCCACTGTACGAACCGTGGATTTCGCGCACGAATTGGGCGCCGAGGCCCTGGATGCCGTAGGCGCCGGCCTTGTCGGCCGGCTCGCCGCTGGCCCAGTACGCGGTGGCCTGCGCCGGCGAGATCGGTCCGAACACGACGCGCGTGATCGACAGCGTGACCGCTTCGCGCGCGCCCGACACCAGCGCAACGGACGAGTAAACCTCGTGTTCGCGATCGGACAGCGCGGCGAGCATCGCCAACGCGTCGTCGCGACCGGCCGGTTTGCCGAGGATGCGGCCATCCAGCACCACGTCGGTATCGGCGCCGAGCACCGGCAGCCGCCGATCCGACGCCTGCCAACCGGCGTGGGCCTTGGCCAGCGCGATACGCCGCGCGTAATCGGCCGGCGCTTCGCCCGGCTGGACACGCTCTTCGATATCGGCCGGCGCGACGACGTAGCGCACGCCGATCTGCGTCAGCAGTTCGGCACGACGGGGCGATTGCGAGGCCAGCAGCAATTGCGGCGCAGACACGGCGCGGCTCCAAGCTTAGAGGGGATGCGGCAGCGTAGCCGAACTGCGGCGGCGAATCACGGCAACGCAGGTGGCTGGCGACAACGCGTGCAATCCGTCTAGCCTAAGACGATGAAGACCCGTATCCGCCAGATGGTACTGGCCGCCCTGCTGCTGGGCACCGCCGGCCGCGCCAGTGCGGCCGATTTCGATCTGGTTGCGCTCGGTGTCGACGGAGGGCTGCAGAACGGCAATCTGTCGGCCTGGCTGGTCCGCGCCGACGGCGAGCCGCGCTATCTGGCGCTGGACGCCGGCACGCTGCTGTCGGGCATCGACGTCGCCCTGCAACACGGCGCGTTCGACGACCGCAAACCAGACCCAGCACTGACGCCGGCCGGCGATGTCCTGCGCAACGCCATCGCCGGCTATTTCGTTTCGCACGCGCATCTCGATCACGTCGCCGGGCTGCTGGTCGATGCCACAGACGACAGTCCGAAGCCGATCTATGGCCTGGCGTCGACACTGGCGGTGCTGAGTCGCGATTACTTCAATTGGGACGCGTGGCCGAACTTCGCCGACCGCGGCACGACGCCGGCGCTCAAGCAGTACACGCTGCGCGACGAGCCGCCGGGACAGTGGTTCGCAGTCGACGGCACCTCGTTGCGAGCCGCGCTCTATCCATTGACGCACGACCGCGTGACTTCATCGATGATCCTGCTGCAGCACGGCGGGGCATATCTGGCTTACTTCGGCGATACCGGTGCGGATACCGTTCAGCACAGCGATCGACTGCAGACGATCTGGAAGCTGCTCGGCCCGCTGCAGAAGCGCGGTGCGCTCAAAGGCATGCTCATCGAGTGCTCGTATCCGGACCGCGTCGACGACGCGCACCTCTACGGACATCTGAACCCGGCGTGGCTGTTACGCGAGCTCCAGCGTTTCGAGCAGGCGGCCGGCGGTGCGGGATCGCTGCGCGGACTCGACGTGGTGGTCACGCACATCAAGCCCAGCCTGCGGCGCGCAACAGACCCGAGACGGGAAATCGCCGACCAACTGCGCGCCGGCAATACGCTCGGCCTGCACTTTCATTTCGCGCAACAGGGCGACCTGCTGAAGCTGCCGTCCGCGGAATGAAGCCGTGCCCTTGCGCCCCGCGAGGCGCGCAAGGGCACGCGATCAGTTGATCGTTCGCCGCAGCGTGGTCGAACCGGAGACGCCGGTATCGGTCTTGCCGACCGCTTTGATCGTCGTCGACGTGAACGCGAAGCTGCCGGCGCTGGCCAGACCATTGGCATCAATGGTCGCTGCATTGCTGTTGCTCGACGACCACGTGACCTGATGCGTCAGGTCCAGGGTCGTGGAACCGTCGCTGAAGCTGCCGGTCGCGGTGAACTGCAGCGTCGTACCCGCCGCGATCGTGCTGTTGGCCGGCGTCACCGCGATCGACGACAGCGTCAGCGCCACGCCCTGCACCGATGCCGACTTCGTGAAGCCACTGTAGGTGGCGACAACCGTCGTCGAACCTGCAGCCTTGGCTGTGACGTAGCCCTTTGCGTTCACGGTCGCCACGGAATCGTCGAGCGTCCGCCACGACACGTCCGCCGTCAGATCCTGGGTCGATCCGTCGGCGTAATGTCCGGTGGCGGTGTATTCGACGAAGTACCCAACCGGGATGCTCGTCGCAGCCGTCGGCGCGATCGTGACATTGGTCAGCGCGGACTCCGTCACCGTCACGGCGGCCGTGGCGTCGTCGACACCGCTCATCGACGCGGTGATCGTCGTCGAACCGACGGCGACCGATGTCACCAAACCTTGATTGCCGCTGGCATTGCTGACCGTCGCGACACTCTCATCCGACGAGGCCCAGGTCACGGCCGTGGTCTCGTCGGCGGTGGAGCCGTCACTGAACGTACCGGTCGCCTTGAGCTGCGTCGTCGTGCCGCTGGCAATCGAAACCGTGTCCGGGCTCACCGCAATGCTGACCAGGGTCGCCGCCGTCACCGTCAGCGTCGTCTCGCCGCTCACATCGCCGAGCGTCGCGACCACCGTGGTATCGCCCTCGCCCTGCGCGGTCGCAACACCGTGCTCGCCGTCGGCGTTGCTGATCGTCGCGATGGTCTCGTCGTCGGTCGTCCACGTCACGTCGTCGGAGATGTCCATCGTTGAACCGTCGGTATAGGTACCGGTCGCGGTGTAGTCGACGGTGCCGCCCTTGGCGACCGACGTATCCGCCGGCGAGATCGCGATGCTGCTCAGCACCGCGTCGGTAACCGTCACCGGCGCCGAGCCGACCACACCGGTGGCGGCATCGGTCGCCTTCAGCGTCGCCGTGCCCTTGCCTTCACCCGTCACCAGACCGCGTGCGCTGGAACCGGTCGTCACCGTCGCAACGTCCGTGTCCGACGACGTCCAGGTGACGTCGTTGGTGACGTCACCGGTGCTGCCGTCGGTATAGGTCGCCGTCGCATGGTACTGAAGGGTCGAGCCGAGCGGGACGGAGCCGTCCTGCGGGGTCACCGAGATGCTGCTGATGGCTGCGGCGGTCACCGTCAGCGGCGTCGTGCCCGATACCGCGCCCGAACTGTCGGTCTTCGTCACTGTCGCCGTGATCACCGTCGAGCCGGTGTTGTTCGCCTTCGCCAGACCAACCGCGCCGCTATCGTTGCTGATCGTCGCGACATTGGCATCGGACGAAGCCCAACCCGCCAGACTCGTGTAGTCGATCGTCGTGCCGTCGGAGAACACCGCGGTCGCCGTGTATTGCTGCGTCGTACCGACCGCGATGCTCTTGTTCGCCGGTGTCACACCGACCGACGTCAGCGTCGCATTGGTCACCGTCAGCGCCGCAGAGCCCGACACCGATCCGGAGACCGCGCTGATCGTCGTCGAACCCGCGACCTTCGCCGCAACCATGCCATTGCTGCCGCCGGCATTGCTGACCGTGGCGACGGACTCGTCGGACGACGACCACGTGACCGTTTGCGTCACATCATGCGACGAGCCGTCGCTGTAGATACCGGTCGCCGTGAATTGACGCGAGTAGCCGGCGGCAAGCTTGGAATTGACCGGCGTGACCGAAATCGACTCCACCGTTGCGCCGGTAACGGTCAGCGTCGTCGAGCCGACCAGATCACCATAGGTCGCCGTGATGGTCGTCGGGCCAGCCGCATCGGCCAGCGCGAAACCCTGCGCATTGGTCGAATTGCTGATCTCGGCGACGCTGCTGTCGCTGGACGCCCAGGTCACCGCCGTCGTCAGGTCTTCCGTGGTGTGGTCGGTGTAGACGCCCGTCGCCGTGTACTGCTGCGACGCGCCGACCGGCAGCGTCGCCGAACTCGGCGAGATGTCGACGCTGGCCAGCTCGGCCGCCGTCACCGTCACCGCGGCGCGCGCCGTGATGTTCTCGTAGGTCGCCACGACCTGCGCGGAGCCCTCTGCCACGCCGGTCGCCTGGCCCTTGGTGCCGCTCGCATTGCTGACCGTGATGACGTCGGTGTCACCGGAGCTCCAGCTCGCGTCGGCGCTGACGTCACGCGTCGTGCCATCGGTGAACGTCGCCGAGGCAACAAAGGCCTGCGTATACCCCTTGGGAATGCTGTCACTGGACGGCGTCAGCTGCATCGACACCGCAATCGCGGCGGTCACCGTGGCGGTCGTCGAGCCGCTGATGTCGTCGAGTGTCGCGGTGACAGTGGCGGTGCCGGTTGCCACCGGCGTCGCCAGGCCCTCGCTGTCGATCGTCAGCACGCTGGCATCGGACGAGGTCCAGGCCACCAGACGCGTCACGTCGGCATGCGCGTTGTCTTCGTAAATCGCCGTTGCGGTGTACTGCTCGGTCTTGCCGAGCGGAATCGACGTCGCATCCGGCGTCACCTCGATCTTGGTGATCGCACCATGCGAGCCGCTGCTGCTGCCCCCGCAGGCCGAAAGAACGGACAAGCCCAAAGCCACGAGCGCCAGCCGCAGCCAGGTCGTGGATGTACGCGCAAAGAACATATCGATTTACCTGGAACGATCCGCAGCCCCCGTCGTTGATGACCGGTACGCTGCCTCACCTGAAAAGTTCGACTACATCTGGATACCCCGATTCCAGAATATAGACACGGCGTTACATCTGAATATAGCTTTTTTCCGACAGCTGGCCGTCAGTGACCGCATCTTCATCCGTGACCTGCGTCACGAAACGCCGCCGGACCGCGCAGTCGCCATCCCCGTCACTGCGCGCTACAGTCGAAAAAATATTCGAATGAGGAGAACCCCATGACCCGCCCAGCAACGAATGTGCCGCTCCGCGCGCAGATCTCGGACGCCGAATGGCAGGCCCGCGTCGATCTCGCCGCTGCCTATCGGCTGGTCGCCCACTTCGGTTGGGACGATCTGGTCTTCACCCACATCTCGGCGCGGGTGCCGGGCGAGGACGGGCATTTCCTGATCAATCCGTATGGCTGGCTGTTCGACGAGATCACCGCGTCGAGCCTAGTCAAGATCGACCTCGCCGGCAACAAGGTCATGGACTCGCCGCACCCGATCAATCCGGCCGGCTTCACCATCCACAGCGCCATCCACGCCGCGCGGCCCGACGCGCATTGCGTGATGCACACGCATTCGCTCAACGGCGTCGCGGTCTCGGCGCAGCAGGGCGGCGTGCTGCCGCTGTCGCAACAATCGACGCTGGTACTCGCGTCACTCGGCTATCACGATTACGAAGGCATCGCGCTCAACGACGACGAAAAGCCGCGCCTGGTTGCCGACCTCGGCGACAAGACCTTCCTGATGCTGCGCAATCACGGCCTGCTGACGGTCGGCCCGACACCGGCCGACGCCTTCCTGGCGATGTACGTGTTCGAGGCCACCTGCATGATTCAGGTTCGCGCCCAGGCCGGTGGCGGTGCGCTGACCGAGGTCAACCCGAAGATCGTCGCCGGCGTCCAGGCCGCGGCGGCGCAGGTCACGCGTGGCCTCGGCGGTCAGTTGGCCTGGCCGGGACTGCTGCGCCGCCTCGACCGTATCGATCCGTCGTTCCGCGATTGAAGTCCGCTCAGTCCGGGCGACGCAGCAGCCAGGCGGCGAGCGCGGCACCGCTCAGTTCGAGCAGCAGGTAAGCGATCATGACCGCGTTGGCCGGCCCATCGCAGATCAGACCGACCGCGCGGCCACCCGCCATGCCGAGCAACAGCAGCAGCACGCCAAGCAGACCGGCGCGCCGCGACGATGGATGTGCGGCGAGCGCCCATAGCAGCGCACCGACGGCGACCGACAGGCCGCCGTACGTGGCACGCATGTCGATCAGAGCGGACGCGGTCGCCGGCGCCGTGCCGGTCACGATTTGGACAGCGTCGATGGTGCGGCGATGAACACCAGCCCGTAAGCCGCGAACATGACGGCGACGGCACGGATCACCCAGGCCGAAATCCCCATTCCTCCTCCCCGGCGACGCCAGACCGGCGTTGCGTCAGTCCGCGTCGATTTCGAAGTCCATGCCGACGCGCAGGATGCCGCCGCGCAACGCGTCGGTGCGCAACCCGCCGCGACGCACCCAGGCGCGCACCACCGACGGTACCGGCATCTGCGCCGTCGCCAGCCGCGCGCCCAGGTTGCGGCACGGTTCGCACAGCTCGACGCCACGAAACTGTACGTCCCCGACGCGAAAGCGGCGTCCGACCAGCTCGTTGAGCCGCACGCCGCGCGTGACGATGTTGCGGCGCAACTCGCCCGGCTCCAGCGCACGGCCGTAGGGCGCCGCAAACGCTTCGATGGCCTCGGCTTCGACAAAGGTCACGTTCTGCCCCGGCCACTTCGCCTTGCCAAAATTGCGGTCGCCGACGATGCCCTGATACGCGACGACCTGCACGCTGTCGACACGCGCCACGTCGGCGCCGGAGCGGCCGGCAACGTAGATCGCTTCGATCCTCATGAATGACTCCGCCCGGTATCCCGCGACATCATGCGCATCGGCCGGCGATCCCGCACGTGGCCGTCACCGCGCGGGTCAGAACAGATAGTCGGCGACGCAGCGACCATCGGGCGACAGACGCTCGGTGGTCTCGAGTCCGTCGAAACGGTGGACCTGGATATGCGCGACGTCGTCCGGCTCGGCGAGACGCAGATTGACGGCGATGCGGTAGCGTCCGTCGGTTTCGGGCTGCAGCGCACGCCAATAGGCGACGCTGCCGCAGGTCGGGCAGAAGTGGAACGCCAGGACCGCGTTGCCGCGCACATAGGCGCGCGTCTCACCGTCGACGCGGATGCCCTCGCCGTCGTAGTCGTAGGCCCAGAGCACGCCGTAGCGGCGACAGACCGTGCAGTTGCATGCGGTCGCGCTGGTCGGCTCGCCGTCGAACGACCAGCGCACGGCGCCACAATGGCAGCTGGCGTCGATCATCGCGGCCGCAGCGGTTGGCGCAGCAGCGCATAGGCCAGCACCAGATGCGCCGGCAACAGCGCGGCGATCCACGGCAGATTCTGCTGCGCGCCCGGCAACAGCAGCAGGGGCACACTGAGCGTTGCCGCCGCTGCCACGACGATCGTCACCACGCGCTGCCACGCGCGCGGCCGCCAAGCGGCGCGAAACGCGCCGCACCACGCCGGAATCATCAGCAGCGCCAGCGGGTCGAGCAGCAGCAGATTGCGGTTGGCCCACATCGCCCAGTGATCGGTCAGCGCCCAGCTGGCAACCAGCACCAGGCCGAGCACCGTGGCGACGAGGCTGCTGCCGAGCGCCAGGATCGCGAAGCTCCAACGCGCAGCGCGGTGATCGCGCGCGCGATCCAGCGCCCACAGTACGGCCGCGAACACCAGTCCGAACGCCAGCAGCGGCAGCAGCCAGCGCGGCGGATGCGTCGGTTCCGGCCAGGCGTCGCTCTGCAAGACCCAGGTCCCCGACTCGACCAGCGGATGCGAGCTGCCATCGGCCGCAGTGACGCTCGCCTTGGCGGCAACATCCTTGAGCACCATCGGCACGAAGGCCTGCGCCCACAGATCGAGCGGCTTGTCCGCACTCGGCCCCATGCCCAGATCCATGGCCAGCGACAGCGGCCAGTCCGGCGCGATCAGCCGCGTCGCCTCGAAGCGATACGTGCGACCGGTCGGCACGCCTTTGGCCGCACGACTGAGCGCGCCGCCGCTGGCCTTGTCGAGGGCATCGCGCACGCGCGTCGTGCAGTTGGAGATGAAGTAGTCGTAGTGGTACTGCGCGTTCTCCGGGCGCACGTTCCAGGCGAGGAAGTCGACCAGCTCGCGGCGCTGTGCATCGTCGAGATCGAGACGCTGCAGATACACCCAGCGCCGCTCGGCGGCGTAGCCGCGCAGCGCGTAGTAGAACGGCTCCGGTGCGACGCGGTACATCATCTTGCCGCGTGCAAAATTGAGGAAGAAGTTCTTCTGCCGGAAGTCGAACAGGCCGTAGTTGTAGAGCAGCGCGTCGGGGTTGGCCGGATCGCCGACCAGCAACGCGTCGTGACCGAAGCGCTCCCAGTAGGTCTGGCCCGGGCCGAACGTAACGAGGCTGACCGGCGGTGCGACGGGCTCGTCGGCGGCCAACGCCGGGCGCACGCACAGCAGCATCAACAGGGCCACGGCCTGCGCCGCTCCAACAAAAAGAGACCGTAGGAGCGGCTGGGGCCGCGACCTTGTGCGCATGCTCTGGACCTCGATCAGTTCGGCGACAGCGTGACCATCAGCTGGTGAATGCGGCGCGTATCGGCACGCTGCACGTTGAACGTCAGCCGATCGACCGTGACGCTCTCGCCACGTTTGGGCATGTGTCCGAACAAATGCATGACGTAGCCGCCGACGGTATCGAACTCGTCGGTCGGCAGGCTGACGCCGAAGTACTCGTTGAATTCCTCGACGTCGGCCAGCGCGTTGACGAGGAAGCGCCGCTCGTCCTGCTTGAGGATGTGCGAGCCTTCGGCTTCGTCGTACTCGTCGTCGATCTCGCCGACGATCTGTTCGAGCACGTCCTCGATCGTGATCAGGCCGGCGATACCGCCGTACTCGTCGACCACCAGCGCCATGTGATTGCGGCTGCGGCGGAATTCCTTGAGCAGGATGTTGAGCCGCTTGGACTCGGGCACGAAGGTCGCCTGCCGCACCAGCGTCGCCAGATCGAAGGTACCCGGCGCCGGAATCGTCGCGCTGAACTTCAGCAAGTCCTTGGCGAGCAAGGTGCCGATGACCTCGTCCTTGGAATCACCGATCACCGGAAAGCGCGAATGCCCCGACTCGATGACGACTTCGAAGATCTTCTCGAGCGACCATTCGGCTTCGATGGTGACCATCTGCGCACGCGGCACCATGACGTCGCGCACGTGCATCTCGGTGGTCTGCACGATGCCTTCGAACATCGACATCGCATCGTTGTCGACCAGCTCGGCCTCGCGCGCGTCGCGCAGCAGCTCCAGCAGATCATCGCGGGTTCTCGGGCCACCAGCCAGGCGTTGCGTGACCCGGCGCCACCAGCCGCCGATGGACGCGTCATCGCGATGGTGACTACTGTCGTCTTCTTCGTCTTCGTTGCTCATTGGTAAGGGTCCGGGAAACCCAGGCGCTTGAGGATGCGCACTTCGCGCGCCTCCATTACCTGTGCGTCCGGCTCGTTTTCGTGATCATAACCTTGAAGGTGCAGGCAGCCGTGCACGACCATGTGCGCCCAGTGCCCGCGCGGCGTCTTGTGCTGTTCGACGGCCTCGCGCGCGACGACCGCGGCGCAGATGACCAGGTCGCCGAGCACCGCCGCGCCCATCGCTGCGTCGCCCTGGAACGACAGCACATTGGTCGGCTTGTCCTTGCCGCGATAGTCGCGGTTCAGCGCCCGGCTCTCGCCCTCGTCGACGATGCGGATCGTCAGCTCGCCGTAGCGCTTCGGCAGCGCCGCACGCGCGAACGTGCGCAGGCTGTCCGGCGACGGAATGCCCTTGGCCGAGACCGTGCGCTGGATGGCGATTTCGCCGCTCATGCCTGACCTTCCTCGTCGCGCTCGTGCAACTCGTAGGCCTCGACGATGGCCTGCACCAGCGGATGGCGCACGACGTCTTCCTTGCGAAAATACGTGAAGCTGATCCCCGGCACGCCGGCCAACACGGTTTGCGCATGGCGCAGGCCGGACTTCATGTGCTTGGGCAAATCGGTCTGCGTCATGTCGCCGGTGACGACCGCGACGCTGCCGAAGCCGATGCGCGTCAGAAACATCTTCATCTGCTCGACGGTGCTGTTCTGCGCTTCGTCCATGATCACGAACGACTCGTTGAGCGTGCGGCCGCGCATGAAGGCCAGCGGCGCGACCTCGATGACGTTCTTCTCGGTCAGCCGCGCGACGCGCTCGAACCCGAGCATTTCGTACAGCGCGTCGTACAGCGGCCGCAGATACGGATTGATCTTCTCGGCCATGTCGCCGGGCAGAAAGCCCAGCTTTTCGCCGGCCTCGACAGCCGGGCGCACCAGCACGATGCGGCGCACGCGATCTCGCTCCAGCGCGTGCACGGCCGACGCCACTGCCAGATAGGTCTTGCCGGTACCGGCCGGGCCGATGCCGAAGCTCAGGTCGTGGGTGACGATGTTCTTCAGATACTGCTTCTGCTGCAGACCACGGCCGCGGATGACCCCGCGACGGCTGCGGATCACCACCTCGTCGCGCATCTTCGCGTCGTCGTCGTCCGGCGACACGGCGTGCTCGTCGCCGAACTGTTCGGTCAGTGCCAAATGCACGTTCTCGGTGGTCACCGTGTCGTCGGCGGCCAGATTGAACAACTGCTGCAGCACCGCCTCGCCGCGCCCCACGTCCTTGCGCGTGCCGACCAACTGAAAATGATTGCCGCGATTGCGGATCTCGATGCCGAGGCGCAGCTCGATCTGGCGCAAATGCGCGTCGAACGCGCCGCACAGATTGAGCAGGCGCTCGCTGTCGTCCGGCTCCAGCACCAGATCGAGCTTGGCCGCTGACGCTGCCGGTTTGGTGCTCATACCGTCCCCGCCAGAACGCCGGCATAGACCGGCCGGTCGATGTTGCCGCCGCTAAACACCACGCCGATGTGTCGGCCGGCATTGCGTTCACGTTCCTGCAGCGCCGCCGCGGTGGCCGCCGCACCCGCGCCTTCGAGCACGTTGTGCGTGGTTTCGAACGCGAGCCGCATCGCTACGGCGATTTCGTCGTCGCCGACGTCGACGAGACGCTCGGCGCCGCGGCGGATGATCTCGAACGCTTGCGGCTCGGGCACGCGGCAGGCCATACCGTCGGCGAGCTGTGTCGTCACCTCGTGCGCGACGACATGGCCGGCGGCCAGCGAGCGCGCATAGGCCGGCGCGCCGCTGGAGACGACGCCGACGATTTGCGTGGCCAGGCCCAGAGCGTCGCGCGCGGCGATCATGCCGCAGATGCCGGAGCCGAGGCCGATCGGCACATAGACGGTATCCAGCGGGCCGGCGGCATCGAACAGTTCGAGCGCATAGCTGGCAACGCCCAACACCAGCGCGTCGTCGAACGACGGCACCAGATGCAGGCCACGTTCGGCGGCGAGCTGCTGTGCGTGCTCGCGCGCTTCCTGAAAATCGCTGCCGTGCTCGATCAACGCGGCACCGAGCGCACGCATCGCCGCGTTCTTCTCGCGGCTGTTGCCATGCGGCACGACGATGGTGCTGGAAAGGCCGAAACGGCTCGCCGCATACGCCACCGACTGGCCGTGATTGCCACGCGTTGCGCAGATCACGCCGCGCACGTCGGGCGCGCGCTGCGTCAGTCGCTCGAAATAGACCAGGCCGCCACGCACCTTGAACGCCCCGAGCGGCGTCTGGTTCTCGTGCTTGACCCACGCCGTGCAGCCGAGCGCCGCATCGAGCAGCGGCCAGCGCAGGCAGGCGGTCGGCGCCATCCCGCGGTGGACGATCTCGGCAGCGGCCGTCAGCTCGGCGTGGGTGTAGCGGGCGGCGTTCTCGGGAACGGCGGCGTTCATCCCGTCACTGTATCGAGCAGGCGCCCGCGCAGCGAATTCGGCGCGGCCTCGGTGATCGTCACGTCGACGAAGCGGCCGATCATGTCGGCATGTCCGTCGAAATTGACGACGCGGTTGGTTGACGTGCGGCCGGCGAACTGGCCCTCGCCGCGACGCGACGGCCGCTCGACGAGAATGCGCTGCGTGGTGCCGACCAGCTCGCGCTTGAATTCGTCGTCGAACTGGCGGATGCGCGACTGCAGGATCGCCAGGCGCTGGTCCTTGATCTCGGCCGCGACGGTATCGCGCAGATTGGCCGCCGGCGTGCCCGGACGCGGGCTGTAATTGAATGAGAACGCGCAGTCGAAACGCGCCTCGGCAATCAGGTCCATGGTCTGCATGAAATCGTCGTCGGACTCGGTCGGAAAACCGACGATGAAATCCGAAGACAGCGACAGGTCCGGACGCGCGGCGCGCACGCGGCGAATCTTGTCGAGGAACTGCGCGCGCGTATAGCCGCGCTTCATCATGCCGAGAATGCGGTCCGAACCCGACTGCACCGGCAGATGCAGATACGACGCCAGCTTCGGCTGCTGCGCGAACGAGTCGATCAGTGCGTCGGTGAACTCGGCCGGATGCGAGGTCGTGTAGCGGATGCGTTCGATGCCCGGCAGCCGCGCGATGTAGTCGATCAGCAGCGCCAGGTCGCACAGCTCGTGCGTGCCGCCCATCGCGCCGCGATAGGCGTTGACGTTCTGCCCCAGCAGCGTGATCTCGTGCACGCCCTGTTCGGCGAGCTGCGCGCATTCGAGCAGCACGTCGTCGAGCGGCCGCGACACTTCGGCGCCGCGCGTGTACGGCACCACACAGAAAGTGCAGTACTTCGAGCAGCCTTCCATGATCGACACGAACGCCGTGGCGCCGTCGGCGCGAGGCTCCGGCAGCGCATCGAACTTCTCGATTTCCGGGAAGCTGACGTCGATCGCCGGCTGCTGCGTCTGGCGCGTGCTGTCGAGCATCTGCGGCAGTCGGTGCAGGGTCTGCGGGCCGAACACCATGTCGACGATGGGCGCGCGCTCCGACAGTGCCTGGCCTTCCTGCGAGGCGACGCAGCCGCCGACGCCGATCACACGGCCGGGCTGCGCCTGCTTCCATTCCTTCCAGCGGCCGAGCTCGGAAAACACCTTTTCCTGCGCCTTCTCGCGCACCGAGCAGGTATTGAGCAGCAGAAGGTCCGCTTCCTCGGGCTGGTCGGTGCGCGCGTAGCCATGCGATGCGGCCAGGACGTCGGCCATCTTCGCCGAGTCGTAGTCGTTCATCTGGCAGCCCCAGGAAATCAGGAACAGCTTGCGCGGCGCGGGGGACTGCGGAGCGGAGGGTACGGCGTCGGACATCGAGGGTTGGCCACAAACTGGCCAGGAGATAGACGGCCTTACAGTATAAAGGAGAACGATGGCGGCGCGATGGCCGCCGTGCCACGCTCAGCCGATCTTCTGCAACCAGGCGTCGATGCCGGTTTCAATGTCGGTCCAGGCCTGCTCGAACGCCGCCTTGGGCTGCCGGTAGGGGTCGGCGACGTCGGCGTTTTCGTTCCACTTCATGATCTTGTGCACGCGGCCACGCAGCTGCGGGTAACGCGCATTGATCCAGTCGCTGTGACCGTTGTCGAGTGTCAGGATCAGGTCCATCGACGACAGCAGCGGCTGCGTCGCCTGCTGCGCGCGATGCATGGAGATGTCGAGCCCGTGATCGGCCGCGACTTCGACCGCCAGCGGGTCGGCCGGATGGCCGATCAGCGCGCCGGTGCCGGCCGAGCAGATCTCCAGATTGCGATCCTTGAGGCGGGCCTTGAGCAGGCCTTCACCAATGGGGCTGCGGCAGATATTGCCGGTGCAGACAACGATGATCCGATTGAACATGCGGTAGGCGTGACGTGACCGGCAGGCGGTGCGCGTCCGTCGAATATGGGTGGAATTCGGCCAAATTGTAACCGGATCGGCCGGCGCGCACGCCGGCCGATCCGACACCGCGGCGCGTCAGGGCACGATGACGATCTTGCCGCTGACCTTGCGCTCCATCATGTCGCGCAGCGCCTGCGGCGCTTGATCGAGCGGGTAGCGCTGCGTCACCACCGGCTTGATCTCGCCGGCCGCATACCAGGCGAACAGCTCGGCGAAGTTCTGTGCATTGACCTGCGGCTCGCGCTGCGCGAACGCACCCCAGAACACGCCGACCGCCGATGCGCCCTTGAGCAAGAGACGATTGGCGGCCAGATTCGGAATCGGCCCGGATGCAAAGCCGATGATCAGGTAGCGGCCATTCCAGGCGATGCACGACAGACACTCTTCGCCGAGCGCGCCGCCGACCGGGTCGTAAATGACGTCGGCACCCTGCCCCTTGGTCAAGGTCTTGATCGCGTCCTTGAGGCTTTGCTGCGAGTAGTCGATCAGCTCGTCGGCGCCATGGGCCTGCGCCAGCGCCAGTTTGTCGGCGCTCGACGCCGCGGCGATCACGCGCGCGCCCATCTTCTTACCGAGCTGCACGGCCGACAGGCCAACACCGCCCGATGCGCCGAGCACCAGCAGCGTCTCGCCGGGCTGCAGGCGGCCGCGCTGCTTGAGCGCGTGATACGAGGTGCCGTAGACCATCGGGAACGCCGCCGCCTCGACCAGATCGAGCCCCGGCGGCAACGGCAGACACAGCGCACCGTTGACCGCGACCTGCTCGGCAAAGCCACCAACGCTGGTGAACGCAGCAACCGGATCACCGGCCTTCAGATGCTTGACCTTGTCACCGACCTCGACGACGGTGCCGGCGACGCCCGCACCCGGAATGAACGGCAGCGGCGGCTTCATCTGATACTTGCCCTGCACGATCAGCACGTCCGGGAAATTGACGTCGGCACCGGCAATGCGGATTAGCACGTCCGCAGCGCCGACTTTGGGCGTCGGCAAGTCTTCGATCACGAGTTGTTCGGGTAGGGCCAGCTGCTTGCAGACCACGGCTTTCATGATGATGGGCTCCTGGAAATATTTTTTGTCGCGCCCCGTACGGCGCAAAAAGCTTTTTCACCACAGATTACACAGATTTCTCAGATGGAAGAACGAAGCTCGGCGACTGATTTTCTTCTGCGGAATCTGCGGTTCGTCATCGTTGCTTTGCGGCCGCGACGGCGTAAGAAGCGCTTCGACCACTGCGACGCAGTTGGAAAGGCGAAGACTCGGGAGCGCTTTTCTTCTGTGCAATCTTTGAAATCTGTGGTTGCTCGCTGTTCATGGACAGCAGTGGCATCAGCTGTCGATGCCGTAGCGCTTGAGCTTGTTCCAGATCGTGCGTTCGCTGACATTGAGCAGGGCGGCGGCGCGCGTCTTGTTGTTGCCGCAGCGCCGCAGCGCCTCGCGGATATAGCGCGACTCGATCTCACCGACCGCCTGATCCAGATTCAGATCGACCCGCTGCATATCGTCAATGACGGTCGGCGCTGGCGCTGCCGGGCCGCCACCTTCGATCGGAAAATGCACGGCATCGAGCGCGCCGCCGCCGGACAGCACCAGCGCGCGTTCGATCAGGTTGCGCAACTCGCGAACATTGCCCGGCCAGTCATAGGCACGCAGGTGCGCCAGCGCCGGCGGCGTGATCGGTACCGCGCGCGCAGCGCCGGCGATGTCGGCGACGAAGTGCTGCGCCAGCGCCTCGATGTCATCGCGACGCTCGCGCAGCGGCGGCAGATCGATCGCAAAGACGTTCAAGCGGTAGTAAAGGTCCTCACGCAATCGCTGCGCGCGTATCGCATCGACCGGCCGGCGATTGGTCGCCGCGATCACGCGCAGATCGAGCTCCAGGGTGCGGTTCGAGCCGACGCGTTCGACCGTACCTTCCTGCAGGACGCGCAGCAGCTTGGCCTGCAGCGGCGCCGGCATTTCGGTGACCTCGTCGAGGAAAATCGTGCCGCCGTCGGCCAGCTCGAATTTGCCGACACGGTCGCGCAGCGCACCGGTGAATGCGCCCTTCTCGTGACCGAACAGCTCGCTTTCGAGAATGTCGGCGGGAATCGCCGCGCAGTTGATCGGCACGAACAGCGCATCGCGCCGCGTCGACGCGCGATGGATCGCACGCGCGACCACCTCCTTGCCGGTACCGGTCTCGCCGGTGATCAGCACCGTGGCCTGCGTCGGCGCGACCTGCGCCACCTGCTGGCGCACCTTGCGGCTGACCTCGCTGCCGCCGACGAAGCCGCTGTCGCCGCTCTGTTCGGCAAGAAAGGCATTACGCCGCAGCAGATCGCTTTGCGCAAAGACGCGGCGCATCGCCAGCTCCAGCGTCTCGACATCGAACGGCCGCAGCAGATAATCGCAGGCGCCGAGGCGCATCGCTTCGATCGCCGATTCGATGCTGCCGTGCGCGGTCATCATGATCACCGGTAGCGACAGTCCGGCCTCGCGCAGCTTGCGCAGCAACTCGATGCCGTCCATACCCGGCATGCGCAGATCGGTGACGACCAGATCGAAGCTCTGCTCCTGCAGCAGGCGGAACGCTTCGCTGCCGTCGGCCGCGCTCCAGGTACGGTAGTTCATGCGCGACAGCATGATTTCCAGCACGCGACGCATGCTGGCTTCGTCGTCGACGATCAGAACGTTGCGGGCATTCATGCAGCACGCCTGGGCAGACGAATGCGGAACACGGCACCGCCGAGATCGGCGGATTCGACGACGATCGCACCGCCATGCGCGTTGACGATCTGTTTGACCACGGCCAGTCCCAAACCCAAGCCTCCCTCGCGACGATAAACGAACGGCTGAAAGACCCGCTGACGCTCGGCCGGCGGAATGCCCGGCCCATTATCGGCAACCTCGATCGTCACCGTCTCGGCGTCGCTGCGCGCCGCGACGCGCACGCGCCCGCCCTCCGGCAGGATGTGCAGGGCATTAAGCATGAGATTCAGCAGCACCTGCGTCATCTGCTCGGCGTCGACATCGGCCACCGCATCGTCGGCCGGGACGTGCTCGATCTCGATATGCTGGCGCGCCGCCTGCGCGCGCAGCATCGCCAGGCACCGCGCAATCAGCGCATCGATGTTTTCCGGCGCCCGATTCGGCGGCCGCACGCGCGCACGGTCGAGCATATTGGCGACCAGCCGATTGAGCCGCTGGGTTTCAGTATCGATGAAGCCGATCAGCTCGCGCGATTCACCGCCGATCTCGCGATCGCGTTCGAGCATCTGTGCCGACGAGCGCAGGATGCCCAGCGGCGTACGGATTTCATGCGCCATCATCGCCGCGAATTCGCCGATCGCCGCCAGCTGTGAAGCGCGCACCAGTGTCTGCCGCGACGCGTCCAGGTCATCGACCATGCGCGTGAACGCTTCCATCAGCTCGCCGACCTCGCCGGACGCCGGCGGTGGCGGCGGCGCGCGCTGCTCGCGCATCAGGCCGCGCACGTAATCGGTCAACGCGACGATCGGCCGCGCGATACGCCCGGACACTGCGAACGCCAGGACGATGGTCGCTGCCGTTGCCACCAGCAACAGGCCGAAGAAGCTCCACACCATGTGCCGCACCGGCGCCAGCGCCGCGCGGCTCGATTCGAGCACCAGCGTCGTCCAGCCGAAGCCATTGAAGGGCCCACGGCCCGGCGCGCGAACGGCGCTGACGATCACCCGCCCGTCGAGCAGTGGCGCGCCGTCGCGCTCGCGCGCCGGGGCACCACTGCCGGCAATCCAGTCGGCGTCGAGTTGCGTCGAGCCGGGTGTGAAGCGCCGGCGCAGATTGCTCGACACTGCGACGATGCGGCCGTTGCGGTCGACGACAGCGACCGCGCGGCTGTCGTGTGTGCCGGCATCGAGCTCGTGTGCGGCCACGCCCCAGTCGACGACCAGCACCAGCTCGCCGAGCGAGCCGTCGGTGAATTGCGAGTCGATCGGCAGACGCATGACCAACACCTCGGTGCCGTTGGCCTCGCGGCGCGGCGCCTCGACCGTCACCGTATCGCCCGGCAGGGCCGCCTGCTCCCAGACCGGACCGTCGTGAAACGCGCGACCGATCGCGGTCGGCTGGCTGCTGGCAACGATGCGTCCCTGCGGGTCGACGGCGTACAGCGCGTCATAGACGTTGCCATAGTGCTGGCGCATGTTGACCAGGAAGGTCGACAGCCGCTTGTCGATGTCACCGAGCCGCAGGTCCTGCATCACCTCCAGGTGCGACCATGTGACGGCATTCTGCAGGCGCTCGAAAACCTGCTTGTCGAGGTCGGCCGCGGCGCCGGTCGCCTGCGTCGACAGGCTTTGCTCGATCTCCGCGCGCATCGCCGCCTGCGTGCGCCAGGACGACAATCCGGTCAGCACGATCGCCGGCAGCAGGCCGACGGCGAGAAAGGCGGTAAGCAGAATGCTGCGGATCGTCACGCGTGAATTTCGGTGCAAGAATGCGCGCCATTATTGGCGTTGCGGCGGTCAGGGAAAACTGCGGGCATGGATTCAGGGTTACGCATCATGGTGCGGCGCGCACTCCTCGCGGTGCCGCTCCTGCTCGTCAGCGGCATGGCATCGGCACAGGCCGGCGCCATCGATCCGGGGGCCGACAGCAGCGGACCGGCCGTCGAGCGCCATGGCTACCCGCTGGGCGCCGGCTTCAATCTTGGCGGCTACAGCGCCGCCGAAGTGGCCGACTATCTCGGCGACGACCCGGCCATGACGCTGCGCAGCCTGAGCCTGCTGCTGTCGTGGCAAGGCCAGGGTCGCTGGAGCTTCTTCAGCGAGGTCGAAGGCGAGAATCTGTTCACCATCAACGCCGATCAGCTCGGCATGCGCTACGACGGCGACAGTGACCATGATCTCGATATCGGCCTGGAACGGTTCTACGTCGACTATGCCTGGTCCGACGCGCTGCAGTTTCGCATCGGCAAGTTCCTGACACCGATCGGCCGCTGGAACGTCATTCACGCCGCACCGCTGACCTGGACCACCTCGCGGCCGCTGATCACCGAAAGCACCTTTCCCACCAACGCCACCGGCGCGATGGTGCATGGCGTGCTGCCGATCGGCGAACGCACGCTCGAGTGGGCGCTGTATGCCTCTCCGGGCGAAGAACTGGCCCCGGAACACGACAGCAATCCGTTCAAGGAAGCCTACGGCCTGCGCCTGGACTTCGACGTCGGCTACGGCCTGCAGCTCGGCGCATCCGCCGTCGAGTTCGAACAAACCCACGACGCCGGCGAGCACAAGACGCTCTACGGCGTCGACTTCCTCTGGCAGTATCTCGACTACGAGCTCAGCGGCGAATGGGCATACCGCGTACGCACGCGCGGCGACGACAGCGCCGACGAGCGCGGCGCCTACATTCAGGCAGTCGCCCCCATCGTCGGCTCGCTGTTCGGCGTCGCCCGCTATGAAAGCTTCAACCCGAGCGGCAGCGATCCTGGCCTCAATCTGTATATCGGCGGCTTGGCCTGGCGCTTCCATCCGGGTTGGGTGACGAAGGTCGAATACCGCTTTGCCACCGACAACGGCGTCGACGAACCGGAAGGCTGGCTGGGCTCGATCTCGGTGCTGTTCTGATGCTGCTACGCCTCGCCTCGCGGCTGCTACCCGCGCTGCTGGCCACCCTGGTCTGCATCGCCGCACGCGCGGCCGATCCGATTGCGGTGATCGTCGCGCCGTCGGAAGCCGGTGCCCGGATCGACGCCGACGATCTGGCCCTGATCTTCCGTCGCAAGCGCCAGTACTGGCCGGACGGCACGCGCATCGAGCCGGCCAATCTCGCGGCCGACGATCCGCTGCGCCTGGCGTTTTCGCGCGCAGTCCTCGGGGCCGCGCCAGCGGCGCTGGAAAACTACTGGAACGAGCAGTATTTCCGCGGCATCCGCCCGCCTTATGTGCTCGCCTCACCGGCGGCGATGCTGCGCTTCGTCGCCGCAACCCCGGGCGCCATCGGTTACGTCCGCAGCTGCGCCGCCAGCGCCGATGTCGCGGTGATCGGCTATCTCGACGATGGCGGCCACTGGCATCGCGGACACGTGGCCGCACCGGCCTGCTGAACCCAACCCTGCAATTTCTTGCAGACAGGACTTGCAGTCCTGCAGCCGACTGCAGCGCATCGCGCGCTGTGGACTCGTGCGTTTATTTAAATATTTTCAATTATAAACAAATAGTTGTGAGATAAATGACGCAACTGGCAGCGGCTGGCATCGACGCTGCAACAGTGGAACCGAAGCGCCTCGAAGATCGGGTGCGTGAAGGAGCCCCACATGATCGCCGGCCTAGCCACCCAGATGCCCGACGCCCAAGCCGCCCCGCGGCCGGCCACGCCCCGCACGCGCGCCACCGGGACACGCCAGTACCGGCTCGTCGAGGCCGAAACACCCGAAGCACGCGCTGAACTCGAAGCCTTCATCGCCGAGCGTTATGAACACGCCTACGGCGCGCGCATTCACAGCTTCATGCCGCGCCTCTACGCCCTGGTCGGCGACGACGGTCGGCCACTGGCGGCCTTCGGCCTGCGCGACGCCGCGAGCGAACCGCTGTTTCTCGAAACCTATCTCGAACAGCCGATCGAGCAGACCATCGGCGAACGCCGCAGCGTCGCGCTGTCACGCCACGAAATCGTCGAAGTCGGCAATCTCGCCGGCCGCCATGGCGGCGCACTGCGGGTGCTCATTCTGCAATTGGGCATCCTGCTGCAGAACATGGGATACCGCTGGCTGGTCTTCACCGGCCACAAGCAACTGATCAACGGCTTCGCGCGGCTCGACGTGGAATTGGTCGAATTCGCCGCAGCACGGATTGAGTGCATCCCGCAGCCATTACGTTCCGACTGGGGACGCTACTACGACGATGGCCCGGTCGTCATCGGTGCCGACATCAGCGCCGGCCGTGCCCATCTGCTTGCACATCCCGAGCTGCTGCGCCGCGCCTTGCCGCCGACGATCTCGGGGGACGCGGCATGAACACGCTGTTCGAGGCCTTGCAGCAACACGCGCGTGAGCGTCCGCAGCAGATTGCGCTGACCGATGGCAAGCGCGAGCTGAGTTACGCCGAGCTGCTCGACGAAGTCGAAAAGCTCGCCGCGCAACTGCGCTTCCTGTATGTCGATACGCTGGCGCTGTACGCCGACAACGGCATCGGCTGGGTGATCAGCGATCTGGCGGCGATGAGCGCCGGCATTCGCTGCGTGCCGCTGCCGCGCTTTTTCAGCGATGCGCAGCTGCTCCACGCCCTGCGCGATAGCGACGCCGATGCACTGCTGGCCGACGACGAGCGCATGCTCGAACTCTGCGATTGGGACAGCGAACCGCAGGCGATCTGCGGCTGTTCGTGGAAACTGGTGCGCCGTAGCGGCAACGCATCACGGCGCCTGCCGCCACACACGCAGAAAATCACCTACACGTCCGGCACGACCGGCGATCCCAAAGGCGTCTGCCTGAGTGCCGACAGCCAGATCGCCGTGGCCCGTTCGCTGATGCAGGCCAGTGGCGCGCAGGCACAGGACCGCCACCTGTGCGTGCTGCCGCTGTCGACGCTGCTCGAAAACATCGGTGGCGTCTACGCGCCGCTGCTGGTCGGCGCCACCATCGTCGCGCTGCCGCAAGCCGAAGTCGGCATGGGCGGCGCCGCGCAACTCGACGTCCCGCGTCTGCTCGGCGCGCTGCATGCAACGCGTGCGACGACCGCGATCCTGGTGCCGCAGCTGTTGATGGCACTGGTCACCGCCGGCGAGATGGGCGCACCGCGGCCGCCGTCGCTACGCTTCATCGCGGTCGGCGGCGCGCCGGTTTCGCGACAGCTGCTCGAACGTGCGCAGCGCCTGGGCCTGCCCGTTTACGAGGGCTATGGTCTATCTGAATCGTCGTCCGTCGTCGCTCTCAACACCGCGCAGGCGCAGCGCGTCGGCAGCGTCGGCAAGCCGCTGCCGCATCTGCAGCTGCGCTTCGCCGACGACGGCGAAGTCTGGGTGCGTGGCAGCGGCTTTCTCGGCTATTGCGGCCAGACGGCGCCCGATGCGAACGACGGCTGGATCGCAACCGGCGATCTCGGCCATCTCGACGCCGACGGCTACCTCCACCTGGACGGCCGCAAGAAAAGCCAGTTCATCACCGCCTTCGGTCGCAACGTCGCGCCCGAATGGGTCGAGCGCGAGCTGACCCAGCATGCCGTGATTGCCCACGCCGCCGTGTTCGGCGAGGCACGGCCGTGGAACGTGGCGATCATCGTCGCCCGGCCTTTACCCGGCGTTGACGTTCAGGCTGCTATCACGGCGGCAGTGGCCGCCGCCAACCGCGAGCTGCCTGACTATGCGCGAATCCGGCGCTGGCTGTTCGCCGACGAACCGTTCACGGCCGCCAGCGGTCTGATCACGGCCAACGGCCGCATCCGCCGCGCCGAAGTGCTGGCGCGTTACGGCGAACGGCTGGATCACCTTTACATGGAAACTTCGACATGAGCTTTTTCGAACGTCTGCAACAGGAGACCACGAGTGATCGTCAGCGTCTCTACACAGCGCCGCTGATTCGCGCTGCGTTCGCCGGTCAGGTCAACCGCGACGACTACATCGCCTTTCTGTCACAGGCCTATCACCACGTGCGCCACACCGTGCCGCTGATGATGGCCTGCGGCGCACGCCTCGGCGCCGAGGACGAGTGGCTGCGTGAAAAGATTGCGCATTACATCGAAGAAGAGATCGGCCACCAGGAATGGATCCTCGACGACATCCGTGAAGCCGGCGGCGACGCCGAAGCCGTGCGCAACAGCCGGCCGCATCCGGAAACCGAGCTGATGGTCGCCTATGCCTACGACACCATCACGCGCGGTAATCCGGTCGGCTTCTTCGGCATGGTCTTCGTTCTCGAAAGCACCAGCATCGAGCTGGCCAGCGGCGCGGCATCGACGCTGCAAGGCGCGCTCGGACTACCGAAGCAGGCGTTCACCTATTTGACGACGCATGGCGCCGTCGACGTCAGCCACCTCGACTTCTTCCGCAAGCTCGTCGAACAGCTGCGCCGCGACGAAGACCGTGACGCCGTATTGCACGCCGCCCGCATGTTCTTCCGGCTATACGGCGACGTATTCCGCTCGATCGAACCCATGCGCAAAGCCGCCTGAACGCGCCAGATCACCTAGACCAAGATTTGATGAGCACCCTCACTACTACCCGTCCGGGCTTGCGTCAACGCCTTCCGGCGATTTCGGCGAACGTCCTGATCGTCGTCGTCGCCGCCTTCATCGTGCTGTTCGACAACAACCGCTTCTGGTCGATCGCACACGGCGCCATTGATTCCGATCTCACCGGCGTCATCCTGCAGGTCAGCACCGCACTGATCCTGATCGGCGCCTACAGCGTGTTGTTCTCGCTGCTGTCGTGGCGCCCGCTGCTGAAGCCGGTGCTGATCTTCATGCTGATCTTCAGCGCCGGATCGGCTTATTTCATCGACCAGCTGCACGTCATCATCAATCTCGACATGGTGCGCAATGTCGCGGACACCAACACGCGCGAAGCCACCGAGCTGATGACGCCGAGCATGGCGCTGTACTTCCTGCTGCGCGCCGGCCTGCCGGCCGTGCTCGTCGCGATCTGGCCGCTGCGTTACTCGACCGCACTGCGCGAACTGCGCACTCGCTTCATCGTCATGTCGCTACTGCTGGTCGCGGCGCTGGCGCTGCTCGCCAGCCAGTACAAGAACTTCTCGATCGTCGGCCGCCAAAACAAGGAACTCGGCTACTTCATCAATCCGTTCTACCCGGCCAAGTCGTTCTACAAGTACGCGGTCGAAATGATGCCGCATGCACCGCTACCGATCTCGCCGCTCGGCCGCGATGCCCTGCGTCCCGCGCCCGCGCCGGGCCAGCACCCGCAAGTCGTGGTCTTGATGCTCGGAGAGACCGCGCGCGCCGCCAACTTCGGACTCGACGGCTATGCGCGCCAGACCACACCGGAACTGGCCGCCACCCCCGGCCTGATCAATTTCCGCGACACCGCCTCGTGCGGCACGGCGACAGCGATCTCCGTGCCCTGCATGTTCTCATTGCTCGGCAAGCAACACTGGAGCTCGGAGCCCAAGGCACAGTACCTCAACGTCATCGACGTCCTTGCCAACACCGGCGTCAAAGTACATTGGCGCGACAATGACGGCGGCTGCAAGGGAGTCTGCGGCAGCGCCGAAACCGTCGACGTGACCAAGAACGGCCCCGCCAGTCTTTGCGATGATCTCGGCTGCCACGACGACGTGCTGGTGCAGGACCTGCCGGCGCTGCTCGATAACGTGAAAGGCGACACCTTGATCGTGCTGCACCTGATGGGCAGCCATGGCCCTGAATACGATCATCGCTACCCGCCGGCATTCCGCCATTTCACACCGGCGTGCCGTAGTGCGCAGGTACAGGATTGCCCGCGCGACGAAATCGTCAACGCCTACGACAACACCATCCTCTACACCGATCACGTGCTCGGCGAGGTACTCGGCTTGCTGCAACAGCGCAGCGCCAGTCTCGACACCGCGATGATCTACCTGTCCGATCACGGCGAATCGCTCGGCGAGAACGGCGTCTACCTGCATGGCCTGCCGTATGCGCTGGCCCCGGCGGAGCAGACCCATGTGCCGTTCGTGGCATGGCTGAGCCCGACGCTCGAACAGCGCCAGAAACTGCAGCCGGCCTGCCTGCAGAAGATCGGCGATGCGCCACGTTCGCACGACAACCTCGCGCCGATGCTGCTCGGCCTGTTCGGCGTCGACAGCAAGGCGTACCAAGCCGACCTCGACCCGCTGTCGAGCTGCCGAGGTTGAGCCCGATGCGCCCCGTCACCACAACGCAAGCACCGATGCTTCGCCTGTCTGCCAGGAGCAGCTCATGAAACTGAACGCCCGTACGGTATTGCTGACCGGCGCCAGCGGTGGCATCGGCCAGGCGCTGGCGCGCGAGTTCGCGCAACGCGGCGCACACCTGCTGCTGAGCGCACGCAACGTCGACAAACTCGCCACGCTCGGCAATGAACTGCGTGCGCTGGGCATCGATGTCAGCGTACTCAGCGCCGATCTTTCGAGCGCCGACGGCGCCGAGCGTCTGGCTCATGCCGCACTGTCCGGCGGCACACCGGATCTGGTCGTGCACTGCGCCGGCAGCATGAGCTTCGGCTGCCTGGAGACCATTCCGACCGAAGAAATCACACAGTTGTGGCAAACCAACGTCATTGCGCCAAGCCTGCTGACACGCGCGCTGTTGCCAGCGCTGCGCAAGCAGGGACATGGCCGGCTGGTCTTTGTCGGCTCGATCTTCGGCTCGCTGGCATTTCCGATGTATGCGACGTACTCGGCGACCAAGTTCGCGTTGCGCGGCTTCGCCGAAGCTTTGCGCCGGGAACTTGACGGCAGCGGCATCGGCGTCACCTATGTCGCGCCGCGCTACACACGAACGCCGATGAACGACGGCGCGCCGGCACGCATCGCGCAGGCTTTGTCGATGCAGCAGGACGAGCCGGCAATGGTCGCGCGGCGCATTGCCGACGCCATCGAGCGCGACCGCCGCGATCTGTTCTTTGGCTTTGGCGAGCGCATTTTCGTCAAGCTCAATGCCTGGTTCCCTTGGCTCGTCGACCGCGGTCTGCGCGCGCAGACCCGCCGCATGCGCGAACTCGAACCGGCAACCGCCGGACTCCCGCAGTAAGACCCAGAGGTTCGACCCAATGAAACGCATACTGCTCCTGGCATTGCCGGGCACCTTGCTGCTGCTCTGCGGCAGCGCCAATGCCGCATCGCTGGATGACGCTCTGGCGTCCGTGCAACACGACTGGGCGCATGCCTACTACGCCGCACCGAAGGACCAGAAGGAAGCGGCGTTCAACAAATTGATGGGCGAATCCGACGCCATGCTGCAGGCGTATCCGGACCGTGCCGAGGCCTTGACCTGGCACGCCATCGTGCTGTCGAGTGCCGCCAAGTTCAGCGGCGGCCTCAACGCACTACACGAAGTCAAGCAAGCGCGTGAGGACCTCGAAAAGGCAATGCAGCTCGACCCGAGGGCGTTGAACGGCTCGATCTACACCTCGCTCGGCAGCCTCTACGCGAACGTGCCGGGCTGGCCGCTCGCCTACGGCGACAAGAAAAAGGCCGAGGCATATCTGCAACAGGCACTGGCCATCAATCCGGACGGCATCGATCCGAATTTCTTTTACGGCCAGTTGCTCGCCGACCGCGGCGACAAGGCCGGCGCCCGCGAGTACTACGAGAAGGCGCTCGCCGCACCGGCGCGCCCGGGACGTCAGGACGCCGATGCTGGACGTCGCCAGGAGATCCAGATTGCGCTGAGCAAGCTGGGTGGCAGCGATCACTGATCCGCGCGCAGCGGAACACAGCGCCATCTGATCATCACGATCGCGCGGCAGACTCGGCGGTTCGGGCAAGGTCTTGAAGGGGGAACGATGCCGCTTTCACAAGCTTCGACTGCACGTGGCCGCGACCGCAACGGCAATGGCAATGGCAACCCGCCGCGTTGCGGCTTTCTGTTCAATCACGAGCAGCTGCATCAGCTGGCACACAGCGCCCCGATTGCATTCGAGCTGATCCGTCGCGCCGCGCAGATGAACGTCACGCTGTTGGCGACGAGCAAGGGACAGCTGCAGGTGTTGCGCCGGTTCGCGACGCAAAGCGGCATCACCAAGGTCGATATCCGCCAGCTGAATCTGCCGGTCTGGCTGCGCGGCATCGCCAAGGCCCTCGACAAGTTCGTGCCGTTCACGCGCGTGGCGATGCTGCTGTCGAATCTCGCGACGTTCCGCACGCTCGACGTATTGGTCGTACCGGAAAAGACCAGCCTGATGCTGCGCTCGATCGGCGGGCTACACGCCTTGCGCATCGTGCATACACGCCATGGCGCCGGCGATCGCGAGGTCGGTTTCAATCGCGCCAGTTCGAAGTTCGACATGGTGCTGGTGTCCGGCCCCAAGATCGTCGACCGCCTGCAGCGGCGCGGCCTGGTGCAGCCGGACGGTTACGCCATCGTCGGCTATCCGAAGTTCGACCTGCACGGCAAGGCACCGCGGCGTCACTTCTTCAACAACGACCGGCCGACCGTGCTGTACAACCCGCATTGCTCACCGCGCCTGTCGTCGTGGTATCGCGACGGACTTGCGGTGCTCGAAGCCTTCTATCACTCGAACAAGTACAACCTGATCTTTGCGCCGCACGTGATGCTGTTCCGCAAGGACGTGCAGATCTCGCTCGACCGCCTGCGCATCGACCGCCCCGGCCTGATCCCGGAGCGCTATCGCAACTGCCCGCATATCCTGATCGATACCGGCAGCGAAAGCTGCTGCGACATGACCTACACCCTGGCCGCGGACTGCTATCTCGGCGACGTCAGCAGTCAGGTCTACGAATTTTTGCTGCACCCGCGACCATGCCTGTTCCTCGACAGCCACGGCACTGAGAGCTGGCGCGGCGACGTCAACTATCAGCACTGGTACGCCGGCCATGTCACCCAGCGCGTCGGCGACATGGAGGCGCAGATCGACCGGGCCTTCGCCGATCACGCGCGTTACCTGCCGGTGCAGCAGGAGCTGTTTCGTTACAGCTTCGACCTCACGGATCGTCCCTCGGCCGCGCGCGCAGCCGACGCAATCGAGCACTTCGTCGCGCAGCTCGGCGCGGTCAATCCTGACGACGACATCCGCGTCGCCTACTGAGCGCGCTGCGCGACCAGCGCCTCGGCGCGGCTCAATACCGCGTCGCCGGCACGACGAAATGCCGCCGCGCCGAAGCGCTCGAGCAGGCGCTCGCGGCCGTATCGCCCCATCTGCGCCGCGGCCTGCGGATTGGCCGCCAGCGCGGCGATTGCGGTCGCCGTCGCATCGACGTCATCGATCGGAACCAGCCAGCCGCTGCGCCCCGGTTCGACGCTGTACTGCAGCTCGCCGACCGCCGTGCAGATCACCGGCAGCCCGGCCTGCATGGCTTCGTGCGCGGCGATGCACATGCCTTCGTGATGGGAAGTCTGAATGTAGCCATCCAGGCCGGCCAGAAACGCTTCGGTATCGTCGACGAAGCCGACAAAGTTCACACGGCCTTCAAGGCCGCGCGCGCGAACCTGTGCCGTCAATCGCTGGAATTCCTCGCCGCTGCCGCCGACCACGAACTCGACCCGCGCCGCCAGCGCCGGCGCGCGCGCACTGAACGCCGCGACTGCCTCGATGAGCTGGTCGTAGCGCTTGTTCGGATGCAGCCGGCCAAGGCTGCCGATGCGCAGCGACGTGCCGGCCGTCCAGGTTCGTGCCTGCTTGGCATCGTCACGTGCGCGGAAGATCGGCCAGCGCATCACGCGCGACGGCTCGAGCCCCAGCGTGCGGACACTGAAATCGACCACGCTTTGCGAGTCGGCGACCCAGAAATCGGTCAATGATCGCGTCAGCTGCAACAGGCGCCGATTGCCTGGCCTCAGAAACGCATTGTGCTGCCAGCTGACGACCGGAATGCGCTGCGTCGCGCCCATCACCTGCCCGTAGACGGTCGCGCCGGTCAGCGAGGTCCAGATCAGATCGGGCCGGTCGCGATCGAGCTCGGCATGCAAGGCGCGCGCAGCCCCGAACCAGTCCCGGTCGCGCCGCCCCAGCACCTGCCATTCGATGCCGGCCCGGTCCAGCCACGCGCACGACCGCCGATCCTGCGGCTGCAAGGCCAGGACCCGAACCTGATGGCCGCGGCCGCGCATGTGCGCGACCAGATCCGGAATCGGAAACGCCGCGCCACCGCCGTTGAGGCCGTTGATCAGATAGTGGATCTGCATGCCGTCGCGAGTATGCCTGCGCAGCTCATCGTCTAGCGCGGACTCCATCGACGCAACTCGGCGCCGGCCGCTGCCGGAACGACAACGTCAGCACGACGATCACCAGCAACAGCACGGCCGACGCCGCATAGCGGCTTAGCGCCAGCCCACCGGCGTCGATCGGCTTGTCGAGAAAATCGCCGACCACCGCTCCGAGCGGACGGGTCAACACGAACGCAGCCCAGAACAGCACGGTACGCGAGACCTGCGACCAGCGCTGCAGTGCGGCGAGCCCCAATAGCAGGCTACCGAACAGCAGCGCGGCGCTGCCGTAGCCCAGGCCCGGTGCATCGGCAACCCAATCGCCCCATGCGGTGCCGAGCGTTTGCGAGCACATGATCGTCACCCAGTAGAACGCCTCGGCGCGTGGCGTGACGACGCTGTCGACGGCAACCGAGCCCAGCGTCCGGCGCCAGGCCCACAGCGAAACCAGCAACAACGACAGCAGCAAGGTCGAACCACCGGCATAGCCGATCCCCAGCGAACGATCGGCAAAGTCGGCGAGCGTCGTGCCAACCGTGGTTGTCGCGATGATCGTCGTCCAGTACGGCAGCGGATGAAAGCGGTGCATGCGGATCTGCACCGTCACCGCCAGCACGAAGATCACCGCGAAGATCAGCGTGCCGACGAGGTAGCCGAGCTGCATCGACATCGACACCGCGTCGCCGCCGGTCTCGCCGAGCGTCGTCGCGGCGATCTTGATGATCCAGAACAGCAGCGTGATTTCCGGCACCTTGCTCGGGCGCGCATGACCGCCGTCCTGCAGCGCCCTGGGTTCGACCGCCCGCGCGGGGGCGATCCGTTCGGTCGAATCCGACATCGTGTTTCGTTCGGGTCTTGCCTACATGGCCGCCCACTGTGCCGGTCGCTACGTCAATCGCACGTGCCCGGCGTACAGCCCCAACGAAAAAACCCCGGACCGAAGTCCGGGGTCTGGCGATACGGGCGCGAACCGCCGCTGCCGGTTCAGAACGGAATGTCGTCGTCCTCGAACGGCGCGTCCATGTCGGCAGCCGGGGCGGCGGCCGGCGCGCTGCGCGGCGGCGCACGTGACGGCTGCGGCGCGCCGTAGCCACCGCGCTCCTCACCCATCGGCGCGGCACCGCCGGCACGACCATCGAGCATTTGCATTTCCTGCGCGCGGATCTCGGTGGTGTAGCGCTCCTTGCCTTCCTTGTCGGTCCACTTGCGCGTGCGCAGGGAACCTTCGACGTAGACCTTGGAGCCTTTCTTCAGGTACTTGCCGGCGATCTCGCCGAGCTTGCCGGGGAACACGACGTTGTGCCACTCGGTCGCTTCCTTGGCTTCACCGGTCTGGCGGTCCTTCCAGCCCTCGGTGGTGGCGATCGTCGCGTTGGCGATCGCGTCGCCGCTCGGGAAGTAGCGAACCTCGGGATCCTTGCCGAGATTGCCGATCAGGATGACTTTGTTGACGCCACGGGCCATGGTGCCTCCGAAAAATGCGGGAATGAAGAAGGCCGCCGGATCGGCGACCCCGGCCACGCCATGATGGCGCATGCGGCCGGATCGGATGCGGAATTAGAGCACAAAACCCGCCGCCGGGCCGACGGCGGCGGGCCGCCCCGCGAGGCTCAGGTGCTCGATTCCGGCGGCTGCGGCGCGTGCGCGGCCGGCGGCGCCAGCGTGAACGCAAACGTCAGCCAGACCAGCGGCAGCAGGCCGGCGGCGGCGAACGCACCACCGATGCCCCAGTGCGCCAGCGCGAAGCTGCCGATGGTGCTGCCGGCGAAGCCGCCGAGGAACTGGCTGGTGGCGTAGACGCCAAGCGCCGCGCCCTTCTGGTCGGGCGGCGCGCGACGCGAAATCATCGACGGCAACGAGCCTTCCAGGTAGTTGAATCCGATGAAGAAGATCAGCAGTGCCAGGCACAGGCCGGCCGCGTGTGCATGAACCTCGGACGCGGTCAGCAGGGCGATACAGATCAGCATGATGGAGCCCAGCAGCGCCGCCTTGACGCGGCCCTTGGCCTCGATGCGGCGGATCATCGGGAACACCGGGATGATCGACAGCAGCAGCACCGGCAGATAGACCTCCCACTGCCGCGCGTTCGGCAAGCCCAGGGTCTGCTCGATGGCCTGCGGCGCGGCGATGAACAGGGTCGTCATCATCGCGTGCAACAGAAAGATGCCGCCGTCCAGGCGCAGCAGCTGCGAGTCGGCCAGCGCCCGGCGCAGGCCGCCCGGCACCGATGGCTGCCGCGGCGCATTGGGCGCCAGGAAGACGATACCGAAGGCCGCGGCGATCGCCAGCACACCGGTCAGGTCGAAGATGCCCGGCACGCCGATGATGCCGCTCAGCACCGGCCCCAGCACCAGCGCGATGATGAACGACATGCCCATGCCGGCGCCCATCACCGCCATCGCGGTGGTGCGCACCTGCGGCCGGGTCACGTCGGCCAGCAGGGCCGAAACGGCCCCGGAGATCGCGCCGGCGCCCTGCAGCGCACGGCCGGCGATGATCCAGTGAATGTCTTCGGAGTGGCCGGCGACGAAGCTGCCGGCGGCGAACAGCACCAGGCCGAAGAGAATCACCGGCTTGCGGCCGATGCGGTCGGACAGCATGCCGAACGGAATCTGCAAACAGGCCTGGACCAGGCCGTAGACGCCGATCGCCAGACCGATCTGCATCTGGCTGGCACCACCGGGGAGGTCACGCGAGTAGAGTTCGAGGACCGGCAGGATCATGAACATGCCGAGCATGCGCAGGGCCTGCAGGAGCGAGAGCGCGGAGGTGGCGCGCCATTCGTGTGCGTTCATTTCGTAACGTGCTTGGCGAAGGCTGAGAAGTCGTGCAGAAAGACCGATCAGCGACTCAGAGGTTCCCCCGCACGCTTCGCCTTTGAATGAGCACGGGCCGGACCCATATAGTACGCCGTTCCCTGCCTTTTTCATCCCGAGCGTCCACATGGACACGATCCGCATCCGCGGCGCCCGCACGCACAATCTCAAGAACGTCTCGCTGGATCTGCCGCGCGACAAACTGACCGTCATCACCGGCCTGTCCGGCTCCGGCAAGTCCTCGCTGGCATTCGACACGCTGTATGCCGAGGGCCAGCGACGCTACGTCGAATCGCTGTCGGCGTACGCGCGCCAGTTCCTCGGGCAGATGGACAAGCCCGACGTCGACGCCATCGAAGGCCTGTCGCCGGCGATCTCGATCGAGCAGAAGTCGACCTCGCACAACCCGCGTTCGACGGTCGGCACCGTCACCGAAATCTACGACTACCTGCGCCTGCTCTACGCCCGCGTCGGCACCGCGCGCTGCCCGGACCACGGCGTCGCGCTGGAAGCGCAGTCGGTGTCGCAGATGGTCGATCTGGTGCTCGCCAAGCCGGCCGAGTCGGCCTGGCTGCTGCTGGCGCCGGTGGTGCGCGGCCGCAAGGGCGAGCACCTGGAGTGGTTCGAGCAGGCGCGTGCGCAAGGCTTCGTGCGCGTGCGCGTCGACGGCCGCGTCTACGAGCTCGACGAGGTGCCCAAGCTCAACCGCAAGCTCAAGCACGACATCGAAATCGTCGTCGACCGCTTCAAGGTCCGGCCCGACCTGAAGCAGCGCCTGGCCGAGTCGTTCGAGACCGCGCTGCGCCTGTCGGAAGGCATCGTCTACATCGCGCCGTACAACCACGACGGCGAGGAAGTCACGCTGTCGTCGAAGATGTCGTGCCCGCACTGCGGTTATGCGATCGAGGAACTGGAACCGCGCCTGTTCTCGTTCAACGCACCGCACGGCGCCTGCCCGAAGTGCGACGGTCTCGGCCAGTTGCAGGTGTTCGACGCCGAGCGTGTCGTCGTCGCACCGGAGCTGTCGCTGGCAGCCGGCGCGATCCGCTCCTGGGACAAGCGCAATCCGTACTACTGGCACTTCATCACGTCGCTGGCCAAGCACTACGGCTTCGATCCGGAAAAGCCGTTCAACAAACTCGCCGTCAAGGCGCGCAACGTGCTGCTCTACGGCAGCGGCGACGAGCGCATCGAGTTCCGCTATCCGGACGAGCGTGGCCGCATCCAGACGCGTTCGCACAAGTTCGAGGGCATCATCCCGAATCTCGAACGCCGCTACCGCGAAACCGAATCGGACGCGGTGCGCGAGGAACTGTCGAAATACCTCAGCGACAAGCCCTGCCCGGAATGCGAGGGTCAGCGCCTCAACCGCTCGGCGCGCAACGTCTTCGTCGCCGACCGCAACCTGCCGTCGATCAGCGAAATGTCGGTGCGCGACGCCGAGGGCTTCTTCGCCAAGATGAAGCTGCCGGGCCACAAGCAGGGCATCGCCGACAAGATCGTCAAGGAAATCGGCGCGCGCCTCGGCTTTCTCAACAACGTCGGGCTCGACTATCTGACGCTGAGCCGCAGCGCCGAGACGCTGTCCGGCGGCGAAGCGCAGCGCATCCGCCTCGCGTCGCAAATCGGCGCCGGCCTGGTCGGCGTCATGTACGTGCTCGACGAGCCGAGCATCGGCCTGCATCAGCGCGACAATGAACGTCTGCTGCAGACCCTGTTCCGCCTGCGCGATCTCGGCAACACGGTGATCGTCGTCGAGCATGACGAAGACGCGATTCGCCACGCCGACCACGTCATCGACATCGGCCCCGGCGCCGGCGTGCACGGCGGTCAGGTGATCGCCGAGGGCACGCCCAAGCAGGTCGAGAAAAACAAGGCATCGGTGACCGGCCGCTATCTATCCGGCGCCGAGTCGATCGCCGTGCCGGCGACGCGCACACCGCGCCAGCCGAAAAAGCACATCACCATCCGCAATGCGCGCGGCAACAACCTGAAGAACGTCGACGCGGAGATTCCGCTGGGTCTGATCACCTGCGTGACCGGCGTCTCCGGCTCGGGCAAGTCGACGCTGATCAACGACACGCTGTACGCCTATGCCGCGCGGCAGTTGAACAATGCGTCGACGCAGCACGCGCTGTGCGACGGTATCGACGGTCTCGATCAGCTCGACAAGGTCATCGACATCGACCAGTCGCCGATCGGCCGCACACCGCGCAGCAATCCGGCCACCTATACGCAGTTGTTCACGCCGATCCGCGAGCTGTTCGCCGGCGTACCCGAATCGCGCGCGCGCGGCTACGGTCCGGGCCGCTTCAGCTTCAACGTCAAGGGCGGCCGCTGCGAGACCTGCGAAGGCGACGGCGTCATCAAGGTCGAGATGCACTTCCTGCCGGACGTCTACGTGGTCTGCGACACCTGCCGCGGGCGCCGCTACAACCGCGAGACGCTGGAGATCAAGTACAAGGGCAAGACCATCGACGAAGTGCTGGCGATGACCGTCGAAGAAGCGCTCGAATTCTTCAAGCCGGTGCCGGCGCTGCGCAAGAAACTCGAAACGCTGATGGACGTCGGCCTGTCGTACATCACGCTCGGCCAGAACGCGACGACGCTGTCGGGCGGCGAGGCGCAGCGCGTCAAGCTCGCCAAGGAACTGTCGAAGCGCGATACCGGACAGACGCTCTACATCCTCGACGAACCGACCACCGGCCTGCACTTCCACGACGTCGCGCAGTTGCTCAAGGTGCTCGAACGCCTGCGCGATCATGGCAACACCGTGGTGATCATCGAGCACAACCTCGACGTCATCAAACGCGCCGACTGGCTGGTCGACCTGGGGCCGGAAGGCGGCTCCGGCGGCGGCGAGATCATTGCGTCGGGCACGCCGGAGACGGTGGCGAAAACCGCGCGCTCGCACACCGGTCGCTTCCTCAAGCCGATGCTCAAGCCGATGCTCAAGCGCTGACACGAAGCTGCGGATGCGCAGCGAGCCTGCGCATCCGCAATGGCGCGCCGCCAGCGCGGCGATACCCACTTGCGTGGCCATCGGCCTATGCTGTCTCGCCGTGCAGCAGGAGCCATCGATGTCGCCGATTCGCCTCGCCGATTTTCACTCGGTCGTGTTCTTTATCGGCGCCGGCATGTCGGCCGAATCCGGCGTGCCGACCTATCGCGGCGCGGGCGGCATCTGGGGGCAGTACCGCTACGAGGAATACGCTTGCCAGCGTGCCTTCGACCGCGATCCCGTCAAGGTGCTCGACTTCCACGAACTGCGCCGCGGCATGGTGCTGGAATGCGCGCCGCATGCCGGTCATGCAGCGCTTGCCGCATTGCAGGCCGCGCACCCGCGCGTCCACGTCGTCACACAGAACATCGACGGCATGCTGCAGCGCGCCGGCGTCCAGGTCGCCGCCGAACTGCACGGCTCTCTGTGGCGACTGCGCTGCGCACAGCATGGCGTGCGCGAGGATCTGGCTGCCGCAGCGTACCAAAGCCGCCATTGCGAGCAATGCGGCGCCACGCTACGACCGGACATCACCTGGTTCGAGGACATGGTTGACGAGACCGTCTTTGCACGCGCCGGCGAACTGATCGCGACCAGCGCGCTGTTCGTCTCGGTCGGCACTTCCGCCGTCGTCTACCCCGCCGCCAGCTTCATCCCGCTCGCCCAGCGCGCCGGTGCCTACATGATCGAGGTCAACCCGGAAGCGACCGACGCCTCACGCCTGTTCGAACGCTGCATCACCGAGCCCGCGAGCACCGCGATCGGCGCGCACTTCGTCTGAGTCCGGCAACGGCGGAACCGCAGATACGCGCAAAGCAACAGCGGTTTAACCACAGATTTCACAGATTCCACAGATATTGAATTGGGGGTCGCGGCTGGCGCCACTCCTACAACCCGACCTTCGTCGTAGGCGTGGCGTCAGCCGCGACAAAAGACCGGAAGGAGCCCAACCGGGTGGGCGACAACTCAATGCGTCTCAATCTGTGGAATCTGTGAAATCTGTGGTTCCGCTTTGCGCTTTTCACCGCACGCTCAGCCCTCGATCAGCACGCCCGGCGCGAGCACGTCGAGCATCGTGCGCAGGCCGGGGCCGATGAATTTGTTGCGGTGGCGGACCAGCCACAGCGTGCGATGCAGATCGAGGAACGGTGTTTTCAGCGCGACCAGTTCGCCGCGCGCGACGGCGTCGGCGACGACGAACTGTGACAGGCAGGCGACGCCGGCGCCCGTGGCCGCGGCGCGCAGCACGGCCTGCGGATGGCCGAGTTCGAGCGCGATACGCGGTGTGAAGCCGGCGGCGTGCGCCGCGCGGCCGAAGATCTCGCGGCCACCGGAACCGGCTTCACGTGTGATCCAGCGCGCAGCGGCGAGATGCGCAACCGTCAGCCGCCGTCGCGCCAGCGGGTGATCGGGCGCAACGACAATCAGCATCTCGTCGTCACGCCAGCGATGCGTCAGCAAATCGGGATGACGAATCAAGCCTTCGACGAAGCCAGCGTCGGCGCGAAACGCGGCGACCTCGTCGATCACCTGCAGCGTGTTGTGGATCTGCAATTCGACACGCGCCTCCGGCTCGCGCAGCAAGTGCGCGCCCAGCAGTTCCGGCAGCAGGTAGGCACCGATGGTCAGCGACGCCGCCAGGCGCACGCGCGGCGGCGGCATCGCATGGCGACCGCGCAGGCTGGCCTCGGCGATCTCGGCGCGTTCCAGCAGCTCGGCGGCGTACGGGCGCAGTTGCTCGCCACGCTCGTTGATCTGTAGGCGCCGACCGATGCGGTCGAACAACGCGCCGTCGAGCGCGGCCTCCAGCTCGGCCAGCGCCTGGCTGGCCGCCGACTGCGACAGGCTGACATCCTGAGCGGCGGCCGTGACGCTACCAAGCCGGCAGATCGCGTCGAACACTTCGAGCTGGCGCAGGCTCAAACGCATATATAAGAAAAACCGATTTATTTAAGACGAAAAATACGCTTTTCCGATTTCATGGGCAATCCTACGCTGGCCGCAAGCCTGCATTCCAAGGACTTGCCCCATGAGCACACTGACCGCCACGCAGCCGACGCTGCCGGGTCGCGTCGCCGGCCTCTTGCCCGGCCTCGCCATCGTCACCGGCATCGCCGTCACGGCGATGGCGCTCGACCGCATTCCGGGCATCGGCTCGTCCGGCATCGGCGTGCTGACCGTCGCCATCGCGCTCGGCATGCTGGTCTCGCAATTCGCCTCGGCCCGTATTCACGACCGCGCCGCGCCCGGCGCGGCGTTCTCGCAGCGCACGCTGCTGCGCACCGGCGTCGCGCTCTACGGACTGCGTCTGACACTGCACGACATTGCCGCCGCCGGCCTGCACGGCATCGCGGTGGACGTGATCATGATCAGCGCCGTGCTCGGCACCGCCTGGTTCGTCGGCACGCGCCTGCTCAAACTCGATCGCGACACCGCGCTCTTGGTCGGCATGGGCAGCGCGGTCTGCGGCGCCGCCGCAGTGATGGCCACCGAACCCGTATTGCGCGCGCCGCCTTACAAGGTCGCGATCGCCGTGGCGACCGTCACCGTGTTCGGTTCGTGTGCAGTGTTCCTCTACCCGGCGCTGTTCCCGCTGCTGGGCCTGGACCCGCAGCAATACGGCATGTTCGTCGGCTCGACCGTGCACGAAGTCGCACAGGTGGTGGCCGCCGGCAAGGCGGTCAGCGCATCGGCGGGCGACGAGGCGGTGATCGTCAAACTGCTGCGCGTCGCGATGCTGGCGCCGATCCTGATCATCATCGGCCGCCTGGTCGCCCGCACCGACAAGGACGAAACTCCGGGGAAGTCGTCGGCGCCCATCGTGCCGGGCTTCGTCATCGCCTTTGCCGGCTTGGTGCTGCTGCATTCGCTGGGCTGGCTGCCGGCCGCGGCGCATGCCGCCTTGCTGCAGCTCGACGGCGTGCTACTGGCGCTGGCGATGGCGGCGCTCGGCTGGTCGGCGCGAATCAGCATGATGAAGGCCGCCGGACCACGGCCGCTGGTGCTCGGCGCGGTGCTGTTCGGCGTGCTGACGATCGGCGGCTACGCCCTCAACTGCGCGCTGAACCTGCTGCCGTTCTGAGCCACAGACCTCAGTGATGAAAAAGGCCCGCGATGCTTGCGGGCCTTTTGATTGCCGAGTTCAGCCCGGACCACCGTGCGAGTCATGCGAGTCGTGCTGGTCATGCCCGCCGCCACCACCGCCCGGCTGCTGTTGCTGGCCACCACCACCGCCGCCCGGACCACCGCCGCCGCCACCGCGTCCACCATAGGCGCCCGGCGGCGGACAACCGGCCAGCGTCGTACACAGCCCGACGACGGCGGCCAGCAAGAACAGTTTTGCTTTCATCGATCGCTCCTGATTGCAGTTTGACGACATCAGGCCGATTGTCCGGCAAGCACCGGCGCTCGTGGGCGCCTCGAAACACATCCGTACATTCCTGACCGCCAGCCGTACGGATGCTGCCGCCGCCTACGTGTGGTCCGCCGGCACCGCCGTCTCCAGCCAGTCCGCCAGTCGCGTTTCCAGCCAATACGTGAGCCGGCCGCGCTGCCCTTCGGCGATGAAGCCGACGTGGCCACCGCGGCGCGTCAGTTCCAGCGTCACCGATGGCGCCAGTTCGCTGGCCCGCGGCACGATGTCTCGCGCCAGGAACGGGTCGTCCCTGGCGTTGATGACCAGCATCGGCCGCGCCACGGTCTTCAAGAACGCACCGCAAGCACAGCGCGCGTAGTAGTCGCGCGCATCGCGAAAACCATGCATCGGCGCCGTATACGCGTCGTCGAATTCGATGAAGCTGCGCGCCCGTTGCATCGCCGCCAGATCGACACCTGGCGGCGCCTTGAGCGGCGGGTACTTGCGTCCGACCATGCGCTTGAGATCAATCAGCAACCGCCGCTGGTACAGGCGCGCAAAGCCGGTGTCGAGCTTCTGCGCGCAGGGTTCGAGCAGGAACGGCGCGGACGCCGCAGCCGCGGCTTCGACCGGCGAGGCGGCGGCGTCCTCGCCCATGGCCTTGATGACGATGTTGGCACCGAGCGACCAGCCGACGATGGCCAGTCGCGCATTCGGGTCGCGATCGTGCAGCACCTTGAGCAGAAAGCGCAGATCGCCGGTATCGCCGTGATGGTAGTTGCGCGGCAAGCGATTGGGCTGTGCACCGCCGCCGCGCAGTTCCAGCGCGGCGACGCGCCAGCCGCGCGCGATCAGCAAACCGGCGAGGCCGCGCAGGTATTTCGACGTGAAGCCGCCGGTCAGGCCGTGCACCAGCACCGCGACACGCTGCCCCGGATGCGGCGCGCCGGCCCAGCCAATGCGGACGAAGTCCCCGTCCGGCAGTTCCAGCGTTTCGACGTCGAAGTCGAGCGGCGGTGACGGCCGCAACAGGGTGGGCACGATGGTCTGCGCGTGCGGGCCGCGCAGCCAGCGGTGCGGGCGGAACTCACTGTCGATGATGCGGCCGTGGGCCGGAGCGTGCGATGCGTCCATGACGGATATGTAGCATGCCGCAATGACGGCAGCGTAGCCGTCGCTGTGCTTGAATTCACACATGACCAGCTTCGCGCCATCCGCACAACGCCTCGCCGAATGGTGGCAAGGGCCGCTGCGCCGCGGCGTGGTTGGCGTGATTTCCGGTCCGCAAGGCCCGACGCTCGACTACGACCATCCGCTGGGCGACACCGGCCTGTTCGGCCCGGACAGCGTCACCTGGCGTATTCATAGCGATTTCCCCGGCATGATCAGCGGCGGGATCTGCGCGCTGATGCTGCAAACGCTGCAGCCGCGCGCGCTGGCCGGCGTCTGGGATCACTCCAACTTTCGCCAGGACCTGCTCGGGCGCCTGCGCCGCACCACGGCGTTCGTCGCCGGCACCAGCTTCGCGCCCACCGACGTCGCCGAAACGCTGATCGAACACGTCCGCCGCATCCACCTGCGCGTGCAGGGCACGACCGAAGACGGCACGCCCTATCGAGCCGACGATCCGGATTTGCTGACCTGGGTCCACGTCACCGAAATGGCGAGCTTTCTCGCCGGCTACGAGCGCTACCACCGCGCCGATCTCAAGCGTGCCTGGCGTGATCGCTACTTTCGCGAAACAGCGCGCATCGCCGAAGCACTGGGCGCGCGCCGCGTGCCGAAGTCGGCGCGGCAGATCGACGACTACTTCGCGCGCATGCAACCAACGCTGGTTTACTCAACGCGCTCGCGCGAAGTCCTGCGCGTGCTCGAAGGCGTGGACCTGCAACTGCCCGGCAGCACCTTGCTGCGGGGCGTGATGCTCGGCGCCGGCGCCGCATTGCTGCCGGACTGGGCCTGCGCCCTGATGCAGCGCGGACGCCTGCGGCGTCAACGCGACCGCGCCGCCGCACGCACGCTGCGTCTGGCGGCACCGGCGCTGCGTACCGCGCTGGCCAACGGCATCGCCGCGCGCTCATGCCGGCGCGTGGGCCTCGAGCCGGCGGCGCTCGCACGCTTCCCGAACGAACGCCGCTGAGACGCGCGGTCCGGATAGAAGCGGATATAAAAAAGGCGCGGGCGGCACCGCCTTCGCAGTGCCGCCCGCGCCGGATTCAAGGTGCTGCGATCAGCCCTTCGGCGCCCAGGCCATGCACCAGCCCTTGGACGCGACCAGCTTGCCGCCGAACGCGCCGCACGGCGCGAAGCCGCCCTTCTCGGCCGAGGCCTGGTACAGCGAGCAGTTGCCGCAGTGGCTGCCGGCCTTGTGCGTCGCTTCCTTGGTGGCCGCGGCGCTTTCGGTGTAATGCAGCGCCTTGGCGGTCGGATCGTCCGGCGTCAGCTTCTGCTGCGCGGCCGCGGTACCGGCGAGACCGACGCCGGCTGCGGCGGCGATTGAGCCGGCAGTCAGCTTCAAGAAATTCCGGCGATCAAACTTCTGAGTCATTTACCCGTCTCCTGGTGGCGCAGTGCGCAGAACGTGGTGGTGGAGGTTGTGCAACATGATGCCCGGCCGGCACCTGTTGATGACGGAAACGTTCTCATTGACGGTTTCGGAAACCTCAGGACGGCGCGCGATCACCCAGAGTGAAGCCGATCGTGTTGATGCCGTCTCGGCTTTCCGCGAACACGATGCCGTTGTGCATCGTCGCCACCGCCTTGACGATCGCCAGCCCCAGGCCGTGACTGGCGCCGTCACTGCCACGCGATGGATCGACACGATAGAAGCGGTCGAACAGCCGCCCGATATGTTCGTCCGGAATCGGCTCACCGGCGTTGCTGACCGAAACCCGCGCAGCACCGGCGCCGGCCTCGATGCGCACGCGGATCGGCGCTGGCGATGTCGCATGCTGCACGGCGTTCTGCAGCAGATTGGTGATCGCACGGCCGAACAGCGCGCCGTTGATGTCGGCCTGCGCGTCGCCGTCAACTTCGACCGCCAGGCCCGCCTCGTCGAGCACGACGTCCATGAACTCCAGCGACTTGCCCACTTCAGCCGCCAGCGACACCTGGCGCCGACGGTCGGCCATCTCGCCTTCGTCGACGCGTGCCAGAAACAGCATGTCGTTGACGATGGCGCGCAGGCGCGCCAGTTCTTCGAGATTGGATTGCAGCACGTCGGCGAATTCGAGCGGGCTGCGCGGCTTGGCCAGCGCCACCTCGGTCTGGCCGATCAGATTGCTCAGCGGCGTGCGCAGCTCATGCGCGACGTCGGCGTTGAAGGCCTGCAGCTGCACGTACGCGCGCTCAAGCCGATCGAGCGCACCGTTGAACGAAGCCTTGAGTTCCGACAGCTCCTGCGGCAGCGGCGCCAGCTCGAGGCGATGCGACAGCTGCCGCGGACTCAGCGCCTGCGCCTCGCGCGACAGCCGTGCCAGCGGCGACAGGCCGACGCGGGCCACCCACAGGCCGAGCATCGCCGCCAGCGCCACGCCGATCGCCGACAGCAGCGCCAGCGCCGCGGCGAAGGTGTGCAAGGTGTGCGCATACGGCTCGGCGTCGATGGCGACGATCAGCCGCGTGCGCGGACGCTGATCGGCGGCCTCGATCTCGCCGGCATAGAAATTCATCGGCTCGTGATTGCGCGTCGACGCGCGCGACGACAGGCCATCCGGCAGCGACGGCATCAGCCGCCCGAGCTGGTCGAGATCTCCGTAGGTGAAGCGCGAGTCGATGCTGGTCACCCAGAAATAGGTGCCATCGTCACCCGACGACAGGCCATCGAGCCGCGCCTGCGCGAAGTGCCAGGAGTCCGCCGTCGGGCAGTGCTCGATCAGCTGCTCGCCGATGCGGTACTTGGTATCGAGCTCATTGGCCTTCTGGCGGTCGAGCTCGGCGCGCAGCACCTGATCGAGGGCGATACCGACCAGCGCGAAGATCAGCAACGCGACGCCTGCGAACATCGCCGACAGGCGCCACGCGATCGACATCCGCGTCATACCACTTCGTCGACCTCATCCCTCGGTTCGAGCACATAGCCCATGCCGCGGATCGTGTGCAGCAGCTTGTGCTTGAACGGGTTGTCGATCTTCGCGCGCAGGCGCTTGATCGCCACTTCGACGACGTTGGCGTTGCTTTCGAAGTTGACGTCCCAGACCTGCTCGGCGATCACCGTCTTGCTGATGATCTCGCCCTGGCGGCGCGCCAGCGCGGCCAGCAGCGCGAATTCCTTGGCGGTCAGATCAAGGCGCCGCGAATCGCGCCAGGCGCGGCGGCTGAGCAGGTCGATCTGCAGGTCGCCGACGGTGATCTGCATCGGATCCTGGCCGCGGCCGCGACGCGTGATCGCCTGCAGGCGCGCCAGCAGCTCGATGAACGAGAACGGCTTGACGAGATAGTCGTCGGCGCCTTCGCGCAGGCCCTTGACGCGATCGTCGACGCGGTCGCGCGCGGTGAGCATGATCACCGGCGTCTGCTTCACGGCGCGGATCGCACGCAGCACCGAGAAGCCGTCGGCGCCGGGCAGCATCACGTCGAGAATGATGAGGTCGTAGTCGTACTGCAGAGCATAATGCTGGCCGTCCGGTCCATTACGCGCCAGTTCGACGACGTAACCTTGCTCGGTCAGTCCACGCTGCAGGTAATCGGCGGTTTTGCTTTCGTCTTCGACGATCAGAATCTTCATCGACAAGCGGGTCCTGGTGGGAATGGGCCAGGCCGCGGGCTCCGCGGCTCGATCGCATCGGGCGATGCGCGACCTGAGTGTATTACATGAACATTACCTGAATTTGTCTGAAATCTGACAATTCAGTCAGCTTCATGGGCCGGCCGCCCCCAATCCAGCCACAGACGGCCATCACGGTAGACCGTGCCCTCGGCTTCCGACAAGCCGGTCGCATCGCCTTCGACCTGATGCAGCACGTGTGCCGCGGGCGCCGGCAAGGCATCGCGCCCGCGTTTGAAGTCCTGCTCGCGCACCAATGCCCGATAGGCCTTGTCGAGCAGTAGCGCCCGTTGCGGCGACGGCTCGATCAGCAAGCGCAGATCGTCGGGTCCGCCCGGCGCGGCGCGCGCGGCGGCTTGGGCATCGAAATGTCCGCCCGGAAAGAAGCGTTGCAGCATTTCGTCGTTGGCGCGGTATTCGTCGCCGCCGTGCGCGCGCTGCAGATAGCGCGCGTATTCCGGGACATCGCTGCCGGCCTGCGGTACGTCCTGCATGCCGGCCAGGGTCTGCTCGCCCCAGCCCGCCGCACCGGGCGGCTTGCGCGGCAGACTGAAGGTGCCGTCAACGGTAACGCCGACGCCACTGTGGCAACCCATGCAGAACATCTGCTCCTCGCGGGTCTGCAAGCGCAGGCGGCCATCCGCGCGCTCGATGTACGCCTGCAACTGCCAACCGTATTCGCTGAAGACGCCGGTAAATGCATCACCGCCGAAGTACGGCCAGCCGCCGGTCTCCTGCTCACGCGCATCCTCGTCGTACTGGCGCTGAAGATGCGGATCGTCGAGCTGGAAGATCTTGCGCGCGTAACGCAGTTCCTTGAGTCGGCGCGCGCGCAGATCCGGCGCCGCCGGATCGAGATAGTAGACGCCGTGCATGAACTCGGTGCCGACCGGATAGGTCCAGCGCCGTACCGCGACCTCGCTGGCACCGCCGACGAAATGTGCCGGCAGCGCGTGGAGGCGCGTGGCCGTGCCGAGCTTGCCGTCGCCGTCGAGATCGAGACCGGCCGCGCGCTCGTCGAGTGGCTCGGTGGGCAGGTCCAGCGCGTCGTCGGCGCGCGTATCCGGCACCGCCACCGATGCCTCGACGATGGCCAGATTGATGCGATAGATGGCACTCGACGGATGACCATCGACGTCGCTGCGAAACGGCGCCGGCAGGCGGATCATCACATCGTCGGCAGCGCCGTTGGTGGGCCAGAACGTGCCGGGAAACGGCTTGTAGCGAAACGCCCGCCAGCCACTGCCGTCACGGGCAAAGCCGTCGGCGTCGAAGCCGGCTTCGAGATCGAGGTCCGGCACCCAGCGCGGCCGACGGTCCTGCGGCAGCCGTGCCAGCGCCGCGCGCAGCGGGGCATAGTTGTCGTGCCGCACATAGGCCAGCGTGTCCGCATCCGACTGCGCGGCGATGGCCGGCCGACGGTCGACGAACAGGTTGGTCCAGTGATTCGTGCGGCCCATGGCATTGAGCTGGTACTGCGCCTGCAGCTGCCAGTCGTCGGCACCATTGCGCTGATTCTGGCTCGTGTGGCAGACCCAGCACGGATTGGCGCCGCCGCGCGTGTCGGTGTAGCACTGCGGCGGAATGTGCGCGAGCACATTGTCGATGCGGCCGCGCGCCTTCTCGGCGCTGGCCGTCGCCGTCGGATCGTAGTGCGACTCGCAGGCGCCCAGCAGCAGAACCGCCAGCGCCGCCGCGAGCTTCACGATGCGGCGCTGACGCCCCCCGTGCATGCGCGCGGTCAGCTCGCCGGCCGCGCCGGGAACACCGGCATCTTCGCCGAGTAGACGTCGCTACCGAAGCTGCATGGCTGCGTCTCGTTGTCGCAGTCGGTGCCGGCGGCGGTATCGCCATCGGCGGCATGGCCGAGGTACGCGACGCCGAAGATGTCGGAAATACTGCGCAGCAGCGAGTAGTGGTTGTACGGCAGGGTCGACACCGTGCCCGGCGTGATGAACGGCGAAATCAGCACTGCGCCGACACGGCCGCCGCCGGGGCCGGTGATGCCCGGCTGCAGGAACAGCTGCGAAATCGTACCGGACTCGCCGCAGCATGCCGTGCTGTCGTCGGTGAAGCCGGTCGATTCGTCGTAGGTGATGATCAGCAGGCCGTCCTTCTTGTAGGCCGGCGAGTTGAGGATCACCGGCACCCACTGCTTGAGGAAACGATCGATGCCGGTCAGGCCGCCGACCGTGCCGTCCGCACAGTTGGCGTCGTGGCCGTCGTCGCACAGATTCGGCGTGATGAAGCTGAAGGCCGGCGTGGTGTCGGTACTCTTCAGGTCATCGACGAAAGCATCGTCGAGATTGACCACGTGCTCGTCGCAATAGGTCTGGTCGTCGATGATGTTGTGGAAGTACATGAACGGATCGTGGCGCGTCGCGTACTGGTCGGTCGCCGTCGCCGACTGCGTCTGGTCGATGCGGCCGATGGTGCCGTGCCCGCAGGTGCGCGGCCCCTGCGGGCGCGTATCGGACGCCGCCAGCGCCGGATCGTAGCGGCTCGGGTCGTTGCCCATGTCCTGCATGTAGCCCTTCCACGAGATGCCGGCGCTGCGGAACTCGTCGGCGATCGACGCGATGTTGGTCGGATAGATGCAGCCGGCGCCGACGATCTGACCGTTGCTGTTGACGACCGCGCCGGTGGCGAAGTCCGACAGCGTCGGGCAGTCGGCCTGCGTCGAGACGTTCGGCCCCTGGCCGCTGATCATCGCGATGTAGTTGTCGAGGCTGTTGTGGCCGATGCCGTAATACTCCTCGAGCAGCGCGCCCATGGTCGGCAGCGTCTGCCCCAGATACGGGGCTTCGGTGTCGGCGCCGAACGTGAGGTCATAGCTCTTGTTCTCGAGCACGATGACGAACACATGGCCGATGCTGTCGGCCTTGGGGCCACCACTGCCGCCGACGCTGTCGCTGCTGCCGCAGGCCGCCAGACCGCCTGCCAGCAGCATCGCCAGCACCCCGTACCAAAACCGAGACATGACGCCCCCTTCCCTGCATTGATCCTTGCGCATACTCGGCTCAGTCCGAATCCGGGCGCAAGCCCTGGGCGTAGGCGATGTCGACCAGCCCCTGCCACTCTTCGAGGTGTTCGGCCTGACGGCGCTTGACCTCGGCATCGTGCTCGGCGGAGATGCTCGACGTCGACGACGAGCACGCCTGCCCCCAGGAGTCGTCGTCCGGCACATCGAAGGCCGGCGCATCGAGATTCGGCGCCGAGTCGAAGTCGAGCAGCTGCGCGAAGTTCATCGACGTCGCACCGCGCGCGCCCAGCGGCGCGAAGCCGAAGCGCCAGGCGATCATGTTCAAAATCGAGTTCGGATCGAACTGACGCTGCTCCAGATGACCGCGCTTGGCGCGCGGGCCGATCGCCATGCACGGCACGCGAAAACCGAGCAGACCATCGTTGCCGGTGTCCTTGTACTCGTCATAGCTGACCGGCGCGTACGGCGGCGCGACGTGGTCGTAGAAGCCGCCCCACTCGTCGTAGTTGATGATCAGCAGCGTCTTCTCCCAGGCCGGGCTGCTGCGCAGCGCGTCGTATATCTGGTTCAACCAGACCTGGCCCTTGCGGATGTCGGCCAGTGGATGATCGTCGGCTGAGGTACCGTCACCTTCGCTGAGAAACGCCGGATCGATGAACGTGACGTCGGCCAGATCGCCGTTGGCGGCATCGGTGAGAAAGCGTGAGAACGTGCGGATATTCGCGGCGCCCGGATTATGACCGGCCATCAGCACATTGATCAGCGCCCAGCCGGCGGCGTCGGTGTAGTAGTAGCGACCGGTGCGGCCGACGCTGCCGAGCGCATCCCAGACCGACGTCAGCGAGTACGGCTTGACGCTGTTGTCATTGCGGTCGGTCTGGCCGCCGTGCATGTACATGCGGTTCGGATACGTGGAGCTGAGGATGCCGCTGAAGTAGTGATCACAGAGCGTCCAGTTCGCCACCACGCCCTTGTAGAACGGCAGGTCGTCGGCGAGGTAGTAACCGACCGGGAAGTCGTCGCCGACCGGCTGCGTCAGCAGGAAGCCGTCCATCGCGCCGTCGTTATAGTGCGTGCGGCCGCCGTCATAGCTGTGATCGGGGTCGGCCAGCGAGCAGTTCTGGTAATCGGTCAGCTTGCGTGACGAGACGGTATTGCCGTCGCTGTCCTTGAGTGCGAGCTTGGCCATGTTGGCGGTCGTCGCGCCGGACACCCAGCTGAAGTAATGATCGAACGAGCGGTTCTCCATCATCACCACGACGATGTGATCGATCCCCGAGCTTTCCGGGTCCGGCAGCACCTGCGTCACCGCACTGGCGTCCGGCGAACTGGAACTGCCGCAGGCCGCCAGGCCCGCACCGCCGACCGACGCCGCGGCAATACCGGCCAGCAACTTGCGCCGTGCCAGATCGATGTTTTCCTTGTTCTTGTTTTTATTGTTTTGCTGATCCTGCATGGTTGAAGTCCGGCGCAAATGGGGAAACGCGGCAGATTAAGACGGAAAAATGACAGCCTTGCGAAAGTGCATCATCAGGTATCGATTTACTATCGTCCGGGCGGACGATGCACTGGCGGCAAGCGTCAATTCGCCGGGCGCAAGCCGGCGTCCAGTGCCGCCTGCACCAGCGACTGCCATTCCTCGATGTGCTCGTCGCGGCGCTTCTGAACCTCGGCGTAGCGCTCGGGGCTCAGCGTTGCCTGCGCCGCGCTGCTCGCATCGGCGCAGGCCTGTCCGTCATCGGCTTCGTCCGGCACATCGAAGGCTGGCGCGTCCAGATTCGGCGCCGACGTGAAGTCGAGGATTTGTGCGAAGTTCATCGACGTTGCGCCGCGCGCACCGAGCGGCGCAAAGCCGAAGCGCCAGGCAATCATGTTGAGGATCGAGTTTGGATCGAGCTGGCGCTTCTCGACATGCTGGCGGCGCACACGCGGACCGATCGCCATGCACGGCACGCGAAACCCCAGACGGCCGTCGTTGCCGGTGGCCTGGTATTCCTCATAGGTGACCGGCGCGAACGGCGGTTCGACATGATCGTAGAAGCCGCCCCATTCGTCGTAGTTGATGATCAGCAGCGTCTTTTCCCAGGCCGGACTGCTGCGCAGTGCGTCATAGATCCGGTTGAGCAGCGCCTGACCGGCGCGAATATCCGCCAGCGGATGATCGTCGTTCGAGGTGCCGTCGCCTTCACCAAGCATCGATGGATCGATGTAGGTGACGTCGGCCAGATCGCCGCTGGCCGCATCGTCGAGAAAGCGCGAGAACGGCCGGATGTTGGCCACGCCCGGATGGTGGCCGGCAAACTCGAACGACACCAAGGCCCAACCGGCGAGATCGCCGTAGTAGTAACGACCGCTGCGGCCCACACTCTTCAGCGCGTCCCACACCGTCGCTTGCGAAAAGAACGTGATGTCGTTGTTCTTCTTGTCGGTCTGGCCGGCATGCATGTAGTAGCGGTTCGGCTGCGTCGGCCCGAGGATGCCGCTGAAGTAACGGTCGCAGAGCGTGTAGTTGGCGACGACGCCCTTGTAGAACGGCAGGTCGTCGGCCGTGTAGTAGCCGAGCGGAAAGTCATCGCCGGCCGGCTGCGTCAGCAGAAAGCCATCCATCGCGCCGTTGTTGAGCTGCGTTCGCCCGGCGTCGTAGCCGTGATCGGGGTCGGCCAGCGCGCAGTTCTGGTAATCCGGGGCCAGAGGGCGCAGGCCAACCGTGTTGCCGTCGGTATCGAGCAACGCGGTGCTGGCACTGCGCACCGTCGCGCCGGGCACCCAGCTGAAGTAGTGATCGAACGAGCGGTTCTCCATCATCACCACGACGATGTGGTCGATCCCCGAATCATCCGGCGCCGGCAGCGCCTGCGCCGACGGGCTGGCGTCGCTATCGGATGAACCCGAACCGCCGCAGGCCGCAAGACCGGCACCGCCGACCGATGCCGCGGCGAGGCCGGCGAGCAGCTTGCGGCGCGCGTGATCGACGCCGTCCTTCGTGTTGTCCTGCATGACCTGATCCTGATCCCGACTGTCGAACGTCAGGCACGCTAGGACATGCGAATGACAATCCGGCGATGGGCGTGTCGACCGCCGCGCGGCAGTATCGATTTACTACTGCCGTCGACAATCGCGACACGTCATGACGCGGGCCGCGCCGGCAATACCGGCATCTGCCGGGTGTAGACGTCGTTGCCGAAACTGCAGGGCTGCGCTTCCGGATCACAGTCGGTGCCGGCGTCGGTGTCGCCGTCGGCGGCGTGACCGAGATAGGCCACGCCGAAGATGTCGGAGATGCTGCGCAGCAGCGAATAATGGTTGTACGGCACGCTCGACACCGTGCCGGGTGCAATGAACGGCGAGATCAGTACCGCACCGACACGACCGCCACCAGGGCCGAGAATGCCCGGCTGCAGCAGCAGCTGAGACAGCGACCCGCTTTCGCCACAGCACGCGTCCATGTCGCTGGGATTGCTGGCGCTGTTGGTCGATTCGTCATAGGTGATGATCAGCAAGCCGTCCTGCTGGTAGGCCGGCGAGTTCAGGATCCGCGGCACCCACTTCTGCAGAAAGCGATCGACGCCGGTCAGACCGCCAACCTCGCCGTCGGCGCAATTCGAGTCGTGGCCGTCATCGCACAGATTCGGCGTGATGAAGCTGAAGGCCGGCGTGGTATCGACACGCTTCAGATCATCGGCGAGCGCATCGTCGAGATTGACCACGTGCTCGTCGCAATACGTCTGGTCATCGATGATGCTGTGAAAATACATGAACGGATCGTGGCGCGTGGCGTATTGATCGGTCGCCGTCGCCGACTGCGTGTCGTCCTTGCCGTCCACCGTGCCGTGCCCACAGGTCCGCGGCCCTTGCGGACGCGTATCGGACGCTGCCAGCGACGGGTCGTAGCGATCGGGCTCGTTGCCCATGTCCTGCATATACCCCTTCCACGAAATGCCAGCGGCGCGAAACTCGTCGGCGATCGACGGCACACTCGTCGGATACAGACAGCCGACCCCGACGACCTGGCCGTTGACGACCGGTGCCAGCGGCAGGAATTCCGACAGTCGTGGGCAGTCGGCCTGCGTCAGCGCGTTCGGGGCCTGGCCGCTGATCATCGCCACGTAGTTATCGAGGCTGGCATGGCCCGTGGCGTAATAGTTCTCGAGCAACACACCCTGGGTCGGCAGCTGCTTGCCGAGATACGGCGCGCCGTCATCACCGAAGGTGCGGTCGTAGCTCTTGTTCTCCATGACGATCAGAAACACGTGCCCGATATGATCGCTGACCGGCGCCACGCCGGCATCGCCGCCGCCACCGCAGGCCGCGAGCATGACGAGCATCAGCGCGGCCCACGCAGAGCGCTGCCTTGCGGGATGATGAAAAAACGACATGAACAGGCTCCCCGAAACCGGTGTCAGGTGCCTCGCCCCAACGAGGTCACTCAGAAAAACTGACACGAAACTGAAATCAAAAGAACGACTCTAGGTCGAGCTTGTGACAGGACGGAGAACTTCGGTCTTTCGGTATGTTTTTACTACCGGAGAGCTAGGGCAAATCCCCGGGCTCGCGGCGCCTGACTTGCGCTAGCGTGAAGGTCAACGGCTTCGGGGGTCCGTATGCCGCGCGCTTCACGATTGCTCGATCAGGGGGTTTCAATGCGTCACCGCTTTCCGGCCGCCCGGCCGTTTCTGCTGCGTCTGATTCCGACCGGCATCCTGGCAACGGTCACCGCCTCGGCCGCTGCCGCCACGATTTCCGCCGCCCCGTCGCCGGCCGGCAATGCCGCCGCCGAGCGCCGTGGCCTGCCGAATCTCGATACCTTCCTGGCCGAGACCGCCGACCGCAACGTCGCAATGCCGGCCGGGCTCGCCGGCCGCATCCAGAACACGCTGTTCGATCGCCAGCTTGGCAAGCCGACCTTCCTGTGGGCCACCGAAGACGCCGCACCGATTTCGGTCGGCGCACTGTCGACCGAACGTGAGCTGCTGGCCGCCAGCGCGCGCAGCTATCTGCGCAGCGAAGCATCGGCGCTGGGCCTCACCGACGCCCTCATCGACAATGCCGACGTCGTCTTCGCGTCGTACAACGGCAACGGTCCGGCCGTCGTGCGCCTGCGTCAGCGCGTCAACGGCAAGGAAGTCTTTCACCGTTATCTGAACGTGCTGCTCGACCGCGACAACCGTCCAGTCGCCGTGTCGGGCTACTTCGCGACCGGCTACAGCTCGGCACCGACGGCCTATGCGCTGAGTGCAACGCAGGCCGTATCCAAGGCCTGGAGCAGTATCGGAGGCGCACTCAGTGCCGGCTCGCTGCTGCTGTCGCACACGCAGGGCGAATACAGCTGGTTCAAGGTGCCGGCGCAGATCGCCGGTAGCCACGTCTTCGAACGCGAACCGCGCAGCCGTCCGATCTACTACGCGCGTAATGGCGCGCTGGAACCGGCCTATTACGTCGAACTGTTCGCGCGCGCCCGCGCCACCGGCCAGCTCAGCGCCTATGCCTTCGTGGTGTCGGCCAGCAGCGGCTCGGTGCTGCATCGCCGCAATCTCGTGCAGGACGCCACCGCGTTCACGTATCGCGCGTATGCCGACAACGCCAGTCCGTACATGCCGTACGACTCACCGCTCGGCAACGGCTACACGCCAGCGACGTCGCTGAACCCGATCGCCGAGATCACGCGCACCGGCGCGGCATCGAAGATGGTGACGTTGGTCTCCGGTCCGATCAGCACCGGCGACCCGTGGCTGGCCGACGACGCCACCGAAACACTCGGCAACAACGTCGACGCCTGCCTCGACGTGGTCGACACGCCGGTGTCCGGCATCATCAGCAACCCGCTGAACATCTGCACGCCGACGCTGGGCGACATGCGCGCGTCGACCAACGGCGACCATACGTTCGACTACGAAGCCCCGGCCGATCAGGACCCAAGCACCGACGCGGCCCAGAACGCATCGGTGGTCAATCTGTTCTACATCAACAACTGGCTGCACGACTGGTGGTACAACCACGGTTTCGACGAGGAGTCGGGCAACGCGCAGACCGACAACTACGGTCGCGGCGGTGAAGAAGGCGATCCGATCCTGGCGCAGGCGCAGGACGCATCCGGTCGCAACAACGCCAACATGTCGACGCCGTCCGACGGTTCGTCGCCGACCATGCAGCAGTATCTGTTCGACGGCCCGATCACCGGCGAGGTCAAGCAGACCACGCCCACCGAAGGCGACAGCCTGAAGTTCACTGGCGCCAGCTTCGGCCCGACCACGTTCGACGTCAGCGCAAGCGCGGCGCTGATCGATGACGGCATCGGCGATTCGGCAACCGACGGTTGCGGTATCACCGACCCGCTGCTCGGCCTGGTCACCACACCCGGCATCATCGACCCGACGCTGGTCGGCAAGGTTGCGCTGATCGATCGCGGCAACTGCAACTTCACGACCAAGGCGCAGTACGCCCTGCTGTCCGGCGCCAGCGCGATGATCGTCATCAACAACACCGACGGCGAGCCGATCACGATGGGCAATGGCGACATTCCCATCAGCGTCGGCGAGAGCCCGACCGATGCGATCTACCAGATCCCGTCGGTGATGATCCGCAAGTCGGACGGCGAAGCGATCAAGGCACTGGTCGCCGCCGGCGAGACGGTGACGATGCACGTGCAGCGTGACGAGTCGATCGACGTCGACGGCACGATGGACAACCAGATCGTCTCGCACGAGTTCTTCCACTACGTGCACCATCGTCTGACCGACTCGTCGAACCAGCAGTCCAGCGCGATGAGCGAAGGTTGGGGAGACATCGACGCGTTCATGTTGTCGACGCGTGCCGACGACACCAGCGCCGTCGACAACGATCACTGGCAGGGCGCCTACGGTCTGGCCGGCTACGTCACGCACAACTTCTATTACGGCATCCGCCGTGCGCCGTACTCGACGGACTTCGCCAAGAACGCGTTCACCTTCAAGCACATCTCCGACGGCGAAGCGACGCCGGACGGCGGCGACGGTTCGAGCAATTCGGAAGTGCACAACGCCGGTGAAATCTGGGCCAACATGGTCTGGCAGTGCTACGCCGCCCTGCATAACGAGCTGAGCTTCTCCGAAGCACAGACGCGCATGCAGGACTACATCATCGGCGGCCTGAAGATGACGCCGGCCGATGCCACCTACGTCGAAGCGCGTGATGCCATCCTCGCCGTCGCCAAGACCAACAACGAGACCGACTACGCGGTCTGCGCCAATGGCTTCTCGGCGCGCGGCGCCGGCCCGGACGCCGTCGCACCGGATCGCGACAGCAGCGATCTGACCGGCGTCGTCGAGGACTACACGCTGTTCGTTGAAGACGCGGGCGGCAGCACCGGTGGCAGCACTACGGGCGGCAGCAGCACCGGCGGTTCAACCACTGGTGGCGCCACCGCGGGCGGCAGCAGCTCGGGCGGCGGCGGCGGTGCGCTGGGTGGCGCGCTGCTCCTGCCGATGGCACTGCTGGCGATGTTGCGGCGCCGTCGCCGCGGCTGATCGCTAGCCAGCTAAAAAGCCCGGGGCGCTCACGTGTCCCGGGCTTTTTCATTTGCATGGATTCACCGCACGCCCGCATCGCGTCAGCGCATGATGATGTCCTCGTCCATCGTCGACGCTGACGGACCGCCTTCGAGGCCATCGCGGACGAAGCGGATGTGCCGGCGCAGGATATAGGCCTGGTCGGCGAAGGCGCCGGGCGTCTTCATGCTGACCACGGACTTTTCGATGCGGTCGAGCCTTTGCAGCAACTCGGCGCGCTGCTCCGGCGTCAACGGCTCCAGCATCGCCCGCTCCAGCGCCATCAGCTCGCCGTAGTGCTTGTAGATGCGGCGCCGGATGCGCCAGCCGTACAGGTAAGGCGCGAAACGCAGGCCCGGAATCAAGACGACGATGATCGGCACCAGCACCACTGCCGCGCGCGACACCAGACTCGCCAGCCAGAACGGCAGGTAGCGGTACGCCAGACTCTTGCCGGACTTGTAGTAGCGCGCCGCGTCCTCGCTCATCGGGTAGTCGTGCTCGATCGCGTGCGGGAACTCGCCGGGGTTCTGCATCAGCGAGCCGCGACCGTGCACGTCCTGCGCGGCCTCGACCAAGAGATCGGACAGCGCCGGATGCAGGTCCGAGTGTGCGAGCAGCTCCACGGTCGGCGCCAGCATCGTGATGCGGTGATCCGGCAGATTGGCGCCCAGATCGAAAGCGCCGGGCGGCAGCTCGAAGCGGTTCAGGTAGCGGTAGCGGCGTTCATAGGCCTCGCCCTGCACGAAGTCGAACAGACGTACGCCATCGCTGTGCAACAGATCGCCAATGATGCGCAGACCAGCCGAGTCGCCGGACACGAAAGCCGCATCGATCTTGTGCGCGATCAGCGCGTCGGCCGCGGCCTTGCCTTCGAGGTCGAGAAACGTGGTCTTGCCGCCCGGCTCGATGCCGTTGCCATCGAGCAAGGTCAGCGCCAGCACGTGGGTGCCACTGCCGTCGCTGCCGACGGCGATGCGCTTGCCGGCCAGTTCCGACAACCGCGTGATCGGCTGCGGCGCGCGATAAAAGACCAGCACCGGCTGACGGAACATGGTGCCGAGCGAGACGATGTCATCGGTGCCGCCCTGGCGCGTGACCCCGGACTGCACCAACGCAATATCGACCTTGTGCGTGGCCAGCAGATCGAGGTTGTCGGCCGAACCATGCGAGTCGACCACCTGCAGATCGATACCGTTACGCTCCAGAATCTTGTGATAGCGCTCGGCGACCATGTGAAACGCGCTGCCCGGCGGCCCGCTGGCGATGCTCAGATGCATGGGCGGCGCCGGCCGGACGAAGTGCAGCGTGAAGAAGATCGCCGCCGCACTGATCAGCACGATCGGCGTCAGCGTCGCGAACGCGTCGCGCCACGACACCAGCGAGACCGGCCGCAGGCCCAACAGGCGCCGCCGCACCGGCTCGATCCTCACCCGTTTGCTGTGTGCGTCATCCGTCACTGCCACATCCTGTGTCCTGGTCCAGGTGCGGAGCTTGCCAGAACCGCGGCCCAGGTCCATGGCCCGGTGCGCCGTGATGCAATCCGGACGCAACATCGACGGCCGGCCACTACGTCCGGCCACAGAGGCGAATTCCATTGCCAGCAGGGCCGTGTCTGGCCGATAACGCAGCGACATCGTCGGCGCGCATCGCGCGAACCGGACGAGACGAAAAAGACCACGGAGTTCACATGCAAGTGCAGCAGATCATCGGCGCGGCCAGTGCCGCCACCGGCCTCAGCGACTTTGGCGATCCGTCCGCGCTCGACGCGCTGGAACACCTGGTGCGCGCATCCAGTGAAGAGGCGCGCTTGTCACCGGCCGGCGCGCAGCGCTGGATGGGCAATCTGATCGGCATCGCCAGCAACCGCCTGAAGATCGTCGACTATCTGAAAAAGCACCCGGAGCTGCTCGAACGGCCGGTCGACAAACCGATGTTCGTGTTCGGCCTGCCGCGCACCGGCACGACGCTGACGATCAACCTGCTGTCCGCCGATCCCGGCCGCCGCTGCCTGCTGCGCTGGGAGGCGCTGAACCCGGTGCCGCCGGCGCAGTCCGGCGCGCTGTCGACCGATCTGCGCTGCGGCGCCGAGCGGCAGAAACTGCAGATGGCGCTGAGCTTCGCGCCGGAAATCGCCGCCGCGCACTTCGAGGAGGCGGACAGCCCGTCGGAATGCCAGTACGCGATGCAGCTGTCGTTCTGCGCGCAGATCTTCGACTCGACGCTGCACATCCCGAGCTACAGCCACTGGTTGCTGCACGAGGCCGACTACCTGCCGGCGTTCCGCTTCCACAAGCAGTTGCTGCAGCTGCTGCAAGCGCACAACGGCGGCCAATGGACGTTGAAGAATCCGTGGCATCCGCTGTTCCTCAACGAACTGACGACGGTCTACCCCGATGCGCAGCTGGTGATGACGCACCGCGATCCGGCCGAAGTCGTCGGTTCGGCCTGCAGCCTGCTACGCCACGTGCGGCCGATGTTCAGCGACCAGGTCGACAAGAAGGAGATCGCTGCGCTGCTGCTCGACACCTTCGACCTGATGATCGCGCGGCAGAACGCCTACCGTGACGAGCACGGCGAGCACGCGATTCACGACATCCAGTACGCCGAGCAGCTGCGTGATCCGATCGGCACCATGCGCAAGGTCTACGAGCGCTTCGACACGCCGTTCACGCCGCCGATCGAAGCCGCGATGCAGAAGCTGATGAACGACAAGCCGCAGGGCAAGCACGGCAAGCACGTCTACTCGCTCGAAGAATTCGGCTTGACTGCGAGCGGCGTCCGCCAGCATTTCAAGGACTACTGTGAGCGCTACGCGATTCCGACCAAAGCCTGAAACGAGCCGCGGCGCTTAGGAACAGCTGTGACCGCCACAGTCCGCGCCACTGCTGACACTGCCGCCGTTTTCGCCCAGCTGCATCTGCGACATCGACGTCACGTCATCGGGTGACGCGCCGCGCACGGGCACCGTCGCGCGCGTCAGCTCCCGGTTGACCGCGAGCACCACCGCGGCGCCGACCACTGGCAGCAGCCAGACCAGCAGCGCCTGCGCGATCCGCTGACCACGCTCGATGCCGCCGACGCGCACGAGCACGAGGCTCGCGACGCCGTTCAGGATCAGCAGGACCGCGGCGGCAATGACGATCAGCATGGTGTCATCGTGCCGCGGCACACCTCAGGCCGCAAACCGACGCTTCAGGCCCAGCGCCGCCGAGACGATCGCCATCGCCACGCTGCCGAGCAGCAGCCCGCAGACCAGCGCGGCGGCGCCGCCGCCGAGTGTCGAGGCCAGAAACGCCTCGCCGGTCAGCGATGCGACCCGCGCGTGCGCCGGGTGCAGGTAGTGCAGCAGCAGCGAACCGCCGACAAGGAACATGGCGACGGTGCCGACCACCGATAGCGTGCGCATGATCTTCGGCGCCAGCCACAGCATGCCGTTGCCGATGTGCGTGCCGAATGCGTTGCGGCCGCGCGCCAGCGCCAGGCCCATGTCGTCGAAACGCACCAGCAGCGCGACGAGGCCGTAGACGCCCACCGTCATCAGGATCGCCACCGCGATCAGCGCGATCACCGTGCCGAGCAGGCTCGCACCTTCGGTGCTGCCGAGCGCGATGATGATGATCTCCGCGGAGAGGATGAAGTCGGTGCGGATCGCGCCGCGAATCTTCTCGCGCTCCGACACCGGCGGCTGGGCCGGCGCCTCGGCATGCGCAGACCCGTCGTGCGCGCGACGCCACGGCCACGGGGCGTGCAGCAGTTTTTCGATGCCCTCGAAGCACAGGTAAGTACCGCCGCAGAGCAGCACCGGGCCGATCAGGAATGGCGCGAACGCCTTCATCACGATCGCCAGCGGCACCAGGATCGCCTTGTTGAGCAGCGAGCCCTTGCCGACCGCGAAGACGATCGGCAATTCACGATCCGCCTTGACGCCCGCCAACTGCTCGCCGCTGACGGCAATGTCGTCGCCGACCACGCCCGCGGTCTTCTTCGCCGCCACCTTGGACAGCACCGCCACGTCGTCCATCAGACCGGCAATGTCATCCAGCAGCGCCCACAAACTCGTCATCGCAATCCCTTGTTCCAGAACTTCCGGCCCCGCGGATGGGGCCGCTCGCGCGGTCGTTCGTGTCGCAGCGGCCGCGTGCCGCCCATTATCCGGGCGAATGGCCTGAAGATTCAAATACGTCGCGTTAGCTACACATAGTTTGCATTTATTGCTCGTCGCTCGTAAGATTTGCAACACATGAGTTGCAAGTGCAGCTCATCAACAACGTTCGAATCCGCGGCCGCCGCAAGGCGCGCCACCTGACAGGGAGTTCGCCTCATGACCCGCACCGCCGTCGCCGCCCCGATGAAATACCTCGACCAGGCCCTCACCGGCCTGCGCGCGATCGGCCAGCCGGCCCCGCGCGATGCCGCGACGCCGGCCGTCGCGCTGGTCATGCAACTGGCGCACGTCGACGAGGCGCGCGTCGTCTCGATCTGCCGCGTGCTGCAGCAATCCAGCCACTTCAATGCGCTGATGCGCGAGCAGATCACGACGATGACGGTCTCCGAGCGCTATGCCGCGATCGCCCAGGACTTCGACTCGATCCGCGACGACGCACAGCGCCTGATCGAGTCGTCCACGCACGGCGCGCCCGGCATGTACGAGCGCCTCGGCCAACTGTGGATGCGCGCGACGCGCGGCGACATCGCCTCGCGCTTCGCCAAGATTCGCCGCCACTATCTCGACGTCTCGCACGACGCCGAGCAGCAGTTACGCACACAGCGCGCGATGCTCGAGATCTACGCCGACTTCCGCCTGGCGATGAAGGAAGCCGAGATCCAGGCGCAGGAACTGCTGGCCCTGCAGCGCACGCGTCTCGACGACGCGCATGCCGCGCTCGACCGCGCACAGCAGACCGCCGATGCCGCCACCACCGGCGACGGCGCGACGCTCGGCCGCCTGACGCTGGCGCGCGACGAGGCGATGCGCGTCGTCCACGACGAGGACGCGCGTTATCAGATCGCCAAGGACCTCGCCGACGATCTGCGCGTCGGCTACGCGACGTCCGAGGCGGTGATGGCGCGTCTGCAGCAGACGCAGCAAATCCGCCAGCGCGTGCACGCGCGCTCGGTCTCGTTCTTCGCGACCAACGAAACGGTGTTCACCGCCCTCAGCGCGGCGTTCACCGCGCAGCAGGGCCTGCACGAGAGCACCGAGACGCTCAACGCGCTCAGCGGCGGCATCAGCCGCGGCGTCGAGTCGGTCGCCGACCTCGGCGACGAGACGCTGCGCACCGGACTGCGCGCCGGCTACGGCCCGACGCTGCGCGCCGACGCCGTGAAAAAACTCGTCGATGCGGTCGTCGGCTTCCAGGACGGCGCGCTGCAACTGATCGACGAGCTGCGCACCCAGGCCACGCGCGACGCCGCCGAGATCGCCGACTACGTCGAAGACGGCAAGCGCCGCTACGCCGCCCAGGCCCGCAACCCGGAGCACGCGAAATGAGTCTGCTCACCTTCGTCACCGCCGGCGGCAATCTGCCGTTCGCGATCAGCGCCGCCTTCCTGTTGCTGCTGCTGACGCTCGAACTGGCCGGACTGCTGCTCGCCGGCATCGGCGTCTCGCATCTCGGCGAGTGGTTCGGCGATCACGGCGACGCCGATCTCGGTGGCGTCGCCGTCGACGCGCTCGGCTATCTGCACTGGGGCAAGGTGCCGCTGCTGGTGCTGCTCGCCTCGCTGTCCGGGCTGTACGCGCTGGCCGGCTTCGGCGTGCAGTCGCTGGCCGCCGCCTATGCGCCGGCGCTGCTGCCGGCGTGGCTGGCGTCGATCCCGGCCGTCGTCGCCGCCGTGGTCGGCACCCATGTGCTGGCCAAACCGATCGCACGGCTGATGCCACGCGACAGCGGCGACGCCATCAGCGAACGCGGCCTGCTGTCGCTGGTCGGCCGCGTGCGGCTCGGCCCGGTCACCGCGGAGCTGCCCGGCGAAGCGCTGGTGCGGGACGCCGAAGGCCACGACCACGTCGTGCGCATCGTCGCCGCGCCCGGCGTGTCGCTGCCGCCCGATACCGAAGTCGTCATCACCGGCCGTGCCGGTGCGTTTCACACCGCCGCGCCCTTGGCGCCGGCGGTCGATCACCCCGCCCGTGCCGACGCCCGCGCGCCGGCCGCCGGTCGGTCCTCGCAACCTTCCGTCAGGAGCACCTCGTAATGGACCAGCTCATCTTCATCGGTGTTTCGGCACTCACCGGCCTGATCATCATCGCCTTCATCGGCCTCACCCTCTCGCGTCTGTGGCGCCGCGCCACGCCGGAGCGCGCCATCGTGCGCACCGGCGGCGGCAAGGAATTCGTGACGATGACCGGCGGCTGCTTCCAGATTCCGGTCATCCACGAAATCACCGTCGTCAACATGTCGACGATGCGTCTCGACATCGAGCGCACCGGCGAGCGCTCGCTGATCACGCGGGACCGCCTGCGCGTCGACGCCAACGTCGCGTTCTTCACCCGCGTGATCCGCACCGCCGAGGGCATCTCGACGGCCGCCAAGTCGCTCGGCCGCCGCACCTATGACACGGACGAAATCCGCAAGCTCATCGAATCCAAGTTCGACGACGTGATTCGCGCCGTGGCGATGGGCATGACCCTGTCCGAACTGCTCGACCAGCGCGACCAGTTCCGGCAGATGGTGCTCAAGGCCGTCAGCGCCGATCTCGAAAAGAACGGCCTGGAACTCGAAGCCGTGTCGGTGACCACGCTCAACCAGACCGACCTCAAGTTCTTCAAGGACGACAACGTCATCGACGCCGAAGGCAAGACGCTGATCACCCGCGAAACCGAATCGCGCCGCCGCGAGCGCAACGACATCACCCAGGAGACCGAGGTCGCCATCGCCCAACGCAACCTCGAAGCCTCGCAGCGCAAATTCTCGATCCGCCAGGCGGAGGAACAGGCGCGCCTCGAACAGGAGGAAAAAGTCGCCAATCTCACCGCCGAGCAGAACGCCCGCGTCGCCGCCGTGCGTGCCGAACAGGAGAAGCGCTCCAAGCAGGCCGACATCGAAACGGCACGCGCCGTCGAGCAATCCGAGATCGCCCGCCGTCAGGGCATCGAGATCGCCGAACAGCAGCGCCGCATCGCCATCGCGCAAAAGAGCAGCGAACAGTCGGCGGCCGAAGCCGAGGCCAACAAGGCCCGCGCCGAAGCGGCGAAGTCCGAGCAGGACGTCGTCACCGCCAATGAAGTCGCCCGCGCCGAGCGCGAGCGCCGCGTCGCCGTGATCGTCGCCGAGCAACAGGCCGAGCAGCAGGCGGTCGCCACGCGCGTCGCCGCCAAGACCGAACGCGACGCCGCCGAGGACCGCGCCAACGCCGTGCTGACCGTCGCCAAGGCCAATGCCGACGCGATGACCATCGAAGCCGACGGCCTCAAGGCCAAGCAACTCGCCGAAGCCGAAGGCCGCCGCGCCATCAACGAGTCGGAGAACGCCCTGTCCAAGGACATCATCGCCCTGCGTCAGGCGCTCGCCGTCATCGAAAAGCTGCCGGCCATCCTCGAAGCACAGGCCAAGCCCATCGAAGCGATCGACGATCTCAAAGTCGTGCTGTTTCCCGGCGCGCCGGGCACCACCGGCGCCAACGGCAACGGCCAGCCCGCCGCCGCCAACAGCGCCAACGGCGGCCTCGCCCAGCAACTGACCGACATGCTGCTGAGCCTGCGCATGCAATCGCCGATGGTCGACGCCGCCCTCAAGTCCGCCGGCCTGCTCGACGAAACCGGCAAGCTCGGCGTCCCCACCAGCGCCCTCAGCGCCACGGAACCCGCGGTAAAAGCCGCCGCGTAAACCACCACAGAGCGGCCGTCACCCCGACGGCCGCTCTCCCCCGGCGGAAAAGCCCGGACAGACAGCCCACCGGTTTATTGGAGATTGCGTGCTCCCTTTTCCGCACCGCCTTCCTGTTATTCGACGGCCTGCTGATACTGTGACCGCGCGATCACACGCCCCACTCTTTTATTGGACAATTCCGTGTCTTCTAAATGGCGTAGGCGTAAAAGAACATGACCTTGCCCTTGCGCTGTCCCTGCTGTGGTTACAAGACGCTCGTCGAGCGTGCTGGGGACGAAATTTGCCCCGTGTGCTTTTGGGAAGATGACGGACAGGATGATGCGGATGCAGATGAGGTCTGGGGCGGGCCAAACGGAAATCTCAGCCTGTCGCAGGCGCGTGCAAACTACAGAGCGTTCGGCGCTTCGAGCGAGCGGCGCAAGCCGTTCGTCCGGCCTCCAATTCCGGAGGAGTTGTTGTGAGCGCACCCAACAATTGCATGCGGCATCGGATAGGTGGCACCACGACTCGACTGCATAGATGCTATGTGCCGGCATCCACGCCTTCGTCGCGGCCGCGCCTGAGCTTGAGCGTTCTGCGGCGTGGAGGAGCGGGGAGAGCGTCGAGTAATGGGAAGGCGTAGGTCGCTGCGGTCAGTGGCGGAAGGGATGGCCACATCATTCGCCGCGCGCAACAACGATGTTTGCGGCTACTGGGCTTTGGGCTTTCTTCGCGCGCAGGCGGAGGCGAACGGAACGAGTCAGTTGGAGATCAAGATCAAGCCCGCCCTTCCTGCTACCTCGCCTGTTTTTGAGGTCGTGCAAACCCGATATTCCTTGATGCTTGATCGTCAACTTCAAGCCAATGGGCTTCCGAGGGAATGGGTTCAGCGTTGTCGGATCTCATTAGATCTAACCACGCCAGAGTCTGCACTTCGAGGCTATGAACGCTTCGGGGTCGGGAGCGGGTTCGAGTGCCGAGTAGATATCATGGACGATCGCGGCAAGACATTTTCCGCACGAGCGCGAAGCAGGGCGCGGAGTCATGACCCCCGTCTCGAGATGAAGTCTATACGGAGAAACGAGCCTTGGAATCGAGGTTTATGAAATCAAGACCGCAGGCGATGGTCGCCGCCGAACAATACGCTCCAGCTCAGCCTAGCAGCTCAGTAGGGCGGGATTCATCCCGCCGGTCGCGCCCATTCCACTGATGGCGCGATAGGTCGGCAGCCGATCGGCTGCACCCCACATCAACAGGAGCAACGAATGGGCTTCACGACAATAGGTGCCGCGCCGGTACACGCGAAGCACAAAGCCAGTTGCCACTGCGGCGCTGTGGAATTGCGGCTCGATCTGCCGGACGGCGTGGTCGATCCGCGGCGTTGTAACTGCTCGTATTGTCGGCGCCGCGGCACCATCGTCGCATCGGTGCCGCTGAGCGGCCTGCACGTTGTCAAAGGCGCAGAGCATCTCAAGCTTTATACGTTCAATACGCAGACCGCCAAACACTACTTCTGCTCGATCTGCGGCATCCACACGCATCACCAGCGCCGCTCCAATCCCGCGCTTTATGGCTACAACCTCGCGTGCCTAGACGGCATCGACCCCTTCGATCTGCCCGACGTTCCGACCAGCGATGGCGTCCACCATCCTGCCGATCGACACGCGGAATGACGCGGAAGGCGGGATGAATTCCGCCCTACGCCGGCCTCAGCCGTAGGTCGGCTTCTGCGGCCAGCCCGGCGGGGAGTCTTCCCAGTCTTCCTGGCGACCGTAGGGTGTGACGTCGAGCAGGCGATAGGCGTCGGTCAGGTATTCGCAGCCGCGCGCGTAGCTTGAGTAGCTGTGGAAGACAGTGTTGTCGTCGCCGCGGAAGAACACGCTGAGGCCGGGGATCTCGCCCTTAGCGCGTCCGCGGACGTTTGGCGCCAGCTCGTCGAGGCCGCGATAGTTGAGTTCCGGCGGCGCTTTATCCGCGTCGAGCGTCGCGTGAAAGTCGTAGTTGAAGTCGCTGGCGAACGATGAGTACCACGGCAGGGTCCAGCCTCGCTTTTCGCGATAGGCCTTGAGCTTCTCGTACGGCGCGCGCGAGATCAGGACCATCGAGGTCTGGCGCGCGGCCAGCATCGACAGATCACCGATCGCGTCGACCCAGCCGGTGCAGCCGTGACAGCCTTTTTCCCAGGCTGGGTCGAACATGAAGTGGTAGACGATCAGTTGCCGCCGCCCCTCGAATAGATCGAGCAGGCCGCAGCCGCCCGACTCACCTTCGAAGCGATAGTCCCGGTCGAGTCGGACCATCGGCAGGCGACGGCGCTTGGCGTTGACCGCATCGCTCAAGCGCGTCACCGCCTTTTCCTGTTGCAGCAGGCGTTTGCGTTCGCGCCGCCAGGTTTCGCGGTCCACGAGCGGCGGGTGTGCGAGCATCGATTCGTTCATCGGCGGCGCCTCGTTCGTCAGGGTTCAGTCTGACGACGAACGAACACGGCCGGAATCGACACGCGATGCGGCGGGGCTTTGCCGCCGCGATCGCGAAGGTTGCGAGGGCTCAGTCCAGACCGGCGAGGATCTGGCTCATGCGCTTGCCGGTGGCGGACTTGGTCAGCGCGTGCACGATGGCCTTCTTCAGCACGTCTTCGGAGAATTTCGGCTGGGCCAGGTCGGTGGGGCACTGCAGCGGGCCGACGAAGGTGGGCCAATCCTGACCGACCCACCATTCGCAATCGAACGGATCAGTGCCGTCCTCAACCGGCTTGGAGACGAAGCGCTGCGTTTTCGCGTCGAACGACACGTCTTCGTTGACGCCGGTCACGACAAAGCGGACCACGGCATCGGCGTAGACGTTGCAGAAGGATTCGTGAATGCTTCTTTCAGTTTTCATCTGCGAAATTTTAAACCCGATCGACGAACGCCGCCGTCCCGGCCGGCGGGCACCGGCGGATTCGGCCGCGCTCGCATCGTAGGAGCGGCGCAAGCCGCGACCCTCCGCGCCCGAAGATGACGCAGGTCGCGGCTTGCGCCGCGCCTACGACAGAAGAGCGCTGGCGTCAGAATGCATCGCCAGGCACGCGCACCCAGCCTTCCATCAGCACCCGCGCGCTACGCGACATGATGGCTTTCTTCACCACCCACTGACCGTTCTCCAGCGCCGCGGCGGCGCCGACGCGCAGGCTGCCGGACGGATGGCCGAAGCGCACGGCTTCGCGCTCGCCGCCGCCTGCGGCGAGATTGACCAGCGTGCCCGGAATCGCCGCGGCGGTGCCGATGGCGACGGCGGCAGTGCCCATCATCGCGTGGTGGAGCTTGCCCATCGACAGCGCGCGGACGTTGAGGTCGATGTCGTCGGCCTTGATCGCCTTGCCGCTGGACGCGACATAGTCCTTGGGTGGCGCGACGAACGCGACCTTGGGCGTGTGCTGGCGCTGTGCGGCCTCGGCGACGTCCTTGATCAAGCCCATGCGCAGCGCGCCGTAGGCACGGATCGTCTCGAACCTTGCCAGTGCCTTGGCGTCGCTGTTGATCGCGTCGCGCAGCTCGGTGCCGGTGTAGCCGATCTCGTCGGCATTGAGGAACACGGTCGGAATGCCGGCGTTGATCATCGTCGCCTTGAACGTGCCGACGCCCGGCACTTCGAGCTCATCGACCAGATTGCCAGTCGGGAACATCGCGCCGCCGTCTTCGCCGTCATCGGCGGGGTCCATGAACTCGATCTGCACTTCGGCGGCCGGGAACGTCACGCCGTCGAGTTCGAAGTCGCCGGTTTCCTGCACCGCACCGTTGGTGATCGGCACGTGGGCGATGATGGTCTTGTTGATCTGCGTCTGCCAGATGCGCACGATGCAGACGCCGTTGTCCGGGATGCGCGCGGCGTCGACCAGACCGTTGCTGATCGCGAACGAGCCGACCGCGGCGGTGAGGTTGCCGCAGTTGCCGGACCAGTCGACGAAGGGCTTGTCGATCGACACCTGACCGAAGCGGTAGTCGACGTCATGATCGGGCCTGGTGCTCTTCGACAGAATCACGGTCTTCGACGTGCTCGACGTCGCGCCGCCCATGCCGTCGATCTGCGCGCCGTACGGATCGGGCGAGCCGATCACGCGCAGCAGGAATTTGTCGCGCGCCGTGCCCGGCTCGCGGCAGCGCTCGGGCAGCTCGTCGAGCTTGAAGAACACACCCTTGCTGGTGCCGCCGCGCATATAGGTGGCGGGGACTTTGATTTGCGGGACCTGAGTCATGATGCACACCTCAAAAAACATGGGCGGCGCGTGATCGCGCCGCCCTAGGGAAATGACCGTCAGCGGCACATCTCACGCCGCCTTGCTCGACTCCAGGAAGTCCTGCGCGAAGCGCTGCAGTACGCCGCCGGCTTCGTAGATCGACACTTCTTCGTCGGAATCGAGTCGGCAGGTCACCGGCGCTTCGACGGTTTCACCGTTCTTGCGGTGAATGACCAGCGTCAACGTCGCGCGCGGCTTGCGCTCGCCGATCACGTCGAAGGTTTCGGTGCCGTCGATGCCCAGCGTCAGCCGCGTGGTGCCCGGCTTGAACTCCAGCGGCAAGGTGCCCATGCCGATCAGGTTGGTGCGATGGATGCGCTCGAAGCCTTCGGCGACGATGGCCTCGACACCCGCCAGGCGCACGCCCTTGGCCGCCCAGTCACGCGACGAGCCCTGCCCGTAGTCGGCACCGGCGATGATGATCAGCGGCTGCTTGCGCTCCATGTAGGTTTCGATGGCTTCCCACATGCGCACCACCTTGCCTTCCGGCTCGACGCGGGCCAGCGAACCCTGGCGCACGCTGCCGTCCTCGTTGCGCACCATCTCGTTGAACAGCTTCGGGTTGGCGAAGGTCGCGCGCTGCGCAGTGAGGTGATCGCCGCGATGCGTCGCGTACGAATTGAAGTCTTCTTCCGGCAGGCCCATCTTGTGCAGATACTCGCCGGCCGCGCTGTTCATCAAGATCGCGTTCGACGGCGACAGATGGTCGGTGGTGATGTTGTCCGGCAGCACCGCCAGCGGCCGCATGCCCTTGAGCGTGCGCTCGCCGGCCAGCGCGCCTTCCCAGTACGGGGGGCAGCGGATGTAGGTGCTCTGCGGGCGCCAGTTGTAGAGCGGGCTGATCTTCTCGCCCTCGACGACCTTGAACGTGAACATCGGGTCGTAGACCTTGCGGAACATTTCCGGCTTGACGCTCTGCGCGATGACAGCGTCGATTTCCTCGTCCGTCGGCCAGAGATCCTTGAGCGTCACCGGCTTGCCGTCCGCATCCGTGCCCAGCGCATCCTTCTCGATGTCGAAGCGCACGGTGCCGGCGATCGCATAGGCGACGACCAGCGGCGGCGACGCCAGGAAGGCCTGCTTAGCATACGGATGAATGCGGCCGTCGAAGTTGCGGTTGCCGGACAGCACGGCCGTCGCGTACAGATCGCGGTCGATGATTTCCTGCTGGATCTTCGGGTCCAGCGCGCCGGACATGCCGTTGCAGGTGGTGCACGCGAACGCGACGATGCCGAAGCCGAGCTGTTCGAGTTCCGGCAACAGCCTGGCTTCTTCCAGATATAGCTGCACGGCCTTGGAGCCGGGCGCCAGCGAGGTCTTGACCCAGGGCTTGCGCGTCAGGCCGCGCGCGTTCGCATTGCGCGCCAACAGACCGGCGGCGATGACGTTGCGCGGGTTCGACGTGTTGGTGCAACTGGTGATCGCGGCGATGATGACGGCGCCATCCGGCATGGTGCCGTGGCCGGCTTCCGGCATCTTCCACGCGTCGGCAATGCCACGCTCGTGCAGCGCGCTGGTCGGCAGGCGACGATGCGGATTCGACGGGCCGGCCATGTTGCGCACGACGGTCGACAGATCGAACTTCAGCACCCGCTCGTACTGCGCGGTCTGCAGCGAGTCGGCCCAGAAGCCGGCTTGCTTGGCATAGATTTCGACGAGCTGGATCTGCGATTCGTCGCGGCCGGTGAGCTTCAGATAATCCAGCGTCTGCTGGTCGATGTAGAACAGCGCCGCGGTCGCGCCGTACTCCGGACACATATTGGAGATCGTCGCGCGATCGCCGATCGTCAGGCTCTTGGCGCCCTCGCCGTAGAATTCGAGGTAGGCACCGACGACCTTTTCCTTGCGCAGGAATTCGGTCAGCGCCAGCACCACGTCGGTGGCGGTGATGCCCGGCTGCGGCTTGCCGGACAGCTCGACACCGACGATGTCCGGCAAGCGCATCCACGACGCGCGGCCGAGCATGACGTTTTCCGCCTCCAGGCCGCCGACGCCGACGGCGATGACGCCGAGCGCATCGACGTGCGGCGTGTGCGAATCGGTCCCGACGCAGGTATCCGGAAACGCGACGCCGTCCTGCGTGTAGATCACCGGGCTCATCCGCTCCAGATTGATCTGGTGCATGATGCCGTTGCCCGGCGGAATCACGTCGATGTTCTCGAACGCTTCCTTGGTCCAGTTGATGAAGTGGAAGCGGTCGTCGTTGCGGCGATCTTCGACCGCGCGGTTCTGCGCGAACGCATCCTTCTCGAAGCCGGCGTGCTCGACGGCCAGCGAGTGATCGACGATCAACTGCACCGGCACGACCGGATTGACCTTGGCCGGATCGCCGCCCATCTCGGCGATCGCATCGCGCAGGCCGGCGAGATCGACGAGCGCGGTCTGACCGAGGATGTCGTGACAGACCACGCGCACCGGGAACCACGGAAAGTCGAGATCGCGCTTGCGCTCGATCAACTGGCCCAGGTAGGCGTCGAGCTTTTCGGGCTCGCCCTTGCGCACCAGATTCTCGGCATGCACGCGCGCCGTATACGGCAGCGTCGCCCACGCACCCGGCTTGATGCTGTCCACGGCCTCGCGCGCATCGAAGTAATCGAGCGCGCTGCCGGGAAGTTTCTTGCGATATTTAACGTTCATCGGAACTTCCAAAAAGATATGTGAACCACAGATTGCACAGATTCACACAGACTTAAAAGATGAATTTCTTTTCTTTTTAATCTGTGAAATCTGTGCAATCTGTGGTTAGCCGCTTTTGATGTCGCGGTTACTTGCGGTCTTTCAGCGGCACGAACTTGAGGTCTTCCGGACCAACGTAGTTCGCCGACGGACGGATGATCTTGCCGTCGATGCGCTGCTCGATGATGTGCGCGCTCCAGCCGGCGGTGCGGGCGATGACGAACAGCGGCGTGAACATGTCGGTCGGCACGCCCATCATGTGGTAGCTGACGGCGCTGAACCAATCGAGGTTCGGGAACATCTTCTTGATGTCCCACATCACCGTTTCGAGGCGCTCGGCGATGTCGAACATCTTCAGGCTGCCGGCTTCATTCGACAGGTCACGCGCCACTTCCTTGATGACCTTGTTGCGCGGATCGGCGATCGTATAGACCGGGTGGCCGAAGCCGATCACGACTTCCTTCTTCTCGACGCGCGCCTTGATGTCGGCTTCCGCTTCGTCCGGGTTGTCGTAACGCTTCTGGATTTCGAACGCGACCTCGTTGGCGCCGCCGTGCTTGGGGCCCCGCAGCGCGCCGATGCCGCCGGCGATGGCGCTGTACATGTCCGAGCCGGTGCCGGCAACGACGCGGCAGGTGAAGGTCGAGGCGTTGAACTCGTGCTCGGCGTACAGCACCAGCGAGGTGTGCATGGCCTTGACCCACGAATCCGACGGCGTCTTGCCGTGCAGCAGGTGCAGGAAGTGGCCACCGATCGAATCGTCGTCGGTTTCCACTTCGATGCGCTTGCCGTTGTAGGCGTAGTGGTACCAGTACAGCAGCATCGAACCGAGCGACGCCATCAGCTTATCGGCGATGTCGCGCGCGCCCGGATGATTGTGATCTTCCTTCTCCGGCTTGACGCAGCCGAGCACCGACACGCCGGTGCGCATGACATCCATCGGATGCGCGGACGGCGGCAGCTGTTCGAGCGCCGTCTTGACCGCGGCCGGCAGGCCGCGCAGCGCCTTGAGCTTGCCCTTGTACGCGGCGAGTTCGGCGGCGGTCGGCAGCTTGCCGTGCACCAGCAGGTAGGCGATTTCCTCGAATTCGCACTGCGCGGCGACGTCGAGAATGTCGTAGCCGCGGTAATGCAGGTCGTTGCCGCTGCGGCCGACCGTGCACAGCGCGGTGTTGCCGGCGGCAGTGCCGGACAGCGCGACGGACTTCTTCGGCTTGAACGTCGGGGCGGTGGTTTCGCTCATCGTCAGTCTCTCCTTGGAATGGGCGGCGCGGCGCGCCTTACTTCTTCTTCGACGCGAACAGCGCGTCGAGCTTCTGCTCAAAAGCGTGGTAGCCGATACGGTCGTACAGCTCGGCGCGCGTCTGCATCATGTCGACGACGTCCTTCTGATGGCCGTTGGCGCGGATCGAGGTGTAAACCGCTTCGGCGGCCTTGTTGGCGGCGCGAAATGCCGACAGCGGAAACAGTTGGATGCCGACGCCAGCGGTGGCCAGCTCGTCGCGACTGAACAGCGGCGTGGCGCCGAATTCGGTGATGTTGGCGAGCACCGGCACCTTCACGGCATCGGCGAACTTCCTGTACGTCGGCAGATCGTAGGCGGCTTCGGCGAAGATGCCGTCGGCGCCGGCCTCGACACAGGCGATCGCACGCTCGATCGCGGCGTCGACACCTTCGGCCTGGATCGCGTCGGTGCGCGCGATCAGGAAGAAATCGGCGTCGGTCTTGGCGTCGGCGGCGGCCTTGACGCGGTCGACCATCTCGCCCTGCGTGACGATCTCCTTGCCCGGACGATGACCACAGCGCTTGGCGCCGACCTGGTCCTCGATGTGGCAGGCGGCGGCGCCGGCCTTGATCAGGCTCTTGATCGTGCGTTCGATGTTGAACGCCGACGGGCCGAAGCCGGTGTCGATGTCGACCATCAACGGCAAGTCGCAGACATCGGTGATGCGGCGTACGTCGACCAGCACGTCGTCCATGGTGTTGATGCCGAGGTCCGGCAGGCCCAACGAACCGGCGGCGACGCCGCCACCCGACAGGTAGATGGACTTGAAGCCGGCGCGCTGCGCGAGCAGCGCGTGGTTGGCATTGATCGCACCGATTACCTGCAAGGGCTTTTCGGCAGCGAGGGCGGCGCGAAACTTGGCACCGGCGGAAGACGTCATGGGCGGCTCCTGTGAGCGCGGACCGACAGCGGGCCGTTCCGCGTGTTCTTGTGTGGTGCCCCCAATACTCAAGGGGCGTGCCAGCCACAAACCGCACGCGCCGCATCGACGGCCATCGCCCATGCCGTTGAAATATCTGTCTATTTCTCGACGCCGCGGATGCTCGCCCGCGCAGCGCCAAGGTTTCGCGTTTCACCTCACCATTGAAGTGAAACATTGAAACGAAATTTGGAACATAATCTGCAACATGCAATGGCAGGACAGCAGCGCGCAGCCGACCATCTGGACCGTGAGCGTCACGCGGCTCTCGCGGCTGTTTCGTGACGTCACGCCGTTCTTCGACGGCCGCGCGCATATCGAGACCATCGACCTCGGCTTTGAGGAAGCGGTCACGCACATTCGCGAGCGGCTGCGCAACGAAGACTGCGACGTGCTGCTGTCGGCCGGCTCCAACGGCGAATACCTGCGCAACCGCATCGACAAGCCGATGGTGCTGGTCCGCCCGGACGGTTTCGATCTGATGCAGTCGCTGACGCGCGCGCGGCGCCACGCCGAGCGCATCGGCATCATCACCTACGGCGACGAGCTGCCGGCATTCGCAGCCTTCCGGCAGCAGTTCGGCCTGCACGTCGAACACCGCACCTACCACAACGCCGAAGAGGCGCGCGACGTGGTGGCCGAACTCGGCGCGCTGGGCTGCGGCGCCATCGTCGGCACCGGCTACATCACCGAGCTGGCCGACCGCGCCGGCCTGAACGGCATCCTCATGTATTCGCCGGAGTCCATTCACCGCGCGTTCGATCAGGCGATCGACCTGGCGCGCATGCTGCACAGCGCGCGCAGCGGCGCGCCAGCGCGCGCCTCACGCAGCGACGCCGACGCGCGCTACAGCCTGCGCCGCCTGCTCGGCAACAGTGACGCCACCGTGGCGCTGCGCGATCAGGTGCGCGTCTACGGCAGCAGCGATCGCACGGTGCTGATCACCGGCGAGACCGGCACTGGCAAGGAACTGGTCGCGCAGGCGCTGCACGGCGCCAGCCCGCGGCGCAGTGGGCCGTTCGTCGCCGTCAATTGCGGCGCGATCGCCGAATCGCTGCTCGAATCGGAGCTCTTTGGCTACACCGAGGGCGCGTTCACCGGCTCGCGGCGCGGCGGCCGCATGGGTCTGATCGAAGCGGCCAGCGGCGGCACGCTGTTTCTCGATGAAATCGGTGAAATGCCGCTGGCGCTGCAGACGCGGCTGCTGCGCGTCCTTGAAGAGCGCGAAGTGCTGCGCGTCGGCAGCGTGCGGCCGGTGCCGGTCGACGTGCGCGTGATCGCCGCCACGCACAACCCGCTCGATGCGCTGACTGCCGACGGCCGCTTTCGTCGCGATCTGTTCTATCGGCTCAACGTGCTGCGCATCGCGCTGCCGCCGCTACGCGAGCGTGCCGACGACATTCCGTTGCTGCTGATGCATTTCCTGCGCGCGGCCGGTGCGGGGCCGATGGTGATCGACGCGCCGGCGCAGGCGACGCTGCGTGCGCACGACTGGCCGGGCAATGTTCGCGAGCTGCGCAATCTGGCCGAACGCATCGCCGTGATGGCGCATGCCGAATCGCCGCTGTCGGCGCTGACCCGTCCGCTGTTGTTGCGCTGCGCCCCGGAGATCGCCAGCCAGAGTGCGGCGCCTCCCTCGCCGCCCCCCGACGGCAACAGCGGCCAACGCGCGCGCGGCACGCTGGACCCCGCCACCATCGCCGAAGCCCTGCGCCTGCACGGCGGCGACCGCCAACGCGCCGCCGCCGCACTCGGCGTCTCACGCACGACGCTGTGGCGGCACCTGAAGGCAACCCGAGCGCCGTGAGCTCGGGGGAGCCGGCGGGTGAAAAGCGCTGAACCGCAGATTGGCGCAGAGACTAAAGACAAGCTGGATGGGACACTGCTTACGGCGCAGCGGTCGCGGTTGGCGCCGCTCCTACAAAAGCTGTGCGCAGGTGCAGGAGCGGCGCCAGCGGCGACCTCCCGGCATCGCAGCGCAGGTTTCACCGATTGAAAGGCGCAAACCCGGCGACCGCTTCCCTTCTGTGCAATCTGTGAAATCCGTGGTTCATCACGCTTTTGACTCTGCGTGAATCTGCGCAATCTGCGGTTCAGCGCTTTTTAGACGCGCGCGCAGAGGCTCAGAACACCAGCAGCGCCGAACCCCAGGTCATGCCGCCGCCGACCGCTTCGAGCATGACCTTGTGCCCGGGCTTGATGCGGCCGTCGCGGACCGCGGCGTCGAGCGCCAGCGGCACCGAGGCGGCGGAGGTGTTGCCCTGGCTCTCCACCATCGTCACCACGCGCTCGCGCGGCAGGCCGAGCTTGTCGGCGGTGGCCTGGATGATGCGGATATTGGCCTGGTGCGGCACCAGCCAGTCGATGTCGGCGCCGGTCATGTTGTTGGCCGCCAGGGTCTCGCGGCAGACCTCGTCGAGCACGCGCACCGCGAACTTGAAAACCGCGCCGCCGTCCATGTGCACGAAGGCACGGCCGAGGATCTCGCCGTTGTGCACGGCGCCGTCGACGTTGAGGATGCCGCTCTGGCTGCCGTCGGCGTGCAGATGCGTGGAGAGGATGCCCGGCGTTTCGCTGCGTTCGAGCACGACGGCGCCGGCGCCGTCGCCGAACAGTACGCAGGTGCGTCGATCGCTCCAGTCGAGCAGCCGTGAGAACACCTCGGCGCCGACCACCAGTGCGCGCTTGCTCTGGCCGCTGGCGACGAACTTGTCGGCCACCGCCAGCGCGTAGACGAAGCCGGTGCAGACGGCCTGCACGTCGAGCGCGGCGCAGCCTTTGATCCCGAGCTTGTGCTGCAGCAGCGCCGCCGTCGACGGAAACATCATGTCCGGCGTGGTCGTGGCAACGACGATCATGTCGATGTCGGAAGCCTGCACGCCCGCCGCTTCGAGCGCCTGGTGCGCCGCCTGCAAGGCCAGGTCCGAGGTCTTTTCCTCGGGGGCGGCGACGTGGCGGCTGCGAATCCCGGTCCGCGAGAAAATCCACTCGTCGGTGGTGTCAATCCGGCTTTCGAGATCGACATTGCTCAAGGACTTCGCGGGCAGGTAGCTGCCGGTACCGACGATTCGGGAATACGCCATCTTTCGCTCGTGGGGAGGGCCGTACGCTGCGGCCGGGAGGCGTATCTTAGCGCGGCTGGTGGCCCCGCTACGACAAAGGCCCGCCGGCCGACAATGGCCGACGGGCCCTCACCTGTCCGTCACCTCAGTGCAGCGGCGCGGGTTCGCCGTTCTGCGACTCGTCGTCCTGTGCGGCGGCGGCCTTCTTCTGATGGTCGGCGCCGAGCCAGCGATACATCGCCGGCACCACGAACAGCGTGAACATGGTGCCGATCAGGATGCCGGTGAAAATCACCAGCCCCATGTGGTTGCGACCGACGGCGCCGGCGCCGCTGGCGAGCACCAGCGGAATGACGCCGAGCGCCATGGCCGCCGTCGTCATCAGGATCGGTCGCAGCCGAATCGACGCGGCCTCGCGGATCGCGTCAACCTTGCTCATGCCGGATTCCTGCAACTCGTTGGCGAACTGCACGATGAGGATGCCGTGCTTGGCGATCAAACCGACCAGTGTCACCAGACCCACCTGGGTATAGATATTCAGCGTCGCGTGCAGCACACCGAGGAACACGAAGATCATCGCGCCGAAGATCGCCATCGGCACCGACATGATGACCACCAGCGGATCGACGAAGCTCTCGAACTGCGCCGCCAGCGCCAGGTAGATGATGATCAGCGCGAACGCCATCGTCACCGCGAACGCGCCGGACTCCTGCATGTACTGCCGAGACTCGCCGGCGTAGTCGATGTTGTAGCCGGTCGGCAGCACATCCTTTGCGATGTCACGCAGCGCCTTCAGCGCATCACCCTGTGTGCCCTGAAACACGCCCTGGACCGTCGCCGCGTTGAGCTGCTGAAAGTGCGGAATGGATTCCGGCACCGTCTGCGTCTTCAGTGAGATCACCGTCGACGCCGGAATCGACGCGCCGTCGGCCGTGCGGATGTAGTAGTTCTTCAGCTGATCGGCATTCAGCCGGCTACGTTGCTGGACCTGCGGGATCACGCGATACGAGCGGCCGGAGATGCTGAAATAGTTGACATAGCCGCCGCCGAGCATCGCGCTCAGCGTCTGGCCGACGTCCTGCATGGTCAGGCCCATCAACGCCACCTTGTCGCGATCGACGGATACGACCGTCTGCGGCGCGTCGAGCTTGAGGCTGTTGTCGATGACGAAGAACTTGCCGGTCGCCTGTGCCTTTTCGAGCACCGACTGCGAAACCTGATAGAGCTCGTTGAACGGTCTCGTGGTGGTAATGACGAACTGCACCGGCAGACCGCCATCCGAACCCGGCAGGGCCGCCGGCTGGAACGCGAAGATCTTGGCGCCGGCAACGTCGTTGTACTTCTTCTGCAGCTCCTTCTGGATCTGCGTCGCGTTTTCGCTGCGCTCATCCCAGGGCTTGGCCAGATACAAGGACACACCCTGATTGATGGTCGGCACGCCGTTGACCTGCACCAGCTGCTGGAAGTCCGGTCGCGTCTTGATCGCGTTGTAGACCTGATGCGTGTACAGGTCCATCTGATCGACGCTGGCGTTCGGCGCGGCCGTGGTCAGCGCGAAGACCAGGTTCTGATCCTCGGTCGGCGCCAACTCCTGGCGCGTGAACTTCATCATCGCGAAGATCATCGCGACCACGGCGAAGCCGAACACCACCACCACCGGCCAGTTCGACAGCGCACTGCCGAGCCAGCTGCGATAGCGCGCAGTGACGCGCTCGGCCGTGCGGTCGACGAGTTTGACGAACGGCCGCTCGTGATCGTCGGCACGCAGGAAGCGCGAGCACAGCATCGGCGACAGCGTCAACGCGATGATCGCCGATACCGCGACGGCGCCGGCCAACGTGAAGGCGAACTCCGAGAACAGCTTGCCGGTCAGGCCGCCCTGGAAGCCAATCGGCACATAGACGGCGATCAGCACGACCGAGATCGAGATGATCGGCCCCGCCAGTTCGCGCGCGGCCAGCAACGCCGCCTGGTAGGGCTTCTTGCCTTCCTTCATGTGTCGGTCGACGTTCTCGACGATGATGATCGCGTCGTCGACGACCAGACCGATGGCCAGGACCAAGGCCAACAAGGTCAACAGATTGATCGAGTAGCCGAGCACCAGCATCATGAAGAAGGCGCCGATCAGCGACAGCGGCATGGCGATCACCGGAATCGTCACCGAGCGCACGCTGCCGAGGAACAGGAAGATCACCGCGGTGACGATGACCAGCGCCTCGACCAGCGTCACGACCACCTCATCGATGGCACTGCGCACATACGAGCTGGCGTCGTAGCCGATGTTGCCCTTGATCGCCGACGGCAGGTTCGACTTGATGTCCGGCCAGACCTTGCGGATGCCGTCCATGACCGACAGCAGGTTCGCGTCCGGCGCCACGAAGATGCCGATGAACACCGCAGTCTTGCCGTTGTACGCGACGTCGCTGTCGTAATCCTCGGCGCCGAGCGTGACCTTGGCCACGTCATCGAGCCGAACGATGGCACCGTCCTTCTGCTTGACCACCAGATTGCGGAACTCGGACAGCGAGTGCAGATCCGTGCCGGCGGTCATGTCGACGCTGATCATCTGGCCGCGCGTCTTGCCGATCGCCGACAGGTAGTTGTTGGCGGCCAGCGCGCTGTAGATGTCGGTCGCGGTGACATTGCTCGCCGCCATCTTCACCGGGTCGAGCCAGGCCCGCAGCGCAAAGCGCCGACCACCGATGATCTGCGCCTGCTGCACGCCGGGCACGGTCTGCAGCTTCGGCTGCACGACGCGAATCAAATAGTCGGTGATCTGGTTGTTGGCCAGCGTGTCGCTGGTGAACGCCAGATACATCGACGCCGTGGTCTGGCCGTTCTGCAGGCTCAGCGTCGGCTGCTGCGCATCGGCCGGCAGCTGGTTGAGCACCGAGTTGACCTTGGTGTTGATCTCCGACAGCGCCTGATTGCCGTCATAGTTCAGCCGCAGATGCGCGGTGATCGTCGACACGCCGCTGGCGCTCGACGAGGTCATGTAGTCGATGCCCTGCGCCTGCGCGATCGCCGACTCCAGCGGCGTGGTGATGAAGCCGGCGACAACGTCCGGACTGGCCCCGTAATAGACGGTGCTGACGTTGACGGTCGCGGTCTCGGTCTCGGGGAACTCGCGAACCGAGAGACTGAACGCGGCCCGCAATCCCAGCACCAGAATCACGAGGCTGACGACGCTGGCCAGCACCGGCCGGCGAATGAAGATATCGGTGAAGTTCATGGCGATCGCCCGTATCGCTTACTGGTCGACCGGTTGCGGATCCGGCGAGGCCGCCGGCTGCACCGAATTGTTGACGACGACGGTCGCGCCGTTCTGCAGCTTCAGCTGACCGCTGGTGACGACGACATCGCCAGCCTTGAGCCCGTCGAGGATCGCCACCTGACCGCCGCGCGACGGACCGACCGTGACAAAGACCTGATACGCGACCAGATCATCCGGACTCTTGCCGTCGTCCGCCGCCGGCTTCTTCTTGGCATCGTCCGCCTTGGCGTTGAGCTTGGCGTTGTCGGCATCGATGCGCTCGGCCTCGACCATCGCCGCCGGCTTGTGCGCATCGACCTTGTCGGCATCGCTGCGTTTGACGACCACATAGACCGTTTCACCGTACGGGTTATAGGCGATCGCCGTCTGCGGCAACGTCAGATACTGTTGTGGCGCACCGGACTCCAGCTGCACCTTGGCGAACATCCCCGGCAACAACTGGTGCTCGGGATTGCGCAGCACCGCTTCGATCTTGATGTTGCGCGTGTCGGTATCGACGATCGGATCGATCGCCGTGACCTTGCCGGCGAACTGCGTGCCGGCAAACGCATCGACGCCGATCTCGACCTTGGCCCCGACCTGCAGCGCCGACAGCTCCTGCTGCGGAAGGTTGAAGTCGACGTAGATGGGATCGAGTTGCTGTAGCGGCACGATGTCGGCGCCGGCCGCCAGAAACTGGCCCGGATTCACCGTCGAGATCCCCAGTCGACCGGAGAATGGCGCGCGCACCGTCTTCTTCGCGACCAGCGCCTCCTGTTGCGCCAACTGCGCCTCGGCGCTGGCGAGGTTGGCCTTGTCGGTATCGAGCTGCGCCTGCGAAATCGCCTTGGCGGCGTACTGCTTTTCGCTGCGCTGATAGACGATCTTCGCCAGATCACGCGACGCCCGCAGGGCGTTGGCGGCGGCGATGTCGGAGTCATCGACCAGTTCGAGCAGCTTCTGCCCTTTCTCGACGTCCTGGCCCGACGTGAAGTCGACCGTGTGCACGATGCCGGCGAGTTCGTTCGACAGCGTCGCACCGCGGACCGCGCGCAAGCTGCCAACCGCATCCAGCGACGGTTGCCAATCCTGCTGCTTCACCACCTCGGTCGACACGGTGAACTTCGGTCCACCCTGCACCTTGAAGCCCTGAATCATCTTGTAGATGCCAAATGCCTTGAGCGCGACGAGCACCACGACGATGCCCAAGATGACCAGAACCAGCTTGATCCAGCGATTCATGTGCTTCCCTCAAATCCTTTTTCGGTATCCGCTACGGCACTACTGCGCCGACGACACGGCCGTGGCCGTGGGCGCCGCACCGTCATTCTGTGGGTTCCACCAGCCACCGCCCAGCGCCTGGAACAGCGCCGCGGTGTCGGTGTAGCGCGCCGCCTGCGCCGTGATGAAATCGATCTTGGCCTGCTGCTGCTGACGCTGCGCATCGAGCACGTTCAGATAGCCGACCGCACCGGCACGGTACGAGCGCTGCACCAGATCGAGGTTCTGATCCGCGCTCTGCAGCGCCGCGTAGCGCGACTGCAGCGCCTGCGCATCATTGCCGAGCGCATGCAGGCTGTTGGCGACATCGGCAAAGGCTTGCAGCACGGTTTGACGATAGTCGGCCGCCGCCTGGTCGTAGGCCGCCACGGCGGCGCGCTTGCGTGCGCGCAACTCGCCACCGTGGAACAGCGGCGCCGTCAGACCACCGGCAATGCTCCAGACTTCGGTCGAACCATCGAACAAATCACCGGACTTGGTCGCTTGCGAGCCGTAGCTGCCACTGATCGTCAGGCTCGGCAGCTGATTGGCGGTGGCGACACCGACATTGGCCGACGCCTGATGCAGCAGCGCCTCGGCGGCGCGGATATCGGGCCGCTGCTGCGCAAGCTTGGACGGAACCGACAATGGAATCTGCTGCGGCAACGTCAGCTTGCTCAGGTCGAGCGACGCGTCGTCGAAGTCCGACGGCAGCACGCCCAGATAGACGGCGAGCTGATTGCGCGTTTCGCTCAACTGCTGGCGCAGGCCCGGCAGTGACGCACGCGTGCCTTCGAGCTGCGTGCGCGCCGACAGCACATCGGTCATCGCCACCGCGCCGAGCTGATACTGTTTCTCGGTGATGCGCTGCTGCTCTTCGAGCGACTTGACGATGTCCTCGGTCGCCGCAACCTGGGTCTGCAGCGAGGCTTCGCGCACGCTGGCGGTGACAACATTGGCCGCCAGCGTCAGATACGTGGCCTCGGCTTCGTACTGCTGATAGTCGGCGGCTGCGGTCTGCGCCTCGATCGAGCGGCGCACCGCGCCGAAGATGTCGAAGGTGTACGACACGCCAACCGACGCGCCGAACAGATTGTAGATGTAGCCGCCGTTCGCGCCGCCCTGCGTCGCCGTGTTGATCTTCTGCCGCGAGGCCTGACCGTTGAGATCGAAGCTCGGCCAGTAACCGCCGTTGGCGGCTTTGACGTTCTCCTGCGCCTGGCGCAGCGACGCCTGCGCCGACGCCAGCGTCGGGCTGTGCGCGAACGCCTGGTCGATACGCTTGCTGATCAGGTCGGAGCCGAACAAGGACCACCACTGCGCCGGAATCTCGGCGCCGAACTCCAGCGTCTGCGCTTCGCCGCCGGCGACCGGCGTCGCCACGGTCTTCTTTGCAAGCTCGCCGGCGGTGTACGTCGTCGCCTGATCCGGCGCCGGGGTCTTGTAGTCGGGGCCGACCGCACAACCGGCCATGGCCAGCGTCAGGGCCGCGGCAGCGGCGGCCACGGCCGTCTTAGAGATCGAGGTCTTCATTCATCACTTCCCTGCTGAAACGGGCCGCCAGCTCGTCGTAGGCGGCAGTGTCCGAAGTATCGGCGAGCGGCTTCCAATCCATGCCGTTGAGCAAATCGCTGAGGTGCCGCAGCATCAGCTGATACGGCTCGCGGATGCTGTACTGCTCGAGCAGCCCCTCGTGGTGAACGATGGCGTGCAGGCCCACTGCCAGCGCCCACGGCGCGAGGCAAATCTGTTCGATCGACAGACCGCGCGCCTGCAGCTCGCCGCTGCGCAAGGCGTCGTCGATCACATCGAGCGTTGCCTGCCGCAGCGGCCGGTGCATGTCCATGCACGCCTGCCGTCGCGCTTCGGGCGCCGCCCCCCACACCACTTCGGTGAAGGTGAACTGCAGCAGTCGGAAATGATCGGGACAACGCCGCGCCAGCATCATGTCGGCGAGCGCGAAGCCGAGCATGCGATCACGACTGCTGGCCTTCCAGTCGCGGACACGCTCGAACATCTGTACCCGCCCTTGCGACTGATCGGTCGCCAGCGCCAGCAACAGGTCTTCCTTCGACACGAAGTGCTGATACAGCGTGCCCACCGCGTAGTCGCACTTCTCGGCGACCCGGCTCATCTGCAGGTTCAGCAACCCATCCTGGACGATCAGTTCACGGGCAGCGGTCAGAAACCGCTGTTCGCGTTCCGCGAAGTCCCGCAGGCGCCGTTCCTTGGTCCCCATGTCGTCCTGAATCCGTACCGAGCGGCGCATACTGAATGAGATTCAAAAAACGATCAAGCGTCACTTCACGTCATCACGTATCGCCGTGTAACGCACGCTGCAGACGGGCCGCAAAGAAGCCGTCGGTACCGTGCCGGTCCGGCCGCAAACGCAGGCGCGAGGCGTCGCCGCCGCCTTCGAAAAACTGCGGATGGTCAGCAAGAAAGTGTTCGACGACCGCATCGTTTTCGACCGACATCAGGCTGCAGGTGGCGTAGATCAGCCGTCCGCCCGGGCGCAGCAGTGGCGCCGCCTGCGCCAGGATCTGGCCCTGCACCTGCGCCAGCGCCTCGAAATCGACGGGCCGCAAGCGCAACTCCGGATTGCGCCGCCAAGTGCCGGTCGCCGAACACGGCGCGTCGACCAGCACGGCATCGAACTGCCCGGCATGGGCCGCCAGCCAATCGGGGTCCGGCAGGCTGCAGGCCTGCACGATGTCGAGCCCGGCGCGCTGCGCGCGAGGCCCCAGCTTGGCGAGCCGCTTGGCGGCAATGTCCAGTGCCCACAGCTCACCGTCATTCGCCATCGTCGCGCCGAGCGCCAAGGTCTTGCCGCCGGCGCCGGCGCAGAAATCGGCAACCCGCTCGCCGGGCCGCGCGTCGACGAAGTGCGCCAGCATCTGGCTGCCCTCGTCCTGCGGCTCGAGCCAGCCGTCGCGATAGGCAGCCAGCGTCGGCAGCGCGACGCGGCGTGCCAGCCGCAAGCCCCACGGCGACAGCGGCGTCGGCGCGGCATCGATGCCGGCCTGCGCGAATGCGGCCAGCACCGCCTCGCGCGTCGCCTTCAGCGTATTGACGCGAACATCGACCGGCGCCTCGTGATTCAACGCCGCTGCCAACGCCACGGCATCGTCGCCGTATTGCGCCTGCCATGCCGACCAGATCGCTTCGGGCACATTGGCGTGCTCGGCCGCAGTCGGCTCGGGTGCCGCCTCGCAGGCGCGCTCGGCCGCCATCGCCAGCGGCTCATCCGCCAGTGCGGCCAAGGCATGCCGATCGAGGCGGCCGGTCCGGCGTACGTGGATCGCCAGCAACAGCGCGGCATCGTTGCCCGCCAGGCGCTGCAGGCGCATGGCATCACGCAGTGCGCCATAGACCAGCGCACTGACATTGGCGCGATCGCGGCCGCCCATTTCACGATGCTCGCGAAACCAGTGTTGCAGCACGGCGTCGGCCGGCTCGCGCGCTTCGAGCGTGCGCGCCAGCACGGCGACCGCCGCTCGCCAGTGCGGCGGCCGCAAACGCGGCAGCGGCGCACTCATCGCGACGCCTCCGGCGCGGCTGGTCGCAGCGGACACTTTTTGACCGTTCGTCGGCTCATTGACACAACCCATTGTGTTTCGATAGTCCCAGTGACACGATCAGTCGTGGCTGGCGCATCGCAAGCATGGGGCTTGCGAAACCACCACGCTTCTACGGCTTGAAAGGAGATTCCCATGGCTGCTGCCAAGAAGGCGAAGAAAGCTGCTCCGAAGAAAGCTGCAAAGAAGAAGTAGTCCAGATTCACAATTCAGGCGCGACGCCGCAAGGCGCTCGCGCCTGTCTTGTCTCCAAGACGGCGCTGACGATGGCGCCGTTTTTCGTTGGCGAACGGTCGTCGCGACAAGCAGCGGGAATGCTAGATTGATGCCCCCGCACTTTGTCGCGTTGAGGCTCCCATGCAGCGAACGGCGCTGGTCGTCGATGATTCCAAATCCGCACGCTTCGCGCTGCGTCGGCATCTCGAAGGCCGCGGCTTCAAGGTCGACACGGCCGACGGCGCCGAAGACGCGTATCGTGCGATCGACGCGCAGGCACCGGACCTCGTCTTCCTCGATCACATCATGCCCGGCATCGATGGCTTCACCGCCCTGCGCCACCTCAAGGCCGACCCGACGACGGCGACCATCCCGGTCGTGATCTGCTCGTCGAACGAAGGCGCCGCGTTCGTCGCCGAGGCGCGCGACCAAGGCGCGGCCGATGTGCTGTCGAAACCGCCGACACCGGATCAACTCGAACGCCTGCTCGCGGCGCTGGCCGTCAGCGCGCGGCAGAGCGAGATCGACGCCAGCCTCGCCGCCGCCGTCGACCCCACCGACGATGCCCTGCTGGCGGCACTCGACGAGCCCACCGCCCAGATACCGGCACCGAGCGCGGCGCCGTCGGCATCTGCCGACGAGATCGCAGCGCTACGTGCGCGGGTCGAGACCCTGGAAACCGAACTGGCGTCGTTGCGCGCGCAATTCGCGGCACAGATCGATGCGGCACAGCAAGCTACGGTGCGCCGCGTGGCCGAGACGCTGCTGCAATCGCTCAGCGCGCCGCGCTGAGCATCAGCCGGGCGGCAACGGTTTGACGGCAGCCCACAGCAACGCCGCCCACGCGACCAGGAACAATACCCCGCCAAACGGCGTGATCGCGCCCAGCATGTCGGTGTCGGTCAGCACCAACGCGTAGAGGCTGCCGGAAAACAGCGGCACGCCGATGCCCAAGCAGATCGCCGCAACATGCAGCGCGCGACGCGGCTGCCACTGCAACCACAGGCCGCAGAGCAGCAAGGCCAGGGCGTGATAGAACTGGTATTCGACGCCGGTGTGCCAGATCACCAGGCGGTCGACCGTCAGATGCTCACGCAGCGCATGCGCACCGAACGCGCCGAGCACAACACAGAGAAAGCCATAGAGCGCCCCCAGCGCCAGGCAGCGTCGCGCCGCCACCGACAGCGTCATCGCACAGTCTCCATGACGCGGAAGCGAATGCCGCGCGCCTGCAGACGCGTGATCAGCGCGTCGCCCATGGCCTGCACGGGCGTGATGCAGCCGGCGGCATGTGGCAACTTGTCGAACGCCAGACACAGCGCGGACTCGGCCAACATCTTCGCGGTTTCGGTATAGCCAGGATCGCCGCCGGTGACTTCGCAGCGCACCGCGCGACCACCGCCTTCGCCGAGGAAGGTGACCTTGAACCAGCTCTTCGCCCGCTGCTCGGCGCTTGGGCCGTCGCCGCTGCCGCGGACCCTCAGCAGCCGCTCGCGCGTGGTCTTGAACTGCGCGGCCGCGGCCACCGCAGCGACACCGGCAACCAGCTGCATCGCCGAGCGCAGTTTCTTGAACTGCACGTAATGGCCATAGCGGAAATCCGGGCCATAGCGATCGAGCGCGGCGGCACTGCGGCGCACGATCTGCGGATCGACGGTGGGCATCGGCAAGGCCCAGCTGTCGAGTTCGGAGACATAGCGGAAGCCCTGATGCATCGAGCCGATGCTGCGGTCGACCGGCCAGCCTTCGCGCTGGCGGCGCTCGCGGCGCAGCTTGGCCGACTCGCTCATGCGCGACATCGCCAGCACCGCCGAATGCAGGGTGCCGCCGGAGAAGGTGCCGCCGGCGCGCACGAAGCCGCGCACGCGCAACGGCACGTCGACGGGCAATTGCTGGACGGTGAACCAGCAGCCGAGATCGTGCGGGATGCTGTCGAACCCGCAGCAATGAACGATGCGTGCGCCGCTCTCGCGAGCCTGGTCGTGGTAGCGCAGCCACATCGCGTCGACGAATTCGGGCTCGCCCGTGAGGTCGACGTAGTCGGTACCAGCCGCCGCGCAGGCCGCCACCAGCGGCTCGCCGTGGACGACATAAGGACCGACCGTGGTGATGACGACGCGCGTGCTGCGCGCGAGGCTGGCCAACGACTCGGCGTCATCGACGTCGGCGTGCAGCAGATCGAGGGCCGCCGCTTCGGGGATCTGATCAGCGAGGCGCGCGCGCACCGCCTTGAGCTTGTCCGGCGAGCGGCCGGCCAATGCCCATTTCAGCTTCGCCCCGCCGTGACGGGCCAGATACTCGGCAGTCAACTGGCCGGTGAAGCCGGTCGCGCCGAACAGGATCAGATCGTACTTACGGCTCCGTGCCATGCTGCGCTTCTCCTCCTGTGATAGCGGATCATAGAGTCGCCGCGGCCAGCGCGGTCAAGCCTCGCGTACTTTCGGCACGCCCCTCAGGGCGATTCACGCCGGCCCCGGTCGCCGAACTCGATGTCCGTAACGCGGCCGTCCTCAAGCTCGACGATGCGCACGAGACGGTCGGGACCAAAGTCGTAAATCCAGTGTTCGCGATAGACCGCATGCCAGCCGCTGTACGCATAACGCGGATCGTAAACGCGATGCCGCGCGTCGTATGGAACCTGGATCACATCGGCGTGATGGCGGGTTGGCGGCCCACAGCTGGCAAGCAGGCGGTACTTGCTCATGCCCGGCACGATGCCGAGCTGGGCGCAATCGCCGGGGCCGTCGTCGACGAAACCGCGGCCATCGGTGTCGATCCGCTGCAACTCGCCATTGCGAAAGCGCAGCAGGCGCAGCAGCTGGCCGGAGCCGAGGTTGTAGGTCCACTCCTCGGCATAGCCGAGCATGGGGTTTCCGGCCGGCGTCCAGGCGTCGCGCAGGCTCGGCTCGCCACAGGCGTCGAGGACTTCGGACATCGTCATGCCGACGCTGACCAGACGCGATCCGCAACGCACGGTATCCAGCGCCAGGGCCGGCCGCGGCGCCAGCAGGACGCTCGAAATCAGCAGGGCGAGCAGGATCGAAAGCCGCTTCATCGTTATGCTTGCGAACCGACGCAAGTGTTGATGTGTCATTAGAACGCTTTTTCCCGGCTCGATCATGAATATCCGTCCGCTGTTCCGTCTGCTGCTCATCACCGCCTTGTTGTTCGCGTCACCGCTGGTGCGTGCCGCGGCGATGCAGACTCCGCATGTCGAAGCCGAGCTGATTGCCGAACGCGATGCGCTGGTGCCCGGCCAGACCAACTGGATCGCGCTGCGCCTGGCCCCGGAATCCGGCTGGCACGTCTACTGGCGCAATCCTGGCGATTCCGGCATCCCGACCAAGCTCGAATGGACGCTGCCGAAGGGCATCGCCGCCGGCGACATCGTCTGGCCCTACCCGCACGTCGAACGCCTCGGCGACCTGGCGAACTACGGCTACGGCAGCGAAACCCTGCACCTCGTGCCGCTGACGGTCGACACCGGCGTGCATGGCCGACAAACCCTGCACGCCAAAGCCAAATGGCTGGTCTGCAAGGACATCTGCATTCCCGGCGAAGCCGATCTGGACCTGACGCTGCCCACCGCCCAGAGCGCGAACGCCGATCCGAAGTGGACGGCGGCCTTCGCCAGGACGCGCAGCGAAGTCCCGCAGCCGGCACAGGGCTGGAGCGCGCACTTCGCGGTGGCACACGACACCGTGTCGCTGGCCGTCGACGGCAGCGCGCTGCAGGGCGCCGATCGCGTCGCGTTTTTTCCGTACGCCAACGACCTCGTCAATCACGCCGCCACACAGCGCACGGCCTTCGACGGCCAGCAGCTGCGGCTGAGCCAGGCGGCCAGCACCTATCTGGTCGACCCGCCGAAAGCAGTCGACGGCGTGCTGGTCGTCTGGCACGGCAAGACCGCGCAGGCCTATCAGTTCTCGGCGACGCCGGGCAACGTCGACCCGGTAGCCGCCTCGCACGAGAAAGCGTCGACGACGACCGAACCCAGCGTCGGCCCGGCGCCGGACGCGCCCCCCGATGCCGACGACGGTCGCGCGCCCGCCGGTCTGATGCTGGTTCTGGGCTCGGCCCTGCTCGGCGGCCTGATCCTCAATCTGATGCCTTGCGTGTTCCCGGTGCTGTCGTTGAAGGCGCTGTCACTGGCGCGCGCCGGACCGCACGGCCAGCGTGCCCAGGCCGTCGCATACAGCGTCGGCGTGATCGCGTCCTGCGTCGGCGCCGCAGTGGTGATCTTGCTGCTGCAGCGGGCCGGCAAGGCCGCCGGTTGGGGCTTCCAATTGCAGTCGCCGGTGTTCGTCGGCCTGCTCGCCTATCTGCTGTTTGCCCTGGGGCTTTCGCTGTCGGGCGTCGCCAGCTTCGGCACGCGGCTGATGAACCTCGGCCAGAGCCTGACCGAGAAACAGGGCCTGTCCGGCGCGTTCTTCACCGGCGTGCTGGCGGTCGTCGTCGCCAGCCCGTGCACGGCGCCATTCATGGGAACGGCGATCGGCTACGCGGTCACGCAACCGGCGGCGATCGCGCTGTCGGTGTTCGTCGCGCTGGGCCTGGGCCTGGCGCTGCCGTTCCTGATCATCGGCTTCGTGCCCGGCGCCGCGCGCCTGCTGCCGAAGCCCGGCGCGTGGATGGAACGCTTCAAGCAGCTGATGGCCTTCCCGCTGTATCTGTCGGTGGTCTGGCTGGTCTGGGTGGTCGCACGTCAGCTCGACAGCTCGGCCGGCGCGCAGATTCTGATCGGTCTGGTGCTGATCGCCTTCGTGCTGTGGCTGTGGTCGGCGCGTGGCGTGTTCGCGGCGCTGTGCAAGCTGGCGGCGGTGGCACTGGCGATCGCGCTGCTGGTCAAGCTGCCGTCGCCGGCCGATGTCGCCGCCGACTCGGCAACCGCGCAGGTCGACGTCGGCAGCGAACCGTGGTCGGCGGCACGCGTCGCCGAGCTGCGCGCTGAAGGCCGCACCATCTTCGTCGACTTCACCGCCGACTGGTGTCTGAGCTGCAAGGTCAACGAGCGCGTCGCGCTGCACGCAGCGTCGGTCGAAAAGGCGTTCCAGGAACAGGACGTCACCGTGCTGGTCGCCGACTGGACCCGCGCCGATCCGGCCATCACCGCCGAACTGGCGCGCTTCGGCCGCAACGGCGTGCCGCTGTATCTGGTCTACAAACGCGGCGCCGAGCCGCAGATCCTGCCGCAATTACTGACGCCGTCAATCATCGTCGATGCCGTGAAGTAGGGGCGCCGGTCCGCGCTCAGGCGCGGGCCGCGACCGCAGGCCGGCCGAGCGGCACACAGATCAAATAACCGGCCGCCGCGGCGAGCAGCGATGCGACGTACGGATACGACCAGCCGAGCACGTGCTCGCCGAGCACATAGACGCCGACGCTGAGCACCAGCGCGGCGACCGCACTGGCGACGCCGCCGAGCCGAGGCAGCCACAAGGCCGCCACCATCATCACGAAGATGCCGGACGACCCCAGCCCGGATGCCTCCTCGACCAGCTCGTACATGCTGTCGGAGCCGAGTGCGAGCGCGTAGGCGATGACGCCGAACAAGACCACAGCGACGCGGTTCCAGCGCAGCTTGGCGCGCTCGCTCATCACATGACCGGCGCGCTGCACGAGCGGCGAGACGACGTTGTGCGCGGCCAGCGAGCCGGCGACCAGCAGGCTGCCCGACAGCGTCGACAGAATCGCCGACACCAGTGCCCCGAGAAAGACGATGTACAGCGGCATCGGCAGATGCTGTTGCGCCAGCGTCGACAACAGCTGCTCCGGCTCGATGCCGGGCCCGACGCTGGCGGCCGCAGCGAGTCCGAGCAGTACCGGTACGATGCCGACCGCCAGATACAACAGCGCGCCGCCGACCGCGGCACCACGCGCGAGCTGTGGGCTGCGCGCGGCAAGTAGACGCGCGACCAGTTCCTGCGCGGCGATGGTGCCGAAGATCGGCACCGCCAGCGTTTCCAGCAGTGGTCGCGGGCCGTCCTCGAGCGGCTCGCCGAGGCCGTGCACACTGAACTGCGCGAATCCGCCGTCATGCGCGAACACCAGACCGATCGCAGCGACACCGGCGATCAAGACGATGCCCTGTACGAGATCGGTCCACGAATCGGCCCACATACCGCCGACTGCGGTGTAGACGACGACCACGACGGCGGCGATGGTGGTCGCCGCAAACACGCCGAGCGCGCCGGTCGACGCCAGCACTTCGCCGAACGCCCGCACCTGCGCCGCCGCCCACAGCAGCGAGCCGGGAATCATCACCACGGCGGCAAAGCGCTCGACGCCGCCGCCGTAGCGCTGCCGGAACAAATCGGCGAGCGTGACGAGGCCGCGGCGCCACAACGTCGCGGCAAAGAACAGGCCGGCGCAGGCCAGCCCCAGCGAATAGCCGAAAGGATCGGATGCGACTGCCAGCAGACCGCTGCGATAGGCCTCGCCGGCAGCGCCGATGCAGGTCTCGGCACCGAACCAGGTCGCAAAGACGCCGAAGGTCGCCAGCCAGGGGCCAAGCCGGCGCCCGGCGAGCAGATAATCGGATTCGCTGACGACACGACGCGAGACGAAGAACGCCACCGCCAGTTGCAGCACGATGTAGAGCAGGACCGCCAGCAGGACCACGTTCAAATGCATCCCCCCAATTTCAGTTCCCGGGCTGGCCGCAGCGGTGACCGATCCCGCCCCGGACCCGCCGACGAATTCACAACACGCGCGCGCAACACCGCACTATCCTCTGCAGCCTTTCCCGAACCGGAATCTTGCGCATGATCCGTCTCGCCATCCACGGCGGCGCCGGCGAACTCGACGACAGCGTCGACACTAGCGAACAACGTGCCGCCTTGCGCCGCATCGCCGCCGAGGGCCTGCAGATGCTGAAGGACGGCGCCAGCAGCGTCGATGCCGTCGAGCGACTGGTGCTACGCCTCGAGGAATGCCCGCTGTTCAACGCCGGCATCGGGGCGGTGCTGAACCGCGACGGCGCTCCGGAACTGGACGCGGCGATCATGGACGGCCGCGACCGTCGCTGCGGCGCGGTCGCCGGCGCGAGGCGCGCCAGGAGCCCGATCCACCTGGCACGCACGATCATGGAGCGCTCGCCGCACGTCATGTTCCAGGGCGAGGGCGCAGACGCGGCCAATGTTGAGCTGGGCCTCGACAGCGTTGATCCCGAGTATTTCATCATCGAGCTGCGCCGCCGACAGCTGCGCAAGGCGCAGCAGCACAACGTCGTGGTGCTCGATCACGACTCGGCCTTCGGCACCGTCGGCGCGGTCGCGCTCGACGCCGACGGCCACCTCGCCGCAGCGACCAGCACCGGCGGGCTGACCAACAAGCTGCCGGGCCGCGTCGGCGACACGCCGATCATCGGCGCCGGCACCTTCGCCGACGACCGCAGCGCCGCGGTGTCGTGCACCGGCACCGGCGAGGTCTTCATTCGTGTCGGCGTCGGCTTCGAGATCGACGCGCGGATGCGCTATGCCGGCAGCTCGCTGGTCGATGCCGGTGCGCGCACGCTCGACGACGTCAGCAAGCTTGGCGGCCGCGGCGGTTTCATCTCGATCGACCGGCACGGCAACATCGCGATGCCGTTCAACTCGGCGGCGATGTTCCGCGCCTGGGTGGGCGACGACGGCGAGATCGGCGTGGCGGTTGGCGCCGACTAGCGATCGCCGGCTGGGCCGCCGGATCAGCCGAGCGCGTAGCGCGGCACCGGCTCGGCGAAGCCTTTGACGGTCACCGCGTCGCGCTGCTGCAGGCGATCGGCACCGGCCAGATCGGCGGTGCGCGCGTCGACCAGGATTTCGCCGCTCCCGGCCTGCTCGCAAAGCCGCGACGCGAGATTCACCGCAGAGCCGACCGCGGTGTATTCGAGCCGCGACGCCGAGCCGATCACGCCGACCGTGACGACACCGGTCGCGACGCCGAGGCCGATCCCCAGGGGGTGCTGGACCGTGCTCCAGCGCTGCGTCAGCGTCTCACCCGCCTCGCGGATGCGCGCCGCCATCTCCAGTGCGCGCGGCGCGTGATACGCCATCGGCAGCGGCGCACCGACCAGGATCAGGATGCCGTCGCCGGCGAAGTCCTTGATCGTCGCCCCGTAGTTCGACACCACGTCGCCGACGGCGTCGTAGTACTCGCGCAAGACCTGCAGTACCTGTGCCGACGGCTGCGCCGCCGCGTACGGCGTGAACCCGCGCAAATCGCAGCAGACGATGCTGATCTCGCGCTGGCTCTCCTGCATGGCGCGCTGCAGGCCCTGCTCGGCGACCAGCTTGGCGACCTGCGGCGACAAGAAGCGCGACATGAATTGGCCGCGCTGACCCTGCAGCACGTGATAGTGCGTGGAGCCGATGAAAAAGATGATCTCGCCGAGGATCACCGAGATCGCCGCAGCCTCGACCGGCAGGATGAAGCTGGCGCTGAGAAACGGCACGGCCAGTGCCATCGCCAGCACCCGAATGGTCTCGGCACGCTCCGGGCGGCGACGCAGCAACAGCAAAATGCCGACCGTGCCGCTCAGCGTCGCGTACAGCAGCGGCAGCGCGAACAGCCAGAATCCGCCGCTGAGGAAGACCTCGGGGTTGGAGCTGGCACGCAGAAAATGCGAGATGCGGATGTCCGGCCACATCAGCGAGAACAGTCCGTACAGCAGGCCGCCGATCTGGCCGCTGCGCAACACCCGATCACCGAAACGCGGGTCGAGATCGGGGTCGACCGGCACCGTCCGCCGCACGCGGATGATCCATTCGAGCATGGTGATCGTCGCCGCGGCCTCGGGCAGCGCGAACCACGCCGTCCACCAGGGCAACTCGGGCACCGGCGAAGTCCACGCCAGGTTCAGATAGATCGACAGGCCGATGAACGCATAAGCCGCGGCCAGCGCGCGCGACGTCGGCGAGCGGCGGTCGGCCGACACGAACGCCAGGCCCATGCCCAGCGCCACCAGCGCGACGATGCTGTTGGCGATGATGTCGCCGCTCACGCCGGACGGTCCTCTTTGCCGGGCGGATGCGTGTCGGCCGCGAACAGCGCCTCCAGCTCGCCCGCCGCCTGCTGCGTGGTCTGCCGCATCTGCTGCAAATCGTCGCGCGGCACCTTGAACTGGCGCAGCAACACATCGGCGTCGTGACGGCGGAATACGTCGATGGCCTGATTGGCCGCTTCGTCGCTGTCACCAAGGCCCGCGAGGACGCGGCGCGTCATCTCCAGCGACGAGAAATAGCTGCGGCGGATCACATCCTCCGGCGCCACGCCCAGATCCATCAAGCGCAGCGCATGCTGGCGATTGGCGGCGGCGGCAAAGATGCGCAGCTGCGGAAAGTGGCGACGCACGGTCTGCGCGGTGCGCAGCGACGCCTCGACGTCGGGAATCGCCAGCACCAGCAACCTCGCCTTGTCGGCATGCGCGGCGCGCAGCAGATCGAGGCGACTCGCATCGCCATAGAAGATACGGTTGCCGAACTGGCGCACGAAATCGACGTGCTCGAAGTCCTTGTCGAGCACCGTGAAACCGATGTGCTTGACGCGCAGGATACGCGCGACGATCTGGCCGAACGGGCCGAACCCGGCGATCAGCACCTCATGCTCGCCGGTCACGATCTTGTCGTAGGGTCGCGAGCCGAAACGCTTGCGCAGCCGCGTCTGCAATGTGAACAGCGGCGGCGTCGCCATCATCGAAATCGTCACCACCAGCACCAGCAGCGCCGACAGCGACGGCTGCATGACGCCGACGGCGACGGCCGCCGAGAACAGCACGAAGGCGAACTCACCCCCCTGCGGCAGCGCCGCCGCCAGCGCCGCGCCGGTCTGGTGCCCGTAGCGTCCGATCCAGGCGGTCAGCCACAGCACCAGCGCCTTGATCGCCATCAATCCGAGGACCGCCGCAACAATCAGCAGCGGATGTGCGATCAGTAGATGCAGGTCGGCGGACATACCCACGGCAATGAAGAACAGGCCAAGCAGCAGCCCCTTGAAGGGCTCGATGTCGGCCTGCAGTTCGTGGCGAAACTCGGATTCCGACAGCAGCACGCCAGCCAGGAACGCGCCGAGCGACATGGTCAGTCCCACCGCTGCCATTGCCAGCGAGGTCCCGATGACGATCAACAGCGCCGCGGCGGTGAACAGCTCCGGGGTTTGCGCCGCAGCAACCCGTTTCATCACCGGCCGCACCGCGTAACGCCCGCCGAGCACGACCAGCAGGAACATGCCCATGGTCTTGGCCGCTTTCAGCCAGCCGCCGCCCGCGGTCGGCTCGATGCTCGCCAGCAGCGGCACCAGCGCCAGGAACGGAATGATGCTGAGATCCTGAAACAGCAGGATCGAAAAGGCGGCGCGGCCGTGTGGCGTGGTCAACTCGCGGCGCTCGCCCAGCATCTGCAGCGCCAGCGCCGTCGACGACATCGCCAGACCGAAGCCGGCGACAAACGCCGCCCGCGGCTCGACGCCGGCCAGATAGGCCGTGAGCGCCAGTAGCGCCGTGCTGACAAAGACCTGCGCGGCACCGAGGCCGAATACCGACTTGCGCATCGCCCATAGGCGGCTCGGCTGCAGCTCGAGGCCGATGATGAAGAGCAGCAGGATCACGCCGTATTCGGCGAAGTGCAGCACCTGCTCCGGCTCGCCAATGGCGCCGATCCCGGACGGGCCGATGACCACGCCGGCGGCCAGATAGCCGAGCACCGCACCCAGCCCAAGGCGGCGAAACAGCGGCACGAAGAGCACGGCGGCCGCCAGAAACAGGGCGATGTCCGCGAGCATCAGCGCCCTTTCTCGCAAAAATTATTTATTTTCAAGTGTTTCTTAAAACTATCCAGTATTCGCCTTACAAGACTTTTGCTTGCGCCTGCCGCTTCAATGTTTTTTAATGTACACAGATATTCAGAACTCCGCCGATTGCTCACAGCGTGGACGAACAGACAAAGTCCGAGCGCATCTTAGCCCTCGCGCAGCAGATGGGCGTGCTGCGGCCCAAGGATTTGGCGCCATTCGACATCCAGGCCGAGTATCTGCGGCGGCTTTGCGATCGCGGCCAACTCAAGAAGTTGGGGCGTGGCAGCTATGTTCCGGCGACGCGCCGGGTCTCGTTCCCGCTGAGCTTGGCATTGGTTGCACGCGCCGTGCCGCATGGCGTGATCTGTCTTAATTCGGCACTGGCTTTCCACCGCCTCGGGGAGCCCAATGCACGCGAGATCGCAGTGGCGATCGAACGCCGCGCCGCGCGACCGCGGCTCGACTTCCCGGCCCTGCGCATCGCCCGCCTCGGCGGCGCATCCTTCACTGAAGGCGTCGAAGAACACGTCATCGAGCATGTCACGGTGCGCATCTACCGTCTCGAAAAAACCCTGGCCGACCTGTTCAAGTTCCGCAACAAGATCGGGCCGCATATCGCCGTCGATGCCTTGCGTGCCGCGATGCAGGCCGGTCGCGTCGATCTCGATGCGGTCCGCCACTATGCACAGCTCGGCCGCGTCGAGCGTGTGATGAAGCCGTACGTCGACGCCCTCGCCGCCCCTTACTGAAAACCACCTGCCGAGCCCTCATGAACCGGCCCGTACTCGATGCCAGCCTGCTGCTCGCGCTCGCCGCCAGCTTGCCCGCCTATGCCAACGACACCGTGACGCCAAACGCCGCCGACAATCCGGCGGCGAGCATCGCCCCGACCCCCAAGCTGCCGGACGTCGTCGCGCCTGCCCCCTCAGTGCCGGCGCCCGATACGCAACCGACCATCCGCGGCGGCAGCCAGGATCCGGTGGTCGGTCCAGCGACGCCGACCGTGTCGACACAAGCGATCCTGTCGCCGAAGCTGCTGTTCGGCAACCTGCAGCGCGAGTCCGACGAGTTTTCGCTGGTCAACGACAAGAGCCGGATTTCGTTTCACAAGCCGATGTACGTAATGCCGGCGACTTACAGCAACCGCTACGACGGCAGCGAAAGCGAATTCGTCTTTCAGATCAGCTTCAAGCTGCACCTGCTGTCGAACTTCTACTTCGCTTACACGCAGCGCTCGTTCTGGCAGATCTACAACGAGGATGAGTCGCGGCCGTTCCGCGCCACCGACTACAACCCCGAACTGTTCTACCGCTGGAAGCCGGCGTTCGACTTCTGCCCGCGCTGTGGCTTCGACGTCGGCATCGAGCATCAGTCGAATGGCCGCGACGTGCCGCAATCGCGCTCGTGGAACCGCCTCGACTTCGCGGCGTATCACGAGTGGAACCGCACCCTCGTCTACCTCAAGACCTGGTACCGCATTCCGGAGAAATCCAAGAAGAGCCCGGATGATCCCAAGGGCGACGACAATCCGGACATCGCCCACTACTACGGCTATGGCGAACTGCGTGTACAGCAGGAGCTGTTCGACCAGCATCACGCGTCACTGATGCTGCGCGGCAACCCGTCGACCGGCAAGGGCGCGATCGAATTCAACTACAGCGTACCGTTCGGCGACTACCTGTACTGGAACGTCTACGTCTTCAACGGCTACGGCGACAGCCTGATCGACTATAACCACAGCGTCACGCGCGTTGGCATCGGCATCATGCTGGCGCGCTGAGCGCACCCCAGCACAACGAAAAACGGGCGCCGAAGCGCCCGTTTTTCGTTCACCGCCAGATAGCGGTGATTATTCGCCAGCCGCTTCGACCGCCGCCGGACGGTCAACCAGCTCGACATACGCCATCGGCGCGTCGTCGCCAGCGCGGAAGCCGCACTTCAGGATGCGCAGGTAGCCGCCCGGACGCGCCTTGTAGCGCGGACCGATTTCGTTGAACAGCTTCTGCACGGCATCGCGGTTGCGCAGACGCGCGAACGCGATACGACGGTTGTGCACCGAGTCTTCCTTGGCGCGCGTGATCAGCGGCTCGGCCAGACGGCGCAGTTCCTTCGCCTTCGGCAGCGTGGTCTTGATCATCTCGTGCTCGAAGAGCGCGATAGCGATCGACTGCATCGTCGCCTTGCGGTGGCTGCTGGTACGGCCGAACGAGCGGCCCGACATCTTATGACGCATGACTTATTTCCCGTAAATTCTGATGCGAGCGCCGTTTACGCGGGCACCTTCGGCGACGACCAGTTCTCGAGCTTCATGCCGAGATCCAGTTCATGCGAACGCAGGGCTTCCTTGATTTCGTTCAGCGACTTCTTGCCGAGGTTCGGCGTCTTCATCAGCTCCATCTCGGTGCGCTGCACCAGATCGCCGATGTAGTAGATGTTTTCGGCCTTCAGGCAGTTGGCCGAACGCACCGTCAGCTCGAGATCGTCGATCGGACGGAACAGAATCGGCGACAGCTCCTTCTTGCCCGGTGCCGCAGCAGCCTGCGCCGCTTCGGCTTCGAGGTCGACGAACACCGACAGCTGGTCACGCAGGATGCGCGCGGCCAGACGCACGGCTTCGGCCGGGTCGATGCCACCGTTGGTGTCGACATCGAGGATCAGCTTGTCGAGGTCGGTACGCTGCGCAACGCGAGCACGCTCCACGGCGTAGCTGACGCGACGCACCGGGCTGTAGCTGGCATCCAGCTTCAGCACGCCGACGCCACGCACGTCTTCCTCACGCACGGCGCTGGCGGCCGGCACGTAGCCGCGGCCACGCGTGACCTTCAGCGTGACGTTGAGCTTGCCGCCCGTCAGGTTGGCGAGCACCAGTTCCGGGTTGACGATCTCGACGTCGTGGTCGAGCTTGATGTCACCGGCGGTGACCGGGCCCGTACCCGACTTCTCGAGACGCAGCGTCGCTTCCTCACGCGAATGCATGCGGATCGCGATGTTCTTGATGTTCAGCAGGATATCGAGGACGTCTTCCTGGACGCCTTCGACCGCGCTGTACTCGTGCACCACGCCGTCGATCTGCACTTCGGTGATCGCGGCGCCCGGGATCGACGACAGCAGGATGCGGCGCAGGGCGTTGCCCAGCGTGTGTCCGAAACCACGCTCCATCGGCTCCAGCGCGACGCGAGCATGGCTCGGCGAAACGACTTCGACTTCGATCTGGCGCGGCTTGAGCAGGTCGGCGACAACGTTCTGCATGATGTACCTCTATTCGTGAAACGGGACGGCGGGCGAGGACTCGAAAGCGGATTACTTCGAGTACAACTCGACGACCAACGCCTCGTTGATGTCCGGCAGGATCTGATCGCGCGTCGGGACCGCCTTGAAGGTGCCCTTCAGGCCCTTCTCATCGACCTCGACCCAATCGGCCAGACCGGCCTGGGTGGCAATCGACAGCGCTTCGACGATGCGCGACTGACTGCGCGAAGCCTCGCGGATCTCGACCACATCGCCCGACTGCACCTGGTACGACGGGATGTTGACGAGCTTGCCGTTGACGACAATCGACTTGTGCGAGACCAGCTGACGAGCTTCGGCGCGGGTGCGCGAGAAGCCCATGCGGTAGACGACGTTGTCGAGGCGTGTTTCGAGCAGCTGCAGCAGCAGCACGCCCGTCGAGCCCTTCTTCGACGACGCCTTCTTGTAGTAATTCAGGAACTGGCGCTCGAGAACGCCATACATCTGCTTGAGCTTCTGCTTTTCACGCAGCTGCAGCGCGTAGTCCGACAGACGCGTCTTCGCGGCACCATGCTGACCCGGACGGGTCTCCATGTTGCACTTGCTGTCGATCGAGCGAGCACGCGACTTCAGCAGCAGGTCGGTGCCGGCGCGGCGGGAAAGCTTGCACTTCGGGCCAATGTAACGAGCCATGGATATCTCTCCTTACACGCGGCGGCGCTTGGCGGGACGGCAGCCGTTATGCGGAATCGGCGTTACGTCCGTGATGTTGGTGACCTTGAAGCCGGCGGCATTGAGCGCACGAACAGCCGACTCACGGCCCGGACCCGGGCCCTTGACGCGGACTTCAATGTTCTTGACGCCGTGCTCGGCGGCGATCTGACCGGCCTTGTCGGCCGCGACCTGCGCCGCGAACGGGGTCGACTTGCGCGAGCCCTTGAAGCCCGCCGCACCGGCCGTGCTCCACGACAACGCGTTGCCCTGGCGATCGGTGATCAGGATGATCGTATTGTTGAAGGAGGCATGAATATGCGCCACCGCATCGGTGACGTTCTTCTTGACCTTCTTGCGCTTGGCCGCGCTGGCGGCAGACGGGTTAGCCATGTGCTGAGTCCGGCTCTATAAATTATTTCTTGTTCGTCGCGACGGTGCCGCGGCGAGGACCTTTGCGCGTACGCGCATTCGTACGGGTGCGCTGACCACGCAGCGGCAGACCGCGGCGGTGACGCAGACCACGATAGGCACCGAGGTCGATCAGACGCTTGATGCTCATCGACACTTCACGACGCAGGTCGCCTTCGACGATCAGCTTGCCGATCTCGGCGCGCAGCAGCTCCAGCTCACCTTCAGTCAGGGAGCGGATCTGCACGGTCGGATCGATGCCGGTCGCCGCGCAAATCTGCTGCGCGCGGGTCTTGCCGATGCCATAGATCGCCCGCAGAGCGATCACCGTGTGCTTCCGATCCGGGATGTTGACGCCCGCGATACGTGCCATGTTCTATCTCGATTGATGCCTAACGCGCGAAAAGCCGCGCATTATAGGGATAACAGGTGCTTTGTTCAATCCTTAACCATAACTGCGGCGGTACCGTCCCTGGCGCTACAGCCGGAGACTTCGGATCGCCCTGCCGCGCCATCCGTGGCGCGGCGTGAATCGGCACGCGATGCCCACCGGGCACCGCTAGCGCACCGACTCACCCCTGCCGCTGCTTGTGGCGGGGATCGGTGCAGAGGATGCGAACGACGCCATTGCGACGGACGACCTTGCAATTCCGGCAGATTTTCTTGACCGATGCGCGGACTTTCATGACTAACCTCAGGACTTACAGGTAATCGGGATCAGCGGCTCTGCGCCGGTCCCAGAGACTTCAGATTGGCCTTCTTCATCAGGCCTTCGTACTGGTGCGACATCAGGTGCGCCTGCAGCTGCGCCATGAAGTCCATCACCACCACGACCGTGATCAGCAGCGAGGTGCCGCCGAAGTAGAACGGGATGCTGCTGACGAACGAGCGCAGAATCTCCGGCACCAGGCAGACCACCAGGATGTAGATCGAGCCGACCACCGTCAGACGCGTCAGCACCGTGTCGATGTAGCGCGCCGTCATTGCACCCGGACGCACGCCCGGAATGAAAGCTCCCGACTTCTTCAGGTTGTCGGCCGTCTCGCGCGAATCAAACACGAGCGCCGTGTAGAAGAAGCAGAAGAAGATGATCAGCACGCCATAGAGCAGCGTGTACAGCGGCTGGCCCGGCGACAGCGCATTGGCGACACGCTGCAGCACACCAGCGGCCGTCGACGACGTGCCGTCGCCACCGAAGAACTGCACCAGCGACGCCGGGAACAGGATGATCGACGACGCGAAGATCGGCGGAATCACGCCCGACATGTTCAGCTTCAGCGGCAGATGCTGGGTCTGCGCCGCAAAGATCTTGCGGCCCTGCTGGCGACGCGCGTGGTGGATCGGAATCCGCCGCTGCGCGCGCTCGAAGTAGACCACGCCATAGGTCACTGCCGCGATCAGGACGATCACCGCGATCACCGTGAAGCCGCCGATCGAGCCTTCGCTGACCAGCTGAGCGGTCGAGCCCAGCGCCCGCGGGAAGCCCGCGACGATGCCGGCAAAGATGATCATCGAGATGCCGTTGCCGATACCGCGCTCGGTGATCTGCTCACCCAGCCACATCAGGAACATCGTGCCCGTGACCAGGCTCACCGTTGCGACGAACATGAAGCCGAAGCCCGGGTTGATCGCCACGCCCGACTTCTGCAGCGCCAGCGCTGCGCCGAACGACTGGAAGATCGCCAGCGCCAGCGTGCCGTAGCGCGTGTACTTGGTGATCTGCCGGCGACCCGACTCGCCTTCCTTCTTCAGGTCCTTGAGCTGCGGCACGACCGTCGCCATCAGCTGCACGATGATGCTGGCCGAGATATACGGCATCACACCGAGCGCGAAGATCGACAGGCGATGCAGGGCCCCGCCCGAGAACATGTTGAACATGTCCAGGATCGTGCCCTTGCTCTGATTGAACAGGGCCGCCAGCTGCACCGGGTCGATACCCGGCACCGGGATGAAGCTGCCGATGCGGTAGACGATGATCGCCCCGAGCAGGAAGAACAGGCGCCCACGCACCTCGTTCATCTTGCTCAGGTCCGGCATCATCGCGCCGCCCGGCGAACCCGGAGTCTTGGCCATGGCTAAGCTCGTTTACTCGGCGATCGAACCGCCGACGGCGGTGATGGCTTCGCGGGCACCCTTGGTCGCGAGCACGCCCTTGAGCGTGACCTTGCGGCTGATGTCACCCGACTTGATGATCTTCGCGGTCAGCGCCGTGGCCGGCACGACGTTCTCGGCCTTGAGGGCCGCGAGGTCGATTTCCGTCGCGTTCATCTTCTCCAGTTCGGACAGGCGAACTTCCGCCGTGTCGCCCTTGGCCGGCGAGTTGAAGCCACGCTTCGGCAGGCGACGCTGGATCGGCATCTGGCCGCCCTCGAAGCCCACCTTGTGGTAGCCACCCTTACGGGCATGCTGACCCTTGTGGCCGCGGCCCGCGGTCTTGCCGAGGCCCGAACCGATGCCACGGGCGACGCGGACCTTCTTGATCTTCGCGCCCTTGGCCGGCTTGATCGTGTTCAGTTTCATCGTGATTCGTCCGCTTAGACTTCTTCGATGCGCAGCATGTACGAGACCTTGTTCACCATGCCCATGTTCTCCGGCGTGGCGGTAACGGTCACCGTCTGATGCATGCGCTTGAGGCCGAGGCCATGCACGCACGCCTTGTGCTTCGGCAGGCGCTTGGCGAGGCTACGGATCAGCGTCAGCTTGATCTGCTTGGGGGCGGTCATCGTCGTACCCGTCCTTAGCTCAGGATTTCTTCGACCGTCTTGCCGCGCTTGGCAGCCATCTCAGACGGAACATTCATTTCGGTCAGCGCGTTCATCGTCGCACGCACCAGGTTGATCGGGTTGCGCGAACCCAGCGCCTTGGCGAGCACATCCTGCACGCCGGCGACTTCGAACACCGCGCGCATCGCACCGCCGGCGATCACGCCGGTACCTTCCGAGGCCGGACGGACGAAGACCTTCGCCGCGCCGTGAATGCCCCAGATCTCGTGCTGCACGGTCTGGCCCTTGAGCGCGACCGACTTCATGTTCTTGCGCGCCTGGTCCATCGCCTTGCTGATGGCCTGCGGCACTTCGCGCGCCTTGCCATAGCCGAAGCCGACGCGACCGGCGCCGTCACCGACCACCGTCAGCGCGGTGAACGCGAACTGCTTACCGCCCTTCACCGTCTTCGAAACACGGTTGACGGCGATCAGCTTTTCCTTGAATTCGCTGCCCTGCTGGCTGTCGTAGTTTGCTTGCGTCGCCATTGCTTAGAACTCCAGGCCGGCTTCACGCGCGGCGTCGGCCAGGGCCTTGATGCGGCCATGAAATTGAAAGCCCGCGCGGTCGAACGCGACCTTCGAGATACCCTTTTCCTTCGCACGAGCGGCGATCGTCGCACCGACCTTCTTGGCCGCCTCGACGTTGCCGGTTCCTTCGACGCCCTCGAGCACGGCCTTCTCGACCGTCGAAGCGCTGACGATGGTCACCGACGCGTCCGGCGCGATGATCTGCGCGTAGATGTGTTTCGGCGTGCGATGCACGGCAAGACGATGCATGCCGAGTTCGCGGATATGAGAGCGCGTACGGCGAGCACGGCGCAGGCGAGTCTGTTTCTTGTCCTTCATCTTTCTTCCAACTTTTTGGTTGATACCAAAATGTTTGCGAGAAGCAATCCGGCCCATCTGCGCAGTGCAGCCCGAAGGAGGGCCGACCACGCGAGCACGTTATTTCTTCTTCGCTTCCTTGAGTTCCACCTTCTCGGTGGAGTAACGCACGCCCTTGCCCTTGTACGGCTCGGGCGGACGGAAACTACGAATGTCCGAGGCGACCTGACCGACCATCTTCTTGTCGGCGCCCTTGACGATGATCTCGGTCTGCGACGGCGTTTCCACCGTAATGCCTTCCGGAATCGGATATTCAATGGGGTGCGAGAAGCCCAGCGACAGATTCAGCTTCTTGCCGGCGGTGGCGGCACGGTAGCCGACGCCGACCAGCTGCAGCTTCTTCTCGTAGCCCTTCGACACGCCGACCACGGCGTTGTTCAGCAGTGCGCGGAACGTACCGGCCTGCATGTTGTCGGCGGCGACCGAAGCAGCGGCAACGGTAACGACATCACCGTTCACATCGATCTGCACCTTCTTCGGCACATTGATCGTCAGGCTGGTCTTGGCGCTCTTGACCGTCAGCTGGCCATCGGTCGTGCTGACCTGAACACCGGCCGGCAGCTTCACCGGCATCTTGGCAACGCGGGACATGGATAGCTCCTTAGGCGACGTAGCAGAGCACTTCGCCGCCCATACCGGCGGCGCGTGCAGCGCGGTCGCTCACCACGCCCTTGGGCGTGGAAACGATGGCGACGCCGAGACCGCCGAGAACCTTCGGCAGCTCGTCCTTGCCCTTGTAGACGCGCAGCGCCGGCTTCGACACGCGCTCGATGCGCTCGATCACCGGCTTGCCCTCGAAATACTTCAGGGCCAGCGTGATGGTCTTCTTCGGGCCGTCGACGGTCACGTTGAAGTCAAAGATATAGCCTTCGTCCTTGAGGACGGCGGCGATCGCTTCCTTGACCTTCGACGACGGCGAGCTCACCTGCTTCTTGCGGGCGGCCTGCGCATTGCGAATGCGGGTCAGAAAGTCGGCGATAGGATCGGTCATGCTCATATCGAATTCCTCTTACCAGCTCGCCTTCTTGAGGCCCGGCACTTCGCCGCGGTTGGCGGCTTCGCGCAGCTTGTTGCGCGCAAGGCCGAACTTCTTGTAGACGCCGCGCGAGCGGCCGGTCAGCTTGCAACGCGCGCGCTGGCGCGTCTTGCTCGAGTCGCGCGGCAGCTTCTGCAGCGCGACGACAGCCTGATCCTTCTCTTCGTCGGAGGCGGTCGTGCTCGAGATCGTCTTCTTCAGCTCGGCGCGCTTCTTCGCGTAGCGCTCGGCAAGCGCGACGCGCTTGTTCTCGCGCTGAATCATGTTGGTCTTGGCCATGGTTTCGCCTGCCTTACTTACGGAACGGGAAGTTGAACGCTTCGAGCAATGCCTTGCCCTGCTCGTCGTTCTTCGCCGTCGTCGTGATGGTGATGTTCATGCCGCGGACCGCATCAACCTTTTCGTACTCGATTTCCGGAAAGATGATTTGTTCGGTCACGCCGAAGTTGAAGTTACCCGAGCCGTCGAAGCCCTTCGCCGAAACGCCGCGGAAGTCGCGGATACGCGGCAGCGCGACAGCGATCAGGCGCTCGAGGAACTCGTACATCTTTTCGCGGCGCAGCGTCACCTTGACGCCGACCGGATAGTTCTCACGGACCTTGAACGCCGCAATCGCCTTGCGGGTCTTGGTGATCACCGGCTTCTGGCCGGCAATCGCGGTCATTTCCTCAACCGCCTTCTCGAGGACCTTGCGGTCGGCCGTGGCTTCGCCGACACCCATGTTCAGGGTGATCTTCGAAATGCGCGGCACTTCCATCGCACCGACACCGAGCGAGCTCTTGAGCTCCGGCGCCAGCTTTTCGCGGTATACAGTCTGCAGATTCGCCATGACGTTTGACCTCAGCCCACCAGCTCGCTGTTGGACTTGAATACGCGCACCTTGCGGCGCGATTCGCCTTCGCCTTCGATACGGAAACCGACGCGGTCGGCCTTGCCCGTCTTGGCGTTCCAGATGGCCACGTTCGACACGTCGATCGGCATTTCCTTCTCGACGATACCGCCCGCGACGCCGGCATTCGGGTTGCCGCGCTGATGCTTCTTCGCGACGTTCACACCCTCGACGACGACCTTGCCGGTCGCCAGGACCTGCGCGACCTTGCCGCGACGCCCCTTGTCCTTGCCGGTGATGACGACGACTTCGTCGCCCTTCTTGATCTTGCTCATGATCGCTCTACCTTCAGATCACTTCGGGCGCCAGCGACACGATCTTCATGAAACGGTCGCGCAGTTCGCGCGTCACCGGTCCAAAGATACGGGTGCCCAGCGGCTCCAGCTTGTTCGTCAACAGCACGGCGGCGTTCGAGTCGAAACGGATCACCGAGCCGTCAGCGCGCTTGATCGGGAAGCGCGTACGGACCACGACGGCGTCGTGAACCTCGCCCTTCTTGACCTTGCCGCGCGGAATCGCGTCCTTGACGGTGACCTTGATCAGGTCGCCGACGGCCGCGTAACGGCGATAGGTCGAACCCTTGACCTGGATCACCTGGACCTCACGGGCGCCGCTGTTGTCAGCGACGGTCAGAAAGCTTTCCTGTTGAATCATGGTCTCGCTCTCCGATCAGACGGCGCTGCCGGTCTTGAGGATTTCGACCAGACGGAAACGCTTGGTCGCCGACAGCGGGCGCGATTCGACGATCGCCACCGTGTCACCTTCCTTCGCCTGGTTGTTTTCGTCGTGCGCGCGCAGCTTGGTCGAGCGACGCATGGTCTTGCCGTAGAGCGGATGACGCTCAACGCGCTCGATCAGCACCGTGATCGTCTTTTCGCCCTTGTCGCTGACGACGCGGCCGACAACGCGGTGGCCGCTGGTCTTCTTTTCAGTCTGTTCGCTCATGACGCCTTCACCTGCTGCGCAATCGTCTTCACTCGCGCAATGTTCTTGCGCGCTTCGCGCACCAGGTGCGGCTTGGTCTCCTGACCGGCAGCCGACTGCATGCGCAGATTGAACTGCTCGCGACGCAGCGCGGCGAGCTCTTCTTCGAGCGCCTTCGCGTCCTTGCCGCGCAGGCCCTTCACATATTCGGAGGTCTTCATTACATGATCGTCCGGTTGACGAAGCTGGTCTTGACCGGCAGCTTCGCAGACGCGAGACGGAATGCCTCGCGCGCAGTCTTTTCGTCTACGCCTTCCATTTCGTAGAGCACCTTGCCGGGCTGCACCTTGGCCACCCAGTACTCGACGTTGCCCTTACCGGAGCCCATGCGGACTTCCAGAGGCTTCTTGGTCACCGGGGTGTCCGGGAACATGCGGATCCACACCTTGCCGCCGCGCTTGATGTAGCGCGTGATGACTCGGCGGGCCGCTTCGATCTGGCGCGCGGTGATACGGCCGGGTTCGACCGTCTTCAGACCCCACTCACCGAAGCTGACCTTGTTACCCACCAAGGCCATACCGGTGTTGGAACCCTTGCGCTGCTTGCGGAACTTGGTTCGCTTGGGCTGCATCATGGCAGTTATCTCCCGACCTTAGGCCGCGCGGGCCTCGGTGGTTTCGTTCTTTTCCTGGCGGCGCTCGGCGTCGAACACTTCGCCGGTGAACACCCAGACCTTGACGCCGATGATGCCGTACGTGGTACGCGCCTCACCGACGGCGTAATCGACATTGGCACGCAGCGTGTGAAGCGGCACGCGGCCTTCGCGGTACCATTCGGTACGGGCGATTTCGGCGCCGTTCAGTCGGCCGCTGACCTGAATCTTGATGCCGCCGGCACCGAGGCGCATCGCGTTCTGCACCGAGCGCTTCATCGCGCGGCGGAACATGATGCGGCGCTCGAGCTGCTGCGCGATGCTGTCGGCGACGAGCTGCGCGTCGAGTTCCGGCTTGCGGATTTCCTCGACCGAGATGTGCACGGAATCGGCCTTCAGGCCCATCCGCTTGGCAACCTCCTGCTTCAGCTTCTCGATGTCCTCGCCCTTCTTGCCGATCACGATGCCCGGACGGGCAGTGTGAATCGTCACGCGCGCCGACTTCGACGGACGGTCGATCTGGATGCGGGACACCGACGCCTGCGCGAGCTTCTTGCGCAGGAAGTTGCGGACCTGCATGTCCTTAATCAGGTTTTCGCCATACGCCTTGCGCTCGGCATACCAGTTCGACGTCCACGACGTCGTGATGCCAAGGCGGAAGCCGTTCGGATTGACTTTATGACCCATGCGTATTCTCTGTTCCGGAGCGTGGCGGCCTTACTGGCCGTCCGAGACCTTGATCGTGATGTGGCTGGTCGGCTTGACGATGCGATCGGCACGGCCCTTGGCACGCGGCATGATGCGCTTCAGGACCGGGCCCTGATCGATGTAGATCTCCTTGACGCGCAGTTCGTCGACGTCAGCGCCGTGGTTGTTTTCGGCGTTGGCGATCGCGGACTCGAGCACCTTGAACAGGATGCGGGCCGGCTTGCGCGTGGAGTACTTGAGGATGTTGCGCGCCTCGTCCACCGGCTTGCCGCGGACGAGATCAGCAACCGCCCGCGCCTTCTTCGGCGACAGGCGAACGAACTTGAGGATGGCTTGCGTCTGCATGGCGCTCACTTCTTCACGGCTTTGTCGCCGTGCCCCTTGAACGTGCGGGTCGGCGCAAACTCGCCGAGCTTATGACCGACCATGTTGTCGGTGATGAAGACCGGCAGGTGCTGCTTGCCGTTGTGCACCTGGAACGTCAGACCGACGAAATCCGGGGTGATCATCGAGCGACGCGACCAGGTCTTGATCGGCTTCTTCACGCGCTGGCCCACCATCGACTCGACCTTCTTGGCGAGGTGATGGTCAACGAACGGGCCCTTCTTGACGGAACGAGGCATGACAGTACCTGCTTACTTCTTCGAATGGCGGCTACGCACGATGAACTTCTGCGTGCGCTTGTTGTTACGGGTGCGGAGGCCCTTGGTCTGCTGACCCCAAGGCGTGACCGGGTGCGGGTTGCCTTGGCCGCTGCGGCCTTCACCACCGCCGTGCGGATGGTCGACCGGGTTCATCACGACACCACGGACCGTCGGACGCACGCCCAGGTGGCGCTTGGCGCCGGCCTTGCCGTACTGACGCAGGTTGTGCTCGTTGTTGCCAACTTCGCCAACCGTGGCGCGGCACTCGTCGAGAACCTTGCGCATTTCGCCCGAACGCAGGCGGATCGTCGCGTAGGCGCCGTCACGGGCGACCAGCTGGATCGCAGCGCCGGCCGAGCGCGCGATCTGCGCACCCTTGCCCGGACGCATTTCCACGCAATGAATCGTCGAACCGATCGGGATGTTGCGCAGCGGCAGCGCGTTGCCGGCCTTGATCGGCGCGTCCTTGCCGGACTGCAGCTTGTCGCCAGCCTGCACGCCGCGCGGCGCGATGATGTAGCGGCGCTCGCCGTCGGCGTAGCACAGCAGCGCGATGTGCGCGCTACGGTTCGGATCGTATTCGACGCGCTCGACGGTGGCGACGACGCCATCCTTGTTGCGCTTGAAATCGATCTTGCGGTAGTGCTGCTTGTGACCGCCGCCCTTGTGGCGCGTCGTGATGTGGCCGTTGTTGTTGCGGCCGCCCGACTTCTTCTGCTTTTCGAGCAGCGGCGCATGCGCCTCGCCCTTCCACAGACCCGGGGTGACCACCTTGACCTGGTGGCGCGTACCGGGCGACGTCGGCTTGAGTTGGACCAATGGCATCGTCGTGTCCTCGTTATGCGCCGGCGCCGCTCAGGAAATCGATTTCCTGGCCCTGCGCAAGCGTGACGTACGCTTTCTTCCAGTCCGAGCGCTTGCCCGAGAACCGGCCGAAACGCTTGTTCTTGCCCTTCACGTTGAGCGTGCGGACGCCGTCAACCTTGACGTTGAACAGCTTTTCCACCGCTTCCTTGATCTCGGGCTTTTCGGCATCGCGGGCGACCTTGAAGACCGCCTGGTTGGCCTTTTCGGCCACGCGCGTGCTCTTTTCCGAGACGACCGGCGCGATGATGATCTGATGCAGACGATCGACGTTCATTGCAGCCACGCCTCCAGCTTCTTGACCGCATCCGCCGTCATCAGCACCTTTTCGTGGCGCAGCAGCGAGACCGGGTTGAGGGCTTCGACGTCGCAGACCGCCACGTGCGGCAGATTGCGCGCCGAAAGGAACAGGTTCTGATCGAGCTCGCCGGTGACGATGAGCACATCCGAGCCGATCGGCGCCAGCTGCTCGACCAGACCTTTGGTCTTGGCGGCGGCGACGCTGAACGATTCAGCAATGATCAGATGGTTCTGGCGAACCAGCTCGGCGACGATCGAACGCAGGGCGCCGCGGTACATCTTGCGGTTGACCTTCTGCGAGTGGTCGCGCGGGGTCGCGGCAAACGTCGTGCCGCCGCCACGCCACAGCGGCGAGCGAATCGAGCCGGAGCGGGCACGGCCGGTGCCCTTCTGCTTCCACGGCTTCTTGCCACCGCCACGGACTTCGCCCTTGGCGAGCTGCGCCTTGGTGCCCGAGCGGCCGCCAGCGAGATACGCGCTGACCACCTGGTGGATCAGCGGCTCGTTGTAGTCGGCGCCGAAGATGGCATCCGAAACGTTTAGTTTGGTCGTGCTGTTATGTACTTGAATATCCATAGCCGTTTTTCCCCAGTGAACGTTATGCCTTCACCGTGGGGCGCACGATGACATCACCATTCGTGGCACCCGGCACCGCACCCTTCACCAACAGAAGGTTGCGCTCCACATCAACGCGGACCAGGTCGAGATTCAGCGTCGTAACGCGATCCGAACCCATATGGCCCGCCATCTTCTTACCCTTGAACACACGGCCCGGCGCCTGGCGCTGACCGATGGAGCCCGGGGCGCGATGCGACAGCGAGTTACCGTGGGTGGCGCGGCCGCCACCGAAATTCCAGCGCTTCTGCACGCCGGCGAAACCCTTGCCCTTCGAGACGCCGGTCACGTCCACGGCCTTGACGCCGTCGAACAGTTCGACCTTCAGCTCGGAGCCGGCTTCCAGGTCCGCACCCTCGCCTTCGGCGAGACGGATTTCCCAGAGACCGCGGCCGGCAGCAACGCCAGCCTTCTTGTAATGCCCGGTCAGCGCCTTGTTGACGCGGCCCGGCTTCTGTTCGCCAACCGCCACCTGCACGGCGCGGTAGCCATCGGTCTCGACCGTCTTCACCTGAGCGACGCGGTTCGGCGTGCACTCGATAACGGTCACCGGAATCGACACGCCGGCATCCGTGAAGATGCGCGTCATGCCGGCCTTGCGGCCCACAATTGCAATCGTCATGTCCGTGGTCTCCTTAGCTCAGCGAGATCTGAACTTCGACGCCCGCAGGCAGATCGAGCTTGGAGAGCGCGTCGACGGTCTTTTCCGTCGGATCGACGATCTGCATGAGCCGCTTGTGCGTGCGGATTTCGTACTGGTCACGCGCGTCCTTGTCGACGTGCGGCGATGCGAGAACGGTGAAACGTTCCTTACGCGTGGGCAGAGGAATCGGCCCGCGCACGACGGCACCGGTGCGCTTCGCGGTCTCGACGATTTCCTTCGCTGACTTGTCGATCAGACGATGGTCAAAAGCCTTGAGCCGGATGCGAATAGATTGGCTGGTCGCGGCCATGCTGTGGTTTCCGGTTTAAAGAGCGAGGAACAAAAGGGGCGCGAATTTTATTCGCGCCCCCGACAAAAGTAAAGCGGTTTCGAGAATTACTCGAGGATCTTGGTGACGACGCCGGCGCCGACGGTGCGGCCGCCTTCGCGAATGGCAAAACGAACGCCGTCTTCCATCGCGATCGGGTTGATCAGCTCAACCGTCATCTGAACGTTGTCGCCCGGCATCACCATTTCCTGGTTGAACTGGATCGAACCGGTCACGTCCGTCGTGCGGAAGTAGAACTGCGGGCGATAGCCCTTGAAGAACGGCGTGTGACGGCCGCCTTCGTCCTTCGTCAGCACGTACACCTCGCCCTCAAACTTCGAGTGCGGCTTGATCGTGCCCGGCTTGCACAGCACCTGGCCGCGCTCCACGTCTTCCTTCTTCGTGCCGCGCAGCAGCAGACCGACGTTGTCGCCCGCCTGCCCCTGGTCCAGCAGCTTGCGGAACATTTCAACGCCCGTGACGATCGTCTTCGCCGTGTCGCGGATACCCACGATCTCGACTTCTTCACCGACCTTGATCACGCCACGCTCGATACGGCCCGTCACCACCGTGCCGCGGCCCGAGATCGAGAACACGTCTTCGATCGGCAGCAGGAACGGCTTGTCCGTCTCGCGCGGCGGTTCCGGAATCCAGGTGTCGATCGCGTTGTACAGCTCTTCGAGCTTGCCAACCCACTCGGCTTCACCGGCAATCGCCTTGGTCGCCGAGCCGCGGATGACCGGCGTGTTGTCGCCGTCGAAGTCGTACTTGCTCAGCAGGTCACGAACTTCCATCTCGACCAGGTCCAGAAGCTCTTCGTCTTCCACCAGGTCGCACTTGTTCAGCCACACCACGATCTTCGGAACGTTGACCTGCTTGGCCAGCAGAACGTGTTCGCGCGTCTGCGGCATCGGGCCGTCAACCGCCGACACCACCAGGATCGCGCCGTCCATCTGCGCCGCACCCGTGATCATGTTCTTCACGAAGTCCGCGTGTCCCGGGCAGTCAACGTGCGCGTAGTGGCGGTTGTCCGTTTCGTACTCAACGTGCGACGTCGCGATCGTCAGAATCTTCGTCGCGTCGCGACGCCCCTGCGATTCAGACGCCTTCGCAACCTGGTCGTAAGGAACGTACGTCGAGCCATACTTGTCCGACGACACCTTCGTCAGCGCAGCCGTCGTCGTCGTCTTGCCGTGGTCAACGTGGCCAATCGTGCCCACGTTCACGTGCGGCTTCGTGCGTTCAAACTTACCCTTTGCCATGATCGTATTCCTCTACCAATCTGCAGATCAGAGACGCCGGAGGCGCCGCGTTGATGATTAATCCTTCTTGGTCAGCGTAGCCGTGACATTGGCCGGCGCTTCCTGGTACTTCTTGAATTCCATGCTGTACGTCGCACGGCCCTGGCTCTGCGAGCGCAGCGACGTGGAGTAGCCGAACATTTCCGACAGCGGCACTTCGGCGCGAATGACCTTGGCGCCATAGTTGTCGTCCATGCCGAGGATCATGCCGCGACGACGGTTGAGGTCGCCCATGACATCACCCATGTAGTCTTCCGGCGTCTCGACCTCGACCGCCATGATCGGCTCGAGGATGACCGGGCTGGCCTTGGCGCAGCCGTCCTTGAAGGCCATCGACGAAGCGACGCGGAACGCGATTTCGCTGGAGTCGACGTCATGGTACGAACCGTCGAACAGCGTGATCTTGATGTCGACGACCGGATAGCCAGCCATGACACCGCTCTTGATCGCATCGCGCAGGCCCTTGTCGACGCCGGGAATGAATTCCTTCGGAATCACGCCGCCGACGATCGCATTGACGAACTCGTAGCCCGCACCCGGCTCCTGCGGCTCGATACGAAGCCACACGTGACCGTACTGGCCCTTACCGCCCGACTGCTTGGCGTACTTGCCTTCCTGCTCGACGGTCTTGCGGATCGTTTCGCGGTAGGCCACCTGCGGCGCGCCGATGTTGGCCTCGACCTTGAACTCGCGCTTCATGCGGTCGACGAGAATTTCGAGATGGAGCTCGCCCATGCCCGAAATGATGGTCTGGCCGGTTTCCTCGTCGGTCTTGACGCGGAACGACGGATCTTCCTGGGCAAGCTTGTTCAGCGCGATGCCCATCTTTTCCTGGTCGCTCTTGGTCTTCGGCTCGACAGCCTGGCTGATGACCGGCTCCGGGAATTCCATGCGCTCGAGGATGACCGGCTTGTCCTGCGCAGCCAGCGTCGTACCCGTGTAGACCTCCTTGAGGCCCACGCAGGCGGCGATATCGCCGGCGCGCACTTCGTCAACTTCCTCGCGGTTGTTGGCGTGCATCTGCACCAGACGGCCGATGCGCTCGGACTTGCCGCTGCGCGAGTTGTAGACGCTGTCACCCTTCTTCAGCACGCCCGAATAGACGCGGATGAAGGTCAACTGGCCGACGAACGGGTCGGTCATGATCTTGAAGCCGAGCGCCGAGAACGGCTCGCTGTCGTCGGCGTGACGCTCGACCGGCGCGCCGGTCTCGGCATCTTCGCCCTTGATCGCCGGCACTTCGGTCGGCGACGGCAGGTACTCGATGACGGCATCGAGCATGGCCTGCACGCCCTTGTTCTTGAACGCCGAGCCGCACAGCATCGGCACGACTTCGAGCGCGATCGTGCGCTGGCGCAGTGCCTTCTTGATCTCTTCCTCGGAGAGGTCGCCCTCTTCGAGATACTTGTTCATCAGGTCTTCGCTGGCTTCGGCGGCGGTTTCGAGCAGCTTTTCACGCCACTCCTTCGCGGCGCCAACGAGTTCAGCCGGAATATCGGCGTACTCGAACTTCATGCCCTGCGACGCTTCGTCCCAGACGATCGCTTTCATCTTGACGAGGTCGACGACGCCCTGGAACTTGTCTTCGGCACCGATGGGGATGACGATCGGCACCGGATTGGCCTTGAGCTTCTCCTTCATCTGCTTGATGACTTTGAAGAAGTCAGCGCCGGTGCGGTCCATCTTGTTGACGAACGCCAGACGCGGCACGCCGTACTTGGTGGCCTGACGCCACACCGTTTCCGACTGCGGCTGCACGCCGCCCACAGCGCAGTACAGCATGCACGCGCCATCGAGCACGCGCATCGAACGCTCGACTTCGATCGTGAAGTCGACGTGTCCCGGGGTGTCGATGATGTTGATGCGGTGCTGCTCGAACTGGTTGCCCATGCCCGTCCAGAACGTCGTCGTCGCCGCCGACGTAATGGTGATGCCGCGCTCCTGCTCCTGCTCCATCCAGTCCATCGTGGCCGCGCCGTCGTGGACTTCGCCGAGCTTGTGGTTGATGCCCGTGTAGAACAGGACACGCTCGGTCGTGGTGGTCTTGCCTGCGTCGATATGAGCAGAGATGCCGATGTTGCGGTAACGCTCGATGGGCGTCGTGCGGGACATGTTGAACTCGTTCTAACTAAGCGGGCTCCCGATATGAGGCCGGGAGCCCGCTGTGCAATGGGGAAGAGGTCTTACTTACCAGCGGAAATGGGCGAAAGCCTTGTTGGCTTCGGCCATCTTGTGCGTGTCTTCGCGCTTCTTGACGGCGGCGCCGCGATGTTCGGACGCATCGATCAGCTCGCCGGCCAGGCGATTTTCCATACCCTGCTCGCCACGCGCGATCGCCGCAGCGATGACCCAGCGCATGGCCAGCGTGGTACGACGGCTGGCGCGAACTTCGACCGGCACCTGGTAGGTGGCACCACCGACGCGGCGGCTCTTGACCTCGACCGTCGGCGCGACGTTGTCGAAGGCGGCCTGCAGGAACTCGGCCGGGGCCTCGACGCTCTTCTTGGCAACGATCTGATCGAGGGCGCCGTAGACGATCTTTTCGGCGACGGACTTCTTGCCGTCTTCCATCACCATGTTGACGAACTTCGAGACGAGTTCGCTCTTGAACTTCGGATCAGGGAGAACCTTGCGGATTTCCGGCTTGCGACGACGGGACATGACTTGAATCCTTCAGTGGTCTTCAGGCGCGAGTGATTTCGCGCCTTACTCGGGCCTTTCGAGGCCCGGCCTTACTTCTTCTTGGCAGCGGTGGCGCCGCCAGCCTTGGGACGCTTGGCGCCATACTTCGAACGGCCCTGGCGACGCTTGTCGATGCCAGCGCAGTCGAGCGCACCGCGAACCGTGTGATAGCGCACGCCGGGAAGATCCTTGACACGACCGCCACGAATCATGACGACCGAATGCTCCTGCAGGTTGTGGCCTTCGCCACCGATGTAGGAGATGACTTCGAAACCGTTGGTCAGGCGCACTTTGCACACCTTACGCAGGGCCGAGTTCGGCTTCTTCGGCGTCGTCGTGTAGACGCGGGTGCAGACGCCACGCTTTTGCGGCGAACCGGTGAGCGCAGGCACCTTGCTCTTGGTGGCTTCGACGTAGCGGCCGCTGCGCACTAACTGGTTGACTGTTGGCACGATGGAACTTCCCAGCTTGACAAAGAAAAGACGGACCACCCCTTGGGCGGCCGTCGGGAAAGGGCGCGAATCATAAAGGTGAGCGGCCTCGGAGTCAACGACAATCTTGTGTCAAGTCCGTTTCCCGCTCCGGGGCGGCACCCGTGGCGCCCCGCTTCGACAAAAAAGGGCCCCGGCACGCGGCCGGGGCCCCGATCCTGCTACGCAGGCGTCTTACTCTTCACCGCCCTCGTCGTTGTCGGCGCTGGACTCGGTCTCGCCGTCTTCGGCGGTGACCGGCGCCGCCGGACGCGACGACGACAGGCGGTCGCCACTGGTGGCGTCGAAGCTGCCGGTCGACGTCAGCGCCGAGGCCTGCAGTTCGGCCAGCAGGCTGCCGCCACGCGCCTTGCGGCGCTGTTCGTGGTAGGCAAGGCCCGTACCGGCCGGGATCAGACGACCGACGATGACGTTTTCCTTGAGGCCACGCAGTTCGTCGCGCGAACCGCGCACCGAGGCTTCGGTCAGCACGCGCGTCGTTTCCTGGAACGACGCCGCCGAAATGAACGACTCGGTCGACAGCGAGGCCTTGGTGATGCCGAGCAGCTGACGCTCGAAGCGCGCGCCACGCTCGCCCTTGGACTCGAGCCGCTTGTTCTCGGCCAGCACCTGGAAGATCTCGATCTGCTCGCCCTGCAGGAACTTGGAGTCACCCGGCTCGGCGATCTCGACCTTGCGCAGCATCTGACGAACGATCGTTTCGATGTGCTTGTCGTTGATCTTCACGCCCTGCAGGCGGTAGACGTCCTGGATCTCCTTGACGAGATAGTTGGCCAGCGCCGTGACGCCCTGCAGACGCAGGATGTCGTGCGGGCTCGGCTCGCCGTCGGAGATGATTTCGCCCTGCTCGACCGATTCACCTTCAAACACGCGGATTTCGACCCACTTCGGCACCAGGATTTCAGCTTCGGTGCCGTCGGTACGGACGATCTTGATGCGCTGCTTGCCCTTGGTACCGGGGCCGAACTTGACCGTACCGCTGGTCTCGGCGAGCACCGCCGGCTCCTTCGGCTTGCGGGCTTCGAAGAGGTCGGCGACGCGCGGCAGACCGCCCGTGATGTCGCGCGACTTCGACGCTTCCTGCGGCAGACGGGCGACCGTTGCACCGACGCTGACCTCGTCACCGTCTTCGACGACGACGATGGCCTTCGGCGGCAGCGTGTAGGCGGCCGGAATGTCGGTGCCCGGGAACGTCAGCTGCTTGCCCTTGGCGTCGACCAGCACGATGGTCGGCTTGAGGTCCTTACCGGCCGAGCCGCGCGCCTTGGCGTCGGTCACGACGCGGGTCGACACGCCGGTCAGCGGGTCGGTCTCGCGGGTGACCGTGAGGCCTTCCTGGAAGTCGTGCAGCTTCACGAAGCCGGTCAGCTCGGTGATGATCGGGTGGGTATGCGGATCCCACTTGGCCAGACGCGTGCCGGCCTTGATCTCGTCACCGTCGCGAACCAGGATCGTCGCGCCGTACGGAATCTTGTAACGCTCGCGCTCGCGGCCGTTGGCGTCGATGACGCCGATTTCGCCCGAACGCGACACCGCCACCAGCAGGCCTTCCTTGTTGGTGACCGTCTTCAGGTTGTGCACGCGCGCCGTACCGGCCGCACGCGAGTCGACGCCGTCGGCCGACGCCGCACGCGACGCCGCACCACCGACGTGGAAGGTACGCATGGTCAGCTGCGTGCCCGGCTCGCCGATCGACTGCGCGGCGATGACGCCGACCGCTTCGCCGATGTTGACGAGATGGCCGCGCGCCAGGTCACGTCCGTAGCACTTGCCGCAAACGCCGAACGGCAGTTCGCAGGTGATCGGCGAGCGGACCCAGATTTCGTCGATCGAGTTCTTCTCGAGGACGTCGGCCCACTTTTCGTCGATCATCGTACCGGCCGGGATCACGACTTCGTCGGTGCCCGGCTTGTGCGCGTCGCGCAGCGTGACACGGCCGAGGACGCGGTCGCGCAGTGCTTCGAGCACGTCGCCGCCTTCGACGATCGGCATCATCTGCAGACCGTTCTCGGTGCCGCAGTCTTCGCCGGTGACGACCATGTCCTGCGCGACGTCGACCAGACGGCGGGTCAGGTAACCCGAGTTCGCCGTCTTCAGCGCCGTATCGGCCAGCCCCTTACGGGCACCGTGCGTCGAGATGAAGTACTGGTTGACGTTCAGACCTTCGCGGAAATTCGCGGTGATCGGCGTTTCGATGATCGAGCCGTCCGGCTTGGCCATCAGGCCGCGCATGCCGGCCAGCTGGCGAATCTGCGCCTGGCTACCACGGGCGCCCGAGTCGGCCATCATGAACACCGAGTTGAACGACGGCTGCTTCACTTCCTTGCCGTCGGCACCGATCGCCGTTTCCGAACCGATCTGCGCCATCATCGCGCGCGAGATGTCGTCGTTGGCGCGAGACCAGATGTCGATGACGCGGTTCTTGCGCTCACCGCCGGTGGTCAGACCCTGGTTGTACTCGGTGTCGACCTCCTTCACCTTGGCCTCGGCCTGCTCCAGGATCGTCGCCTTCTCGGCCGGGATCATGATGTCGTCGAGGCAGAACGAGATGCCGGCCTTGGTCGACATACGGAAGCCCGTGTACATCATCTGATCGGCGAAGATCACCGTGTCCTTCGTGCCGCAGCGGCGGTACACGTAGTTGATGACGCGGCTGATTTCCTTCTTGGTCAGCGTCTTGTTGACGACCGCGAACGGCACGCCGTCCGGAATCACTTCCGACAGCAGCGCACGGCCGGTGGTCGTGTCGATGACGTGAATGAAGCCTTCGCCGCCGGCTTCGTGGTAGTCGCGCAGACGGACCTTGATCTTGGCCTGCAGATCGACGATGCCGTTCTCGTAGGCGCGATGCACTTCGGCCACGTCCGAGAACACCATGCCCTCGCCCTTGGCGCCGACGCGTTCGCGGCTCATCCAGTACAGGCCGAGCACGACGTCCTGCGACGGCACGATGATCGGATCACCCGACGCCGGCGACAGGATGTTGTTGGTCGACATCATCAGCACGCGCGCTTCGAGCTGCGCTTCGAGCGACAGCGGCACGTGCACGGCCATCTGGTCACCGTCGAAGTCGGCGTTGAACGCGGTGCAGACCAGCGGATGCAGGTTGATGGCCTTGCCTTCGATCAGCAGCGGCTCGAAGGCCTGAATGCCGAGGCGATGCAGCGTCGGTGCGCGGTTGAGCAGCACCGGATGCTCCTTGATGCACTCTTCGAGCGCGTCCCAGACCTGCGACTCCTCGCGCTCGACCATCTTCTTCGCCGCCTTGATGGTGGTGGCGATGCCGAGGCGCTGCAGACGCGAGAACACGAACGGCTTGAACAGCTCGAGCGCCATCTTCTTCGGCAGGCCGCACTGGTGCAGCTTCAGCGTCGGACCGACCACGATGACCGAACGGCCCGAGTAGTCGACGCGCTTGCCGAGCAGGTTCTGACGGAAGCGGCCCTGCTTGCCCTTGATCATGTCGGCCAGCGACTTGAGCGGGCGCTTGTTGGTGCCGGTGATCGCACGGCCGCGACGGCCGTTGTCGATCAGCGCGTCAACCGATTCCTGCAGCATGCGCTTTTCGTTGCGCACGATGATGTCCGGCGCCGACAGTTCGAGTAGGCGCTTCAGACGGTTGTTGCGGTTGATGACGCGGCGGTACAGATCGTTGAGATCCGAGGTCGCGAAGCGGCCGCCGTCGAGCGGCACCAGCGGGCGCAGATCCGGCGGCAGCACCGGCAGCACCGTGAGGATCATCCATTCCGGCTTGTTGTTGGACTGGATGAAGTACTCGATCAGCTTGAGGCGCTTGGCGAACTTCTTGATCTTCGTTTCCGAAGTCGTGGTGTTCAGCTCTTCGCGCAGCTTCGCCGCTTCGGTCTGCAGGTCAATGCCACGCAGCAGATCGCGCACGGCTTCGGCACCCATGCGGGCGTCGAAGTCGTCACCGTACTGCTCGACCGAGTTCAGGTAGTCCTCTTCGGTCAGCAGCTGGCCACGCTCGAGGGGCGTCAGGCCGGGGTCGACGACGATGTGGGCTTCGAAATACAGCACGCGCTCGATGGCGCGCAGCGGCATGTCGAGCAGCAGGCCGATACGGCTCGGCAGCGACTTCAGGAACCAGATGTGCGCGACCGGCGACGCCAGGTCGATATGACCCATGCGCTCGCGGCGGACCTTGGCGACCGTGACTTCAACGCCGCACTTCTCGCAGACCACGCCGCGGTGCTTGAGGCGCTTGTACTTGCCGCACAGGCACTCGTAGTCCTTGATCGGCCCGAAGATCTTCGCGCAGAACAGGCCATCACGCTCCGGCTTGAACGTGCGGTAGTTGATCGTTTCCGGCTTCTTGACTTCACCGTACGACCACGAGCGCACCGTCTCCGGCGACGAGAGGCCGATCTTGATGGCGTCGAAGTCTTCCGCTTCTTCCGGGTTGCGGATCAGGTTGAACAAATCTTTCATCATTAACTCCTGTCGTCCGCCAACTTACTGATTCTGTTCCAGCTCGATGTTCAGACCAATCGAGCGGATTTCCTTGACCAGCACGTTGAACGATTCGGGCATGCCCGCGACCATGCGGTGATCGCCATCGACGATCGACTTGTACATGCGCGTACGGCCGTTCGTGTCATCCGACTTGACCGTCAGCATTTCCTGCAGCGTGTACGCCGCACCATAGGCCTCGAGCGCCCAGACTTCCATCTCACCGAAGCGCTGACCGCCGAACTGCGCCTTGCCGCCCAGCGGCTGCTGGGTGACGAGCGAGTACGGACCGGTCGAACGCGCATGCATCTTGTCGTCGACCAGATGGTTCAGCTTCAGGTAGTACATGTAGCCGACCGTGACCTGGCGCGCGAACTGCTCGCCCGTGCGGCCGTCGGTCAACTGCGCCTGGCCGGTACGCGGCAGGCCGGCGAGCTCGAGCAGCGTCTTGATCTCGGCTTCGGCGGCACCGTCGAAGACCGGCGTCGACACCGGCAGACCCCCGGTCAGATTCTTCGCCAGATTGACGACTTCCGCGTCGCTCAGCTCGGCGATATCGACATCCGCCTTGCCACCGGTCTGGTTGTAGACCTTGTCGAGATACTGGCGCAGTTCGGCGACCGACTTCTGCTGCTGCAGCATGTCGTCGATCTTGCGACCGATGCCCTTGGCCGCCCAGCCCAGATGGACTTCGAGCAACTGGCCGATGTTCATACGCGAAGGCACGCCCAGCGGGTTGAGCACGATGTCGACCGGCGTGCCGTCTTCCATGTGCGGCATGTCTTCGACCGGCACGATCTGCGAGATGACGCCCTTGTTGCCGTGACGGCCGGCCATCTTGTCGCCCGGCTGGATGCGACGCTTCACGGCCAGGTAGACCTTGACCATCTTCAGCACGCCCGGCGACAGCTCGTCACCCGACTGGATCTTGCGCTTCTTGTCGTCGAAGCGCTTGTCGAACTCCGAACGCATGTCACGCAGCTGCTTGTTGGCCGCTTCGAGCTGGGTCTGCGCGTCGTCGTCCGACATGCGGATCTCGAACCACTTCTCGCGCTCGATCGAATCGAGATATTCGTCGTCGATCTTGGCGCCCTTCTTCAGCTTGTTCGGGCCGCCGTCGGCCTGCTTGCCGAGCAGGATCTTGCGCAGACGATCATAGATGTCGTCCTCGAAGATGCGCTGCTGGTCCGCAAGATCCTTGCGCACCGCGGCCAGTTCGGCCTCTTCGATCGCCAGCGCACGCTTGTCCTTCTTCACGCCTTCACGGGTGAACACGCGCACGTCGATGACGGTACCGTCCATGCCGGCCGGCACGCGCAGCGAGGTGTCCTTCACGTCGGACGCCTTCTCGCCGAAGATCGCGCGCAGCAGCTTCTCTTCCGGCGTCAGCTGCGTCTCGCCCTTCGGCGTGACCTTGCCGGTCAGCAGATCGCCGGCCTTGACCTCGGCGCCGATGTAGACGATGCCCGACTCGTCGAGCTTGCGCAGCGCCGCTTCGTTGACATTCGGAATGTCGGCGGTGATTTCTTCCGGTCCGAGCTTGGTTTCACGCGCCGAGCAGGTCAGCTCTTCGATGTGAATCGTCGTGAAGCGGTCTTCCTCGACGACGCGTTCCGAGATCAGGATCGAGTCTTCGAAGTTGTAGCCGTTCCACGGCATGAACGCGATCAGCATGTTCTGGCCGAGCGCGAGCTCGCCGAGGTCGGTCGACGGGCCGTCGGCGATCACGTCGCCGCGCGCGACCACGTCACCCGGGGTGACGATCGGCTTCTGATTGATGCAGGTGTTCTGGTTCGAGCGGATGTACTTGACCAGGTTGTAGATGTCGACGCCCGCTTCACCGGCCACCGTCTCCTCGTCGTTGACGCGGATGACGATACGCGCAGCGTCGACCTTCTCGACGACACCGCCACGCTTGGCCTGGATGGCATTGCCGGAGTCGACGGCGACGCGACGCTCGACGCCGGTGCCGACCAGCGGCTTGTCGGCGCGCAGCGTCGGTACCGCCTGACGCTGCATGTTCGAACCCATCAGCGCGCGGTTGGCGTCGTCGTGCTCGAGGAACGGAATCAGCGCGGCGGCGACCGACACGATCTGACGCGGCGACACGTCCATGTACTGGATCTTGTCCGGTGCGGTCAGTGCGAATTCGTTCTGGAAGCGAACCGAGACCAGGTCACCCTTGAAGCGGTTCTGATCGTCGAGCTCGGCGTTCGCCTGGGCGATGACGTAGCGGCCTTCTTCGATCGCCGACAGGTACTCGACCTCGTCGGTGACCTTGCCGTCGATGACCTTGCGATAGGCCGTTTCGAGGAAGCCGTATTCGTTGGTGCGCGCGTAGCACGCCAGCGAGTTGATCAGACCGATGTTCGGGCCTTCCGGCGTTTCGATCGGGCAGACGCGGCCGTAATGCGTCGGATGCACGTCGCGGACTTCGAAGCCGGCGCGCTCACGGGTCAGACCACCCGGGCCGAGGGCCGACACGCGACGCTTGTGCGTGACTTCCGACAGCGGGTTGTTCTGGTCCATGAACTGCGACAGCTGCGACGAACCGAAGAACTCCTTGATCGCCGCCGAGACCGGCTTGGCGTTGATCAGATCCTGCGGCGTCAGGTTCTCGGCCTCGGCCAGCGCCAGGCGCTCGCGGACCGCGCGCTCGACGCGGACCAGACCGGTGCGGAACACGTTCTCGGCCATTTCGCCGACCGCACGAATGCGGCGGTTACCGAGATGGTCGATATCGTCGGTCTGCTGCTCACCGTTGCGGATCGCGATGATTTCGCGGACCACGTCGATGATGTCCGAATGCTCCTTGCCGAACTTGGCAAACAAGCCCTTCGAGAACTCATCGTTGAACATCGAGAACAGCTGGCCGTCGTAGACCACGCCCGGGCCTTCGACCGTGTCGCGGCGCAGGCGGCGGTTGAACTTCATGCGGCCGACGGCCGACAGGTCATACTTCTCGGGCGAGAAGAACATGCCGTGGAACAGCGCTTCGGCGGCGTCCTTGGTCGGCGGCTCGCCGGGGCGCATCATGCGATAGATTTCGACCAGCGCTTCGAGCTTGGTCTTGGTCGGATCGATGTTCAGCGTCGTCGAGATGTACGGACCCTTGTCGACGTCGTTGACGTACAGCGTCGGCAGCGTCTTGATGCCCGACTCGCGCATCTTCGCCAGCAGATTCTGCGTCAGCTCGGTGTTGGCGGCGGCAATGATCTCGCCCGTACCTTCGGCAACCAGATCCTTGGCGACGATCTTGCCGACCAGATAGGTATCCGGCACCGTCAGCTTCTTCAGGCCGGCCTCGGCGATCAGCTTGATGTGGCGCGCCGTGATCAGCTTGCCTTCTTCGACCAGCGTCTTGCCGTCGGCCACGATGTCGAACTGCGCCTTCTCGCCCTTCAGGCGTTCCGGGATCAGGTCGATCGTCGCGCCGTCCTTCTCCAGCGTGAAGACATTCTGCTCATGGAACATCTCGAGCATCTGCTCGTTGCTGTAACCGAGCGCGCGCAGGACGATGGTCACCGGCAGCTTGCGGCGACGGTCGATACGCGCGAACAGGTTGTCCTTCGGGTCGAACTCGAAGTCCAGCCAGGAACCGCGGTACGGAATGATGCGGGCGCTGTACAGCAGCTTGCCCGAGCTGTGCGTCTTGCCCTTGTCGTGGTCGAAGAACACACCCGGCGAACGGTGCAGCTGCGAGACGACGACGCGCTCCGTGCCGTTGATGATGAACGTGCCGTGGTCGGTCATCAGCGGCACTTCGCCGAGATAGACCTCCTGCTCACGCACGTCCTTGACGCGCTTTTCCTTGGACTCGCGATCGAAGATCACCAGGCGCACGGTGACCTTCAGCGGCGCGGCGAAGGTCATGCCACGGACGCGGCACTCCTTCTCGTCGAACGCCGGCTCGTCGAAGCGATACTTGACGAACTCCAGCGACGCGGCGCCGTTGTAGGACGTCATCGGGAACACCGACTTGAACGAGGCTTGAAGGCCGTTGTCGCGCCGCTTCGACGGTTGCGCCTCGGCCTGCAGGAACTGGCGGTAGGAATCAATCTGCGTCGCCAGCAGATAAGGAATTTCCAGCGTTTCCTTCAGCTTGCTGAAGTCCTTGCGGATACGCTTCTTCTCGGTGAACGAGTAGGCCATCGGTTACCTCTGTCGTCAGTGGGCGCCACAACGCGCCTCGAAAAATTCAAACGTCTGGCTCGCTACCTGAAACCTCGCCAGAGGTTTGAGTTCTCCCGCTAGCGGCGAAAGGCCGGGAGCCGATCACGGCTCCCAGCCTTCACCTCAACGCTTAGAAGTTGCCTTGAAAAGCAACGACTTGGTCTGCTTACTTCAGCTCGACCTTGCCGCCGCCTTCTTCCAGCTTCTTCTTGATCTCTTCGGCGGCGGCCTTGTCGACGCCTTCCTTGACGGTCTGCGGCGCGCCTTCGACCAGGTCCTTGGCTTCCTTGAGGCCCAGACCGGTGATTTCGCGCACGACCTTGATGACGTTGACCTTCTTGGCCGAGTCGATGCCGGCGAGAACGACCGTGAACTCGGTCTTCTCTTCAGCAGCCGGGGCAGCCGCAGCAGCCGGACCGGCAGCAACCGCAACCGGGGCGGCAGCCGTCACGCCGAACTTGTCTTCCATCATCTTGACGAGCTCGACGACGTCCATCACGGACATGCCGGCGATCGCGTCGAGGATTTCTTCCTTCGTAGCCATCTTTAAAAACTCCAATAAAAAGTGTGGTAATGCCTTGGATTCGGAATTGAACGCTTACGCCGACGCGTCCTGCTTGGAATCGCCCACGGCCTTGACGGCGCGGGTGACCTTCGCAGCGGGTTCCGCCAGAGTGCGGACAAACTTGCTGATCGGCGCCTGGAGCGTGCCTGCCAGAATGGCGAGGGCCTGCTCCTTCGTCGGCAGCGAAGCCAGACGTTCGATGTCCGCAGCACCGTACAGGGTGCCACCGACCGCGACCGCCTTGACCACGAGCTTGTCGTTGTCTTTGGCGAAGTCCTTGATGACGCGACCGACCGAACCCGGATCCTCAAGCGAGAAACCGAGAACAAGCGGTCCCACCAGCGCTGTCTTCAGGCACTCGAATTCGGTGCCCTCGACCGCCCGCGTCGCCAGCGAGTTCTTGACGACATGCAGGTAGACGCCGTTTTCACGGGCCTTTGCACGCAGTTCGTCGAACTTGCCGGCCGTCAGGCCGCGATATTCGGCCGCAACGGCCGATAGCGCGCGCTTGGCGACATCGTTCACTTCCGCAACCAGGGCCTTCTTGTCATTCAGCCTGAGAGCCATCAGAACTCCTAGTTGCCTCAAAAATCGGCTCTTATGCCTTGCGGCTTTATCGAACCGGCCTATCTACGACAGCGGTCTTGCGACCTTTAATGCCCGTCCCTGCTGCTCGGGGCCACTGACGGTCTTCGATGTGAGGCATGCGCCACACTTCAAAGTTACGACTGCGACGACGGCCATCCCGCACCGCCACGCATCATGCTGGGAAACTTTCACGGCTCGGTGGCGCAGGCGGCGTGCCCGCCCCACCGAACCGGCACCGATGCCCTTACTTCAGGGCATCGGCACGGGATTCAACTTATTCCGGCAGCGAACCGACATCGATGCGCACGCCCGGGCCCATCGTCGTCGACAGCGTCACCTTCTTGATGTAGACGCCCTTCGACGAAGTCGGCTTGGCCTTGCGCACATCGCGCACGACCGCGATCAGATTGTCCTTGATCTTCTCGACGTCGAAGTCGACCGCCGCCACCGAGCAATGCACGATGCCGCCCTTGTCGGTACGGAACTTCGCCATACCGGCCTTGGCGTTCTTGACCGCTTCGGCGACGTTCGGCGTGACCGTGCCCGTCTTCGGGTTCGGCATCAGGCCGCGCGGACCCAGCACCTGACCCAGCGCACCGACGACGCGCATCGCGGCCGGTTCGGCGATGACGACCTGATACGACAGATCGCCTTCCTTCATCTTGGCGGCGAGGTCGTCCATGCCGACCGCGTCAGCACCGGCGGCCTTGGCCTGCTCGGCCTTCTCGCCCTGCGCGAACACCGCAACGCGAACCGACTTGCCGTTACCGTGCGGCAGCACCGTCGAACCGCGAACATTCTGGTCCGACTTGCGCGGATCGACGCCGAGGTTGATCGACATGTCGATCGACTCCTTGAACTTCGACGTCGCGCATTCCTTGAGGATTGCGATCGCACCGTCGAGGTCGTACAGCTTGCCGGCTTCGACCTTGCCCGCCAGCGCCTTCTGCTTCTTCGTGATCTTCGCCATGGCTTACTTCTCCACCACTTCGATGCCCATCGAACGGGCGGAGCCTGCGATCAGGCGCATCGCCGCGTCCATGCTGCCGGCATTGAGGTCCGGCATCTTCGCCTTGGCGATTTCCTCGACCTGCGCCTTGGTGATCTTGCCCACCTTCTTGGTGTGCGGCGTCGGCGAACCGGAATCGATGCCGGCGGCCTTCTTGATCAGCGTCGTCGCCGGCGGCGTCTTGGTGATGAACGTGAACGAGCGGTCCGAATAGACCGTGATCACGACCGGAGTCGGCAGACCCGGCTCGAGCTTCTGCGTCGCAGCGTTGAACTGCTTGCAGAACTCCATGATGTTGACGCCGTTCTGACCGAGCGCCGGACCGACCGGCGGCGCCGGGTTGGCCTTGCCTGCAGGAATCTGCAGCTTGATGTAGGCCGAGACCTTCTTTGCCATGACTTACTCCAAAGTGGGTGCAAACGCCTGTTGTCAGGCTCCCCGATGTTTCGAAGCCCTGCGGGAGCGGCTTCGTCCTAAATACGTTCGACGGCGGACCCGACTGCGGCCCGGAGTCTGTTGGCGCGCTGCTGGCGCCGACACCCCTGGCGCGACCGGCGCGGCGGGGTGTCTGACCGCGCCATTTCTGGCGGGGCGGTTACGGCGGCGCGCCGTTCAAGGCGCGTTCCGCTGATACCTCTGCGTGGCCGTCCCGGGCGCAACTTCGTCGCGGCTGGAACGCCCGGCCCGGCCATCCCTGGCCGGGCGTGAACTGCAGGGGAGCCGTGCTCCCCTGCAGTTCACCCCTTCTCGACCTGACCGAATTCGAGGTCGACGGGGGTGGCGCGGCCGAAAATCAGGACCGACACGCGCAGACGGTTCTTTTCGTAGTTGACCTCTTCGACAACGCCCTGGAAGTCCGCGAACGGACCTTCCTTGACGCGCACCGACTCACCCGGCTCGAACAGCGTCTTCGGACGCGGCTTCTCGACGGACTCGGTCACGCGATTGAGGATGCGCTCGGCTTCCTTGTCGCTGATCGGCGCCGGCTTGTCCGGCGTACCACCGATGAAGCCCATGACCTTCGGCGTCGATTTGACGAGATGCCAGGTGTCTTCGTTCATGTCCATCTGGACCAGAACGTAACCCGGGAAGAACTTGCGCTCAGTGGTGCGCTTGACGCCTTCCTTGATCTCGACGACCTCTTCGGTCGGCACCAGGATGTCGCCAAACTGCTCCTGCAGACCCGCCCGATTGATACGCTCGCGGAGCGCCTTCATGACCGAATTTTCGTACTGCGAATACGCATGTACGACGTACCAGCGCATCGTCATCGTCACGCCCCCCGTCCGGTCAGGAGCTCGACGCCGCGCAACAGCACCCAGTCGAGTCCGGCAATCAGCAGCGCCATCACGGCCACGACGATGACGATCATCAGGGTTGTCTGCACGGCTTCCTGGCGCGTCGGCCAGACGACCTTGCGCATTTCAATGCGCGCGCCGCTGACGTAGCCCCAGAGGTCACGCCCCAGCGCCGTCTGATAGGCGAGCGCAAGCGTGGCCGCGAAGGCACCCAGGATCATCAACGTCCGCACCAGGGCGTTGAGCTGGCCTTCGAAGTAATAAAACGCAAACATGCCGCCGATCAGAACGATCGCGGCAATGATCAGAAGAGCTGTGTCCTTGGCCGCAGAACCAGCTTTCTCGGTATGTTGGGCTTCCATGAACTCGCTACTTGGGCCCCGCAGACATTCCGGCGACGCTGCGTGGCAGGGCGAGAGGGTTTCGAACCCCCAACCTGCGGTTTTGGAGACCGCCGCTCTACCAGTTGAGCTATCGCCCTGTGCTTACCGCGGAAAGCCAAAAAGGGGCGCGGATTTTAGGCAATCCGCGCCCACAAGTCAAAACCCTTACTCGAGGATCTTGGTGACGACGCCGGCGCCGACGGTGCGGCCGCCTTCGCGAATGGCAAAACGGACACCGTCTTCCATCGCGATCGGGTTGATCAGCTCAACCGTCATCTGAACGTTGTCGCCCGGCATCACCATTTCCTGGTTGAACTGGATCGAACCGGTCACGTCCGTCGTGCGGAAGTAGAACTGCGGGCGATAGCCCTTGAAGAACGGCGTGTGACGGCCGCCTTCGTCCTTCGTCAGCACGTACACCTCGCCCTCAAACTTCGAGTGCGGCTTGATCGTGCCCGGCTTGCACAGCACCTGGCCGCGCTCCACGTCTTCCTTCTTCGTGCCGCGCAGCAGCAGACCGACGTTGTCGCCCGCCTGCCCCTGGTCCAGCAGCTTGCGGAACATTTCAACGCCCGTGACGATCGTCTTCGCCGTGTCGCGGATACCCACGATCTCGACTTCTTCACCGACCTTGATCACGCCACGCTCGATACGGCCCGTCACCACCGTGCCGCGGCCCGAGATCGAGAACACGTCTTCGATCGGCAGCAGGAACGGCTTGTCCGTCTCGCGCGGCGGTTCCGGAATCCAGGTGTCGATCGCGTTGTACAGCTCTTCGAGCTTGCCAACCCACTCGGCTTCACCGGCAATCGCCTTGGTCGCCGAGCCGCGGATGACCGGCGTGTTGTCGCCGTCGAAGTCGTACTTGCTCAGCAGGTCACGAACTTCCATCTCGACCAGGTCCAGAAGCTCTTCGTCTTCCACCAGGTCGCACTTGTTCAGCCACACCACGATCTTCGGAACGTTGACCTGCTTGGCCAGCAGAACGTGTTCGCGCGTCTGCGGCATCGGGCCGTCAACCGCCGACACCACCAGGATCGCGCCGTCCATCTGCGCCGCACCCGTGATCATGTTCTTCACGAAGTCCGCGTGTCCCGGGCAGTCAACGTGCGCGTAGTGGCGGTTGTCCGTTTCGTACTCAACGTGCGACGTCGCGATCGTCAGAATCTTCGTCGCGTCGCGACGCCCCTGCGATTCAGACGCCTTCGCAACCTGGTCGTAAGGAACGTACGTCGAGCCATACTTGTCCGACGACACCTTCGTCAGCGCAGCCGTCGTCGTCGTCTTGCCGTGGTCAACGTGGCCAATCGTGCCCACGTTCACGTGCGGCTTCGTGCGTTCAAACTTACCCTTTGCCATCGCGAAGTCTCCGAATTGCTCAAATCACGTTGAAACCACGGCCACACCGCGGCCTAAAAACAAGTCCGGCGCCAGACAGGCCGGCGCCGCTTCATGCTGCCACCACGGTTCGCAGCCAGGCGCTGCGAACCTCGATTGCGCATCCCGCAACCGCTTGAATCTGGTGCCCTCCGGCCCTCGCGCATCGCGCTCGGGCGTTCGGCAGGGAAAAGGTCCACCGGACCTTTTCCTTTTTCCGCCTCACCCACTGGAATCAAACCAGCGAGCTTGTCTTTGAGGCCGCTGGCTCGATTCCTCGAAACCGCGACCGCTTGAATCTGGTGCCCACCACTGGAATCGAACCAGCGACCTCACCCTTACCAAGGGTGTGCTCTACCGACTGAGCTAGGTGGGCGGAATCGATCTTCTTGAAGCTCGCGTTCGCCAGTGCCGACTGGAGCGGGTGAAGGGAATCGAACCCTCACAGGAAGCTTGGAAGGCTTCTGCTCTACCATTGAGCTACACCCGCCTCACCCACAGCAACCGGCGCACAACAAAATCGAATTTGGTGGAGGGAGGTGGATTCGAACCACCGTAGACATAAGTCAGCAGATTTACAGTCTGCCCTCGTTGGCCGCTTGAGTATCCCTCCGCCACGGCCTTCCCGGACAGGTCCGGTAAGGGCCGCGTATTCTGGTCGGCGAAAAGCGCTTCGTCAAGGAAATTTCGGCAAAAAAGTCGCCGGAAGTTCCTCAATTACCACGCGCGATCGCCCGATAGCCGATATCGCGGCGATATTGCACGCCATCCCAGCGAATTTGCGCGACCGCGGCATAGGCGGACTGCTGCGCGGCAGCGACGCTGCCACCACGCGCGACGACGCACAACACGCGACCGCCGCTGGTCAGCACCGCGCCGTCGTCGCGCAGCGTGGTGCCGGCATGAAAGACTTTGGCGCCGCCGAAGTCGGCATCGAGGCCGCTGATGACATCACCCTTGCGCACGGTCCCCGGATAGCCGCCGGCGGCCATCACCACCCCCAGCGTCGGCTGCGCGCTCCACTGCGCCTGAACCTGATCGAGGCGACCGTCGACCGCCGCTTCAAGAATGTCGAGCAGATCGGATTCCAGGCGGAACAGGATCGGCTGCGTCTCCGGATCGCCCATGCGCACATTGAATTCGATCACGCGCGGCGCGCCCTGCGCGTCGATCATCAGCCCGGCGTAGAGAAAGCCGGTGAACGGCGCGCCTTCGGCCGCCATGGCACGCAGGGTCGGCTCGACGATCTCGCGACAGGCGCGCTGGTGCACGTCGGCAGTGACCACCGGCGCCGGCGAATAGGCGCCCATGCCGCCGGTGTTCGGGCCGGTGTCGCCGTCGCCGATCCGCTTGTGGTCCTGCGAGGTTGCCATCGCCACGTATTGCTGCCCGCTGGCAACGACGATGAAGCTCGCCTCCTCGCCTTCGAGAAAGTCCTCGATGACGACACGCGCGCCGGCCTGGCCGAACATCGTGCCGCCGAGCATGTCGCGCACGACGTTCTGCGCTTCGTCGACCGTGGTCGCGACCACCACGCCCTTGCCGGCCGCCAGGCCGTCGGCCTTGACGACGATCGGCGCGCCGCGCTCGGCGATGTACGCCACCGCCGGTTCGATCTCGGTGAAGACACGGTACTGCGCGGTCGGGATCGCGTGGCGTTCGAGAAAATCCTTGGTGAAGGCTTTCGACGCCTCGAGCTGCGCAGCCGCGCGGCTCGGCCCGAAGATGCGCAGACCGGCAGCCTGGAATGTGTCGACCACGCCGAGCGCCAGCGGCGCTTCCGGACCGACCACAGTGAAATCGACACCTTCACGCTGCGCGAGCTGCAGCAGGCCCGCAATGTCGTCGGCGGCAATGGCCACATTGCGGCAGCCTGTTTCGCGCGCGGTACCGGCATTGCCCGGCGCGACAATGACCTCGGCGATGCGCGGTGACTGCGCCAGTTTCCACGCCAGCGCGTGTTCGCGCCCGCCGTTGCCGATCACCAGTACCTTCAGCGCTTGCGCCATGGTCCGCCCTGCCTGCCGAGAAAAAAGGGGCGCTAGGGTAGCGGAAAGCAAAAGCCCGCGGCAGCCGAAGCTGCCGCGGGCGGTCTTTTTCGCAAGCGCCGCTTACTGCGGAATGATGCTGCTGCCGTCGATCTTCACCTTCTCGCCGACGGTAAGACCGTTGAGCGCCGAGACGTTGATGGTGCGCGTCGAGCCCGATTCCATCGCCACGGTGACGTCATACGTCGTCGTCGCGCGAATCTGCTCCTCGGCCATGTGGCCGCCGATCGCACCGGCCAGCGCGCCGAGCACGGTCGCCGCGTCCTTGCCCTTGCCCTTGCCGAACTGATGGCCGATCACACCACCGGCCACACCACCGGCCACCGCACCGGCACCGGAGCCCGAACCCTTCTGGCGGACTTCGGCGATGTTGCTGATCGTGCCGCAGTCATAGCAAACCTGCGGCTGCGGGGCGGCCTGCGGAGCCGGAGCCGGAGCCGGGGCCGGCCGCGGCTTCGGTTTTGGCTTGGGGGCCGGCGCTGGCGCCGGCGCAGGGGTCGGTGCGGGCTGCGCCGGCGCCGGCTGTTCGGCCGGCGGCGGTGCCTCCTGCGGCGCCGTCTGCTGCGACGGATCATCGACCGGCGGCGGCTCGGCCGGCTTGCTGCAGGCAGCCAACACGGCACTCAAGGCCAGTGCGGCGACGGCGGAACGCAGGAATCCGTTATGCATGATGAAGCCCCTCTGGTTTTTTGGACTGCAGTTGCGGCGGACTGTAGGTGGCGGCAATGAGCCAAAGCTGAACCGCCAGGGTCGGCTTCAGGATCGACGCCTGCCGCCGCGGATGCAAGTCTGGCGAATCCGGCTGCGTGTGTAGGCAACCCGATGTATCGCCAGGTAACGGTTGCGCAGTCAGTTCGCAGACCTTATGGCGGAACGCGACAGCGCCGCCGTCATGGCCCGATAAAAGCGCAGCTGCGTGTCCGCTGATGCCTGCTCGAGGCGTCGAAGGTCGACGCGCAGCGCGAGCACCCGTGTGCGCGCCCTCAGCGCAGCCTCGCCAGCGGCGACGAGATCGACACCGTCGCCTGCTGCGAAGCGCTGCGTGCGCCCGTCGCGTGACCATTCCAGTTCGCCGCGCAGGATGATGAGCATCGCCGGTGGCCCCGCCGTCGGCCAGCGCCCGTCCGCTGCACAGCTGACGACACGACTGGCTGCCAGCAGTTCATCAAAGGCCGCCACCGAAAATCCGGCGAAAATTTCGAGCCTCCGCAAAGCATCATGTGACGCGAGGCCGTCTACGCCCGGTCCCTGCGCCGCCTCGATCAATGGCGCCAGCGCTGCCGCCAGCGCGCGCCCCGACACGAACCGTCGGTCGGGCGCCTTGTCCAGCAGGCGTGCGACCAGCGCCGCCACCGCCGGCGCAATTCCCGCCCGTCGCTGCGCCAGATCAGGTGCCGGACGGTTGCGGATGTCCTCGAACAAGCGCTCGCGATCAGCCTGCGCGAACGGCGGTGCGCCACACAACAGCTGATACAGCACCGCACCGAGCGCGTACAGATCGCTGGCGCGGCTCGCGCCGTCACCGCGGACCTGTTCCGGCGCCATGTAATACGGCGAGCCACGCAGACGCCCATCGGACATCTTCGTGCCCGGCTCGGCCCTGAATTCGGCCAGCGAGAAGTCCATCAGCTTCGGCGTGCCGTCACGCATCAGCATGATGTTGCCGGGCTTGATGTCACGGTGCAGCACCCCGCGCTCATGCGCGTAATCGAGCGCCAATGCGCAGCGCGAGCCGATGTCGAGGACCTGCGCCACAGGCAATCGCGCGCCATCGGCGCGACAGTGGGGGCGCAGCGTCTGGCCGTCGACGTATTCCATGACCAGGTAGCTGATCTCACCTTCAACGCCAGCGTCATAGAGGGCAACGATGTTCGGATGTTGCAGTGCGCCAGCGGCGCGCGCCTCGGCAAAGAACGCGCGCTCGTGATCGGCGTCGTGGCGGTGACTGGGATCGTGAAAGGCGAACTTGACCGCGACCTCGCGCTGCACGAATGGGTCATAGCCGCGACAGACGATGCCGGAGTCGCCGCGGCCGATGGGTTCGCGTAATTCGTATTTGCCGATCCGGGTGGGCCACGCGGCCGCAGCAGGCGTGGTCATCGTATCGCGCCGTCTCGTCGGAGCCGCTCAGCCACGGCGCGCCAGCGCATCGTGGAACGCCAGCACCGCCCGCGCAACCCGGTCCGGCGCCTCGACGTGCGGAAAATGGCCGATTCCATCGAGCAGAGCGACATCGGCGTCCGGCCTGAGCTGCTGGTAGTGCGCCGCGACGCGCCGCCCCGAAACCGGGTCGTCGGCGCCGATGATCAAGCGTAGCGGCGGCGCATCGAGGAGCAGCGCATCCCGCCATCGTTCACGCTGCTCACGGCGCTCGTGCGCGTAGCGCAGTACCGCGCGCAGCGCCGCACGGCCACCACTGCCATCCACCAAGGTCCAGTAATCGTGCAACTCGATCGGGCCGGGTTTGGTGTCGGCACCGAACAGCGCCGAGAACGCGCGCCAGAAGCGGCGCTCGCCGACCATTCGGACGTACAGCGGGCCGATCGGGCTGAGGAGCAGCCGGTGCGGCCACCAGCGCTGCTCGACCTCATAAAACAGCGGCGCGTTCATCAATACCGCGCTCAGCATTTGCGGGCCCTGCACCCGGTCGCGCTGCCGCGCCAGCAGCTCCTGCGCAACGCAAGCGCCGTAGTCGTGCGCAAGCAGGTGCACGCGCCGCACGCCGTGGGCTTCGAGCACGGCACGCGCCAGATCGGCCTGCTCGGCGATCGAATAGCGATGCCGCTGCGGCTTGTCGGAAAAGCCGAGTCCCAGCCAGTCGAGGGTGACGATACGACCGAACCGCTTCGCCAGCCGTGGCCACAAGGCCTCGAAATCCCACGATGCGGTCGGAAAACCGTGCAGCAGCAACAGCGCCTCGTCGCCCTCGCCGGCCGCGCGCGTGAAGATCCGGTATTCGCCGAAGCTGAAATCGCTGCCAGTGTCGCGCCAGCGTGTCAGGCTCATGTACGGCGAGGCTCGACGGCGACAGCCGTGCAGCGCAGCACGAATTCGGCCGCCCGGCGCAAGGCGGCGTCGGCTTCCGGCACCTTGCCGGCCAGCGCCTGCCAGACGTGCCAGAGACCGGGGCTGACGTCGAGCGTCGCAACGCCGCCGGCCGCCTCGACGCGCGCGGCCAGCTGCCGCGCATCGTCGTAGAGAATTTCGGTATCGGTGACCTGGATGAGCATCGGCGGCAAGCCGCCGAGGTTTGCGTGCAGCGGCGACGCCAGCGGCGTACGCGGATCGTGTCCGGCCAGATAATCGGCCGCCGCCTCGCGCAGCGCCTCGGCCTCCAGCATGATGTCCTGCGCCGCCTGCGCTTCGATCGAGGCACCACCGAGCGTCAGGTCGGTCCACGGCGAAAACAGGACCAGCCCCGATGGCGCCGGCAGACAGCCGTCGCGAATCTGCAACGCACAGGCCAGTGCCAGACCACCGCCGGCCGAATCTCCAGCGAGGACGATGTCATCTGCGTTGATGCCAAGCTCGAGCAGGCCGCGGTAGGCATTCAATGCGTCGTCGGGGGCGGCGGGAAACGGATGCTCCGGCGCCAGCCGATAGTCGACAGCCGCAACGCGTGCCTGCCCCCACGTCGCCAAACGCGCATTGACGTCGCGATACAGGCGCGCGGCGCCAACGATGTAGGCGCCGCCGTGAAAATAGAGGATGACGCGCTGCGTGTCGTCACCGGAATGCGTGACCCACTCGACCGGCACGCCGCGCAGCGTGTCCTGGCTGACGCGGGCGTGCAACGACAGGGGCAGGCGGGACAGTGCGCCGACCTGCAGCAAGGCCCGGCGCCGCAATTCAACCGAGCGTCCGGCGCGAAACGCAGGCGCCAACAGCCAGCGGATCGGACGCCGCCACAGGCGCGCGCGCATCGACAGGCCAGCACTCATCGTCAGGTCCTCACCCGTACCGCGCGGCAAAATGGATGCGATGCACGCGCACCACGGCAAACGCCGGTGTGGCATTACGCCGCTCCCCGGGGCCGCCGCTGCTGTCGCGTCTGAACACGCATCCTCCTGTGATCGCTCGTCCATCGGGGACTCGATTGGACGACTGGCGCCCCAGAGCATAACCAAGCGTCCGCCATGGCAGCATCAAGCGGCATAATACGCACCACCTTTGCCGCCGCCCTGAGTCGTGACTCCTGCCGTCATCTATCGAGTTCGTGCCGCAGACCTGCGCGCCCACCTTTACGAAGTCCAATGCCGTGTGGCGACGCCGGATCCGCAGGGACAGGTGTTCCGGATGCCGGGCTGGCTGCGCGGCAGCTACCTGGTCCGCGACTTCGCCAAGCATGTTGTCGACATCCGCGCCAGCGCCGACGGCCAGCCGCTGGCAGTGGAGCGCATCGACAAGCGCACGCTGCGCTGCGCGCCCACCGACGGTCCGCTGGAACTGCACTACACCGTCTATGCGTTCGACGAGTCGGTGCGCAAAGCCTGGCTCGACACGCGCCGCGGCTTCTTCAACGGCAGTTCGCTGTTCTACTGCCCGAACGGCTGCGAGACGACACGTTTTCACGTTGAACTGCCCGCGCCGGAAGATCCGCTGGCCGCCCGCTGGCGCGTCGCCACCACGTTGCCGGCGCTGCACGTTGACGCGCGCGGCTTTGGCGAGTACGTCGCCGACGGCTACGAGGCGCTGATCGACCACCCGGTCGAACTGGCCGACTTTCAGCGCGTCGACTTCGACGTCGACGGCATTCCGCACGCCCTGGTGCTGTCCGGCCGGGTCGACACCGACCTGCCGCGACTGGCGGCCGACCTGACGCGGATCTGCCACGTCGAGCGTGAGATGTTCGGCCAGCAGCCCGGCCTCGATCAGTACCTGTTCCTGACCAATGTGGTCGGTGCCGGCTATGGCGGCCTCGAGCATCGCGACTCGACGGCGCTGATCTGCTCGCGCAGCGATCTGCCGGTGCCCGGCGAGCGCAAGCTCGGCAAGGATTACCGCAGCTTCCTTGGCCTGTGCAGCCACGAGTATTTCCACCTCTGGAACGTCAAGCGCATCACCGCCGCCAAGTTCCTTGAATCCGACCTCGGCAGCGAGGCGTATTCGCGTGATCTGTGGCACTACGAGGGCATCACCTCGTATTACGACGATCTGTTCCTGCTGCGCGCCGGGCTGATCGACGCGGCCAGCTATCTGGATGTCGTGTCCGAAAACGCGACGCGTGTCGAGCGCACGCCGGCACGGCAGGTGCAGACCCTGGCCGACGCCAGCTTCGAGACCTGGATCAAGTACTACCAGCCGAACGAAAACACGCCAAACAGCGCGATCAGCTATTACGTCAAAGGCGCGCTGGTCGCCCTGTGCCTGGACCTGATGCTGCGCCGCGACGGTGGCTGCACGCTCGACGATGTGATGCGGGGCGCCTGGCAGCGCTGGGGCGCGACCGGCGTCGGCGTCCCGGAAGGCGGGCTCGAAGCGCTGGCGCAGGAAATCTCCGGGCTCGATCTGAGCGGCTTCTTCGACCGCGCTCTGCGGTCGACGGACGAACTGCCGCTGGCGGCGCTGCTCGCCGACTTCGGGGTCCGCGCAGTGCGCCGCGCTGCGGTCTCCGACACTGACGCTGGCGGCTGGGTCGCTGGCGAGCCGGCGCGAGCCTGGGCCGGCCTCAAACTGCGCGCCGGCGACACGCGCGTGCAGTTCGTCTACAGCGGCGGGCCCGCGCTGCGCGCCGGCGTGTCTGCCAACGACCAGCTGGTCGCGATCGACGGGCTGCGCGTCACGGCAGCGAACTGGAGCGCTCGCGTCGCCGCCCTGCAGCCGGGCCAGCACTACGCGCTGCACGTATTCCGCGGCGACGAGCTGCTGACGCTCGACTTCGTACCGGACGCGCCCCCCGAAGACACCTGGATGCTGACGCTGATTGACGCCGATGAGTCGGTAACCGCACGCCGCAAGGCCTGGATCGGCGCATGAGCGCGTCACGGATGCCTCGATGCTTGACCTGATCGTCAAGACGGCCCTCGCCTACTTGCTCGGCAACCTGATGGGCGGCCAGTTGATCGGCCTGCTGCGCGGCGGCATCGATCTGCGCACGGTCGGCAGCGGCAACGTCGGTGCGACCAATGCGCTGCGCACACAAGGCAAGGGCTTCGCGCTCGGCGTGCTGCTGATCGACATCGCCAAGGGCGTCCTCGCAGTGCTGGCGATTCCCCACCTGCCGACGCTGGGCGATGTGCTGCTAACGGCGCGCGAACAAGCCTACTGGTGCGGCGTCGCCGTCGCCATCGGGCATTGCTATCCGGTGCTCTACGGCTTTCGCGGCGGCAAAGGCGTAGCGACGCTGGCGGGCGTATTCGGCGCCCTGATGTCCGCGGCACTGGTCTGGATGCTGGCACTGTTCGTACTCGTCATCCTGGTCAGCGGCTATGTCAGTCTGGCGACGCTGGGGGCGGCACTCACCGCCATCATCTGGGTGGCACTCGTACACCCCGAGGGCCTGTTCAGCGCCAGCGGCGGCTTTGTACTGGCGATGGCCGCGCTCGTTGCATGGAAACATCGGGAAAACATCGTGCGCCTGGCCCAGGGCAACGAACATCGTTTCGAGAAAGCGAGGATCATCGGCCGATGGCTGCAGCGCTGAGCGAAGCCGAACTGCTGGCGTTGGTCGATGCGCTCGCGGACGGTGAATGGCATTCCGGCGAAGACCTGGCGGCCGCATCTGGGATCACGCGCGCGGCATTGTCGAAGCGTGTCGAACGGCTGCGTGATTGGCAGCTCGATGTCGAATCGCGGCAAGGCCTCGGCTATCGCTTGAGCGCGCCGATCGAACGGCTCGACGCCCACGTGCTGCAGGCCACGACACCGATGCGGCTGCGCGTCGCCGCCGTCGTCGACTCGACCAATACGCAGGTGCTCGATGCCGACGCCAGTCATGACCCGCAAGTCCTGCTCGCCGAGCTGCAGACCGCCGGGCGCGGTCGGCGCGGCCGGCAGTGGATTTCACCGTTTGGCGCCAATCTCTACCTGTCGATCGGCTGGAGCTGGGCGGCGTGGCCGCGTGAGCTGAGCGCCTTGTCGCTCGCCGTCGGCGTCGCCTGCGTCGAGGCGTTGACCGAACTCGGTGTCACCGGCGTGCAGCTCAAGTGGCCGAACGATCTGCTGGCGGGCGGGCGCAAGCTGGGCGGCATTCTCATCGAGCATCGCGGCGAAGCCGGCGGCAGCTGTCGGGTCGTCATCGGCATCGGCATCAATGTGCAGATGGCGGCGCAACAAGCCGGCGGGGTCACCCAGCCGTGGATCAATCTCGGTGAGCTCTGCGAGATACAGCAGCGGCCGATGCCCGGACGCAATGCGCTCGCCGCAGCGCTGCTGCGCCAACTGACGACACGGCTGTCGCGTTACGCAGACGAAGGCTTCTCGACAATGGCCGCCGACTGGTCACGGCTCGACGCCAGCCGCGACGCACCGGTCCGCATCCTGAACGGCGACGCCGGATTCGACGGCATCGGCCGCGGCGTTGATCGCGATGGCGCGCTACTGGTCGAAACCGCTGCGGGCATGCAGCGCGTCCACGCCGGTGAAGTCAGCCTGCGCCTCGCATGAAACTGCTGATCGACGTCGGCAACACCCGAATCAAATGGGCGCGGTCAGGTTCGGCGGGCGCGCTCGTCGAGCACGGCGCCCTACCGCATCACGGCGACCCGGCACAGACCGTGTCGCAGCTGCCGTCCGGCGGCGTCGACGCGATCTGGATATCCAATGTCACCGGTGCGGCGCACGAATCTGCCCTGATCGAAGCCATGCGCGGCCACTGCAGCCTCACCCCGCATATCGCGCGCAGCACCGGACAGTGGCGCGGACTGATCAATGCGTATCGCGAGCCGCAGCGACTCGGAGTCGACCGATGGCTGGCGATGATCGCGGTCTGGCATGCGCAACATGGAGCGGCGGTGATCGCCAACGCCGGCACGGCCTTGACGGTTGATGTCATCACCGCCCAGGGCCAGCATCGCGGCGGCATCATCGCCGCCGGTATCGCGGCGCAGCAGCGCGCCGTGCTCGGCGCGACGCGCTTCGAAACTCGCGATCTGAACGGCGTGCATGCCGACACGCTCGGCAGCGACACCGAAAGCTGCGTGCAGCTCGGTGCGCAGCTGGCATGCGCCGGCGCCATCGACCGAGTCGCCACGCTAGCTGAGACCGGCGCGAGCCGCTGGCTGACCGGCGGCGACGCGGAATATCTGCACGCCGACCTCGGTGCCGACTGGCAGCATCGGCCGCACCTGGTACTCGAAGGGCTTGCCGCTCTGGCGAGCCCGGTCCCCTGATGGGCAGCCGCCTCAGTTGACGAGCACCGCGCCGGTGCCGTTGCAGCTCAAGGCCGCGCCAACTTCGGCGTCGTCGAGGTTCAAACCCAGAGCCGTCAACAAACCGTTCAACACCGGGTCAAGAATCGGCGCCAGTACGCTCTGTACCAGAGCAGCGACGCTACTAAGCAAGCCGTTCAGAATGGCACCCAGCAGCCCAGAGTTGAGAACGACGACATTAAGTCTCAGGGAGCCGATCGTGTCGGCCAGGCTGGCGACAATGTCCTGCGAAGACAATTCCCGGTACATCTGATCGGTCTCCGTGCCGATTTCGGGCAGCCCGTTCGGACTGTCGGTCGTCGCCGTGTAGGTCAGGTCGCTAGAAGTCGCGGCAACCGGCACATCGCTTGCCTGTAGCTGCACTTCGGCAACGGTAATCCCGAGCAGTGTCAGCTTGAGGATGTTGAGCGGCCCCGCTGACGGAAAGTCGGCGGTGGAGCTGAAAACATCGTTCTCCTGTGTTGTCGTCAACTCGCCGATGGTGGCCTGCGCCAATGATGTCGTGGCATGGACATCAAGCTCCTTGTAGCCGTCGGTGCCGCAGCTATAGCCGGTGACATAGGCCTGCGCACCGCCGACTTGCAGCGCGACATCGAGTTGATCGTTGAGCAGCTGCACACCAACCAGCGGGTAGAGGATATTGGTCAGCCCATTGACCAGACCGATCACCTGCAAATCCGTCGCGACCAACGCTCTCACTTGGCCAGTGCGTACGTAGATGCGAGGGGTACTGGCGTCGCCCGGATAGGTCGGGTCGATCAGTGCCGGATTGCCGATTGCGGACGGTTGCGGCGGCTCAACGACGGAGGCTCGGATCGTCACGCCGGCGACACCGGGGATGCTGATCGGCACGTCGGCCGAAATCGCATTTGCTCCATTCGCAGCCTGCACTACCGCATTCAACAGATCGAACGCATTGACCACCGCGTTGAGGCCGGCGGTTTGCGCCCCCGTCTGTAACTCGAGCAGATCGCCCAGCGGGACATCGAGCGTTCCGACGTCGACGCCCACAGCGCCCAACTGCTGCTCGAACAGGCCGACCGTCGCCGCCGCGGTCGTCTGGCTAGCGTTGTTCAGTGCGGTAATTTCAGCATCAAGTATCTGTCCAACCGAGACGGTGGTGTCGAGCAAGCTCTGGTAGCTACCGATGTCGACGTTGGCATTGACGCCGAGTAAGCCGTTGAGGAAGTCGAGCAGGTTGATGTCGGCATCGGCCACGCCTTGCCAGCCAAGGACGCTCAACGAGGCATTGCCGCCGAGCAATGCGCTCAGCAACGCGTTGACGGCACCGTCGTCCAGTGTGGCAGTCGTGGTCCGTATTTTTAGCTGCGCCTGCGGCGCGTTGACCATTGCCGTTGCGTGCGCCGTGATCGTCGTGATCGGCACGTAGGGCAGGAAGCGTGGTGGCGTTCCGGACACTTGCGCCTGCACGGCGTTCTGGTCGATGTCGGTATCCGACGCCGATGCCGTGAAGCGTTGCGACGCCGATGGCGACCAGACGCCGCAGGTCACCGTCAGGGTGTAGCTGCGCGAGCCCAGGTTCTGACTGGCATTGGTCGTGGCCGCCGGCTTGGCGTTGTTGTCGCAGGAGCGCGAGCCGTCGTCATTGACGAGCTTAGAGGCGCCAGCCAGCGCCGCGAGGTCGGCCGCTTTCTGAAAGTCGCGCTTGTACCAGTACAGCATGCCGATGTCGGCGACCGACAGCAGGATCACGCCGATGCTGATCGCGAGCACGGCAAAGATCAGGATCGAACCCTGCTGCCGCCGCCGCGCGCTCCATCTCTTCAAGCTTCGATCACGCACGAGAGCTCCCCGATCTCAAAACTGGAATACCGCACAGCCCGTCAGCGTGTCGGGCAGCCACGAATACGTGCCCTGTAACAGGCGCGTCTTGTTATACGGAAAGTCGATCTTGACGCGTACGCCGTCGTCGTTGGTGGCCTGTCCACTACAGGTGCCGTTGTCGACGAGGATGTCGGCGTCAGGAAGGTTGGTCTGCAACCACGCCAGACGCGTGGCGTAGTCGGTGTCGTAGGCGCTCGGCACGATACTGCTGCCGGCCAGCGATTCGCGGACGTCGTCACGAATGCTTGCCGCATCGATGTCGCTATAGCTTTGCACGCCCGGAATGAAGCCCACCGCTCGCACACCATCTTCGGCTGCGCGCGCGATGACGAGCTGGGTATGAAACGCAGAACCGAACGTGATCAGGCCCAGCAGGATCAGCACCAGGATCGGCAGCACCAGCGCGAACTCCATTGCCGCCGCGCCGTGTTGCGCCGAACGACGCGTAGCGCATGAGCACGACACGGCGATCACTCGAGCCGTCATGAGGTGAACACCCGCCCGTCGATGAGCACTCTCGCTGAACCTTGCAGCGTCGTCGGCGTCATCGGGCCCAGGCCACTACCGGCCAGCGAGGGCACGATGGGGTGCGTGGCGTAGTCATAAGTTACGGTCATCACGACTTGGCACAGGACGGTTTGGCTGCAATCCGGATAGCCCCCTGCGCCGCCGCCGGCCGCGTCGCAAACGGCGTCGCTCAAACAAACATTGACGTTGATCGTCGGCGTCTGGAATCCATCGATCCAACTGGCCTGCGTCGCCGCGATGGACTTGGCGTAGGCGATGCGTGATTCCAGCTGTTGCTCGACGGTCAGGTCATTGCCGTCAGCATCCTCGGTGTCCTGCGCCCGCAGCACGGCGCGCACGCCATCCTCGGCTGCATGCTGCAATGTCAGGTGCGCGAGGAAGATCAGACCGTAGGTCAGGCTGCCGTAAAAGATCAAAAAGAACAGCGGCAGGACCAGCGCGAACTCGATGGCCGTCGCACCGCTTTGCGCCTTCCGCCTCCATCGTGCTGGCATTCCCGTCATTCCCTTCGGCCTCCAAACCCGCCTCTCGGCGGCGCAAACGCCATCGGCGATTCCCCCGCAATGGCTGATACAGCATGAGATGATCCCCGACGCCTCCCGCTCACTGACCGGTGAGCGGCATATTCGGGCTGACGAAGCGCCGTGGCCGGGCGTTATGATTTGCGACAGATAAGCGGTAATGTAGGAATTTAGCTACAAAACCCCCAGATTCCCCTCCCCGCGTCCATGCGCCCCACGCTTCCCGAACTCCCCGTCGCTCAGAGTTTGCCTGACTTGCGTCGCGCCTTGCGTGCGGGCTCGGCAGCCGTGCTGGCGGCGCCCCCCGGTTCCGGCAAGACCACCCTGGTACCGCTGGCCTTGCTCGATGAGCCTTGGCTGGCGAACCAACGCATCGTCATGCTTGAGCCCCGCCGCGTTGCGGCTCGCGCTGCGGCGAGACGAATGGCCAGCCTGCTGAGCGAGACGGTCGGGGAAACCGTGGGCTACCAGATTCGCTTCGAACGACGTCAGTCGGCGCGCACCCGCATCGAGGTCGTCACCGAAGGCATCCTCGCACGACGCCTGCAAGCCGATGCCGAGCTGCCCGGCGTTGGCCTGCTGATCTTCGACGAGTTTCACGAACGCAGCCTCGATGCGGACCTGGCGCTGGCCTTGGCGCTCGACGTCCGCGAGAACCTCAACCCCGACCTGCGCATCCTGGTGATGTCGGCGACGCTCGACAGTACCCGCGTGGCGGCATTGCTCGGCAATGCGCCGGTGGTCGAGAGCGGCGGGCGCATGTTCCCGGTCGACATCCGCCATCTCGAATCGGGCAGCCCGCCGTCCTTGCGCGAGCATGGCGACTTCGTCGCCCGTCACATCATCTGCGCGCACGCGCAGACGCACGGCGACATCCTCGCGTTTCTGCCCGGTGGTCGTGAAATCGGCGCCGCCGAGCGTGCGCTTCATGATCGCTATGACAACACGGTGGCGATCCGCCCGTTGCACGGCAGCCTGTCATCCGAGGCGCAGGATCTGGCGCTGCAGCCGGATGCCGGCGGCCGGCGCAAAATCATTCTGGCGACGAATATCGCGCAAACCAGCCTGACCGTCGAAGGGGTCGACACCGTCGTCGACGGCGGGTTGGTTCGCGCAGCACGTTTCGATATGGCGGCAGGCGCCAATCGCCTCGAAACCGAGCGCATCTCGCGCGCATCGGCAGACCAGCGCGCCGGACGTGCTGGGCGTCTTGGCCCGGGGGTCTGCTTTCGCTTATGGAATCGTGACCAACACGGTGGCCTGGTCGCGCACGACATACCCGAAATCCTGTCGGTCGATTTGACGCGCTTCGCTCTGGATCTCGCAGCCTGGGGCATCGCCGATCCGGCAGCCTTGTCGTTTCTCGATCTCCCGGGCGCCGCCCAATGGGCATATGCCCAGGACCGCCTGCATGAAATCCAAGCGATTGATGCCGCCGGGCGCATCACCGCACACGGCCGCGCATTGCTTCGCCTGCCGGCAGCACCTCGCGTCGCCCATATGCTGCTGACCGCCCGCGCCGCTGGCCTGGGCGGTGCCGCCGCTTGGGTCGCTGCCGCGCTTGAGGGCCGAGACGCTCACGGCCATGCCGATTTCGCGCAATCGGTACAGACTCTCGCGAGCGGTCGCGGCGGCGATCCTGCCAGCCGGCAAGCCGTGGAATCGGCGCGACAGTTCCGGCACATCGCCGACATCGATGAGCCGGCCCGCGCGATCGACGAGCGCGCGATTGCACGCTGCATCGGCTGGGCCTTTCCCGAACGACTGGCGCGTCGACGTCCCGGTGTTCGTGGCACGAGAGAGATTGCGTTTCTCTGTGCTGACGGCAGCGAAGCTCGACTGCTCGAGCACGACGCACTGGCGCAGCAGGAGTGGCTATCGATTGCGCATTGGGAGCCAGGGCCGCCGCGTCGTATTCGTGCCGGGGCGGCGCTCGCAGAAGCCGACGTCATGACCGACCAGGCGCCGCGCATCGCCTGGCACGCGGTGGTCGCCTGGGATCCACAGCGAGAATGCGTGGTCGCCGAATCCCAGCAACGCCTCGGCGCGATTGTGCTGCGCACTCGGGCGCTACCCGCCGACGAACAACGAGCGCTCGGCAGCCCCGCGATGCTGGCGGGCATCCGCAGCATCGGCCTTCACGCGCTGCCGTGGACCGATGCTGCTCGCGAACTACAGGCGCGGACCGGCTCGCTACGGACCTGGCGCCCTGAGCTCGAACTTCCCGATTTCAGCGACGACGCCTTGCTCGCGAGCCTGGAGCTTTGGCTCGCGCCGCATCTGCACGGGATGACGCGGCGCGATCATCTGGCGAGGCTCGATCTGACCGAGGTTCTGCGAGCGCAGCTCGACTATGCGCAACAGCAGGCGCTGGCACGTCTGGCACCGACGCACATCGAAGTCCCAACCGGCTCGCGGATCCGCCTCGACTACCAGCCGCCGGGCGCTCCGGTGCTGGCCGTCAAGCTGCAGGAGATGTTTGGCAGCCCACACACCCCGACCGTCAACGACGGACGCGTTGCGGTCACCCTGCACCTGCTATCCCCCGCGCAGCGGCCGGTAGCGGTCACCGCCGACCTCGGCGGCTTCTGGGCCGGAAGCTATGCCGACGTCCGTAAGGATTTGCGCGGCCGCTATCCACGTCATCCGTGGCCCGAAGATCCGGCGCACGCCATCCCGACACGACGTGCCAAACCCCGCGGCACCTGAGCAGCGACGCCACGCCGCCGCCTGCCGATAAAAGCAGCCAAGATCGCCCAACTTGCGGGCAAGTACGCGGCGTCATTTTGCGCCCGTTTGTAATGACCCACCGAAATCTGCACAGGTCAGGCCGCTAAGGCATAAGCCTCGGCGGGTGTTTTCATTCCGAGCGCC
>NZ_JAAVXB010000004.1 GCF_012241385.1 Solimonas marina | reverse complement strand
CAAACGGAAGATTGTTGCGCCGGTGACTGTTACCGATGTCTCCAGACTCTTTTGTTACCTATGTTCCCGGCCGCTCAGCTCACGACAGTGGAACCGGCTGGCTCAGCACGGTGACACCTAGTGCACTTGTGGAAAGGCCAAGAGCAGCCAACACCGGTTTTACTGATGGTGGATCTGCGCATATGACGGCCGTGCCATATGGGACCTGGAAGGTGATGAGCACGCGTTGGCCCGAAGGAAGTGAAAGACCCCATGCTTCTTCTTCTCCGCCGAATGTGCGCGTGCTATCAGTTTCCGTGTAGTGCGGTGCACCGAGCAACTGCCGCATGTGTTCTCGGGACGACGAGAACTGCGCCAGCTCCCAGAGCGGCAACTGCAATGGAAGGGTAAGCGGCTTCACTGATTTGAGATCCAACGCCAATTAGGCGGAAATGAAATTCCGCATAACGCGGATGGAATTCCGCCTAATCCCGGGCTGCGGGCGGGCATTCCACTGATGTCTAGACGCTTTCATCCCGTTTCTCCGTGTTGTGCGGATTGGCATGCGGATATCTCGCGTTCTGCAGGACTCGTGCCGAGTATGCGCACGATCACGGCCATGTCGTGCAATGTGCGGAGCCGCAGTGTGACGTCGGTCACATTTGCGTAGCGCCCTTGAGCCTGGAGTGCTTGCCCCTAGCGCCCTGCCCGCTGTTGTTCGTCGTCGAACGCTTGTCTGGCGGCTTCGACCTGCGGGAGGTTTTTGAGCGTCCAGGTGTAGAGGGCGTAGAACGGGGTCTGCAGGCTGCGGCCGAGCGGTGAGATTTCGTATTCGACGGCGACCGGCGATGCCGGCAGGACGCGTCGGATGATGAGGCCGTTGCGTTGCAGGCGGCGCAGGCAGTCGGTCAGGGCTTTTTGCGTGACGCCTTCGAGACGGCGTTTGAGTTCGTTGAAGCGCAGCGGGCCCGGATCGAGGACGGTGAGGATCATCACCGACCATTTGTCGGAGATCTGGTCGAACAGCACGCGACTCGGGCAGTCCACGGCGAAGCGTTGGGTCTTGCAGTCGAGCATGTGGTTTCCTCGGATATACCTAGGCACTTTCAAGTACGTCATTGACACTAGGTATATCGAATATACTTAATATGCACCCTTACCCCAATCTCCATCCCTCATGTCCAACCGTACCGATGTGCTTTTCCGCCCGTTCCGGGTCAAGTCGCTGGAGCTGCAGAACCGTATTGTGATGGCGCCGATGACGCGCACCTTCGCGCCCGACGGCGTTCCGGGGGCGGCCAATGCCACCTATTACCGCCGCCGCGCGGAAGGCCACGTCGGCTTGATCCTGTCGGAAGGCACGGTCGTCAATCGCCCGGCGTCGCGTAATCATCCGGGCATTCCGTTCTTCCATGGCGATGCGGCACTGGCCGGCTGGAAGACGGTGATCGACGAGGTGCACGCGGCGGGCGGGCGCATGGGTCCGCAAATCTGGCACACCGGCGCGACCAAGGCGCAGACCGACTGGCGCGCACCGGCGGAAGTCGAGAGCCCGTCCGGGCTGCTGGCGCCGGGCAAGCCGCGCGGCGTGGCGATGAGCGAGGAAGACATCGCCGATACAGTGGCGGCGTTCGCGCAGGCGGCGGTCGACGCGCAGCGGCTGGGCTTCGACACCGTGGAGATCCACGGCGCGCACGGCTACCTGATCGACGAATTCTTCTGGAGCGGCACGAACGAGCGCAGCGATCGTTACGGCGGCGCGACGATCCGCGAGCGCTCACGCTTCGCCGGCGAGGTGGTTGCGGCGGTGCGCCAGGCGGTCGGCGCGGACTACCCGATCATCCTGCGCGTCAGCCAGTGGAAGCAGCAAGACTACGCGGCGCGCCTGGCGGAAACGCCGGAGGCGATGGCTGACTGGCTGCAGCCGCTGGTCGACGCCGGCGTCGACGTGCTGCATTGCTCGCAGCGCCGCTTCTGGGAACCTGAATTCCCGGAACAGGACGGCGAGGACGGCCTGAATTTCGCCGGCTGGGCGAAGAAGCTGACCGGCGCGCCGACGATCAGCGTCGGTTCGGTCGGCCTGTCCGGCGAGTTCATTGCGGCGTTCGGCGGCCAGAGCTCGACCGGTGTCGGCATCGACAATCTGCTGGAACGCATGGAGCGCGACGAGTTCGACCTGATCGCGGTCGGTCGTGCGCTGATCAGCGACGCGGAATGGGTTTCGAAGATTCGCTCGGGCGACGCGCAGTCGCTGAAGGGCTTCAGCCCGAGCGATCTCGCCGCGCTCGTCTAAGCCGACGCGGCGTCGGGCGGAAGCTAACCGCCGAAGGCGCCGCGCAGTTGCGGAGCCGCTGCCCGATGATCGGGCAGCGGCTTTTTTATTTCCGCAACGTGCGACGGAAGCCGAAAACTCCAGATCTTTAAATGTCAGTTAATAGTCATTTAAAAGTTTAAATAAAGTCAGTTACAAGACCTAGAGAAGTCACGCCAGGAGCGCCGCATATCGCCGTCACGCAATCGCTTCGTCGGGCATGGGACGACCCGCAGCTCGACTGAACCGGAAACTGCTCCCGCCCCGCCCCGCTCCGCGGCGACTCAATCCGCCAGCATCCGCCCGACCTGCTCCCGCAGCAAACTCGAAAATTCCTCAGCCTTTTCAATCTGAAGGAAGTGTCCGGTGTCGGGCACGACGCTCTCCGTGATGCGCCCCGCGTGGCGACGCTTGGGCTCGGGATGAGCATTCGGGCTGTTGATGGCATGTATCGGCAGGGCCTCGGGCAGCTGCGCCAGTGCCGCATCCGCATCAAAGTTCAACAGCGATGAGAACGCCGGCGCTGCGACCTTCGGGTCAGGGCGTGCCATCTGTGCTTTCAGCCATTTCTGACGCTCGGGATTGGGGTTCGCGGGTGCCACGCCATCGACCAGATTGGCCACCATGGCCGGCAGATCTTCCCGAATCGCCGCGAGATACAGGGCCTGATCCGACTCGGCGATATGCCCCCAGTCGAAACAGAATGTGTCGCCCAGCACGACGCCACGGACGCGCGCGCCGATCTTCGCCGCAGCCAGCATGGCGACTGCGCCCCCCATGGAATGCCCGGCCAGGACAATGGGCCCGTCCAGATCTCGCGCCGCGGCGGTCACATCGTCCGCGAAACGGTCCAGATCCCAGCGCTGGCGCGTGCCGCGGGACTCGCCATGCCCTGCCAGATCGACCGTTACCGTCGTGTGGTCGCCAGCCAATGCCTCGGCTTGCGCCGCCCAGAACTGGCTGTTGCAGCACCAGCCATGAACCATCAGCAGATAGGGGGGCGCATCGCCACGCAGCGTTCGCGCCAGTTCGATGCCATCGGGGCCGGAGATGAAATTGGTTGTCATTTGGGGGTTATCGCTCAACATTTGCACTCAATTTGCATGACCTAAGTCAACGAAGCTTTCAAATTGCCGTGTTAATGGTAAAACAGACGAACGTCAATTCTGGCAATGGCGGGGGCCATGGATTTCGATGCGCAAAAGCGGTTGACGGAGATGCAACGCAAGCTGCCGGACCTGATCGAACGGATTTATCAGGCGGCGCTGTCTCCGGAGAAATGGCAAGACGTGCTGGCGGAAGCCATTGCGCTGTCGGATTCACGGTCGGCGCGCATGCTGGTGCTCAACGAGCGCGCCGATGCCGTGCACTCCAGCATCAAGCACAACATCGACGACCAGTACCATCAGCAGTACGTGCAGTACTTCGTCAACAAGTGCCCATGGCGCCCCGAGCTGGCGAACAAGCCGGGCGGCCTGCTGTATTCGACGTATCTCGACTTCAGCGTCAAGCAACCGAATTTCTATCGCACGGAGTTCTACAGTGACTGGGCGGGTCCTCAGGACATCGCGCACGGCATGTGTGGCACCGTCTATCAGAGCGACGGCTTCAAGGTGCAGTTCCTGATCCAGCGCACCGGCGATGCCGGGTTCTACGCGCGGGACGAGCAGCAGCTGTTCAACGAGCAGATCGTCCCGCACATCCGCCGCGCGCTGGCGATGAGCAAGCACATCCAGGAAGAGCGCACGCGCCACGGCGTGGCAATCAAGCTGGCGCAGCATGGCCTGCCGTTCGTCCTGCTCGACCATGGACGCCAACTCGTCTACGCCACGGAAGCTGCCGAGGAGATCCTGCGGCGCGGCAGCACGCTATATCTGTCCGACGGCACCCTGCACGTTCGCGATCCGGGCGCCGACCGGCGCCTGCAGCGCCTTCTGAAGCGCAGCACGATCCACAGCGCGGCACAGTGGCTCGATGCCGGCGGCCAGCTGCAGTGCCGTGCGCAGGACAGCGCCGAGACCACGCAACTGCTGGTCAGCCCCATCCAGCCGTCCAGCGAACGTCTGCTGGTCAGCGACGGCCGCCCGCTGATCGCGGTTTTGATTCACGCGCCCGAGAACCGGCCGCAGCTCGACGATCACGCCTTGGCGCTGCGCTTCGGACTAACGCCCGCCGAGGCGCGCACCGCGGCCTTGCTGGCCACCGGCCTGCGTGCCGAGCAAATTGCCGACCGCCTGGGCTTGTCCTTGCTGACCGTCCGCTCGCGCCTGCGCGACATCATGTCGAAGACCGGTACACGGCGGCAGGCGGAGCTGGTCGGCCTGCTGCTGCGCGCCGCACCGCCCACCGTGCCGAGCGGCAACCTGCCACGTCTGGCGCCGGAAGCCACCGACACCACAGCCGCGGTCAGCTCGCGGGGGCTGCGCGCCTGATCTCGGGACGTGTTGCCGGCCCTCAGCACCGCATGCGCCGGTCGACATTGTGATGAACCCATTCGCGGCCGTAGTCACCGACCGCAACCGGGCCGCCGTTGTAGGCGTAGCAATTCCCGATCTTGGCCGTGAACGCCAGCGGCCGGTGACGGCGCAAGGTGACGTCCTGGATGGCTCCGGCTTCCGTCGCGCTGCCCACGTCGGTGCACAACACCGGACCGCAGGCGAACCAGAAGCCGCGCTTGCTCTGCTGGGTCACGATCAGCGCGTTGGCCGCCGATGCCGGCGGCAGCGTGGCGCCGAGCGCCACGGCCAGCCCGGTGAACAGCGCGAGGCTCGAACGTCGCGTGTCCATGTCTCCCCCGTCTCGACATCCCCTGCGCTCACTGTGGCGCGCCGCGGCAGGCGGCGCAGCCCCAATTTAGGGTGCGCGAACAAAGCTGGGAGACGCTCAGGGAAACCCGCGGCGGCACAACGCCGGCCATGCAGCGCGGTCACGGCCGCCGGCAACAAACCGACCACCTGCCCCCTTTGCGGCGATCGCCGTGCCGCTACCTTCAGACGATGCGCGGCGTGCCGGGAATCACGTCGGCGTTCTGCGCGCGATGCCGCAGGGCGTGGTCGATCAGCACCAGTGCCAGCATCGCCTCGGCGACCGGCGTCGCGCGCAACCCCACGCACGGGTCGTGGCGGCCCGTGGTGCGCATGTCGGTCGCCTGGCCGGCCTCGTCAATGCTCTTGCCTGGCGTGGTGATGCTCGACGTCGGCTTGATCGCGTAGCGCGCGTAGACGGTCTGGCCGGTGGAGATGCCGCCGGTGATGCCGCCGGAATGGTTGGACAGAAAGCCGTCCGGCGTCAGCTCATCGCGATGCTCGGTGCCACGCATTTGCGCGACGGCCATGCCGTCGCCGATTTCGACGCCCTTGACCGCGTTGATCGACATCAGCGCGAACGCGATGTCGGCGTCGAGGCGGTCGAACACCGGCTCGCCGAGGCCCGGCGGCACGTGGGTTGCCTCGACATAGAGCTTGGCGCCGATCGAGTCACCCTCGCTGCGCAGCCGGTCGATCAGTTCTTCCAGCGCCGGCACCTGCGCCGGGTCGGCGCAGAAGAACGGGTTCTGCGAGACCGCAGACCAGTCGCGCGGCGCACAGTGAATGTCGCCGATCTGCTCGACGCAGCCGCGAATCTCGGTGCCGAACTTCTCGCGCAGCCATTTCTTGGCGATCGCACCGGCAGCGACGCGCGCCGCGGTTTCACGCGCGCTGGAGCGGCCGCCACCACGATGATCGCGAATGCCGTACTTCTGGATATAGGCGTAGTCGGCGTGATTGGGCCGGAACACCTGCTTGATCTTCTCGTAGTCGTACGAGCGCTGGTCGGTATTGCGAATGAGCAGCGCGATCGGCGTGCCGGTGGTCTTGCCGTCGAAGACGCCGGACAGGATTTCGACCTGATCGGCTTCCTTGCGCTGCGTGACGTATTTGGACGTGCCCGGCCTGCGGCGGTCGAGTTCCGGCTGGATATCGGCCTCGCTCAGCGCCAGGCCCGACGGGCAGCCGTCGATGACGCAGCCGATACCGGCACCGTGACTTTCGCCGAAGCTGGTGACGCAGAACAGTTTGCCTATCGTGTTACCGGACATCTCGAGCCATTTCCCGTTCTAGCGATGCGCGAGCAGGTCGGCTCGCGAGATGATGAAGACGCCGGCACCCTCGCCGCCGTTCTCCTCGACGAAGTCGACCCAGGTCACCGGCAGGTCCGGCCAGCGCGCCTCGAATTCCGGCACGCTGCCGCCAACCTCGCAGACCAGCCAGCCATCGTTGCTCAGATGGCGCGGCGCCTCGTCGAGGATGCGCGCGACGATATCCATGCCATCGCTGCCAGCGGCCAGCGCCATCTTCGGCTCGTGCCGGTATTCGGCCGACAGCGCCTTCCACTCGGCGTTCGGCACGTACGGCGGGTTGGTGACGATCAGGTCGTAGACCTCGTTGGTGAGGCCGTCGAAGACGTCCGAGCGGATCGCTCGGACGCGATTGCCCAGCACATGCTTTTCGATGTTGCGCCGCGCCACGGCCAGCGCCTTGGGGCTGAGGTCGGCCAGGTCGACCTCGGCCTCATCGAACAGCGCCGCGCAGGCGATGCCGATGCAGCCGCTGCCGGTGCACAGATCGAGCACCCGCGCCGGCGGCTGCTGCAGCCACGGCATGAAGCCACGCGCGATCAGTTCGCCGATCGGTGAGCGTGGAATCAGCACGCTCTCGTTGACCTCGAAGTCCAGACCACAAAATTCGATGTGGCCCAGCAGATAGGCGGCCGGCTTGCGCGTCGTGATGCGCGTCCGCAGCAGCTTCAGCGCCGCGGTGCGCTCGCGCGCGGTGACGGTCGATTCGAGGTAGATCGCCGGCACGTCGGCCGGCAGGTGCAGCGCATGCAACACCAGGTGGAAGGCTTCGTCGAGCGCATTGTCGGTACCGTGCCCGAACGTCAGGCCGGCTTCGCGAAAGCGGCTGGCGCCCCAGCGCACCAAGTCGCGGACACTGGTCAGCACATCGGTTTCGGCGGCACGGGACATGGGCAATCTGGACGACAAGCGGCAACGGGGCGCGAATTATGCGGCCGCGTGACGCGGTGCGACAAACCGATACGGGCAGCACGCTCCGCGTATGAAATAATGCGGGCCGATCTTCCGGCGCGACACGCCTGCCCGTTTCCCGACGATGACCGCCAATTCCTCCAGTCCTCCCGGCCTCAAGTTCGTCGTACTCGGCGCCCTGGCGCTGATGGTCGGCTTGCTTGCGGCGCTATGGCTGCAAAAGCCGGCGACGATCTCGCTGCAGTCCGGCACGCTGCTGCAGGCCCCGCGGCCGCTCGGTGACTTCAGCGCCGTCGACGAAAACGGCCAGCCGTTCGGCCTGCAGCAGCTGCAGGGGCACTGGACGCTGATCTTTCCGGGTTTCACGTCCTGCCCGGACGTCTGCCCGACCACGCTGGCCATGCTGCATCAGGTCTTCCAGCAGCTCGGCAGCGACGCCGCGCAGATGCAGGTGCGCTTCTTCTCGGTCGATCCCGAGCGCGACACGCCGGAGAAGCTGACCCAGTACGTGCATGCCTTCGACCCGCAGTTCACCGCGATGACGGCGCACGGCGACGAGCTGCCCAAGCTCGCGCGCATGCTCGGCGTGGCCTATGCGAAAGTGCCGGGCGGCACGCCGGGCAGCTATACGATGGACCATTCCGCGGCACTGATCCTGATCGACCCGCAGGGCCGGATCGCCGGCTATCTGACGCCGCCGTTTGCGGCTGACAAGCTGGTCGCCGACCTCCACACCGTGCTGCAACGCAGCTGAGACCCCTCATGCCGTCCGACCGTCCCGACGCGAGCCCCGGCGATCGCGCCTTCGCCCTGTTGCAATTGGGCCTGCCGACGCGCTGGCTGTCGCAGCTGGTGTTCCGCGTCACGCAGGTCCGCCACCCCGGCTTCAAGAACTGGCTGATCCGGCTGTTCCTGCGCGGCTACACCATCGATCTCGGCGAGGCCGAGCGCGAGCGCATCGAGGATTACGCCAGCTTCAACGACTTCTTCACGCGCGCACTCAAGCCCGGCGCTCGGCCGATGCCGGACGACGCGCAGACCTTCGTCAGCCCGGTCGACGGCACCATCAGCCAGTTCGGCACGATCGACGAAGATCGACTGATTCAGGCCAAGGGCCGCGACTACCGCATCGGCGAACTGCTGGCCGAACACCCGGCGGCCGCGGACTTCATCGGCGGCGAGTTCTGCACGATCTACCTCGCGCCCTACAACTATCACCGGATTCACATGCCGCTCGATGGCCGCGTCATCGACTGGACCTACGTGCCGGGGCGGCTGTTCAGCGTCAACATGGCCACCGCCCGTGCGATGCCACGGCTGTTTGCGCGCAACGAGCGCCTCAACGCACGCTTCGAGACACCGGCCGGGCCTTTCGTCTTGTCGATGATCGGCGCGTTGTTCGTCGGCTCACTGGAAACGGTCTGGAGCGGCCGCGTGACCCCACCGCATCTGCGCCGCGGCGGCGACTGCTACACGCCCATGCGGCCGGTTGCACTGGCACGCGGCGACGAAATGGGCCGCTTCAACATGGGCTCAACAGTGATCCTGCTGGCGCCCAAGGGTGCGGTCGACTGGTCGACGTCGCTGGCGCCCGGCCAGCCGGTACGCCTCGGACAGGCGCTCGGGCGCTGGAACCCGAAACATTCGTGAACAGTCGGGCAACGAACTTCCACGGCTCTGTGACGATCTAAGGGGTCAATTATGAAAAAAGCACAGCCTTGCGAATGAACGTCCTGCCGCGCTCGTGGGTATTGCGCCCTGCTCTGGCTTTGAGCGCCGCATTGCTGATCGTCGCCAGCCATACCGCTTCGGCGGTCGCGACCACTGATCTCAACCTGCCGCAGCTCGGCGAGCCGGCGGACGTCAACCTGTCGCCAGCTCAGGAGCGCGAGATCGGGGCCAGTGTGGCGGCCGAAATCTATCGTGAAAACTACACGCTCGACGATCTGGAGTTGAACGATTACGTCAATGCAATCGGCGAACAGCTGGCTGGCGCCAGCAAGACCAAACCGCCCCCCGTGCATCTGTTCGTCGTCCGCGATCCGCGCATCAACGCGTTCGCACTGCCGGGCGGCTTCATCGGCCTCAACGTTGGCACGTTGATGGTCGCCGACAACGAAAGCGAGTTGGCCGGCGTGCTCGGCCACGAACTCGCGCACATCACGCAGCGTCATATCGCGCGATCGATCGGCGAAGGCCAGGCGGGCACCATCGCCACATGGCTCGGCGTCATCGCCGCGATCATCGCCGGCTCCGCCAACCCGGACGTGGTGATGGGCGCGCTCGGCGTCGGGCAAGCCATCAATTACCAGCGTCAAGTCAGCTACACGCGCGCGCACGAACAGGAAGCCGACCGCATCGGCATCCAGACCATGGCCGCCGCCGGCTTTGACCCGCGCGGCATGGCCGATTTCTTCGAAAAGCTCGCGCAGGAATCGCGTCTGTACGGAAACCGCGTGCCGGAGCTGCTGCTGACGCATCCGCTGAGCACCAACCGCATGGCGGAAGCCGAGGCCCGAGCCGCCGAGCTGGGCCCGATCCACCACCAGGACTCGCTCGAATTCGGCCTGATGCAGGCACGGGCGCGCGTGCTGGTCGCTGACAATCCGGCAGATGCGCTGAATTTCTACACGCGCCAGCTGGCGGCGGGCCGCAACTCGCTCGACAACCGCTACGGCATGGCCCTGGCACAGTTCACGATGAGCCAGATCCCGGCAGCGCTGGATACGCTGTCGCCGTTGGCCGAGCAGTACCCGAAACAGGCCAACGTACAACTGCTCTATGCCCAGATTCTCGAACAGAACGGCCATCTGGACACCGCACTTGATGTCTATGGCAAGCTGCTGCAGCTCTATCCGCAGTACGCGCCGGCCATGCTCGACTATGCACAGGCGCTGATGGACGCCAACCGTCCCGACGACGCGCGCCAGTACCTGATCTCGCATGACCAGTCGCAGGGTACGCAGCCGGAGACCTATCGCCTGCTGGCGCAGGCCGCGCGACAGAGCAACAACTATCCGGAAGCGGCCTACCAGATGGGCACCTATCTGCTGACCCGCGGCGACCCCGGCTCGGCGCTCGAACAGATCGACGCGGGCCTGCGACTGCCGGGCTTGACGCCGCAGGAGCGCGCGCGGCTGGTAGCGAAGCGCGCCGAAGTCCGCGCGCAAATGCCGGATCGTTACGGCGGCGGCGACGGACCGCAATCCTGAAGCGTCAGTGCTTCAGGCGACCGGTTTCGTAGAGCCAGTCGCGGCAGTCGCTGAGCATGCGTTCCAGCGTCTGCGGCTGATAGCCGAGTTCGCTGCGCGCACGGTCGCTGCTGCAATAGAAGTTCTCGGAGAACAGCGACACGGCGTCGCGCGTAATGTCCGGCTCGCGGCCGAACAGCGGCGCCGCCCATTCCTCGACCGTCGCATAGGCCTGCAACAAGCGCGGGTGCAATACGACCGACCGGCGACGCACGCCGATCAAGCGCGCAATCTCGCGCACCAGGCCGACGTAACTGGCCTGCGCACCGCCGAGCAGATAGTTGGCCCCGATGCGGCCCTGCTCGGCCGCGGCGACGTGCATGCGCGCGACCTCGCGCGCATGACAGAAGCTGCCGCCGCCGGGGGGCATCGCCGGCAATCGTCCCTGCCGAACCAGCGTGAACAAGCGCGACCAGCTGGAGGTGTCGTAGGCGCCGATGATGTTCGATGGATTCATGATCACGGCCGGCAAGCCGGCTGACACGCCCTTGCGTACTTCGCGCTCGGCCAAGGCCTTGCTGCGCACGTAATTGATCGCATCGGTGCTGGCGCGGGTCGGCGTGTCCTCGGTGATCGTGCCGCCATTGACGCCATAGGCGACGATGCTCGACGTATGCACGAAGCGCCGCACGCCGGCTTCGAGTGCAGCACGTACGATATTGCGCGTGCCGCGCACGTTGACCTTGATCTGCTCGACGCGCACGCGGTTCCACATGCTGGTATTGCCAGCGACATGGAACAGACAGTCGACGTGCCGCGGAATGATGTTCCGCAGCGTGCGCTGATCGGTGATGTCGCCGAACACGCGCTCGACGCCTGCAAAACGCGCGAGCGGCGTCACGTCCGAGGCTTCACGATGCATGGCGATGATGTTCCAGCCCTGCGCGTGCAGTTCCTCGATCAGGTTCAGTCCGACAAACCCCGTCGATCCGGTGACGAATGCCGTCTTGGCCAAGCGCTCTCCTCCTCGCGGCCTATGGTTTTTGCTGCAGTCTATCAGCCGCGCAACGAGGTGCAGCAAATGCCACGCGGGTGCAGTGACCGTGGACTGGCGCAGAGCTGACGATGACGGGAACCGCGGCCGACCGAAGACGGACCGGGCGAAGCGGCAGGTCGATCAGGCGCCCGGCAGGCGCATCGCCTCGTCGATCGGCGTGATCGAGCCCCAGCGCTTGCAGCTCGGGCATTGCCAGAACTGCTGACGCGGTGAGAACCCACAGTTGCTGCACTGATAGCGCGGCGTCGATTCCATCAGCCGACGCAGTGCCTGACGCAGGCTGGCGGCTGGCTTGTCGAGGCCGGCGGCAATGACGCCCGGCTGCTTTTCCAGCACTTCGAGAAATTCAGCAAGCACGGCGCGGCTCGGTCGGACCTCCAGGCCCTGCGCCAGACGATCGAGCGGGTCCATGCCTTCGTCGGCGAGCAGTCGCGCCTCGGCAACGTACGGCAGGCTGCTTGACGAGATTTCCTTGGCGTCGGCGAGGAACTGCAAGTAGCCCTCTTCGCTGCCGGTTTTCTGTGAGCAGCGAAACAGCGGCTCGATGACGTCGGGCAGGAATCGCTGATCGAGCTGGAAGGCGCGCAGATACGCCTGCGCCGCCGCGGCGTAGCGCTCGCGCCCTTCCTCGATGGCACCGAGCTGCAGATAGGCGCGCACACAGTCGGTGTCTTCGTCGATCGCGCGGCGCACCTGACGCAGCGCCTGCTCGACGTCCTTGGCACGCAGCGCTTCGTCCGCCATCTCGCAGGCGTACTGCGCGATCAGTGCGCGACGCGACTCGCCTTGCGCGCCTTCCAGGCGGCGCGCGGCGGCAATCGCGTGCTCCCAGTCGCGTCCTTGTTCAAAGATGATGCGAATCTGGTCGAGCGATTCGCCAACGTAGTAACCGTCGCTGACCAGCTGTTCGAACTGCTCCTCGGCGTGATCCATGACGCCGGCACGCAGGAAGTCGTAGGCCAGCTCGCGGCGCACCTGCGCGCGCGTGTCGGCATCGAGCCCGGGCCGCGCCAGCAGCGCCTCGTGGATGCGCAGCGCGCGATCCATCTCGCCGCGCTTGCGGAACAGGTTGCCGAGCGTCATGTGCAGCTCGACGGTGGACTCGTCGATTTCGGCAACCTGCGTCAGCGCGGCGATCGCCTGGTCCGGATCGTCGGACGCCAGCTGCGTCAACAGGCCGCCGAGCTGTTCGGGCTGGATCGTACGCTGCGGCTCGGGCGGGACCTGCCCGGCAGCGGACTTGCGCCCCAGCGCCCAGCCAAAGGCGAGTCCCACCGGCAGCAACAGCCAGGTGAACAAGGAATCGAGCATCGAGACGGTTACGGTGTCGTCGTGGGCGGATTGCCGACCGGCAGGTTACGCAGCGTGCGCAGCTCGCCTTCCGCTTCGCGCAACTGCTTGCGCAAACGGCCCAGCTCCATGCGCATCGTCAGCAGACGGCCGGCGACGACCAGCAGCGTCAGCAGAATGCCGATCGAGAACGCCGCGATCAGCACCGCGATCAGCGGAAACTCGGCACTGCCGAACAGATAGTTGAAGTGGATCGGCTGCGCATTGAAATAGCCGATCGACGCCCCGAGCACGAGGATGATCAGCAGCACGACCAGCAGAACGATTTTCGACATGACGGGGCGCCGGCGGCCTTAGAGCGCGCCGATCGAGCTACCCGGCGGCAACAGGGCTTCGCCTTCGCGCTCGGCTTCGGCGGCATTGACTCGCTCGCGCATTTCCTTGCCCGGCTTGAAGTGCGGCACGCGCTTCGGCGGAATCTGCACCGGATCGCCGGTTTTCGGATTGCGTCCCACACGCGCCGGGCGGTGATGCAGCGCAAAGCTGCCGAAGCCGCGGATTTCGACGCGCTCGTCACGCGCCAGTGCGTTGCTGATCTGGTCGAGCACGAGCTTCACCGCGAGCTCCACATCCTTGTGCATCAGATGCGTCTGCTTCGTGGCAAGCAGCTCGATAAGTTCAGACTTGGTCATAAGTCCCGGATCGGTAAGCGTTTTGGGCCGGATAAAGATAGGTGAAAAAAAAGGGCCACGCAAGCGTGGCCCTTTGTAGTTTCCCCGGAAATTCCGGGAGATAGACGCAGAACTTAATTGTTCCCGCCGATCTGTTCCTTCAGCAGGTCGCCGAGGCTGGTGCGGCCCGTCGACGCGTTGCGGCTGTACTCGGCAACCGCTTCCTGCTCTTCCTGGATTTCCTTCTCACGAACCGAGAGGATCACCGTGCGGTTCTTGCGGTCGACGCCGATGAAGCGCGCTTCGAGCTCATCGCCTTCCTTCAGAACCTTGGTTGCATCGTCAATGCGATCGCGCGCCAGGTCGGAGGCCTTGATGTAGCCCTCGACGCCGTTGCCCAGGTCGATGATCGCGCCGCGCGGCTCAACCGTACGCGCGATGCCCTTGACCAGGTCGCCCTTGGTGTTCTGGGCGATGAACTCGGACAGCGGATCGGTGTTGACCTGCTTGACGCCCAGCGAGATGCGCTCGCGCGCACCGTCGATCGCGAGCACGACCGCGTCGAGCTCCTGACCCTTCTGGTAGCGACGCACGGCCATTTCGCCCGGCTCGTTCCAGTCCAGATCCGACAGATGGACCAGACCATCGATGCCGCCGTCGAGGCCGATGAAGATGCCGAAGTCGGTGATCGACTTGATCGCGCCATGAACGCGGTCGCCCTTCTGGTGGTTCTGAGCGAACTCTTCCCAAGGATTCGGACGGCACTGCTTCATGCCCAGCGAGATGCGACGGCGTTCGCCGTCGATGTCGAGGATCATGACTTCGACTTCGTCGCCGACCTGCACAACCTTGGCCGGGTTGACGTTCTTGTTGGTCCAGTCCATTTCCGAAACGTGGACCAGGCCTTCGACGCCCGGCTCGATCTCGACGAACGAACCGTAGTCGGTGATGTTCGTGACCTTGCCGAACAGGCGGGTGCGTTCCGGGTAACGACGCTCGATGTCGCTCCACGGATCGGCGCCCAGCTGCTTGAGGCCGAGCGACACGCGGCGACGCTCGCGGTCGTACTTGAGAACCTTGACTTCGATTTCCTGACCGACCTGCACGACTTCGGCCGGATCCTTGACGCGCTTCCACGTCATGTCGGTGATGTGCAGCAGGCCGTCGATGCCGCCGAGGTCGACGAACGCGCCGTACTCGACCAGATTCTTGACGACGCCCTTGAGGACGATGCCTTCCTGCAGGTTGGCCAGCAGGCTGTCACGCTCGGCGCTGTACTCGGCTTCGAGCACTTCGCGACGCGAGACGACGACGTTGTTGCGCAGCTTGTCGAGCTTGATGACCTTGAACTCGAGCGGCTTGCCTTCGAGGTACGAGGTATCGCGGACCGGACGGACGTCGACCAGCGAACCCGGCAGGAACGCGCGGACCGTGCCGATGTCGACGGTGAAACCGCCCTTGACCTTGCCGGTGATGATGCCGATGACGGTTTCCTTGCCCTCGAAAGCCTTGCCCAGGCGTTCCCAGGTCTTGATGCGCTCGGCCTTTTCCTTCGAGAACTTGGTCTCGCCGAAGCCGTCTTCGACGGTTTCCAGCGCGACTTCAACGTCATCGCCCGGGGCAACCTTCAGCTCGCCATCGACGAGGAATTCGGAAACCGGGATCACGCCCTCGGACTTCAGGCCGGCATCGACGATGACCACGTCCGGCTTCACAGCCAGCACCTTCGCGTTGACGATGGTGCCCGACTGCATCGACTGGCCACCCTTCAGGCTGGCCTCAAAAAGTTCAGCGAAACTCTCGCTCATTCGGTACTCGTTAAAAATGGATTTCCCCTCGCTTCATGCCCGGGGTCCTGTCTAGTAAAAAACGGCTCGCATCCTTGCTTGCCGGCCACAAGTCCGAGCTTCGAAAGCTCGCAACCAATGTTCTTTTCGCGCGAAAGCCCGGTTCAGACCAGCCCGGACCGCACTAGCAGGGCTTCTATTTTTGCCAGCACCTGAGCTGGAAGAAGTCCAGTCGTATCAACGACTTCCGCTCCATCTGCGGCCTTGAGGGGGGCGATGGGGCGATTGCGGTCGCGCTCGTCACGGGCGCGAATCTCCTCGCGAAGGGCGGGGATTTTAGCCTCAATGCCCTTGGCGCTCAACTGCTTGTGCCGGCGCTGCGCGCGTTCGTCGGGGCTGGCGTCCATGAAGATCTTCAGCACCGCGTCGGTGAACACCACCGTGCCCATGTCGCGACCGTCGCCGATCAGCCCCGGCGCTTCGCGAAAATCGCGCTGCCGCTGCAGCAGCGCGGCACGCACCGACGGCTGCGCGGCAATCATCGACGCCAGTGCGCCGGTCGATTCCTTGCGTACGTCGTGCGTCCAGTCCTCACCGTCGACGAGGATGGCTTCGTCGTCCTCGGTGGCGCCGACGAAACGGATATCCAGACCCGGCGCCAGCGCCGCCACGGTGTCCGCATCGTGCAGGTCGATGTGCCGGCGATGCGCGGCCAGCGCCAGGATGCGGTACAGCGCGCCGCTGTCGAGGCGGTGAAAGCCCAGACGCTCGGCCAGCCAGCGCGTGACCAGCCCCTTGCCGACGCCGCTGGGGCCGTCGACGGTAATCACGGGCGGCAGGCCCGTCGCGGAGGAAGTCTTGCTCGTCATGGCCTCAGTCCGAGGTCAGCGCAGCAAGCTGCGCGAAGTAATCGGGAAAGGTCTTGGCGACGCAGCCCGGCTCGTTGATGCGCACCGGTACGCCGCCGCAGGCCGCCAGCGAGAAACACATCGCCATGCGGTGATCGTCGTAGGTGTCGATCGCGGCGCTGCGCAGCACCGCCGGCGGCTCGATGCGCAAATAATCCGGGCCGGCCTCGACCGTCGCGCCGAGCTTGCCCAGCTCCGTCGCCATCGCCGCGATGCGGTCGGTTTCCTTGACCCGCCAACTGCCGATGTTGCGCAGCACGCTGGGGCCGTCGGCAAACAGTGCCGCCACCGCCACCGTCATCGCCGCGTCGGGAATGTGATTGAAGTCGGCGTCGACCGCCTTGGGCCGAAAGCCCTGGGCCAATCCCGGCGAGCGGACTTGCGTCCAGTCGTCGCCCTGCTCGACCTCGGCGCCCATGGCCGCCATCACTTCGGCGAAGCGCACATCGCCCTGCAGACTGTTGCGACCCATGCCGAGCACGCGCACCGGGCCGCCGGCCAGCGCGCCGAGCGCCAGGAAGTACGACGCCGACGACGCATCGCCTTCGACCGCGAACGCGCCGGGCGCCCGATAGCGCGCGCCGGCCGGCACCGTGAAGCGCGGCGCGCCGCTGGCGCCGACCTCGCGCTGCACGGTCACGCCGAAGCGCTGCATCAGCGCCACGCTCAGATCGATGTACGGCTTGGAGATCAGCTCGCCGTCGACTTCGATGACCAGATCGCGTTCGCGCGCCAGCAACGGCGCCGACTGCAGGATGCCGGTCAAAAACTGGCTGGACGCGTCGCCGCGCACGCGCACTGGCGCATCGGCGCGGCCTTGCGCGGGTTCGATCGCCAGCGGCGGAAAGCCGTCCTGCTGCAGATAGCGAATCCGTGCCCCGAGCGGCCGCAACGCGTCGACCAGATCGCCGATCGGCCGTTGGTGCATGCGCGGCACGCCGGACAAGCGGTAGTGCCCGCCCATGAACGCCAGCACCGCGACCAGCGTGCGGATCGACAGGCCGGAGTTGCCGACGAAGATCTCGGCCTCGCGACGTGGGAACTGCAGGGCGCCCTGCACGCGCCAGCCGCCGTCGCCGTCGCCGCTCAGCGGCACGCCGCAGGACTTCAGCGCTTCACGCATCACCCGCGTATCGTCGGAATCGAGCAGGCCACTCAGGCGTGTTTCGCCGTCGGCCAGCGCCGCGAGCATCAAGGCACGGATCGACACGCTCTTGGAGCCCGGCAGGCGCAGCTCGCCACGCGCCGCACGAATCGGCGCCAGATCGAGAAACGGCGGCATCGCGTTCATCGTCATTCGATTTGCGCCAGATAGCGCTCGCGAGCCGCACGCGAGCGCGCGAACAGCTCGCGGATTTCGTCCCAGCGCGCGTCGCGCATCAGTTGGCGGATGCGCTGCAATTCCTCGATCTGCCGATCGAGCAGACCGCCGACGGCGTCGGCATTGGCGCGCACCACGTCGTGCCACATCTGCGGCGAACTCGACGCGATGCGCGTGAAGTCGCGAAACCCGCCGCCGGCGTTCGGAAAGATGTCGGCGGCATGGTCGAGGCGATCGAGCATGTCGACAAAGCTGAACGCGAGCACGTGCGGCAGGTGCGAGGTCGCCGCGAAGATCGCGTCATGCGCTGCTGCATCCATTTCGACGACGCGCGCGCCGACCGCCTGCCATAACTGCGCGACACGCGCCCGCGCCTGCGCGTCCTGACCGTCGTGCGGCGTCAGGATCACGCGATGCTGGCGGAACAGATCGGTGAGACTGTTGGCGACGCCGCTCTTCTCGGTGCCGGCAATCGGATGACCGGCGACGAACCACGCCGGCAGGCCGCCGCAAACCGCCGCGACGTCGCGCAATACCGACTGCTTGGTACTGCCGACATCGGTGACGATAGCGCCGTCGCGCAGACTGCCGAGGCAGGCCTGCAGCGCCTCGCCGGTATGCAGCACCGGTACCGCGAGCAGCACCAGATCGGCATCGCGCACGGCGTCGGCGGCGGTCTCGTACACCGCATCGACGATGCCGAGACGCTGGGCGTCGTCACACCGCTGCGGGTCCGGGTCATAGCCGAAGATGCGCCCCACCTCGCCCGCCGCGCGCAGCGCGCGCGCGAACGACCCGCCGATCAGCCCGAGTCCGACGATGGCGAGATGGCGAACGCTCATGCGCCCGCGCTCAAGCCGACTTCAAATCCAGCCGTTCGCGTCAACGCGCACGCTGCCGTTTGCACTGCCCGGTTCACGCCGTCGCCAGCGCCTGGGTCAGCGCTTCGAGGAAGCGGTCGTTTTCCTGCGGCGTGCCGACCGTGACGCGCAGGAACTGCGGCATCTCGTACGACGCCAGCGGACGCACGATGACGCCCTGTTCGAGCAGTGCCTGATGCACCGGCTTGGCGTCGCGACCGAAACCGACGGTCAGGAAGTTGGCCTGCGACGGCAGCACCGTCAGGCCCTTGGCCTGCAGCGCATCGGCCAGGCGCGTGCGCTCGCGGCCATTGAGTTCGACCGACTTGGCGACGTAGTCCTGATCGTCGAGCGCGACCTCGGCGGCGAGCAGCGCCAGGCTGTTGTTGTTGAACGGCTGACGCACGCGATTCAGCACATCGGCGAGCGCCGGGCTCGACAGCGAATAGCCGACACGCAGACCGGCCAGGCCATAGGCCTTGGAGAACGTGCGGAACACGATCAGGTTGGGATAGCGGTCGAGCAGCGCACGCGAATCCGGGCGCAGCGCCGGGTCGAGATATTCGAAGTAGGCCTCGTCCAACGCCACCACCACCGACGCCGGCGTGGTCGCCAGGAAGGCTTCGATTTCGCGCGGTTCGAGCACCGTGCCGGTCGGATTGTTGGGGTTGGCGATGAACACCAGCGCCACATCCGGATTGGCCGCCAGCGCCTTGGAGAACGCCGGCAGATCGTGCCCGTAAGGCTGCGCATCGGTCGCCGGCCGCGCCGGCACGATCACCGCGCGCGCATCCTGCGCCTGCGTGATGATCGAATAGACGGCGAACGCATGTTGCGAATACAGCGCCGCTCGGCCCGGGCCGGTGAACACGCGGCCGAGCAGTTCGATGATGTCGTTCGAGCCGTTGCCGAGCGTGATGCGATCGAGCGCGATGTCGTGCATCGCAGCGATCTTGGCCTTCAGGCGATGGCCACTGCCGTCCGGATACAGCGCCAGGTTGTCGCGCGCCACGGCGGCGGCGATGGCCGCCTTGACCTTGTCGCTCATGCCCAGCGGATTTTCGTTGGACGCCAGCTTGATCGCGTTCGACACGCCGAGGCGGCGCTGCAGTTCGTCGATCGGCATGCCCGGCGAATACGCCTCCAGGCTCATGACACCGCCGGCGGCGTACTTGAGAGTCTTGTCAGTCATAGTCGGAATGGTCATGTTCGAAAAATCCCGGCGGCCTCACATCACGGCGCGCGGATAAGAACCGAGCACCTTGAAGAAGGCCGCCGACGAACGCACGGTTTCGAGCACGTTGCGGACCTTCTCGTCGGTGGCGTGCCCGGCGAAATCAATGAAGAAGTAGTAATCGGTGACAACCGAGTCGCGCACCTGCCGCGATTCCAGCCGCGTCAGATCGAGCCCGGCCTCGGCGAACGGCTGCAACAGCTTGAACAACGCGCCCGGCTGGTTGCGATGCGCGGTCATCACGATCGACGTGATGTCGTCGCCGCTGGCGCCCGGCTCCTGCTTGCCGAGCACCAGGAAGCGCGTGGTGTTGCTCGGATCGTCCTCGACGTTCGACGCCAGAATGTTCAGCGCATTGAACTTGCCGGCCTGCAGCGATGCGATCGCCGCTACGCCGTCGCCTTCGGCCGCCGCGCGGCGCGCCGCCTCGCCATTGCTTGCGACGACTTCGCGCTCGGCATTCGGCAGCCGCGCGTCCAACCACTTGCGGCACTGCGCGAACGACTGTGCGTGCGAGTAAACCTTGCGAATACCGTCGAGCGCGCTCTGCGTCGACAGCAGTTGATGATGAATCGGCAGCGCCACCTCACCGCAGATGTGCAGCTTGGTGTGCACCAACTCGTCGAGCGTGCTGCTGACCAGGCCGCCGATCGAATTGGCGATCGGCACCACGCCGTAGTCGGCAGCGCCGGTCTCGACGTCGCGAAAGATTTCGTCGATGGCGCGCGTCGGCCGCGCCGTCACGCTGTCGCCGAAATGCTTCTGCACCGCGGCCTGCGTGTACGTGCCCTCGGGGCCGAGATAGGCCACCGTCAACGGCGATTCGAGCGACAGACACACCGACATGATCTCGCGCATCAGACGCGCGATGGTCTCGTCGGCCAGCGGGCCACCGTCCGGCCCCTGATTGCGTTCCATCGCACGACGCAGCACCTGCGCCTCGCGCGACGGGCGGTAATGATCGCCGGTATCGCCCATCTTCTGCTTGATCAGGGCCACCGCCTGCGCGATGCGCGCACGCTGTGAAATGAGCGTCTGAAGCTGCTCGTCGATCGCGTCGATCTGCGAACGCGCTTCGGCCAGGGTCTGCGGCACCGCCATGAAGGATCTCGTCAACGAAGGGGGAAATCGGATCGCCGGAAAAGCAAAAGGCCGCGGATTTTAACGGTTATCCGCGGCCCTGTGCGTGTTTTGACGAGGCCGGCGCCGCAGGCGCCGGCCCGCCCAGTTCAACGACCGGCGATGACGCGCGTCGCCAGCACGCCGGGGATCGCTTCGATCTCCTGCGCCGCCTCGCCGGTATCGCCACCATCGACGTCGACAATGGTGTAGGCCAGATCGCCGCGCGACTTGTTGAGCAGGTCGGCGATGTTGAGACCGCGCTTGGCCAGCGCCGTCGAGATCTGGCCGACCATGTTCGGCACGTTCTGGTTGACGATACACAGACGCGTGGCGCCCGGCAGCATCGGCAGCTGCGCTTCCGGGAAGTTGACCGAATTGCGAATCGTGCCGAGTTCGAGGAACTCGCGAATCTGGTCGGCGACCATCACCGCGCAGTTGTCTTCGGCTTCGCTGGTCGACGCACCCAGGTGCGGCGTCGCCAATACGCGCGGGTGGCCCTGCAGCGCGGTCGACGGAAAGTCGCAGGCATAGGCATGCATGCGGCCGGCGTCGAGCGCCTCGATCACCGCCTGCTCGTCGACGATCGGCGCGCGCGCGAAGTTCAGCACCACCGCCTGCTTCTTCATCAGCTTGATGCGATCGGCGTTGATCAGACCGCGCGTGGCATCGAGCAAGGGCACGTGCAAGGACACGAACTGCGACTTCGACAGCAGATCGTCCACCGACAGCGCCTGGCGCACGCCGGAATTCAGCTGCCAGGCGTTCTGCACCGTCATCGCCGGGTCGTAGCCCCAGACTTCCATGCCGAGCTCGAGCGCGGCATTGGCAACCTTGACGCCGATCGCGCCGAGGCCGATGACGCCGAGCGTACGGCTCGGCAGCTCGAAGCCGACGAACTTCTTCTTGCCGGCTTCAACAGCTTCGTGCATCGCCTTGTCGTCGCCGTCGAGCTTCTTGACGAAGTCCAGCGCCGCCGGAATGTTGCGCGCGGTCAGCAGCATCGCCGACAGCACCAGCTCCTTGACGGCGTTGGCATTGGCACCCGGCGCATTGAACACCGGCACGCCGCGCTTGCTCATCGCCGCGATCGGAATGTTGTTGGTCCCGGCACCGGCGCGGCCGATGGCCTTGACCGACGTCGGGATGTCGAGCTTGTGCATGTCGGCCGAGCGCACGAGGATCGCATCGGGCTTGGCCATCTCGGAGGCGATTTCGAAACGGTCGCGCGGCAGCCGCTCGAGGCCGTTGACGGAGATGTTGTTGAGAGTCTGAATCTTGAACATGGCGTTTTATTCGTAAGGCGTGAGGAGGGAAGCGCGAGGCGAAACGGCGGAGGGGCTTTTACGCCTCACCCCTCGCGCCTCTCGCCTCACGGGATGCGCGGCGTCAGGCGCGCGTCCGGGCGAATTCCTTCATGTAGTCGACGAGCTGCTGCACACCCTCGATCGGCATCGCGTTGTAGATCGACGCACGCATGCCGCCGACCGAGCGATGACCCTTGAGACCATCGAGGTCCGCCGCCTTGGCGCCCTTCAGGAACTCGGCGTCGAGTTCGGCATTGGCCAACGTGAACGGCACATTCATGCGCGAGCGGTCCGCCTTGGCGACCGGGTTGCGATAGAAGTCCTGGCTGTCGATGTAGTCGTAGAGCAGCTTGGCCTTGGCCGCGTTGCGCTCACCGACGCCGGCCAGACCGCCGTTGGCCTTGATCCACTTGAAGACCAGGCCCGAGACGTACCAGGCAAAGCACGGCGGCGTGTTCAGCATCGACTCGCTGTCGGCCATCTGCTGGTAGTCGAAGATGCCCGGCGTCAGCGGCGCCGCCTGCCCGATCAGATCGTCGCGGACGACGACGATGGTCAAGCCGGCCGGGCCAATGTTCTTCTGCGCACCGGCATAAATCAGACCGTACTTGGACACGTCGAACGGGCGCGACAGGATGTTCGACGACATGTCGGCAACCAGCGGCACCGCACCCGTATCCGGATCGGCGGCGAACTCGACGCCGTGGATGGTCTCGTTCGACGTCACGTGCACATAGGCCGCATTCGGGTCGAGCTTCCAGCTCGCGCGATCCGGCACCTGTGTGAACTTGGCATCGGCGCTGGTCGCGGCGACGTTGACCGTGGCGTGGCGCGCCGCTTCCTTGGCCGCCTTCTTGCCCCAGTCACCGGTCAGCACGAAGTCGACGCCAGTCTTGCCGCGCAGCAGGTTCATCGGAATGAACGAGAACTGGCCGGTGGCGCCGCCCTGCAGGAACAGCACCTTGTAGTTCGCCGGAATGCCGGCGACTTCGCGCAGATCGGCTTCGGCGGCAGCGGCGATGCTCATGAATTCCTTGCCGCGATGCGACATTTCCATCACCGACATGCCCGAGCCCTGCCAGTCGAGCAGCTCGGCCTGCACCTGCTGCAGGACTTCAAGCGGCAACGTAGCCGGTCCGGCGCTGAAATTGACGACTCGCTTCATCTTCATTCCTCTCGCTCGCATCGAGCGTTGTTTGCTTTGACTGGAACTCCGTAGCGCCAATCCCTGGCGTCACGACCTTCCCCACTGCTCCCGGTCCGGCCCTTCCGTGGCCGGTCGTGTAGCCGCAAGCCAGCGACGCACACTGGCTTGCGGCTACACCCACTTCTCGACGTCGAGATTCGGCACCGGTGCGAATGCCGATGTCCGATCCGTCACCAGCGTCAGCCGCCGCGCCACCGCCGTTGCCGCAATCCACAAATCGACCGGCGCGAGGGTCTCGCCAGCGGCGCGCAGATACGCGCCGATCACCACCGCCTGCTGCGCCTCGGCGGCGCCGAACTCCAGGCACGGCACCGCCGCAAAGAACTCCTTCAACAACCTGCCGTAGCGCGCCTGCGCGGTCGGCTGCAGCCGCAGCGCGGTTTCCGCCTCGACCTGGCTGAGCACCGACACCGCGACATCACCGGGCTTGAGCGCCTGCAGCTCCAGCACCACCGCCAGCCGCCCCTTCACTGCCGCGGCCACGACATCGGCATCGAGCAGGTACTTCACCAGCGCACCGGCCCGCCGTCCGGCATCGCATCGCGCCAGGCCTGGAAGTCCAGCGTATCCTCGGCCAGCTCCGGCGCCGGATTGCTGAAATGACGCTTCAGCAGCGCCGGCCAGTCCTTCTCTTCATTGCGTGCCAGCCAGTCCTGCACGGCGAGCGTGATCACGCGATTGCGCGTCAGGCCGACGCGCGCCGCCGCCTGATTCAGACGGTCGACCGTCTCGTCGTCGAAATGGACACTGAAATTCATGCGGCACAGTTTAACCTAACATGACCTGTTAGAAAATATGTGAGCAAAGAAATATAGCCAAGAACTTGTATGCGATAAAGAAAATGTCAGCTGCCAGACCCGTTTGCAGCCGGCTCACTTGCCGCCCCGACACCGAAGCGGAATAATCCGCGCCCATCGCGCCGGCGACTTCATCCGCTCGCCGGCCGCCGCCACCGAGTCACCTTGCCGACCAACAGCGCCACCGCCGCACCCGCCGCGCGCGATTACCGCGTCATCGCCCTGATCCTCGCCTGCGCGATCTTCATGGAGCAGCTCGACGCCACGGTGCTCGCCACCGCGCTGCCGGCCATGGCGCGCGACTTCGGCGTGCACGCGCCGGACATGAGCATCGTCATGACGGTGTATCTGTTGATGCTGGCCGCACTGATTCCGGCCAGCGGCGCGATCGCCGACCGCTACGGCCTGCGCCGCGTGTTCGCCGCCTCGATCGTGCTGTTCACTGCGGCATCCGTGATTTGCTCGCTGGCCAATAACCTGCCGCAAATGGTGGCGGCGCGCGTCCTGCAAGGCCTCGGCGGCGCGATGATGACGCCGCTCGCGCGGCTGATCCTGCTGCGCGCCGTCGACCGCCATCACTTGGTATCGGCCATGGCGTGGACACTGGTGCCGGCGTTCATGGGACCGCTGCTCGGCCCGCCGGTCGGCGGCCTGATCGTCAGCCATCTCGACTGGCGCTGGATCTTCTATATCAATGTGCCGATCGGCATCGTCGGCTTCGTGCTGGTACGCCGCTACATTCCATACATCGCGTCGGAATCGGCACCGGCGCCGTTCGACCTGCGCGGCTTTGTGCTCTGCGCGGTATCGCTCGGCTGCCTGCTGTTCGGCCTCGAAGGCATCGGCGGCAGCGGCGGCAGCGGCGAGCTGATGCGCGCCGCCGCGCTGCTGTTGGTCGGCTTGCTGGCTGGCCTCGCCTACCTCTGGCACGCCAGACACCGAGACAATCCGCTGCTGGATCTGTCGTTGCTGCGCATCGAAACCTTTCGCCTGTCGGTGATCGGCGGTTCGCTGATGCGCATCACGCAGGGCGCTCAACCGTTCCTGTTGCCACTAATGTTCCAGCTCGGCTTCGGCTATCCGGCCGACAAGGCCGGCCGCCTGGTCATGGCCACGGCCTGCGGGGCGCTGGTGATGCGCATCCTGACGCCGCGCCTGCTGCGCCGCTTCGGCTTTCGGCGCTGCCTGATCGTCAATGGCGTTCTCGCCAGCCTCGGCTATGCGGTCTGCGCATTCTTCCGCCCGGGCTGGCCACCGGCGCTGATGTTCGCGTTGTTGGTCTGCTGCGGCGCCTTCATGTCGCTGCAGTTCGCGGCATACAACACCATCGCCTACGACGATATCCCGGCCTCGCGCACCAGCGCCGCCAGCAGCCTTTACACGACATTGCAGCAACTGATGCTGTCGTTCGGCGTCTGCAGCGGCGCGCTGACGCTGAAGCTGGCGATGGCCGGGCAGCACCACGAACACCCGCAGTTGATCGACTTTTCGATCGCCTTCATCGCCGTCACACTGATTTCGCTGAGCTCGACCCGATCGCACCTGCGCTTCAGCCCGCAGGCCGGCGCCAGCATGAGCGGCCAGCGCCGCTGAAGCCCGCTGCGGCATGGAAATAAAAAGCCCGGCCTCGCTCACGCGGGGCCGGGCTTTTGCGTCGCAAGCGATCAGATCGAACGATCCGACCCGGCGCGCGGCCTACTCGTCGCTGCCGTCGGCCGGCGCGTCCGTATCGTCCTCGACGTCGTCGCCGTCATCTGCGCCGAGCACCGACGGGTCGGCGCCCGCGGCGACGGCCGCCTCGGCGACCAGTTCATCGTCGTCCTCGACCAGGAAGCGGTCGGCACCGACCAGACGATCGCCATCCTGCGGGCGCATCAGGCGCACACCCTGAGTGTTGCGGCTCATCGTGCGCACGTCGGTGGTCTTAAAGCGGATCAGCACGCCGAATTCGGAGATCAGCATGACCTCATGACTGTCGTCGACGGTCACGGCGCCGATCAGGCGGCCGGTCTTGTCGGACAGCGCCTGGCCGATCACGCCCTGGCCGCCACGACCGCGCAGCGGGAACTGCTCGACCGGCGTGCGCTTGCCGTAACCGAATTCGGACACCGTCAGGATGTCACCTTCCTTGGCCACGATCAGCGAGATCACGCGGGCGCTGTCGAGCGCCTCGCCCGACTCGTCGGCGTCGTCGCCGGCGTCGGCCGCATCCTCAGCGTCCTCCTCGGACGACGAGAAGGTCTTGAGCAGACGCATGCCGCGCACGCCGGTGGCACCGCGGCCCATGCCGCGCACGTCGGCCTCGTTGAAGCGGATCGCACGGCCGGCGTCGGAGATCAGGATGATGTCGTCCTCGCCGCTGGTCAGCGCCACGCCGACCAGTTCGTCATCAACGCGCAGGTCGACGGCGATGATGCCGTTGCTGCGCACGTTCTGGAACGCGCTCAGCTCGGTCTTCTTGACGGTGCCGCGGCGTGTCGCCATGAACACGTAAGTCTTTCGGTGCGGGTGCTCCGCATCCACTGGAGCGTCATCGAACGACTTGATCGCCAGCACCGCATTGATCTTCTCACCGGCTTCCAGCGGCAGCATGTTGTTGAACGGCTTGCCGCGCGAGCCGCGCGAACCGGACGGCAGCTCGAACACGCGCAGCTTGTAGCACTTGCCGAGACTGGAGAAGCACAGCAGCGTGTCATGCGAGTGCGCGACCCACAGGCGGTCGACGAAGTCGGCTTCCTTGGTCGTCGCCGCGATGCGGCCACGGCCGCCGCGCTTCTGCGCCTGGTACTCGTCGAGCGCCACCGCCTTGACGTAACCCTCGTGCGACAGCGTCACGACCATGTCGCGCGGCGCGATCAGATCTTCGTGGGCGATGTTCAGCGCCGCATCGGTGATCTCGGTGCGGCGCTTGTCGCCGTACTGCTCCTTGATCTCCAGCAGCTCGCCGCGAATCACGCTAAGCAGGCGCTCCTCGGAGCCGAGGATGTCGAGGTAATCGAGGATTGCCGTCAGCAGTTCCTGGAACTCGGCGTGGATCTTGTCCTGCTCGAGGCCGGTCAGGCGATGCAGGCGCAGGTCGAGGATCGCCTGGGCCTGCGCTTCGGACAGCCGGTAACCGCCATCGACGATGCCGAATTCGGCGCCGAGTTCGAGCGGCCGCGAGGCATTGGAACTGGCACGCTCCAGCATCGCCGTCACCGGGCCCGGATTCCACAGTCGCGACATCAGTCCGGCGCGCGCCTCGGCCGGCGACGGCGAGTGACGGATCAGCGCGATGATCTCGTCGATGTTGGCCAGCGCCACCGACAAGCCTTCCAAGACATGCGCGCGCTCGCGCGCCTTGCGCAGCAGGTAGCGCGTACGCCGCGTCACCACCTCACGGCGGTGGCGGACGAAGATTTCCAGCAGTTGCTTGAGATTCAGCAGGCGCGGCTGACCGTTGTCGAGCGCGACCATGTTGAAGTTGAAGCTGTCCTGCAACTGCGTCTGCCGGAACAGGTTGTTGAGCACAACGTCGGCGTTCTCGTTGCGGCGCAGCTCGATGACCATGCGCATGCCGCGCTTGTCGGACTCGTCGCGCAGCTCGGTGATGCCCTCGATCTTCTTGTCCTTGACCAGCTCGGCGATCTTTTCGAGCAGGCGCGCCTTGTTCACCTGATACGGCAGCTCGGTGACGATGATCGCCTGCTTGTCGTGACCGATGTCTTCAAAGTGCGTACGCGCACGCACCACCACGCGGCCACGCCCCGTGCCGTAGGCCTCGACCAGGCCGGCGGCATCGAGCAGCAGGCCAGCGGTCGGGAAATCCGGTGCCGGCACGTGTTCCATCAGCTCCGGCAGCTCGATCTCCGGCTTGTCGATCAGCGCGACGCAGCCGTCGATGACTTCGCCGAGGTTGTGCGGCGGGATATTGGTCGCCATGCCGACCGCGATACCGGCGGCGCCGTTGACGAGCAGATGCGGAATCTTGGTCGGCAGCACGGACGGTTCGGACTCGGAGCCGTCGTAGTTGGGCTGGAAGTCGACCGTGTCCTTGTCGATGTCCGCCAGCAGCTCGTGCGCGAGCTTGGACATGCGGACCTCGGTGTAACGCATGGCCGCCGGCATGTCGCCGTCGACCGAACCGAAGTTGCCCTGACCGTCGACGAGCATGTAGCGCATCGAGAAGTCCTGCGCCATGCGCACCATCGTGTCGTAGACGGCGCTGTCGCCGTGCGGATGGTACTTACCGATGACGTCACCGACGATACGCGCCGACTTCTTGTAGGGCTTGTTGTAGTCGTTGCCCATCTCCTTCATCGCGTACAGGACGCGACGATGGACGGGCTTGAGGCCGTCGCGCGCGTCCGGCAGCGCGCGGCCGACGATCACGCTCATCGCATAGTCGAGGTACGAGCGCTTCATCTCGTCTTCGAGATTGACGCTGAGAATTTCCTTGGCGAAATCGGTCATGGAACTCGGATTACGGTTCGGGCGACTGCCCCGTTTTCACGGAGCCGCATCATGGGTTTTCGGTATCGAAAGCGCGGCGGAAAAACGACCGCCGCAAGGGCGCTCTGCACGGCGCTTGTTCAGACGCGAAATTGTAACACGAACACGGGCTTGGCGCCGTTTTTCAGGCACCCAGAAGGACTTGACTTTTCGCGCTCAGGCAAGCAGCGCGCGGACCGCCTCGGGCGTCGGATTTTCGATGACGCCGCGCTCGCAGACGATGGCGTCGATCAGCTCCGCCGGGGTCACGTCGAAAACCGGGTTGAACGCGTCGTAACCGGCCGGCGCGACCGCCTGACCGCGGAACTCGGTCAGCTCGGTGGCGGTGCGCTCCTCGATCGGGATCTGCGAGCCGTCCGGGCAATCGAGGTCGAAGGTGCCGCTGGGCGCGACGACCATGAACCTGACGCCGTGGCGGCGCGCGGCGACGGCCAGTGCATAGGTGCCGATCTTGTTGGCGGTGTCGCCATTGGCGGCGATGCGGTCGGCGCCGACGATGACCCAGTCGATCTTCTCGCGGGTCATCAGATGGGCGACGGCGCCGTCGGCGACCAAACGCGCGGGAATGCCCTCCTGCTGCAGCTCCCAGGCCGTCAGCCGCGCCCCCTGCAACCAGGGCCGCGTCTCGCCGTTGTAGACCATCGCCACCTTGCCCTGCGCGTGCGCGGTGCGGATCACGCCCAGCGCGGTGCCGTGGCCGCCGGTCGCCAGCGCGCCGGTGTTGCAGTGGGTGACCAGCCGCGCGCCGGGCGCGATCAGCGCCGCGCCGAGCTCGCCCATGCGCAGGTTCTGTGCGAGGTCTTCTTCGTGGATCGCCACCGCCTCGGCCTCGAGCGCGTCGACATCGGCGCCCTGCGTCCACAGGCGGCGCATGCGTTCGAGCGCCCAGCGCAGGTTGACGGCGGTCGGCCGCGACGCGGCCAGCGTCGCGAACGCGGCGTCCATCGCGCCCGGATCGGCACGCAGCGCCAGCACCAAGCCATAGGCGGCGGCGATGCCGATCGCCGGCGCGCCACGTACCGCCATGCCATGGATCGCGGCGGCGACGTCGTCGGCCGTGCGGCAATCGAGATAGCGCACGTCGGTCGGCAGCACGCGCTGGTCGAGCAGGCGCAAATGCGTGCGTTCCCAGACGATGGGCTGGACGGCGTCGGCGTGAACGCCGGCATCGGCGGCGGAAGGACTGGCAGCGGACATGGCAGCGGAGCGTAGCGCCTCGTTTAAACTTCGCGGGTCATCATTCTACCCGCGCCTTCCTCAAGAACCTTCATGCAGACCGTCGACCTGCTGCTCGCCCCCCGCTGGCTCGTACCGATCGAACCGTCAGGCGTGGTCCTCGACGACCATGCGCTGGTCGTTGACGCCGGCCGTATCGTCGCCGTGCTACCGCGCGCCGAGGCGCAGATGCGCTACGCGCCGCGGCAGACCGTCGAGCTGCCGACCCACGCGCTGATGCCGGGCCTCGTCAATCTGCACACGCATGCGGCGATGAGCCTGCTGCGCGGCATCGCCGACGACCTGCCGCTGATGGAGTGGCTGCAGAACCACATCTGGCCGGCCGAGGGCGCGCACCTGAGCCTGCCATTCTGCGAGGACGGCGTGCGCCTGGCCTTCGCCGAGATGATTCGCAGCGGCACGACCTGCGTGAACGACATGTACATGTTCCCGGAAGCCACCGTGAACGTGGCGCGCGAAGCCGGCCTGCGCGCCACCGTCGGCCTGGTCGTCTTCGATTTCCCGACGCCGTGGGGCGCCGGCCCCGACGAGTACATCCACAAGGGCCTGGAGTTGCACGACCAACTGCGCGGCGAGCCGCTGATCCGCACGATCTTCGCCCCGCACGCACCGTACACGGTCTCGGACGCGCCGCTGCGCAAGATCCGCGAATACGCCAACGAGCTCGGCATCGGCATTCACATGCACGTGCACGAGACCGCGCACGAGGTCGAAACCGGCGCCGGCGGCAAGCGGCCCTGGACGCGGCTGCGTGAGCTTGAACTGCTGGGCCCCGACTTCATCGCCGTGCACATGACGCAGCTGACCGACGACGAGATCGCCGAGGCGGCGCAGTACGGCGTGCACATCGCCCACTGCCCCGAATCCAACCTCAAGCTCGCCAGCGGCTTTTGCCCGGTCGGCAAGCTGCAGCGGGCCGGCGTCAACGTCGGCATCGGCACCGACGGCGCGTCGAGCAACAACGATCTCGACATGCTCGGCGAGCTGCGCACCGCGGCGCTGCTGGCCAAGGCCGTCGCCAGCGACGCCGGCGCGCTGTCGGCGCCGGCCGCCCTGCACGCGGCGACGCTGGCCGGCGCGCGGGCGCTGAACCTCGACAGCGAAATCGGCTCGCTGGTGGTCGGCAAGTCGGCCGACTGCATCGCCGTCGACCTGTCGGCCGCCGCCACCCAACCGATTTACAACGTGTTGTCGCAGCTGGTCTACGCCGCCAGCCGCGATCAGATCAGCGACGTCTTCGTCGCCGGCAAGCCCTTGCTGCGCGACGGCGCCCTGACCACGCTCGACGTTGATGCTGCGATCGCGCGCGCCGGCGAATGGCGCAACAAAATCCGCCCGGGAGCCACGGCATGACCCACCCCGCATCCGAAGGCGCCAACGTCGACGCCCGCGAAATCGCCAACTTCGGCCGCCTCGCCTCGCGCTGGTGGGACGTCAACGGCGAGATGGCGACACTGCACCAGATCAACCCGCCGCGCGTGCGCTATGTCGAGCAATGCGCTGGCGGCCTCGGCGGCAAGCGCGCGCTCGATGTCGGCTGCGGCGGTGGCCTGCTCAGCGAGGCGCTGACCGCCAAGGGCGCCGAGGTCACCGGTATCGACATGGCGCCGGAACTCATCGAAGTGGCCAAGCTGCACGCGCTCGAATCGGGCCTGCAGCCGGACTACCGGCAGATCGCCGTCGAAACCCTGGCCGCCGAGCAGGCCGGGCACTACGACGTGGTCTGCTGCATGGAGATGCTGGAACACGTGCCGGACCCGGCGTCGGTGATCGCCGCCTGCGCGACGCTGGTCCGCCCCGGCGGCACCGTGATCTTCTCGACCATCAACCGCAACCCGAAAGCGTTCATGCTGGCCATCGTCGGTGCCGAGTATCTGACCGGCCTCGTCGAGCGCGGCACGCACGAATACGAAAAATTCATCCGCCCGTCCGAACTGCACGCCTGGGCGCGCCGTGCCGGCCTCGAACCGATCGGCCTGCGCGGCCTGCGCTACAACCCGGTGCTCAAGTCGGCGCGGCTGTCGGACGATATAAGCGTCAATTATTTCATGCACTGCCGTCGCCCGGCCTGACGGCGCCCCTCTTGATGAAGCTTCCGACTCCGAAGGTCGTTCTTTTCGATCTCGATGGCACCCTCGTCGACACCGCGCCCGATCTCGGGCACGCCGCCAATCTGATTCGCGCCGAACGCGGCCTGCCGCCGCTGCCGCTGGCTGATTACCGGCCGGTCGCCTCGGCCGGTGCGCGCGGTCTGCTCGGCAAGGCGCTGGGCATCACGATGGACGACCCCGAATTCCCGGCGCTGCGCGCGCAGTTCCTCGACCGTTACCGCGACAATCTCACGCGCGAGTCACGCCTGTTCGACGGCATGGAGGCACTGCTCGCGGCGATCGGCGCGCGCGGCGCGCGCTGGGGCATCGTCACCAACAAACCGTCGGCACTGACCGGTCCACTGCTCGACGGCCTGCAGCTGACGGCGCGCAGCGCGGTGTCGATCAGCGCCGATGAGGTGGCGCGCGCCAAACCGGCGCCGGACGCCCTGCTGCATGCCTGCGAGCGGCTCGCGGTGGCCGGCCACGATTGCTGGTACGTCGGCGACGACAAGCGCGACATCACGGCCGGCCGCGCCGCCGGCATGCACACCATCGCCGCCGATTGGGGTTACCTTGGTGCCGACGAACCGATCGACGAATGGGGCGCCGATCGTATCGCCGAAAGTCCGCAGCAGATCGCGGACTGGCTGTAGGTTCACAACAACGCGCTCGACGCAGGGGGGAGATCCGGGGAAATGGCGTGGCGTTCACCGACAAGAGGCGGTCTGCAAAGCCTGGATACGATGGCCCGGCTGTTGCGCGGCCGTGCCAATCGCTACGCGTGGTTCGGCCTGCTGGTCGCAGCGCTGGCGATCAGCGCGGCCACCCTTTTGAGCTGTCAGTACGAGCTGGGCAACTACAGCTGGGCAGGCCTGCTCAGCGTGCAACAGTCCAACCCGGCGCTGTGGGCACTGGACCTGATGCCGCTGATCTTTCTGGTCTGGGGCCAGTACATCGGCAGCGTCATGTCGTACCAGGCCGGCGCCATGGTGCTGGACGAGACACGCGAGCTGCGCGATGAAGCCAACCGCCTGCAATACGAACTGAGCCGTCAGCCGGTCGCCGGCCAGGACACCGGCCTGCCGAACCGGCACGCCTTGCTCGCCGCGATCAATCGCAACATCAATCGCCCCGAACGGCTCGCCAACTTTGCCGTGCTGGTGCTCAGCACCGAGCACTATCACGAGATCGCGCAGCGCGGCGACGACGCCAAGACCGCCCAGTACCTCGGCCAGCTCGGCGAGCGGCTGCGCAGCGTCGTCGGCGCCGATGACGTGCTCGCGCACTTCGGCCACGACAGCTTCGGCATCGTCCTCGGTCAGGCGCCGGACGAAGCCAGCGCACGCCATCACGCCAGCCGCGTCCAGCTCGCGCTCGACGTGCCGATCACCATGGGCCGCAGCGCGTTCTCGCTGCGCGCCAGCATCGGCATCGCCTGCTATCCGGCGCACGGCCCGGACGCCGAAACCCTGCTGCGCAATGCCGAGACCGCGAAGTTCGCGGCAGTCGCTGCGCGCCGCGATTATCTGGTCTACCAGCCAGCGCTCGACGACGCGCGCACCGAAGCCTCGCGCCTGGTCGCCGAGCTGCACGGCGCGCTGTACAACGACGGACTCGGCGACGACTACCAGCCGCAGTTCGCCCTGCACGATGGCCTGCCACGCCGCCTGCGCCTGCTGCCGTACTGGGAACACCCGCGCCGCGGCCGCCTGCTGGAAGCGGAGTTTCTGAATCTGCCGGAACGCATCGGCCTCGTGCACGGCGTCACCACCTGGCTGCTGCGCGAGGGTCTGGCCAAACTCGCGCAGTGGCGCGGCGACGGCGCCACTGATCTACAGCTCGTGCTGCGGCCGCCGGACGCGGCGCTGACCGAACTGAGCTTCGACGATCTGGTGCTGCGCATGCTGCACTCGCACGATCTTCCGGGGCACACGCTGGTGCTCGAATTCACCGAAGCGGCGCTGATCCGCGCCGGCGATACCGAGCGCGAGCAGCTCGTCGCGCTGCGCGGCGCCGGCATCGGCATCGGCCTCACCGGCATCGGCGCGCCGGGCGCCTCGGCGCTCGGCGCGCTGTACTACCCGCTCGACGAATACCGCCTGGCGCCGGAACTGGTCGTTCGCGCGGCGCGCGATCCGCTGGCGCGCACCGTGCTCGAACGCACCGTCGACCTGGTCAAGCTCCTGAAGCTGCGGCTCGTCCATTCGGCGGTCGACACCCCCGAACAGCGCGCGCTGATCGACGCCTTGGGCGGTGACTATGCCGAGGGCCTCGCCTACCGCGCGCCGCTGACCGCCACCGCCGCTGAACGCTGGCTGCGTCAGGCGCACACCCACTGAACCATCCGATGCCGATTTCCCCACCAGACGGCTACGCGCCGCCGCCGACGCTGCTGAGCGGACGCCGACTGCTGATCACCGGTGCCGGCGACGGCCTGGGCCGCGCCACGGCACTGGCCTGCGCCGCGCACGGCGCCAGCGTCATCCTGCTCGGCCGCACCGTTGCCAAGCTCGAAGCGGTCTACGACCAGATCAGCGCCGCCGGCGGCAGCGCGGCGATCTACCCAATGAACCTCGCCGGCGCGAGCTGGGCGGACTACTTTGAACTGGCAACCGTCATCGAGCGCGAATTCGGCGGACTCGACGGCGTGTTGCACGCCGCTGCGCACTTCAAGCAGTTCAGCCCGCTCTACGACGTCGAGCCCAAGGACTGGATCGAAAGCCTGCAGGTCAACCTGACCGCCGCGTTTTCGCTGACGCGGCATTGCCTGCCGCTGCTGACGAAATCGGACGACGCGTCGGTGGTCTTCGTCGGTGACCGCCCCGGCCGCGAACCGCGCCCGTTCGGCGGCGCCTACGGCATCACCAAGGCCGCCGTCGAGCAGATGGCGCAGATGTGGGCCAGCGAGCTCAAATCCAAGCCGCAGCTGCGCTTCAACACCTACGACCCCGGCGCTATGCGCACCGCTCTACGCAAGAAGGGCTACCCCGGCGAACTGCCCGAAGAAACCCCACCGCCGGACTCCGCCGTCGCCACGCTGCTGTGGCTGCTCGGACCGGAGAGTCGTGGCGTGAGCGGGCAGCGCTTCTAGGCACCCTCAGGCTCAAAAAAGCGCGCGACGATAGCGCGTTCGCCCCTGGGCGAAAGCAATCGAGCTGAAGTCACGCGCCGCGAAAAGTCGATCATCAGACTTTTCGGTCCATCAGACCGTCGCATCGTGCAGACAACGATCGATCCACCGCGCGGCCAGCAGCGGCCATTGATCATGCGTGCCCTGCAACGCGCGCAATGCAAAGCCGTGTTCGGCGCTGGCCCACACATGCGCTTCAACGTCCAGCCGATGATCACGCGCAGCCAGCAGCAGATTCATCGCGTGCTCCACCGGCACGATCGGATCATGCAGCGCATATGCCAGAAACAGCGGCACCGGCGGCAGCCCGTGCGGTTCGGTCGTGATGCCGATGGGCCATGCATCGTAGAACGCCTGCTTTTCAGGTGGCGGATAGTCCGGCTTGCCGGGCGGCGACTTGTAGCGGCGATGATTGGCATTCAAGGGCGCATACGCCATGAGCGCACCACGGACGGCAAGCGGCGCCGGATGCGCCTGGCACGCCATCACCCCGGCCAAGTGGCCACCCGACGAGATGCCGACATGCAACAGCGGCAAGCTCGCAGCGCGTTCACTGAGCGCCAGCACACGAAGCGCCGCCAAACCATCCTGCAGGGCGATGTCGGCCGGATGCACGGCCTCGTCGCCCAAGCGGCAAGGCTGGCCGGGCAAGCGATGCAGCAGAACATGCGCGTCCAGCCCCAGATCATTGAGCCACCGCGCGACTTCCACACCCTCCTTGTCCGTTACGAGCTGCACATAGCCGCCACCGGCATAGACCAGAGCCTGACCGCGCGGCGTGCCGGCTGCGTGGAAGCTGTACAGCTCGGCACGCTCGACCCGTGAATAGTGACGATCGGGCCACTGACCTTCGGGCTGATTGTCCAGACCTTCGCTGAGCCTGCGGATTTCGTTTGGACTGGGGGGCTGGGTGAACGTCATTTGAGAAATGGGTGGTGCGATTAAAACCGAAAAGGCAGCCGGGCCGGATGCATGCGCGGTTGGCGAACAATTGTATTGCCATCAACCGACGAGCTCACCTGGCTCAGCCTAGCCGACTTGCGCGGCCGTCCTGCCTTGACTCGCGCCACACGCCGCCCCAGCGCCCATGCAATCAGCGGTTAATGGGAAAAGCTTGGCGGGTAGTTCTGCGGCGCGACTTCACGCAGCGGCCGGCCCAAGTTTTCAGCAGATCGCGGAAGGCGGAATTTATTCCGCCCTACCGAGCCATGATTATTTGCTTTCAAGCTCCACAAATAAATTCTTAGATCTTACGTAATCCATATCGCCCGTTGATTTGTTCGGCTCAGAGAAATCCGGATCAAGGGAGATATAGAACTCACCATCCTCAGTTACTTCAAATCTGAGATCCTCGATATTGCCAAAAGTATATTCCTTGGCGTACGAGAAGCAGAAATCGACAACGTCCTTGAAAGTCAGCGTAACTCGGCTGTACTTTGAACTCGGCCTCGCCATGATGACTATTCTTACTGAAACATAGTTTTTATCTTCGTAAATACCAAGCGACATCAACTTGGCATCCAGCAGAGAATCGTATCCGCTCAATATCTTAATTGCTTCAGCATCGGCAACATACATGATCTAGCACTCTATTTTTCAGCACGGGGCAACGTTGTTGGGGCCGACGCTGAATCTGGGATGGGGTCTGGCTTTGGCTTGAAATGCTGTTCCTCTTCGGCGCTTGGCATTCTTCCTGACCGGCGAGTAGGTTTAGCGTCTTCTTGCCTTTCGCGCCATTCAAGCGCGAATGCAAAAAGAGTAACGCCGGTCGCTATCACCAAAGCTCCGGCAATGGATAATATGGCCACCTGGCCATAACTTACGGACTTGCCTCGAATCAACGCGAAATACAGAAACAAAAAAAAGTCCGAGCCCAGAAAGTAGAGCACGAACCTCAGGAGCCTCAGCCGGGCTGGAGCCTTCATGGCTTATGTCCTTGCAAAGCGATTTGCAATCACCGTCCTTGTGCTATCCGGAATGTTGCCAGTCACAGCACTCCTCGCACTCGGTCTAATATCGCTCAAATCTGATTTCGATCTTCCGCCGCCTTCAACGCCGCATAAGAGACGATCCCGCTAATACCCAACACGATGACGGGACCCCACAGGATGTATCTATTCACGTACCCAAAATCGACGAAAGCCGCCACGCCGTACGACAGCGCAATGAACAGCAACTGCAATTTCGCAGCCAGCGGCCAACGTGGCAAGTTTGAGAACAGTTGCAATCTGATGATGGCAAAGAACGAAAGCGCCGTTATCAGCGCAGCCATCCCCCAGTGCCCAGAGGCGATTGCGATGTAGCAAATCAGAGAAGGCCTCAAGATCGCATTGGTAATGTAAGCCGTGGTGGTCGTCGTATATTTGCTGAGCGCCATCAAGTTTCCTTCTGAAGGCTCCCATCAACGCATGAGCGCACTCGCGGCGGGCCGGTCATTGCACTGGCGCATCACTGCCCTCGCCCTGCGTGTACGTGCTGTGCGGATAGGTGCCGGGCACGATCACCGGCAGTTCGATGCCGCTGGCGGTGACCGAGTACGGGTTCGGGTTGGTGAGAACGTCGAATGGCGGTTCGAGGATGCTGGCAATCGGGATCGGCAGCGGCTTGCCGAACAGCAGGCTGACGGCGCCCTCGGGAAGATTGGCGAGTCCGTCGGCGGAGACGACGACGGCGTATTGTGGCGATTGTTCGTAGAACAATAAGCCGAGTTCGTCGCCGTCCCGCAGGCGTTCGCCGACGCCGGGCAGCAGGATGGGATCGCCTTCGTTGATGTCGTCGTTCGCGGTGTATGCGCCTTGCTGAAATGGTGTGAGCTGCTGGTCGACGAGTAGGGTCTGGCCGTTGCGGCGAATGCCGACGCCGACCAGCGCGATCGCGTCGTGCACGGCGCCGGCGCCCGGCGTCACGGTCAGCGAGCGGATCAGCGGAATGCCGGCGATGACCTTGTCGTCGCCCTGCACCGTCAGCACCGGCACGAACTGCGGCTGCGCGGCGGTGGCCGGCACCGTCACGTCGAGGCTGTCGAGGGTCGCCGGCACCGCGCCGTCGCCGGATTGCGAGCCGACCGGCACGTCGTCGAGCTCGACGGCGGCGGCCGGCACGTCGGGCGCTCCGACGGTATCGGCGACCGAGATGCAGACCTGCGGCAGCGTGTCGTAATCGAGTGTGTCGTGGCCTTTGAGTTTTTCGTCGAACCACGCAACGATGGCGTTCACGCCTTTGACCGTGCCGCAATTCATCGTGCCTTCGATCTGCCCGGCCAGCGGATTGAGATGGCCACTCTCCATGGTCATGAAGCGCACGTCGCCACCGGCATCGCGCAGATAGCGCCAGTTCCAGTAGCCATCAGTCATGTTGAACAGGTTGTCGCGATTGCCCTGCAGGATCAGTGCCGGGACAGGCCGCAGCTTGGCCTGCTTTTCACCGAAGCCCCAGGGCTCGCCGGCCGCCTGCTGGTTGCGGAAGTAATTCAAGCCGTGCGTGCCGAAGAACGTCATGAACTCGTCGGCGCTGATCGGTCGCGGCCGCGCCGTGTCACGCGAGGTGGCGTCGAGCAGATCGTCGAGCGTGCGCATCGTGAATGCGAACGGATTGCGAATCGCGATCTGGTTGCACATGGTGTCGACCAACGGTGTGTTGATCGAACCGACCACGGCGAGATCCGACGGGATCGTCGCGAACAGGCAGAGAATCTGCGCCCATGACTGCTTCATCACATGGCCGGGCGCGACGCTGTACAGCAGATTGTGCCAACTGGCGATCGGCACGATGGCGTCGACGCGCGGATCGAGCGCCGCCAGCGGCCACTGGAAGGCGCCGCCGTAGCTGTAGCCGAGCGTGCCGACACGCACGTCCTTGGCGATGCCGGTGTCGTCCTGCGTTTGCGCCTGGATCTCGCTGGCGTGATCGTAGGCCCAGTCGAGAATCGCGCGCGCATCCTGCGTCTCCGCGGCGGGGTCGATCAGTCGCGTGTAACCGCCGCCATCCTTGGGCTGGCTCTCGCCGTGGCCGCGCTCGTCGAAGCTGATGACGATGTAGCCGTGGTACGGCAGCGCCGTGGTCAGCTCGTCGATGGAGTCGAGTCCGGCGTGCTGCGGATACAACGTGCCGTCGGCGGCCAGCGCGGTCTGCCGCGCGCCGCCGAAGCCGTGGCTTTGCAGCACGATCGGAAAGCGGTTGTCGGCGCAGCGCTCGGGCAGCATGACCGTGAAGGCGATGGTCGTCTGCGGCGCCGGATCGACGGTCGCGTCGAAGTCCTGCGGGATGTCGTCAGTCAGCGTGAACTGCTGCGCCTCCGGCGGCAGCGGCGACGCGCATTTGGGAATGGTCTGCGAATACGCCGTGGTCTTCGGTGTCGCGGACGTCCCGCAGGCACTCAGGAAACCCACCAGACCCAGCACGCCCCACACGCGCATCCAGCCCGCCGCTCGACGAACGTCCATATGAACTCCCTGTTCCGGCGCCATTGCCGCGCCACGCTTGCCATGAAAGCAGCGTAGCGCGGCGCTGCGACGCCGAGACGTTCGAGTGCGGGCTTAGGCTCGATTTGCCATCGCGCTTCGGCCGACTCAGCCGCGACGCGTGGGCTTCGGCCGTGGCTTGCGTGGCGCCGCCGCTCGCGTTGACGGGCGGGCGGCAGGCCGAGCAGCGGGGCGAGCGGAAGGACGCGCGCTCGGCGCCGCACTGCGTGCCGGCCCGGCATTACGCGGCGCGGACGGCTTGTCGCGACGCGGGGCGTCGTCCTGGCGCTCGTCGCGCTTGGCCGTTGCCGGTCGCGCCGTACGACGGCTGCTGCGCTCGAACGTGGGCTTCACTTCACGTTTGCCGGCAACGTCCGCCGCTTGGCGGACCGGCTTGCGGCGCCCGGCTGCCGTCTCCAGCTCGCCGCTGTCGAGACCGGTGGCATCGAACAACGCCAACAACTCGGCCGGCGTCGCTTCGCGGGCGCTACCGGACTTGATACCGCGGCCCAGATCGATGGGGCCATAACGCACGCGGATCAGGCGGCTGACCTGCAGCTTCTGCGACTCGATCAGACGCCGCACCAGGCGATTACGACCCTCGCGCACGGTGACGGTGTACCACTGGTTGGCGCCTTCGAGTTCCTCACCGGCCAGACCGGACTCGCCGCCCTGCTCGACGCGCTCGAAGCGCGCGACGCCATCGTCGAGTTCGACACCGGACTTCCAGCGCGCCAGCACCGCATCGTCGACGGTGCCGAGTACGCGTGCGGCGTAGGTGCGCGGGATCTCGAAACTCGGATGCGTGAGACGCCGCGCCAACTCGCCGTGATTGGTGAACAACAGCAGGCCCGAGGTGTTGATGTCGAGGCGGCCGACGGCAATCCAGCGGCCGCTGGCCAGCTTCGGCAGCTTGCGGAACACGGTGCGACGCCCTTCCGGATCATCACGCGTGACGATCTCGCCGACGCGCTTCTTGTAGACCAGCACGCGCGGCGGCTCGGCCTTGCGCTGCATGGCGATCGGCTTGCCGTCGATCTTGACGGTATCGCGCGCGTCGACCTGCTGACCGGGCGTCGCCGACTTGCCGTTCACGATGATGCGGCCCTCGTCGATCATGCGCTCGATCTCGCGGCGCGAGGCGACGCCCAGCGTCGCCAAATATTTCTGGATGCGTTCACTCATGGCACGTCCTCCCGACGTTCCGATTCGATCATCGAGTGCCGGCCACCGTCGTGGCGACCGACCTCAGGGCGATGCCGGCGGCTTGTCCTCGTCGGCGCCATTGCCGTCTTCGGCAGCGTCCGTGTCGTCGGCATCGTGTTGGGTTTGTTCGTCTGCTTCTGTGGGCGCCGACGGCTCCGCTTCGGTGCCCGATCCGCCCTTCGTCTCAGCATCCTCAGCGACGCCTGCGTCGGCGAGCGGTGTGTCGTCGCTCGCGTCATCTCCGGACGCGCCATCGCCGGCCTCCGCCGGCATCGGCTCGTCCGGATTGGCTTCCGCTGATTGCACCGCTTCGCCGGCCGCGTCCGACGCCGGCGTCTCGGCGTCGCCGACGCGGTCGCCGTCGTTCGGCTCGCCGTCCGCCACGTCCGCACCGCCGAGCTTCTGCAGCGCCGCTTCGAGCTGATCGGAATCCTTGATTTCCGGCAGCGTCGGCAGATCGTCGAGCGAGCGCAGGTTCAGATCGTCGAGCAACTGCGAGGTGGTGCCGAACAACGACGGCCGGCCCGGCACTTCCTTGACGCCGACCTCGCGTATCCAGCCGCGTTCGAGCAGGGTGCGAATGATGTTGGGCGACATCGCCACGCCGCGCACGTCCTCGATTTCGCCGCGCGTGATCGGCTGGCGGTAGCAGATCAGCGCCAGCGTTTCGAGCAGCGCGCGCGACAAACGCGGCGGCTTTTCCTGGTAGAGCCGCGCCACCCATTCGGCGTAATCGCGGCGCACCTGGATACGCCAGCCGCTGGCGACTTCGCTGAGTTCGACGGCACGGCCGGCCAGGTCTTCGGCGAGCCGTTCCAGGCCTTCGCGAATGTCCTTCTTGGTCACGCCGAGGTCATGGCCGAGCATGCGCTGCAACTGCTCGGTCGACAGCGGTTGTTCGGACGCCTGCAGGATCGCTTCGAGAATGCGGTCGAGCTCGGCGATGCGCGCATCGGCCGTGTTCGGCATGTCCAGGTCGGTCTGCGGATCGAGCGCTTCGCTCACGCCTCAAGCTCCTTCGTCATCTTCTATGGCGCCCGGACGCGGACGCGCGCTCATCACCATCACCGGCGCAAACGGGCCGGTCTGCTCGATGTCGAGCATCGCCGAGCGCGCCATTTCGAGGATCGCCAAAAAGCAGACGACGACGCCCAGCCGCCCTTCTTCCGGGTCGACCAGATCGGTCAACTGCGCCGGGCCTTGCTGGATGCGCGACAGGATGTGCGTCATCCGCTCGCGCACACTCAGCGGCTCGCGCGAGATTTCGTGGTGCCGGTACAGCGACACGCGTTCCATAATGTCGCGGAACGCCATCACCAGCTCACGCAGATGCGGCATCGGCAGCGGCACCGTGGTCTGTATCTGTTCGGGGCGCGCCTGCGCCAGATACAGATCGCGGCCGATACGCGGCAGCTTCTCGATGCTTTCGCCAGCGGTCTTGAAGCGCTCGTATTCCTGCAGGCGGCGCACCAGCTCCATGCGCGGATCACCCTCTTCCTGCGCCTCTTCCGGCGGCGGCCGCGGCAGCAGGATGCGCGACTTGATCTCCGCCAGCAGCGCCGCCATCACCAGGTATTCGGCGGCCAGCTCCAGCTTCATCTCGCGCATCAGCGCGATGTACTGGATGTATTGCTGGGTGATCTTCAGAACCGGAATGTCGAGGATGTTCAGGTTCTGCTTGCGGATCAGGTACAGCAGCAAGTCGAGCGGCCCCTCGAACGCGTCGAGGAACACCTCCATCGCATCCGGCGGGATGTAGAGGTCCTCCGGCAGCTTGTCGAGCGGCTGGCCGTGCACCTTCGGGTGCCGCGCCGCCTCGATCGCCGCCAGATCGCCGTCTTCCGCTTCCGTCTGCTGTGGCAGCTCTTCGCTCATGCCAGCGGCGCTTCCCGTTCCCAGTACCAGACGATGCCATCCTGCGGGTGATGCAGGCTGTCCCGCAAGCGGAAGCCCTGTTTGCGCAGCACCTGCGTCGCGGCGCTTTCGCCCGACGGCGTCTGTGCGCAAAGCACCGGTGCTTCGTCGTGGCCGGCGGCCAGCGCGATCAGGCGCTGCACGACGGCGGTGGCGACGCCGCAGCCCTGGTGCTCGGCGAAGGTCTGAAACGCGATTTCGACGCGATGCTCCTGCGGCGGCCCGACGAACGCGCAACTGCCGACGATCTCGCCGCCGCATTCGGCCAGATAGCCGATCCACGGCGGCGAAAAACCGTCGGCCTCGTACAGCGCCGCCGTCCCTTCGAGCGCGTCACGCGCCGCCGGCGGCATCTCGCCCGAGCAGAACGCCGGCTCGCCGTTTTCGAGGATCGCGATCAGGCGCACGTCGTCGACGCGAACCTTGGCCCCGCCCGGCGTCATTGCGGAATGAAGCCCAGCGCGTCGTGCACGCGCAGCAGCGTCGCATCCGCGCGCGCCGACGCGGCTTCGGCACCGGCGCGCAGTACCTTGCGCAGGCCGTCGACATCGTCGCGCACGTCGCGGTAACGCTGCTGCACCGGCTCCAGGCAGGCGATGACGGCGTCGGCGCAGGCCTGCTTGAACTTGCCGTAGCCCTGGCCGTTGTATTGTTCGACGATGGCGTCGAACGACTCGCCGGTCGCCGCCGACAGAATCGACATCAGGTTCGACACGCCCGGCTTTTCGGCGATGTCGTAGCGAATCTCGTTGCCGAGGTCGGTGACGGCGCGCTTGATCTTGCGCGTGATGGTGTCGACCGGATCGAGCAGATAGATCGCATTGGTCTCGGCATCGTCCGACTTCGACATCTTCTTGGTCGGCTCCTGCAGGCTCATGATGCGCGCGCCCACCGGCGGAATCATCGGCTCGGGCACCGTGAACACCGGGCCGTAGAGGTTGTTGAAGCGCATCGCCACATCGCGCGTCAGCTCGAGGTGCTGCTTCTGGTCGTCACCGACCGGCACCTGCTGCGCCTGATAGAGCAGGATGTCGGCCGCCATCAGCACCGGATAGTCGAACAGGCCAGCGTTGATGTTGTCGGCATGCTTGGCGCTCTTGTCCTTGAACTGCGTCATGCGGTTCAGCTCGCCCATCTGCGTATAGCAGTTGAGGATCCACGACAGCCGCGCATGCGCCGGCACGTGGCTCTGCACGAACAGCGTGTTCTTCGCCGGGTCCAGGCCGCAGGCGATGTACAGCGCCAGGAATTCATAGCAGCGCTCGCGCAGCACCTGCGGATCCTGGCGCACGGTGATCGCATGCAGGTCGACCAGCATGTAATAGCAGTCGTAGGCATCCGACAGCGTGACCCAGTTCTTGATCGCGCCCAGATAGTTGCCGAGCGTCAGGCGGCCGGACGGCTGAATGCCGGACAGGACGATGGACTTCGCCGTGGCCGGCGTCGAAGCGGTGGTAGCAGCGTTGGTGGACATCTAGGAACCCGTCATCAGGGCGGTGCCCGAGTTCAACCCGAGCAGCGAGTAAAGGGACGATTCGGCGATCAGCAGCGGCCAGTACATGATGGCGCTGAGCAGGCCGGGAATCAGCACCAGGCCGAGCAGGATGAACATGCCGTAGCGTTCGAGCTTGGCGAACTGGAAGGCGGCACGCGCCGGCAGCAGGCCGGTCAGCACACGACCGCCGTCGAGCGGCGGTAGCGGGATCAGGTTCAACACCATCAGCACCAGGTTGATGATGATGCCGGCCACCGACATATAGCGCAGACCCAGCCAGATGCCGTCGCTGGCATTCATCGCCAGCGCGACCTTGAGCAGCAGGCCCCAGCCGATCGCCATCGCCGCGTTCGACAGCGGCCCGGCGGCGGCGACGATGGCCATGTCGCGGCGCGGATTCTTGAGGTTGCGGTAATCGACCGGTACCGGCTTGGCCCAGCCGAACAAAAAGCCGCCGAGCATCAGCAGTATGCCGGGCACGATGATCGTGCCCAGCGGGTCGATGTGGCGGATCGGGTTCAGGCTCAGGCGGCCGAGCATCTGCGCCGTCCGGTCGCCGAGCGCGCGCGCCGCATAGCCGTGCGCGGCCTCGTGCACGGTGATCGCGAAGATGACCGGCAGAGCCCAGATCGCGATTTTCTGGACGATAGTGAATTCCATGGGCATCCGCCGATTATATCGGGGAGCGTGCCCCGCCCGCTCGCTGGCCGGCAACGCGGCCGGCGGACATCAGCTCAGGTCGTAGCGCAACTGCAAGCCGTAGGTCCGCGGCGGCAGATACCAGCCCATCAGCGGATCGCCCTGCGCCGGCGACGACATGTACGAGAAATTCAGCGCCTTGCGGTCGGTGAGGTTCTTGACATAGGCCATGAGCTGCCAGCGCTTGTCGTCGCGATAGCTCAGATAGGTGTCGAGCATGGCGTAGGCCGACTGGCTGACGGAGTTCAGATTGAACTCGCTGAAATAGATGCGCGAGGTGTAGTTCCCTTCCACCCGGCCGCTGATCGTACCGTGCGCGAGCGGCATCGCGTATTTCGTCCCGAGTCGGGCCGAAACGTTCGGCGCCTGCGACAAGCTGTTGCCGGAAAGATCCTGAACACCGAGCGACGGGTGCGAGGTGTCCTGGCTGTCGAACGAGGCGAAGCGCGCGTGCAGCCACGACGCCGAGCCATAGGCCGACCACCGATCGGCGATCAACACGTCGCCTTCAAACTCCAGACCGTAGATCTTCGCTTTGGCGGCATTGGTGAACAGCGTGGTGTTATTGCTGACCTGTGAGACCTGCAAGTCCCGGTAGTCGTAGTAGAACGCCGAGAGGTTGGTCCGCAGCCGGCGATGCAGCGGCATCGCCTTGAGCCCGATCTCGTAGGCCCAGACCTTCTCCGGATTGACCACCGGATTCGACCGATCGAGCGGCGCGCCGGCCGCCACCGTCGTGCCGCCGAGGTTGTACAAACCCGCCTTGAAGCCTTCCGAGGCCGATGCGTAGAGCATGGTGTCGCGATCGACGTCATAGCGCAGGCCGAACTTCGGCGTCAGCGCCGCCCAGCGCTTGGACTGGTAGAACGGCGCATCGGCAGCGTACGGCGGGTGATCGGGATCGTAGGGGTCGGCGTACTGGGTTTCATTGGCAGCGTCGACGTAGTAGTCGTCCTCGCCCTTCTTCTCGTGGCTGTAACGCAGGCCAAGCGTCAGCGTGAAGCGCGTCGCCAGATGCCAGTCGAGCTGTCCGAATGCCGCGTAGGCGGCCGTGGTCTGTGCACCGCCGCGCGCCGCGTAGCCCTGCGAGTATTCGCCAACGTCGTCGTAGGCGGACAGATAAACCGGAATGCGATAGTCGCCGTCGAGCTTCTCGTGGAAGTAGTACAGGCCGGCCGTCCAGTCCAGCGCACCCGAACTGCCCGACGCATTGAATTCCTGAGAGACCTGCTTCGACGCTTCGTCGTAAGTGATGAAACTGAACGGGAAGCTGGTGCTGTCAAGATCGGCCGTCAGTTGCCAGTCGAGCTTGCGATAGCCCGTCAGTGAGCGCAGCTTGACGCCAGCCAGTCCGTCGTACTGCACGTCGGCGGTATAGGCGTAACCCTCGCGGTGATAGAACGGCTGCTGGTCGGCGTAGGTGTTGCGGCTGCGGTAGGTCACCTGACCGCCGTAGACGATGCCGTAGGGCGTGTCGCCGAGCGCCCCCGGATCGGACAACTGCCCGCCTTCGGCAAGAAAATGCGGCCCGCCGCTGTGATCGCGCTCGCGGCTGTATTCGGCGATGGTCGTCACCGTCAGCGCATCGGCCGGCTTCAGAACCACCGTGCCGCGCACACCCTTGGTGTCGAGGTCGTCGACATCCTCGCCGGTGCTGTAGTCCTTGCCATAGCCGTCACGCGTCTCGGACATGCCAGCCAAGCGCACGAGCACGGTCTTGCCGGCGTCTATCGGGCCACCAACCGCACCTTCCAACGCCACGTCGTTGTACGCGCCGTAATTGACGCGCGCATAGCCATCGAGCGTATCGCCGGGCCGGCCGGTCTCGACGTTGACCGCGCCGCCGGTGGCATTGCGGCCGTACAGCGTGCCCTGCGGCCCGCGCAGGACTTCGACGCGCGAAACGTCGAACAAACTGCCGAGCTGGCCGGCCGGGCGCGAGACATAGATGCCGTCGACGTTCATCGCCACGCTGGCCTCGCCGCCGGTCGACAGGTTGCTGTAGCTGATGCCGCGTATCGAAATCTTCGGCTGACCGAAGGTTTCGCCGAAATGGACGTCCGGAACATAGGACGCGAGATCGGCGGCGCTGCCGATTTCGCGGCTGAGCAGATCGTCCTGGTCGAACGCGGTAACGGCAATCGGCGTTTGCTGCACAGTCGACTGCCGCTTTTCTGCCGTCACGACCACCTCGGGCAGCTCGGCTGCCGCAGCAGACGGAGTGGCGGCGTGCACTGGCGGCGCGACGCCGAACGTGGCAACGGCGATGGCGGGCCACAGCGAGGCCCGCTTGTCGATCAGCATGACAGACTCCCAGTGCTCCGCATGTCCGGCACGACGGGCCTGGCACGCGAAGCGAATTAGCGTGGACGCCTGTCAGCGCAACATCATCGCGACGCCAAGCGTTCTGTAGAGGCGGGGAGTCTGAATGCCATCCGCGATGCCGCGAATGACGACGGTCAAGTTTGCGAACCGTCAGAGGCCGAGCGCGGCGATGTCGCCCTTGCCTTCACGCACCACTTCGATGCTGCCGCCGCTGAGGTCGAGCACGGTGGTCGGCACCGTGCCGCAGGGACCGCCGTCGATGACGATGTCGACGCTGCGGTCGAGTTGTTCGCGCCAGTCGCCCGGATCGTTGACCGGCTCGTCCTCACCCGGAAACTGCAGCGTGCACGAGATCAGCGGTTCGTCGATGGTTTCCAGCAGCGCCTGGGCGACGACGTGTTCGGGCACGCGAATGCCGATGGTCTTGCGCTTTTCGTGGGCGATGCGCTTCGGCAGCGTCTTGGTCGCTTCGAGGATGAAGGTGTACGGCCCCGGCGTCAGCTGCTTGAGCAGGCGGAACTGCTGGTTGTCGACGCGCGCATAGGTGGCGATCTCCGACAGGTCGCGGCAGACCAGCGTGAACTGGTGATGTCGGTCGAAGTCGCGAATGCGGCGCAGACGGTCGGCGGCGGCCTTGTCGTCGAGATGGCAGCCCAGCGCGTAGCAGGAGTCCGTCGGGTACGCGACGACCGCGCCGCTGCGGATGCGCTCGACGACCTGCGCGAGCAGGCGCTTTTGCGGATTGACGGGATGCAGCTCGATCCAGTCGGCCACGACAGGTCTCGGCAAGAATGGGGTTGGCGATATTGTACGCCTCGGCGTCCGATGCCGAGCAGTCCGCGCCGCACGCGACGCTACAATATCGGCATGAATACCCTGATTGACCTGTTCCCCGCCATCGCCTTCTTCGTCGCCTGGAAGTTCTACGGCGTCTATGTTGCGACCGCAGTGCTGATCGTCACGATGTTCGCGCTGGTCGCCTGGTACTGGTTCCGCGAACACCGCATCCACAAGATGCATTTGTTCACGGCACTGGTCGCGGCGGTGCTCGGCGGTATCACGCTCTACGTGCATGACGCACGCTTCATCAAGTTCAAGCCGACCGTGATCTACGCTGTGTTCGCGCTGGTACTGGCCGGCAGCCAGTTCATCGGCGACACCGTGCTGATGAAACGGCTCGGGCACAAGACCATCGAACTGCCGGACCCGATCTGGCGCCGCATCAACATCGCCTGGGCGCTGTTCTTCGCCTTTTCCGCGGTGCTCAATTACGTCATCGCCTTCCACTTCTCGGAGGCGGTCTGGGTCAATTTCAAGGTGTACGGCTTCACCGTGCTGATGCTGATCTTCATGCTCGGGCACCTGCCGTTCATCAAACGCTACCTGCCGGAGTAAGCATGCTGTACGCCATCGTCGCTCATGACACCCTCGACAGCCTCGCCCAGCGTCGCGCGACGCGGCCGGCACATCTCGCGCGCCTGACGGCGCTGCAGGACGAAGGCCGCCTAGTGCTGGCCGGCCCGCGGCCACGCATCGACGCCGCCGACCCGGGCGATGCCGGTTTCTCCGGGAGCCTGGTCGTCGCCGAATTCGAGTCGCTGGAAGCGGCCACCGCCTGGGCCAAGGACGATCCGTATGTCCATGCCGGCGTCTACGCGAGCGTCGACGTCTATCCCTTCGTCAAGACACTGCCGAAATGAGCGATGCGCGCATCGCCCGGATCGAGGCCGCGCTGGTCGCCGCATTCGCGCCGGACGTGCTCAAGATCGATGACGAGAGCCACCTGCACGCCGGCCACGCCGGCGCGCGCAGCGGACGCGGACATTATCGCGTCGAGATTGTCACCGACGCCTTCGCCGGCCAGGCGCCGCTGGCGCGGCATCGCGCCGTCTACGCGGCGCTCGGCGAGCTGATGACCACCGACATCCACGCCCTGTCGATCCAGGCGCGCACACCGTCAGAGTCGCGCGCATGACGCGCCGTGCGTTGGCCCATGCGCTGACGCTGAGCGCAGCGCTCGCAGCCCCCGCGGCGCATGCCGACTGGCTACCGAGCCGCGACACCGTCGACGGCTGGCTGGCCAAGCTCGGCGGTGACGATCAGGCGGTCGATACATCCAACGGCATTGACTGGGGCCTGTTGCCCGGCCCGTTCTATACGCCGGAAACGAGCTTGGGGCTCGGCGTCGCATTGGTTGGTCTGTACCGCACCGATGGCGACGACGCCACGCCGCTGTCATCGCTGACGCTGATGGGCTTTGCCAGCGTGACCGGCACCTTCGGCGCCAAGATCGACAACTACGCCTACTTCAACGGCGACACGCAGCGCCTGTTCGTGCACGGCAGCGTCGTCAATCAGCCTACGAAGTATTGGGGCATCGGCTACGCCGCCGGGCGCGACGACGACGATCAGGACTACACCTCGAAGTCCGCCGATCTATGGCCGCAGCTCTATCAGCGCATCGCCCCATCGCTGTGGGCTGGCGTTGGCTGGCGCGTCTCGCAAATGCAGGCGACGGCCCTGCACGACGACAGCAACAACCGGATTCATGACACGGCCGACGGCCCATCGGTGTTCAGCTCCGGCGCCAGCCTGCACCTGCTCCATGATACGCGCGACTTCGTGCAGAACCCGGCGCGCGGTCATGTGCTCAGCGTCGACGCCGCCGCTTACCGCCCCGGACTCGGCAGCGACGATCATTTCGACACGCTGACCGCGCGCTACGGGCAGTACGTATCGATCAGCGACAAGACCATCATCGCCTACGAGCTGTACGGCGACTTTCGCAGCGGCGACGTGCCGTGGAACGAACTGTCGTCACTCGGCAGCGACGAGCGCATGCGCGGCTATTACGAAGGCCGCTATCGCGACCGCGACACGCTCAGCACGCAGATCGAATGGCGGCAGCAACTCGCGTGGCGACACGGCATGGTGCTGTGGGCCGGTGCCGGCACGCTGGCGTCGCGACCATCCGACCTCGGCACGCACATCCTGCCGACCTTCGGCGCCGGTTACCGCTTCATGTTCAAGCCACGCGTCAACGTACGCCTCGACCTCGGCGTCGGTCGCGACAGCGTCGGCTTCTACTTTCAGGTCGGCGAAGCGTACTGAGCACACGCCGATCATGTGCTCGGGCCCGACCGGCGCGCGACGGCCGGGCCTCCACCATCAGCGCGCAGGCCGGATCAACACCCACCCGGTCTGGCCTTGGTACTCGACAAAGCGCCAGTCACCCTCGCGATTGCTGAACGCCGTGCCCTGGCTCGGCACTTCACCGGCTGGAATCACCAGCTCGGTCTGACTGGCCACGCGCGGCTGCGTCTTGAGCGGTGCCGCTGGCGGCGGCGGTGAAGGCGGCGGCATCGCGGCCGTGGCCGGGGCCGCCATCGGCGTGGTCTGCCACGATGTCGGCGCCGCGGCACGGGCCGGTGCGGCGGACCGCTTGGTGGGGAATTCAAACACCAGGCCGATGCTGGCGATGTCGACATCCTCGTCGCTGGCAAAGTCCTTGGTCTCGAACAGCGTCTCGTATTCGAAACGCAGGCCAACGTAGTCGTTGAACTTCAACTGCACGCCCAGGCCGACGCTACCGCCGTTGGCTGAGGTCTTGATCGAGCCGTAGCCGGGCGCGGCAACCTTGCTGTCACCGTCGTAGTAAGCGCCACGCAACCAGAAACCGGAACCGGTCGGCGTCACTTGCCAGAAATAGCCAGCACCCAAGGTATAGCCGGTGAAGCGCAACGTAGCGCCAATGCCGGTGTCGTCGATGTCGGCTTTGCCGGTATCGATCCAGCTGGCCTCGAGGAAGATCGGAATCGGGGCGAAGCGATAGCCGACGACGGCCTTGCCGCCCCAGGCCGAGTCGACATCGCTATACGCGGAGCGGTCGGCATAAGTCCCCGAAACTCCAAAATAAGGACCGGCGGCCTGACTCACGCACGGCAACAGCGAGACGCCCGCAAGGAGCGCCATGATCGACGGCTTCAGCATGTTTTCCCCTGATCGAAGTCACGCGATGCAAAGCATCGCGCGCCGCGCTCCCCAGCGCGACGTACGCAATCTTAGCCGAAGCCTGCGGCAGAGCGCGACGGGCGCCCTCAGTAGCGTGAGCTGCTCTGCACTGTCGGAAAATCGAAGATCAGACCGACCTTCCACAAACCGATATTCTCGTCATTGGCGAAATCATCCGGTTCGATCAGGTTTTCATACTCGAAGCGCAGGCCCATCGTCGGCGTCCACTTCCAATCGCCACCGACCGCGATGCTGGCACCGCTGGTTGACTGCTTCTGGCTATGCGACGTCGGATCGTCCGGTGTCTTCAGTTTGGTGTCGCCGCCGTAATACGATGCGCGAGCAAAAATGCCGGACCCGTAGGTCGTCAGCGGCAGGAAGTACCCGAGGCCGACGGTGTAGCCGCTGAAGTTCAGCTTCAGGCGCTCGTTGTCGTAATAGCCCGGATCGACATCGGCGTCGCCGGTATTGATGTAACTGGCCTCGATGTACAGCGGCAACGGCGAGAAGCGATAGCCGGCGAAGACTGTACCGCCCCAGGAGCCGTCGACGTCATCATATCCAGGACGGTCGGCATACAGACCGGTCACACCGAAGTACGGTCCCTCGGCCTGACTGGCGAGCGGCAGCGCCGCGGCGCCCAGGCAAATTGCGGCGACGAGTGGTTTGATCATGTGATTTTCCACGCAAGACGGATACGCGCAGCATCAGCGAGCGCGCATTAATCGCGTCTTAATCTTCGCGCGACGGTGCCGCGATCGGCGGTTCCGGCATCGAGCGGACATGGACGTCGGTTTGCGCATACGGCATTTCGATGCCGGCCTCCCGGAACGCCGCATCGATGGCAAAGCGCAGGTCACTGGCGATCGATCCCTTCTGCGAGGCTTCAAGAATCTGCGCGGACAGTTCGAAGTCCAGCGAACTGGCGCCGAAGCTGGTGAAACTGACGCCGGGACCGGAGACGCCGGCGATCTGCCCGGCGCTGACGACGCCGGGATGCTGGGTCGCCAGATCAAGCAGGATCTTTTGCACGCGGCGCAGGTCGCTGCCATAGGCAACGCTGACCGGCAGGACGACGCGACCGTAGCGTGAGCGCAGGTCACGGTTGCGCACCTGCCCGGACAGCAGGATCGAATTCGGCACGATCAGCGTTTCGCGATCCGGCGTCTCGATTTCCGTGGCGCGGATGCGCATGCGCCGCACCGTGCCCTCGCTGCCACCGACGTTGATGTAGTCGCCGCTGCGGATCGGCCGCTCGAACAGCAGGATGATGCCGGACACGAAGTTGCTGACGATGTTCTGCAGGCCAAAGCCGATGCCGACCGACAGTGCACCGGCGACGATCGCCAGCTTGCTCAGGTCGACACCGGCAAACGTCAGGCAGATCAGCGCCACGACGATGAAGGTCACATAACCGAACAGCGTCGCCGCCGCCTCACGCGTCGCCGGTTCGACGTTGGCACGCACCAGCCAGTCGAGTTCGAGCTTGCGCTTGAGCCAGCGGGTCGCCGTGAACAGGATGCCGAACAGCACGACGCCGAACAGCAGTTTGCCGACGACGATGCGTATCCCGCCCACCGTGAAGCCGCTGGTGAACAAGGCGCGCAGAAAAGCCTGCCCGGTGTCGTGCAGTCCCCAGACGTGCAACAACAGATAGACAGTGATCGGCAGCAACAACAGATCGATCGCCGCCAGCAGCCAGCTCAGCTCGCCGATGCGCTGACCGCGCTCGACCCCGAGCCAGACCCGCATGCGCTGTTGCCAGCGGTAGCGATCCGCCTGCAGCGAGCGCACCAACCAGTGCAGCGAAATCGACGTCGCCAGCGCCAGCGCCACAATCACCAGGGTCGACAGCAACGGCGCCTGCGCGGCCAGCGCCACCCCGCTGCGAACCGACAATCCGCTCATCGTTCAGCCGCTTCCTTGCAACAGCGTCTGCAGTCCGTCGTAATCGACGACCGTGACGCCCAACGATTCGGCCTTCGCCAGCTTCGAGCCGGCTTCGGCGCCGGCAACCACGTAGTCGGTCTTCTTCGACACCGAGCCGGAAACCTTGCCGCCGGCCGCTTCGATCTGTGCGGCGATCGCATCGCGCGGCTGCGGCAGTGTGCCGGTGATGACCAGGGTCTTGCCGCTCAGCGGCCCCTGCGCCGTGACATGCACTGGTGCCGACGCACCGAGCAGCCCGAAGGCGTGCAGTTGCGCGTCGAGCGCCAGCAGCGCGTCGCGTGCCGCCGGTTCGGCAAAGTGCTCGCGCACGGCCGACGCGGTCCGCTCATCGAGCGCCCGCGCCAGCGCCAGCTCGTTGTCGATGCGCGCCAGCAGCGCTGCGGCGCTGTCGCAGCCGGCCGTCAGCTTTTCGGCCTTGACCGGCCCCAAGCCGCGCACTTTCTGTTGCGCGAGCAGCCAGGCCACCGAACACTGCGCGGCGATGTCGGCCGACACCGGATGCTCATCAGTGATCGATACCTGCGCCAGCAGCGCGTCGACCGCCTTGACGTTGTGGTCGTCGGCGAAGAACCAGCGAATTTCCTCGGACGCCGCCTCGCCGACGCCGTCGACCAGCGTCAATACCGCTGGCAGCGCCTCGCGTACGCGCTGGAAGCTGCCGAAATGCCTGGCGAGATCCTTGGCCGTGGTCTCGCCGACCTGCGGAATGCCGAGCGCGTAGAGAAAGCGCGTCAACGACAGCTGGCGGCGCGCATGGATCGCGTCGATGATCTTCTGCGGCGCGACCTCGGCGGATTTGTACAGCACCGCGATATCGGCGACTTCCAGCGTGTACAGATCGGCCGGCGTCTTGACGCGCTCGCGCTCGACGAGCTCGGCGATCAGCGATTCACCGACGCCTTCGATGTCGGCAGCGCGGCGCGACACGAAGTGCTGCAGCAACTGCTGCAGCTGCGCCTTGCAGACCAGGCGGCCGACGCAGCGGTAGATCGGCCCGTCCGGATCCTTTTTCACCTCCGAGCCACAGACCGGACAGACCGGCGCCATGTGGATCGGCTGCGTGCCGGCTGGCCGCTTGTCGAGGACGACGCCCTTCACTTCCGGAATCACGTCACCGGCGCGGCGCACGATCACCGTATCGCCGATGCGCACGTCCTTGCGCGCCACCTCGTCCATGTTGTGCAGCGTCGCATTGCTGACGTTGGCGCCGCCAACGAAGACCGTGCGCAGCCGCGCGGTCGGCGTCAGCGCGCCGGTGCGGCCGACCTGGAAGTCGACGTGCTCGAGCACCGTCTCCGCTTCCTCGGCGGCGAACTTGTGCGCGATCGCCCAGCGCGGCGCGCGCGCCACGGAGCCGAGTTCATCGCGCCCGTCGAGATCGTCGAGCTTGTAGACCACGCCGTCGATATCGAACGGCAGCGACGTGCGGCGCGTCTGCATCGCCGCGTAATACTTCAGGCAGCCGTCGGCGCCCTGCACGGTCTCGACCAGATCGGAAACCGGCAACCCCCAATCGCGCAGTTGCGCCAGCACCTGCGCATGACGCTGAGGGCGCGCCCAGCCTTCGGCGTAACCGACCGCGTAGGCGTAGAACGCCAAGGGCCGGCGCGCCGTCATCTGCGGGTCGAGCTGGCGCAGGCTGCCGGCGGCGGCGTTACGCGGATTGACGTAGAGCTTTTCGCCGCGCGCGGCGGCTTCGTCGTTCATGCGCTTGAAGCCGGCGTGCGGCAAATAGACCTCGCCGCGCACTTCGACGAGCGCCGGAATCGACGCCTCCCGCCTCCCGCCTCCCACCTCCCGCAAGCGCAGCGGAATCGCCCGTATCGTGCGCAGATTGGCGGTGATGTCCTCACCGGTTTCGCCGTCGCCACGCGTCGCGCCCTGCACGAACACGCCGTCGGCGTACATCAGCGACACCGCCAAACCGTCGAGCTTGGGCTCGGCGACGTAGTCGACGGACGCTTCGCCCAGCGTTTCGCGCACGCGGCGGTCGAAATCGCGCAGCTCGTCTTCGGCGAATGCATTGTTCAGCGACTGCATCGGCTGGCGATGCGTGACCGGCGCGAACATCTTCAGCGGCTCGCCGCCGACGCGCTGCGTCGGCGAGTCCGCCGTCAACAGTTCCGGATACGTGGTCTCCAGGGCCTGCAGCTCACGCAGCAGGCCGTCGTACTCGGCATCCGAGATCGTCGGATCGTCGAGCACGTAGTAGCGGCGATTGTGTTCATGAAGCTCGGCCCGCAAAACCTCGGCGCGGGCTCGGTCAGGCTCAGGAACGCGCATGGCGAAGCCCGGCGATGTTCGACATTACAGCCCGTTGCGCTGTGCCCAGGCGTCGACGTCGGCCGACAGCGCCTGTTCGGCCTCGGCCGTGAAAACCTGCCGTTCGGCATCGAAGACTTCGGCATTGAGCGCCGCCGCCAACGCACGGGTCGTCGCCACCATGTCGCGCAATGCTGACTGCGGCTGGGTGCCGTTGGGCAAAACCATGAACAGGGTCAGCCCCGGCGTCGCCAACTGGTTCTGCTCGGCCGGATCCAGCGTGCCCGGCTTGATCAGGCTGGCCACGGAAAACACCGGCAGACCACCGGCCAGGCGGTGATAGATCTTGCGGTCGCCGAACTGCAGGTCTTGCGCGACCAGCGCTTCATGCACCTTGGCACCGGCGATCGCCGCGCCGTCGCGCTCGGCGATCAGCAGGTGGACGATCTTTTCTTCGAGCGCCGGGGCCGGCTCGTCGGCCGACATCCCATCGGTGTCCGTCGCCGGCATACCGAACAAGGGCTCGATGCGCTTGCGCGGCTTGCCGACGCCGAATTCGTCGAACTCACCCTCGCGCTTGGACTCGAACATGTCCATTTGATCGGCAGCCGGCAACTTCGGCGCACGACCATTGCCGCCGCCACTACCCGGCGGCGCCCAGTCCTTCGGCAATTTTTCGCCGCGCCGACTGGTGATGTAGATGGCGATGACCGCCACCGCACCGACCACCAGCAACGCCCATTGCAACGCGCTCATGTGCCCATTCCTGACTGTTGGGTCTCGGTTTGCGTCGTCAGCTCGACCGCCTGCTCGATATCGACACTGACGAGCCGCGAGACGCCCGGTTCCTGCATCGTCACACCATGCAGCTGCTGCGCGAGCTCCATCGTGATCTTGTTGTGCGTGATGATAATGAACTGCACGTTCTGCGACATCTCACGCACCACTTCGCAGAAACGACCGACGTTGGCATCGTCGAGCGGCGCGTCGACCTCGTCCATCAGACAGAACGGCGCCGGGTTGAGCTGGAACAGCGCCAGCAGCAGCGCCGCCGCGGTCATCGCCTTCTCGCCGCCGGACAGCAGATGAATCGTCGAATTGCGCTTGCCCGGCGGCCGCGCCATCACGCGCACGCCGGTTTCGAGCAGATTGTCGCCGGTCAGTTCCAGATACGCCTCGCCGCCGCCAAACAGCTTCGGGAAACGGTCGCGGAAGACCGTATCGACCTTGTCGAAGGTTTGCCGGAACAGTTCGCGGGTCTCGACGTCGATCTTGCGGATCGCGTCCTCCAGCGTCTCCAGTGCACCGTGCAGGTCGGCGTGCTGATCGGCCAGATAGGTCTCGCGCGCCTGCGCCTCTTCAAGTTCCTGGATCGCCGCCAGATTGATCGCGCCGAGCCGTTCGATGCGGCGCACCGTGGTCGCCAACTGTTCTTCCCAGTTCGGCAGCGTGGCGTCCGGATCGAGTCCGTCGAACAGCGCCTGGCGCTCGAAGCCGGTTTCGGCGATCTGCGCGTCCAGGCTCTCGCGATGCGCGCGCAGGCTCTCGAATTCGAGACGCGCCTGCTGCAGCTTCTCGACCGCGGCATCCTTGGCCAACTCGGCCGCGCGCGACGCCTCGACGGCGCTACGCAGCGCATGCTCGACGGTTTCCGAGGCTTCGCGCAGGGCGCGCATCGCCTCGCGGGCGACCTCGACCTGGGCGCGCGACTGTTCGACCTGCTCGGCATGCCCGACCAGCGGTTCATTGAGTTCGGCGGCGCGCTCCTCTTCCTCGCCGCGGCGCAGCAGCAGGTTCTCGCGGGTCGCCGCCAGTTCGGTCAGCGATTGTTCGAGCGCGGTCTGCGCGCTCTGGCGACCGGCCAGATTGACCTGCAACTGGCTGCGCGCCTGCTGCGCCTGCTGCACGCCCATGCGCGCGCGGCCGACCAGGTCGCGCTTGCGCTGCAGGTTCTGCTGCATCGCCGCACGCTTGTCGCGCAACTCCTGCGCGATCTGTTCGAGCGACAGCAACCGCTCGCGCGATTCTTCCAGCTCCTGCGTCTGCTGCTCGCGGGCCTCGCGCAGCGCCTCGATATCCTGCGTCAACGCTTCGGCACGCGACTGCATCTGCTCCAGACGCACAGCCTGCGCCTGACGGAAGGCCAGCTTCTGCGCCTGACGGTGGCGTAGCTGGTCGAACTTCGACGACAGATCGCGACGCTCCTGCTCCATCGCATGCGTGCGGCCGCGCAGCTCACCGAGCACGCGTTCGCGATCGACGACCTGCTGCTGCTGTTCCTCGACCTGGACCTTGAGCTGTTTGAGCAACTGGCCGCGCGCGATCACGCCGGAGCCGGCATCGTCGCCGCGCTTCGGATAGCGCGCCCAGTGACGACCGCGCCACAAACCGTCGGCGGTGATCACCGATTCGCCCGGCGCCAGTTGCGCGGCGATGCTCGCCGCCTCGGCAGCGTTCTCCGCGGTGCGGATGCCGGACAGCCAGTCGAGCACCGCCTGCGGGCCGCTGACCTTGGCCGCCAGTCCGCCACTGCCCTGCCCGACACTGCCACCGAGCAGCGCGATCCCGGCCTTGGGCGCACGCTCGATACGCGCAATGCGCGACTCGACGTCGTCGAGCAACGGCGCCTGCAGCAGGCCTTCGAGTACCTGTTCGACCGCGGCTTCCCAGCCGCTGTCGACCTGCAGCGCGCCGGCCAGGCGCGGCGCGTCGGCGAGCTGCTGCTCGCGCAGCCACTGATTGAGTTCGGCGTCGTCCTGACGCAAGGCGGCCTGCTGCAACGTTTCCAGCGACGACATGCGGCCGCGCGCCGACTGCAGCGACTGCCGCGTCTCGTGCAGCGCCGTTTCGGCATTGGCGCGCTCGTCACGTAGTTGCTGCAGCGTTTCGTCCATGGTCTGCAGCCGGCCTTCGGCTTCAGCCAGTTCGTCGCCGAGCAGGCGCAACTCGTTGTCGGCTTCGCCGAGGCTGTGCTGCGCCGGGCCGATATTGAGCGCGCCGAATTCGGCTTCGAGGCGCTTCAGGCGCTCCTCGCCCTGGAAGCGCGCGCGTTCGAGCTGTTGCACACGCACGCGCTCGGCCTCGGTCTGCGACAGCGGCGTTTCCGCATCCTGCTGGAAATGATCCCAGCGGCGCTGTTCCTCGTGCGCATCGTCTTCGCTTTCGATCAGTGCCGACTGCGCGGCGGCCTCGTGCTCCTCGGCCGACAAGACCTGCTGCTCCAGCTCGGTGAGCTGACGCGCCGACTCTTCGAGGCGCTGGCGCTCGCGCTGCTCGCGCGCTTCCAGCTCGGCGAGCTGGCGATTGAGCTGGTCCAGCTCGCGAACCTTGAGCTGCTGCAGCTGACGGGCGTGCTGCAGGCTCTGTTCCTGCCGCGCCAGGCCCGCTTCGGCCTCGTAGACCTTGCTCTGCTCGTCGGCCAGCTTCTGCGCCTGCACGCGCTGCTCGATCTCGGCGGCGACGCGCGCCTCCTCGGTGCGCGTGACGTTGGAGCGCGCCGCTTCGGTGGCCTGCTCGAATTCGGCGATCGCCGTCTCGTGGCCACGCCCCTGCTCGTCGAACTGCTTGGCGCGCAAGGCCAGAATTTCGGCGCGCAACTGGCGCTCCTGGGCCTTGAAGTCGCGATACTTCTCGGCGTTGGCCGCCTGCTTGGTCAGCACCTCCAGGCGCTGCTGGATTTCCGAGCGCAGATCGTTGAGACGCGACAGGTTCTCGCGCGTGCCGCGAATGCGCGACTCGGTTTCCTTGCGGCGATCCTTGTACTTGGAAATGCCGGCGGCTTCTTCGAGCCACTGGCGCAGTTCCTCGGGCTTGGCTTCGATCATTCGCGAGACCATGCCCTGCTCGATGATCGCGTACTGGTTCTTGCCGCCGAGGCCGGTACCGAGGAACAGATCGGTGACGTCGCGCTTCAGGCACTTGCGGCTGTTGAGGTAGTACTGCGAGTTACCGTCGCGCATCAGCTCGCGGCGCACCGAGATTTCGCTGTAGGCGGCGAACGGGCCGGTCACCTGGCCGTCGGAATTGTCAAAAATCAGTTCGACCGACGCGCGGCCGACCGGCTTGCGCGTCTTGCTGCCGTTGAAGATCACGTCCTCGGCGTCGGCCGAGCGCAGATTCTTCATGCTCGTTTCGCCGAGCACCCAGCGCACCGCGTCGATGACGTTCGACTTGCCACAGCCGTTCGGACCGACGACGCCGGTCAGATTCGAGGGCAACGGCAGGTGGGTCGGGTCCACGAAAGACTTGAACCCGGCGAGTTTGATACCCGAAAGTCGCATGCGCTTGTGAGAATTCGGACCGGCACCCGGCCGGTCGCCTCAATTTTTCGATGGAAGTCGGCCGACGGCGCCGGCCCGTGCTGGGCGCTAGTGTAAATTAAGCGCCCTGTCGCAGCAGCGGCCGACCTGCGGCAAGCGCCCGGCATAGGCACACCACCGCGCGTCTTGTCCGTCCCCGGCGGACGCCCGTACGCACGGCTCGCCCCGCTCGAAACCGCTGCAGCAATGTCCGGCAACGGCCTGATGATCAAGCCGATGATGGCGGCGGCCCGTATTCGACAGGCGGTTCATGGCGGATAGCCGGTGATGCGCCGGATCGCGCGATACAAGGGCCGCAGCCGCCCGTACATGCGGCTGTACACCTCGCGATACAGTGCGTCATAGGTCCGCGCCACCTCAGGATCGGGCTCGAAACGCTGGCCGACGCGCGTCATCGCGCGAACCGCAGCATCGTGGTCGACATGCCAGCCGAGGCCCACAGCGGCATTGATCGCCGCACCCAGCCCCGAAGTCTCATAGATGGCCGGCCGCTCCGCCGGCCGGTTGAAGATATCGGCCGTGATCTGCAGCGCCTGATCGGACTGCGAGCCGCCACCGGACACGCGCAGCAGGCGGATCGGCCGGCCGAGCTTGCGCTCGATCTGCTCGCAGCCGCCACGCAGGCCATAGATCAGACCTTCGAGGATGGCGCGATACAGATGCGCGCGGGTGTGCACGTCGCCGAAGCCGATGATCGCGCCCTTTGCCTCCGGCCCCGGCTCGCGCACGCCGGGCGACCAGTACGGCTGCAGGGTCAGGCCCATCGCGCCCGGCGGCACGCTGCGCACCAGCTCGTCGAACAGCGACTCGACGGCAATGCCGCGCTCGGCCGCGAGCCGCTCCTCGGCCTGCGCGAACTCGCGGCGGAACCAGCTGACCATCCAGAAGCCGCGATAAATCTGGATCTCGGTATTCCAGGCGCCGGGCTGTGCGGCCGGATACGCGGGTACCAGACGCTGCACCTCGACGTAGCGCGGCTGCACGGTGTTGATGGTCGCGGTGGTACCGAAGCTGAGCTGTGCGATGTCCGGCGTCACCGCGCCGGAGCCGAGCACTTCGCAGGCCTTGTCGGCGGCCGCGGCGATCAGCGGCAAGCCGCCCGGCAGGCCCAGCGCTTCGGAGGCCGCCGGCGTCAGCGTGCCGAGCCGTTGCGCCGGCGGCACCAATCTCGGCAGTTGCTCGCGACGCACCGCCAGTGCACGCCACTTGAAGTCGCGCGGCCCGGCCCAGGCCTGGCGTTTGTAATCGAACGGCAGATAGCCGACCTGCGCGCCGACCGAATCGACCCAGTCGCCGCACAGCTTCCAGCTCAGCCAGCCCGACAGCAGCACGAAATGCGCGGTCTCGCCCCACAACGCCGGCTCGTTCTCGGCCAGCCAGTTGGCCTCGGCTTCGCACTGCACCTGATTGATCAGGGTCTTGGCGCCGGCCAAGCGGAACGCGGTGTTCCATAGCGGCCCCATGCCCGGCGGGTGCCGGGCGCGGCGCTGATCGAGCCAGAGCATGGCCGGCCGCAGCGGCCGGCCGGCGGCGTCGGTGCAGACCACCGATGCGCGCTGCGTCGTCAGCGTCACCGCTGCCACGGCGTCGGCGCGCACGGCCGCATCGCGCCACAGGGCCGCGCAGCAGTCCTGCAGCGCCTGCCAGTAGCCGTCGGCGTCCTGCTCGGCCCAGCCCGGCTGCGGCGCTCGGTAGACCGGTTCATAGAATTGCTGCGCCTTGCCGAGCAGTGCGCCGGCGGCGTCGAACAGCAGCGCCCGCGCGCTTTGCGTGCCGACATCGAGCGCGAGCACGACGCGCGGGCTCATACCGGCGGCGCGTGGCGGTGCCGCCACAAGGTCAGATAGCGCTCGTATTCGCGCTGCCATCGCAAATCGTCCCAGCCGAGCTCCTGCTGGCACAGTGCCCCGATCTGCGGCAGCAGCGCCTCGCCGCCGCCGGCCGCGACGAGGCCCAGACGGCTGCGCCGCAACAAGAGGTCGTCGAGATGCACAACGGCTTCGTGCTGCAAGGACCAGCGCAACTCGGCGAGGCTGTATGGCGTACCGGCCAGCGGCGCCTGCGCGGACGCCGGGTCGGCACGCATCGTCGCGGCAGCACTTGCGCCGTAGCGCCCGCCGAGGCGATCGGTCGCGCGCTCGCCGGCGAACAGCGCACCGTCGTGCCGGCCGCGCAGCGCCGGCAGCTCGCGTCGCGCGGCGCGCAACACCTGCTGCGCGGTGACGCGAAACGTCGTCAGCTTGCCGCCGGCGGTGCCGATCAATCCCGGCGACTGCCACATCGCCGACTCGCGCGATTCGCGCGACGGATCGTCGTGGCCGCCGGCCACCACCGGCCGCACACCGGCATAGACCGATACCGCATCGGCCAGCCGCCAGCGCCGTTGCGGAAACTGCGCCTGCAGCGCTTCGAGCAAATAGTCGAGTTCGGCCGCCGTGGCGCGAACATCCGCCGGATCGCCGTCATGATCGACGTCGGTCGTGCCGCAGATCACCGCGCCTTCCCAGGGATGCACGAACACCGGCCGGCCATCGCGTGGATGCAACCACGAGACCGCGTGGCGGATCGGCAGCAACGAGGTCGGCAGCACCAGATGACTGCCGCGCAGCGGGCGCAGCAGCGGCGCGCCGGCCGGCGCATCGGGAACGCGATCGGCGAGCGCACCCGCGGCATTGACGACCACGGTCGCGGCGATGTCACGCGCGCCACCCTGCACCGCGTCGTGCAAGCGCACGCCCACGACAAGGTGACCGTCGCGCAACAGCGTCGCGCGAACATAGTTCAGCGCGGTGCCGTCAGCAGCGACGCCATCGAACACGAGGCGCAGCACCAGACGCGCGTCGTCGGTGACAGCGTCGTCGTAGGCCATCGCCCCGAGCAGTTGCGCGCTGCGCAAATCGCCCTCGGCGGCCTGCACGGCCTCGGCGTCGAGCCAGCGCGAGCGCTGCGAACCCGCCATCAGATCGTAGACGCGCAAGCCGAACTGCATCAGCCGCCGCCCCGGCTTGCGGTCGCGATAAATCGGCATCAAAAAGCGCAGCGGCTCGACCAGCCCAGGCACCTCGCGCAACAGACGCTCGCGCTCGCGCACCGACTCCAGCGTCAGCCGCCATTGACCGTTCTTCAGGTAGCGCAGGCCGCCGTGCACGAGCTTCGATGACGCCGACGAGGTGCCGGACGCGAAATCGCCGGCGTCGATCAGCAGTGCCTGCAAGCCGCGGCGTGCGGCAGCCTGAAAGATGCCGGCGCCGTTGATGCCGCCGCCGACGACAATCAGGTCGTAACGGGCATCGAGCTGAGACAGCATCGGCCGCGTCGGCATCGTCGGCTCAGACGAACAACTTGCCGGGGTTCATCATCTGCTGCGGATCGAGTTCCTGCGCGACCGCACGCAGCACGTCGAGCCCCAGCGCGCCCTTCTCGTGCACCAGGTATGGTGCGTGATCGACACCGACGCCATGCTGGTGACTGATGGTGCCGCCGTGTTCGACGATCGCCGCCGAGACACGCGACTTCAATCGCCGCCAGCGTTCGAGGTCGGCGTCGGGATCGCCGGCCGAGCGGAACACGAAGGTCGAATAGACGCTGCAGCCCTGGCGGTAGACGTGCGACAGATGCGTGAACGCGTGTACGCGCTCGTTCTGGTCGTAGAAGGTTTCGCGCGCCGCCGCCTCGATGGCGCGCATGGTCGCCGTCGCCTGCGGCCAGTTGACGGCCGTTTCGACGGTGTCGGCGGCGTAGCCTGCATCCCACAGTGCGTTGCGCAGCAAGGGACCGCGGAAGCGGTTCTTCGCCCAACCCTTGCCGATCGCCTTGCCGGCGTGCACGCCGCGGTACGGCTTGGCGACGGCCAGCGCGTCACGACGCATGCGACGCGTCTCGCCCAGCGTGCCGGTGACGCCGATCACCATCATGCACTGCCCGCTGCCGATGCCGCGCATGCCCAGATAGCGTTGCAGCCACTTGATCAGTTCCGGGTGTCCGGCCAGGCGCAGCTGGGTTTCGGTCTCGATCTCGTTCGACAGGCGCAGCATCGACAACGGCACCTCGGCCTGCACGATGGCGCGCGCCGCCTCGACCGCCGGCTCCCAGGCCGGAAAGAAAATCGCATGGAAGTCCTCGACCGCGGCCAGCGGCCGCACGCGCGCCGTGACCTCGGTCAGCAGGCCGAGCCGGCCTTCGGAACCGAGCACGAATTCGCGCAGATCGGGGCCAGCCGACGACGCCGGCACGCCGCCGATCGTCATCGTGCCGCGCGGCGTCACCAGCCGGCCCGACGCAAACATCTGCTCGATGCGGCCATAGCGCAGCGATTGCTGACCCGACGAGCGCGTCACGACCCAACCGCCGATCGTCGAGAACGGATACGACTGCGGAAAATGGCCGAGCAGCATGCCGTGCCCGCGCAACTGCGCCTCGATCTGCGGGCCGGGCGTCCCGGCGCCGAAGGTCGCCAGCTGCGAGCGCTCGTCGTACGCCAGCAGGCGATTCATGCGCTCGAAGGAAATGTTGACGACGGGCCGCTCGCCAGCCGGTACCTGCAGATGGCCGACGACGCTGGTGCCGCCGCCATACGGAATGACGACCGCGCCCTGCTGTTGCGCTTCGACCAGTGCGTCGGCGGCCTCTTCGTGTGAGGCCGGACACGCAACCGCATCGGCAACCGGGCCGAAGCGGCCGGCCTTCATCGCCACCCAATCCGGAAAGCTCTGGCCGCGCGCGTGCAGCAGGCGCAGCCTGGGGTCGACAGAAAAGCGCGCCGAGCCGCTGAGACGACTGGCCGGCACGGCCTGCAGCGATTCGTCCAGCGTCGCATCGCGCGGCGGATGCCCCTCGCCGACGCGTTCGCGCAGGAACGCGCGCGCATCTTCGTTCAGATCGTAGAGATCGGACTCATCGCCCCAGCCGTTCCAGCGCCGCATCGTCAACGCTCCCGTCGCGAGCGACGAGTATAGACGCAGCGTCCGGCGGCCCCGCCAGTTGGGGTGGCGAACCGGCGCTCAAAGGGCGCGATCAGGCAGCGCGGCGCTGGCTGGTTTCGTGGTCGCGGTGCAAGGCCGAACGCAGGGTGTCGATCGTCACCCAAGGCAGGCCCTGCAGGCGCCCCTTCAGCACATGCGTCGGCGCACCCGGCTCGCCAAGACAGCTGACGACCAGCGCCGCCTCGCTGAAGTCCTGCTCCAGCGTATCGCGATTGATGGTGACGACCGCGGCAACGCCGGCGGCAGCGGCAGCTTCAAGGCCCATTTCGGAGTCCTCGAGCGCCACGCATTCGTCGGGGCCGACATTCAGGCGGCGCATCGCCAGCTGATAGAGATCAGGCGCCGGCTTTTTGTGGTCGACTTCCTCGCCGCTGGCGATGATTTCGACCTCGGCCGCCAGCTCCGGGCCCATGCTGTACTTGAGCACCGGCCGCAGCGTCTTCAGGCTGGCATTGGTGACGATGGCCAGCCGCACGCCGGAGCCGCGCGCCTCGCGCATCAGCCGTGCAATGCCCGGCCGCAGCGGCACACGCCCGTGGCGCATGTAACGGCGGAAATAGTGCGATTTGAGGGTGTGAACCTTGGCGACCCAGGCGTCGAGATTCTGCTCGGCCTCGGCGGCTTCGCCTTCCAGATCGGGGCGGTAGTGCTGGACGTAGAACTTCAGTCGCTCACGACCACCCGGCAGCTTCAGCAGCTTGCGGTAGAGCTTGGGGCCCCAGCGGAACGACAGGCCCAGATGTCGGAAGGCCCGATTGTAAGCGGGTCGGTGGCCCAGCGCCTCGGTGTCAGCCAAGGTGCCATCGACATCGAACAGGACGGCTTTCAAACTCATGACGGCAACCCCCTGTCGTGGGTTGCCTGTCGAGGTCCATCGGAACCCATTGTTTCGTTCAAACAGTTACAGGCTGAAGTTAATGTACCATGCTGCGCAATGCTGCAGCGTGCCAATACTGTGATGCAGCGCACCTTTCGCCAGCATGACTGATACCGCTCGTCCATCAGCCTCCGGCCCGTACCGCGGCCGCTTCGCACCGACGCCGAGCGGTCCCTTGCACCTGGGATCGCTACTCGCCGCGCTGGCCAGCTACCTCGACGCTCGCCATCACGGCGGCCAGTGGTTGCTGCGCATCGACGACCTCGATCGTCCGCGCTGCCCACCCGGCGCCGATCAGCGCATCCTTCGACAGCTCGAGGCCCATGGCCTGGACTGGGACGACACACCGCACTACCAGTCGCGACATCTGGACGACTACCATCACTGTCTTGTTGCACTGCAAAACACAGGCCAGATCTACGCCTGCGACTGCACACGCGCGACGTTGGCCTGCGAAAGTCATAGTGGCACCGACGGCCCGGTCTACAGTGGCCGTTGCCGCGAGCGGCGGCTGGCGGCCGACGGCCGTGCCCTTCGGCGGCGAATCGGCTTCGGCAGCGTCGTGCTCGACGACGATATCCAAGGACCGCAGCAACGTGATCTGCAAGCCGATATCGGGGACATCGTCGTGCGGCGCCGCGACGGCATCATCGGCTATCAACTGGCGAGCAGCGTCGATGACCACCTCATGCGCATCAGCGATGTCGTGCGCGGCGCCGACCTGACCGGCTCCAGCGCCACGCAACACGAGCTCATTTCCGGGCTCGGCTGGACCCCGCCGCGCTACCGGCATGTGCCGCTGCTGACGGACGCCGACGGTTTGAAGCTGTCGAAGCAGAATCACGCACCAGCGATCGAGGACGACCAGGCCGCCGCCAATCTCTGGCGCTGCCTCACCTGGCTGGCGCAGCAACCGCCGACCGAACTTCGCGCGGCAGCGCCGCGCGAACAGCTGGCCTGGGCCATTCCGAACTGGCGCCGCGCGCGGGTCGCCGCCGCAGCGCAGCAAAGCATGACACTTACGGCCTGAGCGGCCCGGCTACCGCCGGCAACCTGGGCACCGACGCGGCTGCGGAGCAGCCCCCACTTCTGGCATGATGCCGGTATTGCAGCGCAGCAAAATGGAAACCGGGACCCTCATGTCGGACGTTCGCATCATCAAGAAGTACCCGAACCGGCGCCTTTACGACACGCATGTCAGCCGCTACATCACGCTCGAGGAGATTCGTCAGCTGGTGCTGCAGGACGTGAAGTTCCGCGTCGAGGACAAGCGCACACATGACGACATCACGCGCAGCATCCTGCTGCAGGTGATCGCCGAGCAAGAAGAAGGCGGCGATCCGATCTTCACCACGGACTTGCTCGAATTCATCATTCGCTACTACGGCGACCCGATGCAGAACAGCATCGGCCGCTATCTGGAGCTGTCGGCGCGACTGTTCCAGGAGCAGCAGGAAGGCTTCACCGACCAGATGCGGCAGATGCTGGGTCAGGCGCAGCAGCCGCTGCAGGTGCTCAAGGAGATGGCCGACCGGCAGGTGCCGATCTGGCGCTCGATCCGCAAGGAGTTCCTCTCCAACCTGCAGGCCAGCGCCAAGGCGATCAAGCGTCGCGGCGGCCGCGACGGCGAAGACGACGACACCCCGCCGCCACCGGAACGCGACGCGATGCCTTGAGGCACGGCCCGCGACATCGACGCCGCCCGCGTCGGCGTCGTACCGAAGACCAACAAAAAGGCGGCGCACTTTTCAGTGCGCCGCCTTTTTTACAGCTTCAGCTCGATCGAGACGATCAGGCGCTTTCGGCCACGCCGACGTCGCTGCTCTTCATCGACAGGCGGATCTTGCCGTCACGGCTGACTTCGAGGACCTTGACGCGGACCTGCTGGCCTTCCTTGACGACGTCGTCGACCTTCTCGACGCGCTTGTCGGCGAGCTGCGAGATGTGCACCAAACCATCCTTGCCCGGAGCGATCGTCACGAACGCACCGAAGTCCATGATCTTGGCGACCTTGCCTTCGTAGATCGTGCCGACTTCGACATCCTTGGTCAGCGTGTTGATGCGGTTGATCGCCGCTTCCGCCGCCTTGCCGTCGACTGCCGCGATCTTGATCGTGCCGTCGTCGGAGATGTCGATCTGCGTGCCGGTTTCCTTGGTGATCGACTGAATCGTCGCGCCACCCTTGCCGATCACTTCGCGGATCTTGTCCGGATTGATCTTGATCGTCGTGATGCGCGGCGCATGCTGCGACAGCTGCGAGCGCGGCGTCGGCAGCACCTGCACCATCTGCTCGAGAATGTGCAGACGCGCGGTCTTCGCCTGCTGCAGGGCCTGGGCCATGATCTCGCCGGTAATGCCGGTGATCTTGATGTCCATCTGCAGCGCGGTGATGCCGTCGGTGGTGCCGGCAACCTTGAAGTCCATGTCGCCGAGATGATCCTCGTCACCGAGGATGTCGGTCAGCACCGCCCAGCGGCCTTCTTCGAGGATCAGGCCCATGGCGACACCAGCGACCGGCGCCTTGATCGGCACGCCGGCATCCATCAGCGCCATGCACGCGCCGCACACCGAAGCCATCGACGACGAACCGTTCGACTCGGTGACTTCCGAGACGACGCGCACGACGTACGGGAATTCCTTCTCGAGGTCCGGCATGACGGCGGCGACGCCGCGCTTGGCGAGGCGGCCGTGGCCGATTTCGCGGCGCTTCGGCGCGTTCATGCGCCCCGTTTCACCGACGCAGTACGGCGGGAAGTTGTAGTGGAACATGAAGTGCTCATGCCACTCGCCGCTGATCGCGTCCATGATCTGGTAGTCCTTGCCGGTACCGAGCGTGGTCGTGGCGAGGACCTGGGTTTCACCGCGCGTGAACAGCGCCGAGCCGTGCGTACGCGGCAGCACGCCGGCCGACATCGCCAGCGGACGCACCGTGAAGCGGTCGCGGCCGTCGATGCGCGGCGAGCCGTCGAGGATGCGATTGCGGACGATCTTGGCTTCGAGCTCGTGGAACTCGGCCTTCAGCTGGTTTTCGGTAAACGCCGCATCGGCCGGACGCGCCGCCGAGATGGCCTTGCGCACGTCGCCGAGCGCCGCGTAGCGCTCCTGCTTGTCGGTCAGCGTGTAGGCCTGCGCGACCTGCGCCTCGTACGGCGCCACGAAGCTGGTGATCGCCGAGGTATCGGCCGCCTTCCAGTCCCACTGGGCCTTGCCCGCTTCGGCAGCGAACTCGTTGATCGCCTGGATCGCGGCCTGCATCTGCTCATGGCCGAACAGCACGGCGCCGAGCATGACCGGTTCGGACAGCATCTTGGCTTCCGACTCGACCATCAGCACGGCGTCCTTGGTGCCGGCGACGACGAGGTCCAGATCCGAGGTCTTCAGCTCCGAGACCGTCGGATTGAGGATGTAGTTGCCATCCTTGTAGCCGACCTTGGCGGCACCGATCGGCCCCTGGAACGGGATGCCGGACAGCGCCAGCGCCGCCGAGGCACCGAGCATCGCCGGCAGGTCGCCGTCGATTTCCGGGTTCAGCGACATCACCATCGCCACGATCTGCACTTCGTTGTAGAAGCCGTCCGGGAACAGCGGGCGCAGCGGGCGGTCGATCAGACGCGAGGTCAGCGTTTCCTTCTCGGTCGGCCGGCCTTCACGCTTGAAGAAACCACCGGGAATACGGCCGCCGGCGTAGAAGCGCTCCATGTAGTCAACCGTCAGCGGGAAGAAATCCTGCTCCGGCTTGGCTTCCTTCTTGCCTACGACACTGACGAACACGACGGTGTCGTCCACATGAACCATGACCGCCGCGGTCGCCTGGCGGGCGATGGCGGCGGTCTCGAACGTCACGTCATGCTTGCCGTAGCGGAACGTCTTTTTGACGGGCACGGCGGGAGTGGCAGGTACTGCCATGATTGACTCCTCAGAATCTGAAGTTCAAAACGACTGCGCCGCTATTTAGCGGCGCAGACCGAGTTCGGCGATGAGCTTGGTGTAGCGAGCTTCATCTTTGCGCTTCAGATAATCGAGCATCTGGCGGCGCTGGTTGACCATCTTCAGCAAGCCGCGGCGCGAATGGTTGTCCTTCTTGTGCTGTTCGAAGTGCGGCGCGAGCGTGTTGATGCGCTCCGTCAGCAGGGCCACCTGCACTTCGGGCGAGCCCGTGTCATTGTTGCTGCGGGCATGCTTCTTCACCACGTCCGCCTTGCGTTCCACCGTCAACGTCATTGCCTTCAACTCCGAACGAATTCTTTGATCTTTACAAAGTCCAATATAATAGCGTTTTTCGCGGCTTGCTCACAAGCACGCGACCCGCGCCATGTCCCACGTCAGGAGGCCTGACGCGGGGGTGCAAAACAGCGCTGAGGCCGTAACCAGCCCTCGGCGTCGCTCTGCGCAATCCCGAGCAATACGCCGCGCTCGTTGCTGACCGCGATGCGGCTCTCGCGCGGCACACCGGCCAGGCGCTGCGCCCGCCCCTGCAGGAATGCCTGCGCCCGGACATCATCGAGCGTCGCCGACGGCCAATGCCGCAGCGCCTCCTCCGGGCCAAGCAACCACAAGTCCAGCGCCGGCAGATCGTCTGCCGAGGCCTCGAGCCGGTCCAGCGTCACGCCAGCACGTCCCCAGAACGGCGTCACCGCCGTGCGTCGCAGCCCGATCAGGTGACCGCACTGCCCGACCGCACGGCAGATGTCTTCGGCCAGCGTGCGGATATAGGTGCCTTTCGAGCAGCGCACGCGAATCTCAAAGCGGTCGCCGGCAAAGTCGAGCAGTTCCAGCTCGGCAATCGTCACCGGCCGCGCTTCGCGCTCCACGGTCTCGCCGGCGCGGGCCAGTTCATACAGCGGCCGCCCGTCGCGCTTCAGCGCCGAGTACATCGGCGGCACCTGCAACTGCGGCCCGAGAAACCCGGCCAGCGCGTCCTGCAGCACCGGCAGCGTCAGTTGCGTGGCGTCGGAGCGCTCGACGATCTCGCCTTCGGCGTCACCGGTCGACGAACGCTCGCCGACCTTCACCACGGCGCGGTATTCCTTGTCTGAATCGAGCAGCACGCCGCTGAGCTTGGTCGCCTCGCCGAAACAGATCGGCAGCATGCCGGTGGCGAGCGGATCGAGCGCGCCGGTATGCCCCGCCTTTTCGGCACGGTAGAGCCGTTTGGCACGCTGCAGCGCGTCGTTGGAACTCAGCCCCAACGGCTTGTCGAGCAGCAGGATGCCATCGAGTCGACGGCGTGGCGGCCTCGGCGGCCGGACAGAAACAGCCATCCGTGCGTCAGTCGCCGTCGTGGTGTTGTTCGTCGTCACGCACGGCGTCGCGGATCAGCGCGCTGATCCGATCGCCTTCGCGCATCGCGACATCGGCCGCGAAGTTGAGCTGCGGCACATAGCGCAGGCTCAGGCGCCGCCCCAGCTCATGCCGCAACTTGCCGGTCGCCTGCCTGAGCCCCTTCAACGCGTCCTTGAGCTGCTCGTCACTGCCGAGCAGGCTGACACTGACGCGGGCGTTGCGCAGATCGGGCGAGACATCGACCTTGGTCACGGTCACACCGGCGACGCGCGGATCGGACAGCTCGCCACGGATGAGCATCGCCAGCTCGCCCTGCAACTGCGTGTTGATGCGTAGCTTGCGCGGATACTCTTTCATCGAACCTCGCGATCGGGGGCCGGACTTGCGTCCGGCCCTTCAATCAGGCCAGCTCCGCCGCACGAACGGTGCGGCGAACTTCGACGCGCTGGAAGCACTCGATCTGGTCGCCCGCCTTGACGTCGTTGTAATCCTTGACGCCGATACCGCATTCGGTGCCCGCCTCGACCTTGGACACGTCGTCCTTGAAGCGACGCAGCGATTCGAGCACGCCCTCGTAGATGACCGTCTGATTGCGCAGCACTCGAATCGGCAGGTTGCGCTGCACCGAGCCTTCGAGCACCAGACAGCCGGCGATGTTGCCGATCGCCGAGCTGCGGAACACGTCACGCACCTGCGCGATACCGACGATCTGTTCGCGGGTCTCGGTGCCGAGCAGGCCCGACACGGCATCGCTGACGTCGTCGATGATCTCGTAGATGATCGAGTAATAGCGCACATCGACGCCGGTGTCCTGGATACGCTTGCGCGCGGCGCCGTCGGCGCGGACGTTGAAGCCGATGATGATCGCCTTCGACGCCATCGCCAGATCGATGTCCGACTCGTTGATGCCGCCGATTGCCGTCGACAGGACGTTGACCTTGACCTCTTCGCTCGGAATCTTGCGCAGCGCTTCGGTGATCGCCTCGGCGCTGCCCTGAACGTCGGCCTTGACCATGAGGTTGAGCGACTTCTGTTCGCCCTGGCCCATGCTCGCAAAGACCTGCTCCATGCGGATCGCCTGATTCTGCGCCAGCTTCTGCTCGCGCAGCTTCTGTTCGCGCAGCGACGCGAGTTCGCGAGCCTTGCGCTCGTCGGCAACGACGACCACGTCGTCACCGGCATCCGGCGCACCGGACAAGCCGAGAATCTGCACCGGAATCGACGGGCCGGCTTCCTTCACCACCGCGCCGTTCTCGTCGAACATCGCACGCACACGGCCGAAATGCGGACCGGACAGGATCACATCGCCCTGGCGCAGCACGCCCTCGCGGACCAGCACGGTCGCGACCGGGCCACGGCCCTTCTCGACCGAGGCTTCGAGGATGTTGCCACGCGCCGGCGCGTCGACCAGCGACGTCAGCTCGAGGATTTCGGCCTGAACCAGGATCGCGTCGAGCAGTTCGTCGATGCCGGCACCGGTGTGCGCCGAAACGCCCACCACCTGCGTATCGCCACCCCAGTCTTCCGGGATGATGCCTTCCTTCGACAGGTCGTTCTTGACGCGATCGAGATCGGCGTCCGGCTTGTCGATCTTGGTAATCGCCACGATCATCGGCGCGCCGGCAGCCTTCGAGTGCTGGATCGCCTCACGCGTCTGCGGCATCACGCCATCATCGGCGGCCACGACGATCACCGCGATATCGGTGACCTGCGCGCCACGCGCGCGCATGCGCGTGAACGCGGCATGGCCCGGAGTGTCGAGGAAGGTGACGATGCCCTTCGGCGTCTCGACGTGATACGCGCCGATATGCTGGGTGATGCCACCGGCCTCGCCCGCGGCGACGCGCGTCTTGCGGATGAAATCGAGCAGCGAAGTCTTGCCGTGGTCGACATGGCCCATGATGGTGACGACCGGCGGACGCGGTGCGCGCTCGCCGTCTTCCTGGACGTCGCCCGTTACGGCCTGTTCGAGGCTGTCCTCAAGGTCGCTGGCCTTGACGGCACGCGCCTTGTGGCCCATTTCCTCGACCATCAGCACCGCCGTGTCCTGATCCAGTGTCTGGTTGATCGTGGCCATGACGCCGTTCTTCATCATGACCTTGATCAGCTCGACCGCCTTGACCGCCATGCGGTTGGCGAGCTCACCGACCGTGATCGCTTCCGGCACGTCCACTTCACGGACGATCGGCGCGACCGGCCGTTCGAAGCCGTGCACATTGTCGATCTTGATGCGGCCCGACGGCTTGCGCTGCTTCTTCTCGCGGCGCCCGCCCTTGCCTTCCGACAAATGCAGTTCCTTGCGGTGCACCCGATCGTCGCGACCGGCGCGCGGCGCGCCAGCCGGCGCTGCAGCAGCCCCGCCACCCGGCTGGGCACGCTGCGCGGCGTTCTGCTTGGCGGCTTCGGCAGCGCGGCGGATGTTCTCGGCGGCACGCTGGCGGGCCTGCTCGCGCTCCCACTTTTCGCGGTAGAGCGGATCTTCCTTGAGCAGGCGCTCGTGTTCTTCCTTCGCGGCGCGCGCCTTGGCTTCGGCGGCTTCGCGCTCGCGCTGGGCTTGCGCCTGAGCCTCGGCCGCAGCTTCGGCCGCGGCCGCTTCTTCGCGCTCGCGCTCGGCCTTGGCTTCGGCCGCTGCACGCTCGGCCGCTTCGCGCTGCTCGCGCTCGGCGGCAGCCTTGGCTTCGGCAGCGCGCAGCGCCTCCGGATCGGGCTGCGGAGCTTCGACCGGCGCCGGTTCAGGCGCGGCCGGCGGCACGGCTGCCGCGACTGCCGGTGGCGGCGCTTCCGGTTCTTCCGGCTTGACGAAGGTGCGCTTCTTGCGGACCTCGATGCTGACGGTCTTGGTCGGCGCGCCTCGGCCACCGCCGAGCCGCAGCTCGGAAGTTTCCTTGCGCTTGAGCGTGATCCGGCGCGGCTCGCTAACGGCCACACCACCAGTCTTCTGCTTGAGATACGCCAGCAGCGCCATCTTGTCGTCACCGGAAACCGGCGATTCGGCGCTCTTCACGGCCACGCCCGCCTCCATGAACTGCGACAGCAGTTCGTCGACAGGACGATTCAGCTCTTTGGCGAAATCTTGAACGGTAACGGTTGACATCCGTACTCCCCGGGCTCGCGCCCAGATTCTGAGTCAGGCCTACGCGTAGGCTTTCGCGCGCGCCGACATGATCAGTTTCGATGCACGTTCCTCACCGAAATCCGGCAGGGACTCGAGCAATTCATCGGTCGCGAGGTCGGCGAGCGCCTCGCAAGTGGAGATACCGGCCTCAGCCAACTGGTAGGCGGTATCCTCATCCATACCCTCGACGGTCAGCAGGTCCTCGGCGGGCTGCGCATGCGCGCGCTGCTCGGCCTTGGCGATCGCCTTCGTCAGCAGCACATCGCGCGCGCGATTGCGCAGCTCCTCGATGATCTGCTCGTCGAATTCCTCGATCTCCGACAGTTCCTGCGTCGGCACGTAGGCGACTTCTTCCAGCGTCGTAAAGCCTTCCTGGACCAGAACCGTCGCCACTTCCGCGTCGACGTCGAGGTGCTGCATGAACATCTCGACGACCGACTGGTTTTCCTCGTCCTTCTTCGACTCGGCTTCCGCCGTGGTCATGACATTGAGCGTCCAGGCGGTCAGCTCCGAGGCCAGGCGCACGTTCTGGCCACCACGGCCGATCGCCTGCGCCAGCTTCTCCTCGGACACGCCGATCGTCATCGAGTGCGCTTCTTCGTCGACGACGATGGTCTCGACTTCAGCCGGCGCCATCGCATTGATGACGAACTGCGCCACGTTCTCGTCCCACGGCACGATGTCGACACGCTCGCCAGCCAGCTCGTTCGACACGCTCTGCACGCGCGAACCGCGCATGCCGACACAAGCGCCGACCGGATCGATGCGCTTGTCCTTGGCCTGCACCGCGATCTTCGCGCGCAGGCCCGGATCACGCGCCGCGCCCTTGAGCTCGATCAGACCCTGTGCGATTTCCGGCACTTCGAGCTTGAACAGCTCCATCAGGTACTGCGGCAGCGTGCGCGACAAGAACAGCTGCGGGCCGCGGACCTGCGGGCTGACTTCATAGAGGTAACCGCGAATGCGGTCGCCCGGGCGCACCGGCTCGCGCGGAATCAGGTGATCGCGCAGGATGATCGCTTCAGCGTTGGCGCCGAGGTCGACGATCACGCTGCCGCGCTCGAGGCGCTTGACCTGGCCGGAGATCAGCTCGCCGACGCGATCCTGATACGCCGCGACGATCTGCGCACGCTCGGCTTCGCGCACCTTCTGCACGATGACCTGCTTGGCCTTCTGCGCACCAATGCGGCCGAAGTCGACCGATTCAACCTTGCGCTCGATGACGTCTTCCGCCTGCGCATCTGGCTGTTCCTTGACCGCGTACGACAGCTTGATCTGCCGCTCCGGGTATTCAAACTCCTCGCTGTCGTCTTCCAGCACCGTCCAGCGACGGAAAGTCTCGTACTCGCCGGTTTCACGGTCGATCGACACGCGCAGCTCGGCTTCATCGCCGTACTGTTCCTTGGCCGCCGATGCCAGCGCCGCTTCGAGTGCCTCGAAGATCAGTTCCTTCTCGACGCCCTTCTCATTGGAGACGACGTCGACCATCAGCAGGATGTTCTTGTTCATACCCAGCATTACTCCTGGTCGTAATCCGGAACCAAGCGCGCGCGGTCAATGTCCGCGAACGGGATTTCGGCAACACCTTCTTCGGTCTGGATGCGCAACACGTCCGCATCCGCCGCAACGATCTCACCCACGAAGCGTCGGCGCCCATTGACCGGCGCCATCAGCTGCACGCGTGCCTGCTGCCCGGCAAAGCGCTGAAAATGCGCCGGCTTGACCAACGGGCGATCGAGACCGGGTGATGACACTTCGAGACGGTAGGCGCTGCGGATCGGGTCTTCGACGTCGAGTGCGCCGGAGACTTCCTTGCTGACCCGTTCGCAATCGTCAAGCGTGATGCCGGACGGGCCGTCGATGTAAAGGCGCAGCATGGCGTTACGGGGATTGGGGCTGTACTCGAGCAACAGCAACTCGTAACCGAGGCTGTCGATCAAGGGCTCCAGTATCTGCTCCAGTCGTTCCTGCAGTGATGCCACGCATTTACTCCGAAAAGCAGAAGGTCACTAACACCATCCCAAAAAAAAGCAACAAAAAAGGCCCGCGAAGGGGCCTTTTCCAAGCCAACAATTTGGTAGCGGGGGCAGGATTCGAACCTACGACCTTCGGGTTATGAGCCCGACGAGCTGCCAGACTGCTCCACCCCGCACCAGAGACAAAAACTATAGCAAATCAGAAGCATAAGTGCAAGCGTCATTGCTATTTACTACATTGAAATCCCGGCTTCGCTCCGGCGACCTCAATCCCGCCCCGCCAGACTTCGGACCTTGCCAGTCCTCACCTGGTGCCCACGGAGAGACTCGAACTCCCATGGCTCTCGCCGCTACCACCTCAAGGTAGTGTGTCTACCAATTCCACCACGTGGGCAATCGGGGGGACTGCAACGGGGCGCGAATTCTAGCGCCTCGAAATCGATTTGTCTCTACTCTGGAACCGCCGGTGACTTCTTTTCTTCATTATTCGCCGATTCCGGCCCGGAAGGGGCCGCCGGAGTGGCTGCCGGGGCGGCCGTGTCCGGCGTCGATTCCGGCTTTTTGTCGGCATCGGCCGGGGCCGGGGCCGGCGTCGCCGGCGCGGCGGCGGCCGCGCGATCCATGACCGACGAGCTGGTCGTCTGCTGGCCGTGCACCAGATACGCGAGCGCCAGGCTCACGCAGAAGAACACCGTCGCCAGCCACGCCGTGGCACGCGACAGGAAGTTCGCCGAACCGCGCGACCCAAACACCGTGCCGGACGCACCGCTACCGAACGCCGCACCGGCGTCGGCGCCCTTACCGTGCTGAATCAGAATCAGGCCAACGAGGCCAACGGCCGCGAGCACCTGCACAATCACCAGAATCGTATACATGCTTCACTCATTGAGACTGCGGCTGCGCGGCTGCGCAGATCGCGAGAAATTCCGCCGCCTTCAGCGATGCGCCGCCGATCAGGCCGCCATCGACATCGGGCTCGGCAAACAGCGCCACGGCGTTGTCGGCCTTGACGCTGCCACCGTAAAGGATGCGGGTAGAACCGGCGATTTTAGCATTCGCCTGGGCCAACTGACCACGGATGAATGCATGGGCCGCCTGCGCCTGTTCGCCGGTCGCGGTGCGGCCGGTGCCAATCGCCCAGACCGGCTCATAGGCGATCACCGCCGACTTGAACGCCTCGACGCCGGCCGCGTCGATCACCGCCGCCAGCTGGCGCGCCAGCACGGCTTCGGTCTGGCCGGCTTCACGTTCTTCGAGCGTCTCGCCCAGGCACAGGATCGGCTGCAGGCCGCAGGCCTGCGCGGTGAGGAACTTGGTGGCCACCACCGCGTCAGTCTCACCATAGAGCGCACGGCGCTCGGAATGGCCGACGATCACGTACGAGCAGCCGATGTCCTTGAGCATGCCGCCGTGGATTTCGCCGGTGAACGCCCCCGGCTTTTCCTGCTCGCACAGCGTCTGTCCACCCAGCTGTACGCTGCTGCCGCTGAGCATTTGCCCCACCGGGTCGATGTAAACCGCCGGCGGGCAGATGACGATGTCGATATCCGGAAACCGTTTGACGTCAAACACGATATCGCGCACGAGGCTCGCATTGGCATCACGCGCGCCGTTCATCTTCCAGTTGCCGGCGACCATCTTGCGACGTGCCATGTTTGAGACTCCCTTGTTCGGTTCTTCAGACTGTTGAGTTTGCGCGATTCACGCCTGCGCGGCGACCACGGTCGCCAGCGATTGCGCCACATCGCGCGTCAATGCGTGGTCATCGGCTTCGACCATCACACGAATCAGCGGCTCGGTACCGGACGCACGCAGCAGCACGCGACCGCGGGCACCGAGACGGCTGACGGCGCTGCGCTCGGCGTCCTGCAGCGCAGCCCGGTCGAGGATGTCGCTGGCGCGCCCCTTGACCGGCACGTTGATCAGCACTTGCGGACACTTGCGGACGCCGGACACCAGATCGGCCAGGCTCTTCTTCTGCGTGCGCATTGCCGTCAGTACCTGCAAGGCCGTGACCAGGCCATCACCCGTCGTGGTCTTGTCGAGGCAGATCGTATGCCCCGACCCTTCCCCGCCCAGCATGCCGCCGCTGCGCTGCAGCAGCTCCATGACATAGCGGTCGCCAACCTTGGCGCGTAGGAACTCGATCCCCAGCGCCTGCAGTGCACGTTCGAGGCCGAGATTCGACATCTGCGTACCGACCACCGGCCCTTGCAGCTTGCCGCGTGCATGCTTCCATTGGGCGATCGCATAGAGGATCTGGTCGCCATCGACTTCATTGCCGTCGCCGTCGATCATCAGGCAACGATCGGCGTCACCATCGAGCGCGATGCCCAGCGCCGCACGCGAGCGCTGCACTGCCGACTTCAGCGCATCGAGATGCGTGGAGCCGCAGCCGGCATTGATATTGAGTCCGTTGGGGCGATCGCCGATCACGATCACCTCGGCGCCCAGTTCTTCGAACACCGCCGGCGCAACGCGATAGGCCGCACCGTTCGCGCAATCGACGACGAGCTTCAGCCCGTTGAGATTGCGATCACCGAACGTTCCCTTGCAGAACTCGATATAACGCCCGGCAGCATCCTCGATGCGCTTGGCGCGACCAAGCTGCTCGGGCGCTACGCATTCGAGCGGCGCGTCGAGCAGACGCTCGATCTCCAGCTCGATCTCATCGCTGAGCTTGTGTCCGTCCGGCCCGAAGAATTTCACGCCGTTGTCGTGATGGGGATTGTGTGACGCGGAAATCACCACGCCAGCGCTGGCGCGCAGCGCGCGCGTCAAATAGGCAACCCCCGGCGTCGGCAACGGCCCGAGCAGATCGGTGGTGACACCGGCGGCGGCAAAGCCCGCCTCCAACGCCGACTCGAACATATAGCCGGAACGACGCGTGTCCTTGCCAACGATGACGTGTCCGCCAAAACCCTTGCCAAGCACACGGCCAGCCGCCCAGCCGAGCTTGAGCGCGAACTCCGGCGTCATCGGCGCCTCGCCGACCCTGCCGCGCACCCCATCGGTTCCGAAATACTGACGACTCACTGCATGTTCTTCCTGTTCTGTCCCGCATCGCGGGCGGCGACGGCGACGCGCACCGCGTCCACGGTCGCCCGCACATCGTGGGTGCGCACTATAGCGGCGCCTTGCCAGACGGCAATGGCAGCGGCGGCAAGCGCGGCGGGCAGGCGCTCGTCGACCGGGCGCCCCAGCAACTGCCCGAACATCGACTTGCGCGACACGCCATACAGCCATGGGTAGCCGTCCAGGGCGAGCGCCGCGACGCCGCCGAGCAAGGCCAGATTGTGATCGAGGCGCTTGCCGAAGCCGATTCCGGGGTCAAGGCAGATGCGCTCGCGGGCAATGCCCGCCTCGCGGCACACAGCGACGCGCGCCGCCAGAAAGCCGCGCACCTCGTTCACGACATCGTCGTAGTGAGGGCCGGCCTGCATGGTCCTCGGCTCGCCCTGCATGTGCATCAGGCAAACCGCGGCGCCGCTCGCAACCGCGGCCTCGACGGCGCCAGGCGCTTGTAGCGCGTAAACGTCGTTGATGATCTCGGCGCCCGCCGCACAGGCTTCGCGCATCACCGCCGGCTTCATCGTGTCGATCGAAATCACCACGTCCGACTCGCGGCGTAAGGCCTCGATCAGCGGCACGACGCGATCAAGCTCCTCGGCCTCGCCGACCGGGGCGGCGCCAGGCCGCGTCGACTCGCCGCCGACATCGATGATACCGGCGCCATCGGCCACCATCGCCAGCGCATGCGCGAGCGCATCGGCCAGCGCCGCATGACGGCCACCGTCCGAAAACGAATCCGGCGTGCGATTGAGGATGCCCATCACCACCGGCTCGGCCAGCGACAGGACTCGGGTCGGCAGTTGCAGCGGCGGCAACGTCATCGGACGGTCGCGGACTCCGGAAAAAGTGGCGGAAACGAAAAGGCCGGCACTGGGCCGGCCTTCGTTGCGTCAGGTCTGCTGACCTGCCGGTTGTTGGCTCGCCGGCTGCGGCGCGAGGCCACCGACCGGTTGTGGCGCGGCAGGACCGCCGCCGCCGCTGGGACGCGAGCTATCGCCGTCGTTCCAGCTCTCCGGTGGGCCCGGATCCTGGCCGGCGAAGATACGCTTGATCTGTTCGGTATCGATCGTCTCGTACTTGATCAGCGCACCGGCCATCGCATGCAGCTTGTCGAGATTCTCGACGAGGATGCTCTTGGCCTTCGCGTAGTTGGCCTCGATGATCTTGCGCGTTTCCTCGTCGATGGTGTGCGCGGTTTCGTCGGACACGTTCTTGGTCTGCGTCACCGACTTGCCGAGGAAGACCTCGCCATTGTCGTCCGAATACGCCAGCGGGCCGAGCCGGTCCGACAGACCCCACTTGGTGACCATGTTGCGGGCGATGTCGGTCGCGCGCTCGATGTCGTTGCTGGCACCGGTCGTGACCTTCTCCGGTCCGAAGATGATTTCCTCGGCGATGCGGCCGCCGAACAGCGAGCAAATCGACGAATTGAGGCGCTGCTTGGTGTAGCTGTAGCGGTCCTCTTCCGGCAGGAACATCGTCACACCGAGCGCACGGCCACGCGGGATGATCGTGACCTTGTAGACCGGGTCGTGATCCGGCACCGACAGGCCGACGATGGCGTGACCGGCCTCGTGATAGGCCGTCAGCTTCTTCTCGTCGTCGGACATCACCATCGAGCGCCGCTCGGCACCCATCATGATCTTGTCCTTGGCGCGCTCGAAGTCGTCGTGATCGACCAGGCGCTTGCTCGCGCGGGCGGCAAACAGCGCCGCTTCGTTGACGAGGTTGGCGAGGTCCGCGCCGGAGAAGCCCGGCGTCGCGCGCGCGATGATTTCCGGCTTGACGTTGTCGGCCAGCGGCACCGCGCGCATGTGGACTTTCAGAATCTGTTCGCGGCCGCGCACGTCCGGCAGCGGCACGACCACCTGACGATCGAAGCGGCCCGGGCGCAGCAACGCCGGGTCGAGCACGTCCGGACGGTTGGTCGCGGCAATGACGATGACGCCTTCGCTGCCCTCGAAACCATCCATTTCGACCAGCAGCTGGTTCAGCGTCTGCTCGCGCTCGTCATGGCCGCCACCTAGACCGGCGCCACGATGACGGCCGACCGCGTCGATTTCGTCGATGAAGATGATGCAAGGCGCATGCTTCTTGGCTTGTTCGAACATGTCGCGCACGCGGCTGGCGCCGACGCCGACGAACATTTCGACGAAGTCCGAACCGGAGATCGAGAAGAACGGCACGCCCGCCTCGCCGGCGATGGCCTTGGCCAGCAGTGTCTTGCCGGTACCCGGCGAGCCGACCATCAACACGCCACGCGGAATCTTGCCGCCGAGCTTCTGGAACTTGCCCGGATCCTTGAGGAAGTCGACCAGCTCGGCGACCTCCTGCTTGGCTTCCTCGCAGCCGGCAACGTCGTTGAACGTCAGCTTGACCTGATCGGCGTTGAGCATGCGCGCACGCGACTTGCCGAAGCTCAGCGCGCCACGGCCGCCGCCGCCGCCCTGCATCTGTCGCATGAAGTAGACCCAGACCGCGATCAGCAGCAGGATCGGGAACGCATTGAACAGCAGCTGCAGCAGGATCGGGGTTTCCTTGGGCAGCGTGCCGCTGAACTTGACGTGATTGTCGAGCAGCGTGCCGACCATCGCGCTGTTGTCGGTCTCCGGGCTGATCGAAACGAACGGCGTGCCGCCCTTCATCTCGCCATGGATGACCTGCCCGTCGATCGTCACTTCATTGACGTTGCCGTCCTTCACCTGGGAGATGAATTCGGAATACGCCAACGGCGACTGCGATTGCGAATGCGAGGAAAAGCTCTGGAACACCACCATCAAGACGACAAGGATGATGACCCACAGCAATAGATTTTTAGCCAGATCGTTCAACGTCGGAGGCCTGTTGGACTATCGATAACTGCCACATTACACCGCGCGGAAGTTGCGCGCCAGCAAGTAAACCTCGCTGGAGCGGGACCGCGAAGCCTTGGGTTTACGGATGGTGACGGTCTCGAAAGCCGCCCGCATTTCCTTTAAGTAAGCATCGAAACCTTCGCCCTGGAACGCCTTGACCAGCAAGCTGCCTTTGGGCTTGAGATGCGCCTTGGCGAATTCGAGCGCCAACTCGCACAGATGCAGGCTCGACGCCTGGTCTGCCGCGTCAATACCGGACAGGTTCGGCGCCATGTCGCTGAGCACCACGTCCACCGACTGATCGCCGATCTTGGATTCGAGCTGCAGCAGCACCGCGTCCTCGCGAAAGTCGCCGACGATGATCTCGACGCCCGGCAGGGCTTCGAACGGCAGGATATCCAGCGCGAACAGCTGACCCTTGGCGCCGAGCACCGGACGCGCGTACTGGCTCCAGCCGCCGGGCGCGGCACCGAGATCGACGACGATCTGGCCGGGCCGGAAGATCTTGTCCTTTTCCTGGATTTCCTTGAGCTTGAAGACCGCGCGCGAACGAAACCCGAGGCGACGCGCCTCGTGCACGTACGGGTCGGACTCGTGCTCGGCGATCCAGCGCGCGGAGCTAGGGCGTCGTTTCTGGCTCATCTTGGCAAGCGGCATGCCGTCCTTATGCAGCCGGATCGCCAGGATTCAAGAGTCCGGGCGATTCGCGCAAGCCGTTCAGACGTAACGGATGCTGACGACCTCGAACTCGCGGATGCCTTGCGGCGTGACGACCTGGGCGATATCGCCTTCGGCTTTGCCGATCAGCGCACGCGCGATCGGGCTGTTGAACGAAATGCGCCCGGCTTTTACGTCGGCCTCGTCCTCACCGACGATCTGCCAGGTCTGCTCGTCGCCGCTATCGGCATCGGCGAGCTCCACCGTGGCCCCGAAAATCACCTTGCCGTTGGCCGCAACCTGTGTCGGGTCAATCACTTGCGCACTCGACAACTTGGCCTCGATTTCCTGGATACGACCCTCGTTGAAGCCATGCTGTTCGCGCGCGGCGTGATACTCGGCGTTCTCCTTGAGATCGCCGTGCTGGCGCGCCTCTTCGATCGAGGCAATGATCTTCGGCCGCAGCTCGCTCTTGCGCTGCCGCAGTTCTTCGCGCAGCTGATCGGCGCCGCGCAGCGTCATCGGGGTCTTGTTCATGAATTACGGTCCCGGACTTCGGAAAATGGACAAAAAGACCTCTCGCCAGCCAGTGACTGCCGGCGGAGGTCTCTACGGGATGACCTAAGATACCACCGGCTCGGCCCGGCGCCCACTCCCCGGGCGCAGGACCACCGGCGCGGTCTTAGCGGCCGCCGCCGTGCAGGCTCTGCAGGCGGTTGACGTCGAGCGCGTCGAGGTGCTCCATCGCCACCGCGGCGGCCAATGCGCCGGCGATGGTCGTGAAATAGCAGATCTTGTGCTGGATCGCCGCGCCGCGGATCGAGCGCGATTCCTCGATCGACTGCTTGCCTTCGGTCGTGTTGGCGATGAACTGGATTTCGCCGTTCTTGATCATGTCGACGCAGTGCGGGCGGCCTTCCTTGACCTTGTTGACGCCCTCACAGTCGATACCGGCCTTGCGGATCAGCGCCGCCGTGCCGTGCGTGGCAACGACCTTGAAGCCGCGGCTGCTGACCAGGCGCGCCAGCTCGACGGCCTTCTTCTTGTCCTGATCGCGCACCGAGATGAACGCGGTGCCGCTGCGCGGCACGGTCATGCCGGCGGCGAGCAGCGCTTTGTTGAAGGCCTCGCCGAAGTGCTTGCCGGTGCCCATGACCTCGCCGGTCGAGCGCATTTCCGGCCCCAGCAGCGGATCGACACCCGGGAACTTGGCGAACGGGAACACCGATTCCTTGACCGAGTAGTACTTCGGCACGACCTCGCTGGTGACGCCCTGCGACTTGAGGCTCTGGCCGGCCATGCAGCGTGCCGCGATCTTGGCCAGCGGCCGGCCGGTGGCCTTCGACACGAACGGGCTGGTACGCGATGCGCGCGGATTGACCTCGAGCAGATAGACCTGCCCATCCTGCACGGCGAACTGCGTGTTCATCAGGCCGACGACTTCGAGCGCCTTGGCCAGCTTGACGATTTGCGCGCGAATTTCCTCGAGCACCTTCTTCGGCAGCGAGTGCGCCGGCAGCGAACAGGCCGAGTCGCCGGAATGCACGCCAGCCTCCTCGATATGCTCCATGATGCCGCCGATCACCACCGTCTCGCCGTCGGCCAGCGCGTCGACATCGACCTCGACCGCGTTGTTGAGGAAGCGGTCAAGCAGCACCGGCGAATCATTGGAGACCTGCACCGCCTCGCGCATGTAGCGCTTGAGGTCGTCGTCGTCGTGGACGATTTCCATCGCACGGCCGCCGAGCACATAGCTCGGCCGCACGACCAGCGGATAGCCGACCTTGCCGGCCACGCTCAGCGCCTGCTTCTCGGAGGTGGCGACACCGTTCGGCGGCTGCAGCAGGCCGAGCTTGTCGACCAGCTTCTGGAAGCGCTCACGGTCCTCGGCGAGGTCGATGGCGTCCGGCGAGGTGCCGATGATCGGCGCCCCGGCGGCTTCGAGCTGGCGCGCGAGCTTGAGCGGCGTCTGACCGCCGAACTGCACGATCACGCCCTTGGGCTTTTCGAGGTCGATGATTTCCATCACGTCCTCGAAGGTCAGCGGCTCGAAGTACAGACGATCCGAGGTGTCGTAGTCGGTCGACACGGTCTCCGGATTGCAGTTGACCATGATGGTCTCGTAGCCGTCCTCGCGCAGCGCCAGCGCCGCGTGCACGCAGCAGTAGTCGAACTCGATGCCCTGGCCGATGCGGTTCGGACCGCCGCCGAGGATCATGATCTTGTCGCGCGACGTCGGCTCGGCCTCGCTTTCCTCGTCGTAGCTCGAATACAGGTATGCGGTCGAGGTCGGGAATTCGGCGGCGCAGGTGTCGACGCGCTTGTAGACCGGACGGATGCCGTGCTTGTGGCGCGCACGGCGCACCGAATCTTCCTTGACGCCGACCAGCTTGGCGATGCGGCGATCGGAGAAACCCAGACGCTTGTAGCGACGCAGATCGTCGGCCTCGATGCGGCTGATCTTCTGCTCGGCGATCTCGGCTTCCGTTTCGATCAGCTCGGCGATCTGGTCGAGGAACCAGACGTCGATCTTGCTCAGCTTGTGCACGTCGGCCACCGACAGGCCGGCGCGGAACGCGTCGCCGACGTACCACAGGCGGCGACCACGGGCGATCGCCAGCTCGGTGCGGATCTGCGTCATCGCCTCGTCGCTGTAGCCGTTAGCCCCAGGCTCGATCATCGGATCGAAGCCGTCGCTGCTGACTTCGAGGCCGCGCATCGCCTTGTGCAGCGATTCCTGGAAGTTGCGGCCCATGGCCATCACCTCGCCCACCGACTTCATCTGCGTCGTCAGACGCGAGTCGGCCTGCGGGAACTTCTCGAAGGTGAAGCGCGGAATCTTGGTGACGACGTAGTCGATGGTCGGTTCGAACGACGCCGGCGTCGCGCCGCCGGTGATGTCGTTCTTCAATTCGTCGAGCGTGTAGCCGACCGCCAGCTTGGCGGCGATCTTGGCGATCGGGAAGCCGGTCGCCTTGGACGCCAGCGCCGAGCTGCGCGACACGCGCGGATTCATCTCGATGACGATGATGCGACCGTCGTCCGGATTGATCGCGAACTGCACGTTCGACCCGCCGGTGTCGACGCCGATCTTGCGCAGCACGGCGACCGAGGCGTCGCGCAGCAGCTGGTATTCCTTGTCGGTCAGGGTCTGCGCCGGCGCGACCGTGATCGAGTCGCCAGTGTGCACGCCCATCGGATCGAAGTTCTCAATCGAGCAGACGATGATGCAGTTGTCCTTGCGGTCACGCACCACCTCCATCTCGAATTCCTTCCAGCCGAGCAGCGACTCCTCGATCAGGACTTCGGTGGTCGGCGACAGGTCGAGACCGCGCATGACGATCTCTTCGAACTCCTCGATGTTGTACGCGACGCCGCCGCCGGAGCCGCCGAGCGTGAAGCTCGGACGGATGATCACCGGGTAGCCGATCTCCTGCTGGATCTTGCGTGCCTCGTCCATCGAATGCGCGACGCCGGACTTGGCCGAACCCAGACCGATCTCGGTCATCGCGTCGCGGAACTTGAGGCGATCCTCGGCAAGGTCGATGGCTTCCTCGTTGGCGCCGATCAGCTCGCAACCGAACTTCTTCAGCACGCCGTTGCGCGCCAGGTCCAGCGCGCAGTTCAGCGCAGTCTGGCCGCCCATGGTCGGCAGCAGCGCATCGGGACGTTCCTGTTCGATGATCTTGGCCACCGACTGCCAGCGGATCGGCTCGATGTAGGTCGCATCGGCCATCTCCGGGTCGGTCATGATCGTCGCCGGATTCGAGTTGACGAGGACCACCCGGTAACCTTCCTGGCGCAGCGCCTTGCAGGCCTGCGCACCGGAGTAGTCGAACTCGCAGGCCTGGCCGATGACGATCGGACCGGCGCCGATGATCAGGATGCTGTTGATGTCTGTACGTTTCGGCATCTTCGACTCTAAGTGTTAGGTCACGGCGGCTGTCGCCAGCCGCGCGCTAAAGCTGAGGAACAAGGCCCCGACCCCGCCCGTCGCGCCGGCGCTGAGACGGCGGCGCGCGCGGAACGTCGCGGCGAGGCGGTGACCGAACAGGATCAGCGTGCTCAGGTACACGAAGCTGACGCACTGTGCGATCAGGCCCAGCACGAAGAACGACAACGCCGGATGGGCGTACTGGCGGTCGACGAACTGGATGAAAAAAGACAAAAAGAACAGGATCGCCTTCGGATTCAGCAGGCTGATCGTCAGCGCCCGGCGCAGCGGATCACGCACCGGCGCCGCCGGCAGGCTGGCGACAACCTCGGCCGGATCGCGGCGCCAGCCGCGCCAGGCGGCAATCAACATGTTGGCACCCAGCCACGCCAGGTACGCGGCGCCGGCCCACTTGAGGCCGAAGAACAGCTCCGGGTAGGCGCGCAACAGCGAGGCGACGCCGGCCGCCGCCAGCACCATCAGCAGCGCATCGCCAATGAACACGCCGAGCGCGGCACGGTAACCGCGGCGCACGCCGCTGCGGGCGGCGACGCTGAGCACGAACATCGAGTTCGGGCCGGGCAGCAGAACGATGACCACCACGCCGAGCAAGTACGTGGTGATGTCGGTGATTCCCAACATGGTCTTAGCGGCGATCCGCCATCAGCTGCACGAAGCGATCGAACAGTTCGCTCACGTCGTGCGGACCGGGGCTCGCCTCGGGGTGGCCCTGGAAACTGAACGCCGGCGCGTCGGTGACGCGCAATCCCTGGTTCGACCCGTCGAACAGCGAGCGGTGCGTGGCCACGACATTGGCCGGCAGCGTCGCCTCGTCGACCGCGAAGCCGTGGTTCTGGCTGGTGATCATCACACGGCCGGTCTCGAGATCCTGCACCGGATGGTTGGCACCGTGATGGCCGAGCTTCATCTTCATCGTCTGCGCGCCGAGCGCCAGGCCGAGGATCTGGTGGCCGAGACAGATGCCGAAGATCGGGATTTTCTTCGCCAGCAGCGTACGCGTCGCGGTGATCGCGTAGTCGCAGGGCTCCGGATCACCAGGACCGTTGGTCAGCATCACGCCATCCGGCTTGAGCTTGAGCACTTCGGCGGCGGTGGTCTTGGCCGGTACCACGGTCACGCGGCAGTCGCGGTCGATCAGCAGGCGCAGGATGTTGCGCTTGACGCCGAAGTCGTAGGCGACGACGTGGAAGCGGCCATCCTTCTTTTCGACCTCGCGGTTGGTCTCGATCGTCCACGACCCGGTGGTCCACGGATACGCCTTGGCGGTGGTCACGACCTTGGCCAGATCCATGCCCTTCAGGCCGGGGAAGCCGCGCGCCGCTTCCAGCGCCTTCTTCTCGGTGATGCGGCCGCCAGCGAGGATGCAGCCGTTCTGCGCGCCCTTGTCGCGCAGGATGCGCGTCAGGCGGCGGGTGTCGATACCGGCGATGGCGACCGTCTTGTTGGCCTTCAGGTATTCGCGAAAGTCCTGCGTCGAGCGGAAGTTGCTGTGTTTGCGCGGCACCTCGCGCAGCACCAGCCCGGCGATGTGCACCTGGCCGGACTCCATATCCTCGACATTGGTGCCGACATTGCCGATATGCGGGTAGGTCAGCGTCACGATCTGCTCGCGATACGAGGGATCCGTGAGGATCTCCTGGTAACCGGTCATCGCGGTATTGAATACGACCTCGCCGACTGTTTGACCGTCACTGCCAATGGAAACGCCTCGGAAGATGGAACCATCGGCGAGGGCCAGCAGGGCCGGTTTGAAGTCGGTCATAAGCGTTCTAATTCGAAGTGACGGACACGAAAACGGGGGCGCTGAGCCCCCGTGCCGAGTCTGGTGACTGATTTTATACGATCTTGCGGCGCTGCAACACCACTTCGTGCACCGAATTAAAGCGGAACCCCCATCGCCTTGCCGATTTCCCAGATATTCTTGTCGACATTCTCGGACATCATCACGACGACGATCTGCTCGGCCGACATCTTCGCCGCCTCGTCGCAGGCCCAGCCTAGCGCGTAGGCGGTCTGAATGGCCGGAATCACGCCCTCGTGGCGGCTCAGATCGTAAACGGCGCGTTTGGCCGACGAGGACGCGCCCTTGACGTACTCGACGCGGCCGCTGGCCTTGAGCCAGGCGTGCTCACGCGTGGTGCGCGGATAGTCCATGCCTTCCATGATCAGCGCCGCGCGACGCTGCTCCTGCAGCGTCAGCCCGGCGGCCTGCTCTTGCTGGTCGCGCGTCGCACGATCGAGATAGTCCGAGCCCTCGACACAGACCAGGCGCGTACTCATTGCCTTGAGAAACGGCGGAAACAAGCCGATCGCATCGGCATTGTCGCCGGCGCGGGCGACGAGCAGGCTCGGCACCTGCTTGTTAACGACATAGAGCTGACGACGGCATTCGCGACCGGCCACCGCCGCGAAGTCCAGCGTCACCATCGGGTACGGATGCGGCGCAGCCTCCAGGCCCATGACCAGGAAGCAGTCGGCGCTGTGCGCCGCCCAGTGGTCCCAGGCCGCCTGACGGATATCGACCGCCTTCTTGCGCCCCTCACCGGTGCCGGACTCGGTGACGCTGGCGCCGGCCAGCCACATGCGGAACACGTTGCCGGCATGCAGCTGCATCTGCTCGCTGTCCATGTAGACGATGGCCTGCAAGCCCAGACGTGCGGCAATCGATGCCACCACCACGCCGCTGCGGCCGGTCGGGCTGAATGACACCAGGGTCTTCTTGCCCATGCGCTTGGCCAGCATCGCCTGGCCGAGCACCGCCGCCAGCAGGTGCGCCGGCTGACTGCCGATGTCATCACGCTTGAGGTAGATGCGGGCCCCACCGACATGGCGGCTGAGCCGCTCGGCAAATTGCAGCGAGGTCGGGTGCCCAGCACTCTGGATCAGCTCCATGTCCAGTTCGGAGATGAAGCGCGGATCGCGGCGGATCACCTCGTAGGCCGCGGCGACCTCCGCGAGCGGCTTGCGGAAGCGCTCTTCCTCGCCGATGCGCGTGTAGCCGTGCGCCGGTGCCGCCGGCGACGGCGCCGCCGTCGGCCGCGCCGAGACGAATTCGATACGGTCGCCAATTTCGGCGTCGACGAACAGCGGATCCCGAGGCGCAATCATGCGCCCCATGCTGATGATCTTGCGCCACTCGGTCGATTGCTCGCCGCCGGGAATCTGCTGGTGCACGTAGCGCGCCTGAAACAGAAAGGCGTCGGTCTTGCGCATCTCGTAATACAACTCGGCCAGCCGCAGGCGCGCATCGAGCTGCTGCGGTTCACGTGCGATCTGCTCCAGCAACAGCTTTTCCAGATCCTCGTAGAAAACCCCGCCTTCGGGGCTCGCTGCGGCCACATCAGCAACCATGATCATGTCCCTGAATCGTCGAGGCACGCAGTATAGGACGCTGCCGTGTTCACAGCGTCAGGCTCAGCTGATCACCGGCCTGTGGCGGCACTCGAAAGGCGTCACAACGCAGCGGCGTACCGAAGCCGTCGCGCTCGATCAAGCCGAAGCGTTTCGCCGCGAGGCGGAAGCGCTGCGCGATCACCGCCGCGTACTCGCCCTCCCCGGTCATGCGCTGGCCGAATTGCGGGTCGTTGTCGCGGCCGCCGCGCATCTGCCGGACCAGGCTCATGACATGCGCGGCGCGCTGCGGAAAGTGCAGCTCCAGCCACTCGCGGAACAAGTCCTTCACCTCATAGGGCAGGCGCATCATGATGTAGCTGGCGCGTCTTGCGCCGGCATCGCGCGCGGCACCGAGCACGGCCTCCAGCTCGGCATCGTTCACGAATGGGATGACCGGCGAAAACATCACCATGGTCGGAATGCCGGCGTCCGCCAGCCGCCGCAGCGTGCGCAGGCGCGCAGCACCGGACGCGGCGCGCGGCTCCAGCGTGCGCTTGAGCTCGGGGCGCAAAGTGGTGATCGACAGCGCCACATTGACCAGATCGTCGCGCGCCAGATCCTGTAGCAGGTCGATGTCGCGCTCGATCAGCGCCGCCGCCTTGGTGACGATGCCGACCGGCTGGCGAAAGCGGGCCATCACCTCCAACAGGCTGCGCGTGATGCCCAGCTCGCGCTCGATCGGCTGATAGGGGTCGGTATTGGCGCCGAGCGAGATCACCGAGCAGCGATAGCCGGGCTTGCGCAGCTCGGCTTCGAGCAAGGCCGCCGCATTCGGCTTGTAAAACAGCTGCGTTTCGAAATCCAGGCCCGGCGACAGGTTCAGATAGGCGTGGCTGGGGCGCGCATAGCAGTAGATGCAGCCGTGCTCACAACCACGGTATGGATTGATCGATTGCGTGAACGGAATGTCCGGCGACTCGTTGCGGGCGATGATGGTCCGTGCGCGCTCGACGTGCAGCGTCGTCTTCAGAGGCGGCGTGCCGATCTCGTCGTCCGGCCGGTCGTAGCCGTCGTCGAAAGCCTCTCGGCTGCGGCTCTCGAAGCGGCCTTGCGGGTTCGACGCTGCACCGCGCCCCCTGGTCACCGCTCTGTCGTCGCGTCCACCCACTGCCATCGTCCCGCCGCCTGTTGTCCGCCGCTCATTATGCGCCGCGGCCGGCTCAGCACTTGAGCCTGAAAACCCGCCGGCCGCGCCGGATTCTTGCTCAAAACGCAACGAAGCTCGCGCCGGTCGTAATTGAATCAAGAGCCTGCGTGGATAGGCTTATCCCACACCGCTGCGGCACCCCTTCCCACCATGGTCGCAGCGCGCCCCGCCCTAGGCGCCGGAGATTCGTGACATGAGCACTACACAGCAGGCTACCTCCCCCTTCCCAAGTGGTGCCCCGCCGCTCGTTCACTTTCCCCGCGACGATGGCTCCCGGGTGCCGTATGCGGTGTTCAGTTCCCAGGAGATCTACGATCTCGAACAGGAGCGGATCTATCGTGGTCCGACCTGGAATTTCGTCGCGCTCGAGGCCGAGCTGAAGAACGTCGGCGACTTCAAGAGCACCTTCGTCGGCGACACGCCGGTGGTCGTGACGCGCACCGAGTCCGGCTTCGCCGCCTGGGTCAACCGCTGCGCGCATCGCGGCGCCATGGTCTGCCGTCAGCTACGCGGCAATGCGACGTCGCATACCTGCGTCTATCACCAGTGGAGCTTCTCCAGCGAAGGCGATCTGCAGGGCGTGCCGTTCCGGCGCGGCCAGAAGCAGATGAGCGGCATGCCCAAGGATTTCGATCCCAAGCAGCACAATCTGCGCAAGCTGCGCGTTGAGAACTATCGCGGCCTGATCTTCGCCACCTTCAGCGACAGCGTGCAGCCGCTGACCGACTACATCGGCCCGCAGATGCTGCCGTGGGTCGACCGCATCTTCCACAAGCCGGTCGAATACCTGGGCTGCACGCGCCAGTACTCGCGCTCGAACTGGAAGCTGTACCTGGAAAACGTCAAGGATCCGTACCACGCCAGCCTGCTGCACCTGTTCCACACCACGTTCAACATCTTCCGCGTCGGCATGAAGGCGCGCTCGATCGCCGACGAGGCGCATGGCCTGCACAGCATCATCACCGCGACCAAGAACACTGACGAAACCGCCAGCGCCTACCGCGAGCAGAAGATCCGCTCGATGGACGACGGCTTCAGCCTCAAGGACGACTCGGTGCTGGCGATGGTCTCCGAGTACGACGAAGACTGCACCAACCACATTCAGCCGATCTTCCCGCAGCTGGTCATCCAGCAGATTCACAACACTCTGGTTGCGCGCCAGCTGCTGCCGAAGGGCCCGAACAATTTCGAGCTGATCTTCCATTTCTTCGGTTACGAGGACGACACGCCGGAGCTGCGCGCGCTGCGCATCAAGCAGGCCAATCTGGTCGGCCCGGCCGGCTACATCTCGATGGAAGACACCGAGGCCACCGAGCTGGTGCAGCGCGGCACGGTGCGCGACGGCACGGCGACCTCGGTCATCGAAATGTCGCGCGACAACCCGACGCAGACCGACACGATCATCACCGAAAGCCTGATCCGCCGTTTCTGGGCGGGCTACCAGAAGCTGATGGGACTTTGAGAATCACGCCGCCATGACCGCCACCGCTACGCCAACGACGTCGCTCGACGATCTGCTGCTCTGGTTCGAGCTGAGCCAGTTGCAGGAACGCTATGTCGCGACGCTGGACCAGGATCGCCTCGAAGACTGGCCGCCGCTGTTTACCGAGGACGCGCGCTACGAGATCGTGCCGGCCGAGAACGCCGACGCCGGCCTGCCGATCGGTGTCATCTTCTGTGATAGCCGCGGCATGATGGAAGACCGCGTGGTGTCGTTGCGCAACGCCAACATCTACGAAGCGCACGCCTATCGCCACGCACTGTCGGGCCTGATCATCGAACGCATCGACGCCGACACCGCGAAGATGCGCAGCAGCTACATCGTCGTGCAGACCCGCCAGAACGGCGAGTCATTCGTCTACCAGGCCGGCCGCTACGAAGACGAAGTGGTGCGCACGGCCGACGGCTGGCGCTACCGCAGCAAGCGCGCAATCTACGACACCTCGCGCGTGCAAACCCTGCTCGCGACGCCGATCTGAGACGCCATGACCACCTGGCATGACGTCGGCGCCGAAGCCGACTTCGAAGACGGCTGCCCAGCAGCCGTCGAGGCCGGCGGCAAGCCGGTTGCGATCTTCCGCGTCGAACACGAGCTGTTCGCGCTACACGACCTGTGCACGCACGGCGCGGCGCGCCTGTCCGACGGCTTTGTCGAGGACGGCTGCGTCGAATGCCCGCTGCATCAAGGCCTGTTCGATCTGCGCACCGGCGCCGTGCGCAGCGCGCCGCTGACCGAGGCGGTGCGCAGCTATCCCGTGCGCATCACCGACACCGGTCGCGTCGAGGTCGGCGTCACGTGAGCGGCGCGGCCGTCACGCTGCTGCCGAGCGGGCGCCAGTTCGTCGTCGCCGACGGCGAAACCGTGCTCGACGCGGCCCTGCGCGCCGGCATCGCCCTACCCTATCAATGTCGGAGCGGCGAATGCGGCAACTGCCGCTCGCAGTGCGTCGCTGGCCAGCTCGAACACCGCCCCGGCAGCACGCCGACCGCGCTGACGGCCGACGACATCACCGGCGGCGCGCGGCTGCTGTGTTGCGCAACTGCCAGCGGCACCGTCACCCTCGAATGCCGCGAGGTCGACGGCATCGCCGGCATTCCGCTGCGCCGCGCGACCGCGCGCGTCACCGCCATCGAACGCGCCGCCGACGACATCGCGGTGTTGTCGCTCGAACTACCCGACGGCCAGGCGCTCGAATATCGCGCCGGCCAGTATCTCGAAGTGATCCTGCGCGATCGCAGCCGCCGCAGCTATTCCATGGCCACCGCCGCCGTCACGGGCGGCACGCGACGGCTCGAACTGCATGTGCGTCACCGCCCCGGCGGCACGTTCACCGATCATGTGTTCGGCAAGCTGAAAGTGCGCGAGATGCTGCGCATCGAAGGTCCGTTCGGCACCTTTTGCCTCGACGATCGCTCCGACAAGCCGATCCTGCTGCTCGCTACCGGCACCGGCTTCGCGCCGGTGCAGGCCATCCTCGAGGAAGCCTGGCAGCAGAACCTGCAGCGGCCGATCACGCTGTACTGGGGCGGGCGCACGCCCGCCGATCTCTACCGCGACGCCGATTGCCGGCGCTGGGCCGCCGAACGCCCCGGACTGCGCTACGTGCCGGTGCTGTCCGGCGACGCGCCGGACAACTGGGACGGCCGCCGCGGTCGCGTCCAGCAGGCAGTGCTCGACGATCACCCCGACCTGACCGGTCATGAGGTCTATGCTTGCGGGTCTTCGGCCATGATCGACGCCGCGCGCAGCACGCTGTGCAGCGAGCGCGGCCTGCCGACATCCGCCTTTTTCGCGGACGCGTTCATCGCCTCCGCCTGATCAGAAGAGACCTTCATGGCCCAGCAAGACACACCGAGCGACGCCAAGACCGCCAACGGCGCCTACACCGATTTCGCCAAGGCGATGAGCTATGGCGATTACCTGCAGTTGCCGACGCTGCTGTCGGCGCAGAAGCCGCTCAGCACGCAAAGCGACGAGCTGCTGTTCATCATCATTCACCAGTCGACCGAGCTGTGGATGAAGCTGGTCCTGCACGAGCTCGACCTGGCGATCGCCGGGGTGCGCGCGGACCGCCTGCAACCGGCGCTGAAGAACCTCGCCCGCGTCGGCCGCATCCAGGCGCAGATGATCCAGTCCTGGGACGTGCTGTCGACGATGACACCGTCCGAGTACTCGGCGTTTCGTGACAGCCTCGGCCGTTCGTCGGGCTTTCAGTCGTTCCAGAATCGCCGCATCGAATTCCTGCTCGGCAACAAGCAGGCGTCGATGATCGAACCGCACCGCCACGACCCGGCGGTCAGCGCCATGCTCGACGAGGCGCTGGCCGCGCCGAGTCTTTACGACGAGGCGATCCGCCTGCTCGCGCGGCGTGGCTTTGCGATCGATGCCGACGTGCTCGACCGCGACTTCCGCGAGTCGCACGCCGGCAACGACAGCGTGCGCGAGGCCTGGCTGACGATCTACCGCGACCCGCAGCGCTGGTGGGATCTCTATCAGCTCGCCGAAAAGCTGGTCGACGTCGACGACTGGTTCCAGCAGTGGCGCTTCCGCCACATGACCACCGTCAAGCGCATCATCGGCTTCAAGCGGGGCACCGGTGGCACCGCCGGCGTGTCCTACCTGAAGAAGGCGACCGACATCACACTGTTCCCCGAACTCTGGGATTTGCGCACCGAGCTATGAGGGCGATCGAGGTCACCCATCCCGGCGGCCCCGAGGTCCTGCGTCTGATCGACGCGCCGCTGCCCGTGCCGCGCGCCGACGAAGTGCGCGTGCGTCTGCACGCGATCGGTGTCAATTACGCCGATGTGCTGTGCCGGCGCGGCGCGCATCCGAGCATGCGCCAGCCGCCGATCATCGTCGGTTGCGAAGGCGCCGGCGAGGTCGTCGCCTGCGGGCCGGACGTGACACAGCATCGGGTCGGAGAGCGGGTCGGCGTCTACTCGCCGTTCGGCGGCGCCTATGCCGACGAATTGGTCGTCCCCGAGCGTTACGCATTGCCGCTGCCGGCGGCGATGGCCTGGGACGAAGCCGCCGCATTCACCCATGTCTATCTGACCGCCTGGCACGCCTTGCGCACCCAGGGCCGCGCGACGCCCGGCGACTGGCTGTTCGTCAGTGCCGCGGCCGGCGGTCTCGGCGGCGCCGTGCGCCAGCTGGCCGACGCCTTCGGCCTGCAGATCATCGCCGGCGTCGGCAGCGACGCCAAGGCCGACGCGCTGCGCGCCGCAGGCTGCGCACATGTCGTCAACTATGAGCGCGAAGACCTGCGCGCCCGCCTTGCCGACATCACCGGTGGCCGCGGCGTCGATATCGCCATCGAAACCGTCGGCGGCCGTGTCTTCGCTGCCGTGCAGCAGGCCCTGGCGCCACTGGCGAGGCTGGTCACCGTCGGCGTTGCCGGCGGTGACGGCCCGCAACCCGACGTCGGCACGCTGCTGGCACAGTCGGCGAGCTACGCGACGCTGAACCTCAGTGTGATCTTCGCGCGATGCGCCGCGCTGATCGCCCCGTCGTGGCAAGCGCTGCTGGCGCTGTATGCGCGCGGCGCGCTGCGGCCGCAGATCGGCCATCGCTATGCGCTGGCGCAGGCCGCCGACGCACAGGCGCTGATGGAAAGCCGGCGCAGCACCGGCAAAATCGTGTTGACGCCGTGAACCGGAGCCGCACATGAGCCGCAAGATCTACGACATTTCGCCGACGCTGCAGGCCAGCCTGCCGATGTGGCCGGGCGACACCACGTTTCACGGCGAGCGCATCTGGCACATCGACGAACAATGCCCGGTCAATGTCTCGCGTATCACGCTGTCGACGCACAGCGGCGCTCATGCCGACGCACCGCTGCACTATGCCGCCGACGGCGCCGCCGCCGACGCCTTCGATCTGCAGCGCTATCTCGGCCCGTGCCGCGTCATCGACGTGCGCGGCTGCGGCGCGCTGGTGCAGCCGCAACACATCGCGCATGCCCTGCACGAGCTGCCGCCGCGCGTGCTGCTGCGCACCTACGAGCGCGTGCCGCTGCAACGCTGGGACCATGATTTTTCCGCCGTCGACGCCGCCGCCATCGAACAGCTCACCGGACTCGGCGTGCAGTTGATCGGCATCGACACGCCGTCGATCGACCCCGAAACGTCGAAGACGATGGATGCGCACCTGACGATCCACCGCCATGCGATGGGCATTCTCGAAGGCCTGGTCCTCGACGACGTGCCGGCCGGCGACTACGAATTGATTGCCCTGCCGCTGAAGCTGGCCGGGCTAGACGCCGCGCCGTTGCGCGCGGTGCTGCGAACCTGGAACTAAAACCCACAAGACCATGATGACCCCCGACGCTTTCACGACGCTCGACCAGAAGGATCCGCTGCGCGCGTTCCGGCAGTACTTCGACCTGCCGGCCGACGTCGTCTATCTCGACGGTAACTCGCTCGGCGCGCTGCCGAAGGCAACGCCGGCACGGGTGCGCGAAGTCGTCGAGGAGGAATGGGGTCAGCAGTTGATTCGCAGTTGGAACACGCGTGGCTGGATCGATCTGCAGCGCCGTATCGGCGACAAGATCGGTCGCATCATCGGTGCCGAACCCGGCGAGACGCTGGTCGCCGACTCGACGTCGGTGAATCTGTTCAAGCTGCTCGCCGGCGCCGTCAAGCTGCGCCCGGGCCGCACGCGCATCATCTCCGAGATCGGCAACTTCCCGACCGACCTCTACATCGCCCAGGGCCTGGCGGCACTGCTCGGCGACGGCATCGAAGTCATCGCCGTCAAGCCCGAGGACGTGGAGAGCGTGCTCGACGAGCGCGTCGCGGTGCTGATGCTGACGCACGTCAACTACGGCACCGGCGCGATGTACGACATGGCGCAGATCACCGAGCGCGCGCACGACGTCGGCGCGCTGATGCTCTGGGATCTGGCGCATTCGGCCGGCGCGGTGCCGGTCGAGCTGAATGCGGCCGGCGCCGACCTCGCGGTCGGCTGCGGCTACAAGTATCTCAACGGCGGCCCCGGTGCGCCGGCGTTTCTGTACGTCGCCGAGCGCCATCAGGCGCAGCTGCAGCCGGCGATCAGCGGCTGGTTCGGCCACGCCGCACCGTTCGCGTTCGAAGGCGATTACCGGCCGGCCGGCGACATCATGCGTCTGGCCGTCGGCACGCCGCCGGTGATCAGCCTCGCGGCGCTCGAAATCGGCGTCGACCTGATGCTCGATGCGCCGATCTCGGCGATTCGCGACAAGTCCATCCGCCAGACCGAGCTGTTCATCGAGCTCGTCGATCAGGAAATTCCGGAGCTGCGCGGCAGCCTCGCTTCGCCGTCCGATCCGCTGCGGCGCGGCAGTCAGGTTTGCCTGCGCCATCCTGATGCATGGCCGATCATGCAGGCGCTGATTGCGCGCGGCGTCATCGGCGATTTCCGCGCGCCCGACATCCTGCGCTTCGGCTTCACGCCGCTGTATGTCGGCTACGCCGATATCTGGAAAGCGGTGCGCATCCTGCGCCACATCATGGTCACCGGCGAATGGCGCCAGGACGCGTATCAGGCCAAATCCAAGGTCACCTGAGCCGCGTCGTCGCCCGCGCGGATTCCGATATCCCGAACCGTTTCGCCACCGAGCTTGCAAATATCTGAAGATTCCCTGAATTCGGCCGCATCCGGTATAACAATTGCGTAAGAAATCTCGCACTTCTGACCGCCGGGACCGATGCAGAATCCGAACTTCAAATACCTGTACGAAGCCGCCAAGCTGGGCTCCATGCGCGCCGCCGCCGACAAGCTGGGCGTCGCCGTGTCGTCGATCAGCCGCCAGATCGCACAACTGGAAGCCGAAATCGGCATGCCCCTGATCGAGCACGGCCGCCGTAGCGTACAGCTGACCGAAGCCGGTGAATTGACGATCCGCTATTACGGCGAGCAACTCACGCATCGCGAAGATTTCGAATCGCGTCTGGGCGATCTGCGCTCGCTGCGCGCCGGCCACGTGACACTGGCCGTCGGCGAAGGCTTCATGGGCGAAGCCCTGTCGAGCGTGCTGAGCCGCTTCATCGCCAAGCACGCCGGCGTGTCGCTGTCCGTGCAAAGCGTCGGTTCGTCGAACGACGTGGTGCGCATGGTCGCCGAGGATGAGGCCCATCTGGGCCTGGCGTTCGACAACAGCACCGACCCGCGGATTCGCACGCAGATTTCGACCTGCCAGCCGCTGTGCATGATCGTCAAGCCGACGCATCCGCTGGCCAGCCGTGAAAGCGTGCAGCTCGCGGACCTGATGTCGTATCGCGTCTGCCTGCTCGAATCGGCGCTGCGCACGCGGCAGATGCTCAAGGAAGCCGAGGCTGCCGAGGGCGTGACCCTCGACCCCTGCGTGACGTCGAATTCGATCGGCCTACTGCGCGATCTGTTGCATGCCGGTGAATTCGTCACGCTGATCTCGGTGCTGGCGATGTCGCGCGAGCTGTTGCGTGGCGAATTCGTCGCCGTGCCGATCGCCAACCCGGCCTTCGAGACCGCGCCGGTGACGCTGATCAGCCGCCTCGGCCGGCGCCTGTCGCCGGGCCCGACGCAGCTGCTGTTCATGCTCGACAGCTATCTGCGCAGCCTGCCGAGCCTGGAACAGCTGCACCCGTCGCGCGTCGCCGCCTGAGGCCCTGCGCACCGATCTGCGGCATCGCGCGTGTCGCCTGCCCCACGCGCAGGCGACACCGCTTGAAATCATGACCAGCGCCCCGGGGCTCGTTGCCGGACCTGCAACGAACTCGTTTCCCGATGCCAATGCGAATAGCCGATTCTCTGCACGTGCCCGGAGCCTGCTCGATCTGATTGCAGGCGCCGGGCTTCGTACGAAACCCAGGAGAATCTCGCGTGCATTCGGCCGACCGACCGGAATCCCCATCCTTCGAGCTGTACGACCTTCGCGTCGAAGTCGTTGCACCACCGGGCGCCAAGCTTTATTGCGGCGCCCAGGTCGGTGACTGGTTCGAGCTGCACGGCGAGATGCTGCATCTGCCGCCGGGTCAGGCGTTCTCGATCTACTCGCTGGCGGCGATCCTGCCGCTGCTGCCGGCCAAGCAGCGCGAGACCGACGCCAACGACTGGATGACGTCGGACGCCGAGGTCGCCTGCCCCGATCCGCACTGCCCGAGCCGCTTCCGCATCACGCGTCTGGCCAAGCGCCGCTTCACGCGCAGCGAGACCACCGCCGTGCCGCTGCCGGCGACGCTGCCGACGGTCCCGGCCGACGACGCGCTGCCGCCGATCCCGCGCTACCGCCTGGCGCCGGACTACGAAATCTCACGCCTGATCAAGGGCAGCTGGCATCTGGCCGGCGACCACGGCGAGATCGACCGCGGCCAGGCGCTGCGCGATATGGCCGAGTTCGTCGAAGCCGGCATCACCACTTTCGACTGCGCCGACATCTACACCAATGTCGAGCAGATGATCGGCGATTTCCGCGCGGCCTATCCGGCCTTGACCCACAACCTGCGCGTGCACACCAAGTTCGTGCCCGACCTCGCCGATCTCGACCGGGTCGATGCCAAGCTCGTCGAATTCAGCATCGACCGCTCGATCAAGCGCCTCGGCCTGGAACGCCTCGACGCCGTGCAGTTCCACTGGTGGAACTTCGAACGACCGGGCTACGTCGAAGCCGCGCTGCAGCTCAAGCGCCTGCAGGACAAGGGCAAGATCGACCGCATCAGCGTCACCAACTTCGACATCGCGCACCTCAAGGAACTGCTCGACGCCGGCGTGCCGGTGTTCACCCATCAGTTGCAGTACTCGCTGCTCGACAATCGTCCGGAATCCGGTGGCATGGTGCAGTTCTGCGCCGAGCACAATATCGGCCTGCTGTGCTACGGCACGGTGGCCGGCGGTTTCCTGTCGGAACGCTGGCTCAATCAGCCGGAGCCGAGCGGCGCGTTCGCCAACCGCTCGCTGGTCAAATACAAGCTGATCATCGACGACTTCGGCGGCTGGGAGCTGTTCCAGACCTTGCTGCGCGTGCTGTCCGGCATCGCCGCCAAGCATGGCTGTGACATCGCCACCATCGCCACCGCCGCCATCCTGCGCCGCGACAACGTCGCCGCTGCCATCGTCGGTGCGACCAACACCAAGCATCTGCCGTCGCACCGCCGCATCGGCACCGTGCACCTCGACGCCAATGACCTGGCGCTGATCGAGACGGTGACCCGTCATCGCAGCGGCCCGGCCGGCGACGTCTATCAACTCGAGCGCGACATCACCGGCACGCACGGCCGGATCATGAAGTACGACCTGCACAAGTAAGTAAGCAACACGGCCCGTAACCCGAGTCCGCGACGATGCACGGCAAGACCTGGTCCTCCAACCTTTTGTTCCTGATCGCGGCGATCGGCACTGAAGCCGGCATCGCCAACGTCTGGAAGTTCAGCTACCTGGCCGGCGCCAACGGCGGCGGGCTGTTCGTGGCGCTGTACTTCATTGCGTTGATCGTGATCGCCGCGCCGGCACTGATGGCGGAGATGTTGATCGGCCGCCTCGGCGGCCAGAGCGTGATGGGCAACATGCGCGCGCTGGCACAGCGCCACGGCATCTCGCGCGGCTGGCGCGCATTCGGCGCGCTGGCGCTGGTCTGCATCTTCCTGATCCTGAGTTACTACCTCGTGATCTGTGGCTGGATGCTCTACTACTTCGTGCTGTCGATCGTGCACGGCTTCGCCGGCACCACGGCCGCCAGCGCCGAGGCGATGAACGCCAGGATGCTGGCCAGCCCCGGCGCGATGCTGGCGTGCTCCGGCGCCTTCGTGATCGCCACCTGCTTCGTCGTCGCCCAGGGGGTCAATCGCGGCATCGAGCGCGTCGCCGGCGTGCTGACACCGTTGCGCTTCGCGATCCTGATCGGCCTGTTCGTCTACGCGCTGTGCTTTGCCGACGTCGGCGCCGCGGCACGCTTTTTGTTCACCATCGACTTCAGCAAGCTGAACTGGCATATCGTCATCGTCGCCGTCGGCCAGGCGTTCTTCTCGCTCGGCATCGGCGTCGGCACGATGATGACGATGGGCGCCTACATGCGCGCCGAATATTCGATCCCGCGCGCCGTCATCACCGTCGCCGTCGCTCAGGGCCTGGTGGCGCTGGTCTCCGGCCTGTCGATCTTCCCGCTGGTCTTCCAGTACGGCCTGGAACCGGCGCAGGGGCCGGGCCTGATCTTCGTCACGCTGCCGGTGGCGTTCGCGCAAATGCCGGGCGGCGCGGTGTTCGGCGCGCTGCTGTTCATGCTGCTGTCGTTCGCAGCGCTGACGGCGACCATCGTCATGCTCGAAACCATCGTCGCGTTTCTCGAGGAGTACTCGACGCGCTCGCGGCCGCTGCTGGCCTGGCTGACCGGCCTGGCACTGTGGCTGGCCGGCATGCTGACGGTGTTCTCGTTCAACCGCTGGCAGGGCGTGCATCCGCTGCGTTGGATCGGCCTGTCGTCGGACAAGACCTTCTTCGACGTGCTCGACTACCTGACGTCGAATCTGATGATGCCGCTCGGCGGTCTGCTCGTCGCGCTGATGGCCGGCTGGGCGCTGAGCCGTGACGTCGTCTGCCGCGAACTGCGGCTCGGCAACGGCCCGGCGTTCCGCCTCTGGTACGTCTCGGTTCGTTACGTCGTGCCGGTCGCCGTACTGGTCATCTTCATCTCGATTCAATCATCGTAAGGCGACTGCCGTCCCCCGCCGGGCTCACGTGAGGCCGGCCGGCGCCGCCGTGTTTGCAAGGAGCCCTCCCATGCTCATTGGCGTACCCAAGGAAATCAAAATCCACGAATACCGCGTCGGCCTCACGCCGGCCGGCGTTCGCGAACTCAAGACGCGGGGCCACCAGATTCTGGTTCAGCGCGCCGCTGGCGCCGCGATCGGCCTCGCCGACGAGCTGTATCTGGCGGCCGGTGCCGAGCTGGCCGACACGCCCGAGGAAATCTTCGCGCGCGCCGACATGATCGTGAAGGTCAAGGAACCGCAGCCGTCCGAATACCGGCAGCTGCGTGCTGGCCAGATCCTGTTCACCTACCTGCATCTGGCGCCCGATCCGGCGCAGGCGCAGGGCTTGATCGACTGCGGCTGCGTGGCAATCGCTTATGAAACCGTGACCGACGCACGGGGCGGCCTGCCGTTGCTGGCGCCGATGAGCGAAGTCGCCGGTCGCATGTCGGTCCAGGCTGGCGCGCATGCGCTGGAAAAGGCGCAGGGCGGCAACGGCACGCTGCTCGGCGGCGTACCCGGCGTGACGCCGGCCGACGTCGTCGTCATCGGCGGCGGCGTGGTCGGCTACAACGCCGCGCGCGTCGCGGTCGGCATGGGCGCGCGCGTCACCATTTTCGACCGCTCGACGGCGCGCCTCGCCGAACTCGACGCGCGCTTCGAAGGCCGTGCAACGACCCTGTTCTCGACCGCCGACGCGCTGGAACGCGCCGTCAACCAGGCCGACCTCGTCATCGGTGCGGTGCTGATCCCGGGCGCGGCGGCGCCGAAGCTGGTCACGCGGGCCATGCTGGGGCAGATGAAGCCCGGCGCGGTGATCGTCGACGTCGCCATCGATCAGGGCGGCTGCTTCGAAACCTCGCGACCGACCACGCATACCGAGCCGACGTACGTCGTCGAAGGTATCGTCCACTATTGCGTCGCCAACATGCCGGGCGGCGTCGCGCGCACCTCGACCTTCGCGCTGACCAACGCGACGTTGCCCTATGTGCTGGCGCTGGCCGACAAGGGCTGGAAGCAGGCGCTGCGCGACGATGCGCACCTGCGCGCCGGTCTCAATGTCGTTGACCACAAGCTGACGTATGCAGCAGTCGCCGACGCACTGAAGCTGCCGTTCGCCGACACACAAACCGTACTCGCCGCCTGAGCATTGCGCGCCGCACAACGCCCCGTCACGGCACACCGCCTGACGGGGCGTTTACGTTGGCGCCCCCGGGAAGCTCATCACGCGAAGTCGGCCCGAACTGTGCTAATACTCCGGGGATTCGCCGCACACCGTATCGACGCGGCGAGCATCGATCACCTAGAGAGACCGCATGACTTCACAGCAGGCCCCGCAAATCTTTCAGCGCCATCGCATCGCCAACTATCTGGTCGACGGCAAGCTCTGCAACACCTTCGCGATCGGTGCGCTCGGCACCGCCGAGGACTTCTTCCTGCTCGGCGTCGAACAACCCGGCGAGACCCACGAGCCGATGATCACCGCCAATCTGCTCGGCGCCGACGGCAAGGTGCTGTGCCGCCTCGTACGCAACATGATCACCGCCAATCCGGGGCAGTGCCGCAAGGTGTTCGACGAGCAGATCGGCTACGAGATTCACGACCGTGACGGCAACACGATCTTCGCCGTGCGCACGCGTCGAGATGCCAACGCCGGCGCTGACGACCCGGCTTTCGTGATGGTGTTGTCCGGTCGCTTCCACGACCGTCAGGGCAAGCAGGTCGCGCAGCTGTCGCTGGCCGGCGCCGACGAATTCATTGACGAGACGCTGCCTGCCGCATTCGGCTTCGATGGCAATTTCGGGCTGTCGCGTCAGCTGTCGGAAGACGCCGCGGTGGTCGCACGCCTGATGATGATGACGCGCGGCGCCACCCATCAGGTCATCAGAGGCTCGATCACGCAGCAGGCGTTCACACTCGACGGCGCCATCGTTCACAACGCACAGTTCAATGGCTGCAAGCTGCGCCTGACCAGTGGCGAGTTCGCGGTGTTCGGCGAGTCCAATGCCTTCAACGATTGCCATTTCGACTTCTACGGACCGGCCGGTAATGTCCGCAATCTGATGATGGAGCTGATGAAGGCATCGGCCCGCGCGGTGCCGACCGCCTGAAATCCGCACGTCGCCCAGGCTGATCATGAGCAAGCCCGCCTCGCCCTCCGCCTCCCGTCCCGCGGACGCCGACCGCCGCGCCTGGACCGCTGCGGCGATCGCGCGTATCGAGGCCGACTTCAATCGCTCGGCCGACACGCACCTGATCCCGATGCGCCTGCCCGGTTACGCGGACATCGACGTTTACCTCAAGGACGAGTCCAGCCACCCGACCGGCAGTCTCAAACACCGCCTCGCGCGTTCGCTGTTTCTGTATGCGTTGTCGAACGGCTGGCTACGCGACGGTCGCCCGGTGATCGAGGCATCGAGCGGCTCGACAGCGGTCTCCGAGGCGCATTTCGCGCGCCTGCTCGGCCTGCCGTTCATTGCCGTCATGCCGCGCGACACCTCGCCGGAGAAGATCGCCGCGATCGAATTTCACGGCGGTCGCTGCCACCTGATCGAGCATGCGCGCGATCTCAACAGCGAATCCGAACGTCTGGCGCGTGAAACCGGCGGCCATTTCATGGACCAGTTCACCTATGCCGAAAGGGCCACGGACTGGCGCGCCAACAACAACATCGCCGAGTCGATCTTCAAACAGATGGCGCTGGAGCCGCACCCGGTGCCAACCTGGATCGTCTGCAGTGCCGGCACCGGCGGCACCAGCGCCACGCTCGGCCGCTACGTGCGCTACAGCCGTCACGACACGCGCGTGCTTTGCGCCGACCCCGAGCATTCGGTGTTCTTCGAACACTACGAGCGCAACCTGGCCGGCACGGCCAGCGCGGCGCCGACGCCCTGCGGCGGCTCACGCATCGAGGGCATCGGCCGGCCACGTGTCGAACCGAGCTTCATCCCCAGTTGCATCGACGCCATGATCAAGGTGCCGGATGCCCTGGCGCTGGCCGCGATGCGCTGGGTCAGCGCGGCGCTTGGCCGCCGCGTCGGCGGCTCGACCGGCACCAATTTCGTCGGCGTGCTCGCCGTTGCCGAGCGCATGCGCGCCGCGGGCCGGAGCGGATCGATCGTCAGCATCCTCTGCGACTCCGGCGCGCGCTACGCGCACAGCTATTACAGCGCCGACTGGTATGCCGCGCGCGGCATCGAGACCGAGCACAGCGACGCGCTGATCACGGCCGCGGGCGAAGGTGCCGCACTGCCGACGCTGCCGTGGGCCGGAACACCGAACACGCCGGGATAAGCGCGATGATCATTCGTGACGCACGCTCCGCTGACGTCGCGGCGATGCTCGCGATCTACGCGCCGATCGTCGAGACCACGGCCATCTCGTTCGAAGCATCCGCACCGTCACCGGGTGAATTCGCAGCGCGCGTCGACAAGTACGGCAACGGCTGGGCATGGCTGGTCGCCGAGGACGGCGGCGAACTGCTCGGCTATGCCTATGGATCGCCGCATCGCGAACGCGCGGCATATCGCTGGTCGGTCGAAACGTCGGCCTATGTCGCCGCGGCGGCACGCGGCCGCGGCGTCGGCCAGCAGCTGTATCGCGCACTGCTCGCGCGGCTTGCCCAGCGCGGCTACTGCAACGCCTACGCCGGCATCGCCCTGCCGAACGCCGCAAGCATCGGCCTGCACGAATCGGTCGGCTTTCGTGCCATCGGCGCATTTCCGTCGGTCGGGTACAAACTTGGCCGCTGGCACGACGTCGCCTGGTATCATCAGGCGCTGCGCGCAGCGCCGGCCGCCCCGGAGGCGCCCGCGTGACGCCGTGGTCCGCGCTTGAAGGCGGCTGCACCTGTCGCGCCGTTCGTTATCGCCTCGACAGCGCGCCGCTGTTCGTGCACTGCTGTCATTGCCGCTGGTGCCAACGCGAAACCGGTAGCGCCTTCGCGCTCAATGCGATGATCGAAGCCGATCGCGTCACCGTGATGACCGGCACACCGCAGACCATCCACACGCCGTCGCTGAGCGGCCTCGGCCAGCACATCGCGCGCTGTCCGCACTGCCAGCTCGCACTGTGGAGCCACTACGCCGGCTCCGGGCCCTGCGTGCGCTTCGTTCGCGTCGGCACCCTTGACGAGCCGGACCGGCTGCCACCGGACGTCCACATCTTCACTGCATCGAAGCAGCCGTGGGTGATTCTGCCGCCGGACACACCGGCGGTCAGTGCGTACTACGACCGCGATCAGCTGTGGCCGGCCGCGAGTCTGGAACGGCGTCGCGCGCTACAGCCGAAGATCGACACCTGGCTGGCACAGCGCGACGCCGCACAGCGCTAGATCACGGCCGCTCAGGTGCTCTGCGCGCTCCACTGCGCGGCGAGCTGGGTCAAGACGTTCATCGGCATCGGCCCGGAATTCAGCACCAGGTCGTGGAACTGCCGGACGTCGAAGCGCTTGCCCATCTTCGCGCGGGCGGCTTCGCGCGCCGCGACGATCGAATTGGCGCCGACCTTGAAGCTGCAAGCCTGACCCGGATACACGCAATAGCGCTCGACTTCACGCGTGGTCGCGACGACCGGATCGCCGATCGTCGTCACCATCCAGTCGATCGCCTGCTGGCGCGTCCAGCGCTTGTAGTGAATGCCGGTGTCGACGACGATGCGTGCCGCGCGGAACAGCTCGGACTGCAGGTAACCGATACGGCCGAACGGATCGTTCTCGTAGACGCCCAGCTCGTCGGCCACCTGCTCGGCGTAGAGCCCCCAGCCTTCCGAGTAGGCCGAAAAGCGCACGACCTTGCGGAACAACGGCAGCGCGCCGGCGTGCTTGAGCACCGAGCCCTGGAAATGATGGCCCGGAATACCTTCGTGATAGGCCAAGGTCGGCAGACGCCACACGGCCAGATCGCTCGGCCGTTTGAGGTTCAGTGAGAAGATGCCCGGCTGATCGCCGGCGCCCGGATCGTAGTACGCGCCCGGCGCACTGCCCTCGATCGCGACCGGCGTGCGGCGCACGATCAAGGGGTCGACAACGACCTTGCCGAACGCACGCGGCAGGCGCGCACGAATGTCGTCGAGCAGGTGTCGCGCCTGGGCCAGCAACTGCTCGCGGCCCTGATCGTTGTCCGGCACCTGAAAGCGCGGATCGTGATTGAGCGCGCTGATGCGGGCGCCGACGCTGCCCTGGGTCATGCCCTGCGCGCGCAGGCTGCGGTCGATCTCCGCCAGCAGTTCCTGGACCTGTGCCTGCCCGCTTTCGTGCAGGGCGGCCGGCTTGATGTCGGCCGTCGTGTTCGAACGCACCGCGGTTTCGTAATAGGCGTCGCCGTTCGGCAGGCGCCAAACGCCAGCGTCGGATACCGCCTTGGGCTGCAAGCCCTTGAACGCGTCGATCTGCCGCGACAGGGCCGGCGCGACCCGCTCGCGGAAGATCTTGTCGGCCGGCGCTTCGAAACCACCGAGCTGGTTGGCGGCCGCACGCTTCAGCGCCGGACCGATCAAGGGCGTCGTCGCCGGTGCCGAGTCGCGCAGGTCGGTGAGCTGCGCGAGCGTTTTGGCGATGATGAAGTCCGGCGGAATCACGCCGAGCGCCGCATCGTGACGAATCCGCTCGGTCTCTTGATCGAGGGCGGTGCCCAGCGCCGACAGTCGCGCCAGATAGGCGTCGACGTCAGCCTTCGATTCGAGTGGATGCCGTGAACCGATGAAGTCCGGCAGCCAGTAATACGTACCGTTCATCTGACTGACGACATACGGGCTGGGTCGCAGATCGATGTCGACATAGCCGTACCAGTCCAGCGTCTCGCGCATGTCCTCGTAGACAAAGCGCGCGACGTCATAGTCGAGCGCGGCCGACGGCGACAGGGCGCGCCGGTCTATCGTCGACAGCTCGGCGATCGCCTGGGCAACCGCGCCGCGGTCACGCGCGATGGCCGCCAGCGAGCGGTCGTCGAGCTGGCTGCGCAATGCAGCATGCGCGCCGGTGTCGTAGTTGTAATTGGTCGCCGTTTCCGGCGAACGCTGCAGGAAGCGTTCGGTATGCCGCTGCAGCATGGCTTCGAGATGCGCATCCGCATCGGCGGCGAATGCACGGGAGAACGGCGACAGCAGGCCGAATGCGGCAGAGGCCGAGACGGCCTGCAGAAAATGACGTCTTTGCATGATGACGATTGTCGCTCTGCTGATACGTAGACGCGAGCATGAAGCCCGCCAATGAAACGGCCCGCCCCGGGTCGGGGCGGGCCGCTACGATCACTTGCCGACGAACGTGTACTTCAGCGACACGCCGAAGCTGCGATACGACGGCTCGACCTGCACGCCACTATAGAACGCCTTCTCGTAGGCGTTGTTGTAGTAGTTGTTGTCGAACAGGTTCTGCGCATACGCCACCACGCTGAACTTCTCGCCTTCGAACCCGACGCGCAGGTTGATGTTGTTGTAGCCCGGCGAGATGAACGGCTTTTCGTTGTACAGCAGCGCGTAGTTGTTCGACAGCATCGAGCTGCGCACACTCCACTCGCCGCGGATGAACGCATCGTAGGCATCGAACACCGGCACCGTGTACTGCGCCTGGGCACCGCCGGTCCAGCGCGGCGCGGCGATCATCTGCATGCCGCTGGCGTCGAAGGTCTGACCATCGACCAGCGCGTTCTTGTAGCTGTCGAACTTCGAGTCGAGATAACCGGCCTGTACGCTGAGGCGCAAGTGGCGCGTGATCGCCGCATCGGCGCTCAGCTCGACGCCGGTGCTGCTGGCGCTCGACGCATTGCTGATGCCGCTGACGCTGACCAGGTCGCCGTTGTCGTCGAAGTACTGGAAGTTGGACGACTGCTGCACGTTCTGCCAATCCATGTAGAACACGGCGGCGTCGAGACGCAAGCGATGATCGAACAGCTCGAGCTTGGTGCCGAGCTCGTAGTTCCACAACTTCTCCGGCGCGTAGTCGTTCTTCAGCGACAGCTGCGAGGTCTGCACGCCGCCGGCCTTGTAGCCCTTGGAGATCGTCGCGTAATTCATCCAGTCCTTGCTGACCGCATAGTTCAGCGTCAGACGCGGCGAGAAATCGTTGAACGTCACCTGGCGGGTGTCGTCGTTGTTGGTCGTGCCGCTGGACGTGTCGATGATGTGGCGGTGGATATCGTCGTGCGAGTAACGACCGCCGCCGGTCAGCGCCCACTGCTCGTTGAAGTGCCAGGTCGCCTGCGCGAACGCCGCCGCATAGTTGATGCTCGCGTTGCTGTAGGTGCCGGTGATTTCGGTCCCTTCGTCACCGGACTGCGCATCGGCGCCGTTGTACGTGACCTGATTCTTCTCGCCGCTGTCGCGGCCGTACATCGCACCGAAGCTCCATTCGAGCGGGCCGCTGCCGGTCGACTGCAGGCGCAACTCGCCACTGGTCGAATCGCGATCGAGCGCGAAGTTCTCGTAGTAGTAGTCGTAGCTGCCGCCGTCGACGTCGCCGTAGTTGAAGATCGTCGTGTTCAGATGACCGATTACCGCCGTCAGCTGTGCGGTGTCGAAGTCGTAGGTCGTGCGGCTGTCGAAGTAATGGAACTTGGTGCCGACCTTCTGCGGCCGGTCGTAATTCACTTCATCGCGGTTGTCCGGATAGAAGCCAACGCCGTCGGGGTCGGCCAGACCGTAGCCAGGGCTGCCGCCGTAATAGACCGCTGCCCAGGTGCGGGTCAGAAAGCCCGTCGGCACGCCGGCGCGCATGCCGGTTTCCTCGTTCGAATAGCTGTACGTCAGATCCGACGTCAGACGCGAATTCGGCGTGAAGCGACCGATGACGCGACCGGACTTGTAGTCCGAATCGTTGCCGCCGCCAATCGGGTTGATGTTCTTGATCCAGCCGTCGGACTTGTCGATCTGGCCGGCGGCACGGATCGCGAAGATGTCCTTGATGACCGGCACGTTGACGATGGCTTCGGCATGCCGCGTGTCATAGCTCGAATAGCCGAGCCCGCCCTTCACCAGCCAATCATTGGTCGGCTTGTTGGTCGTGATGTTGATCGCGCCGCCGAGCGCATTGCGACCGAAGTACGTGCCCTGCGGACCGCGCAACACTTCGATCTGCTGCATGTCCAGCACTTCCGGATTGCTGGTGCCGGCGCTGACATTGAAATCGTCGATATAGAACGCGTACGACGACGAGCGCACGTCGTCATAGGCGTTGATCTGGTTGTTGATGCCGCGAATGCTCAAATCCTTGCGGTCACGCGAACCGCTGGAAATGAACGAGACGTTCGGCGTCATCGCAAAGACATCCTCGATGCCTTTGACGTTGGCTTTTTCGATGGTCTCGGCGTTGATCGCCGTGACACTGACCGGCACATCCTGCAGCGACTGCTTGCGGCGCTCGGCGGTGACGACGACTTCGGCCAGTGCCGCGCTGTCGCTCGCCGTCGCCGATGTGTCGGCGTCGGCGCTTTGCGCATAGGCCGGCACGGCGACGAAACCGGACGCCAGTACGCCGGCCGCGATCAGATTGAGGCGCGGCAGTGCGCGCAGGACCGACGATTGATCGGACGATGAATTACCGCGGACGCTATGACGACGCATGGTCGATCCCCAAAGAAAAGGCGTGAAGGATGACGGCGGCAGCTCCCGGGCCTGCCGCCGGTAAGACGACAGCTCAGCTGTGCCAGCAGCCCGGCATCTTGTCGGCCTGCTCGGGCGTCAGGTCGGTACGCACCAGTGCCAGCGACGCGATCTTGCCGCCACGCAGGATCGCGTGGCCGGCGGCGATCTCGCACGACGGCTTGCCGTGATCGCGGGCACGGATGATGTGGTAGGTGTAGATCTTGTTGCCGGACTGGAACTCCTCCATGAACGGCAGCACGATTTCCACTTCGTCAACGTTGGCCTGGATCTTCTGGAAGTGCTCGGCCCATTCGCCGACACCACGGATGGCGACGCGGCCATCGAGCGTCAGCGTCGCATCGTCGGTGAAGTACTGACGAAAGGCGTCCGGCGTGAACGATCCCTTGACCTTGAACGCGCCGTTCCACCACTTGAACATCTGGCTGACTTCATCGCTGCCGGCCGGCGCGGTCGCTGCCTGGGCGGCCAGCGGCACTGCGATGACGGCGGCCAGTGCGGTACGCGCCGCGAGGCGGCGGATCATGGATGCTGCGGTCGAATGAAAGCTCATTTGATGGTTCTCGTAAACGAAAGAAGATGCGGCGTCAGAGCGACGGCGCGTTGTCGTCACGCACGACGTCACCGCCCTTCATGACGAAGTCGATCGTGCGCAGCGCGCCGATGTCGTCGAGCGGGTTCTTGCGCAGCGCGACGATGTCCGCATAGCGGCCCGGCGCGATCGCGCCGACGTCGTGCTCCAGCTTGAGCATGTGTGCCGGCACATCGGTCGCCGCGCGCAGCGCCTGCAGCGGGCTCATGCCGGCCTTCTGATAGAGCTCGGCTTCGTGAATGGTCGCAGTCGTGCCGCTGTTCGGCTCGTACGGCAGCTGGTCGGTGCCGAGCGAAATCTTCACGCCAATGTGGATCGCATCCTGCAGCATCCGCCAATGGTCCTTGCCCGTGCTGCGCACGCGATCGAGATACCAGTCGGGCGTACCGATCTTCTTGAAGAACTCGAACACGCCCGGCTGGTCGACAACGATGGTCGGTGTCAGCCACGTGCCCTGCGCCTTCATCTTGCGCAGCACCTCGTCGGTGAAGTGATAGCCGTGCTCGAAGCCGTCGATGCCGTACTTGAGCGCCTGCAGCGCCGCTTCGGACGAACCGTTGTGCGCGGTAATCTGCACGCCGTTGCGGTGCGCAACGTCGATCGCCACCTTCATTTCCTCGTCGGTCATCGGCGCGGCGCTGATCGCGCCGTGGCTGTCGGCGATGCCGCCCGAGATCGCCAGCTTGATCCAGGTTGCGCCAGCCTTGATCTGTTCACGCTCGGCCTTGGCAAAGCCGTAAGGGCCGTCGGCTTCGAGGAACCCGTGGCCACCGGTCGGCGCGATGATCTCGCCGGCGCTCTGGATACGCGGCCCGATCGTGCGGCCGCCGTCGATCGCGCGCTTGAGCGCGAAATCGTTGCCGTGCTCCTCACCGACCAGACGCACCGTGGTCACGCCCGAATACAGCGACTTGCGCGCATTTTCCGCCATGCGCAACACCTGGTCGGCATCGCTTTCGTTGATCAGCGCCGCGCCGGCGGCGCCGGGCAGCTTCAGACCGAGATGCACATGGCAGTTGAGCAGACCCGGAATCAGGTACTGGCCGCTCATGTCGATACGCTTGGCGTCGGCCGGAATCTCGACCTGATCCGCCGGACCGACCGCCGCGATGCGGTCGCTGTCGATCAGCACGGTGGCATGCTCGATCGGCTTGCCGGACAGCACGTCGATGACCGTTGCACCGGTCAGCGCCACGAAGCGGCCCTCCGGTGGGTGAACCTGCGTGAACACCGCGGTCGGCTCTGCCGACGCCGGCGCCATTGCCGCGAGACCACTGGCCAGCGCGAGTGTGAGCGCCGTGCGGCGCAGCCCGAAATTCATGTTGTCTCCCTTGCATGCCCCGTCGTTGCGTTGCGCGCAATGACGAAAGCGACCTTCAACCTTCAATGAGTGATGCGACCCGCATCGTGCAGTCCGCCCGGATCACCCGCGAAATCCTGTCATGACAGCGTCACCGACGGCTTGATTCTTTGATGCCGGCGGCGAAAGTTCGATAACGATGCGCCGTGAGTTTGTTGCACTGTCCGCAACGGAAAAGCGATACGCCAAGGCAACGCGTGCGTGCAGCACGCCGTGCACGCAAACGGGCAGCTGCGAGAGTGCGGCGGGCAAGCGACGGCCGCGGCGGTGCGTGTGCACCGCCGCGGAGAGCGTCCGGATCAGCGCGCGTCGCCGATCATTCGGGTGATCGAGCGCGCCAGCAGCAACAGCACACAGCCGGCCACCACGTCCATCGCGCAGATCATCAGAAAGCGCGTCGGCGCGGTCGCCAGGGTGTCCTCGCCGAAATAGCCGGCGACGATGCCGGACAGCAGGTTGCCGAGCGCGACGCCGGCGAACCAGGTGCCCATCATCTGCCCGGTGTAGCGTTTGGGCGACAGCGCGGTAATCGCCGACAGGCCGATCGGCGAGACGCACAGTTCGCCGAAGGTGTGCAGCATGTAGGTCAGCAGCAACCAGGTCGGCGCGACGCGCGTCCCGGCCCCGCCCTGCACGACCAGCCAGCTCGCCCAGGCCATGACGACGAAGCCCAGGCCGACCTGGATCAGGCCGATACCGAACTTGGCCGGCAGCGACGGTTCGAGATTGCGCCGCGCCAGGCGCACCCACATGGCACCGAACAGCGGCGCGAAAACGACGATGTAGAACGGCCCCAGCGCCTGATACCAGCTCGCCGGATGCTCGCCGTCGGCAAACCACGAGCCGAGAAACGAGCGATCGGTGTAATCGCGCGCGAACAGATTGAACGTCGAACCGGCCAGCTCGTAGCCGAGGATGAAGATCGCGACGCTGCAGAACAGGATCAGAATCACGGCGACGCGCTTGGCTTCGTCGCCGCTGAGGCGGCCGAACAGGAAAACGTAGCCGAAGAAGCCGGCCGCCATCAGCACCATCGCCAGGCCGGTATAGCGCGCCAGCGTCACCGGGGCAGCCGGGATGATGCCGGCGAACATCAGCGCGATCAGCGCCGTCAACGCCGCGCCGGCACCGAACAAAATCTGCAGACCGCGGCGCCGTTCGGCCGGCGTCGTGGCGGTCGGCAGTGCCGGCGGCAGGTGGCGCCGCTGTGCCACGAACTGCAGCAGGCCGCCGAGCATGCACAGACCGGCGACGGCGAACCCGGCGCGCCAGGACAACTTCTCGCCGATCGTGCCGATCACCAGCGGCGCCAGTACCGCGCCGAGATTGATGCCGATGTAGAACAGCAGAAAGCCGGCATCGCGCCGCGCACTGCTCTGGCCGCTGTAAAGCTGGCCGACCATGACGCTGACGTTGGGCTTGAGCAGGCCGACGCCGAGCACGATGACGATCAGGCCCAGATAGAAGAACGTCACGCTCTGCAGCGCCAGCATGAAGTTGCCCGCCGCCATCAGCAGCGCCCCGGCGATCACCGCGCGCTGCGCGCCGAGCAGACGATCGGCGATCCAGCCGCCCGGCCACGAAAACAGGTAGACGCAGCCGATATACAGACCGTAGATCGACGTGGCGGCCTTGTCGTCGAGGCCGAGACCACCGTCGATGACCGCGGCGGTCATGAACAGCACCAGCAGGCTGCGCATGCCGTAGAACGTGAACCGTTCCCACATTTCGGTCAGAAACAGCGTCGCCAGACCGCGCGGATGGCCGGCGAAACCGTTCGATTCACGTCCCTGCGACATGCGCACCCCCGTGCTTGAGCCGGCGTGTCAGCCGGCGTTGATCAGCGTCACGATCTCGTCGACCCCGCGCACGTCGGCGAATGCTTGCATCACCGAGCGCATGCCGGCCAGGTGGCCGTCGTAGTACGGCGCGATGGTCGCGTCGTGCGGCATGAAGGTGTTGAAGTCGAGCATCATCGCGTCGCGCACCGTCGACTCGCAGCCGATGTTGGTCGCCGTGCCGGCGACGATCACCGTGTCGATGCCGCGCTCGCGCAGCATGCGCTCCGGGTCGCTGGGATTGCGGATGAACGCGCTGAAGCGGTACTTCGGCAACACCAGATCCTGCGGCGCACGATCGAGTGCATCGTGCAGCGCGTGCAGCGCGTTGCCGGGCGTCAGCGCTGCAACCGCTTCACCGCGGTACTGGTCGCCGACGAAGTTGTCGAAATACTGCGCCCAGTATTCGGGCGTGCCCGGCGCACCGGTGGTCTGCTGAAACCAGCAGACCGTGCCGCCCTTGGCGCGCAGCGCCCGTGCCAGGCGATTGATCGGCACCAGGGTGTCGATCGTGTTCGGCGTATGGAACGGCGCGCCGGGCCGCAGCCAGACGTTCTGCATGTCGAGCGCGAGCAGCGCGGTGCGTTGCGGCACGATCCTGTCGTAGACCGCCAGGGTGCCGCGTCTGTAGATGGCGCGATCGACCAGCTCCGCCGGCAACGACGGTTCCTTGATGGACATGGTCGGACCTTCAGCGCAGCTGATCGAGCACGCCGTGCACGGCGGTCGGCAGTTCGCGGCCGAGGCGCGTCGCACGTTCCGGCGACCAGCCCTGGATCGGATCCTGCCACCAGGAGGTGTCCTTGAACGGCTGCTCGAGCAGCACCGACAGGCAGTTGTACTCCTCGGCGATCCAGTTCCAGGCCATGCGCAGATCGGCCTCGGCCGGCGAGCCGCCCGGATACGGATGGCCGAGTTCGTAGTCCGGCGACGCGGCATTCCACGCCCGCTCGAAGGTCTTGAACAGCGTGTCGAGGTGCTCGGAGCGCGACGGGATTTCCAGCGGGCCGCCCAGGAACACGCAGCGCAGTTCCTCGTCACCGTGGCAGTCGATGCAGAAGTCGACGCCGAGCTTCTTCATCAGCGCCTGCGTATGGAAGACCTCGGGGCTGCGTTCCAGACTCGGCGCCACCCATTCACGGTTGAGGTTGTAACCGAGCCCATTGGCGCGCGTGTGGCCGAGCTGGGTGCCGTCCGGATTGATGTTCGGCACCACGTAGAACACCGCGCGCTGCAGCAGGCTGGTGACGATAGGGTCGTGCTCGTCGAGCAGGCGCTCGACGGCACCTTCGACGAAGTAGCCGCTCATCGTTTCCGACGGATGCTGGCGCGAGATGATCCAGCAAGCCTTCTTGCCGGGGCCCGGCGTACCGATCGTCATCAGGTCGAGATCGGCGCCGAGGCCGCTGCGGCCGAAGGTCGACAAGGACACACGCGGCGACCGCTGGCAGCGCGCGATGAAGTCCATCTCGCGCTGCGGCGGATACGGCGCCCAGCGCGCGTAATAGCAAACGTCATGCTCGGGCACGTGCGAGAACACGTAGTCGCGCCCTTCCAGCGTGGCCGGAATGCGGAACCAGTGCTTGAGATCGTAGGACGCGTGCGGACCGGTGTTGGTCCAGCCGTCCTCGTAGCCTTCGCGGCCGGCCAGGCGCGCCGACGCGTCCTCGGCGACGTCGAGGATGCGGTAGGTGCAGGACTGGCCGCGAATGCCGCTGGCGCGGAAGTGGTAGTAGCCGATCGCCAGATGATCGTCACCCGGATCGCGCAGCAGGCGCAGCTGCAGATTGGCGGCGTCGTGCTCGTCGACGACCTCGATGCTGCCGGTCGGAATCTTGCCGCTGATCGAAATGCTCATGCCTGGCTCCGCAGATGGGTGGTCGCGTCGATGTCGACGGCACCGTCGCGAATGACGACGCGGTACAGCGACTCCGCCGCCTGCGGCGACACATAGCCTTCGAGCACGTCTTCCAGCACCGCGGCCGGATCGCGTTCGACCGGATTGCCGTACCCGCCGCCGCCGCCCGTCACCGCGACCGCGATGTCGCCGGCCTGGATCGCGGCGCGATAGGTGCTGACGCGACGCTCCTTGTCGGTACCGGCGTAGATCAGCATGCCGTTCGGCTCGGCCTCGCAACCGCCGGCCAACGCCCACGGCCGGGTCTTGGTCTTCTTCGTCACCGACAGGAATTCACCGTCGGTCATGAAGCGAATGCGGCGCGTCTCGCCGAGGCCGCCGCGGTAGCGGCCGGCACCGCCGCTGTCGGTGCGCAGTTCGAACGACTCGACGAACATGCCGGTCTTCATCTCCATCACCTCGACCGGCGTGTTGCGCACCAGACTGCCGGAGATGTGATTGGTGGCGTTGGCGCCGTCGTGCTTGGCGGTCGCACCCCAACCGATGGCGTCGTTGTTGCTGACGGCGTAGAGCTGCCCGGCCTCGTTGCGACCAACCATCATGAAGCCCATCACGTCGCCGCCCGACGACGCCGCCAGCGTCTCCGGCATGCCCTGCGCGAGCGCCTTGTAGACCAGCTCCAGCGCCAGGTGCGCCGTCCACAGCGTATACGTCGACGCCGGATAGACCGCGTGGAACAGATTGCCCGGCGGCGCCACCACTTCGAGCGCACGGAAATGTCCGGCGTTGCTCGATACGTTCGGCGTCGTCAGCGACTTCAGCACCAGCTTGCAGACCGTCTCGGTCAAACCGAACGGCATGTTGATCGGCCCACGCGTGGCGCCGGACGATGCGGTGAAATCGCAATGCATGCCGTCATCGTCGATCGTCACCGTGACCTTGATCGGCACCGGCGTATCGGTGATGCCGTCGTCGTCGACCAGATCTTCGGCCGACCAGGTGCCGCGCGGCAGCTTGGCCAGCGCCGCGCGCGAGATCGCCTCGCCGTGCTTGAGGATCTGTTGCGTGGCTTCGCCGAATTTTTCAGCACCGAACTTTTCGTGAATCTCGGTGAGACGACGCTCGCCGATGCGCGTCGCCGCGACCTGCGCTTCCAGGTCGCCGATCACCAGATCCGGCATGCGCGAGTTGAAGCGGATCAATTCGAAGATCTCGCGGTCCGGCTTGCCGGCCTTGTAGACCTTCAGGCACGGCATGATCAGGCCTTCCTGATGCATGTCGGTGGAATCGAGCACATAGCCCGGGTCCTTGGCACCCAGATCCATCCAGTGCGCGCGAATGCAGGTGAACGCGAACGGCTGGTCGGCGCCCGGCGCGAACACCGGCGCGAACAGCGTGACGTCCATCGCGTGCGCCGAATTCCAGTACGGATAATTCATCAGCACGATGTCGCCGCGCTGCAGATTCTCCTTGCCGATGTATTCGACGCCCTTCTTGATCGCGTAGTCGTTGGCACCGAGGAACAGCGCCAGACTCGGCGCGTCGGCGATCAATTCGAGATCGGCGTTGTAGACCGAGATGCCGAAATCGAGGACTTCGTAAATGACCGGATTGAACGCCGTACGGATCAGCGTGCGGCGCATCTCCTCGGCGGCGGACAGCAGATAGCTGCGAATGACTTCAGTGGTGGCGGCGTCGAGACTCATGCCGACTGACTCCGGATGATGAGGTGGCCGTAATCGTCGATCGTCACACGCTGGTCGGAATGGACCACGGTGGTCGACGTACCCTCGTCGATGATGGCCGGGCCGTCGATGACGTGACCCGGTGCGAGCTTGTGGCGCGCATAGACGCCGAACTCGGCACGCGCGCGGCGTGCGAAGCAGAATGCATCACGCGTGGCGACACGCGCCTCGTCGACCGGCCCGCTGGCGGCGTCGAGCTTGCGCAGCGTCGGCTTTTCGAGCTGGCCGGTGGCACGCAGGCGCAGCGTCACGATCTGTACCGGCTCGCTGAGCGAATGACCGTAACGCTGTTCGTGCAGCGCGTTGAAACGTGCGGCGATGGCGTCAATGGTGTCGCCTGCGGCAATCGCCACTTCGATCGCATGCTCCTGACCGAAGTAGCGGCATTCGAGGAAGCGTTCGAGCAACTGGCTGCCGGCATGGACTGACTGCGCAGCGAGGCGCTCGCGGCCACGTACGTCGAGATCGGCGAAGCCGGCCTCGACCGACGGCCAGCTCGCCGCATCGAGCGGCGACAGCTGTGTCTGCGAGAAATCGGAGACGATGTCGGACATCATCATGCCGAATGCCGAGAACGCGGCCGGCACGTTCGGCACGATCAGTTCGGTCGCGCCGATTTCGCGCGCGATCATCGGCGCGATCATCGGACCGGCGCCGCCGAACGCGAGCAGCGCGAATTCGTGCAGATCCTTGCCGCGCTCGACGGTGATCTCGCGCACGGCGCCGACGGTCTTGGCGGTCAGCACGTCGAAGATGCCGGCGGCCGCGGTGGTCGGATCGCAGCCCAGCGGATCGGCGACCCTTTCCTTGAGGCCGGCCAGTGCCGCGTCGGCGTCGAGCGACAGCTTGCCACCGAGGAAGGCGCCGGCGTCGAGGTAGCCGAGCACCAGCGCGGCGTCGGTGGTGGTCGGTTCGGTGCCGCCCTTGCCGTAGGCGATCGGCCCCGGCACGGCGCCGGCGCTGCGCGGACCGACCTGCAGCAGGCCTTCCTGCACCCAAGCGATCGAACCGCCGCCGGTACCGATGCAGCGGATGTCGAAGATCGGCATCAGCACCGGGAAGTGTTCGAGCGTCGCCTCGTGCATGACCAGCGGCTGGCCGTCCTCGATGACGCTGGCGTCGAGGCTGGTGCCGCCGTAGTCCAGCGTCAGCAGCCGCGGCCGTGCCAGCGAACGTGCCAGCTGCGTAGCGCCGATGATGCCGCCGGCCGGACCGGACATCACCGTGAAGATCGGTGCGCGCTTGGCGATCTCGGCAGTCATCGCGCCGCCGCTGGAGCGCATCACCAGGAAGCGACCGGTGAAGCCGCCGTCGGCCAGCGCCTGCTGCAACTCGCCGATGTAGCGTTCGAAGATCGGGCGGATGTAGGCGTCGAGCACGGTGGTCGCGGTGCGCTCGTATTCGCGGTATTCGCGGGTGATCTCGCTGGATGCCGACACCGCGATCTGCGGGAAGGCCTCGCGCACGATCTCGGCCGCGCGTAGCTCGTGCTCAGGATTGCGATAAGCGTGCAAAAAGCTGATCGCCAGCGCTTCGATGCCCGCCTCGCCGAGCGCCTGCGCCGCGGCGCGCACCGCGGCTTCGTCGAGCGGCGTGATCTCGTTGCCCTTGGCGTCGAGGCGGCCGGCCACGCCGAAGCGATGCCGGCGTTTCACGACCGCCTGCGGGCGCTGATAGGCGTAGTCGTACATCTGCGCCGGCGGCACGTCGGCGCGGCCGATCTCGAACAGATCGCGGAAGCCTTCATTGGTAATGATGCCGGTCGAAACGCCGCGGCGTTCGAGAATGGCGTTGAGGCCCAGGGTCGTGCCGTGCACGAACACGTCGGTTTCTTCGAGTGGCGTGCCGAGACGCTTGATCGCCTCGACCACGCCTTCGACCGGACGCTTCGGCGTGGTCGGCGCCTTGGCCAGTTGCACGCTGCCGGTCTCCCGGTCGAACTGGATGGCATCGACGAACGTGCCGCCGATGTCGATGGAAATTCGGTACCGCTTCATGATGTTCTGTCTGTCCGTTTCAGGGGAAGCGCGCATCGGCGCGCGAAACGGCCGCAGCCGGCCGTCAGAATAGCCCGGGTCGCGCCGCCGGCGGCGCGACCCGGGAACCGGCTTAGTAGCGGATCTGCAGTTCCACGCCGAGCTGGCGCGGTTCGTTGTAACTGCGCAGCGAACCACCGACGGCGGCAACCGTGCGTTCGTCGGTCAGGTTGCGGCCGACCAGCGCCACGGTCCAGGCATCGTCGTCGGCGCGCTGCAGGGCAACGCGCGCGTTGAGGAAGTCCTTGGCCGAAACGTGCTGATTGGCGGTGTTGTCGAGGTCGTAGTACAGCCCGCCGCGATGCTGCCAATCGACACGGCCGGTCACCATCAGGCGATCACCCAGCGGCTGCGAGGCCTCGACACCGAGCAGCGTGGTCAGCGGATAGACCTGCGGCACTTCGTTGCCCTTGTAGCTGGTGCCGCTCTCGGTGAAGCGCTCGATGCGCGTGTGGTTGTAGCCGACCGAGCCGTTGAGCTTCAGCCACGGCAGCGGCAGGGCGTTGAACTCCAGCTCGGCGCCGTTGACGCGCGTCTTCGGAATGTTGGTGATGACGCGGTAGATGCCTTCGTCGGTCACCACCGAGTAGAAGTACTGCTGGTTGTCGAAGTCCGTGTGGAAGACATCGGCATTGAGGATCAGGCGACGGTCGAAGAATTCGTTCTTGACGCCGATCTCATAGTTCGACGAGACCTCGTTGTTGTAGACGCGCAGGCCGGTGGTCAGCGGCGTATCCGGGTTGAAGCCGCCGGTGCGGAAGCCCTTGCCGTAGGTGGCGTAGCCCATGGTCTGCGGCGTGAACTGATACGACAGCGAGACCTTCGGCTGCGGCTCGTGGAACTTGTGCGAGCTCGGTTCGCTGGTGACCAGGTTGGTGCCGTTGGCATCGACCATGTCGTAGCGCAGGCCCAACGTCGCGGTCAGCTTCTGCGTGAGGTCGTAGTCGGCCTGACCGAACAGCGCCCAGCTGGTGTAACGGTAGATGTTGAAGTCGTCGCCGCTTTCCGGGAACGAGTAGCTGCCGTCGGATTCGATCGAGCCGTACTGCGTACGGTCGTCGACGAAGTAACGCTGGCCCCAGGCACCGACGTTCCAGCGCAGGCGGTCATGTCCGTTCGACGTCAGGCGCAGTTCCTCGCTCCACGACTTGGTGTCGTTGGTCCAGGTCTGCACACCGGACACGGTGTCGGTGAAGTCGCCGTCGGCGAGCAGGTCCTGACCGGCCTTGTTGAACGCCGAAATCGACGTGAACGTCATCGGCCCGAAATCGTAATCGGTCTTCAGCGAGTAGCTCTGCAGCAGACGCTGGTCGACGCCGTGCACGTCCTCGCTGGGATTCTGGCTGTAGTTGTCGATCGAACCGTCGCCGGCATTGACCAGCCACAGCGCGCCGTTGGAGCCGTCGGTGACATGCGCACGCAAATCCATCGACAGCTGACCGTTCGGCGTATAGAGCAACTGACCGTTGTAGCTGCGCTCATTGACGCCGTCGACCTTGCTGCCGTCGTAGTCGTTGGTGATCAGGCCGTCGAAGTTACGGCTGTAGACCGACGCGCGGTAGAACAGCTGATCCTTGATGATCGGGCCGCTGACCGTCAGCGTGCCGGTCGCATCGTTGCCCTGCGCATAGCCGAGTTTGGCCTGCGCATGGAAGTCGTTGGTCGGTTGCTTGGTGACGATGTTCAGCGCACCGGCGATGGCGCCGGCGCCGTACAGCGTGCCCTGCGGGCCGCGCAGCACTTCGATCTGCTGAATGTCGACGAGCTGCTGCTTGAGAAATTCCTGACCCGGCTGCTGGACGCCGTCGATGACGATCGCAAACGGCGACTGACCACCCTGCACCGTCGTGAAGCCGCGGAACGACACATTCTGGATGCCGGGGCGCAGCTGGTCGGTGATCACCAGGTTCGGCGTCAGCGCGGCCGCGTCCTGGATGTTTTGCACGCCAGCGTTCTCGATGTCGTCGGCGGTGATCACCGAAGCCGAAGCGGCCACATCCTGCAGCTTCTCGCTGCGCTTCTGGGCGGTGACGGTGATTTCGGGCAGCGCGTCGCTGCTGGCGACTGCGCTCGTATCGGCCGATGCGGCACTGCCGCTGTCATCGGCCCATGCGGCGCCAAGGGTGCTACCGAAGCCGGCGGCGACGCCGAGGCTCGACAGGAGGACCTTGGAAATCAGGTGGCGTTGAAAAAAACGGCTGCGCTTGTTGGGGGCCATGGAAACCTCGATGGACTGACTGATCCGCGGGCAATCCCGCTGTCGTCCATTCTTCAAGTCGGGCCTCCATCGCATCAATTACGGCGCGGGTTATTCTGTTTGCGCCGCACGCAATTTGCAGGGAATTACCTGAAATTGTGCCATATCGGCGCATGGCGCCCATATTTGGTCGAAAATTTCATTGAATTTGCGCAAATAAGGTGCAGACCATGCGTGCGCGCGACGGCCCCGCCGATGCCGTTGCAGGCCCCGCAACGAGTCCGACCGACGCTGCAAAAGCGCTGCGGTTCTAATGGGCCGACGTCTTTCGAGGAATGCTTTCGTGTCATTGAAATCGCTGTTCGCCCGCCTGGTCGAACGCAGTCCCTACCGCGCCGTCGGTGCCGACGATCAGCGCAGCTGGCTGTTCCTGGTCGCCATCCACGTCGGCGTATCGATCTGCGTACCGCTGTTCGCGTTCGGCGGCCAGCTCGGACGGCATATGTCGTTCGTCGAGCTGGTCGGGGCGGTGCTGGCCGGCGCAGCGCTGATCGTGGTGCTGGCGTTCGCCACCGGCTATGTCGGCATGCGCGCCCGCGTGCCCACCGCGATCCTCGTCCGTCAGACCTTCGGCGAGCGCGGCGCGCACGTCGTCGCCCTGGTGCTGACGCTGGCGTCGTTCGGCTGGTTCGGCGTACAGACCGAGATGCTGGTCAACAGTATCTTCGCCCTCGCCCACGTCCAACCGTCGGCCGGCCTGCGCCTGATCCTGACGTTCGCCGCCGGGGCGCTGATGAGCTCGACCGCCATCATCGGCGTGCGCGCGCTCGGCAAGGTCACCTATATCGCCGTGCCGCTGCTGCTGCTGGTGATCGCGGTGCCGGCGTCCATCGCGCTGAGTCGCCAGGATCTGGCACCGCTGCTGATGAAAGCGCCGCCTGAAGCGGCCTACGGCTTCGGCGCGGTTGTCTCGATCGTGGTCGGCAGTCATATGAGCACGATCGCGATCTCACCGGACCTGACGCGTTTTTTGCGCACGCCGCGCGACGTCGCCGCCGGCACGATCGCCAGCTTCGCCGTCGCGCTGCCGGTGCTGTTGCTGCTGTCGGCGCTGCTCGCCGTCGTCTACGGCAGCTCGGATCTGGTCGCGGTGATGGTCGCGGCCGGCGTCGGCGCACCGGCGCTGATCGTCATCATCCTCGCCACCTGGACCAGCAACGACAAGAATCTCTACGAATCGGCACTGTCACTGTCGGCCCTGTTCCCGCGCATCGAGCGTTGGCAGCTGACCGCGATCGCGGCGCTGATCGGCACGGCCGTCGCCGCCGCCGGCATCTTCCAGCACTTCATCGGCTTTCTGGTGCTGCTGGGCTTGGCGATCGCACCGGTTGCCGGTGTCTATCTCGTCGATTACTGGATGGGCGGCACGCGCTATGCCGACGGTGCGCCGATCGAGCGCCTGCGCGTTGCGCCGTTCGTGGCCTGGGCCGGCGGTTCGCTGTTCGGCCTGATGACCCTGCCGGCCGATTCGAGCGGCCTCGGCTGGCTGACGCTGACCACGGTCCCGACGCTCGACGCGCTGCTGGCCGCGGCGCTGCTGCACATCGTGCTCAGCCGGCTGCTCGGATCGCGCCGCGCCGCGGCCGCGAACGCGTGAGCGGGCAGCGCGACTACTCGCGGCCGGCGAGCGCGCGCAGCGCCGCGCCGCTGACGCGATTGATGATCCATTCGCGCTTGAGTTCGGCGCCGAGGCTTTCGTAGAAGCGGATCGCCGGCTCGTTCCAGTCCAGCACGGTCCACTCGAAGCGGCCGCAGCCGCGCTCGGTGGCGAGCCGCGCCAGTTCGATCAACAGGCGCTTGCCGATGCCGCGGCCGCGATGCTCGGGTTTGACGAACAGGTCTTCGAGATACAGGCCCGGCTGCGCGAGAAAGGTCGAGTAGTTGTGAAAGAACAGCGCGAAACCGGCCGCTTCGCCGTCATGCTCGGCGATCAGCGCCTCGGCATAGGGCCGCGCACCGAACAGGTGCTCGCGCAGCGCATCCTCGGTGGCGACGACCTCGTGCGTGAGCTTTTCGTAGTCGGCCAGCGCGCGGATCAGCGACAGCAGGAGCGGCGCGTCGGCCGGCGCCGCCGGGCGCAGGACAATGGCGCTCATCCGCCCAGTACATCGCGCATGCTGTAGAGCCCGGCCGGGCGCCCCGCCAGCCAGGCCGCGGCACGCACGGCGCCGTTGGCGAAGTTCATGCGGTTCGACGCCTTGTGCGTGATCTCGACCCGCTCGCCGTCGCCAAGGAACATCACCGTGTGATCGCCGACCACGTCGCCGCCACGAATAGCCTGAAAGCCGATCGCCCCGCGCGGCCGCGCGCCGGTGTGGCCGTGGCGCTCGAACACCGCGACGTCGTCGAGCGTGCGCCCGACGCCGCGCGCCACCGCCTCGCCCATCATCAGCGCCGTGCCGCTCGGCGCGTCGACCTTGTGCTTGTGGTGTGCCTCGACGATCTCGACGTCGAAGTCCTCGCCAAGCGCGCGCGCCGCGTCCTCGAGCAGCTTCAGGCACAGATTGACGCCGATGCTGAAGTTGCCGGCCATAACGATGGGAATCTGCCGTGCGGCCGCCTCGATCCGCATCTTCTGCTCGGCGCTGAAGCCGGTCGTGCCGATCACCATGCACTTGCGCTCGGCGACGCAGATGTCGAGCGCCGCCAGCGTGCCTTCCGGCCGTGTGAAGTCGATCAGCACGTCGAACGCGCCGGTCGCCGCGCGCGGATCGGGCGACACGATGACGGCGGTCTCACCGAGCGGGCGACCGACCGCCGCGTGACCGTCGCGCTCGAAGGCGGCGCCCAGCACGACCTGCGACGACGCGGCAACGGCGGTGGCGATCGCCTGGCCCATGCGGCCGGTGGCGCCGAAAATGGCGATGCGGGGCTCAGAACTCATGACCGTGGTGTCGCTTGCTGGAAAAAAGGGCGCATAGCTTAGAACCTATCCGCCGCCACGGCACCTTGTGCCTCGCACGCGGGCGAGGCTTTTCCAGCCATTACAGATCGAGATCGTGCGGGTCGGCGGCGAAGGCCAGGCCCAGCGCACCCTCGCCGACGTTGATGCCGCCGGTCATGCTCATGACGCTCTCGATGACCTCGATGCCGCGCTCCTGACACAGCGCGATCAGCGCCGCATACCCCGGCAGGCCGCGCATTTCGTCGAGCTCGCCGCCGTAGCACAGGCCCAGCGTCGGCGTCAGCAAGCCAGCGATGACGCGGCGTCCGGCGTAGGCGAACAGGCGCGCGCAGGCATCGTCGAAGTGGCGCAGCTTGGCCACCGGGCCGGTCTCGTTGCGGTAACCGCGCACGATCGGCTTGATGTCGAGCATGGTGCCGAGCGCCGCGCCGACCCAGCCGACGCTGCGGTCGCCCTTCTTCTGGCCGCGCACGCGCAGGTAATGCAGATCGCGCGGCACCATGTAGCCATAGCTGTTCTGCACGATGAATTCGGCGCGCTCGCGAATCTTGTTCGGGTTCTGCACGCCGGACTCGATCATGCGTACCACTTCGGCGGTGCTGATCGCCTGTGCGACGAACAGGTTCTGCGTATCGATCACGCGCAACGAGAACGGCCCGGCGATGCCGGCCTGCGCGCGGATCGGTTTGTAGCCGGACAGAATCGCGAACGACGCCTGCGTCGCATTGGCGTGGATCGGGCTGCGGCTGCTGGCGATCGTCAGACAGAACACGAAGTCGTAGTCGAGCACCAGCTTGTCGAGAAACACGTCGCGAATCTGCTCGACCGCGAACGGCGACGAGCCAGCGTCGCCCTTGGCGCCAAGATGCTCGCGATAAAAGCGCAGCGTCTCGTTCGGATCGCGGGCGTCGACCAGATCCTGGCCGCCGAGATGGATCGTGATCGGCAGAATCTGGATGTTGTGCCGGTCGATGTAGTCCGCCGGTAGATCGCAGGCCGAGTCGACGACGACGCCGATACGCATCATGTGAGTTCCTCCCCCCGGAGCCGCCGCCCATGCTGGCGGCCTATTCGATTTTCAGCGCGATTTTTCGGCGCGCTTGGCGTCTTGCCAGCGCGCTTCCATCTCGACAATCCGTCGAGGATCGCCGATCGGCGGCAGCCGTTCAAGCTCGGCGCAGACATGCGCGAAGCGCCGTGCGAACTTGGCGTTGGCGCCGGCCAGCGCGGCACTGGCATCGACCCCCAGATGCCGCGCCAGATTGACGGCCATGAATAGCAGGTCGCCCAGCTCGTCCTCGATGCGCGCCGGCCCCTCGGACACGGCCGCCTGCAGTTCGCCGATCTCCTCGGCGAGCTTGCCCCACAGCTCGGCGGTCTCCCGCCAGTCGAAACCCAACGCGGCAGCCTCACGTTGCAGGCGGTGCGCGCCAGCCAACGGCTGTTCGGAGTCGCTCATAGACAGTCGCTGTCGGACATGCGCCCGGCCAGCTCCCAGAGCATGCCGGCGGTCGCGCCCCAGATGCGGTACTGCTGCCAGTTCAGTTCGAAAAACGGCACGTTGAGGCCGTCGCGCGTCAGGATCTTGCGCTCGAAGCGCTGGCGATCCGCGAGCATCTCGAAGGGCAACTCGAAGACTTCGGCGACCTCGCCGTCATGCGGCGACAGCGCTGGCGCACCGTCGATGAGACCGACCACCGGCGTCACCAGAAAGCGGCTCAGCGTCGGGTAATCGTTCAGATAGCCGACGATCTCGACGCCGGACGGGTCGAGCCCCACTTCCTCCTGGGCCTCGCGCAGCGCGTTGTCGACGGCGCTCGCATCGTCGGCGTCACGCGCACCGCCCGGAAACGCGATCTGCCCGCCGTGCGCGCGCAAACCGGCAGCCCGCACCGTCAGCAACACCGACAGCCGATCGGCGTGACGGATCACCGGTACCAGCACCGCCGCCGGCCGCAGCACACCGGTGCCGGCCAGCATGCGGTCGAACATCCGCTCCGCCGCCGACGGCAGCCCCAGCTGCGCGCGCGGGCGCGGCATTTCCAGATGCGTTCCGGCCAGCGCCACGCGCAGCTGCCGCTCGAGACCCATGTCCTGCGAACGCGTATCGACGATATCCATAGACGAAGTTTAGCGAAGTGACGCCCGGCGCCCTAGAATTCCCCAGCCATGAACGAATCCGAATTCTTCGCCGCACTACGCGAGCGCTACATCGACAATTCGCCGCACATGCGCGAATGCGGCTTCGTGGTCGAAGCCCTGTCGACCGAATACGTCACCGTGCGCCTGCCGGTGCGTGAGGACTGGATCGGCGACGTCGAGAACGGCCGCCTGAATCCCGGCATCGTCACCGTGCTGGTCGACAGCACCGGCGGCCTGGCGGCCCTGGCGCGCGCCGGCGAGCCGGAGCCGATCGCGACGCTGGACCTGCGCATCGATCACATGCGCCCGGCCTTCTTCGGCGCCGACCTGCACTGCCGCGCCGAATGCCTGCGCATGGCACGCAGCATCGCCTTCGTCCGCGCCACGGTCTGGCAGCACGACCCGCACGAGCCGATCGCCAGCGCCCAGCTGGCGTTCATGCGCGCCGGCGCACGCCGCGTGCCGGACATGCCGACGCACGGCGTGCAGGACTTCGTCTCATGAGCGCGCGCTGGAGCGAGGCACGCCGCGCAATGCGCGAACAGCACGACGACACGTTGCTGATCGCCCTGATTCCGTACGCCCGCTATCTGGGCATGCGCGCCGAACCCGGCGAAGGGCGTCTGCGCGTGCACCTGCCGTTTCGCGAGAACCTGGTCGGCAACCCCAGCGTGCGCGCCTGGCACGGCGGCGTCACCGCCGCGTTCATGGAGAACACCGCATTGCTGCAGCTGCTGGTCGAGCTCGATGAAGAACGCGTGCCGAAAAGCATCGACTTTGCCATCGACTATCTGCTCTCCGGCCGCCCCGGCGATCTGTACGCCGATTGCGAGATCACCCGGCTCGGCCATCGTGTCGCGCACACGGTGATCCGCTGCTGGCAAACCGATATCGGCAAGCCGATTGCCGTCGCCCGCGCCCACTTCCTGCTGACCAGCGAATGAGTGCAGCCCCCGACGACGCACAGGGCTGGCTGACCCTGCGCGAGCTCGACGACGAGGCCTGCCTGCCCAAGGGCAGCGCATTTCGCGTCTTCAAGCGTCTGGCCGACAGCTGGCACGAGGGCCGCGACTACGCGGTGCTCGACAGCCAGCACGACGCTGCGGCGGTCACCGCCTTGCGCCAGAACCAGCGTCTCTACCCTCACAGCGTCAAGGCGATCCTGCTGGCACCGGCGGCTGGCGCGGCCGTCCTGCAGGCCTTGCAGAGCCGATAGGCGCCACTTTCGCCTCCTCCGTCCCCGGCTTGTCCGGCGCCTCGATCCGCGCGTACGATGCCGACTCACTACATTTTGGAGAGCGTCAGATGTCCGCCGCCGATCTGCTCAAGAAGCTGCCCGCTGCATTCAACCCGTCCGAAGCCAGCGGCATGGACTGCACGCTGCAGTTCAACTGCTCGACGCCGATGCACGCCGTGATCAAGGACGGCAGCTGCCAGCTCGTCGACGGCACGGCGGCCGACGCCGACGTTGCCATCACCATGGAAGACGACGACATGGTCGCGCTGCTCAAAGGCGACCTCAACGGCATGACCGCGTTCATGACCGGCAAGCTGCAGGTCGACGGCGACCTGATGCTCGCCCAGCGCATCGCGTCGATCTTCGATGCCAGCAAGCTCTGACCCAGACGTACGTTCGACTCCGGCCCCGGGCACTGCCCGGGGCTTTTCGTTTGCGCTCGAATCCGGCGCCGACGGCCTGACCCTGCACGCTCACCACCACCCGGATTTCCGGCCGATCCGCTGCGACTGGACCGCGCCCGACATCCGCCGCCGCGTGGCCGGCGGCCGACGGCAGTTGCTGGCACGCGCCATCGGCCTGCACAAGCAGGCCGACCTGAGCGTGCTCGATGCCACGGCCGGCCTCGGCCGCGACGGCTACGTGCTGGCCGCGCTCGGCGCCAGCGTGACCATGCTCGAACGTCAGCCGCTGTTCGCCGCACTGCTGGCCGACGCCCACGCGCGCGCCGCCGATCAGGCCGACCACGCCGCGGTCGCCGCACGCATCGAGGTCGTGGCCGGCGACGCCGCGAGCTTCATGCGCGATACCACGCGCCGTTGGGACGTCGTCCACCTCGATCCGATGTACCCGCACCGCGGCAAGCAGGCGCTGCCGCAAAAGGAAATGCAGATCCTGCGTGAGCTGACCGATGGCGATCCGGATGCCGATGCACTGCTGGCGCCGGCGCTGGCCGTCGCGCAGCGCCGCGTCGTCGTCAAACGGCCGTCGCATGCGCCGTTCCTGGCCGGCCGGCCACCGAATTTCCAGCTCGACGGCAGTCAGGCGCGCTACGACATCTATCTGCCGACCTGAATTCGTCACACACCACGTCGCGTCCAGCGTTGCCGGCGCTGCCGATCGTCATGACGGGGATGCCGAGTGACGACGAATGCGGAATACTGCACACATGCGCCTGCTCACCATCGTCCGTCACGCCAAGTCTTCCTGGGACCACCCCGACCTCAGCGATTTCGAACGTCCGCTCAATGAGCGTGGTCAGCGCGATGCGCCGCTGATGGCGGCGTGGGCGCGCAATGCCACCGGCGTCCCTGACCGCATCGTCAGCAGCCCGGCCGTGCGTGCGCTGACAACCGCTCAGGCATTCGCCGATCGGCTCGGCATCGAACACGAACAGATCGCCATCCAGCCACGCATCTATGAAGCGACGCTGGCGGCGCTGCTGCGGCTGATTCGCGATTTCGACGACCGTAGCCCGCACGTGATGCTGTTCGGCCACAACCCGGGACTCAGCGAGCTGGCGGCGTCGCTGGCGGACTGCCCGTTCGCCGACCTGCCGACCTGCGCGGTCGTTCACCTGGAATTGCCGGGCAAGCGCTGGGAGACCGCCTGCGACGGTCGCGGCGAATTGCTCAGCTACGAATTTCCGAAACGGCTGCGCGACTGACAGACACCGCAGCGCCGGGGACGTGGCGTCAGGCCGGCAGCGCTTCCAGCGTCGGTGCCGCGCCGAAGGCGTGACCGCGATCGAGCAGGTAATCCAGCCACTTGTGCAGCAGCAGATTGCGCCGCCACTGTGCCGACAAAAACGCATGCGCCGCAGGGTCGGCATCGTCGGCGGCGTCCCACGGCGGCCGCTGACTGCATTGCAGCGCTTCGGCGACGGCGGCGTCCTGGTAAAGCCGCACCCACAGATCCGGCTGGCGCCGCACGCCGCCGTCGTCGGTGAATTCGTAGGTCAGACGCAGGGTCTGCGTGTAGCGATCGCGCTCCACCACTTCCAGATGCAGCGGGCAGTCATGCTCGGTATGCGATACCGAGCGCTGCTTCGGCGCATGCCGGTCCAACAACGGCAGCAAGCGCAGCAGCATGCGGTAGTTCCGCTCGTAGAGTTCGAGCAGATGTGCGATATGCCGCGGTTTGCCGCAGCACGGGCAAAGGTCCGTAGTAGCCTGCATGTGTGAACTATAAGATACCGGTCAACTTCAGCAAAACGACGTCGATAACGACAAGATGACGATACGCGAACTCCCCACCAAACCCTACCTCGACCAGAAGTCCGGCACCGCCGGTCTGCGCAAGAAGGTCGCGGTCTTCCAGCAGCCGCACTATCTCGAGAACTATCTGCAGTCGATCTTCGACTGCGTGCCCGAGCTCAAGGGCCGCACGCTGGTTATTGGGGGCGATGGCCGCTATCACAACCGTGCGGCGATCCAGACCGCAGTGGCGATGGCCGCCGCCAACGGCGTGGCGCGCGTCGTCATCGGCCAGGGCGGCCTGCTATCGACGCCGGCGGCGTCGAATCTGATCCGCGTGCGTGATGCCGCCGGCGGGCTGCTGTTGACCGCCAGCCACAATCCGGCCGGCCCGGACGGCGACTTCGGCATCAAGTTCAACGTTGCCGGCGGCGGCCAGGCTACCGAAGGCCTGACCTCGCGCCTCTACGAACATAGCAAGACCATCAGCCGCTACCGTGTGTTCGACGGTGGCAGCATTGACATCGACCGGCGCGGCGAGCAAACCATCGGCGACACCGTCGTCGAAATCGTCGACGGCGTCGACGACTACGCCAAGCTCATGCAGTCGCTGTTCGACTTCGACCGCATTCGCGAGTGGATCCGCCACGGCGGACGGCTGCGCTTCGACGCCATGCACGCGGTCACCGGCCCGTACGCGCAGCGCATCTTCGTCGAGATGCTCGGCGCTGCCGACGGCAGCGTGATGAACGCCGTGCCGCTCGAGGACTTCGGCGGTGGGCACCCCGACCCGAATCTGATCTACGCCAAGCACCTCGCCGATCTGGCATTCGAGGAAGACGCGCCGGACCTGATCGCCGCCAGCGACGGTGACGGCGATCGCAACATGATCCTCGGCCGCGGCCTGTTCATTTCGCCGGGCGACTCGCTGGCCATGCTCGCCGCCAACCTGCAGCGACTGCCCGGCTATCGCGACGGCGTCAAAGGCATTGCCCGCTCGATGCCGACCTGTCGCGCCGCCGACCAGGTCGCCAAGGCGCTGAACGTACCGCTGTACGAAACGCCGACCGGCTGGAAATTCTTCTGCAACCTGCTCGACGCCGGCGAAGTAACGATCTGCGGCGAGGAAAGCTTCGGCACCAGCTCCGCACACACGCGCGAGAAGGATGGCGTCTGGGCGGTGCTGGCCTGGGCCAATGTCCTGGCCGCCACCGGCAAGTCCGTGCGCGAAATCGCCGATGCGCATTGGGCGCAATTCGGCCGTCACTACTTTGCGCGCCATGACTACGAGGAGCTCGGCGCAGCGCAGGCCGAGGCCGTCATGCAAGCCGTGGCCGGCGCGCTGCCGTCGCTGCCGGGCCAGGACTTTGCGGGCCATGCGGTGACGCTGGCCGACGAATTCAGCTATCGCGACAAGACCGACGGCAGCCTCGCCACGGCGCAGGGCCTGCGCATCGTCTGCGGCGACGACGCTCGCGTCGTGCTGCGCCTGTCAGGCACCGGCACCAAGGGTGCGACACTGCGCGTTTATCTGGAGCGCTACGCGCGTGACAGCTCGAGCCTGCACTGGAAGACGGACGACGCCGTCGCGCCGCTGGCGGCTGCGATCGCGCGCGTCGCCCGCATCGCCGAGCTGACCGGTCGCCAAACCCCCGACGTCGTCACCTGAGTCCAGGCACATGGCCGAACAACGGCATTCGCGACTGAGCTTGAGCGGTACCGGGACGATGATCGCCAACAGCAGCATCCGCACCAAGGTGATCTGGATGCTGGGCCTGACCATGGGCCTGTTCGTGCTGACTGCGTCGTCATTCCTCGGCAACCAGCGCGAGATCAACGATGCGCGACAGCTGGCCGATCACACCAATGTCGTGCTCGACCGCACGGCCGATCTGCTCGTCCAGCTGCTGCGTCAGGAAAGCAATCTGCGCGGGTATCTACTGACCCACCAGGAGGCATTTCTGGCGCCCTACCAGGCGGCCGAGCAGAGCTTCGATAGCGATGTCGCGGCGCTGCTGAAACTGACGGTCGACAATGCCGAGCAGCAGGCACGCTATCACCGCATCGCCGACATGATGCAGCAGTGGCGAGACGAGGTGGCACACCCGGAAGTCGCCTTCGTGCAGAGCAGCCCACGTGGCGACGAAGCAAGAGCGATGGTCGCGACTGGTCGCGGGCGGACCATGACCGACGCCATCCACATGCAGATCAATCAGGCCGCCGATACCGAAAGCGCGCTGCTGAAGATCCGCAACGGCGCGCTCAGCGATCAGCTCGACAACACGCACGAACTGGCGATCGCCGCGTTGGTGCTCGGCTTCGTTTTCTGCGTGCTCTCGCTGCTCGTCGCCGAACGCACGCTGGCGACGCCCATGCGTCGCCTGACCGAGCTGACCGGCCGCCTCAGCGACGGCGACCTCGATCTCGATGTGCCCTACGGTCGACGTGGCGACGAAATCGGGGCAATCGCACGCGCCATCGAATCGCTTCGAGATGCCGCGCTACAGGTCCGCAACCGGGAATGGCTGAAGAACCATCTCACACAGCTCGGCGCGCACGCCTCCAAACCTCGCGAGTACAACGAGTTCGGCCAAGCCGTGCTCAGCTATCTGTGTCCGCTGCTCGGCGCCGGCTATGGCGTGCTGCTGCACGCCCACGAGGACGGCGCCCTGCAGGCGATCGGCGGCTACGGCTATACCGAGCGCCGCGGCCAGGCGCGCGTGACGCGCGACGGCCTGACCGCCGAGTGCCTGCGCCGCGGTCAGCCAGTCACCCTGAAGCCAGTGCCGGACGACTATGTGCGCATCACATCGAGCCTGGGCAATGCAGCGCCGCGCATCGTGCAGTTCTGGCCGCTGCGCGGGGCGACGACCACCATCGGCGTTCTGGAGCTTGCCAGCTTCGCCGAGTTCGACGAGCGCACCACGGAGCTGGTAACCGAAGCCACGGCGATGCTCGGCCTGATGCTCGAAGCGCTCGGCAACGCCTTGCGCACGCGCGAACTGCTGGAGGAGTCGCGCGCGCAGTCCGAGGAGTTGCAGGCGTCCGAGGAAGCGCTACGCGTCCAGCAGGAAGAGCTGCGCACCGCCAACGAGGCGCTCAACACCAAGAACGAGGCGCTGGAGGAACAGGGGCTGCGCCTGCGCGCGTCCGAGGAGGAACTGCGCGCACAGACCGAAGAGCTGCGCACCACCAACGAATCGCTGGGCGAAAAGAGTCGCGAGCTCAATGCATTCAACGATCGGCTGCTGGCCTTCCAGCAGGAGCTGGAGGTCAAGAACCGCGACCTTGAACAGGCGAGCCGCTACAAATCGGAATTCCTCGCCAATATGTCGCATGAGCTGCGCACGCCGCTCAACAGTCTGCTGATCCTCGCCAAGGACCTGGCCGACAACGGCACCGGCAACCTCACCGGCGAGCAGGTCGAATCGGCGCAGATCGTCTACGACAGCGGCCGCAATCTGCTGAATCTGATCAACGATATTCTCGACCTGTCGAAGATTGAAGCCGGGCGCATGGACGTGCAGTGGGAGACGGTCGAGCTGCAGGCGATCACCGCCAACGCCGAGCGCAACTTTCGCCGCGTCGCGCAGGATCGCGGGCTGCGGTTCACGGTCGACATTGCCGCCGGGCTGCCGCCGAAAATTCACAGCGACGGCTCGCGCATCGCGCAGATTCTGACCAACCTGCTCGGCAATGCATTCAAGTTCACGCATCAAGGCGAAGTACGGCTGACGATCGCGCGCGCCGACGACGACGCACTGCCAGTATTGCCCGGCGCGCTGCAGCGGGAACGCACCGTGGCGCTCACCGTGCAGGATTCCGGCATCGGCATTGCCGCGGAAAAGCTCGCGCGCCTGTTCCAACCGTTTGAACAAGGCGACGGAACCACAAGCCGTCGCTACGGCGGTACCGGATTGGGCCTGTCGATCAGCCGCGCCCTCGCCCACCTGCTCGGTGGCGACATCGTGGTCGGCAGTACGCCAGGACAGGGCTCGCGCTTCACGCTGCTGCTGCCCGACGACGGCGCGGTCGACCATGCCGTCAACGGCGACGATACGGACGTCGCGCCGGCACACACCGCCCTGGCCACTGCGCTGCCGGTCATCGAAGTGCCGATGCCGGCTGCCGAGCCCGCAACCGTGGCCGAAGTGCCGGCCACCGAAGTGCCGCGCGTCGCGCAGATTCCGGACGACCGCGAACAGCTGCAGCCGGGCGATACCTGCATCCTGGTGGTCGAGGACGACGGCGCGTTCGCGCGCGTGCTCGCCGACATGACACGGCGCAAGGGTTATCGCGTGCTCGTCGCCACCGACGGCCAGAGCGGTCTGGCACTGGCTCGGCATTATCGGCCGACCGGCATCCTGCTCGACGTCGACCTGCCCGTGATGAGCGGCTGGACGGTGATGGAACAGCTCAAGGCCGACGCGGCGACGCGGCAGATTCCGGTGCACTTCGTTTCCGCCAACGACGATGTCTCGCGTGGCATGGCGATGGGTGCGGTCGGTTTCGTCACCAAGCCGGCGACGCGCGAGTCACTGGACGCCGCGTTCCAGCGCGTACTCGGCAGCAGCGAAGGGACGCGTCGCAAGGTGCTGGTCGTCGAAGACGACCCGGTCGCGCGCCGCGCCGTCAGCCACCTGCTGTCGAAACAGCCGATCGACCTGCACGAAGCGGACACCGCCGCCGACGGGCTGGACCGTATCAGCACGCAAGCCTACGACTGCATCATTCTCGACCTGACGCTGCCCGACGCCAGCGGTTTCGAGTTCCTCGAGCGCCTGGCGCAGCGCGGCCCGGTGCCGCCGGTGGTGATTTATTCGGCGCGCGAGCTGACCCGCGAGGAAGACCTGCGCCTGCGCGAATACACCGACAGCATCGTCATCAAGGGCGCGCAGACGCCGGGGCGCCTGCTCGACGAGGTGTCGCTGTTCCTGCACGCCGTGAAGAAGCCGTCGAGTCCGACGTCGACCGCGCAGACGCCGTCGGATCTGGCCGAGCGCACGGTGTTGGTCGTCGATGACGACATGCGTAATGTCTTCGCATTGTCGAAGACGCTGCGGGGCCAGGGCTTGAAAGTGCACGTCGCCCAGGACGGTCACAAGGCGCTGCTGCAGCTCGAACAGCATCCGGAAATCGAATGCGTGCTGATGGACGTGATGATGCCCGGCATGGATGGTTACGAAGCGACGCGCGAGATTCGCAAGCAGCCGCAGTGGCGTGAGTTGCCGGTCATCGCCGTCACGGCCAAGGCGATGAAGGGCGATCGCGAGAAGTGCCTGGCGGCCGGCGCCAACGACTACCTGACCAAGCCGATCGATGTCGACAAGCTGTTGTCGATGATGCGAGCCTGGTTGCCGCCGAAGTAGACGGATCGCGAGCCATGGACGCCGCACGTCGCGAGGAAATCGAAATCGAGTTGTTCGTGCAGGCCCTGCGCATGCGCTACGGCTACGATTTCTCGCAGTACGCGCACGCATCGTTCAAGCGCCGTGTGCAGAACCTGGCCATGCACTTCGGCTGCGCGAACATCGCGCAAATGACCGAACGCGTACTGCACGATACGGCGCTCATCCCCGAAGTCATCGCGCAATTGTCGGTACCGGTCTCGGAGATGTTTCGTGACCCGGAAGTGTTCGAATGCCTGCGCCGCGACATCTTTCCGGTGCTCGCCAGCTATCCGCATTTCAACATCTGGCATGCGGGCTGCGCGCACGGCGAGGAAATCTATTCGATGGCGATCCTGCTGCAGGAAGCCGGCCTCTACGAACGCGCGCAGATCTACGCCACCGACATCAGCGCCCAGGCACTGGAAACGGCCAAGGACGGCATTTACGCCGCGCGCCATCTGCAACAGTGGGCGGCCAACTATCTGCGCGCCGGCGGCCAGCGGACCTTGTCCGACTACTTTCATTCGCGCTACGGCCATCTCAAGCTCGACGAATCGCTGAACCGCAATATCGTCTTCGCCCAGCACAATCTCGCTGCCGACGGCGTGTTCTGCGAAGCGCACCTGATCCTGTGTCGCAATGTGCTGATCTACTTCAAGCCGGACCTGCAACGCCGCGCCGTCGAGTTGTTCCGAACCAGCCTCGTGCGCGGCGGCCACCTGTGCCTCGGCACCAAGGAGTCGCTGACATTCACCGGCTGCGCGGCAAGCTTCGGGGTGGTCAGCGGCCGCAATGCGCTTTACCGCCTGCTCGATCATGGCACCCACGACTGAACGCATCGTCGTGGTCGGTGCCTCGGCGGGCGGCGTCGCGGCCCTGCGTGCGCTGCTCGCCGGGATCGATACCCGCTTCAGCTGGCCGATCGTCATCGTCCTGCATATCGGCGACAGCAATATCGAGGGCCTGATCGAGGTACTGCAGGCGACCTCGCGACTGCCCGTGCGCGAAGCGATCAGTGGCGGCGACATCACGCCGTCCGCCGTCCATGTCGCGCCCGGCGGCTATCATTTGCTGATCGAGCGTGACCACAGCTTCTCGCTGTCGCTCGATGCGCGGGTGCGCTATGTCCGGCCGTCGGCCGACGTGCTGTTCGAATCAGCGGCGGAAGCCTATGGCGCCGGCGTCATCGGCGTGGTGCTGACCGGCACCAACGATGACGGTGCACGCGGACTCGAAACGATTGGCATCCAAGGCGGTCTATGCCTCGTACAAGACCCTAGCGAAGCCGAAGAGGCGGCGATGCCGGCGGCAGCGCTGGCCAAAGCCGCCGCCACCTCGCTGCCGGTTGCCGCGATTGCGGCCCGGCTGATGACCGAATTCAACACTTTCAAAGCAAGATGACCATGTTCGAAGTGCAGGCCTCGCGCCCCGCGGTCCTCGTTGTCGACGACACGCCGGCCAATCTCGTCGCGATGCGCCGTCTGTTGGCGAAGATGGACTGTGACATCGTCGAAGCCGACAACGGCAACGACGCGCTGGCGGCCTGCCTCGATCGCGAGTTCGCGCTGATCCTGCTCGATGTGCAGATGCCCGAGATGGATGGCTTCGAGGTCGCCTCGCTGCTGGCCGAAACCCCAGACTGCAAGAACGCGCCGATCATCTTCGTCACCGCCGCGTACAAGGACGACCTGAACCGGCTCAATGGCTACGAAGTCGGTGCTGTCGACTACATCGCCAAACCGATCAACGAGTTCATCCTGCTGTCGAAGGTCAAGGTCTTCCTCGATCTGTACCGTAGCCGCGCAGCGCTGAAAACGGCCGAAGCCGCAGCCCGCCACCGCGCAACGCACGATGCGCTGACCGATCTGCCGAACCGCCTGCTGTTCACCGACCGGCTCGGCAACGGCCTGTCACGCGCGCGCCGCGACAGCAGCAAGCTGGCACTGGTCTATCTCGATGTCGATCACTTCAAGCCGGTCAACGATCGCCACGGTCACGCCGCCGGCGATTTGCTGCTCAAGGCGATCGCCGGACGACTGCAGCGTTTGCTGCGCGAATCCGACACCGTCGCGCGCCTCGGCGGCGACGAATTCGCGGCGATACTCGAAAACGTCGCCAGCCGCGAGGACGCGCAGTCGCTGGCGGAACTGATGCGCATCGCCATGCATCAGCCATTCTCGCTGCAGTTGCCGGATCAGCCACAGCCGATCGAAGTGCAGGTCGGCGCCAGCGTCGGCGTCGCGCTGTTCCCGGAAGACGGCGGCACCGAGGATGCGCTGATCGCGCAGGCCGACGAGCAGATGTATACGCGAAAAAAAGCGCGCGCCTGAGCGGCGCGCGCCGATACGCGGCCGCCGCGGTTCGCTAAAAACCGAGGTTCATGCCTGGCGGCAGCTGCATGCCGGCCGTGACCTTGGCCATCTTGGCCTTGGACGCCTCATCGAGCTTCTGTGCCGCGTCATTGATCGCCGCAGCGACCAGGTCCTCGACGAATTCCTTGTCTTCCTGCAGCGCATCGGCGCTGATCTCGACCTTGCGCGCCTGATGCTGGCCGGTCAGCGTCACCTTGACCATGCCGGCGCCGGATTCACCGGTCACTTCCATCGCGGCAATCTCGGCCTGCGCGCGCTGCATGTTCTCCTGCATCTGCTGCGCCTGGCGCATCAGATTGCCCATTCCACCTTTCATCATTGGGGTCTCCAGGTAACGGCGTGCCACGTCGGGCGCGCCCGGGATCTTGCGAAGTACTACGAATCGAGCGGATGGATCGAGCCCGGTTTCAGCGTCGCGTCGAACTGCTCGCGAAACGCACGCACGACCGGGTCGGCAAAGATCGCACTCTCCGCATCCTGCTGACGCTGAACCTCGCGCTGCTGCGCGAGCTGCGCCGGCGACAGCGCGCTGTCGTCGAGGCCGACCTCGATATCGAGCTTCAGCGCCGACACATCGAGATGCGCCGCCAGCGCCTGTTCGAGCGCCTTGCAGCGCTCGTCGCTGAGCAGATGCTTGGCCTTGGCATCGAGCGACAGGCGTACCACCTCGCCGTCGCGGCCGCGCCAGGCGCTGTTGCGCGCAATCTGTCGCGTGAAGCCTTCCAGGCTCAGCGTTTCGACCAGCTCGCTCCAGCTATTGGCGTCGAACGTGACCGCCGGAGGCGCGGGCGGCGGCGGCGGACTGGCCGTCAACACGGGTGCCGGCTCTGGCGTTGGCTCGGGCGTCGGGACAACCGTCACCGGCAGCTCGCGTGGCACCGGTTTCACACTTGGCGCGCTTCGCGCCGCAGGTGCTGCCGACGACGACGCGGCCGATGCTGCAGCGGCGGCTGGCGGCGAGGAGGCCGTGCCACGCGCACGCGTCGAGCCGCCACCGGGCGCCGGCGCCGGCGTCGCGCCGTCATCGGGCCGGAACGCGGCCATGCGCAGCACCGTCATCTCGAACCCCAGGCGCGGTTCCGGCGCCCACGGCAGATCGCGGCGGCCGTGCACGGCGATCTGGTAGCACAGCTGCACGTCTTCCGGCGTGAACTGGTCCTTGAGCGCAACCAGCGCTTCCTCGTCCTCGTCGCTGCGCGCACCCGGCAACAACTGCAGCACGGCAATGCGCTGCAGGCCGGTGGCCAGATCGTTGAGCAGCGCCGCGTAGTCCGGCGCCTGCGCTTCGAGCTTCTGCAAGCTGACCAGCAGCGCGTCGTGATCGGCCACCGCCAGCGCCCGCAACAGCTCCAGCAATACTTCGTGGCCGCTGGTGCCGAGCATGTCCTCGATCGGTCCGCGCGCCAGCGGCGCGCCACCGGAAAACGCGATGGCCTGGTCGACCAGCGACAGGCCGTCGCGCATCGACCCATCGGCGGCGCGCGCAACCTCGGCCAGCGCCGGCAATTCGTAGGCGACGCCCTCGTGATCGAGCACCTTGGCCAGCTGGTCGCGGATCACCGACACCGGCAGGCGCTTGAGATTGAACTGCAGGCAGCGCGACAACACCGTCACCAGCAGTTTCTGCGGATCGGTGGTCGCAAGGATGAACTTGACGTGCGGCGGCGGCTCTTCGAGCGTCTTCAGCAGCGCGTTGAAGGCACTCTTCGACAGCATGTGGACTTCGTCGATCAGATAGACCTTGTAGCGTCCGCGCGCCGGCGCGTACTGCGCGTTTTCGATCAGCTGACGGACGTCATCGACGCCGGTATTGGATGCCGCGTCGATTTCCAGCAGATCGACGAAACGACCCTCGTCGACTTCCTTGCAGGCCGTGCAGACGCCGCAGGGATTGGCGCTGACGCCGGTCTCGCAGTTCAGGCATTTTGCGACGATGCGCGCCAGCGTGGTCTTGCCGACACCACGCGTGCCGGTCAGCAAAATGGCCGGGTGCAGGCGGTCGCCGTCGAGCGCGTGCGACAACGCCTTGACCACATGCCCCTGCCCCATCACGTCGGCGAACGTGCGAGGGCGGTATTTTCGTGCGAGGGCGAGATAGCTCATGCGGATCGGGTCTGGCGAAAACGTATGGAGCGGGCCGTCTGGCGGCGCGCTGTCGGCGATTGTCCGGGATCGCGCCGCTGCATGCCAGCGCGACCGCCGTTTCCGTTCGGCGCCGCCCACGCGTTACATGAAACTTCTGCCAGCATGAAAGCGCCCATGGACGGGGATGCTATCGTCCGCGCAAACGATACTTATAGATACATCTTCACACTTTCCGCTCCGGATTCCGCTCCACTTACCGTGAAACCTGTTGCTTCATGGCTGGCCGGCATCACCGGCGTCGTGCTCGGCTCCCATGCCTGGGCCGCGACGTCGCCGCCTGTGCAGCCAATGACCCTGCCAGAGCTGACGGCGCTGGCGATGCACAACAATCCGCAGACGACGGCGGCCTGGAGTGCGATCGCACAGTCGCAGGCTGCCGAGCGCATCGCGCGCGCCGCGTGGTGGCCGACGCTGACGCTGAACTACAGCGCACAGCGCTCGCGCTCGCTGTCGTCGTCCGGGCAGGAAACCACCATCCAGAAGCGCTACGGCCCCAGCCTCAGTCTCAGCTATCTGCTGCTCGACTTCGGTTCGCGCGGCGGCGCCATCGACCAGGTCGCGGCACAGACGCTGGCGTCGCAGTACAACCTCAATCAGACGCTGCAGGACCTGGCGCTGACCGTCGAGTCGAATTACTACACGGTGATCGGCAACGCGGCGCTGGTCGACGCCAATCAGCAGGCGCTCGACGAGGCCAAAGCCAATCTCGATGCCGCGCAGATCCGCCACACCGCCGGCCTCGCGACCATTGCCGACGTCTATCAGGCGCAGAGTGCCCAGGCCTCGGCACAACTGACGCTGCAGCAATCGCAGGGTCAGCTGCGTGTCGCCCGCGGGGCGCTGGCGACCTCGGCCGGCTACCAGCCGGACATGAAGCTGCAGCTGGCCGACTGGGACCCGCAGGCCAGCGAGATCGAGATGCCGACACTGTCGCTCGACCAGCTGTTGGCGCGCGCCCGTGAGGCACGCCCCGAGCTGCTGGCCGCACAGGCCAGCGAGCAGGCAGCGGCCGGCGCGGTGCGCGAAGCGCGCGGCAAAGCCTTGCCGGCGCTGACGATGACCGGCTCGATCGGTCGAACGACCGTTGCCTCGCGGGGCACGGGCGACCCGTTCAGCCTCGGCGCGACGCTGAGCATGCCACTGTTCCAGGGTTTTGCCCTGCGCTCGGCGATCCAGGGCGCCCGTGCCGCGCTCGACAACGCTCACGCCAGCACCGACAGCCTGCGCCTCGACGTCGAGCAGCAGGTCTGGACCGCCTATCAGAATCTGCAGACCGCCTACGGCAACGTCGACGCCAGCCAGGTCCAGCTCGAATCGGCGCAGCGCGCCGCCGACGCGATCCGCGCACGCTACAAGAGCGGTCTGTCGAGCATCCTCGAGGTGCTGACCACCGAATCGGCGCTGGCCCAGGCCCGTGTCGCCCGCATTCAGTCTTACCTGAACTGGTATCTGGCGCTCGCTACCCTTGCCCACGATGCCGGCGGTCTGCCCGGCGCGAACCCCGACGGCCCCACCGCCCCACCCGCTACCCCCGGAGTTACCCCGTGAGCGTTCGCCGACTGGCACTGATTGCCGCTTTCGTGCTCGTCATCGCGTTCATCGCCTGGCGCAAGCATGACAACCAACCGAAGACCGACATCGGTCGTCGCCCGACGCCGGTCGAGCTGACCCAGGTTCGCGCCGGCCCGGCACCGGTCGAACTGTCGGCGGTCGGCAATGTCATCAGCCCGCATGTCGTCAATGTGCGGGCCCAGGTATCCGGCCAGCTCAAGCAGATCTTTTTCCGTGAAGGCGACGCCGTCAGTGCCGGTCAGAAGCTGTTCCTGATCGACCCGGCGCCGTACGAAGCGGCGCTGGCGCAGGCCAAGGCACAGCTGCAGATCGACAAGGCAGCGCTGGCCGCCGCCAAGGCGCAGTACGATCGCATGAAGCCGCTGGTCGACAAGCAGTATGTGACCTCGCAGGAATACGACAACGCCCGCGCCGCCGCCGCCGAAGGCTCGGCCAAGCTGATGGCCGACGAGGCGGCAGTGAAGACGGCCGAGATCAACCTCGGCTACACCCTGATCCGCGCGCCGATTTCCGGCCGCACCGGCAGCATCGGCGCCAAGACCGGCAACCTGGTCAGCAGCAACGACACCACGCCGCTGGTGGTCCTCAACGAAATCGACAAGGTCGAAGTGCAGTTTGCGATTCCGCAAAGTCATCTGCCGGAAGTCCAGGCCTCGCTGGCCAAGGGGCCGGTGCAGGTGCAGATCTTCGACGACAACGCCGCCGAAACCCCGCTCGGCACCGGCAAGCTGACCTTCATCGACAACAGCATCGATGCCGCCAGCGGCACCGTGACGCTCAAAGCCGAGGTCAACAACCAGGCGCATCGCCTGTGGCCCGGCACCTTCGTCACCGCGATGATCCGCCTGGCGATGGAGCCGAATGCGCTGCTGGTGCCGGAAACCGCGGTGCAGCCGGGCGCCGAAGGCCAGTACGTGTTCATCGTCGACGGCAAGGGCAAGACCAGCCTGCGCACGGTCACCGTCGATCGTCAGGTCGGCCGCGATCTGGTCGTGAACAGCGGCGTCAAGCCGGGCGAAACCATCGTCAAGATGATTCCGCACAACATGCAGCCCGGCACCATCGTCTCCGGCATCGGTGACGGCGCACACGACGACAGCCCGGCGAAGGCGAGCACCGCGCCGTGAGCATTTCCGAAATCTTCATCCGCCGACCGGTCGCGACCACGACCCTGATGGTCGCGCTGGTGCTGTTCGGCATCTTCGCGTATCGCTCGCTGCCGGTTGCCGAGCTGCCGAACGTCGACTTCCCGACCATCCGCGTCTCGGCCAGTCTGCCGGGCGCCGATCCGGACACCATGGCGGCGACCGTGGCGACGCCGCTCGAGCGCCAGTTCACGCAGATCCCGGGCATCGACTCGATGATCTCGAGCAGCACGCTCGGCAGCACCAACATCACGCTGCAGTTTGCGCTGAACCGCAACATCGACGCGGCTGCGCAGGACGTGCAGACGGCGATCACGCAGGCACGCCGGCAGCTGCCGACCGACATGCCGCAGGACCCGACGATCCGCAAGGTGAACCCGGCCGACTCGCCGATCATGTTCATCGCGATGACGGCGACCACGATCCCGCTGACGCAGCTCGACGACTTCGCCGAGACGCGCGTCGCCGATCGCCTGTCGCAGGTCGATGGCGTCGCCCAGGTCGTCGTCTACGGCTCCAAGAAATACGCGGCGCGCCTCTACATCAATCCGCAGGCGCTCAACGCCCGTGGCCTGTCCTTGCTACAGGTGTCGAACGCCATCGAAGGCGCCAACAGCAACCAGCCGGGCGGCACGTTGTACGGCGCGCAGCGCAGCTACACCGTGCAGGCCGATGGTCAGTTGCGTAACGCCGCGGCCTACAACGATGCGGTCATCGCCTATCGCAACGGCGCACCGGTGCGGCTGCGCGACGTCGGCAAGGCCGTCGACAGCATCGAGAGCAACAAGCAGGCGACCGAATTCAACGGCCGGCCGGCGATCGTCGTCGCCGTCTCGCGGCAGCCGGGCACCAATACCGTCGCCATCGCCCGCGAAGTGCGCAAGCTGCTGCCCGATCTCGAATTGCAGGCGCCCGGCGACACCAAGGTCGACGTCATGTTCGACCGCAGCGAATTCATCGAAGAGTCGATCGACGACGTCAAGCTGACGCTGCTGCTGTCGATCGTGCTGGTCATCGGCGTCATCTACATCTTCCTGCGTGACAACCGTGCGACGCTGATCGCCGCGCTGGCGCTGCCGGCATCGCTGTTCGGCACCTTCGGCGTGATGTCGCTGTTCGGCTACTCGCTCGACACCTTGTCGCTGATGGCGCTGACACTGTCGGTCGGCTTCGTCGTCGACGACGCCATCGTCGTGCTGGAAAACATCGCGCGCCACCGCGAGCACGGCATGCAGGGCCCGAAAGCGGCCAGCGTCGGCGCCAGGGAAATCGGCCCGACCGTGGTGTCGATGACGATCTCGCTGGTGGCGGTGTTCATCCCCATCCTGTTCATGGGCGGCATCATCGGTCGCCTGTTCCGCGAGTTCTCGATGACGGTGGCGATCGCCATCCTGTTGTCGGCGCTCGTCTCGCTGACGCTGACGCCGATGCTCTGCTCGCGCTTCCTGCGCGATCACCAGCCAGCCAATTCGCGCTTCTTCATCTGGACCGAGCGCGCCTTCGACAATCTGCTCGGCTTCTATGCGCGGACGCTGCGCTGGGCGCTCGACCACTACCGGCTGATGCTCGGCGTCGCCGCTGCGACGCTGGTCGCCACCGGCTTTGCGTTCCGCATCGTCCACACCGGCTTCATCCCGTCGCAGGACATCGGCCTGTTCTTCGCCAGCGTGCAGGCGCCGGATGGCACGACCTTCGACGAAATGCAGGAACTGCAGCGCAAGATCGCTGATATCGTCATGAAGAACCCGGCCGTTGAAGGCGTGCAATCGTCGGTCGGTCAGGGCCAGGGTGGCGTCGCCAGCGGCAACGGCGGGCGCCTGATGATCAAGCTCAAGCCGCTCGGCCAGCGCAACGTCACCGTCGACGACGTGATTGCCGAATTCCGCAAGGAGTTTCGCGCCGTGCCGCAGCTGCAGGTCTTCCTGCAGAACCGCCCGGCGATCCGCATCGGCGCGTTCGGCGGCTCCGGCAACTACCAGTACGTGCTGCAGTCCGACGACCTCGACACGCTGGCCAAGGCGGCGCAGCAGCTGCAGACCAAGATGAAGACGGTGCCCGGCGTGCGCGACGTCGACAGCGATCTGGAAATCAACAATCCGCAGATCAACGTCAGCATCAACCGCGATCGCGCCAGCGCCCTCGACGTTTCGGTCGCCGACATCCAGAAGACGCTGTACGCCGCCTACGGCACGCAGCAGGTCAGCACGATCTACACCAGCACCAATCAGTACAAGGTGATCCTCGAAGTCGATCAGCGCTACCAGCGCGACGCCGACGCGATCAGCGCACTGTACGTGCCGACCGCGAGCGGCAAGCTGGTGCCGCTGGGCAGCGTCGCGACCGTCAAGCGCAGCGTCGGCCCGGTCGCCGTCAATCACTACGAGCAGTTGCCGGCGGTGACGCTGTCCTTCGATCTGCTGCCGGGCGTGTCGCTCGGCGCGGTCACCAAGCCGATCGAGAAGCTGGCCGCGGAGACCCTGCCGCCAACCGTGTTCGGCACCTTCGCCGGCACTGCGGCGACGTTCCAGAAATCACTGGTCGAGCTGCCGCTGCTACTGCTGTTCAGCATCGCGGTCATCTACATGGTGCTGTCCATCCTCTACGAGCACTTCATTCATCCGCTGACGATTCTCACGGCGCTGCCGCTGGCCCTGATCGGCGCCCTGCTGTCGCTATGGCTGTTCGGCTCGGAGTTGAATGTCTTCAGCTTCGTCGGGCTGATCCTGCTGGTCGGCCTGGTCAAGAAGAACGGCATCATCATGGTCGACTTCGCGATCGCCAGGCGACGTGAAGGCGCCTCGGCACGCGATGCGATCTTCGAAGCCTGCACCGTGCGCTTCCGGCCGATCATGATGACCACCCTGGCGGCGATCTTTGGCACGCTGCCGATCGCACTGGGCTTCGGTGCCGGCGCCGAATCGCGACAGCCGCTCGGCATTGCCGTGGTCGGTGGTCTGCTGACCTCGCAGCTGCTGACGCTGTACATCACGCCGGCGTTCTATCTGACGATGGAAGGCCTCAGCGAGCGCGCCAGCCGCCGTCGCAACAGCAAGGCCGGACAGGTGCAGCAACAGCACTGAACGAAGTACGCCGCCAACAAAAAAGCCCGCGAGCTGCATCGCGGGCTTTTTTGTTGGATTCGGTGTTCGAAGGCGGCAGCCCGTACCAGCTGACTCCGGCGCCCGGCATCGCCGCTGCCGTTGCTCCCTTCCGGGCCTGGCGGGGTTCACGGTTTTCCGTCGCGGAGGGCCGGCACGGGCCACCATCGAAACCTCGCGATCGCGCAGGGCCACCGCGAGGGACGCGCAGTGTGCCTGAATCGGCCGCGACCTGCCAGCGGCCGACCGTGAAAACGCCCCTACACCTCAACGCCGATCGCGGACGGGCTCGACCGCGTCGACCAGCGCGCCCTCGCCGACGTGCACCACCGCCACGCGCGCCGTGCGCAGCTGTTGCGCCGTGTGGTCGCCGACTCCGAAGGCCGCGGCACTGGCGCCCACATCGATCTGCTCGATCGGGCGACGACGTTCACGGCCCTGAAAGCGACGTCGGTTGTATTCGGCCCAGCCGATCATCAACACACACGCCAGCAATACCATTTTCGCCGTCAGCAGCAGCACGCCATAGTCGATCTCGCCGGCGGCCTGCGACAGCACATGGACCCGCAGGCCGGTGCGCAGCGCCAACCACCAGGCGATCAGCGTCAGCAGCGGCAGCCACAGATAGATGTAAGCAAGCCATGCCAGCAGGGTCAGCGTGCCGAACAAGGTGCGCTGCAACGGCGCCTGCCGCTCCGGCCGCTCGATGATCAGCTCCGGGATGATCTCGTCGAGTGTCCTGACTCTTTTCATCGTAGCCCCCGGTCCGGACTGACCCAGACGGCGCGACCGCGGCCGCGACGCAGCAAGGCTTTCGGCACGCCGGCCACCACGGTCAACATGTTGAGCAGCCAGTAGGCGATCGGATACCAGATCATCCAGTAATAGCCGCGCCAGACCTTGGGTTCGTAGCGCCGATCGATCCAGTGACTGACCGCGAACTGCGTCAGGCAAACCATGCCGAGCACGACCCCGTTCCAGCGCGGAAGCAGCGGGTCCGAGCGAAACTCAGCCGGCACATCGATGACGTGGCTGAGCCCCCAGAGCACGATCAGCAGCAGCATCGCGTACGACCAAGTCACGCTCAGCAGAAATTCGAGCAGCACGCCCCACATGCGCCTTTCGCGCCAGAACAACAGACGGCGCACTTCCTTGATCAAAACCTCGATGCCGCCCTGTGCCCAGCGCAAGCGTTGACGCCAGAGACCGCGCAGCGTCTCCGGCATCAGGATGTAGCACAGCGCATTGGGCTCGTAGCGGATATCCCAGTGATCACGCTGCAGTCGCCAGCTGATGTCGATGTCCTCGGTCATCATGTTGTCGGCCCAGTAGCCGACGCGATGCAGCGCCGTGCGGCGGAACGCACTGATCACGCCCGACACCGTGAACAGCCGGCCGTACGAGCGCTGGCCGCGCTTGATCAGGCCGATGATCGACGAGAACTCACCGACCTGCAGCTTGCCGATCAAGGTCGAACGATTGCGAATGCGCGGGTTGCCGGTCACCGCACCGACCCGCACGCCGTCGACGAAGTGCGACATCATCCACTGCACGGCATGCGGTTCGAGCAAGGCATCACCGTCGATACAGACGAAGAACTCATGGCTCGACGCCATTGCCCCGACCTTCAGCGCCGCCGCCTTGCCGGCGTTGCGGTGCAGGTGGATGACACGCAGCCACGGATAGTCCGACAGCATTGCGTCCAGCCGTGCACCGGTGTCGTCGCGCGAGCCGTCGTTGATGGCGATGACCTCGAAATCCGGGTACTGCTGCAGCGCCAGCGCCGCCATCGTCTCCTCGACGGTCTCGCCTTCGTTATGGCACGGCACCAGGATCGACACCGGTGGGAATACCCGCAGTGGCGGCGGCTCGGTCCAGTCCGGGCGGCCGCGCTCGCGGCGCCAGTAGTAGTAGACGCCGCCGACCATCCAGATGAAGGCCATCAGCAGCGGATAGAAAAAGATGAAATCGCGCAGCAGACCGAGATGGCCGAACGCAAGGTTCATAGCGCACCCCAACGGCACGACAGCGTTGCGCCCAGGTGCGTTTCGCGCGTGCCGTCATAGACCGGTCGCGAGAACAGCCCGCCGAGATCACAGCGCAGGTCGCCGAGCGGCAGCGCCAAGCCGGCGCTCAGCGACGGCACCCAGACCTGCTCATAGTCGGCCTGCCACACCGATGCCACGCTCGGTCGCAGATGCAGCTCAACGCCATGCGTCGCGAAGTAGCGGACGATCAATCCGGTCTCGACGCTCTGCGCGCGCGGCGGATTGAAATACGGGCGCTGATCGCGGTCGTTGCCACTGGCATAAAGCTGCGCGAAGGCCGATGCGCGGTAACCCTGTGCAACACCGAGCTGCCGCTCACCGGTCACGGTGCTCCACCACCGCGTGTTGCCGTCGTCGAAGTGCGCGAGGCCACTCTCGCCGTCGAAGCGCCAGCGCGCATCGGGCTTGTAGCTGGCGGACAGCGACACGGTATTGACGGTGATACCGCTGGCGCGCGCCTGCAACGAGCCGCCCGGATCGGCGATCGCCGCGCGCAGGCCGAGACGCACGGTGTCGCGCACCCAGGCGCTGGCATCGAGTACCGCATAACCGCCCGGCGCATCGGCGTCGAAAGCGCGACCGGCTTCCAGGCTCGCCTCACCGCCGCTCAGTTGCCGAACCAGACGCAGGCCAACGACGTCGGCACGCGGGACGTCGCCCTGAAAATCGGCTTGGGACGTCTGCGCGTGCACGCCGACGCGCCAGAGATCGTCGATCCGCGCGCTGTCCGCGGTCAGCGAGGCGCTGAATTCAGTGTTGCCGGTCGGCGACGACATCGCCGGTGATTGCGCGTTGACGTAGCGCAGCGCCACCTCGCCACGTGCCGCACGCAAGGCCGCGACGCGACGCTCGAAGCTTGCCGGTGGCGCCGGCATCGGCTCAGCCGTCGCACGGTCCGTGCGGCCGAGATCGAGCCAGGCTTCGGCGCGCTCGAGGCCCGTCGTCAATTGCAGCGCGACGCGCGGCCGGCCACGCTGACGCGCCAGCGCCGCACGTTCGTCGGCCACCGCATGATCCTGGGGGTGTGCATCGGCGAGCTGGCGCAGCACCGCGTCGCTGCCCTCGAAGTCGTCATGCCAGCGCAGCATGCGGGCCAGCAACAGGCCGCTGACAAGACGGTCGCCGACATCGGCTTCGGTCGACTGCAATTGCTCACGCGCCAACGCCTCGGCCTCATCGATGCGGCCGCGTGCGCGCAGCGCCTGCACGGCATCGGGCACGACATAGGGGCGCAGCGCGACGCCGTGCTCGTGAATTTCATCGTAGACGCCGGCCGCCGCCGTCATCTGTCCGGCGTGCACCAACGCGAACAGGCGATCGCACTGCAAGCGCCGCCAGCGGCCATCGCTGGCGTCGAATGTCGCGGCACGCATCGCGGCATCGTTGGCGGCGGCCAGCAGCGCAGCGTCACGGTCAGCGGGTGTGGCCTGCAGCGCCGTGCGGATCCGTTGTGCGATGTTCTCTGGCGTCGTGTCGTGACGCGGGTCGGCAGCCGCAACATGCATGGCCAGGAGCGGCACCGCCAACGCGCTGCCACCCGCCATCCACGCTGCCGCCCCATTGCGACTGCGCCGCTGATTCATCCCTGATCAATTCCCTGATAGACCCATTCGGCCTATCGGCAATTTCAACGCAAATTTGATACGACACCGCTGGAGATGATGGCCCCACAGTCTGTGGACAACCCGTCTCAGTGCAGGTCCAGGACCCCGCGCCAGATCAGCAGCAACGCGGCGATCACGCCGACCACGGCGAACAACTGCTGCAACCGCGGCCCGGCCAGACGATGCGCGAACAGACGTCCGGCGGCGAGCCCGGCAACGGCGCCGGCGGCGAACGGCGCACCGATGCCCCAGTGCATGACTCCGCCCGCGGACGCGGCCGCGACGCTGCCGGCCGACACCAGCGCGATGACCGCCAGCGACGTGGCCACCACGCTCTTCATGTCGAGATCGGAATAGCGCGTCAGTGCCGGCACGATGACGAAGCCGCCGCCGACACCGAGCAGCCCCGACAGCACGCCGGACACCACGCCGGTCAGCGCCAGCGCGCGCGCGCACGGCAACGTCCAGCGCAGACGTCCCTGCACCGGATTGACGACGCACGGCAGCAGCTCCCGCGGCGCCTGCAAAGCGTCGCCGCTCAACTCACGGCGCGCTTTGAAATACATGCGCTGCATCGCGTACAGCAGCAGCGCGGCGAACGCGAACGCCAGCGGCGCGTTCGGCACCCGGTGCGCCAACCACAGTCCGGCCGGCGCGAAGACCACGCCGATCAGCGCGATGAATCCGGCAGCGCGGTAACGGACGATGCCCTCACGCAGACCCAGCGCCGCGCCCAGCGCGGCCGCCAGCCCGACGGCAAGCAAACCGACCGGCGCCGCCTGCGCCATCGACAGGCCGAGGCCAAAGACCAGCAGCGGCACGGCGAGGATGCCGCCGCCAGCGCCGGTCAGCGCCAGAATCGCACCGACAATGGCGCCCAGCCCCGCGCCGAGCAGCGCGTGATCCGGCATCGTCAGCCCACCAGCTCGGGCTGCGCCATCCACTCACGGCCCTTGAGCATGCCTTGCCAGTACAACGGCGGCAGGATGCGCTCCTTGAGCCACCACGCCGCACGAGTCGGTCTGCGGCCGTCGAGCAGCCAGCTCGGGAAGCTCGGCGCCAGCTTGCCGCCATAGGTGAACTCGGCGAGCACGATCTTGCCGCGCTCGACCGTCAGCGGGCACGAACCATAGCCGTCGTACTGCGCGGCTTCGGTACGACCGGCCAGCGCGGCCAGCACGTTGTGCGCGACGACCGGTGCCTGCTTGCGCGCGGCGGCTGCGGTCTTGGCGTTGCTGGTATTCGTGCAGTCGCCGAGCGCATGCACGTTGATGTACTGACGGTGGCGCAGCGTGGCGGGGTCGACGTCGACCCAGCCCGCGGCATCGGCCAGCGGACTGACGCGTATGAAATCCGGCGCCGTCTGCGGCGGCACCACATGCAGCATGTCGAACTCGCGCTCGAAGGTTTCGCGGCCGCCATCCGGCAGCGCGCGCGCGAAGGTCGCGCGCCGCGCCGGCCCGTCAACCGCGACCAGCGTCTGCCCAAAGTTGAGGTTGATGCCATAAGCCTTCACGTATTCCATCAACGCTGGCACATAGTCGGCGACGCCGAACAGCACGCCACCAGCGTTGTAGAAGTCGGTCTGGATCTGCGACAGCACCCCCATGCGCCGCCAGTGATCGCAAGACAGGTACATGGCCTTCTGCGGCGCGCCCGCGCACTTGATCGGCATCGGCGGCTGCGTGAACAGCGCCCGCCCCTTGCGCAGACCTTGCACCAGTTCCCAGGTGTAAGGCGCCAGATCGTAGCGGTAGTTCGACGTCACGCCGTTGCGGCCGAGCGTGTCGCTGAGGCCGTCGATGCCGGCCCAGTTCAGCTTCAGGCCGGGACAGACGATCAGCTGCTCGTAGCGCACCACGCGGCAACCGTCGAGCAACAGCGAGTTGGCCTGCGGCTCGAACGCCGCGACCGCAGCCTTGATCCAATGCACGCCGCGCGGAATCAGCGACGCCAGGGTGCGCGCGGTCTGCGCCGGCTGGAAGACGCCGGCACCGACCAGCGTCCAACCCGGCTGGTAATAGTGCACGTCGGCCGGATCGACGATGGCGATGTCGAGTTTCGGATCACGCGCCAACAGACTGGCCGCGGTGGCAATGCCGGCGGCGCCGCCGCCGACGATGACGATCTGGTGCTGCGCATCGGTATGCGTCAGCGGCGTGCGGCCGCCGTTGGCGATGCGGCGCACGACGGCCGACAGATCGTATTCAGCGCGCCGTGCGCGTTCGAGGATGTCCGGTAGTGGCCGCTCGCCGGCCTGTGACAGCGCCCACAGCGTCGCCGAGCGCGTCCCGGTGCGGCAGTACGCGAAGACCGGCTTCGGCAGCTCGCGCATCAACTCGCCGAACTGCTGCGCCGTGGCATCGTCGACCTTGCCGGACTCGACCGGCAGATAGCGCATGCCCAGCCCCGCGACCTGCGCCGCGCGACCGATCTCCTCGTGGGTCGGCTGATCCGGGCCCTCGCCGTCCGGGCGATTGCAGATCACGCTGCGAAAGCCGCGCGCGGCCAGCTCGGCAATGTCGGCGGCGCTGATCTGGCCGGCCACCGACAGATCCTGGGTCAGGGTACGAACGTGCATGATGGTCTTCCTTCGATCAGGGGCCGCCGCTCAGAGCGCGTTGAGCGGAATCTTCAGATAGCGCACGCCGTTGTCTTCCGGCTCCGGCAAATGGCCGGCGCGCATGTTGACCTGCACCGACGGCAGGATCAGCACCGGCATGTCGAGCGTCGCGTCGCGCGCCTGGCGCATCGCCACGAACGCCTCTTCGCTGATGCCGTCGCGCACGTGAATGTTCTGCGCACGCTGCTCGGCAACCGTGGTTTCGTATTTCAGCTCGCGGCCGCCGGGCAGATAGTCATGACACATGAACAACCGCGTCGCGGGCGGCAGGCTCAGCACCTTGTTGATGGAGCGATACAAGGTCCGTGCATCGCCGCCGGGAAAATCGCAGCGCGCCGTGCCGTAGTCCGGCATGAACAGCGTGTCGCCGACGAAGGCGATGGTTTCGTCGCCATCCTCGACGACATAGGTCATGCATGCCGGCGTGTGACCCGGCGTATGCATCGCGCGCGCTTTCAGGCTGCCGATCCTGAATTCGCGGCCGTCGTCGAACAACACGTCGAACTGGCTGCCGTCGTGCGCAAAGCCGGCGCCGGCGTTGAACAGCTTGCCGAACACGTCCTGCACCGCGGTGATGTGGCTGCCGATCGCCAGCTGGCCACCGACGTGTTCCTTCAGGTAGCCGGCCGCCGACAGATGGTCGGCGTGCACATGCGTTTCAAGCAACCACTGCACCGTAGCGCCCAACTCGCGAACGCGGGCGATCAGGCGATCGGCCGATTCGTGTCGCGTGCGCCCGGACTTCGGGTCGTAGTCGAGCACGCTGTCGATCAGTGCGCACTGCTTCGTCGAACGGTCGAGCAGCAGATAACTGACCGTCCATGTCGCTTTGTCGAAAAACGCTTCAATCTGGATGTTGCTGGACGCGGACACGCGATCACCTCCATGAGATTTCGGGCAGCGCGAGCTGCCAGCATGTGCTTTTTATTTCAAGACATATGCCAGCTGCCGTGGCATGCAAAGAATCACAGCAAATCACTGTACTGATTGACTTTAAATTTCCAAGGTTTGCCCCTTGGAGAACAGATTGGCACTGACAATGGCGGCGGAACTGGCAGCCTCTGGCAGTTTTTGGCAGCCTTGGCGGACACTGCCGCCGCCGCCGAGCCGACCGCATATGAGCACTGCCGCCCCGCAAGTCCAGTCGCTGATTTCGTATCTGGAGCACGATCCGCAGCCGACCATCGTGCTCGATACCGACTACAACATCCTCGCCGCCAACACCGCTTATCAGCGGCAGTTCGCCACCTCCGGCAAGGCGCCGATCGGCGCCAAGTGCTTCCGCGTGTCGCACCAGTACAGCGTGCCGTGCGACCAGGCCGGCGAGCATTGCCCGATGCGCAAGGCCAGCGAGAGCCTGGCCCCCGATCGCGTGCTGCATATTCACCACACGCCGCGCGGCCCCGAGCACGTCGACGTCGAGCTGCGGCCGATCCTCGATGCCGACGGCACGCTGGTCGCTTACGTCGAGCGTCTCAGCAGCGTCGCCGTCGCATCCGCTCAACCGCAGCGGCACGGTCTGGTCGGCCGCTCGCCGACTTTCAAGGAAGCCTTGTCGGCGCTGCAGCGCGCTGCGCCGTCGCAGATCCCGGTGCTGCTGCAGGGCGAATCCGGAACCGGCAAGGAGTTGTTCGCGCGCGCCCTGCATGAGAGCAGCGATCGCGCACGCGGCCCGCTGGTGGTCGTCGACTGCACGGGGTTGACCGAATCGCTGTTCGAAAGCGAACTGTTCGGCTATGAAAAAGGCGCGTTCACCGGCGCCACGCAGCGCAAGATCGGCCTCGTCGAAACCGCACATGGCGGCACCCTGTTTCTCGACGAGATCGGCGACGTGCCGCTGCCGATGCAGGTCAAGCTGCTGCGCCTGATCGAGTCCGGCACCTTTCGTCGCGTCGGCGGCGTCGAGCCATTGCGCGCCGACTTTCGCCTGGTCTCGGCCACGCACAAACCGCTGACGGCGATGGTCGCCGCAGGCAGCTTCCGCCAGGATCTCTACTACCGGATCAGCGCGTTTCCGGTGCACCTGCCGGCGCTGCGCGAACGCGCGGCGGATCTGCCGCTGCTGGTCGACAGCCTGCTGCAGCGCATCGCCGGACATGGCGCACCGCGCGTCGCCGACGACGCGATGAAGCTGCTGAGCCTGCACGCATGGCCCGGCAATGTCCGTGAGCTGCGCAATGTGCTCGAACGCGCTCGCCTGTTCGCCGACGACGGCGTGATTCACGCCGCGCACCTGCCGCCGGAGCTGCAGCACGCGCTGACGACGGCGCCGGCCGGCGGCCGGCCACGGCGCCAATATGATCGGGCACAACTGGCGCATGCGCTGGAGGTCTTCAATGGCACGCGCAGCGAGCTGGCCGCGCACCTGGGCATGAGCGAACGCACCTTGTACCGACGCCTGCGCGAGCTCGGACTCGGCTGAGTGCTGCACCGGCTGCGGCTGCCATGTCGCTGCCAGAAACTGCCACCGCACTGCCATCGGCAGTCCGGCAGCAGCGCGCCGCACCGCGTCGAAGTCGCCACTCGATTGATTCATAAGGCCTAAACAGCAAGCGTCCGATTGGCACGGGTCGTGATCTTCGGGTCCCGCACGTCCACCAGGAAGCGGCGATGACCCCAGGCCCCATCCAACACAGATCAGGCGACGCCCGACTTGACCGGCGTCATGGTGACGGCCGGCCGAAGCTCCGACCATGCGCGCGTTCCGCAACTTCCCGGATGCCGTCGACGATGCCGCCAACCTCCGCCATTCCCCGTGCTGCCGCCGGCGACCGCCGGCTCAAGCGCGAGATCGTCTGGGTGATCGTCATCAAGCTGATCGTGCTCGCCTTGCTGTGGCAGTGGTTCATTCACCCACAGCAGGTGCACGTCGACACCGCAGGAACCGCGGCCAGCATCTTCGGCCACGACGACTCTCCGTCCACCTCTACCCAACCGAGCGCCCGCCATGATCAGTGAGCATCTCGTCGATCTGTCGCGACTACAGTTCGCGGCCACCGCCCTCTACCACTTCCTGTTCGTGCCGCTGACCATCGGCATGGTCTGGATTCTCGTCATCATGGAGTCGATCTACGTGATGACCGGCAAGGTCATCTACAAGGACATGACCCGCTTCTGGGGCAAGCTGTTCGGCATCAACTTTGCCCTCGGCGTCACCACCGGCATCACCATGGAGTTCCAGTTCGGCACGAACTGGGCCTACTACTCGCACTATGTCGGCGACATCTTCGGTGCACCGCTGGCGATCGAAGGCCTGATGGCGTTCTTCCTCGAATCGACCTTCATCGGCCTGTTCTTCTTCGCCTGGGACCGACTGTCCAAGCCGCAGCATCTGCTGGTGACGATCCTGATGGCGATCGGCACCAACCTGTCGGCGTTGTGGATTCTGATCGCCAACGGCTGGATGCAGAATCCGGTCGGCGCCGAATTCAACTACGACACCATGCGCATGGAGTTGACCGACTTCTGGTCGGTGATCTTCAACCCCGTGGCGCAGGCCAAGTTCGTGCACACGGTTTCCGCCGGCTACGTGACCGGCGCGATGTTCGTGCTGTCGATTTCCGCCTGGTATCTACTGCGCGGTCGCGACGTCGAGTTCGCCAAGCGTAGCTTCCGCATCGCCGCTGCGTTCGGGCTCGCGTCCGTTTGCTCGGTGATCGTGCTCGGCGACGAGTCCGGCTACACGGTCGGCGAGGCACAGCAAACCAAGCTCGCCGCCATGGAGGCCATGTGGGAGACCGAACCGGCGCCGGCGTCGTTCAACCTCATCGCTTGGCCAGATGAAGCCCAGCAGAAGAACGACTGGGCGGTGAAGATTCCGTGGGTCATGGGCCTGATCGGCACACGCTCGGTCAGCCAGCAGATTCCCGGCATCCTCGAGATCAAGGCCAAGAATCGCGAACGCATCCTGTCCGGCATCGAAGCGGCCAAGGCGCTGGAAAAGCTGCGCGCCAATCGCAGCGACACCGAAGCCAAGACGGTCTTCGAGCTGCATAAGCAGGATCTCGGCTTCGGCCTGCTGCTGCGCAAGTACGTCACCGACTTCGACCAGGTCACGCCGGAGCTGATCAATCGCGCCGTCGACGACACGATTCCGCGGGTAACGCCGATGTTCTGGGGCTTCCGCTTCATGGTCGGCATCGGCTTCCTGATGCTGGCGCTGTTCGCCACCTGCGCGTGGGCGACGCTGCGTCCCTACTCCGGCAAGCGCCCGTGGCTGCTGAAGTGGGCGCTGTGGTCGTTGCCGCTGCCGTGGCTGGCCTGCGAACTCGGCTGGTTCGTCGCCGAATACGGCCGCCAGCCGTGGACGATCTACGGTGTGCTGCCGACGCACATGTCGGTATCCACGCTCAGCGTCGGCAGCCTGTACGGCTCGCTGGCCGGCTTCGTCGGCTTCTACACCGTACTGCTGATCGTCGAGATGTACCTGATGGTGCGCTTCGCGCGCCAGGGGCCCGGCAGCCTCGGCACCGGTCGCTACAGCTCTGAGCCCGCGCTCGCGGACGCCCACTGAGGAATCACGTCATGTTCGATTACGAAACACTGAAAATCATCTGGTGGTTGCTGGTCGGCGTGCTGCTGGTCGGCTTCGCCATCATGGACGGCCACGATATGGGCGTCGGCACCCTGTTGCCGTTCGTCGGCCGCGGCGATGTCGAGCGCCGCGTCGTCATCAACACGGTCGGCCCGCACTGGGACGGCAACCAGGTCTGGTTCATCACCGGCGGCGGCGCGATCTTCGCCGCCTGGCCGCTGATCTACGCCACCGCATTCTCAGGCTTCTACTGGGCGATGCTGGCGGTGCTGTGGGCACTGTTCTTCCGCCCGGTCGGCTTCGACTACCGCAGCAAGATTCACAACCAGCGCTGGCGCTCGACCTGGGACTGGGGCCTGTTCGTCGGTGGCGCGGTGCCGCCGATCATCTTCGGCGTCGCCTTCGGCAACCTGCTGCAGGGCGTACCGTTCGGCTTCGACGACAACCTGATGTCGACCTACACCGGCTCGTTCTGGGCGCTGCTGAATCCGTTCGCCCTGCTCTGCGGCATCGTCAGCAGCGCGATGATCACGCTGCACGGCGCGGTCTACCTGGCACACCGCACCGAAGCTGCCATCGCCCAGCGCGCCAAGCTCGCCGCCTACGGCGCCGGCCTGGTCGTGCTGCTCGGCTTCAGCGCCGCCGGCCTGTGGCTGACGCATATCCAGGGCTATGTGATCACCTCGGCACTCGACCCGTCCGGCATGCCGGACCCGCTGGCGAAGACGGTCGTGCGCGAGGCTGGCGCCTGGTTCGCCAACTACCGGCACGTGCCGGCGACGATCCTGGTGCCGGTGCTCGGCTATGTCGGCGCGATCCTGGCGCTGCTGCTGCTGCGCGCCGGCCGCACCGGCCTGGCGTTCATCGCCTCGTCCATCATGCTGACCGGCGTGATCGGCACCGCCGGCGTGTCGATGTTCCCGTTCCTGATGCCGTCTTCGACGCATCCGAATGCCAGCCTGACGGTCTGGGACAGCGTCTCCAGCCATCTGACGCTGGGCATCATGCTGTGGGCCGTGATCATCTTCATGCCCCTCATCATCGTCTACACGTCCTGGGCCTATCGCGTGATGCGCGGCAAGGTCACTGACGAGCAGATCCGCCGCAACGCGCACAGCGCCTACTAAGCGATCAAGGAGCACACCATGTGGTATTTCAGCTGGATTCTGGGCGTCGGCTTCGCGGTGCTGCTGGCCATCCTCAATGCGATGTGGGGCGAGAACGAGGAAGGCCGCAGCAACGGCCACGAGGAGCCGGGGCCATGACCACGCGCAGCGCCCCGCGCGACACGGCTCTGTTCTGGCCGGCGCTGCTGGTCGGGCTGGCGCTGATGATCGGCCTCACGGCCGATCCGCGCCTGCTTACCGACGCCGGCGGCCACGCCGATCATCTTGCGGCGACGCTGGCCGGCTGGGCGATGGCGGCCGGCATCGTCCGTGGCGTCGGCTTCGTGCCGCAGCACCGCGTGCCGCGCTGGTTGCTGTCGGGCTGGGCGTGCGCGCTCGCTGGTGCCCTGACGGTGCTGCGCCTCGCTATCATCGGCGCCTGATCTTTCGTCGCAATACGGGGAAGCGCGCATGGATGTGGTCGTCGACGTTCACAGCTGGCTGCTGAGCCTGATCGGCGGGCTGCTGATCGGCCTGGCCGCCACCGTGCTGCTGCTCGGCAGCGGCCGCATCGCCGGCATCAGCGGCATCGCCGGCGGCCTGCTGTTCGAACGAGGCGGCGATCGCGGCTGGCGTGCACTGTTCGTGGTCGGCCTGATTGCCGGTGCCGGCTTGGTCGCATTGATCAAGCCGGGACTGGCAGCCGCTGCCCCTAGCGTCGGCGTGCCGTGGCTAATCGGTGCTGGCCTGCTGGTTGGCTTCGGGACGCGACTCGGCAGCGGCTGCACGTCCGGCCACGGCATCTGCGGCATCAGCCGGATGTCGCCACGCTCGCTGATCGCCACGGCGACGTTCATGGTCGCCGGCTTCGTCACCGTCTACGTCGTCCGTCACCTGCTGGGGGACGCGCCATGAACCAGCTCGTGGCCCTGATCGCCGGTCTGCTGTTCGGCGCCGGACTTGCCATCGGTGGCATGACGCAGCCGGAAAAGGTGCTCGGTTTCCTCGACCTTGCCGGCCGCTGGGATCCGAGTCTGGCGTTCGTGATGGGTGGCGGCCTGCTGGTCGCATTCCCGGCGTTCGCCATCGCCGCGCGGCGCAGCCGTCCACTGTTCGACGTGAAATTTCAGATTCCGACGCGGCGCGACATCGACAAGCGGCTGCTGATCGGTGCACTGCTGTTCGGCGCCGGCTGGGGCCTGGCCGGCTACTGCCCCGGCCCGGCGATCGCCGCACTGTCGGCCCTGCATCCCGGCACGCTGATCTTCTGCGCGGCGCTGATCGCCGGCATGTGGCTGCAGCGCAAGCTGGCGCCGTAGAGCGGACCGCTCAGCCGCGGCGCGCGGCGCGCTGTTCGTTCAGCGTCAACGCCACCTTGTTGCGCAGATAGCGAGGCAACAGCGCCGCAGCGCTGATCGTTGTACCGACCGCGAAGCGCGGTAGGGCCAATGCCAGCGCATCGGCTGCCGTCGGCAACGCCGCCGCGTCGATAGCGCTCAAATCGGCACCGACCGCCGCGCGCAGCGCCGACTCGTAACTGCCCCAGCCGCTGCCGACCGCCACCGCAGCGCCGGCAACCGCCGGCACATCGGCGGGCGCACAGACCTGCTCGTCGAGCAGCGCTTCCGGCGAGCCGTCTGCGCTACGACGATAGGCTGCGACATAGACCTCGTTCATGCGCGCATCGATCGCACAGGTCACCTGCTGCGCGCCGAGCGCCAGCGGCGGTCTTGCGAGCATCGCCAGCGACGACACGTCGACCACGGGCCGGTCGTGCGCGAGCGCCAGCCCCTTGACGAAGCTGACGCCGATCCGCACGCCAGCGAAGCTGCCGGGACCGACACCGCAGACATAGCCATCGAGCTGCGCAAAGCCGATCCCCGCCTCGGCGAGCAAGCCGTGCACCATCGGCACCAGCTTTTCCGTATGCGTGCGCCCGGCAATCTCGAAACGAGCCAGCGTCCGGCCGGCGACCTGCAGGGCGGCGGAGCAGGCTTCGGTGGCGGTATCGAGGGCGAGGATATTCATCGGGTGCGGCGTGCTTTTTGATGCGGTGGCGCGGGATGGTACGCGAGCGGCTGCGTTGTCGCGATGTAAGGGGCTCGCCAGAAACGCAGCTGGCGCCGTCCGCTCGAAGGCTTGTCCGAACCTTTCATGTCGCGCCGCAGCGCGAAACAGAAGGCTCGATCAAGAACAGCAGCGGCTGATCACAAGGTCGCCAAAAACCCCTTCACCGCCTCCAGCTCCCGCACCACCGTCATCTTCGGCAAGCTCGTCACCACCCGTCGCCCATACGACTTCGACACGATGCGTGGATCGCAGAGCATCAACAGGCCGCGATCATCCGGATCGCGGATCAGGCGGCCGCAACCCTGGCGCAGCATGACGATCGCCTCCGGCAATTGCAGTTCGAAGAACGGCGTACCGCCACGTCGGCGCACGGCGTCGAGCTTGGCTTCGAAAACCGGGTCGCCCGGCGCGGCGAACGGCAGGCGGTCGATGATGACCACACGCAGCGCACTGCCCTTGACGTCGACACCCTCCCAGAAACTACTGGTACCGACCAGCACCGCATTGCCGTCCTCGGCGAACGCGTCGAGCAGCGCCGAGCGGCTGTCCTCGCCATGCACCAATACTTTCAGATCGAGCTGCGCGCGCAAGCGCTCGGCGATCTGTCGCAGGGCACGGTAGCTCGTACAGAGCACGAACGCGCCGCCGCCGGCCGCCTCGATGACCGGCAGCGCGGCGGCAGCCACGGCATTCGAATAGGACGGATCATTGGGTTCGGGCAGCCCGCGCGGCAGATACAGACGCGCTTGCGTGGCGTAGTCGAACGGGCTGTCGAGGCGCAGCTGTTGCGCATCGTCGAGACCCAGCGATTGGCTGAAATGGCTGAAGTCGTCGCCGACTGCCAGCGTCGCCGACGTGAACAGCCAGGTGCCCGGATAGGTCTCGCGCATGCGCTGAAAATCGCTGGCGACCTCGATCGGCGTCGCATTGAGACTGCCGCCACGCTGCAGCGCCTCGACCCAGCGCACCTCGCGCCCATCGTCGTTTTCCTGTGCGTCGAGCACATGCTGCCAGCGCTCGCACAGGCCGACGGCACGTTCGAGCGCCGACGAGAATTCGGCATTGCGTTCTTCGAGCGGCGACAGCAGGTGACGCAGCGCAGCTAGCGACTCGCCGACCTGCCCGGCCGTGGCGTGACGCTCGCGGTCGGCGAGAAAGCCCTGCAGCGGCTGGCGTTGCGGCTGACCGGAGAACAGCATCTCGAAACGCGTGACGTCGCCGGAAAAGACTTGCGCAGCTTCGGTCACGTTGGCCAGATCGCCGTGCAGCTGCGAAGCGGCCTGTACGTCGCGCGCCAGTTCCTGCAACTGGCGCGTCGACACGCGACGACCGAAGAACTGCGCGGCCAGCTCCGGCAGTTGGTGCGCCTCATCGACGATGATGGCGTCACTGCCGGACAGGATCTGGCCGAAGCCCTGGTCCTTGAGCACGAAATCCGACAGCAGCAGGTGGTGATTGACGACCACCAGATCGGCGCCCTGCGCGCGCCGCCGCGCCTGCGCAACGAAGCATTTCTCGAAATCGTCGCAACGACTGCCCAGGCAGTTGTCGGCCGTCGACGTGATCTGCCGAACCAGCGCGTCCTCGCCGCCGAACTCGCCCATTTCGGCGATCTCGCCGGCCACGGTGCGCCGCGCCCAGTCCTCGATCGCGCGCAGCCGGTCCCAGGCCCATCGCAGCGCCGGCAACCCCCGTGCGCGCTTCATGCGATACAGGCACAGGTAGTTGGCGCGGCCCTTGAGCAGCGCGACGCGCGCCGGTGCGCGCAGCGCGTCGCGGACGCGCGGCAGATCGCGGTGGAAGAGCTGGTCCTGCAGCGTGCGCGTGCCGGTCGACACCAGCGTGCGCTTGCCGGACATCAGCGCCGGCACCAGATATGCATAGGTCTTGCCGGTGCCGGTGCCGGCCTCGACGATCAGGCTGGATGCGCGCTCGTAGGCATCGGCGACGGCCGACGCCATCTGCTGCTGCGGCGCGCGCGGCGCGAAGCCCGGCAGATCGGCGAACGGTCCGCCGGTCCCGAGCAGTTCGGCCGTTTCTTCCGGCGTCACCGCCGTTTCAGGGCGTGCCGCCGCTGATCTGCGCCTGCAGTGACGCGACCTGGGCGCCGGCCAGTGCCGCACCAGCGGCATCGCCACGCGCCATGCGCGCCGCCTGGATGGTCTTCCAGTTCTCCAGCGCCACGTAGTAGTTACCGCGCGCCAGAGCAGTCGACTTCTGTGCAACCGACTCGGCCTGCGCATAGTTCTTCTGCGCCAGATACGCCTGGCCGAGCGCCGACCAGACGAAGTAGTTGCGCGGCTCGATGCGCAGCGCGCGCTCGAGCACGCCGGCGGCCTGATCGGGCTGACCGGCGGCGCGATATTCGTTGGCCTTCTTCATCAGCGACGTCACCGCGGCGCCGCTGATTTCGCTGGCACTCTGCGGATAGACCGGCTTCGGCGGCGCTGGCGGCGGCTCGATCGGCTTGGCCTCGACCGCTGGTGGCGGCGGCGTCAACGGCTCGGCTTCGGGACCGGTCGTCCCCGGGTAGACCTTGTGAGTACCGGTCGTCGTCTGGCACGCGGCCAACAGGGACACCAGCAGGATGACGATCAGCTTCGAACGCACGACGGGAGCACCGGCAGAGGCTTGGGACCCGGCCATTGTAACGGTGCCACGCGCCGGTCAGGGCGATCTCAGTGACCGAAGATATCCTTCAGCCACTGCATCGGCCCTTGCGTCTGGTTCGCCTGCGCCGAGCACGGCGCCCATTCCTGCGGTCCGGAGTTCTGCAGATACGGCACGGTGACGGCGTCGTAGCAGTTGTCGTCGGCGCGCAAGCCACTGTCCGGGTCGATCTGGACTTCCTCGACGGTCGGCGGTGGCACATTGTCGATGCTGCGCACGTGGATATCCTTCATCACCCGCGACCAGACCTGCAGCGCACCGGTGGAGCCGGTCAGCCCGGTCGACTGGTTGTCGTCTCGACCGACCCAGACGACGGTCACGCGGTCGGCACCGAAGCCGGCGAACCAGCTGTCGCGGTAATCGTCGGTGGTGCCGGACTTGCCGGCGACCACGGTGTCCGGCGACAGCTGCGTATAGGCCGAGCGGCCGGTGCCGATCGTCATCACCTTTTCCATCGCCCAGGTGATCAGGTAGATCGGCCCTTCCGCAAACGTCTGCTTGAGCTGCAGCGGGAAGCGCTGCAGCGGCTTGCCGTCCTTGGTCTGCACCTCGCGAATCGCCGACGGCGATGACTGGAAGCCACCCGACGCCAGCGTGCCGTACATCTGCGCGATCTGCAGCGGCGAGGCATCGACCGCGCCGAGGAAGATCGACGGCAGCGCTTTGGCGTCGCCGTCATAACCGGCCTGACGCATGGTCTTCAGCACATTGGCCGGGCCCAACGCCAGGCCGAGACGCACGGTCGGCAGATTGATCGAATGCGCCAGCGCGTTATAGAGGTGCTGCGGGCCGTGCAGCTTGCGATCGTAATTGTGCGGCGACCAGACCGGCGCGCCCGGCATGCGCAGCTCGATCGGCTCGTCGTCGATCATCGTCTCGAGGTTGTACTGCTCGGGATGCTCGAGTGCGGTCAGATAAACGAAGGGCTTGGCCAGCGAACCGATCGAGCGCCGCGAATCGAGCGCGCGATTGAAGCCCGGGAAGCGAACGTCGCGACCGCCGACCAGCGCCAGCACCTCGCCGCGATCGGCGCTGGTGACGACGCCGGCGCCTTCCAGAGTACCGGGCTTCATGCGCCGCTGCTTCTCGATCTCCGGCAGCTCTTCGACGATGCGGTTCTCCAGCGATTCCTGCACGCGCGGATCGAGCGTGGTGAAGATGCGCAGGCCCTCGTTGGTGAGGTCCTCGTCCTTGTAGTCGTTTTCGAGCTGGCGCTTGACCAGATCGACGAACGCCGGATAGCGCTCGGCGCCGCCGCCACGACCGCCGGCAACGCCAAGCGGCAGGGTGATGTCTTTCTTGTACTCGGCGTCGCTGATCAGGCCTTCATCGCGGAACACCGACAGCACCAGGTTGCGGCGCGCCAGCGCATGCTTGGGATAGCGCCGCGGGTTGTAGTAGGTCGGTCCCTTGACCAGGCCCACCAACAGCGCAATCTCCTGCGGCCGCAGCTCATTGAGCGGCTTGTTGAAATAGAAGTGCGAACCCAGCCCGAAGCCGTGAACGGCGCGATTGCCATCCTGGCCGAGGGCAACCTCGTTCATGTAGGCCTCGAGGATCTGGTCCTTGCTGTAATGGCTTTCGAGCAGCATCGCCATCAACGCTTCGTTGATCTTGCGCGTGAAGGTCTGGCGGTTGCTGAGGAAGAAATTCTTGATCAGCTGCTGGGTCAGTGTGCTGCCGCCCTGCACCACGTGCCCGGCACGCAGATTGGCGATGCTGGCGCGAAAGATGGCCTTGAGGCTGATGCCGGAATGCTCGTAGAAGCCATGATCCTCGACGGCGACCAGGCCCTTGGCCAGCATCGGCGGCACGTCGCTGAGCTTGATCAGCACGCGATCCTCGCCCTGCTTCGGATAGATGCTGCCGATCAGCATCGGATCGAGACGGACGATGTCGAGGTCCTTGGACGAGTCGAGATCCTTGAGCGCGGTGACCAGGTCGCCGCTGAAATCGACGCTGAGCCGCTCCGGCGCCTGAACACCGTCCCAGAAGTCGAAGCCGCGCACATATAAGTCGACATGCTGCGCACCACCGACATAGGTGCCGGTGTTGCCCAGCGTCGCATCCTGGCGATAGCCGAGGCGCTGCAGCTCGTGCACCAGATCGTGGGCATTGATGCCCTGCCCGACGTACAGCTCCTGTGGCGCCGCATAGACCTGCGCGGGCAAGGCCCAGCGCGCACCCGCGAAGCGGTCGCGAATCTCCTTGTCGAGCTTGAGCAGATAACCGGCGAACAACACGCCACCGATGCTGATCGCCAGCACCAGCACGGAAATGACGCCGATCTTGATGGAGCGGGAATTGACGGCCATAAGGGTCGGGAGTTTAAAGGAATTGCGCACGCGGGCGGGATCACCTGTCGGCCGCACGACAGGCGCGGGTCACACTCGGGCTCGACGGCCAGCGTCTTGCGCTCATGACAACCGTCACAGATCCGTCATCTTTCGGCAAAGGACTCGTCATACAGCTTGTTCAGACTTCGCTCGCCTTGAGTCGGGGGGCTAGCTCGGCCAGGCCAGCTGCAAAGCAGCTCGACGCCAATCATCGAAGGAGTTTTCTGAACATGCGTGACAATCTCACCGCGGTCGCCGCGGCCCTCGCCCTGGGTGCGGCCAGTTTCGGCGCGCACGCTGCCGCCGATACCAAAGTCGGTGGCAAGATGTACTTCGACCTCACCGACAAGTCCGAAAAGCTCGGCGGTGACAAGACGGACAACAGTGGCTACGGCGTCGACGTTCCGCGCTTCTATCTGACGGTCGATCACAAGTTCGACGACATGTGGTCGATCAACCTGACGACCGACTTCAACTACAGCTCCACCGACGGCAAGTCGCAGCTGTTCGTGAAGAAGGCCTATCTGCAGGCCGCCGTCAATCCGCTGTTCAAGGTCCGCGCCGGTTCGACCGACATGCCGTGGATTCCGTTCGTCGAAAACCAGTACGGCTTCCGCTACGTCGAGCCGACCACGATCGACCGCCTGAAGTTCGGCAACTCGGCCGACTGGGGCGTGCATGCCCTGGGTTCGAACGACTACATCGACTATGAAGTGTCGGTCGTCAACGGCAAGGGCTACAGCAACGTCAGCGGCCGCAGCAAGCGCATGGACGTCGAAGGCCGCCTGGCCGTCACGCCGGTCGCGGGCGTGACCGTTGCCGCCGGCTTCTATAACGGTGCGCTCGGCAATGAAACCGAATCGACCGATGCCGAAAACACCGCTCAGCGTTACGACGGCTTGATCTCGTACGTCGGCAACGGCCTGCGTATCGGTGGCGAGTACTTCGAAGCGAAGAACTTCAGCGCCACGGCGATCACCACCGGCCCGCAGGACAAGGCGACGGGTTTCTCGACCTGGGCGTCCTATGACCTGTCCGACGCGATCGCGGTCTTCGCGCGCTACGATCAGGCCAAGCCGAGCAAGGATCTGGCGCCGGACACCAAGCGCAAGTACGCGAACGCTGGCGTTCAGTACAAAGCAGCCAAGGGCATCTCGTTCGCTGCGGCCTACAAGTTCGACAAGCTCGACACGGGCGACAGCGCGACGACGAAGAAGCTCAACGAATTCGGCGTGTTCGGCGAATTCAAGTTCTAAGTCGGCCGACGCCGACCGGCGTCACGAGGGCGGGTCCGCAAGGACCCGCCCTTTCTTTTTGCCCGAAATACACGACCGAGCAAAAAGGCCGCGCCCTAGCGGGGCGCGGCCTGCGTGCATGCATGCGTCATCCTCTTGCAACAGATTCGGTGCCCATCTGGGCGAAACGCGATCTCACCTGCTGCGGGAGACGTGACGTCCGGCCGTCGACACCGACAGCCGCTTCAGTTCGGCTGCTGCCCGACCCAACGCAGGAACGCTCGGCGCTCGTCATTGCTGGCCTGCTGCCACCAGCCCTGCATCAGCAGCAGCCAGTCCTTGTCGCCCTTCGCTGTGGGCGCCGCGGCCGACGGCGGCACGACGGCCGGCACCGGCGGCAGGGCGCGGGGCATCGCGGCAGGCGGCGCCGCATCGGCAGCCGATCCGGTCGCCGTCGGCCGCGGCGGGATGTTCTCAACCGAGGTATTACCGGCGCTCACTTCGCTCTTGCTGTGCAGCATGTCGCCACCATTGAGCTGCGCCAGAATGCCGCCGTTGAAAGTCACGCCACTGTCCGCAGACTCGGTGCGCTGTCCCGAGGCCTGGTCTTCAATCCAGCCGTGGAAGTCCTTCGCCAGCGTGCGCGCGTCCTGGTAATTGGCCGGATGCGGGTAATCGATGCGGTAGGTGTGCCCAGCCACGGCATCGACACTGAAGCGCGCCGGATCGGAGCGCAGGGCGCCAGCGTCGTCACGCTCCCAGAATTCGCGATAGAACACCAGCAGGTCGTAATGCCCGGGCAGCAGTTCCAGGCGCTTGTCGCCAGCCGCCATGCCGCGCGCGCCGGGGACGTCGGCGCCATTGATGGTGGCCACCTCGAGCTGCTCGGGCATGGTAATGACCGCCACATCGGTTGCCGCACGCGACGGACCGTTGTAGAGGCGTACGTCCGGGCTCGCGCAGGCGGCCAGGCTCAGCAGCGACGCGGCGGTCGCGATACGGGTCAGCTTCAGCATCTTCACTCCACGGGACGGCGTCCGCGCCGTGCGTCGCGCCCCATCAAAAAAGGCCGCGGCAATGCCGCGGCCCGAGAAATCGACTGGACGGATGCCGTCTCAGCCTTGCGTGATTTCCTTTTCCGCCGCCTCGAGCGACAAGTGACGAATATCCTTGCCCTTGACGAAGTAGACGACGTACTCGGAGATGTTCTTGGCGTGATCGCCGATGCGCTCGAGCGCACGCACGCACCAGATGATGTCCATGACCCGGCCGATGGTGCGCGGGTCTTCCATCATGAAGGTGATGCACTGGCGCAGCAGTGCTTCGTACTCGCGATCGACATCGCGGTCCTGGCGGGCGACGTTGAGCGCGGCGTCGGTATCCATGCGCGCGAAGGCGTCGAGCGCATCGCGCACCATCTGCGAGACCTGGCGCGACAGATGCTGGACCTCGCGCATGTTTTCGTGGATGCGCTCCTGCGACGCCAGGTCTTTGGCCATGCGCGCGATCTTGCCCGCCTCATCGCCGATACGCTCGAGGTCGGTGATGGTCTTGATGACGGCGTAGACCAGACGCAGGTCGCTGGCGGTCGGCTGGCGACGCGCCAGGATGCGCGAGCACTCTTCGTCGATCGAGACTTCAAGCTGGTTGATCTTGAAGTCGTTGAGATTGACCTGTTCGGCCATGCCGGCGTCGAGGTCCATCAGCGCAATCGTCGCGTCGACGATCTGCTGCTCGACCAGACCGCCCATCGCCATCACGCGCTGGCGGACGTCCTCGAGCTCGGCGTTGAACTGACTCGAGATGTGTTGGCGAAAGCTCGTCTTGTCCATGGGTTCTCGTTGATGGGACTGTCGGCTGCGACGCAGATCGCAAATATTAAAGACTATCGGCGTGATCGGTGTCCGCCGTTGTGCCGGCGCCCCGACGGGCGCGGGCGCGCGAAGGCGAGCACTCTGCGCGTGATAGATGACGAAATGATGACAGACCGCATGCAGTTGCGTGAAAAGGGGCTTTTTGCAGGAACGACCCCGCCGGGACGGGTCGGAGACAGGCAAATTCCGGCTTTGCAACGAAACTGTAAAAGTCCCGGACTACCCTTGCGCCGCTCATCGACGATCCTGTCCTTTTTCTGGAGCATCCTAGTGACCATTCGCAAGACCCTCGCGCGTGTCGCTCTGGCCACGGCCGGTGCGGTTTTCGCCACCTCCGCCATGGCCGCCGACATCTCGGGCGCCGGCGCCACCTTTCCGTACCCGATCTATGCCAAGTGGGCGGACGCCTACAAGAAGGAAACCGGCATCGGTCTGAACTATCAGTCGATCGGCTCGGGCGGCGGCATCAAGCAGATCAAGGCCAAGACCGTGACCTTCGGCGCGTCGGACAAGCCGCTGAAGCCGGAAGAGCTCGACGCCATGGGCGCGATCCAGTGGCCGATGGTGATGGGCGGCGTCGTGCCGGTCGTCAACATTCCGGGCATCAAGCCGGGCGAAATGAAGCTCGACGGCGCCACGCTGGCCGACATCTACCTCGGCAAGATCACCAAGTGGAACGACGCGGCCATCGCCAAGCTGAACCCGGGCGTGAAGCTGCCGAAGATGGCGATCGCCGTCGCGCATCGCTCGGACGGTTCGGGCACGACCTTCAACTTCACCTACTACCTGGCTGACGTCAGCCCGGCGTGGAAGAGCGATGTCGGCGTCGAAGCCTCGGTCGAATGGCCGGTCGGCATCGGCGGCAAGGGCAACGAAGGCGTTGCGGCCACCGTGACGCAGACGCAGGGCTCGATCGGCTACGTCGAGTACGCCTACGCGCTGCAGAACAAGATGACCTACACGGACATGGTCAACAAGGACGGCAAGACCGTCGCGCCGAGCAGCGATACCTTCGCGGCCGCCGCGGCCAATGCCGACTGGTCGAACACCAAGAACTTCTACCTGATCCTGGCCAACCAGCCGGGCGCCGACAGCTGGCCGATGACCGCTGCGACGTTCATCATCATGTACAAGAAGCCGGAAAGCGCCGCCGATTCGATGACGGCCCTGAAGTTCTTCGACTGGGCGTACAAGAACGGCCAGAAGATGGCCGGCGAACTCGACTACGTGCCGATGCCGACCAGCGTCATCGAGCTCGTCGAGAAGTCCTGGATGGACAACATCAAGGAAGGCGGCAAGTCGATCTGGAACTAAGCCTCCAGCTTGATCCCTTGAGTCACGAGCGGGAGAGGGCGACTGCCCTCTCCCGCTTCGTCTCACTACAATGCCCGCTTCCAATCCCAGAAACGAACCCTGGAGTGCCGTGAATACCGTCGCCAGCACCACAGCCGGTAGCAACTCCTCGGCGCTCAGCCGCAACAAGCTGCTCGACAATCTGCTGCGCATCCTGACGCGCAGCGCCGCCATCGCCGTGCTGGTGATGCTTGGCGGCGTCATCCTGTCGCTGATAGAGGGCTCATTGCCGGCCCTGAAGACGTTCGGCCTGTCGTTCGTCCACACCGAATCCTGGAATCCGGTCACCGAGAAGTTCGGCGCCGCTGCGCCGATTTACGGCACCTTGATGACCTCCTTGATCGCCATGCTGATCGGCATCCCGCTGAGCATCGGCATTGCGATCTTCATTACCGAGCTGTGCCCGCCCAAACTGAAGCGCCCGATCAGCACCGCGATCGAATTGCTCGCTGGCATTCCCAGCATCATCTACGGCATCTGGGGCCTGTTCGTGCTCGCGCCGCTGCTGCAGAAATATGTGCAGCCGGTGCTGATCAACACCTTTGACGGCGTGCCGGGCCTGCAGAACCTGTTCGCCGGCCCGCCGTACGGCATCGGCATTCTCACCGCCGGCCTGATCCTCAGCATCATGGTGCTGCCGTTCATCACGTCGATTACCCGCGACGTGTTCGAGACCGTGCCGCCGATGCTCAAGGAATCGGCCTACGGTCTCGGCTGCACGACTTGGGAGGTCGTGCGTCACGTCGTTCTGCCGTTCACCAAGACCGGCGTCATCGGTGGCGTCATGCTCGGCCTCGGCCGTGCACTCGGCGAAACCATGGCCGTGACCTTCGTCATCGGCAATGCACATCGCATCAGCAGTTCACTGCTGGCGCCGGGGACCACGATCTCCGCCAGCATCGCCAATGAATTCACCGAAGCCGACGGCGAGCTGTACACCTCGTCGCTGATCGCCCTCGGCCTGATCCTGTTCGTGATCACCTTCATCGTCCTCGCGGCGGCCCGCCTGATGCTGGCCCGCATGCGCCGCGCGGAGGGCAAATGAACAACCTCGACATGACGCTGTACCGCCGTCGCCGCCTGAAGAACCGTGCGGCCATGGTGTTGTCGGTCGGCGCCGCCGGCGCCGGCATGGTGGCGCTGGTGTGGATTCTCGCGACCCTGTTCCTGAAGGGCGCGTCCGGTGTCTCGCTGAGCGTGCTGACGCAGATGACGCCGCCGCCAGGCAGCGACGGCGGCCTGCTCAATGCCATCTTCGGCAGCGTCGTGCAGACGCTGATCGCGACGCTGATCGGCACACCGGTCGGCATCCTTGCCGGCACCTACATGGCCGAGTACGGACGCAACACCAAGCTGACCATGGTGGTGCGCTTCATCAACGACGTGCTGCTGTCGGCGCCGTCGATCGTCGTTGGCCTGTTCGTTTACGAAATCATGGTGCAGCCGATGGGCCATTTCTCGGCCTGGGCTGGCAGCGTCGCGCTTGCGATCCTGGTCCTGCCGGTCGTCGTACGCACGACCGAGGACATGCTGCTGCTGGTGCCCGACAGCTTGCGCGAAGCGGCCAGTGCGCTCGGCGCACCGCGTTGGATGGTCATCCAGCGCGTCTGCTACCGCGCCGCCCGCGCCGGCCTGATCACCGGCACGCTGCTCGCCGTGGCGCGCGTCAGCGGCGAAACGGCACCGCTGCTGTTCACCTCGCTGAACAATCAGTTCTGGAGCACGAACATGAACGCGCCGATGGCCAATCTGCCGGTCGTGATCTTCCAGTTCGCGCTGTCACCGTACGAAGACTGGCAGCGCCTGGCCTGGGTCGGCGCCCTGCTGATCACCCTCACCGTTCTCTTCCTCAACATCATCGCCCGCTCGCTGTCCAAGCCCAGCGGGGGCGAGCGATGAACGACCATGCGCCCGGACAATCGACTACCATGCAATCACGTCCCAACGTCGAACTCATGAAGACCGAGCTCTCAGATCCCGTGGCCGAAGCGCTGCGCGAGAAGGTTTCCGTGCGAAACCTGAATTTCTTCTACGGCGACTACCGCGCGCTGAAGGACATCTCGCTGCCGCTCTACGACCGCAAGGTGACGGCGTTCATCGGGCCGTCCGGCTGCGGCAAATCGACGCTGCTGCGCATCCTCAACCGCATGTATGACCTCTACCCCGGCCAGCGTGCCGAGGGAGAAGTACTGCTCGACGGTGAGAACATTCTCGATCCGAAGGCCGACCTGAATTTGCTGCGCGCGCGGATCGGCATGGTGTTCCAGAAGCCGACGCCGTTCCCGATGTCGATCTACGACAACATCGCGTTCGGTATTCGCCTCTACGAGAAAGTGCCGAAGTCGGAGATGAACGACCGCGTCGAAGACGCGCTCAAGCGCACCGCGCTGTGGGATGAGGTCAAGGACAAGCTGCAGTCGTCCGGCCTGGGCCTGTCCGGCGGCCAGCAGCAGCGCCTGTGCATCGCGCGCTCGATCGCCGTGCGTCCGTCGGTACTACTGCTCGACGAGCCGACCTCGGCACTCGACCCGATCTCGACGGCCAAGATCGAAGAACTGATCTACCAGCTCAAGGTCGACTACACGATCGCCATCGTCACCCACAACATGCAGCAGGCCGCCCGCGCCGCCGATTTCTCGGCCTTCATGTACTTGGGCGAACTGGTCGAATTCGGCACCACCGACCAAGTCTTCACCCACCCGCGCGAACAGCGCACCGAAGACTACATCACCGGCCGGTTTGGGTGAGAAAGAACTAATTGCCTTGAATGGCAATTAGTTCTTTCGAACGCCCGGCCATGGAGCGTTTGCTCACCGCCAGACATGACGCAACGTCATGCCGAGTGCCGCCATCACTGGGCTGGCTTTCAATCAAGCACTGAAGCCGAGCCGGCCCAGGCGAGAACGCGGCCACTGATCGCGGCTGCTGTCGCCCTCACCGTCCCCTCGGCTCACTTACAGCGATAGCACGCTTTACCGCCGGCAAGACTCGCCCCCTGTTGCTGAGATCTCGACGGGCGCCCGTTTGGCGGCCGTTCGGCAGATCCCGCGAAGCTCGGCAAGGCGCCTCACCGTCCGAAATCGACGACGCCGCCGAGCGCTAGGCGCCGGAGCGCGTCTCGTTCGGGATCGCCGCCGGCGCCGCGCCCGGCGCGACCTGCACCCGATGTACGGGAAAGCGGCAGAAGAAGGTCGAACCGACGCCCGGCTCGCTGTCGATCTCCAGGCGCGAGTCGAAGGCTTCCAACGCGTGCTTGACGATCGACAGGCCCAGGCCGGTGCCGCCAGACGCCCGTGAGCGGCCGACATCGACGCGGTAGAAGCGCTCGGTGAGTCGCGGGATATCGTCGGCCGAAATACCGATACCGGTATCGGCGACGGCAAACCGGGCACTGCCGTCGTCGAGCTGCGACCAACTGACGCGAATCACACCACCGGGCGGCGTGTAGCGCACGGCATTGGTCATCAGGTTGATGATGATGCTGTGGAATTCAGCTTCGCCACCCAGCAGCAGCAAGCCGTCGCTGATGTCGTGCTCGAAGCGGTGCTGGCCCTTGGACACGGCGCGCGCTTCCTCGATGGCGCGGGCGATCAGCGCCGGCGCCGGCAGCAGCTCGTCGGTCATGGCCGCGCGGTCGGCTTCGAGCCGCGCGAGCTTGAGCATGTCGTTGACCAGGGCCTCCATGCGCAGGGCCTGATTGCGCATCTCGACGATCGGTGACTGCCAGGCGCCGAGCGGGCCGGCCTGCTGCGCTTCGGCGTCCATCAGATCGAGATAGCCGCGCAGTACGGTCAGCGGGGTGCGCAGTTCATGCGACGCGTTCGAAACAAAGTCACGGCGCGCCGCTTCGAGCTGGCGACGCTCGGAGATGTCGCGGACGATCAGCAGCTTCTGGTCGTTACCGTACGGAATGATGCGCAGTGACAGCATCCGCGTGCGATTCAGCGGCGACGGCGCTTCGGTTTCGTGCTCGAAATCGCCCTGCTCGAAGAACTCCGTAAAGCTCGGATGGCGAATCAGATTCGGGATGCGAATGCCGAGATCCTGCGGCGCGCGCAGCCCCAGAAGCTGGCGTGCCGCGGTGTTGAACCACGAGATCTCGCCGCGGTCGCCGAGCACCACCGCGCCATCCGGCAGCGCTGCGGTCGACGACTGGAATTCGGCGAGCATCAGCGCCAGACGCTTCTTGCGCTTGCGGTTCTTGCGCTGCAGATCGATCAACAGATCGAAGACTTCGCCCCAGATGCCGTGCGCGTCCGGGAGGAAATAGCGCTTCGGCGCCATCAGCCACGCCCGCAGGCGCACCAGCTGGCGCATCTGCAGCAGCACGTAGGGGATCAGCAGCAGCAACGCGCCGAGTGCCGGGTGCCCGAACGGCGCCCCGCAGATCAAGCCGATCGCGACGACAATCGCCACCCGCAGAAAGATCTGCCCGAGCAGCTTCAGGTACGGCGACATATCGGAATTACGGGGTGTCGGCTGCGGGTCCGGCACGGCGAACATCCAGGTTCGGTCGGCACAGCTTCAGAGAGCCTGCGCCGCGCTTGCGGGGATCTGGCGGTAGCGGCTGCTTTCAGATTTTCTCTGAAAAACGATAGCCGGAGCCGCGCACCGTCTGCACCATCTCATCATAGCCGAATGGCTCGAGGGCCTTGCGCAGGCGGCGGATATGCACATCGACTGTGCGCTCCTCGACATAGACGTTCTGGCCCCAGACGCGGTCCAGCACCTGCTCGCGCGAATAAACACGCTCAGGATGGCTGATGAAGAAATGCAGCAGGCGATATTCGGTAGGGCCGAGGTGAATCGGCTGACCCTTGGCCGTGACACGTTGGCTGGCGGCATCGACTTCGAGACCATTGACTGCCAGTTTTTCTTCCTCGCCACCCGGCGTCGCGCGTCGCAGTACGGCCTGGATGCGCGCAATCAGTTCGGGATACGAGAACGGCTTGGAGACATAGTCGTCGCAGCCGACGTTGAGTCCGCGAACCTTGTCTTCTTCTTCGACCCGCGCCGTAACCATGATCACCGGGATGTCACGTGTCGTCGACTGCGATTTCAGCTCCCGCGTCAGTTCGACACCGGAAATGCCGGGCATCATCCAGTCCATCAGGACCAGGTCCGGACGCTCGTCGGCGATCCGCAAACGGGCGGTCTGTGCGTCACCGGCCTCGACGACGCGGAAGTGCGCGCGCGTCAGCGCGAAACGCAACATTTCGCGAATCGGCGCCTCGTCATCGACGATCAGGATCAGTTTGCCCTGCATGTCTCTTCAACCTTCACTTTTGTCATGCCGCCAGCATATGAACAAACGGTGACGTTTCAATGACATCGTCCAGATTCATTGTCAGAAGCTATTGCATGCATTTCGACAAATGCTTTGACCTATCAAAGCCTGCTCCTTAGCATGCGCAGCCCAAGCCCCCATATAGGGAGCTCACACGTTCCGCACGGACCGTCCCTGCCTGCCGGCTTCCGGCAGCCATCGCGGCCCGCATGACCAGAGATGCCCATGAGCAACCAGCACCACCGCCTCATCATCCTCGGCTCCGGCCCGGCTGGCTATACCGCCGCCGTCTATGCGGCCCGCGCCAATCTCAAGCCGACGCTGATCACCGGCCTCGAGGTCGGTGGGCAGCTGATGACGACGACCGAGGTCGACAACTGGCCGGGCGACGTCGAAGGTCTGATGGGTCCGGACCTGATGGCGCGCATGCAGCAGCACGCCGAGCGCTTCGACACCCAATTCGTTTACGACCACATTCACGCGGTCGACCTGCAGAACCGGCCGTTTCGCCTGACCGGCGACCAGGGCGAATACACCTGCGACGCGCTGATCATCACCACCGGCGCCAGCGCCAAGTATCTCGGCCTGCCGACCGAACAGTCGTTCCGCGGCAAGGGCGTGTCGGCCTGCGCCACCTGCGACGGCTTCTTCTACAAGGGCCAGGAAGTGGCGGTCATTGGCGGCGGCAACACCGCGGTCGAGGAGGCGCTGTACCTCGCCAACATCGCCAGCAAGGTGACCGTGGTCCATCGCCGCGACAAACTGCGTGGCGAGAAGATCCTGCACGACAAGCTGTTCAAGAAGGAGCAGGAAGGCAAGGTCGAAATCGTCTGGGATTCGACGCTCGAAGAAGTGCTCGGCGACGACTCCGGCGTGACCGGCATGCGCATCAGGAACCTGAAGGACGACTCGACGCGCGACATCGCGCTCAAGGGCGTGTTCATCGCCATCGGCCATTCGCCGAATACGGCGATGTTCGAAGGCCAGCTGAAGATGAACGGCGGTTACATCACCGTGCATTCCGGCAGCAATGGCGACGCGACGGCGACGTCGGTGCCGGGCGTGTTCGCTGCCGGCGACGTCATGGACCACGTCTATCGCCAGGCGATCACGTCGGCCGGGACCGGCTGCCAGGCGGCGCTCGATGCCGAGCGCTATCTCGACAAGCTCAGCGAAGGCTAAAGCGCGACAGCGCCACCCCTGCGTCACCGACGCCCGCGGCCCCGGCCGCGGGCGTTTGCATTTGTGACATCTGCCTTTGGCAGTGTGACGCCGGCGCGGTGATAATCGGCGAATGACGACCAACGTGATCGCCCATGGCTGAGCCGGCTGGCAAGATGCGCCTGTACAGTGCCCTGCCCTCGCCGTACTCGCGGCGCGTGCGCGTGCTCATCGAAGAACTGGGCCTGAGCGAACAGGTCGAGGAGGTCGAAATCGACCCCTACGATCCGCCGGCCGATTTTCTCGAGCTCAATCCGCTGTCGAAAGTCCCGGTGCTGATCACCGAGGCCGGCGAGCCCCTACTCGACTCCAATCTCGTCAGCATCTATCTGCTGACGCGCGGCCACGGCATTGCGGCGCTGCCGAGCGGTGCACGGCGCTGGGGCGCCTTGCGACGCCAGTATCTGGCCGAAGGCATCATGGATGCCGCCGCCGCATCGACCAACGAGAAGCGCCGACCGGAAGGCATCATCTATCAGGTCTTCCTCGATCGGCAGGCCGCCGCGATCCAGCGCGCCATCGCACGCCTCGATGCCGAAGCCGGCGAACTGCTGCAGGAAACACCGACCACCGTCGAGATCACACTCGGCTGCGCGCTCGGCTATCTGGATCTGCGCATGCCCTATCTGGAATGGCGCCGCGGCCACGACGCACTCGCCGCCTGGTACGCAACATTTTCCGAGCGGCCGTCGATGCTCAAGACAGCCTCGCAGGGCGCATGAGGGCACTGATCGTCGCGGCCCTGCTGCTGTCACTGAGCGCCTGCCTGGGCGGTGGCTCCATCCGCCCAGATCCGAAGAACGACGCGACACGTCGCGAGATCGTGCTCGACGCACTCGGCCAGGTCGGCCGCCCGTATCGCTATGGCGGCACCACGCCGTCGGGTTTCGATTGCAGCGGGCTGGTGCAGTACGTATTCGCGCAGAGTGGTGTCAAGCTGCCACGCACGACGCGCCAGCAGCATGCCGACGGACGCGTGGTCGACATGGATGACGCGGTGCCGGGCGACCTGCTGTTCTACAGCTTCTCAGGCCACGGCATCGATCACGTGGCGATCTACCTCGGCGACGACGAGGCCGTGCATGCGCCGGCGACCGGGCGCAATGTCATCGTCGCCAGCGTCCACCTGAAGTTCTGGCGTCAGCATTTCGTCGACGCCGTGCGCGTGCTGCCCTAGCGGCGGCAGCACGCGCTTCACGGTTTTAGTTCGAAGCCGACATCCAGGCCTTGCGAATATCGCGGCCGCAGACCGCCGAATCGACATAGGCCGACTTCGACAGCTTCTGCCGCGCGACCAGACCGTAGGTCTTCTTATCGGCCGAAATCCACGGATAGAAGCCCATCAGGCCCGGACTGCTGAACGCGCCGTCACCATTCGGATCATCTTCCACCCAATGATTGATGCTGTAGTGCCAGGCCCAGGGCGCGGGGCTGTAGCTGGCGGTCGAGCATTTGGTGCAGACCGGATCGGCGCCGAGGAAGTCGTGCATGCGCAGCTTGCCGGCCAGGATCTTGCGCAGGAACGCACCGTAGGCCGACGGCGTGCCCTGCATGCCGCCCGCCGGTGACGGCTGCGCGTACGACAGCTTGATGTCGCGGCCGATATAGCCCATCACCTCGTTGGTGAACTGCTGGGCATTGTCGCCGCCAAGACCGAGGATCTGCGCCAGCTTCTGGTCATGGCCGCCGCTGTAATGAAAGCGGCCGACATCGGAGCTGACCTGCTCGCCGTTGTCACGCTTTTTGAGGCAGTCGTCCGAGGTCTTGCTGAACAGGCACAGGAACGGATTGAGCTTGGTATAGCCCGAGCGCATTTCAAGGAACGACAGCTGCTCGGCGGTCGGTTGCTTGCTGCCGAGCTTCTGCAGCACATAAGCGCCCCACACGAACTTCGACGCCGACGCCAGCTTCATCTCGGTATTGGCGTTGTACTCGGTCCCGATCGAGCCATTGGCCAGCACGCCGTTGACGTCGCCGATTTCCCAATAGAAGTCGCCGATCTTCTTGCAATCCTCATCGTTCTGCGCCGCATTGCGCGCCGCGTCCGTACGATCGGCGGCATAGGCTGCTGGCGCCATAACGGCCAGCAGGGCAACGACGGCGAACAGCTTGCGACAGGCGCGGCGCTCAGCGTTCATGACGACTCCTCTCATCGCTTAGGGGAGCCCCGACGGTATCGGGGCGATCGGCGAAAAGCTATCAGTCAGAACTGACTCAGCGCTTTCGCCGACCGCCGCCCGTGATGCCGCCCCGACGGGCGGTCGTGATCAGCCGACGATGATGCGCCCGGCGTCCGGGACGCCGCCCAGCAGCAGCTTGTTGAGCCGCTTGACGAAGGCCGACGGATCGTCGAGCTGCCCGCCCTCGGCGAGCTGCGCCTGACCGAACAACAGCTCGCCGAGATCGGCGAAGCTGTCGTCGTCCTTGACCGTCTTGAGCTTCTCGACCAAAGGATGTGTCGGGTTCAGCTCGAGGATCGGCCGCGACGCGGGCGCTGCCTCACCGGCGCGCTTGAGCATCTCCTCGAGCCGCCGCGACAGCGCGTACTCGCCGGCGACCAGGCACGACGGCGATTCGGTCAGGCGCGACGACAGGCGTACCGCTTCGACGCGCTCACCGAGCACCTTGGTCAGGCGCTCGACGACATCCTGGTACTCGCCTTCGAGCCGCGCCTTTTCCGGCGTCTCGATCTTCGATTCCAGATCCTTGGACGCGCGCGCCACTGATTCGAGCTTCTTGCCCTCAAACTCGGTCAGATGGCTGACGACCCACTCGTCGATGCGGTCGGTCAGCAGCAGCACTTCGAAATTGCGCGCACGGAAACCCTCCAGGTGCGGGCTGTTGCGCGCCGCCGCCAGCGTGTCGGCAGTCAGATAGTAGATGCCGTCCTGCTCGGCCGGCATGCGCGCGACATAGGCTTCGAGGCCGACATCGGCCTTGTCCGGCGATGCCGTCGAATGAAAACGGCAAAGCTTGGCGATGCGCGCCTGATTGGCCTGATCCTCGACCAGACCTTCCTTCAGCACCGGGCCGAAGGTCTGCCAGAAGGTCGCGTAATCGTCCGGGCGATTGGCCGCCATGTCGTCGAGCAGGTCGAGCACGCGCTTGACCAACGCGTTCTTGATCTTTTCGACCGTGCGATTGCCCTGCAGGATCTCGCGCGAGACATTGAGCGGCAGGTCCGGCGTGTCGACCACGCCGCGCACGAAGCGCAGATACGGCGGCAGCAGCTCGGCCGCCTTGTCCATGATGAAGACGCGCTTGACGTAAAGCTGCACGCCGCGCGACTGCTCGCGGTCCCACAGATCGAACGGCGCGCGCGCCGGAATGTAGAGCAGCGAGGTGTACTCGATCGTGCCCTCGACCTTGTGATGGGCATAGGCCAGCGGCGCCGTGTAGTCGTGCGTCAGCTGCTCGTAGAACTGTTTGTAGTCCTCGTCCTTGAGCTCGGACTTCGGCCGCGCCCAGAACGCGCGCGCCTGATTGATCGTTTCGATCTCGCCCTTGTCGTTGGCGAGCTTGATCGGCAGGCTGATGTGATCCGAATACTTGCGCACCAGCGCCGACAGGCGCATCGGCTCGAGGAATTCCTTGTCGTCGTCGCGCAGGTGCAGCACCACCTCGGTGCCGCGGTCGGTCTTGTCCGACGGCTCGATCGTGAACTCGCCCTGGCCGTCCGATTCCCAGCTCACGGCCTCGGCGTCGGCGCGCTTGGTCCGCACCGTGACCTTGTCGGCGACGATGAAGGCCGAATAGAAGCCGACGCCGAACTGGCCGATCAGCTGCGAATCCTTCTTCTGGTCGCCGGACAGCGATTCCATGAACTTGCGCGTGCCGGAGCGCGCGATCGTGCCGAGATTGTCGATCACGTCGTCGTGCGACATGCCGATGCCGTTGTCCTTGATCGTCAGCGTGCCGGCGTCGGCGTCCGGAATCAACTGCACCGCCAGCTCGTCGCTACCGAGCAGCGAGGCGTCGGCGATCGCCGCGAAGCGCAGCTTGTCGCAGGCATCCGAGGCATTGGAGATCAACTCGCGCAGGAAGATTTCCTTGTTCGAGTACAGCGAGTGGATCATCAGCTGCAGCAGATGCCGCACCTCGGTCTGGAATTCGTGCTTCTGCGGGCCCGTTTCGACCGTCATCGTCGTCTCATCCTCATCGTGATTTGCGAAAGTGACGGCGTTGTAGAGGCGATCCGGTCACTTTTCAAGGGCTTGCCGCACCACTCGTCGGAAATGTGCCTCAATCCAGGGTTCGCCGGTAGAAGCGCACGGCCATCGTCATCACCACCAGCGTGAACACCGCCAGCGGCCAGATGTCCGGCCACAGATCCAACCAGCCGTTGCCCTTGAGGACGATGCCGCGGATCAGGCGATTGAAATAAGTCAACGGCAGCACGCTGGCGATCCATTGCGCCCACTGCGGCATGCCGGCGAACGGAAACATGAAGCCGGACAACAAGATGTTCGGCAGAAAATAGAACATCGTCATCTGCATCGCCTGCAGCTGGTTCTTGGCCAGCGACGACATCGCGATGCCGACCGTCAGATTGGCGGCGATGAACAGCAGCGCCGCCAGATAGATCGCGATCACGCTGCCGACGAACGGCACGCCGAACACCCAGCGCGCCGCGAGCAGGATAATGCTGGCCTGGATCAGGCCGATGACGATGTACGGCACGATCTTGCCGCTCATGACCTCGACCGGCCGCACCGGCGTCGACAACAGGTTTTCCATCGTGCCGCGCTCGCGTTCACGGGTCATCGCCAGCCCGGTCATCATCACCAGCGTCATCGTCAGGATCACGCCCATCAATCCCGGCACGATGTTGTACTGGGTGATGCCTTCCGGGTTGTAGAGCCGGTGCACGCGGATCTCGAATGGCGGCTCGCCGCCGGCCAGCGGCGCCAGCGGCCCGCGCAAATCCTTTTGCGCGACCGATGACACCAACTGCGACACCGTCGACAGCGCCATGCCGGTCGCTTGCGGATCGGTGGCGTCAGCCTCTAGCAGCACTGCCGGCCGCTCGCCGCGCAGCAGGCGCCGGGTGAAATCGGCCGGAATGTTCAACACGAACTGCACGCGCCCGCGCGCCAGGGCATCGCGACCGGCCTGTTCGTCCGGCAGGGTCTCGGTGATGTCGAAGTACGATGAGTTCTGCATCGCCGCAACCAGGCTGCGCGTGAACTCGCTGTGGTCGGCGCTGATCACCGCGGTCGGCAGATGGCGCGGATCGGAATTGATGGCGAAGCCGAACAGTGCCAGCTGCACGATGGGAATGCCGACGATCATCGCGAAGGTGACCCGATCGCGACGCAGCTGCAGAAACTCCTTGAGCACCACGCCCCACCAGCGCGCAAACGAGAAACCGCTCAGCGTCATGAGCGCCCCCCGGCATAGTTGTCGGTCGAGCGCTTCATCAGGTGAATGAAGACGTCTTCGAGCCCGGTGTCGATACGCTCGACGCGCAGACCCGGCCGCGACGCCAGACGCTCCAGCGTCGCCGCCAGCAGCGCCGCATCGGTGCCAGTGACGTGCAGCACGCTGCCGAACACCACGGTCTGCTCGACGCCGGGCTGGCCGCGCAGCGCGGTCGACAACTCCGACAGCCCCTCGCTGTGCACGGCATACGTCGTCAGCCGCTGCTCGGCGATGACCTGCTCGCCGGTACCCTGCACCAATAGCTTGCCGTAGGCGATGTAGGCCAGTTTGTGGCAGCGCTCGGCTTCGTCCATGTAATGCGTGCTGACCAGCACCGAAATGCCGTCGGCGGCGAGCCGGTGCAGCTCCTCCCAGAAATCGCGGCGCGCATTGGGATCGACGCCGGCGGTCGGCTCGTCGAGCAGCAGCAACTGCGGCTGGTGCAGCATGCAGGCTGTCAGCGCCAGGCGCTGTTTCCAGCCGCCGGACAGCGAGCCGGTCAGCTGCTTGGCGCGCGTCGCCAAGCCGAGCCGTTCGAGCGCGGCATCGACCACGCGACGGCGATCGGGCATCTCGTAGAGCCGCGCGACGAAGTCGAGGTTCTCGCGAATCGTCAGGTCTTCCCAGTACGAGAAGCGCTGCGTCATATAGCCGACCCGGCGCTTGATCTGCGCCGACTCGCGAACGATGTCGTAGCCCAGGCAAGTACCACCACCCGAGTCCGGCGTCAGCAGCCCGCACATCAGCCGGATCGACGTGGTCTTGCCGCTGCCGTTGGGGCCGAGAAAACCGAAGATCTCGCCGCGCCGGACCTGCAGCGACAAATCGTCGACGACCTGCTTGTCGCCGAAGCGCTTGTTCAGACCGTGGACGTCGATCGCCAGCGCATCGCTCACGGCCGCGTCACCGACACCGGTTGCCCCGGATGCAGCGCAGCGGCATCGGCCGGCGCCGGCCAGGCCTCGACCATGAATACCAGCTTGGCGCGCGTCTCGTTGCTGTAGATCACCGGCGGCGTGTATTCGGCCTGCGACGAGACATAGCGAATCGTCGCCGCGACCGGCTTGGCACAGCCGTCGCAATGCAGGGTCACGGTCTGGCCGGCATGCAACGCACCGACCACCGATTCCGGCACGAAGAAGCGGATCTTGATGTGATCGGCCGGCAACAGTCGAACCACCGGGCTGCCAGCCGCCACCCACTCGCCGGCACGGTATAGCGTGTCGTAGACACGCCCGGCGCGGAGCGCGCTCATGGTTTTTTCAGACAAGCGCCAGTTCGCTTGATCGAGTGCCGCGCGCGCCGCCTCGACCTGTGCGCTCAGCGCCGCCAACTGCTGCGCACGCCCCGGCAGCGACGCCACGGTCAGCTCGTTCTGTAGCTGACGAACGCGCGCTGCGCTTTCGTCGTCGGCCGCGCGACTGGCGTCGAACTGCGCCTGCGAAATCGCACCGCTGCCGATCAGCGCCTCGTCGCGCGCGCGCAGCGTGGCGGCATTGCGTGCCGTCGCCTGCGCTTCGGCAAGCTGCGCGCGCACGGCCGCGACCTCCGGCGGTCGCTTGCCGGTCTGCAGATCGGCCAACTGTGCCTGCGCCGCGGCCAGCTGTTGTGCCGCCTGCTGTTGCTGCGCACGCTCCGGCTGCGCGTCGAGCGCGAACAACGGCGCCTGCGCCGGCACCTGATCGCCGCGGCGCACGCTCAGCGTTTCCAGACGGCCGGCCTGCGACGAGGCGACGTCGACGAACTCGGCCTCGACATAGCCCTGGTAGGTGCTGTCGGCGGCATGGCAGCCGCCGAGCAGTGCGACGATCAGCAAGCCGGCACCGAGTCTAGTCATCTGCTTTCCCTTCGAGTTCGGCGCGGCGCTGACGCAGCGCCGCCAACGAGAAACGGGCGATATGCTCAGCCAGCTGTCGCTCGGCGCCATCGGCGTAACTGTGCGGCGCCAACTGCTCGACCAGCGGCCGCGCGAACAGATAGAACATGCACTGGCTGACGATGCTCAGCGTGCAGCGCAGGACCGTCTCCGGGTCGGCGGCCGGCCCCAGCAGGGCGGCGACGATGGTCGCCAGGTGGCGAAACTGCGGCAGCGCGATTTCACTCACCAGCATCTCCAGCGCCGAGGTCGGCGCCAGCAGCTCGCGCATCAGCAGCTTCGGCACCGCGGCGCGCTCGTCGCCGGCCAGGAAGCGGCTCAGGACCATGGCGATCGCATCGCGAAGGGTTTGTTCGTCGACATCGGCATCCGACGCCACCGGCAACGGAAACCGCTCGATCCGCGCGCCGGCCTGCTCGCGCAGCACCGCTAGATAGAGGCGCTGCTTGCCGCCGAAGTGATAGTTGATCGCCGCCACGTTGGCCTGCGCCCTTGCGGCGATGTCGCGGACCCGGGCGCCGGCGTAACCCTGCTCGACGAAGACGGCAGTCGCCGCGTCGATCAGCGCACGCCGCGTCCCATCGGCCGCGCCCGACTCGGCACCACCCTTCGTCGCGGCCGCCTGCAGCCAACGGTCATCGCGCTCGCGCATCGATATAAACAGTTGCTTTAATCATCTGCTTATATCGATACTCCCGCTCAGCGTCAATCCGTGGAAGTCCGGACGCAAAAAACCACGGCGGACCTCGAAGGTCCGCCGTGGCTTGCATACGACGGTACGGCAACAGCCGGCGCGATGCGCCGGCGGCGCAGCACTTAGTCGAGCTTCTCGGCGATACGCGCCTTCTTGCCCGACAGGTTGCGCAGGAAGTACAGCTTGGCGCGGCGCACGGCGCCACGACGCTTGACGCTGATCTCGGCGACCTGCGGGCTGTACGTCTGGAACACGCGCTCGACGCCTTCGCCATGCGCAACCTTGCGCACGGTGAATGCCGAGTTCAGGCCGCGGTTGCGCTTGGCGATAACGACGCCTTCGAAGGCCTGGAGGCGCTCACGGTCGCCTTCCTTGACCTTGACCTTCACCTCGACCGTGTCGCCGGCGTTGAAGGTCGGAACCGTCTTGTCCATCTGTTCCGCTTCAATGGCGGCAATGATCTTGTTCGTACGCATGTCTGATACCTCTATTGAACCTACCGCTGCCGCGCGATGAACTCGCGCAACAGCGCCCTTGAATCGTCGTCCAGCTCCAGGCCGTCCAGCAGTTCCGGCCGCTTCAGCCAGGTCTGCCCCAACGCCTGCTGCCGGCGCCAGCGCGCGATTTTCGCATGATCGCCGGACATCAGCACCTCCGGCACTCCTGCATCGCGCCACATTTCCGGTCGTGTCCAGTGCGGATGGTCGAGCACGCCGTCGGTGAACGAATCGCTCACGGCCGACTGCTCGTGTCCCAGCACACCTGGCAACAACCGCGCAATGGCATCCAGCATCGCCATCGCCGCCAGTTCGCCGCCGGACAATACGAAGTCACCCAGCGACAACTCCAAATCCACTTCCTGCTGCACGAGGCGCTCATCGAGCCCCTCATAGCGCCCGCAAAGCAGAACCAGACCCGGTTCTGCACTGAGCCGCTGCGCCCATTGCTGGTCGAAGCGACTGCCCTGCGGTGACAGGTAGACCACTTTTGCCGGACCAACCGTGGCCTTGGCCTCGGCAATCGCAGCGGCGAGCGGCTCGGCTTCCATCACCATGCCGGGCCCGCCTCCGTACGGCCGGTCATCGACCCGCCGCCACTTGTTCGTGCTGTAGTCGCGCGGATTGCGCGTCGACAGCGACAACTGACCGCCTTCGACCGCGATCCGCGGCATTCCGTGCCGCGTCACCTGCTCCACCAGTTCAGGGAACAGCGTGATGACCTCGATCTTCATCACCAGTCCGGCTGCCACTCGCAGACGATGCGTCCGGCAACCCGATCGACATCAAGGACGATCTGCGGCGTCACGAACGGAATCATTCGCTCGGTGTCGCCGTCCATCACCACCAGCACATCCTGCGCACCATTGCTGGTGACATCGCTCACCGTGCCCAGCGACACCCCGTCCGGGTTCTCGACCCGCAGGCCGACCATGTCGACCCAGTAGTGCTCGCCTTCCGGCAACGCCGGCAGTGCTTCGCGCGGCACGGCGATTTCAGCGCCAATCAGGGCGGCGGCGACATCGCGATCGTCGATCGGCGAGCCGTTCGCGTCAGACAGCTGCGCGATCAGGCCCTGCCCCTGGATCTGCGACGCCAAGACCTTGGCCTCGAAACCGTCGCCACTGGTCAACCACCATTGGCGATAGCGCAGGATGTTGTCGGGCGGACGGGTGTATGAATGCACCTTGATCCAGCCCTTGACACCAAAAACGCCGGACACGCGGCCCAGCGTCACCCGATGCGTCGTCACGCCCGGGTCCGACAAACTCAGGCGGCGGCCTTCGGCGCCGTCTTCACCAGATAGGCAACGCGATCCGACAGCTGCGCGCCATTCTTGGTCCAGTGCTCAACGCGCGACACGTCGAGAACCAGCTTCTGCTCCTGACCCTTGGCGTTCGGGTTGTAGTAGCCGAGGCGCTCGATGAAGCGGCCGTCACGGCGGCTGCTCTTTTCGGTCGCAACGACGTGATAGAACGGGCGCTTCTTGGCGCCGGCGCGAGCCAAACGAATCGTAACCATGCTGTTTTCCTGAATTTCGGACAGTCCTCAGACGGACCGAGGGCCGCTGAAAGGGGGCGTATTGTAGCGATTTGTGCGCGAAAATCCAGAGGCTTAGCCCTGTTTCGGCACACCGTCCGGCGGCCGCCGCACCGGCATCGCTCAGGGCGGCAGCGGCCGGCCTTCGAGCAGGGCCGTGACGCGGGCCTGGATGTCGCCGGCAAAGCTGTCGCCGAAGCCGTAGTAGATCTGCGCAATCGTGCCGTCGGCGCGGATGATGAAGGTCGCCGGCAGGCGCCACAAATTGAAGTTCTTGGTGGCGATGCCAACCGGATCGACCACCACCGGATACGGCATCGGATGCGCCGTGAGGAAGCGCCGCGCCTGCTCGACGTTGTCGTCGATGCTGACCGACAGCACCGCGAAGCGGTCGCCATAGCCCGCATCGATGAAGTGCTGACGGATCGCGGCGATCTTCGGCATCGACTCGACGCACGGCCCGCACCAGCTCGCCCAGAAATCGACCACCACCACCTTGCCGCGCAGCTTGCTGAGGCGAATGTCCTTGGGCCCCTGCAGCACCACCCCGCCCGCTTCCGGCGCCTGCTGGTCGATGGCGATGGCCTGCGCCGGCCCGCTGACGGCCAGCGCCAGCAGCGCCGCGGCGCAAAGGCGGCGCATGCGGCTCAACGGCGCGGCATCATGCCGGGCGGCAGGCGCCCGGCCAGACCGCGCATCATCTTCGCCATGCCACCGCTGGCGACCTTCTTCATCATGTCGCGCGTGGTTTCGAACTGGCGCAACAGCTGATTGACCTGCTGCACTTCGACGCCGCTGCCAGCCGCGATGCGGCGCTTGCGCGAGGCCTTGATCAGATCCGGAAAGCGGCGTTCCTGCGCCGTCATCGAGTTGATGATGGCGACCGTGCGGCGCACCTGCTTCTCGGTGTCGACGTTCTTCAACTGCGCCTGAATCTGCGCGGCGCCCGGCAGCTTCTCGATCAGCGACTGCATGCTGCCCATGTTCTGCATCTGCAACATCTGCTCGCGGAAATCCTCGAGATCGAAGCGCTTGTTCTTCTTCAGCTTCTCGGCGAGCTTCTTGGCCTTGTCGTGGTCGACCTTGCGCGCCGTCTCCTCGATCAGGCTGAGCATGTCGCCCTGGCCAAGGATGCGCGTCGCAATGCGGTCCGGATGGAAGACTTCGAGGCGGTCGGACTTCTCGCCGACGCCGAGGAACTTGATCGGCTTGCCGGTGACGCTGCGCACCGACAGCGCCGCACCACCGCGGGCGTCGCCGTCGACCTTGGTCAGGATCACGCCGGTCAGCGGCAGCACGTCGGCAAACGCGCGCGCCGTCTTCGCCGCGTCCTGACCGGTCATGCTGTCGACCACGAACAACGTCTCGACCGGGTTGAGCGCCGCGTGCAGCGCGGCGATCTCCTTCATCATCTCCTCGTCGACCGTGGTGCGGCCGGCGGTATCGACGATCAGCACGTCGGCGTACTGCTTGCGCGCCTCGGCCAGCGCGGCCTGCGCGATGTCGACCGGGTTCTGGCCGACGCTGGACGGGAAGCAGTCGACGCCGACGTTGCCGGCGACGATGCGCAGCTGCTCGATGGCCGCCGGGCGATAGACGTCGCACGAGACCACCATCACCTTCTTTTTCTGTTCCTTCAGCCACAGCGCCAGCTTGCCGGTGCTGGTGGTCTTGCCCGAACCCTGCAGGCCGGCCATCAGAATGATCGCCGGCGGCTGCGCGCGCAGATTCAGCGGCTCGGTGACGCCGCCGAGCGTCGCGGTCAGCTCCTGCTGGACGACACGCAGGAATTCCTGGCCCGGCGTCAGCGACTGCGTGATCTCGACGCCCAATGCGCGCGTCTTGATCTTGTCGACGAACTCCTTGACGACCGGCAGCGCCACGTCGGCTTCGAGCAGCGCCATGCGCAGCTCGCGGCTCGCGGCATTGATCTGGTCTTCGGTCAGGCGACCCTGACCGCGAATGGAGTCGAGTACGCGCCCGAGGCGTGACGTCAGGTTTTCGAACATGGGACCGGCTGAACGGATGAGAGCGCCTATTGTAGCGGTGCCGGCCGCCGGCGTTGGCACGATCGGCGCGCGCCCTGACAGAGCGTGCTAGCCGCCGGTCAGCGCCTCGGCGTAATGCGCCGCGTGACGGCCGACGATCAGCTGCAGGCCGTCACCGGCCGTCACACTGCCGAGCACGCCGAGCCGGCGCAGCGCGTCAACATCGACCCGCGCCGGATCGCGCAGCGTCACGCGCAAGCGCGTCGTCGCGGCCGAGACCAGCGACAACAGATTGTCGCGACCGCCCAAGGCCGCCAGCCAGGCACCGGCGTCGACGGCGGGCGGCATCGACACCGGCCCGGCGTTCGTCACACTCGATGGTGGATGCGCTTCGGCGGCGGCCGGAAGCGGCACGGCATCCGGCAGCGCCCGCGCCGCCGTGCGCAGTTCGCCGGCGACGATGTCGGCCTGCGGTCCGAGCACGACCTGTAGCGCATCGGCCGACGGCCGCAACACGCCGCGCGCGCCAAGCCCGCGCAGCGCCGGCTCGTCGATGCGCTGCACATCGCGCACCGTCAGCCGCAGGCGCGTCGTGCAGGCGTCGATGACGAGCAGATTGCCGCTGCCGCCGAGCGCGGTGAGAAACGCTGCGGCCCGCGCCGTCACACCGGCCGGGACCTCGATGTCGGCGTCCGCCGGCACCGCCGATGCAGCACCGACGGCATCCGGCTCGCGGCCCGGCGTCTTCAGGCCGAAGCGCACGATCGCCCAGCGAAAGCTCGTGTAATAAATACCGGCGAACACCGCGCCGACCGGCCACAGCAGCAAGGGATGGCTGGCGAGTCCGAACGACAGTACGTAATCGATGGCGCCGGCCGAGAACGTGAAGCCGAGGCGCACGTGCAGCAGCGACATGACGACGCCGGAAATGCCGGTCAGCAGCGCGTGCAGTGCGTAGAGCCCCGGCGCGAGGAACATGAAGGTGAACTCGATCGGTTCGGTGACGCCGGTCAGAAACGACGTCAGCGCCATCGAGAACAACATGCCGGCCACCTGCCCGCGCCGCTCGCGTGGCGCGGCGTGGTACATCGCCAGACACGCGGCCGGCAGGCCGAACATCATGATCGGGAAAAAGCCGGTCATGAACGCGCCTGCGCTCGGATCGCCGGCGAAGAAGCGATGCAGGTCGCCATTGACGACCGCGCCGCTGGCGTCGGTGAAGCTGCCGAACACGAACCAGACCAGACTGTTGAGAATGTGGTGCAGGCCGGCGACCAACAGCAAGCGGTTCAGCACCAGGTAGACGAAGCTGCCGAGCGAGCCGGCGCCGACCAGCCACTGGCCGACGTGATCGATGCCGGACTGCACCGGCGGCCAGATCAGGCCGAACACCGCACCGAGCAGCAGGCAGCTCAGACCGGTGACGATGGGCACGAAGCGCTTGCCGCCGAAGAACGCCAGATATTCAGGCAGGCGGATGTCGCGAAAGCGGTTGTAGAGCACGCCGGCGACGACACCGACGATGACGCCGGCAAGCACGCCCATGTCGATATGCGGATCGATGGCCTTGAGCACGGCGCTCAGCACCAGATAGCCGATCACCGCCGCCAGCCCGGCGACGCCGTTATTCTCGATCGCGAAGCCGACCGCGACGCCGATCGCGAAGATCAGCGGCAGATTGCCGAACACCGCGTTGCCGGCATCGGCGAGCCAGCCCAGGCCCAGCAGATCGGGCTGACCGAAGCGCAGCATCAGGCCGGCGACCGGCAACACCGCAATCGGCAGCATCAACGCGCGGCCGATCTTCTGCAGCGGCGCAAAGAATTTCATCGACATGTGTTTCCCCGTTCCCTGAGCTTGGGCGTTTGCGTCAGCCGCCCGATCAGGCCGGCCACTTGGCCTTGGCGGCGCGACGGACGGCGGCCGCCGAATCGAGCGCCAACAACTCGCGTACCGCATCGCGGCAGGCCGGCAGATCAAGCTCACGCACGCGCGCCTTGACGCGCGCCACACTCGGCGCGTCCACCGACAGCTCGCTGACGCCGAGCCCCACCAGCACCGCAACCGCATCCGGATCGGACGCCAGCGCGCCACAGACACCGACCCAGACGCCATGCCGGCTGGCGCCTTCGACGGTCTGCGCGATCAGTCGCAGCACCGCCGGATGCAGCCCGTCGAGACGCGGCGCCAGGCCGGCGTGGCCGCGATCCATCGCCAGGACGTACTGCGTCAGATCGTTGGTGCCGATCGACAGAAAGTCGACGTGCGCGGCGAGTTGCTCGGCGAGCAACGCGGCGGCCGGCACCTCGATCATCGCGCCGAGCGGCGGCAGCGCGTCGATGCCCATTTCGGCCGCCAGCGCCGTCAGCCGTTCGCGCACCGCGATGATCTCGGCGACCTCGGTGACCATCGGCAGCATGATCCGGCACTGCTGAGGTCGACGCAGCGCCAGCAAGGCACGCAACTGCTGTTCAAAGACGTCGTGATGCAGCTCGACGATACGCACGCCACGCAAGCCCAGCGCCGGGTTCGGCTCATGCGGGAACGGCAGATAGCCGACCGGCTTGTCGCCGCCGACATCGAGCGTGCGGATGATCACCGGCCGCTCATGCATCGCATCGAGAATCACCTCGTAGCTGGCGCGTTGCGCATCGGCGTCCGGCGCGGCATCGCGATCGAGGAACAGGATTTCCGTGCGCAGCAGGCCGATCGCGTCGGCACCGGCCGCATAAGCGGCCTGCGCACCGCGGCGATCGGTGATGTTGGCCGCGACCTCGATACGCGTGCCATCGCGCGTCAGCGCCGCTTCCTGCGCCCGGGCCTGCAATTCGCTTTGACGGCGCTGGCGCGACGCAAGCTCGGCCCGCACCGCCGCCAGACGCTCGCCGTCCGGTGCGAACTCGAAGCGGCCGCGATCGGCATCGACGATCACCGTCGCGCCGTCGGCGCAGGTCGCTGCGGCATCGCCGAGCCCTACCAGCACCGGCACGCCTTGTGCGCGAGCAATGATCGCCACATGCGAGGTCACGCCGCCGCGGATCAGGCACAGGCCTTTCAGGCGCGCGGCGTCCAGCGTCGAGAATTCCGATGGCGTCAGATCGTCGGCGAGCACCACCGCGGCATCCGGCAGCGCCGGGCCGCTCTGCGAGCCGACGCCAAGCGCGCGCAGCATGCGCCGTTCGAGATCGCGCAGGTCGTTGACGCGTTCGGCGATCAGGCTGTGTTCGAGTTCGGCCAGCAGCTGGCACTGTTGATCGATCGCGGTCTGCCAGGCCGCCGCGGCGCTGTCGCCGGCAGCGATGCGCGTGCGCGCGGCAGCGACGATCTGCGGATCGTTGAGCAGCGCCAGGTGCGCATCGAAGATATCGGCTTCGGCCGTCCTTTGCCGGGCGCGCGCGGCAACCGTCGCGGCGATGATCGCGGCACTGACGTCGCCGAACGCGCGATCGAGCTTGTCGGTTTCCCGGGCCGGCGATTCGCCGCGCTGCGGCACCTCGAAGCGCTCCGCCGCCCAACGCACCAGCGTGCCGATGGCGATGCCCGGCGCCGCGCTGACACCGCCGATCACATCGGGCGCCAGCAGACCGCCACCGCTGGCCATCGTGCCGGCCGATGACGTGGCATGGACCTCGCCGGCGATCCGCGTCTCCAGCGCCGCGACGACCGCCGCCACGGCGGCGGCGGCGTCGCCGCCCTCACCGCGCACCTTGACCGCATCGTCCTCGCGCAAGCCCAGCCCCATCAACGCGACGACGCTGCGCGCGTCGGCCTGCCGCTCGCCGGCCCGCAACTGCACGCGCGCCGTGAACGGCGCCAACGCCTGCCGGACGCGCGCCGCGGGCCGCGCATGCAGGCCGCCGCTCTGACGGACAACGGCGGCGGCTTCGACGATCTCAGCGGCCGCCGTCGGCCCGCTCATGGGCGCCGCGGTCGCGCGCGCCGACAGTCGCAGCAAGGGCGCACCGCTGTCGACTGGCAGGTAGTCGGCCACCTCGCGGGCGGCGATGTCGCGCTGCTCGCCATTGGCGACGGCGACCACCGTCAGCAGGCTCTTGGCGCGCGATGCCAGCGCATCCAGATCGAATGCGATCAGCAACTGCCCGGCCCGCACCCGCGCGCCCTGCGCGACGTGCGCGGCAAAGCCCTCGCCCTGCAGCTGCACGGTCTCGACGCCGATGTGCATCAACAGCTCGCTGCCGCTGTCGGTCTTCAGGGTCAGCGCATGTGCGGTGCGCGCCAGCTGGACGACCGTGCCGTCGCAGGGCGCACGCAACTCGCCGACCAGCGGATCGATCGCGCAGCCGTCGCCGACCAGACCGTCGGCGAACACCGGGTCCGGCACGTCGCGCAGCGGAAAGACGACGCCGGCCAGCGGGGCCGCGATCGTTTCATCGTCGGTGGCCTGGGGCGGCTCGGTCACGCGGAATTCTCCCATCGGCGTTTCCTGGCGGCACGGCGACGCCTGACAGCTAGCGCGTCGACGTCACCTTGTTGAGATGACGCGGAGCGTCGGCATCGAGGCCGCGCGCCTGCGAAAGCTGCGCGGCCATCACATAGAAGCTCTGGATGGCCAGCAGCGGATCAAGATCGACGTGCGCGCTGCTCGTCAGCGGCAGATCGCGGTCCACGACGTCGTCCGGCGCCGCCAACAGCACGCGTGCACCACGCCCACGCATCTCCCGGGCGACCTCGAGCAGGCCGGCCTGCTCCGGCCCGCGCGGCGCGAAGACCAGCATCGGGTAGCGGTCGTCGACCAGCGCCATCGGTCCGTGCCGGACTTCGGCACCGCTGAAGGCCTCGGCCTGCAGCGCGCAGGTCTCCTTGAACTTGAGCGCCGCTTCCAGCGCGATCGACAGCGTCCGGCCGCGGCCGATCACCATCATTCGCGACGCATCGCGCAGCGCCGTCACCGCCGGCGTCCAGTCGAGTTGCGAGGCCGCGTGCAGCGCCGCCGGCAACGATGCGAGGGCATCGAGCAGCGCGGCATCCTGCTGCCAATGCGCGACCAGCCGTGCGCCCATCGCCAGCGTCGCGATATAGCTCTTGGTCGCCGCCACGCTCAATTCCGGACCGGCGCCCAGCGGCAACGAGACGGTCGCCGCCTCGGCGAGCGGCGAGCCTTCGGCATTGACCATGGCCACGCTCAGCGCGCCAGCGGCGGTCAGCGCACGCGTGGTCTCGACCAGGTCGGGACTGCGCCCCGACTGCGACAACGCCAGCACCAGCTGATCGCGGACCTGCAGCGGCGTCTGCCCCAGCGTCACCAGCGACATCGGCAGCGACGCCACCGGCACTCCGAGCCGGCTCATCAGCAAATAGCCGAGGTAGTTGGCGGCGTGATCCGAGCTGCCGCGCGCCACCGTCAACGCAACCTTCGGCGCCAGCGTGCGCAGGCGTGCGCCGAGCGCCGCCAGGGTCGCGGCGCTCGGCGCGGCCTGCGCCGCGACCGCGTCGCCAGCGGACAACGCCTCTTCGAGCATCCGCGACATCACAAAGATTCTCCTTCGATATGGACGGCAACGACGTTCAGGTCCGCGTCGAGCGCAACCAGGTCCGCCCAGGCGCCGACGGCGATGCGGCCACGGTCGGCAATGCCGAGATAGTCCGCCGGATAGGTCGACAGGCGTCGCGAGGCGTCCTCGACCGACAAGCCCATGTGCACCAGATTGCGCAGCGCCTGATCGAGCGTCAGCGTACTGCCGGCCAGCGTGCCGTCAGCGAGTCGCACGCAACCGAGCGACTTGGTGACGCGGTGACGGCCCAGGTGGTAATGGCCGTCCGGCATGCCGGTCGCCGCGGTCGAGTCGCTGACGCAGTACAGATGCGGAATCGCACGCAGTGCGGCACGGATCGCGCCCGGGTGGACGTGCACCAGATCGGGAATCAGTTCGCAGTAGTCGGCGTGCGCGAAAGCCGCGCCGGTGATGCCCGGCGTGCGGTGATGCAGACCGGTCATGGCATTGAACAAGTGCGTGAAGCCGCTGGCGCCATGTTCGAGCGCACGCACGCCATCCTCATAGGTGCCAACCGAGTGGCCGACCTGCGCACGAATGCCGCGTGCGCTGAGAAAACGCACAACATCCAGATGCCCGGCAATCTCCGGGGCGATGGTGACCACGCGGATCGGCGCCATTGCGCACTGCCGTTCGAGGTCCTCGAGCGCCGCCGTGGTCGCGAAGTCCGGCTGCGCACCGAGCTTCTGCGGATTGATGTAAGGCCCTTCCAGATGAACGCCGAGCACGCGCGCGCTGCCCGTCGGCCGCGGCGCCGCGGCATGGCGGCCGATCGCCGCCAGCACGGCTTCGATTTCCTCGCGCGGCGCCGTCATCGTCGTCGTCAACAGCGACGTCGTGCCGTACCGCGCATGCGTGCGCGCGATCGTCGTGAACGCGTCGCCACCGTCCATCACATCGGCGCCGCCGCCGCCGTGCACGTGCAAATCGATAAAGCCCGGCAGGATCGTCCATTCGCCGTCGATCGCGGTCGGCGCCGGCGCACCATCGAGCACCGCGATACGACCGTCTTCGATGTGGATCACACCGCGACGCCAGCCCTGTGGCGTGAGATACCGTCCTGCGGTGTGATGTGCACTCATCGATTCAGCTCTGCGACGAAGTCGTAGTAGTCGCCATGGCAATAGGTGTCGGTCAACTCGATCGCCACGCCGTCGCGGGCATAGCCGATACGCATGACGCGCAGGATTGCCGCGCCTTCCTTCATCTCGAGAAAGCCGGCGAGACGCTTGTCGACGTTGACCGCGCGGAAATACTGCAGCGCGCGCACCACCGGCATGCCATGCGCATCGAGCCAGCCGTACAGCGACTCGCCGACCGCCTGCGGGTCGGGCAGCACGCGGCGCGGCAGCACCGAACGCTCGTAGGCGATGACCTTGCCGTCGGCACTGCGCAGACGCGTCAGGGCGCTGACCTCGGCCTGCGGCGACAGGCCCAGGCGCATGATCTCTTCGGCACTGGCGGGTCGCAGCTGGCGCTCGAGCCAGTGCGTGCCCGGCTCGTAGCCCTTGCGTCGCAGCGTGTCGGTGAAGCTGGTCAGGCTGGTCAGCGGGTGCTCGATGTGCCGAGTGACGAACGTACCGGCGCCCTGACGGCGCGCGATCAAGCCCTGCTCTTCGACAGCGTCGAGCGCCATGCGCAGCGTGACCCGCGAGATCTTCAGCTCCTCGCAGAGCACGCGTTCCGGCGGCAGTGCATCACCGGGCTTCCACGAGCCGCCCTGAATCGCGTCGGCGAGCTTGCGGGCGAGCTGCAGATAGCGCGGCGTCGCGTCGCCATCCCCGGGCATCAGGGCCTGCAGTCGCGGATCGCGGGACGGTTTGGATTTTTTGGCCGGCATCACTGTGACCTTTATAATACCTTTCTAATACCACTTGCAAGCATCAATGGAGGGTGACGCCCTTGTCACGCAACGGCATCGCGCTCCGTGGAGCATACGGGCTGCACTCACAACGCGGCGACCGCTCATGGCGCAACATCGAGCCGCGCGCTTTCGAAGGCTGGCAGCACCGATGCCGGCGTACCGTCGAAGCGCAGACAGAGATTGTGATCACCCTGCACCGCCGCTGCCCAGCGCGCCCGCACCCGATAACGCACCCCGGCCCGATCGGCACCGGCCGGCAGGGCGATGCGCGCCAGCAGCGGCCCGTCGCAATGGTCCAGGCGCACCTCGATATCGCCATGGGCCAGTGGCGATGACCGCTGCACGCGCGACGCGGCGTCATGCGCGAGCTGGAAATTCCATGGCAGACTCGCCGCATTGATCGTGATGCCGGCCGTGCCATCGAGCGGCGCCGCCACAAACACCGCACACGGATCAAACAACTCGACGTTGTAACGCGGCCCGGCATCGGCATCGTCGGCGTGCATCGGCACGCGCAGCGGCACACCACCGGCATTGCACGGCCGCAGCGCGGCGTTGTCGCGCGTACGCGCATCTGCAATATCGACATGCCGGGTGCGCGGCGCAGACAGCGGCGCACCGTGCACATCGACCGCCTGTGCACTGATCGTGGCCGGCAGCGACACGGTGAACGGCCCGGTGTAAGGGTGCATCCGCGTCGTATCGACCAGCCGATAGCGCAGGGTCACGCCATCGATCTGCGTCGACAGGCGGATGCGCGCACGGCCGCCATCGATCGGCGTTGCATCGATGACCGGGGCGAATGCCGTGTCTGACGCGACCACGCCGAGCCGGCGCAGTCGCGCGAGCTGCGCCGGGAGACGCGCAATGAACGACGACCAGTCGCGATCCGCGACGGGCGTCCAATCCACCTCGGCCAGCGCACTGACGCGCGGAAACAAGGCATCGAATACATCGCGCGCCGAGGTCTTGTACTCGGTCCACAAGTTGGCCTGCGCGCCAAGCACATGCCGCGCCTGCTGCGCATCGAGCACCCCCGGCACCGGCTCGAAGCCGTAGACCGCTTCAAGGGTCTGCGGCATCAAGCGGCCCGCCGGCTCGTCACCGCGGCGACTTTCTAGATTGTCGAGATACAGCGCCGGCGACGGTGACAGGACGACGTCGTGCCCGGCTCGCGCGGCATCGATCGCACCTTGAGTGCCGCGCCATGACATCACCGTTGCATCGGCGGGCACGCCTCCTTCGAGGATTTCGTCCCAGCCGATCAGGCGACGGCCATGCGCATCCAGATAGCGGCCGATACGAGCCATGAACCAAGCCTGCAGGGCGTTTGCGTCGGCGATGCCCAGCGCGTGCATACGCTGCTGCACCGCCGCCGATGCCTGCCATTGATCCTTGATCGCCTCGTCGCCGCCGACATGGATATAACGCGACGGAAACAGCGCCATCACTTCGTCGAGCACATTGTCGATGAACGTGAACGTGCGCTCGTCGACGCCGTAGAGATACGGGTGTACACCCCAGTCATGCGACACGCTTGGCCGCACGATGCCCGGCACCCCGACCCACGGCAGTGCTGCGACCGCCGCTTGCGCATGTCCCGGCATGTCGAGCTCCGGCACCACGGTGATGTGCCGCGCCGCCGCGTAGGCGACGATCTGGCGCACCTCGTCCTGCGTGTAATAGCCGCCGTAGCGCTGCGGCCGGCCGTGATCGTCCGGCAGCGGCGCCGTGCGCCACGAACCGACATCGGTCAACTGCGGATAGCGTTTGATCTGCAGGCGCCAGCCCTGATCGTCCGTCAGGTGCCAGTGAAAGACATTGAGCTTGTGCAGCGCCATGGCATCGAGCAGGCGTTCGATATCGGCAACCGGCAGATAGTGCCGGGCAACGTCGAGCATGACGCCACGCCAGCGAAAGCGCGGCCAGTCGACGATATGCAGCGCCGGGACGGTAACGTCACCCGACCCGGCCTGCGGCGTCAGCAATTGCAGCAGGGTCACGGCCCCGTAAAACAACCCATCCTCGTCGCGCGCCACGACACATGCACAGCGCGCATCGACGTCCACTACATAGCCCGACGCGTGATCGACACCGGCGTCGTCACGCAAGATCAGCGACAGATGCGGTCCACTCGCCGACTCGACGATGTGCGGCGTCACGCCAATCTGTTTCTGAAGCGCGCCGCGCAGCCACTGCGCAACGCGCTGCGCCGCCGCATCGTTCGCCGGCGCGACGATTTCCACCGCCGCCGCGCGCGGCAATCCCGCATTGTCGCGCAGTGACAGCTGCGCCGGCGCTGGCAACAACGCCGGTGCGGACGCCAACGCCGGCATCATCCAGATGCCCCAAGCTGCGCACAGCAGATACCACCCTGTCTTGACGCGCGTACCGCTGCGATACATTGCCGCCTCTCCCGATGTGCGCCGTGTTCGCGCCATTGTCCGTGAAGTCTGCCGTGCGTCACGCAAAAGGGCCTGGACTACGCCAGGCCCCTTCGCGTTCTGCAGGCGCCGAGCTTCAGAACTTGACGTGCAGGCCCGCCATGTAACGTGGCCCGGTCGTATAACGCGCCACCGGCATGTCCTTCGAACCCTGGTACTGGAAGTACTTTTCGTTGAGCAGGTTCATGCCATCGACGGAGATCGAGACGTTCTCGGTGAATGCCCAGCCGACCGACGCGGAAACATCGGTATAGCTGTCGGTCGTCGCCGGCTGCGCACCAGCAACGTACCCGGCGCCGAGATAGTCGCTGCGATAGTTGTAGTTGATGCGCGCGCTCAGCGGCCCCTTCTCGTAGTACGGGCTGACGCTCAGCGAATTGCGCGACTGGTACGGCATCTTGGTGCCGGCATCGGTCTTGCCCTTGGCGAAGGTATAGTTCGCCGCCAGACCGAGGCCGGTGCCGCCGAACGGCTGCTGATACGACACGGTGTAGCCGTAGATCTTCGCGCCGCCCTCGTTGTGCGGCCGCGAGATCGAGTAGTCGCAATAGCCGTCCGCGGTGCAGCCACCGGAGCCCTCCATCGCACGCCACGAATCCGGATCGGTGTCCTTGATCGAGTTGTAATGACGCTCGGTCGCCGGCGTGATGAAGATGTAGTTCTGCACGTCCTTGTAGAAGCCGGACACCGCAAGTACCGACTGCGGCGCGAAGTACCACTCGGCCGAGACGTTGTAGTTGTACGACTTGTACGGATCGATGTCCGGGTTGCCGCCGCTGCCGGTCAGCACCGTGTCGTTGAGGAAGGTCTGGTTGACCATCAGGTTGTATGGCGCCCAGGCGATGACCTTGGCGGCCGCACCGCGCAGCACGATCTGGTTGGTGACGTCCCAGGCGATGTTGAACGACGGCAGGAAGTTGTTCTTGGTGTTCGACTGGCTCTGCCACCAGCCTTCCGGCGCCGGCAGCACTGGCGCCGCATTGTTGGGAATGACGTAGGCGGCGCTCTCGGTCTTGGTGTGCACTTGGCGCACGCCGATGTTGCCGCGCACCGACTCGTTGGCAAAGTTCAGCTGCGCATAACCGGCGGCGTTCTTCTGCGTCAGATCCCAGGTGTTATTGAGCGTCGAGCCCGGATCCGGGTTGTCGTAATCCAGATCGCTGGCACCGATCCAGTCCTCAATGTTGTGCTTGCCGACCTGTACGTGATGCGCGAAGTCCTCGAACACGTCGAACTCGTTGAGCGTGTTGGTTTCGCCAATCGTGCCGACGTCGGCCAGGGTGCCCTTGTTGACGCCACCGTAGACGTAAAGACCATAGTCTTCGTCGTGCTGGTTGTAGCGCGCGCCGACCAGCAACTCGCGGAAGAAGCCGTCGAACTTCTTGCTGAAATCGAGCTGTGCGTACTTGTCCTTGGCGTGCGACGAGAACACGCCGTTATTGCCCATCCAGCCGGTCCCGTCCCAATTCGCCGGGTCATGCGCTTCGGCCGATTTGTCGAATTCGAAGCCCTTGTTGATGTCCCACGAAAAGCCGCCGTGGTAAACCGGCTCGAGCAGATACTGGCTGATGTGCGGATTGTCCGACTTTGACGCCCCGAGCTTGCCGCCCAGGCTCCAGCCTTCGCCCTGATAGGTGCTGGCAAGATCGACGCCCTTGGTCTTGACCTCCGACTGACGTAGCTGGTTGTCATAGACGACACCGGCATCGGTGGTGGCATCCGAATGACCGCCGGTGATGACGCCGCTGGGACCGCGATCGAAGTGCGTGACGGCTCCGATCGACTGCGAATTCCAGCTCATGAAGTTGTACATCGACTGGTTGTAGTTGTCGAAGTTCTCCTTGATGTAGAGACCCGACAGGTTCACATCGAGATTGTCGATCGGCGCGAACTGCAGGTTCGCGAGCACGCTGTCGCGCTTGCGCTTCTGCTGGAAATAGGCGGTGTTGATTTCGTCCGGCACCATGTCGTCGGCGTTGAGTTCACCGTTGTCGACCTGCCCCTGGACGTTGGCATTGCTTGCCGCGTAATACGAGACCGGGTGATAGCCGAAGACCTCGATACCCTGGCGGTTGACCTCTTCCTCGTAGTGCTGCGCGGCGACGTCGAAACCGAAAGTGCTGCCGGCATTTTTCCAGCTGTACAGCATCGACGCGCTGGGATGGCCGGTGTCGGCCTGGTCGCTGTAGTCATAGCTGACCGAGCCACTGAAGGTGTTGGCGTCGAGATCCAGCGGCTTGCGCGAATGCAGCAGCACGGTGCCGCCGAGACTGCCTTCCGGCAGGCGCGCTTCGGATGACTTGATGACTTCCAGGTTGCCCAGCATTTCCGGTGCGAGCAGCGTGTGGTCGAAGCCACGGTTCGGCGTTTCGCCGTACAGCCAGATCGCCTGCGCGACCGGATGCCCATCAAGCAGCGTCAGGTTCAGGCTCGGGTCGGTGCCGTCGATGCTGACGCGCTCGCCCTGGCCGAAGCGCCGATCGATGGTCACACCCGGCATCAACGCCATCGCCTCGGCGACATTGGTGTTCGGGAACTTGCCGATATCGTCGGCCGTCAGCGCTTCGGAAATCGTGTCGTTGTTGCGCTTGGTCTCGAGAGACTTGGCAAGGCTGGCGCGAATGCCGGTAACGACGATCTCGGCGATCGTCGAATCATTGGAGTCCGATGCGGCATCGGCGGGCGCTGCCTTGTCGCTTGCCGGCGTCGTCTGCTCGGCACGGCTCAGGGCCGGGTACAGGGCCAGCGCGGAAACGCCGACAGTGAGGACTGCTCGATAATCTCGGTATGGCTTACGCATGGGAATAGACCTCGATACTAGTGACGGCGTTTTCGATGACGTGACGTTCGCCGACGAAGCGGCGGATGCTGCGGTGACGAAACACGGCGCCCGCTGTCGCGGGCGCACACCGGTAGAGGACCCCACGAGATACCGCGACCCCGCACGCGATCGGACGCCGACGACAGGCCTGTACCTGCCGCGACGCGCCGTATTCACTGTTGCGTGCCGTCATGACCGCCCCCTTCCCGCGATGAGCGCACGATGACGCTCACGTAATACCTGTATGACAATGGTATTAAGAAGGTATTAGTTTGGTTTTGTCAACCACCAATCGAATGAGGCGCACGCGCAGCAGACGGCCGCCGCCGACCGCGGTCACACGCGATCGAAGCGGTACAGGATTCAGCTCAGCGAGATCGTGTCGCCACGCTTCAGATGCACGTAGTCGTAACCGCGTAACGCCTGGCGGCACTCGCGCTCGATCTGCGCCTCGGTGCCGGGCTTGTGGTGGGTCAGATACAGCTTGGGGCGGTGGTCGAGCTTGCGCAGTTCGCCGCCGAGCAGTGCCGGCGTGAAGTGTTTGGACGCATGGCCCAGCGCCGCTTCGTGGTCGGGGAACGCAATCTCGATCATCAGCTTGTCGAGGCGCGGCAGCCGGTTGAGGAAGGTCCACAGCACATCGTCGGCATAGGTGTCGCCGGTGAACGCGAACGTCCCGTGCCGCCCGTCGATGACATAACCGTTGGCGGGCACCGTGTGCAGTACACGAAACGGCGTGATGCGCCGCTCGCCGAGTTCGATGACCTCTTCCATTGCCAGCTCGTGCCAGCGCAGCAGCGGCGATTCTTCGTCCGGCAGCCTCGAGAAATCCGGCCAGATCTCCCAGTTGAAGATGTGCTGGCGCAAGGTCTGCAGGGTTTCGCGGCTGGCGTGAACGCCGATCGGCGCTTCGATCAGATCGAACAGGTTGTCGGCCATGAAGGCCAGGCCGCAGACGTGATCAAGGTGGGCGTGCGTCAGCAGCACGTGGCGGATGCGCTGCTGCTGCGCCAGCGTCAGATCGCCGACGCCGGTGCCGGCGTCGATCAGAATCTCGTCGTCGAGCAATAGGCTCGTCGTCCGCAAACCCGGCCCGACGCCGCCGCTGCAGCCCAGGACTTTGATCCGCATGCCGTTCCGATCCGAAAGGTCCGCCGATGCTAGCACGGCCGCGATCGACGACAGACGCGATGCTATGCTGCCGTCATGTTTGCGACGATATTCGCTGCCCTTCTCTATCTGATCACGGCCTGGATCATCTGGCGGCGCCCGAACCTGGTTCTGGAGCGTCTGCTGCCGCCCGTGGCGCTTTTGCTGCACGCCGCGGTGCTGGCGACTTATGTCTTTCACGGTGGCCGCATCACGATCGGCTTCAACGAATCGCTATCGCTGTTCGCCTGGCAGTCGGCGCTGCTGTTGTGGGTTCTGTGCTTTCGCGAACCGCTGCGCATCCTCGGTGTGGCGATCTACCCGCTGGCCGCGGTGGCCGCGACCTCGGTCGTGATCTGGCCGTCGCCGCCCGGCGACATCATGGTCGACGACTGGCACGTACAGCTGCATATCGCCCTGTCGCTGTTCTCGGCCGGCCTGCTGACGCTGGCCGCGGTGCAGTCCATTCTGCTCGCGGTTCAGGACCGGCTGCTGCATCGCAGTCAGCTGACCCACCTGGCGCGCGCCCTGCCGCCGGTACAGACCATGGAACGCCTGCTGTTCCAGCTGATCGCGATCGGCTTCGTGCTGTTGTCGCTGACGCTGATTTCCGGCATGTGGTTCATCCGTAACTGGATGGCGCAGCACCTCGCGCACAAGACCATCCTGTCGATCACCGCCTGGCTGATCTTCGGCACGCTGCTGTGGGGGCGCTTCCGTCACGGCTGGCGCGGCCGCACGGCGATCCGCTGGGCCCTCGCTGGTTACGCAATGCTGATCCTGGCGTACTTCGGCAGCAAGTTGATCCTGGAAGAAATTCTCGGCAAACACTGGACTTGAGCGCTAAACTTCATGTCCCCCGTTGACATCTCCGGGCCGGCTTCGATAACAAGGAAAAGCCACGGCCTCATTCGACCGCGCTCTTGGACGACATACCGCTAGCTGTACTGTTCGGGCTGCTGATCGCCCTGCTGCTCATCTCCGCGTTTTTCTCTGGGTCCGAGACGGCCCTGATGACGCTCAACCGGTATCGCCTCCAGACCCGGGCGCGTAACGGTGAACGTCCGGCCCGCTACGCGCGGCGCATGCTGCGCCGGCCCGACCGGCTGATCGGCACCATCCTGCTCGGCAACACCTTCTCCAACAATCTGGCGGCGGCGATCGTCGCGATGATCACCACACGCATGTTCACGAATAGCACGGCGGTGCTGGTGACGACGGCGCTGATGACGCTGGTCATGTTGATCGTCTCCGAAGTCACGCCCAAGACCCTGGCCGCCCTGCATCCCGAACGCGTGGCGATGCCGGCTTCGTACGTATTCTGGTTCCTGCGCCTGCCGCTCTTTCCGTTCGTCTGGGCCGTCAACCTGGTCAGCAACGGCATGCTGCGCATGGTCGGTGTCACACCCGAGGACGCGGCGCAGCACAGCCTGAGTTCCGAGGAACTGCGCACCGTGGTGCTCGAAGCCGGCGCGATGATCCCGCAGCGCCACCAGCGCATGCTGCTGTCCATCCTCGACCTCGAAAAGGCCACCGTCGAGGACATCATGGTGCCGCGCAACGAAATCGTCGGCATCGACATCACCGACGACCGCGAGCACATTCGCGAGGCGGTGATCGGCAGCCAGCACACGCGCCTGCCGGTCTTCGACGGCTCGATCGATCACCTCAAGGGCGTGCTGCACCTGCGTCGCGCGGTCAAACTCGCCGCCGACGACAAGCTCGACACCGAAAGCCTGCTGGCGCTGGCGTCCGAGCCGTACTTCGTCCCGGAAGGCACGCCGTTGAACCAGCAGCTGTTGAACTTCCAGAATCAGAAGCGCCGTGTCGGCTTCGTCGTCGACGAGTACGGCGACATCCAGGGCCTGATCACGCTCGAGGACATCCTCGAAGAAGTGGTCGGCGAATTCACCTCGGATCCGGCGACGCGCATCAAGAACGTTTACGCCGACCCCGACGGTTCGTACCGCGTATCCGGCTCGGTGACGGTGCGCAGCCTCAACCGCAATCTGAACTGGCGGCTGCCGACCAAGGGACCGAAGACCATCAACGGCCTGGTCCTCGAACAGCTGGAGGCGCTGCCGCAGACCGGTGCATCGGTCAGCATCGACGGTTACACGCTGGAAATCACCGATGCGCGCGCCAACGTCATCAAGTCGGCGCGCATCTGGCCGCCAACGCCAGGCAGCAAGACGCGCGCACGCGCCGCCGCCTGACCCCGGTCGCGAATTCGCTCAGATCTGTGACAGCGCCTCGTCGAGGCGCGAGATCGCCAGCACGTCGATATCGAGTTTGGTGCCACGCCGCGGCTTGTTGGCTTCCGGTACGATGGCGCGCTTGAAGCCCTGCTTGGCGGCCTCGATCAAACGCTCCTCACCGCCGGCGACCGGTCGCACTTCGCCAGCCAGACCGATTTCGCCGAATACCACCCAGTCGCCCGGCACCGGCCGGCTGCGCAGGCTCGACAGCGCCGCCAGCAGCAGCGGCAGGTCAGCCGCCGGCTCCTGAATGCGGATGCCGCCGACGACATTGGCGAACACGTCCTGATCGCCGAGCGAGATGCCGCCATGGCGGTGCAGCACCGCCAGCAACATGTTGAGTCGATTGCCTTCGAGGCCGAGCGTCACGCGCCGTGGGTTGCCGATCGTCGACTGGTCGACCAAGGCTTGCACCTCGACCAGCATCGGCCGACTGCCCTGGCGGGTGACGGTGATGACGCTGCCCGGCACCGGCCCGCCGTGTCGCGACAGGAACAGCGCCGAAGGATTGCTGACTTCCTTGAGGCCGCCGTCGGTCATCGCAAACACGCCGAGTTCGTTGACGGCACCGAAACGGTTCTTGACCGCGCGGATGATGCGGAAACGCGAGCCCGGGTCGTGCTCGAAATAGAGCACGGTGTCGACCATGTGCTCGAGCACGCGCGGCCCGGCGATCGCGCCTTCCTTGGTCACGTGCCCCACCAGCACCACGGCGGTCTGCGAGGACTTCGCAAAACGCACCAGCTGCGCCGCGCATTCACGCAGCTGCGAGACCGAGCCGGGCGCCGAGTCGAGCGCCTCGGTATAGAGCGTCTGGATCGAGTCGATGACGACCAAGCCCGGTTTCTGTAACTGCAGCTGCGCGACGATCGCCTCGACGCCGGTTTCGGCGAGCACCGGCAAATCGAGCCGCGTCAGCCCCAGCCGCTTGGCGCGCAGATGCACCTGCGTCAGCGATTCTTCGCCGGTCACGTACAGCGTTGGCAGGCGCTCTTGCTCCTGGACTTGCGCGAGCATCTGCAGCAGCAGCGTCGACTTGCCAATGCCCGGGTCGCCGCCGATCAGGATGACGGCGCCGGGCACGATGCCGCCGCCGAGCACGCGGTCCATCTCCGGCAAGCCGGTTGCGGCGCGAGGCTCCTCGCGCAGTTCCACCTCGTCGAGGCGCTGGATGCGGCCGGACGCCGTGCCGCTGATGCCGCCGCCGCGCGGCCTTGCGCTGGCGGCACTGGCGACGGTCTCGCTCAGGGTATTCCAGGCGCCGCAATCCGGGCACTGCCCCACCCATTTGGGGCTGATGCCGCCGCAGCTCTGACAGACGTATTGGGTTTTTGCCTTCGCCATGCGATATACGTTACGAATCTTCTTTGAATGGCCACAAGCGGCCGGCGTGTCGCAACCGTTGCGTGCCGCCGCCGTAGCCATTGCCACGCACAGCGACCACGCGAACCGCTAGTATCGCCGCTCGCAGGTCGGGGGACCGGGAGTTGACCGAAAAACGAGGGAGCCGGGACGGATTCGTGGCGCTGTTGTTCGCCATCGTGTTCGCCGCCCTGGCATACGGCATTTTCGCCGATCGTGTGCAGTTGCTGGAGGGCCGCGTTTACGACGTCGGCCTGCGGCAGCGTGTGCGTGCGCCGGCGCCGCAAATCAGCGTCGTCACCATCGACGACGAGGCGCTGCGCCGCTACGGCCCCTGGCCCTGGCCGCGCCCGCTGCAAGCTCAGCTGATCGACCGCTTGCATGCGCAGGGCGCGATGCTGGTCGCCAGTACTGCGCTGTATCTGGACCCGGACGCCGGGGGCGGCGCCAAAGCGCTGCGCGCGCTGGCCGACGACCTCGGCCGCTCGCCGTTGACGCAGAAGATTCCCGCCGAGATCGATGCGATCCGCACGCTGCTCGACAGCGCGGCACAACGCGATCGCCAACTCGCCCCGATCGCCAAGCACTATCGCGAGTCGACGCTGGCGCGCGACTACAAGGACCTGATCAGCGGTCTCACCGCCCGCATTCAGGCCAGCACCCGCGACGGCACGACGGCCGACGCGACGCTCGCCGCATCGCTGGCGGCCGACCACGTCATCCTGCCGATGCGCTTCGAACTCGGGACGCCGCAGGGCCGCCCCGAGACGCCGATGCCGGACTACATGCAGCGCGACGCGTTAGCCGCCGACGCGCGCACCGACACGCACCAACGCAGTCCGTTGCCCACCATGGCCCGCGCCGCACAAACACCGATCGCGACGCTCGGCAGCGCCGCACTCGCGGTCGGCCATCTGACGCCGCGACCGGATCGTGACGGCGTGGTCCGTGACGAGGCGCTCGTGGTCCGCTATGACGGCGCCGACTACCCGTCAATGGCCTTGCAGATTGCAGCCCACGCGCTCGGGCTTGCGGCCGATGCGATCCGCATCGACCCCGGCCATGGCATCCGCCTCGGCGAGCATTTGATCCCGACCACCGCCGACCTGCGCACTTACCCGCAGTTCTACGCCGTCCGTGACGGCAAAGCACCGTTCGTCATCGACAGCGCGGCCGACGTGCTTGCCGGCAAAGGGGCATCGGACCGTTACCGGGACCGCATCGTCCTGCTCGGCATGGCTGCCGCCGATACCGGCAGCCGTTACGCGACGCCCGTCGCGGCGGCGCTGCCGACCGTGCTGTTGCTCGCACATGAGGTGTCGAGTCTGCTGCAGGACGACAGCCTGCAGCGCCCCGCCTGGGCGCTCTGGGCAGAGCTCGGCATCTACGCCCTGCTGCTGGCGTATATCACCACCGTGGTGCCACGTCGGCACACGGCGCTGACGCTGATCACCACCTTGATCATCGGGACTGCGCTGATCGGGGCCGAGTACGCGCTGCTGGTCGGCCCCGGCTTGTGGCTGCAACTGGGTGCAGCCGTGTTGTTCCTGATCTGCGGTCATCTGCTGATGGCGGTGCGCCGCAGCATGCGTCGCCCGCGCTCGCAAGCGGTGGCCACGACCAGCGACGCCGGCGAATCGGAGCGCATGCTCGGCCTCGCGTTTCAGGGGCAGGGTCAGCTCGACATGGCGTTCGACAAGTTCCGCCGCGTGCGGCCCGTCGACGACCGACTGCTGGAACTGGTCTACAACCTCGCCCTAGACTTCGAGCGCCGCCGTCAATTCAACAAGGCCGAGTCGGCCTATCAGTTCATCTCCAGCCACAAGCCGAATTTCCGCGACGTCCAGGAAAAACTGCCGCGCGCACGCAAGCTGGCGGAAACCGTCATTCTGGGCGGCCCTGGCGCAACCGCGCATGCCGGCGGCACCCTGGTGCTCGACGCCGCGCACAAGGTCGAAAAGCCGATGCTCGGTCGTTACCAGGTCGAACGCGAGCTCGGTAAGGGCGCGATGGGCGTGGTCTATGTCGGCCGCGATCCGAAGATCGGCCGTCTGGTCGCGATCAAGACCATGGCACTGTCGCAAGAGTTCGAACCGGACGAACTGGCAGCGGTCAAGGCGCGATTCTTCCGTGAAGCGGAAACCGCCGGGCGCCTCGCGCATCCGCATATCGTCGCCATCTACGATGCCGGCGAGGACCACGACCTGGCCTACATCGCCATGGAGTTCGTCAAAGGCATCGATCTGACGCGCCACACGCGCGCCAATAGTCTGCTGCCGCTGCCGGACGCGCTGCGCATCGTCGCCGACGCCGCGGAAGCGCTGGACTATGCGCACGCCAACGGCATCGTTCACCGCGACATCAAGCCCGGCAACATGATGCTGGTCGACGAGACGCGCAGCGTGAAGCTGATGGATTTCGGCATCGCCCGCATCACCGATTCGAGCAAGACCAAGACCGGCATGGTGCTCGGCACGCCGAGCTATATGTCCCCCGAGCAGCTGGCCGGCCAGCACGTCGACGGCCGCTCCGATCTGTTCTCGCTGGGCGTGTCGCTGTACCAGTTCCTGACCGGCGTGCTGCCCTTCCAGGCCGAATCGATGGCGACGCTGATGTTCAAGATCGCCAACGAGCCGCATACCCCGCTGCGCACCGCGCGGCCGGGCCTGCCGGCCGCGCTCGGCACGATCATCGATCGCGCGCTGCAGAAGTCACCGGACGCCCGCTACGCGCGCGGCACCGAACTCGCACGTGACCTGCGCGCCCTGCTCAACGCTCTGGCAAGCTGACGCCATGTCGATCAAGGACAAGATCCGCACCGCGCTGCTGACCGATCCCGGCCGCGTGCGCAGCAACAACGAAGACACGATCGGCGAGGACGCCGAGCTTGGGCTGGTGGTGCTTGCCGATGGCATGGGCGGCTACAACGCCGGCGAAATCGCCAGCCGCATCGCGGTGACGACGGTCATCGACGTGGCGCGTCGCCAGTGGCCAACGCTGCGGCTGGGCGACATCGACAGCGCCAGCGGCCACAGCGTCGAGGGTCTGGCGCTGCGCAGCGCCGTGCAGATGGCGCACACGACCATCCAGCAGGTTGCCGACGCGCAACCGCAGTGTGCCGGCATGGGCACCACCCTCGTCGCCGCCGCGCTGCACGACGACCGCATCGCGATCGCCTATGTCGGTGATTCGCGCCTCTATCGCCTGCGCCACGGCACGCTCGAACAGCTGACCCGTGACCATTCCCTGCTCGAAGAGCTGGTCGAGCGCGGACACTATTCGCGCGAAGAGGCTGCACGTCTGGTGCGGCGCAATATCGTCACGCGCGCCCTCGGCGTCGAGGACGACGTCGAGGTCGACCTGATCGAGGACGCGGTCGAAGTCGACGACCTGCTGCTGCTGTGCTCGGATGGCCTGACCGACATGATCGACGACGAAACGATCAGCGCCACCTTGCAGCGTTACACTCGCAACCTCGAAACCGCCGCGCAGCGACTTATCGAGCTCGCCAACGCAGCGGGCGGCAAGGACAATATCTCGGTCGTACTGGTGCGCGCCGACGCGTCATTCGCGCGTGGACGTCGCTGGTACGAACGTCTGAAGCAATGGATCTGAAGCAAACCGAATGGGCACACTGATCGTCACGGACGGCAACGGCCAGATCCGCGAATTCACGCTGGAAAAGGAACGCACCAGCGTCGGTCGTCATCCCGACAACGACATCGTGCTCGGCGACAAGGCCGTGTCCGGCCGCCACGCGCTGATCATCACCGTGCTCGGCGATTCGTTCCTCGAGGATCTGGGCTCGACCAACGGCACGCAGGTCAATGGCCGGCGCATCGACAAGCATCCGCTGAGCCATGGCGACATCGTCACCATCGGCCGCAATACCCTGCACTATCAGTCACAGAACCCGCTCGGCGAAGAACTCGAGCAGACGCTGGTACTGCGCCCGGATCCGGTGATCCGCGCCGCTCCGCCGCCGGCGCCCCCGCCGCCCGCGGCACCGGCCAAGCCACAGCTCGGCACCTTGAACGTGGTCAGCGGACCAAATCTCGGCAAGACCCTGGATCTGGCCAAGGCGCTGACGACGATCGGCAAGCCCGGCGTCCAGGTCGCTGCAATCACGCGCCGCGCCGACGGCTATTACATCGTCCACGTCGGCGGTGGCGGCGAGACCCGCCGCGCGCTCGTCAATGGCCAGGAAATCACCTTGCAGGCACGCCGCCTCAACGACGGCGACACCATCGAACTGCTCGGCACTCAGATGCGGTTCAGCCTTACGTAAACTTACGGGCTGTTACTTGCATGCGCTCGCGGCGGGCGCATAATGAAATCGTGATTCCGCTTACGGAGACGGTCATGAACCTCCCCCGCATGCTCATTGCCGCCACGCTCGCCGCGGGCGTCGCCGCACCGGCTTTTGCCGCCGGCAATGATGCCAAGTCGACCGTGACGGCCGATAAAAAGTCCCAGCCGGTCAACTGCATCGAGCAAACCGGCAGCCGCATCAAGCCGAAGAATGGCGAGTGCCTCGACGTCAGTGGCCGCGTCTACACGCAAGAGCAGCTTCAGCAGACCGGGCAAACCAATCTGGCTGATTCGCTGCGGATGCTAGACCCCTCGATTCACTGAGCGCAGCGCTGCGGCCGGCGCCGGCAGATGCCGAAAATGCACGCGCTGCGTCAGGCCGCAGAACAGCTCGTAAGCCAGGGTTCCGGCGTGGCCGGCGACTTCTTCGGCCGGTAGATCCGCGCCCCAGAGTCGTGCGGCATCGCCAACGCGTGCATCAGGCGCACCACGCAAATCGACGGTAATCATGTCCATCGAGACGCGGCCGGCCAATGGTACCCGACGTCCATTGACGATCACCGGCGTACCATTGGCGAATGCGCGATGGATGCCATCGGCATAACCAATCGCCACCACCCCTATTGGCATGCGCTGCGGGCAGACGTAGGTGCCGCCGTAGCCGATCTTTTCGCCGGCATCGAACTCGCGGACGGCGATCAGCCGGCTTTCCAGCGTCATCGCCGGGCGCAAACCGAGACTCGCGGCGCTGTGCGTGGCCAGCGGCGAGCATCCGTAAATCGCCAGACCCGGCCGCACCCAATCGCGGCGTGCCTGCGGCCAGGCGATGATGCCGGCCGAATTGGCGATCGAACGCGGCCCCGTGGTCTGCGCCAACGCCGCGTCGAAGCGCGCGATCTGCGCGGGTGTGACGTCGCTATCGGGCTCGTCGGCGCAGGCCAGATGCGTCATCCAGCCTTCCAGCTTCCAGTTCGGGTGCCGGCGTAGCGTCTCGGCCAGCCTCGGCACGTCGGCCAACGGAAAGCCGAGGCGGTGCATGCCGCTGTCGAGCTTGAACCACAGCGACAGCTGGGCGCTGGCCGGTAGAGCTTCGAGCAGCGCCAGCTGCCAATGATCGTGGACGACGATCTGCAGGCGCTCGTAGACCGCCAGCGCCGCTTCCTCGCTGGAGATCACACCTTCGAGCAAGGCGATCGGCGCGATGACATGCGACTGGCGCAATTCCATTGCCTCTTCGAGGCAGGCCACCGCCAAGGCATCGACGCCGGCGGCTTCCAGCGCCCGTGCGACGGGAACCGCGCCGTGACCGTAGGCATCGGCCTTGACCGCCGCCATGATCCGCGAACGTGGCGCCAGACCGCGCACGACGTGCAGATTGTGCTGGATCGCGGCCAGATCGACGGTAGCGGTAACGCGCGGGATCATTCGCCCGGATCGAAGCTGTCGTAGCCCTGCGCCAGATTCTCGAAGCGCGTGAACTCGCCGAGGAAGGCGGTCTTCACGACGCCGAGCGGGCCGTTACGCTGCTTGGCGATGATGATTTCCGCCGTGCCCTTGTCCGGCGACTCGCGGTTGTAGACCTCGTCGCGATAAATGAACAGGCACAAGTCGGCGTCCTGCTCGATACCGCCGGATTCGCGAAGGTCGGACATGCGCGGACGCTTGTTGTCGCGCTGCTCGACACCGCGGTTGAGCTGCGACAGCGCGATCACCGGCACTTCCAGCTCCTTGGCCAGCGCCTTGAGGCTACGCGAGATCTCGGCAATTTCGCCGGTTCGGTTGTCCTTGGTGCCGGGCACCTGCATCAGCTGGATGTAGTCCACGACAATCAGGCCCAGGCCGTGGCGCGCCTTGACGCGGCGCGCGCGCGCGCGCACGTCGAGCGGCGACATTGCGCCGGTTTCATCGATATACAGCGGCGCCTCGCGCAGGATGCCGCTCTGCGAGACCAGGCGATCCATGTCGCGATCATCGAGGTCGCCGGCGCGCAGCTTACCCATCGGAATGCGTGCGAACGACGACAGCATACGAATCGCCAGCTGCTCGGCCGGCATTTCCATGCTGAACACCAACGCCGGCTTCTTTTCGTACATCACCGCGTGCTCGGCGATGTTCAGCGCGAACGTCGTCTTACCCATCGACGGACGACCGGCGACGATCACCAGATCACCCGCGTGGAAGCCCGTGGTCTTGTCGTCGAGATCGTTGAAGCCGGTCGGCAGGCCAGCCAGCTGACCTTGGTTGCTGCGCAAGAACTCTATCTTCTGCTCGATCTGCTCCATGAGCAGCGGCATCGCGTAGTAATCGTTCTTGGCGCGGTCGGCCTTGGCGCGCAGGCGGAACACCTGCTGCTCGGCCATGTCGAGCAATTCGGCGTATTCGCGCCCCTCGGGCCGGTAGCCCAGCTCGGCGATCTCGCCGCCGACCGCGACGAGAGAACGCAGCACCGCCCGCTCGCGGACGATCTCGGCATAGGCCATCACGTTCGCCGCGCTCGGCGTGTCGTTGGCCAGCGTGCCGAGATAGGCCAGGCCGCCGGCGTCCTCGAGCTTGCCGTGCGCCTTCAGATGCTCGGACAGCGTGATGAAATCGCAGGGTTTGTGGCTGGACGCCAGCTCCGCGATCGCCTCGAAGATCAGGCGATGATCCTCGCGATAGAAATCGTCGGCACTGAGCTTGTCGGCGAGATCGTCCCAATGCCGGTTTTCCAGCATCAGACCGCCGAGTACGGACTGCTCGGCCTCCACCGAATACGGCGGCGCCTTCGGCTGCTGCTGAAGTTTCAAAGGGGTGCTCATCGGCGCTCGATTATCTGCGAATTCGGGGCGGCGCGGGAGCCGCCGGCCCGGCATTTTTCGCGGGGCAAAAACGAACCGGCCCGCACGAGGCGGGCCGGTTGCACATCAGTCGCGAAGGACCGAGCCTCAGGCAGCGCTGCGGCTTTCCTCGACGACGACGGTCACGCTGGTCTCGACTTCGCTGTGCAGATGCACGGCGACGCTGTAGCTACCAACCGCACGGATCGGGCCGCCGACGATCTCCAGCTCGTTCCGGTGCAGGTCCAGGCCCAGGGCCGTCGCCGCATCGAGCACTTCGGCAACGCCGACCGAACCGTAGAGCTTGCCTTCTTCCGAAGCCAGCGCCTTGATCGTCAGCGTCTGGCCGGCGATCTTCTCGGCACGAATCTTGGCAGCGTTGACGCTCTCGCTGGCCTTCTTGACCAGCTCCGCCTTGCGCGCTTCGAACACCTTGACGTTGGCGGCGGTCGCCGGCAGCGCCTTGCCCTGCGGCAGCAGGTAGTTGCGGCCAAAGCCCGGCTTGACCTTGACGGTCTCGCCCAGGTCGCCCAGCTTCTTGATCTTTTCGAGCAGAATCACTTCCATGGTCTGCCTCCCTTAGACGTGCTTGTCGGTGTACGGCAGCAGCGCCAGGAAACGCGCGCGCTTGATCGCCAGCGCCAGCTCACGCTGGTAGCGCGTGCGGGTGCCAGTGATACGGGCCGGAACGATCTTGCCGTTCTCGCCGACGTAGCCCTTGAGCATCGCCAGATCCTTGTAATCGATCTTCGGCGCGTTTTCCGAGCTGAAACGGCAGGACTTCTTGCGACGGTAGAAATGCTGAGCCATGGCTTATGCTCCTTCCTCGGCGTTGGTCTCTTCGGCGGCGTTCTCACCGTCCGCATCCGAACCGCGCGTGCGGAACTCGCCCGGCTTCTTCTCTTCTTCCGGCGCCTTGAACAGCGGCGACTGATCGGTCACGGCTTCTTCGGTACGGATCACCAGCTTGCGGATGACGGCGTCGTTGAACTTGAACGCGTTTTCGAGCTCGTCCAGCGTTTCGTTGCTGAGCTCGGCGTTCATCAGCACGTAGTGCGCCTTGTGGGCCTTGGCGATCGGGTACGCCAGCTGACGGCGGCCCCAGTCTTCCAGACGGTGCACGGTGCCACCGCCGGCCTGAATCATGTTGCTGTAGCGTTCAATCATGGCCGGGACCTGTTCGCTCTGGTCCGGGTGCACCATGACGACGATTTCGTAATGTCGCATCGTAACTCCTTGTGGACGCGGATATTTCTATCTGCGGCTCCCCACCCGATCACGACGGTGACCGACCGGTGGAGCAAGTGAATCCCGCACCGCAAGCGGCACGAGGGCGCGCATTCTATGGCAGTCCGGGCCCCGAAGCAACGAAAAAGCGTTTAAAACCGCAGATTTCGCAGATGACGCAGATCATACCTGCGCGCCTTCATCGCTTTTAATCTGCGTAATCTGCGGTTTCGGCTTCTAGCGCTTTTGCTTTCGCGGCGCCGGGCGGCGCTGGCGGTAGGCCTCGTAGAGGCAGACGGCGGTGGCCACCGAGACATTGAGACTTTCGGTCTTGCCCTGCATCGGGATTTTCACGAGACGGTCGCAGGTTTCGCGCGTCAGGCGCCGCAGCCCCTCGCCCTCGGCGCCCATCACCAGCACGGTCGGTCCGGTGAAGTCGACATCGTAAAGCGTGTCGGTGGCCTCGCCGGCCAGGCCGGTCGTCCAGTAGCCCAGTTCCTTGAGCCGCTCCAACGTGCGCGTCAGATTGGTCACCGCGATCAGCGGCACGCGCTCGGCGCTGCCGGCAGCGGCGGCACGCGCGGCGGCAGTGAGGCTGGCGGCCCGGTCCTTGGGAATGATGACCGCCGCAACGCCGACCGCTTCGGCGGTACGCAGGCAGGCGCCGAGATTGTGCGGATCCTGTACGCCATCGAGCGCCAGAAACCAGCGGCCCGGCTCGGCCGGCTGGTAGAGCGCATCTTCGGCATCGAAGGCCTTTTCCGGCACATAGGCGAGCACGCCCTGATGGCGCAGCTCCGGCGCCTTGAGGTCCAGCTCGTCGCGCGGCACGGTGCGCAGCCGCACGCCGTGTTGACGCGCCAAGGCCTGCACGCGCTTGGAGCGTTCGTCGTTGCGGGTCGCCGCCAGCAGAATCTCGAACGGCTTGTCGTGCGCATCTTCCAGCGCTGCCGTTACCGCATGAAAACCGCCGATCAGTGTCGATTTCGCCACGAGCGTCTCGCGTCCTTGTTTGTGATCAGCAGGTATTGTCCCAGAATCGCGGGCCGGCATGAACGAAAAAGCCCCGCAGCTGCGGGGCTTTTTCGCTTCGGCGAGGTGCGATCAGCTGCCGAGATAAGGCGGCGGCGCCCAGGCAGCCTGTTCGTTGCCCTGCACGATCGGCTTGATGACGATGTCGACGCGGCGGTTCCGTGCTTCCGGCGTGTTGTCCGGCGTCTTCACCAGCAGCTCGCGCTCACCACGGCCTTCGGTGCGGACCCGCTGGCTCGGCACGCCCTGCCCCTCGAGGTAGGTGGCGACCGCATTGGCCCGCGATTCCGACAGTCGCATGTTGTATTCATCGCTGCCGGTCGTATCGGTATGGCCGACGACGTGGATGACAGTCTTGTCGTAATTCTTCAGGATCGCGGCGATCTTGCCGTAGGTATCGAGCGCCTGCGGCTTGAGCTGCGCACTGTTCAGATCGAAGCTGACGTCGCTGGCGATACCGACCTTCAACGAGCCATCCGACAGCTGCGTGACCTGCAGTTCCTTGTTGCGCTGCTCCTCGGCGAGCTGACGATTCAGTTCGGCCTTCTGGTTGTCCATGTAATGGCCAACCGCACCGCCGGCCAACGCGCCTAGCGCCGCCCCGACATACGGCGCGCCCGTCGCATGACTGACGTTGTTGCCGAGCACGGCGCCAGCAATGCCGCCAATGACCGCGCCAGTCTTGGCACGACGATTGGGATCATCGGTGGCGCACGCCGACAGCGTGGCGATGGTGACCGCGACAATGGCGATTCGGGCGTATTTCATTTGCGCTTCCTGGGCTTTCGTGCGGAACGCGGGGCGTCCTTTTCGGCCGATTGTCTGGGCGCGCGCTGAATTCCATCTGAACGTCCCTTGCCGCGAGCCGTGCGCTTCTTGGCCGCGCCATCGGCACCGCCGCGCGCCTGCGCGCCGCGCGACAACTGCTGCAGCAATTCCAGATCGATCTTGCGCTCATCGAGATTGACGCGCACCAGCTTGACCCGCAGCCGATCGCCGAGACCGTAGCTCATGCCGCTACGACTACCGTTGAGGCGATGCGAGCGGTCGTCGAACTCGTAGTAGTCGTTCTTCAGCGTCGAAACGTGGACCAGACCGTCGACGTAAAGCCCGGACAGCTCGACGAACAGCCCGAACGGCGCGACGCTGGCGACCACCCCATCAAACTCCTCACCGACGCGATGGCTGATGTATTCGCACTTGAGCCAGGTCGTGACCTCGCGCGTCGCCTCGTCGGCGCGGCGTTCGGTCATCGAGCAATGCGTACCGAAGCCTTCCATCTGTTCCTGCGTATAGAGGAAGTCCTTGGGCCGGCGGCGCAGCAGGCCGCGCTTGGTCGACGCATGCTTGATCGCGCGATGCAGCAACAAATCGGGATAGCGACGGATCGGCGACGTGAAGTGTGCGTAATGCGTCAGCGCCAGACCGAAGTGGCCGACATTGACCGGACTGTAGCGGGCCTGCATCAGCGTACGCAGCAACACGGTCTGGATCAGCGTGATGTCCGGCCGCGTCCGCGCCTGCTCCAGCACCAGCGCAAAGTCGCCGGCCTGCGGCTTGTCGCCGCCGCCGAGGCTGAGGCCCTTGAGCGCCAAAAACTCTCGCAAGCTCGCCACCTTCATCGCGTCCGGATTTTCGTGGACGCGGTACAGCGTCGGCACCTTGGCCTTCTCGACGAACTTGGCGGCCTCGACGTTGGCAGCGACCATGCACTCTTCGATCATGCGGTGCGCGCGGTTGCGCTTGACCGGCACGATCCGGTCGATCTTGCGCTCGTCGGAGAACACGATCTTGGTTTCGGTCGACTCGAAATCGATCGCGCCGCGGCGGCCGCGCGCCGCGAACAGCGCGTCGAACACATCGCTGAGCGTTTTCAGATGCGGCAGCACCGCCGCACGCGCCTGCGCCTTCTCGCCGTCCGGCTGTTCCAACATTTCGGCGACGTCTTCATAGATCAGCCGCGCGTGGCTGCGCATCACCGCTTCGTAGAAGCGCGACTTGGCGACCTCGCCGTCCGGCATCACGCGCATTTCGCAGACCATGCACAAGCGCTCGACGTCGGGGTTCAGCGAGCACAAGCCGTTCGACAGCTTCTCCGGCAGCATCGGAATGACGCGCTGCGGGAAATAAACCGAGTTGCCGCGACGGAAGGCTTCCTTGTCGAGCGGCGCCTCCGGTTTGACGTAGGCCGAAACGTCGGCAATCGCGACCCACAAGGTCCAACCCTTGCGCTCGCGCTTGGCGTGGACGGCATCGTCGAAATCGCGCGCGTCGGCGCCGTCGATCGTCACCAGCGGCAGCTTGCGCAAATCCTCACGGCCCGCGTACTGCTCCGGCAGGACGGTATCCGGAATCTGCGCGGCCTCGCGCACGACGGCGTCCGGCCATTCATTGGGCAGGCTGTGTGCGCGTATCGACGCTTCGATCTCCATACCCGGCGCCAGATGCTCGCCGAGGATTTCGGTAATGCGCCCGACCGGCAGTGTCCGATGCCCCGGCGGCTGCACGATCTCGGCGACCACCATCTGTCCGTGCCGTGCACCGGCCAGGTCGTCGGCCGGAATCAGCAGATCCTGCTGCACGCGCGGATTGTCCGGGATCACGTAGGAAACGCCGCGCTCGGTGTGCAGGCGGCCGACCACGCTGCGGCTGACGCGCTCGATGACCTCGGCGACCACGCCTTCCGGCCGGCCCTTGTAGTCGGTACCGACCACGCGCACCAGCACCCGGTCGCCGTTCATCAACGAACGCATCTGGCGCGGCGACAGGAACACGTCCTTGCCACCTGCATCGGGAATCAGGAAGCCGAAGCCGTCGCGGTGCGCTTGCACCGACCCGGCAATCAAGTTCATTTCCGTGACCGGGCCGTAGGCCCCGCGACGGTTTTGCATCAGCTGGCCGTCGCGAACCATCGCCACCAGGCGCTTGGACAGGGCTTCCTGCTGTGACAGCTTGCCAAGCCCAAAGGCGCCGATCAGCTCGTCGAGCGTCAGCGGGCCTTCGTGGTCGGCCAGGGTATCGAGAATCAGATTACGGCTGGGAATGGGATCGGCGTAGCGCGTTTGCTCCTGCGCGAACTCGGCGTCCTTGGACATCCAGTCGGCGTCGGGGGATTCGGCGCGGCGGCCGCTGCGGGTATTGTTTTTAGACTTCGTTTTTTTCATTGACAAAGGTAGTTGGCGTCGCCACAATGCGCGCCCTTGAAGCCGACCGCAAGTTTTACTTGAGTCGGTGACAAAGCCGAGATGGCGGAATTGGTAGACGCACCAGTTTCAGGTACTGGCGGGTAACACCGTGGAGGTTCGAGTCCTCTTCTCGGCACCAAATGATACGGGTTCGCTGTAGCGAACACGAATTGAAAGCCCCGCTTCATGCGGGGCTTTTTGTTTTCCGACGTCCGGCCAGCTCAATCCCAGGCGTAACTGAGTTCGACGCCCCAGGTCCGCGGCTCACCCCACAGGACCCCGCGATCGGTCTGCGGCAATTGCGCAACGGCCTCGGTGATGTAGTCCTTGCCAAGCAGATTGCGCACATAGACCGCCAGGTCCAAGCGCCCGCGCCCCAGCGCAAGGTCGCCGGCCGCGAGGCGGCTATTGAGCACGCCGTACGACGGCAGATACGTCAGATCGGAGCGCCCGGGAATACCGCCGCCATCGCGACGCGCAGTGTAGTGATAGTCGGTCGAGCCGCGCAGTTGCCCCCAGGGTGCGGTGTAGAACACGTAGTCGGCCGAGGCGGTGCCGGAATGACGCGGCGCCGACGGAAATGGGTACTGGTCGGCGACGTTGTTGCCCGACGCATCGCGCACCTCCTGGACCTTGGCATCGAGGTAGCTGTAGTTCAGCGCCAGCTGCAGCCATGAGGTCGCCGCCAGCATGCCCTCGAACTCGATACCGCGAATGCGCGCACGGCCGGCGTTGGTGACCTTGGTGTCACCCAGCGTGCCGGGAATCAGGAAATTGATTTGCATGTCGCGAAAGCGCGTCCAGAACCCGTCGAGATTCAGGCGCAGGCGCCGGCCGAACCACTCGCTTTTGATGCCGATCTCGGACGAATCGGCAGACTCGGGCGCAAACCCTTCCTCGAAGCCGTAGCCATAGTCGGTGCCATCGGATGCCGGCCCGGACGCGCCGGAGACCTGTGGGTCGCGCAGATTGAAGCCGCCGCTGCGATAGCCTTCGACGTATTTGGCGTACAGGTGTGCATCCGGCAGCAGATCATAGGCACCGATGACGCTGTACGAGCCGTTGGAATAGCTGCGCTCGCCGCGCACGTGGTCGAAGGCCTCGGCGCTGCTCAACGGTAGCGCGGTGCCGAGGCCGGCGACCTGCACCTCCAGATAATTGTCCTGCTGATAGGTCTTGATCGCCTCGCGGCGATCGTGCGAGTAGCGGTAACCGAGCGTCAGGTGCAGGCGCTCGTCCAACCACGGCGGCGTCCACGTCAGCTGTCCGAATGCCGCAGCGGCGCGATTGTCGGCCCGATAGTCACGCAGGTTGAAGGTGACCACACGCGGCAGCGCCAGCGTCGCCACCGCATCGATCAACTGCGGAAACCGCTGATAGAGCAAGGCCGCCTGCGCCGGCAGGATGCCGGAGCTCGATTCGTGGCTGTACGGCGTGGCATCGCGCGCATGCTCGCTGAACACGAAGCCGCCGACGATGTAGTCGAGCTGGCGGTCGAACAAGTCGCCGCTGATCTGCAACTCGTGCGACCACTGGTGCTGACGCAGCTCGGGAATCGCCAGCGGCGTCGGCCCTCCATATGCGGCCGTGGCAGCCGGCCCGTCATAGGCATTGGTATCGAGGCGAAAGTCCAATGAGCCAGCGCCGCCGCCCAGGTCGCTGTAGTAGCGATCATCGAGCGTCCGATAAGCACCGATGTACTTGAGTTGAAACGCATCGCCGAAGGGCATCGTCAAGCTCAGGGCATGCCCGTCGATGCGGGTTCGCGACGGCTCCAGCGGCGCACCGGTCGCCAGATGATCGAGACGCTGCGACGCGTAGACCGTGTTGATCTGCGCATAGCCCTTGATCAGATTGGCCGCGCCCTTGTCGGAATCCGGCGGCAGGACCGCCTGCGTCATCGGGGCGTACTGCTTCACATATGTACTGTCGAAGCCGTAGTCGAGCCACAGCCAGTCCTGCGGCGTCCAGCGTGCGTCGAAGCGCAGGCCCAGCGCATCGCGATCGCCGAAGTCGCCGCCGGGGCCGTCATTCTCGACATCGCCGTCCTGCCGCTTGGCAAGCACCCCGAACTTGATGGCGGCATCGGACCTCAGTGGCACGTTGATCGTGCTCTTGGCGCTGAGCAGATCGCGTTGTCCGACCGTCCCGGCGGTCACGATCGAAAAGCCGCCCGGGTCGGGCTTCTTGGTAATCAGGTTGATCGCGCCACCGGTGGTGTTGCGGCCGTACAGTGTGCCTTGCGGTCCCTTGAGCACTTCGACGCGCTCGAGGTCGGCAACCTCGAGCGCCAAGCCGGTCGAACGCGCGATATAGACGCCGTCGAGATAGACCCCGACCGCCGGGTCCTGCGTGACCTGCGCATCGAACACGCCGACGCCGCGAATGAACAGGCGCAGCGCCGAGCTGCTGGTCGGGAACGGCTCGACCGTCAGCCCCGGCACCTGCCCCTGCAACTTGTCGACGCCGTCGATGCCGCGCTGTGCGAGCGCGGCGGCGTCGAAGGCCATCATCGAGATCGGCGTCCTCTGAATCGGTTCCGCACGCTTTTGCGCAGTGACAATGATCTCCGCAAGCGCTGGCGCCGACGGCGCGGCGGCGGGCAGTGGCGCTGGCGCATCGGCCGGCAACGTAATCGCGTCCACCGTCTCCGTCTCGCTGCTACCCTGCCCCAGTGCCACGGTGCTGCCGAGCAGCATCGTCGCGGCGCACAGTCCGCCGCCCAGCCATTTGCGTCCGTTCACCGCGCTCCCCCGACGCACTGACGGCGTCTTTACACGTCCCCGGCCTATGGTGCGGCAGCCGCACCGGCAAACCTCCTCCGTACAGGTGAGGTGAGACGTTGACGCCGGCGCCCGCCTGCCGCTCTACTGCCGCCCCCTGCCCCGAGGACGACTGCCTTGTCCGCGCCCTTCGATGGTCTGCCGGTCTGCGGTGACGATGTGCTCGCCGCCGCTGCGCGCATTCAGCCGTATGTCCACCGCACGCCGGTTCTGCACTCACAACGGCTCGACGCGCTGCTCGGCGTGCGTGCCGCCTTCAAGTGCGAGAACTTCCAGCGCATCGGCGCGTTCAAGGCGCGCGGCGCGCACAACGCGGTGTTCTCGCTGTCCAGCGAGGCGGCGCAGCGGGGGGTCGTTACGCATTCGTCAGGTAATCACGCCGCGGCACTCTGCCTGGCCGCGCGCCATCGCGGCATTGCCGCGCATATCGTCATGCCCGACAACGCGCCGCGCGCGAAGGTCGAATCGGTGCGCCGGCTCGGCGGCCACATCCAGTTCTGTGCACCGACGCTGGCGGCGCGCGAAGCCGGCGCGGCCGCCATCGTCCGCGACAGCGGCGCGACCCTCATTCACCCCTACGACGACCCGCGCATCATCGCCGGCCAGGGCACGGCGGCGCTCGAACTGCTGGACGACGCCCCCGAGCTCGATGCGATCTTGGCGCCGGTCGGCGGCGGCGGCCTGATGGCGGGAACCGCGATTGCCGCACGCCACCTCAAACCCGACATCCGCATCGTCGCCACCGAGCCGGCGCAGGCCGACGATGCGTTCCGCTCGTGGCGCAGTGGCGCGCGCGTCACCGACGCCGTGCCAAATACGATCGCCGACGGCCTGCGCACGATGCTCGGCGCGCACAACTTCACCATCCTGCGCGCACTGCTCGACGACTTCGTCACCGTCAGCGAAGCCGGCATCGTGCAGGCGATGCGCCTGGTCTGGGAAATCCTCAAGATCGTCATCGAACCGAGCAGTGCCGTGCCGGTCGCCGCGCTGCTCGAGCACCGCGAGCGGCTCGGCCTGGCCGGTCAACGCGTCGGCATCATCGTCACCGGCGGCAACGTCGACCTCGACCACCTGCCCTGGCAGCCCTGAAACGACGAAGACCGCCTCCGTCTCCGGAAGCGGCCTTCGCCCGCCACAAGCTGCTCGACGTCAGTCGAACGGGTTGTGCAGCACCATGGTGTGATCGCGGTCCGGACCGGTCGAGATGATTGCCACCTCGGTCTCGGTCACTTCGGCGATGCGCTTGAGATAGGTGCGCGCCGCTTCCGGCAGATCCTCGTAGCGCTTGATGCCGAAAGTGTTCGACTTCCAGCCCGGCAGCTCCTCGTAGATCGGCTCGACCTTGGCGAAGCCCTCGGCGCCGATCGGCGGCACTTCCACCGGCTTGCCGTCGACCTTGTAACCGGTACAGATGCGGATCGCGTCGAGATCGTCGAGCACGTCGAGCTTGGTCACGCACAGGCCGGTGACGCTGTTGTTGAAGATCGAGCGACGCGCGGCGACCGCGTCGAACCAACCGCAACGGCGCGGACGCTTGGTGACGGTGCCGTACTCGGCGCCCTTGTCGCGAATCTGCTGGCCGATGTCGTCGACCAGCTCGGTCGGGAACGGGCCGGAACCGACACGTGTTGCATACGCCTTGACGATGCCGAGCACGTAGTCGAGCTGGCGCGGGCCGACACCGGTACCGGTGGCAGCGCCGCCGGACGTGGTGTTCGACGAAGTCACGAACGGGTAAGTACCGTGGTCGACGTCGAGCAGCGCGCCCTGTGCGCCTTCGAACAGTACGTTGTCGCCACGCTTCAGGTGCACGCGCAGCAACTCGGTGACGTCGGCGACCATCGGTCGCACGATCTCGGCATAGCCGAGCAGCGCGTCCAGCGTTGCCTGGAAGTCGACCGGCTCCTCTTTGTAGAAATTCTGCAGGACGAAGTTGTGATAGCCGAGCAGCTCACCAAGCTTCGCCGCCAGCTGCTCACGATGGAACAGATCGCCGACGCGCACTGCGCGACGCGCCACCTTGTCCTCGTACGCCGGGCCGATACCCTTGCCGGTGGTGCCGATCTTGTTCTCGCCGCGTGCCAGCTCGCGCGCCTGGTCGAGGCGGGCATGCACCGGCAGCACCAGCGGCGTCGCCTCGGAGATGAACAGGCGGTCGCGAACCGACGCGCCGGTCGACTCGACCTTCTCGATTTCCTTGATCAGGTCCGGCAGCGACAGCACCACGCCGTTGCCGATCAGGCAGGCCACGCCCGGGCGCATGATGCCGGACGGAATCAGGTTCAACGCCGTTTTCACGCCGTTGATGACGAGGGTATGGCCGGCGTTGTGACCACCCTGGAAGCGCACCACCGCCTGCACGCGGTCGGTCAGCAGGTCGACGACCTTGCCCTTGCCTTCGTCACCCCATTGCGCGCCGATGATGACAACTGACTTACCCATGGCTCACCTCCAGGCGCGCAATGGGGTGATACCCCCGTTGTTCGATCGCTGCGTCGAGACGCAGCGCGGGCGCGCCGATGATGACAACTGACTTACCCATGGCTCACCTCCAGGCGCGCAATGGGGTAATAGCCCCGTTGTTCGATCGCTGCGTCGAGACGCAGCGCGGGCGCGCCGATGATGACAACTGACTTACCCATGGTTCACCTCCAGGCGCGCAATGGGGTAATAGCCCCGTTGTTCGATCGCTGCGTCGAGACGCAGCGCGGGCACGCCGATGATGACAACTGACTTACCCATGACCCACCTCCAGGCGCGCAATGGGGCACAGCCCCGCTTGTTCGATGCCTGCGTCAAAACGCAGGCCGGGCGCGCCGATGATGACGACTGACTTACCCATGACCCACCTCCATGCGCGCAATGGGGCACAGCCCCGGTTGTTCGTCGGCTGCGTCGAGACGCAGCCTGGGCGCCCCAATGATGACAACTGACTTGCCCATAACACGTCCTCTTACCGATAAAGCGTCGCCGTCATCGGCGCTCGCGAGATTTTCAATCAGGCGCCGAGGCGCAACAGTTCGTTGAGATCGGCCGAAAAGCCCGTCGCCGGTCGCGCCGCGCCGAACTCTGCGCCGACACCATCGTAGCGCCCGCCGCGGGCGATCTCGCGGCCATGGCCGGACACGAAGGCCGCGAACACCATGCCGGTGTGATAGCGATAGCCGCGCAGCTCGGCGAGATCCAGATGGATCGGCAGCTTCGGCATTTCCGTGCGCAGTTCGCCGACGATCTTCTCCAGCGCGGTCAGCGCCGCATCGATCTCGCCGCTGGCGTTCGGGAATGCATCGCGGGCGCGCGCCAGCACATCGACGCCGCCGTTGAGATCGAGCAGCTGCGAGATCGCCTTGGCGACACGCGGCTTGAGCTTGCGCACGCTGACGAACTCGGCCAGATCCGGATGCGATTTGCGCTGCACGATCTCGAACAGTGCCGCCTCGTCCTCGACGCTCAGGCCGAGCTTGGCGATCACCGCGCGATAGATGCCAACGTGACCGAGATCGAGGTGCACCTTCTTCAGGCCCGCAAGCTTGAGCGTTTTCAGCATCAAGCGCAGCACTTCGAGGTCGGCAGCGATACCCGCCTCGCCAAAGATTTCGCAACCGACCTGACGCGGCGAGCGCGGCTCGCCGAGGCTGCCGGTACGCGAGCGCAACACCGTGCCGAGATAGCACAGGCGCACGATGTCGCGGTCGCGGTAATGCCGCGCGGCGATGCGCGCGGCCTGCGGCGTCATGTCCGAACGCAGTCCGAGCAGGCGGCCGCTGTCCGGGTCGGTCAGCTTGAACACCTGCTGCTCGCTATCCTGCGCGGTACCCGTCAGCAACGCGTCCAGATGCTCGATGAGCGGCGGGTGCACGAGTTCATAACGCTGTTTGCGATATTGATCGAGCAACTTGCGGCGCAGGTCCTCGAGCTGCCAGGACACCGGCGGCAATGCCTCCTCGACCCCGGCCGGCAACATCCACTTCTTCATGTGACTTGCAGACTTTCCTTGATCTGACGCTGCGCTAGACGAGCTGCAACAGCAGCAGGCCGGCGACGATGCTCGCCAGGCCCAGCACCCGCATGCTGCGGTTCTCGAATTGCGCAATCGTGAACAGCGTGCGGCGCCAGTGCGACGGCGCCGCGAACGGCAACAACCCTTCGATCACCATGACCAGCGCCAGCGTGCGCAGCAGCTCGTGCCAGTCGATGCCGAGGCTCCAGTTCACGGAACCCCGTTCTTGAACAGCTTGAGGAACGGGCTGTCGCCTTGCAGGACCATGACATCGCCGTCACCGCCAAGCGTGCCGCGATAGACGTTGAGCGTGCGGTAGAAACGGTAGAAATCCGGATCCTGACCATAGGCCTTGGCATAGACTTCCGCGGCCTTGGCATCGCCCTCGCCCTTCAGCTTCTCGGCCTGTTCATAGGCCTTGGCCAGCGTGACCTGGGCCTCCTGGTCGGCGGTGGCGCGGATCTTTTCGGCCGCCTCGGCACCGCGGGCGCGCAGATCGGACGCGACGCGCGCGCGCTCGGCGCGCATGCGGTCATAGACCGAATCGCTGACCGCCTGCGGCAGGTTGATCGCCTTCAGACGCACGTCGACGATGCTGATACCCAGATCCTTGACCTTGTCACCGACCGTGCGGCGCAGGTCTTCCATGATCTCGTTGCGGTCATCGGCGACCGCCTGCTGGATGGTCCGCGAGCCGAATTCGTCGCGCAGCCCGCGATTGACGATGCTCGCCAAGCGGTCCATCGCGACCAGCTCCTGCCCATTCGTCGCGCGGTAGTAAGTCGACGGGTCGGCGATGCGCCACTTCACGAAGTAGTCGACCTCGACGTTCTTCTTCTCGACCGTCAGGAAGTTTTCCGTCTGGTTGTCGAGCGTCAGCACGCGGCCGTCGAAGGTCTTCACCGTCTGCAGCAGCGGTAGCTTGAGGTGCAGGCCGGGCTTGAAGTTGGCGTCACGAATCTCGCCGAACTGGAACAGCACCGCACGCTGACGCTGATCGACGATGAAGAAGCTGTTGACCAGCGCCCAGGCAATGATCAGCGCGATGCCGATCGACAAAAGCGTAGAGTTCTTCATTACTGGCGGCTCCGGTCGCGCGAACGCTGGGCGTCCTGGGACGAGTCACTGCCCGACGACGACGGCTTGGCACTCGACGACGACACGTAGTCCGACGGCTCGTCTGGCGCCTTCTTGGCGTTCTTCAGAATCTGGTCGAGCGGCAGGTACAGCATCGGATTGCTCTTGTCCGCGTCGATCACGACCTTGTGCGTCGAACCGAGCACGCTTTGCATCATGTCCAGATACAGGCGCTCGCGCGTCACTTCCTTGGACTTGCGGTACTCGGTCAGCAAGGCATCGAAGCGCGCCGCATCACCCTGGGCCTTGGCAACCACCTGATCGCGATAGGCGGTGGCCTCGGCAATCTGTCGTGCCGCCGCACCGCGTGCGCGCGGCAGACGATCGTTGGCATAGGCCTCGGCTTCGTTCTTCAGGCGCTGCTGATCTTCACGCGCCTTGATGGCGTCGGCGAAGGACGCCTGCACCTGATCCGGCGGCTGCGCCTGCTGCAGGTTGACTTCGGTCACCGTCAGGCCGGTCTTGTACTCGTCGAGGCGCTCCTGCAGGAGGCGCTTGGTCTCGTCGGCGATCTCTTCGCGACCATCGGTCAGGATGAAATCCATATTGCTCTGGCCGACGACCTCGCGCACCGACGCCTTGGTCGCCTGCTTCAGCGTCAGGTCCGGCTCGGCGACCTGGAACACGTAGTCCTCGACGTTCGATACGCGGTATTGCACCGACAGCTCGACGTCGACGATGTTCTCGTCCTTGGTCAGCATCGTCGCCTGCTCGCGCACCGAGCGCACGCCGGTGACGTTGATGATTTCGACATCGTCGATCGGCCACGGCAGATGCCAGTGCAGGCCCGGCGACGTGGTGTCGACGTGCTGGCCGAAGCGCAGGACCACGGCGCGTTCCGGCTCATCGACGACGTAAATGCCGGACGCCATCCACAGCAGCACCACCAGCACCACGGCGGCGCCGAACAGGCCGGTCGGCAGTTTCTGGTTACCGCTGCCGCCGCCCTTGCCGCCGCGCAGGCGATCCTTGAGCCGCTTCAGCAAATCGTCGAACTGCGGGGGCTTGCCGCCGCCGCGCTTCGGTCCCTGGTTCCAGGGATCGCGGCCCGGGCCGGGCTCATTCCAAGCCATTGACTGACTCCTCAAAACTGGTCGTCGTACGGTGACCCGCGCCACGCGCGAGCATTGCGAGATCGATATCCGGCCCTGTCGGCCGCTGGGTGTTGCGCTGCGTTCGCGCGTATCGGCGAACCGTGGATTCTAGGGAGAAAGCTCCCATTCCTCAACGAGATGCGGCGAAGGTGGGGGCTCGATGCCGGCCGCCACGCAAAGCCCGCGTAGGCGTTCGTACGGCATCGCCACGCGCAGATGAAAATTGCCTTCGGTGTCAATGTCCTCACCGCGCACCGCGTGATGCGTGAACAGCTGCGCACGCAGACGCGCAGCCGACGGCGGCAACACCAGCGCCTGTTCGTCGACCTGGGGCAGCACCCGCTCGGCGATCGCGTCCTTGAGCAGGTCCAGGCCCAGTCGCTCACGTGCCGAGACATAGACGCGGAACGGTACGCCGTGTTCGTCACGCTCGATACGCGGCGCCTCGTCCTCACGCAGGTCGATCTTGTTGAAGACTTGCAGGGTCGGCACATCGTCGGCGCCGATCTCGTGCAGTACGTCCTCGACCTGCTGAATCCGGGTCATGCGTTCGGGATCGGCGGCGTCGACCACGTGCAGCAGCAGTTCGGCGTCGCGCGCCTCTTCCAGCGTGGCGCGAAACGCCGCCACCAGATCGTGTGGCAGATCACGGATGAAGCCGACCGTATCGGCCAGCAACACCGGGTCGCCGGCCTGCAGCGGCAGCCGCCGCACCGTGGTGTCGAGCGTCGCGAACAGCTGATTCGACGCAAAGGTGTCGTCGCCGGTGACGGCATTGAACAGCGTCGACTTGCCGGCGTTCGTGTAACCGACGATCGACGCGGTCGGGACGTTGTTGCGCACACGCGACGCGCGATTCTGCGCGCGACGGCTGCGCACCGTTTCCAGATGGCGCTTGAGCGTGGCGATGCGGCCGCGAATCAGGCGGCGGTCCATTTCCAGCTGCGTCTCGCCGGGCCCGCGCAGACCGATGCCGCCGCCGCGCTGACGTTCGAGATGCGTCCAGCCGCGAATCAGCCGCGTCGCCACGTGCTGAAGCTGCGCCAACTCGACCTGCAGCTTGCCCTCGTGCGAGCGCGCTCGGGTCGCGAAGATGTCGAGAATCAGCCCGGATCGGTCGACGACCCGCGCTTTGGCGATTTTCTCGAGATTGCGTTCCTGGCTCGGCGACAGCGCGTGATTGAAGATCACCAGCTCGGCGCCCGACGCGGCCACCGCGTCGGCGATTTCCTGCGCCTTGCCGGAACCGACGAACAGGCCCGGATCGGCCTCGCGCCGCGAGCCGCCGATGACGTCGAGGATTTCCGCACCGGCCGAACGTGCCAGTTCGACAAACTCCTGACGGTCCGACTCGAAGTCGCTACCCGGAAAGTCGAGATGGACCAGCAGTGCCTTTTGACCCGCTTTCGGACGCTCAAACATGCGTCAGGCCGCTGGTCGTGGGGGATGGTTGGGGGCGCAATGCGCCCCCGCACAGCAGGTCAGGATGCCGAGTCAGCCGAATCGTTGTCGTTTTCCGGATCGTAGATGCGGACGGCACGTGCCGGCACGACCGTGGAGATGGCGTGCTTGTAGACCATCTGGCTGACGCTGTTGCGGAGCAGGACGACGAACGAGTCAAAAGATTCGATCTGGCCTTGGAGTTTGATGCCATTGACGAGGTAGATGGAAACCGGGATGCGTTCTTTGCGCAGGGCGTTCAGAAACGGTTCTTGTAGCGTATGACCTTTCGACATCGGATTTTCCCTTTTGTGTGCCCGTGCTTACGTGGCCGGGTGGTTATTCATATGCAAGTTTAGCACCGCTTTGGGCGTCATACGTTGTCGGCGGGCCGAAAATGCGCTAGTGCCGCCTCTATAAGGTCGTTTCGCGCCGGATCAAGCCAGTGCAGTTCCGATTCGCTGCGCAGCCAGGTCAGCTGCCGCTTGGCGAACTGCCGCGTCGCGGCGATACCGCGCTCGATGGCCTCCGGCAAACCGTAGTCGCCGTCCAGGTAGCCCCAGAGCTGCCGATAGCCGACCGCGCGGATCGCCGGCAGGTCCGGGTGCAGGTCCCCACGCTGGTGCAGTCGGCGCACCTCGTCGACAAAACCGTCGGCGATCATCGCGTGAAAGCGTGTCGCGATCCGCGCGTGCAGCTCGCTGCGCGCCGGCGGGTTCAGCGCAATGCGGCACCAACGCGCGTCCGCCGCCGCGCCGTCGCGGGCCTGCGCATAGAAGGCGGTCGGCGTCATGCCGCTGATTTCGATGATTTCCAGCGCGCGCTGAATGCGCTGCTGATCGTTCGGGTGCAGGCGCGCCGCAGTTTCCGGGTCCCGCGCGGCGAGCCGCGCATGCAGCGCCGGCCAGCCGGCCAGCCGCGCCTCGCCCTCCAGACGCTGGCGCAGCGCCAGATCGGCGGATGGCAGTGTACTCAAGCCCTGTGTCAGCGCGCGGAAATAGAGCATCGTGCCGCCGACCAGCAACGGCACCCTGCCGCGGCTGCGGATATCGGCGATCAAGCGCCGCGCGTCGGCCGCAAAGCGCGCCGCCGAATAACTGTCGGCCGGATCGAGGATGTCGATCAAATGGTGGGGCACGCGCGCCAGCATCGCCGCATCGGGCTTGGCCGAGCCAATGTCCAGGCCGCGGTAGACCAGCGCCGAGTCGACCGAAATGATCTCGATCGGCAGGCGCTCGGCGAGCGCCATCGCCAGCGCTGTCTTGCCCGAAGCGGTCGGGCCCATCAGCAGAACGGTCGGTGCAGATACGGATAACGGCGGCGTCATGCCGTGAAGTTTAAGGGGTCATTGCACGCACAGGCGGCCGGCACTGGCAATCAACGTCCTGCCGACACCTCGCCGTCGACCCGCCGCGCGCGTGCCAGCAATGCCGGATGCGAATCGAGCAAGCCGCCGAACCCCTGTGATTCGCGGCCCTTCTGCGTCACCGCCAGTTTGCGCAGCAGCGTCGCCAGGCACTCAGGTGCGATGCCGCTGGCGCGCAAGGTTCGCACGGCATCGTCATCGGCCTCGGTTTCGAACTCGCGCGAATAGTGCGCCTGTGCCAATACGGTCGGCGCCGTCGCCAATAGCGTGCTCACATCGCCGAACCACCAGGTCGCCAGCAGCCCCACCGCCGCCCCTTGCGCCATCAAGCGCAAACCGTGTCGATGGCGGACGTGCCCGAGTTCATGCGCGACCACCGCCATCAGCTCGTCGTCGTTGTCGGCCAGCGCCACCAGTTCATCGAGCAGCACGATCGTGCCGTCCGGCAAGGCAAAGGCATTCGGCCCCATCGTTTTGCTGGCGCGGAACACCAGCTTGAACGCCAGCGGTGAGCCCTCCGCTGAGCGCAGCCGCTGCGCAGCGACGCGCAGGGCATCCTGGCGCGAGCTCGGCAGTGTCGACGGTTGCAACCACTGATGGTCGAGCACATCCAGCGTCTGCCGCGAAAACTGCCTCACCAGCGACGCCGGCATCTCTGCGGCGACCCCATTGGCCGCGAGCGGTACGCCCCAATAGAGTCCGGCCGCAATCAACGCGGCAACCAGCAGCAAGCTGGCGACGACGATGCGCGCACTGGACTCGGCGCGGTGCAGCCAGCGACCCTGCCCCTGCGACTCCAGCAGCGCGTCGAAGCCAGCCGCGTCGCGCACTTCGCATACCGCACCATCGGCATAGCGGATCAGCCGCGGCGTACGGCCCAACGGCGCGCTGATGCGCAGCACCGATACCGCATCACGCCGCTCGCAGCCCGCCCCACGCAAATACAGCTGTGCGCCGTCGAGGCTCAGCGTCACGTCATGACGCTGAGCACTGCGCCCATCGAAAAAGACGCCGGCGACCACCAGCCCCTCGGGCTCCACGCCTTACAGACCGATGTCGATGTTGAAGACGTCTGCCGTCTCCTCACCGAACGCGCCGATCTCCGGCTCGCCGCCAGCGATCACGGCATCGAGCGTGCCTTGGGTTTCCAGATGCATGCACCCCAGCCGATAGCGCAAGGCGCGCACCGTCGCCCACGGCATGAACAGCCCCAGCGTGATCATCACCAGCACGGCGTTCGACAGCTGAATCCAGACCAGGCGCCACGGCGAAACCCGGCTGACCATCTGATGAGGCCCCAGCTTGGTGCCGCTCCAGATGAGGTTCTGGATCACCGCCTGCCACAGCGGTGTGAGCACCAGCGTTCCGAACATGACGATCGCGACAAAGCCGATCATCATCAGTTGCACGGTATGCGGGTCCGGCTTGGTACCGCTGTGCTTGCTCGCAGCGATGACCAGCCCCAGCGGCACAAACGCGGCGACGAACAGCAACGCGAACGCGATCATGAACGGCAGATACGCACGATAGAAACGGCCGACGCTGACATCGAACGAGAATGGCGTGGCGCCGAACCAGCTGTTGTTGTGCTGGTAGCGCTTCAGACGCTGATGAAACAGCGGCGCCGCCAGATAGGCCGTGAAGAACGTCAGCAAGCCATAGAGCAGGAACACCACATAGGCCTGCGCGCGCGAGCCTCGGAAGCTGAAACGCAGGCCGCGATAGCTGCTGTAATGCAGACGAAAGCGTATTGCGTTGTGCAGCAGCCAAGGCAAGGCCAAGCCAATCACGATCAAGGCAACCACCGTCCAGATCGACAGATAAGTCGTCGCAAAGTGATAGACGACCAACATCACGATCGCCAACAAGCGGCCCCAGAAGATCGCCAGCGGCCGGCCGTGATAATCGAACGTCGAAGCTGCCAGTTCAGTGTTGCGATAGAAGTACTGCAGGCGCCGGACCTTGGCCCATGGCGAATACAAGCCCAGCGTCACCAACGTCAGCAGCAGGTTGACGATCCAGATCCCAAAATACTCACGGCCCGAACCATTGAAGCGCAGCGCTTCGACGGTTCGCTCGGCAGGCGTTTGCTCGCTTTGCATGTGGTCCCCAGTAAAGACAGATCGGCGTGAGCGATCGGCGGGCACTCCCATGCCGGCGCCCCATCACCGGCATGCCGTCACGATCGGTGGCGACGATGCCGTTGGCACATTGAATCACCCGCACGGGGGGCACGGAACCGGGAATGCCCCCACGAAGTGGAACTGCGTCACAGTGTTCGCTGGGAAACGCACCATGGCGACCGGTACTGCGGGGTCCGGGCGCGTGCCTCGATACACCGCGCTGACGCGCGGCACTCGGCATGAACGGTTGTAGGGGGCTCGGGGGCGAGCGCGTACGACAGCGTGCGCAGATGGAGGCGGTGACGCTACCCCTGGCGAAACCTTGTCTCTCGATTGCCCCCACGGCGACCATCCCTGGCCGCCGGCGTTGCCGCCCTTGCGAGCTGTGCTCGCAAAGCAGGACCGCTGGAGATGGATACAGTGATGCCATCCGTGGCGGAACCTCATCTCTCGATTGAGCCCCACGGCGGCCATCCCTGGCCGCCGGCGCTGAAGCGCTTGCGAGCCGTGCTCGCAAAGCAGCGCCGACGATGATGGAAACGGTGATGCCATCCCTGGCGCGACTTCATCTCTCGATTGACCCCCACGGCGGCCATCCCTGGCCGCCGGCGCTGAAGCGCTTGCGAGCCGTGCTCGCAAAGCAGCGCTTCAGCGCCCCCTGAGAAACAGGCGATCCAGTTCGGCCAGGGTGATTTGCATCCAGGTCGGGCGACCGTGGTTGCATTGACCGGCGAGGTCGGTGCGTTCCATGTCGCGCAGCAACGCGTCCATTTCAGCGATCGTCAGGCGGCGGTGCGCCTTGATCGCGGACTTGCAGGCAACATCGGCGAGCACACGGTGCTGGGCGTCGAGGGCTTCACCGAAGTGCGTGTCGCTGTCCCGGCGAACCTCGTCGCCAACCAACTCGCGCAGCAAGGTCGCAACAGCGTCGCGGCCGAGCAGCGGCGGCACGGCGCGAACCAGAATGCTGCCGGGGCCACTGCGGTCGAATTCGAGGCCGTAGCGGCGCAACTGCTCGTGCTGCGCTTCGAGCGCATCGGCCTCGTCCTCGGCCATGGTCACGACCTCCGGCACCAGCAAGGCCTGCGCCGGCACGCCGCCTTCTTCAAGTTGTTGCTTGAGCCGCTCGTAGAGCACGCGCTCGTGCCCGGCGTGCGCGTCGATCAGCACCAGCCCATGGTCGTTTTGCGCAAGGATGTAGATACCGTGCACCTGCGCCAGCGGCGTACCGAGCGGCCGCGCATCGGCGGCGGGTGTGGCGGCGATCTCGGCGGACGATTCCGAAATCGGTGCCGGCTTCGGCGGCTGCCAGAGCGATGCGCCCGGGGATTCGCTGGTCCGCGGCGCGGCATAGCGGTTCGCCGAAGGTTCGCGCAAATCCAACCTCGCGGTCTGCCGCCAGACCGATACCGATGCACCGCCGGACGGCGCGACGAAACCAGGCACCACGTCCGGCATCGGCTCGGCAGCGAGTTGAATCTGATGATGCCGCTCCGGCTCCGGCCGCAGCCGTCGCAGCAACTGGTGCACGGCACCAAACAACAGGTCGTGAACCTGGCGCGCTTCACGAAAGCGCACTTCGGTTTTCTGCGGGTGGACGTTGACGTCGACCGACGCCGGATCGACTTCGAGATAGACGACGTAGGCCGGATGATGCGTCGAATGCATGACGTCGGCGAACGCGCGCTTCAACGCGAAGGCCAGCAGGCGATCGCGGATCAAGCGGCCGTTGACGTAGATGTACTGCAGGTCGGCTTGTGGGCGCGCAAAACTTGGCAAGCCGATCCAGCCGTGCAAGCGCATGCCGAGCCGCGATTCGTCGATCGCCGTCGATTGCGTGACGAACTCGTCGCCGCAAATCTCGCGAATGCGCGACAGCCGCCCTTCATCACCCGCAGCCGGCACCAGATCGAAGACGCGACGCCCGTTGTGGCGCAACGCGAAGCCGACGTCGAAGCGCGACAGCGCGATGCGCGACACGGCCTGCTGAATCTGCCGGAACTCGGTGGCCTCGGTCTTCAGGAACTTGCGGCGCGCCGGCGTATTGAAGAACAGGTCGCGCACTTCGATCATGGTGCCGAACGGATGCGCGGCCGGCCGCGGCACCGCGCCGTCAATATGGCCAGCGCCGCCCAGTTCCCAGGCGTGCTCGGCATCGGCGGTACGCGAGACCAGCTTGAGCCGCGACACCGACAAAATGCTCGGCAATGCCTCGCCACGAAAACCCAGCGTCGCGACGCGCTCCAGATCATCGAAACTGCCGATCTTGCTCGTCGCATGCCGCGTCAACGCCAGTGACAATTCGTCGGCGGCAATGCCCTTGCCGTCGTCACGAATGCGGATCAGTCCCGCCCCACCCTGCTCGATCTCGACCTCGACCGCCCGCGCGCCGGCATCGAGACTGTTCTCGACCAGCTCCTTGACGACCGCGGCGGGGCGCTCGACGACTTCGCCGGCCGCAATCTGGTTGACGAGGGTGTCGGGGAGAACGCGAATCATGGGCAAGTCTAAACAGATTCGGAAGTGGGCCGGCGAAGTCGTCGAGCGCGGTACAGGATCGCCATCCATGGCGCGACGACATCTCTAGATTGCCTCCCGGCCCGGCCATCCATGGCCGGGCGTGAAACGACGCGCGAAGCGGTGCTTCGCAAGCGCGCCGTTTCACCCAGCCGCAATCTGGTTGACGAGGGTGTCGGGGAGGACGCGAATCATTTTTCAAACCACAGATTCCACAGATTGAAGCTCGTGATCAGACCCGAGTCCTGCCGGGGTACTCCTACTGAAGAAAGCCCGCCGGTATCAGGTTGGAAAGTGAGGTCAAAAGCTTCACCGAAACACTCCTTTCACTATCTCTCAAAACAGCCCGCAATGAGAGATAGGCCCGATCAAATCAGCTTTTCAAGCTTGTTGGTCTGTGTCATCTGTGAAATCTGTGGTTCTAACGCTTTTCTGCGGTCACTCGCCCCTGCCGATGCGATCGTAGCCCGGCATGTACGGGCGCAGCGCGTCGGGGATGGCGATCGAGCCGTCTTCCTGCTGGTAGTTCTCGATGATCGCCACCAGCGTGCGGCCGACGGCGAGGCCCGAGCCGTTGAGCGTGTGCAGCAGCTCGTTCTTCTTGGTCTCCGGATTGCGGTAGCGCGCCAGCATGCGCCGCGCCTGGTAGTCCTCGAAGTTCGAGCACGAGGAGATTTCACGATAGCGATCCTGGCTCGGCAACCACACCTCGAGATCGTAGGTCTTGGCCGACGCGGCGCCGAGATCGCCGGCGCATAGGGCGACGACGCGATACGGCAGCTCCAGCTTCTTGAGGATGGCCTCGGCATGGCTGGTCAGCTGTTCGTGCGCCGCGTGCGAGTTCTCCGGCAGCGTCGCCTGCACCAACTCGACTTTTTCGAACTGGTGCTGACGGATCATGCCGCGCGTATCACGGCCGGCACTGCCGGCCTCGGCGCGGAAGCACGGCGTGTGCGCCACCCATTTACGCGGCAAATCATCGGCGCTGAGGATTTCGTCGCGCAGCAGATTGGTCACCGGCACTTCGGCGGTCGGAATCAGGCGCCAGCCCTGATCGCCTTCCAGCGTAAACAGGTCTTCGCCGAACTTCGGCAACTGGCCGGTGCCACGCAGCGACGCTTCGTTGACGATGTACGGCACATAAAGCTCTTCATAGCCGTGCTCACGCGTGTGCACATCGAGCATGAACTGGATCAGCGCGCGATGCATCCGCGCCAAGCCGGCACGCAGTACGGTGAAGCGCGCGCCGGTCAATTTGGCGGCCGCCGCGAAATCCATCAGCCCCAGGGCTTCGCCGAGATCGGCATGATCCTTGGCGCCGGCGGCCGGGCGTGGCGTGCCCCAGCGGCGCAGCTCGACGTTGTCGTCCTCGTCCTTGCCGTCCGGTACGGACTCGTGCGGCACGTTCGGCAGCCCGGCGAGAAAACCATCGAACTCGGCCTGCAACACCGACAGTTCCGTCTCGTTGGCGCCCAGCGCAGCCTTGATGCGCTCCATGTCTTCGAGAATCGGCGCGGCGTCTTCGCCCTTGGCCTTGGCCTGCCCGATGCGCTTGCTGCCGGCATTGCGCTCGGCCTGCAGTTGTTCGGTCTCGCTCTGCAGGCGCTTGCGACGCGACTCCAGCTCGCCGAAACGTTCGAGGTCGAAGACGAAGCCCCGGCGCGCAAGCTGCGCAGCAACGGCTTCGGGCTGGGAACGGAGGCGCTTGGGATCGAGCATCGGTCTGGACGCGTTATACGAAAAGGGCCGGCATTTTAGCCGGCCTTGGCACTCGAGTCCTAAGCTACCCGACTAAGACTTGCGTGCCGCGCGCAGTTGGGCAAGCCGTTCGCCGATCTTGATTTCCAGCCCGCGCGACACCGGTGCGTAGAGCTCGGTACCGAGCAGGCGTTCCGGCAGAAAGGTCTGGCCGGCAGCGATCGCCCCGGATTCGTCGTGGTCGTAGCGATAGCCATCGCCGTAGCCGAGGTTCTTCATCAGCTTGGTCGGCGCGTTACGGATGTGCATCGGCACCTCAAGGCTGCCAGTCTGCTCAACCAGGGCGCGCGACGCGTTGTAAGCGGCGTAGACGGCATTGCTCTTCGGCGCGCACGCCAGATAAACGACGGCGATCGCCAGTCCCAACTCGCCTTCCGGGCTGCCCAGCCGCTCGTAGATATCCCAGCCGTCCAGGCACAGGCGCTGCGCGCGCGGATCGGCCAGGCCGATGTCCTCGATCGCCATGCGCGTCAGGCGCCGCGCCAGATAGCTGACGTCGACACCGCCGTCGAGCATGCGCGCGAACCAGTACAGCGCCGCATCGGGGTCGCTACCGCGCACCGACTTGTGCAAGGCCGAAATCTGGTCGTAGAAATTCTCGCCGCCCTTGTCGAACCGGCGTAGCCCGCGGCCGATCAACTTCTCCAGCACGCGCTCATCGCGGCTGCTTTCGGCACGGCCCAGCTCGACAGCCGTTTCGAGCAACACCAGACTGCGCCGACCGTCGCCGTCAGCCGCCTCGGCGATACGCTCGATCCAGCTTGCCGGCAACGCGTCTTCGCTCAGCCCCATGCCGCGCTCGGGGTCAGTCAGCGCGCGCCGCAGCAGGCTTTGTATGTCGGCTTCTTCGAGCGAACGCAGGACAAAGACACGCAAGCGCGACAACAGCGCGGCGTTGAGCTCGAACGACGGATTCTCGGTGGTCGCACCGATCAACGTGACGGTGCCGTCCTCGACGTACGGCAGCAGCGCGTCCTGCTGGCTCTTGTTGAAACGGTGGATTTCGTCGATGAACAGCACCGTGCGCCGCGGCGCGAGCCCGTCGCGCAATGCCTTGGCGTGCGCCACCGCCTCACGGATTTCCTTGACACCCGCGAGCACCGCCGACAGCGTCAGAAACTCCGCTTCCGAGAACTGCGCGAGCAAGCGCGCCAACGTCGTCTTGCCGACGCCCGGCGGCCCCCAGAACACCATCGACGGTACGTTGCCGGCTTCAAGCAGCACGCGCAGCGGCGCACCGTCGCCGAGCAGGTGCTGCTGGCCAGCGACCTCGTCGAGCGTTCGCGGCCGCATCCGCTCGGCGAGTGGGCGAGCCGGATCAGCACGACGTCCGGTGGACGTCGTCCCCGGCTCGCGCCCGGCCAAGGATGGCCGGGCCGGAGGTTGATCAGCCATACGCTGCCTCGCCAGGGGCGGCACTGCCCGGACTCGGCGATGCGCGCCCGATGCACGGCCGAGCCATCACTCAGCCATCCACTCGATCAAAAAAGCACACATCGCACATCACTGCCCTGCATCATTGCCGTCGGCGCCGACCACTTCCGTGCCCTTGGGCGGTGCAAAGCGGAACAGCGACGCATCGAACGAAACGCCGGTCTTGACGCCACCGAACAACACGTCGGTGATGCCGCCCAGCGCGTCGTGGAACTTCATTTCCTTGGGCACGCCATTGGGCGCGATCCACAGCTCGATCAGCTCGAAATCGCTGGTCTGCTCGCCGTCATTCTTCGGCACCAGCTTGACCAGGTCGGCGCCGTCCTGCTTGCCGCCGGATTCGATCTTGAACGAATCGCCGAGCTGGCCCTTCTGCGCCAGCAACGAGGCCGGCGTGCCCTTCAGCACGATGTTCGCCGGGCGCACGGTAACCTGCGCCAGATCCGGCTCGTAATTCCAGATCTTGTCGCCGTCGCAGACCATCAGCTGCTCGTAGGGCTTGCTGTATTTCCAGCGGAAACGGCCCGGCCGCTGCAGGTCGAACACGCCACTACGCTGCGACAGGATTTCGCCGTGTTCGTCGTATTGGGTCTGTTCGAAGGTGGCGCTGAGCGTCTTCACATCATTGACGAAACGATTCAGCGCATCGTCGCCAGGGCCTGCGAATGCCGGCGCCGACAGCGCGGCGGCGAGCAGCAGGATCAGGGCACGCAGTTTTTTCATGTCGGCATCAACCTGTCGGAACGTGGCGCCACTATCGGCGCCGATCCTGAATCGAATCTGGACGGCTCAGTCGCGGCCACCGGGCGCGAGGATTTCGCGATTGCCGCCGGGACCGCTGGGGCCGACGATGCCGGCCGCCTCCATCTGCTCGACCATACGCGCGGCACGGTTGTAGCCGATCTTCAGGCGGCGCTGCACCCACGACACAGAGGCCTTGCGCGTCTCCAGAACCATCGCCACCGCCTGGTCGTAAAGTGGATCGGCCTCGGCATCGCTGCCGTCGCCGCCGGCCGGACCGGCCGGCGCCTCGTCGGCGCAGATATCCTCGAGGTAGCGCGGCTCACCAACCTGCTTGAGGTAGGCAACGACCTTGTGCACCTCGTGATCGTCGACGAACGCGCCATGCACGCGGTCGAGGCGGCTGGCGCCGATCGGCCGGAACAGACCATCGCCGTGACCGAGCAGCGTCTCGGCGCCCTGCTCGTCGAGGATGGTGCGCGAGTCGATCCGCGACGCCACCTGGAATGCCAGACGCGACGGGATGTTGGCCTTGATCAGGCCGGTGATGACGTCGACGCTGGGCCGCTGCGTGGCGACGATCAGATGAATGCCGGCAGCGCGCGCCTTCTGCGCAATACGCGCGATCAGCTCTTCGACCTTCTTGCCGACCACCATCATCATGTCCGCCAGCTCGTCGATGACGACGACGATGTGCGGCATATGTTCCAGCAGCGGCGCTTCCGGCGCGGCGTCGGCCGCATCGAACAGATCCTCCGGCTTGGTCTGCAGCGGATCGCGGATCGGCTCGCCGGCATCGGCGGCATCGCTCACCTTGCGGTTCAGGCCGGCCAGATTGCGCACGCCCAGCGCCGCCATCAGGCGATAGCGTCGTTCCATTTCGGCGACGCACCAGCGCAGCGCGTTGGCGGCGTCCTTCATGTCGGTGACGACCGGCGTCAGCAGGTGCGGAATGCCCTCGTAGACCGACAGCTCCAGCATCTTCGGATCGATGAAGATGAAGCGCACCTCGTCGGCCGTCGCCTTGAACAGCATCGACAGGATCATGCCGTTGATCGCCACCGACTTGCCCGAACCAGTGGTACCGGCAACCAGCAGATGCGGCATCTTCGCCAGATCACCGGACATCGGATTGCCGGCGATGTCCTTGCCCAGCGCCAGCGTCAGCGGCGAAGTCGAATTGCGGTAGGTACTCGAGTCGATGATCTCGCGCAGCATCACCATCTCGCGCTTCTGGTTCGGAATCTCGATGCCGACCACCGACTTGCCTTCGATGACCTCGATCACGCGCACACTCGACACCGACAGCGAGCGCGCCAGGTCGCGCGACAGATTGGTGATCTGCGCGCCCTTGACACCCGGCGCCGGCTGAATCTCGAACCGCGTAATGACCGGACCCGGCGTCGCGGCGACGACCTGAGCCTTGATGCCGAACGATTCCAGATGATGTTCAACGTCGCGCGACAAGCGCTCGAGTTCATCGGGCGTGTACTGGCGACCGCTGGGCCGCGGCGCATCGAGTATCGTCGACGGCGGCAGTGGGTCGCCGCTGAACGCAGGAACTTCGATCGCCTCGGGCTTGCTGCTGCTCTTCACGGCGCGTGGAGCCGGCGCCGGGGGCGGCGGCAACAGACCCAGCTGTTCTTCTTCGCTGCCGGTCAGTGACGGTGCTTTGCGCGCCTTGCGCTTGCCGGCCGCCACCGGCGGCACGTCATCGTCCGCGAACAGTGCCGCCTCACCGAACTGCGGCTCGATACGCGCAGCCGGCGCCGTACGACCACGTTTGGTCGACTTGCCGACGAACGACTCGAAATCGTCCTTGTCGGCACGCTCGGCCACCTCATCGGGGCTGGCTGCCTCATCGTCGGCGGCCGGCTTGCGAATTTTTTCGATGCGCCGCGACGCCAGCGCGAACACCCAGCTGCCGACCCGATCGAGGATGTCCATCCAGGAGAACGTCAGCGCCAACGGTGCCGCAACCACGGCCAGCGTCAGCAGCAGCAGACTGCCGCCGAAATTGCCCAGCACCGACGTCAGGCTGGCGGCCGTAGCCTGGCCCGCGATGCCGCCGCTGCCCTGCGGCGCCCAGTTCGGAGAGGCCCCGATATGCTGCGCCGCCAGCGCCGCCAACGTCAGCAACAGCACGATCCAGGCGGCGACACGCACGCCGCGCGGCATGCCGGCGCCCGGCTCGGCATTGCTGAAGATGCGGATACCGATCAGCAGCACGGCCAGCGGCAACAAAAAGGCCACATAACCGCACAGCGACAGCAGGACGTCGGCGATCCAGGCACCGATCGGCCCCGCCAGATTCTGCACGGGCGCGCCGCTGCCGGACGAGGACCAGCCCGGGTCATCCGGGCTGAAACTGGCCAACGTGACCAGCAGGAACAGCGACAGCCCCAGGCAGCCAAGCATGGCGGCCTCGCGCGGCAGGCGTTCCAGCCAACCGGGGCCTACGGACTGATCGGTGGCGTGCGTTTTTGCTCTGAACATGCGGGAAACTGGAGACCTGAGGTCCCCGAGAAGAAAGGACAGCATCGATTCAGGGAGTATAGCGAGCATGACGGTACCGGTTCAGCGCGCTCAAGACTCTTGAATCGGCGGCCGAAACCTTCATATGGATATCGTGTCCAAGCGATATGCATCGAAACCCGACGCAATGAACCAGAACATCCGCCATTTCATCCTGACGCCGGAAGGCGGCATCCGCGAATTCTCGGCCGACCAGGCCGCGAGCATCGCGGCAGGCGCCAATTGCGTGCCGGAGTTTGCGAATCGTGACCTGCGCTACCTGCAGTTGACGATGCTCGACAACGTCATGAATGGCGAATTGAAGATACAAACGGCCGGTGCGCGGGTGCATTTCGACGGCGACGGCCGCATGACCGAAGCCAGCCCGCCGTCGGACAACGAGCCGATCACGCACTTCGAGCACGACGCCGTGGTGCAGTGGGTGCTGCGCGATGTACCGACCGCCGCACCGACCTTTCACTGACCCCGGAACCGGCTACACGACCGAACGGCTGCGGCCAGGCGACGATCGGGCATAAAAAATTACCATCGGACGATTCCCGATGGCGCGCGTCGTGCGTATCCTAAGCGCACGATAGGAGGTTGTTCCGCCGACGATGGAAAGCCCGATCCGCCTGCATTGGTTGGACCCGCGCAATCCGCACCAACCGTTTCCCCCGGTGCATCTGGCGATGCGCGATCCGAACGGATTGCTGGCGATCGGCGGCGACCTGTCCCCGACGCGCCTGATGCGCGCGTACCGGCAGGGCATCTTTCCCTGGTACAACCCTGACGAACCCGTGCTGTGGTGGTGCCCCGATCCGCGCACCGTCCTGTTTCCGAACGAAATGCACGTCTCGCGGAGCCTCGGCAAGGCGATCCGCCGCGCCGACTACGCCGTCAGCTTCGACCGCGCGTTCGACACCGTGCTGGTCGAATGCGGCGCCGCCCGCAGCAAGTGCCGCGGCACCTGGCTCGGCGATGACATGCGCCACGCCTATGGCGAACTGTTCCGCCGCGGCCACGCGCACAGCGTCGAGATCTGGCGTGACGGCGCCTTGATCGGTGGGCTGTACGGCGTCACGCTGGGCCGCGTGTTCTTCGGCGAGTCGATGTTCTCACGCGCCACCGACGCTTCGAAGATCGCGCTGTACTGGCTCAGCCGCCAGCTGCAAGTCTGGGACTTCGAAATGATCGACTGCCAGGTCAGTTCGGCGCACCTGCTCAGTCTCGGTGCTCGCGAGCTGGCCCGCACCACCTTTCTCAAGCAGCTGGCGATCGCCGTCGATGCCACACCGGCCAACCGCGCCTGGCAGTTCAGCGTCGAAACGCCGGACCTCGCAGCGCACGGACCGCGAACATGACCCAGTCGCTGCGTCTGTTCCTGAGCACCGAACACGCCTGCGGCTACCTGCCGGGCCTGCTTGCGCGCAGCGCCTTCGTCGACCCGGACGCCGGTCTCGGTGCGGCACACTATCAGCGCCTGCTCGAGCTGGGCTTTCGCCGCAGCGGCGATCACACCTACCGGCCGCACTGCCGCGAATGCGCGCGCTGCGTGCCGGTGCGCATCGACGCCCAGCAGTTCCGGGCGGATCGCAGCCAGCGCCGCTGCCAGCGCGACAACGCCGATCTGCAGATGACGATCGAGCGGCGCCTGACCGACGAACACTACGCGCTGTACCGCGAATATCTGCAGACCCGCCATGCCGGCGGCGGCATGGATCCGCACGACCGCAAGGCCTTTCACGCCTTCCTTGAATGCTCGTGGCTGGACGTGCGCTTCTGGTGCTTCCGTGCCGCCGGCAAGCTGTTGGCGGTGGCCGTCGTCGACCACCTGCCGCAGGCGCTGTCGGCCGTCTATACCTTCTTCGATCCGGGCGCTCGCGACCGCGGGCTCGGCACCCTGGCCATCCTCGAGCAGATCCGCATTGCACGTGTCACCGGGCTCGACCACGTCTATCTCGGCTACTGGGTCGACGGCAGCCGCAAGATGGACTACAAGCGCCGCTATCACCCGCTCGAAGCCCTGCAGGGTGTGCAGTGGCGCGAGCTCGAAGAAGCCGCTGCCGCGCCCAAATAGGCGGCCGATCGCACATTGCAGGTTGATGCGGGACCGGGGTTTCCCGATAATGCCGCCCTTCTACGAGAACCGAAGGGCGTATGGCGAAGGAAGATCACATCGAGATGACGGGCACGGTCCTGGAAACGTTGCCCAACACGACGTTCCGCGTGAAGCTGGAAAACGGCCACATCGTCGTCGCACACATCTCGGGTCGCATGCGCAAGCACTACATCCGTATCCTGACCGGCGACAAGGTCAAGGTCGAGCTGACGCCGTACGACCTCACCAAGGGACGCATCACGTTCCGCGACAAGTAAGACGAGTGGCCCAGCCACTCGCCGGACCACGTTCGCGGTCCGGGCTGCATCGCCGATCTGCAATCGGCCAGTACGACAGAGCCCGCATCAGCGGGCTTCGTCGTTTTCAGGGCGCAGCATCGTCGGCGAGCGCCAAATGTGACGAGACCCGCCGCAGCGGGCCTCGTCGTCGCGCGCCACGCGCGCTGAAAGGCCGCCTCAGAACGCGCCGCTGCCGTCTGGCGTACCCAGCCCGGTCGGGCCGTCGTAGCCACTACCGGCGGTGCACAGATACGAGCCGCCGCAGCTGCCGTTGCTGCCGGACAGCACGTCGAACAGTCCGCCCGGCTGCGCGTACGGCTCGCTCGCATAGGTCGCCGTGCCGCCATTGACGGCGTAGATGCCGCCTACCAGCGGCGCCGCCACGCTGGTCCCGCCGAAGACCAACCAGCCGGAGATCAGTCCCAGGCGTGGCCCATAGACGGCAACGCCGGTATTCGGGTCGGCGACCGCCGAGACGTCGGCGACGGTGCGCATCGCGCAGCCGCTGTCGGTTTGCCAGCTGGGCTTGGCATAGACCGCGCTGCAGCCGCTGCCGGCGCCGCTCCAGGCGGTCTCCGTCCAGCCGCGCGCATTGCTCGCCGGGCTCAGCGACGTCCCGCCGACCGCGATCACATGGGGCGACGATGCCGGGAATTCGACACCGTAGCCGTCGTCGCCCGAACTCACCGTCACGGCGATGCCAGGATGATCGTAGTAGGGCTCGAAGCTCGCACTCCCGGCTTCGTCGCCACCGTAGCTATTGCTGATGACATGGACGCCCGGTATCGCCGCGGCCGTGTTGACCGCCGTCGCCAGATCCTGGAACGACGCGCTGTCCGCTTCGACCAGTACGATCTTGCAGTTCGGACACATCGCACTGGCCATGTCGAGGTCCAGCGCCGCTTCCTGGCTCCAGCCCTGATTGCGTCGCGGATAGTTGCTGCCGCCGTTTTGATCGACCTTCTTGAAACACCCATTGGCCGTCGTGCATTCCGGCAAGCCGAATTGCGCGCGGTAAACGCCCAGATCACGCTCGGCTTTCGCGTAGTCATAGGCATCGACAATCGCAATGACGGTGCTCGAGCTCCCGCTGCTGGTGATCTTGTATGCGTCGCGCAGTTCGGCCGGCGAGTAGCCCGACGGCGTGCGCGTCACCAATGGCAGCCCCTGCTTGTCGACAAGGATCTGCGAGTTGCAGCGCGCCGTCAGCGCCACTGTTGGCCTTGCGCAAACCGCCGCATGCAAGATGGACAACAAGGGCACACGACTCGGCGTCGCCGCTTCACTGCTCGCGCTGACGGCTGCGGATGCCGACAGCAGCAGTCCGACCAACAGTCGGCCCAGGCCTATCGGTTTCATGTTGCGCTCTCCCTGACATTCGCCCGGAACTGGGCAGTTCCGAATTTACTTTTTGCTGACGCCGGGCCGTCAATGAAGACATTCCCCTAGCGCCTGTCGGAATGCACCGATTCTTCGTGCAGATCGCCAGGATTCGTGCAAGGTCCTGTAGGAAAAAGGAAAAGCCCGCGAGGTCGCGGGCTTTTCCTACATCGAAACAGCGAAATGTCGACGTCAGACCGGTTCGAGCTGCGTCGCCTTCTCACGGGCCTCGAGTTCGAAGGTCAGCGTATCGCCCTCGCCGAGCTGAACGTGCACACGGCCGCCGTTGGCGAGCTTGCCGAACAGTAGTTCCTCGGCCAGCGGGCGCTTGAGGCTTTCCTGGATGACGCGCGCCATTGGCCGCGCCCCCATCTTCACGTCGTAACCGCGATCGGCCAGCCACAAGCGCGCCGACTCGTCGACCTCCAGTTGCACGCTCTTGGCGCTGAGCTGCTCTTCGAGCTGCAGGATGAACTTGTCGACGACGCGCAGAATCTCGCGACGCTCCAGCGGCGCGAACTGGACGATCGCGTCGAGGCGGTTGCGGAACTCCGGCGTGAACATCTTGCGCATGACTTCCATGGCGTCGGTCGTGTGGTTCTGCTCGGAGAAACCGACCGAGCGACGCGACGATTCTTCTGCGCCGGCGTTCGTCGTCATGATCAGGATGACGTTACGGAAGTCCGCCTTGCGACCGTTGTTGTCGGTCAGCGTGCCGTGATCCATGACCTGCAGCAGCAGGTTGAAGACATCCGGATGCGCCTTCTCGATTTCGTCGAGCAGCACCACCGAATGCGGATGCTTGATCACGCCTTCCGTCAGCAAACCGCCCTGGTCGAAACCGACATAGCCCGGCGGCGCACCGATCAGGCGCGACACCGTGTGCCGCTCCATGTATTCGGACATGTCGAAGCGGATCAGCTCGATGCCGAGCAGCTGCGCCAGCTGGCGCGTCACCTCGGTCTTGCCGACGCCGGTCGGACCGGCGAGCAGGAAGTTGCCGATCGGCTTGTCGGGACTACCGAGCCCCGAGCGCGACAGCTTGATGCACGAGGTCAGCTGCTCGATCGCGTTGTCCTGACCGAAGATCACCAGCTTCAGATCACGTTCCAGCGTTGCCAGCTTGTCGCGGTCGTTGCTCGACACGCTTTTCGGCGGAATGCGGGCAATGCGCGCTACCGTTTCCTCGATATCACGGACCTGCACGGTCTTGCGGCGCTTCGACTCGGGCAGCAAGCGCAGGCGCGCCGCCGCCTCGTCGATGACGTCGATCGCCTTGTCCGGCAGATGCCGGTCGGTGATGTGCCGCGACGACAGCTCCACTGCGGTGCGCAAAGCGCCGCGCGTGAACTGCACCTGATGGTGTTCCTCGAAGCGCGCGCGCAGGCCCTCGAGAATCTTGATGGCATCGTCGACGCTCGGCTCGCCGACGTCGATCTTCTGGAAGCGCCGCGCCAGCGCGCGGTCCTTTTCGAAGATGCCGCGGTATTCCTGATAGGTGGTCGAGCCCATGCAGCGCAGCTCGCCCGAGGCCAGCAAAGGCTTGAGCAGATTCGACGCATCCATGACGCCGCCGCTGGCTGCGCCGGCGCCGATGATCATGTGAATCTCGTCGATAAAGACGATCGAACCCGGCCGTTTCTGCAGCTCGTTGATGACGGCCTTGAAGCGCTTCTCGAAGTCACCGCGATACTTGGTGCCGGCGATCAGTGCGCCGAGGTCGAGGCTGTAGACGACCGCGTTCTTCAGCAGATCCGGCACCTTGCCCTCGACGACCAGCCAGGCCAGCCCCTCGGCGATCGCGGTCTTGCCAACGCCGGCCTCGCCGACCAGCAGCGGGTTGTTCTTGCGCCGACGGCATAGCGTCTGCATGACGCGCTCGACTTCGAGATCGCGACCGATCAATGGGTCGATGCGGCCCTCGGCAGCACGTTCGTTGAGATTGACGGCGTACTGCTCGAGCGCGCTTTGCGTCTGCCCTTTCTCGCCGCCCTCTTCGCTGGCTTCCTGATCGGCAGGCTTTTCCGGCGCGGCGCCGTTCTTGGCGATGCCGTGCGAAATGAAATTGACGATGTCGAGGCGCGTCACGCCCTGCTCGTTGAGCAGAAACACGGCGTGGGTGTCCTTCTCGGAGAAGATCGCCACCAGCACGTTGAGCGTCGACACCTGCTTCTTGCCGGCGGCCTGGACGTGATAGATCGCGCGCTGCAGCACGCGCTGGAACGACAGCGTCGGCTGCACTTCGTGCTTCTCGACGTCGCGGATCGACTGGATGTGATTGCGGATGTAATCCTTCAGCGCCGCTTCGAGCTTCTCGGTGTCGGCACCACCGGACCCCAGCGCTTCGGCAACGTGGGTATCCGACAACAGGGCCAGCAACAAGTGCTCGACCGTCAGTAGCTCGTGACCTTCCATGCGCGCCGAAACGAACGCGGCATCCAGGGCTTTTTGAAGTTCCTCGCTGAGCATCAGCAACCTCCGCGCTCGCGCGCGATGTATGCACTCGAATTCATGACGACTACGAACGGCAACCGCCTACCACCGACCAGCCTGCAATCCATCCTTCCGGTCCTTGCGACCTTCGTCAACTGCAAAGCCCTAGACTTTTTCCATCACGGTCAGCAATGGATGCTGATTCTTTCGGGCGTAGGCGTTGACCTGCGCGGTCTTGGTCTCGGCAATCTCCGCCGGATAGACACCGGCCACTCCACGACCCGACGTATGAATCTCAAGCATGATCTGTACCGCCTTCTCCCGCGAATGTCGGAAGAAGTCCTGCAAGACCTGGACCACGAACTCCATCGGCGTGTAGTCGTCATTGATGACGACAACCTTGCACATCGGTGGGCGCGCCAGCTTCGGCTTGTCCTCCTCGACCGCCAGGCCCTGCCCGTTGTCGCCGCGTTTGACGTCGTTGCTCATGGTGTCAGTTTACCGTCGTCCCTCCATTGTGGGGACTACGGCGGGCAACTCAAGCTGTACCATCCACAAGTCCGTCCGCACGGGGAACGCGGGCGGCTGCGCCGGGTCAAAGCCGACAGCGCGCCGGGCTTCCGACTCGCGAACGTCATCCAGCGGCGTCATCATGTCGGGCTTTGCCGCAGCGGGGCCAAGAACCGCCGACCGGCGGTCCTGTTCAGGGGTTTGGGGGTAAATTTGTTACCGAAAACGGCTATTTCCTTGCCGACAGCGCGGTTATGATCGCCGCCATGAGTCCCAGCTTCAGCCTGCAGCCGTTCGCCCGGCTCTACGAGCAGCACGGCCGCAAACTGCCGCCGGTCGTCATGCTGCTGCTCGTCATTGTCATCGCCTGGCTGGGTGCCCGGCTGGTGTGGGCACTGGTGCCGACACCGCAGGCCGCGCGCTGGCAGCCCCCGCAGCTGCCGGCCGGCCCGAACGGCGCAGCGCGCCAGGCCGACCTGCAGGGCATCGTCAATGAACACCTGTTCGGTGCCTACCAACCGCAAGCCACCGACCAGAATGCCGCCGAAGCGCCGGAAACCCGGCTGTCACTGACACTGATGGGCATCCTCGCCGACAGCAATGATGGTGAATCGCGCGCCCTGATCGGCGCATCCGGCGGTGATGAAAAGCCTTATGCGATCGGCGACGACGTGATTCGCGGCGTCAGCCTGCAGGCGATCTTCCCTGACCGCGTCGTGCTGTCGCGCAACGGCACCCTGGAAACGCTGCGCCTCAACAAGGAAGCCCCGACCACCGGCACCGCGCCAGTCGCGGCCAACTCGGTGTCGCCGGGCACTGCGCAGATGCTGACGCAGATTCGCGATCAGGTGCTCGCCGACCCGGCCAAGGCCTCGCAGTTCATTCGGGTGCGGCCGGCCAATATCGACGGCAAGCTCGCCGGCTTTCGCGTCTACCCTGGCCGCGAGCGCGGCGCATTCAACCAGATCGGTCTGCGCCCCGGCGATCTGGTCACTGCGGTCAATGGCATACAATTGGACGATAGTCAGAAAGCCCTGCAGATGCTCACGCAGTTGAGCAAGGCCAACAACATCTCGTTGACCGTCAAGCGCGGCGGTCAGACGCAGAATTTCAACGTGAACCTCAATTGATTCTTATGAAGCTCCGCAAACTCGCGGTTTGCGCGGCGGCATCGCTCATCTGGTTGAGCGCCGTGCCCGCGTACGCGGATATCACCTTGAATCTCAAGGACGCCGATATCAATACGCTGATCGCCACGGTCAGCGATGTCACCGGCAAGAATTTCATCGTCGACAATCGCGTGAAAGGCAAGGTCACGGTGATCTCGGCGTCGCCGATGAGTTCGGACAGCCTCTACGCGACCTTCCTCGCCGTGCTCGAGGTCAACGGCTTTGCGACCGTACCGGCCGGCGATGCGATCAAGATCGTGCCGGACGCCAACGTCAAGTGGGAGGGCGGCGGCTACACCAATGACAGCCGTCACCTGCCGCGCGACGAGGTCGTCACCCACGTCTTCCAGTTGCAGAACGTCAGCGCCGCGCAGCTGGTGCCGATTCTGCGCCCGCTGATGCCGCAGTGGGCGCATCTGGCGGCCTACCAGGCCAACAACACGCTGATCATCGCCGACCGCGCCGCCAATGTGGCGCGTCTCGGCAAGTTGATCGCGGAAATGGACCAGGCCGGCGACCGTGACATCGACAACATTCACCTGAAGTACGCGTCGGCCTCCGAGGTCGTTCGCGTTCTGACGTCAATGGCGCAGTCCGACGCCAAGGCCGACCCGAGCAACAAGCCGCCGTCGGTGATCGCCGACGAGCGCAGCAACAGCATTCTGATCAGCGGCGACAAGGCCGACCGCGCACGGCTGGCCGCCATCGTCCGTCAGCTCGACGTCAAGCTGCCGGACGGCGGCGGCACGCAGGTGGTCTACCTGCGCAACGCCAGCGCCGAAAACCTGGCGCCCATCCTCGAGGGCTATGCCCAGCAGGTGAAGCAGCAGGATTCCGCCAACGGCGGTGCCGCTGCGACCAAAACCGCCAGCGCCGCCAGCGGCGGCAGCAATGGCGATGTCAAGGTGATCGCCGACAAGGACACCAATGCGCTGATCATCACCGCGCCGCCGAAGGAAATGCGGCAGATCCGCAACGTCATCGCGCAGCTCGACATTCGTCGGGCACAGGTGCTGGTCGAAGGCGTGATCGCCGAAGTCAGCGCCAACAAGCAAAAAGACCTGGGCATCGACTGGATCGCCTACGACCCGAGCAAGATCGCCGCCGCCGGCATCCTCAACAGCTCGACGTCGAGCGCGCTTTCGAGCCTTGCCTCCAGCGCCTCGAGCACCAGCAGCGCTGCCAGCTATGCCGCCGCCGGCGCGTCGCTGCTCGGCAGCGGCGGAACTGCCCTGGTCGGCAGCTACAACGAGTCGACCGGCTCGCTGTTCGGCGCGTTGATCAAGGCGCTGCGTAGCGACGGCGACACCAATGTGCTGTCGACGCCGTCGCTGGTCACGCTCGACAACGAGGAAGCCAAGTTCTCGGTCGGTCAGGAAGTGCCGTTCCTGTCGGGCAGCTATTCGAACTCTGGCACCACCTCGTCGAGCGGCGTCGTCAACCCGTTCCAGACCATCGACCGCAAGGACGTCGGCGTGACGCTGTCGGTGACGCCGCAGATCAGCGGCGCCGGTGACACCGTCAAGCTCAAGCTGAATCTGGAAATCTCCGGCATCGCCAGCGGCACGGCGGGCTCGTCGAACCTGATCACCAACAAGCGCACGCTGAGCAATGTCGTCAGCGTCGAGAGCGGCCAGATCCTCGTCATCGGCGGCCTGATCGATGATCAGATCCAGGCATCGAAGTCGGCAATCCCGTTCCTCAGCGACATTCCGCTGCTCGGCAATCTGTTCAAGAGCACATCGGTCAAGAAGACCAAGCAGAATCTGATGCTGTTCATCCGGCCGTCGATCCTGCGCGACCAGCAGGACGTCGACTACTACTCGCGCAAGAAGTACATGGTCGTTCAGCAACAGCTGCTCGATGCGGCAAACCGCAGCGGCAGCAAGGACGCGCCTTTGCTGCGCTCCTATGACGAATTCCTGCACGACAGCCCGCCGGTGTCGTCGAAGCCGCCCGCCGCCGACGGCAGTCTGACGATGCCGCCGGCCAATGAAGCGACGGCGCCCGCCTCCCCGGTGACCGCGCCTGGCAGCGCCGACCCTACGCCTGCAGCGCAGGCGCCGGCCGGCGATGCGCCGGTCGTGCTGCCGGGCAGCGCACCGGCAACCGACACGGCGCCGGGCGCCGCCAGCGGCGAAACACCGCCGCCGGCCAAGACCGACGACGGCAACGACGGCGAGGCGCAGCAGAACTGATGGAAAGCGGTGTGCGCCGCCCGCCGTTCACGTTCGCGAAACGGCATGGTCTGATCGTCACCGAAGATCGCGGCGATCATGTGCTGGCCGTTGCGCGGCCCGGCATCGCGATCGACGCCGTGCAGGAGACGCGTCGCTTCGTCGGACGTCCGCTGCGCCTGCAGTCGGTGACGCCATCGGAGTTCGACGCGCTGCTGTCGCGCACCTATGAAGGTCAGACCTCGGCCACCGCGAGCCTGATGGATCGCCTGCAGGACGACGAGGCGGACCTCGACGCACTGGCCTTGGCGCTGCAGGAAAATCAGGACCTGCTCGAATCCGATGATGACGCACCGGTCATCAAGTTCATCAATGGACTACTGGTCGAGGCGATTCGCGAGAACGCGTCCGACATTCACATCGAAAGCTTCGAGGCGCGCCTGCAGATTCGCTTCCGCGTCGACGGCGTGCTGCGCGAAGTGATGGCCCCGCCGCGCCAGCTGGCGCCGCGCCTGGTGTCACGCATCAAGGTCATGGCCAAGCTCGACATCGCCGAAAAGCGCCTGCCGCAGGACGGCCGCATCTCACGCGCCTTCGGTGGCCGCAAGGTCGACGTCCGCGTGTCGACAATCCCGACCGGCGTCAACCTCGAACGCGTGGTGATGCGTATTCTCGACAAGCAGGCCGAGAAGCTCGATCTTGAACAGCTGGGTCTGGACTCGCACTCGATCTCTGCGCTCAAGCGCATCATCCATCACCCCTACGGCATCCTGCTCGTTACCGGCCCGACCGGCTCGGGCAAGACGACGACGCTGTACTCGGCGCTGTCGGTGCTCAACGACCGTTCGCGCAACATCATGACGGTCGAAGACCCCATCGAGTACTACATCGATGGCGTCGGTCAGACCCAGGTCAACACCAAGGTCGAAATGACCTTCGCGCGCGGCCTGCGTGCGATCCTGCGCCAGGATCCCGACGTGGTGATGATCGGCGAAATCCGCGACCTCGAAACGGCGGAAATCGCCGTGCAGGCGTCACAGACCGGTCACCTCGTGTTGTCGACGCTGCACACCAATACTGCCGTGGGCGCCGTCACGCGCCTGCGCGACATGGGCGTCGAACCCTACCAGCTGTCGAGCTCGCTGATCGGCTTGATGGCGCAGCGCCTGGTGCGCCAGCTGTGCAAGCACTGCAAGGAGCCGTACGAGGCGACGACCGCCGAGAAGGAACAGCTCGACGTCGACGTCTCGCAGCCGCTGACCCTGCACAAGCCGGTCGGCTGTCCGCAGTGCCGTCACACCGGCTTTCTCGGCCGCACCGGCATCCACGAGGTCATCGAAGTCGATCGCAAGCTCGAATCGATGATCCACGACAATGCCTCCGAACAACAGCTCGAAACCTATGCCCGAACCCAAGGCCCCGGCATCCTGCAGTCCGGGCGCAACAAGGTCATCGCCGGCACGACGACTTTGCCGGAAGTCATGCGCGTGACGATCGAAGATTGATTAACGTGAGGCGGGAGGCGACAGGCGAGAGGCGTAAAAAACAGGACCGGGCCACCTGCGCCACTTCACGCCTCACGCCTCACGCCTCACGCCTCACGTAACCAACAATGGCCGCCTACGAATACAGCGCGCTCGACGCCAAGGGCCGCGAGAAGAAGGGCCTGATCGAAGGCGACACGCCGCGCCACGCGCGACAAATGTTGCGCGACCGCGGCTTGACGCCGCTCGAAGTGCATCAGGTCTCCGAAGCCAAGGCCAACGGCGGTTCGCCGTTTCGTCGCGGCGGCAGCATCAGCAGCGCCGAGCTGGCGCTGTTCACGCGCCAGCTGGCGATCCTCGTGCGTTCCGGCTTGCCACTCGACGAAGCGCTGACCGCCGTCTCCGAGCAGAGCGAGAGCAAGCGCGTCAAACGCATCGCGCTCGGCGTGCGTGCCGGCGTCATCGAAGGCAACGCCCTCGCCCATTCGCTGAATCAGTTTCCGGCCGCGTTTCCGCCACTGTTTCGCGCCACCGTCGAAGCCGGCGAGCAATCCGGCAAGCTCGACTACATCCTCGAACGCCTCGCCGACTACGTCGAGCGTCGTCAGGTCATGAAGTCGCGCGTCAGCCTGGCGCTGATCTACCCGGTGATCCTGACCGTCGTCGCGATCGGCGTGGTGGTCGCGCTGCTGACCTATGTCGTGCCGCAGGTCGTCGGCGTCTTCGACAATATCGGCGCACAGCTGCCGCTGCTGACACGCGGCCTGATTGCGGTCTCGAATTTCCTGCGCGAATGGGGCGTCTACCTGGCGATCCTGATCGGCATCGGGATTTTTGTCTTTGCACGCATGATGCGGGCACAGCCGTTCCGCCGCCGTGTCCATGCCTTCCTGCTGCGCGTGCCCTTGGTCGGCCGCCTGACGCGCGGCGCCAACACTGGCCGCTTCACGCGCACGCTTGGCATCCTGTTCGGCTCCGGCGTGCCGATTCTCGACGCCATGCGCATCGGCACCCAGGTCGTCACCAATCTGCCGATGCGCGAAGCCATCGACGAAGCGACGATCAAGGTCCGCGAAGGCGCAACGCTGAGTCGCTCGCTATCGGCCAGCAAGCTGTTCCCGCCGATTACCGTGCACCTGATCTCCAGCGGCGAGTCGTCGGGCCGTCTCGACGAAATGCTCGACCGCTCGGCGGAAAATCAGGAACGCGAAGTCGAAATGCTGGTGCAGACCACCGTCAGCATCTTCGAACCGGCGCTGATCGTCGTCATGGGCGGCGTCGTGCTGCTGATCGTCCTGGCGATCTTGGTCCCCATCTTCGACCTCAACCAGCTCGTCAAGTAAGAGCGAAAGCTTTTTAACCGCAGATTACGCAGATTTCACAGAGGAGAAGCGGAGGCTTCATTTCCGGTTCGTCTGCCAAACCAGCGTTTGACCCGATCCGCATCAATCACCGTGCCGAACAGGCTGCTAGCTCAAAAGTGAGGCCGCCACGCCTCAAAACATTCTTGCCGTTAAATCTGCGGCAATCTGCGTAATCTGCGGTTAAAGCCTTCCCGCCGCGAACGCCCTTGCCGCCGCGCCGAGCAGGCCGACATGGGGATGGGTGATCGCCAGTGTCGGAACCGTACGCAACAACGGTCGAAAGCGGCCCTTGTCTTCGAAGTGCTCGCGAAACGCGCTCGCCTCGATGCGCGCCAGCAGTTTCTGTGTGATGCCGCCCGCCAGATAGACGCCGCCCCAGCCACCCTGCATCAGCGCAGTGTCGCCGGCGAAGGCGCCCAGTAGCTCACAGAACAGCGTGACGGCACGCGCGGCGGCTTCGTCATCGCCTTGCGCGTCGCGGGCACTGACCTCGGCGGGTGTCAGCTCGTCGGCTGGCCAGCCGGCAACCACACAGACCGCACGATACAAGGCCACCAGTCCGGCCCCCGACAGCAGGCGCTCGGCCGAGACTCGTGGCCATTCGCGCCACAGCACTTTCAACAGCTCGACGTGTTCCGGCCTCGTCGGCGCAAAGCTGACATGCCCGCCCTCGGTGCCCAGCACAATGCTACGGCCGCCCTGCAGGACCAGCTGCGCGACGCCAAGACCGGTGCCGGGTCCGAGAACAGAAAAGTGACCATCGGTATGCTCGCGCGCCAACGCCGGCGCCTCGCACCCCAGCGGCTGCACGTCGGCACGTTCGAGCTGCGGCACCGCTGCCGCCACGGCAACGAAGTCGTTGATGACGTCGAGCACCTGCAGTGCCAGCGCATCGCGCAGCGACGCGACCGAGAACTCCCAGGGATTGTTGGTGATCTTGATGCGATCGCCGGTGACTGGCGACGCCACCGCGAATACCGCCTGCGCCACGCTGCCTTCGGCACGACGCGACAGATAATCCCTCGCGGCATCAGCGAGCGTCGGGAACGCGGCAGCTTGCAGCTCCTCGATGGCCATCAGCTCAAGCCTGCCAGCGCCCGGGCTTGCAAGCGCGAAGCGTGCATTGGTGCCGCCGATGTCGGCGACCAGTCGGACCGAAGCTGATGCTTGCATCATCGTCGTCTCGTGAGACAGGGAACGCGTCTAGCTTATGACACGCGGCATGGCGCGCGCTGAATGGCCAAGCGATGACGGTGGCGGCGCCTCAGCGCCGCGGCTCAGGCGGCTGCGCTCTGCGGCAGCGCGTCGACGAGCAAATGCGCGATACGTGTCGGAACATCGTTCTCGACTTCACGCAGCGCCGCACGGATCGCGGCGACGAACGCGGGAGCATCGGCACTGCCGTGCGACTTGATGACGATGCCGTTGACGCCGACGAAGCTCGCGCCGTTGTAGTTGCGCGGGTCCATACGCTTGCCGAGCGCCTTGAGCGCCGGCATCGCCGCCAGGGCTGCCAACTTGGTCAACGGCGAGCGCGTGAATTCCTGCTTGATGAAGTGGTAGATCAGCTTGGCGACGCCCTCGCCGGTCTTCAGCGCGATATTGCCGGTGAAGCCGTCACAGACCACGACGTCGACATCGCGCAGGAACACCCCGTCGCCCTCGATGAAGCCGACGTAGTTGAGCTTCGAGGTCTGCAGCAGCTGCGCGCACTGCTTGATCACCTCGTTGCCCTTGATCTCTTCCTCGCCAATGTTGAGCAGCGCCACACGCGGTTCCGCGATGCCCTGCGTCGCGGTCAGCAGCGCCGAGCCCATGACCGCGAACTGAAACAGCTGGTCGGCATTGCACTCGGCATTGGCGCCGAGATCGAGCATATGGACATGGCCATTCATCGACGGAATCGGCGAGATCATTGCCGGCCGGTCGATGCCGGGCATCGTCTTCAACACAAACTTGGCGGTGGCCATCAGTGCGCCGGTATTGCCGGCCGAGACGATGGCCTGCGCGCGACCGTCGCGAACGAGGTTGATCGCGACACGCATCGACGAGTCTTTCTTGTTGCGCAGCGCCTTTGACGGCGCTTCGTCCATCGCCACCACTTCGCTGGCATGCTGGACGGCGATCCGCGCCAGTGCATCGGCCGCGGCCTTGCGCTTCTTCAGCGCCGCCAGAATCTGCCGCTCGTCGCCGACCAGAATCAGCTGCAGCGTGGAAAATTCAGCCAACGCCAAAAGGGCAGCGTCCACGGTCGTCTTCAGACCGTGATCGCCGCCCATGGCGTCGATCGCAAGAACGACGGGAGCCGTGGCGTTCATGCCGACGGCGTCGTTCGAATGACTTACTCGCCGGCCTCGGAGGCCGGAGTCGTGTCGATGACCTTCTTGCCGCGGTAGTAACCGTCGGCCGTCACATGGTGACGACGATGGGTCTCGCCCGAGGTCGGGTCGGTCGACAGCGCCGGAACGGTCGCCTTGTTCTTCCAGTGCGCGTGGCGGTGGCCGCGCTTGGCACGGGACTTCTTGGAATCTTGAACTGCCATCTTAGTGCTCCGTCGGGCGACTGCCCTACTGCTTCTGTTTGCCTATACGGTCTTTCAACGCCGCGAAAGGATTCGGTTCCCGGCGGACGGCCTCGTCGCGATCTTCCTGCGGCGCAGCCTGAACAATATTTTCGCACGATTCACACCGCGGCAGCATCGGCAGCGCCAGCAGAATTTCGTCCTCGACGACTTCCTGCAGGGGCAGGCTGTCGTCCTGCACCAGATACGGGTCCGCTTCGTGCAGAGCGGCCGCCTCTTCCTCTTCCGTTTCGACCAGACGCAGATCGACGTCGACGTGCAGGGTCCACGGCATCGGCCCCTCGCAGCGCTGACACCGTAGCGTCAGTTCGCCGTCGATCGTGCCGCTCAGCATCTGCCGCCCGTGCGACTTGCCCGCTTCCAGCGCCACATCCAGCATGGCCGCATCATCGGCCAACGACGACGACAAGCGTTCGAGACTGCGCGCCGGCAGCTCGCCGCGGTACGCTTGCCGCTGCGCCACCGCCGAAGACACCGTCACTTTGCGCGGAATCGGCATGCCTGACCCGGTCCCGGAAAAAGGGCGCGAATCATAGACACGCGCCCTTCAAAAGTCAAAAAGAATCAATGATTAAATCTTTGCAGCCGCCGTCTCCTGCGCAAGCCGCGCTGACCCTTGCGTCGTCGTCGCGCTACCGCGCCGAATTGCTGCGCCGTCTCCACCTCGATTTCACTGCCGAGGCCGCCGACATCGACGAAACGCCATGGCCCGAGGAACCCGTCGAGGAACTCGTCCAACGCCTCGCCGACGGCAAGGCCGCGGTGCTCGCCAAGCGCCACCCGCAGGCCTGGATCATCGGCTCCGACCAGGCTGCGGCGCTCGACGGCCGCGCTCTCGGCAAACCCGGCACGGCGGACGCGGCACGCACCCAGCTCGCGAACTGTGCCGGCCGCGCCGTTCAGTTCTTCACCGCCGTCACCGTGCAGCGCGGCGACGCCTTTTATCGCGCCGTCGACGTCACCACGGTGCGCTTCCGCGCACTGACCGCCGAACAGATCGGGCGCTATGTGGAGATCGAGCCGGCGCTCGACTGCGCTGGCAGCTTCAAGTGCGAGGGCTACGGCATCACGCTGTTCGAGGCGATCGAGACCCAGGACCCGACGGCCCTGGTCGGCCTGCCACTGATCGCCACCGCGCGGTTGCTGCGCACGGCTGGCTTTCCGCTTCCGTAACGCTGCCGAAAAGATAGAACCGCAGATTTCGCGGATTAACGCAGATCAGCAGTGTGGAATCTCGCACCCTTCTTCTGCGTGGCCAGCGTCATCTGCGCTTAAACGCCTTGGTGCCAGGACGAAGGGTCGGACGCGGCGCGTCGCAGCCACGCCGGCAGCACCGCCACCGACTCGAGCACGGCGATCGCGCCGGCGCCGCGGATGCGGTCGGGCTGATGCACGCCGCAGGCGACGCCGACCGACGGCATGCCGATCGCGCGCGCCATCGCCGCATCGAATTCGGTGTCGCCGACCATCAGCGCCTGTTCGGCATCCAGGCCCTCGTCCTGCAGCAGCTCGACGAGCATGCGCGGATCGGGTTTGGCGGCGGTCTCGTCGCCGCAGCGCGTATTGACGAGCAGCGCCGCCAGTTCGTGGTGATGCGCCAGCGACCGGTCCAGCCCCTTGCGGCTCTTGCCGGTCGCCACCGCCAGGCGCAGGCCGTTGGCGCCGAGCGTGCGCAGCGCATCGATGCCGCCAGCGAACAGCGGCGCCTCGCCGGCGTCGGACGCCAGCCACTGCGCCCGGTACTGGCCAAGCAATGCGCGCAGCGTTTCCAGCTCGTACTCCGGGTACAGGCGCTGCAGCACGTCGTCGAGGCCCAGGCCGATCAGCTCACGGATCGTGCGGTCGTCGCGCGGCGGCAACTGCAACGCCGCAATCGCGCGCTGCATCGCGCCGACGATCATCGCGGCGGAGTCGGCGAGCGTTCCGTCCCAGTCGAATATGACGAGCTTGATCTGGTTCATGAGCAAAAGCGATCAACCACAGATTTCACAGATTTCGCAGATGGAAAAGCCCACACCCTTCGTAACTTCTGTGGAATCTGTGAAATCTGTGGTTCCGCCGTGGCTTTTCATCAGCGCGGGCGCGGCAGGCGGTCGAGGACGTCGCGCAGTTCGTCCGGCAGCGGCGCGTTGAGCAACAGCTTGCCGAAGTCGCCCTGCGCCGGCAGCTGCAGGAAATGCGAGTGCAAGAACATGCGCTTCAAGCCCAGGTCGCGCAGGGGTTTGTTGTCGCTGCGTTCGCCGTACTTGGTGTCGCCGGCCACCGGGTGCCCCAGTGCCAGCGCGTGCACGCGGATCTGGTGGGTGCGGCCGGAAAAGATCTGCACTTCGCACAGCGTCGCGTCACGGTAGCGGGCCTTCGGCGAAAACCGCGATTTCGACGGCTTGCCATCATCCTCGTCGATCTGCACACGGCGTTCGCCGGACTGCAGGCGGTTACGCACCAGAGCGGCATCGACGTCGCGATCCTCGCCCCGCCATTTGCCGACCAGCAGCGCGAAGTAGCGCTTGTCGGCCTCGCCGTGCTTGAGCGCGCGCTGGGCGCGCAGCAGCGCCGGCCGGGTCTTGGCCAGCAGCAGCACGCCGCTGGTATCGCGATCGAGACGATGCGCCAGCTCGATGAACTCATACTTGTTCCACGCCCGCACCGACTCGATCACGCCGTACGGCACGCCGCTGCCGGCATGCGCGGCCAGGCCGGCCGGTTTGCTGATCGCCAGGTAGTGCTCGTCCTCGTGCACGATGGCGGCACGCAGCGCGTTGAGCACGGCATCGGGCGGGCGGGCGGTTTGCGCCTTGTCGGCGGCGCGCACCGGCGGAATCCGCACCTCGTCGCCCTTGACGAGCTTGCGCTCGGCCTTGGCACGCCCGCCGTTGATGCGGACCTGACCGGAACGCAGCAGCTGGTAGATGTGCGACTTCGGAACGCCAGGCAATTGTTTCAGAAGGAAATTATCTATCCGCTGACCGTCGTCCCCGGCCCCGGCCGACACATATCTGACTTGTGGACGATCTTGTGTCAAAATAAAGACTTCCGTTAATTCAGGACGAAATTTTCCGTTCCCGAATCAACGGTTACGGAAGAAAAATGAGATGCAGGGATCTCGCATAGTGTATCAGCCCCGCGTCCGCTCCGAATTTCAGTCGCTCGCGCAACTCGCGCGTCGACTCGTATGAACCAGAATCGCGCACGAAACGCGCCGGGGGATTCCATGACGATTCGCGACACCCGCCGAATCCGGGACGAGTCCTCCGACGGCGCTCGCCGTGCCTCACAGGACTTATTGCATGAAACGCATTTTGATCAACGCCACGCAGCGAGAGGAGCTGCGCGTGGCGATCGTGGACGGGCAGAAGCTGCAGGACCTTGATATCGAGACCGCTGCCCGCGAACAAAAGAAAGGAAACGTCTACAAAGGTCGTATTACCCGCGTCGAACCGTCGCTCGAAGCCTGCTTCGTCGATTACGGCGCCGAGCGCCACGGCTTCCTGCCGGCCAAGGAAATCGCCAAGAGCTATTTCAAGGACGGCAAGTCCAGCGGCAATCTGCGCGAGCAGCTCGAGGAAGGCCAGGAAGTCATCATCCAGGTCGAGAAGGAAGAGCGCGGCAACAAGGGCGCGGCGCTGACCACCTATGTCTCGCTGGCCGGCCGCTATCTGGTCCTGATGCCGAACAACCCGAAGGCCGGCGGCGTCTCGCGTCGCGCCGAGGGCGACGAGCGCGAAGAGGCCAAGGAAGCGCTGGAAAAGATGGAGATCCCCGACGGCATGGGGGTCATCATCCGCTCCAACGGCGTCGGCCGCACGGTCGAAGAGCTGCAGTGGGACGCCAACTATCTGGCCGAAATCTGGGGCGCGATCGAGAAGGCCGGCAGCGAGCGCAAGGCGCCGTTCCTGGTCTACCAGGAAAACAACATCATCCTGCGCGCGCTGCGTGACTACCTGCGCCCGGATATCGGCGAGGTGGTGATCGACAACGCCGAAATCTTCGAGCAGGCCCGGCAGCACATGGAACATGTGATGCCGCAGAACCTGCCGCGTCTGAAGCTGTACAAGGACGAGATTCCGCTGTTCTCGCGCTTCCAGATCGAATCGCAGATCGAACTGGCGCACGAGCGCACCGTGCGCCTGCCGTCCGGCGGCAGCATCGTCATCGACCACGGCGAAGCCCTGACCGCGATCGACATCAACTCGGCCAAGGCCACCGGCGGCGGCAGCATCGAGGACACGGCGCTCAACACCAACCTCGAAGCGGCCGACGAAATCGCACGTCAGCTGCGCCTGCGCGACCACGGCGGCCTGATCGTCATCGACTTCATCGACATGAATTCGTCGAAGAATCAGCGTGAAGTCGAAAAGCGCCTCGAAGCGGCGGTCGAGATGGATCGCGCGCGCATCCAGATCGGCAAGATCTCGCGCTTCGGCCTGCTCGAAATGTCGCGCCAGCGCCTGCGCCCGAGCCTCGGCGAGCACACGCAGATCCCCTGCCCGCGTTGCGCCGGCCGCGGCCATATCCGCAGCGTCGAATCGCTGGCACTGTCGATCCTGCGCCTGATCGAAGAAGAAGCCATGAAAGACCGCACCGGGCGCGTCATCGCGCAGGTACCGGTCGACGTCGGCACCTTCCTGCTCAACGAAAAGCGACTGGCGGTTCGCGAAATCGAGGCACGCTATCGCACCTACATCACGCTGGTGCCGAATCCGTCGCTGCACACGCCCAACTACGAAATCCGCCGCGTGCGCAACGACGCCATGCAGCAGGACGGCAACGGCAACACCAGCTACCAGCTCGCACAGGACTTCGACGTCCAGGCGCAGGAAGAGCTCGGCAAGGCCGTGCAGGTCCAGCGCGTGCTCGCCGAACCGGCGGTCAAGCAGATCCTGCCGTCGACGCCGGCACCGGTCGTCATCCAGCAACCGGTGCAGGTCATCATGCAGCCGGCCGGTGCAGCCGCCTCGGAAAGTTTCTGGACGCGACTGATGCGCTTGCTCGGCATCGGCCCGCGCCCGGTCGCCGAACCGGTCGCCGCCGCCCCGGCGAAGAAACCGCAGCAGCGTCGCGACGGCCGTCGCGATCGTGACGACCGTCGGGGTCGCGGCGAACAGCGCCGCGACGGCAACCGTGGCGGCGAGCGCTCGGCCCGCGACGGTGGCCGCGACAACGCCCGTGGCGGTCAGCAGAACAATGCCCAGCGCGGTCAGCGCAGCAATGCCACTGCGCAGCAGGCGCGCGGCAATGCGCAGGCCAAGGACGTCAGCAAGGATCAGGGCAATAAGGACAAGGCCAAGGAAAAGGACAACGTCCAGCAGCCGGCACGCAACGCACAGCCGCCAGCGACATCGCAGACGCCGGTACCGCGCCCGGCCGATGCCGTCGCCGAGAAGCTGACGCCTGAAGTCGCTGTCGAAGCCGAAGTCGCTGCAGGCGCAACCGCAACAGTCGCGGGCGCCGGCGAAGGCAACGCACGTCCGGAAGGCAGCGGCAACGGCCGCCGCCGCCGCCGCCGTGGCGGCCGCGACCGCCGGGAGCGCGCCGAAGCCGCAGCCGCGCGCGAGAAGGCAACGGCCGGGGATGCTGGCGACGCCGAATTGAGCGACGACATGGTCGACGCCGACGAATCGGCAACGCCGGAGACAAGCCCGGCACCGGCCAGCGCGCCACGCATCGAGACGCAGCTGCCGTTGCTGCGCGAGGTGTCACGCGAACCGGCAGCAACCACCGATGCCGCGATCGAGGGCGACGTCGCGCCGGCAACCGCTGACGAAGCGGTGGCGGCGACCACCGCAGTCGCACCTGAAGCGCAAGCGGCCGACATTGCGGCCGTCGATGCCACACCGCCGGACGTGGTCGAAGACCACGCCCCGCGCGCAGAAGCACCGGTCGAAGTGTCAATGGAAGCGCAGACGCCGGACGCTGAGCCCACAGCCGCACACGAGCCCCCGCAGTCGCTGGAAACGGCAGAAGCCGTGACCGCAGCAGCCGAGGCAGCCGCGCCCGCACCGACGACTGAAATCGTGCCGGAACAGCCCGCCGCTGCAGCCATCGCCGGCGATGGCACGGCCAGCGACATGCCGCTGGCGGCGGTAGAGCCGGCAGCCGATGCTGACGTGACAGAGGCCAGCGTCGAATCGGAATCGGCGGCGCCGGCCGAGACCCCAGCGACCGTCGAAGCTGAGGAACCGAAGCCCGTCGAAGTCGCGGCCAGTGCCGAGCCGTCGGAAGAACCGTCGGCGACGCCAAACGCCGCCGAAGCCACGCCGCCGGAAGTCGCGACGGCAGCAGAAGCGGGCGAAACGGAGCCGGCGCCGGTCACGGCCGAGCCACACACCGAAGACCCGACCCGTACGCCGCAATTTCGCGCCAGCGCGCCGGCGTCGGATTACTTCAAGCTGTTCGAGAAGGCCACGGCCGAGCAGGCAGCAGCCAAGCCAGCAGAGAAACCCGAAAAGGCCGACGACACGTCGAACAAGCCGGCCTGAATGCGCTAGCGGTCAAGAAAAAGGCGGCCGTCAGGCCGCCTTTTTCTTTGCGCTGACTCACCGCAGTGAGCCGTAAATATTCATGCTCCACACCAGACAAAGGTTGGCGAGCGGCGCAAGCCCGCGACGGGACACGATCAGCCATAGCCCTGATCTGGTCGATGCGGGAAAGAAACGTCGCTCGATCAATCCAGCGTCCGTTCACGCGCTGGCGAAAGTCATCACTGAAATGCCGACTGTCCGCCTCCTCCGCCGTGAGCCGCGGACTGAATAGGTCATTCATCGCGCGCTCGATGGCGCGCATCAGAATCATCTCGCTTCGTTGACCGTGAGCACGATCTTGCCCTGGATATGCCCGCGCGCTGCGCGCTCATGCGCTTCTGCCGCATCGGCCAACGGATAGGTACTGTCGATCACGACACGAATCGCCTCCGCGTGCAACAGACGGCCGAGCGCCGCAAGCTGCGCCCCATTTGACCGCACCTGAGTTGCTGAGACGGTAACGCCCAGCTGCTCGGCCTCGTCGAAGCCAGAGAAGCCCAAGGGAAAGATCGGGAATAAGGCACCGCCACGTTTCAGCGTGCGCAAGAAGCGTCCCGAAGTCGCGCCCCCTACTGCGTCAACCACGAGATCAGCGTTGCGCACGACGTCGTCGGCAATCGTTTGGGTGTAGTCGATGAACTCATCTGCGCCCAGATCTCGAAGGAGCGCTTCATGTCGGCCCGACGCAATTGCAATCACGCGCGCGCCCTTCAATGTGGCCACCTGCACCACGAAATGCCCGACGCCACCGGCGGCGCCGTTCACGAGGACGGTTTTGCCTTCGAGCGGCACGGGCTCATGCCGATTCGGCTGCAGCGGGTTCGGTTCGTCGTGTCCCGGATCGACCAGGAACTGCCAGGCGGTGAGCAACGACATCGGAGCACCTGCGGCATGCACATGGTCAATGTGGGTCGGCTTGCGCGCAATCTCCGAAGCCGGGACTGCAACGTACTCAGCATAGGCTCCGCTGTCTCCGGCCATTCCAGCAGGAAATCGGACCATCGAGTACACCTCGTCACCACGTTCCAGGCCGCCTGCATCGTCAGCGACGGCTTCGACGACGCCCGACACATCGGTCCCGAGAATGAGGGGGAAGGACACAGGGGGACGCCACTCCGGGGGTAACATCTTGTATCCCTCGCGCAGATACCAGTCGGGTGGATTGACGCCCACGGCCTGAACGCGCACCAGCACTTCGCCCGTCTTCAACTCGGGCATCGGGGCGTCTTCGTAACGCAGCACGTCAGGTCCCCCGAACGCATGCTGGCGAATGGCTTTCATCGTCTTGACTGGCATTGCTTTCTCCTGGGGCGGAAATGAATTATCTTGATCGGAGCACTGCTCCATATATATGGAGCAGTGCTCCGATTGTCAAATTAAGCCTATGAGAGCCGACGCCAAAAAGAACTACGAACAACTGCTTGCGGTCGCGCGGGACGTCTTCGCTGAGCAAGGTGCCAATGCCTCCCTGCGCGATGTCGCCCGCAGGGCCGACGTTGGCTTAGGCACGCTGTACCGGCACTTCCCGACGCGGGAAGTTCTGCTGGAAACCATATTGCGTGCGAGCTTCAATACGCTGGCGGAAAAGGCCCAGGCGCTCGAAGCATCGCAAGCTCCCGATGAAGCGCTTTTATCGTGGTTGCAGGAAACCACCGCGTTTACCCACGAGCACCGTGGCGTCATCGCATTGATGATGGGCGCTATCGAAAATCCTGATTCCGCACTGCACGCGTCATGCGTCACGTTGCGCGCAGCAGGCGCAGCGCTGCTCGCTCGTGCTCAAGACGAAGGGATGGCGCGACCCGACTTGAATGGCGACGAACTGTTCGACCTGATCGCGGCCCTCGCCTGGCTCCGAGAGCAGCCCACACACGCGCTGCGTGCTGATCGCCTTTTCGACGTGATCGCCAGCGCGATCCTCGTGGATCATGGCCGCATCCCTGAATCAAACGGCCGCAGCGGCAACCCGAGATAGCGGCGATGGCATGCTCAGGCCTTGCTGCCACCCGATCGCCAAGACACACCACCACAGGACATCTGCGCAGCGAGATTCCGCCCTAAGCACAATTCGACAACCGACGTCCTAGTCACCGACGAGAGCCCCTGCCCGCATCGAACCTGGCGTCGCGTCCACTGAAGCGCACAAAGCGGCATCGTTAAGCCAGCCAAGCACGGCCACCTCCGCCGCGGTGGCGACCGCAACCGGATCGCCAGCTACCCGGCGGCTTGCTTGCGCAACGCGCTGGCGAAGGCCCGCTGCTCAGCCCGCGCTGAACAGGCGCTCGACGGCTTGCAGGTCTTCTTCCGTATCGATACCACGCGGCGGCGGCGTCTCGGTAATGCCCATGCGAATGCGAAAGCCATGTGTGAGCGCGCGCAACTGCTCGAGCGCCTCGCAGTCCTCCAGCGGCGCCGGCGACAGCTCGCTGAATTCGGTCAGCGCCGCCACGCGGTAGGCGTACAGGCCGATGTGGCGGAAGGCCAGGCCGCTCGGCAGGCGCGGCTGCTCGCGGCTGGCACCTTCGCGGCGCCACGGGATCGGCGCGCGCGAGAAATACATGGCATAGCCGCGACGATCCATGACCAGTTTGACGACGTTCGGGTTCAGCCACTCGTCGACGGACTGCAACGGATGGCAGAGCGACGCGATGTGCGCCTGCGGATCATCGGCGAGCAATTGCGCGGCCTGGGCCACCAGCGCCGGTGGCATCATCGGCTCGTCGCCCTGCAGGTTGACGACGATGGTCGATGCATCCCAGCCCGCCTGGCGCGCGATCTCGTTGGCGCGGTCGGTGCCGGAATTATGCGTGGGTGCCGTCAGTCGGACGTCGGCACCAAATGCCTCGCAAGCCACCCGGACTTCATCGGAATCGGTGGCGACGATGACTTCGTCGGCGCCGGCCTTGCGGGCCGCCTCCCAGACGTGCTGAACGACCGGCTTGCCGGCGATCTCGCGCAGCACTTTGCGCGGCAGGCGTGTCGACCCCAGGCGCGCGGGAATGACGACCTTGAACGGCTCGGCAACGACGGCCGGCTCGTCGCTCATTCGTCCACCCTCGCGCCAGCTGCAAGGACGGTCGCTCGCATGAGAGAGCCGGCTCCCGCCCCCGTTTGCGCGGCGCGCAGAGCCCCGTGTCGCATGCTCATGCCTGCAATTCCTCGTCGGCCAGCGCACGCGCCTCATCTTCGAGCATCACCGGCACACCATCGCGTACCGGATACGCCAGCCGCGACGCACGGCACCACAGCTCCTGCAGATCGGCGCGCCATTCGAGCGACGCCTTGCTGACCGGACATACGAGAATTTCCAGCAAACGCTTGTCCATCGTCGTGACTCGACCTCTTGCTCGTTGCCAGGCCGGTTCAGACCGGCCGTGCGGTTTCCATGCATTGTCGCACACGCGCTGCGTCGCGCTCGTCTAGCCATGCCACCACCGGCAGGCTCCACAATCGGCCATCGCCGAACAACGTGCATTTGACGGCATCCTTCTCCGTCATCAGCACCGGTCGCGCGTCGCCGAACGCCAAATCGGCGGCGGTGTAGGCGTGGTGATCGGCGAACGGATGCTCGATGACGTCGAGCCCGGCGTCACGCAGCGTGGCAAAGAAACGCGTCGGATCGCCGATGCCGGCGACAGCGTGCACACGCTGTCCGCGCCATGCCGCCAGCGGGCGGCGCTCGCCGTCCAGCAGATGTCGTGCGTCGTCTGCCTGCAGGCACATGTGCAGCGCGCCGCCGCGCGACCAGTCGCCGCCGTTGATGACGACCAGGTCGACCTCGTTCAGCCGTGCCGGCGCTTCACGCAATGGCCCGGCCGGCAACAGCGCGCCATTACCGAGGCCGCGCCGGCCATCGACCAGCGCGATCTCGACGTTTCGCGCCAGCCGATAGTGCTGCAGACCGTCGTCGCTGAGGATGATGTCGACCGCGGGATGCGTCGCCAGCAGATACCGCGCCGCGGCGACACGATCAGCATCGATCACGACCGGGCAGCCGCTGCGCTGCGCGATCAGCAGCGGCTCGTCACCGCACAGACGCGGATCACCGCCCGTCGGAACGCGATAAGGCCGCTGCGGCGGCTGCGCGCCATAGCCGCGACTGACGACGCCCGGGGTCCACCCCCATTCGCACAAACGCTCCAGCAGCCAGATCGCAAAAGGCGTCTTGCCGGTGCCGCCAACGCTGATGTTGCCGACGATGACGACCGGCACCGGCACTTGGACGGCCCTGTCCTGCAGACGCCGCCGACGAGCGCGACTGATCGCGCCGTACAGCGCCGCCAGTGGCTGCAACAGCGCCGGTGGCGCCGACGACGCGTACCAGCGTCGCTCCAGCGCCGTTTTCAAGTCTCGCCCTGCTCGTCGCTGAACTGCATGCGATAGAGCGCCGCGTAGAGACCGTCGCGCGCCAGCAGCGCGTCGTGCGTGCCGGTTTCGGCAACCGCACCGTCCTGCATGACGACGATCAGATCGGCGTGCTGGATCGTCGACAGGCGATGCGCGATCACCAGCGTCGTGCGGCCCTCGACGAGCCGCTCCAGCGCGTCCTGAATCATGCGCTCCGACTCGGTATCGAGCGCCGAGGTCGCCTCGTCGAGGATCAGGATCGGCGCATCCTTGAGCAGCGCGCGTGCGATCGCCAGGCGCTGGCGCTGGCCGCCGGACAGCTTGGCGCCGTTCTGACCGACCAGCGTCTGCAGCCCTTGTGGCTGCTGCTCGATGAATTCCCAGGCGTGGGCCCGCTTCGCCGCGTCAATGATCTTCGCTTCGTCCGGCAGCGGATCGAGACCATAGGCGATGTTTTCGGCGATGCTGTTGTTGAACAAACGCACCTGCTGGTCGACCAGCGCCATCTGTCGGCGCAGATCGCGCAGCGGATATTCGCGCAGATCGTGGCCGTCGAGCATGATGCTGCCGCTGTCCGGATCGTAGAAGCGCGGCAGCATCGCCAACAGCGTCGACTTGCCACTGCCCGACTTGCCGACGAACGCCACCGTCTGCCCCGGCTCGATCCTCAGGTTGACGCCGCGAAGTGCGTCGCGCGCCTGCCCTTCATAGCGAAAACGCAGATCACGAAACTCGAGGGCGCCACGCGCCTGCGCCAGCGGCCGCTGGCCATCGGCGATCTCGGCCGGCTCGTCGAGCACCTTGAACAACTCGACGCCGGCGGTGATGCCGCGCTGCAACTTCTCGTTGACGCCGCCCATGCTCTTGATCGGCTGCATCAGCGACAGCATGGCCAGCATGAACGCCGCGAACGTACCCGGCGTCATCTGCTGCAGCACGCTCGGCTGCGTCGCGAAGTACACGATCGCGGCCACCGCCCAGGCGGCGATGAACTGGATCAGCGCCGAGCTGCCGGCGCGCGTCGCGACGACCTTCATGCTCAGCCAGCGGTTGTTCTCGTTGACGCGATCAAAGTGCTCGCGCTCGAAATCCTGCGCGTTGTAGACCTTGACGATGCGCTGGCCGAGCACGGCTTCATCGACCGCTTCGGTGACGTTGGTGATGCTGTCCTGGATGCGCGAGCTGATGCGCCGGAAGCGCTTGGTCACGTAATTGATGATCAGCGCGATGAACGGCAGGACGACGAAGGCGAACGTCGTCAGTCGCCAGTTCAGATAGAACATGTAGCTGACGTAGAAAATCACCGTCAGGGTGTCCTTGAGCGTACTGGTCAGCACCGTCGTCGTCGCCTCGGCGATCTGCTCGACGAAGTACGTCAGCCGCGACACCAGCGATGCCGAATTGATGCGGTCGTAATAGCGCGACGGCAAGTCCAGCAGCTTGTTGAAGACCCGCGCCCGCATGTCCTTGACGACCCGCCGTGCAACCCAGGCCATGCCGTAGATCGAAGCGAAAGACGACAGGCCCCGCAGCAGAAACAGGCCGACGATATAGAACGGCACCCAGCGAATGTAGGCCTGGTTCTGTTGCACGAACGCGCGATCCAGAAGCGGCTTGATCAGCGCGGCAAACGCGGTGTCGACTGCGGCGAGGGCCGCGGTCGCAATCAACGCCAGCACCATCACCTTCCAGTGCGGCAGCGAGTACCCGAGCAGACGACGGTACGTCGGCCAGGCACTCTTATCCAGACTCGATTTTTTTGCCATTTCGGTCGTTATCTGAGGCAGCCGGTATGCTATCAGTCAACCAAGACCGACACAGCGCACCGGAATCACCGATGAGCAAAACCCTGTTCGAGAAGATCTGCGACCGCGAAATCCCCGCCGAAATCGTCTACGAGGACGAACTGTGCGTGGCCTTCAAGGACATCAACCCGCAGGCGCCGTTTCACGTCCAGCTCGTGCCACGCAAGCCGATCACGATGCTGATGAACGCTGACGCGGGTGATCAGGCCCTGCTGGGCCATCTACTGCTGACGGCGCCGCGCATCGCCGCCGCGGGTGGCTATGCCGACGCCTTCCGGCTCGCCGTCAACAACGGCGCGGCGGTCGGCCAGTCGGTATTCCACCTGCACATTCACATCCTCGCCGGCCGCCCGTTCAAGTGGCCCCCGGGATGAAACCGGCGACGCCAGGAAAGGTCCGATGGACTTACCCTGGCCGGGGTCCCGCTCCACTCGGGGCCATTGGCCCCGCCTAGCCATACCTCGATCGCGAACCGAGCCGGTCAGAAACGACGGTCGGGCGCCGTTAAGCAGTACGTGCCCCGCGGCTGGCACGGGCACCGCGCCTGGTTCCGGCCCACCTCAACCGCCAGCCGGCCGTTCGCTCAGGGCGCTGGAGACGGCGACGGGTCGGTCACGAAAGCGATCTTGGTCAGGCCGGCCTTGCCAGCCTCGCTCATGACCTCGGCAATCACTTCGTAGCGCGTGTCGTGATCGGCGCGCAGATGCAGCTCGGGTTCGGGCTGCCGCTGCGCGGCGTCGTGCAGGCGCACCAGCAAGGTCGCACGGTCGATCTTCTCGCCATCCCAATACAGCTGCCCGTCGGCGTCGATCGCCAGCTGCACGTTGTCGACCTGCGTGACATTCGGCTCGCTCGACGCCTTCGGCAGATCGATCTTCACCGCATTGGTCAACAACGGTGCGGTGATGATGAAGATCACCAGCAGGACCAGCATGATGTCGACGAGCGGAATCACGTTGATCTCCGCCATCGGCGCCGCACTACGATTGCCGCTGAAACTCCCGAATGCCATGTCAGCCTCTCGTCGACAGCGTCGGATTGAGCGGCGTCACGTTCGGCGATGCCTGTGGCTCGATCTTGGCGCCGGTGCCGAGGAAGGTGAACAGATCGTGCGCAAACGCATCGAGCTGCGCCAGCGTGACGCGATTGGCACGGACAATGAAGTTGTAGCCCAGCACCGCCGGGATCGCGACGGCCAGACCGATCGCCGTCATGATCAACGCTTCGCCGACCGGCCCGGCCACCTTGTCGAGCGTGCCGACGCCGGACACGCCGATCGCCAGCAGCGCGTGATAAATACCCCAGACCGTGCCGAACAAGCCCACGAATGGGGCCGTCGAGCCAATCGAGGCCAGAATCGTCAGCCCCGATTCCATCTGCGCCGTCTCCTCGTCAATGGTCTTGCGCAGCGTGCGCGTGACGAAGTCGCTGGCACTGCCGGCCTCGTTGAGACGATTGGCACCATAACGCTCGTGGTGGCGCACCGCGGCGATGCCGTGATAGGCCAGATGCGAGAACGGCTCATCCGGATGATCGCTCTCGAGCTTGATCGCCACCTCATTCAGCGACGGCGCATTCCAGAAGAAATCAAGAAAGCGTGCGCTGCGGCGGCGCGCCCGCAGATTGCCGATCGCCTTGGTGACGATCAGATACCAGCTGACGATCGATGCGATCAGCATGATGACGAGTATGGCTTTGGCCACGCCGTCGGCATGCACGACGAAATGGCTGACGCCCAGTGCTTGCGTTGCGTCCATGTGAGGGTCTCTAGTGTCTGTGCTTCAGTTCGAAGGTGATGGGAATCTCGACCCAGGCGGCGACGTTCTGGTCACCTTGCTTGGCCGGCACGAAGCGCCAGCGCTGACGCACGACGTCGACTGCGGCATCGTCGAGGCGTGAGTGGCCGCTGCTGGTCTTGACGGTGACTTTCTGCGCACGCCCATTGGCGTCGACCAACACCAGAAGCAGCACGGTGCCCTGCTCGCGCATCTGAACCGACAGGTGCGGATAACGCGGCCCCGGGTTGTTGAGATAGGCCGCCACAAAGTTCGGTGGCACGACCTGAGGCGGCGCGGGCGGCACCTCCTCGACCTTGGGCGCGGAATCCGGCGGCGGGGGCTTGTCGATCGGCGGCGCGACAATCGGCGACGGGCTCGGTTTAGGCGTCGCGATCATCTTCGGCTTCGGTTTCGGCGGCTCGGACCGTTTCGGCGGCGGCGGCGCGGGTGGCGTCGGTTTGGGTTGCTCCGTAACGAACGACACCATCATGGTCCGCGGCGGTTGTGCCGGCTTCGGTGGCGCCGCGTGCGCGGCGAACAGTGCCGCCAGCGCAACGGTATGCAGGCCGACGATCAGCGCCAGCGCCAGCCATTGCGGCGCGCCCGCTGGCCGCGGGCGTCCCAGATAATGTGGCGCAGTGGCAATGACGGCTGCCATCTCAGACCTCGGCCCAGCCACGCAGCAGGTTGTGATAAACGCCAGTCAGCCGCAGCACGGCCGCGGCGTCGGCGCCACTGCGCCGCAGGCTTTCGATCGTCGTATCCATTTCAAACAGCAGCCGCCGATGCGCGTCATCGCGAACCATGCTCTGCACCCAGAAAAACGACGCCAGTCGTGCACCACGTGTCACCGGCGTCACCTGATGCAGACTGCTCGACGGATACAACACCATGTCGCCCGCGGGCAGCTTGATCCGGTGTTCGCCGTAAGTGTCGCTGATGACCAGCTCGCCGCCGTCGTAGTCCTGCGGCTCGTTGAGGAACAACGTGCACGAAATATCCGACCGCACGTAGGCGGCACGATCCGCCGCTTGCACCCGCATCACCGATCCGTCGATATGAAATCCGTACGTGCCGCCGTTCTGATACCGGTTGAAGCGCGGCGGCATGACGCGGACCGGCAAGGCCGCTGCGAAAAACAGCGGATGGCGATCGAGTGCCGCCTGGACCAGCGCACCGAGTTCGGCCTTCAGCGGCGAGCTGTCAGGCAGTTGTTCGTTGCGCTTGACCTGCGCACCTTGCACGCCGACGGTCTCACGGCCATCCGCCCAGTCCGCCTGCTCGAGCGCCCGCCGAACGGCCTGAACGGCTTCCGCGCTGAGGACCTTGGGGATCTGCAACAGCATCAGCGCATCCCGCCCAGGCGCGCACTTCGGCTCATGCCACGGCACGCCGCATCGCTGTGGCGAGCGGCCTTGCCGGGCTCACGAAAGCCGATGGCATGACCTGACCCGTGCGCCATGGGCGCCCTCATCTGCCGCTGAATTCTGGATGCTCGTGCGTTCACAAAATCCCGAAAATTCGAATGCGGCGGGAGCACCCGTCTCCCGCCGCGTGTCACGTCAGAAGCGGAAATCGGCACTGAACAGGAACGTGCGCGGCGTTCCCGGCTGGTAGCGATAGCCGCTCTTGTTGATAGCCGCGATGTAGTCCTTGTCAAACACGTTGTACGCGTTCGCACGCAGCGTGAAGTTGCGGCTCACGTCGTAGGATGCGACCGCATCCCAGACCGTGTAGGACGAGGTGCTGGACGGCGTCGCGCCGCCACCCGCGGTGTCGCCACCGTCGCTGCCCTTGTGCAGGCCGGCGACATAGCGCGCACCGCCACCGATGGTGACGCCGTATGGCAGTCGATACGTCGTCCAGCTGGTGAAGGCATCCTTCGGCGTGTACGTCAGATTCGACGAGCCATCGGACGTGACGGTCGGGCCGTCCTCGATCTTGGTCTTCTGATAGGTATAGCCAGCCGAGATCGACCAGTTTTCGGTGATGTTGCCAACCGCCGAAAGCTCGACACCCTGGACCCGCTTCTTGCCGGTCTGCGTCGGCGCGCCGTTCTCGTCCAGATCATCGGAATTGATCTCGTTCGAGACCTCCGTGCGGAACAGTGCCCCATTCAGCGACAGCAGGCCGTCGAGCGCATCCCATTTCGCGCCCAACTCGGCGGTCTTGGTCTTTTGCGGATCGGCGTTGATGCTGTTTGCCGAAAGCGACGTGTCGCTGGCGGCCGCGAGCTGGAAGTTCGACCCGCCCGGCGGCTGCTGCGCCAAGGCGTAGTCGGCATAGAGGCTCGCCGCTTCGACAGGCTTGTAGACCACGCCGAGCTTCCAGTTGAACAGCGTATCGCTATCGCTCGCGTCAGCCGAGGTGACAATGTCGCCAAGATCCGCGCCGTTGCAGTAGATGGTACGGCGGGAATTGACGCCGTAGCCCTCAGTGTTGCAGACGCCTGTCGCCAGGTAATCGGTCTTGTAATGATCGAAGCGCACACCGCCGGTCACCAGCAAGCGATCTTCGAAAAACTTCAACGTATCGAACGCGTAGGCCGATTCGGTGTCAGTCCTGCCGTGACTTCTCGAACCAGGGCGCGTCACGGTCAGAGTGCCGACATCGTTCCAATCCGGGTCATAGAGGTTCGCTGCCGAAACCCCGCTGGCACTGACATCATGCGAGTAAAGCTCTTCGCGCGTCACTTCCAAGCCCGTGCTCAGGCTGTGCTTGATCAGGCCGGTTTCGAACTCATAAGTCAGATTCAGCTGATCCGTCAGGATCTTGTTGATCTGATCCTTTGTGTTGAGATTGCTGCGCGCCAACGTGTAGGCCGACAGGTCGCTCGGATCGTCGGGATTGGAGGTCGTGACATTCGCGCTGGTGCCCATGAAGGACGTCAGCATGTAGTCTTGGGAGGTTTCGCCCCAGCGTGCGATGTTGCGAACCTTCAGCTTCTCCGAGAAGTCGTGTTCGAGCCGCAGCGTCGCCATCTTCGACGTATCGTCGTCGTGGTCGTAACGCGTGCCGTAATAGTTGCTCGAGTCGACCGGATGACCGACCAGCGCCTCTTCGCCGGTCTGCGGCGTCCACGTCGGCAAGCCGATGGTCGGCACGAAGCCGTCGGGCACGTTGTTCTGTTTGACGTAGAACAAATCGATATAGGCACGCGTATCGGTATTGAGCCCGAAGCCCAGCGACGGTGCGATGCCGCTACGTGAATTGTTGACGTGGTCGCGTCCGGCAACATCGCTGTCCTGCCACAGCACGTTCAGACGCAGTGCCGCTCCCGGGATGGCGTCGAGCCGTTGATTGAGATCAGCGGTCGCGCGGTGCTGCCCGTCGGTGCCGGTCGTCAGCGTCCCGGAGATCGCGTTGTCGAGATTCGCCTGCTTGGTGACCAGATTGATGGCGCCCGACGGCGACGTACGACCGTTGTCGGTTCCGGCCGGCCCTTTTTCCACCTCGACCTGATCGATGTTGAACAAATCATGGGTCACCGAACCCAGATCGCGCACACCGTCGACGAAGATGCTGCTCGAGGCGTCGAACCCACGCATGTAAATGGTGTCGCCTGTAGTCGTCGAGCCGTTCTCGCCGGCATAGAACGTACCGACCGCCGGGCTGTTGCGCAGCGCCTCGGTCAGCGACGTGGCGCCCTGCTGGTTGAACAGCTCTTTGGTGATCACCTGAATCGTCTGCGGCGTATCGCGCAGCGGCTGGGTGAACTTCGGTGACTGCACGGCATCGGCCTTGTAGGGGCTGGTCGCTTCGACATCGGCTTCGACCTTGACCCCGCTGAGCTGTGTGGCCTGATCCTTGGACGGCTCATCACTCGTCGTGGACGTCGACGATTGCTGTGCCACCGCCGGCATGGCGTGGATCGCCAGCATGGCCACCGCAATCGGACTGAGACGGAACTTCATTACGTACGCGCTCCCTGTTGATTATTCATCGCAAGCGCACCGGCATGCCGCCGGCGCCTCACCCCGTCCGAGGACCTGGCTTGTTGATGACTGGGTACGGACAACAATGAAAGTCTATATGAGAATCATTTTCAGTAAAAGCAAAATCGAGACACTTCGTGACGCTTCGACTCGAAGCGCAAACCCGCTGGGGTGGGATTAGTGCTGAATCGGAGTCGCCGACGACATCGGCGGCACCAGCATCTGCGCGTCGACGCGCTCGTCGAACCAGTTCACGCGCCAGTCCAAATGCGGGCCGGTGGCCCGGCCGCTCATGCCCGACAGGGCGATGACGTCGCCCTGCTTGACGTGCTGGCCCTTTTTCACGAGCAGCTTGGACAGATGCAGAAACGCCGACTGCAGCCCATAGCCGTGGTCGACCATCAGCGTGCCGCCGGTGTAGTACAGATTCGGCTCGGCCAGCACGACGACACCGTCGGCCGGCGCGTGGACCTTGGTGCCGACCGGCACCGCGACATCGACGCCGTAGTGCGGCTGCTTGGGCTGGCCATTGAGAATGCGCTGGCTGCCGAACACGCCGGAGATGCGCCCGCGCGCCGGCCAGATGAAGGGCTGCAGAAAGCCGGTGCCATCGGTTTCGATCTGCCGCACCGCCTTGACCTCGTTGGCATCGGCGATGATGCGGTCGATGACGTCCTTCGGCGGCGTCACCATCTTTTCCGGCAGGTTGTCGATGTGTTGAATCTTGTACTGGCGCTGCTCGACCGCGTAGTGGTAGTCGCGTGGATCGGCCTGCCCCGCCATCTGCACACGCAGCACCGCATCGCGCGGCGCATCGCGGTCGAGACCGAAAACAAAGTTTCCACCGGGCGTCAGCTTCAGCTCGCGACCACCAACCCAGACTCGCGTGCCGACCGGGGCCTTGCCGAACAGCACCGCGCCCTGCGTCCACTTGCCGCGCAGACTGATGCCGGACGGCAGCTCGGCGGCGCGCACCGCGGTCGCCGCGACCAGCGCGGCGACCACGAGTGCAATACCGCGCAGCAGGCGTGCCGTCACGACTTGCCTCAGCGCAGCGTCTTGAGGCGCTGTACGGCCTCGTCGAGCGACAGCGTTTCCTGCGCATCGACGCCGCGGAAGCGCAGCGTCACGCTGCGCTGCTCGGCCTCCTTGCGACCGACGACGATGATGACCGGAATCTTCTGCGTGGCGTGTTCGCGGATCTTGTAGTTGATCTTCTCGTTGCGTAGATCGGTCTCGACGCGCAGGCCGGCATCCTTGAGCAGCGCGCAGACTTCCTCGGCATAGCCGTCGGCGTCGGAAACGATCGGTGCGACCACCGCCTGCACCGGCGACAGCCAGAACGGCAGGCTGCCGGCGTGATGCTCGATCAGGATGCCGATGAAGCGCTCCATCGAACCGACGATGGCACGGTGCAGCATGATCGGCCGCTGCCGCTGCGACTGTTCGTCGATGTATTCGGCGTTGAGGCGCTCGGGCATCATCGGATCGAACTGCATGGTGCCGACCTGCCAGCTACGGCCGATCGAATCCTTCATGTGGTACTCGATCTTCGGCCCGTAGAACGCACCCTCGCCCGGCAACTCTTCCCAGGCCACGCCGGCGGCGCGCAGCGCCGCACGCAAGGCGTTTTCGGCGCGATCCCAGGCTTCGTCGCTACCGAGCCGCTTGTCCGGACGCAGCGCCAGCTTGACCGCGATGTCGTCGAAGCCGAAGTCCTGGTAGACCTGCATCGCCTGCTGGTGGAAGGCCGTGACTTCACCCTCGACCTGTTCCAGCGTGCAGAAGATGTGGCCATCGTCCTGCGTGAACGCGCGCACGCGCATGATGCCGTGCAGCGCGCCGGATGGTTCGTTGCGGTGGCAGCCGCCGAATTCGGCGTAGCGGATCGGCAGGTCGCGATACGAATGCAGGCCGGCGTTGTAAATCTGCACATGCCCCGGGCAATTCATCGGCTTGATCGCGTAGGTGCGCTTCTCCGACTCGGTGAAGAACATGTTGTCGTGGTAGTTGTCCCAGTGACCGGACTTCTTCCACAGGCTGACGTCCATGATCTGCGGGCCGCGCACTTCCTGGTAGCCGGACTTGCGGTAGACGCCGCGCACGTACTGCTCGACGGCCTGCCAGATCGCCCAGCCCTTAGGGTGCCAGAACACCATGCCCGGCGCCTCCTCCTGCTGATGGAAGAGGTCGAGCTGACGCGCCAGCTTGCGGTGATCGCGCTTCTCGGCTTCCTCGACCTGCTTGAGATAGGCCTTGAGCTCGTCGTCGGTGGCGAACGCCACACCGTAGATGCGCTGCAGCTGCGCATTGTGGGCATCGCCACGCCAGTAGACGCCACCGACGCGAATCAGCTTGAACGCGGTGCCGAGCTTGCCGGTCGACGGCAGATGCGGGCCGAGGCACATGTCCAGCCACTTCTCGCCCTGGCGATAGATGCTGATTTCCTCGTCCGGGCGAATGCCCTCGCTGACCCATTCGGCCTTGAAGCGCTCGCCGGTGGTCTGGAAGAACTCGAGCACTTGCTCGCGCGGCCAGATCTCGCGGGTGATCGGCAGATCGCGCTTGACGATCTCGCGCATCTTCGCCTCGATCGATTCGAGGTCGGCGTCAGTGAACGGCGTGTCGCGCGCAAAGTCGTAGTAAAAGCCGACTTCGGTCGCCGGACCGAAGGTGATCTGCGTGCCCGGAAACAGTTCCTGCACCGCCTGCGCCAGCACATGCGCGGCGTCATGGCGAATGACTTCGAGCGCTTCGGGCTTGTCGCGGGTGACGATGCTGACCGACGCGCTGCGGTCGATCGGCCGCGTCAGATCCCAGAGTTCGTCATTGACCTTGATGACCGCCGCCTTCTTGGCGAGGCCAGGCGAGATGCCCTGGGCGATGGCAAGGCCGGTAACCGGCGCGTCGAACGATTTGACGTTGCCGTCCGGGAAGGTGATTTCGATGGACATAGATTTTCTGGAAAACGGATTGCCGTAGCAGGCGCCAGGATGGCGCGACCACACCGCCGACGCCCCGGAACGGGCGCCGCTCGGCGGAACTCAATCGAACATGAAAGCGGCCGTCAGCCGCTCGAACGTTCGCTCAGGTCGCGGCCGCTGCGGTGGCGATGCGAAGGCGTACATCAAGCGATTTTATCAGCCTGCACCGGCGCTGTGCGCTCCGACACGCCCGCGCCGGCAGGGGCCAGGGCATGGCGCACGTCGACACCGGACGGCTGCTGGTAGGCCGCCATGCCGAACTCCGGCAGGATCGCCAGCAGATGGTCGAAGATGTCGCTCTGAATGCGTTCGTACTCGAGCCAGACCGTGGTCGCCGTGAAGCAGTAGATCTCCATCGGAATGCCGGTCGACGTCGGGTCGAGCTGGCGCACCATGCAGGTCTGTCGATGCTCGATTTCCGGATGCGCCTGCAGGTAAGCCTGCGCATAGGCGCGGAACACGCCGAGATTGGTCAGTCGGCGCTGATTGACCGGGACCTTGCCGTGCTCACCCAGCTCGCGGTTCCAGCGCGCCAGTTCCTCGCGCTTGCTCTGCAGATAGTCGCGCAGCAGATTGAAACGGTGCAGGTCGTGCTGCTCGGCATCGTCGAGGAAGCGCACGCTGCTGGCGTCGATCACCAGCGCCCGCTTGATGCGCCGCGCGCCGATGTCCTGCATGCCGCGCCAGTTTTTGTACGAATCGGAGATCAGCCGCCAGGTCGGAATGGTGGTGACGGTCTTGTCCCAGTTCTGGACCTTGACCGTATGCAGGGCGATGTCGATGACGTCGCCGTCGGCATTGAACTGCGGCATGGTGATCCAGTCGCCGACGCGCAGCATGTCGTTCGACGCGATCTGGATGCTGGCGACCAGGCTGAGGATGGTGTCCTTGAACACCAGCAGCAGCACCGCCGAAATCGCACCGAGTCCGGACAGCAGCAACAGCGGCGAGCGGTCGATCAACAAGGCAATGACGACAATCGCGCCGACCACGAACAGCACGATCTTGGCCAGCTGGACATAGCCCTTGATCGAGCGCGTGCGGCCTTGCTCAGTGGCCTGATACAAGGCGTCGAGCGCATTGAGCACGGCACTGATCGTCAGCACCGCGGCGAGCACCGTGCCGGCCAACGCGATATTGCGAACGATCAGCTCGACTTTGTCGGGCACGCCCGGCACCAGACGAATGCCGAACTGGATGATCAGCGTCGGCGCCATCTGCGCCAGGCGCTTGAACACGCCGTGTTCGTAGAATGCGTCGTCCCAGCGCCACACGGTGCGCCGCGTCAGCAGGCGCATGCCCTTGAGCAACAGTCGCTTGGCGGCGTGATCAGCCAACCAGGCGCACAACACCAGCAGCGCCGCGCCGAGCGCGCTCCGCATGTAGGGCTGCTCCAGCAGCGCCGCGATCTGTTCCATCATCGAACCCCGCACCGCCTGCTCCTTGTGGAAATCGGCATGGCGCGGGCGGTGACGCGCGACACCGGGCTCGCGCCGCGTCGACGACCGTCACCGGCCGACGTCACGGCGTCCACCATTCAGGCGCCGCGGACGTGCGCCACGGCCGCGCGCAAGCGCGCCAGCGTGCGTTCGCGGCCGAGCAAAAACAGCGTCTGGTCGATCGGCGGCGAGATCGCCATGCCGACCACGGCCACGCGAATCGGCTGCGCGACCTTGCCGAGTCCCAGGCCCTTGCCGGCGGCGAAGCCGTTGACGGCCTCGTGCAGCGCCGCGGCCGTCCACGCCGGCAGCGCTTCGAGTTGCGCGGCCAGTTCGTCGAGCACCGTCGCCCCGTCAGCCGTCAGATGCTTGGCGGCGTCCTTTTCGTTGTAAGCGTCGAGTTCCGCATAGAGGAACCTGGACTTCTCGGCCATCTCGACCAGCGTCCGGCAGCGCTCGCGCTGCTGCTCGATCACCGCCGCCAGATCCGGCCCGGCGGCCGGATCGACGCCGATGCGGCGCAGATGCCAGTCGAACTCCGGCACCACGACCGCCGGATCGGCGCTCTTCAGGTACTGGTGATTGACCCAGTACGCCTTCTCCATGTCGAAGCGCGCCGGGCTGGCCGAGACGTGGTCGAAGTCGAACTTCTCGATCATTTCCTCGCGCGTGAACAGCTCCTGATCGCCGTGACTCCAGCCGAGACGTACCAGGTAGTTCAACAAGGCCTCCGGCAGAAAGCCCATCGCACGGTATTCGGTGACGCCGAGCGCGCCGTGGCGCTTCGACAGCTTGGCGCCGTCGGCGCCGAGGATCATCGACACATGCGCGTACTGCGGCACCTGCGCGCCCAGTGCCTTGAGGATGTTGATCTGCCGCGGCGTGTTGTTGACGTGGTCGTCACCGCGAATGACGTGCGTGATGCCCATGTCCCAGTCGTCGACGACCACACAGAAGTTGTAGGTCGGCGTGCCGTCGCCACGGGCGATGATCAGGTCGTCGAGTTCCTTGTTGTCGAAGACGATCTCGCCCTTGATCAGGTCCTTGAGCACGACCTGCCCCTCGAGCGGGTTCTTGAAGCGCACCACCGGCTGAACGCCGGCCGGCGGCGGCGGCAAGGTCTTTCCGGTCTCCGGACGCCAGCGTCCGTCATAGCGCGGCTTTTCCTTGCGCGCCATCTGCTCGGTACGCATCGCATCGAGTTCTTCCTTCGACGCGTAGCAGTAGTACGCATGACCGGCGGCCATCATCTGCTCGACCACTTCCTTGTAGCGATCGAAGCGCTGGGTCTGATAGACCTCGTCGAAATCGGACTTCAGGCCCAGCCAGGCCATGCCTTCGAAGATCGCGTCGACCGCTTCCTGCGTCGAGCGCTCACGGTCCGTGTCCTCGATGCGCAGCAGGAACTTGCCGCCGAAGCGCTTGGCGTAGAGGTACGAGAACAGCGCGGTGCGCGCGCCACCGATATGGAGAAAGCCGGTCGGGCTCGGCGCAAAGCGGGTAACGACGGACATGTTTTTCAAAAAATCGCAGTGAGGCGGGAGGCGCCGGAAAGCCGCGCATTCTAAACTATGCATTCTTCCCGCCTCATCCTTGCCCTGCCCGTGTCCTGCCTTTTCGTCGAACAGCTCACCGTCATCGACTGCGCCTACCTCGACGCCACGCGCGGCTTGGTCGGCGAAAGCTGGATCGTCGATATCGAACTCGAGGGTGATCTCGACGGACAGTCGATGGTGCTCGACTTCGGCGAGGTCAAAAAGCGCCTGAAGCGCGCGATCGACAGCAGCGTCGACCATAGCCTGCTGGTGCCGGGCCGCTCGGCGGCGCTGACGATTGCCCGTGAGGCCGGGCGGACGATGCTGCGCTTCACCAGCGCCCACGGCGACATCGAACACCACTCTCCGGATGCCGCGGTCAGCGTGCTCGATACCGACGTGGTGACCGCGGACACGCTGACCGCCTACCTGCGGCCGCGCCTGCAAGCGGTGTTGCCGGCCACGGTTCGGCGCCTCGGCCTGAGCCTGCGCCACGAACAGATCGACGGCGCCCTCTACCATTACGTCCATGGGCTGAAGAAACACGACGGTCTGTGTCAGCGCATCGCGCACGGGCATCGCTCGCGGATCGAAGTGCGGATCGACGGGCAGCGCGACGCGACCCTCGAAGCCGATATCGCACGGCAGTGGCGCGACATCTATCTCGGCACCTGCGAAGACATCGTCAGCGATGACGGCGAGCGCATCCATTTCGCCTATACGGCCGCCGAAGGCGCCTATGCACTGACGCTGCCCCGCGGCCGCGTCGATCTGCTCGAAACTGACAGCACGGTCGAGCAGATCGCCAGCAAGCTTTTGAATAAATTAATGACTTCCCAAAAGCATGGGCACAGCATCACGGTCCGCGCCTACGAGGGCGTGATGAAGGGCGCGCTCGCCGCAGGCCAGTGCTGACCGTTCGTCACCCCGTTCACATCGAGTTCAGCGCGGCCCGCTAGAGTTGGGCCATGAGCACCCAAAGATATAAATTTCGGCTCGCGACGCTGGGAGTATTGGCCATCGCCACTACCGGACTCGCGGGCTGCATAGTCGATCCGCCAGCTCGCCCGGGCGTCGACTACGGTTACGTCGTCGGTGGCGCGGCGGCGGCTCCGGCACCAGGGCCATATCAGCCTTATGACGGCGGCTACTATGGCTACAGTTCGCCGTACTACTACGGCAACTATGGCTATTACGGCTATTACGGACCGGATTATTACTACGGCCCGAATGCCACGATCGTCTATCGCAGCAATCACTACAGCAACAACTATCGTGACAGCTACCGGTATCGCCAGGACGATCACGACGGCGGCCATCACGGCGGACACGACGACCATGACGGGCATGATGGCGGCGGCCACTACGGCGGCTCGCCGGGTGGCGGCTATCGCGGCGGCAGCGGCCCGTCGGCGCCGCCGGACAATCACCGCCAGCGGCCCATCATGGGTGGCCCGGTCAGCCCGGCACGCCCCAGCAATGGCGGCGGCAACAGCTTCCGCGGCTCGGTGCAGGCTGAACGCGCGCCGGCCCCGCAGATGCGCGCGCCGAATCACAGCGACAACAAGCGCGCGGCGCGCCCATAGGCGTCGTGCGGCGTCGCACCGCCTGACGGTGCGCTGTGATATAAAGGCCGCCCTTTTTCGGGCGGCCTTTTGTTTGGCGCCGCGTTTTACAGCAGGAATCCGTCGTCAGCCATGGCCAAAGACATCCACTTCTTCCCGCGTGTCACCATCGAGCAAGTCGAGGAAGGTCGCGAACTCGCGCCGAAGTTCGACGAGCACGGTCTGCTGCCCTGCGTCACCACCGCCGCGCATAACGGTGAAGTGCTGATGCTCGGCTACATGAATGCCGAGGCCTTGAAGCAGACGATTCTGACCGGCGAAGCACATTACTACTCGCGCTCGCGTCAGGTCATGTGGCACAAGGGCGCGACCTCGGGCCTGGTGCAGAAGATTGTCGAACTGCGCATCGACGACGACCAGGACGCGGTGTGGCTCAAGGTCGACGTGATCGGCGATGCCAGCTGCCATGTCGGTTACCGCTCGTGCTTCTATCGCTCGGTGCCGACCGGCGACGGCGAAGACGTCCGCGAACTGCACTTCGAGGAGGCCGAGAAGACCTTCGATCCGAAGGCCGTCTACGGCGACGCGCCCAATCCGACCAAGCTCTGAGCCGCGCGCGACATCAGGCGCAACAAATCAAGCCCGGGCCGAACGCCCGGGCTTTTTCATTGCCGTAGCAGTTGCCGCGCGTCAGCCGCCACAAGCTTCGTGCGGCAGCGAGGCGGCGGCCCGGCGCCAATATGCGCGGGGCTCCGGCGCCGCGTTCCAGAAGTGGCGGCCGATATCGCGCCAGGCCTCTACGGCCAGCGCGCCGCCATCGCGCCGCCAGACGCTGACCGCGCCCGATTCGCCGGTCATCACCATGCGCACGTCACAATCACGGTAGCGACGCACGACCGGCGGTCGCGGGTGACCGAAGCGGTTGTGCCAACCCGCCGGAAAAATCACCAGCTGTGGCGCCACAGCCTCGACGAAGGCGGGCGTCGACGAGGTGTTGCTGCCGTGGTGTGGTGCCAGCAGCACGTCGGCATGCAGCGCACCCGGATGCTGCGCCAGCAAGTCGGACTCGGCAGTCTGCTCGATGTCGCCCGGCAACAGCACCGAAAACGGCCCGTCGATCTTGAGGATGCACGACGCATCATTGTCCTGAAGGCTGCCGGGATCGGGCTGCCAGATCGTGAACTTGACGCCATCCCATTGCCAGTGCCGGCCATCCGCACACGGCTGGCCTCGCGACGTGCCGATTTCGTCGTCGACCTGCAGCAGTCGCCGCACGGCCGGCACGCCACCGGCGTGATCGTTGTCACCATGCGACAGCACCAGCATATCGAGGGCGCGCACGCCGCGATTCAGCGCAAAGGGCGCGACCACCGATTCACCGGCGTCGAAGCCGCTGCCGAATGCCGGCCCGGCGTCATAGAGCAAGCGGTGATGCGGCGTCTGCACCAGCACCGACAGGCCCTGCCCCACGTCAAGCGCACTGATCTCCAGGCCGCCGCGCGCTGATGGCCGCGGCGGAAAGCACAGCGGCATCAGGCACAGCACCCCGGTCGCTCGCAACGGCAAGCCCGCCGGCGCGAACAGCAACACGGCGCCGACCATCGCCAAGACCAGCGCCGCCAGTGGCGGTGCCGCCGGCACCCAGGCGTGCGGCCAGTGCACGGCCAGCCACTGCAGGGCTTGCAACAGCCACTCGAGGACGACGGCGCTCGGCACCAACACCCAATGCGCGACAGCCGCCGACAGACTGGCCGCAACCATGACCAGCAGCGCTGCGGGCGTCAGAACGGCGAACAGCGGCACGGCGAGCAGATTGATGAACGGTGCGCCCCAGGCCAGGCCGTGGAAGTAGTACAGCGTCAGCGGTGCCAGCACCAGGCTCAGAAACAACTGCATGCGCAACGCTGCACGCCACGCCGGGTCGGGCCGGTAACGACCGGCAGCGATGTAGTAGATCGACAACACCGCCCCGAACGACAACCACAGGCCTGGCGCCATCACCGCGAACGGATCGACGATCAGTATCGCCAGCCACGCGAATGCCAGTGCATGCCCCGCCTGCGACAGCCGGTGCGCCAGCGCCGCAACCAGCAGCGCCAGCAACATGAACGCGGCGCGCGCGACCGGCGGCTCGAAGCCGGCGAGCAGCGCATAGAACAGCGCAAAGCCGGCGGCACCGATCAGCGCCACGCGCTGCGCCGGGATCCAGAGACAGGCGCGCGGCAGGCACGACCACGCCCAGCGCAGCACGAAGAACGCGACGCCGGCGACCAGCGCCAGATTGAAGCCGGAAATGGCAATCAGGTGCGTCGTACCGGTGCGGCGGAACGCATTCCAGTCCGCATCGCGCAAATCGGCAGTGGCCCCCACCGTCAAGGCCTTCAGCAATGCCGCGCCGGGCCGCGTGCCGAGCGCGGTGTCGACCCGCGTCGTCCAGCGTTGCCGCAGATCGAGAATCGGATGACCGCCGGCACGACCGCAGGGCTCGGCGTCGCGCACGGTCGCGGTCGCGCCGAGGCCCTGGCGGAACAGCCAAGCTTCGTAGTCGAAGCCACCGGGGTTGAGCGAGCCATGCGGGCTGCGCAGCCGCAGCAGGAAACGCCAGCATTGATTGCCGGCCAGTTTCGCGTCACTGCCGTACCACGACACGCGCATGCGAGCCGGCAGCGCTGCCGCAGCAGCATCGTGTGTGGCGAACGTGAAACGCCAGATCTGCGAGCCGTCGCCGTAAGACGAGGCGCTGCGCTCAGGCAAGGACGCGATGCGACCGCGCACCCAGTGCTCCTGGTTGTACCGCGCCTCCGGCCATTGCCGGTCGAGCACACGCTGCGCCTGCCACTGGGTCAGCACCACACCGAACGCGAACGCCAGCAACAAGGGTCTGAGCCGCCACGGCCACAACGCGACCGCGACGATCAGCAACAAGACAGGAAAGGGAACCAGCGACGGCCCGGCGTGCACCAGCAGCACGCCGGCCGTGAAAGCAGCCGCTAGGGCGCGGAGGTCTCGACCAGGCGCCCGCCTTCGAGCGTCCATATGCGATCCATGCGGCGCGCCAGATGCAGGTCGTGCGTGACGACGACCAGGCTGGTACCGAATTCGCGGTTGAGGTCGAGCATCTGATCGAACACGCGTTCGGCGGTCTTGGTGTCGAGATTGCCGGTCGGCTCGTCGGCCAGCACGCAGGCCGGCTGCGTCACCAGCGCACGCGCGACAGCGGCACGCTGGCGCTCGCCGCCAGACATTTCGCCAGGCTTGTGCTGCAGGCGGCCCTGCAGGCCAACGCGCGTCAGCAGTTCGGCGGCCTTGGCCTCGGCCTCACGGGCCGGCATGCGCCGGATCAGCAGCGGCATCGCCACGTTCTCGACGGCCGTGAACTCCGGCAGTAGATGGTGGAACTGGTAAACGAAGCCGAGCATGCGGTTGCGCAGCCGGCCACGTGCGGCATCCGACAGCGACGACATGTTCTCGCCGCCGACCCAGACCGCGCCGCCGCTGACGGCGTCGAGGCCACCCAGGCAGTGCAGCAGCGTCGATTTGCCGGTGCCGCTGGCACCGACGATGGCAACGCGTTCGCCGCGGCTTACGCTGAAATCGATGTCCTTGAGGACGTCGAGCTGCAGGCGGCCCTCGTCGAAGGTCTTGGCCAGACCCTCGGCGCGAATGATGGGAGTGTCGGCCATGGCCGTAACGCTGTCGGTATCGTCGCTCGCCGTCAAGCGGCTCGGGGCATTATTCATAGCGCAGCGCCTCCGCCGGCTGCAGGCGCGACGCGCGCCAGGCGGGGTACAGCGTCGACAGCAGGCCCAGCGACAGCGACAGGCCACCGATGCGGATCACGTCCGTCCACTTCAGCTGCGACGGCAGGTCGCTGATGTAATAGACATCCGGCGCCAGGAACTGGTGGTTGGTGAGCTTTTCGAGAATCGGCACCAGCGTCTCGATGTTCAGCGCCAGCGCCACGCCACAGACCACGCCGATCAGCGTGCCGACGAAGCCGATGATCGAACCCTGCACCATGAACACCATCATGATCGAGCGCGGCGACGCGCCGAGCGTGCGCATGATGGCGATGTCGGCCTGCTTGTCCTGCACCACCATCACCAGCGTCGAGACGATGTTGAACGCGGCGACGCCGACGATCAGCGACAGGATGATGAACATCACCATCTTTTCGGTGGCGACGGCACGGAAGAAATTCGCGTGGCTGTGCGTCCAGTCGTCGACGTAGTAGATGCCCGGCAGCTGATTGGCGAGTTCGCGGGACACGCGCGGCGCGGCGAACATGTCGTAGAGCTTGAGGCGCACGCCGGTCACCGTGTCGCCCATGCGCAGCAGCGCCTGCGCGTCGTGCAGGTTGATCAGCACCAGGCCGCGGTCGAATTCATACATGCCGATGCGGAAGATGCCGCTGACGGTGAAGCGGCGGAAGCGCGGCAGCAGACCGGCGGGCGTCACCGAGGCCTGCGGCACCATCAGGTCGACCTTGTCGCCGACCGACACGCCCAGCGATTCGGCCAGCTCGCTACCGAGCACGATGTTGAAGCTGCCGGCCTTCAGCGAATCGAAACTGCCGGCCTTGATGTGCTGGTCGATGTCGGAAACCTTGGTTTCCTCGTCCGGAATCACGCCACGCAGCATGGTACCCGCCAGGTTCGAGCCGACTTTGACCATGCCTTCGCCTTCGATATAGGGCGCCAACCCTTCGATCGACTTGTTCTGCGAAGCCAGCTTGGCAACGCCCTGCCAGTCCTCGAGACCGCCGCGATACGCGGAAATCGTCGCGTGCGACGCCATGCCGAGGATACGCACGCGCAGGTCGTGCTCGAAGCCGTTCATCACCGACAGCACCGTGATCAGCGCCATGACGCCGATCGCGATACCCAGCATCGACGCGGCCGAGATGAACGAAATGAAGTGATTGCGCCGTTTTGCCCGCGTATAGCGCAGGCCGGCGAACAGCTCGTAGGGATTACGCATAAGTCGCGGATTGGAGCACAGGGCCGGACGCCGCGCCAGTTCCGGGCGTCCGCAGGAGCAGACCGCAACCTCGCCGATTTCGTTCCATTTCTGACAAAGAACTGACCTTCAATTTTCGCTTGAGTCAGTCGACTCACGACGTCACGGAAGCGTCACCGGAGCGCAATTCTCGGCCCCTAGGGTTCGCCCGTCTTCCCGGCGCAACAGCCCGTTGCACCGCAGGCAGCGAATCCATAGCAACCCCAAGGGAGCCCCCCAACATGCCGTACCTGCATCTGCGCCGCCACGGCGCGTATCTGCTCAGCGCCAGCGCCGTCGTCGGCACCCTGCTGCTGGCTGCCTGCAGCGACAACAATGACAACAACAACGACGACGGCGGCGACGTGGTCAAGACGACCAGCTTCGCGCCCGTCGAGGCCGCCGCCACCGACGGCGCCAAGCGCCAGGTCTATGCCAGCGACTACGCCACCGTCGACGGCGTCACACGCGAAACCTCGTATGTGACGATCCTGCGTTCCGGCGAACAGCGCGGCGCCAGCACCAGCCTCAATGTGTTCGGCCAGATCGTCGACAACACCATGACGCCGATCTACCAGACCGACGGCTCGACGACCATCGCCGACTCCAACGACTTTTCGTCGATCCTGCAGGTCGGCGGCAAGCTCTACGCCGTCTCGCAGTTCGAAAGCCGCCCGGGCGGCATGTATCTGACCGCACTGTCGCAGGACAGCGAAACCGGCAAGCTCGCCGCCGTCGAAACGACCGCGATCGACCTGTCCGGCATCAACGGCATCTGGAACCCCTGCGCCGGCATGGTCACGCCGTGGGAAACGCATCTGGGTTCCGAGGAATACGAGCCGAACGCCGCCAACGGCACCGACAGCGCCTCGTCGATGAGCGCTTATTTGGCCGGCGCCACGACCAACCCGTATTACTGGGGCTACCCGGTCGAAGTCACGGTCAGCGATGCCGGCGCCGCCAGCGTCGCCAAGCACTACTCCATGGGCCGCTTCGCGCACGAGCTGTCGTACGTGATGCCGGATGAAAAAACCGTCTACCAGTCGGACGACGGCACCGATGTCGGCTTCTTCCGCTACGTCGCCGATACCGCCGGCGACCTCAGCGGCGGCACGCTGTACGCGATGAAGTGGTCGCAGACCAGCGACAGCAGCGACTCGGCGCTCGGCACCGCCGACATCTCGTGGATCGAACTCGGCAGCGGCACCGACGCCGAGGTCAAGGCACTGATCGACGCCGGCACCACGTTCGAGGACATCTTCAGCGTCGGCACCGTCACCGACGGCAGCTGCGCGACCGGCTACACCTACGTCAGCGCCAACGGCAGCAAGGAATGCCTGAAGCTCAACGCCGGCATGGAGCAGGCCGCGGCCTTCCTCGAAACGCGTCGCTACGCCGGCTACCTCGGCGCCACGGTCGAAATGAAGAAGGAAGAAGGCGTGAGCTTCGACCCGGCCGGCATGAAGCTCTATGTCGCCTACAGCGATGTCGGCTCCAGCATGTCGGACGGCGCCGGTGACGTGCAGCTCGGCAAGAACAGCTGCGGCGCCATCTACGCCTACGACGTCGACGCTGATTACACCGCGACGACCGCCAGCGGCGTGCTCGAAGGCATTGCCGCGTCATACGCCGAAGGCGACACCTTCTACGGCAACAGCTGCAGCGTCGACGGCATCGGCAATCCGGACAACATCAGCTTCATGCCGGACCAGAAGACGCTGCTGATCGGCGAGGACGCCTCGAGCGCGCACCAGAACGACATGGTCTGGGCGTACAACATCGAGAGCGCCGAACTGACGCGCATCGGCTCGACGCCGTACGGCTCGGAGACGACGTCGCTGTACTACTACCCGGACGTCAATGGCTTCGGCTACATCATGTTCGTCGTGCAGCATCCGTATGGCGAAAGCGATGAAGACCTGGTTGCCGACGAAAGCGCGGAGCGCCGCTCGTACTTCGGCTACGTCGGCTCGCTGCCGGCGCATCAGTAAGTCGTCATCCGTGGTCACGGTTCCGGCGCGCCTGGCGCGCCGGAACCTTTTTGCTTTTCACCTGCACCGGTTTCCCATGTCGAATTTCCGCACGCTCGCCGCCACCACGGCGCTGGCCCTGCTGCTCACCGCCTGCCACCACCCGCAATCAGACGACAGCGGCATCGATCTACGCACGCGCCCGGTGCGCAACAAGATCGCCAACATCCCGCCGCAGTGCTTCACGCGTACGCAGGACGTCGCCAACAGCGCCGTGCAGAACCCCTGCTATGTCTGTCACGCCGACGCCGACCAGCCGAACTGGCAGAGCCAGCCGGAAAACCAGCTGTCGTACGCATTCCCGTCGATCGGCCAGACCGGCGTCGTGCACAATGACTGGAAGAATTTCTTCGTCGACCGCCGCGATGCGATCGCCGCGACCGGCGACGATGCCATCCTCGCGTACGTCCGTCAGGACAACTACCACGACGCACGCGGCCACATCGATCTGGCGCAGCGCCTGCGCGCGGTGCCGAAGCGCTGGGATCTGGACGGCGACGGCCAATGGGACGGCTACATTCCCGACGCCGCGTTCAGCTTCGACGCCGAAGGCTTCGACCGCAGCGCGGACGGCGCCGCCACTGGCTGGCGCGCCTTCACCTACTACCCCTTTCCCGGCACCTTCATGCCGACCAACGGCGCGTTCGACGACGTGCTGATCCGCCTGCCCGCCGCGTTCCGCGAGGACCGCGACGGCAAGGCGGACGCCGCCGTCTACAAGACCAATCTGGCCATCGTCGAAAGCCTGGTGCGCCGCACCGACATCGCCATCGACGCCACCGACGAGCGCGCGCTGGACGCCGACCTCGATCGCGACGGCACGCTCGGCACCGCGACGCACGTCGTCTACGACTGGGCGCCGCTGAAGCAGCAATTCATGTATTACGTCGGCCGCGCCGGCGACGAGCAGCGCGCCGGCCGTGTCCAGGCCGCCGCCGGCCTGTTCCCGGTCGGCACCGAGTTCCTGCACAGCGTGCGCTACCTCGACGTCGGCGACGACGGCGTCGTGCGTCCGGCGGCGCGCATGAAGGAGCTGCGCTACAGCCGCAAGCAGCGCTGGGAAACCTACTCGTCGCTGCGCCTGCAAGCGCTCGACGAAGAAAAGGAAGCGACGCTGTCGCCGGACGAACCGGAGCAGTACTACGGCGACCCCGAGCGCGGCATGAAGAGCAAGCTCGGCTGGGTTTATCAGGGCTATATCGAGGATCGCGGCGGCCGCCTGCGACCGCAGACGCAGGAGGAATCGCAGTTCTGCCTCGGCTGCCACGGCGGCCTATCGGCGACCGACGACACGGTGTTCTCGTACTCACGCAAGCGCGGCGGCGCCACGCAGGGCTGGGGCCATTGGAGCGGCGCCGCGAGCGATGCGCGGCCGTTCGCGAACTGGGCCGACCCGAAGCGCGCCGACGGCCAGGCCGAATACGCGAGCTATCTGCTCGCCAACCACGCCGGCGACGAATACCGCGCCAACGACGAGGTCCGCGCACGCTTCTTCGACGACGACGGCCAGCCGCGCGACGCCGCGTTCGCGGCCTTGGCCGGCGACCTGTCGAGCTTGATGCTGCCGTCGGCCGCGCGCGCACTGGCACTGAACAAGGCCTATCTCGCCGTCGTTCGCGAGCAGTCGTACGCGCTGGGCCGCGATCCGATGTTGCAGCCGGCCCAGAACGTCCTGCGTGAGGTCAAGCAAGACCTGCCGACCGGCATTGCGACGGCACTGCCGGCGCCACGCCTGGCGCCCTGAAGCCCAACGAAGGCCGGCAGCGCGCCTGGCGCTGCTGTCGGCCTCTATGCCGCTTGCGCCGGCCAACTTTGGACGCCGCGTCGCCGATGCTATAGTCAGCGCGAGCTTCGGGGGCCAAGCCTTTTATGAGAAAGACAATTTCCGCTGCTGCGCTGGCATTGGGCGTCATCGCTGCCGGACCGGCCTTGGCTGACGTCCTCGCCGTTCCGGCAGCGCAAAGCCCCGCGCCGACGGCGCTGCCACAGCGCGGAGAGAAGCAGGCGGCCGTGTTGCGCGAATTCGGGCAGCCCAAGGTTCGTCACGCACCGGTCGGCGGCAGTGGCCCGAAGCGCCCGCCGATTACCCGCTGGGATTACGACGGCTGGTCGGTGTTCTTCGAGCGCACGACGGTCGTCGATGTCGTGGTCAAGGGCGCCCCGCCGCCGCTGCAGCACGCCGACGAGTTACAGCCGGTGCGCTGAACGTCGCCACCTCCACCGCCGCAGCGCGGTAAAATCGGCCGCAGAAAATAGACGGGGTGCCGGGCACCCCGCATTGCGTTCCCGCCCCCCAGCCGATTGCCGCTACCGATGACTGCCGTTCTTCCCGCCGAGTGGGCGCCGCAGCGCGCCATCCAGCTGACCTGGCCACGCCCCGACGGCGACTTCGCCAAATCGTTCGCCGCGGTCGACGCGACGTTCACGGCGCTGGCTGTGGCCATCACCCGCTACGAGCCGCTGATCGTCGCTTGCGGCCCCGATATCGACGGCCTGCGGGCCCAACTGCTCGCGGCGGGCGCCCAGGCCGAGCGGCTGTCCCTGGTCGCCGCGCCGGCCAATGACGTCTGGGCGCGCGACCATGGCCCGATCACCGTCTTTCGCGACGGCGCGCCCGTCCACCTCGATTTCGTGTTCAACGGCTGGGGCGGCAAGTTCGACGCCTCGCTCGACAATCAGGTCACGCAGGCGCTGGACGCACAGGGCGTCTGGCCGGCGCCGGTCGAGGCGCTGGACTTCGTGCTCGAAGGCGGCGGCATCGAATCGGATGGTCTCGGCACGTTGCTGACCACCGAGCGCTGCCTGCTGGCGCCGACACGCAATCCGCAGTTCGACAAGGCGCAGATCGAAACCAAACTCAAGCAGTGGTTCGGCCTCGATCGCGTGCTGTGGCTGACGCACGGCGACCTGATCGGCGACGACACCGACGGCCATATCGACACCATCGCCCGCTTCTGCGACGCCAGGACCATCGCCTATCAGGCCTGCGACGACGCCAACGATCCGCACTACGAAGACCTGCTGGCGATGGAAGTCGAGCTCAAGGCCCTGCGCACCGCCGACGGCGAGCCGTACAAGCTCGTCGCCCTGCCGCTGCCGCATGCGATCCACGACGAGGACGGCAAGCGCCTGCCGGCCGGCTATCCGAACTTCCTGATCCTGAACGGCGCGGTGCTGGTGCCGACCTATGGCGATGCGATCAACGACCCGATCGCCCTCGGCCGCCTGCAGCCCTGCTTCCCGGACCGCGACGTGATCGGCATCGACTGCCGAGCCCTGATCGAACAGTACGGCAGCCTTCATTGCGTGACCATGCAGATTCCGAGCGCCCCATGAGCCACAAGCCCCGCATCCTCCGCGTCGGTGTCGTCCAGCAGGCCTGCACGTCGACCCGCGATGACAATCTCAAGGCCTCCGAGGCCGGTATCCGCGCCGCGGTCGCCGGCGGCGCGCAGCTGGTGCTGCTGCAGGAACTTCATACGTCGCTGTATTTCTGCCAGCACGAGGCCACCGAGCTGTTCGATCTGGCCGAGGCGATTCCGGGGCCATCAACCGCCTTTCTCGGCGCGCTGGCCAAGGAACTCGACGTCGTCATCGTCGGCTCGCTGTTCGAGCGCCGCGCACCGGGGCTGTACCACAACACCGCCGTGGTACTGGAACGCGACGGCACGCTGGCCGGCAAGTACCGCAAGATGCATATCCCGGACGATCCGGGCTATTACGAGAAGTTCTATTTCACGCCGGGCGATCTCGGCTTCACGCCGATCGAGACCAGTGTCGGCAAGCTCGGCGTGCTGGTCTGCTGGGACCAGTGGTACCCCGAAGGCGCACGCCTGATGGCGTTGGCCGGCGCCGACCTGCTGCTGTATCCGACCGCGATCGGCTGGAATCCGGAAGACACCGAAGATGAACGGGCGCGCCAGCGCGATGCCTGGGTGACGATCCAGCGCGCGCATGCGGTCGCCAACGGTCTGCCCGTGGTCGTCGCCAATCGCGTCGGCTTCGAGCCGGACCCGATGGGCCAGTGGCCGGGCTCGCAGTTCTGGGGGCACAGCTTCATCGCCGGCCCGCAGGGCGAATTCATCGCCAAGGCCGACGAAGTCGCCGATGTGCTGATCGCCGACGTCGACCTTCAGCGCAGCGAGAACGTCAGACGCTGGTGGCCATTCCTGCGCGACCGTCGGGTCGACGCCTACGGTGACCTGACCAAGCGCTTCCGCGACTGAGTCTCGCCGCCACGGGGTACGTGCCTCGCGCAAGGGCCCACGAAGCCATCATGGGATCGATCGAAATCGCCCTGTTCATGCTGCTCGCCGTGCTGGTGAGCGGCTATCTGGTCCGCGTCCTGCCGTTCTCGCTGCCACTGCCGCTGGTGCAGATCGGCCTCGGCGCGGTCATCGCCGGCAGCTTCGATCGCGGCGTCGAGCTGCAGCCCGACCTGTTCTTCCTGCTGTTCCTGCCGCCGCTGCTGTTTCTCGACGGCTGGCGAATCCCGAAGGACGGCCTGTTCCGCGACCTGTCGGTGGTCCTGCAGCTGGCGCTGGGCCTGGTGCTGTTCACCGTCGTCGGCGCCGGCTTTCTGATCCACTGGCTGATTCCTGCGATCCCATTGGCCGTGGCCTTTGCCCTCGCCGCCGTGGTGTCGCCGACCGATCCGGTCGCCGTCTTGTCGATCGCCGCGCGCGTGCCGATCCCGAAACGGCTGATGCACATTCTCGAAGGCGAATCGCTGCTCAACGACGCCTCCGGCCTGGTCTGCTTTCGCTTCGCGGTGGCCGCCGTCACGACCGGCGGCCTGTCGCTCAGTTCAGCCGGGCTGACCTTCGTCTGGCTGGCCATTGGCGGTATCGGCGTCGGCGTCGGCTTCACGCTCGGCGCCAGCCGCGCGCAGCTGTGGCTGTCGCGTCACTTCGGCGAGGAAAGCGGCTCACCGATCCTGCTCAACCTGCTGACGCCGTTCGGCGCCTACCTGATCGCCGAGCACATCGGCGCGTCGGCGATTCTGGCCGCGGTCGCCGCCGGCATCACCATGAGCTATGTCGAACTCAGCGGCACGGCGCTGGCGACCACCCGCGTGCATCGCGCGGCGGTCTGGGACACGGTGCAATTCACCCTCAACGGCGTCGTCTTCGTGCTGCTCGGCGAACAACTGCCGCAGATCCTCAAGCAGGCGATCGCGTCGGTCGCCCAGAGCGGTCACAGCAACCCGTGGTGGCTGGCCGTTTATGCGCTGGCGACCACCGCGGGCCTGTTTGCCCTGCGCCTGCTCTGGGTCTGGGGCGCCCTGCATGTACGGCGGTGGTGGACGCGCCAGTCGGCGAGTCCGCAGGCGGCGCCGCACTGGCGCCTGACCGTCGCAACCTCGTTGGCCGGCGTGCGCGGCACGGTGACGCTGGCCGCGGTGCTGACGCTGCCGCTGACCCTGCCGGACGGCCATGCGTTTCCGGCCCGCGAGCTGGTGATCTTCCTCGCCGCCTCGGTGATCCTGTTGTCGTTGATCGCCGCCAGCATCGGCCTGCCGCGGCTGCTGACCGGGCTGCACCTGCCGCCGCCGACCGAGCCGCAGCGCGAAGAAGACCACGCCCGCCGGGTCGCGGCGCGGGCCGCACTCGACGCCATCCACCGCGCGCAGAACGCACATGCGCAGACGCCGGCCGACGTCGAGCGCTACAACGACGCCGCCAGCCGCGTCATCGCCCTGTATCAACGCCAGCTCAGCGACCAGGCGCCGACCGGTATCGCCGCCGAGGCGCTGCGCCGCGCCGACGACGCCGAGCGCGAGCTGCGCCTGGCCGCACTGCAGGCCGAACGCGACGCGATCTTCGAGCTGGCGCGGCGCCGCCACGTCTCCGACGAGACCGCGCGCAAGCTGGTCCGCGACATCGACCTCAGCGAATCGCGCTACCGCTGAGTATTGCGGCCAATGGATGGCGTCTGATGCTCCCGTATGATGCGCAGACTCAAAATCAGGAGAGGGACATGAGCAACGAATTGGAGCTGTTCCGCGACAACGTCGTGCGCTTCTTCGCCGACAACGTCGAGCCTCACTACGAACAGTGGGAAAAGGACGGCATGTTCCCCAAGGAGCTGTATCTGCAGATGGGCGAGGCCGGCCTGCTCTGTGTCGATCAGCCCGAGGAGTATGGCGGCATCGGTGCGCCGTTCGAATTCTCCTGTCTGATCGTCGAGGAAGCGGCGCGCATGGGCTTCCTGGCGCTGGCATCGAACCTGACCGTGCATTCGGACATCGCCGCGCCCTACATCCTGCATCTGGGCACCGAGGCACAGAAGCAGAAGTATCTGCCGAAGATGGCGTCCGGCGAATGCATCGGCGCGATCGGCATGACTGAACCGGGCGCCGGCTCCGACCTGCAGGGCATGAAGACCAGCGCGCTGGCGGACGGCGACGACTACGTCATCAACGGCTCCAAGACCTTCATCACCAACGGCCAGCACGCCGGCGTCGTGGTGCTGGCGACCAAGACCGATCCGAAGGTCGGCGCCAAGGGCACGACGCTGTTCACCGTCGATACCTCGCTGCCCGGCTTCAAGCGCGGTCGCAATCTCGACAAGATCGGCCTGCATTCGGCCGACACTTCCGAGCTGTTCTTCGACAATCTGCGCCTCAGCAAGGACGAGGTGCTGGGCCGTCTCGGCGGCGGCTTCGGTCACCTGATCGACGAGCTGCCGCGCGAACGCTTGGTGCTCGCCGTCTCCGCCGTCGCACATGCCCAGGGCGCGCTCGAAAAGACCATCGAATACGTGACGACGCGCAAGGCCTTCGGCGCACCGATCGCCAGCTTCCAGAACACGCGCTTCGAGCTGGCCAGGATCAAGACCGACATTGAGGTCCACCGCGCCTACATGGAGAAGTGCACGGCGATGTACGCCGAGGGCACCATGGACGTGCCGACCGCGGCGATGATCAAGCTCGCCACCACCGAGATGGAAGGCCGCGTCACCGACGCCTGCCTGCAACTGTTCGGCGGCTACGGCTACATGACCGAATACCCGATCTCGCGCTACTTCGTCGACGCGCGCATCCAGCGCATCTATGGCGGCACCTCGGAAATCATGAAGGAAGTGATCGCACGCTCGCTGGTCGGGCGCTGATCGACGGCGCTCGCGGGCCGGTGCCGTGTCGTCCGAAGCCTGGACCGGCACGCTGCACCTGGCCCGCGATTTCGCACTGCTGCGCGGCAGCGCCGGCATCACCGGCGCCCACGCGCACTACGCGCACCAGTGCATGCTGACCGCCGACGGTGGCTTGATCGTCGACATCGACGGCGCGCGCCTTGCGACACGCTGCATCCTGATCCCATCGCTGCGCCGTCACGCGGTCGTTGCGAGCCCGGCTAGCGTGCTCGTCGTCTACGCCGAACCGCTTCAATTCGACATCGAAACGCTGGGCGCACTCATGACCGCCAGCGCATCGTTCGACGCCCTGCTCGCGACGCTGCAAACGGCGCACATGCCACACCGATACCCGCGATTGGGGACGAATAGGAAGGTTTATCTACACATCTGTGCGCCAGTGCACGTTACAGTTACCAATTGCCTACGCCAGTCATTCACGCGTGCTTTCGGGCGACGCGAAAGGCGAATCGATGTCGAAAAAGTCCCCCACATCCCTCGCCGCCCCGGCGAGGCCGAAGTCTGCCGCCCCGAGCCGGCCGGGCATCATGTCGCGCCTGGGTCTGCGCGGTCGTTCGGCGCTGGCCCTGCTGTTCTGCGTGCTGATCGTGCTGGCGCTGGCGCTGCTCGGCGGCACGGTGATGCTGCAGGCCATGGAGCGCAACCAGAGCCTGGCGCTGTCGCGCAGCGCCACCGAGTACAACAAGCTACGCATCGTCGCGCCGGTCGAGCGCGAGCTGGCGCTGGCGCAACGCTTCGCCAATTCCGAGATCACACGCGCCTGGCTGCTCGACGAGTCCGATCCGGCCAAGCGGCAGATGTTCTTTGCCGAAGCCAAGCGCTACCGCCGCGCGTTCTCGGACCACTCGTATTTCATCGCCTCGAACCTGTCGCACCGCTACTGGTTCAACGACGACAAGTCGCCGTTCAGCGACGAGCCGCGCTACCTGCTGACACGTGGCGATCCGGATCATGACTGGTACTTTCAGCTGATCGCCTCGCCGCGCGACTTCGAGCTGAATCCCGACTTCGACCCCGGCCTGGGCCTGTTCAAGGTCTGGATCAACCTGGTGATCCGCGATGGGGATCGCGTGCTCGGCGCGGCCGGCACCGGCCTCGATCTGACCACCTTCATCGCGCACCTGACCGAGCGTGCCAGTGCCGGCGTGACGCCGATGCTGCTCGGCACCGACGGCCGCATCGAAGCACACCCGGACCGCAAGCTGATCGCCGAAACCGACGGCAAGACGGTCCACATGCTGCGGCGCACCATCTACGAACTGCTCGATCGCGACAGCGACCGCGCCGCGGTCCGCACGGCGATCCAGGCGGCGATCACCACCCCGGACTCGATCCAGTCACTCGACGTACGGCTCGACGGGCGCCGGCAGATTCTGTCGTTGGCCTATGCCCCGGACCTCAAATGGGTGCTTGCCACCGCCGTCGACCCAGCCGCGGCTCGGACGGTGACGGCGAAACAATGGCTACCGGCGGTGATCGCCGGGCTGCTGCTGCTGGCACTGCTGACGATGGCGATCCTGGTCGCCGTCAACCGCATCGTGCTGACGCCGCTCGTGCAACTGACCGGCGCTGCGCGACGCCTCGGTCGTGGCGACTACGCCATCGATCTGCAGCACCGGCGTGGCGACGAAATCGGCGAACTGACCGATGCCTTCGCGACCATGGCCGGGCGCATCCGCGAACACACCGAGATGCTCGAAACGCGTGTCGCCGAACGCACGCATGAGCTGCAGGCGCTCAACGAGCAGATGACGATCGCCTCGCGCAAGCTGGGGGACAGCCTCGACTACGCGCAGCTGATCCAGAGCGCGATCCTGCCGACGCAGGCCCTGCGTTCTGCGCTCGGCGAGCAGCAATTCGTGCTGTGGCGGCCGCGCGACATCGTCGGCGGCGACTTCTACGTTTTCCAGTCCGACGACCGTGGCTACCTGATCGGCGTCATCGACTGCGCCGGTCACGGCGTGCCCGGCGCGCTGATGACGATGATCGCGCATACCGCGCTGAGCACCGCAATCGATGCGCTGGGCCTGCGCGATCCGGCAGCGCTGCTGCAGCAGCTCGACGAGCGCGTGCGCGGCATGCTCGGCACCGACCATGCCCGGCATATTGCAACGCGCATGGATGCAGGCCTCGCCTACGTCGACCGCGGTGCCGGACTGCTGCGCTATGCCGGCGCCAAAACCTCGCTCTATTGGAGCGATGGGCAACAGGCCGGCGAACTGCACGGTGACCGCCGAGCGGTCGGTGACCGCCGCCGAGTCGATTTTACGAACCGGGAGATGGGCATTTCCCCGTATCATGTCTGCTGGATATGCAGCGACGGTGTGCTCGATCAGGCGGGCGGCGACAAGGGCTACAGCTTCGGCGAACAGGCCCTGCAGACGACCCTGCTCGCGCACGCTACGGAGCCGATGGCGACCCAGAGCGCCGCACTCATCGATGCAATCGAAAGCTGGCAGGGTGACCGACCACAGCGCGACGACGTGACCGTGATCGGCTTTCGCCCCTTGGCCGACGGCCCCCGCCCCGACCCGGAACATCACCATGAATCATGACGACTTGCGCCTGATCCGCGAAAGCTTCGACGACAAGCGCATCCTGCTGTGCTTCAACGGCCCGTTTTCGCAGGGCCTGATCGAAGAGATCGGGAGTGCACTGCGCACCTATCTGTCCAGCGACGCCGCGACCTCATCGGCACTCGCCGACGTTTTCGGCTGCTATATCGAGATCACCCAGAACATCCGCAGCTACGCTCAGTCCAAGGGCTACGACGACGTCACCGCCTCGGCCATCGTCGTCATCGGCCGCAACGCCGAGCGCCGCTATGAAGTGCTCGCCGGCAACGTGGTCGAGGAACAGGACGCCGCCCGGCTGATGACACGCATCGAGGCCCTGCAGGGCATGGATAAAACACAGCTCAAGACCGCTTACAAAGAACAGCTGCGCCGGCCGGCGACGCCAGGCGCCGGGGCCGGACTCGGCCTGATCGACATCGCACGCAAGGCCAGCGCGCCGCTGTCGTGCTCGCTGCGCGACACCCCGAACACTGCGCGCAAGTTCTTCAGCCTGCGCGTCGTGATCTGAGGAGATGAACGCGATGACCATAACCAACATCGAAATTGCGGCGACGCAGTCGACGCCTGCCATCCATGCCGACAGCCAGGCCGGGCGCCTGGTGATGCGTGGCGATTCCTATCCGGAAAACTCGTTCGCGTTCTTCGCGCCGATCATCGAATGGACCGAGCGCTGCATCGCCGAACACGGCGCCGTCAGCGTCGACCTGTATCTGCTGTACCTCAACACCAGCAGCGTCAAGGCCATGATGGACCTCTTCGACCTGCTCGAATCGGCTCATCAGAACGGCCGCAAGGTCGGCGTGAACTGGTACTACGACCAGCAGAACGTGCGCGTCGCCGAACTCGCCGAGGAGTTCAAGGAAGACTGCAACTTCACGTTCGAGATCATCGCCGAGACGGCCGCCGGCGAATGAGGAACGCGGCAAAGCTCGAGGCGCAGATTCGCGCGTTGCTCGACAGCGAGCAACGCCGCGACGATCCGCTCTACCTCGCGCTTGAACAACTCTACCGCCGGTACTGCGACCAACGCGAGCAGATCGAGCGTCTGAGCTGGATCTCAGATCGCTACCAGGCGGCGATGCTGCAGGAAAACCGCGTGCTCAATGCGCGCAGCGAGCAACAGCAGCGCCGCCTGCAGAAGATCGCGCGCATCTCCGACCGTTATCAGGAGATGCAGCGCGAGTTGACGCGCGACCTGCGCACCTCGGCCACGCATGATCCGCTGACCGGGCTGCCGAACCGCCGCCTCATGCTCGAGCAGTTGCAGGCCGCTGGCCAGCGTCGCGACACCGATTTCTCGCTGGCCTTGCTCGACGTCGATCACTTCAAGCAGATCAACGACGCCTACGGCCACGATATCGGCGATCAGGTGCTGACCCGCATCGCCGCGCTGCTGCGCAGCCAGCTGCGCAGCCATGACGTCTGCGCGCGCTGGGGCGGCGAGGAATTCCTGATGCTGTGGCCGGACCTGGAGCTGTCGCGCGCCATCGAGGTCGCCGAGCGCATCCGCCTGACCATGGCGCGGACGCCGTTCGAGATTCAGGGTGTGCAGCGCACGCTGACGATCAGCATCGGCGTCGCCGGCTACCGCCCCGACGTCGATCAGGACAGCGCCGACATCATCAAGCGCGCGGACTTCGCGCTCTACGCGGCCAAGCGCGCCGGCCGCAATCGCACGATCGCCGAACGCAGCGCGGACGACGATCTGGCGGATCGCGAACGCACCGAAATCTGAACCCGGCTACTGCAATCCGGTGATGCGCCGGCACGCCGCGGCGGCGACGATCGCGACAGCGGCCTTGCCGCTGACCGCCCACCGACGATGCCGATGCCATGACCGCTGCCGAACCCCTCGCCGCTGAACTGTCCGACTGGCGCGACACCATCCGCCGCTTCCTCACCGACGAGGTCGAACCGCACTACGAGCGCTGGGAGAAGGACGGCATCGTGCCGCGTGAGCTTTACCTGAAAATGGGAGAAGCCGGCCTGCTCTGTGTCGATGTGCCCGAGGAATACGGCGGCGCCGGCGCGCCACTCGAATTCTCGTTCGCGATCGCCGAGGAAAGCGCGCGATTGGGCTACATGTCGCTGTGCTCGAACGTGATGATGCATTCCGACATCGTCGCGCCGTACATCCTGCATCTGGGTTCCGAGGCGCAGAAGCGCCACTACCTGCCGAAAATGGTCAGCGGCGAGTGCTTCGGCGCGCTGGCGATGACCGAGCCGGGTGCCGGCTCCGACCTGCAGGCGATCCGGACGTCGGCGACCGCCGACGGCGACGGCTTTCGCCTGAACGGCTCGAAGATCTTCATCACCAACGGCCAGCATGCCGGCGTCGTCATCGTCGCCGCCAAGGACCCGCGCAGCGGCGGCAAGGACATGACACTGTTTCTGGTCGACACCGATCGGCCGGGTTTCACGCGCGGCCGCAATCTCGACAAGATCGGCATGCACGCCGCCGACACCTCGGAGCTGTTCTTCGACAACGTGCCGCTGGCTGCCGACGCCGCACTGGGCCGCGCCGGCAACGGCTTCGGCCACCTCATGGACGAACTGCCGCGCGAACGGCTGATGCTCGCGGTCGCCGCCGTCGCCCATGCCGAAGGCGCGCTAGAACGCACGGTCGAATACGTGACGGCGCGCAAGGCCTTCGGCCAGCCGGTATCGAGTTTCCAGAACACCCGCTTCGAACTGGCGAAGATCAAGACCGACATCGAAGTCCACCGTGCGTATTACGAGAAGTGCCGCGCGCTGTACGCTGACGGCAAGCTCGGCGTGACCGAGGCGGCCATCATCAAGCTGGCGACCAGCGAGATGGAAGGCCGCGTCGTCGACGCCTGTCTGCAGCTGTTCGGCGGCTACGGCTATATGAGCGAATATCCGATCGCGCGCTACTGGACGGACGCGCGCATCCAGCGCATCTACGGCGGCACCAACGAGATCATGAAGGAAGTGATCGCGCGCGCCCTGGTCGGCCGCTGAAGTCCGCCCTGCAAACCATCTGCGGGGCGCTGCACCGATCCGGCCATCGCGCAAGCCGTTCGTCCCGATTTCGATGCGCGTAACGCTTGTCGATAGATGCGCGTTTGCTTTTAACTTCTCCGGACCGGGCACCTAGACCCGGTCGCATAACAAAAACCGCGGTGGATGCCGGGATCGGCCGCCACCTTCGCGAGTGCTCCGCGCGGCGCCCCGGCGCCGTCAATGGCGCCAGCGAGTGAGGAGAGGACATCATGCAAACGAAGCTTGGCTTGCGCTCGGCGGCGGGCATCGCCGTGATCGGTGCTGCACTGCTGCCGCCGTCGGTGGCGCTGGCACAGAACGCGGCGAGCGACACCAAGGCCGCCGCCAGCGATACCTCGGACATCGCCGAAGTGGTCGTCACCGCGCAGCGTCGCGAGGAAAAGTCGCGTGACGTGCCGATCAGTGTCACCGCCCTGAGCGCCGACCAGCTCGCGACCGCGCACGTCGAACAATTGTCGGATACCGCCAAGGTCACGCCCGGCCTGCGCTTCGACGCCGCCGGCCCGGCCGTGCAGCCCAGCATCCGCGGCGTCGGCACGGCGATCACGACCTCCGGCGGCGGACCGAACGTCGGCATCTACGTCGACGGATTCTTTCGCGCCAATACCTACGCTTCCGACTTTCAGCTGCTGAACGTCAAGAGCATTCAGGTTCTCAAAGGGCCGCAGGGCACCCTGTTCGGCCGCAATACCACCGGCGGCGCCATCCTGGTGTCGACCACCGACCCGAGCACGCAGACCTCGGCACAGATCAAGGCCGGCTACGCGCGCTACAACGCACCGTCGGTCCAGGCCTATGCGACCACCGGCATCGGCGATCACCTGGCCGTCGACATCGAAGGCCTCTACCGGCGCGGTGACGGCTACTACACCGACGTGCTGAACCACGACGATCAGGTCGGCCAATACCGGAACTGGTCGGTCCGCACCGGTGCGAAGGCGGACTTCGGTCCATTCGGCTCGCTGCTGCTGCGCTACGAACACAGCGCGATGAACGATCCGTCGACGCTGATGTACAACGCCTTCGTCGACAAGAGCGGCGACGCGCGCTTCTTCTCGACGGTGCAGGATCCGCAGAGCAGCTACGGCTACAGCAGCTCCAAAGGCGTGGCGCTCGTCAATCTGCAGACGCCTGCCGACCTGTACACGACGCGGCCCGGCGACATCGCGCTGAACAAGCCGGTGAGCTTTCGCCTGCGCACCAACGCCGTCGAGGCAACGTACAAGACCGATCTCGACTTCGCCGAGCTGACGTCGTACACGCAGTATCGCCACGACTATACGCCGTACTACGACGATCTCGACTCGACCGCGGCGCCGGTGCTGACGCTGTACATCGGCGTCAAGGACACGACGATCTCGCAGGAATTCCTGCTGAACTCGCGCGACACCGACGCCCGCCTGCAATGGACCGTCGGCGCCAACTACTTCTATTACAAGGACGACTGGTCGGACCTGAAGGCGTCCGGGCTGACCCCTACCTTCGGCACCGATCCCGACACCAGCAATCTGCAACCGTTCGGCGGCTCCAGCACCACGACCGGCTCGATCGCCACGTTCGCCGACGCGACCTATGCGCTGGTCCCCGAACGGCTGTTCCTGACGCTCGGCGGCCGCTTCAGTCACGACACCGTGAAGGACGCCTACTTCAACAGCAACCAGTTCACCCCGTATACCGGTTACACCGGACGCAATGGCGAACACATCGATTTCAGCGGCAACCCGCAGACGCGGATCGACGTGCCGGACCTCAGCAACAACCAGTTCACGCCGCGCGTGGTCCTGCGTTACAAGCCCGGCGAACGCTCGAGCGTCTATGCGTCTTACACGCAGGGGTACAAGGCCGGCATCCTCAACGTCGGCGGCTACTCGCTGCAACCGATCAAGCCGGAGAAGAACAACGCCTACGAGATCGGCTACAAGTACGAGCAGCGTGGCCTGGCCGTCGACCTCGCAAGCTTTCTCTACGACTACAAGGATCTGCAGGTCTCCAGCTTCCAGGCCGGCACCGCGCAGATCACCAATGCCGCCACCGCGCGGGTCTACGGCGCCGAGGCGCAGCTCCGCTACAGCGTCACGCATCAGCTCGACGTCAACGCCGGCGCAACCTGGACGCACGCGCGTTATCGCTCGTTCAAGGGCGCACCGTTCTACGGCTACTGCGATCCGGCGGTCAGTGATCCGACCGCGCCGACCTACTGCACGTCCGGCCAAGGCTCGATCGTGCAGGTCCGTTCCGACGCCAGCGGTGACCGGCTGCAGCGCTCGCCCGCGTTCACCGCCAACCTCGGTGCCAACTACCTGATCCCGACCGCCGCCAGCGGCGCGTTCACGCTGTCCGGCAATCTGTACTACAGCTCGGATTTCTACTTCGACCCGAGCGAGCAGTTCCGCCAGGGCGCCTATTCAGTGCTGTCGCTGCGCGCGCAATGGGACGACCCGAGCGGCCGCTACAGCGTCGCGCTGTATGGCGACAACATCGGCAACGAGCACTATCTGTCGTACATCAACGCCAATACCACCAGCATCCAGGCGATCTGGGCATCGCCGATCACCTATGGCGTCAGTGTCAGCGCGCACTTCTGAGCGCGACACCCGCGACCGCGAGCTAGCGTAGCAACGCAGCCGCCGTGAGGCGGTTCGGACAGGGACGTCCGGCCGCGAAGTCGTCGAGATTGACCAGCGTGGTCCTGGCGATTGCCGCCAGTGCTTCCTGCGTGAAGAAGGCCTGGTGGCCGGTGACGACAACATTCGGAAACGTCAGCAGGCGCTGGAAGACATCGTCCTCGACGATCGTCGAGGACAAATCCTCGAAAAACAGATCGCCCTCCTGTTCGTAGACGTCGAGGCCCAGCGCGCCGAGCCGGCCGGACTTCAGCGCACCGACCACTGCCGCGGTATCGAGCAGGCCACCGCGGCTGGTATTGATCAGCATCGCGCCGTGTTGCATGCGCGCCAGTGCCGCCGCATCGATCAAATGATGCGTCTCCGGCGTCAGCGGACAATGCAGCGACACGATCTGCGCCTGCGCGAGCAAGGTATCGAGGCCGACGAACTGCGCGCCGGCGGCGCGCAGCGCCGCATCGTCGCTGTGCGGGTCGTGGACCAGCACACGGCAACCGAAACCGAGCATGATGTTCGCGAACACCGCACCGATGCGCCCGGCGCCGACCACGCCGACGGTCTTGCCGTGCAGGTCGAAACCTTCGAGTCCGTCGAGCAGAAAGTTGTTCTCGCGGACACGGTTGTAGGCGCGGTGAAACTTGCGGTTCAAGGTCAGCAGCAGGCCGACCGCGTATTCGGCGACGGCATAAGGCGAATACGCCGGCACGCGCGCCACCTCGATGCCCAGGCGCTCGGCGGCGCGCAAATCGACCTGATTGAAGCCGGCACAGCGCAGTGCAACATAGCGCAAGCCCCCGGCCGCCAGCGCCGCCAGCGTCTCGGCATCGAGGCGATCGTTGACGAAAGTGCAGATCGCCGGATAGCTGGCCGCCAGCCCCGCCGTCTGCGCGCTCAAGCGCGTTTCGGTGAAAACCAGTTCGTGGCGGCCGTTCGCCGCAGCGAACGAGCGGCGGTCATAGGGCCTGGCACTGAAGAACAGAACTCGCATGCGACCTCCATCGCGGCTCGTCGGGTCCAAGGCGTCCCGCAATGATCGCACCAGTGCCCACGAACAGCGCCGGCATCGCGACGTCCTCGTCGTCCGCGTCGGTATTGGACACGGCGCGGGCGTCGGCGTACCGTGCGCGCCGCATCCGTTCCCCCGAACCCGATGGACCGTCGCCGTCTCGCCGTCTTTCTTTGCGGTGCCGCCGCCTTCGTGCCGCTGTATGCCCCGCAGTCACTGCTGCCGCTGCTGCGTCTGTTCGTTGGCCACAACGCGGCGATGGCCGGGGCCATTGTCTCGGCCGGCACTGCCGGCGTCGCGCTTGCCGCGCCGTTCATGGGCCGCCTCGGTGACCGCCTCGGTCGGCGCAACGTCATCACGCTCGCGGCTTTTCTCGCCGCACTGCCGAGCCTGCTGTCGGCGCTGGCACCGACCCCGGCACTGTTGATCGCCGCGCGCCTGCTCGAAGGCCTGGCCCTACCCGGCATCTTCGCCGTCACCGTCGCCTATACCGCCGACCAGTGGCCGCCTGCCGAGGCACGCCCGGTCACCGCGCTCTACGTGGCCGGCACCATTTTCGGCGGTTTCTGCGGCCGCCTGGTGTCCGGGCTGATCGCCGAATTCTCCGGCTGGCGACTGGCATTCTTCGGCCTGGCCGTGCTGCAGCTGTTGCTGGCGGTACTGATCCGCGCGTGGCTGGCGCCGGATCGCGTGCAGCCGCGGGCGAACGGCGCCGCGCGTGTCCCGTTCACCGCACCGCTGTCGCATCCTGGGCTACGTGCCATGTACGCCACCGGCTTCATGATGTTGTTCGCACTGGTCGCCGGCTTCACTTATGTCTCGCTGCGACTCGCCGACGCGCCGTTCCTGCTCGGCCCCGGCGCGCTGTCAGCGATCTTCGTCGTCTATCTGGTCGGCGCGCTGACGACCCCGGTCTCGGGGCGTTTGCTCAATCGCTACGGCCACGGGGCGGTACTGACCGGCGCCTGGATCGCCGCCATCACCGGCCTGCTGATCACGCTGTTGCCGTCGCTGGCGCTGACCATCGTCGGTCTGGCGCTGTTCTCGGCCGGCATCTTCTTCGCACAGACGGCGGCGACGACTTTCGTCGGCGAGGCAATGCCAGCGGCGCGCGGCGCGGCGGTCGGCCTGTACGTGACGAGCTACTACCTCGGCGGCAGCGTCGGCGGTGTGCTGCCGGCGCCGCTGTGGACGCATTTCGGCTGGGCCGGCGTCGTCGCGCTGATTTGCACGGCCGGCATGATGTCGATGCTGGTCGGCCGCTACGGGCTGCGGCGTCCGGCTCCGTCGCGCGGCTGAGCTTCAACGTCGGGCGACACGTCGTCGTCGGCTTCCGGCGCCTCAGATGGCGCTTCTTCTGCAGCGTCTCGAACCTTAGGCTCCGGGCCCTGCAGATGCGCGCGGGCAATCGCCTTGAGCTCTGGCGTCAGCATCCACTCGCTGAGTTCATAGCCGCCCTGGTTCATCGCCCGCACCAGATTCTCGACGTATTTGCCGGAGCCGCGGGTGCTGACCATGCTGCCCGGCCGCGACACCAGCGTGCCGATTTGCTCGAAGAAACGGCCGCGGTCGGTGACCATGTTGCCGGTCGCGATGCGCGATGACGCCCATTTTTGCGCCATGCGGAATTCCTGGGTGAAGGTCACGAACGCACCGCCCCCGTCGATCACGACCTGAACGATGTCGCCCTGGCGGATCACCCGCGCGCGACTGACCGCCGATTCGAACAGATTCTTGGTACGTGCGCTCATCGTGAGTCGTCGAAATTTGTGCGAGGCGCGTTGCGAGCGAAGACGGGTTGCGCGAGGACGGAGCGCAGCAAGCGCAGCGTACACCAGTACGTGAGTATTGCGAGCACCGCCCGCGGGCAAGCCGTCGAGCGCAGTAGCGCCTCGCGCAAATTTCAATCGAATTCCATGCCGCCCGAACCCTTGCGCACGCTGTAACCGTGCGCTTCGAGGTCGGCGAAGATCTGCCGCGCATGCGCTTCGTCCTGCGCTTCGACCATTACCTCCAGCGTCGCATTCTTGGCGTGGCCGCGATGCAGGCGCTCGTGGTGGACCTGGATGATGTTGCCGCCTGATTCGCCGATGCGGCCGGCGACGCGCGCAAGAAAGCCGGGCCGGTCCTCGATGTCGATCGACAGCGAGATCAGCCGCGATTCGTTGACCAACTGGCGCAGCAGCACCGACGCCAGCAAGCGCGTGTCGACGTTGCCGCCCGAAATCACCAGGCCGACCTTGCGCCCGGCGAACGACACCGGATCGGTCAGCAGCGCCGCCAGACCGACCGCGCCGGCGCCTTCGGCGATGACTTTTTCGATCGACGCGAGCAGACCGACGGCACGTTCGATCGCCGGCTCGTCGACGCGCAGCAGCTCGGCGACGTGCTCGCGTATCACCGCCATCGTCAGGCGGCCGATGGTCTTGACGGCAATGCCTTCGGCGATGGTCTGACCACCCTTGACCAGCGACAGATCACCTTGCTGTGCGGCGTAGGCCGACGGAAACGCCGCCGATTCGACGCCGATCACGCGCAGATCCGGGTTGATGCCGTGCGCGCCGACCGCCATGCCGGCAATCAAGCCGCCGCCGCCGATCGGCACCAGCAGCGTATCGAGGTCCGGCGCCTGTTCGAGCATCTCCAGCGCCACCGTGCCCTGCCCGGCCATCACGTACGGATCGTCGAATGGATGCACCAGCGTCATGCCGCGGCGAGCCATCAATTCCTGTTCGAGAAAGGTCTGTGCGTCGGCCAGCGTCTCGCCATGCAGAATCACCTCGCCGCCCAGCTCGCGCGTGTTGCGCACCTTGGTGAACGGCGTATTGGCCGGCATCACGATCGCGCTTTTGATGCCGAGACGTGTCGCGTGATAGGCGACGCCCTGCGCGTGATTGCCGGCCGACATCGCGGCGACGCCGGCGGCGCGCTCGGCCTCGGTGAGGCTCACCAGCTTGTTCAGCGCACCGCGTTCCTTGAACGACGCGGTGAACTGGAAATTCTCGAACTTGATCCAGACATCGGCGCCGGTGATCTTCGACAGCACGCGCGAGCGCGTACACGGCGTACGCACGACCTGGCCATCGATCACGTTCGCCGCGCGGCGCACGTCATCGAAGCCGATCGGCAGGGGCTGGTGGGTATTCATCAACGACTCCGACTGCTGGAACGACTGACCTTGCTGACGATGCCGTCCTGCAGCGTGACCGTGGTGCGACTGCCGTCGTCGTTGCGATACGACCAGGTCTCGCGCGTGCCGCTGGCGGACTGCCGCGTACGCGTCTTGTCCGGCGTGCCGAGCGCACCACGCAGATCGGCTTCGGTCATGCCGACCGCCGCCTCGCCACGCACACGAGCATTGCGGATGCGCTCGGCATCGGCCGTCGCCGCATCGTGCTGCTCGCGCCAGTCCGCATCCTCGGCGGCGCGCGCCTTGCGATAGGCGTCGACACGGCGATCATGCTGCTCGGCCAGCGCATCCGACGCGGTCGGCTGCACGACATTGGCATCCGGCACGTCCACCGGCGTATCGCCAGCCTGACAGGGCTGGTCGCTGTAACGGGTCACGCCGTCCACCGTGCAGCGGTAGACGCCGGCCTCGGCCGGCGCCATCAGCAGCGCCGTGACGAGCGCGGCCGCCGTTGCACACTGGGTAGGCGCGGAACTCAACATGGCGCGCATTATCCGCCTGCGCGGCAGCCCCTGCATGAGGGCTTTTCACATCAACGGCCGCGGGCTGTGACCTGGCGCACAGCGCAAGTCCAAATAGCGCTCAGCCGCGCGCCACCGGCCGCGACGGATCGCGGATCCACTCGCTCCAGGAGCCGGCGTAGAGCCGGCCGCCGGTCAGGCCGGCGCGTTCCAGCGCCAGCAGGCTGTGGCAGGCGGTGACGCCGGAGCCGCACATGGTCACCAGATCGGTCGGCGCGCGACCCTCCAGCGTCGCCCGCCAGCGCCGGCGCAGCTCGTCGGCCGGCAAGAAGCTGCCGTCGGCGGCGAGATTGGCGGCCAGCGGATGGTTGACGGCGCCGGGCACGTGGCCGGCGACCGGGTCCAAGGTCTCGTTCTGCCCGGCAAAGCGGTCGGCCGCGCGCGCGTCGACGAGACGGATGGCGTCGTCGGCCAGCGCCCGTTCGACGTCGGCGCTGCTCAGCCAGCCGACGAACGGCCGGGTCTCGACCGCCACCGGTGCCACCGCGACCGGCGGCGCATCGGTCAGTGGCAAACCCGCCGCGACCCAGGCCTGCAGGCCACCGTCGAGCACGCGCACGCGGCGATGCCCGCGCGCGCGCAGCAACCACCACAGGCGCGACGCGAACAGCGCATTGCCATGGTCGTAGACCACCACTTCGGTCTCGTCGGCGATGCCCCAGGCGGCCATTCGTGCGGCGAACACCGCCGGATCCGGCAGCGGATGGCGGCCGCTGCCGGCGGTGATCGGCGACGACAGGTCGGTGTCGAGGTCGGCGTAGCGCGCGCCCGGCAGGTGAGCCTGCGCATAGGCACGCCGCCCGGCGGCCGGATCGGTGAGATCGAAGCGGCAGTCGATGAGCCGCCAGCGCGGGTCATCGAGATGCGTTGCGAGCGCAGCGGCGCGAATCAGCGGATCGCTCATGGCGGCTCCGGTTATGGTGGAAATGCACGGTTTGGCGCGCTTTTTAGCACAGCCCGAGGGCCATGCCGCGCGGCCGCAGACATGACAAGCACCCCCTGCGGCCGCGATAATCGGCGGCTGCGTCGCGTGGTTCGCGACGATTCTCACGAACTCCCGGAAGTGTCATGGCTCAGTACGTTTACACGATGAATCGCGTCGGCAAGATTGTGCCGCCGAAGAAAGAAATCCTCCGCGACATCTCGCTGTCGTTCTTCCCGGGCGCCAAGATCGGCGTGCTCGGCTACAACGGCGCGGGCAAGTCGACGCTGCTGAAGATCATGGCCGGCATCGACAAGGACATCGTCGGCGAGGCACGGCCGATGCCCGGCATCAAGATCGGCTATCTGCCGCAGGAGCCGCAGCTCGACCCGAGCAAGACCGTGCGCGGCAACGTCGAGGAAGCGCTGAGCGACATTCTCAAGCTCAAGGAAGACCTCGACGCGGTCTACGCCGCCTACGCCGAGGAAGACGCCGACTTCGACAAGCTGGCCGCCAAGCAGGCCGACCTCGAAGCGAAGATCGCCGCGGCCGACGCCGAGAACATCGACGTCATTCTCGACAAGGCCGCCGAAGCGCTGAACCTGCCGCCGTGGGACGCCGACGTCACCACGCTGTCGGGCGGCGAGCGCCGCCGCGTGGCGCTGTGCCGCCTGCTGCTGAGCAAGCCGGACATGATCCTGCTCGACGAGCCGACCAACCATCTGGACGCCGAATCGGTGGCCTGGCTGGAGAAGTTCCTCAAGGACTTCCCGGGCACCATCATCGCCGTCACCCATGACCGCTACTTCCTCGACAACGTCGCCGGCTGGATTCTCGAACTCGACCGCGGCCACGGCATCCCGTGGCAGGGCAACTACTCGAGCTGGCTGGAGCAGAAGGAAAAGCGCCTGGAGACCGAGCAGAAGCAGGAAGACGCGCGCAGCAAGGCGATGAAGGAAGAGCTCGAATGGGTACGCAAGAACCCCAAGGGCCGACAGACCAAGAGCAAGGCGCGCATCAAGGCCTTCGAGGAACTGTCGTCGCAGGAATACCAGAAGCGCAGCGAGACCAAGGAGCTTTACATCCCGCCCGGCCCGCGCCTCGGCGACGTGGTCATCGACGTCAACAACCTGTCGAAGTCGTTTGGCGAGCGCAATCTCTATCAGGGCATCAGCTTCTCGATTCCGCGCGGCGCGATCGTCGGCATCATCGGCGCCAACGGCATGGGTAAGACCACGCTGTTCCGCATGCTGATGGGCCAGGAGCAGCCGGACGCCGGCGAGATCAAGGTCGGCGAAACGGTGAAGATCGCCTACGTCGACCAGTCGCGCGACGCGCTCGACGGCGACAAGACGGTCTGGGAAGAAATTTCCAACGGTCAGGACATCATTCGCGCCGGCAGCTTCGAAATGCCGAGCCGCGCGTACATCGGCCGCTTCAACTTCAAGGGCGAGTCGCAGCAGAAGCGCATCAAGGATCTGTCGGGCGGCGAACGCAACCGCGTGCATCTGGCCAAGCTGCTGCTGGCCGGCGGCAACACGCTGCTGCTCGACGAACCGACCAACGACCTCGACGTCGAAACGCTGCGCGCGCTCGAAGAAGCGCTGCTCGACTTCCCGGGCAACGCGCTGGTCATCTCGCATGATCGCTGGTTCCTCGACCGCGTCGCCACGCACATCCTCGCGTTCGAGGATTCCGGCGAAGTGATCTGGCACGAGGGCAACTACCGCGAATACGAAGACGACTTCCGTCGCCGGACCGGCAGCGAGCCGGGCATCAACCGCCGCGCGCGGCACAAGAAGCTGGCCTGATTGTTCGTGCGTGACGACAACGGCCCCCGGCACGCGCAACCACGCGCCTGTCGGGGCCGTTGTCGTTAGCGGCGCGGGTTGACGACGGACTCATGATCGCCACCGCCGACGCAACACCGCGCCACAAGTGCGGTCGGCAATCCGCATCGTTGTCCGGATCGCAAAGCCTGACGCCCCTCTGACGCAAGACGCCGAGCGCCGCAGCGCTTAGCATGAGCGCCCGGCAACCGCCCTTCCCCCAACGCCAAGACTTCCGATTCCGATGACCGTGCATCTCGCCTACCGCTGGCATCAGCGCAAACTGCAACCGATCGAATTCGTGCAGACCGTGCAACTCGACGATCTGCTCGGCATCGAGCGCCAGAAAGAAGCGCTGATCCAGAACACACGGCAGTTCGTCGAGCGCAAGCCGGCCAATCACGTGCTGCTGACCGGCTCGCGAGGCACCGGCAAGTCGTCGATCGTCAAGGCGCTGCTCAATGCCTTCGCGCCGCAGGGCCTGCGCCTGGTGGAGCTGGGCGTGCACGACCTGATCGATCTGCCCGATGTCGTTGCACCGCTGCGTGAGCGTGACGAGCGCTTCGTGCTCTACGTCGATGACTTCTCGGTGGCCTCCAACGACCCGGCGCTCACCGCACTGAAGACCGCCCTCGACGGCGGTATCGAGGAGCCGCCGGAGAACGTGCTGATCTACGCCACGTCGAACCGCCGACATCTGATGCCGGAAGCCAAGCGCGACAACGGCGAGTACCACTGGATCGACGACGAACTGCACCCTGGCGAATCGACCGAGGAAAAGATTTCGCTGTCCGAGCGCTTCGGCCTGTGGCTGAGCTTCCAGCCGTTCTCGCAGCAGCAGTATCTCGACGTCGTGCGCCTGCACCTGAACAAGCTCGACCACGCCACATGGGACGAGGAAACCGAGAAGATGGCGCTGCGCTGGGCGCTGAATCGCGCATCGCGCTCCGGCCGCGTCGCACGCCAGTTCGCGCGCGACTGGGCAGGCCGCCATGCGTAAGGCGCTCGCAGCGCTGGCGCTGCTCACCGCGCTGCCGGCGATCGCCGACGACGCGGCCCCAGCGCCGGCGCTGACGATGCAGCAGGTGCTCGACGCCACGCAGGCGTCGGACTGGCGCGCGCTTGATCCGAACAACACCTTGCTGATGGACTTGCCGGGTGGCCGTGTCGTCATCGAGCTGGCACCGCAATTCGCGCCGCAGCATGTTGCCAACGTCAAGGCGCTGGTCCGTGCGCATTATTTCGACGGTCTGGCGATCACGCGCGTGCAGGACAACTTCGTCACGCAGTGGGGCGACCCCAAAGCCGGCGAACCCGGCGCGCGCAGTCTCGGCAAGGTTGCGACCAGCGTCGCACCGGAATTCGCTCGCAGCGCAAAAGGGCTGCCGTTCACGGCCCTGCCCGACGTCGACGGCTATGCACCGCAGACCGGCTTTGTCGATGGCCTTCCGGCGGCGCGCGACAGCGCCGATGGACACGCGTGGTTGACGCACTGCTATGGCATGGTCGGCGCCGGCCGCGACAACGCGCCCACCTCCGGCCCCGGTAACGAACTCTATGTGGTGATCGGCCAGGCACCGCGCCAGCTCGACCGCAACATCGCGCTGGTCGGTCGTGTCGTCGAGGGCATGCCGCTGCTTGCGGCGCTGCCGCGCGGCGACGGCGCGATGGGCTTCTACGATGCCCAGCAAGCCATGCCGCCCATCGTGCGTGTGCGCATCGCCGCCGACCTGCCCGCCGCCGAGCGACCGCGTCTGCAACTGCTGCGCACCGACACCGCCAGCTTCACCGCGCTCGTCGAATCACGGCGCAACCGCCGCGACGCCTGGTATCTCGTGCCGGCCGGTCACATCGACGTCTGCAGCGTCCCGCTGCCGGTTCGCCCAGCACCGCAAGCAGCGACTGCGCCATAGAGTCGGCGCGGCCTGGCTTACATCGCCGCTCAGACGACGATCGCCTGCCCGTCGAGAAACTGCGCGATGCCGTCGGCCGCATGCGGCGAGCTGGTCTGCCCGGGCGTCAGGCCGAAGCTTGAAGTGAAGTAGTGCCGCTGCCGATCGACATAGTCGGCATGCGTGGCGAACGCTCGATCGACGGTCGCGCCCAGTTCATCGCAGGCCTCGACGACCGGCCCCATGTGCCAGAAGCGATAGTTCGGATCGTCGGTCCACTGCACGCCATGCGCATTGAGAAACGCGCAAGGCCGCGTGTGATAGAGAAACTCGGTCACCTGACTGCTGACATCGCCGAGGTAAAGATCAGCGGCGCCGGTATAGCTCATGTCGATGCTGCGCTCACTGCCGAGGTCGACGTGGATATTCGGTAACGCCGCGTAACGCCGCAGCTGGTGCTCGTGCAGCTTGCGCATCGGCGAATCGAAAAGGCGGATGTGCGGCGCAAAGATCAGGTTGTAGCGCGTGTCGGCGGCGAAGTGCTCGAGCACCGCGCGCCCCCATTTCGGCCAAGACGACAGCTGCGGACGGAAGTGCGGGTTGTACAACACGGTCGGTCGGCCGTTGTCGAACAGCGGCGCCCGGCCTGCAGCGGACGGCAGCATCCAGTCGAACTTGGCATACACGCCTTTCACGTAGGCGCCGCGCCGGATGATGCCGACATCGAGCATGCGACGTTCCATCTTGTCGCCGCCGATCAGGACCAGATCGAATTCGCCGACACGCTCGGACACGGCGATGGCACGATCACCGGCGCCATGCCCGGTGCGGATCATGGTCGCGCCGATACCGAGCTTGCGCAGGTACAGCGAGGTCGATTCCGGCGTGACGATGGCATCGAAGCCCGCGAAGTAATCACGGTTCAAACGCATCGTGCGTCGCTTGCCGGCGATGCTGCGCCCCAGGGCCATCAGACCGCGATCCTCCCAGCCGATGTCGAGTCGCTTCAATGCGATGCGTGCCTGTGGCGCATGACGACCCAGCATCTGTCGCACCGTCTCGAGATGGCGCGGCGACACGCCGGCCACATGCACTTCGATCTGCGGATGGCGCAACGCCAGCTGCACGGCAACCGGCAGCGAATGCGGAATCTGATGAATCTGCGCCAGATACGGAAACAGGACGCGCATGTCGCGTAATCACCCCCAAGCAACGCAGCAGCCGGCTCCCTCCCCTTCAAGCATCGCGCGGCTGCACCGGTGGCGCGATGGGGCAGGCATTTTAACGTCGTGATCGCGCGGCGGTGCTGGCCCCGGCCCACGGCCGCAACGGTTACAAACCGTTACCCGGTTTTCAGGTGGCGTTCGGCGAGGCGCGCCGAGCATATCGGCCGTAAAGACCGCATCGTGCGGTACTCGCAAGTCTCAAAGGAGGCTGCCATGAACATCGTCAATAAAACTCGCACCACGCTGATCGCACTGGCACTGGCGGGGGCAACGCTGGCGCCGCTGGCGGCGCAGGCCCGCGTCGATGTCGACATCAACGTCGCGCCGCCGCCGCCGCGTGTCGTCGTCGCACCGGCGCCGCGCCCCGGTTACGTGTACGCGCCCGGCTACTGGCGCTGGAACGGCCACGCCCACGTCTGGGTCGGCGGCCACTGGGTCGCCGCGCGCCACGGCAGCCACTGGGTGCCCGACCACTGGGTGCAGCGCGGTCCGAACTGGCATTACGTGCCCGGCCATTGGGTGCGCAATTGACGCAATCGCGCAGAAAAAAGGGGCCGCAATGCGGCCCCTTTTTTCACGTGTCGATCGTGCTTACTTGTGCGTCTTCAGCAGTCCCGAGACCTTGTCGACATAGGCTTTCATCGCCGCGTCGCTCTTGCTGCCCTTGAGCTTGGCCCAAGCATCGTATTTGGCGCGCCCTTTGACGTCGAGCATGCCCGGACGCGAGCCGCTGACGTCGCCGTCGGTCGCCTGTTTGTAGCTCGCATAAAGCGCCAGCAGGTCGCTGTTGTCCGGACGCTTGGTCAGGGTGTTGACGTCCTTCTGCGCTTTTTCGAAATCCGCCTTGAGATCAGCCATCGGTGGTCCTCGCGTGTTCTATGTTGTCGAATCAGACGGCCAGCATAGCGCCGCGGAGCGGCGCCCGGCTATGACTGCGGCGCCAGTCGTTCGAGCGTGATGAAGCGGAATGGATACGCGTGACGCTCGTCGGCGTCATGTGCTTCGTTCGCAATCTCGCGAAACGCGCTGCGGTCGAACGCCGGGAACCAGGCATCGCCATCGGCAAGCTTGGCCTGCACTTCAGTCAGATACAGACGCTGCGCCAACGGCAGCGTCTGCCGGTACAGCTCGCCGCCACCGATGACCATCAGCTCACCGTCGGCATGCGCGGCGTGGACGTCGTCAAGGCTGTGAAAGACTCGCGCACCATCCGCACGGAAGTCGCGATCACGCGTCAGCACCCAGTTGTCGCGCTCCGGCAGCGGTCGCCCCAGCGAGTCCCAGGTCTTGCGTCCCATCAGGATCGTATGGCCGGTGGTAACACGACGGAAATGCTTCATGTCATCCGGCAAGCGCCACGGCAAACCATTGTCGCGACCGATCAGGCGGTTCTCGTCCAGCGCGACGACGAGACTCAGAGACGACGGCATCGTGTGTTTCCGCATCGTGTGGCCACAACGGCGTGGCGGCCCGCACTATAACGCCGCCACGCCGTCACGGCCCTACCGCAGCCTGCGGATCAGCCGCTCCCGAACACCGCCGTCTGGTCGCCGCCGAGTCGCGTATTCGACATCGGCCGCAACGACTTGAGCTTGGTCGCCTCCTCGTCGTTGCATTGGACGGTCCAGCAATAAGCTTCCAGCCAGGCGAGCTTCGAGCGCTGTTCATCAACACCTTCCAGCGTCTGCCGCACGCCGGTCTTCACCTCGAAAGGCCGCGGATCGCTGTAGGCATTGATCGCGCGCCCAACGGCACGCTGCAATGCGTCATCCCCTTCTGCGGCCAGATCGAGACGATTCGCCTTGCCGAACGCCGCCAGCATCGCGACCGGCGTTACCGCATAGACCTGGTAACCGGCCGCGCGCGTCTTGCGCGCCAGTTCGTTTGGCAGATAACCATCGGCATCGACCTGCCTGGAAAAGATCGCGTACATCTTCGTCGACCAGTCGAACAGATCGCGGCGATCGGTCACCACGCTGGTCGCCATGACCGCCCACGCCGCCCAGTAGTAGTGGTTGTTGATCTTCTTGAGCGGATCGCCCTCATTCCATTCGGTGACAACGTGATCGGCGATCTTGCCGAGCCAGGCTTCAACCTTCTGCGCCTCGGCCTGATGCGCAGCCAGCGGCTGGGAGCGCGAAAACTGCAAACGCAGCCACGCGCTCGACAGACTCGCCAATGCCCACTTGCGCATCGATTTTCCGGTGTGATCGCCATACGGCCCAAGCAGCGCGCCGGCATCCGCCCAGCTTCCATACCATTGCAGGACGCAAGCCAGCGCTTCGGGCGAGCCACTCTCCATGTATTGATCGACGAGCTTGGTCGCGCCCTTCTCCATCTGCCGAATCGGCTGGGTCATCGCCTTGTAACGCGCGTCGGCCTGCTCGTTGAGCTGGTCGCGCGCCTTGCCGGATCCGGTGTACTTGCTCGGAAAATCGAGTTCACCGGTGAATGGCTTGGGCGGCGAGGGGCAATTCGAGGTCTTGCCGTTATGACCGACAGCGGCGTAGTAACCCGTCGGCGGCACCAATTGGTCAGCCAGCGCCGGCGCGGTGACCACGACCAGACCCAGCCCCACCGCCAACGCAGTACGGCGCGCGCGCTCAGTGATGGCCATGACGCACCTCCTGCAGCGATGCGGTCTGCTGACCCGCGCCTTCGGCGGCACACACACGTGCCGTGACCTTCAGAGACGCACTCACCGGCTGATCGATCTCCAGCGTCGCGCCCATCATCGTCGCCTTCGCGTACTCGGGCCGATCGTCGCGCAGCTCGGTCACGAAACGACCGCCGTTATCGACGTACTGATTGAAATGCAGCTTCAGGGAGTCTTTCTGGCCGCTGTAATACCAAATCATCGCGTGCATGTCCTTGACGGTCGGGTCGCTGAATTGCACGTCGAGCCAGTAGTGCCCACCGACCAGGGGCTCGACATGGCCGCCGTTGAACAACAGCTCGTTGCTCCCCTGATGCACATCGATCGTGCGCGACATCACCGCCTGCCGCCCGTCACAACCGTCGTAGACCAACGGCACCGCCTGCCGATACGTCTTGTAGGGATCCTTGTCGCCCTCCTGGGCGCCAGGCCAGTTCTGCCACGGAATCTCCCAGACAATGACCTTGGGAGGATGATCCTGGTAAATCTTGCTCGGCAGGTAGTGCAGCAGCGAACCGTCAAAAGAACCACCGGACAGCGCGGTGTCGAAAATGTCGACGCTGAGGTCCTGCTCAAGAAAGCCGGCGAAGTTGTAACCACCCTTCGTGTCGCTGTTGCTGGTGCCGATCAACGCGACCTGCGGGACACCACCGTCGGCGCCATCGGCGCCGAGCAGGCCACCGCCGTCATTGCCCTTGTTCGCCACATCGAGCAGCCCGCCGCCGCTGGCATCGCCGTTCGATGACGTGTCATTGCCGAGCAATGCGCCGGCATCATCGCCGCCAGCCAGCTCGGTGACATAGCCGGTCACGTATTGCATCGAATAAGAGCCGCCGCAGATTTGCGCCGCGACCTTTTGCAGCGTGCCCGGCTTGCCAATCAGGCTCGCTTCCTTGGTGACGTACTGCTGCTGCGGGATCTGCCGGTAGGCAGGCAAGGACTTGATCGTCTGCGCCACTACCGCTGCGGTATGCCGCGCGCCTTCCGGGGTCCAGTGATGGTCGCGACGGAAGAAATACTCGTAACCCTTATGCTCGTTCACCAGCGTATCGAGCGGCGCGACCTGAGCACCCGACAGGCGAATCCGTGCCAGTGCGTTCGCATAGCTCTGCTTCGCCGTCGCAAAGTCATAGCGTGCTCGCTCGGCAGTCGTCAGCATGTCCGGGTCCATCAGGCCACGTGGCGGCTGCAGCACGATCACCAGCTCGCTGCCACGCGCGCGCAGCGCCGTCACCAGGCGATGCAACTGCGCGATGCTTTCGTCATTGATGTCGATATGCGTCGCCAGGTCCATCTTCGAGCGGAACAGCCAGCCTTTGCGGCCCTGCTCGAGCACTCGAAAATCGTTGAGGTACGACGAGCCGTCGTAGGATGTCGGGTCGGCGGCCTTCGGACACAGCTGGCAGCACAGCTCGATGTTGTACTGCGGCGCGGCTGCCGGGGCGTCGGTCGTCGCCGCGATGGCCGGTGCCGACGCACCGGCCGCCAACGCCAGGCCGGCAACGCCGACCATGGACGCCAGCACGCGGCGCATCGCCCGACCGCTGATCAATTGACGACCCATGTCAGCACCGGCGACGACGTCGTCCCTGTCACGAACAGGCTGTAGACCTTGCCGCGCTCCAGCATCATGGGCTTGGCGGCGGCCAGCTTGGAACCGCCGTTGAAGACGACCAGCGACGCCTTCACCGGATTGACTTCCCGATGGCCGGACTTGTCGGCGGCAACGCCGTCAACGACGGCCGGCCCGCTGTCACCAACCTTGACCGTCAAGGTCGTACCGTCGATCAGGTTGTAGACCGAGATCAGCGACTTCAACTGGCTGTTGAAACATTCCTGATCGAACAGCTTGATGTCGCTCGGCGTCAGCGCCGCCGTGTAGCAGCGCTTGGATGCCAGCGCCACACTGTCGGACTGGCTACCGATCTGGGCCTTGTAGCTGCCCGGCGGCAGGAATACGTAGCCGCTGGCGTCCATCGGCTGCGCCTCCGGCACGCTCTTGTCGCCCACCTGCGACTTCACATTGCTTTGCGTGGTGTCGTTGAAGACCCGCACAAAAGCCGAGTCCGGCGGCGCGGCCGGCGGATAGAGTCCGGCATGCGCTTGCAGCGCGACGGCGGCAGCAGTGGTGGCCAGCATCGCTGGCAGGCGGCGCGAGTAAAAGGTCGTTTTCATCATTCCTCCATGAATGCGAAAGTCAACGGCGAAACCTAGAGCCCAGCGGGACCATTGGCCGGCGGCTGCGGCGCACCGGCCTTGTCGGCCGCCTTGGGCTGAGCCGAAACCGCGAGGTAGCGTTCCGGGATCTCCCAGATCACCAGCTGCGGCGGCGCGTCCTTGAAGTCGGTACCGGCCAAGTAGGCCTTCATCGGGGCGAACGGCCCCTGACCGTCCTTGGCGTAATTGCCGACGTCTTCTCCGAGCGACTGCTCAAGCGCGCCATCGAAGTTCCAATTCGGGTTGGCGCTATAGCTGGTGCCGACCAGCGCGATGCGCGGCGCGGCACTACCGCCCAGCAAGTCACCGCCACCGGCACCGTCGGTATGCGCGGTGACGATGGTCTCCGGCGGCGGCAGCAGCCACGAGAAGTACGGCGCCAACGGCAAAAAGTTCAGCAGGTCACCCTGATGGACTTTCGGTGGCTCGGTGGTCGTCGTGAATGTGGTGGGTGCTGACGGCGCCGGCAACTGAGTTCGCACCACGGTCGCGATCTGCTGTGCGGCAAGCTGGGCGCCATGCACGGTCCAGTGAGTGTCGGTACGCAGGAAGGTCGGGCCGTCGGACTTGCCGTCCGCCAGCGGCTTGAGCAGGTCGGCATGCGCGATGCCGTCCGCCGCGAGTGCGGACTGCGCCCGACCATACAGCCCCTGATGCAGCGCCGGCGGCTGGCGCCCGTCCAGATGCTCCGGATAGACGCGCGCCTTGGCCGGCACCATCGCCACGACCAGCTTGATGCCCTGTGCGGCAAGCTGCTCGTGCACCGACTCGATCGCCGCCAGATTGCGCTCGACGCGCTGCGCGGATTCGTTGCCAACCAGGAATTCCTCATCGGTATACAGCCAGCCACCCTTGCCGATGATCACGCCGCTCTTGGCTTCATGAAAAAGCGCGTAATCAATCGCGGCCCACAGGCTAATGCCGAAGCTGCGCGCCGGGAATTGATGGTCGTACTGCGTCTCGAAGTCGTGCGCCATGCGCCCATCGAGTACGGCCTGGTCGACCTTGGGCTCGTAGTGCCGTGAGCGAATCCCGGCGGCCACGGCGATCACCAGCACCGCCGCACCAAACAGCAGGGCGTGCAGCACCGGAGAATGCGCTGCCGTGTCAACTGCGGTCTCGTTGTTGTCTCGCATTCGTAAAATCCCGTTTTTTCAGAACTGGAAGTAGAGGAACGGCGAATAGCTTTGCGCCGACAGCTTCAGCACCGCGAGCAGGAACAGTGGCCAGATCAGCAACTGCGCGGCAGCCGTCAGGCGCTGGCGCATCGGACGCAGCGGCGGCCGTGGCGCACCCTGGTGTTGTTCAATGACCATCGCACCACGGACGATGCAGACGACGATGCCGGCCGCCAGCGTCACCAGCTGCAACTGTGTGATCGAGCTGCGATAAATATCCGACAGGCCACCACCACTGAAGCTGAACATCGCGCCGTAGAAGTCGAGTGCAGTGCCGACGCTTTCGGCGCGGAACATCACCCAGCCCACCACCACGAACAGGAAAGTCGGCGCCCAGCGCCAAAGCTTGAAGCCCTGCACATTGGCCTTGACGCCCATCACACGCTCGACACAGAGGATCGCGCCATGCCAGGCGCCCCAAAGCAGAAAGGTCCAGTTGGCGCCGTGCCACAAGCCGCCGAGCAGCATGGTCAGGAACAGATTGCGATAGGTCTTGCCGGTGCCGCCGCGGTTGCCACCGAGCGAGATGTAGAGATAGTCACGCAGCCAGCTCGACAGGCTCATGTGCCAGCGGCGCCAGAACTCGGTGATGCTCTGGCTGATGTAGGGCTGGTTGAAGTTCTCGACGAAGCGGAAGCCCATCATCAGGCCGAGACCGATCGCCATGTCGCTGTAACCGGAGAAGTCGAAATACAGCTGGATCGTGTAGGCGAATGCCCCCAGCCAGGCATCGGCCGTGGTGGGATGCGCCAGCGAAAAGGCGTGACTGACCAGCGGTTCGATCGAGTCGGCGATGAAGACCTTCTTGATGAAGCCCTGCATGAAGCGCAGCGCGCCCTGCCCGAACAGCGCGACGCTGTGCTCGCGATGTTCGAACTGGTCGGCCAGGTCCTTGTAGCGAAATACCGGCCCGGCGATCAGATGCGGAAACAAGGCGATGAAGGTCGCAAAGTCGACCGGATGCCGCGTGGCCTCGACGTCGCCACGATAGACGTCGACGATGTAGCTGATCGACTCGAAGGTGTAGAACGAGATGCCGATCGGCAGGATCACATGCGCGAACTCGAACGGCGGCATGCCCATGCCTTCGAGCATCGCGTTGAAACTGCCGACCCCGAAGTTGGCATATTTGAAATACGCGAGCGTCGCCAGATCGACGATCACGCCAGCGAGCAACCACCGCTTGGCCATCGCACTGGTCCGGCCGTTGCGCGCAATGCCCATGCCGACGATGTAATTCCACGCCGTGACCCCGGCGAACAGCAACAGAAAGTCGACGCGCCACCAGGCGTAGAACAGATATGACCCGGTCAACACCACATAGTTGCGCAGGCGGCCTCGGTTGGGCGTCAGATAGTAGACCGCCAGAAACAAGGGCAAGAACAGAAACAGAAAGACGTTGGACGAGAAGACCATGGGGTGTCGCGCTCCCTATTTCGAACTGGCCACGGCCTCGTCGGCCGGCCGCAGGATGACTGCCTTCTTCTGGCGCATCAGCACGTCCAGCACCTTTTCCTGGTGCTTGCCGAGAATGCCGGTGAACTTGATACCGAGATCGCGTTGCGGCGCGCGCATGTCGACGTTGTAGAGCTCGAGGCTGAGCGGCTGGTCGATCCCGATCGGCGCCGAACCGTTCGACACCAGCTGACCGCCGACCACCGTCATCGACACGCGTTCATGGAACGGGTCGAGTGCGAGGTTACGGCCGGTGCCATGCAGATCCTTGATATGGCCGTAGATGCCGGACAGGCCGTTGCCGACCGCGACGTTGCCGTACAGACGCATATTGGTGCTGTTGCGCACGCGAATGCCGTGACGCAAGTTGCCGCTCGACAGGTTCTTCCAGATCAGCGTGCGCGGACTTTCATAGATCGTGATGCCGTCCGAATGATTGCGGTACACGCGGTTTTCGGCCACTACATTGTTGACGCTGTTACGGTCGACGACGATGCCGGACAGATGGTTGTCGTAGGAATCGTTGTCGAAGATCCAGCTGTCATCAACCTCGCGCGAGACGATGATGCCGTGCTTTTCCTTGGTGTTGTACGCCTTGTTCTGCGCGATGATCAGCCGTTTGGAGCGGTCGTGAGGATCGATGCCGTATTTGATGTTGTCGTGATAGGTGTTGCCGCGAATCACCACGTCTTCGGCCTCGTAACAGTAGAAGCCATACCAGTTGTCGTAGAACTCCGAGTCGAGCAACCAGCCGGTCGGCTCGGGGCGGTTCATCTTCGGCGCGATCGACGGTGAGAACTGCGAGATCGACACGCCATAGGACTTCGACGCGGCGTAACCGAGGTTGGCGACTACGCTCTTGATGATGTAGGTCTGCGAGCCGCCCCACGACACGATGAACGGCCGGAAGTCATGCTTGTCGACGAAGGTCGCAGGTGCATTCTTGACTTCGTTCCAGCCGCGCACTCGCGCGCCGGTGATGAACAGCTCGCCCTCGTTGACGAGAAACGCGCCGCGGTTGATCGACAAGCGGAAGTCGGAAACCGAATCGTCGATGTGCAGCGTCGCGCCGGGTCGCACATCGATCGGCAGACGCGCGACGTAAACCCCCTTGGCCATTTCCTGGAAGTACTGCTTCGGCACCTGGCGCGCGATGTCCTTGGGCGTCATATAGCCGTGGATGAAAATCGCCTTCGGCAACGAGCGTTGCCGTGCTGCCCAATCGCGCATCCGCTGGTCGCGGCCCATGAAGCCTTTGAAGACCAGTTCGTCGAGCACGCTATGTACTTCGGCGTGACCACGCTTGGACTTGTCGATCTTGGCCATCGCATTGGCCGGCGTATAGCGATCGAGACTCGGCAGCTTCGGCGGTGGAATCATCAGCGATGCACCGTTGACGACGTCGACCACATACGGCCGCTTCGAGGCCTCGGCCAACTTGGCCGCGGTCTGGTCCGATTCGTCGTCCTGATCGGAGCCGTCGGTCTGGTAGCGCTCACCCGGATCGTCCTCGTCGGCGTCGAGCATTTCCTCGTCCGACTTGGCGGCGTCGTGACGACTGGTGACGGGTTCACCGTTGGTGCCGGGGTTGTCCGGCACGTCCGGAACTTGCACGGCCGGCTCGTCCGGCGAGGCATCGCCGTGTTCGCCCTGACTGACAGGCGCAGCCGCCTTGGCGGTCGCAGCGCCGCACAGCAGCGCGCAGCACAGCGCCAGCAGCCAGGTCTGAACGCGTCGTTTCAGTACCACAGCGTGAACTCCATCAGGATGCGATATTCGTTCTTGGCGTCGCTGCCGTAGGCCTTGCCCGGATCGAACCACGACGCACGCAGGCGCACCGAGCTGTCGCCGGTATCGTCCGGCGTGTAGGCGGTTGCACCGCCGGCGCCGGACAGATCGAAGTAACGCGTGACGACGACATCGACGCCCTGGCCCAGGTCATGATCGCGGACGCTCGGCGTCACGCTCAGCGCATCGCTGACGACCGGCGCGCGATCGTCGGGACGGCGCAACTTGTTGTAGACGACGCTGCCATCCCACTGGCCGCCACTGGCGGAGACGAAGGCCGTGGCCGCCTGCAGGTTGCCGAGTTCGGGGCGGAACGCGTCGTTGAAGCGATAGATTTGCGAGCGCGTACCGGTGAACCGCGAATAATTGCTCTGCGTGCCGGTCTGCTCGTATTGCGCCTTGCCGCCGCCACCGCTGTGCGCGACCGCGACACCGGCCTGCACGTTCTGATTGAGCTTGGCGCGAAGGCCGCCCTCGCCCTCCCAGGCGTCGACGTTGGCGCCGTCATTGCTCGTCGTCACCAGACCGGTCACCGGGTCGTAGCTGACGCTGTCGCGAGAGCCGGTCAGGTACGTACCCTGCAGCCAGTACGACACGGCCTGCTGATCGCGCCAGTCGTACGGATGATCGTCGAAGTAGACGTTGATCCAGGCCTGCTTGGATTTGGTCAGCCGTTTACTGGTATCGACCGGCTCGCCAGCGTCAGGCAGATGATTGTCGTCGCCGGCATAGACCACACGCATGCCGACACGCTGGTGTGCGCGCCAGTCATACGCGAGGCTGCCAAAGGCGTAGGTACGGTGATCCTGCTCCTGCGGCAGATCGATGTTGTCGGTTCGATAGGTATCGAACTGATGGGCGACACCGAGATCGGCCTGCAGCAGTGTCGTGTCGAAGATCCAGCGTGCGGCATCAATGTCTTCATCGAAGAACTGCGTGTCGTCATTGCGAATCCGCTGGCGACCGATCCGCAGGGTTTCGCCCGGATAGCTGGTCAAGCCGCCATATTCGATCCACGCCTCCTTGAGTCCGACAAAGGCCTTCTTGGTCGCCGATTCGTTGTTGTCGTCATCGCCCGGTTGCAGCAGACGGCCGGTCGGCGCGTACCCACGCACCCGCACGAAGCCGGCCCAATCGGGGGAGAACTGCACGTGCATCCACGGCGTGACGTCGACATAGGCCTCGCGCGTGTCGCTCGCGTCGTTGAGACCCAGATCGCGGCCGCTGTCGGCAACGCCCGCGGCGGTCGCCTTGAGGCGCCACTCGAAATCCATGGCGTGCGCAGCCAGCGGTGCGGACAGGCTGAATGCCGCGGCAATCGCCAGCGGCCACATCGAGCGAGAAGAAGGAATGGCAGAGACGCTGTGGCTTGTTCTTTTCATTGTTCGGTTCGGGAAGCGGTCGAGGTTTCGGCAGCCATCGGCTGCGTGGCATCCGCGGAAGTCGCGGACGCACTCGAATCAGGGCGGGTCTCCGCCGTCGTCGAAACGCGCAGGCCCTCGAGCAAGCGGCGCACTGCCGGATCCGACGAGGGGGTATGCGAGAGCTGGATTTCATGCACCGGCGGCGCTGGCGGCCGCGCATCGGGCGATGCCGTCTCGTCGGCGACCCGGGCCTTGGCCGGCGCGCGCGCCAGCGTCGGCGTTTCGTCCATGCGCAGCGCGACAGGCGCCATCGTCGGCGACGGGCTTGGCGGCGCCGTATTGGCGACGTCGACCGCCGCCGACGCATGGCGGACCGGCGTCGCATCGCTCACCTGCCGCTGCGGTTCCGCGGCCGGTGCCGGCGCCGGCGCCGACACGGGCATGGCTGGCGACGGCTGCGGCTGTGCCGCGGCGACGAAGCCGCTCGTGCCGGCGTCGTCCGCAACGGCGTCAATGTCTTCAGAGGCGGCATCAGCCTGGGCCCGCGCCAGCAGGGTCTGCGGGATCTGATAAGCCGAAGGCCGCGCCTGCGACTCGGCCACATACATCTTCTGCGCCTGCGCCATCTGCACCGCCGGCAGCCGCGCCGCAATCTGCTGCTCGAGCTGCGCGCTCGATGCACTGCCGCCTTCCGCACCGAGACGAGCGAAGACGTAAGCGTTCTCGAGATTGGGGCAGACGCCCTTGCCGTTGACGAACAGACGCGCCAGGGCACGATCGGCCGAAGCATAGCCGCGCCGCGCCGACCACATCAGATACTGCGCGGCCAACAGCGGCTCGCTCTCGCCCAGATAGCCATAGGCGTACAGCCGGCCGAGCAGATAGTGCGCCTTGATCGCGGTATCCGGCTGTTGCGCGGCATCCAGCAGCGCACGCAAGGCGCGCTGCGGATCACGCTGGGCACGCGCGCCGATCATGTACAGCTGTCCGAGCGCCAACTGCGCCTGTGCGTCGCCACGGGCTGCGGCCTGCTTGAGCGGCGTCTCGATATCGGTGTTCGGCAGCAGATAGCTGTAGCGCGTGACGACGCTGGCGGCCAGCACCGGCGACTCGTCCGGGCCATTGAGCATCTTCTTCAGCAGCGCGTTGGCCAAGTCCGTCTGTGCGGCCGGGCCGGCGGCCACCGGCGTGCTCGGCGACGACGCGGTCTGCGTCGGCGTCAACTGCACGCGTGTGCAGGCCAGCGCCGCCTGTTGCGGACCCGGCGACAGCAGAGTCGCCTCGCTGTGTTCGTCCGGGTCTTCAGTGACGTCGGACACCTTGACCGCCGGCGCCGGCTCGTCCTCATCCTCGTCATCGCCCTGGCCGGCGGCCGCGCCACGGATCGGCACCACCAGAACGCGCGCCAGCGACGCCAGCGTATCCGGCGTGACAATGCCGTCGTCGTACTTGCGGCTGCCGTCGGCCACCAGCTGCTTGAGATAGGGGGTGTCTTCGGCAACGCGCGCGTTGCGCGCCAGATCGACATAGCACTCCGGTACCGAGTCGACCCAGCGCGTGCACAGCACCGCCAGCTTGCGCTCATGGTCGTCGACCGCACGCGTGCTGCGATACCAGCCGATCACCGACGACTGCACGTTGGCCAGCGGAATCTTCTCGGCCTGCGCGACGAGCGCGGCGGCGCGGTGGCCGGTGTCAAGTTCAGGGTGATCCGTGTACAGACGGAGCAGACCGGCAAGTGCATCCGGATCGCGGCGCTTTTGCCAGGCGTTGTCCAGCAGCTTTTCGCCTTCGGCGATCGACGCATCGTCGGCTTGCTCGGCGAGCAGTCGGCCGAGCGGGACTTCGGTATCGAGCGGATCACGGCTGCGCGCGGTGCGCAGCCAGCCGATCGCATCGCGAATCCGGTCGGGCGTGCCGACGTTCACATAGAGCTTGGCCAGCGAAATCTGCGCTTCGACGTAGCCGCGCTGGGCGAGTGGTTTGAGATCCGTCTCCGCGTCCTGGAGGCGGCCTTCCCTGGCCGCCTCCTGCCCTCGGTCGATATCGGGCAGTCCCTGGGCGCCGTGGACCAGCACGCCCTCGCCGTTCTTGTCGAGATGGTTGCCGTAGCCCCAGGCGTCGAAGCCGACACCGAAGACCAAGGCCGCCACCGCGACCGGGATCAGGCCGCGCGCCGGCAAACCGGTGCGTTGCACGGATTTCATGCCTTGCCAGCCTGTCCGTCGCGCTTCGTGAAGAAGTCGCCGATCGCCGCGATCCTGCTCGACAGCGCGGCGTCACCGCCGAGCTGCACGTCAACCGGCCGGTTGATCAGATCGGCCGCCAACGGATGGTCCGGCTTGATCTTGACGATGACGTCGGCCACCGCGCCCTGATTGGTGAGGCCGCGCGCGTCGGTTGCACCGGCGTCACCGGCCGGCGACAGCAAACGCACATCCTCGACCTTGCCGTAACGCGTCCCGCCGTCACCGGAAATCGTGAACGCGACGGTCTTGCCGATCGGCAGATCGTCGATCTCGTTGAAGCGGAAGCGCGCCAACACATACGGTGTCGCATCGGTCGGCACCAGTTCGAACAGCGCCTGACCGCGGTTGGCGAACTGCCCGTCCACCGCATAGGTCTGCTGGACCTTGCAGTTGCACGGGCTGGTCAACGTGCCCTTGAGCTGGTCGCCCATCAACGCCGCCAGCTGGTCCGGCGACAGATGCATGTCGCCGAGGTTCGACTGCACGACGTCGAGCATCGCCGCCTGGAACGAACCGAGCGGCTGCCCCTTCTTGATCACCCCATCGGCCGGCACCAGGCTGAAGAAGGTGCCGTCGCGCGGCATCGTCACGTTGAAGCTCGGCGCCGCGATCTTGGCTGCCGACGCTCGCGTGACAAAGGCCATCGCGTACAGCTTGCCGACCGCATAGAAGAATGCGATGACGCCGACCACCAGCATCGCCACGGTCGTCGACACGGCCTTGGTCCGCGCCTTGCCGCTGAGGCCGACATTGGACGGCTGCACCGGGCGGGACTTGGTGAAGCTGTCACGCGACAGCGCCGTGATCACGTCGCCGGTGCCGACCAGCTCACCGGCGAGCGTGCCGCCGATGACCTGGCGCAGCACCGCGATCTCGCGGGCACCGAGGTTCTGGAACTGCACGCCGACCCGCTTGCCGTCGGCGCTGACATTGCGCACCTGCAAAGTCACCGGCAGTACGATCGCCACGGGTGAGATCGTGAATGCGAGCCGAGCGCGGCAGACGTCGCCAACCTTGAACGCTGCATCGTCGGTGACCGTGAAGCTCAGACCGCCGGCCGAAAGATCGTGCAGCGTGTAGCGAACCTCGCTGCCGCCGCGCGCGACATGCACGGTGCCCGGCACGCGAACGCGCGGGTGCTGGCGCTGGGCCTCGGCTTCGTGCACGACATTGGGAGGAATTCCGTCATCCATGGCTGGTTCCTTCAGGAGAAATTTCTTGATCGGGGGAAGCGGCGGCGCGTCAGAGCTCCACCATTGACAGGACGATTGCCGCGAACACGCTCACGGCGGCAAACATCAGCAGATAAGACGACCACCAGTTGAAGCGCGTCTGGAAAGCATTGCCGCTGGCGGCCAGCTTGGTCTTCTGCCGCGTCCAGGACTGCTGATCGAGGCGGAACGACACGTGGATCTTCACGATCGAGCCGACGATCTGGTTGTAGTACAGCAGCAGCGGAAAGGCCGGTCCGATCGGATGACCGGACAGCAGCAGCAGCCAGCTCATCAACAAACGCGTGAGTCCGACCCACAGTGCGAAGCTGACCAAGAACATGATGCTGCCGAACTTCACGCTGGCAGCGATGGCCAGTGCCAGACCGAGCAGACCGGTCCACATCAGGATGCGCTGGTCGAGCAACACGTAGTACGTGAACCAGCCCAGACGCGACGGACCCAGGCCCATCGCGCGGCCGTTCTGGCGCAGTGAATTGCCGTACCACCGGAACATCAGCTGGCGGCTGGCGCGCAAAAAACTACGATCGGGCGGATGCTCGACGGTGCTGATCGCGGCATCAGGCACATACCAGGTATCCCAGCCGAGCCGCATCAGGCTGTACCAACTCGACTTGTCGTCGCCGGTCAGAAACTTGAAGCGACCGAGACGCCAGTGCTCGAGGTGATCGTTCTGCACGTCGTCGATGAAGCCCGGGTCGGTCACGATGGTGGCGCGGAACAGCGACATGCGGCCGGTCAAGGTCAGCACGCGGCGCGTCAGCGCCATCGAGCACATGTTCAGGTGGCGCTGCGCGAAGCGCAGCTTGTGCCACTCGCTCATGACGTAACCGCCGTCGACCTTGCAGAACTCGTTGGTGGTCAGACCACCGACGGTCGGCAACACCTTGAAGAACGGTGCGGTCTTGGTCACCACGCCGGGTTCGAGCAAGGTGTCGCCATCGATGACGGCGACCACCGCATCCGGGTCCGGCATGTCGCGCGAGATCGCGCGAAAGCCCTGCGCCAGTCCGTCACGCTTGCCGGTGCCGGGGATGCGCACGATCTTCAGGCGCATGTCGGCCGGTGGCGCGAGGCGGCGCCACAGATCGAGCACGATGCGCTCGTCGCTCATCTCGACGATGGAGGCGATCACCGTGCAGGGCCAGCCACAGCGCATGCCCTCCTCGATCGTCGCGCGATACACGTCGGCCGTGGTCTGCGCATCGATACGGAAGCTGGTGATCATCAGGTAGACATGCGACGGTGCCGCCGCCTCGCCGAGCGCCTCCACTTCACGCCGCAGCCGCGGATACTCGCGGTGCAGGAACAGCATGCCGCGCACGAAGTGGATGACCCTCAGCGAGTAGCGCCAGACACCGAGCGCACCGATCGCCAGCACGTAATTCGCCGAACCCGGCTCGAAGGCATCGGCCGGCAACAGCAGCGAAATCCAGACCAGCGCCGTCGCATACAGCAGCCAGCCCGCATAGTCGAGTCCGCGGGACCGGGATTCCGGTCCCTGCGGCATGACATGCGCGGCGTCGGTGGCGGGAGCGAACAGGCTCATCGTCGGCTCGCCCGCGCTTACCAGCAGATGCCCTGCATCTCGTCGGTCGACGGATGCGGCATGTAACCGACCAGGTCGACGACCTTGCGCTCGTTACGCGAGCCGTTGACGTACTTCTCGAAGCTGCGATCGCGCAGGCCCAGCACCAGCACCTCGGAATCGTCGATGACGTCCTGCAGGTCCGGCTTGAGCAACGACGAGATGTGCGGAATCTTGCCGTTGATGTAGTCGCGATTGGCGCCGTGCACGCGCGCGTACTCGACGTTCTTGTCGAAGATCGACAGTTCGTAGCCCTTGCCGAGCAGCATTTCGGCCAGCTCGACCAGCGGGCTTTCGCGCAGGTCGTCGGTCTTGGCCTTGAACGACAGGCCGAGCATGCCGACCTTGCGCTTGCCGAACGATTCGACCAGATCGAAGGCTTTCTTGACCTGCGCGTAGTTGGTCGACATCAGCGACTTCAACATCGGAATCTCGACGTCCATCTGCGTCGCGCGATAGGTCAGTGCGCGCACGTCCTTGGGCAGGCACGAACCGCCGAACGCGAAGCCCGGACGCATGTAGTAATCGGACAGGTTCAGCTTCGAATCCTGGCAGACCACTTCCATCACCTGACGGCCGTCGACGCCCATCGACTTGGCGATGTTGCCGATCTCGTTGGCGAACGAAATCTTGGTCGCGTGCCAGACGTTGCAGGAATACTTGACCATCTCCGCGACCTCGATCGATTTGCGCACGATCGGCGCCGGCAGATGCTGATAGAGCGACGCGAGCAGATCACCCGATGCCTTGTCCCACTCGCCGATCACCGTCATCGGCGGATGGTTGTAGTCGTAGATCGCCGTGCTTTCGCGCAGGAATTCAGGATTGACGGCGATGCCGAAGTCGACGCCGGCCAGCTTGCCGGAGGCCTGCTCGATCAGCGGCACGACGATGCCGTTGACGGTGCCCGGCAGCACGGTGCTGCGCACGACGATGGTATGGCGGCCGTTCTTGTGCTTGAGCGCCGCGCCGATTTCACGCGCCACCGCCTCGATGTAGCCCAGATCGAGATCGCCGCTGCGCTTGCTCGGCGTGCCGACGCAGATCATCGACATCTCGGTGTTGGCGATCGCATCGGCGGTGGCGCTGGTCGCGCGTAGATTGCCGGACTTGACGCCGGCGGCGATCAGTTCTTCGAGACCCGGCTCGACGATCGGCGATTTGCCAGCGTTGATGATGCCGACCTTGTCGGCCGACACATCGACACCGATGACGGTGTGGCCACGCTCTGCAAAGCAGGCCGCGCAAACCGCGCCGACATAACCCATTCCAAAAATGCTGATGTTCATATTCGCTTCCGTTCGTTGCTAGATGAGGTTTGCGTTGCCTGATGTTCCTGCGGCGCCGGTGTATCCCGGCTGCTGAGCTGCCGCTGGCTCTCTCCTGCCTGATCCCGTCGCAACAGCGACGTCAAAGTGAAGTCCCTTTGCACTCTGTTCCTTGCTCATGCGCGCCCCCCGATCTGCCGCAGCAGCTCGTCGGTCCTGGTACGCATCAGCGCCACATCAGCGCGGCTCTCGACGTTGAGACGCAGCACCGGCTCAGTGTTCGAGCCGCGCAGGTTGAAGCGCCAGTCGGCGTATGCGATCGACAGGCCGTCGACCTTTTCGATCGATTCGGCGCCCGGCGCGTAGTGCGCTTCGATCGCCGCCAACACGCGGCCGATGTCATCGACCCGGCGGTTGATCTCGCCACTGGCCGGGAAGCGCTGCATGCGCTCGCCGACCAGTTGCGACAGTGTCTTGCCACTGCGGCTGATCAACTGCGCGACCAGCAGCCACGGAATCGTGCCGTTGTCGCAGTACGCGAAGTCGCGGAAGTAGTGATGCGCACTCATCTCGCCGCCATAGACGGCGTTCTCGGCGCGCATGCGCTCCTTGATGAAGGCGTGGCCGGTCTTGCTCTGCACCGGCACGCCGCCGGCCGACTGGACGACGTCGACGGTGTTCCAGGTCAGGCGCGGGTCGTGAATGATCTTCGCGCCAGCCTCTTGCGCCAGCATCGCTTCGGCCAGCAGCCCGACGATGTAATAGCCCTCGATGAACTCGCCGCGTTCGTCGAACAAAAAGCAGCGATCGAAGTCACCGTCCCAGGCCACGCCGAAATCGGCGCCGCTGCGCTGCACCAGCTCGCGGGTCGCAGCGCGGTTCTCCGGCAGCAACGGGTTCGGGATGCCGTTGGGAAACGTGCCATCCGGCTCGAAGTGCGTGCGCGCAAACGTGAACGGTAGATGTGGCGCCAGCGCCTCGACGATCTGTCCGGCGCCGCCGTTGCCCGGATTGACGGCGATCGTCAGCGACTGGAGTGCGGCGAGGTCGAGATAGCCGAGCAGATGCTCGACATACGCATCGCGGAACGACACCGACGTCTTGCTCGCGCCACCGGCGTAACGCGCCACCGAGCGCGCCACAGCCGATTCGAGCGCACGCAAACCGGAGTCGCCCGAGATCGGCAGCGCGCCACCACGCACCAGCTTCAGGCCGTTGTACTCGATCGGATTGTGCGACGCGGTGACCATGATGCCGCCGTCGACACCCGGCTGGAATGCCGCAAAGTAGACTTCCTCGGTGCCGCACAGACCGATGTCGAGCACCTCGGCACCGCCTTGTGCGAGACCCGCCGCCAGGGCATCGACCAGCATCGGGCTCGACTCACGGACATCACGGCCGACCGCAACGCGGCGTGGTTGATACTGCTCGGCATAAGCCAGACCGAGCCGGTAGACCAGGGTTTCATTGAGCTCTTCCGGCACCTTGCCGCGGATGTCGTAGGCCTTGAAGCTCGACAGCCGCGGCACGGTCGGCGACGACAGCGCGCCGCCGACCGTGCCTGCATCGAGAGGTGCGGCAATGCGCGCCATGCTCAAACCTTCACCAGCGCCGGCTGCGAAGTCGGCGCGTCGGCCTGTTCGCTGCGGCCGTAGGAGTCGCTGAAGCGCACGATGTCGTCTTCGCCGACATAGCAGCCGGTCTGCACCTCGATCAGCTCCAGCGGCACCTTGCCCGGATTTTCGAGACGGTGCGTGTTACCGAGCGGGATGTAAGTGGACTGATCTTCGGAGACGATGAAGGTGTTGTCGCCGCAGGTCACGCGCGCCGTGCCGCGCACGACGACCCAGTGTTCGGCGCGGTGGAAGTGCATCTGCAGACTGAGCTTCTCGCCCGGCTTGACCGAGATGCGCTTGACCTGGAAGCGCTCGCCGAGCGCCACCGTTTCATAGAAGCCCCAGGGCCGGTAGCAGCGCCGATGGGCCTCGGCCTCGGTGCGCTGGCTGCGCTTGAGCTTCTGCACGATTTTCTTGACGTCCTGGACCCGATCCTTGGGCGCCACCAGCACCGCGTCTTCGGTCTCGACGACGACGTGATCGCTGACGCCGACCATCGCCACCAGACGGCCACTCGAATGCACGAGGTTGTTATTCGAGTCTTCGAGCATCACGTCGCCGCGCGTGCGGTTGCTGCCGTCACTGGTCGGCAGCCGCTCGAGGAAGTTCCAAGAGCCGACGTCGTCCCAGCCGGCGTCGAGCGGGACCAGCGCGAGCTGGTCGGTCTTTTCCATCACCGCGTAGTCGATCGACTCGTTGCGGCACTCGCGCCAGGCGCGTGCATCGAGCGCAATGGTGTCGCCCTCGCGCTTGGCCTTCTGCAGCGCTTCGTACGACTTCATGTAGGTTTCCGGCTCGAGGCGGCGCAGCTCGGCGAGGAAGCGCCCCGAGCGGAACAGGAACATGCCGCCGTTCCAGAAGTGGTCGCCCTGCTCGATGAACTGCTGCGCGCGATCGATGGTCGGCTTCTCGACGAAGCTGTCGACCTCATAGGCCTGCGTCGTGCCGAGCCGCGCGCCGGACTTGACCTTGAGATAGCCGAAGCCGGTCTCGGGCCGCGTCGGCTTGATGCCGAAGGTGACGATATAGCCCTGCGTCGCGGCGTCGACCGCCGACTGCACGGCGCGCTCGAACGCGGCCTGATCGTCGATCGCATGATCGGCGGCCATCAGGAACACGATCGCGTCCGGGCCGAACTCTTCGGCGACGAAATGCGCGGCGACCGCCGCTGCCGGCGCCGTGTTGCGGCCTTCCGGTTCGAGCAGCATCGCCGCATCACGAATCTTGGCCTGGCGCAGCTGCTCGGCAATGACGAAGCGGTGCGCAGCCGCACCGATCACGACCGGGCCGACCGCCTCGTCGATCTTGGCCGTGCGCAGCGCCGTGTCCTGGAACAGGCTGGCGTTGCCGAGCAGCGAGAGAAATTGCTTGGGATGTTGCTCGCGAGACAGCGGCCACAGGCGGGTCCCGCTGCCGCCGGCCATCAACACCGGAACGACCAAGCGAGCCTGGGTCATGGGAAAAAGTCGCGGCGGAGTTTTCATGAATCACCTGCTGTGTGCTGGGCGGGGCCGCAGCCCCGTATTCGTGTCTGCCGGAACACCCGGCGCCTGCACACCGCGTTCGTCGGCGAATCGCGATGCAACGCCAGTCAAGGGGCATCGGACGTGCCACCGCAAATAAAATTCATAAAAAACAGTCTCTTGAATTTTTCACCCATGCCGCACCGCACAAATTTCGCTGCACTGCGGCATAAAACCGTCGCCAATCCGCGACAAACTCCGTGCACTTCGTCGACTCCGGGGACCCGTGCCCCGCCGCCGCCTGTCGCCAATCGGCGACATCCCTCACCGACCGCCGCGGCGGCGACGCCTTGCCGGCTGGCGATAGCGCACATCACCGGGTTCATAACGAGAGGGGGTGCACACACCATAAGGAGTCGATCATCCCGCGGAGCGACGTTGCCGGCTGCAAATTGCACGATCACCCACCCCCAAGCCGAGCCGTTTGCAAAGCGTCGCCGCTTCGCGACAGCTGCCGAACACGTTCACAGCGGTAGAAATCAGTTCACTTTCAGTTAAGCGAAAATGAGCGCAAATCAGCGGATCGAGCGCCTCGATCGAGGGCCGCCACGAGGCCATGTCCATACGATTTCCCAACACGATGACCGGCTTGGTCGCCGCTGGCTGTGTGCTGGCGGCGACGCCGCTGCTGATCGCCTTGCTGCTGGCGGCGCTGGCGCTCGAACGGGTGACGAACCAGACCGAGCTGCTGATCGACGAAGGCGTGGCGGTGTCGCGTCTCAGCGGCGAAATGCGCGATCAGCTGCAGAATCTGGAGCGATCCATCCGGCAGTACCTGGCCATCCAGGACCCGGCGCTGCTGACCCTGTCCGAGCGCCGCTGGGATATGGCACACGATCTGATCCGCGAGATCGAGGCGCACGAGCTGGACCCACAGACCGCTCGCCGCGCCGCCGAGGTGCGTCATGGCTTGGCCGATGCCCGGCTCGCCTGGCAGGTCGGAACGGCGGAACCCGAGTCGATGCGCGAATCGGTGCAGCGCATCCATCAGATCGAACCGACACTCGACGCGATCAGTGAAGCTTCGCGACAGCGGATCGACGAACGCCTCGATCACCTGCGCAGCGCCAGCGCCCATGCCCGGCGCGATATGGCGATTTCGGCACTGACGCTGATTCCCCTCGCGGTGCTGCTCGCCTACTTGTTCTCGGTCGCGGTGACGCGCCCATTGCGCGATCTGTACCGAACCATTGCCGCCCTCGGTCACGGCCGCTACTCACACCCCGTCAGCATTCGTTTCCCGCGCGAGATGCGCCGGCTCGGTCAACAACTCGACTGGCTGCGTCAGCGCCTCGCGCAACTCGAGGCCGACAAGGACCAGTTTCTGCGGCAGGTTTCGCACGAATTGAAGACACCGCTGGCCAGTCTGCGCGAAGGGTCCGAGCTGCTGCGTGAAGGGTCGCTCGGAGCGCTCAGCCCACGTCAGCACGAGGTCGCCGGCATCCTGGCCGAGTCAACCGTCGAGCTCGAAACCCTGATTTCCAATCTGCTCGCGTATGCGGAGTGGCGCTCGGAACGCAAACACGCGCTGCGCGAGTGGTTCGACGCGAGGCCGCTGATCGAGGAGCTGCTGACGCTGCACCGACTGCCGATGGTCAAGCGCGAGCTGCGTGCCGAACTGCGCCTGCACCATGTGGGGCTGTTCGGACAGCGCTCGCAGTTGCGCGTCGCGCTCGACAACCTCCTTACCAATGCGATCAAGCACGCACCCGTCGGTACGGTCATCGAGATCGAGGCCGTGACGACCGACAGCCGCTGCGAGCTGTCCGTGCGCGACCACGGCCGCGGAGTCCTGGATGAAGAAAAGCAACGCATATTCGAGCCTTTCGTACGCGGCACCGAGGTCGAGGAGCGTGGCGTGCGCGGCACCGGCGTTGGCCTGTCGATCGTTCGCGAAGTGGTGGTCGCGCACGGCGGCAGCGTCGAAGTCGTCGATGCACAGCCCGGCGCGCGCTTCGTGCTCGCTTGGCCCTGCCCTCTGCCTCAGCATGTTGATGCTGACGGGCTGCAGCACGATGCGCCCCCTGCTCTCGTCGCCGGAAGCGCCGCATGAAGACGTTCAAAGTCCGCTGGCGTTCTTCACCTATGCCAGCATCACCCCGGATCAGCGCGAATCGCTGTTGCAACATTTGCAGCGCGAGCCGGACGGCGAGGACAAGGCCGTGAAGCTCGCCCTGCTGCAGAGCCTGCCCGGTAGCTCCGCCTACAACCCGGTCACGGCACGTCAGCGGCTGTCCGCCATCTCGTATAGCCGTAATGCCGAATACGCGGCGCTCGCACGCCTGCGCCTGCATGAGATGAGCGACGCTGGCCTGCCGCCGCCACGGGCGCCGGTAGCACCGCCCACGAATACGACCCACGACAGCGCCGCGCTTGCCGCGTGCAACGTTCAGGTCAAAACCCTGCAAGACCGCCTCGACAAGATCGTCGATATCGAAAGAAGCCTGGATAACAATGGGAATGGCACGCAACCAGATTCTGCTCGTTGACGATGATCCGAAGCTTTTGCGGGTCCTGACGCTGCGCCTTGAAGCAGAAGGCTACGGCGTGATCGCCACGTCGAGCGGTGAAGAAGCCCTGAAGCGCCTCGACGACGTGCGCCCGCAGATGGTGCTGGCGGACCTGCGCATGCCGGATCTCAACGGCATCGAGTTGCTGGTCAAGATTCAGGGCCGTCACCCGAGTCTGCCGGTGGCCATTCTCTCGGCGCACGGCGACATTCCCGATGCGGTGCGGGCGACGCACGCCGGTGCCGTCGACTTTCTGACCAAACCCGTCGATCGCGATCGCCTGATCTCCTGCATCGAACGGCACGTCGAGTCCGACGCACAACCGAACTGGGCCGACGGCATCGTCACACGCAGCAAGACCATGCGCGCCATCCTCGAAGATGCGCAGCGCGTCGCCCGCACCGAATCGGCGGTCTTGATCACCGGCGCCAGCGGTACCGGCAAGGAAGTGCTGGCGCGCGCCCTGCACGATCAAAGCGGTCGCCGTCACGCACCATTCGTCGCGATCAACTGCACGGCCGTTCCGGCCGAGCTGCTCGAATCCGAACTGTTCGGCCATCGCAAGGGCAGCTTCACCGGCGCCCATGCCGACCACCCCGGCCTGTTTCGCGCCGCGCATGGCGGCACCGTCTTTCTTGACGAGATCGGCGACATGCCGGCTGGCCTGCAGGCCAAACTGCTGCGTGTCCTGCAAGAGCGCGAAGTCCGCCCGGTCGGCGACACGCGTACGATTCCGGTCAATGTCCGCGTGCTGTCGGCAACACACTGCCACCTTGAAGCGCGCGTCGCCGACGGTCGCTTTCGCGAAGATCTGTTCTATCGACTGAATGTCGTTCGCCTGCGGCTGCCACCGCTCGAGCAACGTCGCGAAGACATTCCGCTGCTGGTGGCACATCGTCTCGATCAGCTTTGCGCCAATGGCAGCCCGCGCCGCTCCTATTCCCCGGAGGCACTCGACGTACTCGCCGCCGCCGCCTGGCCCGGCAATGTCCGTCAGCTGTTCAACGTCATCGAGCAGACGGTTGCCCTGGCGCCCAGCCGCACGATCGGCGCAGCGCTGGTACGCAAGTGTCTTGGTGAAGTCGGCGAAGGCCTGCAGGCTTTCGATGAGGCGCGCGACGAATTCGCGCGCAATTACCTGCGCCAGATGCTGGAGTTGTCCGGCGGCAATATCTCGCGCGCCGCGCGCCTGGCGCGCCGCAATCGCACCGACTTCTACAAACTGCTGAACCGCTACAAGCTCGACCCCGCGCAGTTCAAGCAGCTCGACGACGAATAAGCATTCAATAGCGTTTAACCACAGATTACGCAGATTTCACAGATTCAAGAAAAAGAAAATTCGATTTTCTTCTGTGGAATCTGCGCAACCCTCAACCGATGGCTGTCGGCCGCTTCGCGGTCGTGGCTCGCACTGCCTATGCGGATGAGGAAGCAAGCGCATGCCGTTGCAGGCGTGGCACGAACAGCGACGGTCAAAAGACAGATGCAGATTGATCGGAAGGGAGGCCGCCGCCGAATCCTTGCCTTTTTAATCTGTGCAATCTGTGGTTAACAGCCGTTCCGCCGTCACACCGCGACAGCCCCCTTGATGTGCGGGTGCGCCTGATAGCCGACCAGTTCGAAATCCTCGTATTCGTACTGGTCGATAGACGCCGGTCGGCGCTTGATCTGCATCGTTGGCAGCGGATACGGCTCGCGCGTCAACTGCAGCTTCACCTGCTCGATGTGATTGCTGTAGATGTGCACGTCACCGCCGGTCCAGACGAACACGCCCGGCTCGAGATCGCACTGCTGCGCGAGCATCATCAACAACAGCGCGTAGCTGGCGATGTTGAACGGCACGCCGAGGAACATGTCGCAGGAGCGCTGGTAGAGCTGCAGATTGAGCCGCCCGTTCAGCACCGAGGTCTGGAACAGGCAATGGCATGGCGCCAGCGCCATCTGTGGCAGGTCGCCCGGATTCCACGCGCTGACCAGCTGGCGGCGCGACGCCGGATCTTTCTTGATCAGCTCGATCAGCTGTTTGATCTGATCGATGTGCCGGCCGTCCGCCGTCACCCAGTCCCGCCACTGCTTGCCGTAGACCGGGCCGAGGTCACCCTTGTCGTCGGCCCATTCGTCCCAGATCGATACCTTGCGTTCCTGCAGCCAGCGCACATTGGTGTCGCCGCGCAGGAACCACAGCAGCTCGACGATGATCGAGCGCAGGTGCAGCTTCTTGGTCGTCACCACCGGAAAGCCGTCGGCGAGATCGAAGCGCATCTGGCCACCGAAAGTCGCCAGCGTGCCGACACCGGTCCTGTCGTGCTGTTCGACGCCTTCGTCGAGCACGCGACGCAGCAGATCGTGATAGGGCTTCATGCGGATGTTCCAGTCGGGGCCTGGCGATTGCGGATCAGCGACCAGGCAAGAATGGCCAAGCCGCCCAGCAGCATCGGAATGCACAATTCCTGGCCGCGCGTCAGCCAGCCGAAATGCAGATAGCCGAGCTGTGCGTCCGGCACACGGACGAACTCGATGAGGAAGCGGAAAGCGCCGTAGAGCAACAGAAACAGCGCGCTGATCAAGCCGCGCGGAGTTGGCCGCCGTCCGACCAGCCACAACACCGTGAACAGGACGATGCCCTCGAGGAAAGCTTCGTAAAGCATGCTCGGATGGCGCGGCAGTGCATCGGGGGCCGTCTGAAACACCATGCCCCACGGCAGATCGGTCGGCTTGCCCCACAGCTCGCCGTTGATGAAGTTGCCGATGCGACCGGTGAACAGGCCGATCGGCACCAGCACCGCGGTGAAGTCGGCGACCTCGAAATACTTGAGCTTCTGCATGTAGGCAAACGCACCGAACGCCACGAGCACGCCGATCAGGCCGCCGTGGAACGACATGCCGCCCTGCCAGACGCGGAAGATCATCAGCGAGTCCGACGCCGGCAGCCAGTGCCCCTGCGGGTCATAGGCGTAGAACAGTACGTAACCGATGCGCCCACCGAGGATCACGCCAAGTACGACGTAGAACAGCAGATCGGAGATGCGGTCCTTGGACCATTGCACATGCGGCATCTTCGCGCGCTTCAGCGCCATGCCCCACGCCGCCCAGAACCCCAGCAGATACATCAGCCCGTACCAATGAATTGCCAGCGGGCCGAGCTTGAGTGCGATGGGGTCGATATTCGGATGATGGAGCATGAAGAATCTTGAAGACCTGAAAGAAGATTTTTAACCGCAGATTTCGCAGATTACACAGAAAGAAAGACTGTTCCTTTTCATCTGCGACATCCGCATTTCACGCTCTTCACTCGGCGCTGGCTGCGCAGTAGAACGCCTTGAGATAGCGCGTCTCCGGAATCGCCGGATGGACCGGATGATCGGGCCCCTGCGCGCCGGATTCGAGCAGGCGCAGGCGCCGGCCGATCTGCCGTGATTCGCGCAGCAGCACGCGCTGCAACTCGTCGGCCGACAGATGATGCGAGCACGAACACGACACCAGAATGCCGTCGGCGGCCAGCAGATGCATGGCCGCACGATTGAGCGCTGCGTAGTGCGCCAGGCCCGCCTCGTGATCCTTGCGTCGCTTGATCAGCGCTGGTGGATCGACGACCACCACGTCGAACTGCCGTCCTTCGCCGCGCAGCGCCTTCAGCGTCGCCAGCGCATCGCCGCGTATGGTCTCCAGGCTCAGGCCGTTTCGCTGCGCGCTGGCCTGGGCAACGTCGAGTGCGGTCTGCGACGAGTCGACGCAGGTCGCGCTGGCGGCGCCATCGCGCAGCGCGCGCAGGCCCCAGGCGCCGACATAGCTGAAGACGTCGAGCACACTGCGGCCCTGCACATAACGCGCGAGGCGGCTGCGATTGTCGCGCTGGTCGAAGAAGAAGCCGGTCTTCTGCCCGTCGGTCAGCGACAGCGGATAGCACAGCCCGTCTTCGAAGACGTCGAGCGGTTCGGCGATGTTGCCGATCGTCTCGTTGTCCTGCGGCAGACCTTCGAGCTCGCGCGCGGCGTTTTCGTTGCGCAGCAGCATGCCGCGCGGCTTGAACACTTCGTGCAGCGCTTCGATCAGCGGCGTCTTCAACGCCTCCATGCCAGCGGTCGTGATCTGCACCACGAGCACATCGCCATAGCGATCGATCACCAGGCCCGGCAGCCCGTCGCCCTCGCCGTACACCAGCCGATAGAACGGTTCACCGTAGAGCCGTTCGCGCAGCGCCAAGGCCGTGGTCAGCCGCCGCACGAACCAGTCACGGTCGATCTGCACGTCGACGTTGCCGCTGAGCAGGCGCACGGCGAGCAAGGTCTTCGGATTGACGTAGCCGATGCCGAGCGGCTTGTCGCGGCTATCGTGCACGCGGCACAGCGAACCCGGCGCGATATGACGAAACTCGGGGCCGGCGTCGATCTCGTTCGAGTAGACCCAGAGATGGCCGGCACGCAGTCGGCGCTCTTCACGCGGCCGCAACTTGATGGTCAGCATGGAGGCTTACGGCAGTTCGGCGCGGAACGCCTTCTTGTAGCGGGCGCGGAACTGATCGATCGTGAAGCGATGGTTCTGCGTTCCCGGTCGTTCGACGCAATAAGTCCCCATCAGCGACGCGACGCGGCCGGTGGTTTCCCAGTCCAGACCACGCAAAAGGCCGTACAGCAGGCCGCCGCGATAGGCGTCGCCGCAGCCGGTCGGATCGGTCAGCGAGTCCGCCTTCGCGCACGGCACTTCGATGATCTGGCCGCCGGTATGAATTTGCGAGCCCTTGCCGCCGTGCGTGACGATCAGTGCATCGAGCTGCGCCGCGAGCTGCTGGACGTTCAGGCCGGTGCGCTGCATCAGCAACTCGCATTCGTAGTCGTTGACGGTCAGATAGGCGGCCTTGTCGATGAAGTCGCGCAGTTCGTCGCCGTTGAACATCGGCAGACCCTGACCCGGATCAAAGATGAACGGGATGCCGGCCTCGGCGAACTGTTTGGCGTGCAGCAACATGCCGTCGCGGCTGTCGGGCGAGATGATGCCGAAGCGCACGCCCTCGGTGACGATGTCCTGCTGTTGCGCAAGACTCATCGCGCCGGGATGGAATGCCCAGATCTGATTGTCATCGAGATCGGTGACGACGTGACCGTGGGCGGTCAGCGAGCCCGGCATGACGCGCACCGTATCGCGCGCGATGCCATGCTGGTCCATCCACTCGGCATAGTTCGCAAAATCGTCGCCGACCGTTGCCATCAGCTGACCGGCCTCGCCGAGCAGGCGCAGGCTGTAGGCAATGTTGCCGCCGCAGCCGCCAAACTCGCGGCGCATTTCCGGCACCAGAAACGACACGTTCAGGATGTGCACCTTGTCCGGCAGGATCGCGTCCTTGAACTGGCCGGAATAGACCATGATCGTGTCGTAGGCAACGGAACCGCAGATCAGCGCAGACATTGACGCTCCAGAGCGAGGCGTCGGAACGCCCCTGTTGTGTGTGGACCCGCGCGGGGGCTGTACTCACGCCACGCCGGGGTGCCGACCAACGCGGCAGGCGCCGGTCGGCCGATGGCATCTGACCATTATCGCCGCAAGACCGTTCGCCGGAAACGGGCGCGCGATCGCATGGCGTGCATGAGCGCTTTTTGTTTAGTTTATCTAAACATCGGGCCGAAAAATTGTCAGTTGCTGCATCGCAGCAAAATGCCCTTAAATACCATCCATGCAAGAGCGACCAGACGTCCGGTCGCTGAGTGAACAAGGAGTCTCACCATGGAAATGCTTCCCATCGTCAGCCTGGTCCTGTGGAGCACCGGCCTGTGCACGCTGGCCCTGATCGGTCTGGTCGTGAAGGATTCGGTTCTGGAGCGCCACGCCCAGATTGAAGCGCAGTCGCAGAGCGCGATGAAGGTCGTCGCGCAGCCGGTCGAACAGACCGCGCCAGCAGTGGCCGTCAAGGCCGTCGAAACGCGCAGCAAGCGCCCGTCGCTGCTCAAGGCTGCCTGAAAGCCCGACACTGAAACCCGGATTCCGCGACGCCCTCCCTCCTCCGGGCGCCGCGGTAACAAAAAAGCCCGCCGAATGGCGGGCTTTTTTGTTACTGCACCGACGGCACTCAGGCCGCCGGCGGCACGTAACGCAGGTCGAGTTGGCGTGCCGCGCGCACGTCATCGAGACGACGCACCGGCATCGTGTACGGCGCGCCCTTGACCTTGGCGATGTCGGTCTTGGCTTCATCCCAGATCGCTGCCAGCGCATCGACAAACGCATCCAGCGTCTCGCGATCTTCCGACTCGGTCGGCTCGATCAGCAGGCACTCGGGCACCAGCAGCGGGAAGTAGACCGTCGGCGCATGGAAGCCGTGGTCAAGCAGGCGCTTGGCGACATCGGTCGCGGTCAGCTCGATCTCCTGCTTCTGCTTCTTCAGCGTGACGATGAACTCGTGCGACGCGCGACGCTTGGGGAATGCCAAGTCGAAACCCTTCTCGGCCAGACGCGCCGCCAGATAGTTGGCATTGAGTGTCGCGAACTCGGCGACACGATGCATGCCTTCACGGCCCAGCATGCGCGCATAGATGTAGGCGCGCAGCAGCACGCCGGCATTGCCCATCCACGCCGACAGACGGCCGATGGTCTGCGGCAGATCCTGCTCGGTCAGCCAGCGATAGCGGTCGCCGTCCTTGCCGACCACCGGGATCGGCATGAACGGCTTGAGGCGCTCGGACACGCCGACCGCACCGGCGCCGGGGCCGCCGCCGCCATGCGGCGTCGAGAAGGTCTTGTGCAGATTCATGTGGATGACGTCGAAACCCATGTCACCCGGGCGCACCTTGCCGAGAATCGCGTTGAGGTTGGCACCGTCGTAGTACAGCAGGCCACCGGCGTCATGGACGATGCCGGCGATCTCTTTGATGCGGCGCTCGAAGACGCCGAAGGTCGACGGGTTGGTCAACATGATGCCGGCGGTCTTCGGACCGACCACCGCTTTCAGCGCGTCGACATCGACGTCGCCATCGGCATTGGTCGGAATCTCGCGCACCGTGCAACCGAGCATCGCCGCCGTCGCCGGGTTGGTGCCGTGCGCAGCATCCGGCACCAGAATCTCGGTGCGTTCGAGATCGCCACGCGCCTTGTGATAGGCCTGGATCATCGACACGCCGGCAAACTCACCCTGCGCGCCGGCCATCGGCGTCAGCGACACCGCGGCCATGCCGGTGACGTTCTTCAAGATGTCCTGCAGGTCGTACATGCAAGCCAGAAAACCCTGGCTGTGCGATTCCGGCGCCAGCGGATGGCGCGACAGGAACTGCGGCAGCATCGCCAGCTTGTTACAGGCGCGCGGGTTGTACTTCATCGTGCACGAACCCAGCGGGTAGAAGTGCGTATCGATCGAGAAGTTCAGCTGCGACAGGCGCGTGAAATGACGCACCGCCTGCATTTCCGACACCTCCGGCAGCTGCGGCTTGTCCTTGCGACGCAGCGACTCGGGAATCGCCGACAGGTCGATCTCGACGCCCGGAGCCTGGGCGAAAGCCGCGCGGCCGGCGCGGGAAACTTCAAAGAGCAGTTTTTCGGTCATGGAAGGACGCGACAGCAATCAGGCAAGCGCCGCCAGGGCGGCTTCGTAATCAGGTTCGTTGGCGATCTCGCCGACGAGTTCGGCATGCAGCACAGTGTCGTTGCCATCGAGCACGATGACGGCACGTGCCATCAGCCCGGCCATCGGGCCGTCGGCGATCTCGACACCATAGTCCTGGCCGAACGCGGCACTGCGCAAGGTCGACAGCATCACGACCTTGTCGAGACCTTCGGCGCCGCAGAAGCGCTTCTGCGCGAACGGCAGATCCGCCGAGATACAGCAGACGACCGTGTTGGCCAACGCCGCGGCACGCTGATTGAACTGCCGTACCGACATCGCGCAGGTCGGCGTGTCGACCGACGGAAAGATGTTGAGGATCTTGCGTTGCCCGACATAGGCCGACAGCGCGATGTCCTTGAGATCGGCGCCGACGAGCGAGAAGCCCGGCGCCTTGCTGCCGACGGCCGGCAGATCGCCGGCCGTGTGAACCGGGTTACCGCGCAGCGTGATCGTGGCCATTTCGTGAGCTCCAGGTCAGGCGAGGATGCCGGCCAGCGCGTCGCGATACTGCGCGAGCTGCTCCGGCGTCTTGGTTTCGGTCGCGCAGACCAGCAGCGCGTTGCCGAGCTCGGGGAAGCGCTTGGCGAGGTTGTAGCCACCGAAGATGCCGGCATCAGCCAGCTTCTGCAGCACCGGCGCCACCGGCACCGGCAGACGGATCACCGCCTCGTGGAAGTAGGCGCCGTCGAACACCGCCTCGACGCCCGGAATCGACGTCAACTGCGCAAGCAGCGCATGCGTGTTGGCGATCGACGCCGACGCCACCTGCGCCAGACCGTCCGGACCGACCAGCGACATGTAGATCGTCGCCGCCGTCACCAGCAGGCCCTGGTTCGTGCAGATGTTGGACTTGGCCTTGGCGCGACGGATGTGCTGCTCGCGCGCCTGCAGCGTCAGTGTGTAGCCCGGCTTGCCGTCGAGGTCGACCGTGCGGCCGACGATGCGGCCCGGCATCTCGCGAACATAGGCCATCTTGGTCGTCAGGAAGCCGAAATACGGGCCGCCGGACGACAGCGGTGCACCGAGCGGCTGGCCTTCACCGCAGACGATGTCCGCGCCCTTTTCGCCCCACTGCCCCGGTGCCTTGAGCACCGCCAGCGACGTCGGATTGACGACCGCGATGACCAGCGCGCCCTGCGCGTGCGCCCAGTCGGTGATCGCGTCGACGTCCTCGAGCACGCCAAAGAAGTTCGGCTGCTGGATGACGACGGCGGTCGGCTTGCTGCCGTCGTGCGCCTTGAACGCGTCGAGCGGCGTCTGACCGCTGGCCGGATCGTGATCGACGAAGACCTGCTGTACGCCCTGCGCCGGCGTCGTCGAGCCGACGACTTCGCGGTACAGCGGATTGACCGTGCGCGGGACCAGCGCCAGGCCCGAACCGTTCTGCTTGTTGGCGCGCATTGCCATCAGCAGCGCCTCGCCCAGCGACGATGCGCCGTCGTACATCGAGGCGTTCGAGACCTCCATGCCGGTCAGGCCGCAGATCATCGTCTGGTATTCGTAGAGCAGCTGCAGCGTGCCCTGGCTTGCTTCGGCCTGATACGGCGTATACGCCGAGTAGAACTCGCCGCGCGTCGTGATTTCCCACACCGCCGCCGGAATATGGTGCTCATAGGCACCGGCGCCGATGAAGTTCAGCGCGAAACCGTCGGTCCGCGCACGCGTCTGCATCAGCTGCGTGACGGCCATTTCGCTGAGCCCTTCCGGGATCTTCTCCAGCGTGCCGCAGCGCAGCGCAGCCGGAATCTCATCGAACAGCGCATCAATACTCGGCGCCTGAATGGCGGCGAGCATCTCCTTCACATCATTTTCAGTATGCGGAATGAACGGCATGGTCTTACGGCGGCAGAAGTGGGGGCAGCACGCTGCCCAGGCGCATCTTCGGACTTAGAGCGTCTTCAGGAAGTCTTCGTAGGCTGCCGCGTCGAGCAGGCCATCGAGATCGGCAACGTTGTCCGGCTTCATCTTCCACATCCAGCCGCCCTCGTACGGGTCGCTGTTGAGGATTTCCGGGCTGTCACCCAGTGCGGCATTGTTGGCCGTCACTTCACCGGCGATCGGCGCATAGACGTCGCTCGCCGCCTTCACCGATTCGACGACCGCACAGCTTTCTTCCTTGCCGAGCTTGCGGCCGGCGGCCGGCGTCTCGACGAACACCAGATCGCCGAGCGAGCCCTGAGCGAAATCGGTGATGCCGACGGTCACGCTGCCGTCGCTCTCCAGCTTGACCCATTCATGCGACTTCGCGTACTTCAGCTCAGCGGGAACCTTGCTCATCCTTTTTCCTCTCCAATTGCTTCCGCGTCGTGCGGAAAACACCGAATGTTGTAACCGTCACGGCCGATTCCGGCCGCTGGCGCGCGCAATCTGCCAGATTTCTCCTCAGAGGAGGACCTTGCCATTGCGCACAAACGGTGGCTTGACAATGCGCGCCGCCACCCACTGACCGCGAATCTCGACCTCGCAGGCCCCTTCAGCGGCACGATCGACGCGCGCCAGACCGACCGACTGCTTCATGGTCGGCGAGAAGCCGCCGCTGGTGGTCTCGCCGACCGCGCCGTTGGCGAAACGCAGCTTCATGTGCGCGCGCATGATGCCGCGACCTTCCAGCAGCAGGCCGACGAATTTCTTGGGGCTGGCGCCGCGCAGCGGCTCGATCGCGGCGCGGCCGATGAAGTCACGCTCGGCCGTCTCGCCCCAGGCGATCGTCCAGCCCAGGCCGGACTCGAGCGGCTGCGTGCTCTCGTCCATGTCCTGACCGTAAAGATTCATGCCGGCTTCGAGGCGCAGCGTGTCACGAGCGCCGAGTCCACAGGCGCGCACGCCGGCATCGAGCAGGCCCTTCCACAGTGCGACGAGTTCGGCGTGCGGCAGCATCAGTTCGAAGCCGTCTTCGCCGGTATAGCCGGTGCGCGCGACGAACACGTCGCCGTCCCATGCGGCCTGGAACACGCCGAGCGCTTCGGCCGGCCCCCGCAGCGCCGCCGGCAGCAGCGGCAGCACGCGCGCGCGCGCATTCGGCCCCTGCACGGCGAGAATGCCGAGATCGTCGCGATGACGAACCTCGACACCGTAGGCGGCGGCGTGCTCGCGAATCCACGCCAGATCCTTGTCGGTAGTGCCAGCGTTGACGACCACACGGAAATGCGTCTCGTCGATGAAATAGCAGATCAGATCGTCGATCACGCCGCCGTCGTCGCGCAGCATGCAGGTATAGAGCGCCTTGCCGGCGACCTGCAGCTTGGCCACGTCATTGGCCAGCAGCTTGCGCAGGAACTCGCGCGTACGCGTTCCGCTGAGATCGACCGCGGTCATGTGTGCAACGTCGAACATGCCGGCATCGCTGCGCACGGCATGATGCTCGTCGAGCTGCGACGAATACTGGATCGGCATGTCCCAGCCGGCAAAATCGACCAGCTTGGCGCCGAGGCGGACGTGTTCTGCGTGCAGCGCAGTGTGCTTGAGCGTCACAAAAACTCCAGGTTGCGAGGGCAACGGACGTCGCAGACCACATGCCCGCCGCCGGTTCAGGCCTTGGGTCAAGCTTCTGTGACACCCCAGAACGCGGCCGCGAGTTGCGCTCGTCAGACCGTGCGTTCCGCCCCTCTGTCCGGGTACCTGAAAGTTCGGAAGCGGGTTTGCCGCTTCTGCCTCGTCGGTGGTCCGCGCCGTACGCGGACGACTCTCCAGAGTGTTACGACAGCGACCGTGCTCCATTTGCCTGAGCGATTCCGGGCGGGTTTGCGCCTTCGGCGCCACCTTTCGAGGTGGTCTCTCGCACGGTGCTGCTTACCGCTGAATACTTTACCGCTACTGCATTGCCACTCGATTGATTCAATCCCACCTACCACTTCAGCTTCAGGGCAGCCGTCCCTGGCGAGGCCTCATCTCTCGATCCGGTCCCAGCCCGGCCATCCGTGGCCGGGCGTCTGAAGCCGCGCGAAGCTGTGCTTCGCAAACGCGACTGCAGACCCTGAGCGATTCCGGGCGGGTTTGCGCCTTCGGCGCCACCTTTCGAGGTGGTCTCTCGCACGGTGCTGCTTACCGCGGTTACAGCGCCACTACAGCGCCGATCGTGCCTCCCCGGGCACAAGACCGACCTTGTGATGATACGCGACGCGCGTACCGGCTGGCGAGACGTCTGTCACAACTGTCACGAAAGCATCGCACCGAAGCGCAGCACTCGCCGTGCCGATGTCGCGACGCTAGACCCCGACCGCGCGACGAATCAACTCGCGGCGCAGCGGCGGCATCGCCGACACGGCCTGAAAGCCGAAACCACGAACGGCCGACAGCCCCGGCCACGGCATGCGGAACGCGCGATAAAGACCGTCGGTGACGGCCAGCATGTCGATCACGTCGGCGCGACGCTGTCGCTCGTAGCGCTTCAGCAGTCGTGGCGACGCCAGGTCGCGGCCGGCGGCCTGGGCATCCGCCAGCAAGGCCACCAGCGCCTGCGCATCGCCGAGCCCGAGGTTGACGCCCTGCCCGGCCAGCGGATGGACGACATGCGCGGCATCGCCGACCAACACCGCTCGCGGCGCCACGTAGCGCTCGGCGTGCTGCACGCCGAGCGGAAAGCTGACGCGCCGCGTGCAGCCGGTAATCTCGCCAAGCACGTACTCGCTGGCGTCGCCGAGCGCGCGGCGAAAGTCATCGTCGTCGAGCGCCAGCAGCGCATCGGCGCCGGCCGACGACCAGACGATCGACGAGCGCCCGTCCGCCAACGGCAGGAAGGCCAGCGGTCCACTTGCCAGAAAGCGCTGCCAGGCCGTACCGGCGTGCGGCCGTTCGGTCTCGACATGGCAGACCACCGCGGTCTGTTCGTAGCGGCCGCTGAGCGATTCGATGCCGAGCTGTTCGCGCAGACGCGCGTCGCGACCTTCGGCCAATACCACCAGGCGCGCACGCAGCGCACTGCCATCGGCAAAGCCGACGTCGATGCCGGCATCGTCGGCCGCCAGCCGGGTCACCGTCACGCCGCGCTGTGCGACGCCGGCCGGCAATGGCGCCCACAGCGCCTCGGACAGCAGTCCGCTCTCGACGATGCTGCCGAGCGCCGCCACCCGCGCATCGGCCGCGCTGAACGGCAGCGCCGTCGCCGGATCGCGCTCCCAAACCTGCATGCGCGTGTAAGGCGAGACTCGCGTGGCGGCCATCGCCGGCCAGACACCGAGCTGTTCAAGAAACGCGATGCAAGACGGCGCCAGCGCATAGACACGCAGGTCGTAGTCGTCACCGTCGGCCAGCACGCGCGGTGCCGGTCCGTCGCGATCCAGCAGCCGCACCTGCAGGCCGCGCTGCGTCAAACCGAGTGCGACGGCGGCACCGACCGGACCGCCGCCGACCACCGCGACATCGCAGTCGTAGGCGGGCGTCATCGCGCGCCGCGCGCCAGTGACGGCGCCTCACTGCCGAGGCCGAGGTTCTGCCAGAGCACGGCGTCCTTCAGCGGTGGCGCCAGGTCGAGCGCCAGCAGGCCCAGATGGCGCAGGCCGCGCAGGCCCGGCACGCGATTCGAGAACAGCCGCACCAGGCGATCGGTAAAGCCGGCGATGCGCTCGCGATCGTCGCGGCGACGGGCCGCGTAGTCCTGCAGCAGCGCGGCGGCACCACAGTCGTCACCCGCGACCGACAGCACGTCGATCACCGCGGCGACGTCGCGCAGACCGAGGTTGAAGCCCTGCGCCGCGACCGGGTGCAGCGACTGTGCGGCATTGCCGATGAACAGGACGCGCGGCGCCTGCAGCGCTTCGCTCATCACCCGCGCCAGCGGATAGGCCTGACGGCGGCCGAGTTCGACGAAGCGGCCGAGCCGTTCGCCGAAGGCCTGCTCGGCGGCGGCGATGAACGCCGCGTCGCCCCAGGCCAGACGCATATCGACGTCATCGGCCGGCGTCGTCCACACCAGCGAACAGGTTTTGTCGCCCTCGCCCTTCGGCAGCAGTGCGATCGGACCGTCCGGCGTAAACCGCTCATAGGCACAGCCGCGATGCGAACGTGTGGTGCGTACCGCAGTGACGATGGCCGATTGCGCATAGTCGCGACGCTCGCTGGCAATCTGCAGCAGCTCGCGAACCCGCGAACCGGCACCGTCGGCGGCGATCACCAGTCGCGCATGCAAGGTTTGTCCGCTGTCGAGCGTCAGCTCGGCCTGCTCGTCGCCGATCGCGAGCGCCTGCAAGCGCGCCGGGCAGTACAGCCGTGTCCCGCCGAGCGCCAGCATGCGATCCCACAGCGTGCGGCCGATCGCACGCAGCGGCACGTTGTGGCCGAGCGCGTCGAGCCCGGCCTCATCGGCCGTGAAGCGTGCGACACCGAAACGGCCCTGCTCGGAAATATGCGTCGAGCGAATCGGCGCGGCGTCGGCGACCATCGCGTCCCAGACTCCCAGGCCTTCGAAAATCCGCCGGCTGGCGTGATTGAGTGCGATGCAACGCTCGTCCCAGCTCGGTGCCGTCTGCGGCGGCGCCGCCGCCTCGATCAGCGCCACGCGGCGCCCGCTGCCGGCCAACCCGGCCGCGAGGCTGGCACCGACCAGCCCGCCGCCGACGATGACGATGTCCAAGGTTTCCGCGTTCATTTGGAAGAGTTCTTAACCACAGATTTCACAGATTACACAGATGCAAAGACAACGCTGTGGTGTGGTGGCGGTAGGCCCTGTGGCGTCGGCCGGAGCCAATCTCGTCGGCTCATCCGTACATACACCAATAATCTGTGAAATCTGTGGTTAGCGCTTCCTCAGCCCGCCATCAGCGCTTCGATGTCGCCGATTTCCTTCGGCACGCCGCCGGTCAGCACGCGCGGGCCGTCTTCGGTGACGACCACGTCGTCCTCGACGCGGATGCCGATGCCCCAGTACTGCTCGTCGACACCCTTGGTGCCCGGGGCGATGTACAGGCCCGGCTCGACCGTCATCACCATGCCCGGCTCGAACTTGCGGAACTTGCCGTCGAGCTTGTAGCGGCCGACATCGTGCACGTCGAGGCCGAGCCAATGGCCGGTGCCGTGCATGTAGAACTGGCGTTGCGCACCGGCCGCGATCAGATCCTTGGGCTTGCCCTTGAGCAGCCCCAGCTCGACGAGACCTTCGGTGAGCACCCGCGTCGCGACCTCGTGCGGCTTGCCGACCGAGGTGCCGACCTTCAGCGTCTTGATCGCCGCCTTGTTCGCTTCGAGCACGATCTCGTAAACCGCACGCTGCGCCTTGCTGAAGGTGCCGCCGACCGGGAACGTGCGCGTGATGTCGGCGGTGTAGCCGTCAAGCTCGCCGCCGGCGTCGATCAGCAACAGGTCGCCATCCTTCAGCGGCATGTTGTTGTCGACGTAATGCAGGATGCAGGCATTGTCGCCGCCGCCGACGATGGAGCCGTAGCCCGGCTCCATGCGGTTCATCGCGAAATACGACTCGATCTCCGCGGCGATCTGCCATTCGTTGACGCCGGGCTTGGTGCGCCGCATCGCCAGGCAATGTGCCTCGGCGGTGACCTCGCAGGCCCGGGCCATGATCTTCAGCTCGGCCGCCGACTTGCACAGGCGCATCTCGTGCAGGCTGGTTTCGAGCGCGACGATCTCGGTCGGCGCCGCCGCGCCGCGCCGCGAGACTTCGCGAATCTCGCGCACGCAGGCGGCGACCTTGCCGTCGAGGTGCGGGTGCTCGCCCATCGTGTAGTGCACGCTGCGGCGGCCGCCGAGCAGGCGCGGCAACTGTTCTTCGAACTCGTCGATCGTGAACGCCTCGTCGGCACCGTAGTCGTTGACTGCGCCTTCCGGGCCGGCGCGGCGGCCGTTCCAGATTTCCAGCTCGACATTGCGCTCGCGCACGAACAGCACGAACTCGGCGACGTCGCCATCGGACTTGCGGCCCGGCGCGATGACCAGGATCGCGTCCGGCTCGACGAAGCCGCTCAGATATTTGAAGTCGCTGTCCTGGCGGAACTTGTAGTGCGTGTCGCGCGCACGCACGACCTCGCGTGCGCCGGGGATGATGGCGACGCCGTCACGGCCGATGCGCTTCATCAGCTGCGTGCGGCGGCGGGCGTATTCCTTCAGTTCAGTGGCAGTCGGTTTCATGTTGGATCAGTGCAGATGATTGGACTCGGCCGGATCGAGCGTCGGGCGCGGATGCATTTCCATGTACAGCAGCTGCGCACCGACCCGCACGTATTCGACGAGTTCGGCATAGGCGGTTTCCTCGACGTTCTGGTCGTCGTCTTCGCCGACCGCGGCCTGCGTGAACTGGCTGAAGTCGTGGACGATCTCGCGCGCTTCCGGCGACAGCTTGTCCAGGTCCAGACCCGGACGGCTGGCCAACCCGTACAGGAAGCCCTGGCACCAGGCGCCGAGCGCACGGACGCGCGGCACCAGCGCCGTCTCGTCGTCAGGCAGCAGCAGCTCGAAGCCGAGGTCTTCGTCCTGCAGCGCTTCGATGGTCGCGTCGCGCAGCGTGGTCAGCAGCGCGCGGGTCTTGGCGTCACTGGGCAGCGCGCTTTCATCGTCGGCATCGATAAGGCGCAGCAGATCGATATCTTCAGGCTTGTTGACGCACAGCACACCACAGAGCGCACCGTGGTATTCGGACAGGTCATCCGCGCGACCGAAGCCGGAGAAGACCTCCTGCAGGTCGTCGTACGAGAGGGGTTCTTGCATGCCGCACATTATAGGCGGCGACCGGCCGGCCCGCCCGTACGGACGGTTTATGATGACGGTCGTTTACGCCGTCACCGCCGCCGATGCCGACCCTTCACACGCCGCTGCGCCATGCCCGACTGATCGAGGATGTCGTTCGTGGCGGTCGCGCCGCCGAGCGCTACGACCCGCGCATCCGCGATTCGTGGCAGCGCTGCCTCGCCGACTACGCCCTGCAGCCGTCGGCCAAGCGTCAGCCGACCATGGTGCGCGGCGCCGAACTGCGCGAGCGCCGCGAGCGCAGCGGGGCGATCTACCCGATCGCACAGATCGAGATGCGCACGCTGACGCAGCTGCTCAACGCGCCGGTCGGCGTGATGCTGACCGACGGCGACGGCGTCATCCTCGGCTATTGCGGCGACCCGTCCTTCGCCGAAATGGCGGCGCGCGCCGGCTTTCGCGAAGGCGCCATCTGGAGCGAGGCCGAACAGGGCACCAACGGCATGGGCACCTGCCTGGCGCTCGGCACGCCGGTGCTGATCGACGGCCCGGAGCATTTTCTTTCGCAGAACGCCGGCCTGACCTGCTGCGCGGCGCCGATCGTCGATGGTCGCGGCCAGCTGGTCGGCACGCTGAACATCTCCGGCCGTCTGCAGCTGTCGGCCGGACCGACGCAGGCGCTGGTCAGCCTGGCCGTGCAGAACATCGAAAACCGCGCGCTGCTCGAAGCACACCGTCGCCACCACCTGCTGCGCTTTCATCCGCACCGCGAATTCGTCTCGACTGCCGGTGAGGGCCTGCTCGCATTCGACGACAACGGTCGGGTGCTGGCCGCCAACCGCAGCGCGCTCGGCTGGCTGGACCGATCGAGTCACGTCGAAGTACACGGCACGACCGTCGAATCGCTGTTCGGCTGCAAGCTCGAACGCCTGCTGGCGCTGTCGCGCAGTAGCGCCCACGCGCTGCCGCTGCCACAGCGCGATGGCGGCCTGCTCTGCTACGGCATCCTGCAGTCACCGGCGACGCCGCGACTGGAGCTGGCACGGCCGCTCGCCGACGCCGAACGCGAAGCCCTGCGCGAGACCCTGGAGCGCTGCCGCTGGAACGTCAGCGTCGCCGCCGCGCAGCTGGCGATCAGCCGCCGCACGCTGTACCGCAAGCTCGAGCGCCACGGCCTGCAGCGCTACCGCGCCGGCTGAGCAGCCGTGGTGTCGCGCTGTGCCAGTTCTGGCACAGGTTTGCGCCCGCTGGGGACGGACGGCACGATGCGGCATCCATCGTCGCAGGACGCGGAGCGGCTGTGCCCGCCCGCCTCGCCTGCGCCGGCCACGCATCGAAATCCCGTTTGAATGAGGAGCCTTCCATGGACGTTCGCGCCGCCGTTGCCTTTGAAGCCGGCAAGCCCCTGACGATCGAGACCGTGCAGCTCGACGGCCCCAAGGCCGGCGAAGTGCTGATCGAGCTCAAGGCTACCGGCATCTGCCACACCGACAAGTACACCCTGTCGGGCGCCGATCCGGAAGGCCTGTTTCCGTCGATTCTCGGCCATGAAGGCGCCGGCATCGTCGTCGACGTCGGCCCCGGCGTGAAGCACCTCAAGAAAGGCGATCACGTCATTCCGCTATACACGCCGGAATGCCGCGAGTGCAAAAGCTGCACCTCGCACAAGACCAATCTGTGCACGGCGATCCGCAGCACCCAGGGTCAGGGCCTGATGCCGGACGGCACGTCGCGCTTCAGCTTCCAGGGCAAGCCCATCCATCACTACATGGGTTGCTCGACCTTCGCCAACTACACGGTGATGCCGGAAATCGCGCTGGCAAAGATTCGCGAGGACGCGCCGTTCGACAAGGTGTGCTACATCGGCTGCGGCGTCACCACCGGCATCGGTGCGGTGATCTTCACCGCCAAGGTCGAAGCCGGCGCCAACGTCGTCGTCTTCGGCCTCGGCGGCATCGGCCTCAACGTCATCCAGGGCGCCAAGATGGTCGGCGCCGACAAGATCATCGGCGTCGACATCAATCCGGCGCGCGAGACCATGGCCCGTCAGTTCGGCATGACGCACTTCGTCAACCCCAAGGAAATCGAAGGCGATCTGGTCGCCCACCTTGTGGAGCTGACCGGCGGCGGCGCCGACTACAGCTTCGAGTGCGTCGGCCACCCGACGTTGATGCGCCAGGCGCTGGAATGCTGCCATCGCGGCTGGGGCGTCAGCACCATCATCGGCGTCGCCGCGTCCGGCCAGGAAATCAGCACGCGGCCGTTCCAGCTGGTCACCGGTCGGCGCTGGCAGGGCACCGCGTTCGGCGGCGCGCGCGGCCGCACCGACGTGCCGAAGATCGTCGACTGGTACATGGACCACAAGATCGCGATCGATCCGATGATCACCCACGTACTGCCGCTCGATCGCATCAACGAAGGCTTCGACCTGATGACACGCGGCGAGTCGATTCGCAGCGTCGTCGTCTACTGATGACCGTCACGCCGACCGACGTCCTCGACTTCTGGTTCGGCGCAGCGGACGCTGCCGAGCATGGGGCGTTCCGCCGTGAGTGGTTCACGGCGGACGCCGCGTTCGACGCGCAAATCCACCGCCGTTTCCGGACGACCTGGGAACGGCTGTGTGATGGCGAACTCGAATCGTGGCGCGCAGCGCCCGAGAACGCGCTCGCCTATCTCATCGTGGCCGACCAGTTTCCACGCAATTGTTTCCGTGGATCGCCGCGGGCCTTCGCGACCGACGCTCTGGCGCTGGTCGCAGCACAAGCACTGGTCGACACCGGCACCGACCGGCAGCTGTCGGCACTGCAGCGCTGCTTCGTCTATCTTCCGTTCGAGCACGCCGAATCGTTGGCGATGCAAGACCGGTCGGTCGCACTGTACGCGACACTGGTCGCCGCCCACCCGGATCTGCAGCAAGTGCTCGACTTCGCGCGGCGCCATCGCGACGTCATCGCGCGCTTTGGCCGCTTTCCTCACCGCAACACCGCGCTGGGCCGTGAATCGACGGCCGCCGAGCGCGAATTCCTTCTCCAGCCGGACTCCTCGTTCTGAGCGCCGGCACCGACACGACGAACGCCATGGAAACGCTCTCCGAACAGCGCTGCTTCGACGGCCTGCAAGGCCGCTACAAACACCCTTCAAAGCAGACCGGCACGACGATGCAGTTCTCGGTCTATCAGCCGCCACAGGCAAAAAGCCGGAAGGTGCCGGTCCTGTATTACCTGGCTGGCCTGACCTGCAGCGACGAGACCTTCATGATCAAGGCCGGCGCGCAACGGCTCGCCGCCGAACTGGGCCTGATGCTCGTCACCTGCGACACCAGCCCGCGCAATCTGAATCTGCCGGGCGACGCCGACAGCTGGGACTTCGGCGTCGGCGCCGGTTTCTATCTGAACGCAACACAGCCCCCCTGGGCGGCGCACTACCGGATGGGCGCCTATGTCGACGAGGAGCTGCCGGCGCTGATCGAGGCCGAGTTCCCGGCGGCTGAAGACCGCCGCGGCATCTTCGGCCATTCGATGGGCGGCCACGGCGCGCTGGTGACGGCGCTGCGCAATCCGACGCGCTGGCATTCAGTGTCGGCTTTCGCGCCGATTAGCAATCCGTCAGCCGTGCCCTGGGGCGAAAAAGCGTTCACGAACTATCTCGGCGCCGATCGCAGCCTGTGGGCCGAGTGGGACGCCGCCGAGCTGATGGCCAAGCACCCGCATCCGACGACGATCCTGGTCGATCAAGGTGAAGCTGATGCGTTCCTCGAACGCGAACTGCATCCGCAAGCCCTGGAATCCGCAGCCATGAAATCGGGGCAATCGCTGACCTTGCGCCGCCACATCGGCTACGACCACAGCTACTGGTTCATCCAGAGCTTTGTCGCCGACCATCTGCGCCATCACGCCGCGCTGCTCGCGTGAATCGCGGCTGAATCCTGGCGGCGATGGCTGATTCGAGGGGGGCTTGCAAGCCGCGCGCCCGATAACGTGGCGTTCAGTCTGGCCGCAGTAGCGTGGCGCCCAACCTCGCTTGAGGGAGATATGACCCAAGGAGTCGTCATGAAATCGCTACACGTCGCCTTTGCTGCCGCCGCCCTGTTCGCCGCCGGTTCCGCGCTGGCCGATCCGCCGGCCCACGCCGGCCCGCCGGCGCACGCCAAGGCCTATGGTCATCACAAGGGCGAGAAGCTCAGCCACGATCATTGGGGTGAGCGCGTCGATTATCGCGAGCATCACCTGAGTCCGCCGCCGTCGGGCCATGAGTGGCGTCGCGTCGACAACGATTACGTGCTGATCTCGGTCAATACCGGCCTGATCTCCAGCGTGATCTCGATCGGCAACTAAGACCGCTTTGACGAGACAGGCCGCCCACCGGGCGGCCTTTTTTGTGGGCGCCCGGTCGTGGGCGTCAACTCAGTCGCCGGTGGCGCGGATCAAGGTCGCGACTTCGGTCAGCACGGCCAAGGGATCGTTGAGTTCGAGCAGGCGCTGCTTGCGCTCCGGCGTAATCGCCATCAGTTCCAGCAGACGATAGGCGACCCAGCTGGCGTCGTCGAAGCGTGAGGGCTGCGGGAAACGCTGCTCGCCAAGCTCGATCGTCAGTTTTTGCAGCAGCTCGACCATCCACTGCTGTGCGCCCGGGACGCCGACCGGCTCGGCCGGCTCGCGCAACTCGACGGTGCCGACGATCAAGCCATCGACCTGCGTTCGACGATCGAGCAAGCGAAACACCGACTCGCCGCTCGCGCTCAGCGTGAACAAGCCCGGCTCCGGTACATCCCACTCGGCAATACGCGCGGTGCAACCAATCTCACACGGAATCGCCGGCGTGCCGACCTCGAAGCCGGCACGGATCAGACACACGCCGAACACGCTGTCGTCGGCGATGCAGGCCTTGGTCATGTCGACGTAGCGCGGCTCGAAAATACGCAGCGGCAACAGCCCGGCCGGGTACAGCACCGTGCCCAGCGGGAAGATCGGGATGTCCAGCGTCTGCATGCCGGCGATTGTAGCGGGCGGGGCCGCCCCGCCCGCTACATCGAACGCGTGCTCAGGCGGCCGCCGACGACGCAGTGACGCTGCGCATCGTGCCGGTGTCGCGGTAGCGCGTATGCCAGGCGATCGCCTCTTCGAGAATGTGCGGGGTCTGCCCGCCGCGCTTGCAGGCGTCGCGGAAGTAGTCGCGCATCGCATCGCGATAAATCGGGTGCACGCAGCGCTCGATGATGAGCTTGGCGCGCTCGCGCGGCGCCAGACCCCGCAGGTCGGCAAGGCCTTGCTCGGTAACGATCAGGTCGACGTCATGCTCGGTGTGATCGACGTGCGCGACGAACGGCACGATGCTGGAGATGTCGCCGTTCTTGGCGATCGACTTGGTGACGAACACCGACAGGTGCGCATTGCGCGCGAAGTCGCCGGAGCCGCCGATGCCGTTCATCATGTGCGTGCCGCCGACATGCGTCGAATTGACGTTGCCGTAGATGTCGCACTCCAGCGCCGTGTTGATGGTGATCAGGCCGAGGCGGCGGATCACTTCCGGATGATTGCTGATCTCCTGCGGACGCAGGATCAGGTGCTGCTTGTAACGTTCGATGTCGGCCAGCACGCGCTCGTAGAGCGGTGCCGACAGCGTGATCGACGACGCTGAGGCGAAGCTCAGCTTGCCGGCGTCGATCAGCTCGATGGTGCTGTCCTGCAGCACCTCCGAATACATCTTCAGATTCGAAAACTGCGAGTCGATCAGGCCGTGCAGCACGGAATTGGCGATCGTGCCGATGCCGGCCTGCAGCGGCTGCAGTGACAGCGGCAAGCGCCCGTGGCGGACCTCGTTGCGCAGGAAGTCGTCGAGGTGCCCGGCGATCGCCCGCGTCTCGGCGTCCGGCGGCAGCACGTTGGACGGGCTGTCGGCCTTGTCGGTGATGACGATCGCCGCGATCTTCTCCGGGTCTACCGGGATGTACGGCACGCCGATGCGCTGCTCGGGCGCGATCAGCGGAATCGGCAGGCGATGCGGGCGATAGGTGGGAATGTAGATGTCGTGCAGGCCTTCGAGCGCCGTCGGCATCTTCAGGTTGATCTCGACGATGATCTTCTCGGCGAGGATCGCGAAGCTCGCCGAATTGCCGACCGACGTGGTCGGCACGATGCCGCCCTGTTCGGTGATCGCCGTGGCTTCGACGACGGCAATGTCGACCGGCGGCAACTGCCGACCGCGCAACTGTTCGACGGTCTCCGACAGATGCTGGTCGACGAACATCACCTCGCCAGCGTTGATCTTGCGGCGCAGCGTCGGGTCGGCCTGGAACGGCATGCGCCGCGCAATGACGTCGGCCTCGGCGAGAATCTTGTCGATGTCGTTGCCGAGCGAGGCGCCGGTCAACAGCGAGATCTTCAGCGGATCGCGGGCGGCGCGTTCGGCCAGCGCCAAAGGCACGGCCTTGCAGTCGCCGGCGCGGGTAAAGCCGCTCATGCCGACGGTCATGCCGTCGCGGATCAGGGTGGCGGCTTCGTCGGCGCTGACGACGCGCTGCGCCAGACCGGGACGGCGGATACGTTCGTGATGCATGACCTCTCCTCGCAATTCGTTGTCGGCCCCGAACGACGAATGCTGTCCAGCCGGCGCCGTCCCCACGGCAACCGCAGCGCCCGCCATTCTAGCGATTCAGCGCCCTTTATAGGGGTGCGCGCCGTGCTTCTCCATGATCTGTGTCAAGCCGCGCGCCCTTATAATCGACGCATGGAACCCACCGACTTCGTCTCCGTGCTGCGCGGCTGCGCGCCGTATGTGCACGCGCACAACGGCCGCGTGTTCGTCATCGCCTTCGGTGGCGAGGCGGCCGAGCGCGCCGATTTCGACTCGCTGATCTACGACATCGCGCTGCTGCACAGCCTCGGCGTCAAGCTGGTGCTGGTGCACGGCATCCGCCCGCAGATCGACGCCAAGCTGCAGGCGCAAGGGCTGACCGCGCAGCTCGTCGACAACGTCCGCGTCACTGATCGAGCCGCCCTCGAATGCGTCAAGGCAGCGGCCGGCAGCGTGCGCATGGACATCGAGGCACGGCTGTCGACATCGCTGGTGTCGACGCCGATGGGCGGCTCGCGGCTGCGCGTGTCGGGCGGCAACTGGATCACCGCCAAACCGGTCGGCGTACGCCATGGTGTCGATCACCAGTTCACCGGCGAAGTCCGCCGCGTCGATACCGAGACCATCCGTCACGTCCTCGAACAGGACCGCATCGCCCTGCTCTCGCCGATCGGCTATTCGCCGACCGGCGAGACCTTCAACCTGCGCGCCGAGGATCTAGCGACAGCGGTCGCAGTGGCGATGGAAGCCGACAAGCTGGTATTCGTGACGCCGACCAATCCCGAGCAGTGGCCGATCGCCGACAATACCGGCGATGCCGGCCAGTTGAGCTGGGCCGAAGGCGAACGGCTGCTCGATGGCGACAGCTTGAGCACACTTGACCGCGGCTACCTGCAGGCGGCGCTGGCCGCGACGCGCGGCGGCGTCAAGCGCGTACATCTGGTCGGCCACGAGGACGGTGCGCTGCTGCGCGAGCTGTACACGCGCGACGGCGTCGGCCTGATGCTGTACTCGGACGCCGACTACGAAGCGACCCGCGACGCCACCATCGAGGACGTCGGCGGCGTGATGGCGCTGATTCAGCCGCTCGAGCGCAACAACGTGCTGGTGCCACGCTCGCGCGAACAGCTCGAGCTCGACATCCAGCACTTCAACGTCATCGTCCGCGACGGCCTGGTCATCGCCTGCTGCGCACTGTTCCCGTTCCCGCAGAACGGCATGGGCGAGCTGGCCTGCGTTGCCGTCCACCCCGGCTACCAGCGCGCCGGCCACGCCGCGGCGCTGCTCAAGCGCGTCGAGGCCGAAGCGCGGTCATTGGGTTTGACCAAGCTGTTCAGTCTCACCACGCATACGCCGCACTGGTTCATCGAACACGGCTTCCGCAAGGCCGGTCCCGACGAACTGCCGGCGCAGAAGCAGCGCCTCTACAACTTCCAGCGCAACTCGCTGGTACTGGTCAAGGATCTCTAGCGCCGGCTCAGGTAGCCGGCACGCCCATCGTGATGGTCGCAATGTAGCCGCTGCTGACGCTGCCGGAGAAGCTCAGCATCTCGTCGGAATAGCCGTCCTCGAAGACATTGTCCTCGTCGTTGGTCGTCTCCTGCGTCGCCTCGCTTTCGGAATAGTCGCTGGTGGCATAGACCAGATCGTTGATGTCTTCGTCGAACGCCAACTGCGTAGTCTTCAGCAAGGTTTCGAAGCTGTCGTCGGCGTAGACCTCGACGTGAATGTGCGTCGCACGGCCGGTGTAGCGGCCGGGATAGATGGTCGTGAACGTCACCTGCCCGGCGCCGTCGGTGACTTGCACACCGCGCAGGAAGGTGTTGTTGGTGTGATTGCCGTTGGCCGTACTCGAATAAACCGAGTATTCGCCGTCGGCGTTGCAGTGCCAGACATAGACGGCAGCACCTTCGACCAGACCGCAACTGCTGCCGGTGTCCTCGACGGTGATCGTCAGCGTCAGCGGTACGCCATCCTGCGTATCCGTGCCGTCGAAATCACTGGTGATGTCGCTGCGAATCACACTGCTGTTGTTCAGCACGTTGGTGACACCGGACTGCGAACCGTCGGCCGGGTACGGCCCGCCGGTCTCCGACGGAATTTCGGTGCAGCTCGACGACGACGAACCGCTGCTGCTGGAATCGCTGCTCGACGAGCTGTCGCTGCTGCTGCTCGCACTGCTGCTGTCGTCTATGCTGCTCCCGCCGCCGCAGGCGGCCAGCACCAGCGCGCCGGCCGCACCGCCAAACAGGCTCAGGGCTGCGCGGCGGTCGATCAGCTTCTCGGAATATGGAATCTTAGGCATGAAAACTCCCGGCATCATGTTTTGACGCCCAGAGCATAAGCAGCGCGGCGGCCACAACCGCACGCCCGTTACAATTCACAACGATTTTCTATCGACGGCCACAGACCTGTCCGCGCCGTCAGCGCAACGAATTCATGAACAACGACCATTGGAAAACGCGCTCGCTGGCGCACGTCTGGCACCCCTGCACGCAGATGCGCGATCACGACGGCGAGGCGCCGACGCTGCCGATGATTCCCGTCAAGCGCGCCGACGGCGTGTGGCTGGAGGATTTCGAGGGCAAGCGTTATCTCGACGCCGTCAGCTCGTGGTGGACCAATATCTTCGGCCACCGCCATCCGGCGATTGTCGAGGCGCTGAAGGCCCAGCTCGACGAGCTCGACCATGTGATGCTGGCCGGCTTCACGCATGCGCCGATCGTCGAGCTGTCGGAACGTCTGGTGCGTCTGGCACCGCCGGGCCTGAATCGCTGCTTCTATGCCGACAACGGCTCGTCGGCGGTCGAAGTCGCGCTGAAGATGAGCTTCCACTACTGGCGCAATACCGGCCAGACGAAGAAGACCCGCTTCATCGCGCTCGAAAACAGCTACCACGGCGAGACGCTGGGCGCGCTGGCGATGGGCGGCCCGAGCATGTACCGCGACACCTACGCGCCGCTGCTGCTCGAACCGATCCATGTTCCGTCGCCCGACTGCTACCCGCGCGGCGCCGGTGAATCGTGGGAGGACTACACGCGCCGCCAGTTCTGGCACATGGAGCGGGCGCTGGAACAGCACGCCGACGAGGTCTGCGCGGTGATCGTCGAGCCGCTGATCCAGTGCGCGGGCGGCATGCGCATGTATCACCCGCTGTACCTGACCCTGTTGCGCGAGGCCTGCGACCGTCACGGCGTGCATCTGATTGCCGACGAGATCGCGGTCGGCTTCGGTCGCACCGGCCGCTTGTTCGGCTGCGACTGGGCGCCGCCGCCGGGCTTCGACGAGGACGCGCAACCGGGCATCACGCCGGACTTCATGTGCCTGTCCAAGGGCATCACCGGCGGCACCATACCGCTGGCGGTGACGCTGACCCGCGAGTCGATCTACGAGGCCTTCTGGGCCGAGTACCGCGAAGGCAAGGCCTTTCTGCATTCGCATTCGTACACCGGCAATCCGCTGGCCTGCCGCGCGGCACTGGCAACGCTGGACCTGTTCGAGGACACCCGCGTGCTGGCCACCAATCGCGCGCTGTCGCAACTGATGTGGGCGCAAACCGCCGAGCTGCGGCAGTTGCCGCATGTCGCCGAAGTGCGGCAGCAAGGCATGGTGCTGGCGATCGAGCTGGCCAAGAACATTCGCACCAAGGAACCGTTCCCGTCCGAGGAGCGCCGCGGCGTGCGGGTCTACAACTACGGCCTCGAACACGGCGTGCTGCTGCGTCCGCTCGGCAACGTCATCTACTTCATGCCGCCGTATGTGATCACCCCGCGCGAGGTCGAGACCCTGTGCAAGGTCGCCACCGAAGGCATCCGGCGCGCGGTACGCGACTGACGGCTGCGACAGCGTCACGGCAGGCTCGCGGCTGTCAACGCCGCTTCATCGTCGCCGTCCATCATCGCCGCCTTTCGCTGCAGGGGAGCGGCCGTGGGGATGCGGGGATTTTGGTCGGCGACGCTATGCGCGTTCGCCCTGATGGGCTGCGGCGGCGGAAGCGGCGGCGCGAGTGACGGCGGATCGCAACATCGCCTGACGGTCGTCGTCGACGGCGATGGCGATGGCGACGTGGTCTCGACTCCGGCCGGTATCGACTGCGGCACGCAATGCGCGGCGACCTTCGACGCCGGCAACACGATCACGCTGACGGCCAGCGCGGCGGCCGGCGGCCGCTTCGCCGGTTTCGACGGCGCCTGCAGCGGCGACACCTGCACGCTGACGCTCGACCGCGATCAGACCGTGAACGCGCATTTCACGGCGGCAACGGCCAGTGCCTGCGACAGCGACGACGCACCGGGCGGCCCGCTGCTGCCGTATCGCGGCTTGATTCACGCGCATACGGCGTATTCCGACGGCGACATTCATTCGACGCCGCACGACGTGTTCGTCGCCGGCCACGACAACGGACTGGATTTCGTGGCGGTCACCGATCACTCCGACACGCTCAACGACATTCTCTACCTGTCGGTCGGCTCGGACTGCTTCGAATCGCTGACCGGCCTGCTGACCTGCCTGGTCCCGGATGTCGGCGATTTTCATAAATGGGAGGCAACGCGTCAGCAGCAGGACGCCGACCGCGTCAACGGCTACGTACCGATCCGCGGTTTCGAATGGACGTCGGACCGATTCGGCCACATCAATGTGCTGTTCTCGTCGAACTTCACCAACGCCAAGCTCGACGGCGGCTACGTCGGCTCGATGACGCCGTTCTGGGACTGGTTGCAGCGCGCCCCCGGCCCCGACCTCACGGCCGGTGTCACGGCGCTGGGCGGCGGTGCGGACGGCCTCGGAATCTTCAACCACCCCGGCGACAAGTGCCTGTCCGACAACGATGCGAGCTGCAACTGGAACGACTTCGAATACGTGGCCGGCACCGACGCGCAGATGATCGGCATCGAGGTCTTCAACAGCGGCACCAGTGGCGACCGCCCCGAGGCCGGCCGCAAGGACCGCTACGCCGACCACTACATGCGCGCGCTCGATCAGGGCTGGCACGTCGGCGCGATCGGCGGCGAGGACATGCACGACACGACCTGGGCGCTGCCGTCGCATCCGAAGACCGTGGTATTGGCCGAATCGCTGGACGAAGCCGGCCTCTACGCGGCGATGAAGGCGCGGCGCACCTATGCGCTGGTCGGCCGTCTCGCGGGCGAGGATCTGACGATCGACCTCGACGCCGGCGGCTACCCGATGGGCGCGCGCCTGCAATGTGACAGCGGCGCCGGCGTGGCGCTGCGCGTCAGCGTCTCACGCGCCGACGGCACGCCATTCGACGGCATCCTGCAGCTCTACGACCACGCCGACCCGGACGCGCCGTTGGCCGACGGTCCCGGCAGCCCCTTGTTCACCGCACGCGGCGACACGCTGCGCTACACCCTGCCGGTGGGCGCCGACGGCGAACACTGGTTCTTCGTGCGCGTCGACAACGCCGCCGGCGAATCGCTGGCGTACAGCAGCCCGATCTGGATACGCCCGCGATAGGCGCGCAGCGCTAACCGCCGACCGTTCCCATCGACGCTTCGGGATAGCGCAGCCCCGCGGCCGCGCCAGCCGGGAACACCGCTTCGAGGTCGGCCAGATCGCGGGCACTGAGCTGCACCGACAGTGCGCCGATGTTCTCCTCGAGATAGCGGCGCCGCTTGGTCCCCGGGATCGGCACGATGTCGTCGCCGCGTGCCAGCACCCAGGCCAGCGCCAGTTGCGCTGGCGTGCAGCCACGCGCCGCCGCGAATTCGGCGACCTTGGCCACCAGTTCCAGGTTGCGCGTGAAATTCTCGCCCTGGAAGCGCGGACTGTCGCGGCGGTAGTCGTCGGCGTCGAAGTCGTCGGGTGACCGGTAGGCGCCGGACAGAAAGCCACGGCCCAGCGGACTGTAGGCGACCAGCGACACGCCGAGCCGGCGGCAGGTCGCCAAGACACCCTGCTCGTCGACGTCCCGCGTCCACAGCGAGTACTCGCTCTGCAAGGCGGCGATCGGATGCACACGGCACGCGCGTTCCAGCGTCGCCGCCGAGGCTTCCGACAAGCCGAGATAACGCACCTTTCCGGCACGAACCAGATCGGCCATGGCGCCGACGGTGTCCTCGATCGGCACCGTACGGTCGACGCGATGCTGGTAGTACAGGTCGATGTGGTCGACGCCGAGCCGCCGCAAGCTGCCTTCGACCGCCTCGCGCACGTATTCCGGACGACCGTTGACGCCGCGCACCGCCGGATCGCTGGGGTCGCGCCGGATACCGAACTTGGTGGCGAGAAACACCTCGTGGCGGCGGCCCTTGATCGCGCGGCCGACCAGTTCCTCGTTCGTGAACGGGCCGTACATGTCGGCCGTGTCGAGCAGGTTGACGCCGCGCTCGAGCGCCAGCGCCACGGTCGCCAGCGATTCGGCGTCGTCGCGTTGGCCGTAGAAATCGGACATGCCCATGCAGCCCAGGCCGATGGCCGAAACCAGTGGGCCGTCGGCGCCAAGGCGGCGCTGTGCGAGAGTCGTTTGCGTCATTGCGTTTCTCCGCAGTTTGGATGGCGCGGTGAACCTCGCGAGCGAGCATTCTCCGCATCGTCGCAGTCTAGGGCGATGCACAGACTCGGCCGTATCCGATTGCTGGCCGATGCTTGCTCGATGCTGGCGCGTGCGGTCGGACCTGGCCGCAAACCAAAAAGCGCGGCCATGGCCGCGCTTGCACTTCATGCCGATTGCCGACGGCGGCGCGCGGTTAGTTCATCGTCGCCGGATCGGGGCCGATGCGCGTGCCGGTGTCGAGCGCGGCAATCGCGCGCATGTCGTCGTCGCTGAGAACGAAGTCGAATATCTCGATGTTTTCCTTGATCCGCGACGGCGTCGCCGATTTCGGAAACACCACCAGGCCCAGTTGCAGATGCCAACGCAGAATCACCTGCGCCGCCGTCTTGCCGTGAGCGGCGGCGATCGCCTGCAGCGTCGCATGCGACAACAGCTCGTTGCCGCGTGCCAGCGGGCTCCAGGATTCGGTGACGATGCCGTGCTGATCGTGATAGGCGCGCAGCGCGCCCTGCTGCAAATACGGGTGCAGCTCGATCTGGTTGATGACCGGCACCACGCCGGTCGCCTGCGCGATGCGATCAAGATCCTCGACACGAAAGTTCGATACGCCGATGGACTTGACCTTGCCGTCCTTCTGCGCCTGGATCAATGCCTTCCAACTGTCGACGAATTTGCCGTTGGCCGGACACGGCCAATGAATCAGGTACAGATCGATCGTGTCGAGCCCAAGCGTGGCCAGGCTGGTGTCGAGCGCACGCAAGCCACTGTCGTATCCCTGCTCGGCATTCCACAGCTTGGTGGTGATGTACAACTCGTCGCGGGCGAGCCCGGACGCCGCAACTGCCGCGCCGACGCCGGCCTCGTTTTTGTAGATCGCCGCCGTGTCGATGTGGCGATAGCCCAGGCGGAAGGCGTCGCCGACGATCTCGGCGGTCTGGTCAGCCGGCGTCTGAAACACACCGAGGCCGAATTGCGGAATGTGCTGGCCGTCGGCCAGCTTGATGGACGGAACGGGGGGCATCCGTATAAATCTCCAAGTCGATGGAAGCGGGGCCATGATGATAGGCCGGCGCAGAGAACGCCGGCCTTTGTGGTTCAGGCGTTGACGAGCGCCATGCCGGCATCGTTGTAGCGCTGCCCGGCGACGCGGCTGGCGGCGAAGATCGCGCGCAGCGCATGACGCTCGTGATCGCTGAGCGCGAGCGCGCTGGCGGCAACGTTCTGGTCGATGCGCACGGCGCGGCGCGTACCCGGAATCGGCACGATATCGTCGCCCTGGTCGAGCAGCCAGGCCAGCGCCAACTGCGCCGGCAGCACGCCACGCGCCGCGGCGAGTTCGGTGATGGCGATGACGAGCTGCAGGTTGGTCGTCAGGTTCGAATCCGAAAAGCGCGGCAGCAGACGCCGCACGTCGTTGTCAGCCAGATCGGCCTGGGTCTGGATCGAACCGCTCAGGAACCCGCGGCCAAGCGGGCTGCACGCGACCAAGGCCACACCCAGTTCGCGGCAGGCCGGCAGGACTTCGTCTTCGATATCCCGCGAGGTCAGCGAATATTCGCTCTGCAACGCGGCGATCGGATGCACGGCTGCGGCGCGGCGCAGCGTCGCCGCCGAGGTCTCCGACAGCCCCAGATGCCGGATCTTGCCGGCGCGCACCAGATCAGCCATCGCGCCGACGGTGTCCTCGATCGGCACCTTCGGATCGACGCGGTACTGGTAGTACAGATCGATGGTCTCGACACCGAGACGGTGCAGGCTCGCCTCGCAGGCCGCGCGCACGTATTCGGGCCGGCCGTCGACGCCGAGCTTCTCGCCGTTCGGACCGCGCGGAATGCCGAACTTGGTCGCCAGCACGACCTCGTCGCGGCGCGTTTGCAGCACCTGCGCCAGCAGCCGCTCATTGGCGCCGGAACCGTACAGGTCCGCCGTATCGAGGAAGTTGATGCCGCGGTCGAGCGCATGGTGAATGACGGCCAGCGAGTTTGCCTCGTTGGTCGCGCCGTAAAACTCGGACATGCCCATGCAGCCGAGACCCACGGCCGACACACGCGGGCCCTGACGGCCGAGTTGACGCTGGGAAATGGAATCGCGCACGGGAAGGGCTCCTGTGAGATGGGACTGCGGGGGAGTGGCCAGATTAGGCGCCGGGCGGCAAGCGGCGTTAGACGATTGCTGCTCGATAATTGCCTAATTCTCCAAACCACCCCTGCAACGCCAGCACTGGTCACTGCGCCGCGCATAATGTAGGCATGCCCAAAATCGATCAGGGGTACCTTGGCATGAGCACAACCTTGGCCGACTACACGGACGACGATCCGCTGGCCGCGCCGCGCAACGAGCTGGCCGCGCGCCTCTCGCGTCTGGCGCCGACAGACGGCAATCACGACACCGCCATCGAACAGCTACACGTCTCGCGCGCCACCGACACCACGCAATGCAAGCCGACCGTCTACGAACCGGCGATCTTCGTCGTCGCGCAGGGCCGCAAGCAGGCCCTGCTCGACGGCGAGCCCTACTTTTATGACCCCCTGCACTACCTCGTCGTCTCGGTGACGCTGCCGGTCGGCGGCCAGATCATCGAAGCCTCTGCCGAGAAGCCGTTTCTCGGCCTGCGCCTGTCGGTCGATCCGCGCGACGTCAGCGCACTGATGCTCGAAACCGATACCCGCGCCGTCGCCGCCAACGCGTCGATCGACCGCGGCCTGTATTCGGCACGCTCGACGGCGCCGTTGCTCGATGCGGTGCTGCGCCTGCTGCGCCTGCTCGACGCACCGCAGGACACCGCGGTGCTGGCGCCGCTGGCGATCCGCGAGATTTACTACCGCGTGCTGGTCGGCGAACTCGGCGACCGCCTGCGCGAACTGGCCACGGCTGACAGCCGCGCCGACCGCGTCTCGCGTGCGATCCGCATCCTGCGCACGCGTTACACCGAATCGCTACGCATCGACGAACTGGCCGAAGCGGCCTGCATGAGCGCGTCTGCCCTGCACCACCACTTCAAGGCGGTCACGGCAATGTCGCCGCTGCAGTTCCAGAAGCACCTGCGCCTGCACGAAGCGCGTCGCCTGATGCTGGCACTAGGCCTGGAAGCCAATGCCGCCGCGCATCGCGTCGGCTATGAAAGCGCCTCGCAGTTCAGCCGCGAATACAAGCGCCTGTTCGGCGCGCCGCCGAAGCAGGAAATCGACCGCCTGCGCGAGGCGGAGATCGCGGCCTAGGGTGGGAAAATCAAAAGCGTGAACCACAGATTTCACAGATGACACAGAAGAATGAACAGCCTTCATTCTCAAGTCTGAGTCTGCGTCAATCTGCGGTTCAATATCTTGTCGGCCGGTGCGGCGACTCCGCCCTGGCCGCAGCTGGCAGCCCGGCTGTCCGGGGAAACCTGCGCAGGCCCGGAAGCGCAAAAGCATGAACCACAGATTTCACAGATGACGCAGAAGAATGAACAGCCTTCATTCTCAAGTCTGAATCTGCGTCAATCTGCGTCATCTGCGGTTCAAAATCCTCTCAGCCGATGCGGCGGCTTCGCCTCAGGTCGCAGCTGGCGAAGCCCGGCTGTCCGGAAAAGCCTGCGTAGGCCCGGCAGCGCTAAAGCGTGAACCACAGATTTCACAGATGACACAGAAGAATGAACAGCCTTCATTCTCAAGTCTGAGTCTGCATCAATCTGCAAAATCTGCGGTTCAAAATCTTGTCGGCCGAGACGGCGACTCCGCCCCGGTCGCAGCTGGCAGCCCGGCCGGCGGGCAAACCTGCACAGGCCCCGGAAGGCCAAAAGCGTGAACCACAGATTACACAGAGAAATGCATGGTCTTGGTGCTTCGCTTCAAATCTGCGTGAATCTGTGAAATCTGTGGTTCACGATCTTTTTGCAGCGCGCTAGCGCTGCGGCGGCGTGACGATCAGGTTTTCGCGGACCGGCGAGCGCAAGACCTTGACCGGCGAGACCAGACTGGCGCGCTTGCTGGTCGACGGACAGGCGCCGCTGTCGCGATAGCTCAGCGCCGTGGCCAGCAGACTCTCGGACGGATCGCCCAGCGCATGATCGAAGTCGTCGTCGACCGCGCAGTCCGGCGTGAAACCGTCCGCGTAGTCGCCGAACCCGGCATTGTTGACGCCCTGGAATTCGATCGCGAAATACGAGGTGCCGCAGTTGTCAGCCTGGTAGAAGCCGTAGGGCTTGCCGCAGGTCGTATCGCCAATCAAGACCACGTCGACACCGACGCCGCGCAGACCATTGATCACCGCCTCGCTCGCCGAGCACGTGCCGGCGCCGACCAGCACGTAGACCTTGCTCAGATTCAGATAGGGCAACGCCGAGCCGTCGGCAACGCTGGGATCGAAACCGACCGTGGTGCTGTGAAAGCCGGTGGTCGCGCTATCCGTATCGGCCAGGGGATTTTTGTCGTTGTACTTCAGCCGCTCGAAGACCTTGCCGGCGGTCTGCGCCGGCCCGGCGATCATGTAGGCCAGTTCGCTGGCGATGTCGAGATAACCACCACCGTTGTAGCGAATGTCGAGCACCAGATCGCTGACGTCGTCATCCGCCAAGGTCTGGATTGCATTCTTCAGTTCGCCTTCGGCGGTTGCGATGTGATCGTTGAACAGCAGATAGCCGACGCTACCGGTCGATGTGCTGATGGTCTGGACGTTCTGCACCGGCGTTTCGGTCACGTCCTCGGCGGTCAGCGTCACGTCTTGCGTCGTGCCGTCGGTGTCTTCAAAACGAAAGACGTGCTGCTCGCCGGCGGCGGACGGAAACAGTCCGGCGTTGAGCGTATCGACGTCGCTGCCGTTGATCATGTCGACGCCGTCGATCGCGAGAATCTTGGCGCCGCGGTCGACCCCGTCGTTGCTGCTCGGCCGATTCGGCTCGGTGTACGCCACGCGAAAATCGCGTGGTGGCGCCGTCGCCAGCGCAGCGAACTGCAGGCCATAGCTGACCGTCACGCCGGATTGCGCGAGCGCATCCCAGGCCGCGGTCGGATAGGTAAAGCTGAACTGGTCTTCGAGCTTGCCGGACGACGTCGTGTTCGGCGTCTTCAGCGCCTGAAAGTACGCATCGAGCGCCGCGTAATCGCTGCCGTAGGCACTGGCCGTGTAGCCGCTGGAATCAACGCTCGGGATCTCCTTGTACCAAAGGTAGATCGCGTTCATGTAGGCGTGCACCCAGTCGCGCTCATTGGCCAGGGTGCCTTGCACGTCCGGATAAGCCTCACCGGTGTAGGGATCGGTGCCGCTGCGCGGCGCAGCGCATTGGTTGGCGTACTGCGATGCGTCGCCGACGCGGTCGTCGAACGCCGAACTACCGCCACCACCGCCACAGGCCGCCAACGTCAGCAGCGCTAGCGTGCCAGCCAGCGCACGCACCGAGTGGGACACGCCTGATCCTCGCGTCTTCATCGCAACTTCACCGTCTGGTTAACCCGTCAGCCGACTATAGCGCCGCCTGTTGACGTTCGGGCACCGGGCGAATCCTCAGCCCGGCCCGTCAGCCGACGCCGGCAAGCGCGGAACACCGAGACAATCGAGCCGCTGATCGATATCCCCCGGGCATGCCTTGGCCAATCCACCGGCTTGCTGGCTGAGTTTTCGGAAGCGATCGTTGATCTGTCGCCGTTGCTGGGGACTCAAGGTGCGCATCTGCTGATAACGGGCCTTGGCGCGCGCACGCTCGGCCGGCGTCATTTGTCTAAATTCCTGACGCCGTAGCTGCAGCAGTTGGCGCTGCTTCGGCGTCATCTGCTGCCAACGACGCAGACGCTCGCGAGCCTTATCCTGCTGCTCTGGGCTCAAGCGTGCCCAGTGATTGGCCCCATCGATCAAGCGCTCACGGCGAGCTTCCGGCAAATTCGGCCACTGTTGCTGCATGGGCGCCAGCAGCGACTGCTGCTGCTGCGTCAACGCATCCCAACGAGCCGGAGCGCCGGCACGAACCGGTACCGCGGCGACGGCCAGCATCATGGCGAGACCACTGCATCCGGCCACTGCGCGCCCGGTCCTAGACATGATCGTCCTTCGTCGCTGTACTGTCGGGCTCGGACAGCCAGCGATACATATCCAGATGCTCGTAGAAGTCCGAATCCACGTCATCCGTCAACACGTCAAGCGCATCGACAGACGACACATCGACCTGCGGATGCGGTCGGCCATAGATCCACGCCGCGCCAAGCACCACAATCAAAACCACAGCCGTCGCGAACACCACACCCCTGGGGGAATGCCGACGCGCACCGGCAACTTCCAGGGCAGCACGGCGGATGGCGTGCAGCCGCATGGCCGTCACGGCATCCGTCGATTCCGAGGCACGCAACTGCTCGCGCAGCGTTTGCACATCACGATCCAACTGAGCTTCATCGATCATGGCCACACCCCCTGCAGCCGCTGCCGCAACACGTGCAACGCGCGTGACAGATGCGTCTTGACGCTGCCAGCGCTGCACCCCATCGCCTTCGCCGTACCGGCGACATCGAGTCCTTCCCAGACGCGCAGTTCGAACGCCTCGCGCTGCCGTCGCGGCAAGTCACGCAGCGCCGCTTCGAGATGGCGCATGGCTTCCGCACGCTGAAAAAATTCCGCGCCGTGCGCCTGCGGCGCCTCGATCTGATCAATGGCTGCGGTCTGACCACGCCCCGATTCGCCATCGGCCGGCGTCGTGCGCTGGAATAAGCGATACGTCCGGATTCGCTGCCGCCGCCAATCGTGGATACGGTTCTGCAACACGCGCCAGAACAGCGGCGTCCATTCATCCGGCGGTCGCGCGGCATAGCGACGGGTGAAACGCAGCATCGCGTCCTGCACCAAGTCGAGCGCATCGTCGCGCTGCTGCGTCGACAACTCGGCAATCCGCAGCGCGCGAATCTCGACGCTCGCAAGAAATTCATCCAATGCGGCCGGCCAGGGGGCGTCAGCCATGCGGTCGTCTTCGCCTCGGCGAGAACTCGCCGGCGCGTGACTGCATGACGAATGTCGATAACCGCCGAGAGGCCGAATTCATTCAAGCGTCCTCCTGCACGTGTCCTGCCCCGGCGCCCATCAACCATCGGGCAGGTGATTAGATCAGCGACAGCGGTGGGTGCTCGTGCGGCGCAATGGCCATGCCGCGAGCCTTCCACCAATTGACGAGCACGGTGTTGTAGACACGGCGAAAGTCCGTCGTCGCCGGCACATCACCGTCATCCAGGCGCGCGAGCTGCGGGGCTTCTCCATACAAGCCACCGCGTACTTTGCCGCCGATGATGAAGTGCGGTGCCGCCTTGCCGTGGTCGGTCCCACCGCTGGCATTCTGTCGTGCGCGTCGCCCGAATTCAGAGTACGTGACAATCAGCACGTCGTCCCAAATACCGGCGGCAACGAACGCCTGCCGCAATGCCACCATCGTATCGGCAAATTGCGCCAGCAGCGCATCCTGACGCCCACGCTGATCGACGTGCGTGTCGAAGCCCGTCAGTGCAATTTTGACGATCGGGGTCGCCGGATCGCCGATCAGCAAGCCCGCTGCCTGCGCTGCGTCCTGACCGAATGGTGTACGGGGAAAATTCCCAGCCGCCGCGGGGCGATCGGCACCGATCGAACGCCCCGCTGTAACGATGTTGCGCTCAACGCTCAGAACGTGGCGCAAGGCTGGCGTTGCACTTGCATCGTCGACGGCCTGTACACCCTTCGCCTCGGCGACGAAGCTTGCCGCGTCCGACATCACCACGGGCGCCATCTTCGGCCCGCTCACTGGACGTGGATTGCGACCGATGACCACCGCGTTCGCCGCGAAGCTGCGGCCGAACTGCTCGGGCGCATCGAGCTGCCCCAGCCAGCCATCGTTACTGGTGACATCGGCGTCGGTCGCGGTGTCCCAGATTTCGATCGAGCGAAAGTGTGAGCGATTGGCCGGGGCGTATCCGACGCCCTGTACGACCGCCAGCTCACCGCGCTTGAACAGCGGCATCAGCGGCTCGAGCGCGGGGTTGAAACCGACCCGCTCGTCGAGCGGCAACACTTGATCACGGCCAATGCCGAGTTGTGGCCTCAATGTGTAGTACTGCTCATCGGCATAGGGCACGACGGTGTTGAGCCCATCATTGCCGCCATTGAGCTCGACCAGGACGAGTCTACGCAGTGGCTTGCCCGGATCACGTGCCGCGGCCATCGCCTGCGACAGCGGTGTCAGCGAAAGTGGCAGCAGTGCCGCTGCCTGCAAAAAATGTCGACGGTGCATGGCACGCCTCGCTATTTCAGGTTGTAGACCGGATCGAGCAACCAGGTCTCGAGCCGGTCCGGTGGCTTGGCACCATCAACCGGCGGCTGCACAGGGTTCAACGCCAGCATCTGAAGCGCAGCATCAGGCGGCAAGGATTCAGCGAACTCGCCGAAGCGGCGCGCGACCACCGCGCGCTGCCGGCGCAGCTGCTGATATTCACGCTTGCGCAGATTGGCCTCGCGCCCCTGCCCTTGCGGCGCCACCATCGGCGCATCGCCAGCCAGCGCCAACACGAACTGGCGCCGAGACAACAGGGCGTCGCTGGTAATCCAGCCATCACCGCCGGGCCAACCTTTAACGTTGGGCGGATAGAACAGCGCCTGTCCCATGCTGTCGGCAGCCAGCACCGCCGATAGCGGCGTCAATGGCAAGCCAATGGACCGGACCGTGCCGACCACAAACTCGACCGGGGATTTGACCAGCGTGCCGGCGCTCCGGGCATCGATCACCTCAGGCTCGCGCAGCAACTGCTTCATCAACGGTGCAATCTGCCAATCTTTGCGAAACGACGACGCCAGCCGCTCGACTTCGCTGGGATCCGGGTTCGGTGAAACAAATTCGTGCCAGAGTTCATCGACGATGAATACCGCCGCTTGCGGTTGCCGCAGGATGATGTCGATGATGTCGTCGCCGTCGAAGTTGCCGCGCTGGCCCAGGAACGACTTGATGCCATCGTCGTGTTGCCGGCGAACCTCGACGAACCGACCATCGGGTGGCAACGCCTTCCACCCCGTGAATGCACGTGCGGCCTGCTGCATGTCGTGCTCGCTGTAGTGGCCCTCGCCCAGCGTAAAGAGTTCCAGCAGCTCACGTGCAAAGTTTTCGTTGGGTGCGCCCTTGCGGTTTTGCTGGTTGTTCAGATAGCGCAGCATCGCCGGATCGTGCGCCACTTCATGCAGCAGGGTCCGGTAGTTACCGAGCGCATTGGCGCGCAGCATGACGTTCTGTCGGTACATCAGCTGACCAGCGCGCACACTTTGTAGCGACGACGTGAAGTGCCCGTGCCAGAACAGTGTCATTCGCTCGGCCAGTGGCGTTTCGGTCGTCAGCATTTCCTGCATCCACCACGCCTGCAGCTGTAGATCACGCTGCGCCCACATCCGCCGGAACGCCTGCTTCTCGTCGTCGCCCAAATCCTTGGGCACGAACGGCACCGTGATCGGTTCACCGACCCAGTCCGGCGCTGGCGTCTTCGCCAAGCGATCGTCGGCAGCCGCATCGACCAGACGATCGACGGCCTGACCTTGCGAGAGCGGCCTGAGCGCAGACACCCGCTCGGGAGGCGCATCAAACCCGGTACGCCACAGCAGCTGCCGCGCCTGAGTGTCCGTCAGTGCCCAGGCCGGCGCCGCCGTCACACTCAAGCCCAACAGAGTAGCGATGAACCGATAGCGCCACATCGGCGCCTCCTCGAATGACAGTCCCGGCTCTATAACGTCCGGCGCCGCCATCGGTTGACAGCGATCGCGACTGAGTCAGCGCTCGTCTGGACGTCGCCAGCCGCCGCCGAGCGCCTGATAGAGCGTAACCCGAGCATTGAGCTGATCGGCGCGCAACTGCACGAGGCCCAGCTCGGCGGTCAGCAGCGAGCGTTGCGCCACCAGGGGATCGAGATACGACGAATAGCCGGCCTGATAACGGCGTTGCGCGTGATGATAGGCGGCGGCCAACGCGTCACGCTGTTGTTGCGCTTCGTTCATCTGCGCATCGAGGTCGTGTACCGCAGCGAGCGCATTCTCGACTTCCGAGAATGCCGTCAACACCGTTTTGCGGTAAGCCTCGACCGCCTGCACGCGCTGCGCCTGCGCGGCGCTGGCCTGCGCACTGAGCGCGCCGTGATTGAAGATCGGCGCGAGGATGCTGCCGCCAACGCTCCAGATGTTGACCGGATCATTCGGCAACTGCGCTTCGAACAGGCTGCCGATCGACGCCGACAGGTTCAGGCTTGGCAGCAAGCGGTCGCGCGCTGCGGCCCAGCTCGCGTCGGCGGCGGCAACCTGCTGCTCGGCCTGCGCCACGTCCGGGCGCCGCCGCAGCAGTTGGCTCGGCAAAACGGCCGGCACGGCCGGGAACTTCAGCGCGTCGAACGCCGCGCCGCGTTGCACCTCGCCAGGCAGCTCGCCCAGCAGCAGACGCAAGGCGTTCTGTTGCTGGGTGCGCGCTTGCTCGAGCTGCGGCACCAGCTGCGTTGCCGCGCGGTACTCGGCCTCGGATTGATCGAGATCGAGCTGCGAGATGTAACCACTTGCAGCCTGCGAGCGCGCCAGCTTGAGCGCCGCTTCGCGGGTCGCCACGGTCTGTCGCGCAATATCGAGCCGTGCATCGATCGCGCGCAATCCAAGATAGGCCTTGGCCACCGACGCAGCGACGGTCAGCGCCACGGTGTCGCGCGACGCCTCACTGCCCAACAGGCTGGCGCGCGCCGCCAGATCGAGACGATCCAGGCGCCCCCAAAGGTCGACCTCGTAGCTGGCCTGCAGCAAGGGCTCGACGGCCGTGGCCTCGACGGGTTTGCCGGTCGCCGCCGACACCGATCGCGAGCGCTGCGCGCTGACCGACGCATTGAGCTGCGGCCACAGTCCGGCGGCGGCAGCCCGTGCCTGCGCTCGCGCCTGATCGACGCGCGCGACCGCGGCGGCCATGTCGGTATTCTGCCGCAGCGCAGTCTCGATCAGATCGACCAGCACGGGATCGCCAAACCCTGACCACCAGTCCGGCGCCGCTGCGGCAGCCGTGTCGAGCGGGGCGGTATCGCCCTGCCAATGGTCCGGTGTTTTCACGTCCGGCAGCGGATGCAGCGCCGCACTGCACGCGGCGAGCGGCAGGGCAATGCAAACGGCCAGCAGATGCCGTTTCAAGGCGCGGTCCGATGGCCGGCGTCGTCCGCCTCGGTGGCGGTATCGACGTGAACGACGACCGACATGCCGGGCGACAGGCGCGCGGCGAGCTGCTGGCCATCGTCAATCTTGATACGCACCGGAATGCGCTGGGCGATCTTCACGAAATTACCGGTCGCGTTGTCCGGCTTGAGTACACTGAATTGCGAACCGGTGGCCGGCGACAGGCGCTCGACCGTGCCCCAGATCGTTGCGCCGCCGAGCGCGTCGACGAGGATGCGGGCCTGCTGCCCCGGATGCATATGGGCGGTCTGCGCCTCCTTGAAATTGGCGATCACCCACGGATGCGGCGGCACCAGATACATCAGCTGGCTCCCGGGGGACACATACTGGCCGACGCGCACCGAGACTTCGCTCAGACGACCGGATTCCGGCGCAACGATGCGCGTGTTCTGCAGATTGATCTGCGCCAGCTTGAGCTGCGCCTCGGCACTTTCGACGGCGGCCGACAGGCTGCTGCGACCGACTTCCGTGGTTTTCAGGTCCTGCCGGCCGACTTCCAGCGCCGCGCGCGCCTGCTGCACCGATGCCTTGGCCTGCTCGAATGCGGCAGCGGTCTGGTCGTGCTCACGTGTGGAAATCGAGCCGTCGGCGATCAGCGCGTCGGCGCGCCGCATGTCGGCCGTGGCACGTTTGAGCTGCGCCTCGGCACTCGCCAACTGCGCATGCTGCGAATCGATGGCGGCCTGGCGAGAGCGCTTGGCCTGCTCGAAATTCGCCAGGCTGGCACGTGCCGAATCGAGGCTGGCCTGCGCCTGATCGACGTGCTGGCGATAGATGTGATCGTCGATCTGCGCCAGCAGTTGTCCCGCCCGAACCGGCATGAAGTCCTGCACCGGCACCGCCGTGACATAGCCGTCGACGCGCGGGCTGACCAGCGTGACGCGACCATGGACATAGGCGTTGTCGGTCCGCTCCACAGCGCTCGAGAACGGCCATAGCCGCCAGGCGTAGAGAATCAGCAGCACACCGGTGATGCCGATCACGGCAATCGCGATGGTCGCCGGCGCGTTGAGCCGCTTCTGCGGTGGCGGCACGGGCGATGCGGGAGGCGCGCTGGGCGCCGCGGGCTGGGCTGGATCTTGTTCGCTCATGAGCGTGCGGTACCGGGCATCGGCGCGTTACGCGTGCTGTCGCGATGTGCGCGGAAGGTCAGATAGGTAAACCAGATCAGGACGACCGCGGCAATGCACGCGATCAGGATGAACGCATCGTTGTAGGCCAGCACATAGGATTCGCGAGATGCCTGCGCCGACAGCTGCGCCGCGCCTTCGGCCGAGCGCAAGGTGGTGTCGCTCACGCTCGGCGCGAACGCGCCGCTGAGCTGGTGCACGCGCTGCGCGACCTCCGGATCGCCAAGATTCATGTCGCCGACCAGATGATTGGAGTGAAACTTCTCGCGCCAGGTCACGAAGCTGCGCACCAACGCCGAGCCGGCCAGGCCGCCGACGTTGTTGCCGATACTGAAGATGGCGGAGAAGCTGACGAGATAGGCTGGACCGCGCGCGAATGCCTGCGTGATGCCAAAGAACATCGCCGCCGGTAGAAACAGCGCGCTGGCATAGCCGATCGCCGTCTGCGTCAGATAGAAATTCATCGGCCGCACGAGGTTGGTCGAACCGGCGTCTGAAAGTGCCGCGACGATGATCAACAACAACGCGAAGATCAACACGTAGCGCAGGCGATCGTGGGTCATGAACCACATCACCGTGAGCGAACCGGCGATGGTCGCCAGCAGCACGAACCCGAACAGCAGATGCTCCTGCTCGTTGTACATGCCCAGCGTCGTCAGCAGGCCGACGGCGCCACTGGTCTGCTCCGACAGCACGATGCGAAACAGCAGAATCGAGGAAAAGAAACGCAACATGTAGGTCGACGTCAGCCAGCGGTAGTCGAGCATCGGCCGCGAACGGCGCAGCTCGATGATCGCCGCCGTGAACAGACAGGCGATGGCACCGGCCAGGCACCAGCCGAGCCAGGCGCGCTCGGTCCACCACAGCGTGCTGCCCTGGCTCAGCACCGCGCAAAGCATGGCCATGCCGCCGGCGAACAATGGAAAGACGATGACATCGAGCCGATCGAAGGACGGAAACATCGGCCGCGGCGGCAGGCGCAGCAGGTTGACCGACGCCAGCGCCATCAAACCGAGCCCCAGCTCGACCAGATAGATGCCATGCCACTGATCGATCTGCAGCAGATCGATCGGAAAGATGCGCGCCAGCGGAATCGAGATCTGCGTGGCCGTCAGCCCCAATGGCAGCGCCATGGTCAGGCGACTCGGCGGGAATGCTTCGATCATGTACAACAAGGCCAGCGACGTCAGTGGCGCAGCGGCGATGCCGAGTGCCGCACGCATGGCCAGCGCCGTGCGCAGATCGTTGGTCAGCAAGTGCGCGGCGGTGACGACGATGAACAAGGACAGCGCGAGATCGGCGAACAATCGCAGACCATATTGGTTGCGAAACTTGATCAGCAGTGGCGCCATCGCGACGTTGGTCATCATGTAGACCGTGACCAGCCAGCTCGCTTCGATCTGGTCGCTGCCGAGCGAGCCCTGGATATACGGCAGGTTGGCGCTGACCATGTTGACGCCCAGGCCTTGCATGATGCCGAGCAACAACGAGATGCCGACACAGGCCGCTGAGTACGTCAGCGGCTTGGACGCTGCGGCGGGTGGCGCCGCAACCGGCGCCGGCTGCGGTGCCGATCGCGAAGATCCCCTGTCGATCGTCGTCACGACCATCCAATGTCTGTGCTTTTTTGCGGAGCCTACCGGAGCCCGACCGCGGCGTCGATGAACGACGCTGCCCCGTGACGGTCGCGGCCGTCGTATCCTTCGCGCCATGGCCGCACCCCGCATTTATTTCGAACATCTCGCACTGGCCGACGACGCCACCGTGCGCCTGCCGGACACCGCGTTCCGCCACCTGATTCAGGTGCTGCGCCTGCGCCCCGGCGAAAACTTCGTCGCCTTCGACGGCTCTGGCCGCGAATACCCCGCCGAACTCGTCGATGTCGGCAAGCGCGAAGCCGTCGCCCGCCTCGGACCGGCGATCGATGTCGATCGCGAATCGCCGCTGGACCTGACGCTCGCGCAGTGCGTGTCCAAGGGCGATCGCATGGACTACACGCTGCAGAAGGCCGTCGAGCTGGGCGTCACGCGCATCGTGCCGCTGCTGTCGCAGCGCAGCGTCGTCAAGCTCGACGCCGAACGCTGGGAGAAAAAGCTCGAACACTGGCGCGGCGTGATCGTCTCGGCCTGCGAGCAGTCCGGCCGCACCCGCATGCCGGCGCTGGCCGCCATCGCTCCCCTGCCCGGCTGGCTCGACACCCGCGATCGCGCCGGCCTGGCCGTGACGCTCGATCCGCTGGCCGCACAAGGCCTGCGCAGCTTATCGCCGCCGAACGGTCCACTGACACTCCTGGTCGGCCCTGAAGGGGGACTCGACGACGCCGAGCTACGCCGCGCGCACGCCGGGGGTTTTACCGGCATCCGCATGGGGCCGCGCGTCCTGCGCACCGAAACCGCCGGTGTCGCCGCACTCGCCGCGCTGCAAGCGCTGTGGGGAGATTGGGACTAAGGTCACAAAAGACCACCGGCGGCTTCTGGTTTCCGAGCTTGCCATCCCTTACCTTTGCCGGTGGGGATCGTCATCAGTATCAGGGAACCATGAATATCAAATCGATGCTCGGCAGCCGCGCGCTGCCGGTTTTGCTGTGCGCCGTGCTTGCAGCCTGTGGCGGCGGCGGAGGCGGCAAAGGCGGTAACGTTTCGCTGCAGCTTGGAACGAACGCCCTGTCCGCGTCGGCGGGTGCCGGACAGGCGGCACCGATATTGATCACGACCATCTCGCTGCCGGGCGCTGCGGACACGGACGTCTATGCCGGCGTCAACTACACGACGAGGGGCATCAACTACGCAACCCTCAACCAGACCGGCGCGACGAGCGGCGAGCTGGACATCAGCCTGCGCGATCCTTCGACACTGCCGGCCGGCACGTATACCGATACCGTCACCGTACTGGCGTGCTACGACGAAAGCTGCGAGCGGTACGTCGACAACAGCCCCGCCATCGTAACCGTCACCTATACCGTCACGAACAGCCCGGCCACGGCGTTACAGCTCTCGCCGAACGTGGTCACCGCGTCAGCCTCGACCGGAGACGGTGCACCACAGGCATCCGTCAGTGTCTCATTGCCATGGGCACAGAGCACGGTCTACACGAAGGCCACGTCGACACAGGACGGCATCGCGTCGGTCAGCCTGCCTGCGACGACGACCGATAGTGAGACGCTCACGATCACATTCCGGGACCCCGGCAGCCTCAGCGCCGGCGTTCACGAAGATACCGTGACGGTAACCGCCTGCTATGACGCCGCCTGCACCCAGCCAGTCAACGGCAGCCCTGCGACCGTTGACGTCAGCTACACCGTGACGGAAACAACGGTCTCGCAGCCGCCGGTCACGATCGACGCCACACAGCCCCTGACGCATGACGTCATCGACGCGGAGTACAGCGATGCTTTGAATGCCATCGTTATGGTCTCCAGTTATCCGAGCAATGCCCTCTACGTATACGACGTCACGAGCGGCACGGAGCAGCAGCAGGCACTCAACAAGATTCCGACCGCCGTGTCCGTCGGCCCGGACGGCAAGCAGGCTGCCGTTGGCCACGACGGCAAGATCACCGTTGTCGATCTGACCAAGATCGGTGCTGCCGGGGCCACGCGCGAACTTGATGTTTCGGCCGAAGTCCTCGATCTCGTTCTCGACGGGCGCGGTTACGTACATGCCTTCCCGACACGCGATCAATGGGCCTCGATTCATTCCGTCGCAATCGCCACCAACGTCGAAAGTCTGAGCAGCTACGCCTCGATCTACGCCGGCACGCTTGGCCGCCTGCATCCTTCCGGCGACTACATCTATACGGCCGACAATGGGCTGTCGCCGAGCGATATCGCCAAGTTCGACGCCCGTTCGGTTCCGCTGAAAGAACTGTATGACTCGCCCTATCACGGCGACTACGCGATGTGCGGCAACCTCTGGTTCTCTCAAGAGGGAACGAGCATCTACACAGCCTGTGGCAACGTGTTCCGCTCGTCGACCGTACAGAGCCGGGACATGATCTACACCGGCTCGCTGACGCTCAATAGCAGCAGCTATGGGCCACGAATCGTGTCGCTAGACCAGACCGGTGCGAAGAAGGAAATCGCACTGGTGCAGTACTCCGCCGGATGCAGCTACGGTTACGACTACGGCGACGACTGCAACGGCTATGTCAGCCTGTTCGACAGCACGTATCTGAATCTGCAATCGACCCGCAGCGTGCCGCCGGCCACCGTGGCGGGCACGCGTTATTTGCGCGACCCGCGCTTCGTCTTCTATAGCGCCGACGGGACAAAAAAATATCTGATCGACGAGCTGCGCAATATGCCCGACGCGTCGAGCGAATTCCGCATCGACACCTTCGAGTAAGGCTGGCCGCCCGGTGCCACCCTGTGGCACCGGGCGGCTCCGGCAGACGTAGTGGCGCGATCGGTCAAGGCTGACAGGCGTCTGTTCGGCATCATGCGGCAGTTCCCATCGAACCCGAGCCGCCATGGACGCCGCCACCCCGACCGAGCCCCGGCACGTCGCCGCGCAAATCTTCACGACAGCGCGAGCCGGCTATGCTCGGCACCGCCAGACCGATCTTGATGCACGCCTGGCTGCGCTGCGTACGCTCAAGCAGGAGATTCTCGACCATCGGGATGAGGCGATCGACGCTGTCATGCGCGATGTCGGCAAGTGCCACACCGATGCCCTGATTGCCGAGATCATCGGCGCCGTCGACTGGATTCACTGGCTGGAAGGCAACGCGACACGCCTGCTGGCACCGCAGAAAGTCCCGACGCCGATTACGCTGCTCGGCAAGCGCTCCGAACTCTGGCATGAGGCACTCGGCGTGGTGCTGGTGATCTGCCCGTGGAACTACCCGTTTCACAACGCCATCACGGCGATCGCCGCCGCCGTCGCCTGCGGCAATGCCATCGTCTACAAACCTTCGGAGCACGCGCCCTGCGTCGGCCTGATCGAACGCTTCGTCGGCGTATCGCCCTTGCTCAATGATCTCGTCCATGTTGCCTACGGCGACGGCGCCATGGGTCGCGCGCTGATCGATGCTGGGCCGGCCAAGATCTTCTTCACCGGTAGCGGCGCGACCGGCGCCCGCATCATGGCGCAGGCGGCGCAGCAACTGATTCCGGTCGAACTGGAACTGGGCGGCAAGGACCCGATGATCGTCTTCGACGACGCGCACACGCCGCGTGCCGTCGCCGGCGCCCTGTGGGGCGCGTTCACCAATGCCGGTCAATCGTGCAGTGCGGTCGAGCGCCTGCTCGTGCACGAGCGCATTCATGACGCCTTCGTCGACGACCTGGTCCGCGAAGCCAGCCGCCTGGTGATCGGCACTGACGACCGCGGCGACGCCGACATCGGCCGCATGACCGCATCGTTCCAGCGCGACAAGGTCATCGCCCACATCGAGGAGGCGCTGCAGCTCGGCGCCCGCCTGCGCCATGGCCGTATCCCCGACCGCGACTCGCTGATCGTCGAGCCGGTCATCCTCGATCACGTCACCTCGCAGATGCGCGTCTGGACCGACGAAACCTTTGGTCCGGTGCTGCCAGTCATGCGTTTCGGCGACGAGGCCGAGGCGATCCGTCTGGCCAACGGCACCGACTACGGTCTGTGCGCCAGTGTCTTCAGCGCCGATCAGGCGCGCGCACGACGGGTCGCCGCGGCACTCGAAGTCGGCGGCGTCTCGATCAACAACGTCAACATGAGCGAGGGCAATCCGGGGCTGCCGTTCGGCGGCGCCAAGAAAAGCGGCTTCGGCAAGCTGCGCGGTCCGGAAGGCTTGCTGGGCTTCACCCGCAGCAAAGCAGTGCTGATCGACCAGGGCGGGGCCAAGATCGAGGCCAACTGGTACCCGTACACCGATGAGAAGCTGCGCCGCTTTCAGCGCTTCGTCGACGCGTTATACGGCCGAGGACTGTGGACTCGGGCATTCCGCCTGCTTGCCATCGCCTGGCACGGGCTGCGTCTTGAGGCGTTCAGCCAGCGACCGCGCGACTGAAAGCTTACTGAAAGGTTTTCAAACTTAACGCCGACTGTATGAATTCGACTAATTAATGTTACCAACAATTAACATTCGGAGTTAGAATGCGCGCCCTGTGACATCTGGAGGCCGCATGGACCTGTCTACCTGGATCAAGATCGCCGTCGTCGCGATGTTCCTCAGCTCGGCGATCTACATTCATTTCCGCGGTCGCGTGCGCCATCGGTTCAAGCGTCAGCTCACCGATCACTCGACGTTCATGGCGCCGTACAACGTGTTCGTCTATGCCCGCTCGGCAGTGCCCAACACGCCGATCCTGAAGGTCGACGAATTTCCGGAACTCAAGCTGCTGCGCGACAACTGGGAAATCATTCGTGACGAAGCCCAGCAGCTTTACGGTCGCGGCCTGATCCGCCAGTCCGACAAGACCAACGACCTCGCCTTCAATTCCTTCTTCCGCAAGGGTTGGACGCGCTTCTACCTGAAGTGGTACCGCGACTACCTGCCGTCGGCGCTGCAGGCCTGTCCGCGCACCATCGAACTGCTGCGGCAGACGCCGTCGGTGAAGGCGGCGATGTTCACGGTGCTGCAGCCGCACAGCAATCTGGGCGAGCACCGTGACCCGTTCGCCGGCAGCCTGCGCTATCACCTCGGCCTGGTCACGCCGAATTCGGACGACTGCGCGATCTGGGTCGACGGCAACAAATACGCTTGGCGCGATGGGCAGGACGTGGTCTTCGACGAGACCTATGTGCACTCGGCGAAGAATGACACCGACCAATACCGCATCATCCTGTTCTGCGACATCGAGCGGCCGATGAAAGGCCCGATCTCGCGCGCCGTCAATCACGCCTTCGGTCGCGTGATGGTCGCGGCGGCGGCCTCCCGCAACCTGCCCGAAGAAAAGCTCGGCGCGTTCAACCATCTGTTCGCCTACATCTACAGCATCCGCCGCGCCGGCAAGTGGATGAAGGACCGCAGCAAGCGCGGCTATTACGCGCTCAAATATGTGGCCATGGCGGCCTTCGCCGCGTGGATCTTTCTACCGCCGCTGCACCCTTGACGCCCGGGGCGAGCCGCCACCGGCAGCCACGCCGATGCGACGCGACCATTGCAGCGGACTCCGGCCTGTCAACGCCAACAGGCCCTAGAACGACACCTCGGCCGGCTGCGTGACACGCAGCACCGACAGCTGTCCGGTCTGCCGTTTCCATGCGCTGCGAATGGCGTCGATCGCCGCGCGGTGCGCCGGCGTGTCCTCGTAGAGCAGGATCAGCAGCTTGGAGCGCAGGCGCTGCGGTGTGGGGTCTTTCGTCCCCTGCCACTGACCGTAGAGGTCGACGACGCTGAGTCCGCTCGGAAAGCGCGGCGTCACTTCGCGGTCGAGGAACGCCCGCCAGTCGGCTTCGCTGACGCCGCGCTCCGGCGCGCCGACCGGACCGATGCCGAAGTACAGCTCCGTGCGCACCCACCCCGATGCGGCTGCCGGGTGCGCAGGATCACCATGCAGGGCGGCGCCCGCTGATGCGGGCGCGGGCGCAGGCGCAGGCATTGCGCAGGCGGACAGCATTAACAGCGCGGCCAGCGCCGCGATCATCGCTTTCATCCGGGACTCCATCGAACGGATGCCGCAAACGGCGGCACCCGCCGATTAGAACGCACGCGGGCCACCGTCGGGAAATATCCCCGTGCTCAACCCTCCACAATGGCAACGACGCCAAGCCCGCCGGCCGCGCACATCGAGATCAGCGTCCGGCCGCGTTTGCCGGTTTTCGCACGATGCTCGGCCAATTGCTTGGCCGCCGCCGCCAGAATGCGCGCACCGGTGGCCGCGAACGGATGGCCAAGGCCAACCGAGCCGCCGTTGACGTTGAGCTTGGCACGGTCGATGCCGCCCAGTGCAGCGTCGAGCCCCAGCTTCTCCCGGCAAAAGCGTTCATCCTCCCAGGCCGCCAGCGTGCACAGCACCTGACCGGCAAAGGCTTCATGGATCTCGTAATAATCGAAATCCTGCAGGCTCAACCCGTTCCTCGCGAGCAGGCGCGGTACCGCGTAGGCCGGCGCCATCAGCAGACCCTCGGCGTCGGGGCCATAGAAGTCCACCGCCGCCGATTCGGCATCAATGAAATACGCCAGCGGCTCGATGCCGTGCGCCTGCGCCCAGGCCTCGGAGCTGAGCAGCGTCGCCGCGGCGCCGTCGGTCAGCGGCGTCGAATTGCCGGCCGTCAACGTGCCTAAACCGGAATGCCGGTCAAAGGCCGGCTTCAGCCTGCCGAGCTTTTCGAGCGAGCTGTCGGCGCGCAAATTGTTGTCGCGCGACAAGCCGCGGAACGGCACCACCAGATCGTCGTAAAAGCCACGCTCGTAGGCGGCGACGCCGTTGCGATGGCTGGCCAAGGCCAGCACGTCCTGCTCTTCACGCGTGATCTTCCAGTCCTTGACCATCAGCTCGCAGTGCTCGCCCATCGACAGGCCGGTGCGCCGTTCGTTGACGTTCGGCACCGACGGCGCCAGCATCGCCGGCCGCAACTCCAGCAGCGCCTGCAAACGCGCCTTGCGCGTCTTCGCGCGGTTGAAGCGCAGGATCAGCTTGCGCAGCCGCTCACTGAACGCAAGCGGCGCATCCGACGCGGAGTCGACGCCGCCGGCGATGCCGGACTCGATCTGCCCGAGTGCAATCTTGTTGGCGACCGCAATCGCCGTCTCCAGCGACGTCGCGCAGGCCTGCTGCACGTCGTAAGCCGGCGTTTGCGGCGCCAAGCTCGAGGCCATGGTCGCCTCGCGGCTGATGTTGGCGTCGCGCGAATGCTTGAGCACCGCGCCGCCGGCCACCTCGCCGAGGACTTCGCCGCGCAGACCGAAGCGGTCGGCCACGCCGTCGAGCACCGCGGTCAACATCTCGACGTTGCCGGCATCCTGATATTGCGTGTTCTGGCGGGCGAACGGAATGCGCGCACCGCCGAGAATCGCGACCTTTTTGACGGTCTTCATCCGCTGACTCCTGACCGGGCCGTGGCTCGGTTTAATTAAATTATGATCATAATTCTATAGCATGAATAAGGTCGGTGCGTCGATCTTCAAGGGTTCAGGGCGAGGCCTGTGATTCACCGTCCGCCGCCGGTGACTCGGTCCAGGCTCGCGTCACGCGCCGGTGCGTGAACTCGATCCACAGCACCGACGGATCGGCTTTGTCGCCGAGATACATCCAACGCTCGCCGAGCACATAGCGCGGATCGGAGTCGTTGGCGTACAGCGGCTGCGCGCTATCCGGATAGCGGCCGATATCGCGTCGCACCGCGGCATCCGCCTCACCGAGCCGTATCGTATTGCCATGCCATGAGACCGGCTTGTCGGTGACCAACGGTCCCATCGTCGACGCCATCGCGGCCGTTGCCGTCAGCAAGGACAGCCCGGCCCAGTACCCGATCCTGCGCATCATCTGCCATCCTCCGCGCTTCGCGTCCACAGCCGGCTTACCGCCGCCTGTGATGTGCTTTCACGGTCACTGTGCCCGAGTGCATTTCCGCCGGCAACGCAGTACGCGTTCCTTTCAGTGAGCTGCCATCCGCGCATCGATGACGGCCACGATCGTCACCGACTGCACGGGTTTTGCTTGCCGCTGCAGCGCCCCCTGATGGAGACCCCTGATGCCTGCCGTACCCCGTCCCCCCTTGATCGCCCGCCTGCTGCCGGGCCTGTTCGCCATCTTCGCGAGCGTCGCCGCCCAGGCCGCCGCGCCCGCCCCCAGCTTCGATCCGCGCCAGACCTTTGCGCCGCTGACGCTGCCGACACCGGTCAATCGCTACCGCTCGGCCAACGGCGCGCCCGGCCCCGACTACTGGCAAAACCGCGCCGACTACCAGATCAACGCGCGCCTCGACACCCAGACGCAGCAACTCAGCGCCGACGAAACGATCACCTACACCAACAACAGCCCGGACACGCTGCAGGGTCTGTGGCTGCAGATCGAGCAGAACATCTACAAGCCGGGCTCGCGTTCGAGCTTCGCCAGCGGCTGGCGCCGCAAGCCGGATCAGGTGACGGACGGCTATCAGTTCGACAAGGTCGAGGTCGAGTACCAGGGCAAGCGCTACGCCGCGCAGACCGTGATCAGCGATTCGCGCATGCAGGTGCGCCTGGCGGAGCCCCTGCCCGGCAAGGGCAGCAAACTCGAGCTGCACATCGTCTACCACTACGAATTCCCCGGCACCTTCGGCGGCCGCACCGCCTGGCTCGACACGCCGAACGGCCGCATCTACGACGTCGCTCAGTGGTATCCGCGCATGGCGGTATATGACGATGTGCGCGGCTGGGACACGCAGCCGTATCTGGGCTCTGAGTTCTATCTCGAATACGGCGACTTCGATTATCGCGTGACGGTGCCGTCGGACATGGTCGTGGCCGGTGCCGGTGAGCTGGTCAACCCTGGCGAGGTGCTCAGCAGCGAACAGCAGCAGCGCCTCAAACAAGCGCGTGCGTCCAACCAGACGGTGATGATCCGCACGCCGGCCGACGTCGAGGCCGCGGCGCAGAGCAGCGCCAGCGGCGAGAAGACCTGGCATTTCCGCATGAAGAACACGCGTGATGCCGTGTTCGCCGCATCCAAGGCCTTCGTCTGGGATGCCGCGCGCATCAATCTTCCGGACCACAAGACGTCGATCGCGATGTCGTTTTACCCGGTCGAATCGTCGGGCAACGACAAGTGGGGCCGCTCCACCGAGTATCTGAAGGACTCGGTCGAGAACTACTCGAAGCGCTGGTTCGTCTATCCGTATCCGGCGGCGATCAATGTCGGCGGCCCGGTCGGCGGCATGGAATATCCGGGCATCCTCTTCGATCACTGGAAGAGCCAAGGCAAGCAGTTGTTCTGGATCACGGCGCACGAGATCGGTCATGCCTGGTTCCCGATGATCGTCGGCTCCAACGAGCGTCGCGACGCGTGGATGGACGAAGGCATCAACACCTTCATCGACACCTATGAGTCGGACGACTTCAATCACGGCGAATTCGCACCGAAGCGCGACGCGGAATACGCGCCGGGCGGCGGTGCGCCGGCCGACGAGATCGAACCCATCCTCGAAGATCAGGATGCGCCGCCGCCGATGCTGCGCGCCGACGCGATCTCAGAGAAATACCGTCATCCGATCAGCTACTTCAAGGCCGCCTACGGCCTGGTACTGCTGCGCGAGCAGATCCTCGGCCCCGAACGCTTCGACTGGGCGTTCCGCAAGTACATCGCCGATTGGGCCTACAAGCACCCGACGCCGTCCGACTTCTTCCGCGCGATGGACAGCGCCGGCGGCGAGGATCTGGGCTGGTTCTGGCGCGGCTGGTTCTTCAACAACTGGACGCTGGACCTGGCGGTCGGCGGCATCGACCACGACGACAAGGCGCCTGACGAACCGGTCGTCGTGCACATCGTCAACCGCGATCAGCTGGTATTGCCGGCCACGGTGCGCATCGACTTCGCCGACGGCACCCACCGCGATGTGCGGCTGCCGGTCGAAACCTGGCTGCAGAAGAAGGACTACGCGCTGCACCTGCCGGCCTCGCCGGCCGTGGCGCGGGTCACGATCGACCCCGATCACCTGATCCCCGATCGCGACCGCAGCAACAACGTCTACATCGTCGGCAAGGCGACGAAGTGAGGCATGGTCCGCCGCCGGGATCTCCCGGCGGCGGACCGTTTCACGCTACTGACCGCCGAGCAGGCCGCCCAACACACCGCCGAGCCCGCCCGCGGCACCCCCTTCGGTCAAGGTCTTCAAGGCCGGCACCGACGCGATCACTTGGTTGAGCAGCGCCGGATCGACGTGCTTCGACAATTGCTGCAGCAGCGCCGGTACGAACTGCGCGATCGTCTGCGCGTTGAGGCCGGACTTCTCCAGGGTCGCCACCAAGGCCGCGGCGCCAGCCGCACCGGATTCGCCGGCCAGGCCGCCGAGCAGCCCGCCGAGCAGGCCACCGCCGGCGTGTCCGCTGTCCGGCGCCTTGTTCAACCATTCAGCGATCTGCGGCGCCGCCGCGATCAACTGCTGAAACGCCGTGCCTTCGGCATGCTGCTGCGCAAACTTGAACAGGCTGCCGGCTGCGCCTTCGACCTGCGCCGGCGACAGATGGAACTGCTGCGCCAGCGCATCGACGATCGTGCTCATCTTGTGTCCTTCGAAAAGTGGTGGGCGCCATGCCCCGACATGGCCCGCCGATGATAGCGGGCCACGACGCGCATCAGGCATGCGTCAGGCGTTGGCCGCCACGCGCGGTGCCAGATCGTCGCGGACCGCCATCACCTGCACCGGCACGCCATTGAGCGCCGCGTTGCCGGACAGCCGATCCAGATAACGGTCGTCGGTCAGATCGTTGGCGGACTGTCCGGCATGCGCCTGCGCGACGCGCTGCTGCACACCCGGTCGCGCATGGCCCCAGCCGTGCGGCAGCGACACCACGCCGCGCATGATCTGTTCGGTGGCCATGACCTCGACGTCGATTTCGCCGACGCGCGAGGCGATGCGCACGCGCTGACCGTCGAGCAGGCCGCGCGCCTCGAGATCGGCCGGATGCATGTAGAGCTGGTGGCGCGGCTTGCCCTTCACCAGCCGCTGCGCGTTGTGCATCCACGAGTTGTTGCTGCGCACATGGCGACGACCGATCAGCCACAGCTCGCCGTCGCGCGGCGCCTGGGTCTGCAGCTCGGCGAGCACGCGGTCGTAGCGTTGCAGCTCGGCGCGCAGCGCATCGTTGAGCAAGGCAATGCGCCGCTCGCGATGGCAGAGCCGCCGCGGCAGCGCCTCGCGCAGCGCGCCGAGGTCGATGCCGTGTGGCGCGGCGCGCAAGGCCTTCAGCGACAACCGCTGCGGACGGCCCTTGCCGTAGGGACCGCGCTTGAGCGCCTGGTCCAGCAGCCAGTGCGGCGGCAGGCGCTCGGCGACTTCCGCGCGCAGGCGGGCCGACAGCCGCTGCAGCATGGGCTTGGACCGCCCGCTGCCGAGCCGCGCGCGCAGGCGCCGGCCGAGTCCGGCGAAGATTTGCCAGTCGTGCAGCGCGCCCTCGGGCTTGGCGAAGATCGCCGGGCTGTACTTCGCGGTATTGCGCATCGCGAAGTGATGGAAGATCAGGTCGTAGTGATCGTGTTCGAGGCCGCCGGTCGGCGGCAGGATGTAGTCGGCGAAGCGCGTCGTTTCGTTGCGATAGCAGTCGATGGCCACCATGAAATCGAGCGTGCCCAATGCCTGTTCGAGCTGGCGGCCGTTGGGCGTCGACAACACCGGATTGCCGGCGATCGTCACCAGCGCGCGAATCTGACCGTCGCCGGGCGTGAGGATTTCCTCGGCCAGCGCCGCCACCGGCAGCTCGCCGCCGAATTCCGGCAGGCCGCGCACGCGCGAGCGCCAGGCGTCGTAATGACCGGGCTTGGAGCCCGGCCCCTTGATCAGGTCCATCGCCGGGTGCGGAAACATCATGCCGCCGGGCCGGTCGAGATTGCCGGTGACGATGTTCAGTGCCGCGATCGCCCACTGGCACAGCGTGCCGTGCGCCTGTGTCGACACGCCCATGCGGCCGTAGACCGCGGCGGCCGGCGACGCTACCAGCTCGCGCGCCAACGCACGAATCGTATCGGCGTCGATCCCACAAACGGCGGCGGCGCGCTCCGGCGTGAACGGTGCGACCCGGTGCGCCGCGTCCTCGAGGCCGTCGCAGAAATCGGCCAGCCGACCCGGCCGCGCCAGGTTCTCGGCAAAGATCACCTGCAGCAGCGCCAACAGCAGCGCGGCGTCGCCACCGGGGCGAATGAAATGGTGGGCGTCGGCGATTTCGGCAGTTTCGGTATGACGCGGATCGACGACGATCAGCCGCCCGCCGCGCGCCTGCATGGCCTTGATGCGCTTGCGCACGTCCGGCACCGTCCACAGGCTGCCGTTCGACGCCAGCGGGTTGGCGCCGAGCATCAGAATCATCTGGCTGCGATCGATGTCCGGCACCGCGACCATCAACTGATGCCCATACAGCCAGTAGCTGACGAGCTGGTGCGGCAACTGATCGACCGATGTCGCGGAAAACCGGCTGCGCGTCTTCAGCGGCCCGAACAGTGCGCTGCTGTGCGTCATGATCCCCCAGTTGTGGACGCTGGGGTTGCCCATGTAACCGCCGATGGCCTGACCGCCGTGTGCCCGGTGGATGGCGGCGAGACGGTCGGCGACTTCGTCGAGCGCCTGTTCCCAGCCGATCTCCTGCCACTGGTCGCCCACGCGCTTCTGCGGCCGGCGCAGACGGTCCGGATCCTCGTGCAGATCCTGCAAGGCGACGGCCTTGGGGCAGATGTGACCGCGCGACAACGGGTCCTGCTCGTCGCCGCGGATCGACACGATGCGCCCGTCGCGTACGCGAAACTCCAGGCCGCAGATCGCCTCGCAAAGGTTGCAGGCACCGTAATGCACGTGCTCGGCCATGTCATTCTCCTCTCGCCGGCCTGGCTATTTATGCAGCGATCATAACCGCCGTTCAGCCATTAGCGATTACCATGACGGAATCTTCCGCCGGAGGCCCGACATGCTCATCACCAATGCTCACATCATCAACGAAGGACACGAAACGGCCGCAGACCTGCTGATCAAGAACGGCCGCATCGAAAAAATCGCGCCGAAGATCGACGCGCCGGCCGGCGTCGAGGTCTTCGATGCCGGCGGTCATTGGCTGCTGCCGGGCGTGATCGACGATCAGGTGCATTTCCGCGAGCCGGGCCTGACGCACAAGGGCGATCTGTACACCGAATCGCGCGCCGCCGTCGCCGGCGGCACGACCAGCTACTTCGACATGCCGAACAACAAGCCGGCGATCACCACCCGCGCGCTGCTCGCCCAGAAGTATGCGAACACGGCCGGCCGCTCGTTCGCCAACTATGCGTTCTACTTCGGCGGCGCCAACGACAACCTCGAGGAAATCGCCGCACTCAAGCGCGACGAGGCCTGCGCGCTGAAGGTGTTCATGGGCGCCTCGACCGGCAACATGCTGGTCGACGATCCGAAGACGCTCGAAGGCATCTTCGCGCGCTCGCCGCTGATGGTCGTCACGCATTGCGAGGACACGCCGATGATCGTCGCCAACGAAGCCAAGGCCCGCGAAAAGTACGGCGAGGACGTGCCGATCGCCGAGCATCCGCGGATCCGCTCGGCCGAGGCCTGCTACAAATCGACCGATCTGGCGACCGGCCTGGCCAAGAAGTACGGCGCCGACCTGCATGTGCTGCATCTGACCACGGCACGCGAACTGTCGTTCTTCACGCCGGGGCCGATCAAGGGCAAGAAGATCACCGTCGAGGCCTGCGTCCATCACCTGTATTTCGACGAGAGCGACTACGCGGCGCTCGGCACGCTGATCAAGTGCAACCCGGCGATCAAGACCGCCGAGGACCGCAAGGCGCTGCTGCACGCGGTGATGGAAGACCGCATCGACGTCATCGCCACCGACCATGCGCCGCATACCGCCGAGGAAAAAGCCAACACCTATTTCAAGGCGCCGTCCGGCCTGCCGCTGGTGCAGCACTCGCTGCTGATGCTGATCGATCTGGTCAAGCGCGGCGAGCTGAACCTGCGCACCGTCGTCAACAAGACCAGCCACGCCGTCGCCGAGCGCTTCGGCATCCAGGATCGCGGCTACATCCGCGAGGGCTATTTCGCCGATCTGGTGCTCGTCGACCCGCACGGCACCACCACGGTGAAGAAGGAAGACGTGCTCTACAAGTGCGGCTGGTCTCCGGTCGAAGGCCGCACATTCCCGGCCAAGGTCCTGGCCACCTGGGTCAACGGCGGCCTCGCCTATCGCGACGGCGTCGTCAACGAACAGCCGCTCGGCGAGCGCATCCGCTTCGTCTGACGACATCGGCCGCCTCCCGGCCACACGGGAGGCGGCCGCACCGGGACCCCGCATGGAAAGCCGCTGCCCGTGGTGTCTGTCGACACCCGACTACATTCGCTACCACGACGAGGAATGGGGCAAGCCGCAGCACGACGATCGGGTGTTGTTCGAGTTTCTGATCCTCGAAGGCGCGCAGGCCGGGCTGTCGTGGCGGACCATCCTCGAAAAGCGCGGCGGCTATCGCAAAGCCTTCGCCGATTTCGATGCGCAGAAGGTCGCGCGCTACAGCGACGCCAGGCTCGAAAAGCTGATGCTCGATCCCGGTATCGTCCGCAATCGCCTGAAGATCTGGTCGGCGCGCACCAATGCGCAGGCCTTTCTCAAGGTACAGGCCGAGTTCGGCAGCTTCGATGCCTACCTGTGGGCCTACGTCGATGGACAACCACTGGACAACGGCGCGCGCAGCCCGAAGGACGTGCCAGCCAAGACGCCGCTGTCCGATCGCATCAGCAAGGATCTGCTCAAGCGCGGCTTCAAGTTCGTCGGCAGCACCATCGTCTATGCCTATCTGCAGGCGGTCGGCGTGGTGAACGACCATCTCGTCGACTGTCCACAATATCGCGCCCGCTGAAGCGCGACCGGACTCAGTGCACGGCACGCGGCACGATCAGCGACGTGCCGGCCGCGTCGACCATGCGGCACAACTCGATGCCGTAGACGCTCGACAAGCGCTGCGGCTCCAGCGCCTGCTCGGCGACGCCGCAGGCGCAGAGCCGGCCGCCGGACAGCACCGCGATCTCGTCGGCGTGACGCGCCGCCAGGTTGAGGTCGTGCAGCACCGCGACGACGCCATAGCCGTCGTGCGCGAGACGCCGCGCGAAGCGCAGGATGAAGTGCTGATGCGCAATGTCGAGTCCGGCTTCGGGCTCGTCGAGCAGCAGATAGGCCGGTACGTCACCGCGCTCCCAGATCTGCGCGAGCACGCGCGCCAGCTGCACGCGCTGCTGCTCGCCGCCGGACAGCTCGAGATAGTTGCGCCGTGCCAGATGCGCGGCGCAGGTCGCTTCAAGCGCGGCGTTGGCGATGCGCTCGTCACGCACGGCGATGCGGTGGCAGCGTGAGCTGCGACCGAGCAACACCACCTCGCGCGCGGTGAAACCGAAGGCCAGCTGCACGTTCTGCGACAGTACCGCGCGGCGCTGCGCGAGCACTTCGGGCTCCCAGTCGGCCAGCGGTTCGCCATCCAGCGTTGCTTCGCCGCGCGTTGCGTCGAGACGCCCCGACAGCAGCCCCAGCGCCGTCGACTTGCCGGCGCCGTTCGGCCCGATCAGCGCCAGCAGCCGGCCCGGCTTCACGGCCAGTGACAGCTCGTCGACGATACAGCGGCCATGAACGGAGTAGGAAGCAGATTCGAGTGCGAGCATCAGTCGGTCTCCACGATCGGGGTGCGCAGCAGGAGCCACAGGAAAAACGGTCCGCCGACCAGCGCGGTCAGCACACCGAGCGGCAGTTCGGCCGGCACCGCGACGGTGCGCGCCAGCGTGTCGGCCGCCGGCACCAGCGCTGCACCGCCAAGCGCCGAAGCCGGCAGCAGCAGGCGATGATCGGGGCCAAAACCGAGCCGCAGCAGATGCGGCACGACGAGTCCGACGAAGCCGATGACGCCAGTGAACGCAACCGCGGCGCTGACCATCAGCGCCGTCAGCGCCAGCAACAGTCGCTGCACGCGCGCCGGACGGAACCCGAGGAATGCCGCTTCGCGATCGCCGAGCAGCAGCGCGTTGAGTGCGCGCGCCTGCAACGGCAGGAGCAGCAACGGCACGCCGATGCACGGTGCGACAATGGCCAGCCGCCGCCAGTCGATGCCGGCCAGACTGCCGAGCGACCAGAACGTCAGATCGCGTAGCTGGCGCTCACTGGCGAGGTACTGCAGCCAGCCGATACCGGCGAAGCCGATCGCATTGATCGCGACACCCGCAAGCAGCAGCGTCGCCACACCCGGCCGGCGCCGACCGATCAGCCAGACGCTGAACGTGGCAACGACGCCGCAGACGAACGCGCCGGCGGCAACCCCATCCGGCGAGGCACCGCCGGCGAACAGCCAGTGACCGCAGACGATGGTCGCGACCGCACCGAATGCGGCGCCCGACGACACGCCGATCAGCGCCGGATCGGCGAGCGGGTTGCGGAACAGGCCCTGCATCGCGACGCCGGCCGCGGCCAGGCCGGCGCCGACCAGTGCGCCGAACAGCAGGCGCGGCAGACGCAGCGCCAGCACGATCGCATCGTCTCCCTGTGCCGGTACGCCGGCGGCAGCGCGCCACAGCGCCGACAGCGCATCGGCGGCGCCGACGTCGGTGGCACCCGACGCAAGCCCCCAGAGCAGCACCGCCAACACCAGCAGCGCCAGCGCACCGAGCAGCAGCGGCGTGCGCCGGCGTCGCGAGACGGCCGGCGGCGCCGGCAGCGTCGTCGCCATCTCGTTCATGGCGCGTCGAGCGCCGCCAGTCGCGCCTGCAGCTTTGCGGCATCGTCGACGGTGCGCATGCTGAAGCCGAGCAGCGCCTGACCGTCGACCGCGATCACGCGCCGCGCACGCCCAGCGGGCGTCTGCGCGACGGCCGGCTGCGCCAGCAACGCATCGGCGTCGACGCCGCCGCCGGTGTCCATCAGTAGCAGCACATCGGGCTTGAGCGCGATCAGCGATTCCGGCGTCAGCGGCTTGTAGCCGCTGTAAGCGCGCACGACGTTGTCACCGCCGGCCAGCGCGATCGCCGCGTCGGCGGCGGTGCCGCGGCCGGCAACCATCAGGGCGCCGGACGCAGCGCTCATCACGAATACCGTACGCGGACGCGTCTTCATCGCCGCAACCTTCGTCTGCAGCGTCTGGGCTTGCCGCTCGATGGCCGACGCCAGCGCCTCGGCCGCCGCGCGGCGGTCAAGCAGTGCACCGATACTGCGAACCTTGGCGGCGATCTGCGCCGGCGTGCGCGTTTCCGGCACGACCTGCACGTCGATGCCGGCGTCACGCAACTGCGAAACGACGGTCGGCGGCCCGACGTCGTGCGTGGCGATCACCAGCGTCGGCCGCAGCGCGACAATGCCTTCGGCACCGAGCTGGCGCACATAGCCGACATCGGGCAGCGCTCGCGCCGCCGCCGGCCAGATGCTGGTGCTGTCGACGGCAACCAGCTCATCGCCGGCGCCGAGCGCATAGACCACCTCGGTCACGTCGCCACCGAGCGCGATGACACGCGCACCGTCGGCGGCCTGCGCCGCCGGCACGCCGACCAGCAACGCGAACGACAGCAGCCACTTATGCATCGAGCGCTCCCAACAGTTCGCGCCAGCCGGTCTGTTCGGGAATACCCGGCTTGCGTTCGCCGAACAGTGTCAGCACCAGCGTACCGTCGGCGTCGAAGAACTCGAGCGAGTGAATGTCGCCGTCCTCGGACGGCCGGCGCACGATCCAGCTCGACGCGATCGCCGCGGCGTTCGCATGCAGATTGAAGTGCTCGTCCATGACATTGAACCAAGGCCCGGTCGCCAGCAGACGCTGCACGCGGCCGGTGTAGATCTGTACGACGCCGGCGTTGCCGACGAAGGCCATGATCGACTGGCCACGTTCGGCCGCCAGCCGCAGCGCCCGTTCCAGCGTGCCGGCCGGCAATGGCTGCGCCCAGTCGCGGCCGGCCGCTTCGAGCGCGCTGAGCCGGTCGACGTCATGGCGGCGCAGCATGCCGTTGAACTGATGCAGATCGGTGATCGTCGCCCAGTCGGCGAGCAGCGCCTGACGATCCAGCGGCGCGCGACGCGGTGGCGGCGTGACCGGCGCCACCAGTTCGAGCGCCGGCCGCTGCTCGGCAGCGCGCAAGCGTGCGACCAGCGACGTCCAGGCCGGCCGCGCTTCGTCGTCGAAGCGGTAGACCTTCAGCAGCGCACCGCCGGCGGCGTGAAAGAACTGCAGGCTGTCGCGACCGCCGGCATCGGCCTGCAACACCGCGTACGCATACGCCCACTGGTCGAAGAACAGGCGCAGGTCGATCTCGCCCAGGCACAGGCCGATCCGGCCATTGGCCGAGACATCCAGATCGCGCAGCGGTCCCTTGGTCTCGTGCACGACGGTCTCGTTGCGCGCCAAGGTCATCACCCGCCCCAGCGACTCGACCGACTTCATGATCGCGCTCGGCGCCGCATCGAGGCGCACGACCGTCTCCGGGGCCTCGGTCAATAACAGCTCCATCTCCGACACGCCGAGCTGCGCCGCCGCGTCGCGGATCCGCAATCGCGGCTGCCGCGCCCGCAGCTGCGACCAACGCGCCGGCAGCGTCAGAGGCACCACCGTATCGTCCGCCACCGCGTCCATCCCGTTGTTCATCTGTCTTGCTCCATCGTTCAGGTTTGGGGAGCCTGCGGTCCGCCTCGGCGCCTGCCGGCTGGTTTACAGCAATCCTTTTGTAAATGATAATCACAATCACTTGCGATTGTGGAGATGGCGCCGCAGGGGAGCCGGTTTACCGCCTGATGGCGGCGCCGCGCTCGTCGCCACAGACCGCGCACGCACGCTCTCCGCCGGGCTCCGGAGCGGCGCGCGAACGCGCTCGCACGCGTAAGTCCTTCCTCCAGCCAGCCGAGCCGCGCGCCAGCCAGCGATGTCTCTCAACTACTGGGGTTATTCATGCGTGAACGAAGTGACTGGCGGCGCACGGCCGCCGTCGTGGCGACATTCGCCAGCCTGCTGACCATCTGCACCGCAGCGGCGGCGCAGGACAGCACCACCGCCGACGACGGCACCGCACAGCAGCCCACCCGCCTGCAAGCCGTCAAGGTGCAGGCCACCGCCGACGCCGACACGTCCTCGCCCGGCAAGCCCGCGGCGCTGACCCGCCACACCGACAAGCAGACGCTGACGACGCTGCAGATCGATAGTCTCGCCGACTACGCGCGACGCCTCGACGCCGGCGTCGACTTCGACAGCAACAACCAGAGCGTCAACATCCGCGGCCTCGACGAGAACCGCGTGTTGACGACGATCGACGACATTCGCATTCCGTGGCTCGACGACGGCGCGCGCGGCGTCCAGGGCGGCGTCAGCACCTATGACTTCGACTCACTGTCGGCGATCGACGTCGTCAAGAGCGCCGATTCGAGCTTCTTCGGTACCGGCGCGCTCGGCGGCGTGCTGGCGCTGCAGACGATGAACCCCGAGGATCTGCTCGGCGACGACAAGACCGTCGGCAGTCTGACCAAGGCGATCTACAACGGCAGCGACGATAGCTGGGGACTGCACCAGGCGCTCGCCGGCCGCCTCGGCGACACACTGCTGCTCGTGCAAGCTGGCTACCGGCGCGGCAACGAGCTCGACAACAAGGGTGATGTCGGCGGCACCGGCAGCACGCGCAGCAAGCCGAATCCGTCCGACTATGACCAGGACAATCTGCTGGTAAAGCTCAATCAGTACCTCGCCGGCGGCCATCGCCTCGGCTTCACCGGCGAACTGTTCACGCGCGACGAGGACATCGACACGCTGACCAGCGTCGGCTCGACGTACAGCCGCTACGACACCGACGAAATCAACAAGCGGCAGCGCGCAGTGCTGCGCTACGACTACCTCGCCGAGCGCGACAGCGGCCTGGTGCGCCAGGCGCACGCCAATCTGTACGTGCAGCGCGTGACCATGCAGACCAATACCGACGCCTACCGCACGACGCTGCCGATCGGCACCTACGACCGCGACAGCGATCTCGAAGAACGCTCGTACGGCCTCAACGGCTACACCGAACTCGGCTTCGCCAGCGGTCCGCTGCAGCACCATCTGAGCCTCGGCGGCGAGGCGTTCCTGACGCGTACCACGCAGTACGCGGCCGGCGAGGACAACTGCACGGCGCTGATCCCGACCTGTCTGTTCCTGCACGTCAACCAGTCCGACATGCCCGACGTCGACGGCACGACGCTGGGCCTGTACGTGCAGGACCGCATCAGCGACACGGACGATCGCGTGCGCGTCACGCCCGGCCTGCGCTATGACGCCTACCGCCAGGATCCGCAGGAAACAGCCAGCTACACCGACAATGCCGCGTACGAAGGCTTGCCGCCGGATTCGAAGGATCACAAGTTCTCGCCGAAGCTGATGCTCGAATGGCAGGCCGTGCCGGGCGGCTGGCTGTACGCGCAGTGGGCGCAGGCGTTCCGCGCACCGAGCGCCACCGAGCTGTATCTGACCTACGGCGGCTCCGGCACCTACGTCAGCGTCGGCAATCCGGACCTGAAGCCGGAAACCAGCAACGGCTATGAACTCGGCTTCAAGTACGGTGACGAGCGGCGCGGCGCCGGCATCAGCCTTTACGACAACCGCTACCGCAACTTCATCGACTCGATCACGACCACCGCCGCCGATGCCGGCCTCGATGGCAGCTATCCGTACGGCGTGTTCCAGTACGTGAACCGCCTGCACGTCGAGATCTATGGCATCGAGGCACAGGCGCGCTGGACCTTCGACAGCGGCTGGCACGGCTGGACGTCGATCGTCTACGCGGTCGGCAAGGACACCGACGAGGACGAGCATCTGAACTCGATTCCTCCGCTCAAGGGCATCGTCGGCGCCGGCTACCAAGCCCGGACCTGGGGCTCGGACCTGTCGATGACCGCCGCCGATCACCGCAACAAGGTCGAGGACGACAGCTCGGACCTGAACAAGACGCCTGGCTATGCGATCGTCGATCTGACCGGCTGGTGGCAGCCCGAGGCACTCGGCGGCCTGCGCCTGCAGGCCGGTGTATTCAATCTGTTCGACCGCCTCTACTACAAGGCGCTGGATCTGCCGGACTCGGCGTCGCAGCCGAAGGCGTATTACAGCCAGCCGGGTCGCGCGTTCAAAGCGTCACTGCAATATCAGTTCTGAACTGTGGGGGCAGGTGCGGCGTCGCGCCTGCCCTTTCACATGCTCGACGCGGCCGCCAAGATCGCCGCCACCGACAAACCCTTGACCTTGGCCTATGGTCCAGGGTTTACGATGACGCTCCATTGCACGATCAGGAGCGCAACATGCCCGCGACACTGACGATCGGACGGCTGGCCGAACAGGCCGGTGTCGGTACCGATACCGTGCGCTACTACGAGCGCGTCGGCCTGCTGCCGACGCCACCGCGACGCGCGTCCGGCTACCGCGATTATCCGGCCGACAGCGTGCAGCGCCTGCGCTTCATCAACCGCGCCAAGGAACTCGGCTTCACGCTCGGCGAGATCGGCGAGCTGCTGGAGCTGAGCGGACGTCGCGAGCACGGCGCCGCCGACGTCAAACGCGCCGCCGAAGCCAAGCTCGCCGTTGTCGAGCACAAGCTCGCCGAGTTGCAGCGCGTGCGCGACGGCCTGCGCACCCTGATCGACGCCTGCCCGGGCCACGGCCCCTTGCAACACTGCCCCATCGTCCGCGCCCTGTCCGGCGAGGAGACCCCATGAACGATCTCAGCACTCCAAAGCCCAGCACCGCGACCGATCCGGTCTGCGGCATGAGCGTCAATCCCGCCGCCGGCAAGCCTCGTCACGAGCACAACGGCCAGACTTATTGGTTCTGCTGCGACGGCTGCCGCAAGAAGTTCGCCGCTGATCCGGGCGCCTATCTGAAAACCCAAGCCACCCCCGGTGGTTGCTGCGGCAGCGCGGCCAAGACGCCCGCCGCACCGGCGACCGCGACCGACCCGGTCTGCGGCATGAGCGTCGACACCGCCGCCGGCAAACCCCATCACCAGCACGACGGCCAGACCTATTGGTTCTGCTGCGACGGCTGCCGCAAGAAGTTTGCGGCCGATCCGGCCGCCTATCTGCACGCACAGAAAAAGTCCGCTGGCTGCTGTGGCAGCCAGCCCGCGACCAGTGACGCCGAAACGGCGACCGACCCGGTCTGCGGCATGCAGGTCGAGGTGGCCACCAGCACCCGCCACAGCGCCTGGCAGGGCCAGACCTATCACTTCTGCTCCGACCACTGCCTGCACAAGTTCAGCGCCGATCCGCAGCACTGGATCACCCGCGACCCGCACCAGGTCGACGCCAGCAACGTGCCGGAAGGCACGATGTGGATTTGCCCGATGGACCCCGAGGTCCGTCAGGATCATCCGGGCGCCTGCCCGAAATGCGGCATGGCGCTGGAGCCCGAATCACCGACCGCCGGCCCGGAAGACGACAGCGAGCTGCGCGACATGCGCCGCCGCTTTGTCATCGGCCTCGCGTTCAGCATTCCGCTGCTGTGGCTGAGCATGGGCACGATGCTGCCGGGTGCGGCGAGTCCGCTGCACTGGCTGGCGCCGCGCGTCGACGCCTGGCTGCAACTGCTGCTGGCGCTGCCGGTGGTGCTGTGGGCCGGCGCGCCGTTCTGGCAGCGCGGCTGGGCATCGCTGGTCTATCGCAGCCTCAACATGTTCACGCTGATCGGCCTCGGCGTCGCCAGCGCGTTCGCGTTCAGCATCGTCGCGTTGTTGGCGCCACACTGGCTGCCGGCGACCGACGGCATGCCGGACCTCTATTTCGAGGCCGCCGCCGTCATCACCACGCTGGCGCTGCTCGGCCAGGTGCTCGAGCTGCGTGCCCGCGCGCAGACGTCCGGCGCGATCCGCGCGCTGCTGGCATTAGCGCCGCCGCAAGCACATCGGCTCGACGGCAACGACCACGAAAGCGACGTGCCGCTCGAATCGGTCGCGGTCGGCGACCGACTGCGCGTACGTCCCGGCGAGAAAATGCCGGTCGACGGCACGGTGCTCGACGGCGACACGCATGTCGACGAGTCGATGCTGACCGGCGAGTCGTCGCCGCAGCGCCGCCGTCGCGGCGATACCGTCACGGCCGGCAGCGTCAACGGCAGCGGCACGCTGCTGATCGAGGCGAAGCACGTCGGCAATGACACCCTGCTCGCACAAATCGTCAAACAGGTCGCGCAGGCGCAGCGCTCGCGCGCACCGGTGCAAAGGCTCGCCGACCGTGTCGCCGCGATCTTCGTGCCGGCCGTCATCACGATCGCGGTGCTGGCCGGGCTCGGCTGGGCCTGGTTCGGCCCGGCGCCGGTCGCCGCGCACGCGCTGGTCGCCGCCGTTTCGGTGCTGATCGTCGCCTGCCCCTGCGCGCTGGGCTTGGCGACGCCAATGTCGATCATGGTCGGCGTCGGCCGCGGCGCGCAGCTCGGCGTGCTGATCCGCGACGCCGCCGCGCTGGAGACCCTGCAGACCATCGACACCCTGGTCGTCGACAAGACCGGCACATTGACCGAGGGCAAGCCGAGTCTGCGCAAAGTCGCCGCCCTCGACGGCGTCGACGAGCAGCGCGTGTTGCAGCTTGCGGCGTCGGTCGAGTCGGCGAGCGAGCATCCGCTGGCCCGCGCCATCGTCAACGCCGCCAAGGCGCGCGACCTGGCGTTGCCGACAGCCCAGAACTTCGGTTCCGATCCGGGGCTCGGGGTCTGGGCGCAGGCCGACGGCGCCGAGGTGCTGGTCGGCAATGTCGCGCTGCTGCAGCAGCGCGGCGTCGACGCCGCGGCACTCAGCAGCGCCGCATCGACGCTGCGCGAGCACGGCGATACCGCGGTGCTGGTGGCCATCGACGGTCAGCCGGCCGGCGTGCTGGCGATCGCCGATGCGATCAAGGCCGGCACCCTCGATGCCCTGCGCGATCTGCATGCGGCCGGCGTCCGTGTGTTGATGGTGACCGGCGATCACACGGTGACCGCCCAAGCCGTCGCGAAGGAACTCGGGATCGACGAGGTCGTCGCCGAAGTGCTGCCGGCCGACAAGGCGGCCGTCGTCACCCGTCTGCAGCGCGAGGGCCGCCGCGTAGCGATGGCCGGCGACGGCGTCAACGACGCCCCGGCGCTGGCGACTGCCAACGTCGGTATCGCCATGGGCACCGGCACCGACGTGGCGATGGAATCGGCCGGCGTCACCCTGCTCTCGGGCGATCTGCGCGGTATCGCGACGGCGCTGCGCCTGTCGCGCGCGACGATGCGCAACATCCGCCAGAACCTGCTGTTCGCGTTCGGCTACAACGCGCTCGGCGTGCCGATCGCCGCCGGCCTGCTCTACCCGCTGACCGGCTGGTTGCTGTCGCCGATGCTGGCCAGCGCGGCAATGAGCTTGTCGTCGGTATCGGTGATCGGCAACGCCCTACGACTGCGTGGCTGGCATCTCAAAGCCCCGAAGACCCCCTGAAACCGTCGCAAAATCAGCGATCTGACAGCCAGTTGTCAGCGCCGTCCGTTGGCCTCAAACACAGCCGACGGACGGTGCTTGCAAAGCGCCACCGTCAATAGTTACATTCGTCAATGTCACATTGACGGAGCGAGACATGACGGACCCTGAATTCCGCGACGAACAGCCGGCGATCATGCCGATTCGCCGCGACCTGCACTTCAAGCTGCCCGCGGCACGCGTCGGCGACTGGCATAACGAGGGCCGCCACGTCAGCCACTTCTTCAATGCCCTGTCGCTGTTCTTCCCGGACGGCGAGCGCTTCTTCATCCATGCGGTCCGTCACTACCGCAACCAGATCCAGGAACCGGAACTGCAGCGCGCCGTCACCGCGTTCATCGGCCAGGAAGCGATGCACGGCCGCGAGCATACCGAGTGCAACGAAATGCTCGACGAAGCCGGCCTGCCCGGCGCGCCGCTGCAGGGTTTCGTCTACAAGCTAACGGAGTTCATGAAGCGCGTGCTGCCGAAATCCTCGCAGTTGTCGATCACCATCGCGCTCGAACATCTGACCGCGATCATGGCCAACAGCCTGCTGCAGGACTCGCGCGTGGTCGGCAACGCCGAGCCGCATTTCGCACGGCTGTGGCGCTGGCATGCGCTCGAAGAGACCGAGCACAAGGCGGTTGCCTATGATGTCTGGGCCGCGACCATGGGCCGCAACCCGTTGCGCTATCTGCAGCGCGTGATGGGTCTGATCACCGCCAGCTTCGTGTTCTGGCCGCTGGTGGCGATCTTCATGTGGCGCCTGACGCGCGCCGACGCCGGCGCCCGCGCCGAGCGCGGTGGCTGGTGGCGCACGCTGCGCTTCCTGTTCGGCACGCCGGGGCCGCTGCGCCGCGCGATCGGCGAATGGTTCGACTACTTCAAGCCGGGCTTCCATCCCTGGGATCACGACAACCGCGAGTACCTCGGCGGCATCGAGCCGCTGCTGCGTGATCTCGAAGGTGACACCCTCGCCCGCGCGGCCTGAGTGCAGATTGGCGCCTGCGGCCAAGGCGATGGCGCGGATGCTGGCTTATGATCCGCGCCATGGTCATGTCCCCCGAAGACGGTAACGACGAGACCCCGGCGCACGACGCCGAGTCCGATCGCGCCGAGCACGACGAATACACCATCGACGAACTGGCGCGCGCCGGCGGCGCCACGGTGCGCAACGTCCGCGCGTATCAGGATCGCGGCCTGCTGAGTCCTCCCGAACGACGCGGTCGCGTCGGCATCTACACCGGCGAGCACCTGCGACGGCTCAAGCTCGTCAACCAGCTGCTGAGCCGCGGCTACACGATTGCCAACATCCAAGAGCTGATCGAAGGCCTGGAAAAAGGCCAGCAGTTGCGCGACATCCTCGGCCTCGAGCGTGCGATCAGCACGCCGTGGTCGAGCGAAGCGCCGCGTCTGTTCACGATGCCGGAGCTGCTGCGCATGTACGGCATCAGCGCCTTCGCGCCCGCAACGCTGAGCCGCGTCCTGCGCCTCGGCATCCTGGTGCCGGACGGCATCCGCTTTCGCGCACCGAACCCGAAGATCCTACTAGCCGGCGCCGAGTTGACCCGCGCCGGCATGTCACTCGATGACCTGCTGACGCTGGTCGAGCACCTGCGCAGCCACGTCCAGCACGTCGCCGACGAGATGGTGCAGGTCATCGTGCGCCTGCTCGACCGCTATAACGGCGGCCTGCCGCCGCCCGAGGACGTGCCCAAGCTTGCCGATGTGATCTGGCGTCTGCGGCCACTGGCGGTGATGGCCGTCGACTCGGAAATCTCGCGCGCACTCGAAAAGTCAGCGAGCAAATTTCTCGGCGACCGCATTGCGCAAATCCTCGAACAGCAGATCAAACCGCCGCCGGCGTCTTAGAAGAAGCTCAACAGCGGGAACCGCAGATTACGCAGATTTCGCCGACAAAGCGGCGACATTCGGCAACGACACGACCTTCGCGCAAGCTTCCGGTGCAGCGCAAGCACCCGAGCCCGCGCATGCCGAGTGCCACCAAACGCACGGCATATCAGGGCACGCAATGCCCCGCCGTCCGACAAAAGCAAAGCGTCGAACCGCGGCCCTGCTGGATTTCGCAGAACAGATTCGTTCCGCGGAATCTGCGAAATCTGCGGTAGTCGCTTTTCGCAGTCGCGCGGCGCCTACAGGTAGCGCCAGCGCTGGCCGTCCTTGGAGTCCTCGACGAGCACGCCGCGCGCCTTGAGATCGTCGCGGATACGGTCGGATTCGGCCCACTGCTTGTTCTGGCGCGCGTCGGCGCGTTGCGCCAGCAGTGCTTCGATCTCGTCGGCGCCCGGTGCGTCGGCGGCGGCCGTTGCCAGCGCGAACCAGTCAGCGGGCTGCATCTGCAACAGGCCGATCAACTGCCCGGCGTCCAGCATCTGCGCCTTGATCCGCGCCTTCTCGTCGGCCGACTGCGCCTTGTTCGCGGCACGCGCCAGCTCAAACAGCTCGGCCAGCGCCATCGGCGTGTTGATGTCGTCTTCAAGCGCAGCGATGAAGGCGTCCGGCGCGCCGACGCCGGCGGCCGGCTCGACGTCGGCCAGCTCGCGCAGCGCGCCGTAGAGGCGATCCAGCTTCTTGCGCGATTCGCCGACGACCTCGTCGTTCCAGTCGACCGGCTGGCGGTAGTGCCCCGTCATCAGCACCAGACGGATCACCTCGCCTGGAATGGTCTTCAGCAATTCGTGAACGAGCAGCACATTGCCGACCGACTTCGACATCTTCTGGCTGTCGATGTTGAGAAAGCCGTTGTGCAGCCAGTAGCGCGCGAAGGTCTTGCCGCCATGCGCGCAGGTCGACTGCGCGATCTCATTCTCGTGGTGCGGGAAGATCAGATCGTGCCCGCCGCCGTGGATGTCGATGGTCTCGCCCAGCAACGCGTCGGCCATCGCCGAGCATTCGATATGCCAGCCCGGCCGGCCGCGCCCCCAAGGCGAATCCCAGCCCGGCTGATCGTCGGCCGACGGTTTCCACAGCACGAAATCGCCAGCGTGCTTCTTGTACGGCGCCACTTCGACACGCGCACCGGCCATCAGCGCCTGCTCGTCGCGGCCCGACAGCTTGCCGTAGTCGGCGTAGCTCAGGGTGTGGAACAGCACATGGCCCTGGGCCTCGTAGGCGTGGCCGCTGGCCACCAGCTTTTCGATCATCGCGATGATCTCCGGCAGGTGCTCGGTCACCCTCGGCACGTGATCCGGATCGCGCGCGCCGAGCGCTGCCATGTCGTCGTGATAGATCGCCGCATAGCGGTCCGTGATCACCCGAATATCGACGCCTTCTTTCTTCGCCGCCGCATTGATCTTGTCGTCGATGTCGGTGATGTTGCGGACATAGACGACGTTCGGATAACGCCGGCGCAGGACGCGCGACAGCACGTCGAAGACCACGACCGGACGGGCGTTGCCGATATGCGCATAGCTGTAGACCGTCGGCCCGCAGACGTACATCGTGACCCGGTTCGGGTCCAGCGGAACGAATTCTTCCTTACGGCCGGAAAGCGTGTTGTGCAGGTGCATGAGGGCGGGCTGATAGAAAAACCCGCGCAGGATACTCGCTGCGCAGCCTAAACGGCAGGCACCGCCGCCACGCTCATGACATCGAGGCGACGATCAGCACGCCAACCACAGCCCCGGCACAGAAGCTCCAGAAAGCCCACACATAGCGCCGTTTGAAGCGCGCACGACCCGCTTCCGAGTCGAAATAACGCAAGCTCATACCGCACTCCGATCCGCATTTTCGAGGGGGGATTGTCAGCACGCAATGCAATAATCATGCTGCACTGCAGCGCGCAAAACTGCTCCCTGATCCGGGGGAAAATGCGCATCCAGACCTTAGCAACGGCATGCTGCGCCACCATGACGCAGATCACGAAGCATCTGCCGCCCCGGCCTGGCGCAGCCGCTCGATTTCGGCGCGTCGCTGCGCAGCCGGCCGCTTCCCGAGCCGGCGCGCTGCCGCGTAGAAGCGAGGCCAGTCACCCCCGTTTTGCGTGAACAGCGCGGCGAACGCCGGAAGATCGTCGTCGTATAGCCCAAACGGCAGCAAGCGTGCGTTGTTCATGGGCTGATCGAAGAAGTGGTCATAGCCTGCGTAGCCGTGCCACGGACCGTCGCGCAGGGCTTGATAATCGGTGCGCAGCTGCGCAAAGACAGCGGCCTTGCGTTCACGCATCACGTCGGCCGTCAACGGTTCACGGTAGAGCGCGACCAAGCGATCACGTGCGGCCAGCACCAGTTTCGTGAACTGCCGACTGCGCACCTGCCGCTCGGCCAGAACCTGACTCTGCGGCAAGCCATGCGCTTTTTCGTAATCGCGCAAGCCCTGCATCCCGACGAATTCGGCGAACGACTCATTGAAGCGCGTGTCGTGCTTGATATAGAGCTTCTGGTGCGCCAGCTCGTGGAACAAGGTCGACAACAGCGTTGCATCATCCCAGTGCATCATCGTATTGAGCACCGGATCATCGAACCAGCCGAGCGTCGAATACGCCGGCACGCCACTGACATGGGTGTCGTCGCCCCGTGCCGCCAACTGTTGCGCACTGCGCTCGGCGGCCTGTTTGCTGTACCACCCTTGATAGCCGACGCACCCGGCGATCGGAAAGCAGTGCTCGACCGGCTCGGTCGAGAATTCCGGCGTCGCGAAGACATTCCACACGACATACGGCCGGCCGACATCGGCGTAGCTGCGATAACTACCGTTGTCGGGAAGGTCGAGCGCTTTCACCGCCCAGTTGCGGGCGTCACGCACCAGCGTCAGGCGCTGCCGCAACTGCGGATCGGTCGCCGGATCACGCAGGACCTGCGCGATCGGCTCGCGCGCCCGCAGTACCGCCACTTCACCGCCGACCGCCTGCGTGTAGTAGCAAACCGTACCGCACGCGGACAGCAACAAGCTGCCCGATAGGGCCAGAATTACCAGTGGCAGGCGCGGCATCGAGGCTCCGTGTTGCAGTAGTGTTGCGCTTATCAAGACAAGAAAGGCACGCGATAGTGCCACGGGGGAGTCATCATGAAGCTGCATCACGCAGCGCGAGCCGGTCTCGCGCTGGCCTGCCTGTATTTGGCCGCCTGCGGCACCGGCGCATCGAGCAAGGCGGATTCACCGTATGGCGGCAGCCCGCCAACCGTTGCGGTGAGCCAATCCCGCGACGGCACCATCTACCGTCAGGAGATTCCGGTCGCCGCCACCGGGGACACCATCGTCGTCCAGGTCTTCGAACCCACGCATCTGGAAGCCGGCAAGACCTATCCGCTGGTCTTGCAGGGCCACGGCTACGGTGGCTCGCGCGAGACCGAAGCGCCGGACGGCAGTTTCATCCGCCGCCTGATCGACGCCGGCTACTATGTGGTCTCCATCGATGAGCGCGGCTTCGGCGAGTCGAGCGGCACCGTCCGCGTCATGTCGCCCGACTACGAAGGCCAGGACTTGATCGCGGTGCTCGACTGGGCCGAAAACCTGCCGGGCCTGCGACGCCGCAGCAACGGCAAGATGATGGTCGGCTCATATGGCGGTTCGTACGGCGGCATGTATCAGGTGCTGCTCTACGCCGCCGACCCGCAGCACCGGCTGCGCGTCCTGGCGCCGGACATCACACCGCACGACCTGACCTACTCGCTCGATCCGAACAACGTCGTCAAGTCCGGCTGGGGCCTGGCGCTGGTTGCCGGCGGCGAAGCCTCGGTCACGCAGATCGTCGACCCGAGCAACCCGACCGGCACCGTTTCCGCCCTGCTCCAGCAGCTGCAGGAAGGCGGCACTCGCGAAGACACCGCCGTTATCGAGATCCTGGCCAGCGCCGCGGCGACCAACAACTTCACCGAGGCGGGCACCAACTTCATGAAGTACCACAGCCTCGCCTACTTCTGCGATGGCGAGCCCGCCGGGCCGCAGAACTTTGTGTTGGCGACGCCGGATCCGCTGAATGTCGCCCCGGACCTGCCGCCGGCGGCCGACGTGCTGCTGACGCAGGGTTTCCGCGACACGCTGTTCAACTTCAATGACGGCCTGCACAACTACGAGTGCCTGCATGCGCTGGGCGGCGATGTGCGCCTGCTGACGCACCAGAGCGGCCACATCCTGCCGGTTTCACTCGGCACGGCCGGGCTCGAGGACCCGCTCGACCCGTTCTACGAAGCCCTGACCTTCCCCGGGTTCCAGGATGCCGGCGGCACGCGGACCTGCGGCTCTCTGGACCTGGACGACGTCCAGTTCGCGTGGTTTGAGGACAAGCTGCAGGGTCGTGGCGCGGTCGACGACGTGCTGACGACCGGCAAGGACTTCTGCCTGAGTCTGGCCGAGGGCGATGCCATCGAGACCAAAACCGTACAGCGCGGGGGCACCTCCTTTGCGATCGACGACAGCACGCCGCAGCTCAACAGCGTGCTCGGCGTCGTCAGCTCACTGCTTGGCAACGGCATCCGCGACAGCGTGCTGCTCGCCGATCAGCCGCTGTACACGGTGCCGGCCGGCGGCGCGATCGTCGCCGGCGTGCCGATGCTGCACGTCGATATCGAGGGCCTGAGCGGCCTCGAACAGGACAACTGTGCGACGACGCTGGTCCAGCTCGGCTGCGATCCCATCCTGTTCCTCGCCATTGGCCATCGTCCCGTTGGCCAGACGCGCTGGGACATCATCGACGACCAGATCACGCCGGTCCGCGGCTTCGGCCAGCACGATCTGGAAATGAACGGCATCGCCGAGCGGTTGGCCGAAGGCGAGCAAGTGGCGCTGCTGATCTACGCGTTCCACGCCCAATATCCGGTCACCTGGTCGCGCGATCTGCTGGTGCCGGCGTTGACGCTGAGCGGAACGGTCGAGCTGCCGTTGCTCGCCCCGTCGGCGATCGTCGCTGACGGCGTCTGAGCGCAGCGGCCCGCACATCACGGCCATTCAAGATCGGGGGCGCCGCGGCTTGATGTCGCGGCGCTCAGCGGACCGCCAGCCTGCGGCCTTATGATGGGCGACGGTCACCCCCGAAACGGCCATGGATCAGAACGACAATACCGCCACCGTCACCCGTAACGACCTGATGGCCTGGGGCCTGAGCGGCCTCGCGCTGCTGCTGGTCATTGAGTTGCACCTGCTCGCGGCGCTGCTCGCCGGCCTGCTGGTCTTCGAACTGGTCAAGGTCCTGACCCCGTGGTTGCGCCTGCGCCGGCTGGGCCTGGACGACAACGACAGCCCACGGCTGCTGGCCGTGGCCTTGATCGCCACGCTGGTGATCGCTGCCCTTGCCGCGCTCGGCCTGGCCGCAACGGCCTTCCTGCGCAACAGCGGCGAGAGCCTGCCGATCCTGATGCAGCGCATGGCCCAAATCGTCGACGACGCGCGCCAGCACCTGCCCGACGGCCTGCTCGCCTACGTGCCGGCCGACGCCGACGCCATGCGCATCAAGGTCGTCGAGTGGCTGCGCGAACACGCCGGCTCGTTGCAGCTGGCGGGCCGCGATTTCGGCCGGTCGATGGCCCATATCCTGATCGGCATGATCATCGGTGCCCTGCTATCGCTGCAGAACGCCAGGCCACGCGCCGAGCAACGTCCTTTGTCGATGATGGTGATGCAAAGCGCCGGGCGCCTGGCGTCCGTGTTCCGGCGCGTGGTCTTCGCGCAAGCGTGGATTTCGGCGATCAACACCTTGTTCACCTGGCTTTATCTCGGCGTGTTGCTGCCGCTGCTCGGCATCGACCTGCCGTTGACGAAGACGCTGATCGCGATCACCTTCCTCGCCGGTCTGGTGCCGATCCTCGGCAACCTGATTTCAAACACCGCCATCATCATCGTCAGCTTCAGCAAGGGCCTGCCGATCGCGGTCGGCTCGCTGGCCTTCCTGATCATCATCCACAAGCTCGAGTACTTCCTGAACGCGCGCATCATCGGCGCCAATATCCGCGCGTCCGCCTGGGAACTGCTGATCGTGATGCTGGTCATGGAAGCCGCGTTCGGCATTCCCGGCCTGATCGCGGCGCCGATCTTCTACGCCTACTTCAAGGACGCGCTGCGCGAGAAGGGCCTGGTCTAGCGCGGATCCGGAGGAAAGGGTTTTGAACCACAGAATTCACAGATTCAGGTAAACGCAAAAAGCACCGGATTTTCTTCTTGGTGATTCTTTTTCTGTGAAATCTGTGAAATCTGTGGTTAAAGCCTTGCCTATGGCTTCCGGCCGTCAGCGTGCACGGCGGTCGAGCCAGACGCCCAGACCCTGCGCATTGAGTTCGAGGTCGGCATCGAGCACGGCGCGAATCTCGGCATCGCCGAGCGCACTGCCATGCGCATGCACGGCCGTCAACACGTCTTCGGTCAGCGCCCGCAGCAATCGTTCATGGCGATCCTGCGAGTGCGCCAGTTCGGTCGCGATCAATTCGTAGCGCGCCAAGCCCGCACGCAGATCATTGGCGAGCCGCGTCACATCCTCGACGACGCTGTAATGCGTCAGGAACATACGCTGCGGCGCGAACGACAGATAGCGATCCAGCGTCTGTCGCCAGGCATCGGGCTCAAACTGCACCGGCGTCGTCGTCGGCATGACGAAGGCACCGGCCGGGCTGTCGAATTCGCGATACGACAGACCGAAGGTATCGCCGGTAAAAAAGCCACGGCTCTGCGCATCCCAGACACTGAAGTGATGGCGTGCATGGCCTGGCGTGTCGATGAACTGCAGCGCAGCGTCACCGAATGGCAGTGACTCGCCATCGGCCGGCGCGATCACACGGGATTCGTCGACCGGCAGGATCTCACCGTACATCCGCGCCATCGCCTCGGCGCCGTAGACCGCGGTCGCCCCGGCGATCAACTGCGTCGGGTCCACCATGTGTCGTGCCCCACGCGGGTGCACCACCAGCTTGGCATTCGGCAACTCGCGCATCAGCGCGCCGGCGCCACCGGCATGGTCGAGATGCACATGCGTCGGGATCACGTAGCGGACACGATCACGCGCCAGACCCAGTTGTTCGAGCAGCGCCATCAGGTGTGGCACGCCCAAGGACGTGCCAGCTTCGACGAACGCCAGATCGTTGCCCCGTTCGATCAAATAACAGGCAGCCATTTGCGGGCGCACCTGCAGCGTATCGATGCAGCGGATGCCGAAGCCGAGATCGCGCATCGGCGACGGCGTCATTTCAGGGATATCCATCGGTATTCCATTGATGCCGCGCACGCTTACGCGGCTTTGGAGTCGACTGCGCGGCGCAACAGTTCGACCAGTTCCTCGCGTCGGTACAGGCCGAGCTTGCGGTAGATGCGGGATGCGTGATTGGCGACCGTGCTGATCGCAATCTGATACTCGCGCGCCACGCTCTTGAACGTCTTGCCGAGGGCCAGGGCCCGCGCGATTTCCTGTTCGCGCGGCGACAGTACATCGAGCGGATGCGGGCGCCGTGCATTGAGCAGGAACAATCCGCCGTCGCGCGTCAGGCGAAAGTGCAACGAGCCGACCTCGAAAGACGCACTGTCTTCCAGCGTATCGACCGGCAGCGCAAACGGCAGCCGCTCCATCGACGACTGCCCGGTTTCGGCCGCGATCAACTCGACGAAGCGCTTGCTGGAGGCGTAAATCACGCCATGGCTGTCGACCAGCGCCGCCGATCCGCGCGACGCCCGGCCCAGCGCCTGCAACCATTCGTCACGCTTGACGAACTGCCCCAGCGCTAAAGAAGACGCTTGTGCCAAATGTCCGGCGGCGCGGCGCAAGGCATCGAAATCGAAGTCACAATCGCCGCGTTCCAGCAGCAGCACGCTGCGCAAGTGACTGCCGCGATGGCCGACCGCGAGCGCCAGGCCATCGAACAGGTCGCCGTCGGCTTTGCGCAGCACCTGCTCGCGCCGCCCGATGCCGAGGTCCAGGCCGGCGAAGGCGCTCTCGCCGATTTCACGCTCGGCGGGCCAGCAGGCGAATTCGCCATGCCGGCCATCGCGCGCGTGCGTCCACCAGGCGCCTGCCGGCGCATGCGCCCACTCGCAGATCAGACGCAGCGACTCGACGCGAAAGCTCGTCCAGTCGGCGTCGAACGCGGCCGCGTAAACGGCCTCGATCAGGCGGTCAAGATCACGATGAGAATCACCTTCCATGGTGCCTACACGATAGCGGTTTTTATCTTATCGAGCGTGAACGAATGGTCACGTATCGTTGCCGGCCGACGGTGCGGTGCGCTCCAGCCGCAGATCGTCCTGCGCGGCCGGGTCCTCGATCGGCTCCAGGTGAGTGAGGATCGAGACGGTGCCGACGCGTGCCGCCACCGCCTGCTCGATCGATTCGAGCAGATCGTGCCCGCGCTGCACGGTCCACGCGCCCGGCACCAGCACGTGCAGCGAAACGAAGCGCCGGCTGGCGGCACTCCGCGTACGGATCGCGTGAAAGGCGATGCCCTGCGCGCGATAAGCATCGAGCACCGCATCGAGCGCGGCGCGCTCATCGGCCGGCCAGGCCGGATCGAGCAGGCCGCTGGCGGAACTGCGCAGCAGTCGCTGTCCCACCCACAACAGGTACAAGGCGACGACGATCGCGATCAATGCATCGAGCCACAACCAACCCGTCAGCGCGACCAGCGCCACGGCGGCCACGACGCCAACCGTGGTCCAGACGTCGCTGAGCAGATGACGCGCGTCGGCTTCCAGCGCCGGCGAGCGCAGGCGTTGAGCCCCGCGCAGCAAGGCCAGCGCCGCGAACAGGTTGATCAGGCCCGCGACCACGGCGACCGCCAGACCGATGCCGGGCCGATCGAGCGGCTGCGGCAACAGCAAGCGCGGCACGGCATGCCAGAGGATGACGAGGGCGGCGATAAAGATCAGCGCGCCTTCGAATCCACTCGAAAAATACTCGGCCTTGTCGTGGCCGAATTCGTGGCCGTCATCGGGCGGCTGTTCGGCCCAGCGCAAGGTCACGAAGGCGACGATGCCACTACCGAGATTGACGAATGATTCGAGTGCGTCGGACATCAGGCCGACCGAGCCGCTGAGCCACCAGGCCCCGAGCTTGAGCGCCATGGTCGCCAGCGCCGCGGCGATCGACATCAGCGCCAGGCGCGAGGCCGGCGCGCCATTGATCGCCGTCATCCGCTGGCCGCGGCCGCAGCCGCCGGCAGCGCACGCGCCACTTCGGCCTCGATCATGTCGAGATCGGGAATCGCCGCCAGCTGGTTGGCCACGCGCGTGCGCGCCAGTACCAATTCGGCGCGATCGCTGTCGCGCAGTGGTGCCGGCTGCAATGCTGCGCGCGTCAGCGTCACCAGATGCGGATAGGCCTGCGTGACGATCGCCAGCTGCCCGGACGGCAGATAGCGACCACTGGAGTTGAGCACCACGACGCGCTCGCGCCGCGACGCTTCGGGAACCGCGCCACCGTTGAGTACCTCGAAGCGCAGCGCCGGCACACGGCGGCTGTTCCAGTCGACGAAGCCAGCGATCCACGCCGGCAGCCGCAGGTCCGGCTGCAGCGTTTCGCGCGCCACGACTTCGGCGATCGCCACGTTGGGCAACAGCAGGGTATCGCCGCTCAGTGCCATCAACACCGCATAGAGCGGCCGATTTTCGGTTTCACTCATGAGCGTTTCAGGACTCCGCGCAATTCGCCGAGCAGTTGCTCGTCCTGATAGGGCTTGATCAGATAGCGATCGACACCGATCGCCTGCGCCCGCTCGCGATGCTTCTCGCCCGAACGTGAGGTGATCATGATGATGGGCGTACGCGCGATGCGCGCCGTGTTGCGGACATGCGTGGCGACCTCGAAGCCGTCGGCGCGCGGCATTTCGATATCGAGCAGGATGGCGTCCGGCGCTTCGGTCTGCAGCTGCGCCATGGCATCGAGACCGTCCTTGGCAGTGATGACGCTGTAGCCCTGGCGGACCAGGAGGCGCTCGGTGACACGCCGGATCGTCAGCGAATCGTCGACGACCATGATCAAACCGTGCGTGGTCGGCACCGCGGCCACCAGCTCGGCACCGGCCGCGGCGCTGCGCAGCGCGCGACGTGCGGCGTCCTGCGCCAATTCGGCCAGATCGAGAATCAGCACCGCGCGACCGTCGGCAAGAATGGTCGCACCGGTCACGCCGGGCACGCTGCTGATCTGCGGGCCGACCGCCTTGGACACGATCTCGCGATTGCCGATCAACGCATCGACAACCACCGCATAGCGGCGCTCGCCGGTACCAATGCCTTCGGGCAAACGCACCAGAATCGCATGCGCTGACCGGCCTTCGACCGCCGCCGGGGCGCTGCCGATGAAGCCGGCCAGGGAGCGCACGCGATATTCGGCATCGCCGTACGCGAACAGCGGGCCGTCCTCGGCGTAGTAGCCGGGCAGCGCGTCACGCGTGATGCGAACGATGCCCTCGATGCTCGACAACGGCACCGCATAAGGTTCACTGCCAACCTCGACGAGCAAGGCTTGCGACAACGCGAGATTCAAGGGCAGACGCACCAGGAAGCGCGCGCCCTCGCCGCGCTTCGACGACAGCTCCAGCGTGCCACCGAGCTGTTTGACCTCGGCAGCGACGACGTCCATGCCGACACCGCGGCCGGCGTCCTGTGTCAGCTCGCGCGCCGTCGAAAAACCCGGCATGAAGATGAACTGCGCCGCCTGCTCGTCGGGAATCTGCGCATCGGCCGGCATCAACCCGCGGCGCACTGCGGTAGCGCGGATCGCGTCGAAATCGAGTCCGCCACCGTCGTCGCTGACCTCGACGTGCAGCTGCGTACCCTCACGCCACAGATTGATGCGAATCTGTCCGAGCGCCGGCTTGCCCTGCGTCATTCGCGCCTGCGGCGCCTCGATGCCGTGTACGACGGCATTGCGCAGCAGATGTTCGAGCGGCGCCGTCATGCGTTCCAGCACATTGCGGTCAAGCTCGGCGTCGGCACCGCTGAAGACGATCTCGGCGCGCTTGCCACCTTCGATCGCGGTCTGCTGCACAACACGCTGCAGGCGCGCGGCCTGACGCGAGAACGGCACCATCAGCGTGCGCATCAAGCCTTGCTGCACTTCGGTATTGACGCGACCCTGCTGCTGCAACAGCACTTCGGCGCCAGCCGCGTAACCGTCCATGGACGTATGCAGGGCCGCCAAGTCGCCAACCGATTCGGCCAGCGCTCGCGACAATTCCTGCATACGCGTGTAGCGATCCATTTCCAGCGGATCGAATTCGCCGGCGTAACGATCGGCGGCGTCGGATTGCGTCAAGCCGCGCGCGGCAATCTGCGCGTCGGTCTCGATGTCGAGCTGACGCAGCTGCTCGCGCACGCGCGTGACCGCCTGCGCCATTTCCGACAGCTGCGTGGCGATGCCGCTGTTGTGTTCTTCGAGTCGCGAGCGGTAGATCGCGATCTCGCCCGCATCGTTGAGCATGCGATCCAGCGACTCGACCGGCACCCGCGCGGTCTCGCGCTTGAGCACGACCTCGCGCTCGCTGTCTTCGTCCGGCCGCCAGAACAGCTCCGGCTCCCAGGTGCCGCTCGGCACCGGCGCCGCACGCGGCGCTTCGATGGTCGCCCGCTCGCTGCGCAGCAGGCCTGAGAAATCGCCGCGCTCGACGCGGTCGCTCATCGCGCGCAGACCGGCGACCCCGTCGCCCACCGGCGACAGCACCTCGGCATCGACGACGCCCGAAGCTTCGAGCGCCACCAGTCGCGTTTCGAGCTCGTGCGCAGCATCCCCCATCGCAAACAGGCCGGCGACACGCGCGCCGCCCTTGAGCGTGTGCAGCGCGCGCTGCATGTCCTGTGCCGGGCCGGCCTGCGCCGGCGCCACGCGCCAGCGCGCATAGGCCTGCTCGAGCTGTTCGAGCAGCTCGAGCGCCTCGGCACTGAAGATCTGCATCAGATCGGTGTCGACATCCGCCGGGCGCGACAAATCGTCCACGCCCACCGCATCGTCGGCCACCGGCGCTGGCATGACGCTACCGACATCATCGACCGCCGGCGGCGTCTCGATCGCGGGATCGTCGACGACCTCGAGTCCGTCCAGCGACGGCGGCTCAGCCGTCGTCGTGTCGGCCGTCGTCGTGTCGGCGGACGCCTGGTCGTGCGGCGCCGGCTCGTGTTCGTGGAAGAACGGAAACGCATGTTCGGCCGGCGTTTCAGCCGCGACCGGCGGCGTCATTCCCGCATCGTCGGCAGCGGCTGTGTCCGGTTGATAGCTGGACGCCAGCTCGATCAGTTCGCGGGTCGGTAGCGCCGCCAAGTCGGGCTCGACGAATCCGGGCTGCGGCGCAGCGGGCGCGTGGTGTGGGTCGTGCTCGTGGAAGAACGCGAACGCCTCACCAGCGTCCGGATCATCCGCCGTCACCTCGGGCGGCGTCTCCCCGCGCAGCGCGGCAATCACCGCGTCCAGCACCGGCAAGCGACCACGACGCAACTCATCGATCGCACCGCGCAAGCTGTCACTGGTCGCGGCGAAGCGTTCGGTCAGGACCGGCGTCCAGTGGGCACTGTGCTCACTGATGGCTTCCAGTTCGTGCGCGACGCTGCCGATCGACAACACGCCGGCCACACGTGCACTGCCTTTCAAGGTATGCAGCACGCGACGCAGCGCGGCCAGCGCATCGCCATCGTGCGGATGCTCGTCGAGAATCGCCCGATAGCCGTCGTAGGAATCGAGCAATTCCTCGGCCTCACCAACGAAGATATGCAGCAACTCCGGATCGAGGCCCTGCTCGATCACCGTCTGCTGCGATATGACATCGGGCTGGCCGCCGCCGAACGCGTCCTGCGGCTCGGCGACCGGCAACATTTCGATCGTTTCCTCGACGCCGGCATACGCGGGGTCGATGGCCAGACCGGTGGGCGCTTCAGGCTGCGCTTCGGCAGCCTCCGGCTCGCCAACGTCAAATGTCGTCTGCGCAGGGTCGGCAGTCGCCTCGGGCTCGACCTCGCGCAGGGGCGGCGCAAAATGCAGCGACTCGACGACGTCGGCCACGCGTGAGACTTCGGACGAGATTTCCGGCATGGCGCCTTCGACCGCCGCCACATCTGCCGCATCCCATTGCAGCGCTTCGACGCGCGCGACCAAGGCCGCGCCATCGTCATTCAGCTTGCCGTCGCGATATGCGTCGAGCTGCTGATACATCAGTTCGCAGATGTCATCGAGCTCGCTGAACGCCGCCGGTGACGGGCGGATACGGGCCGCGGCTGCTTCGTCCATGCGCAGCTGCAGCGCGCGCGCTACCGCGCCAATCGCTTTGCAGTCGGCCATCAGCGCCGCACCAGTCAGCGTGTGAAACACGACCTTGAGCTGCTGCGGCACGGTCTGTTCGTCCGGCGACTGCTGCCAGCTGCCGAACAGGCCTTCGGCCTTCTGCACCAGATCCAGGGCTTCACCGGCGAAGATATCTGCCAGCTGGCGTGCTTCGTCGTCCTCGTGCAGCCGATCGACGCTGCCCTGCAGCGACTCGATCTGCTCGATCCACAGCCGGGCATCCTGCTGCGCGGCCGCTTCGCTACCCACCTGTTCGCACCAGCCACCCAGCGTGTCGGTGGCCGCCTCGATCAAACTCAGACCGGCATCGTCGAGCCGCCCTTCGCCACCGGCCAGACGATCGAGCCAGTGCTCGAGCGCCGTTGCCAATTCGCTGATCGCCGGCGCATCGACGATACGCGCCGACCCCCGCAGGGTGTGGAATGCACGCACGACGTCGGCGTCGACGGCATGCATGCTGAGTTGCTCGTCGAGTCCGGCCAGCCACTCGCGCACATACGCCAGCTTCTCGCGCGCGTCCTCACGGAAGATCGACGGCATGTCCGGCTCGGCCGCGGCGTCCGGATCGCGCCCTTCCGCCCAGGCTTGTGCACGCGCGGCCAGCGCCTCGGCGCTGCCGTCGCCACTGCGGCGCTCGCGAAACTCCTCGATCAGCGCCGGCAGCAGCGCAATGGCGTCGTTGACGACGGTCACGATGCCGCCATTCGGCGGTACCGAGCCATCGAGACAGCGATTCAGCAGGCTCTCGATCGCCCAGGCGAATTCGCCGAGTGCGCTCGCACCGACCGTGCGGCCGCTGCCCTTGAGCGTATGGAAACTGCGGCGGATCGTCGTCAGCCGCTCGCGATCGCGTGGGTCGCGCGTCCAGTACGGCAGCTGATCGCGCAGCGTTCCGAGGACCTCGCCAGCTTCTTCGAGGAAGATCTCCCGAATCTCATCATCGTCGCCGGCCGGAGACGACAACTCGATCGGCATGGGCGGGATCGCCGCCGGCTCGGCCGCGGTTTCCAGGCCGGCCACACGGTTGTCGACGTCGACGACGGTCGGTGCCGAGTCGGCTTCGGTTTCGGCGTCTGCCACCGGCGCCTCGACCACGGCCGGCTCCGCCGGCGGCGGCGCCAGCAAGCGATCGATCGCATCGAGTGACGCAGCAAGCTGCGACGGCAGCACGTCGACCAGCGGCGACTGATCGCGCGCGGCCTCAATGTAATACTCCAGCGTCGCGATCGCGTCGGCGAGCCGTTCGGCCAGCGCCGTATTACCGCGCACCGCCGCGAACGAAGCGCCGCCGATGAAGTGCTGCAGGCGCTCGGCCGACGCCGACAGCGCTTCAAGGCCAAGGATGCGGAAACCTGATGCGACTTCACCGACCAGCGCCGATGCAGCCGGCAGTTCGCTGCCCAGGCCCGACTTCATGAAGCCATCGATGCCCTGCTTGACGCGCGCCAGATTGACCAGTGACTCGCGATACAGCGCGTCGACACCATCCGAGTAATCGCGCGCGGTCGGCCGTCCTTCGGCCAGCTCCGACTTGCCGGCGACCGGCTGGAACTGGCGGAACAGCGCATCTTCAAGGCTGTTCTCGACACGCAGGATGGACTCGGCAAACGTGATCCATTCCGACAGCCCGGCATCGGCGCCCAGCGATTCCAGGCTCTTGGCCTGGTTGGTGACAGTCTGCTGTAGCGTGCGCAAACCCAGTGCGCCAAGCACGTCGGCGATACGCTGCAGGCTCTGCCGAGACTCGGCGAAGCCGTCCTCGCTCTGCCCACCAGCGCGCACGACCAGATCGACATGATCCTTGACGCGCACGAAGTCGCGGCGAATTTCGTCAGAAACCTGCGCCAGCAGCGACGTGCTGGGGCCATGGATGCGACGCCGACGGTCCTCCAGCTCGACCGGGTCCGGCAGGCAGGCATCGAGCGCGAAGGCCTGGCGCAGCGCCTGCACCCGCGCACCGCGACCGCGCGACCGGCCCACCATGAACAGCAGCTGCAACGACAGTTCCAGCGACGCTGTGGCGACGGCATCCTCGCCCTGCTCGGCAATCTGCTTCATCTGCTGACCAACACGGCCGAACAGACGTTTGAGTTCGAGCGAGTCGTCGAGCGTGCGGCCGAGCAAGGCCTCGATCGCCGCCGCCGCGGTGCGCCACAACTGATAGGTTTCGACGCGCGACGACTGTTGCGCCAGCTGCTCGGCGATCTTGCCGATACGGGTTTCGGCGATGCGCGCGTCCGGCGCGTTACGAATCCAGCTCAACAGCGAGGCCTGAAACGCCGCCAGATAGCGGCGCGCCTGCTCCTGCGCGACCTCGGCCGCGACCGGGGCGTCCAGCTCCGGCAACATCATGCCCAGCGACTGCAGCTGCGCGACGAACACGTCGGACTCGGTCAGCACCGACAGCCCGCGCGCCAGGCGCAGTTCGTTGATCGCCGGCTGCAGGACCAGCGCGCAATCCGGCATTTCCTCGGACAGCGCCTGCACGTAATCGATCAGCTGCACCGTGCCACCGAGCAGCGCGGTGAACAACACCTCGCCTTCCCTGGCACGCTTCTGCAGCAGATCGTCGAGGCCACCGGTCATCTCGCCGGCCAGCATCGCGGCGCCGTGGCAACGAATCATCGCCGCCGTGCCGCGCACCTGATGCAGCTCGACATAGGCTTGCTGCAGCGGCAGCGGGTCGCCCTGATCGTCGAGGTATTGCTCGATCAGCGAGCGGGCGCGTGTGACGCTCTGGTCGAGCTCGCCGCGCACCCAAAGCAGGCCCGTCGTTCCTTCTTTGATCCGCGCGTTCATGCGGCAGCCGCCCGGAAGCTTTCGTTCTGCGCCAACCGGTGCAGGCTGAACGCGTACCACGGCTGACCATCGCGCACGAAGGCGCCGAGCAGGAACGGCGACAGCGGTCCGGCCTCGCCGCGCAACTCGTGGCGCTGGTCGCCGGCGCTGAACTGGCGGTACCCGGCGATTTCATCGACCAGCAGGCCGACCGGCATGCGCCGCGAATTGAGCACCAGCACGCGCTGGCCGCGCGTCGAATCGCGCGGCGGTAGCTCGAAATAACGCGGCAGGTCGATGATCGCCAGCAGTTCGCCGCGAACATTGGCCAAGCCGGTCAACCACGGCTGGGCGTTCGGCACGCGCGTCGCGCGCGGTGGCGCGATCACTTCGCGCACATCCTCGCGCGGCGCCACCAGCCAACGGTCACCGAGGCGGAAGCCCAGGCCGGTCCAGCTCTGCGCCTGATGACCGCCGGCACCCGGCGCGTCCAGGCGCGCCGCCGACAGCGAAGCCTCCAGCTGTTCGAGCAGCTCGAACGGCCGGTCGCGCAGGCTGCGGAGGTCGAGACTCATTGACGACATCGCCGTGGGTCCGCTCAGCGCCGCACGTGCGCGCGCACCGCGCCGAGCAATTCGTCGCGCGTGAACGGCTTGGTCAGGTATTCGTCGGAGCCGACGATGCGGCCGCGCGCACGGTCGAACAACCCGTCCTTGGAACTGAGCATGATCACCGGCGTACGCCGGAACTGCGGATTGTTCTTGATCAGCGCGCAGGCTTGATAGCCGTCGAGCCGCGGCATCATGATGTCGATGAAAATGATGTCCGGCTGGTGTTCGGAAATCTTGGACAGTGCCTCGAAACCGTCTTGTGCCGTGACCACCTCGTACCCTTCACGCGCCAGCAGGGTCTCGGCCGTCCTGCGGATGGTCTGACTGTCGTCGATCACCATCACGCGTGCGGCATTCGCCTCTGTAGACACTCCTTCCCCCTCAGACGGTTGCACTACGCTGTTCTTGTTGTTTTTTAGCACAGTCTTGTAATGCTGCCTATCGCTCCCAATAGGCAAACACCCGCTGCCAGACAGCTCGTATGCGTTACTATCCATTCCCATGAATGCCCCCGACACGAACAACCCGGTCCCGCGCCTGCTGACCGCGCAGACGGGCCCGCTGCTGGCCCTCGAATCGACCCTGCTCGAACGCGCCGCCGACATCGAAGCGTGGTTCCGCCAGCAGTGGCTGAAGACGCCGCCGCCGTTCTACAGTTCGGTCGACTTGCGCAACGCCGGCTTCAAGCTGGCGCCGGTCGACACCAATTTGTTCCCGGGCGGCTTCAACAACCTCAACCCGGCGTTCGAGGCCTTGTGTGTGCAGGCCATCCAGGCCGCGATGCAGCGCGTCTGCCCGCAGGCGTCCGGGGTGCTGCTGATCCCCGAAAACCACACGCGCAACCAGTTCTATCTGGAGAACGTCGCAACGCTCTTCAACCTGATCAAGAAGGCCGGCTTCCACGTCCGGATCGGCTCGCTGATGCCGGACCTGCACGAGCCGATGGAGCTGACGCTGGAAATCTCCGGCCGCAAGCTGCTGCTGGAACCGGTGCAGCGCGATGAAGACCGCGTGCACGTCGGCGACTTCTACCCTTGTAGTGTCATTCTCAACAACGACCTGTCGGCCGGCGCGCCGGAGATCCTGCAGGGCATCGATCAGGACATCGTGCCGCCGCCCAACCTCGGCTGGCACATGCGCCAGAAGTCCAACCACTTCGGCTTCTACCGCGAGGTGGCCCGCGAATTCGCCGAGGTCGCCGGCATCGACCCGTGGCTGGTCGATCCCCTGTTCCGCAACTGCGGGCAGATCAACTTCATGAAGCGCGAAGGCGAAGAATGCCTCGAAGCGAACGTCGAGCTGCTGCTCGAAGACATTCGCGCCAAGTACACGCAGTACGGCATCAAGGAAGAACCCTTCGTCATCATCAAGTCCGACGCCGGCACCTACGGCATGGGGGTGATGACGGCGCGCAGTGTCGAAGACGTGCGCACCATGAACCGCAAGGCACGGACACACATGGCGTCCGCCAAGGAAGGCCGCGAAGTCACCGGCGCGATCATCCAGGAAGGGGTCTACACCTTCGAGAAGATGGGCGAGGACGAAGCCACCGCTGAACCGGTCGTTTACATGATCGACCGTTATGTGGTCGGCGGCTTCTACCGCCTGAACTCCAAGCGCGGCAATCAGGAAAACCTCAATGCGCCGGGCATGCGCTTCGAGCCGCTGGCGTTCGACGAATGCTGCAGCGCCCCGGACCCGGATTGCGGACCCGACGAACGCCCGAACCGCTTCTACGCCTATGGAGTGGTCGCCCGTCTGGCGGCATTGGCGGCGGCGCGCGAAAGCCAGGCCGTCGCCGAGATCCGCGCACAGACGGCTTCAGTCGCCGCCTGAGCACCACGACATCCTTGCTGCGGTCGGCCATGGCATCCGAATTGCTTGTGCCAGCGATGCCGATCCAGGAAGGAGTCGACGCTCATGAAACGGAAGTTCGTGTCGCCCGCCGCGCTCATTGCGCTGCTGGCCGTTACCGCGGTGCCGGCTTACGCCAGCGATTGTGATCTCGAAGACACCGTCGTCCTCAAGCTGTTTTCCACGACGCCGGCCGATCTGTTCGCGCCAGCCGCCGCTCCCGTGGTCAGCACCAGTTACCACATCGGTCAGTCGTTCGACGTCAAAGTCGGCGACGTGCTGCTACGCCGCATGATCAGCCCGGCCGGGCAGACCGCGAGTTTCGCCGACGACATCCAGTACGGCTCCAGGCTGCCGTTCACCAAGACCTACAAACTGGCCAAGGGTCAGCCGTACGCGTTGCTCGACATCCCCGCCGCACCGCAACTGCACGCGCTGGTCGTACCGAGCGACGACAGTGGCACCGACGAATATCTGTTTCTCGACAGTCAGGGGCATCTGTGCGAGCACGCGCTGAAGTTCGTGCACTGGAACGAGAACATCACCTATCGCGCCGGCACTTACCGCGCCAAACCGGACACGGCCGCGACCATCAGCACGTCAACGCCCGACGACCGCACGCAGGGCGACGGCACGACCATCGTTCTCAATGGCATCGACGCCGCCGCCATCGACCTGACGACGCGCAAAACCGTCGACGGCACGATGAGTGCGGCACAACACGCGTCGTTCGATCGCAGCAATCCGGAGATCCATATCGACGGCTTCGTACTCAAGGTCGATGCGGTGCGCGACGACGGCATGACCCTGAGCGTCGTCGCCGAACCGAAGCCAGCCGACGCCACGCAGGCGCAGGTGTCGTCGCTGCAATAGACGCCGCGCCGCACGCAGGCGCCCGGCTTTCGGGTAGTCTCGCGGCCATGAACGAACACCGTGACATGATCGGCGCCACCGCGACGGCGCCGCTGGCTGGCGTGCCGGCCTACTCCAGCCTCCGCCGACCGGGAGCCTGCCGATGACGCGCACGCTCGGCGTGGTGATGGACCCGATCGCCTCCATCAAGCCGTACAAGGACACGACGCTGGCCTTGATGCTGGCTGCGCAGCGACACGGCTGGCAGCTGCGTTACTTCGAAATGAACGATCTATGGCTGCGCGACGGCGTGGCGATGGGCCGCGCGCGGCCGGTCGAGGTCGTCGACGACCAGCAGCACTGGTACACGCTCGGCGAGCCGGACACCATCGAGCTCGGCACGCTGGACGCGATCCTGATGCGCAAGGATCCGCCCTTCGATCTCGAATACATCACCGCGACCTATGTGCTCGAACGCGCAGAAGCCGCCGGCGCGCTGGTCGTCAACCGCCCGGCCTCGCTGCGCGACTGCAACGAGAAGATGTTCACCGCGTGGTTCCCGGCGCTGACGCCGCCGACACTGTTCGCACGTGACGCCGGCGTCCTTCGCGCGTTCCACGCCGAGCACCACGACGTCATCTACAAGCCGGTCGACGGCATGGGTGGCATGGGCGTGTTCCGCGTCGGCCCCGACGGTATGAACCTCGGCTCGGTGATCGAGCAGCTGACGCTGATGGGTACGCGCACGATCGTCGCACAGCGCTATCTGCCCGCCATCGTCGACGGCGACAAGCGCATCCTGATGGTCGACGGCGAGCCGGTGCCCTACTGCCTGGCGCGGATTCCGCAGTCCGGCGAGACGCGCGGCAATCTTGCCGCCGGCGGCCGCGGCGAAGCGCGCGAGCTGACCGCGCGCGACCGCGAGATTGCCGAAGCCGTCGGCCCGGAACTGAAGCGCCGCGGCCTGCTGTTCGTCGGCCTCGACGTGATCGGCGAACACCTGACCGAGATCAACGTCACCAGCCCGACCTGCGCGCGCGAGATCGACGCCGCCTACGGCACCGATATCGGCGGCCTGCTGATCACCGCGATCGAAGCGCGCCTCACCCGCTGACGGCAGGCGGTCCGCGTACCGACATGCGGCGACCGTTCATCTGCTGTGCTTGCCGCGCGCCGGTATCGTCCGGATACTAGGTCCATGAGCGACGAGGACTATCTGAAGCATCAGTTCCTGGTGGCGATGCCCAGCCTGGAAGACGACAACTTCAGTCACACGGTGTCGTTGCTGTGCGAGCACAATGACGACGGGGCCATCGGCCTTGTCATCAATCGGCCGACCGAACTCAAGCTCGCGGAAATGATGGAGCAGATGGAGCTCGAGCACGACGCACTCGCCGACGAGGCGATCGTCTTCTGGGGCGGCCCGGTGCAACCGGAGCGCGGCTTCGTCGTTCATCGCGAGCCCGGCGGCTGGGAATCGAGCCTCGAGGTTTCCAGCGGTCTGTTCATCACCACCTCGCGCGACATCCTGCGCGCGATCGGCAAGGGCGAAGGCCCGCACGACTATATCGTCGTGCTCGGCTACGCCGGTTGGGATGCCGGACAGCTCGAACACGAGATTCTTCACAACTCCTGGCTCAACACGCCGATCGACGAGCAGATTCTGTTCCGCATCCCGGCGCGCGACCGCTGGCAGGCGGCGACGCGGCTGTTGGGCGTTGATGTGACGCAGCTGGCCGGTGACGCCGGCCACGCCTGAACTCGCGTCATAAACCTACTGCGCTCGTTCTGTGACGCTTCTGCGCTGCTCGGAATTCTCACGTACTTGCATGGACGCTGCGGCTCCTGCGCTGCTCGAAGCGCCACTGCCCATCGCTCGCTACGGTTTCTGAAGCGATTTCATTCCCTTCATGCCCACTTATCTCGGCTTCGATCATGGTGAAAAGCGGGTCGGTGTCGCGCTTGGCGACGACCTGACCGGTAGCGCGCGGCCGTTGCCGGCGCTGGCCGACGGCGACTGGACGGCGGTCGAGCGGCTGATCCGCGAATGGCGGCCGGCGGCACTGATCGTCGGCCTGCCGCTCAACGAGGACGGCGGCGAACAACGTGCAACGACCGCCGCCCGGCGCTTTGCCGCGCAGCTGACACAGCGCTACGGCCTGCCGGTACACCAGGTCGACGAACGCTATTCGTCGCGTGCCGCCGACGACGCCTTGCGCGAAGCACGGTCCAGCGGCCGCATGAACCGCCGCGTGCGCAAGGGCGACCGCGATGCGCATTCAGCGCGCGTCATCCTCGAACAGTGGTTGGCCGGCGACGTCTGAAGGCTTTCCGGTCATTGTCGCCCCCGTCCGGCACCTCACCGCAGCGGCGGTGTTCCTTCCAAACCCATTTATGTCGAGCAGGCCCGCAGGGTCGTATCGAGACACGCGCCCGGCCCGGCAGAGTCCGGCACGCTGGACGAGAGCGCGGCACCGACCACAGCCTGCCCCAGGCTTGCCGCGTGCCTCGATACACCGCGCTG
>NZ_JAAVXB010000003.1 GCF_012241385.1 Solimonas marina | reverse complement strand
CCGATCGCGGTGAGGGCGTGGTAGATGCCCCAGACCGTGCCGAACAGACCGACGAACGGCGCCGTCGAACCCACCGTCGCCAGCACCGCCAGGCCGCCCTGCAGCTTGCTCTGGATTTCTTCGACCGAGCGGTTCACCGACATCGTGATCCAGCTGTTCTTGTCGATCTGCTCGACCATCGTGCCTTCGTGATGCGCTTCGGCCTTGACGCCGGTGTCGGCGATGTACCAGAACGGCGTGCCGGTCTTCAGCACGCTGACACCTTCAGCGGCGCTCTTCGACGTCCAGAACTTGGCGTTCGCGTCCTTGGCCTGGCCGTAGACCTTCTGCTGTTCGATCAGCTTCATGATCATGATGTACCAGGTCGACGCCGACATGATCAGCATGATGATCAGTACGCCGCGTGCGACGAAGTCGCCCTGCGCCCACAGTGCCGACAGGCCGTACGGGTTGTCGACTTCCGCCATCTTGTTGCCGTCCGGCGCCGTGCCGGCGTCTTCAGCCGGGGCCGACATGTCGTCAGCCGGAGCCGGCGCAGCCGCGCTGTCATCGGCCGGTGCCGCAGCCGGATCGGCCGGGGCGGTCGTTGCCGGGTCGGCCGGCGGGGTTTCGGTGTCCTGCGCGTACGCCGGCAGCGCCGCCGTAATCACCAGAAGGCTAGCGGCGGCGAGCGCCTTGCAAGAATCCATGAACGACATCGGACATCTCCAGATAGGTTGCGAAGTCTTGGGCAACAAGTGGGCGTTACGGCTTCCGGCCAATCGGGTGCCGGGCTTCTGATACTTCCTGAACAAACACAGCTTTCATTCTTCGGCGCTATTCGGCGCGGAACGTGTACTTCAACGCGCCCCAGGCCGGCACCTTCTGGCCATCGACGATGGCCGGCTGGAACTGGCACAGGCTCAAGGCCTTGCGGGCCGCTTCATCGAGGCGGTTGTAGCCCGACGAGGTCTGAATGCGGCTGTCGGTGACCTTGCCATCGACGCCGACCTTGAGCTGCAAGACCACCGAGCCTTCTTCGCCCAGACGCTGCGAGATCGGCGGGTATTCCGGCGCACGGCAGCCCTTGCCGGTCACCTTCAGCGGGAACGACGGCGGCGCCTTCGGCGGGGCCGGCTTCGGCGGCGGCGGGGTCGGCGCCTTGTCCTGCACGGTGATCGTGTTGGTCGGCGGCGGGGTCGCGATATTGATTTCCGGCGGCGGCACGAACGGCGGCGGCGGCGTGTCGAGCTTCGGCGGTGGTGGCGGTGGCGGCGGCTCGTCCGGCGGCTTCACTTCCTTGATGATCTTGGTCTCGATCGGCGGCGGCAGCAGCTCAATCGCCTTGCGCGCCAGTCCGTTGACCAGTGCCCAGATCAGGACCACATGAAACACGATCACGGCGCCGATGCCGAAAAAGCGGCGGCTTTGATTGGGCTTCTGACCGAATTCCATTGCCAAGGGTTTACTCCACGAATTTTCGACGTAGGACTGATGCCAACATCATGCCAATGCACTGAGGCAGGGTGCCGAGTATACCGACGCGCCCCCCATACAAAATGGCAGAAAACCCCCATTTTTGACTAAACGGGGCGTCAGTCGGCCAACGTTTAACAAACAGCGCAACAAAGACCGCTCGGAAAGACAACGACTCATCATCTCCACGCCGATGACACGCATGTGACACGTTGCCAGCAACAGGCAACGTTCAGGTGTCGCGCATCATCGGGGCAGGACACAGCACAAGCTTGGTGCCGACAGCAGGAATCGAACCCGCGACCCACTGATTACAAATCAGTAGCTCTACCAACTGAGCTATGTCGGCGCGTGCCGGATTGTAACGGGTAACTCGAATGATCCGGCAAGCGCCGCGCTACCGGCTGTCGGATCGGCGCACGATAATGCGCCTCAGACCCGGATACGCCGAACCCTCACGCATGAGCGAAATCGAACTGCACCGCAAGCTGCTTGGTGATCACGCACGCAACGCAGCCTTTCATCGCGCATTGCAACAGCGCATCACCCCGGGACGCACCAAGGTCCTCGATATCGGCGGAGGGACTGGCTTTCTCTCGTTTCTTGCGCGAAAACTGGGCGCCGCCGACGTGACGATGATCGAATACAGCGATGCGCTGGAGCTCGCCGAGGAACTGGCGCGGCGCAACCGCATCGACGGCCTGTCGTTTGTGCGGGCACATTCGATCGAGTGGCGGCGCAAACTCAACGTCGATCTGGTCGTGACCGAAACGCTCGGCAATTACGCGCTCGAAGAGAACTTCCTCGAAACGGCAATCGACGCGCGGCGCTTTCTGAAAGCTGACGGCCACATCATCCCCGGCCGCCTGCGCCAATACGTCGCCCCGGTTCTGCGGTCGCGCCTGCAAAGCGAAATCGATATCTGGCCCGATGTCGGCTACGAGCTCGATCTGACGCCGGCTCGAACGATCTCACTCAATAATATGTATGTGCGCGACATCGTCCCCGACGACGTCGGCGCCGCCCCCCAGCTCGCACAATGCTGGGATGACCTCGACGTTCGGCCCGGACGTCGCGTGCCCGACAGCCATCGCCGCAGCACGACAACCTGGACCGCTGAAGCGCTGCCCGGCGCACGCGTCGATGGCTTTGCCCTTTGGTGGGAAGCCGAGTTGATCGAAGGCGTGTCGATTTCAACATCGCCATACGACGCGCCGACCCACTGGCAGCAGATTTACCTGCCGCTGCTGCAACCCCATACCCTGCAGCACGGCGACCAGCTGGAGCTGAGCTTGAGCTCCGACACACGCCCGGAGGTCGGTGTGCGCGTGGGCTGGAAGACCCGGCAGCTTCGCGGCGGCAAGGTCGTCGGCGCACAGTCGCTCGACAGTCTGCGCGGTCAGCTGTAGCGCCCGCCGTCACCGCGACCCGGTCAGCCGCTCCAGCTCGTCGAGGTGGCGCAGCGCGTATTCGCGGCTGTCGCCGCACATCTCCGGGCCAGGCCGCAGACTCGCGCAGACCTGCGGCCGCCGCGGGTCACCGAACAGCGCGCAGGCCAACGTCGGCGTCAAATGGGGGCACGGCAAGCCGGCCGGCTTGCCGTCCGGCAGCCCCGGCATCGGCGAGGAGATCGACGGCGCAATGCAGCACGCGCCACAGCCTGTGCGACACTTCATCGAAATTTCACGGCGCTGCCGACCCTGCTCAAACGATGAACCGCATTCTCAAGGACCTGCTGAACCTGCTCGATCTCGAAACCCTCGAAGACAACCTGTTCCGCGGCGAATCGCGCGATCTCGGCGGCAAAAGCGTCTTCGGCGGTCAAGTCATCAGCCAGGCACTCGTGGCCGCCACTCGAACCGTTGACGATGGCGCACCGCATTCGCTGCACGCCTATTTCCTGCGTCCCGGTGACATGGCCAAGCCGATTGTCTACGAAGTCGACCGCATTCGCGACGGCCGCAGCTTCAGCGCCCGCCGCGTCCAGGCCATCCAGAGTGGCCAACCGATTCTGTCGATGATGGCATCGTTCCAGCGCCCGACGTCCGGCTTCGAGCACCAGTTGCCGATGCCCGCAGTGCCCCCGCCCGACGCGCTGAAACCGCTGAGCGCCTGCACCGATCAATGGCTCAATGAGATGCCCGAGACCAGCGAGCGCGCACATCGCGCGCTGCTGCGCGAAACCGCCATCGAATTCCGCCCGATCGAGCCCCGCAACCCGCTCAAGCCGACCGCCCTCGAGCCGCGCCAATCGTTCTGGTTTCGTGCGTCGGGCCAGTTGCCCGACGACCCGTTGCTGCACCGCTGCGTGCTCGCCTACGCATCGGACTTCCACCTGCTGTCGACCGCATTACGCCCGCATGCGATCAGCTGGCTCAGTGACGGCGTCAGCATCGCCAGCATCGACCACTCGCTGTGGTTCCACCGCGAGCTGCGAGCCGACGACTGGCTGCTCTACGTGATGGATTCGCCGACGGCGCAAGACGCCCGCGGCCTGTCGCGTGGGCTGTTCTACGACCGCGCCGGCCGGCTGGTCGCCAGCGTCGCACAAGAAAATCTGATGCGCGGCTAACCGCATCGCCCGCCGTGGCGCCATGCGCCACTGGCGCCGCCGCCACTGCCGATTGCCGGCGCGATGGCAGATAGTGCACAAGTGTTCACTATCTGCCATTGATCGTCATGCCCTCCTTGCCGGCCATACACCACCAGCCGACACCGCGCCTTCCCGGCGCCATCGAGCTTGCCGCCGACGTTTTCGATCGGACGACGGAACACATTCACGCATTTCACCGTGCGATCGCAGCACGGCCGTTTGCACCGCTGCAGGCCACCCCGGCACTGGGTCACGCCGTGGCGCCGATCCGCGTGTTGCATGACGGCATCACCGATGCGGTCTATCGCGGTGTACGTGACGGTGGCGCGATCGGCTTCGGCGTGGCGACCGGCATCGCACGCCTGCTGGCCCGCAGGGACGGCACGGCGCCGCCCGCCGCGGCGCCGCACCTCGACACCGCCACCAGCGCATTGGCCGGCCTGATCGGCGATCACCTCGCCGGCCGACGCAACCCGCTCGCACCGCGCTTCGGTCTTTATCGCAACGGACTCTGCATTGGCCGTGACGCGGACTCGCTGCGACGCGCCTATCCGGACGCGCAACCGCGACTGGCGCTGTTCGTGCACGGGCTGTGCTGCAACGAAAGCAGCTGGCAGCTCTATCGCGACCCCTCGCGCCCTGAGACCCGTGGCTACGGTGAGCGTCTGCAGGCGATCGGCTACACGCCGCTTTACCTTCGCTACAACACCGGCGCGCACATTTCACAGAATGCCGAACGCTTGGCGCGGCTGATGAAGACCCTCGATCAGCACTGGCCGGTGCCGGTCGAAGAGATCGTACTGATCGGACATAGCATGGGCGGCCTGATCCTGCGCGCCGCCGCCGCTGCCGGCCTGCGCCGCAGCGACGCCTGGACCCGCAAGGTGCACGCGTTGTTCTGCCTCGGCTCACCGCATCTCGGTGCGCCGCTCGAAAAAGGCGTGCAGGCATTGACCGAAGTCCTGCAGACCTTCGACCTGTCGCGGCCATGGGCGGGAATCTTCGAGGCGCGCTCAGTCGGCATTCGCGATCTGCGTCATGGCGCGACCTCGAGCGCCGATTGGCGGCGCGGCGTTCATGCCCCGCAACGCCTGGCACAGCTACCCGGCGTGCGCTACCACTTCATCGGCAGCAGCATGGGTCGCGATGCCAACGACCTGATCGGACACGCTGTCGGCGACGGCCTGGTCAGGCTGCCGAGTGCGCAAGCTCGCAAACTGGCGGACGCCGACACGGCAACCCTGTTTCGCCGGCATCACATGCACTTGCTCAATGACCCGGAAGTCGGCGCGCTGATCGAGGCGCGCTTACTGAGAACCCGCCCTCAGGCCGCCGCGTCGCGCATCGGCTCGTCGAAGAAGCGCTCGACCGCATCGCGCTGCTGACGCACGTCGGTGACGCCGTTGATGCGGCGCCAGAATTCGTCGGAACCGGCCTGCGCCTGGCAGTACCACTGAATGTGCTTACGCGCGACGCGCACCCCGCGGCCTTCGCCATAGAAGGCGTAAAGCGCATCAAGATGCTCAAGCAGCCAGTGGCGGATCTCGAAACGTGACGGCGCCGCCAGATGCTCGCCGGTGTCGAGGAAGTGCGCGATCTCGCGAAAAATCCACGGCCGACCTTGTGCCGCACGACCAATCATCAGCGCGTCGGCCCCGGTTTGCCGCAGCACGTCGCGTGCCTTTTCCGGGCCGTCGATATCGCCATTGGCAATCACCGGAATGCGCACGGCCTGCTTGATCGCCGCGATCGTCTCGTACTCCGCGCGCCCACCGTAGTGCTCTTCGCGCGTGCGGCCATGCACCGCGAGCGCCCGGATTCCAGCATCCTCGGCGATCTTCGCGATGGCCACGCCATTGCGCTGCGCGCGCGCGTAGCCGGTGCGAATCTTCAGCGTTACCGGGATCTTGCGTTCCGCAGCGGCGGCGACCACTGCCGCGCAAATGCGCGCCACCAGCACCTCATCACGCAATAGCGCCGACCCGGCGTCGACACGGCAGACCTTCTTCGCCGGGCACCCCATGTTGATGTCGATGATCTGCGCGCCCAACGCCACGTTATGACGTGCGGCATCGGCCATCTGCTGTGGATCGTAGCCGGCAATCTGCACCGAAATCGGCGCATCCTCGCCCTCGTGATCCATGCGCAGTCGCGACTTCTCGGTATGCCAGAGACTGGCATCGGACGTCGTCATCTCGCTGACCGCCAGCCCGGCACCGAGCCGTCGGCACAGCTGGCGGAACGGCCGATCCGTAACGCCGGCCATCGGCGCCAGAATCAGCGGAACGTCGATGCGATGAAATCCGATTAACATTTCTTCATTGTCGCGTAAGTCACTGCGATTGCGTAGAGGAACTGACGAAATTCAGGAAAACTGAAAGCGGGCGTCAAATCATTTCGCTGGAAGCCGATTCGGGAAAGGCCTATCGTCTCGGTCTTCGGAACCCCCCTTCCGAAATTGCGCCGCCCTTCCCCCGATCCCTGGCGGCGCAGCCCCCGACGGCGGACCTCCCCCGGTCCGCCGTTTTTTGTGCCTGTCTGTTTTCTAGAGCAGCGCCGTCAGTGCCGGCGAATCGAGCAGTGGCAGCAGCATCGCGGGAATGCTCAACGCCGCCGTCAGGTCGCGGCCGATCCAGCGCCGCGGCAGCGGCCGCAACGGCGCCAGGACCCGAGACAGGACCGGCAGATTGCGGCGCAGCGCGGCGACCATCGCCGGTGGCGGCCGACAGCGCAGGTACGCGCGCAAAGCCTCGACGAACCAGCCACGCAGTGCGCCGCTGCAAAGACGCCATTTCGCCAGCGACAGCAGGAACAGACACAGGTCGCGCGCCTGCGCATCGGCCAGCGACATCACCCGCAACGGATCCTCCTCGAAGTCGAGGAAGGTCACACGCGCGCCGTTGTAGGCAATGTCCTTGAAGAACGGGCGGCCGTGATACTCGCCCGCCGCGTGGATGCGCCCGAGCGCTTCCGCAGCCCGGATCACGGCAAGCCGTTGCGCGGTGCGGTCGTCACACGCCGCCAGAAAGCGCGACAGCGTTGGCCCGGCATCGGCGGTCAGCAGATAGGCGTCGCCACAGGCCAGCACCTCCGGCGCCGGCAGCGCCAGCGCCCGGAATCGCCGAATGCGTTCGCCTTCATGCTGAAGCTCACCACCGCTACGGCTGGCCGTGGGGCGCAGCATCGGCGCCGGGATCAGCATCACCAGCAGGCGCTGCAGGTCATGCCAGAAACGCCACTTCGGCCGCCCAGGCAGCTTCAGCCACGCGCGCCCCTCGCCCAGACGCAACGCGAACACGCGCGAGCCGCCGGCGGCAGGACCACTGGGCGGCATGTCGATCATCGCGGGTGGGCGGTACATGAGCGTCTCTGTCGCTGGCATCAGCGCGTCAAGTCGTTAGTAGACTAATCTTTTTTAACGTTCTATTAACATGACATGCGGTAGCCGCCACACCTCCACTCCCTGATCTCGCACCATGGCCTACGATCCAGAGCTTCGAGCCCCTTCGCCCCGTCTGCTGCTGCTGGAAGGCCGCGCCGCCGTCGAACGCGCGCGCTTCACCCTGCAGCGCCGGCGCCTGCTCCGCGAGCTGCCGCGCGGCGATGGGCAGCCGGTCATGATCATCCCCGGCTTCAGCACCAGCGATGCCACCATCGCGCCGCTGCTCAGCCTGCTGAACGACCTCGGCTTTCACGCCCAGGGCTGGGGCCAGGGCCGCAACATGGGCATGCGCGGGCCGGTCAAGGCCGCCCTCGCAGCACGCTTGTCCGAGATGGCGGCAGCGCACGGCCCGATCACACTGGTCGGCTGGAGCCTTGGCGGCGTCTTCGCTCGCGAGATGGCGCGGCATCAGCCGCAAACCGTGCGTCGCGTCATCACGCTCGGCAGCCCGATCAACGGCCACCCGGACGCCAACAACATGGTGCTGGCGTTCCGCCTCACCAATCGCGGCAAGGCCCAGAAGACCGACGTCGAAGGGTTCAAGCGCCGGATCGAAGCACCGCTGGTGCCGTGTACGGCCGTACACACACGCAGTGACGGCATCGTCGCCTGGCAGGCCTGCCTCGAAGAGCCGGCGCCGAACACCGAAAACCTTGAGGTGCGCGGCACACACTTCGGCCTGCCTTACAACGGTGAGGTCGCGCGCTTGATCGCCGAGCGCCTGGCCCGCCCCGATTGGGGCTGAAGCCTCGACGCCGCCTTGGGTGGTTTTGCCGACTAAATTTAAACAGCTGTTGATTCGCTGACACCGCGTCAGTAAAGTCACCCCATCGCACAGGGGGAGACGTTGTGGCGAATCTCAGCCGCCAGCGTCGCGACGAGGAAAAAGAGCAGCGTCGCGAAGCGATCATCGATGCCGCCGAGGTGGTGTTTGCCGCGCACGGCTTTGAACACTGCAAGATGGAGGACGTCGCGCGTCAGGCACGCGTGTCGCGGGCGCTCGTCTACCTCTACTTCGGCAACAAGTCCGAACTGCAGCTCGCCGTCTGTGTGCGCGCCCTGCTGAGCTTTCGCGAGCGTCACGCCACCGCCGCTGCCGCCGCGGACCGAGGCTATGACAAGATCATCGCGATCGGCCGAGCCTACATGCGCTTTGCCAACGAACAGCCGCTGTATTTCGCCGCGTTGTCGCGCTTCGAGGCCCACCGCCCGGAGACGCTTGCCCTCGGCTCCAGCGAACGCGCGGTCCTCGACGTCGGCTACAACATTCATGAGCTGACCGTCGGCGCCCTGCAACACGGCATGCGCGACGGCTCGATCCGCCAGCTCGACGACCCGCTGCTGGTCGCCATCACGCTGTGGAGTTATACCCACGGCGCGATTCAGGTGGCGCAGACCAAGGGACCGTTCCTCGAGGAGGCCGGCATTGCGACCGGCGCGCTGCTCGATCACGCGATCGAACTGGCGATGCGCGGCCTCGCGCCCGACACCGATCAGTCGGACCGCCCGACATGAGAGCCGCCCTGGGACTCGGGCTCTTGCTGCTGGCCCCGATCGCACATGCCGAGGAAGCGCCGGCGGCCGACGCCCCAACGGTCCGCGTGGTACCACTGACACAGGCACGTGACGACACGCGACTGCAGGCGTATCTCAACCAGGCACTGGCCGCGAATCCCGCACTGGACGCGCGCAACGCCGACGTTCAGGCCAGCGACGCCGACCTGCTCGCGGCGCGGGCGCAGCAATGGCCACAACTGAGCCTCAACGCCCGCTACACACACGCCGATGGCGGTCGCACCATCGACATTCCCACGGGGCAGCTGCTCAATCCGGTCTACGACACGCTGAATCAATATCTCGAAGAACGCGGCGAGCCGCCGCAATTCCCGAACATTTCCGATCAGCGCATCAAATTCCTGCGCTCGCACGAACAGGAAACCAAGCTGACGCTGAATGCCCCGCTGATCGACGTATCGCTGTGGGCCAACGTCGATGCCAAGCGTGCGCTGGCCGGCGCCAGCCGCGCCGATCGCGAAGCCTATGCGCGGTCCCTGGTGCGCGAACTCAAACGCGCCTACTACGGTGCCGTCGAAGCCCAGGCCGCCGTCGGCATCCTCGAAGCCAGCCTCGCCGTGCTCGTCGAGAACGTGCGTGTTTCGCAAGCGCTGGTCGATGCCGGTAAGGCCACGCGCGACCGCGTGCTGCGCGCCGAGGCCGAGCGCCTCGACACCGTGCAGCAGCTCGACGCGGCGCGCGCCCGCGCCGCGCAGTCCAAGCGCCTGCTCAACATGCTACGCGCACAGCCCGACGACGCACCGCTGGAATTGCCAACGCCGGCCGAGTTGCCACTGCCGCCGAGCCGCGACGATGACGACATCCGTACGCGACCGGAGCTGCGCGCCCTCGACGACAACCTGCTGGCCTCGCAGGCCAGCGAGCGCGCGGCGCGTGGCGCCAGCCTGCCGACGCTGGGCATTGCCGCCGATTACGGCATCCAGGGGGAGGAATATCACTTCAATGACGACGCGCAATTCGACACCGTGTCACTGGTGCTGCGCTGGCAACTCTGGGATGCCGGCACGCGACGCGCACAGCGCCGCAGCGCGCGCGCGCAAAGTGCCGGCCTGCTGTCGCAGCGTGAAGATCTGCAGCGACGACTGGTGCTTGCGCGCCGCGCCGCGCGCGAGGATCTGGATACCGCAAGACGTGCGATCGACACCGGTCGCGCGCGACTGGAGGCTGCCGAGGAAGGCTTCCGCATCGCCGAGCGCAAACGCGACGCAGCGGCGTTGTCGCAGATCGAATTCCTCGATGCCGAACGCACGTTGCGCGAAGCCCGACTGCAGCTCGCCATCAATCGCTGCGACGCGCTCGACCGCGCTGCCGAACTCGAGCTCGCGAACGCAAGCTATGCCCTTCCCGCCACGCTGACGGCTCCGTGAAATGACCTTCACCCGCACCCTGCCGCTGGTTCTCGCCGTCGCGCTGGCCGCCTGCCGCCATGAAGCGCCGCCGCCCGCCGCTAGCGCGCGCCCGGTCCATGTCGCCGCGGTGCGGCAGGGCCCGGCCGAGGCGCCGATCGTCGCCAGCGGCGTGCTTGCCACCCGCGACGAAGCGCAACTCGCGTTCAAAACCGGCGGCATCGTGCGCAGCATCGCCGTACGACCGGGCGACCGTGTCGACGCCGGGCAAGTGCTCGCCGAGATCGACACGACCGAAGTCGATGCCGCCGTCACGCAGGCACAGGCATCACATGACAAGGCAGCACGCGACCTCACGCGTGGGCGCACGCTGTTCGCCGACGATGTCATCACCCGCGAACAGCTCGATGACCTGGGCACCGCCGAAGCCGTGGCGCGCGCTCAACTCGACGCAGCGCGCTTCAATCAGGCCCACGCCCAAATCGTCGCGCCCGGCCCCGGCACGGTGTTGCAGCGCCTCGTCGAGCCACGCACGACGGTCGCCGCCGGCCAGCCGATCCTGGTGCTGAGCCAATCGCATTCGGGCCACGTGCTCAAACTCGGCCTGGCCGATCGCGATGTGGTTCGCGTCCAGGAAGGCGACACCGCACGCATCCGCTTCGACGCCTACCCGCAGCGCAGCTTCGCCGCACACGTGCAGCAGATCGGCCACGGCGCCGATCCGCGCAACGGCACCTTCGCCGTCGAACTCGCGCTCGACGGCGCCGATGGCCTGGACAACCCACCCAGCGGCCTGGTCGGCACCGCAACAATCGCCGTGCGCGGCGACGGCAACACACGCAGCTATGTACCGCTCGGCGCGCTGGTCGAGGGCGATCAGCACGCGATGATGCTGTTCACCACCGATGGCCGCACGGCGCAGGAACACAGCGTCGGCGTCGCCTTCGTCAGCGGTGACGACGCGGCCCTGATCGACGCGCTGCCCGACGGCACGCGTGTCGTCACCGACGGCGCCGCCTACCTCGATGACGGCGACGCGGTCCGCCTCGTTCCCTAGCGCCGGCCATGCGCATCTCCGAATTCGCGGTTCGCAACGTGCCGTTCATGCTGGTCGCGGTGCTGCTGCTGGCCGCGCTCGGCATCTCGGCGTGGATGAAAATCTCGCGCACGGAGGATCCGCACTTTCCGATCTCGGCGTTCTCGATCGTCGTCGTCTACCCCGGCGCCGATCCGCAGGAGATTGAACGACAAATCGTCGAGCCGTTCGAGGATGCTGTCCACACGCTCGACGAGGTCAAGGAAATCACGTCGACCGCCGACGACAGCCTCGGCATCATCCGTGTCGAATTCGAGGCCTATACCGACGCCGACAAGAAATACGACGAACTGACCCGCGAAGTCGACGCGCAATCGCGCAAGCTGCCGGACGGCGTCGCCAGCATCGAGATCAACAAGATCAATCCCGGTGACGTCAACATCGTGCAGTACGCGTTGATCTCGAAGACTGCGACCTACCGCCAGCTCGAGGACGCCGCCGACGATCTGCAGGATGCGCTCGAACGGGTGCCGGGCGTCGACAAGTCCGAAACCTGGGCTTACCCGGATCGCGAACTGCGCGTCGAGCTGGACCTCGAGCGCATGGCGGCACTGCATGTGACGCCGACGCAGGTGCTCGGCATCTTGCAGGCCGACAACACCAACGTGCCGGGCGGCGCCGTCGACGCCGGCACGCGACGCTTCAATATCAAGACCAGCGGTGCCTACCGCAACCTGCAGCAGATTCGCGACACCGTGGTCGCCGGCAGCGGCGACGGCGTCATCCACGTCCGCGACATCGCACAGGTGCGCTGGGACAGCGGCGACTACGACTACGTCGCGCGCTTCGATGGCCAGCGTGCGGTCTACGTCACGGCCAATCAGAAAACAGGCCGCAACATCTTCGATACCAAGGCCAACATCGACGCGGTCGTGTCCGACTTCCACAAGACCCTGCCCGCCGCCATCACATTGCAGCTCGGCTTCGATCAGTCGAAAAACGTCGCGTCGCGCCTCGATCGGCTCGGCCACGACTTCATCATCGCCATCGTGCTCGTCATCATCACCTTGCTGCCGCTGGGGCTGCGCGCCGCCGGCATCGTCATGGTGTCGCTGCCGTTGTCGCTGCTGACAGGGCTCGCAGCCCTTTACTTCGCCGGGTTTTCGCTGAACCAGCTGTCGATCGCCGGCTTCGTCATCGCCCTAGGCCTGCTGGTCGACGACTCCATCGTCGTCACCGAGAACATCGCGCGTTTCCTGCGCATGGGGCATACGCCGGACGAAGCGGCGATGCGTGCCACCCGGCAGATCTCGCTGGCCGTGCTCGGCTGTACGGCGACGCTGCTGTTTGCGTTCGTGCCGCTGCTGTCGTTACCCGGCAATGCGGGCAAATTCATACGCTCGATGCCGCTGGCCGTGGTCTGCACCGTCGCCGCATCTTTGTTGGTGTCACTGACGGTCATCCCGTTCCTGGCCTCGCGCGTCCTGCCACGCGATGGCAGCGACGAGGGCAATTTCCTGTTACGTGCGCTGCTGCGCCTGATCCACCGCGTCTATGCCCCATGGCTGCATCGTGCACTGGCGCGGCCGCGTCTCGCCGTCGGGCTGTCGGGCCTGGCGTTCGCGCTGAGCTTCCTGCTGATTCCGGCGATGGGGCTGTCGCTGTTCCCGAACGCCGACACGCCACAATTCATGATCGACATCACGACGCCGAACGGCACCAGCCTGTCGCATACCGGCAAAATTCTCGACGACGTCGAAGACATCGTTCGCACCGAGCCGGACGTCACGCACACGCTGTCGAATCTCGGACACGGCAATCCGCGCGTCTACTACAACGTGTTCCCGCACGAGTACGCGAGCAACTACGCGGAAATTTATGTGCAGCTGCGCGCCTACGATCCACAGAAAACGCCGGCTCTGATCGAACGTCTGCGACGCAAACTCGACGACGTGCCTGGCGCCGAAATCATCATCAAGCAATTCGAGAACGGTCCGCCGATCGAGGCGCCGATCGCGTTGCGCATCATCGGCCCCGACCTCGACGTGCTACGCGAATTAGCCGCGAAAATCGAAACACTGATGCGCAACACGCCCGGTGTGCGCGACATCAGTAATCCACTGCGTCGCTCGCGCGTCGACCTGCAACTCGACGTCGACACCGCCAAGGCGGGGCTGCTCGGCGTCTCGGAACTCGATCTCGACCGCACGGTGCGTCTCGCGGTTGCCGGCTTGTCGGCCGGTGATTTCCACGAACCCGATGGAGACAAATATCCGATCGTGCTGCGCGCCGCCATGCAGCAGCGACCGACGTTGACGACGCTTGAAGGACTGCACGTGCCAAGCGCCAGCGGCGCGCAGGTGCCGCTGGCAGAACTCGCCACGCTGAAACTGACTGAAACCTCGCCGCGCATCTATCGACGCAATCGCGAACGTGCGGTTTCGATCTCCGCGTACACGGATGCCGGCTACAACACCGAGGCTCTGACGCATCAACTGCTCGACGGCCTGGCCAGGATGGACCTGCCGCGCGGCTACCGCTACGAAGCCGGCGGCGAACTCGAGGGCCGCCAGGACAGCTTCGCCGGCTTCGGCACCGCCATCATCGTCGCCGTGGCCGGCATCATGGCTGTGCTGGTGCTCGAATTCGGCAGCTTCAAGAGCACGCTGATCGTCGGCGGCGTCATCCCGCTCGGCGTCACCGGCGGCATCGTCATGCTGTTCGTGTGCGGCTACACCTTGAGTTTCACGGCGATGGTCGGCTTCATCGCGCTGATCGGCATCGAGATCAAGAACTCGATCCTGCTCGTCGACTTCACCAACCAGCTACGCCTGCAAGGCAAGCCGCTCGACGACGCCATCGCCGAAGCCGGCGAGATTCGTTTCTTGCCGATCCTGCTGACGTCGATCACGGCGATCGGCGGCATGCTGCCGCTGGCGCTGCAGAACTCGCCCCTGTATTCACCGCTGGCGATCGTCGTCATCGGCGGCCTGATCAGCTCGACATTACTCGGCCGCTTGGTGACGCCGGCACTGTACAAGCTGCTGGCGCCGCCGCTTGAACACAATGTCCCGCGGGTCGTCGACTGATAGCGGGCGGTCAGGCAACGCTCACGAGCCCTAGGTCGAAATCGTGTCGCCGCCCATGGGCGCCCTCGCTGTCGTTACACGCCGAGCGCCCTGCGGGCTGCATGGCGCGCCAACATGAGGCATGGCATGCACCCTGTCGGCGGCTTCGATGCGCCAGTTCAGACAGCCCTCGAGAAATACCTTGCGCAGCAGCTCTGCCATGTTGCGCACGCAAAGCTTTCTGTAGAGCGCCAGACGATGACGTTGGGCGGTCTGCTCGGAAATTCGCAGCACGAGTGCGACATCACGCAAGGTGCGCCCCGAGGACGTCAGATAGAGCACCTGCATTTCGCGCGGCGTCAGTGGTGCATGCCACTGCGTGGGCTTCACAGTCGACTTCACGTCACTACCCGCGGTTGCATGCACTGCTTGAGCAGTGCATGCAACCGCTCACCGCCCGGCTTGCGTCGAAACGTCAAAAGAAGCGTTGCTCACTGGGCGGCCGCCGCAGAATCTTCCTCTTGATGAATGACGTAAACCTGCGTCAATCGCATATCCATCGCCCCGGAGATTGCGGTGTTCTGCCCGGTCTCCGGATCGGGATACCCATCGGCAAGGCGGCGCAGGGCCTTGTAGATCGACGCCGCCGATGCCTGCCCATAAGCCGCATGGTGCGTCGCCCATGACGTATTCATGGCGTAATACCACTGCTCGACGTCGATGAAGCCGGCAAGAACGCCTTCTGCCGACTTCGGCGTCAACTTGAGTCGCAGCTGCGCGCTTCTGAAGATGTTGATGGCCGGATCACCCATGCCATCTTCAGGCACCTGAATCTCCTTGAACGGTTCGGTTTCCAGGACGCCGTCGACGATGTGCCCCTTGGCACTGATGATGAAGCGCTTGCCCCAACGCTCGTCGATACGCTGCGACCCACCCGGCAAATAGTTGCCGGTCGGCCCTGCCAGCAGCGTGTCGAGGGTTCGGTAGTACGAGACGGTCACGTCCGGATCGTTCTTCAGGCTGTCGACACCGGAAAGCTCGAACGTGACACGATTGAACGGCTTCTGCGCACGCCACTTCGTGGTGATGATGCCGAGTTCGCCCTCCTTGCGGTAATTCCGGATGCAGCCGACAACGCGGAACAGTTGGTTGTCGATGCCCTTGCGTCCGTCATCACTCTCGAAATCCTCGGGTGTGTCTTTGCCATCGAGGTTCACGCCAATCGCGTATTTACCGGTTGCCTCATAAAAGGGAAATTCGTCCGGCGTCGTATCCGGGTCCCAGATCGCGGCTTCTCGCTTGAGTTGCGTTTCCGCCAGCGTGCGCTTCTTTCCGTCTTTGGGAAACTCTTCCGAGAACTGCTCGCGCGGGCCGATGTTGAAGCCGTGTGGGCATTCCTGCTTGTCAGGGGTCTCGCGCAACCCCCATGAGACTTCGTCCCAGAGGACATAACCGATGCGCCCGCCGGGCGGCGCCCAGTCCTTGTCGTCCGAGGATGCGACTTCAGGCGCCGCAGCAGCAGGCGCGGGCGGCGCGGCAGCGATGACGGTGCCGTCGAGCAGTAGCGGCAGCAGCGCCACTGCGGCCAGTCCGCGCACGCTAGCCTTGATCGCGAACCGCGAGGAGCGTTCGTTCATGTTGCTCATCATCCACCTCGTCCAAAATCGGAACGCAGCCAGAAGGCCTTGTAGCCATTGCGATAGCCGTAGAACTCGCCCCACTGGTCGGCGCGTTCGTCACCGGGGCCTTGATCACGGTAGTGCGTGTAGACCGGACGCTTGCGGTAAGCCCACACGTAAAGCGCTCCGGGCGCATGTGGCTGGGCGCGCTTGCCGCTCATCGGGTCGATCCACATTGCGGTCCACAACAGGTTATCGCTGGTAACGCCCTGCGAGACTGCGACATAAGGGAAGCGCTCGAGGCAGCGTTTCGGATCGCCGCCACCGCAGACGGTGAAGCGATAGATCTGTGGCGAATCAGGGTTGTCGCAGGCGAGCTGATCAAGCGCGTCGTCCGCACAGTTGTACATATAGACGGTCTTGCCAGCCCTGTCAGCCAGTACCAACCCGGACGGGCTGTTCTGCACGGTGAAGTCAGCCGGCGGCTTCGGCGTAAATTGCTCGTAGACGTTGTACCAGCCCGGTACATCGCTGCCATACATCTTCATCATCGGCTCGCCGATGTGTGTGTACAGCGGTTGCTTGCGGAACGTCCACTGCCGGATGCCCGGCGAGCGCTCGAGGATGCCGAATTCGCCGCGCGCCTTGGCGTAAGCTGGCGCTTCGATCGGCGCCCATTGATCGAGGCACGCGCCCTTGCAATTCGACTGTCCTGCCGTGTCCTGCGAGCTTGCGTAGACCGCGTACTTATCCTCTGTCAGCAGGATACGACCGACAAGATTGGTATCAACCTTGAACTGAGGCGGCACCATCGACGGGGCTTCAGCGGGCTTGCGCACGCCAACTTCGCCGGCCGCCAGCGAATGTGCGCCGTTGACCTCGCCCGGCTGATCGTCGAGTACCGAGGTGTAGAGCGCATAACCATCGTATGCCCACTGGCTGAGTCCGTCGGCACGCTTGACGACCGTAAACTTGCCGACCGGCTCGGCGTCTGCAGCAGCGGTCACCACGGGCCAGATATCGATACAGCTCGGCCGCGTCGCCACTTCCGGCAGCTCAAATCCGCCTGGGTACGGGCTCATCAGGCCGGCGTTCTCGGTGTACTTCGTCCCGTCGCAACTCGGCGCTCCCTTGCGCTCGCCAACCGGGCCGTTACGCAACTGCCGTACCGGCCAGGTGTACAGCGTGTGCCCGCGCGCGTCTGCAAACACCGGCCCTTCCTGCTCGGTGACAACGATCTGGAAGCCCGGCGGCATCGGCACCGGCTCGAACCGCTCCTTGTCCTTCGACGGGGTCTGCGGCCATGGCGACTTACCATCTGCGTGCGCCAGCAACGGCGCCACGGAGAGACCCAGCGCCAGCAGACGCGTGAAGAGTGAACCGGACATCACACCAGGATCTCGCTGAACGCCTTGTCGGTCATGTTGCTTTTGACGCCCCAATTCGGAAGGTCGACGCCCATCGCCCGCATCGCCGTGAACCCGACCCGCGTGACACCTGTGGCTCCGGCGTCGACATGCAGCCCGGTCTTGACACGGCCACCAGCCCGGCCGGCGGTGAATGCCACCATGTTGTTGAGCGAATGGATGCGTGCTTCGCCGTGGTCGGTGTTGGCGTAGATCAGCATGTTGTCGAGCAAGGAACCGGAACCCTCGCGAATCTTGCTGAAGGCCTCGACGAAGTACGCCCACTCTTCAATCGCACGCGACGAGAAGTAAGCGCACTGCGGCTGATAATGAAGCGCACCGTCGATCGGCTCTTCATGCGTGGTCGTGTGGTGGGGCTTCTCGTAGCCTTCCTTGACCGTGTTGGCCTGCGCATTCGAATACGCCATGTTGAACACGCGCGTCTGGTCACAGGCGACCGCCATCACCATCAGATCCGTCAGCATGCGGTGCCGCTTTTCAACCTGCTCGACCTCGACCCCCATCTTCGGGTCCTGTGTGATCACCGGCGGCGCGTGGCAGGCCGCAATCGGCTCCGGCTTGGTGAGCTGCTGATCGAACTGTTTCTCAAGATGCCGCAAGCCAGTGAAATACTCGTCGAGGCGCTGACGATCCGCCGCGCCGACGGTCTTCTGCATGCTCTTGATCTCGTCGAGCACCCCGGAGAGCACGCTACGCCGAACCATGATCCGCGGGTTCGGCGTAAAAGTCGGCGCATTCGGATCCTGAAAGTCCGCACCGAACAGTCGCGTGTAGAACTCCAGCGGCGAAATTTCCGGCGGGTTCGGCGAATTGGCGTTTTCGTAACTGACTGTGTTGCGGAAGTCGCCGGTGGCCGAGGCCGTCAGTGTGCGAAAACGTGTGGTGCGCCCGATCTGGTTGGCGACCGTGATATCCAGGGTCTCGCCCGGTTGCTCTGCGGAACTCTTCGGCGCCTTCCCGGTGCGGCCGATGATCCAGCCCGAGTAGTGACACAGATTGGGTTCACCATCGCGGAAGGCGTTGAGATTGGTAATCAGATTGACGTGCTGCTGCACACGCCCGACTGGCGCGAGCTGCGACGGGATCTCGTAGCCGGCACCCACCTTCTCCGGAACGAAGATGCGGTTGGTCGCGCCAAGCCCCCAGAACCATGTACCGAAGCGGACCGGCAGCGCTTCGCCGGTTGAGGCCCAGGCCTTGCCGTTGTCATCGAGCAGGCAATCGAGCACGGGCAGCGCAACCGCGACCACACCGCCATTGAGGATGCCGCGCAACACATGGCGACGGCTCAGGTTTTTGACTTTCATGAAGGAACCCTCATCGATCTCGGGGTCACGGGTTGGCGGATACGGTCAGCGCGTCGGCCGCCGCGCGTTGCTGCGTCCGTTCTGCCGACTTAAGGTCAGGCAGCGGATAGGTCTTGCGTAGCTTCGGCTCGTAAACTTGGCGGAAGGCGCGGCTGAGCGCGACATCACGCAACAAGTCCGGGAATACATAACCCTGGTCCGCAAATTCAGCCGAGAGATGTTCGAGCACGCGGCGATCGTTACTGTCAGCGGCGGTGCCGGTGCCGTACGCGAACGTGCGGCGCACGGCACACCACGGCACTTGCGGGTTGTCATGCAACGCTTTGCCAAGGCCGACGATGTCCTTGAATTCCACGCCGTCGAGATTGCCGCTGGTATCAATCTCGACACCATTTTCCTCGTGCCGGAACGTTCCGGATCCATCGAAAGCCTCCATCGACAGCCCCATCGGATCCATGATGCGATGGCATCCGGCGCACGAAGCGTTCTGCAGATGGAAGGCAATGCGCTCGCGCGCCGTCTTCACGGAGCCGTCCGGGTTCTGTACCTTCGAGAAATCGACGTTCGCTGGCGGGCGCGGTACGGTCTGGCACAGCATCACTTCGCGCAGCGCCTTACCGCGCAAGGTCGCCGAACTGCGACCCGGATGTGAGTGCAGCGCCTCGAAGCTGACCTGCGTCAGCAGTCCGGCGTGCGGATCGTCCGCCGGGAATTCGTACGGCGTCCAGCCTGGCCCCTGCGCCGCAACCTTGTAGATCGGCGCGAGCGATGGCGACATGAAGGTTTTGCGCGTTGTGAACAGATCACGATAGTCGCCACGATGCGTGATCAGATGGTCAACCACCGTGCGCAAGGTCTGCTCACGCGCATCCACCGCGGTCTCGCCGGTGAAGTTGGGATAGATCGTGTTGTCCTTCGCCAGACGGCTGAAATCCTCAAACGCAAACATGTCGTCGAACAACGCACGAACGCCGGTTTCGAGGCGCGGACTGGCGAGCATACGATCGACCTGTTCGGCGAGCCCCTCGTCGGTTTCCAGCGCACCGCTCTGCGCGGCGTTCAGCAGCTCAGCGTCGGGCGCAGCATTCCACAGGAAAAGGCTCAAGCGCGTCGCCAGCGACCAGCGATCGAGGCGCAGCTGGCCCGGGTGCTCCGGATCGGGCTCGCCGACCTCGGCCACCAACAGCACGTTTGGGCTGATCAAGATGCCTTCGAGCACGACGCCAAGTCCCTGGTAGAAGTCGTGCAGCGATGCGGCAGCGGCGCCGGCGGCGCCGACAAATGCGGCGATCTGATCGTCGGACAGCGTGCGGCGGTACAGCAATGGCGCGACCTGCTCGAAAAATGCCTTGGCGCAAACCGCGTCCGCGGCGTCGGCCGCTGCGGGCTCGCACGGCACGAGGTACTTGCGGCTGTCCTCGCTCATCACCTGCGAAGCGACCTTGCTCGCTGTTTTCTGATAAGTCTCGAGTTGTGCATCCGTGAGGCCGGCAATCGACGCGCCGCTCGCGAGCAGACCATCGGTCCTCGGCAGCGCCGCAAAGCGCGTCGTCGGCTGCACGTTGGCACCGAACACGTAGGCCATCGTGTTCAGATATTGATCCTGCGTCAGCAGCCGCATGCTCATCGGCGTGCCTTTCGACTTCGGCTCGCCACTACCGTGCAGCGCACCGACAGCCGTCGCCACAAGCAAGGTCACTGCGAGTGCCGCGCCACCAGTCATCCACCACGTTCTCCGTGACTTCGGACTGCCTCCCAACCATTTCTGCAGCATCTTGTTCAGGACCTCGTGGGTTTTGACGAACCGGACGACAGCGCCTGACGGCGGTCGAGCGTTCTCAGGATCAAGGGCGCCAAGCGCTGCTCAGCGGCCCCGGGCGTGTTCATGGAGGGGTTCGAGACGTGGACCGAGATGCCGAAGCTGACGTCACCTCGACGCACCGCGAGACCGTCGCCCCACCAAAGCGCTTCGTCACCGATCGCGCGTGGACTCGGCGTTGCAGACAGCACGCCCTGGGCGGCGGCGTCACGAAACGAATCGAGGAATTCATGTGCGCGTCCGCTGCCGACCGGCCACTGCATGGCGTTGAGAATCACGAAGCCTCGGCGCGTGCTGTCTGCACCGGCGGACAGCTTCCATACGCACGACGACGACCACGCACCATTATTTTCGATGCCGGCATCGTGGCGGCTACCAGCACTGACCGGCAGGCCTATGACCTTGCCGATCTGCGCCGCATCGAGCAGCGCACAGGCATCGATGCTCGGCGCCGGCGCAGCAAAGACAACTAGCGGCATTGCTGCGGCAAACATCGCGATGGCGGCCAAGTGATTCAAGGTCGCACACCGCCGACCGACGCTTCGGCATCCGAGAGCACGGCATTGCCAGCCGACGATGGCGCCGTCCGCGACCGAACACGCACACGCTCATCCCAGCGCGCGAGTACCGCCGCCGGGGTCGGCTGGTCGCGCAGGCTGAAGACGATGAAGAACGCCAGACTCGCCCCTAAACCGATGTAGATCGGCAGATTGGCGTAGATGTCCCGCATCACGATCATCGTGCCGATCGTGCCCGCGATTCCGGCAACGATACTGGCGATGGCACCACGCGCCGTCGCCCGCCGCCACAGCATGCCGCCAAGCACCGCGACCATCAGGCCGCCGACGAGGATGTCGGACGCGATCGTCAGGCCGGCAATGACATCCTGCAACAAGCAGGCAATCGTCGCCATGACGATGCCGAAGAACACGATATAGCGCCGGGTGTGCGCGATCTCATCCTGCGTGCCGCTGCCGCGGCGACGACCACGAACATCTTCTGCGGCCACGGTTGCGGTCGCAATCAAGCAGCCGCTCGACGTCGACATGATCGCCGACAGCGCCCCGGCGACGACGATTCCGGCTACGCCGACCGGCAACACATGACGGACGATCTCCGTGTACACCGCGTCACGGCCTACGAGGTCAGGCAACAGCACTTTCGCCGACATGCCGATCAGCGCGCCGGCGATGCCATACGCGAAGCCGTAGCCCGCCGCAGCGAGGCCTGCCCATCTCGCGACGCCGTCGTTTCGGGCGGTGAACACGCGCTGCCACAGGTCCTGGCCGATCACCATCGTCGGCACATACAGGATCACGTAGGTAAAGATGCTGCCCGGACCGATCGCCGTCCACTCGAACGCCTCGGCTGGAAGCTTCTCGTGCAACCCTTCAAACCCGCCGGCCTTGATCAGCGCCGCCGGCAACAGCACAAGGAAGATGCTGATGGTCTTGAGAACGAACTGCACCATGTCCGTCAGCGTGATCGACCACATGCCGCCGAGTACCGCGTAGGTGATCACCACACTGCTACCGAGCAGGATCGCCGGGACCTTGCCGATGTCGAACAGCACCGAGAAGATCACGCCATACGCAATCGTCGAAGTCACCGAGATCATCAACGTGTAGGCGAGCATGACGATGCCGGAAACCCGGGTCCCCATTTCGCCGTAGCGCAATTCGAGCATCTGACTGACGGTGTAGACGCGCAGGCGATTGATCAGCGGCGCCAGCAGCAGGCTGATCGCACCGACGCCGGCCGACATCGAAAACACCAGCCAGACGCCCGACAGACCGTGCTGGTAGCCAAGGCCGATGCCGCCGAGCGTCGCGCCGCCCCCCATGACCAGGGCGGCGAGCGTTCCGGCATAAAAGAACGGGCCGAGACGGCGGCCCGCCACGAGGAATTCCGCCTGCGTTTTCGCCCGGAGCTTGGCGTACCAGCCGATGCCGATCATGCCCAGCATGTACAGCGCGATAACCAGTAGATCCATCATCAACCCCCGAACGTCCACGCACGCGCCTGCGAGCGGCGCGCCGTGGCATTGGATTGAAAGGGCTTCGGTTTCGACATCACGTATGGCGCAAGCATGGTTATCCGTCCTTAGAGCTTCTTGTGTTCGGCAGCGACTAATCAATGAGACCTGGATCGTTACGATTTAGCGGAGCTAAACGCAGCTCAGCTCAGAGCAACCGCCACTCACCGCATGCGATCGATGTCCTCCGGCTCGACAGCTGGGGCCGAGTTGCCCCAGGAGTTGCGTACGAACGTCAGCAGCGCCGCCGCCTGCTCATCGCTGAGCTTCTGCCGGAACGGCTTCATCGATTGCCACGGACGCTGCCATTCGAGCGATGGCGCTTCCGGCGGTGTCCGCGGGCCATTGATCACCAGGTCGATCAGCGACCACGGCTCCGGCGCCTGCGCAAACGCACTCCCGGCCAACGGCGGCGCGGTATCAGCGGAACCCAGGCCAGTCGGCAGATGGCAGGTGCCACAATTGATGTCGTATTGCTTGGCGCCCAGTGCCATGACCTTCTCACTGGGCTTGCTGGGTACGGCGCCGGCCGGTGACAGGCTCTTCAGGTAGACCGCCATCGCCTGGGTGTCCGCTTTTGTCAGGTAGCGCGTGCTATTCAGCACGACCTCGTTCATCGTGCCCATCAATCGCGCATGCGCGCTGATCCCAGACTTCAGGTACGAGGCAATATCCGCCTGCGACCACGCACCAAGGCCATGGGGCGATCTCGTGAGGTTCGGCGCCCCCCGGGCGACGCGTCCGCGATCCTCGTCAAGATCGAAGAAAGACCCGCCGGTATAGAGCGAGCCCCTCTTCTCGGCACCGAGCAGGTTGCGCGGCGAGTGGCAGGCGCTGCAGTGCGCGAGCGCCTCCACCAGGTATGCACCGCGATTCCACTCCGTCGACCGCGTCGGGTCCGAGACGAACGTCCCCTCGTCGAAAAAGAGCGCATTCCAGATGACCATCAGCTTGCGCTGGCTGAAAGGAAACGACAGCTCGTTCTGCTTCGCCGGAGCGACGACCGGCTTGAGGTTCATGAAGAACACGTAAAGCGCGTGCAGATCCGCGTCGGTGATCTTAGTGAAATTCGTGTAAGGGAAGGCCGGGTATAGCGGCTCTCCGTCTGGACGGATGCCGTGACGCATCGCAGCCTCGAACTGCTCGAATGACCAGTTGCCGATACCCGTCTTCTTATCGGGCGTGATATTGGTCGAGTAGATCGTGCCGAAGTCGGTTGGAAATGCCACGCCCCCCGCAAGCACAGCGCCACCCGGCGCTGTGTGGCAGCTTACGCAATTGGCCGCGCGCACCAAGTATTCGCCACGCTCGAACTCCGTCTCTCCGTGCGCCGCACCGAGCGGCAGCAGAAGTGCAAGCCCAACCGCAATCCGGCGCGCGAACTTCACCGAAAACATGACGACCCCCGAACCGAGCGCGATCCGCTCCGGGGTGCTTACAGCAAGATTCGCGCCCAATTACGTCTATACAAACTGTCGTATTTGACTGTACATTAAATTCATCAAACGACGGCGCTGCGCAAAAATAATGCAACGACGCCCGGTTTGCGCCATGACCTAGCACTTCGCGCACCATGCCTGATCAATCGCACGAGATACCGGACGGCGGCGACAACGCGCTCCCCCCCGTGCGCGCCATTCAGGCCTTCGAAGCCATAGTGCGGCGCGGCAGCGTCGCAGCAGCAGCCGATGAACTCGGCGTCTCATCCGGCGCCGTCAGTCAGCAGCTACGAAAGATCGAACGTGAACTCAACGTCAGACTGATGAAGCGCGATGGCCGCTCGCTGACGCTGACTTCATGGGGGCGTGTTTACTACGAACAGGTCAGGGCCGCCTTCGATCAGCTACGGCGCGCACAGCATCGCCTGCAGGTGGCACGGACCAAACAGGGCGTCGTCATCAGCACCCCGCCCTCGCTGGCAAGCTGGCTGCAGCGCACACTGCTGGAGTGGAGCCTGGAAAATCCGACGGTCAGCCTGCGCGTGATCGGCGCCGACAGTGAACCGTCACTCTTGGATGAGGGCATCGACTTTCGCCTTTGCTACGGCACCAATGCGCGGCGGCATGACCGCTTTTCCGAGCTGTTCCGAGACACCATCGTGCCCGCGTGCGCCCCAAAGCTGCTCCGCGGCCTCACCGTGCGCAACGAAGTCGACATCTTGGCAGGGCCGCTGATCGAGATTGACGGCGACAAGTGGCACCGCGCGCCACCATCCTGGTCCGATTGGGCGTGGTCATGTGGCCTGCCGCCGCCGAGACAGGAGAGCCGTCTCGTAGTCTCGCCGGCCGGCACCGCGATCGACGCAGCGATCGGCGGTGCGGGCTTCGTGCTCGGCCCGGTATCGATCATCGCCGATCACGTCCGGCAGGGCCGGCTGACCGTGCCGATCGATCGCCGCATTGATTTGAACGAGCCGTATTTTCTGGCGTGGGAACGCAATGCACTTGACCGTCGCCCGTGCGCAGACCTGCGTCACGCCCTGATCGCGGCTGGGCGCGCTCAGCAGCGAACCTGCATTGACAGCACAACGCCACTCACCGCGGATACAGACGCTTAGCGCCCAGTCAGCGCGGCACTCAGATGGCCTTGAAGCTGGCAACGAGCTCGTGGAGGGTGCCTGGATAGCTCAGGCGCACGAAGGTGATCGGGACGGCGCTCATACTGCGCGTCGTCCGCTCGACGACCAGACACGGACTGCCGGCCTTTACCTTGAGACGTGCCGCCACATCTGCAGCCGCGCCGGACGCACGGATGCGATGCTCGGCAACCGCCCACGGAACCTGGCGCAGCAACCATGCGCCGGGGGAGATGTCAGCGAAGTCGACGCTGGCGACCGTCGGCACGGCATGCAGATTGATCAAGCGATGCTCATCGCAGAACGGCAAGTTGCCCGCAAAGTGGCGACAGATGAGTTCGAGGACCGACATCGACTCTTCCGTGCCCATCAACGTGCGGTCAGCGCGCGTCGCACGCCGCTTCTGCCGCGCGAGGATTTCAAAGCGATAGGGCTGCTTCAGCGCCTCGACTTCGGCTTTGATGTCGGCGATCGACAGGACAGCGGATGTCGAGTGCGGCCGCTTGACGAAGCTGCCGACCTTACGTCGGCGCTCGATGATCCCTTCTCTCGCGAGCTGTGTGAGAACTTTGTTGACCGTCATTCGAGAGCAGCGGTACTGCAGCATCAACTCGTGCTCGACCGGAATCCGCTGCTCAGGCTGCCAGCGCCCAGACATGATGTTGGCCTGGATGTCCGACAGGATGCGTTGATGCAGCGACGTCCCCCCGCCCTGTATTTCGCGATCCGCCTTTGCCGACTTGGTCTTTTTCACTTGCTCACGAATTTCCTTCAAGCGCACAGCTCCGTTATTGCTTTTTTGTAAGCGGTTTGCACACGTTCACGCTGCCGGTGGCGGCCATTTTCAACTTGCTTGATGCCGTTCACCCACAGGCAATCGACGACACCGCCGGCACTTGCAAAAATCCAAGAATCCAGCACCGCGTCGCCACTCCGCCCGATCGTCGCCGGGACACTGACCGTCAGACTGACGAGGTCGGCATCCGCCCCTTCTGCGATGCCGAAGCGCGCGTCCGCCAATGCCCGCCTTCCACCGTCCAGCGCGTACGAGAACAAAGCCGCCCCAGTCGACTGCGCCCCCCGTTTCACCACATTACGGACTTTACGTGAAAGTCGCTGTGAGTACTCGAGAAGAGACAGCTCGCCGCTGACACTGATGCACACGTTCGAGTCGGTACCGACTCCGAAGCGCCCACCAGCTTTCAAGTATTCCGCAACAGGGAAGATTCCGTCACCGAGATTCGCTTCAGTGAGCGGGCACAGGCCAACGACCGCACCACTTCCGGCAATGCCACTCACTTCGTCGGCATCGACATGCGTCGCGTGTACCAAGCACCAGCGCGCGTCGACCGGAGCGTGATCGAGCAGCCAGCGCACCGGCCGTGCGCCGGACCACGCGATGCAGTCGCGAACTTCACCCAGCTGTTCGGCGATATGGATGTGCACAGGCGCTTCGGGCAGAAGCCGCGCCACTTCGGTGAGTTCCTGAGGATTGACGGCGCGCAAACTGTGTGGTGCCACGCCAACAATACCGGACGGCAGCTTCGCCACCAGTTGCCGACAGCGGTCACTCAGCCGCGCATAGCTGTCGAGATCCGAAATGAAGCGGCACTGCCGTTCGTTCGGCGGCTGCGCACCAAACGACGAGTGGGCATAGAACACCGGCAACAAGGTCAAGGCGATGCCGGTGTGCGCCGCAGCAGCCACGATGCGGCCAGCCATTTCGGCGATATCTGCGTACGGCCGCGCGTCGACATCGTGATGCAGATAATGGAATTCGCCGACGCGGCAATATCCGGCCTCCAACATCTCGACGTAGGCCTGTGCGGCGACCGCTTCAAGCTGATCCGGTGACATACGCAGCGCGAAGCGATACATCGTCTCGCGCCAGCTCCAAAAATTGTCGCTCGCCGAACCGCGCACCTCGGCCAAGCCCGCCATTCCCCGCTGAAACGCATGACTGTGCAGATTCGACAGCGCCGGAACAATCATCGCGTGACGTTCGTCGCCAGCTTGAGCAGCAACGGATGTCTCCAGCTTCGCGATACGCCCATCAAGCAAATGCAGGCGCGCCGATTGGACCCAGCCATCAACCGTCAGCAATTGCTCTGCAAACAACACGGCCATTCACACTCGCTCCCACTCAATGCAAGCGAAGCGCTTGCAATTCGAATTTATATGACTATACATTAAGACGGTCACGGAACACATCTCCACCCGGACTCCGCAGATGCCCGTCGAGGCTCCCAACAAGTCAGCCGCTCCAGAACGCCTGTGGCGCAATGCGCGACTCGCCTGCATGACGCTTGAGGCCGATGGCATCGGCGAAGTCGCCGACGGCGCCCTTCTCGTGCGCGGCGACCGCATCGCGTTTGCCGGTCCCGAGCGAGACGTTCCACCCGCGACGACACAGCAGCGCGAAGTGATCGATTGTGGCGCGCGCTGGATCACACCGGGCTTCGTCGACTGTCACACCCATCTCGTTTACGCCGGAAACCGTGCAGCGGAGTTCGAGATGCGCCTGCGCGGCGCGAGCTATGAGCAGATTGCCTCGAGTGGCGGCGGCATCCTCTCGACGTTGCGCGCCACACGCAGCGCAAGCGTCGATCAGCTCGTTGAACAATCACTGCCACGCCTGGACGCCTTGATCGCCGAGGGGGTCACAACACTCGAGATCAAATCCGGCTACGGCCTCGATCTCGACACCGAGCGCCGCCTGCTGACCGCCGCGCGCATGCTCTCACGCATCCGGCCCGTGCATATCCACACCAGCTTTCTCGGCGCACACGCGGTGCCGCCGGAACTGCGAGGACAACCCGACACTTACGTCGACCGCCTGATCAAGGAAATGTTGCCGGCGCTCGCCGAAGAAGGGCTCGTTGATTCTGTCGACGGATTCTGCGAGAGCATCGCGTTTTCCCCGACCCAGATCGAACGGATATTCGACGCGGCCACCGCACGCGGCATTCGCGTCCGGCTGCACGCCGATCAGTTGTCCAACCTCGGTGGGGCCGGTCTCGCGGCGCGCTACCGCGCATTGTCGGCCGATCACCTCGAGCATACGGACGAAGCCGGCGCCGCCGCGCTCGCGGCCGCGGGCACGGTGGCCGTCCTGCTGCCGGGGGCGTTCTACTTTCTAAGAGAAAAGACATCGCCCCCGGTCGACCTTTTACGCCGATACGAAGTTCCCATCGCCGTGGCGACCGACTCGAACCCTGGCACCTCCCCCCTGACGTCCCTGCTGTTGGCCATGAACATGGCCGCAACACAGTTCCGCCTGACCGTGGACGAATGCCTTCGTGGCGCAACGCGCAATGGTGCACGCGCGTTGGGCCTCGAGCAGGACGTGGGTGTCTTGGAGCCAGGAAAGTTTGCCGACTTTTCGATCTGGAACATCGAGAGCCCTGCGGAGCTCGTTTATCGAATCGGCTTCAACCCGCTGCACTCCCGAATTTGGAGAGGTCGATGATTACGATTGCACTCAAGCCCGGCGCGACGACACTGGACGATTGGCGGGCCATCTACCGCGGCGCCATGCCGCGACTCGATAGCTCATGCCGCGAAGCAGCCGAACGCGGCGCTCTGGCGATTTCGCGCATCCTGGCGAAGGGCGCGCCGGTCTACGGGATCAACACAGGCTTCGGCAAGCTCGCCACGGTCCGCATCGAAGACGCCGACCTCGAACGCCTTCAACGAAATATCGTTCTCTCGCACGCAGCCGGCACCGGCGAGGCGCTACCGACACATATCGTGCGGCTGATGATGTCGCTCAAGCTCTCGAGCCTTGGCCAGGGCGTGTCAGGCGTACAGCCAATGACGCTGGACTTTCTCGAGGCCATGCTGACCTCCGGCGTCATTCCCGTTGTGCCGTCGCAGGGCTCGGTCGGCGCGTCGGGCGATCTTGCGCCACTCGCGCATATGTCGGCAGCCATGATTGGCGTCGGCGAAGTCGATACACCGACCGGGCGCATGACGGCGACCGACGGCCTCGCACTTGCCGGGCTGCGGCCGCTGAAGCTGGGGCCGAAGGAAGGCCTGGCGCTGCTCAATGGCACACAATTCTCGACAGCGGCCTGCCTGGCCGCACTCTTCGAGGCTGAAGTGCTTTTCCAGTCGGCGCTTGTCACCGGCGCACTGACAACCGACGCGGTTCGCGGCACTGACGCCCCGTTCGATCCGCGCATACACGCCGTCCGCCGCCATCAAGGGCAGATCGAGGCGGCCGCCGCGCTGCGCGAACTGATGTCCGGGAGCCCGCTGCGCGCATCGCACTTGACCGACGACGATCGCGTGCAGGATCCGTATTGCTTGCGCTGTCAGCCACAGGTGATGGGGGCCTGCCTCGATCTGTTGCGCAAAGCGGCTGCATTCCTCGCCACCGAAGCGAACGGCGTATCGGACAATCCGCTGATCTTCGCCGACAACGACGAAGCCCTGTCCGGCGGCAATTTCCACGCCGAACCGGTCGCGTTCGCGGCCGACATGATCGCGATGGCGGTCTGCGAAATCGGTTCTCTTGCGGAACGTCGCATCGCGATGCTGATCGATCCGGCGTTGTCGAGCCTGCCCGCGTTCCTCACGCCGCGTCCGGGCCTGAACTCCGGCTTCATGATTCCGCAGGTCACCGCCGCTGCGCTGGTTTCCGAGAACAAGCAGCGCGCGTATCCCGCCAGCGTCGACTCGATCCCGACTTCGGCCAATCAGGAAGATCACGTCTCGATGGCCGCACATGGCGCGCGCCGCGTGCTGCCCATGATCGAAAACGCCACCGCGGTGGTCGCAATCGAATTGCTGATGGCAGCACAGGGTTGTGACTTCCGCGCGCCGTTGAAGTCCAGCACGCCACTCGAAGCCGTTCGCGCGACGCTGCGCGATCACGTGCCCACCCTCGAAGACGATCGGTACATGCACCCTGATATGGATGCCGCGATCAAGCTGGTCCGCGCCGGTGCCGTTGTCGACGCAGTCGACATGGCACTTCCGCAGGTCTTACGGACCGAGCCGGCATGACCGACAGCCCCGACTGGTTGTCGCTGCGGCGAGGTGACGCCCCGTTACTACTCAGCATCCCGCACGCAGGCACCGACCTGCGGGGGCTGGAAAGCCGGTTCGCATCTTCGTGGCTCGCGCGTCGCGACGCCGATTGGTGGCTCGAGCACCTCTACGGGTTCGCGGCCGGGCTCGACGCAACAATCGTGCGCACCACGGTGTCGCGGAGCGTCATTGACGTGAACCGCGATCCGTCCGGTCAATCGCTCTATCCCGGGATGGCGACCACCGAGCTGTGCCCGACGACCAGCTTCGACGGTGAGCCGCTGTACCTCGATGGCGCATCGCCCGATGCCGCCGAGATCGACATCCGCCGCACAGCATATTACGAGCCGTACCACGCGACGCTACAAAGTGAGATCGCGCGCCTACGCGCCCGACATTCGTGCATCGTGGTCTACGACTGCCACTCGATTCGATCACAGATACCGCGGCTGTTCACCGGCGTTCTGCCGCAGTTCAACATCGGCACCAATGACGGCCGCGCGTGCGCCTCGGAGTTGAGTGACGCGCTCGCCGCCGTCTGCGCCGCCTCGTCGTACAGCCACGTCGTCAATGGCCGCTTCAAGGGCGGCTACATCACGCGCTCACTCGGCCGCCCTTCGGAGGGCGTACACGCCGTGCAGATGGAGCTCGGCTGTCGAGGCTATATGCACGAATTCGAAACCGTCACGCCCGACAACTGGCCTCCCCCATACGAGCCCACGTTTGCGGAGCCGCTACGCGCGGTCCTGGCCACCGTACTCGATCGCTGCCTGCAATTCGCTCTTCGCCCTACGCCGTAGACAAAAATAGGTTTCCTCATGCTTCGACTCGACAAATCCCGCGTCATCCGTGCGCCGCGCGGTTCGACCCTGAACGCTCGCAGCTGGCTCACCGAAGCGCCGCTGCGCATGCTGATGAACAATCTCGACCCTGATGTCGCCGAACGCCCGGAGGAGCTGGTGGTGTACGGCGGGATCGGTCGCGCCGCACGCGATTGGGAGAGCTTTGACCGCATCGTCGCGACGCTCAAGCGCCTCGGCGACGACGAGACGCTGCTCGTCCAGTCCGGCAAGCCGGTCGGCGTGTTTCGCACACACCGCGATGCTCCACGCGTACTGATCGCCAATTCCAACCTCGTGCCGCATTGGGCAAACTGGGAACACTTCAGCGAACTCGACCAGAAAGGGCTGATGATGTATGGCCAGATGACGGCCGGCTCCTGGATCTACATCGGATCGCAGGGCATCGTGCAGGGCACGTACGAGACCTTCGTTGAGATGGGGCGCCGCCACTATGGCGGAAGCCTCAAGGGCCGCTGGATACTCACCGCCGGCCTCGGCGGCATGGGCGGCGCACAAACCCTCGCGGCAACCATGGCCGGTGCAAGCTGCCTGGCTGTCGAATGTCGACAGTCCAGCATCGACTTCCGCCTGCGTACGGGTTATGTCGACGTTTGCGCGAAAGATATCGACGAAGCGCTGGCCATCCTCGACGACGCGAAACAGACGGGCAAGGCGATCTCTGTCGCGTTGCGCGGCAACGCGGCCGACGTCTTGCCAGAGCTGCTGAAGCGCGGCGTAAAGCCGGATGCCGTGACCGACCAAACCTCTGCGCACGATCCGGTCAACGGCTATCTGCCGCAGGGCTGGACGATCGAAGAATGGGAAGCACGCCGCACGACGGACCCGAAGGGCGTCGCCGAGGCAGCCAAGGACTCGATGGCGACACACGTCAAAGCCATGCTCGAATTCCATAAACAGGGCATTCCAACCTTCGACTACGGCAACAACATCCGTCAGGTCGCTCAGGATCGCGGCGTGTCCGATGCCTTCGCGTTCCCCGGCTTCGTCCCCGCGTACATCCGCCCGCTGTTCTGCCGAGGTATCGGGCCGTTCCGTTGGGCCGCGCTGTCCGGCGATCCGGAAGACATCTACAAGACCGATCAGAAAGTGAAGGAGCTGATCCCCGACGATCCGCACCTGCACAACTGGCTCGACATGGCGCGTGAGCGCATCCATTTCCAGGGCCTGCCGGCGCGCATCTGCTGGGTCGGCCTCGGTGATCGCGATCGCCTCGGCCGCGCGTTCAACCAGATGGTGGCGAACGGCGAACTGAAAGCGCCGATCGTCATCGGCCGGGACCATCTCGACTCGGGTTCGGTTTCGTCGCCCAACCGCGAGACCGAATCGATGCAGGATGGCTCCGATGCGGTGTCCGATTGGCCGCTGCTGAATGCGCTACTCAACACAGCAGCCGGCGCAACCTGGGTTTCGTTGCATCATGGCGGCGGCGTCGGCATGGGCTTCTCCCAGCACGCGGGCATGGTGATTGTCTGCGACGGAAGCGCCGAAGCCGACGCTCGGCTCGCACGCGTGCTGTGGAACGATCCGGCCACCGGCGTCATGCGCCATGCCGATGCCGGTTATGAAATCGCGATGGACTGCGCCCGCGAGCGTGGCCTCGACCTGCCGAGCATGGAGTGAACTCAAGCGGATCGACCGGGGTGGCCGCATGAAGGTGCAACGTGCGGCCACCCATCTGCGCATGCCATGGAAGAACGGTGGCGGCGAGACTCTTGAGATCATCCGATTTCCGCCGGAAGCCACGCTCGAGACGCTCGACTGGCGCATCAGTATGGCCCGCGTGGCACAAGATGGACCGTTCTCGAGCTTCCCCGACATCGATCGGACGTTGTGCATCATCGCTGGCGCCGGGCTTGAACTCGACTTCGGTGCCGACGGTGGGGTACAGCGCCTGGCTCACGGCGATGCTCCCTTTGCATTTCCCGCCGACCGCCCATTACACGCGCGACTCATCGACGACCCCGTCACCGACCTCAACATCATGGCGCACCGCAGTCGCTATCGGCATGCGGTACAACACATGACACTCGCCGGGCACCGAACCAGAACGACGCAAGCCAAGCATCTTCTCGTCTTCTGTATCGGCGGTGAGGTGGAGCTGATGCTCGACGATGATGCCCCGATCCATGTCACGACTCACGATTGCGCATGGACAAGCGATGCGCATCTGCACACCGTCACCCTGACCAACGCCGGCGACGACGGCGCCGCCATCTACTGGATCGAGCTGTTTTCAAATCCGGTCTGACGGTCGACCGGACGTCATCGGCCTGAACGGCCAGCTGCCGCAGCGCGGCCAGTGCGAGTCAGGAGCGCGCCGGCGCCGCCGCCTAATCCCGTCGGGGTGATGCCCCGCCCGGGAACGTCATACGCGGCGCTGCGCCCCATTTTAGATATATACAAAATAGATTCGCTCACTCATGGTGCGATGTCGCACGACACATCGGCGGCACGACATCCCGCGTCCCGCAGCGTCTATTTCAAGCTCAATTTATTGATGTAGAAAAATAATTTTCCATCACCCTTCTTCCCCAGGGATTCCGTTTGGCGATCGTCGAAGCTCCCGAATCCGCGCCCCCGCACGACAAGCGCCCGTGGCATGAAAAATGCCTCCTTATTTATCTAGACTTTTGATCATATATGTCTATATCAATTTAACGCGTTGTCTTCGCGGATACAGGCAGGAGCCATGGGGCATGGGCTTTTGATCGAAGTTGGCATGCATCACTCACTCAACTATCAACGGGAGTTGGAGTTCATGGTTTCGATCAATTTGAGCCCGAGGAAGCGGACAGGGGGGGCACGGAACGCTGATTTGCGTGCGACATGTAGTCCGGTCAGCCGGCACGGATCGTCGGCCGCCTTTGTGCTGAGTCTGGTATCGTTGGCCGCGGCGCAATTTGCGCATGCGCAGGAAGTTGCGAGCCCATCGGATACGCCCTCAGCGAACACCGAAGCCGCCGCGGGTGGCGCCGGCATCGAAGAGGTTGTCGTCACCGGCACCCGTATTGTCCGCGATGGCTACAACGCGCCGACGCCCGTGACGGTCATGGGCACCGAGCAATTGCAGTCATTCGCATCGCCGAATATCGCCGACGCGATCAACACGATGCCCGAGCTCTCCGGTAGCGCGACGCCGGCAACGTCGGTGACCACGGCCAGCTCCGGTGCTTCCAACATCAACGCTTTGAACCTGCGCGCACTCGGCACGAACCGCACGCTGGTGCTGGTCGACGGCCGCCGCGCGGTGGCTTCGTCGATGTCGGGCCTGGTCGACATCAACCTCATTCCGCAGGACTTGGTGAAGAGCGTCGAGGTCGTGACCGGCGGCGCTTCGGCCGCCTACGGTTCAGACGCCCTGAGCGGTATCGTCAACTTCGTCCTCGACAAAGACTTCACGGGCACCAAGCTGACGGCACAGACCGGCTCCACCACCTACGGCGACGGCGACAACTGGATGGGCGGCCTGACGTATGGCACTGCCTTCGGGGCGGGTCGCGGCCATTTCCTGTTCAACGCGAACTACCGCAACCAGGACGCCATCCCGATCAACGACCGGGACTGGAACCTCAAGGGCTGGCAGTTCATGAACAACCCGAACTACACGGCAACCAACGGTCAGCCGCGTCGCTTGCTGCTTGATCAGGTCGCGCCGAGCACGGGCTTCGCCGGCGGTGTGATCACCGATACCGCGTTTCGCGGCACTGCCTTCGGCGTTGGCGGTTCGCCCTATCAGATCGAGTACGGTGACCTCGTATCCGACCCCGACATGCATGGCGGCGATTGGAAGTTGACCCAAGTTCGCGGCACGCGCGCAGGCAGCAGTCTGCTCGGTGGCTCGAAGACCGCCAGCTTCTTCGCACGCGGCTCTTGGGACCTGACGGAAGACGTCAATATCTTCGCGCAAGCCTCGTACTCGCGCGATCGCAACCACAACTATGCGTTTTCGCTCGAAGACACCGGCAGCATCACCCTCAGCGTCGACAATGCCTTCCTGCCAGAAAGCATTCGTGAGGCGATGATCGCGCAAGGGGTCAGCACGTTCCATTACGGCAGCATGCACACCGACCTTCCGATCGTCGACGCGACAAACGATCGAGAAGTCGCCAGCCTGCTGGTCGGCGCGCAGGGCAAGTTCGGCGGCACCTGGACCTGGAGTACGTCTTACCAGCACGACATTTCGGAGTTCAAAAGTGTCGCAAAGGGGATGTACTACAACCCGTACCTGGACCTGGCGTACGACTCCGTCATTGATCCGGATACAGGTGCGGCGGTCTGCCGCTCCACGCTTACCGACCCGACCAACGGCTGCAAGCCCTACAACCCGTTTGGCATCGGGGTCAACACGCAGGGGGCCATCGACTATGTGACCGGCAACGGCACGACGATGTGGCGAAAGCAGCAAATGACGCAGGATGTCGCCGCCTTTACGGTCAACGGCACGCCGTTCGCGACCTGGGCCGGAGATGTATCGATCGCCACCGGCGTCGAATGGCGCATGGAAGCCATCGGCAAGGGCCGCAACGATGAGCTGTCGCCGACTCAGGACTGGTGGGTCGGCGGCTATCAGGTCAGCAAAGGCAGCTACAACGTCAAGGAAGCATTTCTGGAAGCGGTCGTTCCGCTCGCCAAAGACCTCCCGGCCCTCAAGGCGCTTGACCTCAGCGGCGCATTCCGTGAGACCGACTACAGCACGTCCGGTAGCGTTCAGACCTGGAAGCTGGGCCTGAACTGGACACCGGTTGACGACGTCCGCTTCCGTACCACCCTGTCGCGCGATATCCGTGCACCGAACCTCGAAGAGCTGTTCAGCAATGGCGGCGGTGGCGCACCGGCAATCGAAAACCCGTGGCGCAGCAACGAAACCGAGTACATCACCTCGCCGCGCATCGGAAACTCCGAGCTGACCCCGGAAAAGGCGGACAGCTTCGGCGGCGGCGTAGTGTTGACGCCGCGCTTCCTGCCGGGCTTTGCGCTGTCGATCGATTACTGGAGAATCGATATCGACGACGCGATCGGCCTGCCGGCGACGCAAGACATCATCGACGGATGCTACGAGGGGCAAACGACGTTCTGCTCGGCCATCGACTTCGCCGACGACGGCTCGCAAAGCATCGATGTGGTCCGCCGTGTTCCGTTCAACTACACGACGCTCAAGGCTCGCGGCATCGACTATGAAGCGTCATACCGCTTCCGGCCGAGCGCGATCATCGCGGCGATTCCCGGCGTTGTGCAAATCCGTGCGCTGGCCACGAACTATCAGAAGATGGCTTCGAACATTGACGGCGTCGTCGACGACACCGCAGGCCAGAACACCTCGTACGGCCCGCCGAGCTGGAAGTGGAACGCGTCGATCAATTACGCCGTCAGCGCATTCCGCGGCTCTGTCATGGCACGCGGGATCAGCTCCGGCGTCTACGACAACGACTGGATCGAGTGCTCAACGAATTGCCCGACATCGACAACGAAGCAGGTAACCGTCAGCGACAACCACATCCCGAGTTCGATCTTCTGGGACGCGTCAGTGACTTACACACTGCCGTTCACAGACGCCGATGTCGAGAGCTTCGTGAACGTTCGCAACGTTTTTGATCGTGACCCGCCGATCGTCGCGCCGAACCCGGGCGGTTACAACTACACGATGCCGTCATCCAACGCACAGCTGTACGACGTACTCGGCCGCACCTTCACGATCGGCCTTCGCGCAAAGTTCTAAGTGGTGGTCCCCCAAGTCGCGGGGCGGTTCGCCGCTCCGCGCTTTTTGATCTTTTGGCGAGCGCTTTCATCCGCCATGTTTTTTCGGAGATTTCAGCTCATGCGATTTTCATTTGCTAAGTGGGTCATGGGCACCGCCCTGGCACTACTGGCCTGTACAACCCACGCCGCCGAGCCGGACGCCCCCAAGGTTCCGGAGTACGCGCTCGACACCAGTTGGCCGAAACTGCCATTGCCCAACCACTGGGCACTAGGCCTCATTAACGGCATTTATGTCGACGCTCACAACCATTTGTGGCTCTACCACAGCCCGGAGCTGGTGCCGAAGTACGCACTTGGAGCGGCACAGAACCCGCCCACTGGCAAGTGTTGCGTGGCGGCTCCAGCGATCATCGAATTCGATGAAGCCGGAAACGTGCTGCGAGCCTGGGGCGGCCCGGAGGACGCGAAGGTTCAAGGTTATGACTGGCCGACAGCGGGCCATGGGCTGTACGTCGACTACAAAGGGAATATCTGGATCGGTGGCAGCCAGACGCGCGTCGCCGCCGACGGCAGCCCGCCGGACGGCCTCTACCTGAAATTCAGCCCGGACGGGAAGTTTCTGCTGCAGATCGGCGGCAAGGGGCCCTCCAAGGGAAGTCTCGACACGACGATGCTGAGCGGCGCCGCCGCCGTCGATGTCGACCCCGCGACCAATGAGGCCTTCATCGCCGACGGATACGGCAATCATCGCGTCATCGTCTTCGATGCCGACACGGGCGAGTTCAAGCGGCAGTGGGGCGCCTATGGAAAGCCGCCGACCGACCTCAAGATCCCCAGGTACGATGGCGGACCGACCCTTCCGAAGCAGTTCAATCTCGTTCACTGCATTCGAATCGCCAAGGATGGTCTCGTATACGTCTGCGACCGCCTCAATGATCGCCTGCAGGTCTTCAAAAAGGACGGCACCTTCGTAACCGAGCACGTCTACGAGCCGATGACGCGTGGTTCCGGGTCTGTCGGTAACGTCAGTCTTTGGCCCGACGAGAAGCAGACTTTCATGGTGATGAACGATCCGGGAAACTTTCAGACCGTCATTCTGCGTCGCTCGGATCTCTCGGAGGTCGCACGCTTCGGCCATTACGGAACCTGGGCGGGTGAGTACCACCGCAATCACCAAATGGAATTCGACCTCAAGGGCAACATCTACACGTCGGAAGACCATCGCGTGCAAAAGCTCAGGATCGTCAACGGCGTCACGCCGTAATTCGCGACGAATGACGACTTCGGCAGCCCGTCTTCGCAGTTTTTCTAAGCGAGAACGCAGCCCTGCTTCCGTATTCAACAGCGAGATATTCGCAACAATCGCACTCGCGCTCGCGCTCGAGCGGTAGCTGCATCGATAGCGGTGAGCCTCGTGCTCACCGCTTTACTGAAGCCGCCGTCGGCCACCCAAAAGCCCGCCCCCTCACGTGGAACCCCGGCCATTGGCAACCAAAGTGAATTCGACCTTGCCAGACGTATATTTCAATCCTCACGTTGCCTCGCTGCCTAAGTACAACGCCGGACTCGGCCCCGAGGCTGCACAGGCCGCGAGCGGTCTTAAAACCATCGCGCGACTGGCCAGCAACGAAAACCCATACGGATGTTCGCCGTCGGTATCAAAAGCGCTGGAGGCCGTCGAGCCCTGGCGCTACTCCGATCCCGGCTGTCACCGTCTCCGGCTCGCACTGTCAGAACACCTCAGTGTGAGCCCGGACAAGCTCGTCATTGGCAACGGATCAGAGGAAATGATCGCGGCGTCAGCGCGCGCTTTCCTGCGGCCCGATGCCACGGCATTGACCGTTTCGCCGTGCTTCGGCCTACATGAGATCGAACCGCTCGCGGTCGGCGCAAAAGTTGAAAAGGTGCCGATGACGCCGAGCTTTGAGTTCGACATCATCGGCCTGGAGCGAGCGCTCGCACGTTCGCCGCATCTGCTATTTCTGCCTTCGCCGTGGAATCCCGTGGGCGCCGCACTCAATCACAAGGAGCTGCGCCGCCTCGTCTCCGCGACGCCCGACTCGACGATGTTCGTTCTTGACGAGGCGTACTACGAATTCACTTCTGAAGTCATCCCCGACGGGCTGTCACTGCTACGCGAATCCGGCCGTCCGTACATCGTCCTGCGCACATTCTCCAAGGCCTTCGGCCTCGCGGGGCTGCGGGTCGGCTATGCCGTCTGCTCCAGCGCCCCAATTGCTCGAATGCTAGCGGCCGCAAAGACGCCCTTCAATGTGAATGCCTCCGCACAAGCGGCGGCGCTGGCCGCACTCGCCGATCCGGGGTGGATGCAGGGCAGCGTGCGGCAGATCGTCGCCGAGCGCGAGCGCGTCGCCAATCGCCTGCGGCAGTCGGGTCTGCGTGTCGCGCCTTCAGAAGGCAATTTCCTGTTCGTAGAGACCGGCCGATCGAGTGAGTGCGTCGCTCGAGATCTCCTCAAGGCCGGGGTCATCGTCAAGCCGTGGATGGAGACGCCTTACGACAGCTTCATTCGCGTCTCGGTTGGCACCCCTGAAGAGAACGATCAATTCCTGGGCGCTCTCCTGCGTCACCCCGGCGCCTCCGAACCGGCAGTTTCAGCAAAAGCCAGCAGTGCTCGCTATGACCTTGGCCTCGCCCCGCACGCTTGATATCGGCACTACGCGAGACCACGACCCCATAACGCGCCGCAGAGCGTCGTCTTCCCGGAGGACTACACCCCGCTTATTGCAGGTGACTGACTGTGGCCAAGGTAGGTGCGTGCCATGTTCGCCAGACCATCTCGGTAATAGCCGAAGCGCTCGGCCAGTTCACGGAACACCTGCTGCACACCAAATTCGCTGGCGAGCGGATGTCGTGAGGCACGGAAGTAGTACGAGCAGCCCATCTTGCAGTAGTACTCGACGGTCACCGGGCGCCGCTTGTAGCGGTGCCGGTGCTCGACCCATTCGGCGCGGATGCCGGCGGTGAACATCGCGAAGTTGCCGATGTGCGAGTGCACGAGAAAACCGCGTTCGGGTCCGGCTTGCGAGGCGGCGGCGACCAGATCGACAAGATACTGGTAGGCATCCGCGTCGTTGCGCGTGACGCGGTAGAGCCGTTCGGCGTGCGTGAACAGTCCCAGCAGATTGGCGAGGTAGTGGATGGCTTGCCGCTCGCCGGACTCACGCGGCCCCGATGGCAGGCAGTGGCGCAGCATGACGTTGAAGAACAACTGTGGCGACACTTCCAGCCACAGCGTCTGCCGATCGTGAATCGCGTCGAACACGTAATCGGCTTCGAGCATCGAGTCGAGCGTCGATGGTCGTTCGATGACGCGTTGCGCCGCCTCTACGGCATCAATGCCGGGCACCGGGAAGTGCTCGAACAGAAAGACCAAATCGCGTGGCGTCAGCGCCTGCGCGCTGACCTGGGCGAAATCCGGCGCTTGCATCACGCACCTCCTTTCCGCAGGTCGACGCTTGAATTCAAGCAATTCCTTTGCCAGCTATCACCGAAGCACGTCACCGGCCGGCATCGTTCACCGACCGCTCATCTGCACACAGCGCACACTGCGCGCCAACGCCGAGGCCCACGTATGATCGGCGCCAGAAATATGACGGAGAACGCCGCGACGGCGCACGAGGGGAACACACGCATGAACAGGCGCGAACTGCTGAAGTCGACGGCAGCCTTGACGGCGACGGCGCTGCCGTCGCTGTCCGCCTTTCTGTCCTTACGCGCCGATGCTGACGAACTCAAGCCACTCGGCCACCCTCACCCGTTCGATTACGCGAAGCTCAAGGGCCGCGCGCGCGCGATGGCGGGCAAGCCCTGGCAGCCGCCGCCGACTACGTTGCCGAAGCCGATCGCAGGACTCGATTGGGATCGTTGGCAGTCGATCCGCTTTCGCGACGGCCACTCGCTGTGGCGCGACGAGCACCTCGACTTCCAGGCGCGCTTCTTCCATCTCGGCTTCACGGTCCGCACGCCCGTGCATCTGTTCGAGGTCGTCGACGGTCGCGCCACCGAGATCGCCTACGACAGCGCGATGTTCGACTACGGCAAGAGCGGCGTGAAACCAGGCTCGCTGCCGGCCGACCTCGGCTTCGCCGGCTTTCGCCTCTACTACGGCGACGACTTCCAGCGCGACGTCGCGGCGTTTCAGGGGGCGTCGTACTTTCGTGCGGTCGGCGGCGAGAAGCAGTACGGCCAGTCGGCGCGCGGCCTCGCGGTTGACTGCGGTTTGCCGCGCCCCGAAGAGTTCCCGACCTTCGTCGCCTACTGGCTCGAACGGCCTGCTGCGGGGGCAACATCGGTGACGGTCTATGGGCTGCTCGATTCGGCCAGCGTGACGGGCGCGTACCGCTTCATTCTCACGCCCGGCGACAGCTTCGTCATGGACATCGACACGGCGCTGTATTTGCGCAAGCCGATCGAGCGCATCGGCATCGCACCGCTGACCAGCATGTTCGAATGCGGCGAGAACGACCGGCGCGTCGCGCACGACTGGCGCCCGGAGATTCACGACACCGACGGGCTGCAGATCTGGAACGGACGCGGCGAGTGGATCTGGCGGCCGCTGGTCAATCCGTCGGCGGTCCACGTCAATTCGTTCTTCGACGACAATCCGCACGGCTTTGGCCTGATGCAGCGCGATCGAAATTTCGACCACTACCAGGACGACGGCGTGTTCTACGATCGTCGCCCGTCGGTTTGGGTTGAACCCAAGGAAGATTGGGGACCGGGCGTGGTGATGCTCGTCGAGATTCCGACGGCGGACGAAACCTCGGACAACATCGTCGCGTTCTGGAAACCGAAAGACCCGCTGCAGCCAGGACAGGAGTATCGCTATGCCTACCGCCTGAGCTGGGGCGCGCACCCTCCGTATCAGCCACCGTTGGGCACGACGCGCGCGACGCGCACCGGGCTCGGCGGCGTGGTCGGCCAGCCGCGCCGATATTTCTCGTGGCGCTTCGCGGTCGACTTTGCCGGCGGCCCGCTGACCGACCTGCCGCGCGATGCGAAGGTCGAAGCGGTCATCGAGCCGTCGCGTGGCCGCGTCGAGATCGTCTCGGCCCGCCCGCTCGACGCGATCAACGGCTGGCGCGCGATGTTCGACCTGGTGCCTGACGATAGCAGCGAGCCGATCGACATCCGCCTCTATCTGCGGCTCGACGGCAAGCCGCTGACCGAAACCTGGCTGTACCAATACACGCCGCCACCTGTCGATCAGCGTCAGCTCTGAGTGACGCGGGCGGCCGCCTAGTTCGACACCCCGCAATCCTCGGGCGGCGGCGCTTCGCCGCGCTCGACGCGCGCCTTGAGTGCGTGCATCCCCTTGATCTGCTCGCGAATGATCTCGGCGAGGCGCCAGGCACCGCGCCCCGGGTAATCGCGATCGGCGAACACCAGATACAACTCGATGTGACGCTCGCCGCCCTCGCGCATCGGCAGACGCTTGAGCTGCCCGCTTTCCAGCTCGGCCCGTATCGTGTCTTCGGCGAACCACGCGAAGCCCAGGCCCATCTTCGCTGCGGCAATCTGCGTCGCCTTGTGCGACACCGTCCAGCGCTGCTCGGCGCCCAGCCACGAACCCGATTCGCGGATGCGGTTGTGGGCCGAATCACGAATCACCAGCTGCCGGTAAGGGCGCAGGTCACGATGCGTCAGCTCGCGGCCCAGCTGATGCAGCGGGTGGTCCGGGTGCGCGGCGGCGACGAAGCGCACCCGCATCAGCGAATCGCCAATAAAGCCGCCGGGCACATGGCCGGCGATCGCGAAATCGACGCGCCGCTCGATCAGTGCCTCGTCGGTACCGCCAAGGACGGTCTCGTAAACCTGGACGCGGGTATCCGGCCGCTCCTCGGCGAAGCGCGCGAAACAGCGCAGCAGCAGCCAGGTCGGAAACACCACCTCGGCCGCCAGGCGCACTTCGGCCTCCCAGCCGGCGGCCATGCTCGATGCACCGCGCTCCAACGCCGTGGCCTCGGACAGCAACGTCTGCGCGCGCCGGTACAGCAGCTCGCCGTCGCGGGTCAGTTGCGCCTTGCGCCCCTGGATCTCGAAGATGCGAACGCCGAGCAGGGTCTCGATCTTCTGCACCGCATAAGTGATCGTCGACTGCGTCTTGTGCAGGCTCTCTGCGGCCTGGGCATAACCGCCGGACTCGACGACGGCGGTCAGCGCCCGCCACTGCTCCAGGCTGATCTTGGGCTGAGACATATCGATCCTTTCGATATATATGGCCGATAAATTCCGCTTTTTTATCGAACAAAGCAATCATTTAATGGCATCACTTTCTGACCAACGGGCTTTGCCCAGGGATGTGCGCCATGACCACTTTGCTTCAGATCAAGAGCAGCGTTTTCTCCGACTACGGCAACTCGACCGCGATGGCGAACGAATTCGTCACGCGCTGGAAGGCCGCCCATCCGGACGGCAAGGTCGTCGTCCGTGACGTCGGCGCCGAGCCGCTGCCGCATCTGTCGGCCGATCGCGTCAAGTCGTTCTTCACGCCGCCGGAAGCGCGCACGCCGGATCAGCAGGCGCACGCCGACGCCAGCCAGGAACTGATCGACGAGCTCAAGGCCGCCGACGTCATCGTGCTCGGCGTGCCGATGTACAACTTCGGCATTCCGTCGACGCTGAAAGCCTACTTCGATCACATCGCCCGCGCCGGCATCACCTTCCGCTACACCGCCAACGGCCCGGAAGGCCTGGTCAGCGGCAAGAAGGCCTATGTGTTCGCGGCGCGCGGCGGCCTCTACAAGGGCACGCCGGCCGACACGCAGACGCCGTACGTGATCAGCTTCCTCAACTTCATCGGCATCACCGACATCGACTTCGTTTACGCCGAAGGCCTCAACCTCGGCGATGAGCAGAAGAAGACCGCCCTGGCCGCCGCGACTGACGCAATCGGCGCGCTGGCCTTGTAATCGACAACCGGATCAGGAGACGCAACATGGACAAGTTCTTTGACACGACCCGCCCCTACGCGGACCTCGTCGGCCGCATTCTGATGGTGGTGCTGTTCGTCACCGCCGGCTGGGGCAAGCTGCACGGCTACGCCGGCACGCAGGCCTACATGGCGTCGATGGGCGTGCCCGGCGGCCTGCTGCCGCTGGTGATCCTGCTCGAACTCGGCGGCGGTATCGCCATCGCGTTGGGACTGTTCACGCGGCCGGTCGCGCTGATCCTGGCCGGCTTCAGCATCGTCACCGCGCTGATCTTTCACGACGGCGGCGACCAGACCAGCCAGATCATGTTCCTCAAGAACGTGTCGATCGCCGGCGGCTTCCTGTTCCTCGTCGCCAACGGCGCCGGTCGACTGAGTCTCGACCAGTTGCGTCGCAAGTCCTAAGTCCCGAAAGTCGGGCACGGCCGTCGATCCCCCGCGGCGGTCGTGCCCGCAACAGGAGTTCACCATGAGCACCGTTCGCCCCCTTCGCCACGTGATTCCGTCCGTCGCCACGTCCGATGGCGCCGGCGTCAAGCTGCGCCGTAGCATCGGCAGCCAGCGCGGCCTGTATCTCGACCCGTTCCTGATGCTCGACGAGTTCTATTCGGATAATCCGGATGATTACCTCGCCGGCTTCCCGTCGCACCCGCACCGCGGCTTCGAAACGGTGACCTATATGCTCGACGGCCACCTGCAGCACCGCGACCACCTCGGCAACACCGGCGACCTGCAACCGGGCAGCGTGCAGTGGATGACCGCCGCGCGCGGCATCATTCATTCGGAAATGCCGCAGCAGACCGAAGGCCGCATGCGCGGCTTCCAGCTGTGGATCAACCTGCCGGCCGCCGAGAAGATGAAGCCGGCCAGCTATCGCGACATTCCGGCCACCGACGTGCCGGCCGTCGATCTCGGTGGCGGGGTCGAGGTTCACGTCATCGCCGGCACGCTGGAAGCCGGTGACCAGCACGTCGACGGCCCGGTCAGTCCGGCTGCGGCGCCGCTCACGACCGAGCCCCTGTATCTCGACGTGCGGCTGGCGCCGGGTGCGAGCTTCCGCCAGCCGCTGGCCGATACGCGCACCGCCTTCGTCTATGTCTACGACGGCGAGGCGAAGATCGCCGGCAAGCCGCTGCCGAACCGCGCGGCCGGCGCGCTCGACGCCGGTGACACCGTGCAGATCGACGCCGGCCCGCAGGGCGCGCGCGTGCTGCTGCTCGCCGCGCGGCCGCTGCGCGAGCCCATCGTGCAGTACGGCCCGTTTGTCATGAACACCCGCGAAGAGATCGAGCAGGCGATCTTCGATTATCAGAGCGGCACGTTCGGCAAGGCGGCCTGAACCCGTAGCGGCAGCCCCCGGGGCCGGCTTTTGCCGGCCCTTTTTCGTGCCGGCCGCAATAGCAGCACCCGCGCGATGGGATCACGCTCCATCAATTTTCTTAATCGGAGGCATGACCACAATCAATTTTGCAAATTGAATAAATCCCCCTAGCATGGGGTCTCTGTACTCCACACACGACCTCAAGAGGATTTATCCGATGTCGCTGATCAACACCCCAGTCCCGCCGTTCAAGACGCAGGCCTTCCACAACGGCAAGTTCATCGAGGTCAGCAACGAGACCCTGAAAGGCAAGTGGTCGGTCCTGATCTTCATGCCGGCGGCCTTCACCTTCAACTGCCCGACGGAAGTCGAAGACGCCGCCGACAACTACGCCGAGTTCCAGAAGGCCGGCGCCGAGGTTTACATCGTCACCACCGACACGCACTTCTCGCACAAGGTGTGGCACGAAACCTCGCCGGCGGTCGGCAAAGCCAAGTTCCCGCTGGTCGGCGATCCGACGCATCAGCTGACGCGCGGCTTCGGCGTGCACATCGAGGAAGAAGGTCTGGCCCTGCGCGGCACCTTCATCGTCAACCCGGAAGGCATCATCAAGACGCTGGAAATTCATTCCAACGAGATCGCCCGTGACGTGACGGAAACGCTGCGCAAGCTGAAGGCCGCGCAGTACACCGCCGCGCATCCGGGTGAAGTCTGCCCGGCCAAGTGGAAGGACGGCGCCAAGACCATCGCCCCGTCGCTCGACCTGGTCGGTAAGATCTAAGGTCGCCCCGGCGCGGTCCGTTCACGACGGGCCGCGTGATCCTTCGGGATCGCGTATCGCGGTAGTGGCACCTCGCCCGGTTCCCCCGGGCCGGGCGAGGTCGCCTGTTTTTTCGATTCATTACCCCCAGATTCCCCCAAACGCCGCAGGAGAAGTCCATGTTGGACGCCAATCTCACATCGCAGTTGAAGGCCTATCTCGAAAAGGTCACCCGGCCGATCGAGATCGTGGCGTCCGTCGACGACGGCGCCAGCTCGCAGGAAATGCTGGAGCTGCTCAATGAGCTGAGCTCGCTTTCCGACAAGATCGCCCTGGTGGTCCATCGCGACGACGATCAGCGCAAGCCGTCGTTCTCGTTGAGCAGCCCCGGCCAGCCGATCGATCTGCGCTTCGCCGGCATCCCGATGGGCCACGAGTTCACCTCGCTGGTGCTGGCGCTGCTGCAGGTCGGCGGTCATCCGTCGAAGCTGTCGCAGGAGGTCATCGAGCAGATCAAGGATCTGCACGGCGAATACCGTTTCGAGACCTATTTCTCGCTGAGCTGCCAGAACTGCCCGGACGTCGTGCAGGCGTTGAACCTGATGTCGGTGCTGAACCCGAACATTCACCACGTTGCCATCGACGGCGCGCTGTTCCAGGAGGAAGTCGAAGCGCGCAAGGTGTTGTCGGTGCCGATGGTCTTTTTGAACGGCGAGAACTTCGCGCAGGGCCGCATGGGCGTCGAAGAAATCGTCGCCAAGCTCGACAGCGGCTCGGCCGCGCGTGAAGCGGCGAAGATGAATGACAAGGCACCGTTCGAGGTGCTGGTCGTCGGTGGCGGGCCGGCCGGTGCGGCGGCGGCGATCTACGCCGCGCGCAAGGGCATCCGCACCGGCGTCGCGGCCGAACGCTTCGGCGGCCAGGTGCTGGACACCATGGCCATCGAAAACTTCATCTCGGTACAGGCCACCGAAGGCCCGAAGCTTGGTGCCGCGTTGGAGGCGCACGTCAAGGATTACGACGTCGACCTGATGAACCTGCAGCGTGCCGAGAAGCTGATTGCCGGCAAGGACCTGATCGAGATCCAGTTCGCCAACGGCGGCTCGCTGAAGGCCAAGACCGTGGTGCTGTCGACCGGCGCACGCTGGCGCAACATGAACGTGCCGGGCGAGCAGGAGTATCGCAACAAGGGCGTGACGTTCTGCCCGCACTGCGACGGACCGCTGTTCAAGGGCAAGCGCGTCGCCGTGATCGGCGGCGGCAACTCCGGCGTCGAAGCAGCCATCGACCTCGCGGGCATCGTCAAGCACGTCACGCTGCTCGAGTTCGACAGCAAGCTGCGCGCCGACGACGTGCTGCAGCGCAAGCTGCACAGCCTGCCGAACGTCGACGTCATCACGTCGGCGCAGACCACCGAGGTGCTCGGCGACGGGCAGCAGGTCGGCGCGCTGACGTACAAGGATCGCGTCAGCGGCGAGTCCAGGAAGGTCGAGCTTGAAGGGGTGTTCGTGCAGATCGGCCTGCTGCCGAATACGGAATGGCTCAAGGACAGCGGCGTGACGCTGTCGCCGCGTGGCGAGATCGAGATCGACATCCGCGGACAGACCTCGCTCCCCGGCGTGTTTGCCGCCGGCGACGTCACGACCGTGCCGTACAAGCAGATCGTCATTGCAATGGGCGAGGGATCGAAGGCCGCGCTGTCGGCGTTCGACCACCTGATCCGCACGTCGGCGCCCCAGGAAGAGGCGAAGGCGGCATAAGGCTCGATAGCAAAGCACCAACTCAGTGCGGTACCGAGGCCTCCCGTGAAAACGGGAGGCCTTTTTCGTGTCTTTGCGCGTGGCACCCCAAAACTGCGCCGTCCGGTACAGAAAATCTGACAAACGGTGTCGGGACACGGATGAGCGGCAGCCCCACTGGGCCACACTTCGAGTAGGAAATTCAACTCAATGCCGTGGGTATACCCCCAGAAAATCGCGAATTGGGCGTTTTTACTGGCACCCACCTTGCGCTTGCGCTCGTATGCTGACCGTCGAGTCAGTTTTGCGAAAAGGGGGCGACAAGCAAAACCAGGTCCCCGTCCGGACACCGGATCGGGAACGGGGTGAGGTGATTCCAGGCCACGGCACCAATGTCGTGCGCCACAGGGTCGGGGCTCTTCTTTCGAAGCACATCAATCGGTGCGGGCATTGGCCTGCGCCACGGGGTCGGCTGTTTTCTCAATTCAGGGAGTTCATCAGATGTCCGAACATCGTCGTTACACACATCGCCTGCTGGGCAGCGCCGCCGCGGTGGCCCTGCTCGGAGCGAGCGGCATGGCCCACGCCTGGGTCGATACCGCCACCAAGGGCTTTCCATTCAAGTCCAGCATTGGACTGAGCGCGGTCAAGAACGTGCAGCCGCTGCGCGTCGTCGTCTCGCTCAATCTACGCAACGAGGCGGAACTCAAGCAGTACATCAAGGACCAGCACACGGTCGGCTCGCTGTCGTACGGCACGGTGCTGAAGACCGGCGAGTTCACCGAACGCTACGCGCCGACCACCGCCGATGCGCAGAAGGTCGCGAACTACCTGAACAGCATGGGCTTCACGAATGTCGTGATCCAGCCCGGCCGTACGCTGATCAGCGCCAGCGGCACCGCCGCTGTTGCACAGAAGGCGTTCAATACGACGATCAAGCAGTTCTCGTTCAACGGCAAGACCGCGTACAGCAACATCACCACCGCGCAGGTTCCGGATTCGATCAGCGGCCTGGTGCGCAGCGTCGTCGGTCTCGACAGCCTGTCGACGATGACCACGCATCACAGCAAGGCTGACGTCACGACCAATGCCCTGCCGGCCCTGAATTTCAGCTACAACGCCTCGGAGTACCAGACGGTCTACAACGCGGGCACGACGCCGACCGGTTCAGGCACGTCGCTGGCCATCTCCAGCGCCGGCGACGATCTGTCACAGGTCGTCAGCGACCTGCGCCAGTACGAAGAGATCAACGGCCTGCCGCAGGTTCCGGTGCGCATCGTCAACGTCCAGGCGCCGGGCACCGACACCAGCGGTGACGGCGAGTGGGCACTCGACAGTCAGTCGTCGAGTGGCATCGCCGGCGACCTCAAGGAAATCGTCTTCTACAACTCCGCGTCGCTGAGCAACGGTGACCTGCTGCTCGCCACCAATCAGTTTGCGCAGGACAACCGGTCGCCGATCGGCAACATGTCGTACGGCGGTTGCGACGTGCTCTACGCGATCGACGGTGGCGCAGCCGCCAGCGACGCCTCGTTCATGCAGGCCGCCGCCCAGGGCCAGACCTGGTTCGCGTCGAGCGGCGACGCCGGTGCGGCCTGCACCGTGCTGATCAATCTCGGCCTGCCGGACTCCGGCCCGATCAGCGCCGAATACCCGGCCTCGTCGCCGTACGTGGTCGCCGTCGGCGGCACGACGCTGCTGTCCGACAGTGGCTACAACTACGTCAGCGAGCTGTCGTGGGACGCCGGCGGCGGTGGCACCAGCTACTTCGAACCGGCGCCAGACTGGCAGTCGGGCGTCGCCTTGCTGGCAACGGTCGCCGGCTTGCGCGCGGTCCCGGACATCGCAATGGATGCCGACCCGAACACCGGCGCGTCGATCGTCGTCGGGGGCGACACCGGCTCCGTCTACGGCGGTACCAGTCTCGCGTCGCCGCTGGCGGCCGGTTCGTGGGCACGCCTGCAGAGCGCGCGCTGCAACACCATGACCTTCGCCGCGCCGCTGATCTACGCGCTCAGCGACGGTTCCACCGCGACCGGCTTCCATGACGTGGTGCTCGGCACCAACGGCCTGTGGATCGCAACACCGGGTTGGGACTACACGACCGGCTTCGGCTCGTTCGACATCAGCGCCGTCAACGCCGCCCTGCCGGCCGGTCCGGACAGCTGCCCGGCCGATCCGGATGCACCGGCCGCCGGCAGCGTGACCGTCGTCGGCTACGGCGCGACGGACGACAGCGGCAGCAGCGGCAGCGACGCGTCCTGCACGACCGAAGAAACCGAGCTGACCACCTGGGACGGCACCGTCGGCGTCGGCCTGCTCGGCATCGGCGCCTCGCCGGTCGACCACACGGTGACGCTGCCGGACGACAGCAGCATCGTCGGCCTGCGCGTCCGCGTCGACTGGGCCAGCTCGTCGGTCGATCTCGACATGACGGTGACGCCGCCGTCGGGCACTGCGCAGACGTCGGCGCAGGGCAGCACCACCTATGAGGAAGTGAACTTCGCGTCGGCCAACGGCGTCGGCTCGGCCCCGCCGGCCGGCGACTACACGGTCGAAGTCACGCCGTACACGAACCCGACGCCGGGTTATGCCTACACCGGCACCGCCTACGTGACCAAGCAGACCTGCGACACGGACACGAGCGGCGGCACGACGGGCGGTGACACCACCGGCGGCGATACCACTGGCGGCAGCACCACGGGTGGCGACACCGGCACGACGACCGGCCCGGTCGCGAAGCTTTCGGCCTCGCAGACCACGGGTCCGACGCCGCTGCAGGTGACGTTCGACGCTTCCGACTCGACCCTGGCCAGCGATGGCGCCGCGATCACCCAGTACACGTTCTACTTTGGTGACGGTACCGACCCGGTTGTCACGACCTCGCCGACGGTCAGCTACACCTACCCGGCGGCCGGCTCGTTCGATGCCAAGCTCGTCATCACCGACGCCGACGGCAGCACCGCGACGTCCGATGCCGTGACGATCACGCCGACCACCAGCGTCACGGTGACCGGCTCCGACCACGCAGTCGCAGCGATGATCGTGACGCCGACCAGCGGTTCGGTGCCGCTGACCGTGACCTTCGACGGCTCACGCTCGTTCGGCGCCGACGGCAACGAAATCTCCAGCTACACCTGGGACTTCGGCGACGGCTCGAATCCGGTCACCACGACCACGGCCACCACCTCGCACGTCTACACCACGGTCGGCACCTTCACGCCGTCGCTGACGGTCACCGACAGCGCCAACAACGTCTCGCCGCAGGCCGCCAAGGCGCAGGTGCAGACCGTTGCCAGCGGTGGCTCGACCACCGGCGGTGCCACCACCGGCGGCTCCGGCTCGTCGGGCGGCAGCAGTGCGGCGACCAATGGCAACAACGGCGGCGCGCTCGGCTCCGGCCTGCTCAGCGTCCTCGCCGGCTTCGCGCTCCTGCGTCGCCGTCGCGGCCTGCGTCTGATGCACTAAAAGCCCACGCCAATGCAGCAACGAAAAGGGGCGGCCCGTGCCGCCCCTTTTTTCATGCGCGTTCATCCGTGTCGTCGTGCACCGAAGGTCAAACATACGCTACAGTATGGACCTGACTTTCGGGCGCCCCACGCTGGGGCATTCCATCCGTATTCGTTTTTACCTTCGGAGTTTTTCGATGCCGCAATACACCCCGCCGCAGCGCGACATGGCCTTCGTCCTGCACGAGATGCTGAACGTTGAAGCCGCCTTCAAGGCGCTGCCCCAACATGCCGACATCGACGCCGAAACCGTCGATTCGATCATCGAGGAAGCCGGCAAGTTCGCCGCCAACGTGATCTTCCCGCTCAACCAGTCGGGCGACGAGGAAGGCTGCACCTATGTCGGCGACGGCGTCGTCACCGCCCCCAAGGGCTTCAAGGAAGCCTATGCCCAGTACTGCGAGCAGGGCTGGCCGGCGCTGTCGTGCGATCCGGATTTCGGCGGCCAGGGCCTGCCGGAGCTGGTCAACAATGTGCTGTTCGAGATGCTGAACTCGGCCAACCAGGCCTGGACCATGTACCCCGGCCTGTCGCACGGCGCCTACGCAGCGCTGATCGCGCGCGGCAACGACGAGCTGAAGCAGGCCTATCTGCCGAAGCTGGTGTCCGGCGAATGGACCGGCACGATGTGTCTGACCGAACCGCACGCCGGTACCGACCTCGGCATCATCCGCACCAAGGCCGAGCCGAACGCCGACGGCAGCTACGCGATCAGCGGCACCAAGATCTTCATCTCGGCCGGTGAGCACGACCTGTCGGGCAACATCATTCACCTCGTCCTCGCGCGCCTGCCGGACGCACCGGCCGGCACCAAGGGCATTTCGCTGTTCATCGTGCCGAAGTTCATTCCGAACGCCGACGGCACGCCGGGCGAGCGCAACACCGTCAAGTGCACGTCGATCGAGCACAAGATGGGCATCCACGCCAACGCCACCAGCGTCATCAACCTCGACGGCGCCAAGGGCTGGCTGGTCGGCGAGCCGCACAAGGGCATGAGCGGCATGTTCATCATGATGAATGGCGCGCGCCTCGGCGTCGGCATGCAGTCGTTGGGCCTCGGCGAAGTCGCGTATCAGAACTCGCTGGCCTACGCCAAGGACCGCCTGCAGTCGCGCGCGCTGACCGGCGCCAAGCTCAAGGACAAGGCGGCCGACCCGATCATCGTCCACCCGGACGTGCGCCGCATGCTGCTGACGCAGAAGGCCTACAACGAAGCCGGACGCTTCCTGACCTATTGGGTCGGCCTGATGATCGACCAGTCGCACAAGCATCCGGACGAGAAGGTCCGCGAAGACGCCGACGATCTGGTCGCGCTGCTGACGCCGATCGTCAAGGCGTTCATCACCGACAACGCCTTCGAAAGCACCAACCTCGGCATGCAGGTGTTCGGTGGCCACGGCTTCATCAAGGAAACCGGTGTCGAACAGTACGTGCGCGACGCGCGCATCAACCTGATCTACGAAGGCACCAACACCATTCAGTCGCTGGACCTGATCGGCCGCAAGGTGCTGCACGACGGCGGCAAGAAGCTCAGCAAGTTCGGCAAGCTGATCGCCGGCTTCGTCAAGGACAACGCCGACCAGCCGGAGATGAAGGAATTCATCGAGCCGCTGATGGATATCGGCGACAAGGTCACCAAGCTGACCGGCGAGATCGGCCAGAACGCGATGAAGAATCCCGACGATCTCGGCGCCGCCGCCGTGCCCTATCTGCGTGTCGTCGGCCATCTGGTCTACGCCTACCTGTGGGCGCGCATGGCGCGTGTCGCACTCGACAAGCAGGGCGAGAGCGACTTCTACAAGGCCAAGCTCGCCACCGCGCGCTTCTACTTCGCCAAGCTGCTGCCGGAGACGGCGTACCAGATCCGCAGCGCACGCGCCGGTTCGGCGACGCTGATGGCGATGGATGTCGAGCTGTTCTGAGTCTCTCGTGATGCAAAAAAGCCCGGCCAGTGCCGGGCCTTTTTGTTGCGCGCTCACCCCAGGCAGAGGCGCCAGATCAGGCAGGCCACGACACCGACCGTCAGCGTGATGCGCAGGCGAAAATAGCTGCCGACCGGGTCGAGCACGCGTTCGCGCCAGATTTCGGCCAATGCCTGCAGGATGAAAACCACCGCGAGCGCCAGTAGTGCCCATGGAGACGGCAATAGCATCGAGGCCCACGCGCAAACCAGGAGTGCAGCGGCGACGCACGCCCCGAACAGCCCGGCCGGGTTACCGGAGACCATCAGGGCCACGCCCCAGAAGCTGCCAGCCATGAACGCAGCGATGAAGCCCGCGTAGCGCTGCCACGCCGGGTCCAGCCACGCCGGCACCGTCTCCGGCGACAGCGTCATCCACAACGGCCCGGCGAAGAACGGCAGCAGGCCGGCGTAACCCAGCGCGGACAACAGCGGCGGCAGCTTCATCGCGACTCCCGGCTATGCAGAGGTACAAGCCTAGTCCGCCGCGCGCCCAACAAAAAGGGCCGGAACGAGCCGGCCCTTCGAAAACTGCTGACGACGATCAATGCGCCGTGGCGTTACGCCGCACCGGCTCGCGTGCCGGCTCCCCTTTCTTGCCCAGCTCCTCGAGCAGCGTGCTGAGATCCTCGGCGTGCTCTTCTTCCTTGGCGAGAATTTCTTCCATCACGCGGCGGCTGGTCGGATCGTCATTTCCCAGGTATTCGATGATCTCGCGATAGCTGTCGATGGCGATGCGCTCGGCGACCAGATCCTCCTGCAACATCTCGACGATGTCTTCGCCCTCGACGTAGTCCGAGTGGCTGCGGGTCATGATGCCTTCCGGTGACAGATTGGGCTTGCCGCCAAGCTGCACGATGCGCTGCGCGATCAAATCCGCATGCTGCTGCTCTTCGGCGGCATGTTCGTTGAATTCGGCGGCGATCGCCTTGGCGTTGATGCCGGACGCCGCGAACGCGTGATACTTGTAGCGCAGCGTGCAGACGATCTCGGTCGCCAGCGCTTCATTGAGAATCTTGATCACCGTCTTGCGGTCGGCCTTGTAGCCTTCGGTGACGGCACCGTTGTAAATGTGCTGGCGCGCACGACGACGAATGTTCTCGATGTCGGCAACGAATGGCTTGGTGTCGCTCATGTCGGCTCCCTCGCTTGACGTGTTGGTGGACATTTCAGACATTCAGTCTGCGTTTCAGCGATGAATCGAGCCTGACCACTTCAATCGTTCAGGAAGCGCCGCAACTTGTCGGGGTTACGGACGATGTAGATCCCGCAAATGCGTCCGCCGGCATCCGGCTCCAGTGCGATGGTCTGTATCGGCACGCCACCCTGCGTGCGCAGCAAGACGCCCGGCAAGCCGTTGATGCGCATGAACTCCAGACGCGTATCCGGTGCCGGTCCATGCTTGCGCAACATGCCCATATAGACCTTGAGCAGACGCGCACGCCCCAGAATCGGCACGCCGATCGTCGCCACGCGCCGTCCCCCGTCAGCCAGCAGTTGCGCGTCCTCGGCGAGTAGCGACTTCAGGGTTTCGACATCGCCCGAATGCGAAGCCTGAACGAAAGCCCGCACCAATCGTTCGCCCTGGTCCGCCGTCACCGCGAAGCGAGGGCGCGCCTCGCGCAGGTGCTCCCGCGCGCGCGCCGCCAGCTGGCGGCAGCTGGCCGGGGTCCGCTGCAAGGCTGCAGCGATCTCGGCAAAGTCGAGCTCGAATACGTCGTGCAACAAAAAGGCGGCGCGCTCGAGCGGTGACAGGCGCTCGAGCGCGAGCAGGAAGGCATAAGACAGATCAGATGCCAGTTCGACAGCCGGCGCCGGGCCGTCGACGCTCGGCACATCACCGTCGAGCAGCGGCTCGGGCAGCCACGGCCCGAAGTAGACCTCACGCTGCGCTCGCGCCGACTTCATCCGGTCGAGGCACAGACGCGTGACGGTTTTCGCGAGAAACGCACGCGGCACACGCACCGCACCCCTCGCGGCATCCTGCCAGCGCAGCCAGGCATCCTGGACGACATCCTCGGCTTCGGCGTGAGACCCCAGCATGCGGTACGCCAAGCCGATCAGGAATGCCCGATGCGTCTCGAACGCCGCGCTATCCGCCTCGTCTTGTGCTCCGCCTTCGCGGCGCCCATCAATGCTGTGCATGCCCGATCTCCTGATGTTCACCCAGATGACGAACATCGGCGACCACTTGTGACATGCCGCACGGCCGGCCGCCGCGAACCGCGCACATTTCAGCCGAAGCGGCGATCCGCCACGAAGGGATTGTTGCGACGCTCCTCACCGAAGGTCGACAATGGGCCGTGACCGGGCACAAAGCGGTTGTCGTCGCCGAGCGGAAACAGGCGCTCGCGAATCGACGCGACCAGGTCGTCATGATTGCCACGCGGAAAATCGCTGCGGCCGATGCTGCCGGCGAACAACACGTCGCCGACCAGAGCGATCTGCGACGGCGCGTGGTGGAACACGACATGGCCCGGCGTATGCCCGGGGCAATGCAGGACATCGAACGTCAGGCTGCCGACCGTCACCGCGTCACCGTGCTGCAGCCAGCGTGTCGGCACGAAACTGCGTGCGGGCGGAAAGCCGTAACGCGCCGCCGCTTCGGGCAGGCCTTCGATCCAGAATTCGTCGTCTTCATGCGGCCCTTCGATCGGCACCCCGAGCCGCTCGGCAAGCTCGGCGACGCCGCTGGCGTGATCGAGGTGCCCGTGCGTCACGAGCAGCTTTTCGATCGTCACACCGTGATGCTGCGCCCGTTCCAGCAATCGATCGATCTCGCCACCGGCATCGACCAGCGCACCACGCATGGTCTGCGTGTCCCACAGCAGCGTGCAGTTTTGCTGAAAGGCAGTGACCGGAATGATTTCGGCGCGCAACGTGCTCATGCCGACGCCTCCGGTGCCGCGCCGCCGGCACGCGATCCGCGCACCTCGACCGGGCTGGCGACGTGCAGCGTACGCGTCGGATAAGCAAAGCCGATGCCCTCGTCGGCAAACCGGCGCACCATGCCCAGATTGATCGCTTGCTGCGTATCCATGTACTTGTTGTAGTCCGGATCCAGCATCCAGTAGACGACCTCGAAGTCGTACGACGAATCGCCGAAGCTGGCGAAGTGCGCGCGGTCGAAGCGCACCAGGTCCTGATTCTTGATGATCTCGGCAACCATTTCCGGCACCTGGCCGAGCAGGGCCGGCGATGTTTCGTAGAGGATGCCGAACTTGAAGACGATGCGCCGCTCGCGCATGCGCTTGTAGTTGTGCACGCGCGCCTTGAGCAGGTCGCTGTTGGCAAATACCAATTGCTCGCCGCTGAGTGCGCGCACGCGCGTGGTCTTCAGGCCAACGTGCTCGACGGTGCCGGCGCAATCGTCGACGACAATGAAGTCGCCGATCTCGAACGGCTTGTCGATGACAATGGACAGCGACGCAAACAGATCGCCGAGGATGTTCTGCACGGCCAGCGCAACGGCGACGCCGCCGACACCGAGACCGGCGACCATGGCCGTGACGTCGACGCCGATGTTGTCCAGACCGACCAGCACCAGCACCGCCCACAGCACCAGCTTGACGACGAATTTGATGGCACCGAGGCTGGTCGCCGCGCCGGCGTTCTCGCGCATCGCACGTTCGCGCGACTGCGCCACCCAGAAGTCGACGGCGCCACCGATCCACAGGCCGAGTTGCAGCACCAACGCCAGCGACGCCGCGCCCTTGATGATTTCGTTGCCGCGATCGGGCAAATCCAGCGAATGCCCGGCGATCCAGAATGCCGGCAAGCAGACCAGCAACAAATGCGTCTTGCGCACCACATAGACGACGAGATCGTCGACCGACGTGTCGGTGCGCTTGGCGAATTGTGCGAAACGGCGCACCACCAGCGAACGCACCACGCTGACCGCCAGCACGATCGCGATGGTGATGCCGATTGCGACCAGCCAGGTCTGCAAGGTGTTGTCGACGAATTTGAGCTGCAGCAACGACGAGAACGACATGGGAAACGATGCCTTGTTTGCGATGAACGATCGTCGACGGCTTCAGCCACCGACGCTGATTCGTAAATTCCGACGCCCGCTCACCGGCGGCGGCGGGCCTCCATGATATCGCCGTCGACGTAATACCAGCGTCCCGCTTCGCGGCGGAAGCGGCTGCGCTCGTGCAGGCGCTGGGCGCTACCACCGCCAATCCGTGACACCGCGACGAACTCGACCTCGGCCGCATCCGGCCCCTGCGTCGCCGGCCGATGACCAATGATGCGCAAGCTCAACCAGGTGGTCTGCGGGTCCAGGTCGTCCGTGGTCAGCGTCGGCCGCGTTGATGGGTGCCAGGTCTCGACCAGATATGGCGCCAGGCGCAGCGCGTAGGCGCTATAGCGCGAACGCATCAAGGCCTCGGCGTCCGCGGCCGGCGCGCCGTCATGCAAGAGCGCACAACATTGCCCATACGGCATGCCGGAGCCGCAAGGACACGCCACCACGTTCGTTGCCGCCATCAGAACGTCAGCGGCAACACACGCAGCCCCTGCCAGGCGCAGAGCAAGGAGGCGAGCAGTAGCACGAGGAATGTCAGCGCCGTACCCCACATGCGGCCGAAGCGGAAATGCTCACTGAATGCGAACGCCCAACCATGCAACAAGCGACCGATCAACAGCATCAGGCCAAGCGCGTGCAGCACATAGACCGACGCGCGACTGAGTTCGAGCACGCCGATCAGCAACAGGCACAACGGCACGTATTCGGTGAAGTTCGCATGGCCGCGAATACGCCGCAGCATGATCGGATCACCGCCGTCGCCCAGAGAAATGCCGCTCGCGCGCTTTTGCACGACGCGCACCGACAACACCAGAAACCACACGCCCAGCAGTCCGGCATACAGCGGTGTCACCATCATGTCGTCATCCCCATCTGGAAATTCCGCAAGCCTAGCATCGCAGGCCGATGCGGTTTGCATGGTCTGCCCATCCGTGCTTCCCTTAAAAAGGGAGAACAACGACAGCCATCATGATCCAGCTTTCCGGGCTCGACTACATCGCGATCGCCCTCTACTTCTTGGCGACGCTCGCCATCGCAATCTGGGCGGCACGCGGCAAGACCACGTCCGAAGACCTGTTCCTCGCCGGACGCTCGCTGGGGCCGATGGCGGTCGGCTTCTCGCTGTTCGCCGCCAACGTCTCGACCGACACCATCATCGGACTGCCTGGCGCGGCGTACCGCACCGGCATTTCGGCCGCCAACTACGAGTGGATGGCGGGCGTTGTGCTCATGTTCACCGTGTTCTTCGTGTTGCCGATCCTGGTTCGCGCACGCGTCAACACCATGCCGGAGATGATGGAGCGGCGCTTTGACCACCGCATGCGTAAATATCTGTCGGTGATCACGCTGTTTCTGTCAATCGTGCTCGACACCGCCGGCACGATCTACGGCGGCGCGCTGATCATCACCACGTTCGTACCATCGCTGGGCTTGTGGGAAACGGCGCTGGGCATCGCCATTTTCACCGGCATCTACACCGCCGCCGGCGGCCTGCGTGCGGTCGTCTATACCGACATGATGCAGGCCTTCGTGCTGCTCGGCGGCGCCGCGGTGCTGGCCTTCATCCTGTTCGGCAAGTTCGACTATTCGTGGGCAGCCGTGAAATCGTCGGTGTCGCCCGATCACCTCTCGCTGATCCGCCCAATTCACGATGAAGGCGTACCCTGGCTCGGCCTGCTCACCGGCCTGCCGATCGTCGGCTTCTACTACTGGACGATGAACCAGTACGTCGTGCAGCGCATCCTCGGCGCACGCGACATCAGCGCCGCCAGCCACGCGTCGGTGATCGCCGCCGCACTGAAACTGCTGCCGCTGTTCCTGATGACGCTGCCGGGCGTGATGGCCATCTCGCTGCTGCCGGGCCTCGACCATCCCGATCAGGTGTTCCCGGCGCTGGTCACGCATTTCGCGCCGTCCGGGCTTGCGGGCCTGATCCTCGCCGGCCTGATCGCGGCATTGATGTCGACCTGCTCGGCGACGCTGAATTCGGCGGCAACGCTGGTGACGCTGGACTTCGTGCAACCGCGCCGACCGAACATGACGCAGGATCAGCTGGTGCGAACCGGCCGCATCGCGACCATCGTCATCACCCTGCTCGCCGCGCTGTGGGCGCCCAACATCCGGCATTTCCAGGGTTTGTGGGCCTACCTGCAGCAGGTCTTCGCCTTCGTCGCCTCGCCACTGGTCGCGATCTTCCTGATGGGAATCTGGATGCGCAGCCTCGGTTCACGCGCCGCGTTCCGCGGCCTGATCTGCGGTCACGTGTTCAGTGCCGCGCTGTTCGTCCTGCGCGAGACCGGCATCGTGACACTGCATTTCACGATCATCGCCGGTGTGGTCTGCGCGGCGACGGCCGTGTTCGCCTACCTGTGGATGCTCATCCTCGGCGAGGCCGATCGCCCGAGCGCGAAAGACGCCCGCATTGCGTTGATCAGCCACGGCGACGATCTGCCACGCGTGCCGCGTGACGCCAAGATCGCAGCGATCGCAGTGCTGATCGCGACGGCGATCATCGTGTACTGCTTCCGCTAGCGGTCTCAGCCGGGCTTGCGGCCGACAACGCTGCGGCTCGGCAGGATGAACAGGAAGTTGGGCGCGCCGATCTGCACCGCCTCGAATCCGTGCGCGCGCAGCAGGTCGGCATAAGCACGGACCTGCGCGACATCGATCAACAGGACGCGTCCTCCGGGACGCAGCACCCGAGCGATCTCGGCGATGGCCGTGCGCCGATCGTCGGCCGTGGCGAGATTGTGCAGCGTCCAGCTCGACACGACGACGTCGAAGCTGGACGCATGAAACGGCAAGGCCAACGCATCGGCGGTGCGGACCTCGACGCGCTGGGCGTAGCCTTCCAGTCGCAGGTTGCGCAGCGCCGCTTCCGGGGCATTGCGAGACTGCTGATCCTTGCGCCAGAGATCGATGCCGATCACCCGACCGCTCGTCAACCGCGAGGCGACGCCGGCCATCATCAGGCCACGGCCACAGCCGATATCGAGCACACGCTCGTCACCACGCCACGGCATCGCATTGAGCAGCTTGTCGCGCAGGCGGAATTTGCCGACCCTGCTGCCCCACAGCAGTACGCAGGCCGACGCTACAAAAACCCAGCCGGCCATGCCCAGAGAGCGGCCCAGTGACAGCGCCTGCAGCTTCATCGCCAACGGCAACAAGCCGACCAGCGACGGCATCGCGAATTGCAGGACCAGCGCCGCACTGCCAAACATCAGCAGGCGACGCACGACGTCTGGCGCATCGATGCCGTAGTCGGGCTTTTCAGGGGGCGTTTCGTTTTCTGGATTCATGGCGTCGCGGCGTGCCGCGGTTTGCGTCGGCATCGGCCGCTGCGCCAGCATAGCGGCCTCCCCCCGAATCCCGAAAGGAGTGCCGCCGTGCGCCTAGGCCTGTTGTGCATCGTCGCGTTGATATTGTTCCCCATCACGAACGCGAACGCGCGTGAACAAAAGGCTTATGGCGCCGAACTGCAGGCGTTCTCGTACCCCTATCCGGTGCAGCACTACACGTTCATGTCACAGCGCCAGCAGCTGTCGATGGCGTACATGGACATCGCCGCAGACAAGCCGAACGGACGCACCGCGGTATTGCTGCACGGCAAGAATTTCTGCGGCGCCACCTGGGTGACGACCATTGCCGCGCTGCACGCCGCCGGCTACCGCGTCATCGCGCCGGACCAGATTGGCTTCTGCAAGTCGAGCAAGCCGGCGAGTTATCAATTCAGCTTCGAGCAGCTGGCCGCGAATACGCATGCGCTGCTTGGGCAACTCGGCGTCGAGCATGTCGTGCTGGTCGGCCACTCGATGGGCGGCATGCTGGCGGTGCGCTACGCGCTGATGTACCCGCAGCAGCTCGACGCGCTGGCGCTGGTCAACCCGATCGGCCTCGAAGACTGGCGCCAGAAGGGCGTGCCGTGGCGCAGCGTCGACGAATGGTACGCGAAGACCCTGCAGACGAGCTTCGACGGCATCAAGCGCTATCAACAGAGCACGTACTACGCGGGCCACTGGAAGCCCGAATACGATCGCTGGGTCGACATGCTCGCCGGCATGTACGAGGGAGACGCGCGCAAGACGATGGCCTGGGACCAGGCACTGACCTACGACATGATCATGAGTCAGCCAGTGATCCACGATATCGGCGCGATCCGCACGCCGACTCTGCTGCTGATCGGCGAACTCGACAACACCGCGGTCGGCAAGGACTTGGCACCGCCGTCGCTGGCCAGGACGCTCGGCAACTATCCGGTGCTGGCGCGCGAAGCCGCGGCGCGCATCCCTCACGCAACGCTGGTGCCGTTCCCGGATTGCGGGCACGCGCCGCAGATCCAGCAGCCGCAGCGTTTCAACGAGACGCTGATCGCACGACTGCCCACGCTGCTCGCAACCGATTGACGCTCAGGCCGTGACGCGACGCCAGACGATGCAGAAGTTGTGGGCCGGCATCTCGATCTTGGCGATGCGTTGCAAGCCGATCGTCGCCGCCAGCGCGTCGACCGCCGCCAGGTCGCGGATGCCCATGTGCGCGCCGCGTGCCTTGAGCCAGTCGTCGAACGCCGCGTTGCTGTCGCTGGTGAAACGACCGTCGAGGTTGAACGGGCCGTAGACGACCAGCGTCGCGTCGGCAGCGAGCACGCGCCCCAGCCCGGCGAACATCGCCTGCACTTCCGGCCAGGCCATGATGTGCAGCGTGTTGGCGCTGAACGCGGCGTCGTAGCGCTGCGCCGGCCAGTCGTCGTCGGCCACGTCGAGCGCGATCGGCGGGCGCAGGTTCGGCAACGCCGCTTCGTCCAGCCATAGGCGGATACCGTCGTGATGTTCGGCACGCTCCGAAGTCTGCCACTGCAGTTGCGGCAAGGCCGCCGCGAAATGCACGGCGTGCTGACCGGTGCCACTGCCGATTTCGAGCACGGCGCGGCGATCGGCGAAATGCTCGCGCAACACCGCCAGGATCGGGTCGCGATTGCGCTCACAGGCCGGGGCGTAAGGTTTGTCCGCCATCTAAGGTCGCCAGGCCTTGAGCTTGTCGATCACCCACGCCGGGTCGTCCAGCGGCAGGTCATGCCCGGCGTCCGGATGCATCGCCAGCGGCAGGCGCCAGCGCGCCGCCAGGCGCTGCGAACATATCGGATCGACCAGGCCGTCGAGCAGGCCGACCAGCGCCAGCATCGGTACCGCCGGCGCCGTCTCCGGCGCCCGGTACGCCATTGCCGCGCGCAGCTGGCGGAGTGCGTTGGCGCGAGACACCGGCTGCGCCTCACGCCAGGCAACCCAATCGTCGACCACGCTGCGATGCGCATCGGGCGCGGCGCTGGTCAGGCGCAGGATGGTTTCCTCGCCGCGCCGCACATCACCGTCGATCAGCGTGCGCAGCACCGCCGGATAGGCCGCCGGGCGCAGGCGCTGCCAGAACGGACTGAACGGCTTGAGGCTGGTATTGATCAGCGCCACGGCATCGAGTTCTTGCGGATAGGCGTCGGCCCACGCGGCGGCGACCATGCCACCCAGCGACATCGCCAGCACCCGGTAGCGCGGCGCCGGCGCTAAACGCTGCAATTCGCCGCGTACGTCGGCGGCCATCTCGGCGATGCGGGTCGGACTGCGCTGCGCGCAACGCGCGCCGTTGCCGGGCAGGTCGATGGCGACCACGGTCGCGCCGCCCAGTGCTTCCGCCAGCTGTGCGGGAAATGCGCCCCAGTGTCGGGCGTCGCGCACCAGCCCGCGCAACAATATCCACGGTGGGTTCGGGTTCATGGCAGCAGTGTCGCATACCACCGCGCCATCGCCTGCGCTAAGTGCTGCTCGCGCACCGCGCCTTGCGGCTGCCAGCGCTCGTGCGACACCGCGGCCCGCGTAAAGAAATCCAGCAGCGCGATGTGCCGACGCATGACGCGCTGCTGCCGGTGCGAGATCAGCGGATTGAAAATGCCGTAGCGCGAGAACAGTTGGCGTGGATTCTTCTTGACCCAGAGCCAGGACCCCATTTCCAGCGTCAGCGGCAGAAACACCGATGCATCGCGGTCCAGCGACTTGAGATAGAGGTAGTCCCAAAGATCGCCGTGGGTCAGGTACTGCAGGCTCTGCGGCTCGAAGACGTAGCGGTGGTGAGCGTAGCTGCCAACGAAGATCGAACGCAGCGCGTGCACCTCCGGCAGATGCGGAATCGGCCGTCGCGTGTGCGCGTACGGAAACCAGATCCGGTCGTCGACGCCAAAGCCAGAGTGGCAGTCGACGGCAAGACTGAACGGCCGGCTCAGCAACTCGCGTTCGACCAGCGTGCACAGCGCCGTGCTCTCGGCTTCCATCGGCGCGTCCTTGCGGCCGCGATACCACGGCATGCCGGCGCTGAGGCGCTGACCGCCGACCAGAAACGGCACTTTCTCGACCGCATCGACCGGCGCGTTGCGCATCAGGTCGACGCCGCGCGGATTGGCACGCGTCCCGAGCCGCAATCCCCCCGGATTGACCAGCGGCATGAAAACGATGCGCAGCTGTTCGAGCTGCTGATGCAGCGCCTCGTCCCAGGCCAGACGCATGACCAGGCTGCGCAGGTAGGCGATGACAACCTCGGCGCCGATCCGTTCGAGGCCGTGCACGCCGCCGAAGAAGCCGATCGCCGGCACCTGCGGTGCGGGATTGCCGAGCGTCAGCACTTGAATCGGTAGCCGCTGCCCACCGCTTTCGATCTCGCAGGCCGTCGACACTTCCAAATACGGGGCACCCTGTTCGATCAGGGCCTGCAGTTCGGTCAATTCCGGGAGCACATCGCTGCGAGTGTGGGTGTTGGATTCGAGCACGCGCGCGAGGGTGCCGCACGCGCATGACAAGCGCTTGACGGCGCATCCGCTGTCACCAATCCGCAACCGCGACGTCACATTGCCGGGCTACCGTTGACGTTCCGCCGTCGCGACCCTCGCGCGGCTTCGCCACGGAGCCTCAACATGGCACGCCTCGTCCGCAAAGTGATGACCTCGACGCCGGTCACCCTCGGCGGCGCCGCTGTGGTCGGCGCCCTCGAATTTGCACGCCTGCAGCGCTCGCGTGCGGTCGCCAAGTTGCAGCCGCCGCGCTGACGCGGCAACGCGCCGTCAGTCGTCGGGTCGATCAGGCACGACGCAAATTGACGACGCCCGCGGCAACATGGCCGGTCGGCCCGGCGAGCGCCGCAGACTCGCAGTGCGCGAGCTGATCGTCGAAGAAGAAATCCGGCTCGAACTCGCGCAGGAACGGCCCTTTCTGCAGTCCACCGAGAAACATCGCTTCGTCGACCTCGATACCCCATTGCATCAGGGTGCGGATCGCGCGTTCGTGGGCCGGCGCGCTGCGCGCGGTCACCAAGGCCGTGCGCAGCCGCACCGGCACCGCTTCGCCGGCGGCGCGCTGCAAGCGATGCAGCGCTTCCAATAGTGGTTTGAACGGCCCCGGCGGCAACGGCCGCGCGACGTGTTTGGCCTCGTGCGCCTGGAACGCGTCGAGACCATCGGCCTGGAAGATCTGTTCCGCTTCGTCGGAGAACAGCACGGCGTCGCCGTCGAACGCGATGCGCAGCTCGTTGGGATGGCGGGCCGCATCGACCACCGATGCGGAGAACACGCGTGCCGCCGGAAAACTGGAGTCCAGCGCGCCCTGCACGTCCTCGGGATTCGCAGACAGGAACAGATGCGCCCCCAGCGGCCGCAGGTAACGAAATGGCGGCGCGCCTTTGGTGAAGACGCCACGTTCCAGATTCAGACCCTGCATCTTCGCCGAATGAAACACGCGCAGGCCGGAGACGGGATCGTTGCGCGACAGGATGACAACCTCGACACGGTGCTCGCCATCGTCGTTGAACGCCAACAGCTTCTTGACCAGCGGGAAGGCCACGCCCGGCTTGGCTGGCACCTGGGTGCGTTCGAGCTGCAGCGCCTCGTAAGCATGGTCGCCCTGCTCGTCGAACACGCGGTTCTCGGCTTCGAAATCGAACAGTGCGCGCGACGACAGCGCGACGACCAGCTTGTTATCCAGATTGACGCCCATCTGTTGTTCCTCTGCAGCAGGTGCTCGTATTGTCGCCCGATCGAGGCTCGAATCCTGCGCCCCTGCCAATCGCCGGGTGCCCGGCTATGATGCGCACCCGGCCCGGACCGGCTTGGGTCTACACACGGAGCGTGATTGACATGAGAGCACGGAATGCGTGCCGCACCCTGGCGGCTGCATTTGGAGCTGCCGTCCTGGCGGCTTGCGGGTCGAGCGACGCCCCGAACCTGGCGCCGGTCACGACGCAGAGCTTTCATGTCGCGCCCGGCGATACCGGCGATGGCATTTCGAACACGCTCGGCCAGGATCGTATGCACTACGTCGTCGAGCCGGCACACGATGGGCGACGCAACGCCCTGATCGTGTTTCTCGGCGGCACCAGCAGCACGCCGTCGGACTACACGACGCTGGCCGACCATCTCGGTAGCCTCGGCTACGGCGTGATCGATCTACGCTATCCGGACGGCCGCGCGGTGGGCTCGCTGTGTAATACCAATGATGTTTGCTTCACCAATGTGCGCGGCGAAACCGCATTTGGTGCCAACATCGCCTACGAGGCTGGCGCGAGCACTTACAGCTCGCTGATCGTGCAGGTCGACGCCGCCAACAGCATCATCGGCCGCGTCGTCGCCGTCATCGATTACCTGGCGAATCTCGATGACGCCACAGATGCCGATTACTGGGATCAGTTCCTCATCGCCGACGCCGCGTCACCGTATATCGCCAAGCACTTCGGCCCTGCATATCCGAACTGGTCGAAGATCATCATCTCCGGCCATTCGCAGGGCGGCGGCGACGCGGCATTTATCGCCATGCATCTACCGGCGGACTCGCCGGTCAAACGAGTCGTCATGCTGTCGTCGCCGAACGACAACGTCGACGGACTGTCGAGCGCGAGCTGGATTTCCGATGCATCGACCACGCCCCTCGACCGCTTCTGGGGGCTGCGAGCGCCTGATGAAGGCGTCTATGGCAGCTTTACATCGGCGAACTGGGCGGCGCTGGGCGGCACCGACCATGGCGGGGTCGGGGGTGACGACGGCGCCGAACAGGACATCGGCGACGGTAGCGGCGACCCGGCAGGTGCGCACCGCTTGGTGCTCGACAGCAGCGGCGGGGCCTTGGCAGAGCACAACAGCACGGCCGTCAACGACGGCAATGACCGCTTCCCAGCCAACCGCGAAAGCGCCTGGGACTATCTGTTCGACGGCGGCACGTCAGACTGAAGTTCAGAACCAGAGCATCTTCACACCGACCGCGGTCAGGATCACGGAAATCAGTGTGCGAATCAGCTTCTCCGGCGCTCGCGAGCTGGCCAGCGAGCCGAGCACGATGCCGGGAATCGAACCGACCAGCAGCATGCCGAGCAGCGAGAAATTGACGTTGCCAAGCAGTAAATGCCCGGTGCCGGCAATCAGCGTCAGCGGGATCGCGTGGACGATGTCGGTGCCAACCAGAACACTCGGCTTCATGCGGCGCGGATACAGGTACAGCAGCATCACGGCACCGAGCGCGCCGGCGCCGATCGACGTGAACGTCACGAGAAAGCCGAGGATCGCGCCGGCCAGCACCGTGGCCGCCGGTTGCAGGGTCTTGAACATGACCGGCCGCTCATCGCGCAGCCGCGTCCCGACGCGATGGAAGGCAGGACGAAAGACCGACGCCAGCGAGGTCAACACCAGCACGCCACCGAGCATGCGCGTGATCATGACATTGTGCGTCTGCCCATTGCCGCTGTAGTGCAGCCAGATCAGCGTCAGCACCGCCAGCGGCAGACTGCCCAGGAACATCAGCCGCAGCACCCTCCAATCGACCGTCCCGCGCTTGCCGTGCACCCAGCCACCAACCATCTTGGTGATGGCGGCGAACCACAGATCGGTGCCGACCGCCGTGGTCGGCGCGACGCCGAACAGCAGCAGCATGATCGGCGTCATCAGCGCCCCGCCACCGACGCCCGTCAGCCCCACCAGCACGCCGACGCCGAAACCGGCAACTACGTTGAGCCAGTCGAAAGTCACTCGAAGATCCGGAAAAGTCGAATGGAACCGTCGATATGTACGACGGATGCCACTTGATTATAGGGAGCTCGCCGCGGATTGCGCGGCGTCAGCGACGGCAATCAGGCGCGCGCGGCGTTGGCAGCGATCAGCTCGGTCCAGCGCGGCAGCAGCGCCGGCGCGATGTCGTGGCCCATGCCCGGAATCAGCTCGAGCCGCGCGCCACGGATCAGCTGCGCGCTGCGCTGGCCGCAGGCCGGGCGCAGCAAGGGATCGGCCAGGCCGTGTATGACCTGGGTCGGCGCCTTGATCTGCGGCAGCAAGGTCTCGAAGCTGCCGGTGGCGAGGATCGCCTGCGTCTGGCGCACCATGCCGGCGGGACGAAAAGCGCGGTCGTAGGCGCGACCGGCGAGCTCGGCCCGATACGCCGCCGGTGTCGGGAAGCCCGGGCTGCCGACCCGCTGCAACATCGCCGTCGAACGGCGAATCACCGCCTCGCGCGTGCGCGGCCGCGGACCCACGCCCGCCATGCGCCATAGCACGTCAAAGCGCGCCGGCGGCAGTTTCGGATGATTGGTGCTCGACATGATCGACGTCAGCGAGCGCACACGGCGCGGATAACGGCCGGCGACGATCTGCGCGATCATGCCGCCCATCGACGCACCGGCCAGATGCGCGCGGCGGATGTCGAGCGTATCGAGCAGGCCGATGACGTCGTCGGCATTGTCATAAAGCGTGTAGTTCGACGTCGATGCGCGACCGAAGCGGCTGGCGAGCCAGTTGCCCGGCAGGTTGACGCGAATGCCGCGGTCGCCGTCGCCGGACAGCCCGGCATCGCGATTGTCGAAGCGGATCACCCGAAAGCCGCGCGCAACCAGATCGGCGCACAGCGCATCCGGCCAATGGATCAGCTGTCCGCCCAAGCCCATGACCAGCAGCAGCGGTTCGCCGTGCGCGGGACCGCATTCCTCCCAGTTCAGTTGCAGGCCGTTGACGCAGGCGCTGCCGGCGGTCCAGCTCGGCTTCATTTCAGGCGTATTTCCGTTTGGTGACGATTGCGTGAAGTTTTTCGGAACATAGCAAACGAAGGCCACGCAAAGTCACCTCGCCCCTGCGGCCGGGCGACGAACGGTGAACGCACGCTGTCCGACAGGCTTGCGCCGCCCGCAACCGCCACCATTTCGAGAGGACAGGCGCATGTCCTGCGCCCGATTCGATCTAAGCTAGTCCCATGCAGCACGCCCTACCCCTTGCCGCCCCCGCCGTCGCCAGCGATGGCCCGCTGGCGGGTTTGTTCCATCCGGCCGTCGCCGAATGGTTCACGGACGCGTTCGGCCAGCCGACGGCCGTGCAGGCACGCGCCTGGCAAGTCACGGCGCGGCGTCGCAACGCGCTGATCACCGCGCCGACCGGTTCCGGCAAGACGCTGGCGGCGTTTCTGGCAGCGATCAACGACCTGGTCACCGAAGGCATCGAACAGGGTCTGGCCGACGAAACGCAGGTGCTCTACGTCTCGCCGCTGAAGGCGCTGTCGAACGACATTCGCAAGAACCTCGAAGCGCCGCTGGACGGCATCGCCGCGCGCGCGCGCGCGCTGGGGCTTGGCGAGCTGGCCATCCGCAGCGCCGTGCGCAGCGGCGACACCAGTGCGTTCGAGCGCGAGCGCATGAAAAAAGTGCGGCCGCACATTCTGGTGACAACGCCGGAATCGCTGTTCATCCTGCTCAGCTCCGACGCCGGCCGCGAGATGCTGCGCACGGTGCGCAGCGTCATCGTCGACGAACTGCACGCGGTGGCCGGCACCAAGCGCGGCGCGCACCTGGCGCTGTCGCTGGAACGCCTCGATGCGCTGTGCCCGAGCCCGCCGCTGCGCATCGGTCTGTCGGCGACGCAAAAGCCGATCGAAACCATGGCGCAAATTCTGATGGGCGCGCGCGGCGTGATCGTTGGCGGTCATCCGGCCACCACGCCCATCACAGCCCCGGAAGCGACGGCCCCGCCCCGTGCGCACGACATCTGCGAGATCGTCGACACCGGCCATATCCGCGACCGCGACCTGGCGTTGGAACTGCCGCGCTCGCCGCTGACGCCGGTGATGGCGACCGAGGTCTGGGGCGAGATCTACGACCGCCTCGCGGCGCTGACGAACGAACACCGCACGACGCTGATCTTCGTCAATCAGCGCCGCCTCGCCGAGCGTGTCGCCCGCCATCTGGCCGAGCGCATCGGCGAGGAGCACGTCACCGCGCACCACGGCAGTCTGGCCAAGGAGCATCGGCTCGACGCCGAACAGCGGCTCAAGGCCGGCAAGCTCAAGGCGCTGGTCGCCACCGCGTCGCTCGAACTGGGTATCGACATCGGCGACATCGACCTGGTCTGTCAACTCGGCTCACCACGCTCGATCAATGCCTTCCTTCAACGCGTCGGCCGCGCCGGCCACGCCGTGCGCGCGACGCCCAAGGGCCGGCTGTTCCCGCTGTCGCTCGATGACCTCGCCGAGTGCGCGGCGCTGCTCGAAGGCGTGAGTCGCGGCGAACTCGACCGGGTGCTGCTGGCCGACGCGCCGATGGACGTGCTCGCACAGCAGATCGTCGCCGAGGTCGCCTGCAGCGAGTGGGATCTCGACGCGCTCTACGCCCGTTATCGCAACGCGCTGCCGTATGCGGCGCTGACGCTGGAACGCTTCGAGCAGGTCGTGCAGATGCTCGCCGACGGCTATGTCACGCGTCGCGGCCGGCGCGGCGCGCTGCTGCACTACGATGCGGTCAACCGCCGCCTGCGCGGCCGCCGCGGCGCCAAGCTGACGACCGTCACCAATGCCGGCACGATTCCCGACCAGTTCGATTCCGACGTCGAACTCGCACCCGAAGGCCTGCGCGTCGGCACGCTCAACGAAGACTTCGCATTCGAATCGCTGCCGGGCGACATCGTGCAACTCGGCAACACCTCGTATCGCATCCTCAAGGTCGAGACCGGTCGCGTCATCGTCGAAGACGCCAAGGGCATGCCGCCGACGCTACCGTTCTGGCTCGGCGAATCGCCGGGGCGCAGCGACGAACTGTCGTTGGCAGTGTCGAAGCTGCGCGAGCGCGCCGACGCGCTGCTGTCCGACGACGTCGACGACGGCGTCGCCTGGCTCAAGGACGAATACGGTCTCGACGACGGCGGCGCCGTGCAGCTCGCCGACTACTACGGCAGCGCCAAAGTGGCGCTTGGTCTGCTGCCGACGCGCGAGCGCATCATCTTCGAACGGTTCTTCGACGAGGTCGGCGACACGCATCTGGTCATCCACGCACCGCTGGGCTCGCGCGTGATGCGCGCCTGGGGCCTGGCGCTGCGCAAACGCTTCTGCCGACAGTTCAACTTCGAGTTGCAGGCCGCTGCGCTCGACGACGCGCTGGTGCTGTCGCTCGGGCCCACGCACAGCTTCCCGCTCGAGGAGGTCGCCCACTACCTGCATTCGAACAGCGCGCGGCATGTGCTCGAACAGGCGGTACTGCAGGCGCCGATGTTCGGCACACGCTGGCGCTGGGCGGCATCGGTGGCGTTGGCGGTGGCGCGCAACCGCAACGGCAAGCGCATCCCGCCGCAATGGCAGCGCTCGGATGCCGAAGACCTGCTGACGCACGCCTTCCCCGATGCCGTGGCCTGCCAGGACAACCTGCCCGGCGATCGCGACGTGCCCGATCATCCGCTCGTGCATCAGGCGCTCGAAGACTGCCTGCACGAGGTGATGGACATCGACGGTTTCATCGCCCTGCTCAAGCGCATGGAATCCGGCGCTGTCGAGATCGTCTGCCGCGACCTGACCGCGCCGTCGCCGTTGTCCGGCTCCATCCTCAACGCCAAGCCCTACGCCTTTCTCGACGACGCGCCGGCCGAGGAACGACGAACGCTGGCGGTGCGCGGTGGCGGCTTCGCCGAGGCGGCCAGCGCACGCGACCTCGGCGAACTCGACCTCGCCGCGATCGAGCGCGTGCGCGAGGAGATGCGCCCGGAGCCGGCCAACGCCGACGAGCTGCATGATGCGCTGGTCGTCCACGGCTTCCTGAGCGATCGCGAGGTCAGCGACTGGCGCGCTTGGCTATCCGAACTGCAGCGCGCACGCCGCGTCGCGCGCATCACGCCGGACGGCGCGGACCAGGACTTGTGGGTGGCCGCCGAGCGGCTGCGCGAAGTGCGCAGCGTGCTGCCGAACGCCGCGGTCGACGGCGACGCGCCAGAACTCGGCTCCGAGATCGAACCGGACATCGCGCTGCGCGAGCTGATGCGCAGCCGTCTCGAACTGCTGGGGCCAGTCACCGCCACGGAACTCGGCGCACCGCTCGGGTTCGACGCCGACGCGACGACGCTGGCATTGCTGGCCCTCGAACAGCAGGGCTATGTCATGCGCGGCGCGTTCACGCCAGCCGCGCGCGGCGCCGACACCGAGTGGTGCGAGCGCCGCCGTCTGGCGCGCATTCACCGCTACACGCGTGACCGCAAACGCGCCGAATTCGAACCGGTGGCGCCCGCCGCCCTGATGCGCTTTCTGTTCGACTGGCAGGGCCTGACGCGCGGCGAACGCCGCGATGGCCCCGCCGCACTGGAGCTGGTACTGGCACAGCTCGAGGGCTTTGCCGCCGCCGCCAGCGCCTGGGAAAGCGAGCTGCTGCCGGCGCGGCTGCGCTGGTACGAATCGCACTGGCTCGACCAACTGTGCGCAACCGGCCGCGTGATCTGGCAACGCCCGCCCGGCGGTGACACCGCGGGCCGCAAAAGCGCGCCGGTGCGGGCAACGCCGATCGTCTTGCTGCCACGCGAGTTCGCCGCGCATTGGCAGTCGGTACCCGATCGCGATCCCGAGCTGTCGGGCGCCGCCGCCGCCGTGCTCGATGCGCTACGCCAGAACGGCGCCTCGTTCTTCGACGATCTGGTCGCCGACACACGCCGCCTACGCAGCGAAGTCGAGACCGCGCTCGGCGAGCTGGTCAGCCATGGCCTGGTCACGTCCGACGGCTTTGCTGGCCTGCGCGCGTTGATCGCGCCGGCCGAACTCAAGGCGCGTCGGCTGCGTCGCGGCGGCGTTCGCGCCGCGTTCCAGAACCTCGAAAGCGGTGGCCGCTGGACGCTGGTCCGGCAGCGCCGCCATGCCGACGACACGCACAGCGGCGACGACATCGAGCACATCGCACAGGCGCTGCTAAAGCGCTACGGCGTGGTATTTCGCAAACTGGTCGAGCGCGAGCCGCAGCTACCGCCGTGGCGCGAACTGTTCTACGTGTTGCGCCGCCTGGAAGCGCGCGGCGAGATTCGCGGCGGTCGTTTCGTCAGCGGCTTCGCCGGCGAGCAGTTCGCGCTGCCGGAAGCCGCCGCCAGCCTGCGCCGCTTCCGCGAACCGCGCGGCGACGATCTGGTCGTCATTTCCGGCTCGGACCCGCTGAACCTGACCGGCAGCATCGTGCCCGGCGAGCGGGTGCCCAGCCTGCCGAGCAACCGTGTGCTGTTTCGTGACGGAGCGCCGGTGGCAAGCCTGGTCGGCGGCGAGACGCGCTACGCCGTAGCGGCCGACACGGGCCAGCAGTGGGAATGGCAGCAGCGGCTGATTCGTCGCGGGGGGCACGCCGTCCACGAAGAGGACGATGCGGACTCCTGAGCCGTCAGACCTGTGTCGCGGCGAGACTGAATCCGATCGCCATGCCGATACAGAACGCCCAGAAGGCCCAGACGTAACGACGCTTCAGGCGAAACCGCTGTTCCAGGGGGTCGTAGTAACGCATCGGCGCTTCCGGCATGGACGGCGGGATCGCCATCTTGCAAAGTAGGATAATACCTACATCGCGTCATGCAAAATAACGGGCTTACGTATCGGCGCGGATCGAAACACTTTCGTGACGCTATGTTGTTGGAAGAACCTGCTCCAGCAACCAGTCGCGTAGCAGATGAATCGCATCGATCTGCGGGTGATCCGCACGCCAGACGAAGAAATAGGACGACGGGTCCGGCACGCTGATGTCGAGCACGCGAACCAGACGGCCACTACGCAAATCGCCGTCGTCGAACACGCGCCGCGCCAGCGCCACGCCCAGGCCAGTGGCGGCCATGTCGAGCAGCACGGCGGAATCTGTGCAGACCGGCCCGCGCTTCGGTTCTCGCCACTCGGCACCTGCGGCGTGCAGCCACGGCTCCCACGGCACCCACGGATTGCGCAGCAGCGTGCAATCGCCCAGCTCGGCGACGCTGGCCGGCAGCCGGCCGCCGCGGTAATGCGGCGCGCAGACCGGCAACAACTCGTCGCCCATCAGGCGAACCTGCTGCACATCCGGCCAGCCGCCAGGCCCATAACGAATTGCCGCATCGGCGTCGCCGGCCGCCAGATCGGCGACGCCGGAGCGCACGTCGAGGCAAAGATCGATATCCGGGTGTTGCTCGGCGAAGTTCGGGAGCCGAGGCGCGAGCCAGCGGCTGGCGAGCGCCGGCAGCACGCTGACCGCCAACGACACGTGCTCGTCGCGGCCGGCGCGCGCAAAGCCCCGCTCGAGCAGACCCAGCGCCTGGCGCACCTTCACCACCAACAGGCGACCATGCTCGGTCGGCACCATGCGGTTGCCGTCACGCTCGAACAGGCGCAAGCCCAGGCGCTCCTCGAGCGCCGAGACGTGATGGCTGATCGCACCATGCGTCAAGGCCAGCTCCTGCGCCGCCCGCGTGTATGACTGATGGCGGACGGCGGCTTCGAAGGCTTGCAGGGTTGCGAGCGGCGGCAGGCGAGTCGGCATGACGGCAGTGTATGTCGCAGCACACCTTGGTTGTGAATTCGGCTCACAACCGGCGACAGCACGCGTCGATTCCCTGTTGCTGCCGGTCTCGGCACACTGCGCGCCCGTCACCCTCCGCCGCCGCACCGACATGCCGCACTATCGCCTCTACTACGCCCCCGGCGCCTGCTCGCTGGCCGTGCATATCGCGCTGGAAGTGCTGCAGGCCGGCGGTCATGCCGACTATGCGACGACGCGTGTGCTGTTGCCGGCGGGCGACCAACGCAAGCCCGAGTTCCTGGCGGTCAACCCGCGCGGCCACGTGCCGGTATTGAGCTACCGTGTCGATGGCGAGGCGCAGACGCTGACCGAAAGCCTCGCGATCCTGCGTCTGCTCGTCGACCGGCACCCGCACGCCGGACTGCTACCGGTCGCCCCCACCGCCGCGGCACGGGCCTGGGAATGGCTGTCGTGGCTGGCGACCGATGTGCACGCTCACGCATTCATGCAGGTGTTCTACCCGGCACGCTATGCCGCGGACGCCGCCGCGCAAGCCGCGGTCGAAGACAGCGGCCGCGCGCTGCTGAGCCGCTACTGGGCCGACCTCGAATCGCGCCTGCCGGCGGACATCCTCGACAACGGCTATGCGCTCGGCGCCTTCAGTCTGGTCGACGCGATGCTGATCGTCTTTTATCGCTGGGCGGTGCGCTACGGCTTCGAACCGCAACAGCACTACCCGCGCTGGACGGCGCTGAGCATGCGGACCCTGGCGCACGACAGCGTGCGCCGCGCCTTCGCCGACGAGTGCATCCGCCTCGACGATCCGTTGCCGGCACGCCAGCCGGCCTTCACCGCAACACAGGAGCATGTCGCATGAGCGACCTCGATCCGACCGCAAGACGCGGCTTCGCCGCCGCCCTCATCGCCTTCCTGGTCTGGGGTCTGCTGCCGCTGTACATCGGCGCACTGAAGCCGACCGGCGCACTGGAAATCATGGCGCATCGCGTGGCCTGGGCCTGTTTGTTCGTGTTCGGCTACATCGCCTGGCGCGGCGAACTCGGCGTCATTCGCGGCATCCTCGGCAATCCGCGCCTGCGCCTGATGCTGACCGCCTCGGCGACGCTGATCAGCGTCAACTGGCTGATCTATGTCTGGGCGGTCGGCAACGGCCATGTCCTCGAATCCAGCCTCGGCTACTTCATCAACCCGCTGGTCAGCGTGCTGTTCGGCGTCTTCATCCTGCGCGAAACGCTCACGCGCGCGCAGTGGGTGGCGGTGGCGATCGCGGCACTCGGCGTCGCCTGGCTGACCTGGCAGGTCGGCCGGCCGCCGTGGATCGCGCTGGGTCTGGCGTTCTCGTTCGGCCTCTACGGTCTGGTGCGCAAGATGGCGGTGGTCGACGCCGTCGCCGGACTCGCGGTCGAAACGCTGCTGATCACGCCGGTGATGCTCGCCTATCTGGTTTGGCTGCTGCACGCCGGCCAGATGCAGTTCGTCGCACACGGCCCGCTGCTGGCGACCTTGCTGGTCGCCAGCGGCGTCGTCACCGCCGTGCCGCTGGTGCTGTTCGCTTATGGCGTACGGCGCATCCCGCTGACGACGGTCGGCCTGATGCAGTACCTGGCACCGACCCTGCAGTTCCTCTGCGGCGTGTTCTTCTTCCGCGAACCGTTCACGCACGTGCAGGCCATCGGCTTCGGCCTGATCTGGGCGGCGCTGTTCGTCTACGCCGGCGAAGGACTCTGGCGCGCGCGGCGACCACGGACGCTGGCGGCCGCCGCATAAACGACGCCGCAGGCTCGAGGCCGGCGACGGCGCCCCGGCGTCGCCGACCTCAGGGCTTGGAACGCGCGAAGCGCTCGATATACGACTTCGACGTGCCGTCCGCGGCGGCGCGCGCGACCACGCCGTGGCGCACCCACTCGTCGCGACTCGCAACGTAGCGCCAGAACTCGCCCACCACCAGCACGCCTTCGCGATACTTCTCGATCAGATACTCGTCGGGAGCCACCGCGCGCAGCGCCATGTGATCGAAATAGCCGCCATCGAACGCGCGCAGTTGTCCATCGGCCTTGCCGGACCACGTCGCCACATGCGGGTGCGTGCGATCGGTGCTGTTGACGCCACGGTACGAGACCGTGTCGCCGTCGACGGTGATCGTGATGTCGAGCTTGAACTGCTTCGGCAACTCACCGTTGCTCCAATAGGCGTGCACCTCGTGAAACGCGCCGCTGGACGCGGTCGGTGCAGCGAGGGCGGAAGCGGCGGCGAGCGAGGCGGCAAGCGAGGCGGCAAGCGCCAACGAGCGGGCGGCGAACGCGGACATGGACGGACTCCTGAGCAGGGGGCGTCCCGGCCGCCTGGGGCCGCAACCCGACACGATCGCGGCATCGGCCGACGATAGCCGAGCGCGAGTGGCGAGGCCCGTGAAATCATCGACAGCAAGCTGCCGGCACGCGCATCACGCGCGCCGCCGCCGCAGCGCCCGCTCAGGACTGCGCGTTGTACAGCCGCGTGACGTGGCCGTCGCTGTCGATCAGCAGCAGCACGATCGACGACCCGTATTCGGCTTGCTCATCCTCGGTCGCATCGATGGCGGCGATCTGCACGATGCTCGAGCCACCCGTGGTCGGCAGCGTCACGCCCTGCGCGCCGCTGTCGAAAATCGGCGCATAAAGAATCGTCGGACACTGTGATCCGCTGCTGCTGCATGCCGGATCGTACGGCGTGACCTGAATCTCGTAGGTCCCCGCCGCCAGCGCGCCGGCATCGTCTGCGCTGACCGAGCCGAAGTCTGCCGACAGGTCGGCAGCCGCGGTGCCGCTCGTGGCCGAGAACGAAAAGGTCATTCCTGACGGGAGCGTTCCGGTGCTTGCGGCCTCGGCGGCATTGACGGCCTGCATCGACAGCTGGCCGTCCGCCGGCGCGTCCAGCGACAGCTGGGCGCTGAGCGCGCCCTGCGTCCCATCGGCAATGCTGCCGTAGCCGAACAGTGTCGTCAGCTGCCCTTTGCTGACCGGAACCGCGGAGGCCGTGAACGCGGCGTCCGCATTCGCTTCGGGCGTCAGCGTGACGGCGTACGCCCCACTGCCGCGGGCCACCTCGATTTGATCACTGACACTGCCGAAGTCGACGGGCCCCAGCGGCGAAAGATCGGGCACTTGCGCGGTGAGCCCGCCCGAATCGGCGATGCCGTTGACCAGCCGGAACATGCCATTCGTATCGCCACTGCCATTGCAGGCCGACAGCGTAGCGGCGATGGCGCCTGCGATCAGTATTCGCGGCAACATCCCCCGCCGCTCGATTGAGCGCCCCGTAATGCCTCGAAACGTCGCCATTGCCATTCCCTGATCTGGTCATGCCGTCACTCGAGGCTAGCGGACAGCCGCCGGCAAGTAAATCGTCAGCAGCGCCCCCGTTTGTGACCGACTTCACACTGGGAGCCGCGATCAGAACGCGATCCGCTGCACCGTCCAGACCAGCGCGATCGCGGCGATGACCAGCGAGCCGGGCACGATCACGAGCTTGCGATACCAGATGCGCCGGCGGAACCAGCCGGTCAGCAGCAGCGCGATCGCGACGACCGTCAGCTGGCCGAGCTCGACGCCGACGTTGAAGCTGACCAGCGAACCGAGGAAGTTTTGCGGCGGCAGCCCCAGCTCGCGCAGTGCCGCAGCGAAGCCCAGGCCGTGCAACAGGCCGAACGCGAAGACCACGGCGGCGCGCCAGACATGGACGCGGGTGAAGACGATGTTCTCGATCGCGATCCAGGCGATCGACATCGCAATCGCTGGCTCGACGATGGAAGACGGCACGCGCACGGCGCCGAAGCTCGACAGGATCAATGTCACCGAATGCGCCAGCGTGAAGCTGGTCACGAACAACAGCAGCATGCGCAGATTGCGTGCGCCGAGGTACAGGCCGACGACGAACAGTACGTGATCGAGCCCCTGCGGCAGAATGTGCAGGAACCCGAAGCGCAGGTACTGCAACAGCGTCTTCAGGCCGGCGTGCGCATCGCCGGCGTCGTGCCGCTGCGCGCCGGGCGGCGGTGCCTGCAGCGGGAACTTCGGGCCGAGCTGACCGGCGACCAGCCAGCGCGTCATGTGCCGACCGTCGGCGAGCGTATGCAGGGTCAGCGAGATCGGCTCCTCGAACGCGAACGACGGATCGAAGCGGCCAATCACCTGTCCCGGTGCGCCCGCCGGCTGCTCCGGCAGGTGGCCGCTCAGCTTCACCTCGGTCATCGGCCAGTTCACGGGATTGAGGAACTCGGCCTCGCGGTTCTGCGGCATCGCCACCGCGACCGGTGCCAGCCGGATCGGCTGGCCATCGACACGCAAGTCGATCGCCGCCGCCAGATGCTCGATCATCGGCCGTAGCGTGCTGTCGTCGAGCGGCGCGGCGGCACGGCTGAGCCGGTAGTAAACGCGCGGCCCGCCGGTCTCTCGCGTCAGATCGAGTGAGACCGACACATCGACCGTGCCGTCGGCCGCGATGTCGGCCTGCACGCGCGTCATGTTCAGCAGATGCGCGGACGCCGGCCACGCCAGCGCACCAAGCCATGCACCGCACAGCCACGACACCCAAGCCGACGGCCGCCGCCGCATCGTCGCTACCAGACGACGGCGTGCGTCTGGCCGTTGGTGACGTTGACGAAGCCGATCGGATTGCCGTCGTACGGCGCGACGAGCTGCCATTTCCACGGCGACGCGGTCAGGAACGCGAAGCGCATGCGGTCCGGCAGGCCCGGCGCGCCGATCCAGTCCATCGCGTCGGCGGCGTTGTGCAAGGCCTCCATCTCGCCGGCGACTTCATCGACCGGCCGCTGCGTCATCAGTCCGCCGATGTCGAGCTTGACCGTCGCCACGACCTTGCCGCCGCTGACCAGCACCCAGCCGCCGTGCAGATCGGCGATGGTGTTGACCGCCAGCGCCATCGCCGCGTCGTCGTTGCCGATCACCCAGATGTTGTGCAGATCGTGCGACTGCGAGCTGGCCAGCGCCGAGCCCGGCGTCTTCGGTCCGGTGTTGCGCCAGAACATCTTGGCGATCGACGGTGTGCTGTCGCCGTGGCCGTGATAACGGTCGACGACGGCTACCTTGATGATGCCGCGTTGCGGATCGGCGACCACCGTGCCATCGGCCTGCACCGGCAAGGTGTCGGTGATGAAGTCGGGTGCAAACCAGAACGGCTCCATCAACGCGACCTTGACCTCCTGGCGGCCGGCCGGTGCGCGGATCGCGAAGTCGTCGGCGCGCAGCGCTCGGCCGATGTTGACGGTGTTGTGTGCCCAGGCCGGATAGTCGATCTTCGGAATCGGCAGCAGATAGTCCGTGCCTTTCGACGCCAGCTTGCCGTTGACGAAGACGCGGGTGATGGCGACGGTCTTCGGGTCAGACAGCAGCACGACGTCGGCGTAGCGCCCCGGCGAGATCGAACCGAGGATGCTTTCGAGATGGAAGTGCCGCGCCGTGTTGTAGCTGCCCATCTGATAGGCAATCTCCGGCGGCACGCCGGACTCGATCGCGGTGCGGATGTTGTAGTCCATCGAGCCGAGCTGCTGCGTCGCCAGCACGTCGCGATCGTCGGTCGTCACCGACACGTTCGACCAGTCCTGCAGGCCGTGCTGGATCAGCGCCGGGAACAGCGTCCGCATCAGATCGACACGCGCCTCGATGAAGACCCCGCGACGCAACTTGTCGAGTCCCTCCTGCGCAAGCCGCGCCTCATGGTCGGACGACAGGCCGGATGCGGCGAACGCATTGATCTCGTCGACCTTGACCAGGCCCGAGCCATGGCCCTCGACGACGGCGCGATGATCCATCGTCGCGTCGATCATCTCCCAGATGCGGCCGCGCCCGTCGCCCAGCTCGCTCGGCGGCGCACTGACCGCCGGCCAGTCCATCACCTCGCCGAGCGAAATCACCCGCGACGGATCGTGCTCGATGAAGTCGGCCATTTCGCGATAGCCGTAATAGCCGCCGCCGTGCTCGTAGATCGTCGGCGGCGTCGCCGAGCCGATCGACGGAAAAATCTTCAACGGACTGCCGGCCTTCTCGGCACGCAACCAGAAGTCGACGTCGTGCGTGCCGACCACGTTGGAAATCTCGTGCGAGTCCTCGATGGTCCAGGTGTTGCCGCGCGGAATCACCAGCGCCGCCTCGTACTCGGGCGTCAGGTAGGTGCTTTCGATGTGTTTGTGCGACTCGCCGAAGCCCGGCACCGCGTATTCGCCTGACGCGTCGATGATCTCGCTCGCCTGGCCCGGCCAGGTACCGGCATCGCCGACCAAGGCGATGCGTTCGCCGGCAATCACGATGTCCTGGTTCGGCAGCCATTCGCGCGTCACGACATCGAGCACCGTCGCGCCGCGAATGATGCGATCCGCCGGTTCGCGCGCCAGTGCCACTTGCACCAGATGCTGGCGCAGCTTGACCTCGTCGCCAAAAGGGTGCGCTACGGGCGTCGTGTCGACCGCCGGCGATTTACCGTGACAGCCAGCCAATGCCAACAGCATCATCACGGCCGCTGCGACCGCGCCACGCTTCATCCCCAACGCTTGCTTCATGCCGACGTCCCCACGCTTGGCTGGCGCCGGGCCCCACCCGGCGTGCCGCGGAACGCCGCAAATTGCATACCATCAGCAATGAAATTGTGGACAGCATTCGCCGTGTGCCGTGTCCAATGAAAAAAGCCGCGGCAGACGCCACGGCTTTTTTCGCATCTCGCGGCTCAGTAACCGGCCGCGAGGCCCGACGGACGCCTGCGGTCGTTGGCGCCTTCCAGCATGCCGGTCTGCGGATTGATCAGGATCGCCTCGTCGGCGCCCCAGGAGCTGCGTTCATGGAAGTGATGGCCCATATCCTCGAGCTGCGCCTTGACCGCCGGCGTCAACAGCCCCGGCTCGGTCATGATCACGTCCGGCAGCCACTGCATGTGCATGCGCGGCGCATTGACCGACTGCTGCATGTTCATGCCGAACGCCGCCACGTTGAGAAAGCTCTGCAGCACGGTGGTGATGATGGTCGACCCGCCCGGGCTACCCGTCACCATCCACAGCTTGCCGTCGCGCATCACCAGCGTCGGCGACATCGAGCTCAGCGGCCGCTTGCCCGGTTCGATCTGATTGGCCTTGCCCTGCACCAGACCGAACGAGTTCGGCACGCCCGGCTTGGACGTGAAATCGTCCATCTCGTTGTTGAGGAAAAAGCCGGTGTCGCCGGCGATCTGGCCGATGCCGAACAGATAGTTGATCGTGAACGTGACGCTGACCGCGTTGCCTTTGGCGTCGACGATCGAGAAGTGCGTCGTATGCTGACCTTCGTCGGTTGCCAGATTACCCTTGATCTCGCTCGACGGCGTCGCCTTGTCGTCCTCGATCGTGCTGCGCAGCGCCTCGGCGTGATCGGCCGACAGCAGGGTCGCAATCGGATTCTTCACGAACGCCGGATCGCCGAGATAGGTATTGCGATCGGCAAACGCGCGACGCTCGGCTTCGGCGATCGTATGCACGCTCTGCACTGATCCGTAGCCCCACTTTTCGAGCGGATACGGATCGAGAATCTGCAAGGTTTCGCAAACCGTCACGCCACCGGAGCTCGGCGGCGGCGTCGAGACGATGGTGTAGTCGCGGTATTTGCAGCTGACCGGCTCGTCCCACTGCACGCTGTAATCGGCGAAATCCTGCATCGACAGCAGGCCGCCGTGCTCGATACTCGCCATCACCAGCTGGTGCGCGATCGGTCCGCGATAGAACGCTTTCGGGCCATCCTTCTCGATCAGGCTCAGCGTCTTCGCCAGCTGTGGCTGCTTTAGCGTATCGCCGACCTGATAGGGCTTGCCGTTGTTGAGAAAGATCTTGGCAACGTTCGGATGCTTGGCGAAATCGTCTGAACGCGTGTGCAGGATATTGATGTCGCCCTGCTGCAGCTCGTAGCCCTTGCGCGCCAGATCGATCGCCGGCTGCATCAACTGCTTGCGGCTCATCGTGCCGTATTTCACGCGGGCCGCTTCCAGCCCCATCACCGTGCCCGGAATGCCGACCGCCTGGTAGGTCTGCGTGCTACGCGGCTTGATGACCGTGCCGTTGTCGTCCTGGAACATCGTCGGCGACGCCTTGCCCGGCGCCTTTTCACGAAAGTCCAGGAACAGATTCTTGCCGTCGGCGAGGTGCACCATCATGAAACCGCCGCCGCCGATGTTGCCGCAGCACGGGTGCACGACGGCCAGCGCGTAGCCGACCGCGACCGCCGCATCGATCGCATTGCCGCCGTCCTTGAGAATCTGCACGCCCACTTCGCTGGCCAGATGCTGGGCACTGACCACCATCGCGTGTTTAGCGAGCACCGGCTCGGCCTTGGCCAGCGCGGCACGAGTGGTCGGCGGCGCCGTAGAGTCCAGCGCGCGCGACGAAACACCGGCCTGCGCGAATGCAGCGCTGCTGGCGCCGAGCAAAGCCATGACAGCGAGCGCCAGCGGGGCGCGGCGAAGTGAAATTTTGTTCATGAACGGAGACGTCGACGGCGGGGGAACGGAATAGCGGACCATACCATCGCAACGTCCGGCGGCGGAATTCCGGAAAGCCCTGCACTCCGGCGCACGGCATCGCCGTCGCCCCTGCTCAGTGCGTGTGTTCCAGCAGGAAGAAGGTCGCCTGCACGTAATCGCTGCTGTCGCCGGTATTGTTCTGGTTGTAGACACCGGCCTTGAAATACAGATTCTGGCCAAGGTAGCCGTCTTCGATCTTGGTCACGTAGACGTAGCGGCGGTTCTCGCTGCGATAGACCGCCAGTGTCAGCTTGGTGCCGACCAGTTTGATCTGATAAGTGAAATCCTCCCCGAGCGCGATACCCGCGTCGTCGGCATTGCTGACGATGTCCGGCGTCCAGATTTCGTCACCGGACACGGTTTCCAGCGCCGCGTAGATGCGGCCGGTTTTGTCGCCCGGCTGCTTGCTGTAATAGAGCCGCACCGGCTCGGTCGACGGTCCGTGAATCTGCCCGATGATCACGCGCCCGAGCTTCTTGCTGCTGCCGGTCGTCGAGACATGATCGATGCGCAGCTTGGCATGCAGCCAGCCGCCCTGCTCGGCCGTCCAGTTGTTCGACGCCGCCTTCGCCGAGCGGGTATCGGGATCGAGCATCTCGCGCAACTCGGTGCGCGAGTAATGCGTATTCAAGGTGGTGCCGGCCAGATTGGGGCAACGCATCACCATGCCACCCGTGCGCGCGTCGGTGTAGAACACGTCGGCGTACTGATAGCCGCTGTTGAGATCGACCGGCGCCACGTCATCGCCCGACGGCAAGGTCAGTTTCCAATGCGTCAGATCGAAGTTCTGCGACGGCGCCAGCGACGCATCAAGCGACGCATACGCTGCCTGAGCCGACAACGGAAACAACGGGCAGAGCAAAAGGGCGGCAGCCAGCAGACCGCGCGCAGACGTGAGCAAGCGATACGACATCGAAATGAACCTCGGCACCAGCGTCGACGACTCGCCGACGGCGCCGGGCGACGAATGACACGCCAACGGTTGGAGCCCGAAATGAAGCGACGGCGCCCTGACGGCACCCGCCTAGCGATTGCAGTCCGCATCGGCCGGGTGTGTGCGACACCGTAAACGTCGTCGGCACGCTGTAGCGCTCGATGCCGACGAACGCCGGCGCGCGCATCACCAACGGCCAATGATCCGACTTGATCGCGAACGCGAGGCGATCAGGCCATCGCGCATTCGGGCAAGCTGCATGACCCGCGACAAGGGCTGCGCCTACACGCCACCCGCCCGGCGATACGCATCACGCAACACCTCCCGGTCGCGCTCGAACGACAGCGCCGCTTCACCGCGCACGAGCGCCTCATGTGCGTGGCGACGTGCTGCGGTCGTGATCTCGTCGTCACCACTGGCGTCACGCAGCGATGCCAGTGTGCGCTGCAGGATCAGTCCGACCTCGACCATGCCCGCACCGTCGCGCGCAATCGGCCGGAACACATCATCGAACAGGGCCTCCAGATCGACGCCTTCGATGAATACGCGCGTGAAGCTTGGCTCGGCGACGGCACGGCTTACGCGGGTTTCGGCGTAGGCGTGCAATAGCCGCGCAACCGTGCCGACCACGTCGATCGCCGTCCCCGGATCGTTGACCGCCGGCGACAGCGCACGCGACGCGATTTCCGCCAGCACCACCAGCCCGAAGCGCGGGTCCTGCTCGAAGGTACGGCTGCCAGCGATCGTGAAAGCGCCGAGGATCGTGTCTCGCGCCTCGTCGTTACAGGCACCTTCGACGCGAACCAAGGCGTTGGCGGGATCGACGAAGCTGCCCGGCGTGCAGTGCACATGAATCTGCAACTCCGCACGTTCGGCGAGCGCCTGCAAGCGGCCGACATCGATGTGCCGGATATAGCCGACGCGTGGCGCGCGAATGTCGGCAGCGCCATCCGCGACCGCTCGTGCCGGCATCGCGCCCAGCCGGGGCAAGCGGGCGCGTTCGAGCAATGCCTTTTCGGTCGCTTGCTCGACACGGTCGATGGTTTCGGCGACGCGACCGAAGCGCGCAAGCTGATCGATCCAGTTCATCAGCGTGACGACCACCAGGCCGATCATCACGACCGTCACGCCGAACATCAGCACACGCCCGGATGCACCGTAGATGTCCGTGCCGAGCGCGATGAGCCCGACAATGCTGAACACGAACGCACCGATAAAGGTCGACAAGGCCTGCTGTGCGCTCTTGTCCTCGATCAGCAGGATCGAGGCGCGCGGCGTCGCACTGCTCGACGCCGCCGAGAATGCGCTGACCATCGTCGACAGCGAGAACGTGGCGACCGCCAGCATGCTCGACGCCATGATCGTCAGCAGATCCTTGACCGCACCGGACCCCAGCCATTTCGCGTTGTCGAAATGCAGATAAGGTCCGAACAGCGCCGCCACCAGTGCAGTGACGACGCCGACGATTCCGTACAGCGCCACGCGCACCCAAAGCTGCCGGTTGAAGCGCGACAGCAGGAACTGGAATTTCGAGGTCATGCGGTTGTTTAGCGCGCTCCAGGAATGCGGGCTTACAGCTTGCGATAAACCTCCGCACCGCTCTGTTTGAATTCGGCCGATTTCTCGGCCATGCCCTGTTCAAACGCGGCCTGCTCGTCGGCGCCGACCTTGGCGGCGTATTCACGCACGTCCTGGGTGATCTTCATCGAGCAGAAGTGCGGGCCGCACATCGAGCAGAAGTGCGCGAGCTTCGCGCCTTCCTGCGGCAGCGTTTCGTCGTGGAATTCACGCGCCTTTTCCGGATCGAGGCCGAGGTTGAACTGGTCCTCCCAGCGAAATTCGAAACGCGCCTTGGACAGTGCGTTGTCGCGCACCTGCGCGCCGGGGAAGCCCTTGGCCAGATCGGCGGCATGCGCGGCGATCTTGTAGGTGATGATGCCTTCGCGCACATCGTCCTTGTCCGGCAGGCCGAGATGCTCTTTCGGCGTCACGTAGCAGAGCATCGCGCAGCCGTACCAGCCGATGTTGGCGGCACCGATGCCGGACGTGATGTGGTCGTAACCCGGCGCGATGTCAGTGGTCAGGGGGCCCAGCGTGTAGAACGGCGCCTCGAAACAGTGCTGCAGCTGCTCGTCCATGTTCTCCTTGATCATCTGCATCGGCACGTGGCCGGGGCCTTCGATCATGGTCTGTACATCGTGTTCCCAGGCAATCTTGGTCAGCTCGCCCAGCGTGTGCAACTCGCCGAACTGCGCCTCGTCGTTGGCGTCGGCGATCGAACCGGGGCGCAGGCCGTCGCCGAGCGAGAACGACACGTCATAGGCCTTCATGATGTCGCAGATCTCGGCGAAATGCGTGTAGAGGAAGTTCTCCTGGTGATGCGCCAGGCACCACTTGGCCATGATCGAACCGCCGCGGCTGACGATGCCGGTGACACGGTTGGCCGTCCACGGGATGTAGCGCAGCAGCACGCCGGCGTGGATCGTGAAGTAGTCGACGCCCTGCTCGGCCTGCTCGATCAGCGTGTCGCGGAACAGCTCCCAGGTCAGTTCCTCGGCCTTGCCGTTGACCTTTTCCAGCGCCTGGTAGATCGGCACGGTGCCGATCGGCACGGGCGAGTTGCGCAGGATCCACTCGCGCGTTTCGTGAATGTTCTTGCCGGTCGACAAGTCCATCACCGTGTCGCCGCCCCAGCGCGTCGACCACACCATCTTTTCGACTTCCTCGGCGATCGACGACGACACCGCGCTGTTGCCGATGTTGGCGTTGATCTTCACGCGGAAGTTACGGCCGATGATCATCGGCTCGAGTTCCGGGTGGTTGATATTGGCGGGAATGATCGCGCGGCCGCGCGCCACTTCGCTGCGCACGAATTCCGGCGTGATTTCCTTCTGCAGGAACGCACCGAAGCTGTTGCCGGCATGCTGGCGGCGCAGATAGCCGGCCTTCTCGTAGCTGTCGCGCAGCTCGGCGAGACGGGCGTTCTCGCGAATCGCGATGAACTCCATTTCCGGCGTGATGATGCCTTGCCGCGCGTAGTGCATCTGGCTGACGTTGGCGCCGGCCTTGGCCTTGCGCGGCGCGCGAATGTGCTCGAAGCGCAGCTCGGCGGTCTTGTCGTCGGCGGCGCGGATGCGGCCGTAGATCGAGCTCGGCCCGCGCAGCTGCTCGGTGTCGCCACGCGCGTCGATCCAGGCGTCACGCAGCGGCGCCAGGCCGGCGCGCAGATCGATCTTCACGTCCGGGTCCGAGTACGGCCCCGAGGTGTCATAGACGGTGACCGGCGGATTCGGCTCGATGCCGTCTGCGGTCCGCGTCGCGTTCAGCGAGATCTCGCGCATCGGCACGCGCATGCCGGCGGGACCGGGCACGTAGATCTTGCGGCTCTGCGGAAACGGTTGGCGGACTTCCGCCGACAGCTCGTCGGCCTTGCGGAAGATGTCCTGTACGACTGCGCTCATCGTCATCACCTGCGTGGCGGCGAAGCGAACGCGAACGGAAGCCGATCAACGGCGCCCGCGAGCCTTCCCTTCGCCGGTATGAATGGGGGACCGGCCAGGTTCCAAGGGTCTTATCTCAGCCGTCACGATCCGCGACGGCACCCCCGGCTGCAGCGACTAGCTTAGCGCGACCGCTGGTCGCCGGAAACCGCGCCGCCCGGCCCGGGGCCGCCGCCCTCGACATTCCGTTGACGGTCACTGCACGCGCCATTGACGCATCCGTCGACACAGTCACGCCCATTGAGCGAAAGGGGCGGGACAACATGCGGTCGATTTACCTGGGCACGGCACTGGCAATGGCCGTGGCGGCGTGCGGCATCGGGACGGCGAATGCCGAAAGCATCGGCAAGGAATGGCAGGACGACCCGGATCTGGCGGCGGGCGATACCTTCCAGGTCCTCAACCCCCTGATCGCCGTCGGCGTCACGCTTTACAAGGGCGATTATCAGGGGACCAAGCAGTACGCCTACAACTTCGCCGCGGTGTTCGCCGCCACCGAGGCGCTGAAATACAGCGTCGATCACACCCGCTGGGGCACCCGCCCCAACGGCGGCAATGAGTCCTTCCCGTCCGGCCACACCTCGGCAGCGTGCTCGGCGGCGGCATTCCTGAGTGACCGCTACGGCTGGCAGTACGGCGCACCGCTATACGCGACGGCGCTGTTCACCGCCTATTCCCGTGTCGACGAGCACTACCACCACTGGCGCGACGTCATCGCCGGCTGCGCGCTGTCCTGGGGTGTCTCCAAGCTGATCACGACCCCCTATGTCGATGCGTCACGGGTCAGCGTCGCACCGATGATGGAGCCGCATGCGGTCGGCGTGCAGCTGAGCTTCGCGTTCGCGCCCTGAGACGGCCAGCGTCAGCCGATGTCGTCCGTCATGCCTTCGCCGCAGCGGCCGGCATCGCGTACGGACAACCAGTCGAGGATCGCCTCGCCTGGGAGTGCTGGCGCCACCATATCGCCCTGCACGCCCTCGCAGCCGAGTTCGCGCAAGGCCTCGAGCGTCCGTTGATCGGATACGCCGTCGGCCAGCACCCGGTAGCCCGAGTCGTGCGCATACGACACCACGGCGCGAGGCAAGCGCTGCATCAGGGGGTCTTTCGCGGCGATCGAATGTACGAACATCGCGCCCACCTTGACCGTGGCGGCCGGAATGCGCGGCAGCAGCGCGAACAGATGCGCGGCGGTGCCGAAGTTGTCGACGACGATGGCGCACCCGGCACGGCGCAGCGCACGCAACTGCGGCTCGATGCCGTCGGGATCGGAACTGAACGTCAGCTCGGACAGTTCGAATTCAAAGTGACGCGGCTCCGCGCCACGCAGCGCGAACATCGTCAGCAGGCGATCGGCAAGCATGCCATCGCGAAAATCGGCGGATGACAGGTTGATGGCGACGCGAAGCTGCAGGCCGCACTCGCGCCAGATCGCCAGTTGCCGCACCGCCTCGCTGACCGTCCAGGTGGTCAGCTGGGCCCGGACACGTACGCGGTCGGCAGCCTGCAGCAACTCGTCCTCGTCGATGCGCCCCAGCCGCGGATGTCGCCAGACGACCCGCGCTTCGACGGCATCGCAGACCTCGCGCTGCAAATCGAGCCGGGGACGAAACTCGAGCGAAAATTGCTCCTCATGCGCCGCCAAAGCCGAGCGCAATGAGCGTCGCAGCTCGAACGGTCGTTGGCGCGTCGCCTCATGGGCGGCGTCGAAGCGCGCCCAGGGCCGGTGCCGTTCCATCGCATCCTGTGCCGCCGCCAAGGCCTCGCGCACGGCGAGACTGCCGGCATCGGGGCCAGACCGCAGGCGCGCGATACCGAAATGTGGCGACATGCGGATCGACCCTTGCGTGAACATCAGCGGCTCGCACAGTCCTTGCTCGAGTTCGGTCAACCAGAACTGCATATCCGGCTCCGGAACCGCGCTGCGCACCAGCACCAGCCGCGTCAGGCCAACCCGGTAGACACGCAGCCCAGGCGCCAGCGCCGCGACCCGGCCGGCAAAGATCAGGACATTGCGGTCGATTTCCTCGGCACCCTGAGCGCGCAACAGCATCGGCAGCCCCGACGGCTCCAGCGGCTCAATCAGTACCACGGACGTGTCGAGCATCGGCTTCGCATCCGCCAGCTTTTGCAGGTCATCGTGGAGCTGGTAGACATTCGGCAAGCCGGTCCCGACGTCGGTGAACGCCATGCGACGGCGACACTCGATCTGTTCGACGACCAGTTCCGCCAAACCCTCGAGGCGGATGACATCCTCGGCCGTGAATTGGCGCGGCGTATGGTCGGCGATGCACAGCGAGCCAATCTTGTAACCATGGTCGGTGACCAGCGGCGCGCCGGCGTAGAAGCGCAGTCCCTGCTCGGCCGTGACCAATTCATTGTCGGCAAAGCGCGGATCGCGACTGGCGTCCGGGACGACCAGGGTCTCAGCGTCGCCGGGTCCGATCACGTGGGCGCAGAACGCCACCGATCGCGGTGTTTCCTCGACGTCGAAGCCGACGCGAGACTTGAACCACTGGCGGTGTTCATCGATCAGGGAGATCGCCGCGATCGGCACCCCGAAGATCTTCGCGGCGAGCGCCGTCATCCGGTCGAAGGACTCTTCCGGCCCGGTATCGAGCAGGCCCAGCCGCCGCAATACGATCAAGCGCTCGCGCTCGTACGCCTCGTTCACGACCTCACGCTTGCTGTGCATCATCGACACCACTCCCTCAGCCCAACCGCAGAATTCCTTTTCGACGTGGCAGGCGCCTGGCCCCGCACCGGGGTGCGGCGATATCGCCCGCTCGTCAAAGACGAAGGCCAGCCGGCCCCTTCCCGGCCGACGGACATTCAATCCGGAGTTAACAACGCGGCGTTTCCGGAAACCGGCAACGGCGGACCAGCCGCCGCCAGCGGCCGCCAAACGGTCAGGACCACCCCCACAAAAAGACAGGAACGTGCAAAATCGAGACGGGAAACCCCCGATCCCGGCGCCGCATCAACAGCCCACGCAGCGCGGCGGAGCGTTACGCGCCATCACGATGGATGAAATACAGCGCCGCGTAGATGCGCGGCTCGATCAGCAGACCTTCGGTCGCCTTGCCGCGCAGCCAGCCGTCGATTTCGGCCAGCGGCACCCGATGCACGGTAATGTCCTCGCCGGCCACGCCGCCGCCAGCCCCGACCTGGGTCAGGCCACGAATGCGCACCAGATGCAGCATCTCGCTGGTCATACCGGCGGCCACCGGCCCGGACAGCAGCACCTGCGCCTGCGTGCCGCGATAGCCGGTTTCTTCTTCGAGCTCACGCATCGTCGAAGCCTCGACGCTTTCGTGTTCAAGGCCCACTTCATCGCCAATCATGCCGGCCGGCAGCTCGATGGTCCGCGCGTGCAGCGGCAGCCGATATTGTTCAACGAGCAGCAGCTCACCGGCATCGGTCAACGCGGCGATGAATCCGGCACCGCTGCTGTTGACGCGGCTGACGTATTCCCAGTGCCGATCACGCTGAAGCGCCAGGAATTTGCCTCGATAGAGGGTCTCGATCGTCGCGTCGTCCATGTCGTTTCTGCGTCCTCTCAGGGTTTGCCGGGGCGCCAGGGCTCGGCGCGTGCGGCGGCCGCAGGCCCCTGCGCGAGGCGCTGGGCCAGCCACGGCAGCGCGGCCTCGGCCTCGCCGACGAAGCTGTACGGCGGGTTGACGACGAGCAGCCCGCAGGCATGCATCTGCCCGGCGCTCGGCGCCCCGGTTTCCAGGGTGTAGTTGATCGCCTCGCGCGGGCAGTCGCGGCGCAGGCGGCGCAAGAAGCGCTCGGTATCGAAGCGCTTCTTGTACGGATACCAGATCGCGAACACGCCGTTGGCGAAACGCGTCAGCGCGCGTTCGAGAAACGCGGCCGCCGCATCGAACTCATCGGGGCGCTCGAACGGCGGGTCGACCAGGACCAGACCGCGCTTCTCGCGCGGTGGCAGCAGTGCCGTCGCCTCATAGCCATCGCGCTGGTGAATCGCCACATGCGGGTCGGCCGCCAGTTCGGCCTTCAGGGTCGCAGCGATCGCCGGCTCGCGCTCGCACAGCACGATGCGATCGCTGCCGCGTGCGTAATGGGTGGCAAACCGCGGAGAGCCCGGGTAGCGACGCAGCGCCGCATGGGCATTGAGCGTGCGCACGACTTCAAGGTAGGCGGCAACCGCCGGCGGCGCATCGTCGCGCGCGTACAGCCGCGCAATGCCGTCGTGGAACTCTGCCGTGCGGCTGGCGGCTTCGTCGGCAAGGTCGTAAGCCCCACCACCGGCATGCGTTTCGACATAGGCCCAGGGTGAGTCCTTGCGACTCAGCGCGCGCAGCAGCGCACACAGCAGCACGTGCTTGTGAACGTCCGCAAAGTTGCCGGCGTGAAAACGATGTTGGTAGTGCACGCGGCATTATCCCGTGCCGCACGCCGCGCTGCACAGGCCGTCGAACCGACGTGCCCATCACGGGCAAACAGCTCGCGCCCATAACGCGCCCATAAAAGGACGCGGTGCCGGGGAGCTCTCGGCACCGCGTCAATCCTGCGGGGGCAGCACCGGCCGCCCCCGCTTCCCCGACCGTGCAGGCGCTCAGCGCATGGTGGCGCCACGCGTCGCCTGGGACGGCATGCGCCGCGCCGACGCTGGCGGCGTCGCACGCGCTGCGCTCTGCGGCGCTACGTAGTCGTAGTAGCGCACCAGGGCCGTATACGGCGTCGACGACGTGACGGACGTGTTGCTGTCCATGCGCCGCACTTCGAGCACGTAATAGCGGTTGCCGTCATCGACCAGCGGATAGATGCGACGCTCGTCGTAGAGGAAGCAACCCGACGTCCCCGCGGCACAGTTGTCGTAGCTCTGCGTGTCGAGGTTGTAGGTGCGACGCACCGCGATGTTGTCGCTCTCCAGCGTCCAGCGGAACGCATAGGCAGGCACCGTCGCCGACGTGTCGTCGACATAGGTTCCGTTGTCGAGGTAGTAGTCGAGCGCTTGCGAGCCGGTGCCACCGGTGTCGAAGCGCAGACGGAAACCTTTCAGATCGAGATCCGGGTAGGCCTCGTCGCCGACGCCGAACTGATAGTAGGTGCCCGGAACCTCGCTCGGATCGTCGAGGGTCGTCTCGTAGGCCGGATCGACGTCGACCTGCGCACCGGCGTCGACATAGCGGGCATTGCCGGTGTCGATTTCGTAGAACAGATCGTCGGTGAAATCATCGACTTCGCGCAGCGAGCGATAGCGCGCCGTGACGCCGTTCGAGAACGTCACCTTGACCGCCCCGGCGCCGTCGATCGACCAAGTGAAGCTCTGACCGGTCAGTAGTGCTGCGCCAGTCCCGTCGGCATTGATTTGCGCAACGTCGGCATGCACGTCCTGCTGGGTCGCGTCATAGACGTAGAAGGTCTGCACGGTATCGGCGACGTCGGCGGTCGTCAGGGCCAGGAAGTCGTCGTCGTTGACGAGGGTCCGGGCGCTGGTGGCCGTCACCGACTGCGCTTGCTGATTGCTGCAGTCCGGATAGGTGACGGTCGACGTTTCGGTGGTTGCCAGGGTCCGGTCGCTGATCATCGACAGCTTCAGGCCGTTCGAAACATAGTGCCCCTCGGCTTGCTGCATCTGGCCGTCGCAGTTGATGAAGTCGTAGCTGATCGTCTCGACCGGCGCGGCGTAGGTCACGTCGATCTGCGAACCGCTGACCGTCCAGGTCGTCGCCGAATAGAACGAGCCGGTCGCCACCGACCCGGAATTGTCACTGGCGAACTGGTAGGACGTGACGCGATTGCTGTAGTTGAAGGTGAAACCCGCATCGGTCGACAGCAGCGCCGACGTCAGCGTCGACGGCACGCTGCCGGCCTCGACCGGCTTGTTCAGCGATGGATCGCTGGCGATCGCAGCCTGGGTCTGGTTGAACGTGTCGCTGTCCTGCGATTTGGCGTCGGTGACGAACTGCTCGGCGGCCGTCGTATCGTTGGCCAGCGCCAGCGTCGTCGTATAGCCGGACGGCAATGGATACGCGCTCGCATTGTCGACGGCCAGCTTGATCGCCGTCGCCAGATCCAGCACGTCCTGGCCGTTGATCTGCTTGGCCAGGGCGTCCTTCATCGCCGCGGAGGTAATCGCCTGGCCACCGTTGGCGCGGCGCAGCAAAGCCGCTTCGGCGGTCGAAACATTGGTGACCTGCGTCGCGAATTCCTCATCCGACGTCAGCGTCGCATCGCTGCCCGCCGCGGTCAGCAGATCGGCGAAGGTACCGGCCAGGCTTTCGAAGGCGACGAACTCCTGTCCGGTCGCACCGCTGGCATCGATCGTCACAAAGCCACCGGTCGCGCTTTCATCGATCTCGACGTCGATCGCATAGGCGCCGCTGGCATCGGCAGTGCCGGTAAACGTCTGATTGCCGACATGAATGGTGACGGAGGCGTTGGCGATCGGGGCGTCGGTCACCATGCCCTTGAACTTCAGCGCCACGGTCTGCGGCGGCGTGCCGCCGCCACCCCCATCGCCGCCACCGCCGCCACTGTCGCTACCGCCACCACCGCCGCCACAGGCTACGAGCTGCGTCGCCGCCAGCACCGCCGCCATCAAAGTCAGCCGCTGCGGCTGACGGAAGGAACCCTGATCCTTCATGACAAACCCCCTCACCATTGAGATAGAACGCCCCGGCCGGCCCATGCCGATCGGGGCTGTCGGCGACCTTATGGCGGCGCGGCGCGCGAGGTCCTTCGCAAGGCGTGATCGAGTTCTGACGAATTTCTGACGAACGGCGACGCAATCCGCACCCAATGTCCTTGTCGCGACGCATGGCATCGCGCAACATCGCGCGGTCGTGTCGAAAAAACGCCCACCCCAGCTCGCTGTCGACCCCAGCACCGCGCGCCGCACCACGCGTTGGAGCTTCGGGCGTTTTGTGCTCGACGAGGCCCGCCGCGAACTGCGTCATGACGAAAATCTGATCAAACTCGAGCCCAAACCACTCGATTTGCTGATCGTGCTGCTGCAGCGCGCCGGTGAGCTGGTGACGAAAAACGAGCTGATCGAAACGATCTGGGCCGGCCGCATCGTTACGGAAAACGTCATCGCCCGGTGCGTCACCAAGCTGCGTGAAGCGCTTGGCGAGGATGGCGCCGAGCGGATCGTCACCGTGCACGGCTACGGCTACCGTTTCGAAGGCCCGTGCCGGCATGACGAGGTGCAGGCGGCGGCGGTCGAGCCGACCGTGCTGCAAGCCGGAGACAGCCCGCCCGGACGGCCGAACTGGGAATTGATGACGCGCCTCGAGGAACGCGACGTCTGGCGCGCCCGGCACCGCAAGACCGGCCAGACCCGGGTCTTCAAGTTTGCGCACGACAGTAACGCCCTGGCTGCCCTGAAGCGCGAGATCACGATCTTCCGCATCCTCGGCGAACACGCCGATGCGTCCCTGCGAGTCGCCGAAATTCTCGACTGGAACCTCGAGGATCGCCCCTGGTTCCTTGAACTACGCGACGAACCCCTGGGCAGCCTGCAGCACTGGCCGGCGGCACAAACCGGCAGCCAGGCGCTGGACGCCGCGCAGCGCATCGAGCTGGCGGCGCGCATCGCCGAGGCGGTTGCCGCGGCGCACCTGCTCGGCATCCTGCACAAGGACCTGAAACCGTCGAATGTGTTGCTGCGCGACAACGGTACGCCGCTGCCCGACGTCGTGCTCTGCGACTTCGGCAACGGCGGCGTCGACGGCGAACTGCTCGAGCGCCTCAAGCTCACACAAATCGGCTTCTCGCAGATCGAAATCGGTGGCGGTGACACCGGCACCGCGCTTTACATCGCCCCCGAGCTGCTCGGCGGCGCACCGCCGACCCTACGCTCCGACATCTACGCACTGGGCGTCATGACGTATCAGCTGGTGATCGGCGATCTGCGCCGGCCGCTGGCGCCCGGCTGGGAACGCGACATCGACGATCCGCTGCTGCGCGAGGACATCGCCCTGGCCGCCGACGTCCACCCCGAACACCGCCTCGGTGACGCGATCGGGCTTGCCGACCGCCTGCGCCGGCTGCCGGCACGGCGCGCCGAACGCGAGCAGCAGCGACGCGAACAGGCTGAACAGGCCGCCGCGTTGCGCGCCGGGCAAGCCGCGCGCGCCGCGGTCGAGCGGCTGCGCGTCCGACGCCGCTGGCAGTTGGCGGTGGTCGCGTCGTTGTGTGCCGGCTTGGCGCTCAGCACCGGCCTGTTTGTTCGCGCCCGTGCGCTCGAACATCGTGCAACGACCGAAGCTGCCGCGCTGCGTGCAGTCAACCTGTTCGTCAATGACGACCTGCTCGGCGCGGCCGATCCTTACGTCCCTGGCGGCGGCGCCCGCGTCACCGTCGCGTCGGTGCTCGACACCGCCGCCGAAAGTCTCAACGAACGCTTCGCCGAACAACCCGAGGTGCGCACGCAGTTGGCACTGACCCTGTCGCGTGCCTATGCGCAGCTCGGACTCGAGGATCAGGCGCGTGACGTGCTGCGCAGTACCATCGTCGCCGTGCAGTCGACGGCGCATCCGGAGGCCACCGCCAGCGGACGCGCGCTGATGAGTCGGCTGGCGGCGCTGGAGCTGCGCCTGGCCGAGCCGCGCGCCGCGCACGAGCTGTACGCGCGCCTTGATCGCTGGACCCGCGACGCCCTGCCGGCCGATGATCCGGAGCGCCTGCAATTGCGCCGCGCGCTGGCCTGGGAGCTGTTCGAAGACGGCTACTTCGGCGATGCGCGTCAGGCCTTCCACACCCTGCGCGACGATGTCGCGCGGCTGCGTGCGGACGATGCCGCGCTACGCCTCGAGATCGACGCCAATCTCGTCGAGGTCGACTCGGAAACGCACGACTGGAAGGAAGCCGAATCGCTGGTCGACAGCGTGCTCGAGCGCACCCGCCAGCGCTATGGCGAGAACAGCGTCAACGCACTGTGGCCGACGCTGAGCAAGGTCTACATGTTGCGCATGCAGGAGCGCTTCGACGCGGCCGAGTCGCTGGCCCAGCAGACGCTGCAGACCGCGCGCGACAAGCTCGGCGAAAATCATCCATTGACGATCTCCTGCTACAACCATCTGGGCAGCATTCGTCTGAAGCAGCACCGCGACACCGAGGCCCGCCGGTATTTCGATCACGCGCTGGCGCAATACCGCTCGATCTTCGGCGAGGAAAACTACCGGACGCGCCGGATGCTGACGCGCATCGCCGAACTCGACATCGAGGAAGGCCACGCCGCCCGGGCGCGACACATGCTCGAAGGCGCACTCGAACGCTCGACTTCGGCGCTGGGCGAAGATCACCCGCATTCGCTGGACATCGCCCGCCTGCTCGCCGAGGCCGAAGCTGCCGATGGCGCCACGCAAGCGGCCGAGACGCGCTTTCGCCGCGTGCTGGAACTCGCCCCGCAGCGGATGCCGGCCAACAACAACCGGACGGCGTGGACTTATTTCGGGCTCGGCCGACTGCTGGCACGCGAGCAACGCAGCGTCGAAGCCACGAACTATCTGCAGCAGGCCGAAGACCTGTTCCGCGAAAACTTCGGCAGCGGCTACAGCATGACGCGCGCCAGCGCCGAGCTGATTGCGGCGCTGCCCAGCGCCGACGGCACGACACCGGTGGCCACCACCGCACCGCTCTGAGGCTGACTCAGTCCTCGCGACTGGCGTCGTCGAGCGCGGCGCGATCGGCCGCCGACAGCTCCAGCGTCGCCGCCTTCAACAGCTCACCGAGTTGCGTCAGCGTCGTGGCACTGGCGATCGGCGCGGTCATTTCCGGGCGCGCCAGCTGCCAGGCAATCGCCAACTGCGTCGGCGTCGCGCCGCTGCGCGCTGCGACATCGTGCAGAGCCTCGACGATGCGCCAGCCGCGCGGCTGGTCGTAGCGCGACAGCATGCCGGCGCGCGCACGGCCGGCAAAGTCGGCGGCGCTGCGGTACTTGCCGGTCAGAAAGCCGCTGGCCAGCGCGAAATAGGGAATGACGCCGACCTGCTCGCTGGCCAGCAGCGGCGCATAGTCACGCTCGTACGCGAAGCGCTCGTAGAGATTGTACTCGGGTTGCAGCGTTTCGTAGCGCGGCAGCAGGTGACGCTGGGCCACGGCCAGGGCCTCACCGAACCGCGCCGCCGAGTAGTTCGACGCCCCGATCACCCGGACCTTGCCCTGCTCGATCAGCCGCGAAAACGCGCCTAGCGTATCGGCCAACGGCGTCTGCGCATCATCGTCGTGCGCTTGATACAGATCGATGTAATCGGTCTGCAGGCGTTGCAACGACGCCTCGACGGCACGCGCGATATAAACCGGCGACAGTCCCTGGAGATCCGGCCCCATCGGCTTGCCGAGCTTGGTCGCGAGCACGACGCGCTCGCGGTTGCCGCTGCGCTTGAGCCATTTGCCGAGCACCGTTTCAGATTCGCCACCGCGATGTCCGGGCACCCAGTACGAATAGACGTCGGCCGTGTCGACCAGATTGAAGCCGGCATCGACGAAAGCATCGAGCAAAGCAAACGACGTCGCCTCGTCGGCCGTCCAGCCGAACACGTTGCCACCGAATGCCAGCGGCGCAACCTTGAGAGGTGAACGGCCAAGCGTGCGCATTTTCATGATGAACGGTCCTTCGATGGCAGCGGAACGGGGCGTCGATTTTCGCACGCGGCGGCGGGCGGCTGAAACGCCATGCGGGGCAGATGAACGGTGAACACGACCCCGGCCGCTGTCGATACGCTCAATGCACTAGGAGGATTTATCCATGCGCCTGTCCATTGTTTCTTGCGTCGTACTGTGTGCGTCGCTCTTCATGTCGCTGCCGGCTCGCGCCGCCACGACCGTCTCCGGATTCGTCGGCGAGTACACGGGCTCGATCGGCGACCTCACGGTCTCCGATACCAAGACCGCTTCGAAGTGGACGGCCAATTCGCTGGTCTACATCAACAGCCACTGGCTGACGCTGGCGCGCGGGACCGCCGCGTTCGACATCAGCTTCTCGCATGACGACACCACCCGACACTTCCTGGTGATCCGTCCGCAAACGAGCAGCAGCGGCGCTGCCGCATTCATGATGCTGCCGGGCACCGGCGCCACGTCGGAGGGACAGGCCAACATGACGTCGATCAGCGCCAACGTCGCGACGAGCGGCTTCTGGGCGATCGTGCCGGAAGCCGATGGCAGCGACTGGAACGATGATCCGGGCTACTCGAACGGCATCGACGACGTCGGCTTCCTGGCCAAGGTCGTCGACATCCTGACCGGCTATCTGAACCTCGACGCCAAGCGCGTCTACATCAGCGGCATGTCGAACGGCGGCTTCATGGCCGAGCGCGTGGCCTGCGAGCTGTCTGACCGCATCGCGGCCACGGCAGTCGTCGCCGGCACCGTGTCGTCGAATCTCGCGAAGGTTTGCAGCCCGGCGTCGCCACGCCCGATCCTGTTCATCGCCGGCACCGCCGATCCGATCGTGCCGTACGACGGCAGCCGCATCGGTGTCGAATCGGCGCCGAGTGCCTACGCGCTGTGGGAAACCCTGCATAACTGCACGGCGTCCGCGACGACGACCACGGACCTGCCGGATACGGCCGACGACGGCACGACCACGACGCTCAGCGACAACACGGGTTGCGGCAGCGGCGGCGAGGTACGGCTCTACACCGTCAACAATGGCGGCCATACCTGGCCGGGCGGCAGCCAGTATCTGTCCGAGTCGCTGATCGGCAAGACCAGCCAGGACTTCAGCGCCAACAGCGAAATCTGGAGCTTCTTCTCCGCACACCCGATGCCCTGAGGATGTAGACGGACAACGACGTAAAAATACGCCGCCGCCGGGACGGATTCGGCGGCGGCGCAAGCCTGGGGACGACCAGGACAAGCGCAAAGAGACTGAATGACGGCACCGCCGCAATGGCGGGCCACGGATGAGATGCCGGCCGGGGTCGCCGCGCATCGCATCGCAGTCATCGATGCTGATGCAATAAGTACCGCGAACACGTCCTCGGCGGTATGTGCTTTTAGTCTGATGGGCCGAATCCACACGCTTCACGGCCACCACCACATCGGGGCAATGATGCGGCGCCGCGCCGCGCGCGGGCCTTTTCCGCAACGAAACGCGCGTCGGTGCACAATGAACCTCCAGCGCAGAACAAGATGGCGGCTGCGGCCGCCGAGGCACAGGAGACGATGGATGGCTGACAACAAGAATCTGCAATCGGTACTGACGGAGACCCGTGTATTCCCCCCGCAGCCGGGCTTCATCGAAAAGGCCAGGCTCAATAGCGACCGACTCGCCGCGCTGCATGCCGCAGCCGCCGCCGACCATGTCGGTTTCTGGGCGGACCTGGCGAAGAAAGAGCTTGGTTGGCAAACACCGTTCACGACCGCGCTCGACGATTCGCAGGCGCCGAACTACGCCTGGTTCACCGACGGCAAGCTCAATGCGTCGGCGAACTGTCTCGACCGCCATCTCGACGCGCGCGGCGACAAGATCGCGATCCGCTTCGAGGGCGAGCCCGGCGACCTGAAAAATTACACGTATCGCGAGCTGCACGCCGAAGTCTGCCGCACCGCCAACGCGCTGAAGTCGTTCGGCGTCGGCAAGGGCGATCGCGTCGTCATCTACATGCCGATGGTGCCGGAAGCGGTGATCGCGATGCAGGCCTGCGCGCGCATCGGCGCGATCCACAGCATCGTGTTCGGCGGCTTCTCGTCATCGTCGCTCAAGGACCGCATCGAAGGTGCTGGCGCCAAGCTGCTGATTACCGCCGACGGCGGGCATCGCGCTGGCCACATCGTCGAGCTGAAGAAGGCCGCCGACGAAGCGCTGGCCCAGGGCTGCGACACCATCGAGAAGGTGCTGGTGCTCAAGCGCACCGGCCACGATGTCGGCTTCGACGCCACACGCGACGTCTGGTGGCATGAGGCGGTGGCGGCGCAGCCGGCGCGTTGCGAGCCGGAATGGGTCGAATCCGAGCATCCGCTGTTCCTGCTCTACACCTCCGGTTCGACCGGCAAACCGAAGGGCATCCAGCATTCGACGGGCGGCTACCTGCTCGGCGCGACGATGAGCTGCCAGTGGGTTTTCGACCTGCGCGACGATGACGTGTTCTGGTGCACCGCCGACGTCGGCTGGATCACCGGCCACAGCTACGTCGCCTACGGACCGCTCGCCAACGGCGCGACGATCCTGATGTACGAAGGCGCGCCGACGGTGCCGGACGCCGGCCGCTTCTGGAAGATCTGCCAGGAGCACGGCGTGACGATCTTCTACACCGCGCCGACCGCGATTCGCGCGCTGATGAAGCTCGGCGACGACTGGCCGAAGCAGTACGACCTGTCGAAGCTGCGCCTGCTCGGCAGCGTCGGTGAACCGATCAACCCGGAAGCGTGGATGTGGTTCCACACGGTGATCGGCAAGGAGAAGCTGCCGATCGTCGACACCTGGTGGCAGACCGAAACCGGCGCCATCATGATCGCGCCGATTCCGGGCGCGGTGCCGGCCAAGCCGGGCTCGTGCACCAAGCCCTTGCCGGGTATCGCCGTCGAGGTCGTCGACGAAGCCGGCGAGATCCTGACCAGCCCGGATGCCGGCGGCTATCTGGTCGTGACCAAGCCGTGGCCGTCGATGCTGCGCACGGTGTGGGGCGACAACGAGCGCTACATCAAGACCTACTGGGGCCAGTTCAACAACAAGTACTACGTGGCGGGCGACTCGACGCACCGCGACGCGGACGGTTACTACTGGATCCTCGGCCGCGTTGATGACGTGCTCAATGTCTCCGGCCACCGCCTGGGCACGATGGAAATCGAAAGCGCGCTGGTCAGCCATCCGCAGGTCGCCGAAGCCGCCGTGGTCGGCCGCCCGCACGAGGTCAAGGGCGAGAGCGTCTTCGCGTTCGTGATCTGCCGTGGCGATCGGCCGATCGGTGCCGCCGCCGAGAAGCTGACGAAGGAATTGCGCGAACACGTCGGCCGCGAGATCGGTGCACTCGCCAAGCCCGACGAAATCCGCTTCGCCGACAACCTGCCAAAGACCCGCTCCGGCAAGATCATGCGCCGTCTGCTGCGCTCGATCGCCAAGGGCGAGGAGATCACGCAGGACATTTCGACGCTGGAAAACCCCGGCATCGTCGCGCAGCTCGCCGGCAAGGAATAAGGCACATCGCCGAAGGCCCGCACGCGCCGACCGCGTGCGGGCCTGCCAAGGCCGGTGAACGCGAATCGCGAACAGGCCCAGGCGTCTGCGCACATACTGAAATTTTTTTCATGCAGCCGACACCGGGACGTGATGTGGCCGCCCGTAGACTCTGCCATATCCCCCACTCGCGGTGCGCTGCGCTGATGCCCGGCGTACCGCCCAGTCGCCGAGCCTCATGCCCGCCGCACCTTCCGCTTCCTATAACCGCCTGCCGATCCTGGCGCTGGCGATCGCCGCATTTGCGATCGGCACCACCGAGTTCGTCGTCATGGGTCTGCTGCCGCAGATCGCCGGAGACCTGCACGTATCGATTCCGCGCGCCGGCCTGCTGGTGTCGGGCTACGCCATGGGCGTCGTCATCGGCGGCCCGATACTCGCCGTCGCCACCGTGCGCCTGCCGCGCAAGCCGGCACTGCTGCTGTTGATGACCATCTTCATCGTCGGCAATCTGCTTTGCGCCATCTCGCCGAGTTATGAGGTGCTGATGGTGGCGCGCTTCGTCGCCGCGTTCTCGCACGGTTCGTTCTTCGGCACCGCCGCCGTGGTCGCCGGCTTCATCGCACCACCGGCGCAGCGCGTACGTGCCATCGCCCTGATGTTTGCCGGACTGACCGTCGCCAACGTGGTCGGCGTCCCGCTCGGGGCGATGATCGGCGACAGCTTCGGCTGGCGCACGACGTTCTGGATCGTGACGGCGCTCGGCGTGCTGGCACTGGCCGGCATCCAGCGCTTCGTGCCGACGCTCGACTCGATGCCCGCCAGTCATCTCGGTGACGAGATCCGTGTGCTCGGCAAGACCCAGGTCCTTCTCGCGCTGCTGATCACGATCTTCGGCTTCGGCGGCGTCTTCACGCTGTTCACGTACATCGCGCCGATCCTGCGCGATGCCGGCCTGTCGGCCGACGCCGTCAGCGCGGTACTGGTGTTGTTCGGCGCCGGCGCCACGATCGGCATGTTGGTCGGCGGTCGTGTTGCCGACTGGAAGCTGATGCCGGGTTTGATCGTGCTGCTCGCGATCTCGATCGTCAGCTATCTGCTGTTCGCCGCCGGCCTGCACCACGCGGGGATCGCAATCGTCGGCGTGTTCGCGCTCGGCATTACCTGCTTTCTGCCCAACGCCGGGCTTCAGGGCCGCGCGATGCAACAGGCCGGCGACGCCCCCTTACTGGCATCGACACTCAACCAGAGCGCGTTCAATCTCGGCAACGCCGGCGGTGCGTTCATCGGCTCCGCCGTATTGGCGCGCGGCTTCGATTATCCGGCGCTGTGCTACGCCGCCTCGACCATCGCGGCGATCGGCATCGTTCTGGTCCTGATCAGTCAGCAACTCGAAAAGCGCACGCCGTCGGTACTCGCCGACGCCACCTGAGTCCGGATCAAGTCCGAATCAGCCGGCGGCTTCCTCGATCGCCGGCACTCCGGGCGGCACCGCGGCAACAGCGTGGTCGAGTGCGGTCAGGAAGTTCTGACTCCAGCTCGCGACATCGCTGCGACGCAACTCGTGCATCAAGGCCCGGTGGCGATCGCGGCGCTGCGCCAGCGGCATGTGCCGCGCCGTCTCGATCGCTTCGGCGACGCCGACCGGGTCGTACGGGTTGACGATCAATGCCGCCGCCATCTGCTTGGCACTACCCGCAAAGCGCGACAGCACCAGCACGCCCGGATTGTCCGGGTCCTGGGCCGCGACATATTCCTTGGCAACCAGGTTCATGCCGTCACGCAGCGGCGTGACCAGTCCGATGCGGCTCGCACGATAAATACCCGCCAGCTGCCGCCGCGTGATCGCACGGTTGATGTAGCGCAACGGCGTCCAGTCGAGCTGCGCGAAGCGGCCGTTGATGTGTCCGGCCAGCGCATCGAGCTGATGGCGAATGTCGATGTATTCCTGCACTTCGCCACGCGAGGTCGGTGCGATTTGCAGAAAACTGACCTGGCCGTGCGCCTCGGGATAAAGCTCGAGCAACTTCTCGTAGGCCTGGAAGCGCTCCGGCAGCCCCTTGGTGTAATCGAGCCGATCGACGCCGACGATCTGCGTGCGGTCGAAGATCGCCGCCTTGAGCTTGGCCGCTTCGTGCCCGGCTTCATCACTCGCTGCCAGTGTGGCGAACTGATCCGTGTCGATGCCGATCGGATAAGCCTGCGCAATCACCGAGCGGCCGTAGGCGTACAGACGATTGCCGCGCTGCGAGCCGCCTGCTTCACGCAGCACATAGTCCTGGAAGCGCAGCAGATCGGCCTCGGTCTGGAACCCGACCAGATCGTACGAGAACAAGGCCCGCACGAGATGCTCGTGATGCGGCAACGCCGTGAGAATCTCGCGAACCGGCCACGGGATGTGCAGGAAGAACCCCAGCCGTTGCCGCGCGCCCATGTCGCGCAAGGTCTCGCCAAACGGCAGCAAGTGGTAGTCGTGCACCCAGATCAGATCGTCGTCTCGCAGCAACGGCGTCAGCGCCTGCGCGAAGCGTTGATTGGCACGCTGGTAGCCTTCGTAATAGCGGCGGTCGAAAGTCGCCAGATCCAGGCGGAAATGAAAGAGCGGCCACAGGCAACGGTTCGCAAACCCGTTGTAGTAATCGTCGTGCTCCGTCGAAGTCAGATCGATCACAGCGCGGGTCACACCGCCCAGGCTCTGCGCCTGCACCTCGTGGCCTTGCGGCCCGTCGCGGACCTCGCCACTCCAGCCGAACCACAACCCGCGCCGCGTTCGCAGCGCATCGGCCAGCGCCACCGCCAGGCCACCGGCCTTGGTCGCCCCCCGTAAGGGTCCGACACGATTGGAAACGACGACCAGCCGACTCATGGCGTTACGCCCGCTCGCGAACGCCGGCGCGTACGCTGTCCTGCAACCATTCGTGAACGGCCGCCACGCTCTCCAGCCGATAGCGTGCGCGCGTCTCGCCGTCGCCGACCTTGATGCCATAGCCACCACGCGACGCGGCCTCGTCGAAGCCATCTTCGTCGGTCGTATCATCGCCAATGAACACCGGCCGCCGGCCGCGGAACAGCGGTCGCGACAGCAGCGCATCAACCGCCAGGCCCTTGTGCAAGCCGCGCGGTCGCGTCTCGACCACCATCTTGCCGACCAGTACATCGAGACCGTGAGCCTCGGCCACCGCTCGCGCCACCGCAATGCATTCGTCCGCCCGCTCCGGCGCCGCACGATAATGCACGGCAACCGCCGCGCCCTTTTGCTCGACGATCAGCGCGCCATCACCGCCGAAACGACCGCGCAAATCGAACGCCGCCGCGGCGACGCCTGGCCACACGCGGCGCTGCGGCGTGGCGTTGCCGTGCATACGCAGCTCCGCGCCGTGCTGACCGGCACCGGGCAACTGCAAGGGCATCAGGAAATGGTCGATCTCCTTGAGTGGCCGGCCGCTGACAACCGCAACCGCCCCCCCGACCAGACGCTGTGCGCCCTCGATCAAATCAGTGAGTGTCGGCTCGATGTAGACCAGCTCGGGTCGCGGCGCGATTTCCGTCAGCGTCCCGTCGAAATCGAGAAACAGTGCATCGCGCGCATCGAGCAACGGCGGCGCGGACAGGTCGGGCGAGGTCTTACCAGAAGTGTGCATTCGCCCAAGTGTGGACCATCGCCGACTTCAGGACAAATCTTTTGTTTTCAATAGGTTCAGCTGATATTCAGATCCATCCCCGAGGAATACCGCGCACGAGAAGGATCACGGCGACTGCACCTGGGCGCTGCTCCATGCAGCGCACCCTACTATTCGGGATTTCATGCTGCCTCGACTTTTTTTCGCAGCTTCTTGCTCAGCTCACGCCGAATCGACTCGTCAGATTCACCGAGTAGCGGCGGCGCTGTGACGTCAAGCGCGCGCTCGTGATCGAAGCTCACTGGCGAGCGCACCGTTCGCCACACGCCGCCTTCAGGATGCGGCGCGCTGACCTCCAGCTGTAGATGCCGGGCCTGGGGATCCTGTAGCGCCTCGCTGCTGTCATACATTGGCGCATGCGGCACATCCTCGGCCTCCAGGCGACGGCACCACTCTGCACGCTTGTGCCGCGCGAAGCGCTCACCGAGCAACTCGATCAGACGCTCCTGATGCTCGATGCGGCCCTCGCGCTTGGCAAAGCGCGGATCATTGAAGAGGTCCGGCATTTCGATCGCATCGGCCAGACCCTGCCAGAACTTTTCCGGTGACGACATGTGCAGCGCGATCCATTTGCCGTCCGCGCATTTCAGGACGTAAGACTGCGACACGCTCGGCCGACTGTAGGGCGTCATCACCTCACCTTCCGAGAAGAAGTGGGTAAATGCGTCGAGATTGAAGTGGCACATCGATTCGAGCATCGACACTTCGACCAGGCGTCCGACACCCGTACGCTGGCGCTCGTACAAGGCGCCAAGAATGCCGTAGGCCGCGTAAAAGCCAGTCAGCGCATCGGCCAGCGCCGGACCGACGACACGCGGGTTCGCCGGATTGATCAACAGTCCGAGAAAGCCGCTCGCAGCCTGCGCGACGGTGTCATAGGCAGGCCGCGTCGACGCCGGGCCGTCCTGTCCAAAGCCGCTGATCGCACAGTAGATCAGCTTTGGATTGAGCGTGCGCAAGCGCGCTGCGTCGACGCCCAAGCGCTGCGCGGCGCCAGGGCGAAAATTCTGGATGTAAACGTCCGCTTCACCGATCAGCGCGTCCAACAGCTCGCGGTCCTCGGCCGTCTTGGTGTTCAGCGTAATGCTGCGCTTGTTGCGGTTGTACGTTTGGAAATGCGGGCTGTAGAGCCCGCCTTGAAAGGCCCGGAACGGATCGCCGCTGCCGGGCTGCTCGACCTTGATGACTTCGGCGCCGAGGTCGGCGAGCAACATGCCGGCATTCGGTCCAGTGATGAAAGTGCCTTGCTCGATGACGCGAACGCCGGCGAGAACCTTGGCCATGTAACGCTCCTCGTGAATGGGTTCCGGATCAGGCGTCCGCGGCGAAGCCGGTGGGCACTTCACCGTCGTACTGCACTTCACGCGTCGCCTGATAGGACAGCGCGAAACCGATCGAATGATTCATTTCCTCAAACAGATGGGCGATCAATCCGGCGCTGCGCGCAAGGATGGGAATGCCTCGCAACGCGCGGCGCGGAAAGCCGACGCCCAGCAGTACCGCCGGAATCGCGGCGGAGACATTGAGCCGCAAATCCTTGCCGACGATGTCCGGAATCACCCGCTCGACCGCCTCGGCCACTTCGACGAAGCGCTGGGAGGCACCGGCACATCGCGAGACATCGAACAGCGCTGCCACGCGCGGGTCACGCGCTTTGTGTAACGGGTGCCCGTAGCCAGGAACGGGGCGCCGCGCAGCACGGTAGTCGCGGACCACCACTGCGGCGGCATCGTCCAGCGAGATTCCGCTCTCCGCACGAGTGGTTTCGATCCGTTCGAACATTTCGCCGGCCTGCTCAGCGGCCCCCAGGATCACTGAACCGCAGCCCAGCAGTCCGGCTGCCACCGCGCCCTGCACGGCTTCCGGCGCCGCCGCATACGTCATCCGCGCCGCCTGCACGCTCGGCACCAAGCCGTGCTCGGTGATCGCCACGAGCGTCGCGTCGAGAACCGCCTGCGCCGCCGGCTGCGGCCGCTGTCCGGTCAACAACAAATAGAAGTACTCGCTGAAAGACAATTTGCCGATGACGTCGCCGCACAAGTCGAGACCGCGCACGACGATCGTCTCCTCATTCGACGTACAGATCGCGGTACGCGGGATGGTCTCCTTACCGATTTTCATGACGTAATCCTTTTGTTCGGGGGACTTCACCAGGCGAGTCCGCGGGGACGCACGCCTGCAGCGCATGACCGCATATCCGCGGCAGCGCGATGGACTTTGTGGTGCCCAGACTAGAGGCTGGAAACCAAATACAAAAGTGATAAATTTCCATAAGAACAATCGACGTCATCACTGATTATTTCCGATGGAACTCCGCCACCTTCGCTACTTCGCCGCACTGTCCGAAACGCTCAACTTCACGCGCGCCGCCGACAAATGCCACGTCACACAATCGACGCTGTCGCATCAGATCAAACAGCTCGAAGATGAACTGAACACCCCGTTGTTCGAGCGGATAGGCAAGCGCGTCGTCATGACCGAAGCCGGCGGCGCGCTACTGAACGGCATTCTTCCGGCGCTGGCGCGCATCGACAGCACGCTCAACGCCCTGCAGACCGCGCCGGACGTGTTGCAGGGACATCTGCGCATCGGCGCCACGCACAGCTTCAACACGCGCTTGGTACCTCAATGCATCGCCACGTTCCTCGAGCGCTATCCCGCGCTGAAAATCACCGTGGAGGAGCTCTCGCAGCAACGCATCGTCGAGAGTCTGATGTCGGACACTCTCGATCTCGGCGTCGCCTATCGCCCGCTCGAAGAACACGAACTGTGGTTCGAGCCGCTGTACAACGAAGAGCTCGTCCTGGTGATCGCAAAACACCACCCACTGGCAGCGCGCAAACGACTGCGCATGGTGGAACTGCACAACCTGCGCATGACACTGCTGCCGCCGATGTTCTCGACACGGCAGTTGCTGGACGAGTACTTCCGTGCCGCCGGTGCCGAACCGCAAGTGGTCGTCGAACTCAACTCGATCGCGCCGATGATCGAATTGATACGCCGCACTGATCTAGCCGGCATCGTCGGCGCCACGGCAGTCGCAGAAAGCGACGGGCTGCGCATCGTGCCGCTCGAAAACCCGACGCCGATACGAACACCCGGCCTGCTATGGCGGCGTGGCGGCAGCGGCGCCACCGGCGGCCGCGAATTCGCACAGGTCGTGCGCAAGCTCTTGAATCAACCGGAATCACACATCAGCTGAAATTGCGAGGCCACTTAGAGCGGTAGCGTGAACTGCAACCAGAAGCGATCGCCCAGCGCGCGGTTTTCCGAGGCGAACTCGTGCTGATACTTGGCCACGACAGCGACACCCGGGCGAATCGTGTAACGCAGCTGCGGCCCCAGAGCCGCACCGCGAGTCCGATAGCCACCGTCATAGACTTTCCCGTCTTGCTTGTCATCCGACATCTGTCGGAAATAAAAGCCCTGAATGCCAAGTTGCACACTTTCGCTCAGCGCGTACGCCACCAGTTGCTCGTAATGCAGCATCCAGCCAGCGTGATAGTCGGTATCGTGATTCTTTGTGTTGATGGCAGCCGACAGCGTTCCGCCAATCTCCACTTTCGGGTTCACGAACCAGGTCCATCCGTAGTTCGGCTGCCACGAATAGAAGTGCAACGCTACATTCGCGGAGCGGTCGCTGTTGTACGAACCGCTCGGCACATCCAGATCAAGCAGTGCGATTTGCTGGAAGAACGTCATCGACGCGTTGTGCGTGCCGATGATGAGTGGTTTGAGGCTTAGATTTCCAATACCCAAGCTGGAACTCTTGCTTCCGGCGATGTCGAGAGAGACATTCGCAATCGGCAGGACGAAGCCGGTAGCAAAATGTACGCTTCCCCACGTCCTGGCCCAGCCATGATCCATGCGAATGGCGTCGACAAAGATGTCGACGTCGGTCGACACCGGCAATCGGTGACCATCCGAGTCGGCAAGCCTGTCCGATTTGTAATAGAGACTGTAGTTGTAGAGCCGCGTCTCACCCGCCTGCGTTGCAACGCCGTTGAGCACGGTATTGACACCGATCGGCCACGAAATATTGCCGTTTTCTGCGGCTGCGGCGCTGCCGCAGGCGAGCATCCCGCTCAGCAGAACAAGGCTTTTGATTTTTAGCATCGCGTCTCCTCCATATTGTTGTTGTCATTTCCGGCTGCGCGATCGCAAGCCGCAAGTCGCCGTTGCACCCGTCAAGGCACAAGCAAACTTCATTGGGAAAGGCAGTCATCGCCGGGCACGCCGGCGATATCTAGAGATCGAGCGTCAAGAGCGGCGACCGCGCGCGGGAACAGCAGATCGCGATCTGCTTGTGCTCCGCCCGTTCCTCCTCGGTCTGGAAAAAGTCGCGATGGTCAGCCTCGCCATCGAGCAGCGATGTCAGACAGGTACCGCATACGCCCTGCTCACAGGACAATTCGACGTCCACGCCGTGTGCCGACAGAACTTGCGCGATCGTCATGTCTGCCGGGACCTGCAGCGTGCGGCCACTGTGCTGCAGACGAATTTCGAACGCATCATCGGCGGATCGTGTGGCAACTGGCTGCGCAGCGAAGAATTCTCGATGCAGCTGGGCGTCGGAAAATCCTCTCCGCCGGCCAGCGGCGACTACATGTTCGATGAATCCAGCGGGTCCGCAGACATACACGTGTGCATCGTCGCGACGCGCCGCCAACAAATCGTCGACATCGAGCCGCGCCTGAGACACATCGTCGTTGAAGTAAAACCGCACGCGGTCACAATAGGGGGCAGCTTGCAGTAAATCGAAGAAGGCGCAGCGGTCCCGGCTGCGCGCGCAATAGTGAAGCTCGAACGATTGCCCGGCATCATTCAGCGCTTCGACCATACTGAGGATCGGCGTGATTCCGATTCCACCAGCCAACAGAATGCTATGTGGCGCGTTATCGGCGAGCGCAAAGTGATTGCGCGGCACGCTGATGCGCACCTTGCTGCCGGGGCTCACCCCGTCGTGTATCGCCTGCGATCCACCGCGAGATGAAGGTTCGCGCAGCACGGCAATCCGATAGCTCGATGTATCGCCCGGGAATCCGCATAACGAATACTGGCGGATCATCCCGGGCGCTACTTCCACGTCGATATGTGCCCCCGCCGTAAATTCCGGCAGCGCCTCTCCGTGCTCAGGCACTAGCTCAAGGCTAATCACAGCCTCCGCTTCGTCTCGACGAGCGGCCACCGTCACCGTCGTCCAGCTATGACTCACGAGTCAACTCCGTCTGATGAATACCGAACATGGGACGTCAGGCAGCCGCGCTGGCCGCCCCCTTCTGCTCGGAGCGAATCAGCGCCTCCATCGCGCGACGGACCTGCACGGAAGTGGCATCACCACGCGCGAGAAAATCTTTGAACTGGCGTTCGCCGCTGCGCTGCAGCATGGCCTCAAGCGCCTCGACGGCATCGACGTCCTGCTGAAGCACGGCCGCAAATGCCGCGTTGATGATGTCCGTCACGCGCTGGTCATCAACGGCGAAGTTCCGTGAATACGCTACGAAGTAATGGGTTTCATGCGCACGAGATGGCGTAACCGCATGGTGAACCTTGTAAGCGCCGAGTTCTCTTCCTGGCTCCCCTTCCTTCTTATCGTGCGCGAGGAAAATTTCTGCAGCCAGATGCAGACATGGCAGGAAGAATTCCATCGACATCAGCCGGTCGATCGGCTTGTGATAACCGAGGATGTCGGAGAAGAAGCCCGTCGGCTCCTGATTGAGCATGGTGCGTTCGTCACGAAACCAGTCCCTTGCGCCCTGCACCTCGAACTCGGTTGCCGCAACATCGTCAACGCCGATGATGCCGGGATGCAGGAAGGTCAGATGCGAAAGATCGCAAAGGTTTTCGTGCATGAGTTGATGACGCGCTTTGAGCAAATGTGTCGCGGCCGGCACGGCATGCCAGCCGGGAGCCGTCAGCTTCACAGTGTCGTGATCGGGAATCAGCGACTCGTCAGCCAGCGCGGGGTCACCCATCCATATCCAGAACCATTGCCAGCGCTCGACCACCGGGTATGACGCAATTCGGCACGACGATGGCACCTTGGTCTGCGTCGGAATGCGTACACAGGCGCCGGTCTTGTCAAACGTGAACCCGTGATAGCTGCATTCGAGGCGATCGCCTACCACATTACCTTTTGCAAGGGGGAACTGCCGGTGCGGACAACGCCCGTGCATCGCCACAATCTGGCCAGCCTCGGTGCGATAGAACACGACCGGCTCGTCAAGCAGCCAACGCTCAAGCGGCTGCCGTGTGATTTCATTGCTCCAGCCGGCAACGTACCACTGGTTTCTCGGGGCCCACAGGCCATCTGCATAGGGATACATGGATTCTCCTCCGCGTTTCTGCATCATCGGCCGGCGATTACGAACTCGGTCGTCGGCGCTTGCTATCGCCCCACTGGCCGGCCCACTCCCGCAGGCCGTGACAGCCGCCGTTCAGGCCTCGACCCAACCGGCGCCGCGATGCGTGTTGTTGGTCGCCAGATCGTCTTCTTCCAACCAGCGACGAAGTGTCTCGTGCGCCGTTGAACCGGCAGCGCCCATCATTTCATCCGTCTCCGGAACGAGGGTGGTCAGTTCGACCTGCATGCCGTTCGGGTCGTGGAAATAGATCGAATAGCAATAACCGTGATCGGTTTCGAACGCCTGGACACCGGCCTTCGCCAGACGATCCTTGAAATAGCGCACCGTATCCTTGCCCTGCACCGTCAACGCGATGTGGTGGGCGAACGGATTGACGTCATCGAACTTGTTGACGGATTGCGCGAGGCTGGAGTCCGCCGACTTGAACTGAAAAAACGCGATGCAGCTTCCGTCGGCCAGTTCGAAGAACGTGTGGACGTAGTTGTCCGGCTGGCCGGTCACCGGATTGGTCCGCTCGACCCAGGTGCCGATCAGCGGCAAGCCGAGAATGTCTTCGTAGAAATGCCGCGTCGCTTCCATGTCGCGCGCCATATAGGCGTGGTGGTGCAGCTTTCCGACCCGATTGTTCTGACGCAGCAGTCGAATTTTTTCGATTCCGGACGAATCGCGCACGGCTGTGGCGGTGCTTTCCATGGCTTGGCTCCTCACGACGATAATGTTGACGATGCATTGCGGATCGGCCGCCCGGAAGCGGCCGGCGGATCCGAAGGGTTGTCCGCCAGACAGCGCAAGACCCACTCGCGCATGGCGGCATTGACGGGTTCGGGGTATTCCATCATCGGCATGTGCCCGCAGCCGTCGATGGCGAGCAAGGTGCTGCCGGATACCAGCCGATGCAGGTCTTCGAGGATCGCCAGCGGACGAATACGGTCCTGCTTGCCGCCGATCAGCAGGGTCGGCACCGTGATCGCCGAAAGCAGTGTGGTCGAATCGGGGCGGCTGGCACCGGCTTCGATGTAGGCCTGCAGCTGCTCAGCCGAGTGATCGGCCATCATCTGCGTGATCGCCTCGACGAGCGATGCATCTTGGCGACGCGCTTCTGGCAGTAGATTCGGCAACCAGGCTTCAGCCATCGCGCGCATGCCAGCCCTGCGCGCTGTCTCCAGCAGTGCTAGTCGCCCCGCGGTCTCTTGCTGGCCACGCTCGCCGCCAGGGTTTGGCAGATGCTCGGTGCCGATCAGACACAGTCCCGCGACCCGCTCGGGCGCCAAGCGCAGGATTTCGAGTGCGACGCGTCCACCCATGGAATGCCCGGCCAGCAGAAATGAAGACGGCGCGGCTTCGAGCACATGCGCTGCCATATCAGTCAGCGAACGGCAGCGCGACAGTGGGTAGCGGACAACCTCGCTATGCAGCAATGGCGCCAGCGCCTGCTGCTGTGCAAGCCACGATTGCTCGTTGCAGAGCATGCCCGGCAGCATCAGCAGCGCAGGCACCGCATTCAAGCCGCTGCCAGCCTTCGCCGGGTCCAGGTCGCTCGTAAGCGTGTGCCGCTCCATCCAATGATCTCCTCGCGTCTTGGCGCACGACTGATGTCGTGAGTCAGAAGATAGAGCGAGTCATCGATGTTTAAAAATGATTAATTTCCATAAAAACGATCGACGCGATCACTAACCATTGCCCGCCGCGCATCGCAGCGAAAGCGCACGCGCACGCGCACGGCGATGGCGCTCAGCTCGAACGTCGCGCCATGAACGCGACGCGCTCGAACAGGTGGACGTCGGCTTCGTTCTTGAGCAGCGCGCCGTACAGCGGCGGCAGGGTCTTCTTGGTGCTGGCGTCGCGCAGCACGGTCGGGTCGATGTCCTCGGCCATCAGCAGCTTCAGCCAGTCGAGCAGCTCCGACGTCGACGGCTTCTTCTTCAGGCCCGGCAGCTCACGCAGGCCGAAGAACACTTCCATCGCTTCCTTGGTCAGATTTTTCTTCAGGTCCGGGAAGTGCACGTCGACGATCTTCTGCATCGTCTCCTTCTCCGGGAAGCGGATGTAGTGGAAGAAGCAGCGGCGCAGGAAAGCGTCCGGCAGCTCCTTTTCGTTGTTCGACGTGATGATGATGATCGGCCGGTTCTTGGCCTTCACCGTCTGCCGCGTCTCGTGGACGTAGAACTCCATCTGGTCGAGTTCGCGCAGCAAGTCGTTCGGAAACTCGATGTCGGCCTTATCGATTTCGTCGATCAGCAGTACCGGCTGGTCGGTCGATTCGAAGGCTTCCCAGAGCTTGCCGCGGACGATGTAGTTGCCGATGTCCTTGACCTTTTCGTCGCCGAGCTGCGAGTCGCGCAGGCGCGACACCGCGTCGTACTCGTAGAGGCCGTGCTGGGCCTTGGTGGTCGACTTGATCGCCCAATCGAGCATCGGCCGACCGAGGCCGCGGGCGATCTCGCGCGCCAGCTGGGTCTTGCCGGTGCCGGGTTCACCCTTGACCAGCAGCGGCCGCTGCAGCGTCACCGCAGCATTGACCGCCATCATCAGATCGTCGGTCGCGACGTAGGTATCGGTACCTTCAAAGCGCATGTTGCGAATCCCAGTTTCAGAAAGACTTTTAACCACAGATTACACAGATTTCACAGACTTAAATTTTCAGAAGTTGCGCCGCCTAAGGCTCTATAAATCTGTGGAGTCTGTGTGATCTGTGGTTCATCTTCGCGTTTCAGCCGAGCGGTGCGAACAGGTCGGAGAGCGACTCGTCGTCGAGCTGCAAGCTCTCCGCCGACTCGGCGAACAGCGCCTCGGCGAGCGCGCGCTTGCGCGACTGCAGTTCGGCGATCTTTTCTTCGACCGTGCCTTCGCTGAGCAGCTTGTAGACGAACACCGGCTTGTCCTGGCCGATGCGATGTGCGCGATCGGTCGCCTGGTTTTCGACCGCCGGGTTCCACCACGGGTCGTAGTGGATGACGGTGTCGGCGGCGGTCAGGTTGAGACCGACGCCACCGGCCTTGAGGCTGATCAGGAACAGCGGCACTTCGCCATCCTGGAAGCGGTCGACCAAGGACTCGCGGTCCTGCGTCGCACCGGTCAGCAGCAGATAGTCGATGCCGCGCTCACGCAAGGCTTCTTCGATCAACTCCAGCATCGACGTGAACTGCGAGAACAGCAACACGCGACGTCCACCGCGCAGCAGCTCCGGCAGCAAGGTCATCAGCAGGTCAAGCTTGGCCGACTCGCGTACCGCCTGCGCCTCGTCGGTCTTCAGCAGGCGCGGATCGCAGCAGATCTGACGAAGCCGCAGCAGCGCCGCGAGCAGGGCGATGCGCGACTGTGCGATGCCACGCCGCTCGATCTCGGCCTGCACTTCTTCCTGCATCGCCGCGCGCACGGTTTCGTAGAGGTCGCGCTGCCCGCCTTCGAGCGGCACGCTGCGAATGATTTCGGTGCGCGGCGGCAGTTCGCTGGCGACCTCGTTCTTCGTGCGGCGCAGCAGGAACGGCGCGATGCGCCGCGCCAGTTGCGTGCGGATCTCGGCATCGTCGTTCTTCTCGATCGGCGTGCGGAAACGGCGCCGGAACTGCGCGTCGTCGCCGAGATAGCCCGGCATCAGGAAGTGGAACAACGACCACAGCTCGCCGAGATGATTTTCGAGCGGCGTGCCGGACAGGCACAGACGATGGCGAGCATCGAGCTTGCCGACGCTCTGCGCCGCCTTCGAGCGCGCATTCTTGATGTTCTGCGCCTCGTCGAGCACCAGCAGATGCCAGCGCTGGCGACGCAGGTGTTCGAGATCGCGCGGCAGCAGCGCGTAAGTCGTCAGCACCACGTCGGCATGTTCGATCGCGGCGAAGCGCCGGCGCCGGTCGCTGCCATGCAACACCAGCACCTGCAGATCCGGCGTGAAGCGCGCGGCCTCGCGGCGCCAATTGAAGACCAGGCTGGTCGGCGCGACGATCAGCACCGGGCGGTCGAGTCGGCCGGCGACCTTCTCGGTGAGGATGTGCGCCAGCGTCTGCAGCGTCTTGCCGAGGCCCATGTCGTCGGCCAGCACGCCGCCGAAGCCGTATTCGCGCAGCATCTGCAGCCAGGCCAGGCCTTCGCGCTGGTAATCCCGCAGATCCGCCTGCAAGCCGGCCGGCGGCGCCATCGTCGCGCCGGCGGCGCGCACGCGTGCGCCCCAGTCATGCAGCGGGCCGCCACCATCGCGCTGCAGCTTGGCACCGCTGCCGAGATCGTCGAGCAGCACACCGGCCCAGCGCGGCAGACGCAGGCGGCCATCGGCTTCCAGCGGTTGTTCGTCGTAAAGCTCGATCAAGGTGCTGAGGATCGGCCGCACGCGGGCCGCCGGCAGGCGGATCAGGCGGCCCGCGTCGTCACGCACGATCAACGGCGCATCGTCCGGCAATGCCCGCAGCTTGGCAGGCGTCAGCTTGTCCCCGTTTTGCCGCAGCAACGACACCAGCAGCGGCAACAGCGGCATCTCGCGGCCGTCGATCGAAATCTGCAGGCCGACGTCGAACCAGCCGCCGCTGCTGTCGATCCGCAATGACCATTCCTCGTCCGGCTCGTGCAAGCGCCACGGGAAGTCGGGGTCGATCTCCAGGCGCCAGCCGTCGGCGCGCAGCTTGGGCGCCTCGCCGGCGAGAAAGTCGACCCAGCCGACGCGACCGATGCTCGGCGGCGGCGCCAGCAGCGGCGTCGGCTTGTGGTAGTAGTCGTGCACCGTCGTCAGTCTTGCACGGTGCAGGCGCGCCAGCAGTTCCTGCTCGCGACGCAACTGGCGTTCGATCTGTGTGACCTGATTGCCCTGCACGCGCGTCAGCGGGCCGGGCGGCGTATCCGGCGCGCAGCGCAGGCCGGCGTAGTCGAAGCTCAACGTCGCCGCATCGATCGCCTCCTCGCGCGCCCAGGACTGCGACAGCCAGCTCTGCCGCAGTGCCAGCACCGGCACCGGCTGCACATCGCGGCGGCGCCGGAAACGCACCGGCGGCGGTGGCGGCACGCGCTCGGCATATTCGCCCAAGGCCTCCGGCCAGCGCGCGGCCAGCGTCGCCACCTCATCCGGCGCCGCGGGCGCCGCGCACAGCAGGCTGCCGGCCAGCGCCGCCGGCACGCCGCTGTCGATGGGTCCGGCCATCGTGTGCCCGGGGTCGACATACCACGGCGGCTGCAGCGGCAGCGCGGTCGCCGCCGGCTCCACATCGAGTTGCAGACGACTACGCCCCCGGGTGTCGAGCTGCCAGCGGAATTGGCCGGGCCGCGAGTCGCCCAGACTCAGCGGCGGCGCCTGTTCGCTCTGCCAGTGGCAGCGCCCGCTACCGAGCAGCTCGCGCAACACCGCCACGCCCCATTCGCCCTCAAGCCGCCACGGCGGGCCGACATGCGCGCCCTGGCGCGCCTCAATGAACTGCAGCAGGCGGCGATCGAACTCGCCGACCTGACGCGCGTGGCTGTGCGCCGCCTTCGGCTGCGCCTGCACGCTGCCGTAGCCGCCGTCGGCGCGACGCCTTGCACTGACGACGTTGAGCGACGGCAGGTGTGCGCCGTCAGGCTCCAGATCAAGCAGGTAGAGCAGGCAGACGGCCCCCTCGCCGATCGGCGCGGCCGTACCGCCGGACTCGACATCGGCGAGCCAGCGTTGCAGGTCGTCAGCCGCAGTCCGGCCCGCCATCAGCGCGAACCCGCCGCGCGAAGCGGCCTAGCGGCAAACGTTTTGAGGTGCGCGCGCATCTCGCGCATCAGGCATTCCGGCAGTCAAAAGACTGTCAGTGTAGAGCCTGCGGCGATGTGCTGCATCGCCCGACCGGATTTCGACCGGCAGTTAGAGCATCACCGGCGCATCCGGCAGCTCGTTGCCAACGTCAGGACGCGCCGGCGGGTAGCGCGCCAGCACCCCGGCCACGGCCTCGATGCCGGCGATCGCACCCTCGGCGAAACGCCCCTCGCGGAACTGCGCCTCCATCAGCCGGCAGCAGGCCTGCCACTCGGACGGCGGCACCCGCGCATCGCCGACCCCGCGATCGGCGACGATTTCGACGCCGCGGTCGGCGAACAGCACGTAGATCAGCACACCGTTGTTGTGCTCGGTATCCCAGACGCCGAGGTCGGAAAACACCTTCACCGCTCGGGCACGCGGCGTCAGCCCGGCCCACAGCGCCGGCAGCGGCAAGGCGCCTTCGACCGCGAAGCGGATTTCGCCGGGGTGACGCGCCTCGCAGGCACGCACCGCGTCCTGGATGGCGTCAAGCGCAGTGACGCCGAACGCGCGGCGGACCTGCCAGGGCGTGGTCAGCAAATGACGGAACATGCGCGACAGACTCATCTCACCATCCTCCCGACGCACCACCGCCGCCAAAGCCACCGCCACCCCCACCAAAGCCACCGCCACCACCGAAACCGCCGCCACCAAAGCCACCGCCGCCGAAGCCGCCGCCGCGCGAATTCCAGCCGCCCAGCGGCAGGCCGCCGAACAGCGTCATCACCAGCGCGACGACGCCGAAGAACAGTGCAATGAGAAACGCACCGCTGAGCAGCCAGGCAATGACGAAGACCGCGCCGCCGGCGCCGATTGAGCCCAGCCCGGTGCCGAAAATGCGACGCAGGAACTGCGCGCCGACGAAGGTGAAGATCAGCAGGCCAATGAGGTTGCCGCCACGGCTGTCGCGCCCCTCGCTGTGCTTCGGTGGCGGCGGCAGCGGCTCGCCGTTGACGACCTGGATCAACTGGTCGACCGCCGTATCGATGCCGCCGTAGTAATCGCCCTTGCGAAAGTGCGGCAACAGCGTCTCGTCGATGATGCGATGCGCGGTGGCGTCCGGCACCGCGCCTTCGAGGCCGTAGCCGACCTCGATGCGGACCTTGTGGTCGTTACGCGCGACGAGCAACAGAATGCCGTCGTCGACCCCCTTGCGGCCGAGCTTCCACTGGTCGGTGACGCGAATCGAATACTGCTCGATCGCCTCCGGCGCGGTGGTCGGCACGATCAGCACCGCGATCTGGCTGCCCTTGGCCTTCTCGAAAGCCGCCAGCTTCTGCTCCAGCGCCGCCTGCTGCGCGACGTCGAGTGTGCCGGTCAGATCGGTGACGCGCGACTTCAGCGGCGGCACCGCAACCTCGGCGCGCGCCAGCGCCATCAGGCCCAGCATCAGCACCGCACACAGCCGCGCCAGACCCGACATCGTGACGCGGCGCCTGCCCAGCGGGCGCCGCATCGCCGTGTGGGTGGCGCCGATCACTTGCCGAAGTCGACGGTCGGCGCCTTGGAAATCGCCTTTTCGTCTTCAACGGTGAAGCTCGGCTTGACCTGCGCGCCAGTGAACTTGGCGGTCAGATTGGACGGGAACGAGCGCACCGTCGTGTTGTAATCCTGCACCGCCTGGATATAGCGGTTGCGCGCGACGGTGATACGGTTCTCGGTGCCTTCGAGCTGCGCCATCAAGGTCTGGAACAGGCCGTCGGCCTTCAGCTGCGGATAGTTCTCCGACACCACCAGCAAGCGCGACAGGGCCGAACTCAGCTGACCCTGCGCGGCGGCGAACTGCTTGAGCTGGTCGGCGTTGTTGTAGCTGTCGTTGCTGATGTTGACCTGTCCGACCTTGGCGCGTGCATTGGTCACCTCGGTCAGCACGCTTTCCTCGTGCTGCGCATAACCCTTCACCGTATTGACCAGATTCGGCACCAGATCGGCACGCCGCTGATACTGGTTGAGGACCTCGGCCCAGGTCGATTTGACCTGCTCGTCCTGGCTCTGCAACGTGTTGTAGCCACAACCGCCGAGCAGCGTCGTGGCGGCCAGCAGCGAGAAGATCATCAGCAGCTTTTTCATTCGGTGCACTCCTAGTCGCGAAATCCGCGGCACGTCAAAGGCATGGGGGTGAATCCCCGGGGTTCAAGCTGGATGGGTTTCGCCGGGCGCTGCGCGCAGCAGTTTGAACGCGTGCGCAACACCACCACGCTTCATCGCCGGCATCGCCCACAGCAGGCACATCGGCTCGATGACGCGCGCCGCCTCGGCGCCGCCGAGATCGGCCGGCTCCCAACCGAACGCGGCCAACAATGGCGTCACCTGCGCCTTGGCGGTGGCGTCGTTGCCACAGATGAACATGGTCGGCGGACCGCCCGGCAATTGCGGATCGGCGACCATCGCGGCGCCAACGGCGTTGAACGCCTTGACGAAGCGTGCGGTCGAGAATTCGCGTTGCAGACGCTCCATCAAGGACTCGTCGAACGATGTGAACAGGCGCAGGCTGCCAGCCGACGAGGCGCCGTCGGCCACCGGATTGCAGACGTCGATGATGGTCTTGCCGGCCAGATTCGGCGTGCCGGCCAGGCGCAAGGCACGATTCGCGACCGAGCCGCGCACCGCCAGCACCAACAGTTCGCCGAATGCCGCTGCCTCGGCAAAACTGGCGACGCCGACACCGCGCTGCGTGCGGCTCCACGCCACCAGCCGCGACGCGTCACGCGTGCCGAGCACCACTTCATGCCCCCGCGCCGCGAAGCCCGCGGCCAGCGCGCGCGCCACAGGACCGGACCCCAATACCCCAATCTGCATGGTTCCCCCACCACGAAAAACGGGCGAGCCCGTCACCGGACCCGCCCGCACTGTAACGACACGCGCCGTGCGGCGCGAATGGGTTTTACCCCTTGGCGCGCGATTCGAGCATCGCCACCGCCGGCAACGTCTTGCCTTCGAGGAACTCGAGGAAGGCGCCGCCGCCGGTCGAGATGTAGCCGATCTTGTCGGCAACACTGAACTTGTCGATGGCCGCCAGCGTGTCGCCGCCACCAGCCAGCGAGAACGCATCACTGGCCGCGATCGCATCGGCCAGCGCCTTGGTGCCGCCGGCGAACGCGTCGAACTCGAAGACGCCGACCGGACCGTTCCAGACCACGGTGCCGGCGCTCTTGAGCTGCGCGGCGAGCTTGGCTGCCGACTTCGGACCGATGTCGAGAATCATCTCGTCGGCTTCGACCTCATCGATCTTGCGCACCACGGCATGCGCCTCGGCCGAGAATTCGGTCGCGCAGACCACGTCTTCCGGCAGCGGGATGTCACCGCCGCGGGCCTGGATCTTGGCGCGAATTTCCTTGGCGGTGTCGAGCATGTCCATCTCGCACAGCGACTTGCCGACCTTGTAGCCGGCCGCGGCGAGGAAGGTGTTGGCGATGCCGCCGCCGATGATGAGCTGATCGGCAACGTCGGCCAGGTTGTTGAGCAGATCGAGCTTGGTCGAGACCTTGCTGCCACCGACGATCACCGCCAGCGGGCGCTTGGGCTGCGCCAGCGCCTGGCCCAGCGCATCGAGCTCGGCGGCGAGCAGCGGACCGGCACAGGCCACCGGCGCGAACCTGGCGACGCCGTGCGTCGAGGCCTCGGCGCGATGCGCGGTACCGAACGCATCCATCACATAGACGTCGCACAGCGACGCCATTTTCCTGGACAGCGCCTCGTCGTCCTTCTTTTCGCCTTCGAGAAAGCGCGTGTTCTCGCCGAGCGCGATCTGGCCCGGCTCCAGCGCCACGCCGTCGATCCAGTTGGTGATCAGCGGCACGGTGCGCCCCAGTGCGCTCGACAGCCACGCCGCGACCGGCGTCAACGATGCGTCCGGATCGACCTTGCCGGCCTTGGGACGGCCGAGGTGGGAGATGACGAGCACCGACGCGCCCTTCTCGAGCGCGAGCTTCAGCGTCGGCAGCGACGCACGCAGGCGCGCATCGGACGTGATCTTGCCGTGGGTGACCGGCACGTTCAGATCCTGGCGGATCAGCACGCGCTTGCCGGTCAGATCGAGGTCGGACATGCGAAGGACGGACATGGCTTCCTTATGAATGAGGGTGAAAGAGTTCGGCGGTACAAATGAAAAGGGCGGCCTAGGCCGCCCTTTTCAGGTCTTACTTGGCGGCGACGACGCGTGCCATTTCCAGGCACTTGTTCGAGTAGCCCCACTCGTTGTCGTACCAGCTGACGAGCTTGACGAAAGTCGAGTCGAGCGCGATGCCGGCGTCAGCGTCGAAGATCGACGTGCGCGCATCACCACGGAAGTCGGTGGCGACGACCTTGTCCTCGGTATAGCCGAGGATGCCCTTCAGCGCGCCTTCCGACTGCGCCTTCATCTCGGCCTTGATCTCGTCATAGCTGGCCGGCTTGTCGAGCTCGACCGTGAGGTCGACCACCGACACGTCCGACGTCGGCACGCGCATCGACATGCCGGTCAGCTTCTTGTTCAGCGACGGGATGACGACGCCGACGGCCTTGGCCGCGCCGGTCGACGACGGGATGATGTTTTCGAGGATGCCGCGGCCACCGCGCCAGTCCTTCGCGCTCGGGCCGTCGACGGTCTTCTGCGTTGCGGTCGTGGCGTGCACGGTGGTCATCAGGCCACGCTTGATGCCCCACTTGTCGTGCAGCACCTTGGCCAGCGGCGCCAGGCAGTTGGTCGTGCACGAGGCGTTGGAGATGATCGCCTGACCGGCGTAGGTCTTGTCGTTGACGCCGTAGACGAACATCGGCGTATCGTCCTTCGACGGCGCCGACATGATGACCTTCGGCGCGCCGGCATCGATGTGCTTCTGGGCCGAGGTCTTGTCGAGGAACAGGCCGGTCGATTCGATGACGACGTCGACGCCCAGATCGCCCCACTTCAGCGCGGCCGGATCGCGTTCCTGCGTCAGGCGGATCTTCTTGCCGTTGACGAACAGCGCGCCGTCCTTGACGGCAATGTCGCCCTTGAAGTGGCCATGCACGGAGTCGTACTGGAGCATGTAGGCCAGGTAATCCGGATCCAGCAGATCGTTGATGCCGACGATCTCGATGTCGCTGAAGTTCTGAACCGCGGCGCGCAGGACGTTGCGGCCGATGCGGCCGAAGCCGTTGATGCCTACCTTGACTGCCATATCTGCTTCCTCTGTGTCTTAAGGAGTGAGCGGCGCGCCGCCCCGGTTCGGCTCCACGACGGAAATTGCCGAAAATGGAGCCTGAAACAACGACGCCCCGAAAACGGGGCGCCTATTTTACAGATTTACCTTGCCAGAAGCTTGACGGTCCGCTCGACAATGGTCTCGGCGGTGAAGCCGAAGTGCTTGAATACGACGGCGGCCGGCGCCGATTCGCCGAAGCTGTCGAGGCCGATCACGTCGCCCTCCAGGCCGACGAAAGCGCGCCAGTAGTGGCTGACACCGGCTTCGACGGCGAGGCGCTTGCGCAGCTCCGGCGGCAGCACCGTGTCGCGGTAGACCGCATCTTGCTGCATGAAGACTTCGACGCAGGGCATCGACACGACGCGCACCGCGCGCCCCTGCTCGGCAAGCTGGATCGCGGCCTGGACCGCCAGCTGCACTTCCGAGCCGGTGGCGATGATCAGCGCTTCCGGCGCCGATTTCGGCTCCCACAGCACATAGCCGCCGCGCGCAGCGTCTGCCAGCTGCGCGTCGCTGCGCGTCTGCGCGTCGACGTTCTGACGAGTCAGCGCCAGCGCCGTCGGGCCGGTCGTGCGCTCGACGCCGGCCTTCCACGCCACCGCCGTTTCGTAGCCGTCAGCCGGCCGCCAGACGTGGACGTTCGGGATCAGGCGCAGCGACGCGACGTGCTCGACCGGCTGATGCGTCGGGCCGTCTTCGCCGAGGCCGATCGAGTCGTGCGTCAGCACATAGACGCTGCGCTGCTTCATCAGCGCCGCCATGCGGATCGCGTTGCGCGCGTAGTCGGAGAACACCAGGAAGGTGCCGCCGAACGGCACGAAGCCGCCATGCAGCGCCAAGCCGTTCATCGCCGCGATCATGCCGAACTCGCGCACGCCGTAGTTGATGTAGTTGCCGTCGAACTGGCCGGCGCGCAGGGCGACGTGGCCCTTGAAATCGGTGCAGTTGGATTCGCCGAGGTCGGCCGAACCGCCGATCAGTTCCGGCATCACCGCGGCGACGGTATCGAGCACCGCCTTGCTGGCCTTGCGCGTGGCGTTCGGCTTTTCGGCCTTGGCCGCATCGGCCAGGGCCTTGGCGATCGCCGCATCCCAGCCGGCCGACAGTTCGCCGCGCATGCGGCGCTCGAACTCGGCGGCTTCGGCCGGGTATTTGGCGGCGTAGTCCTTGAACAACACGTTCCAGTTCTGCTCGGCGGCGGCGCCCTTGGCCTTGGCGTCCCAGCCGGCGCGGATCGCGTCGGGAATCTCGAACGGAGCGTACGGCCAGTTCAGCTTTTCACGCACCAGCGAGACTTCCGCCTCGCCCAGCGGCGAACCGTGCGACGACGCCTTGCCGCCCTTGTTCGGCGAACCGAAGCCGATCACGGTCTTGCAGCAGATCAGCGTCGGCTTGCCGCGGCTGGCGCGGGCCACGTCGATGGCCTGCTTGATCGCCTCGGCATCGTGGCCGTCGACGTTGCGCACCACGTTCCAGCCGTAGGCCTCGAAGCGCGCCGGCGTGTCGTCGCGGAACCAGCCGTCGACTTCGCCGTCGATCGAGATGTTGTTGTCGTCGTAGAGCACGACCAGCTTGTCCAGCGCCAGCGTGCCGGCCAGCGAGCAGGCCTCGTGCGAGATGCCTTCCATCAAACAGCCGTCGCCGGTGAAGACGTAGGTGTAGTGGTCGACGATGTCGAGGCCGTCGCGGTTGTAGTGCGCAGCGAGCACGCGCTCGGCGATCGCCATACCAACCGCGTTGGCCAGGCCCTGGCCGAGCGGGCCGGTGGTGGTTTCGACACCCGGCGTCACGAAGTTTTCCGGATGGCCCGGCGTCTTCGAATGCAGCTGACGGAAGTTCTGCAGCTCCGACATCGGCAGGTCGTAGCCGGTCAGGTTCAGCAGCGAATAGAGCAGCATCGAGCCGTGGCCGTTGGACACCACGAAGCGGTCGCGATTGACCCACTTCGGGTTGGCCGGGTTGTGGACGAGAAAGTCGTTCCACAGCACTTCGGCGATGTCGGCCATGCCCATCGGCATGCCCGGATGGCCAATATTGGCTTTCTGGACGGCATCCATCGCCAGCGCGCGGATGGCGTTGGCAAGTTCAAAACGAGTCGGCATGGGGCGGCGCGGCGGGCAGGCAAAATGGGGGCGTATTGTCCGGATTTGGGCCCGGTCGGGCAAGAAAGCGCCAACGACCCCGGGGCGCCTGTCATCGGCCGGCAACAGGCGCCGAGCACGCTGGGCGGGCCTTTGCGCCTCTATGCCGGCCGCCGCAGCTGGCTTACAATAATCCGTTCATCCGTATAGACAGATTCCCCCGAGGGTTCCCGCCGATGTCCGAATACCTGTTCACGTCCGAATCCGTTTCCGAAGGCCATCCCGACAAGGTTGCCGACCAGATCTCGGATGCGGTGCTCGACGCGATCCTGATGCAGGACAAGCGCGCCCGCGTCGCCTGCGAGACCATGGTCAAGACCGGCGTGGCGATCGTCGCCGGCGAAATCAGCACCAGCGCCTGGGTCGACCTCGAAGCGCTGACGCGCAAGGTCATCACCGACATCGGCTATACCTCGTCGGCGGTCGGCTTCGACGGCGCCACCTGCGCAGTGATGAACCTGATCGGCAAGCAGTCGCCGGACATTGCGATGGGCGTCGACCGCAAGAAGCCGGAAGAACAGGGCGCCGGCGACCAGGGCCTCATGTTTGGCTATGCCTGCGACGAAACCAAGGAGCTGATGCCGGCGCCGATCTACTACTCGCACCGCATCGTCGAGCGCCAGGCGAAGATCCGCAAGGCCAAGAAGTCGGCGCTGCCGTGGCTGCGTCCGGACGCCAAGAGCCAGGTCACGCTGCGCTACAAGGACGACGTCGCGGTCGGCATCGACGCCGTCGTGCTGTCGACGCAGCATGACCCGAGCATCAAGCTCAAGGATCTGCGCGAAGCGGTGATGGAAGAAATCCTCAAGCCGGTGCTGCCGGCCAAGTGGATCGACAAGAAGACCAAGTTCCACATCAACCCGACCGGCAATTTCGTCATCGGCGGCCCGGTCGGCGACTGCGGCCTGACCGGCCGCAAGATCATCGTCGACACCTACGGCGGCTGGGCCCGTCATGGCGGCGGCGCGTTCTCCGGCAAGGACCCGTCCAAGGTCGACCGTTCGGCCGCGTACGCGGCGCGCTACGTCGCCAAGAACATCGTCGCCGCGGGCCTGGCCAAGCGCTGCGAAGTGCAGGTCAGCTACGCGATCGGCGTCGCCGAACCGACCTCGATCATGGTCACCACCTTCGGCACCGGCACCATCAGCGACGCGTCGCTGGAAAAGCTGGTGCGCAAGCACTTCGACCTGCGTCCGTACGGCATCACCAAGATGCTCGACCTGGTGCACCCGATGTATCAGTTCACGGCGGCCTACGGTCACTTCGGCCGCAAGCCGTTCGAGGTCAAGGGTGCCGACGGCAACACCTTCACGGCGTTCTCGTGGGAAAAGACCGACAAGGCCGACATGCTCAAAGCCGATGCCAAGAAGCTGAAGTAAGCCCTACTGCTTCGCAAAAAGGCCGCCTCCGGGCGGCCTTTTTCGTGGGCGCCGCTCGCCAAGCAAACCATGCCGACCGCCGGGCTGCCGGCGCACACCGCTCGCCCGGACGGCCCTGTCGCAGCCGACGCACGTCCCGCTAACAGGACATCACCGACTGCCGCCATGCCCATGCCGCCCCGACCCCGCCCACCGCTCGCCGCATCGCTAGCCGGACGCGGCGCCGCGTCAGCCGCCCCCTTCCGGCCATGAGCGCGCGCATCCTCTGCGTCGAAGACGAGGCGGATCTGCGCGCCGATCTCGCCGACGAATTGCGCGACGCCGGCTATGAAGTCCTCGAAGTCGCCGACGGACGCGCCGCTCTCGATGCCTTGCCGCAGTTCGCGCCGGATCTCGTGTTGTGCGACATCAACATGCCGCGCATGGACGGCTTGGCCGTACTTGAAGCGGTGCGCGCCCGCGGGGACCGCCTCGCCGCCGTGCCGTTCGTGCTGCTGACCGCCTACGGCGAAAAACACCAGATCCTGCGCGGTCGCGCCCTCGGCGCCGACGACTACGTGGTCAAGCCGGCCGACTTCGACCTGCTGATCAGCACCATCCGCACACGGCTCGCCAGCGTCTCGCGCACCCGCCAGCAACTGCAGTTGCGCAGCAATGGCTCACACGACACCACCCAGCGCCCGCTACCGGAACTCCCCGACGCGGACGATCTTCGCGCCCGGCTGCCGGCCCTGCAGGCACGCGGATACACCCTGCTGCTCGGCGCCGCACAAGACCGCCCGATGGCTGACGACGCGCAGCGACTCGCCGAGCGCAGCACCTCGCTACATCACGTCCGCGAATGGGTCGACAGCCTGGCGCCCGGAGCCGAGTGGTTCGGCACCAATCGTCGCTGCATCGCCGCGGTCTGGCCGGACCCGGAGCTGCAGCCACTGCTCAGCGAATGGCTGTCGCAGCCGCTGCGCCGTGGTGAATGGTCGCTGCCGCCGGTGCTGGTCGTCTCCGCGCACGAACCCGGCAGCAATGTTCTCGACGAGCTGGCTGAGGCCGAATACGCGCTGAGCTTGTCGCTGGTCCGCGCCGGCCCGCAGTGCACGACGGTCGACGCGGTCCGGCGCAAGGAACTGCGGGCGATGCGCTTCATCGAAAAGCAGCTGCCGTCGGCGATCGCGCGCGATGCCCTGGAACTGTATTTCCAGCCCAAGTACGCGCTGAGCGAGCCGCGTATCGTCGGCGCCGAAGCGCTGCTGCGCTGGACCGACCCATCACTGGGGTCGATCTCGCCGGCCCTGTTCGTCCCGACGGCCGAGCGCTGCGGCCTGATCGGCGAGCTCGGCGACTGGGTACTGCGGCACGCCATCTGGGCGCTTGCACGGCTGCGTTCACACGGCATCGACCTGCGCATCGCCGTCAACATCTCGGCGATCCAGCTGCGCGACGAACTGCCCGCGCACGTCGAGCAGCTGCTGAAGGAAGCCAGCGTCGAACCGAAATGGCTGGAGATCGAGATCACCGAAACCGCGCTGCTTGGCGACCTGCCGCACGCCGCGGCGATTGCGCGGCGGCTGCGTGCGCTCGGCATCAAATTGACGGTCGACGATTTCGGTAGCGGCCACGCCGGCTTCGGCTATCTGCGCGAGCTGCCACTCGACGCGCTGAAGCTCGATCGAAGTTTTGTCGCCGAACTGGAAACCAACGAAGCCGATCGCCGCATCACCGAAAGCATCCTCGGCCTAGCCCGCTCGCTCGGCCTGGAAACCGTCGCCGAAGGCGTCGAATGCGAAGCACAGCGCAGCCTGCTACGCAGCCTGGGCTGCGATGCGATTCAGGGCTACCTCGCCGCTCGGCCGATGCCGCTGTCCGCGCTGATCGAACGCCTGCAGCCCTGAGCGCCTCGTCTACGCTCAGCGCGGCGCCTGATGTATTGGCAGACTCAGCGTCGCCGTGGTACCGGCGCCGGCCGCACTATCGAGCCGCAGTTCGCCGCCATGGCGCTCGGCCAGCTGGCGGACCAGATGCAGACCCAGGCCCGTACCCGGAATCCCCGCCGACGTACTGGCACGGAAAAAGCGATTGCAGATCTGCTGCAACTCGCCGGCCGGAATGCCGACGCCCTGATCGCGCACCACGATCTCGGCACGATCGCCTTGTTGTCCGGCGCCGACCCAGACGCAATCGCTGTCCGGCGCGTACTTGACGGCGTTCGACAACAAGTTGGCGAACATGTGTTCGACCATGAACGGATCGGCGTCTACTTTCAGCGATTCGTCGTGTGCGAATTCGATGCGCGGACGCAGCTGCAATTCCGCCTGCTGCTGGATGATGGCGCGCATCAACGGAATCAGGTCAATGCGCCGCGGCGAGAACTCCAGCGAGCCTTCCGCCATGCGCGCGTCTTCAAGCAGGGTATCGACGGTCTCGGTCAATCGCGCCACGGCGGCGCGAATGCGGACACCGCGTTTGCGAATATCGTCGGCCGACATGTCGTACGCCTTGCGCATCATGCGCTGCGCGCTGCTGTCGATCACCGCCAGCGGCACGCGAAACTCGTGCGACAGCATCGACACGAAGCGGCGCTGCAACTGATTGAGGTCGCGCTCGTGCTCAAGCGCCGCCTGTAACGCACGCTCCGAGCGACGCACTTCGTCGATGTCGAGCAGCGTCGTGACGATGGCCAGACGCCCCTCGTAGACGCAGGGTACCGCGGAGATGCGCAGACTCAGCGCCGCACCGTTGAATGCACGGCCCTCGACATCGACCGGGCCGTACGTGTCGCCGGCGCCGATCGCCGAACGCATCGCATCGTGATCGGCGTGCGCGGCGTAAAGGCGCGCGACGACATCACCGTGCGCGTCCTCGGGCAAGGCCAGCAGGCGGCTGGCCGCCGCCGTCGCGAACAGCAGTCGGCCGTCCTGCCGATCGCTGATCAGCAGCGCCACCGGCGCTACCTTCAGCACCAGCTGCAGCGTCCGCTCGCTCTGGCTGGCGCGTGCCTCGAGCGCGCGATGCGTCGACAGGTCGCTGAGATTGATGACGTAGGCCGGCGCGCCGCCGAGCGGATCATGCGTCGCGCGCACGTCGAGCGAGAACCAGGCTCGGCCGGTCGCCGTCTGCAGCTGCATTGCGCCGCCGGCCCAGCCGCGACGCCCAGCCTCGACGCACAGCTGCGCCGGGTCGGCGCCGGTCGCGCCGAACACCGTCCACGCAGAGCTGTGCTCGAGCGCCGGCAGCTCGGCGAGCGCCGCCGGGCTGACGGCCAGCACCGAGCCATCGGCACCGACCATCACCGTCATCTGCGCGCTCTGGCGAAATGCCTCGAGCGCGCGCAGATCCTCAGGCGGCAGCGCTGCGGCGGCAAAGGTCGGGGACTCGGACATGACCCAAATGGTGTCGGCAGCGGCGCGCGATTCTGTAGCGCCGCGCACCGGCGCCGCGACAGCCGGCGACGAACGCGGCGCCGGACCGCACGACACGCATGAATTTCGACGCCCCGAAGCTGGGATTCGCAAACGCGTCGTGTTGCCGGCAGACGCCGCGCCATGGCCATCCATGGCGGGGGCATCGCTCGATTGAGCCCCGGCCCGCGTTTGCTGACTTTGGCGCGACATTGCGTCACGCCTCGGCGGGGCAACGCTCCCTGGCGGGCCGGAAAAAAGGCGAAGCAGTGCTTCGCCCTTTTTTTACCCCGTGTTCTGCAGGCCTTGGGCGATGCCGTTGACGGTGGCGACCAGTGCGGCGAGCAGTTCGTCGTCTTCGCTGCTACCGGCACGCCAGCGCTGCAGCAGATCAACCTGCAACAGATTGATCGGATCGACGTACGGGTTGCGCAGCCGGATGGACTCGGCGAGGCGAGGATCGGCGGCGAGCAGGCGGTCGCTGCGCTTGATGCGCAGCACCCAGTGCACGGTGCGTTCGAACTCATCGCGAATGCGCGAAAAGAACGGTTCATGCAGCTCGCCGGCCAGGCGCGAGTACTGCAGCGCGACATCGAGATCGCACTTGGCCAGCACCATGTCGATGTCGTCGAGCATGGTGCGGAAGAAGGCCCAGTCGCGGACCATCTCGTGCAGGCGCGATTCGCCGAATTCGGCGGCGCTACGTTCGAGCGCGCTGCCGAGGCCATACCAACCGGTGATGATGGCGCGGCACTGCGTCCACGCGAACACCCACGGAATCGCACGCAGGCTCTCGACGCCCTTCATCGTGCCGCGCCGCGAGGGCCGCGAACCGAGCGTCATGCGTTCGATGACGTCGATCGGTGTCGCCAAGCGGAAATATTCGACGAAGCGCTCGTCGCCGACAAAGCCGCGATAGGCCTCGCGCGAGGTCTGCGACAGCGCCGCCATCGTCGCCTTCCATTCGGCCTCGCGCGGCTCTTGAATGCGCGGCCGCAGCGACGCACGCAGCGTCGCCGCCACGCTCTGTTCGATCTCGCGCAGCGCCAGCGCGCGTATGCCGTATTTGCGGTGAATGACTTCGCCCTGCTCGGTGACACGCAGGCGACCGGCGACCGAACCGCGCGGACTCGCCATCAAGGCGTTCATCACGCGCCCGCCGCCGCGGCTCGCCGAGCCGCCGCGACCGTGGAAGAAGCTCAGCGCGACGTTGTGCTCGCGGGCGATTTCGAGCAGCTCGACCTGGGCGCGCTGCAGGCCCCACCGCGACGCGACCGTGCCACCGTCCTTGCCGCTGTCCGAATAGCCGAGCATGACCATCTGCCGGTTGCCGCGCGCCGCCAGGTGCAGGCGGTAGACCGGATCGGCAAGCAGGGTCTGCAACACTTCGGGCCCCCGCTTGAGGTCGTCGACGGTTTCGAACAACGGTGCGACGTCGAGCGGCACATTGCCCCGCGCATCGACCAGGCCGCCGTAGCGCGCCAAGGCCAGCACCGCGAACACGTCGGCCGCACTCTTGGCCATGCTGATGATGTACAGGCCGGTGGCCTTCGGCCCGTAGGTCTCCTGCGCGTCGGCCAGCGCCACGAATACCGCTCGCGTGCGCTGCGCGGTGACATCGTTCGACGCCGGGAACACTTTTTCGCGGCCGGCATAGGCGCGCAAGGTGTCGAGCTGCTGCTCGGGCGCACGCGTGGCCCACTGCGGGTCGGCCAGCAGCGCGCCGACCGCCTCGGCATGAATACGCGAATCCTGGCGCACGTCGAGCCGTGCCAGATGAAAGCCGAAGGTCTTGACGCGCCACATCAGGCGCCGCACCGCGAACAGGCCGGCGTGCTCGCCCTTGGCGGCGCGCAGTGATTCGATGATCGACTGCAGGTCGGCTTCAAGCTCGCCGACCTCCGGATAGCCGTCGCTGTCGTCGCGCTGCGTGGCGCGAATCCGCGCCCGCATCAGCGTCAGCAGCACGCGGTAGGGCATGTCGGCATGGCGCGGGCGGATCGCCGCGGCGGCCTTCGGCAACAGTTCCTGATAGCGCTCGATGCGCGCGTCGAGGTCGGCAGTGACCGTCGTACGGCTGCGCGTCTGGCTGAGCAGGCTGGCCAGCGCGCTGACTTCGGACGCGTAGCGGTCGAGAATCATCTCGCGCTGGCCGCGCAGCGTCGCGCGGATGGTATCGGCGCCGACATTCGGATTGCCGTCCATGTCGCCGCCGACCCATGAGGCGAAGTGCAGCAGCGTCGGCAAGCGATAGGGCACGCCGTAGATCTCGTGCAGCGCGTCCTCGAACTGCTCGTAGAACACCGGCACGACCCGATACAGCGGCCCGCCGAGATAGAAGCCGACGTGCTCGAATTCGTCCTGCACGCTGGGTTTGACCGGCGCCGTCTCGCTGGTCTGCCAGCCGGCGGTCAGCGCCATGCGCAGGCGCTCCCAGTCGCCGCGAATTTCCCAGGGCGTGCGCGACGCATCGAAGCCGTTGATCAGGCAGCGCACGATCTCCTGCTCTTTTTCGAGCAGCGCACGGCGCTGCGCCTCGGTCGGGTGCGCGGTGAACACCGGCTCGACATTGAGGCGCTCGATCCAGCCGATCAGCTCGTCGGCCGACACGCCGCTGGCCTTGAGCTTGCGCAGCACGTCGAGCAGGCCATCCGGCTGCGGTTGCTCGCTGGCGTGCTGGTATTCGCGGCGACGGCGGATGCGGTGCACACGTTCGCCGATGTTGACGGCCTGGAAGTACGTCGAGAACGCGCGCGTCAGGTCCAGCGCCAGCTCGACCGGCAGGTCGACGACCTGACCGGCCAGCGCCTCGACCGACTGGCCCTGCTGGCGGCGGGTAATGGCGGCCGTGCGCAAGGTCTCGACGCGCGTCAGAAAGGCCTCGCTGACCTGCTCGGCGAGCATCTCGCCGACGGTGGCACCAAGGTGGCGCACATCCTCGCGCAGTGCCGCGTCATTGGCCTGCACGTCGCGCTGGCCGAGGGTCGGGATCGTAATTTCACGCGTGTCCATGCCACTAACGCTAGCAAACAACGTGACAGTGCGGGTCTTCCGAAAGCCGATCGACCGATCCTATATCTCTTGATCCGCATAAGCGGATACAATCGGCGTCCGCGTTCCCGCCGAGGGGCGTTGCGATCCGCCTTTTAGGAGGCGGACCAGGCTCGGCGGGCTCGGGGCGCCCTGCGTCCCGGAGACGACGCAACGGCGCCCGTTCCGATCCGATCTTTCGCTAACTTTCGAGGAGCGCACGCATGAACGCACAACTCAAACCCGCCGCCCTGGCCGACGGCGACTTCAAGGTCCGCGACCTGTCGCTGGCCGAACTCGGCCGCAAGCGTGTCCGCATGGCCGAGGAGGAAATGCCCGGCCTGATGTCGATCCGCGCCAAGTACGCGCCGCAGCAGCCGCTGGCCGGCGTGCGCCTGACCGGCTCGCTGCACATGACCAAGGAAACCGCGGTGCTGCTGGAGACACTGGGCGCGCTCGGCGCGACGGTCCGCTGGGCGTCCTGCAACATTTTCTCGACGCAGGACGACGCCGCCGCCGCGGTCGCCGCCGCCGGCACGCCGGTGTTCGCGTGGAAGGGCGAGACCCTGGAAGAGTATTGGGACTGCACGCTCGACGCCGTCACCCACAAGCTGGCCGACGGCACGCTGACCGGCCCGGAGCTGGTGGTCGACGACGGCGGCGACGTGACGCTGCTGATCCACAAGGGTTACGAGATGGAGCAGGGCGACCGCTGGGTCGACACGCCGTCCGACAACCATGAGGTCAAGGTCATCAAGGACCTGCTCAAGCGCACTGCCGCCGAGCGCCCGGGCTTCTGGACCCGCGTCGTCGCCGACTGGAAGGGCGTCTCCGAAGAGACCACCACCGGCGTGCATCGCCTCTATCAGATGAAGGAAGCCGGCAAGCTGCTGGTGCCGGCGATCAACGTCAACGACTCGGTGACCAAGAGCAAATTCGACAACCTCTACGGCTGCCGCGAATCGCTGGCCGACGGCATCAAGCGCGCCACCGACCTGATGGTCGCCGGCAAGGTCGCCTGCATCTGCGGTTACGGTGACGTCGGCAAGGGCAGCGCGCACTCGCTGCGCGGCCTCGGCGCGCGCGTCATCGTCACCGAGATCGACCCGATCAATGCCCTGCAGGCGGCGATGGAAGGCTTCGAGGTCAAGACCGTCGAGGACACGCTGGGCATCGCCGACATCTACGTCACGACCACCGGTAACAAGGACATCATCACCTTCGAGCACATGCGCGCGATGAAGTCGAATGCGCTGGTCTGCAACATCGGCCACTTCGACAACGAGATCCAGATGGATCGCCTCAACGCGTCGGACGCGGTGCGCGACACCATCAAGCCGCAGGTCGACCGCTACACCTTCCCCGACACCGGCCGTTCGCTGTACGTGCTCGCCGAAGGTCGCCTGGTCAATCTCGGCTGCGCGCACGGTCATCCGAGCTTCGTCATGAGCAACTCGTTCTCGAACCAGACGCTGGCGCAGATCGACCTGTGGGCGCACAAGGAGACCTACGCAAAGGACGTCTACCGCCTGCCGAAGAAGCTCGACGAGGAAGTCGCGCGCCTGCACCTCGAGCAGATCGGCGTGAAGCTGACCAAGCTCACCGCCGACCAGGCCGAATATCTCGGCGTGCCGGTCGAAGGCCCGTACAAGCCCGAGCATTACCGCTACTGATCCCGTGAGGCGAGAGGAGTGAGGCGTGAGGCGTGAAAAGCGGCGGCATCACGATCTGGAGGTCTGGCGCGATGCGCTCGATCTCGTTGCTGCCGTTTATCGTGCCACCGCCTCATTCCCTGCCGATGAACGTTTCGGACTGACTTCCCAGCTTCGCCGAGCCGCCGTCAGCGTTCCATCCAATATCGCCGAAGGCATGGCGCGCAGCGGTCGTGCGGAGCTATTGCACTTTCTGCACATTGCACGCGGCTCGCTCGCCGAAATCGAAACCCAAATTCAGATTGCCCGCCGACTCGATCTGCTCGGCGAAGATGAAGCACTCGACGAGCAGCTCGATCGTGTCTTCGCAAAGCTCGGCGGCTTTCTGAACGCGATCAAATCATCCCATCCATGACGCCCTCGACGCCTCCCGCCTCCCGCCTCCCGCCTGACGGCATCCACTTTTCGTTCGAGCTGTTCCCGCCGCGCACGTCCGAAGGCAAGGCCAAGCTGCCGACTACGGTCGCGCGCCTTGCGGCGCTGAACCCGGCGTTCTTTTCGGTCACCTACGGCGCCGGCGGCTCCGACCAGGACGGCACCTACGACACCGTCGTCGACGTGGTCACGCAGACCGGCATCGCCACCGCCCCGCATCTGACCTGCATCGGCTCGACCCGCGCCAAGGTCGCGGCGCTGCTGGAACGCTACAAGGCGGCCGGCGTGACGCGCATCGTCGCCCTGCGCGGCGACCTGCCGGCGACGGCCATGTCGCCCGAAGCACCGGGCGAGTTCCGCTTTGCCAACGAGCTGGTTTCGTTCATCCGCGAAACGCATGGCACGCACTTCAGCATCGAGGTCGCCGCCTATCCGGAAATGCATCCGCAGGCGCGCAGCATCGACGAGGACTTCGAGCACTTCCGCCGCAAGGCGGATGCCGGCGCGTCGAGCGCGCTGACACAGCTGTTCTACAACCCGGATGCCTATTTCTATTTTCGCGACCGCTGCGCGGCCGCCGGCATGACGCTGCCGATCGTGCCCGGCATCATGCCGATCACCGGCTTTCAGAATGTCGTGCGCTTCTGCGGCAACTGCGGCGCCGACCTGCCGCGCTGGGTCCGCCTCAAACTCGAAGCGCTGCAGGACGACAAGCCGGCGCTGCTCGACTTCGGCACCGACGTCGTCGCCCGGCTCGGCGAGACGCTGATGAAGGGCGGCGCACCCGGATTGCATTTCTACACGATCAACCAGGCCGATCCGACCCTGCGGCTCTGGAAAGCGCTGGGCCTGCCTGCCGACGACGTCGGCCCGTAGCCGCGGACGCGGCGCGATCGTTCGCAACTTCGTCGAACACGGCAAAACGGAAAAAGGCGCGGCTGCCATCGCAGCCGCGCCTTTTTTGATGCCTCGTGTAGGCGCTTACAGCGAGCCGTCGAGGATCCAGCCCGAGTACCAGGCCGAGCTGGCGTTCGGATCGACGGCGCCGATGTAGTCGGTCGCGTCGAGGAAGCTCGCATCGGCGGTGCTTTCCGGGTAGGTGCCGTTGAACGCCGTCCAGTCGATCGGCGACGACAGCTGCGCTTCGGCGGCGCCGGAGGCGTAGCTGGCGTTCAGATCGGCCGACACCATGAACAGCGAGCTCGAGTCGAAGCCCAGCGTGCTGTCATAGCTGCAGTCGAGGATGACGTTGTGGTAGACCAGCGTCTGCGCGCTGATGTTGGCCTTGGCGTCGTCCGACACGCGAATGCAGGCCGGGTCGGTCGTGCTGCTGCTGTCGACGCTGAGGATGGAGTTGACGATGAAGCCGCCGGTGCCTTCCTTCATGTTGTGAATGAAGTTCGGGTCCGACGCGCCGGCGCCGCCGATGAAGGTCGCGTTGGCAACGACCGGCTTCGACAGGAACGCGTCGGTGCCGAAGGTGTCGGCCTCGATGGTGGTGCCGAAGGTGTCCGCCGACTGCTTGACGATGACGTACTGGATATTGCCCTGGAAGCCTTCGTCCCAGTCCAGCGAGTCGTCGAGGTTGCCGGTCAGTACCAGATGCTTGGCGTGAATCGCGCCGCCGAAGAACTCGATACCGTCGTCGGAGTTGGCGTTGACTTGCACGTGATCCATGGTCGTGCCGGAGCCGACGGCGACCAGCGAGATGCCGTTGATCTCGTCGCCGGGCGCGAATTCGTAGCCGCCTTCGGTGACGATCACGTATTCGAGCGAGCCGCTGTTGTCGTCGGCGCTGTAGCCGCCGGCAAAGCCCGATTCGCCTTCGCCGTCGACGTTGCAGGCCGTGGCCGCATCATCGCATTCGTTGTGCCGCCCGTAGCCGCCGATGATCAGGCCACCCCACTCACCCGAGCCGGTGTAGTCGTCGTCGTCGGAGCTGAACACGATCGGCGCAGCGGCCGTGCCGACCGCCGTGATCTTCGAGCCGCGCGTGATCAGCAGGTTGGCGAAGGTGCCTTTCTTGCCCTTGATCTGGGTACCCGACTCGATCGTCAGCGTCACGTTCTGCACCGCCCCGCCGTTGGCCAGCTCGCCCTCGGTCGCCGACATCTCGCCGTTGCCGTTGCCGACCGTGACGCGGTCCTGCAGATACCAGACGATATCGCGGGTCAGCGTGCGATCTTCCATGATCGTCGACGGCAGCGCGCAAACGTCATTGCCGCTGGCATCCTTGTTCTTGGCCGACGCCCAGTCCGGGCAGTTTTCGGACACGGTCGTCGTGCCGCCCGAGTCGCTGCCGCTGCCGCCGTTGTTGGTGGTCGTGTCGCCTTCGATCAACACCGAGGTCTTGTCGCCCTCGGTGCAACCGTACAACCCGCCGAAAGCCGCCGCCATCACCGACGCCAGCATCAGTTTCTTGAAAGTCATAAGCACTCCGTTCTGTGTGTCCATGGATTCGTCTGCGACTGAAAAGGCGTTAGCGAAGCTTCAGAACTTCCAGTCGATACCGGCTTCCAGCTCGACACCCGTCTCGTAGCGCTGGAACACCTTGCCACCCTGCGTAAACTCGATTTTCGAATTCAGCAGATTTCCCACCTTCGCCTTGAACGCGAAGTTCTCGACAACGTTGATCTTGTAGTTGAGGTCGAGCTTGAGCCGTGGCTCTTCGATCACGTCCGGACGCCCGGACACGCCGACATCGACGATGTTCTTGCCGTTCTGGTTAAGGAGCAGCGTGAGCTGCTGCGCGGTCGGCACGTCGTCGTAACCGAGCACCAGATTGACGGTGTAGTCCGGTTGCCCCTGCAGCTTGCGCGCGTCACCGCCGTCGAGCTTTACCTTCGAATCGATATAGCTGCCGTTGAACGCGACGAAGGCGTTGCGGCCGGCGTCGCCGAACGCGAGGTTGCGGCGCGTATCGACTTCGACGCCGTACAGATAGGCCGAATCGGCGTTCTGGAACGTGCGTGAATTGCCGGCGGTGCCGGACGCCGCCTGCACGACGCGCTCGATCGGATCGGTGAAGTCCTTGTAGAACAGCGCGACGCTGAGGCTTTCGTTCTCCGACCAGTAGCGCTCCCAGCGCAGGTCCAGGTTGGTCACCTTGGAAATCTTCAGATTCGGATTGCCGCGAACACGGAAGTTGAATTCCTGATCGTAGAAGACCGCGTTCGAGGTTTCCTTGAAGTCCGGCCGGGACACCGTGCGCGTCGCTGCGAAGCGCAGCTGCTGAACGTCGTCGATGAACCAGTTGAAGCTCAGTGTCGGCAGGAACGTGTTCTCGTCGATCACCGAGCGCACCGCGCTCTGGTCGCCAGCCAACTGAAAGGTATCGGTGGTCTGCCGATAGTGCTCATAGCGGCCGCCGAGCACGATCTGGTAACGCTCGAGGAACATCAGGTCGTACGACAGCCAGGCACTGTCGAGATCGAGTTCGGCCTCGTAGCTGTCGCTGGGCTGGGTCTTGTCCTGGAACGCGAAACCGGTGCCCGGATCGCCGGTGATGTTGTCGACGGTGAGCACGTCGCTGACCAGGCGGTTCGGCGCGTTGTCGTCGACGCCGGATTGCAGGCCGCCGTCGTAGCCGTAGCTCTGCGAGTCGGCATCACGCTTGCGATGGATGGCCTGCGCGCCGAACGACAGCGTCGCCACGCCGAAGTCGGTGGGCTCGAACTTGTAGGCGAAGTCGAGCGCACCGTCGACGTTGTTGTCGGTCAGATCGTCATAGCGACGCAGCAGATTCGGCACCTGCAGGTTGTAGACATCGTCGCCTTCTCGCAGGTCGAAACGGACCTCGCGACGATCGGGCGCATAGCGCCGCGCCTGGCTGCCGGTCAGCTGCCAGTTGACGGTGAAGCGGCCACCGGCGCCGAGCACATGCTCGCCAAGCAGCTGTTGCGACAGGAACTGGCGCTCTATCCAGTCGATCGTGTAGCGGTACGACTGGAAGGCCGAATCGCCGTCCAGGCCCTGCGAGACGCGCACCCGGTTCTCGGTGACGCGCGACACCACGGTGTTGGCCTGGAAGGTGTTGGCGCCGAGGTTGAGACCCAGCGACAGCAGACCGCTGGCATCGATGTCGTTGCTGCTTTCGACGAAGTCGAAGTCGTCGTAGGCATTGCCACTGCCGCCCGCCGAGTACGTGCGTGCCACGCCCTTGTCGCGCTGCGACCAGCCGTTCTTGTAGTTGCCGGCGACGAAGAAGCCGAACTCGCCGCCGCCGAAGCCGTAGACGTCGCCGTAGTTGGCGCCGAACGAGAGCTTCGGCGTCGCCGTGGTGCGATCGAGATCGAGATGATCCTTGAGCAGGATGCCACCGACGCGACGCAATTCTTGCTGCACGTTGTCCGAATATTCGTCGCTGTATTCGAGCGCCGCCGCGATGCCTTCGACACCGCCGGGCACATCACGATTGCCGTGATCCCAACCGAGCAGATCGGAGGTGAAGTTGCGGCTCGGATCGGACGCCACGTCGTCGCCGGTCAGGCCGGGGATGTAGCCGAGCGTCAGCGACAGTTTGCCGGCCGCCGCCTGCGGAAAGCTGCGCGTATTGATGACCAGATTGCCGCCGGTCGACTCGCCCGGCATGCTGGCGATGAAGGTCTTGCGCACGTCGAGCTGGCTGACGATGTTGCTCGGGAACAGATCGAGCGGCACCGTGCGCTTCGACGGATCGGTGCTCGGCAGCGTCGCGCCGTTGAGCGTGGTCGTCACATAGCGGCCGCCGAGACCGCGGATGAAGACGTAGCGATCGTCTTGCACGGTGACGCTGGGCACGCGCAGCACCGAGGCGCTGACTTCGCTGTCGCCGTAGCGCGCCAGCTCCTCGATGCCGAGCGTGTCGATGACATTGGTCGCGAAGCGCTCGTTTTCCTCGAACGCGCGCGGCTGCAGCGACGAGCTGACGACGATCTCGGCGATACCGTCGTCGCCGGCGCTACCGCCGATCGCGAAGTTTTCGTGCTTGTCGATATTGCCGACGATGCGCACGTCGCTGGTCGCCGCGGCGCCGTTGCCGTCGTGCTGGATCACCAGCGTGTAGTGACCGCGCGGCAGCCGTAGTGCGTAACGACCGCTGGCATCGGTCTGCACCGCGGCTGCTGCGCCGCGCACGCCGACCGTGGCGCCAGCCAACGGCGCGCCGTCCTGCGTGACCAGACCGCTGACCGAGCCTTTCGGCGCCTCGGCGCGTTCGACCGCCGACTCGGCATCGAAGTAGCGCTCGATCGAATCACGTGGCTGACCGTGCGCGCTCAGCGCCACGTTGACATCGACGTACTGGCCACTCGCTGCATTGAAGCGCAGCACATGCAGCGTTTCGTCGTCGCGCGACAACACCAGACGGTGCGCGCCCTCGCCGAGGTCGAAGACCACAGAACCGTCGTTGCCGACGATCTGCGGCGCACCACCGTCGAGCGCGGCCGTCAGGCCCGCCGCCGGCGCGCCGTCCTGAAAGACATAGACCACCAGTTCGTCGTCGGCGTGGGCCGCGACGGCGTAGCACGACAGTGCGGCAGCCGCGATGTGCTGAACTGCGAACCTTCTCATTGAAACCCCTATCGGCTGCATGCGCGAACCCGCGGCAGCGCGACGCGCCACCGCGATCGAATGGCGTCGGGAGTTCAGGCAGGCGGTGCCGGCTCGCGGCACCCACCGGATTCATCGCACCTGATCCACAGACCACGACTGTGCGCGTCGGCACCCGCCGTAGCTGGAGGAGATTCGGAAAATGCCGGCGCCTCGCGCCGCTGCTCAGGCGTCTCGAAACGGCCTGTCCGCTATCGCGTCCCGTGCCGAGCCGTCCCCCGGCTCTGTCTGTTTCGCACGGTCGCGATGCCTCCCAACCCGGTCCACCGTATGGCCGGGGCGTAACGTTAGAGTTGCGATCAGGTGACACTTTCGTTTCGACGGGCGCGGATCGGCGATGATTTCCGGGTGCCCGGGCCGATCCGTTAAGGCCTTAGTTCCCGCTGTCTCGCCCCACGTCCATGATCCCCAGCCCCACCGCCCGCAACTGGCCGCTGTCCGTCTTCACCAATGCCTTCATTGCCGCAGTCGTCGGCTTCGGCGGCACGATCGCGCTGATCGTCAGCATGGGTCAGCACCTCGGCGCCAGCGCCACACAGATCGGCTCGGCGGTCACCGCCTTGTGCCTCGGCATCGGCATCGCCGGCGCGGCCCTGAGCATCGCGCTGCGCATGCCCATCGTGCTGGCGTGGTCGACGCCGGGCGCGGCGTTGATCGCCGGCGCCAGCGGCGTCGCCTATGGGCCGGCGGTCGGCGCGTTCCTGTTCGCGGCGGCGTTGATGATGCTGCTCGGACTGGTGCCGGCCCTCGGCCGGCTGGCGGCGCGGATTCCGCCGGCGATCGCCAGCGCCATGCTCGGCGGCATTCTGCTGTCGTTCTGCATTGCGCTGTTTCGCAGCGTCGAGCACAGCCTGCTGATGGCGCTGCCGGCACTGATCGTGTTCATCGTCATCCGTCAGCGCTGGCCGACGTACGCCCTGCTCGCCGCGCTGCTGCTGGTGATCGCCACCGTGCTGGTGCGCGGACAGATCGGCCACGTTGGCGGCGGCCTGTTCGGCACGCTCGGCGCCACCGCGCCGGTCCTCGACGCCAAAGCGCTGGTCAGCCTCGGCATTCCGCTGTTCCTGGTGACGCTGGCTTCGCAGAACCTGCCGGGTCTCGCGGTGATGCGCAGCGCCGGCTACGACACGCCGCCGCGGCCGGTGCTGCTCTACACCGGACTGACGACCCTGCTGCTGGCACCGTTCGGCGCGTTCAGCATCAATCTGGCGGCGATCACCGCGGCGATCTGCACCGGCGACGACACCCATCCGGACCGCGCGCGACGCTGGCGCGCCGGCGTCGTTTACTCCGGCTTCTATCTGCTGCTGGCCTTGTTCTCGACGCCATTGGTCGAGTTGTTCAGGCAGCTGCCGGGCGACGCCATCGCCACCATCGCCGGCCTGGCACTGATTGCACCGCTGAGCGGCGCGATGGCCGGCATGCTCGCCGCGCCGCGCGAGCGCGAAGCCGCCGTGCTGTGCTTTCTGGCGACGGCATCCGGCCTGAGCCTGCTCGGCATCGGTTCGGCCTTCTGGGGACTGGTGGTCGGCTTCGCGGTACTCGGCGCGCGGCGTTTGCTCGCACGCTGAGCGCTTGCTCGGCGCGGCGTTTGCGGGTGGCCGGGCGCGCCACCGTACAATCGCGGGCATGACGCTCGTCCGCATTCTCGATCTGGTCGGTGTCGGCGTGTTCGCCGTGTCCGGCACGCTGGCCGCCGGCCGCAAACGCCTCGATCCGGTCGGCGTCGGCGTGATCGCCGTCGTCACCGCGCTCGGCGGTGGCACGATCCGCGACCTGCTGATGCGGCGGCCGATCTTCTGGCTGACCGACACCGCCTACCTGATCACGATCTTCGTCGCCTCGGCGCTGACGATTCTTTACGTGCGCTACCGCCGACCGCCGGAACGCGAGCTGGAAATCGCCGACGCGCTGGGCTTGGCGCTGTTCGCGATGACCGGCTCGCAGATCGCCGAAACCGCGCAGCTGCCGGCACTGATGGTGGTGGTCATCGCCGTCATCACTTGCACCTTCGGCGGCCTGCTGCGCGATGTGTTGTGCAACGAGGTGCCATTCATCCTCGGCCGCGGTCATTTCTACGCGACTGCCGTGATCGCCGGCTCGATCTGCTATCTGATCCTGCAGCGACTCGGCATCCCGCGCATCTACGCCTCGTTCAGCGGCATGGCGGTGGTCGCTTCGCTGCGTATCGCGGCGATCTACTGGAACCTCACCCTGCCGGTGTTCGATCTCGAACGCCATCGGAATCGCCCATGAGCAAGCGCCGTCGCCGCGGCCCGCGTCTTCTGCTGTGGCTGGTCGTGCTGATCCTCGCCGTGACCGTGCTGCCGGTCGGCCTGTTGCGCTGGATTCCGCCACCGATCACGTCTTACATGCTGCGCAGCCCGGTCAAGCCGGTGCAGTACCACTGGGTGCCGCGCAGCAAGATCGCCGGCACCATGCGCAAGGCGGTGGTCGCCTCGGAGGACCAGAAGTTCTACCAGCACCACGGCTTCGATATCGACGCGATCGAGAAGGCGCGCGAGCACAACAAGCACTCGAAGCACATCCGTGGCGCGTCGACGATCAGCCAGCAGACCGCCAAGAATCTGTTCCTTTGGGGTGGCGGCGGGTATTTCCGCAAGGGCGTCGAGGCCGGCTACACCGTGCTGCTTGAAGCGCTGTGGAGCAAGCAGCGCATCCTTGAGATGTATCTGAACATTGCCGAGTTCGGGCCCGGCATCTACGGCGTCGAGGCAGCCTCGCAGCACTATTTCCATCATTCGGCGGCGACGCTCAGCGCCACCGAGGCCGCGCACCTGACCTCGGTGCTGCCCAGCCCACGGCACTGGAGCGTCACGCATCCGGGCAGCTATGTGCAGCGCCGGGTGAACTGGATCCTCGACCAGATGGGCTACGGCGGGCACAAACCGGACAGCGAGCCGGAACCGGAAATTCCGGACGACCTGCAGCAGCAGATCGACGACGACGAAAACGGCACTACGGCCAGCGCCCCGGCGGCCGCACCGACACCGGCGCCAGCCGCGCAGCTGGAACCCGACGATGAGCCGCTGCCGCCGCCGACCGAACTACCGCCACCGGCCAGTGACAGCCCGCCGCCGGCGTTCGAACCGCCACCGAATGCCGACAGCCCGCCATCGTCCGAACCGAGCAACGACGCCAACGGCGACTCCGCGCCGCCGCCGTCAGGGCCCTGACGGCACTCCCGGCGCAAGATGCAGCAGCGGTGCCGGCAGACGCTCGCCGTTGATCCACAAGCCGCCGTCGGCGGCCCAGCATAGCGCCTCGTAAATCGTGTCCGGCCCGTCGGACGGCCGCGGAATCCGTGCGATGCGCGGCTGGCGCTGCAGCACCTGCGCCCAGGGCTCGCCGCCATCACGATCAAAGACCATCCAGTGCGTACCGGTCAGCATCGCCAGACGCCGGCCGTCCGGCGACAAGTCCATGGCGCTGACCGCGCCGCGGTAATGCCACTCGCTGATGGTCTCGACCGGCGTCTGTCGTTCCGGCCACCAGTCCGGCAGCGTCGCGATCGGCTCGGCCTGCTGGACGTCGGGGCCGTCGAGCCGCAGCCGATAGAGGCGCGCCGGCGGCCGGCGCTTGGTCAGTAGCAGGATGTCGCCAGCCGCAGCATCGACCGCCAGCGCCTCGACATCATGTGCACCGTCCGGGTAGTGCACACGAATCGTGCGCGCCGGGCGCAGCTCGCGCATGCCGGGTACCGGCTCCGGCATCAGCAGCACCGCCACGCCGTCGCGCCAGGCGAAGTTGTCGCCGGTATCGGCCAGCGCCAGATAGGACTGCCCATGCCAGACGAAGTGGGCGATGTCCTCCCAATCGACATTGTCGGCGCCGTCGACGCGCACCCGCTGCAGGACCTGGCCCTGCGGGTTGATCGCGAACAGCAGCGGTGGATTGCTGCTGTCGTTGTGCACCCACAGTCGCTCGGGTTGCCGGCCGTCGCTGGCGCAGCCGGACAGCTCGGGAATTGCCGGATCGTGCACCGCCGGCAGTCCGGTCGCGCCCCCCATCGCAGTGCCGCATGAGAGGACGCCGCCCCACGCCAAGGCCCATGCATATCGATAGCCCATAAGCAAGATTAACTTTAGGTTTTTACGATAAATGTAAGCTATCAATGGAAAAACTCGAAGTTGCCCACAAACTCTGTGGATATCTTTGTGCACAATGCGTCGACCAAGTCCTTAAGTGGCCGTAACTTCGTTGATTTCTGCTTCGGGGATAGTTTCTGTTCATCGAACTTTCCCATTTCAAAACATGAACTTGCATATTTTCTACTGCATTTTGACAAAAAAATGTCGCAAGCACGGGCCTATGCGCAGTGCGGGCACCGTTACTGTGCATAAACTGCTGCAGCGCGGCAAAGGTGTGCGGCGGTTGTCAAGTGCGGGATCCCCCCACCGATGCTGACGTCACGGCCGCGGGTCCTGTGTCTGTCGGGCCATGACCCGTCGGGCGGCGCAGGCATCCACGCCGACCTTGAAGCGATCGCCGCACAGGGCGCGCATGCACTGACGGTCATCACCGCGCTGACGGTGCAGGACAGCGGTAACGTCCGCCGCGTCCTGCCGCAGCCACCGGCACAGGTCGCCGAGCAGGTCGAGCTGCTGCTCGCCGATGGCCCGGTCGCCGCCGTCAAGATCGGCCTGATCGGCGACGCCGCGCTGTTGCCGGTACTGGTCGACGTCATTCGCCGCGCCGGCGTGCCGGCGATCTGCGATCCGGTGCTGCGTGCCGGCGGCGGCACTGATCTCAGCGACGCCAACCTGCGCGCCGGACTCATCGAGCAACTGCTGCCGCAACTGGCGCTGCTGACGCCGAACGCCGCCGAAGCACGGCGCCTGATGCCGGACGCCCCCGACCTGCCGGCCGCCGCCGCACGGCTGGCCGCTGCCGGCTGCCGTCAGGTGTTGATCACCGGCGGTGACGAACCGGGGCTCGACATCCAAAATCTATGGCGTGACGGCGCCGGCACGCTGCACACGCTGCGCAGCCCGCGCATCGACGCGCGCTTTCACGGCGCCGGCTGCACCCTGGCGGCGGCGATCGCCGGCCGCATCGCCGTCGGCGACGACTGGGGCCAGGCCATCGCGCGGGCGCAGGATTACACCCATGGCACCCTTGCAGCTGCCTATGCGGCCGGCCAGGGCCGCCTGATTCCGAAGCGCCACCTGACATGACAGTTCCCTCCGGTCTTTACGCGATCACCCCCGACGCTCTGGTCGACGACGACGCGCGCTTGATGACGGCCGTCGCCGCCGCGCTGCGCGGCGGCGCAAGCCTGATCCAGTACCGCGACAAGCGCAGCGACGCCGCACGGCGGCACGCCAACGCAGCCGCGCTCAATGCGCTGTGCCGCGAGGCCGGCGCGCTGCTGGTCATCAACGACGACACCGCGCTGGCCGCCGCGGTCGGCGCCGCCGGCGTCCATCTCGGCGCCAGCGACGGTTCGCTGGCGGCCGCGCGGGCACAACTCGGCCCCGACGCGGTGATCGGCGCCACCTGCGGCAATTCGCTGGAGCGGGCACGCGCCGCCGTCGCGGCCGGCGCCAGCTATGTTGCGTTCGGCCGCTTCTTTGCGTCGAAGACCAAGCCCGACGCACCGCCGGCCGAGCTGGCGACGCTGGCCGCCGCACACGCGGCACTGGACGCGCCGATCTGCGCGATCGGCGGCCTGACGCCGGACAACCTCGGGCCGGTCGCCAGGTCGGGCGCCACGCTGATCGCCGCGATCGACGGCGTGTTCGGCGCCGCCGACATCGAGGCGGCGGCACGCGCCTATGTCGCCGCGATCGGCGGACAGACAGCGCGCATCCCTTAGAATCGCCTACCTGAATATTGTCCGGGGCACGCGCAGGCCGCTCCGCCCCGAAGGAGCCTGAATCTTGAGTCGGTCCGACGAGCTGTTCGAGCGCGCGCAGAAGACGATCCCCGGCGGTGTCCCGGCCAGCATTTGCGCTGGCGGCACAGGCCGCCCAGTTGGCGCCGCCCCACGCCGCGACGGAGCACACTCATGAGTCGTTCGGACGAGCTGTTCGCGCGCGCGCAGAGGACCATCCCTGGCGGCGTCAACTCGCCGGTGCGCGCATTTCGCGCGGTCGGTGGCACGCCACGCTTCATCAGCGCCGCCGAAGGCGCCTGGATGGTCGATGCGGACGGTCGTCGCTACATCGATTACGTCGGCTCCTGGGGCCCCATGATCACCGGCCACCAGGACCCGGACGTGCTTGCCGCGATCCGCGCCCAGCTCGAGATCGGCGTGTCCTACGGTGCGCCGACCGAGGCCGAGATCGACATGGCCGAGCTGCTCTGCGCGCGCGTGCCGGGCCTGGACATGGTGCGCATGTGCAACAGCGGTACCGAGGCGACGATGTCGGCGCTGCGTCTGGCGCGCGGCGCCACCGGCCGCGACTACATCCTCAAGTTCGAAGGCTGCTATCACGGCCACGGCGACGCGCTGCTGGTCAAGGCCGGCTCCGGCCTGCTGACCTTCGGCGTGCCGACCTCGCCGGGCGTGCCGGCCGATCTGGCCAAGTACACCCTGACCGCGCAGTACAACGACCTGGCCTCGGTCGAAGCGCTGTTCCGCGACCACCCGGACGCGATCGCCGCCGTGATCCTCGAACCGGTGGCCGGCAACATGAACTGCGTGCCGCCGCAGCCGGGCTTTCTCGAAGGCCTGCGCAGCCTGTGCACGCGCGAAGGCGCGCTGATGGTGGTCGACGAGGTGATGACCGGCTTTCGCGTCGGCCCGGCCGGCGCCTGCGGCCGCTACGGCATCGAGGCCGATCTGGTCACGCTCGGCAAGATCATCGGTGGTGGCCTGCCGGTCGGCGCCTTCGGCGGCAAGCGCGAAGTGATGGAAAAACTGGCGCCGATCGGCCCGGTCTACCAAGCCGGCACGCTATCCGGCAATCCGCTGGCAATGGCCGCGGGTCTGGCCATCCTGCGCAAGCTCGACAATGCCGCGCTGTACGATGAACTGGAACGCGCGACCACGACCCTGCTCACCGGCCTGCGCGAACGGGCCACGGCCGCCAGCGTGCCGTTCACGACGACGCAGGTCGGCAGCATGTTCGGCCTGTTCTTCACCGACGCGCGGCAGATCACCGGCTTCGCCGATGTGATGCGCTGTGACGCGGAGCGCTTCAAGCGCTTCTTCCACGCCATGCTGCAGCGTGGCGTCTATCTCGCGCCGTCGGCCTTCGAAGCCGGCTTCGTCTCGACCCGGCACGGCGCCGCCGAGATCGAACAGACCCTGGACGCCGCGGCAGAGGCCTTCGCAGAAAGCCGATGACGGAAGCGCTGCACACGCTTCTGACGTGGATCAATGCCCACCCGAACTGGGCACTATGGCTGCTGTTCGCGATCACGCTGCTCGACTCGCTGTTCGTCGTCGGCGCCTTCATTCCGGCGGCGCTGCCGCTGTTCGCGATCGGCGCACTGGTTGCCCTTGGCGCCCTGGAGCTGTGGCCGACGCTGCTGATCGCCTGCGCCGGCGCGTTGATCGGCGACATCTTCAGCTTCTGGCTGGGCCGACGCTACGGCGACCGCCTGTTCAATGCGCGCTTCTTCCAGCGCCATCCGGACATCGTCACCAATGGCCGCCGTTTCTTCCAGAAGCACGGCCCGTACAGCATTCTGCTGGCGCGCTTTCTCGGCCCCCTGCGCGCGATCACGCCGGCGCTGGCCGCGGCCTCCGGCATGCGCTTCTGGCTGTTTTTGTGCGCCGATGTCGTTGGCGCCTTCATCTGGGCCTGCGCCTTCATCATGCCGGGCGTTGCGTTCGGCGCCTCACTGGGCCTGGCCGCCGAGGTCGCCGGCCGCCTCGCGAGTTTGCTGCTCGGCCTGATGGTGGCGATGTGGCTGACGTTCTGGCTGGCAACGGCGGTGACGCGCGTCGTCGGCCGCCTGGCATCACAGTGGCTGCCGCGCCTGCTCGGCTGGAGCCGCGACCAGCAGCACTTCAGCCGCCATGGCCTGGCACTGATCGACGACGAACTGCCGGAGACCCCGGCATTGCTGGTGCTGGCGGTGCTGCTGCTGATCATCGCCGCGGTCCTGCTTTACCTGGTCGCCGGCCATCATCTGCATCACTATCCGACACGGCTCGACGCGGCCATCTTCCAATGGCTGCGCGACGTTCATACACCGGTCGGCTTCACACTCGCACAACGCCTGCTGCAAATCGGCGAGTGGCCGGTCTACATGCCGATCGGCGCCATCACCTTCGTGATGCTGGTGATCCTGCGCAAACCGCATGCGGCCGCGCATTGGGCGGCGGCGCTGGCCTTCGGCGGGGCAATCGCGCTGGGCCTCTACGCGATCCCGCTGTTGCCGCCGCCGTTCCACTACTTCGCGACGACCTTGCCGGACGCCGCACATGGTCGCGATCTGGTCCTGGCCACCGTCACCTACAGCTTCCTGCCGGTGCTGCTGAGCACCGCCGCCGCGTCCTGGGCGCGCACCACGCTCTACGCCACCAGCGCGCTGATCCTGCTGCTGGTGGTCTTCGCACAGCTTTATCTCGGCGTGTTGTGGTTCAGCGTCGCCCTGCTGCTGGTGTTGTTCGGGCTGGCGTGGACGGCGCTGCTGGGCCTGGGCTACCGCTGGCACAACCCCGAACGCCTGCCCGCCGTGCGGCTGATCACGCCGATCGCGCTGACGTTCTTCATCGCCCTGAGCCTGCAATGGCATCGCATGCCGCCGCCGGAAGCACAGCCGCCGGTCGCCAAGCAGGCGATCAGCCTGCAGCACTGGCAGCAGCCGCGCACCGTGCAGCGCCTGCCGCTGCAGCGCCAGGACGCCACCGGCCGCGCCCGTCAGCCGTTCACCGTGCAATGGGCCGGCGAACTACCGACGATTCGCGCACATCTGCTGGCCTCGGGCTGGCAAGAGCCGGCACCGCTGACGCCGCGGCAGATGCTGCACTGGCTGACCAGCAGCGCGCCGATCGACCAGTTGCCGGTGATGCCACAGGTCAATTTCGGCAAGCATCCGTCGCTGGTACTGCGCCGCCCGGTCGATGACGACCATCAGTATTATCTTCGCCTCTGGCCGTCGAGCTTCCGCCTGATGGACGGCCGCACCATCTGGGTCGGCAGCGTCATGCGCCAGGAGGCGCGCAGCTTCCACCGCGTGCTGCGCTACCCGGTGGCCACCGACTTCAATCCGCCGCTGCAACCGCTGCTGGCCGACCTCCCCGATACGCAGCACCGGGTCATCGGCCCGGTCTGGCTGCTCTGGTAATGCCGAACATGTCCGACACTCCCACTTCCTCGCCGAGCATGATGAGCAAGCTGCGCGCGCGCCTGAACAAGGGCGACTCGTGGCTGACCCGCGACATCTCGACCTTCTTCACCGCCGACAAGCTGACGCCGGACGCGCTCGACGAAATCGAGACGCGCTTGCTGCTCGCCGACGCCGGCGTCGACGCCACCGAATGGCTGATGGAGCGGCTGCGCAACGAAGTCAACGCCGGCCGCGTCAAGAGTCCGCAGCAGCTGCGTGCAGTGCTGAAGGCAGCGCTGCTCGAACTGCTGGCGCCGATCGCACAGCCGTTGAAGATGCCGGCCTTCATCAAGCCGTTCATCTTGTTCGTGGCCGGCGTCAACGGCGTCGGCAAGACCACCACGATCGGCAAGCTCGCCGCGCGCTACAAGGGTGAGGGCAAACGCGTGCTGTTGGCGGCCGGCGATACCTTCCGCGCCGCCGCCGTGCAGCAGTTGCAGACCTGGGCCGACCGCACCGGCGTACCGCTGCTCGAGCAGGGCGAAGGCGCCGACGCGGCCAGCGTCATCTACGACGCCGTGCAGTCGGCCAAGGCGCGTGACTTCGATCTGGTCATCGCCGACACCGCCGGCCGCCTGCACACGCAAGGCCATCTGATGGAAGAGCTGCGCAAGATCAAACGCGTGGTGCAAAAGCACGATCCGTACGCGCCGCACGAGGTGCTGCTGGTGGTCGATGCGACCACCGGCGGCAACGCGCTGATCCAGGCCGTGCAGTTCCACGAAGCGATCGGTCTCACCGGCTTGGTCATCACCAAGTTGGACGGCACCGCCAAGGGCGGTATCCTGCTGGCCATCGCCCGCCGGCTGTCGCTGCCGGTTCGCTTCATCGGGCTCGGCGAGGCCGTCGACGATCTGCAGCCGTTCGACGCCGAAGCCTATGTCGACGCACTGATCGGGGAATGAAACGACGTGAGGGGCAAGGCGTGAGGCGAGAGGCGTTGCCGGAGCCAGGGGCAGGCGATCCGCAGCTGCGGCTCCGCATTTCCCCCCTCCTGCCGCCCGCCTCCCTCCGCCCGCGCCCATGACCGAGCTCATCCGCTTCGATCAGGTTTCCTACCGCTATCCCGGCGGTCAGGACGTGCTCGGCGACGTCAGCTTCTCGATCGCGCAGGGCGAGATGGTCTATGTCACCGGCCCCAGCGGCGCCGGCAAGAGCACGCTGCTGCGCCTGATCGCTGCGCTGTGCCGCGCGCAGCGTGGACAGATCGTGGTCATGGGCCAGAACCTGTCGGTGCTCAAGCCGCGCCGCGTGCCGGCGTTTCGCCAGCACATCGGGCTGGTCTTCCAGAACTTCAACCTGCTCGCCGACCGCACGGTGTTCGACAACGTCGCGCTGCCGCTGGTCGTGCGCGGCTACGCTTACGCCGACATTGCGCGCCGCACGCGTGCCGCGCTCGATGCGCTGGGTTTACTGCGCTACGAAAAATCGCTGCCGCTGACGCTGTCCGGCGGCGAGCAACAGCGCGTCGGCATCGCCCGCGCCATCGTCACCAAACCGGCGCTGATCCTGGCCGATGAGCCGACCGGCAACCTCGATCCGAAAATGGCGATGGACGTCATGCGCGGCTTCGCGCGCTTCAACGAAGCCGGCGTCACGGTGATGATCGCCACGCACGCCATCGACCTGATCGAAGCCGTGCCAAAGCGCATCATCCACCTCGAGCGCGGCCACATCAGCGACCGCCTGCCGACCGCCGCATCGCGCCTTGGAGAGACCCATGGCGTTCGCTGAAGCCGGCCTCGAACGTCCGGGCTTTTTCGCCCGCTTCGCGCAAGAGCATCTTCGCGTGTTCTTCTTCTCGCTCGGCAAGCTGCGCCAGACACCGGTCGCCGCGGCGTTGACCGCGCTGGTCATCGGCATCGCCCTGGCCCTGCCGGCGGCGCTCTACGTACTGACGCGCAATGTTGAAACCGTCGGCTATAGCTGGCGCGAGTCGCTGCAGATCTCGCTGTTTCTCAAGGACAGCGTCAGTGCCGAACGCGGCGCCGCGCTCGCGCACGAAATCGGCGCGCGTCAGGACGTAGCGAAAACGCAGTACATCTCGCGCGACCAATCGCTCACCGACTTCAAGGCGCAGTCCGGCTTCGGCGACGCGCTCGGCATCCTCGACGAGAACCCGCTGCCGGCCGTGATCGCGGTGACGCCGGCACGCAGCGTGGGCAAGGCCGGCGTGCAGGAACTCGATGCCGAACTCGGCCGCCTGCCGGAAGTCGACATCGCCAAACTCGACCAGAAATGGCTGGAGCGGCTCTACGCCCTGCTCGATATCGCACGCCGCGCGGTCGGCATGATCGCCGTGCTGCTCGGCCTCGCGGTGATGGTCGTGATCGGCAACACCGTGCGTCTCGACATCGAGGCACGCCGCGACGAAATCGAAGTGATGAAACTGATCGGCGCACCGGACAGCTTCATCCGCAGGCCGTTTCTCTACGCCGGTTTCTGGCACGGCCTGTTCGGCGGCATCCTCGCCTGGCTGCTGGTCACCATCGGCGTCCACGCCTTGTCCGGGCCCGCCGCCACGCTCGCCGCCAGTTACGGCAGCGACTTCCGCCTGTCCGGCCTGCCTGCCGCCGACGGCTTCAGCCTGATCGCCGCCGGCATCGTCCTTGGCTGGGCCGCCGCCTACGTCACCGTCGGCCGCAGGCTGGCACTGATCGAACCGCGCTGAGCGGCGCTCACTGCGCAGCATTGGCGGTCGAGGGCTTGCAGAACGGCGGCCGCGATGGCCGGAGCCCCTCGCTGCGCGGCGTACCAACCATGGAGGGTGAAAAATGTCGTTTCAGTCGTTTCAAAGGAAGGCCAAAAACGTCCTGGCGATCACGCGAAACAACACCGGGCGGCGTCTAGCGTTGATGCTATGCCTGAGCGGCATCGTATCGACCGCGGCCGCAACTCCGGCGGATGGCAGCACGCTGGTGCCGTTCTCCAAACCGATCAGCGCCACGATCTGGCAGCAAGCGACGGCACTGACCGGCATCGACACCGGTCCGCGCAGCGCCTCAGTTCGCGAAGTGATCTTCTTCGACCCCAACTGCCCGATGTGTGCCCGCCAATGGCAGCAGCTGCGCCCCTACATTGACCAGGTGCGCATTCATTGGGTGCCGGTGGCCTATATCGACGGCAGCGGACCGGACGGCACCAGCGCGCGTCGCGCCGCCGCGATCCTCGAAGCAAAGGAGCCCGAAACGGCCCTGTGCTTCGACGAAGATCATTACGACGCGCAGCATCAGCGCGGCGGCTACGCCCCCGCCGACCATGTCACCGACGCACTGATGGCGGACCTGCGCCGCAACATGAGCTTCATGACCAAAGCCGGTGGCCTGGGGACCCCGACCACGCTGGTCGCAGTGCAACCGGGCCAGCAGTACGTTCGGGCGATGGGCGTGATACAGGGCGAGAAACTGTCAGGCCTCATCAATGCGCTGAGCTCAAGCTCAGCGCCCTAGCGGCAACGAAAGCATGACCTTCGGGGGGCAGCCACGCGACCCTGGCGGCTTAGGTTATTTCGGGTGCAGCCTTAACGATTTCATGCAACGGTCGTTTCAGGGCATCGAGTTCTGACACCCCCTGCTCGACGTCATCCTCGCCGGCACGCCCACAACTTGAGGGGAATTTTTGTATGCGTCGATGGATGCTGCTGTGGGGATTCGCAGCGCTGAGTGAGATCGCCGCGGCGATGGCGGCCACCCCGCTGCCATCCTCGACACCTCGGCAACCCGACGTGCGAATCGACGATGTCACCCGGTTTTACGCCGTGTTCGATCAGGCGCAAGGCAAGCCCTCGGCGGCCGCACTGCAGTCGGGATACCTCACGCCAGGCTCGATCGGACTGCAGCAGTTCGTACAGGCGCGCATCGGCTCCGCGCAAAAGCTGGCCGACGCCATCGCCAAGTCTCCGCAGGACTTTCGGCATGCGCGGCAATGCATGGCGGCACTGCCGGCGGTCCGAACCCGGCTGCGCCCCGTCTTCGCACGGCTCGCGCAGCTCGACCCGCGGGCGAGCTTTCCGCCAGTAACGGTGGTGATCGGGCGTAACACCACAGGCGGCACGACAACGGCCGAAGGCGTCACCATTGGTCTGGAGGTGATCTGCAGGGCGAACTGGCTGGATCCCGACATAGTCGAGCGACTGGTCCACCTGATTGCTCACGAATATGTGCACGTGCAGCAGCCCGCGGCACAAGTCGATCCACCAGCCGACGCCTCCCTGCTTTTCCAGTCGCTGCTCGAAGGCGGCGCCGAATTCATCGGCGAGCTGACATCGGGCGCCGTTGCCAACAGCCATTTGCAGCGATGGACCCAGGGCAAGGCCTGCGAGATCGAGCGCGACTTCGCCGCGCAGGCCATGGGCACCGATACGTCCGCGTGGCTCTACAACGGCCCCGGAACACCTGAGCATCCGGGCGATCTCGGCTACTGGGTCGGCTATCGCATCGTGCGCGCGGACTACCTGCACGCCAGCAACCCACGGCAAGCGATACAGGACATCCTCCACATCACCACCACCAACGCCGTCGAATTCCTGCAGCGCAGCGGCTGGAGAGCCGAAGAGGATTGTCGCCAACTCGACGCGCAGCCGGCGAGCACGTCCAGCGCTGGCGCGTCGTCCTAGGCAGACCGAGGCAACGACTACCGGTCTGCGCGCCTTGAGCGCATCAAATTAATTAATATTTATTCAATGAGTTATAAACAACCGCCTTGAACCGTCAGGCGCCGGCCTCACCTTTGAACTCACGGGTGCAGGGCCGGGGGTCGGCCTCGCCCGACGGAACTTTTGATGGGGTTAGCACTCCAAGAATAAGAGTGCTAAAGTTCCGATGTTACCGGGAGGTCACGACGATGAGTGAAGCCATGACGATTGCGTTGCGCCAGCCGACGGCCATGATGCCGTTGTCGGCCGGCAGTCTCGACGCGTACATCGCTCACGTGAATCAGGCGCCGGTGCTCGATGTCGAAACCGAGCGCAAGCTGGCGCATGAGCTGCGCGACGAGGAGAACCTCGGCGCGGCGCAGAAACTGGTCATGTCGAATCTGCGCCATGTCGTGCACATCGCGCGCGGCTACCTCGGCTACGGTCTGCCGCTGGGCGATCTGATCCAGGAAGGCAATATCGGCCTGATGAAGGCGGTCAAGCGTTTCGACCCCGAGGTCGGCGTGCGCCTGATCAGCTTTGCCGTGCACTGGATCAAGGCCGAGATCCACGAGTTCATCCTGAAGAACTGGCGCATCGTGAAGATCGCCACGACCAAGGCGCAGCGCAAGCTGTTCTTCAACCTGCGTTCGCAGAAGAAGTCGCTGGGTTGGCTGAGCCCGACGGAAGCCGAGGCGATCGCCGCGGACCTCAAGGTCAAGCCGGAAGAGGTCTTCCAGATGGAAGCGCGCCTCAGCGGCCACGACATGTCGTTCGACAGCTCGCCGTCCGACGACGAGGAGTCGAGCTACCGGCCGGAAGACTGGCTGGCGTCCGACGTCGACGACGTGCGCGACATCGAGGAAGCCGAGTGGCAGGACGCGCGTGAAACGCGCATGCAGCACGCGCTGACGTCGCTGGACCCGCGCTCGCGCGACATCCTGCAGCGTCGCTGGCTCAACGAGGACGGCAAGACTGGCCTGCAGGAGCTTGCCGACGAGTACGGCGTATCGGCCGAGCGCATCCGCCAGATCGAAGTCGCGGCGATGAAGAAGCTGCGCAAGGCGATCGAGGTCGAGGATCCGGCGGAAGCCTGATTCAAGAGCCATTGCTGGTTTCAAACGCCCGGCCTTCGTGCCGGGCGTTTTCGTTTGTGGCCCCTCACCACGTCCCAATCCGGCGCGCATCTTGCCGGTGCCATGCAGGAGCAATGTCGCTCCGTCAGGCTGACGACATCGCCGCATGCCCCACGACATGATGCCCCGCCGCCCTGCCCTAGCCTTCGCCCTGCTCGCCGCGCTGACGCTGCTGGCCGGCTGCAAGCACGCGGTACGCCCGGCAGCGGATGACGCGCCGATCGCCGTCCGCCTGATTGCGCTCAACGACTTTCACGGCTACCTGCAGGACGGCGGCACGATCAAGCTGCCAAACCCGATGGATCCGGCGCATCCGTTGCGCGAACCAGCCGGCGGCATCGCGTATTTGGCGACGCGCGTGCGCGAGCTGCGTGCCGGTCAGGCGCACAGCCTGGTCGTCGCCGCCGGCGATCTGGTCGGTGCCAGTCCGCTGACGTCGGCGCTGTTCCATGACGAGCCGTCGATCACCCTGCTCGGCGAGCTGGGTCTGGAATTCAGCTCGGTCGGCAATCATGAGTTCGACCACGGTCATGCCGAGCTGCTGCGCCTGCAGCGCGGCGGCTGCGCTACACCCGGCGACGGCCGGCGTAGCTGCCTGGACGGCCACTTCGACGGGGCGTCGTTCCAGTACCTCGCCGCCAACGTCATCGACACCAGGACCGGCAAGCCGCTGTTTGCGCCGTACGCGATCAAGACTTTCGCGCTTGGCGACGGGCGCTCGATCCGCATCGGCTTCATCGGCATGGTGCTGCGGCAGACGGCGACAATGGTGGCGCCGAGCGGCGTCGCCGGGCTGCGCTTCGCCGACGAGGCCGATACCGCCAATGCGCTGGTGCCACAGCTCGAAGCGCAGGGCGTGCACGCGATCGTGCTGCTGATCCATCAGGGCGTCGAGCCGGTGCCGACGCCGGCCGATCCAAGCTGCGGCGACGACAGCGGCGGCCTGCTGCCGATATTGGCGCGTCTCGACCCCAGGATTCGGGTCGTCATCAGCGGCCACACGCACCGGGTCTACGTCTGTCACGGCGCCAACGGCCGGCTCTACGCCAGCGCCGGCAGCTACGGCCGATTCCTGACGCGCTACGATCTGCAGCTCGACCCCGAGCACGACACCATCGTCGCCGCCACGGCCGAAAACCTGCCGGTCATCAACGACCACGCTGCCAACCCGGCGCCGGACGCCTACCCGTCGCTGAAGCCCGACGCGGCCATCGCCGTACAGGTCGCACGCTATGTGAAAGCGGCGGCGCCGCTCGCCGAACGCGTCGTCGGACATTTGCGCACACCGCTGAGCCGCGTACCGAACGCCGCCGGCGAGTCGCCGCTCGGCGACGTCATCGCCGACGCACAGCTGGCGGCAACCCAGGGGCCGACGCAGCGCGCGGTAATGGCCTTGATGAATCCGGGCGGCATTCGCAACGGCTTCGACCACGCCGGCGACGTCCGCTACGCTGACGCCTACGCGACGCAGCCGTTCGGCAACAACCTGATGACGATGACACTGACCGGCGCGCAGCTCTATGCCGTGCTCGATGCGCAATGGCGGGGCGAGACGCGGACGGCGGTGCTGCAAGTTTCAAAAGGGCTGCACTACCGCTGGCGTCGCGACGGCGACGGCGCCGCCGTCGTGCCCGGCAGCCTGACGCTGAACGGCGAAGCTGTCGACACCCAGGCGTCCTATCGCGTCACCGTCAACAGCTTCCTCGCCGACGGTGGCGACGGTTTCGACACGCTGCAGCACGGGCGGGATGTGGTCGGCGGCGCGGTCGACATCGACGCGCTGGTCGACTATCTGCAGGCCCATCCGGCGCTCGCGGCGCCGGCTACGTCCCGTATCGAGCGCGTCGACTGACGCGCCCGGCGATGCTCAGCCGAGCAACGCGCCGACGTAGTGATCGACGAGCAGCAGCGTGAAGATGCCCATCAGGTAGACGATCGAATAGCCGAAGGTCTTCATCGGCAGGCCCGGCCGCGGCCACCACTTCATGCGGATCGCATAGACCAGGAACACTGCGTCGAGCAGCAGCGCGCCGACCAGGTACAGCCAGCCGGACATCGCGGTGGCGAACGGCATCACCGTCACCAACGTCAGCAGGATCGTGTACAGCAGTACCTGCGTACGCGTGTATTCGATGCCGTGCGTGACCGGCAGCATCGGGATATCGACCTTGGCGTACTCGTCGCGACGCTCGATCGCCAGCGCCCAGAAATGCGGCGGCGTCCAGATGAAGATGATCGCGAACAGGATCAGCGCGTGCGCGTGCACCTCGCCGGTCATCGCCACCCAGCCGAGCAGCGGCGGCGCCGCGCCGGCCGCACCGCCGATGACGATGTTCTGCGGCGTCGCGCGCTTCAGATACAGCGTGTAGACGCCGGCGTAGCCGATCAGCGTGAATTGCGTCAGCACCGCCGTCAGCGGATTGACGAGGAACCACAGCATCACGAAGCCGCCGATGCCGAGCACCGTCGCGAAGACGATCGATTCGGTCATCGTCAGGCGACCAGTGACCAGCGGCCGGCCACAGGTGCGTGCCATGCGCGCGTCGATATTGCGGTCGATGATCTGGTTGATCGCGGCGGCGCTGGCCGCCTGCAGGGCGATGCCCAGCGTGCCCCAGACGAACGGCCCCCACGGCGGCAGGCCGGGCACGGCGAGGAACATGCCGACGATCGCGGTGAACACGATCAGCATCACCACGCGCGGTTTGCACAGCTCGTAGTACTCGTGCAGGCGCGACGGCTCCGACATCATGTCCTGCATTTTTTCCACTGTGCGCATCATGCCTCCGACGCGTCGAGCCGGCGCCACGCACAAGCGTTGAGCGAGACCAGCACGGCGAGCAGCGTTTCCGCACCGAGATTATGCGCGGCGGCCAACAGCAGCGGCCACTGGAAGTGCACGACGCTGATACCGATCGTCACCTGCGCGACCAACGCCGCGATCACCGCCGCACCGAAACGCCGCCACAGCGGTTCCGCGCGTCGCAGCAGGTAAATTCCCAGCGACAGCAGCACCAGGAAGGTCACGCCGGCGCCGACACGGTGCATGTAGTGAATGGTGACGCGGGCTCGTGCATCGAGCACGCCGTATTCGTAGTTGATGTCCAGCCCGTGCCAGAGCGTGAACGCTTCCTTGAAATCCATATCGGGCAGCCAGCTGCCCTGGCAGGTCGGCAGGTCCGGGCAGGCCAGCGCCGCGTAATTGGTGCTGGTCCAGCCGCCGAGGAAGATCTGGCAGACCAGCACCACCAGACCGACGATCGCGAAGCGGCGCAGAGCCAGCGGCGCGGCGCGGGCCACGGCACCGCCGGCAGCGGCCAGGCGCTCGCGGACGATCGCGCCATCGAACGTCGGCCGCGTACTGATCCACATCCACAGCAGCAGGCTGAACGTGGTCATGCCACCGAGCAGATGGCCGGTCACCACCAGCGGTTTGAGCTGCCAGGTCACCGTCCACATGCCGAGCACACCCTGAAAGATCACCAGCGCCACCAGCAGCCACGGCAGCACGGTCGGCCGGCGCAGGCCTTTGACGAAGCGGCTGGCGATGGCCAGCGCGACGATGAACAAACCCAGCGTTTCAGCCAGATAGCGGTGGATCATCTCCTTCCACGCCTTGGCCGCGACCACCGGCTTGCCCGGGAAATTCGCCTCCGCCGACGACAGCTCGTGCGGCGCGTCCGGCACCGTCAGGTGGCCGTAGCACCCTGGCCAATCCGGGCAGCCGAGCCCGGCGTCCGACAGCCGCACGTACGCACCGACCACGACCAGACAGAAGCACCAGACGGCGGCGAGCAGATTGAGACGGCGGAACCAGAGCATGGCGGAAACATTCGAAACAGGCCGGGGGGTCGGCGCAAGAGGTCAATTTTAACCCAGCCAGCCGCCGCCGGTCGCGCCGCGCTCAGGCGTCGATCTGCGAGATCGACAGCAGCTTCTTGATATCGGCGAGAACGCCCTTCGAATCGGCGTCGGGCCGGTAGACCATCAGCCAATTGCCGAGCGGGTCGATCAGATAGACCACGCCAGGGCTGCCGGCCGCCGTCCCCGGCGCCCGCAGCGCGTCATGCAGCGTCGTGGCCGCCGCCGCATCGGCCGGCGCATAGAGCTGCAAGTCAGGATGCAATGTCGCTAGTTGCTGGCGCAGCGCGGGGAGTGCTGCCGCGTCCGGCGCGATGTAGACGCGCCGGACGCGGCGCCGCTTGTCGTTGAGCAGCGTGCGAATCTGGCGGTATTGATAAAGCTGCTCGGCACAGCCCGGGTCGCAGGCGCCGCCGCCGACGAACAACCAGGTCCAGCGTCCGCGCAGCGCCTCGTCTCCGTGCGCGCCGCCATCGGCGTCGACCAGCGCCAGGGTCGGCAGCGGTCGCGCCGGCGTGATCAGTTCGCCATAGTTCGTCCGGCCCTGCGGCTGCCACTGCGGGAACACGAAGTAGAGCAGCACCGCGGCGGCCAGCGGACCGAAGAACAGCAACACCAGCAGATAGAACTGCGTGCGACGACGGGGAACCTGATTCATGGATTCGATGGTGGCTCGCGGAAACTGAGCTTGATGAAGATCACCAGCAGGGTCAGCGTAAACGCGAACCACTGGCCGGCATAGCCGTAATGCAGCGCCGGATTCAGCTCCGGCGTGGTCTGCCAGTCGCGGACGTAGCCGCCCGGCGCATTCGGCGCCATCAGCAGCACGCCGGCTGCAACCGTGGAGCCGTACAGGCAGCGCAAATCATCAATGGTCGGGAACTGCACGATGCGCGGCCACGGCGCTGCGGCACAGTTGTCGACCGCGAGGCGCAGCCCAGGCACCGGCGGCGTACGCCAGTACCCATCGACGCTGCGCATGCCACCCGGCGGCAGCAGCGCCTCGGCATCCTGTGCTGCGTCATGCGGAATCCAGCCGCGATCGACCACGACCGTGCTGCCGTCGTCCTGCTGCAGCGGCGTCCAGACGTGATAGCCGGGCTGACCATCGTGGCCCTGATTGTCGAGCAGCAGTTGGCGCCCGGCATCGAAATGTCCGTGCACCTCGGCACGCACGATCGCTTCTGGTCGCGCAACGCTGGCGGCGGTCAATACCGCAGGCGCCTGTGCTCCAGCATGTGCATAACGATCGAGGATGGCCTGCTTCTCGAAACCACGGTCGAGCTGCCAGATACCGAGCACGACCATCGCCGCGCAGGCCAGCGGCGTGGCGATCAGCGCCCAGCGTGGTGGCCTGAAGCGACGCGTCATACGGCAAACGCACGACGGGCGCCGCGCCCGGCGGCGCTATGATGGGCTTCGTATTTGCCGACCGGCGCCGGGACGCCCAGCATCATGTTCGCCAAGGTCATCATTATCGTTCTGCTGATCGCGGTCGTCGCGACGCTGCTGACCAGCGTGGTCTTTCTGGTTCGCGACCCGAGCAGCAAGCGCCGCACGCTGACGGCGCTGAAAATCCGCGTCGCGCTGTCGATCACACTGCTGGCCTTCGTCATCCTCTCCTACCTGATGGGCTGGATCCATCCGCATGGCGTGATCCCGACGCCGTAACGGCGAGCACCGGCACAAAGAAAAGGCGACCGCAACGGTCGCCTTTTTCATGGCCGGACGTCAGAGCCAGTAAACGACGACGAACAGCGCCAGCCAGACGACGTCGACGAAGTGCCAATACCAGGCCACGCCTTCAAAGCCGAAATGCGAATCCGGCTTGAAGTGCCCGAACATCAGCCGCAGCGTGATGGTGATCAGCATGATGGTGCCGAGCGTCACGTGCAGGCCGTGAAAACCGGTGAGCATGAAGAACGTCGAGCCGTAAACGCCGCTGCCCAGCGTCAGGTTGAGCTCGGTATAGGCCTCCAGATATTCGTGGGCCTGGAACCACAGGAAGGACGCGCCAAGCGCCACCGTCGCCCACATCCACAAGATGCAGATCATGCGGCGGTTGGCCTTCAGCGCGTGATGCGCCATGGTGATCGTGAAGCCGGACGTCAGCAGCAGGATGGTGTTGAGCAGCGGCACACCGAACGCCGGAATCGTCTGGAACGAACCGCCGACTTCACCGGGGCCATTGGACGGCCAGCCGGCCTCGAAACCCGGCCACAGGAACAGATTGGTCGCCACCTTGGTGCCCTCGCCGCCCAGCCACGGAATCGACAGCGAGCGTGCGTAGAACAGCGCACCGAAGAAGGCGCCGAAGAACATCACCTCAGAGAAGATGAACCACGACATGCCCCAGCGGAACGTGCGATCGACTTGCGCACTGTAGCGGCCGCCTTCGCTTTCATGCACGACGTCGCGGAACCACAAGAAGATCACCGCGATCGACAGCACGCCGCCGATGAAGATCGGTACCGGCCCGACATGATCGTTCTCGAGGAAACTCGCAACCCCGGCGACCAGACAGACCAGTGCCGCCGTCAGCACGAACGGCCAGACGCTCGGTGCCGGCACGAAATAGCGCTCGGAATGGGCAGCGGCTTGGGTCGACATGTCGATCTCCTCTTCTTTTAGTCCAGCCTGGGTGCAGAATCAGTGACGTCGAAAAAGGTGTAGGCCAGCGTCAGGCGCTCGATGTCGTCCGGCAGCGACGGATCGAGCGTGAACGCCACCGGCATGTGCTTTTCCTCACCGGCGGCGAACGCTTGCTGGTTGAAGCAGAAGCATTCGGTCTTGTGCAGATAGCGCGCTGCCGTCGCTGGTGCGATGTTGGGCACGGCCTGCGCGACGATGTCGCGATCCTGGGTGTTGCGGAATACGAAGCTGACGGTCTTCATCTCGCCCGGATGCATCGTCACCGACGCCTGATCGGGCGCGAAGTGCCAAGGCCGGCCGCCGTTGACGGTGGTCAGGAACTCGACCGTGACCTCGCGCGCGACATCGACCGCATGACCGCCGACCGTGGCCGCTTCGTTGGCGACGCGGCCGTTGAGTCCAAGCGCGTAGCAGAGCTTGTCGTACAGCGGCACCATCGCGAACCCGAACGCAAACATCAGCGCCGTCACGAACAGCAGACGCAGCCCGTGGCGATAGGTGTTGTGACGTGCCGCCGTCGTCATTTGTGTACCGTCGCGTAGACGAAGCCGCACAGAATCAGCACCGCCAGCACGACGTGCACCCAGAACAGGATGACGTTGCCGCGTTTCTTGTTGCGCTCGATGTCGTCGCTCATCGTGCTGTCCATGTGCGCATTACCATCAATGCGCGTGCGCGCCGCCGCCGATCGACGCCAGCTCGCTCTCCGGCAAGGGCGGCGGCTCCTCGAAGGTGTGGTAAGGCGCCGGCGACGGCACCGTCCATTCGAGGCCGTGCGCGCCTTCCCAGACCCGCGCCGGCGCATCCTGCTTGCGGCCGAACCAGCCGTAGCAACAGGCCAGCATGTTGAAGATGAAGATGAACTGCGCGAAGAAGAAGCCGAACGCACCGATCGTGCTGATCTCGTTGAAATCGGTGAACTGCACGGCGTAATCCGGCACACGGCGCTGCATGCCGGCGAGGCCGACGAAGTGCTGCGGGAAGAACGTCAGGTTGATGAAGATCGCCGACAACCAGAAGTGCCACTGACCGGCCTTTTCGTTGTACATGCGCCCGGTCCATTTCGGAATCCAGTAGTAGATCGCGGCGATGATCGAGAACACCGCGCCCGGCACCAGCACGTAATGGAAGTGCGCGACGACGAAGTAAGTGTCGTGATACTGGAAGTCGACCGGCGTCATCGCCAGCATCAGGCCGGAGAAGCCGCCGATCGTGAACAGGAACACGAAGGCGATCGCGAACAGCATCGGCGTCTCGAAGGTCAGCGAACCGCGCCACATCGTCGCCACCCAGTTGAACACCTTCACGCCGGTCGGCACCGCGATCAGCATCGTCGCGAACATGAAGAACAGTTCGCCGGCCAGCGGCATGCCAACCGTGAACATGTGATGCGCCCAGACAATGAAGCTGAGGAACGCGATCGACGCCAGCGCGTAGACCATCGAGTCGTAACCGAACAGCGGCTTGCGCGCGAAGGTCGGGATGATGGTCGAGATCACGCCGAACGCCGGCAGGATCAGGATGTAGACCTCGGGGTGCCCGAAGAACCAGAAGACGTGCTGGAACAGCACCGGGTCACCACCGCCGGCGGCATTGAAGAAGCTGGTGCCGAAGTACTTGTCGGTCAGCAGCATCGTCACCGCGCCGGCCAGCACCGGCATCACCGCGATCAGCAGATACGCCGTGATCAGCCAGGCCCAGACGAACAGCGGCATCTTCAGCAAGGTCATGCCCGGCGTGCGCATGTTGAGGATGGTCACGACGACGTTGATCGCGCCGGTGATCGACGAAATGCCGAGCAGATGGATGGAGAAGATCAGGAACGGAAACGCATTGCCGGTCTGCAGCATCAGCGGCGGGTACATCGTCCAGCCGCCGGCCGGGCCGCCGCCGTCCATGAACAGCGTCGACAGCATCATCGCGAAGCCGAACGGCAGGATCCAGAAGCCCCAGTTGTTGACGCGCGGCAAGGCCAGATCCGAACAGCCGATCATCATCGGCACCATCCAGTTGGCGAGGCCGACGAAGCCCGGCATGACGCCGCCGAAGATCATCACCAGCGCGTGCATCGTCGTCATCTGGTTAAAGAATTCGGGTTCGACGAACTGCAGGCCCGGATGGAACAACTCGGCACGAATCACCAGCGACATCAAACCGCCGATGAAGAACATCGTGAACGAGAAGAACAGATACAGCGTGCCGAGATCCTTGTGATTGGTCGTCTTGATCCAGCGCATGATCCCTTTGTCGGGACCGTGATGCGCGTGGTCATCGTGGCCGTGGGCGTGATCGTCGTGCGTATGAGCCATGGTGCTACTCCTGCTGTCTGCGTAACAGCGCTTACTGACGCAGCGCGCTGACCTGGTCGGGCTGAATCACGCTGCCCTTGTTGCCCCAGGAAGTCCGTTCGAAGGTCGCGACGGCCGCGATCTCTTCATCCGAAAGCTGTGCGAACGGCGGCATCAGCTTCTTGCCCTTGAGGATCTGCTCGATATGCGCCTCGGGCGGCCCATTGGCGACCGTGCTGCCGGCCAGCGCCGGAAAATTCGGCGGCATCCCCTGACCATTGGCCTGATGACAGGCTTGGCAGTTCGCCTCGTACACCGTCTTGCCCTTGGCCAGCAGATCGGCCTCGCTCAACGCCTTCTTCGCAGGCGGGGGCGGCGCAGCCGCGGCGCTGTCTGCCGTGTCGGCGGCGGCGACTTCGGTAGTCGCGACAGCCGGCTCGGCCTTCGGCGCGGCACCACCGACGACAGTCTCCGCAGAGGGCACCTGCGCTTCCAGATCACCGTCTTTCTGCCGCTTCAGGAATGCCTCGAACTCGTCTTCGGGCACGGCGTGCACGACGATCGGCATGAAGCCGTGATCGCGACCGCAGAGCTCGGCGCAAACGCCGCGATAGACGCCGGGTTCATCGATCTTGGTCCAGACTTCGTTGATGTAGCCGGGAATCGCGTCCTTCTTGACCGCGAAGTCCGGCACCCACCAGGCATGAATCACGTCGTTCGACGTGATCAGAAAGCGGATCTTCTTGCCGACCGGCAAATACAGCGGGTTATCGACGTTGACCAGGTAGTGCCCGCCGTCGGCTTGCTCGAGCTGCTTCAAATCCGCCGAACTGAACGAGCCGGAAAGCCCTTCGCCATGCGCGCCAAGCTGGCGTGCGGCATTCGAAGCGTGGCTCAGCGTCGAGAAGAACGACACGCCCTGACCGACGTACTCGTACTGCCACTTCCACTGATAACCGGTGACCTTCACCGTCAGATCGGAGTTGCGCGTGTCCTCCATCTTGATCAGCGTGCCGGCAGCCGGCACCGCCAGGCAGATCAGGATCACGAACGGCGCGATGGTCCAGGCGATCTCGACCTTGACGTTCTCATGGAAGTTGGCCGGATTCGGATGCTTGGAACGGCGATGATTGATGATCGAATAGAGCATCACGCCGAACACGACCACGCCGATGGCGACACAGGTCAGGAAGACCCACATGTGCAGCGAGTGCACCGAATGCGCGATCTGCGTGACGCCGGTCGGCATGTTCCAGCCGTTGCTGGTCGCCGTATAGGCCCATGCGTCGTGCGACGCGAGTGGCACGCCCGATCCTGCCGCGAAACGCGCCAGTCGTCTCCTCGTCATCATTCATCGTTCTCCAAATGGCAACTCTCGCGCCCGGCTTGGAACCTGCGGCGCTACTGGCGACGTGCGCCAGGCGGGTGACAACAATTCCTGCAGCCTGCAAAACAACTGCTCGCGCTCTTCGTCCGTGACGCATCGCGCGATCTCCACCTGCTGCGCGCCACTGCACAGCATCAGCTGTGTCGGCGCATTGCGGTTTGGCCCAGGCTCTAACGTGGCCCGAGTCCAATGCCGCGACAGGTTCACGGCTGAAGCAGCGCCGTGTCCCACCATGCCAAATTCGATACGAACGACATCATCCGAGAACCGGATGACTTCCCGATAAGCGTTGCGCTTGACCGACACGATCAACGCTACGGCGAGAGCCCCCAGCTCCAGACCAGCGAACGGCAGGATCGGCCACAGACCGATTGCTGCCATACCGCCGGCAATGCCGAACCCAACGGCGGCCGTCATCGCGAAGAACAGCCACGCCTGGCGGACGGTCAACGACCCGTTCGGTCCGATCGTAAGCTGCGTATCCCGAGACATCAGAATGACCGCGCTGTTGAAGCGATTTGATTGTAGAGCATCGACGAAAAAGTGCGCAAAGCACCTTCGTCGTTGTGCACTGCAGCGAAATCAGTCGCTTAGCCCCAGGAGCTGGCGTGTCGCAGGCGTGTCGAGCGCGTCGCGGTTGGCGATGTCGTCGCCGTGCTCCGGCAAAACTCCGAGCAGCGGCACCGGCAGGCGCGCGCACAAGGTGTCGAGATTTTCCTGCCAGCGCGGCTGCGCGGGCGGCAGGCGATTGGCGATCCAGCCGGCCAGCGTCGTGCGCCGCATCACCGACTCGGCCGTCAGCAGTGCGTGATTGAGGCAGCCGAGGCGCAGGCCAACGACCAGCACCACCGGCCAGCGGTGCGTCGCAACCCAGTCGGCAAAATCAGTCTGCGCATCGAGCGGCACACGCCAGCCACCGGCGCCTTCGACGATCACGCGCGCATGCCGCGTCTGTAGGGCCGCATGCGCGGCGTCGAGCACGTCGATCGAGATCGGCGTGCCGACATCGGCGGCGGCGATATGCGGCGCGATCGGCGACGGCAGCGCGATCGGATTGATCGCCGCGTAGTCCTCGACGCCGTCGCTGGCGGCAAGCAACGCCAGCGCATCCTCGTTCTGCCAGGCACCGTCGACGCGTTCGCAACCAGCGGCAATCGGCTTCAGGCCGACGGCGTCGACACCACGATGCCGCGCCAGGCGCAGCAGCGCTGTGCTCGCGCGCGTCTTGCCGACTTCGGTGTCGGTGCCGGTGACGAACAAGGTCGGTGCGCCATTCGCGTTGGCACGGCTCATCCCGAGCGCTCCAGCAACAATTCAATGATGTGCCAACTGGCACGCACGCCGCGCGCATAACGCCACGGCGCGTATGCCGCATCGAGCTGCGCGAACGTCGATTTGCCCAGCCACTGCTGACGCCGCGCGGCACTGCTGTTGCGCGCGCCGATGTCGCGCAGGCTTTGCATCAGCGCCCGCACGTCGGCGTGGTATTCGGGATACAGGACCGTTTCGGCTGTACGCACGACGAGTCCGGCGTCCCGCGCCCACCGCGACCAGTCGGCCTGCGTGGCGAACGCGTGGACGTGCTCGGCGGTGTCGACCGCTCGCCAAGCAGCACGCAATTCATCGAGTGTGCCGGCGCCCGGCACGCTGAGCGCGGCGACGCCGCCTGGCGCCAGCACGCGCGCCAATTCCGCCAGCGCGCACTGCGGTTGCGGGCACCACTGCAGCACCAGATTGCTGAACAGCAGATCGGCACTCGCCGCACGCAGGGGCAGCGCTTGCGCGTCACCGACAACGCTCATACGGCTGCCGCTGCGGTGCGCGACTTGCGCCATACCGGGCGCACGATCGAGCGCAACGACGGTCGCCTGCGGATGACGCAGCTGCAGGGCACGCGCGCCGAGGCCGGTGCCGCAGCCGAGGTCGACGATGGTCCGCGGCACCGGCTGTAATGCTGCGACGCGAGCGAGCAAGGCCTTCCGTGTGCGGTCCTGCAACTGCGCGGCACGCTCGTAGCCAGCGGCAGCGCGTGAGAAATTGCGCGCCGCGCGGCGCACGTCCAGCACAGGCAGGTGACCAGACATGGCGTCAGTCAGTGCGCCATGCATGCGCCAGCGCCTCGAGCAAGGCGTCGATCTGTTCCGGCCGATGCGCGGTGGTCAGCGTGATGCGCAGTCGCGACGTGCCGCGCGGCACCGTCGGCGGCCGAATCGCCGCGACCCAATAGCCTTGCTCGAACAGCCGCTGCGAAACGGCCAGCGCCCGCGCCGCGTCGCCGAGCACCAGCGGCTGTATCGGCGTCTGCGAATCGCCGAGCGGAATATCGAGTGCGGCGGCGCCGTCGCGGAAACGGCGAATGTTGTCGAACAACTGCTGCCGATGCTCGGGCTCGTCGCGCAGGATCTCGACGCCGCGGCGCGCCGCGGCGGCGACGGCCGGCGGCTGCGCGGTCGAGAACACGAAGCTGCGCGCGCGCTGCACCAGATATTCGATGAGGTCTTCGTCGCCGGCAACGAATGCGCCGGCGGCACCCGCGGCCTTGCCCAACGTGCCGGTCCGAATGTCGGCATGCGCAGCGCAGGCTTCAAGCGCGCCACGTCCCGTCGGCCCGAGCACACCGAAGCCGTGCGCATCGTCCACCATCAGCGCCGCACCGCGGCGCGCGCTCAGTGCCGCGAGTTCCGGCAGCGGCGCGACATCGCCGTCCATGCTGAACACGCTGTCGGTGACAACAAGCGTGAGGCGTGAGGCGTGAGGCGTGAGGCGTGACAGCACGTCGCCGAACGCGGCGGCGTCGCGATGTGGCACACGCTCGTACCTCGCGCCCGACAGCCGTCCGCCGTCGATCAGCGACGCATGATTGAGTTCATCGGCGACGATGGTGTCGTCGCGGCCGAGCAGGCCGCGCAGCACGCCGAGATTGGCCGCCCAGCCGGTCGAGAACAACAGCACGCGCGGCACGCCGAGGAAGTCGGCCAGCGTTTCCTCGAGGCGCTGGTGCTCGCGGTTGTAACCGGAGATCAGCGCCGACGCGCCGCTGCCGGTGCCGTGCGCGAGCGCCGCACGCGCCGCCTCGGCCAGGCGCGGATCGGACGCCAGACCCAGGTAGTCGTTGCTGCAGAAATTGATGCAGGTCTGTCCGTTGACGCGAATCTGTGCGCCGTGGCCGCCATCGATGACGCGGCGCACGCGATACAGATCGGCGTCGCGAATGCGCTGCAGCTCGGCCGCCAGATGCGCCTGCAGCGCAGGCGGCGTCATCCGCGCGTCGTCGGCCATCGACGCCGGCTCAGCCGTGATGGCAACAGCCGCCAGCGGACTCGGCCGCGGCCGGCGCGCACGACGGCTCATGCGCCTCGACGCTGCCCTCGGTGCGAATGCCGAGACGCTGCAGCAGCGCACGGTCCTTGGCGTTCTGCGGGTTCTCGGTGGTCAGCAGCTTTTCGCCATAGAAGATCGAGTTGGCACCGGCGAAGAAGCACAGCGCCTGCATTTCGTCGCTCATTTCCTGGCGGCCGGCCGACAGGCGGACCGACGACTTCGGCATCAGCACGCGCGCCACGGCAATCGTGCGCACGAATTCGATCGGGTTCAGTTCCTCACTGCCGGCCAGCGGCGTGCCTTCGACCTGCACGAGGTTGTTGATCGGCACGCTTTCCGGATGCACGTCCATGTTGGCCAGCTGGCGCAGCAGCTCGGCGCGGTCGGTTTCCTGCTCACCCATGCCGACGATGCCGCCGCAGCAGACCTTGATGCCGGCATCGCGCACGTTGTCGAGCGTGTCGAGGCGATCCTCGTAGGTGCGCGTCGAAATGATCTTGCCGTAGAACTCCGGCGAGGTATCGAGATTGTGGTTGTAGTAGTCCAGACCGGCGCCGGCCAGACGCTGCGCCTGCGCGGGCTTGAGCATGCCGAGCGTCACGCAGGTCTCCAGGCCCATGTCCTTGACCGCGCGCACCATCGCCTCGACGCGCTCGATGTCGCGATCCTTGGGCGAGCGCCACGCCGCACCCATGCAGAAACGCGTCGCACCATTGGCCTTGGCCTCTTTCGCCGCTTCGATGACCGTATCGAGCGGCATCAGCGGCTCCTGCTTCAGGCCGGTCTCGAAGCGCACCGACTGCGGGCAATACGCGCAATCCTCGGGGCAGGCGCCGGTCTTGATCGACAGCAGCGTGGACAGCTGCACGGTGTTCGGCTCAAAGTGCTCGCGGTGCACGGTCTGCGCGCGGAACAGCAGATCGTTGAACGGCATCGCGAACAGCGCCTGCACTTCCTCCCGCGTCCAGTCGTGACGCAAACCGTCGGGAACGGGCATGGCGGGCGGGGCAACTTCAGGCGAGGACAGGACGGCGGACATGGCGGATTTTTCCGGTCTGGACGAACGAACCGCGTCGGGCAGGAACGGCTCGACGCGGCGCGGCTTATCTGGAGCGGCTAGTGTTCCGGGCCGACGCCGGGGCTGTCAACCATGAGGCTCCACAATGGTTGACATCTTTTCATCACTGACCGAGCTGCTGGCACCGTCGTCCTGCACGTTCTGCGCCGCCCGAACCGACGGCACCGAACTGTGCGCATCGTGTCGCGACGCCTTGCCGTGGAACACCGTCGCCTGTCCGCGCTGCGCGCTGCCGCAGGCCCACGATGGTCTGTGTGCGCATTGCGCGCAGCACCCACCGCCGTTCGCCGCCGCCTGGGCGCCGTTTCGACTGGCGCCGCCAGTGCGCCAGCAAATTCATGCCTTGAAGTACCAGGCGACGTTTCGCCACGCCCAATTGCTGGGCCGCCTGTTCGTCGATCGCCTGCGCACACGCGAGGCACCGGTACCGGACGTCGTCATCCCGGTGCCGCTGCACCCGACGCGGCTGTGGCGACGCGGCTACAACCAGAGCGTCGAACTGGCGCGTGCACTGCGCCGCGATGGCCTGCGCGTCGAACCGCGCTGGGCACAGCGCCTGCGCCGCACCGCCGACCAGATCGGCACCGACGCCGTCGCCAGACGCCGACAGGTCGCCAAAGCCTTCGCCGTCGACCCGCGCGTCGCCGGCCTGCGTGTCGCCCTGCTCGACGACGTCATGACCACCGGCGCGACACTCGCCGAACTCGCCCGCACCTGCCGCCGCGCGGGCGCCGCCGAAGTCGAAGCCTGGGCGATCGCGCGAGCGCCCTAAATACCGCAGCGCACCTTTACGCATACAGCCACCGCTCAGAGCATATCGACGATCAGGCCGACCAGCACCGCCAGGCCGATGTAGTGGCTGTGTAGAAAGGCGCGGAAGCTCGGGCCCGGTTCGCGTTTGCGGATCAGCCATTGTTCGTAGAGTGCGCAGCCGACGGCGACGGCGATGCCGGCGTCATACGCGACGCCGCGCTGCGTCCACAGGCCGACGACGATCAGCAGCGCGAACGACAGGGTCTGCAGCAGCGCGGTGATCGCGCGGTCGTAGCGGCCGAACAGGATGGCCGACGATTTCACGCCGATCTTCAGATCGTCTTCGCGATCGGCCATCGCGTAGTAGGTGTCGTAGGCGATGACCCAGCACAGGTTGGCGACGATCAACGCGGTCGCCAAGCGCCAGTCGACCGTGCCGCGTACGGCGGCGAACGCCATCGGGATGCCGGCCGAGAATGCGAGGCCGAGGATGGCCTGTGGAATCGACAGCACGCGCTTGGCGAACGGATAGCCGGCCGCGAGCAGCATGGCCGGCAACGACAGCCAGATCGCCAGCACATTGCCGAGCGACAACAACAACGCGAATGCCAGTAGTGACAGCACGACGAACACGCCGACCGCCTCGCGCGGCGAGATACGCCGCGCGGCCAGCGGCCGCGATTGAGTGCGGGCGACGTGAGGGTCGAAGTCGCGGTCCGCGTAGTCGTTGATCGCGCAGCCGCCGGCGCGCATGAGCACGGTGCCGAGCACGAAGACCAGCAGCACCGGCCACGGCGGCACGCCGCCGGCCGCGAACCACAGCGCCCACAGCGTCGGCCACAGCAGAAGGTAGATGCCGATCGGCCGGTCCATGCGCGTCAGCCGCCAGTAGTCGGCGAGGCGGGCGCTAATCGGGGTTGGAACCGTCATGTTCATCACGGGCGGAACTTTACACGTGTGCGTAGCGCTCCGGATCGCCGACCCAGCGGCCGATCAGCAGCTTGGCCAGCAGCGGTTCGTCCTGCAGGTAGCGGTCGGCCAGCGGTTGCAGCGGTGGAATCAGCGCTGCGTCGCGCATCGGATCAGCGAGCTTCATGCCGATCTCGCCGGTCTGGCGGCGGCCGAGCAGCTCGCCGGGGCCGCGCAGTTCAAGATCGCGCTGCGCGATCGCGAAGCCGTCGGTCGTTGCGCGCATGGTTTCAAGCCGCGCGCGCGCCGCCTCGCCCAGCGGGCCCTGATAGAGCAGCACGCACTGGCTGGCGGTGCTGCCGCGACCGACGCGGCCGCGCAACTGGTGCAACTGCGACAGGCCGAGTCGCTCGGCGTTCTCGATGACCATGATGCTGGCATTGGGCACGTCGACACCAACCTCGATGACGGTCGTCGCCACCAGCAACTGCGTCACGTTGTCCTGAAACGCGCGCATCTGCTCGTCCTTGAGATCGCCCTTCATGCGTCCGTGCACAAGACCGACGCGCAACTCCGGCAATTCCGCTCGCAGCTTGGTCGCAGTCGCCTCGGCTGCTTCGGCATCCAGTTCGTCGGACTCCTCGATCAGCGTGCAGACCCAGTAGACCTGGCGTTGCTGGCGGCAGGCATCGCCGATGCGCGCGAGCACGTCACTGCGCTTCTCGTTCGACAGCACCACGGTCTGGATCGGCGTGCGGCCCGGCGGCAGCTCGTCGATGACGGAAATATCGAGATCGGCGTAAACGGTCTGCGCCAGCGTGCGTGGAATCGGCGTTGCCGACATGATCAACTGGTGTGGCGCGTTCGCGCCGCCCTTGTCGCGCAGCGCCAGGCGCTGCTGCACGCCGAAGCGATGCTGTTCGTCGACGACGACGACGGCCAGCGCCTTGAAGCGCACGTCGTCCTGAAACACCGCGTGCGTGCCGACCACCAGTGGCAGGCTGCCGTCGGCCAGGCCGGCGAGGATCGGTTCGCGCGCCGATTTCTTCAGCCGGCTCGACAGCAGCACCGGCGCCAGGCCCAGCGGCTCGAACCAGCGCGCGAGATTGCGCTGATGCTGTTCGGCGAGCAATTCGGTCGGCGCCAGCAAGACCGCCTGCAGGCCGGCGCGCGCCGCGGCGAGCATCGCCATCGCGCCGATCACGGTCTTGCCGCTGCCGACGTCGCCCTGCACCAGCCGCAGCATCGGCTGCGCACCGCCGAGATCCTGTGCCACTTCGTCGAGCACGCGTCGCTGTGCGCCGGTCGGGCTGAAGCCGAGCACGCTGCTCAGTTCGCTGATAGACGCCGCGGCATCGCGCAGGCGATGCGACGGCCGGCTGCGCTGACGCTGGCGCAGCACGCGCAAACTCAGTTGGTGGGCCAGCAGTTCTTCACGCTTGAGGCGCTGCTGCGCCGGGTGCGTACCAGCAAGCAAGGCGCGTGCATCGGCATCGTCGCCGGGCAAGTGGATCGCCCGCAGCGCCGCCAAGGTCGACGGCGTGCCCAGCCCCGGCAGTTCGGTGACCAGCGCCGGCTCACGCGTGGCGACTTCCAGGGCCTGCGCGACGAGCTGGCGCAGGCGCGGCTGCGCCAGGCCGGTGGTGGTCGGATAGATCGGCGTCAGGCTCGCTTCCGGCTGCAGCTCATCGACTTGATCGGCGACGCGATATTGCGGGTGCACCATCTCGATGCCACCAGCGGCGACGCGTGCATCGCCGAACGCCTGCAGCCAACGCCCCTCGCCGAGGTTGTTCTTTTGCGCTTCGTTGAAGTGGAAGAAGCGCAGCAGCAGCGGGCCGCTGCCATCGTCGATGGTCACGCGCAGCGTGCGCCGCCCGCCGTAGCGCACATCGACGGCGACGATGCGGCCGCGCACCAGCGACTCGTCGCCGGCACGCAGCTGCGCGATCGCCACGTGCGCACGACGGTCCTCGTAGCGCAGCGGTAGATGGAACAACAGATCGCGGACGCGCTCGAGGCCGAGCGCGCGCAGGCGGATTGCGACAGCCGGACCGGCGCCCTTGAGGAATGTCGCCTCGGTGTCCAGCGTCAGCGGCGGCCGTGGGCCGCCGCGCGCCGAGGGCCCGGCCACGACGGCGCGCTTACTCGAGGACGAGCACCGCTTCGGCTTCGACGCGAGCGCCCTTCGGCAACTGGGCGACGCCGATCGCGGCACGAGCCGGGAACGGCTCCTTGAAATACTGCTTCATGATCTCGTTGACGGTGCCGAAGTGCGACAGGTCGGTCATGAAGATCGACAGCTTGGCGATGTCGGCGAGCGAACCGCCGGCGGCCGCGGCGACCGCGGACAGGTTCTTGAAGACCTGATGCGCCTCGTCCTCGATCGTCGCGTTGTTCATCTCCATGGTCGCCGGATCGAGCGGAATCTGACCCGACAGATACACCGTGTTGCCGCAACGCACGGCCTGCGAATACGGGCCGATCGCCGCCGGCGCTGCATCGGTGTGAATGATCTGTCGTGCCATGGAATCTCTCGTGGTCTGAAAAGTCGCGATTGTCGGCGATGCCCTGGATCGCGCCAAGTAAAACGTCGGTCATTCCCGGGCTTGGCGCCAAACACCGCCAAACCGGGTGGCCGCGCCGTAAAGCACCGCTTTTTAGGCCCGCACCACCCGTTCGACGCCGTCGACGCGACGCAGGCGCCGCAGCACGCGCGCCAGATGGACGCGGCTGCGCACGGTGATGATGAAGCGCATCTCGACCGCGTCGCCGCCGGCAGCGTCCGGCATCTGCACGTTTTCGATCGACGATTCGGCCCCGGCGATCTCGGCCGTGACCATCGCCAGCATGCCGCGCTTACGAATGGTCTTCATCCGCACCTCGGACAGGAAGTCGCCCTGCACGCGCTCCGACCACGCCAGCGGCACCCAGTCCTGCGGCCGGCCCTTGGCATGCTTGCAGTCGAGACGGTGGACGACGATGCCGCGCCCGGTGCTGACATGCCCGCGAATCTCGTCGCCGGGCAGCGGGTGACAGCAACGTGCGTAGCTGAGCACCAGACCTTCCGTGCCTTCGATCGCCAGCGGTGCCGCGGAACCGGACGCGCCGACCGCTTCGCCTTCCGGCAGGAAGTGGCGCGCCACCAAGGCTGCCAGTCGCTCGCCGACGCCGATCGCCGCGTACAGCTCCTCGACGTCGCTCATCTGATGCGCAGCCAGCACCGGCTGCAGGCGGTCTTCGTCTTTGAGCACCGACGATGGTACCGACAGCTCGCGCAGCGCGATTTCCAGCAGACGCCGGCCGAGGCGCACGGCCTCGTCTTCGCGCTGCGTGCGCAGATAACCGCGCACCGCGGAACGCGCCTTGGCGGTCTTGACGAAGTTCAGCCACGCGGCGTTCGGCCGCGCGTGCTTGGAGGTGATGACCTCGACGGTCTGGCCGTTACGCAGATGCGTGTTCAGCGGTTCAAGCTGACCGTCGAGACGCGCCGCGACGCAGTGGTCGCCAAGCTCGGAATGCACGGCGTACGCGAAGTCGACTGGCGTGGCGCCACGCGGCAGCCGGCGAATCTCGCCGCGCGGCGTGAACACGTAGACCTCGTCCGGGAACAGGTCGACCTTGACGTTGTCGACGAAGTCCATCGCGCTGGAGCCGCCGAACTCGTCGAGCAGACCGGACACCCATTCGCGCGCACGTACCTGCGGCGCCGACTGGCTGTCGCGCTCGCCGAGCTTGTACTGCCAGTGCGCGGCGATGCCGCTCTCGGCGACGTGATGCATGTCGCGCGTGCGGATCTGGATTTCGATCTTGTGCCCGGCCGGGCCGACGCACGAGGTGTGCAGCGACTGATAGCCGTTGGACTTCTGGTTGGCGATGTAGTCCTCGAACTCGCCCGGCACCGGCTTGTAGACGTGATGCGCGACGCCGAGCGCGCGATAACAGTCGTCGACCTTGCTGACGATGATGCGAAAGCCCAGCAAGTCGGTGACCTTCAGCAGCTTGAGCTTCTTGCGGCGCATCTTCTGGTAGACGCCGTAGATGTTCTTCTCGCGGCCGACGACGGTGGCGCCGATGCCTTCCTCGCGCAGCGTCGACGACAGCTTTTGCTCGACCTCGCGAATCAGCTTGCGGGTATCGCCGACCTGCGCCTTCACCGCCTGCACCATCACCGCATAGCGGCGCGGATAGAGGTTGGCGAACGCCAGGTCCTCGAGTTCGGTACGGATGAAATAGATGCCGAGACGCTGCGCGATCGGCGCGTAGATCTCCAGCGTCTCGCGCGCCACGCGGCGCCGCTTCTCGGTGGAGGTGACGCCCAGCGTGCGCATGTTGTGCAGGCGGTCGGCAAGCTTGACCAGGATCACGCGCAGGTCCTGGGTCATCGCCAGCAGCAGTTTGCGGAAGCTCTCCGCCTGCATCTCGGCGCGGGTGCGGCCTTCGATCTTGGCGATCTTGCTGACGCCGTCGACCAGCGCCGCGACGTCGGCGCCGAACTCGTTCGACAACTGCTCGCGCGAGATGCCGGTGTCTTCGATGACGTCGTGCAGGATCGCCGCGATCAACGTCGTGTGATCGAGGCGCATGTCGGCGAGGATGCGCGCGACCGCCAACGGGTGATAGACGTAGGGCTCGCCGGACTGACGGCGCTGACCGTCGTGGACGTTCTTGGCAAACGCCGCGGCGCGGCGCACCTGGTCGATCTGCTCTTCCGGCAGATAGCCCTCCAGCATGCGCGCGAGCGCGTCCATGCCGAACTCGCGTTCGGCCCGCTGCGTGCGCAGCGCATTGCCCAGCCGCTGGATGACGGAAAGCTCCATGACACCAATATATATGGAGCCGGGCGGCCGGCCTACAACTTCGTGCATCCGGCGCCGGCCGCGGCGGCGCCCATCACGCGAAAGGCCCGCTCGGAGGCGGGCCTTTCAAACGACAGCGTGTCGAAACTCAGGCGTCGAACGACGGGTCCAGCGCTTCGAGTTCCATCTTCGGCTGCGAGATCGCCGGCAGGTCGACTTCCTCGAGCACCGAGCGGTCGGTGTAACCCTCGGCGATCTCGCGCAGCGACAGCACCGTCGACTTGTGGTTGCCCCACGGCAGCTTCGCTTCCGAGCCGCGAGCCAGCTGACGGGCGCGCTTGGCGGCGACCAGAGTCAGGTCGAACTGGTTCGGAATCAGGTCCAGACAATCTTCTACGGTTACACGAGCCATGGCAGCACCAGCAGCTAAAACTTGAGAGCTGGCTATTTTACGGGAGCGGCGGCGGATTGACCAGCACCACCGGAAGCCCCCGGCGCCAGCAGCTGGGCGACCAGCTCGCCGTGGCGGGCCAGCTGCCGCTGACTGCGCAACCGCGGCTCGAGGAAGATCGCCGCCATCTCGGCCAGCGCCTGCTCGAAGTTCTCGTTGACGATCAGGTAATCGTACTCGGCGTGGTGCGAGATTTCCTCGTGCGCCTCGCGCATGCGCTCGGCGATGACGTCCTCGCTGTCCTGGCTGCGGCCGCGCAGGCGGCGCTCCAGCTCGGCCACCGACGGCGGCACGATGAAGATGCCGATGGCCTGCGGCCATTCGCGCTTGACCTGCCGCGCCCCCTGCCAGTCGATGTCGAGGATGACGTCGTGCCCGGCGTCGAGCAGCGCCCGCGTTTCCGACAGGCCGGTTCCGTAGCGGCGCCCGAACACATGCGCGTGCTCAAGAAAATCGCCACGGCCGATCTTGTCGACGAATCCGGCCTCGTCGATGAAGTGGTAGTGCACCCCGTCGGTTTCGCCTGGCCGCGGCGCCCGCGTCGTGAACGACACCGAGATCGTCGCCGTCACGCCGTGCCCGGCCAACGCCGGCACCAGCGCCCGTGTCAGGCTGGTCTTGCCGCCGCCGCTCGGCGCCGAAACGATGAACAGACTACCTTGGCTCATGCAATGAATTCAGCGCCGCATGCGGCGCGTGTGATCGAGGGGATGCGCGGACTATAACACCGCGCCGCGGATGCCCGGCCCGCCAGGCGTCGGCCTAATGCGACAGGCGTTGCGTGAGCAGCGTCATCCACGCCAGCTCCTGCGCCTGGTGCGCTTCGATGTCCGCCGCCAAGGTGCGGACCGCAACCGTCTCGGCATTGCGTGCGGCGAAGTGCGCCATCGGCAGGCCGCCCTGGTGATGGCGAATCATCAGTTGCAGGAACAGGCGGTCGCGCGCCGCGCCGTCGAGACGGCGCAACTCGTCGAGTTGCGCGGCACTGGCCAGCCCCGGCATGCCGCCCGGCGATGCCCTGCAATCGCTCAGATATCGGGACAATGCCGCATCGGGCGCGGTCTTGCCGAGCAACATCCAATCCATGCTCGTCGTCGCCGGCAGCAGCGGCCGCTGCCAGAGCAGCAACCAGCCTTTCATCTCGCCGATCTCGATCAGCTGCGCGGTCTGGATCGCACGGAGCAACCCGGTCAGCTGCGTGTTGCCGCGCGCCAACATGATCTGTGTCATCACCACCGCCTGGTCATGATGACTGCGCATGAACTGCGCAAACCCGATGTCGACCGGTCCCGGGGACTGCACGCGCACGGCAGCCGCTCGCTCGCCCAGCCGATAGGCGGTGGCGAGCGCGATGCCCGCCACCAACAGCGCCACGACCGCCGCAAGTTGCCGCGCGCTCACTGGCTCGGCGACACCCCGTTGGTGAACTGCAGGACCATGAAGCCATTGTCCATGCAGGTCACCCACAGCTGGTCGCCAACGAAGCGAGGCGGCGAACTACACCAGTCGGCACTGAGGTTGCCCGACACCGGGCCGCCGCCGGCATTGACGACGAGACTCGGCAGCGCCGCGACGAAATTGCCGACATAGCGCGCATCGATGCCGACGGTGTCTGCGTTCGTTCCTGAGCCGGACGTATACAGATCGGAGATCGTCGGCAGCAAGCCGCCGATCCAGGCGTGCAGCGAGTGTTGCAGGCTCAGCCCCTTGCCGGTCTGCGCCGGCGGGTTGTAATACGCGACCTCGCGCGGCTGCGTCGGGTCACTGACGTTGAAGACGCGAATGCCCGATTGGAAATAACCACAGGCCAACAGCTTCGGATCCGTGGGTGTGTCGACCGCGCAATAGTGCGATTCGTAGCCAAACAGGCCGTCGCCCGCGGTATCGGCGGCGCGCAACTCGGCATTGGCCTGATACTGGATCTGCAATTGCAGCTGACGCACGATCTTCGGCGCCGTCGGATCGGTGATATCGACGATGTGTATGCCTTCCGAATCGAACTCGTCGGGCACGATCAAATACGGCTTGCCGCCCCACGAAACCGGCAGCGCGTGCTGCCCGCAGCTGAATGCATTCCAGGTGACGGAGCCAATTTGCCGAATCATCGGCACCGCTTTGCGGCTTTGCACATCACTGACGTCGAGGACGGTCACGCCGCCAGGAAAGCAGGTCGCCAGATACAGCGTGTTGCCGTCGGCGCTGAACTCGACGCCGTGATTGGCCGGAAAACCTTCGAGCCCGGTGTAGACGATCTTCGGCGACGTCGGGTCGCTGACATCGATGGCGGTGATCGAACCGGCGATCGTACCGGTCGCCCAGTAGGTCAGGCCGTCCGGCGACCAATTGCCTTCGTGACCGAGCACGTTGTCCGGCAGTTCGAGACTGGTGCCGCCGATGGCGTTGAGTTGTACCGGATGCGCACAGTCGGAAATATCGTAGACATCGAAGAAGCCGGCCCCCGTCAGCGCGCCCACCGCAACGCCGCCGAGCAGTTTGCGATCGGCTTGCACCTTCAACGACTCCCAGGTGCCAATCAGCATCGATGGCCCGGTGAGGTTGGCCGTCTGCACCGGCTGCGCCGGATCAGCGGCATCGACGACCAGCACGCCCGGCGACGGTTCCAGCGCCTGCAGCGGATCGATCAAGGTACCGCTGGTGGACATATAGGCACAGGTGTCGAAGGACGGACTGACGACACTCGCGCCGGTGCCCTGATACTGACCCACGAGCTTCAGGTTGCAGCTGTAGCCCTGCAGGTTGCGTCCATCCTGGCGATCGGCCAACGGCACTTCGCCTTGCAGTGCCGTCTCCGGCTGCGAGCCGGGACCGCACTGTGCGAGACCGACCACCCCCGCATCGACATCATCCGGCGGCTCGCTGCTCCCACATGCGGCCAACCACAACAGCAGCGCCGCGGCCAGCGCGGCGCGAGCATGGCTCGTCGACATCTTCCCCTCCCCCTGTTTGTCCGGCGCGTCCGTGCTGTCAGGCACTGCCGCCGCGATCTGCGGCGACTATATCGCATCGCCGCCAGGGGGCTGCGGGAACGCCTACTCGATGTTCTGCACCTGCTCGCGCATCTGCTCGATGGCAACCTTCATCTCGACGGCGCAACGCGTCATGTCGGCATCCTGCGACTTCGACGACAAGGTGTTCGCCTCGCGATTGAGTTCCTGCATGAGAAAGTCGAGACGACGGCCGATGGCTTCGTCGCGCTTGAAGGTCTGACGCACCTCGACCAGATGGCTCAGCAGGCGCGACATCTCTTCCTCGACGTCGAGGCGCTGCGCGCTCATTGCCACTTCCTGAGCGAGACGCTGCGGATCGAGCTCGACGCCGAGCTCGGCGCAGCGCGCCTGCAGGCGCGCCAGCCACTGCTCGCGAACCTGCGGGTAGCGCTCGCGCACCTCGGCGACCAGCGTCTCGATCGTGTCGCAGCGTTCGAGCACAAACTGCTGCAAGCGCTCGCCTTCACGCGCACGCGTCGCCGAGAAGTCCTTGAGCGCCGCCGAGAACAGTTCGCGCGCCGCCGCCACCAGCGGCGCAAAGTCGGCCTGCTCTTCCTTGACGACACCCGGGTAGCTCAGCACCCGCATCGGCTCCGGCACCGAGGTCGCACCGAGCTCGGTGTTGACCGCATCGAGCGCGTCCTTGAGCTGAGACAGGCGCGCGCGATCGAGGACGATGGTGTCGCCAGCCTGGCCGTCGCGCGAATAGCGCAGACCGCATTCGACCTTGCCGCGCGCGATACGCGTTCCCGCGAACTGACGCAGGTCACCCTCAAGGACGCGGAAGTCTTCCGGCATCTTGAACGTGACGTCGAAGTAGCGGTGATTGACGGAGCGCAGCTCCCAGCTCAGGCGGCCCCAGTCGTAAGAGGCTTCGACACGGGCATAGCCCGTCATGCTGCGTATCATTTGGCGATCACTCCCGACGCCCGCCGACGGCGGGTCACGATATGGAAGTGCGGATTGTAACGGCGACGAAGGCCTGCCACCGATTCTGGCGCATCGCGCTCGGCGGCTTGAGAGAAAGCGCGGCTACGTAAAGATGTAGCCGCGGCGCAAGATGAAGCGAGTGCTGCTTATTGTTTTAATCGGGCGGCGCCTCGATGGCATCGACTCATGTCGAAAACCGCCCGCGGTGACAGCCGGCTTACTTCTTCTTCGCCGCTTTCTTGACCTTCTTCACGGCTTTCTTGACCGCCTTCACCGCCTTCTTCACGACCTTCTTGGCCGCCTTCTTCGGCGCTGCTTTCTTGGTAGCCTTCTTGGCGACCTTCTTGGCAGGTGCCTTCTTCACGACTTTCTTGGCTGCCGCCTTCTTCACGACCTTCTTCGCCGGAGCCTTCTTTGCAACCTTCTTGGCAGGAGCCTTCTTGGCCGCCTTCTTGGCCGGCGCCTTCTTCACAGCTTTCTTCGCCGCTTTCTTCGCAGTCGCCATCGATACATCCTCCATCGAGTCACGATTCGCGGAAATCTCCGCGCGGATTTGGAAAACGCCCTCATGCGTATTTCCACGGTGTGAATTTTTACTGATAAAAAGTTTTCAAATCAACGTATTTATTGGACCCGACCGTGAAGCCCATACGCCGCGCAACGCTGATGGCATCTACGTTTGCACTTGCATCGCTATGTTCTTGCGTAGAGGCGCATGCCTTGAAACGTAGTGCTGGCGCGGGTTTCAAGGCATCGACGAATGTCGCGTACACGATTACCAAGACCTTGCCGCATGACACAGAAGCCTTCACCGAAGGGCTGGAGTTATGCGATGCGTCAATGATCGAGAGCGTCGGCCTTTACGGTCGTTCTGCGCTGATTCGGCGCGCGATGGAGACACAAACCGTCGTCGATCGGCGGTCCTTGCCCGGTGATGTGTTCGGCGAAGGCGTCACCTGTTTTGGTGATCGCATCTATCAACTGACATGGCGCAGCCAGATCGCATATGTCTACGACCATGCGCTGCACGAGATCACTCGACTGCGTTACCAGGGCGAAGGTTGGGGGCTCACGCACAACGCCGATCAACTGATCATGAGCAATGGCAGCGACGTCATCAGCTTTCGTGATCCGCAGGACTTTCACGTCATCCGCACGATCGCCGTGCGTGACGGCGACACGCCGGTGTTCAAGCTCAACGAACTCGAGTACGCGAACGGGATGATCTTTGCCAACGTCTGGGAAACCGACCGCATCGCGATCATCGATGCCGGTAACGGTCAGGTGCGGGGCTGGCTCGATCTCGCCGGGCTCGACGCGCGCTTCAAGAAACCCACGCATTGGGACCCGGCTGATGACGTACTCAACGGCATTGCCCACGACGCCGCACGCGATCGCTGGTACGTCACCGGCAAGCGCTGGCCCCTCATGTTCGAACTGAAGCTGAAAGATGTGCCGTCGCCCGCAGCCGGCGGCGCGCCCTGAGTGCCGGGATCGTCAGGCACCCAGCGTCGAGCGCACCGCGAACGGCGGATCGAACAGCGAACCACCGTCGTCGGCCGCGTAGTGGCACAGCGCGACACCATCGTCGGCGTAGCGCCGATACGGCGGCGGACGTCGCGTGCAGCGTTCGTCGGCCATCGCGCAGCGCGAGACGAACAGGCAGCCAACCGGCGGCGCGTACGGGTCCGGCAACTCGCCGTCACGCGCGCGCAGGTGCGCCAGCGCTTCGTGTCCAGGCAGCGCGGCGAGCAGTGCGCGACTGTAGGGATGGCGCGGGGCCTGGAACAGGATGTCGCGGTCGGCCTGCTCCATCAGCTTGCCGTAGTACATGACCAGCACGCGATCGCTGATATGACGCACCACCGCCAGATCATGAGCGATGAACAGCATCGCGAGCGCGTGTTGCCGCTGCAGGTCGCGCAGCAGATTGACGATCTGCGCCTGGATCGAAACGTCGAGCGCCGAAACCGGCTCATCGCAGATCAGCAGCTTCGGCCGCACGACGATCGCGCGGGCGATGGCAATGCGCTGCGCCTGGCCACCGGAAAAATCACGCGGCAGGCGGTCGGCATCACTGTCGGACAGGCCGACCTGAGTCAGCGCCTCGCGCACACGCGCACGCGCCTCGTCCTTGCCGAGATCCGGATAAAGCGTCTTCAACGGTTCGCCGACAATGCGGCCCACCTTGTGCCGTGGATTGAGGCTGGCCATCGGGTCCTGGAAGACCATCTGCACGTCACGCCGCAGCGCACGCCAGCCACGCTTGTCGAGCCCCTTGAGTTCCTGCCCCTCGAAGCGCACCGAACCCGCCTGGATCGGCTCCAGCCCGACCAACGCGCGCGCCAGGCTCGACTTGCCCGAGCCCGACTCGCCGACCACGCCCAGCGTCTGACCGCGCCGCAGATTGAAATTCACATCGTCGACCGCGCGCAGCCGCGGCGCCTGCTGCCACGGGGGCCAGCGCTTGCCCGGATACTGGATACGCAACTGACGCACCGCAAGCAGCGGCGACTGGGTTTCAGCGTTCAAGGATTTTCTTAAGTAGGGGAAAAACAACTGCGCCCGAGGCGCGCGGGTCGCCGTCGCGAGCAACGCCGCTCTCGCGCTTCCAGCGCGCAAGCTGTGCTGGAGCACAGCGAGCACTGCAAGCGCGAGAGCGGCGTGCGCAGTAGGCGAATCGCGTGCTTACTCCAGGAGTGAGCGGAGCATCCAGGCGGTCTTCTCGTGCAGCTGCATGCGCTGCGTCAACAGATCGCAGGTCGGCTCGTCAGCCGCGGCTTCCGAGACCGGAAACACCGTGCGCGCGGTCTTCGCGCAGGCTTCATGGCCCTTGACCAGCAAGCGCACCATTTCCATCGCTTCCGGCACGCCGTCGGTTTCCTCGATCGACGACAGCGCGGCGTACTGCTTGTACGTGCCCGGCGCCGAGAAGCCCAGCGCGCGGATGCGCTCGGCAACCAGATCGACAGCGGCGGCCGACTCGGTGTACTGCCCTTCGAACATCAGGTGCAGGGTGTTGAACATCGGACCGGTGACGTTCCAATGGAAGTTGTGCGTCTTCAGGTACAGGGTGTACTCGTCCGCCAGCAGACGCGACAGGCCGTCCGCGATGCTCTTGCGATCGCCCTTGTCGATGCCGATGTCGATCTTGGCACTCGGCGTGGCCTTGCTGCTGGGGGTCGCCTTGCCGCTCTTCTTGCTCATGACGCGCTCCGTTCCGTGGGTCCAGAGGTGAAGTCTACGGCGGGAACGGCTCCGGCGGAAATGAGCTTTATCAAGTCCTCGGATTGAGCATGGCTATCGCTGACTCAATGCGGCAGCAGCTTGTGTTTGCGGTAGTAGCTGAAGATATCGTTCAGGCTGCGTCGCGGCGTCCAGCCGAAGGTCTGGCGGAACAACCGGCCGTCAATGATGACCGGGTATTTGAAGTAGTTGACCAGATACGGCGGGAAGAAGCTGCCCCAGTTCAGGGCACTGCTGATCATCTTCGGCAGCATCGGCGGCACCGAGGGTACCGGCAGCTTGCGGCAGCCACTCTGCTCGACCATCGTCTGGTAGGTGACGTAGTCATCCGGCGCGACGTTGTAGATGCCCGGCTTGTTCTGTTCGAAGGCGGCGACCAGCGCGTCGGCCATGTCGTCGACATGCAGACACTGCATCATCGGCGAGAAGCCGACCAGCACCGGCACCAGTGGCCGCATCAGCAGCACCGACATCGTGTTGCGCACGCCCGGCCCGAGCACGTTGCACGGCCGCAGAATCGTGATGTTCAGCTCCGGCGCTTTCCAGAGGTAGATCTGCGCGAGATTCTCGAGCTCCACCGAATCGACCAGGTCCTGCGTCACCTCGCTGGCCTTCAGCGGCGCATCCTCGTCGAGCAGCGCCGGGTTGTAGGCCGAGGCGCCGTAGACGTAGTAGGTCGAATGCACGATGACCTGTGCCACGCCGTACTTGCGACACAGCTCGAACAGCTTCTTGCTGCCCAGCACATTGGCGTTATAGCGCCGGGTGCGATCGTGCTCGTGCGGGAAGATGCGGCCGATGTGCAGCACCGCGTCGATCTTGTGCCGACGGAACACGTCTTCGAAGCCGCGCTTGTGAATCTCGATCTTGTACGACGGGATATCCGGCTCGGTCTCGACCTTGCGCCGGAAGTCGACGGCAATGACGTGATAGCGGCCATGCAGGCGCGCGATCACGCGCTTGGCCAGCGAGCCGGCAGCGCCGGTGACGAGCACCGTTTTTTTCTTGTCGGTCATCGGATCAGAACACGCTCTTGCGTTCGGCCAGGCCACGCGCCATCAGTTCGCGAATCTTGTCCTTGATCAATTCGACACGCTCGGTGACCGCTTCCTCGCTGGTCGCCGTGTTGTCGAAGCAGATCGGCTCGCCAAAGTTCAGATAGACGCGCGCCGGCAGCGGCAGCAGCGGGCCGAACGGCACGTAAGGCAAGCCGAGCAGCTTGGCCAGTGGCGCGATATTGGCGAATGACGGCATCGTTTCCTCGCAGCCAACAACGCCGACCGGCACGATGGGCGCACCGGTCTGCATCGCCAGATGCATGAAGCCATTGCCGAAGCGCTGCAGCTGATAACGCTTGCGGTAGAGCTTGCCTGAGCCGCGCACGCCCTCGGGGAAGACGATGATCGCCTCGTCCTGCTCAAGCATTTTCACGCAGTTCAACGGATCGCCGATCACCGCGCCGATCCCGGTCATGACGCTACCGAGCCATGGCACGGTCGGAAAGAAACGGTCGACCATGGCGCGTGGGGCGCGCGGGCCGTGCGGATTCAGTGCCATCGCGCCGCCGATCAGCACGCCGTCCATCGGCAGCTGACCGGAATGATTGGCGATGAACAGCGCCCGCCCCTGCGTCGGAATGTTCTCGATGCCGTGGGCGACGACGCGGAAGTATTTTTCGTAGAGCAGTTTGACGACGCCAAGGCCAAGCTTGGCAGCGTTCTCGTTATAGCCCCAGGCATCGTAGCCGTAGCTGCCGACGGGCTTGGGCATCCGTGAAATCTGATCCTCGACGTCCGGCGTCACGATCTGCCGGTACAGAGACTCCCGCGACGCGAGTCGCGACAGCGCTTTTACTTTCTCGAACGCCTGCATGCCACCACCGTTGACCTCTCCCCCGAAGCCACACGTTATGCGAAAAAAATGACGCTGACCAGCGCGCAAACGGATGACTTTTGCGGGGGTCGCTTTTTGCATCCCAAGCAAAAGGCCCCGGCATGCCGATGCATGCCGGGGCCTTTGCGAACCCGATGCCGCTGGCCGTCAATCAGCCCGGCAGCGTGAGGCTCGCTAATTGCAGCAGATGAATGAACGGCTGCGGGTAGATGCCAATGGCCAGCATCAGCAGCATCGCCAGCAGCGTCATGATGCCGCCGGTACGCTGCGCCCAGTCGAGCGGGGCGTTGAACTGCCGGTTCGACGGATCCCGCAGGAACAGCGACACCATCAGGCGCAGGTAGTAGTACAAGCCGATGGCGCTGCCGACCACCAGCGCGCCGAGCAGCCACCACAGGTGCGCGTCGACACCGGCGGTGATTGCGTAGAACTTGCCGATGAAACCGGCCGTCAGCGGGATGCCGGCCAGCGACAGCAGCATTGCGGTCAGGATCGACGCCAGATACGGGCGGCGCCAGAACAGGCCGCGATAGTCGTAGATGGCATCGGCATCGCGCTCGCCCATCGGGCTCGACGTCAGCGTCACGACACCGAAGGTGCCGAGTGAGGTGACGACATAGGTCAGCAGGTAAGCACCGACCGCTTCGACCGCCAGCGGGCCTCCGGCGATCAGGGCCACCATGCAGTAGCCGAAATGCGCGATCGACGAATACGCGAGCATGCGCTTGACGTTGTTCTGTCGTACCGCCAGCACGTTGCCGAGGATGATCGACAGGAAAGCCAACCAGCTCAGCACCTTGACCAGCGAGATCTGGTAGTAGCCGCCAGCCTCGACGAAATAGCGCGTCAGCACCGCGAACACCGCAACCTTGGACGCGGTCGCCAGATAGTTGGCAACCGGCGCCGGTGCGCCTTCGTAGACGTCCGGCGTCCACATGTGGAACGGCACCAGCGACAGCTTGAAGGCCAGGCCGATCAGCAGCATCGCGCCGCCAACCACGGCGATCGGGCTGGCGCTGCCGGCGAAGTAGGCGCCGACATCGAGGAACAGCAGCGAGCCGACCTGCGAATACATCAGCGCGATGCCGAACAGCATGAACGCCGAGGCAACCGCCGACAGCACCAGGTACTTGAGGCCGCCTTCAAGTGGGCGCCGGCTCTTCACCGGGTACGCGATCATCGCGTACAGCGGCACGCTGAGCAGTTCGAGACCGATGAACAGCGACGCGAAGTGCTGCGCACAGGCCAACGTGACACCGCCGAGCGCCGACAGGCACAGCAGCAGATACATCTCTTCGCGCTCGCCCTTGAAGCCTTCGAGGTAGGCGTAGGACAGCGTCGCCGTTGCCAGCGTCGCGACCAGAATCAGCGCCGTGTAGAACAACGCATAGCCGTCGACGACGAACAGCGGCGTGACCGTGATCGCTTCATGCCCGATGTAGAGCATGCCGAGGCTGGTCAGCAGCGCCAGATTCAGGCCGAACACCGCCAGCGTTGCGTTGCCGCGATGACGGCGCTTGAACGCGATCGCCAGCATGACGATGACGATGGTCGCCGACACCAGCAGCATCGGTGTCAGCGCCGTGAGATGGGCGGAACCCAGATTCATGGCGCTTCTCCCGCCAGAGCCTGCGCAGCGCTGTAGATGCTGTGCACCTGATCCATCGCCGAGGCCGAGGTATCGAGCACCGTTTGCGGGTAAAGACCCAGCGCCAGCAACAGCACCATCAGAACACCCATCATGCAAAGTTCACGCTTGCCGAGATCCTTGAGCGGCTCCGCATCCTTCGGCGACGGGCCGTGGAACGCGCGCTGCACGAGAATCAGCGAGTAGACCGCGCTGAGCACCAGGCCGCTGGCCGCCAGCACCGTGATCAGCGGCGCGACGCTCCAGCTACCGACCAGGATCAGGAATTCACCGACGAAGTTGCCGAGGCCCGGCATGCCGAGCGCAGCCATCGCAAAGAACATCGCGATCGGTGGCAGGTACGGGAAGCGCGACCACAGGCCGCCCATCTGCCGCATGTCACGCGTATGCAGGCGCTCGTAAATCTCGCCGCAGAGCACGAACAGCGCACCGGCGGACAGGCCGTGCGCGATCATCTGCACGACCACGCCCTGCAGGGCCTGCGGCGTCCCGGCGTACAGACCGATCAACACGAAACCCATGTGACTGACCGACGAGTACGCGATGAGGCGCTTGATGTCGGTCTGCGAGAAGCACATGAACGCGCCGTACAGGATGCCCGCCACGCCCAGCCACATCGCCACCGGCGCGAACTGTGCCGACGCATTCGGGAAGATCGGCAGGCCGAAGCGCAGCACGCCGTAGGCGGCGGTCTTCAGCAGGATGCCGGCCAGATCGACGCTGCCGGCGGTCGGCGCCTGCGAGTGCGCGTCCGGCAGCCACGAGTGCAAGGGCACCGTCGGCATCTTCACCGCAAAGGCGACGAAGAAGCCGAGCATCAGCAGCATCTCGACCTGCGGCGCCATTTGCGTCTTCAACAGGTCCATGTAGTCGAAGGTGATGACGCCGGTCTGCTGGTAGTGCACGACCACCAGGCCCAGGATCGCCAGCAGCATCACCAGGCCCGAGGCCTGGGTGAAGATGAAGAACTTGTTCGCCGCGTAGACCCGACCCTTGCCGCCCGGAGCGTTGTGGCCCCACAGCGCGATCAGGAAGTACATCGGCACCAGCATCATTTCCCAGAAGAAGAAGAACAGGAACAGGTCGATGGCCAGGAAGATGCCGACCACGCCGCCCAGGTTCCACAGCAGGTTCAGATGGAAGAAGCCGACGTTGCGCTCGATCTCGCGCCACGAGCAGGTCACCGCGACGACACCGAGGAAGTTGGTCAGCACCACCATCAGCAGGCCGAGGCCGTCCATCGCCAGATGCAGGGAGATGCCGAAACGCGGAATCCACGGCACCTGGTACTCGACGGTCCAGTGCGGCATGCCGCCGACCGACTGCAGCGAGAAGTCGCCGACGCACCACAGCCAGACGGAGATGCCGAGCGACAGCAGCATCGTCGCCAACGCCACCCAGCGCGGGAAGCCGCGGCCGACCCAGCGCTCGCCCTGCCATGCCAGCAGGCCGCCGATGAAGGGAATCAGTATGAGCCAGAGCAGAATCATGGGAGGCGGCTTTTAGATCAGGATCACCGCAGCGATGACGACCACGGCACCGGCCGCGGTCATCCCGGCGTACCAGCGAAGCTGGCCGGTCTGCGTGTTCGAGAACAGAGAGTTGAACGCCAGCGTCAGACGCGGCAACAGGCCGATCGCCTGATCGGCAACATCGCGCCGGATCAGGCGCACGATGAACAGGTAGGGCTTCACGAACAGCAGGTCGTAGAGCCAGTCGAAACCGAAGGCCGCGCGCCACCAGCGGAACAGCAGCTGGCCGATCGCCGATTGCTTGATGCCGGCCGCCAGCGCCGGGTTCTTCAGGAAGAAGAACCACGCCAGGAAGATGCCGAGGAACGACACGCCGACCGAGGCGGCCATCATCGAGTATTCGACATGCTCGGCCGCCTCACTGATCGCCGGCTGCGGCAGCACGGCATCGAGCGGGATGTGAATCCAGCCGCCGAACAACGCCGCGACCGCGAGCACCGCCAGCGGCAAGGTGTGGTCGCCACCCTTGGGCTGCGTGATCTCGCCGCCATGGCCATGGTCGTCATGCGCATGCGCATCGTGCGTCGCGCGCGACTCGCCGAAGAACGCAATGAAGATCAGGCGGAAGGTGTAGAGGCCGGTCAGGAACGCGCCGCCCAGACCCATCCAGTAGAACGCATGGTGGCCGTAGGCCCAGGCCTCGAACAGGATCTTGTCCTTGGAGAAGAAGCCCGACGTCAACGGGAACGCGACCAGGCCCAGCGAGCCGATCAGGAACACCCAGAACGTGAACGGAATCTTCTTGCGCAGGCCGCCCATCTTGAAGATGTCCTGCTCGTGATGGCAGGCGAGGATCACCGAGCCGGCCGACAGGAACAACAGCGCCTTGAAGAACGCGTGCGTCATCAGATGGAAGACCGCCGGTTGATAGGCCCCTGCACCGAGTGCCAGGAACATGTAGCCGATCTGCGACATCGTCGAGTACGCGAGGATCTTCTTGATGTCGGTCTGCGTCAGCGCCGTGAAACCGGCGAGCAGCAGCGTGATGCCGCCGATCCAGCCGACCGTGTCGAGCGCGAACGGCGACAGCTCGAACAGCACATGGGTGCGCGCGATCAGGTAGACGCCGGCGGTGACCATGGTCGCCGCGTGGATCAGCGCCGAGACCGGCGTCGGGCCCGCCATCGCGTCCGGCAACCAGGTCTGCAGCGGCAGCTGCGCCGACTTGCCGACCGCGCCGCCGAGCAGCAGCAGTGCCGCCGCGGTCACCATCGTGCCGCCTTCGGCCCACTTCTGCGGTGCCAGCGACATCGCGTCCTGGATGTTCAGCGTGCCCAGGCCGTGGAAGATGATGAACAGACCGATCGCCATGAACGTGTCGCCGACACGCGTGATGATGAACGACTTGCGCGCCGCGGCGCCGTTGGCCGCGTCCTGATACCAGAAGCCGATCAGCAGGTACGAGGCCAGACCCACGCCTTCCCAACCGAAGTACAGGAACAGCAGGTTGTCGCCGAGCACCAGGAACAGCATCGCGGTAACGAACAGGTTCATGTAGGCGAAGAAGCGCGGATACGCCTCGTCGCCGCGCATGTACCACGACGCGAACAGATGAATGAAGAAGCCGACGCCGCAGATCACGCACATCATCAGCATCGACAGCTGATCGAGGCGCAGCGCGAAGCGCGGCGAGAAATCGCCGACGCTCATCCACGTCCACAGTTCCTGCGTGTACGAAAAGCCAGCCGGCTGGTGGTAGAACTGCCAGCCGATGATCGCCGTCAGCAGCGCCGACAGACCGACCGAACCGACGCCGATATAGGCGGCGGCGTTTTCCGAAATGCGCTGCCGGCCGATCGCCAGCGTCAGGAAGCCGAGCAGCGGAAAGGTGAAAACGAGGAAAAGGAATTCGAACATCAGTCTGTTTTCCCGAAGCGCGAGGACGCCATCCCTGGCGCGACGTTAGTGCGGCGAGCGTCGCCCCGCCCGGGCAGCCCTGCCCGTGCGTTCGGGACCGCTGAAAACTTTGTTTTCATCATGCGTCCCTCACCCCTTCATCTGCGATGCCGAATCGACGTCGAGCGTCCGGAAGCGGCGATGCAGCTGGATCAGAATCGCGAGCCCCACCGAGGCCTCGGACGCGGCCAGTGACAGCACGAGAATGAACATGATCTGGCCGTCCGGCTGGTGCCAGCGACTTCCGGCCACCACGAACGCGAGCGCCGCGGAGTTCATCATCACTTCGAGCGACATCAGCATGAACAGGATGTCGCGCCGGATCATCACGCCGAGCAGACCGAGCACGAACAGGATGCCGGCGATCGCCAGCCCGTGCTCCATCGGAATCCCCAGCAAAGCAGTCGTTTCCATAGCGGTTCTTTTCGTTCTAGTCGTGGCGGCCGAGGTGATAGGCCGCGACCAGCGCGGCCAGCAGCAGCATCGAGCCGAGTTCGACCGCGAGCAGATACGGGCCGAACAGATGCACGCCCACCTGCTTGGCATCGATGGTCGTCGTCGCCGCGGCATGCGTCTGACCGCCGGTCAGCAGCACGTCGAGCAAGCCGCCGAGCAACAGCACCGACAGCACCGCCGGCGCGAACCAGACCTTGGGCGTCAACCAGCGGCGCTCCTGATCTTCGATCTCCTTGCCGAGGTTGAGCATCATCACCACGAACACGAACAGCACCATGATGGCGCCGGCGTAGACGATGACTTCGAGCGCACCGGCAAACGGCGCGCCGAGCATGAAGAACAGGCCGGCGACCGCGAGCAGCGAGACCACCAGGTTGAGCAGCGCATGCACCGGGTTGCGGCCGAAGATCACGAACAACGTCGAGATCACGGCAACGGCGGCAGCGAGATAGAAGAAGAACGTCATCGCGTCATCCCTTACGGCAGCAGCGACTTGATGTCGACCGGCGCCGATTCCTTCTCGGCGGCGCCCTTCGGCTTGCCTTCGATCGACATGCCAGCGACGCGATAGAAGTTGTAGTCCGGGTACTTGCCGGTGCCGCTGATCAGCAGGTCTTCCTTTTCGTAGACCAGACTCTGGCGCTTGTACTCGGCGAGCTCGTAGTCCGGCGTCAGCTGGATCGCCGTGGTCGGGCAAGCTTCTTCGCACAGTCCGCAGAAGATGCAGCGCGAGAAGTTGATGCGGAACCACTCGGGATACCAGCGGCCGTCTTCCGGACGCTCGGTCTTCTGCAACGAAATGCAGCCCACCGGGCAGGCCACCGCGCAGAGGTTGCACGCGACGCAGCGTTCGTCGCCGTCCGGATCGCGCGTCAGCACGATGCGGCCACGATAGCGCGGCGGCATATACGGCTTCACTTCCGGATACGGAATGACATCACGCTTGCGGAACGTGTGACTGAAGATCATCACGATCGTCCGCAGCTGCGTATAGACACCCCAGAGGATGTCTCCGAGCTGCTGCAGCGGCGAGCGTTTTTCAGGAGGCAGGTAACCGGGCATCTCAGGCTCCGTGGGCGCCGGCAACGACGACGGCCGCCGTGCCCAGAAGATTGATCAACGACAGCGGCAGGCAGACTTTCCAGCCGGCAGCCATCATCTGGTCGTAGCGCGGACGCGGCAGCGACGCGCGCAGCAGGATGAAGCCGGACATGAAGCACAGGCACTTGAACGCGAACCACGGGAACGCGAGCCACGCATGGCTCTCCACGCCCGGGCCGCTCCAGCCGCCGAAGAACAAGACCGTCGTAATGGCCGAAACCAGCACGATGCCAACGTATTCGCCGACGAAGAACATGCCGAACTTCATGCCCGAGTACTCGGTATGAAAGCCCGCGGCCAGTTCCGACTCGGCTTCCGGCAAGTCGAACGGCGTGCGGTGCACGACGGCGATCGCCGCGGTCACGAACGCACAGAAGCCGAAGAACTGCGGAATGATGTTCCAGCCGTTGGCCGCCTGGTACTCGACGATGTGACGCAGATCGAACGAACCGGCCAGCATCACGATGCCCATCAGCGAAATGCCCATGAACACTTCGTACGACACCGTCTGCGCGGTCACGCGCAGGCCGCCGAGCAGCGAGTATTTGCTGTTGCTCGCCCAGCCGCCGAGCATTACCGCGTAGACCTCGAGGCCGGCCAGCGCCAGGAACACCAGCAGACCGACGTTGATGTGCGCCACGCCCCAGGTCGGCGTCACCGGCACCAGCGCGAACATCAGCAGCATCAGGCCCATGGCGATCGCCGGGGCGACGATGAAGGTCAGCTTGTCGACGAACGGCGGAATCCAGTCTTCCTTGAAGAAGATCTTGATCATGTCGGCGATGACCTGGCCGAGGCCGAACGGACCCACGCGGTTCGGGCCGTAGCGGTCCTGCCACAGGCCGAGCAGGCGGCGTTCGAGCCAGATCATCCAGGCCGCGACGACCACCGTCACCAGCAGCACGACGATGGCCTTGACCGACTCGATCAGCGAATCGACGAGATGCGGATGGGCATTGAACCAATCGAGCATGGGATCAGCCTCCGCTCACGGTGGCATCGACGCCGTAGGCGACGAACGGCACGCCGGCGAAACCCGCCGGCAGGCCCACGGTGCCGGCCGGCAGCGTATCGCTGATGAAGGTCGGCAGCTGCACGAGTTCACCGTCCACCGACACCGTCGCGTGGCCGTTGACGCCGGCGCGCGCGACGTCAGCACGAGCGATGGCGACGAACGCCGTGCTGGCACGCTCGCGGATCGGCTCGGCACGCGACGACAGTTCGTCGCCGCCGAAGTGCAGGTGCAGCGGCAGCACGCGGAAGCCGCTGCCGCTGCCGCTCGGCGTGAACGCGGCCGGCACGTCGGTGAAGTACGCCTGCGTGGCGCCGCCGGCAAACAGCAGCTTGCCCGGATCACCGCCGCGCAGATGACCGCCGATCTCCTGCTGGAACTTGTTCCACGACTGCGGCGAGTTCCAGCCCGGCGCCCAGGCGTACGGCATCAACGCCGCCGGACGGTCGAGGCCGCCGACGCCGTTGTAGCCTTCCATCGAGAAGCTCAGGGGCGTATCCGGATCGACCGGCTGACGAATTTCGCTGACCGCCTGATTGGCACGCATCGCGGTGCGGCCCGAGTAGCGGTGCGGCTCGCGCGCAATCTTCAGGCCGTCGATACGGAACGCCGCACCCGGCGCCGCGTCGACGATGCCGGCCAGGCCGCTGACGGCCGTGGCGCAGGCACCGGTGATGTCGTCGAGAATCTTCCAGCCGCTGGCGGCTTCCAGAACGGCGAGCCAACGCCAGGATTCGACCTGCGCAAGGCTGGCGTCGTAGTACTTCGGGTCGTAGACCTGGAAGTGACGCTGCGCACGGCCTTCGTAGTTGACGACGGTGCCGTCGCCTTCGAATACCGTCGCCGCCGGCAGCACCACCTGCGCGCGCGCCGTGGCGTCGGTCGCCGTGTGGTCGATGACGATCAGGCTCTTGACCTTGGCCAGCGCGGCGTCGACGACCGCCTTGGGCGCGCGGCGATACAGATCGTTTTCAAGCACGACCAGCGTATCGGCCGCACCGGACGCCAGCGCCTCGAGCGCGTCGGCCAGCGGCTGCGGCTCGAGCATCGCCAGACCGTAGCTGTTCGCTTCCGGCAGCGTCAGCGCAAGACCAGTGGCGTCGTTCTTGGCCTTCAGGGCCCAGGCGATGTTGGCCGCGGCCTGCATCACCGCCGTCGAACCGGCGCCGGTGCCGGAAATGATCAGCGGCTTCTTTGCGGCAGCCAGCGCGTCGGCGATGGCCTTGGCCTGCGCCGCCGTCGCCTCGTCGAGACCGGCCACGGCCGGCGATGACGCATCGAGCAGGTTCGCCACGGCGAAGCCGAGGCGCGCCAGATCTTCCGGCGCCGCACGCACGGTGGCGTGGGCGATGTCGTCGAGGCGCGTGCTGTCGACACTGGCGACGAACACGGGATAGCTGTCGCGCTGCAGCAGATCGGCCAGCGAGATCGCCTGCCAATCCGAAACCTTCTTCTCGTCGGCCAGCGCACGGCCCTTGCCGCGTGCGGCCTGACGGACCGCCAGCGCCATGCGCGGCGCGGTCGCGGTGATGTCTTCGCCGAGCACCAGCACCGCGTCGGCATCTTCCATCGCCGTGATCGTGGTTGCCGGCACCGGGCCGTCACGAACGATCTGCAGCGCCAGCTTGACCAGCTCGCCTTCCTGGGTGGCGTGACCGTCGTAGAACGACGCGGCACCGACCATCGTGCGCAGCGCGTAGTTGGCTTCGACCGACGCGCGCGGCGAGCCGATCGCAATGACCTTGCTCGCGCCGTTGATCATGCCGCGCGCCGCGCCGAGCGCGACATCGCTGGTCACCGTCGCACCGTCGATCAACGGGTGGCGCGGGCGATCCTTGAGATTGGTGTAGCCGTAGCCGAAACGGCCGCGGTCGCAGAGGAAGTAGCCGTTGAGTTCGCCGTGATAGCGGTTCTCGACGCGGCGAATCTCGCCGTAGCGCTCGCCCGGCGAGACGTTGCAGCCGACCGAGCAGCTGGCGCAGATGCTCGGCGCGTACTGCATGTCCCACTTGCGCGTGTAGCGCTCGGAGTGGGTCTTGTCGGTGAACACGCCGGTCGGGCAGACCTCGGTGAGGTTGCCGGAGAATTCGGATTCCAGCGTACCTTCCTCGGCACGGCCGAAGTAGACATTGGCCGCCGAACCGTAGACACCGAGATCGGTGCCGCCGGCGTAATCCTTGTAGTAGCGAACGCAGCGATAGCAGGAGATGCAGCGGTTCATCTCGTGACCGATGAACGGTCCGAGATCCTGATTCAAATGCGTGCGCTTGGTGAAGCGGTATGAGCGGCTGTGATGCTGCGTCATCACCGTCATGTCCTGCAGGTGGCAATGGCCACCTTCCTCGCAGACCGGACAGTCATGCGGGTGATTCGTCATCAGGAATTCGACGATGGTCGCGCGGAAGGCCTTGGCCTCCTCGTCATCGATCGAGATGTAGGTCCCGTTCGACGCCGGCGTCATGCACGACATGACGATGCGGCCCATCTTGTCGTTCTCGTCGCGGAACGACTTCACCGCGCACTGGCGGCATGCGCCGACGCTGCCGAGCGCCGGGTGCCAGCAGAAATAAGGAATATCGAGTCCGAGGTTGAGACAGGCCTGCAGCAGGTTGTCCGCACCGTCGACGTCGTACTGCTTGCCGTCTACATGAATCGTGGCCATGACTTACGCAACTTTGGCGTTGACGACAACGCCCGTGAGCCCGATGTTGGCATCAGCATCGGCGGTACCGGCCGGCGCGACGCCGGCTTCGAATTCGGCGCGGAAGAATTTCAGCGCCGACTGCAACGGCTCCATCGCACCCGGCGCATGCGCGCAGAAGGTACGACCGGGGCCGAGCGCCTTGGTCAGCTTGGTCAGCTGCTCGATGTCTTCCATGCGGCCGCGCCCTTCCTCGAGCGCGATCAGCATCTTCACGCTCCACGGCAGGCCGTCGCGACACGGCGTGCACCAGCCGCAGGACTCGCGCGCGAAGAACTCTTCGAGATTGCGCACCAGCGAGACCATGTTGGCGGTCTGGTCGACGGCCATGATCAGGCCGGTGCCCATGCGTGAACCGGCCTTGGAGATCGAATCGAAATCCATCGGCAGATCGAGATGCTCGGGCATCAGGAAGTCGGTCGACGCACCGCCCGGCAGCCAGCACTTCAAGGTGTAGCCGTCGCGCATGCCACCGGCGTGTTCTTCGATGATCTCGCGCGCCGAAGTGCCGATCGGCAGCTCGTAGATGCCGCCACGCTTGACGCGACCGCTGCAGCCGTAGAGCTTGGTGCCGCCGTCCTTGGACTTGCCCTGCGACAGGCCTTTGAACCACTCGGCGCCGTTGTTGATGATGTGCGGCAGGTTCGACAGCGACTCGACGTTGTTGACGACGGTCGGACGGCCCCAGGCACCGGCGATCTGCGGGAACGGCGGCTTGGCGCGCGGATTCGCGCGACGGCCTTCCAGCGAATTGATCAGCGCCGTCTCTTCACCGCAGATATAGCGGCCGGCGCCGGTGTGCACGGACAGCTCGAAGCTCCAGCCGGAGCCGAGGATGTTCTTGCCGAGCAAGCCGGCCGCGCGCGCCTCGGCCAGCGCCGCGTTGAGACGCTCCGCCGACTTGACGTATTCGCCGCGCAGGAAGATGTAGCCGGTGGTGGCCTGGATCGCGTAGCCGGCGACCAGCATGCCTTCGATCAGCTGGTGCGGCACGCCTTCCATCAGCAGGCGGTCCTTGAACGTGTTCGGCTCCATCTCGTCGGCGTTGCAGACGAGGTACTTGGTGCCGGCGTCCGGGCCCATCGGCACCAGACCCCACTTGATGCCGGTCGGGAAGCCCGCACCGCCGCGACCGCGCAGGTTCGAATCCTTGACCTTGGCCTGCACATCGGCCGGCTGCAGATCGCGGATCGCATTGCGCACCGCGAGATAGCCGCCCGATGCCTCGTAGGCGGCGATGTCCATCGGCGCTTCGAGATTGACGCGCGCCGTCAGCGGGCGAACCAGCAGTTCTTGTTCGAGACTCACTTGTACGCCTCCACGATGCCGACCACGTTGTCCGGCGTGAGGTCATGGTGCAGGTCGTCGTCGACCATCAGCGCCGGCCCCTTGTCGCAGGCACCGATGCAGCAGATCGGCAGCATCGTGAAGCGACCGTCGGCGGTGGTCTGCCCGTGGGTAATGCCCAGATGCTGTTCGAGGGTCTTCTTGATGTCCTCGTAGCCGACCATGAAGCAGGTGATGCTGTCGCAGACCTTGACCACATGACGACCGACCGGCTTGCGGTAGATCAGCGAGTAGAACGTCGCCACGCCTTCGAGCTCTGCGGCGCCGATGCCGAGCATCTTCGCCACCGGCTCCAGCGCACCGTCCGGCACCCAGCCGCGCCGCGCCTGGATGATCTTCAGCGCGCCGATGCTGGCCGCGCGCGCATCCGGGTAGTGCGCGATTTCGTGCTCGATTTCATGGCGCTCGTCGTCCGTCAGTACGAACGGCGCCTCCTGCGTCTTGCCGGTCAGCTCGGCGAGCTTGACGACCGTTTCGGGTGTGCTCATATCAGCGGTCCACGTCGGCCATGACGAAGTCGATCGACGCGATGTACGCGATCAGGTCGGCCACCATCTGGCCCTGAATCACACTCGGAATCTGCTGCAGATGCGCAAAGCTCGGCGTACGGATACGCGTGCGATAGCTCATCGTGCTGCCGTCCGAGGTCAGGTAATAGCTGTTGATGCCCTTGGTCGCTTCGACCATCGTCGTCGCCTCGCCGGCCGGGATGACCGGGCCCCACGACACTTGCAGGAAGTGCGTGATGAGGGTTTCGATGTCCTTGAGCGTGCGATCCTTCGGCGGCGGCGTCGACAGCGGATGATCGGCCTTGTACGGGCCCGACGGCATGTTCTCGAGGCACTGCTTGATGATGCGCACCGACTGGCGCATTTCCTCGATACGCAGCATCAGGCGGTCATAGCCGTCGCCCTTGTGACCCACCGGAATTTCGAAATCGAAATTCTCGTAGCCCATGTACGGGCGCGCCTTGCGCAGATCGTAGGCGACGCCGGTGGCACGCAGACCGCCACCGGTCGTGCCCCACTCCAGCGCCTGCGCCGTGTCGTACGCGGCGACGCCGCGCAGACGCGAGACGACCATGCTGTTTTCGGCAGCGGCCTTCTGGTATTCGTCCAGACGCGGCGGCAGATGCTCGACGAATTCCTTGACCAGCCGCTCCCAGCCCTGAGGCAGATCGTGCGCGACACCACCGATGCGGTACCACGCCGGATGCATGCGAAAGCCGGTCACCGCCTCGATCACGTCGTAGGCCTTCTGGCGGTCGACGAACGCATAGAACACCGGCGACATCGCGCCGAGATCCTGCAGGTAGGTGCCGTAGAACAGCAGGTGCGAGGTGATGCGGAAGAACTCCGACATCATGATGCGGATGGTCTGCGCGCGCGGCGGCACGGTGATGCCGGCGAGCTTCTCGACCGTCATCACGTACGGCAGGTTGTTCATCACCCCGCCGAGATAGTCGATGCGATCGGTATACGGGATGTACGAATGCCAGGACTGGCGCTCGCCCATCTTCTCGGCACCGCGATGGTGGTAGCCGATGTCCGGCACGCAGTCGACGATCTCTTCGCCGTCGAGCTGCAGGACGATACGGAACGCGCCGTGTGCGGCCGGATGGTTGGGACCGAAGTTGAGGAACATGTAGTCCTCATCCTCGGTGCCCTTCTTCATGCCCCAGTCTTCGGGCTTGAACAGCAGGGCTTCCTGATCCAGATCCTGGCGCATCTGGTCGAGCACGAACGGATCGAACTCGGTGGCGCGCGCCGGATGTTCCTTGCGCAGCGGATGACCGACCCAGCGCGGCGGCAGCAGGATGCGACGCAGATGCGGGTGGCCGTCAAAGACGATGCCGAACAGATCCCAGACCTCACGCTCGTACCAGTCGGCGTTGGCATAGACCGTCGTCGCCGTCGGCAGGTGCGGGAACTCGCCTTTCAGTGCCACCTTGAGGCGGATATCCGGCGTGCCGGCGCGCGACATGTCGCGGTCGACCGACAGCAACTGGTAGACGACCGTGAAGTCGGCGTCCGGCAGGCCCTGGCGATGCTTGCGCAGGCGCTCGTCGACCGCCGTCAGGTCGTACAGCATCTTGTAGGGCTTGGAGATGCCGCCCTTCAGGTAGCGCAGCACTTCCAGGATGCGCTCGGCGCCGACCCACAGCGTCGGCATGCCGTCACGCGTCGCCTGATAGACGAACGTGGCCTCGCCGAAGCGGGCGTACAGATCACGGACGACCTCGTTGTCGAGGCCAGGAACCGTCATGGGTGCGTCGTCAGCCACGGCAATCAGACCTGATCGGGAGTACGCAGCGTCGTCTGCGCGCTACGCTCGGGGCGCAGCGTCTCGCGGCGCGACGGGAATTCGGCACGGTAGACGCCCTGGTCACCGACCACCCACGACAGCGGCCGGCGCTCCTTGCCGATCGCATCCTGCAGCAGGTTCAGACCCTGCAGGAAGGCTTCGGGACGCGGCGGGCAGCCCGGGATGTAGACGTCCACCGGCAGGAACTTGTCAACGCCCTGCACGACCGAATAGATGTCATACATGCCGCCGGAGTTCGCGCACGACCCCATGCTGATGACCCACTTCGGCTCCAGCATCTGCTCGTACAGGCGCTGCACGACCGGCGCCATCTTCATGAAGCAGGTACCGGCGATGACCATCAGGTCGGCCTGACGCGGCGACGCACGAATGACTTCGGCGCCGAAGCGCGCCACGTCATGGGTCGGCGTGAACGCCGTCGCCATTTCCACGTAGCAGCACGACAGACCAAAGTTATAAGGCCAGATCGAGTTCTTGCGGCCCCAATTGACAGCGCCGTGCATCACATCCTCGAGCTTGCCGAGGAAGATGTTCTTGCTGATCTGCTCTTCGACCGGGTCCCGAACCTTGCTGCGCTGCTCCATCGGGTAGCGCTGCGAGTTCTTGTCGATTCGCGTGACGGTGTATTCCATGGCTGCTTGCTCTGTTGGCTGGCGCCGGCGTTCAGCGCGCGGGCCGGTCGGGTTTGGCTGCCGGCGAGTCCGGCTCCGACGGGGATGACGGCCGGCGGCTCGCCGGCGCCCACTCGAGCGCGCCAATCTTCCACAAATAGACGAGGCTGGCGGCCAGAATGAAGATGAAAATGGAGGCCTCGATGAAACCGGCCCAGCCGGCTTCGCGGACCGAAACGGCCCAGGCATAGAGGAACAGCGCTTCGACGTCGAAGATCACGAAGAACATCGCGACCAGGTAGAACTTGGCCGAAAAGCGCAGGCGGGCGGTTCCCTGGCCAAGGACACCGGACTCGAATTGCTCATCCTTGGCGCGGCCCCAGTCGCGACCACCCAGAATCCACGACAGGCCGAGCATGAGTCCGACGATACCGATGACCGCCACCGTGTAGACGATCAGGGACCACGTGTTCGCTGACCATGCGCTGATTGGCGCCATCGCTAGCCTCGGTTGAGCGTTCCGGAAACGGCGCCGGGGCAGCATTGCCGAGGGGGCGCCGGTAAAAAAGTCGCGGAATTGTATATGACTACACGCAAGATGCCGACCATTCGTGTGCCGAAATAGGCAGTTTGCGCGCCGTTTCCCGTGGTCGCAGCGATGAAGGTTTTGTCATCTTTTACAGGGAACAAGCCCTGATCAGGTATCGCGGGGCCGCGCATTCTCCCCGCGCTTGAGCATCCGACGGACGGTGGCGATGTTGCGCGCCACGCCCGCCGCGGTCTCCGCCGCGTCGAAGCGCGCCAGATGAAAAAGTGCATCGCCCTCATAAACCAGCGGCAGCGCCGTGCGGCCGACCACCACGCCGTGGCTTGCGGCCAGCACCGGCGTCTCGTCGCCACCGAGCGGATCGCCGATGACGCCCAGTGCCTCGCCCTTCAGCACCTGGGCACCCAGCGCCACCTTGGTGCGCAACATGCCGCTGGCTGGCGCCCGCACCCAAGTCGCACTGCGCGCCACCACCGGTTCCGGCATCTGCACCGCGCCACGCCGCACCGGCGGCAGCATCTCGAGCGCCCGCATCACGCTCAGCACGCCGCGCACCCCGGTGCGGATTGCCAGCTCGTCGAGGCGCAGCGCCTCGCCCGCCTCATACAAAATGACGGGAATGCCCTGTTCCGTGGTGTAGGCGCGTAGCGTGCCCGGGGTCGGCGTCGAATTGAGCAACAGCGGCACCCCGAAGGCCTGGGCCAGCGCCAGCATCCGTGGCTGCTGCAGGTCGGCACGGATATGCGGCAAGTTCGGCCGGTGCAGGGCGCCGGTGTGCAGATCGACGCCGTATTGCGAGCGCCCGACGATCTCGGTCAGGAACATCCGCGCCAGGCGCGCCGCCAATGAGCCACGGGCGCTGCCCGGGAAGCTGCGATTGAGGTCGCGCCGATCCGGCAGATAGCGCGACTGATGCAGAAAGGCCAGGGTATTGACGATCGGCACCGCCAGCAGCGTACCGCGCAGCTGGCCCATGTCCGGCTGCAGCAACAAACGGCGAATGATCTCGACCCCATTGATCTCGTCGCCATGCAGCGCCGCACTGACGAACATCGTCGGCCCGGGCTCGCACCCCCGGACGATGTGCACCGGCAGGCTGACCGGGGTACGCGTATATAAGGAGCCGACCGGCAGCTCGATCAGGCGCCGCTCGCCGGCGGCGACGGTCTGGCCGCCGAATTCGAGGGGGGCCTGGGTGGGGCGCTTCATATCAATGACGGATACCGCACCAGCCTCGGCCCGACGTCTGTCTGAGATCGGCGCGACATTGAGTCACCCCTCGCCGAGGGCCAAACGCTCCATGGCCGGGCGTGATGGGCCACGCGAAGTGCCACCGGCACTTCGCAAGCGTGACGGCTGATATAGCGGGAACAGGGATGCCATCCCTGGCGCAACCTTGTTTGGATAGCTAACCCCGGCCCGGCGTTTGGCATAACTCGGCGCGACATCGAGTCGCCCCTCGCCGGGGGCCAAACGCTCCATGGCCGGGCGTGATTGGCCGCATGAAATGCCACTGGCATTTCGCAAGCGCGACGGCTGATATAGCGGAAACAGGGATGCCATCCCTGGCGCAACCTTGTTTGGATAGCTAACCCCGGCCCGGCCATCCATGGCCGGGCGTGATTGGCCACGCGAAGTGCCACCGGCACTTCGCAAGCGTGGCCAATCACCCCTTACCCCGCGTTTTGGTTTTGCCGGGTTTGGCGGTGCGTTCGATGAATTCGATGATGCGGGTGGCGATGTCGATACCGGAGGCGGCTTCGATGCCTTCGAGGCCGGGCGAGGAGTTGACCTCCATCACCATCGGTCCCGACGCCGAGCGCAGCAGATCGACGCCGGCGACGTTGAGGCCCAGGGTCTTGGCGGCGCGCAGCGCAGTGCGGCGCTCGACCGGTGTCAGCTCGACCGGCTGGGCGCTACCTCCACGATGCAGGTTGGAGCGAAACTCTCCGCTCTTGGCGGTGCGCTGCATCGCGGCCACCACTTCGTCGCCCACCACCAGGCAGCGCACGTCGCGACCCTGCGCCTCACCGACGAACTCCTGAACCAGAAAGTAAGCGTCGAGCCCCCGGAACGCTTCGATCACCGACGATGCTGCGGTCTGTGTCTCGGCCAGCACGACCCCAGCACCCTGCGTCCCTTCGACCAGCTTGATCACCATCGGCGCGCCGCCGACCAGCTGCATGACGCCGCGGGTGTCGTCCGGCGAATGGGCGAACGCCGTCCGTGGCAGGCCGACGCCCTCGCGCGCCAACAGCTGCAGAGCCCGCAGCTTGTCGCGGGCACGGGTGATCGCCACCGACTCGTTGACCGTGTAGACGCCCTGCATCTCGAACTGGCGAACCACGGCCGTACCGTAGAACGTCACCGACGCGCCGATGCGCGGAATCACCGCATCGTAAGGACCGAGTCGCTTGTCGCCGTACCAGATCTCCGGTTTGCCGGGCTGGATGTTCATATAACAGCGCAGGACGTCGATCACCCGCACCTTGTGGCCGCGCGCCTGCGCCGCCTCGACCAGGCGCCGCGTCGAATACAGGCGCCGGTTGCGTGACAGCAGCGCGATTCTCATGCGGCCTCCACGATGCGGCGCACGCGCTGCAGATAACTGGCCTGCGGATCGACGACGTAGCGACCCGCGATCGCGGTCCGCCCCAACAGCATGCGGAAGCGCAGCGAATCGCGCGCCGATAGCGAAATTTCGATATCCCACTGTGCATCGCCGAGCACGACGGCGGTACGGATGAACGGACGCAACTCCCGATGCCCGCCGGAGTCGGTCACCCAACGCCGATCGATCACCTCGGCCTCGCACCAGTACACCGTCTCGTCACCACGCCGTGGCCGCAGCGCGAAACGCACCCGGCCATCACCGCTGTCCTCGATCGACGAGGCATGCAGCGCCGACGAACGGGCGCCGGTATCGACCTTGGTCTTGACTCTCGGCACACCCAGCGCCGGCAGCGCGAGCCACTCGCGCCAACCAAGCATCGGCAGACCTGCATCACCTTGCCTCACCCGACACCCCGCGGCCGTCGCGGCGAATGCGCCGCGTTCTGACAACAGCATAGCGGTGCGCCGACGCAACGGCGCGTCCGGCCGCCTATACTGCCGGCACCCGACCCGAGCCACTCCGCGAGGAACCCGATGGCCGCGATGAAGTTCAACTCGTTCGCCGACTTCTACCCGTTCTACCTGTCCGAGCACAGCAACGCGACGGCGCGTCGCCTGCATTTCATCGGCAGCTCGCTGGCGCTGGCCTGCCTGTTTTATGGCGTGTTCAAACTCATGTGGTGGTACTTCGCTGCCGCCCTGATCGCCGGCTACGGCTTCGCCTGGATCGGCCATCTGTTTTTCGAACGCAACCGGCCGGCAACGTTCTCACACCCGATCTATTCGTTCATGGGCGACTGGGTGATGTGGTGGCAGACGCTGACCGGCAAGCGCCCGTTCTGAGCGGCACGAACGACGACAGCGCCGCACTCCTGCAAACGCTGGCCGACGGCAGCCTGCCGCCGGCGCGGTTCACGCACGCACAACACCTCAAAGCGGGCTGGGCCTGCCTGCGTGATGCCGCCTGCGCTGGCGACGCGGAAACCCGCTTCTGCACCTTGCTTCAAACCTATGTGCGCCACATCGGCGCGCAGGCCAAGTATCACCACACCCTCAGCGTCGCCTTGCTGCGCTTGATCGAAGCACGACGCCGGCAGATGCCGGCCGCAGACTGGGCCTCGTTCGTCGCCGCCTTCCCCGAGTTGCAGCGCGACGCCCTGGGCCTGCTGCACCGCCACTATTCGCCGGCGCGGCTCGACACGGCAGATGCGCGTGCACACTTCGTCGCTCCGGACCGCGAAGCGCTGCCCGGCACCGGCTGAACATTTTTTCGCCGCCGCGTCCACTTCGGCGTAAAATCCGCGCCCCTTGATCCTCGATGCACGCGCGCATCACATGAGCGACTCACATCACAGCTTCGATGTCATCGTCATCGGTGGCGGCCACGCCGGGCGCCCCGGGGCGGTCGCGGGCTGCCTCGGATGGCAGGCCGCGACGGGGCGCGACGGCGCCAGGGACGGCGCCGGCCGGGTTTCGCGTCGAGGCCAGGAGGGCCAAGCCGACGAAACTTCGGCGCCGGTCGCAGCCGGAGCACACATCCGATGAGTGACGCACTGCACCGCTTCGATGTCATCGTCATTGGCGGCGGCCACGCTGGGCGCCCCGGGGCAGTCGCGGGCTGCCTCGGATGGCAGGCTGCGCCGGGGCGCGACGGCGCCAGGGACGGCGCCGGCCGGGTTTCGCGTCGAGGCCAGGAAGGCCGAGCCGACGAAACTTCGGTGCCGGTCGCAGCCGGAGCACGCATCCGATGAGTGACGCACTGCACCACTTCGATGTCATCGTCATTGGCGGCGGCCACGCCGGCACCGAAGCCGCCCTGGCCCCCGCGCGCATGGGCTGCCGCACGCTGCTCGTCACCCAGTCGATCGAGACGCTCGGGCAGATGTCGTGCAACCCGGCAATCGGCGGCATCGGCAAGGGCCATCTGGTCAAGGAGATCGACGCGCTGGGCGGCATCATGGCGCGCGCCGCCGATCGCGCCGGCATTCAATTCCGTACCCTGAACGCCTCAAAGGGGCCGGCAGTCCGCGCGACCCGCGCGCAGGCCGATCGCATGCTCTACAAGTGGGCGGTGCGCGAGGCGCTGGAGAACCAGCCGAACCTGACGCTGTTCCAGCAGGAAGTCGAAGACCTGATCGTCGAGGCTGGCGTCGTGCGCGGCGTCGTCACCAAGCTCGGGCTGCGTTTCTACGCGCCAGCGGTGGTGTTGACCACCGGTACGTTTCTCGGCGGCCGCATTCATGTCGGCCTCGACAGCCATCAGGGCGGCCGCGCCGGCGACGCGCCGAGCATCGCACTGGCCGCTCGTCTGCGCGAGCTGCACCCGCGCGTCGGCCGCCTGAAGACCGGCACGCCGCCGCGCCTCGACGGCCGTACGATTGACTGGAGCCTGCTGACGCCGCAGCCGGGCGACGAGCCACGGCCGGTGTTCTCGTTCATCGGCTCGCGCGACGAGCACCCGCGCCAGCTTCCCTGTCACCTGACGCACACCAATGCCGAAACGCACGAGATCATCCGCAGCGGTCTCGACCGCTCGCCGATGTTCACCGGCGTCATCGAGGGCGTCGGCCCGCGTTACTGCCCGAGCGTCGAAGACAAGATTCACCGCTTCGCCGGCAAGGACAGCCATCAGATCTTTCTCGAACCGGAAGGCCTGAACACGCGCGAGATCTACCCGAACGGCATTTCGACCTCGCTGCCATACGACGTGCAAGAACGCTTCGTGCGGACGATCAAGGGCCTCGAGCAGGTGCGCATCACGCGCCCCGGCTATGCGATCGAATACGACTATTTCGATCCGCGCGACCTGAAGCGCTCTCTGGAAACCAAGGTCATCGCCGGTCTGTATTTCGCCGGCCAGATCAACGGCACCACCGGCTACGAGGAAGCGGCCGCGCAAGGTCTGCTCGCCGGCCTCAACGCCGCCTTGCAGGCCCAGGGCCGCGAGCCATGGACGCCGCTGCGTCACGAAGCCTACATCGGCGTATTGGTCGACGACCTGATCACGCGCGGCACCAACGAGCCGTACCGCATGTTCACGTCGCGCGCCGAGCATCGCTTGCTGCTGCGCGAGGACAATGCCGATCTGCGCCTGACGCCGCGCGGCCGCGAACTGGGGCTGGTCGACTACGAGCGCTGGACGGCATTCGCGCGCAAACGCGACGCCGTCGATGCCGAGCGTGCGCGCCTCGATGCACTGTGGCTGAAACCAGCGCAGCTCGCGCAGGCGGAGATGGTTGCGCGCTTTGGTCCGGCCCGCGCCGACAGCGGCGCCTCGGCCAGTGACCTGCTGCGCCGCCCTGAAGCGGATTACACGACGCTGCAAAGCTTGGGGCTCGCTCCTGCCGATATCGAGGCGCAGGTCGCCGAGCAGGTCGAGGTTCAGATTAAGTACGCCGGCTACATCGAGCGCCAGCAGTTCGAGATTGCCCGCGCCCAGCGCTATGAGGACGCGCCGCTGCCGGCCGATCTCGACTACGGCAGCGTCGTCGGCCTGTCGAGCGAGGTGCGGCTCAAGCTCGGCCAGCACCGCCCGGAAACGGTGGCACAAGCCGGCCGCATTTCCGGCGTGACGCCGGCGGCGGTTTCGCTGCTGCTGGTACACCTGAAGAAGATCGGGCAGCTGCGACGCAGCGCCTGACCAAAGTCCCGCGTTCGGTTCATCTTCAATTCAGAACTTGCGCGTATTCTCAGCATCAAGAACGGTCCCCCAAGTCCTGCATCCCCCCAGCAGGACGCCCCGAAGGGCTCTCTCACCCCCCCCCGAGAGAGCCCTTTTTTATTTGCAGGATGCACGGTCGCGACCAGCCGCCCATGCGATGATGCCCCCGCCGCCCCGCCACCCGACCCACCGGAACTCTGCGAGCGCGGCAGCGCACAAGAAAACATCTGTTTCACGCGAAGGAGAAGTCTGATGAACCACCGTATCCATATTCTGGCCGTGGCCGCTGCACTGGGCATGAGCGCGCCAGCATTCGCCGCCGGTGTCGAAGCCGGCGTCAAGGCCGACGTGCAGACCCCGCCGGCCCACGTCGAGACCCAGGCCGAAGCAAACGCCGATGCAAAAGCGTCGATGCAGGACATGCACGACTCGATGCAGGGCATGAAATCACACGGTGAAATGGCCGGCCACAGCATGGCGGCCGATGCCAAGGTCGATGCGAAAGCGGGCGCCCATGCGTCCAAGGAAGCTGCGGTCAAGGCAGGGACCAAGGTCAAGTCCGGCGCCGAAGCGACGGGCGAGAAGGTCAGCGACGGCGCCAAGGCCGCCGGCCACAAGACCAAGAAGGTAACGAAGTCTGCCGTGGGCGCGACCGGCTCGGCGCTGGGCTCGCTCGGTGGCGCGGTGGGCGGTGCAGTCCATGACACGACAAACACCGCCGCCGGCGTGCATGTCGACGCCGACGTCAAGGCCGACGCGCAGAAGCACTGAGCCAATCTACAGCGCGGCCGTCACCGGCCGATCGATCAGGCCCTCCGCTTGCGGGGGGCCTTTTCGTTGAGGGGCTATTGATCGCCGCGCGTCACGCCGCGGCAGCGTTCAGCAGCAGTGGCTGATCGCGCGCAATACGTCGGAACGGGAAATCTGCCCGATCAGCTTGCCACCCTCGACGACCGGGTAGCGGCGGAACTGGGAGTTACTGACGAACATACCGGCCAGGTGCGCCAGGCTGACATCGGCCGTCACGGTCTGCAGGCTGGTGCTCATGTACTGGCTGACCGGACCGGCGACACAAGTATCCTGCGCAGCGACCAGCGCCACACTCAGACAATCGCGCTCGGACAGCATGCCGACGAGCGCACCGGAGACGTCGACCACGGGCGCGCCGGAGAACCCGCTCTTGACGAGCTGGTGCACGGCATTCATGACTTCCATTTCGGGCGTGAACGTCATGAGCTTGGTGCTCATGTAGTCGCGGACACAGACCTTTTCCAGCATCGACATTGCCGCTCTCCTCGATCGCCGTGCATCTGGTGTGCACCGGTATCTGATGGACTGACGATAGCGTCTGCGTCAACCGCACTCAAGCGTCCGCCGACAATGTCAGCGTCGCTCGCGGGCCAATATCGCGTGCAGTTGGTGGCCACGGTCGCGCAGCCAGCGCTTGTGCTGCTCGTAATCCGCCATCTGCCGTTCGACCAGTGACCAGAAGCGCGGCGAGTGATCCATGTGCACGAGGTGGCAAAGCTCATGGACGACGACGTAGCGGAACACCTCCGGCGGCGCCATCACCAGTCGCCACGACAGACAGATGGTGCCGCCCGGATTGCAGCTGCCCCACTGCGTCTGCGCGTCGTTGATGCGCAGCTCGCGATAGCGCACGCCAAGCGGCGGCGCCTCACGCTGCAGATAGGTTTGCGCGTCGAGCCGCGCCTGGCGGACCAACGCCTGGCGCAGCGCCGCATCGAGGCGCGCAGGCTGCTGGATGACGGCCGACGGCGCCAAAACGACGACACGCTGCGACTCCACCCGCACCGCCGGGCTGCGCAGCCGAGCCGCCTCGGCCTTCAGTGCGTATGACTCGCCACGCAGGCTGATACGGTCATCGCCGTCCCAGCGCAGCCGGGCCGGCAACGGATAGGCCGATGCCTGCTGCGCCAACTCGGCCAGCTTCTCTCGTATCCATGCCTCGCGCGCGCGCAGGAACGCATGCGCCTCGGCGCGCCCGACCCAGCGCGGATAAACCAGCGTGACGCCGCGATCGGGGCGCACCTCGATGCGGATGTTGCGCGCCTTGGCACTGACCCGCTCGGTCAGCGCGTAGTCGTCGCGGAATAATTCGATCTGATCGTCCATGCCTCAAAACTGTGCATCAACGCATCGGGGATGCATGGAACCTGCCAGATCGCCGCATTGTGACGAACATGCGACGATTTTTTGTCCGCCGGGCATGAAAGCTGCGCCACAGCGAGCTTTCCGCATCCCCGTCCAAAATGTATCCACAGGCTTGTCCCCGCAGCTTGGGTATAACTCGCGGCTTATTCACCGGGCGACGTAGCCGATCTTGGCGAGCACGCCGTCGAGTTCGTCGAGCGAATGAAATTTGACGCGCAGCTCGCCCTTGCCCGTCTTGTCGGCCGTGACGACGACCGGACAGGCGAGATGGTCGGACAGCTCGCGCTCCAGCACCTGCCAGTCGCTGGGCTTGCCGGGCCGGAACACCACCAGGCGATCGCGTGACGCGGCGATGCGCTGCTCGAGGCCACGGACCGTGAGCTTGTGGCGGATGATCTCGTCGGCCCAGCCCAACTGGTCTTTCAGCGGCACGCCGGCCAGCACCTTGGCGTGGCCGAGCATGATGTGGCCTTCATTGACGAGCCGCGCGACGTCCGGCGCCAGATTGAGCAGGCGCAGGTAGTTGGTAACGTATTCGCGCGACTTGCCGATACGCTCGCCGATCTGCGCATGCTTGAGCTCAAACAGCTCGCCGAGGCGCTTGAGCCCGGCGGCGGTCTCCATCGGCGTCAGCGATTCGCGCTGCAGGTTTTCGATCAGGCCGACGACGAAGGCTTCGGACTCGGTCAGGTCGTCGCGGATCAGCGCCGGCATCTCGTGCAATCCAGCCTGCTGCGCGGCACGCCAGCGACGCTCGCCGGCCAGCAGTTCGTAGCCCCACACCCGGGTGCGCAGGACAATGGGTTGCACGACACCGGATTCGCGAATGCTGTCGGCGAGTTCGCGCAGCGCGTCCGCATCGAAGTGTCGCCGCGCCTGCTGGCTGCCGGGGCGGATCAGGTCGATCGGGACCACGCGCACTTCGTTCGAGGGGGGCTTGCGGCTCATGTGCATATTTTAGGCGCGCACCGTCATCGCCGCTGCGCGGCGAACCGCATCGTCACATGGGATAATGGCCGGCGACCCTATCAGCGACAGCGGAACAGAACATGGAAGAGCACTATCGCGCGATCATCGAGTCGATCGGCGAGAACCCCCAGCGCGAAGGGCTGCTGCGCACGCCGCTGCGCGCCGCCAAGGCGATGGAATTCCTGACGCAGGGCTACGAACAGGACGTCGACGAAATCGTCAACGGCGCGGTCTTCGAATCGTCGAACGACGAAATGGTCATCGTCCGCGACATCGAGCTTTACTCGCTGTGTGAGCACCACCTGCTGCCGTTCATCGGCAAGGCACACGTCGCCTACCTGCCGTCCGGCAAGGTCATCGGCCTGTCGAAGATTCCGCGCATCGTCGACATGTTCGCGCGCCGCCTGCAGATCCAGGAAAACCTGACGCAGCAGATCGGCACCTGCATCCAGACCGTGACCGAGGCACACGGCGTCGGCGTGGTCATCGAAGCGCAGCATTTGTGCGCGATGATGCGCGGCGTCCAGAAGCAGAACTCGACGATGGTCACATCGGTCATGCTCGGCCGCTTCCGCGAGGATCATCGTACCCGCGAGGAGTTCCTGAGCCTGACGCGTCGCGGGTAAGCCGGATTTCCTATAATCTGGACCCGTGGCCGTCCGGCCAGTTGCAGCGGCGATCGGGCCGCGGAGTCCTGATGATGTCTGTTGTCGCCACCAGCATGTCGTTCGAGAACACTGACAAGGTTGAAGTCCTCGTGTCGATCGAGGATGCCGTCGCGCAGCAGATGGCGCTGCACGTCGAAAAGCGCCGCCTCTGGTTCCCCAACGATCTGATGCCGGCCGACGCCGAGCTCGACGCTGCACATGACGGCGAGCTGGCGCGCATCCGCGAAGCTGCGCGGGGCCTGCCGGATACCGCCCGTGTCGCCATCGCCCTGAACCTGCTGACCGAAGAAGGCCTGCCGCATTTTCACCGCCTGATCGCCTCGCACCTGAGCAACAGTGGCCCGTGGCGCGACTGGAACAATCTGTGGACGGCCGAGGAAGATCGCCACGGCTGCGCCCTGCGCGACTATGTGCGCGACGCACGCCTGTTCGACATGGGCGCACTCGAAAAACTGCAGTATCGCTATATCGAGGCCGGCTTCAATCCGGAGTGGGAAGAAGACCCGTACCGCCTGCTCGCCTACACCTCGCTGCAGGAAAAGGCCACGCAGTTCTCGCATGCCAACACCGGGCGCCTGTGCGCGCCGATCGAAGCGATGGGCCAGCGCGTGCTCGCGCATCTGGCCGGCGACGAATCGCGCCACTACCAGTTCTACCGTGCCGTGTTCGGCGCCGTTCTCGCCCAGGACCCGAACCGGGCTCTGGTGTCGCTGCTGAAGGTCGCGCTGAATTTCGCGATGCCGGGGCATGCGATCGGTGGCTATGACGACATGAGCGAAGTCGTGCGCCGCGCCGGCATCTTCTGCGCCCGCCAATACCAGGAAATCGTCGAGGAACTGCTCGCGTACTGGAAGATCGGCTCGCTGACTGGCCTGTCGACGATCGGCCAGCAGGCTCAGGAAAAACTGATGAAGATTCCGGCCCGCTTGGCGCGCATGGCCGACTTCCAGGACGCCAAGTCCACGGTTCGTGACTTCGGCTTCGACTTCATCTACGGCCGTAGCGTGCGCATCTGAGCCCCGCACGGCGTCGAGCGGCGACCCGCCAGCCAGCCGGTCGCCGTTTTTTGAGGCAAAATTGACCTATCGTTTAATTATAAAAAGATCCGGAGGACTCATGCCTGCAGACACCGCCACGCTCGACCGGCGCGGCTTTCTCAAGCTGTCGGCTGGCGGCGCCACGACCCTGGCCCTGCTGGGGGCCGGCGTGCAGTTGTCCGGCTGCAGTCAGCGCAGCGCCGCGGTGGCGAACGGCTATCGCTGGCTGACCGCCAGCGACATTCATTTCATGCGTGCGCTGGTCGCCGGCGTCGCCGGCAATGCCCTGCCCGCCGATCCCACCGCCGCGGGCGCGATCGTCGATGAAGGGGTGCGCCGTGCCGACATCGAGCTGGCTGCGCTCGGCGCACCGGCGCAACAGGAAGTGCGCAAGCTCCTCGATCTGCTGCAATGGACCCCGTTCCGCCGCTTCGCCGGTGGCGTCACGCGACCCTGGGCCGAGGCCGGCGCCGCCGACGCACAAACCCTGCTCAAGCATCTGCACGACAGCCACCTGTCGCTGCTCAGCGGCGCCTATCGCGCGCTGGCCAAGATCGGCAGCACCGTGCTGTGGAGCCAGACGCCGATGAACGCGTTCTCGCACTATCCAGGGCCGCCGGCCTGGGCGATCAGCGCGCTGGAGGCCTGACGCCATGGCGATCAACGATCTCTACAGCGACGGTATCACCAAGGGCTGGAAGGTTCGCGATGCGTCGGCCCTGCAACGCGGCGAAACGCTGGAAGCCGACGTCGTCATCGTCGGCAGTGGCGCCGGAGGTGGCACCGCCGCCGAGCTGCTCGCCAGCGCTGGACTCAAGGTGCTGATGATCGAGGAGGGCGCGCTGCACACCTCGCAAGACTTCAAGGCGATGGACGAATTCCGCTCGTACGGCACGCTCTACCAGGAAGCCGCCGGGCGCGCGACGTCGGACGGCGCGATCCCGATCCTGCAGGGACGGGCCGTCGGTGGCAGCACTGTCGTCAACTGGACGACCAGCATCCGCACGCCGGACGCGACGCTGTCGTATTGGTCGGAGCAATTCGGCGTGCGCGACGCGATGCCGGAAGACATGGCGCCGTGGTTCGCGAAGATGGAGGCGCGCCTCGGCATCGCGCCGTGGGCCGCCGCGCCGAACGCCAACAACGCCGTGCTGCGCGACGGTTGCGAAAAACTGGAACTGCACTGGAAGACCGTGCCGCGCAACGTGCGCGGCTGCTGGAACCTCGGTTACTGCGGGCTCGGCTGCCCGGTCAACGCCAAGCAATCGATGCTGGTGACGACGATCCCGGCAGCGCTCGATCACGGCATGACGCTGCTGCACCGCGCCCGTGTCGAGCGCCTGCGCTTCGCCGACGGACACGTCACCGGCATGGTGGTCGCCGCGCTCGATGCCGGAAGCGGACACCCCAGCGGCGTGACGCTCGACGTCCGCGCACGGCATTACATTCTGGCCGCCGGTGCCATCAACACCCCGGCGCTGCTGCTGCGCTCGAAAGCGCCCGATCCGCAGCACCGCATCGGCCAACGCAGCTGCATCCATCCGGTCAACGTCAGCCTTGCACAGTTCGACAAGGCCATCGACGGCTACTACGGCGCTCCGCAGTCGATTTATTCCGACCATTTTCTGTGGCCGGCCGACGGCAGCATCGGCTACAAACTCGAAGTCCCGCCGCTGCAGCCGATGCTGGCCAGCAGCGTGATGGGCAACTTCGGCGACGCGCTGGCCGCCGACATGGCGCAGCTGCCGCACGCGCAGGTATTGATCGCTCTGATGCGCGACGGCTTTCACGAACAAAGCCAGGGCGGTCGCATCCGCATCGATGCGCACGGCCAGCCGGTCTTCGACTACGACGTGCACGATGCACTATGGGACGCGCTGCGCCGCGCCTATCTGTCGATGGCGGAGATCCAGTTCGCCGCCGGCGCGCGCGTCGTACGACCGATGCACCTCGATGCCCAGACCTATTCGAGCTGGAAGGATGCGAAAGCCGGCATCGCCGCGCTGCCGATGAAAAAGCAGCGCGCCGGCTTGGTCACGGCACATCTGATGGGCGGCTGCGCCATGGGCGAGGATCGCGAGCGCTGCGTCGTCGACAGTCACGGTCGCTTCCACGCCGCCGACAACCTGTCGATCTTCGACGGCTCGATCTTCCCAAGCTCGATCGGCGCCAATCCGCAGCTATCGATCTACGCGTTCACCGCACGCAATACGCAGCGCCTGCTGGCGCGCCTGCAGCCCGCGGCCGCCGCGTGATCGAGCTAGCGGCGGACCTCGAAGCCCGGCGGCGGCAGGTCAGCGTCGGGCTGCCAGTCCAGCGTCTCGACACGTGCCGCCGGCGGCCCGTCGCACAGCCAGCGGCGCAAGGCCTCGAGCGCTGCGGGCGCGCCGCTTGCGAGCCCTTCGACACTGCCGTCGTCGCGATTGCAGACCCAGCCGTCGAGCTGCAGTGCCAGCGCCTGCTGGCGGGTCGACTGGCGAAAATAGACACCTTGGACATGTCCTCGAACACGAAAGCGATAGGATGCCGGCATACTGGTCAAGGTCGATTGCTGAGGATTGGCGCATGGGCATCTTAAAACGACGCCGGAAATCCGAACCCGACGCGGCGCTGCCGCGTGAAACCGAGGACTTTGCGTTCGCCGCCGAAATCCCGGTGGGCGAGCAACAGCCGCTGTGGAAAGTCCGCGTGCAAATGCACAGCGAACCGCAAGCCGACGGCGAACGCACGCATCTGCGCGCGCACTTCCAGACCAACCTGGCCAGCGCGCTGCGTCCGGCGCTGGCGCACGCGCCGCAGCGCGGTCGCGACACTCAGGATCCGGCGGCCATCGCGCATGATGGCGCGCCGCGTTCGCTGAAGCTGGTCGAGCGCACCGGCCACCTGGCGCAACGGATGGCACAGCGCGCCCTGCGCGTGCCCTTGCTGCGCCGTATCGCCGAGCCACTGCTGCAGATCGACTTCAACACCTGGATCGAGATTCAGGCGTCGACCGCCTCGCTCGACCGCGGCAGCCAGAGCCTGCTGCCGCAGGCCGACCGCCTGCGCACGCTTGGCATTCAGCCACAGCCGGCCGGTGACGAGCCGCGCGCCGAATCCTGGGCGCGCGAAGCCCGCGACGGTTTCGCGCAGGTCTCGGTCCTGCAGATCGACAAGCGCCATCTGCCGGCACGGCTGCTGCGCCTGCTCGGGGACCGCCCTTTCGGTCTGGCCGCGACCATCGTCAATACCGCGCAGCAAAAACGCTAGCGCGCCGCCGCTCAGGTCTCGCTGCGGCCGATCCACTTGCCGGTCGATGCCGGCGGCTCGTAGCGCTGCATCGCCGTCAGCAGCGCGCCGACATCGTCGTGCACGAGCAGGCGTGCACGATGCACCGGCTTGACGAAGGCCTCGCGCACCGTGTGGTCGAGAAACGCCAACAGGCCATCGTAATACCCGTCGACGTTGAGCACCGCGCAAGGCTTGGCATGCTGCCCCAGCTGCGCCCAGGTCCAGATTTCGAACAGCTCTTCGAAGGTGCCGATGCCGCCGGGCAAGGCGATAAAGCCGTCGGACAGCTCGGCCATCATCGCTTTGCGCTCGTGCATGGAGCCGACGATGTGCAACTGCGTGAGATTCGGATGCGCCAGCTCACGATCGGCCAGCGCCCGCGGCAGCACACCGATGACCTCACCGCCAGCATCGCGCGCGGCATCGGCGACCGCGCCCATCAGGCCAACCGAAGCGCCGCCATAGACCAGTCCGACACCGGCCTCGGCCAACGCCGCCCCCAGTGCACGAGCGGCCGCCGCGTAAGCCGGCCGGGCACCGGCACTCGAACCGCAGAACACACAAAAACGCATCCGGCCGTCTCCTTAGAGTTTCACCGTCAGCAGCTCACGCGAGCGCCGCCACATCCAGGCGACGACGCCACAAGTGACAGCGGCGCCGGCAACCACCGACGGCACGGTGCCCAGCAGCTTGGCCGCCAGGCCGGATTCGAACGCGCCCAGCTCGTTCGACGAGCTGATGAAGATACTGTTGACCGACAGCACCCGACCGCGCAGATGATCAGGCGGAACCGACTGCATGATCGTATTGCGGATCACCATGCTGACGCTGTCGAACGCGCCAGTCGCGAACAAGGCGACGATCGACAGCCAGAACAGCTTCGAAACCGCGAACACCAGCGTCGCCACGCCGAAGCCCAGCACCGTCAGCAGCAAATTGCGCCACGGCCGCATCAGCGGCGGATGATAGGCGCACCAGATCGTCGTCAGCAGCGCCCCGATCGCCGGCGCGGCGCGCAATACGCCCAAGCCCTCGGGACCGACCTTGAGGATGTCGTCGGCGAATACCGGTAGCAGCGCCACCACGCCGCCGAACAGCACCGACAGCATGTCGAGCCACATCGCATACAGCACGATGCGGGTACGGAAGACGTAACGCAGCCCCTCGCCCAGGCTTTGCCAGATGTTGCCGGCATTCGGATTCGGCACCACCGGCCGCGGCTTGACGAAGGAGATCAGCAGCAGCGCCGCACTGAACATGCAGACCACGACGACCAACGTGCCGGACAGACCGGCGTAGGCGAACAGCAGGCCCGATGACACCGGCCCGAGAATGGCGCCCGCCTGAAAGAAGGTGCTCCACCACGTCGCGGCGCTGCCGTAGACCTCGCGCGGCACCAGAAAGGCGCGCAGCGACGAGGCGGCCGGAGAATAAAACCCTCGCGCGAAGCCAACCAGGGCCACCAGCCCGTAGGCCGCCAGCAGCCAGCTGCGCTCGGACAGATGCGCGCGCAGCGATGGCCACGACAGCAGCGCCATCGCCGCTGAGCCGAGCAGGATGACGCCGATCGCCTTGCGAATGATGCCGCGCTTCTCGCGGCGGTCCGCCAAGTGCCCGCCGAACAGCGCCAGCGTGATGAACGGCACCGCCGCGATCAGGCCGATCAGGCCCAGCGACAGCGGATCATGCGTCACCCGGTAGATCTCGTACGACAGCGCCACTTCCTGAATCAGCAGGCCACAGCTGAGCAGGAACGCGCCCACCGCCAGCGCAGTGAACTCCCGATAACGCAGAGCCGCGTAGGGGTCGTGCCGCGCCGGTAACGGCGCCGGCGGCGCATCAGGCATAGGCGGGGCTGGCTTCCAGTCTCGCCATCACGTTGCTGGCAATCAACTCGCGCGCGCGTGCGACGATCTCTTCCATCGCTGGCGTGCGCGCAAACCGGCGCCGCGCATGGCGATACAACACGTCGAGGCTCGGCAGCTCGGCGTGCACGCGCTGCACCAGCAGCTCGCGGCGCGCCGCCAACTGCTCGGACCAGTGCCGACGCCAGTCGGTGATGGCGTGCCCCTGGTGCAGTTCGGCCCAGCGCTGCTGCATGCGCTGCACAATACGATCCGGGCAGAAACGATGTGCCACCGCCTGGGCGATGCGCTCCTTGATCTCGGCCGACGCCACGCGCGAGCCGTCGAGCACGTGTGCCGGCGGGTCGCGCAGTTCATAGACGAGACCAACGCGTTCAAGGCCGCAGAGCACGTAGTAGGTGATGTCGACCTCCCACCATTTGAAGCCCTGGCGTGCCGAGGCCATGTAGTAGTGGTGGTTGTTGTGCCAGCCCTCGCCGAGCGACAGCAGCGCGAACAGGAAGTTGTTGCGCGAATCGTCGCCGGTCAGATAGCGCTGACGGCCGAACACATGGACCAGCGAATTGATGCAGAACGTCGCGTGCCAAAGCAGCACCGTCGACCAGACGAAGCCGATCACCAGCGCCTGCCAGCCCCCCAGCGCCCAGACCGCCACACCCATCGCCGCGCCGGGCAGCCAGTGATGCTTGTCGATCCAGCGCAGCTCCGGATACTTCGAGAAGTCGGCGATGCGCGCGTAATCGACCTCCTGCGCCTGCTTGTTGAAGATCCAGCCGAGGTGCGAGAACCAGAAGCCGTACTGGCGCGGCGAATGCGAATCCAGCGGCGTATCCGAGTAGCGATGATGGTCACGGTGCTTGGCCGCCCACCACAGCGCGCCGGACTGCAGCGACGACTGCGCGAGGCATGCCAGCACGAACTGGAACACGCGGCCGGCCTTGTAGGCCTTGTGCGAAAAATACCGGTGATAGCCGGCCGTCACGCCGAACATGCGCACCGCATAAAGCGCGATGCACAACGCGAATGCCTCCCAGCTGAAGCCCGTCCAGATCACCGCGAAGCAGGCAAGGTGAAAGGCCGCAAACAGGACCATCATGGGCCAGTTGGCGGGATCGAGTTGGCGGCTGGAGAGAGGCTTGTCCATAAGAGTTCGCGGTGGGCGTTTCCAATGCGCTAACAGCGGCGCGGTTGTCAGGGTTAACGTTTTACGGCAGCAGCAGTGAAATCTTCAGGCCCCGTGCTCGCGCGTTTCGACGAAACGCACATCGGGGAACCGCTCTCGCGTCATGTTCAGATTGACGGCGCTCGATGCCAGATAGACGAGCTGACCGTAGTGATCATGCGCCAAGCGTGCGTCGTTCTTGTCACGGAACTCGCGGAATTTTCGCTCGTCGTCGGACTCGACCCAGCGCGCAGTATGGACCTGCACTGGCTCGAACACCGATTCGACCTTGTATTCGTCACGCAAACGATATTGGACGACGTCGAACTGCAGCACGCCGACCGCACCGAGAATGATGTCGTTGTTGATGATCGGCCGATAGACCTGGGTCGCGCCTTCCTCGGACAGCTGATCGAGCCCCTTGTTGAGCTGCTTGGCCTTGAGCGGGTCCTTGAGGATCACGCGGCGGAACAGTTCCGGCGCGAAGTTCGGGATGCCGGTGAAGCCCAGCGTCTCGCCTTCGGAGAACGAGTCGCCGATCGAGATCGTGCCGTGGTTGTGCAGGCCGATGATGTCGCCAGGGTAGGCTTCCTCGACGGCCTCGCGGTCGGCGGCCATGAACACCAGCGCATTGGAGACCCGCACCGGCCCGTCGAGGCGCACGCTGTGGATATCCATGCCCTTGCGGTAGACGCCCGAGCAGACGCGCAGGAAGGCCACGCGGTCGCGGTGCTTGGGATCCATGTTCGCCTGAATCTTGAACACGAAGCCGGTGAACTTGTCCTCGTCCGGCTGCACGTCACGCTCGCCGTCCGGCGTGCGCGCGTGGCGGAACTGCGGCGGCGGCGCCCAGGCGGTGAAGCCGTTGAGCAACTCGCGTACGCCGAAGTTGTTGATCGCCGAGCCGAAGAACACCGGCGTCAGCCGCGCGGCGCGATATTCATCGAGTTCGAATTCGGCACCGGCCATCTGCAGCAGCTCGATCTCGTCGCGCAGCTGTCGGTACAGCGCTCCGAAACGCTCCTCGAGTCCCGGCGCCGACAGGCCGTCGATGGTCTCGATCTCGGACACGCGGTGCTTGTCGCCCGAGTACAGATAGAAGCGATCTTCGAGCAGGTGATAGACACCCTTGAAATCGCGGCCCATACCCAGCGGCCAGGTGATCGGCGTGCACTGCAGGCCCAGCACCTTCTCGACTTCGTCGAGCAGGTCGAGCGGCGGCCGGCCCTCGCGGTCGAGCTTGTTGACAAAGGTGACGATCGGCGTATCGCGCAGGCGGCACACTTCCATCAACTTGATGGTGCGCGCCTCGACGCCCTTGGCGGCGTCGATGACCATCAGCGCCGAGTCGACCGCAGTCAGCGTGCGATAGGTATCTTCCGAGAAGTCCTCGTGGCCCGGGGTATCGAGCAGATTGACGATGCAGTCGTTGTACGGGAACTGCATCACCGACGTCGTGATCGAGATACCGCGTTGCTGCTCCAGCGCCATCCAGTCCGAGGTTGCGTGGCGGTCGGCCTTGCGGCCTTTCACCGTACCGGCAAGCTGGATCGCACCACCGAACAGCAGCAGCTTTTCCGTCAAGGTCGTCTTGCCGGCGTCGGGATGCGAAATGATGGCGAACGTACGGCGTCGCGCCGCGCGCTCGGCGATGACACTCATGAAATCCTCCGGGTGGGCGCGCATTGTAGCCGGAGCCGGAGCCCGACGACGCCAGGCGCGGCCCAGCGTCGGGATCGACACGATGAAGGGTGCAGCCCTGCGGACTGCGGCACCGCCCGCGCCACTATTCGTAGGGCCAGGGGAAGGCGACGCTCCAGTTGATCGCCTGATCCTCGGTGCGACCGGTCGTGGTTTCACTATCGTCAGCCCGCATCCAGCTGTACGACAGCGCCATCGTCGGCGTGTACTTGCCGTCCCAGAAGGTCGACGCCCACGGCGAGAAGTCGACCGTCACCGCGAAATTGTTGGACTGCTGACGCACGTCCGGCAGGAACCAGTAGGGGTCGCCGCGTCGCCAGCTGGCGGCGACCTCGACCATCGACACGCGACGCGACAGCTTGGCGCTGGCGGCCCAGGGCGAACTGTCATCGCCGTGGTCGTGGATCGGATCGGGCGGACGGCGCCAGGCGACGCCGCCGGTCGCCTGCCAGCGGCCCAGCTTACGCTTCTGCGTCAGCTCGACCTCGTAGCCGCTGCCAGCCGTCAGCGGCCGCGTCGACTTGATGACGTTGGCGCCCGGCCCCGGCGTCACGCCCTGCACCTGCAGCATTGTCTCGCGCGCTTCATGGCCCCAGCTCACACCGGTCGACCAGGTATTGGCGGTCAACTCGTCGAGCGCCGCCGTATCACCGACCACGTGACACTCGCGCGACCCGGCATCAATGGCAAAGAAGCGGCCGCGCCGCTGGCCGCCGAGAAACGCATTGACCGGCACGCGAACCTGCCCGGACACACCGCACTGCAGGGCCTGCATGGTGTCGACCGGCGCACCGGCCGGCGCCCAGCTCAGGTGTAGCGCAACGAACTTGGGCGCCCAGTTGAGATCCAGCGCCTGTTCGTCGGTCTGGCTGTTGCCGTTGATCAGCAGCGCGTCCTGCTGCCGGTAGCGCGCGCCGAGCATGATCGGCGCGCCGTAGATCGGGTCCAGCTTGAGGTTGGCCTGCTGGCTCAGCACCTGGCTGCCGACACTGCTCGGCATCGCATCGCTGCGCCAACTGTCCACCGCCGATGGCGTCAAGAAATCGCCGGGGTCAACGCGATAGCCGGCGCTGTAGCTCAGGCGCTTGTCGAGCGCCGCGAAGCTCAGGCCGCTGCTGACGATGGGGCCGCCCGCTTCCATCGGCGTATGTCCGCCCAGGCGCAGCGCCAGATCACCGAGGCCGCCTTCGTAATCGCTGCTCCAGTTGTCGCTGGCGCTGGTTCGCACCGCCGGCAACGCCACCGCAACCTCATCGGACGTCACCGGCCGATCGACCTTCGAGCGCTCCGCAGGAGCCGTCGCACACCCCGACAGCACCAGCACGGCCGGGATCATGAGCGTCACCGCAACACATCCGTTCACGGCGGAAAAAGTCGATCGAAGTAAGCGCATGACGATTTTTGCGGGGCTGCGGCGCACCACCAGCGTGCACCCGGACCCTGAGCCCGTCCCCTGCCGGATTATTCTGCAACATCGGGGCCAGCAGCCCAAGTCGCAGCGTCAGGCCGCGAGCACGCCCGCTTCGTAGGCGCGCACCCATTCCAGGAACTGCTCTTCCGGCATGGCGCGGCTGAAGTGGAAGCCCTGCATCAGGCGGCAGCCGAGCTTCTGCATGAGACGCACGTCGTCTTCGGATTCGACCCCTTCGACGATCAGACGGATGTTGAGGCTGGCCGACAGCTGCACCATGCTGCGAATGATTTCCTGCGCGCGCTCGCTTTGTGTGGCGGCACGCGTCAGCACCGGATCGATCTTCAGCGTGTTGACGTCGAAGCGATACAGGTGCGTCAGCGATGAATAGCCGGTACCGAAATCGTCGAGCGCCAGCTGCATGCCGAGCCCGCGCAGCTCATCGAGCACGGCACCAACGTCGTCGATATTGCCCATCAAAGCAGTCTCGGTGACCTCGGCGCACAGCAGCGCCGGATCGAGACGGCTCTGTTCCAGGGCCTCGCGGACGATCGCCATCACGTTGGTCGACAGCAGCTTGGCCGACAGATTGAACGACAGGCTCAGCGCCTGACCGCGCTCGTTCCAGCCATTGAACGTCGTACAGGCTCGCGCCAGCACCGCGCGCGTCATGTCGGCGATCAGATCCGAACCCTCGGCGACGAAGATGAATTCGCCCGGCAGGGTCACGCGCCCGTCCGGCTGACGCCAGCGCGTCAGGGTTTCGGCACCGGTGACCTTGCGCCGCGTGATGTCGACGATGGGCTGGAAGAACGGCACGAACTGACCCTGCCGCAGTCCGGTGCGGATCTGCTCGGTCAGCGCCAGGTGCCGGCGCAGGCGATGGGTGTGACCACGCTCGCCAAAACGCAGATGCCCCGGCCCCTCGACCCGCGCCAGGCGCAGCGCTTCGAGACAGACGTTGACGTATTCATCCGGGTCACGCGCATCATCGGGGTAGATCGCGCCGCCGGCGCTGGCCGCCAGAAGAAAGCGCTGCCCCTCGACTTCCAACGGCCGCGTGAAACGCTGCATGACCTCGGCGGCGATGCGCTTGAGATCGACACGCGTCACCGCCTCGCTGTTGCCGCGGTCGATCAGCACCGCAATCACATCGGCATCGATACGAAATGCCTGGGTCGGCAGCACGTCGAGTTCATTGAAGCGCTCGCCGAGTGCGCCGAGCACGGCCTCGGCCAGCCGCGAACCGAAGCCGCTGCGAATTGCCCCATAGGTGTCGATGCCGATCAGCAGCAGACCGTGCGTGCCGTCGATCGGCCGTAGACGGCGTACCTCGCGCAATTCGGCGTCGAGGCTGTTGCGGTTCGGCAACTTGCTGCCCGGATCGAGATAGGCGATGCGGCGGATATGTTCGGCCTGCGCCTGAATGCGGCGCATGGCGCGCACGATGTCGCCGAATTCGTCCTGCGTCTCGACGATGCCGGCGCGTGGCTCGCGCCCGGTCAGCACCGCGTTGAGGCTACCAGTCACCGCCCCGAGCGGCCGCAGCAGGCGCCGATACGCGAAGATGGTCAACACCACGGACAGCAGCAGCGCACCGCAGACCGCCGCCAGCGCAATCGCCAGGCGACCACGCAGGCGCGCGAATTCATCGGTCGTGGCGCGGATCCCCAACGTGTTGTCCCGCTCGAGCTGCGCCGCCAGCTGATGTGAAGCTTGCGACTGCAGTTGCTGCGTGATCTTGGTCAGCTGCCCAGCCGTCGCGGCGTCAGGCGGCACCGCCAGCAGCGCATCGATCTGCGCATCGCGGTCGCGAATGGCATCGCGCAGTGCGGTCAGGGTCGGATTGCCGTCCACTGGCAGAAAGGCCAGCTGATTGCGCACCACGGCGCGCGCCGACTGCAGGCCGCCCAGCGCGACCGACGGATCATTGCCGGCGGCGACGGCGGATTGCAGGAGCACCGCATTACGCTGCATGTCGGCAATACCGCGCTGCAGCACCACCGACATGGAAATACGGTTCGAACGGCCGAGCAGATCGGCTTCAAGTCCGCGATCGACATCCAGCGACGGCACGATGACGAGCCCGGCCACCATGATGGCCAGGCTGACGAGCATCATGACCGCCAGCAGTTTTGTGCGAACGCTCATCCGGACCGTTCAACCCACTAAGTGCCGCATTTGGCACGGTCGTCGATTGTACGATGCATAAAAAGTGGTGCTTTGTACAATGGTTACTATTCTTTACAAAGCGCAGCGCATCATTGCGGAGCCCGGCCTTATAACGTGTTCGTCACAGCTCGTGGCAACACGATCGGAGTCTCCGAGATGAAATTTTCCTTCAAAATCGCGGCACTGACGGCAGCTCTCGCCACCGCCGGTTTGGCCCAGGCCGCTACCCCCACACAGCCGACGCCGCCGTCCGGGCAGGAGCTGGCCTTCAACGACGGCCCACCGCCCCCCCCGTTTGCGGACCGTGACGGCCCGCGCCATGGCGGCGATTTCCGCGGCACGCGTGGCGGCATGGGCCACGGCGGCCCGATGATGGGCATGGGCCCCGGCATGGGCGGCCCGCTCATGCACGAGTTGCGCGGGCTCAAGCTCAGCGACGCACAAAGCGACAAGATCGACGACATCTTCATGAAGCATCACAAGGAGCAGCGCGCACTGTTCAAGCGCGAGCGCGATCTGCGTGAGGCGATGCACAAGCTCGATCCGACCGCCAAGGATTTCCTCAGCACCAGCAACAAGCTCGCCGACACGGCCGGCAAGCTGACCGAGGACAAGATGCAGCTGCACGCCAAGGTCGCCTCGGAGGTGATCGCGACGCTGACGCCGGAGCAGGTGCAGGAGCTGCAGAAGCGCCGCGCCGAACGCGAACAGCATCGCGGCAAGGGCAAGCACGGCAAAGGCATGGACCGCGGCATGGACCGTGATGACGGCCCCAGCGACGCCAGCTGATGTGGCGCCGGCCCGTGGGCGGAGTGCCGCAAGGCGCTTCGCCCACGGTCATGCGTGCCGCGCCCCGGGACTCGCGTAAAGTGATGCGATGATCCTCGACAGCGAACAAATCCAGATTCTGCTGGCCGACGACGACGTCGGCTTCTGCGATCTCCTCAGCGAATACCTGCGCAGCCAGGGCTTCGACGTCACCGCCGTGCACGACGGCCTGGCGGCGATCGAGCACGCCGAGCGTGGCATCTACGACCTGCTGGTGCTCGACGTCATGATGCCCAAGGCCGATGGCTTCCGCGTGCTCGAGCGGCTGCGCGCCAGCCACCGCATCCCGGTGGTCATGTTGACCGCGCGCGGCGAAGACATCGACCGCATCGTCGGTCTCGAACTCGGCGCCGACGATTACGTTCCCAAACCCTGCAATCCGCGTGAGCTGGCAGCGCGCCTGCGCGCCGTGCTGCGCCGCTCGCAGCCCAACACCGCCGAACAGACGGTGCTGCGCTGTGGCGACATCGAACTGACGCCGGCATCGCGAACCGTGCGCCTGTCCGGCCAGGCGATCGAACTGACCGGCGCCGAATTCGACGTGCTGCGCATCCTCATAGAAGACGCCGGCCAGGTCATCACCAAGGACGACCTGTCGCGACGCGCGTTGAACCGCCGGCTCGGCGCCTTCGACCGCTCGATCGACATGCACATCAGCCGCCTGCGGCAGAAGCTGGGCCCGCACGCCGACGGCAATCCGCGGGTGCGCTCGGTGCGCAATCGCGGCTACCTATACGTCGATCCGACCTAGTCTCCGACGACCGCCACCATGCGCCTGCGTACCCGGCTGATCATCTGGTTCATCGGCTCGATCATCGTCACCGTGACGATGAGCTTCGCCCTCGGCTCCCAGGTCTGGCGACTGTTCTACAGCGACTACGACGCCACCCGCGACGCACACGACGCACTGGTCGCCTGGGAACAGGGCGGCGGCGGGGCGCTGCGCCGCTGGCTGCACGACCAGCGTCACGACGACGGCATCTATCGCATGCTGCTCGACGAACGCGGCATTCCCCTGAGCCACAGCGATCGCCCACCGCCGCCGCGGCTGCGGGAAGCCATCGAAGCCGCCGAATCCGGCACCCGCGCCGTGCAACTGCCCGGTGGCGGCAGCCTCAAGACCACCCTCATCGTCACGCAGGACGGTCGCCGCCTGCGCTGGGTCGCCGTACTACCGCCACCGCGCGGGCCAGATCTGCGGCGTATCGACACCACCCTGCTGCTGGCGATCGGCATCATCGTCGTCAGCCTTGCCGCCATCGTCATCGCGCGGCGCATCACTAAACCAATCGCCGCGCTGCAGCAGGCCAGCCGCGCCGTCGCCGAGGGTCGGCTGGACGTCCGCGTGCCGGAGGTCACCGCCGCCCGCCGTGATGAAATCGGCGAACTGGCCAGCGACTTCAACCACATGGCCGAGCGCCTGCAGCGCCTGCTGGACTCGCAACAACAGCTGCTGCGCGACATTTCGCACGAACTGCGCTCACCGCTCGCGAGACTACGCGTCGCCACCGAACTGGCGCGCGACAGCCACGCCAGCACACAGTTCGACCGCATCGAGCAGGAAGCCGACAAGCTCGAGGACATGATCGCCCAGCTGCTGCTGATCGCCCGCCTCGAACATCGCGAAACGCCGCTGAACGACGACGACGTCAACCTCGCCGACATCGTCGAATCGGTGTGCGAAGACGCCAGCTTCGAAGCCCAGCCACGCAACATTCAGGTGCGCCCGCACATCGAAGCCGACGCCGCCACGCGCGGACAGGCTTCACTGCTGCACAGCGCCACCGAAAACGTCGTCCGCAATGCCGTGCGCTACACCGCCGACGGCAGCACCGTCGACGTGCACCTGCGGATCGACGGCGAATGGGCGATGATCGATGTCGAAGATCGCGGCCCAGGCATCCCGCCCGACCGTCTCGAGGCCGTATTCCAACCATTCGTGCGCATCTCCGAAGCGCGCGACCGCGAAAGCGGCGGCTACGGCCTGGGCCTGGCGATCGCCAAGCGCGTCGTCGACGCCAGCGGCGGCCACATCAGCGCCCGAAACCGCGATGGCGGCGGCCTGTGCGTCACCATCCAGCTGCCGCGCTGCGACCTCTAGACCCCGCACCCACCGCGGACGCTTCGATTAATATGGCGCCCCGCACGGCGGGCCTATAGCTCAATGGTTAGAGCAGGAGACTCATAATCTCTTGGTTGCAGGTTCGAGTCCTGCTGGGCCCACCACCTCCACGCGCCGGCGCATCAGCACTCGATGATGTTGACGGCCAGACCGCCGCGCGCGGTTTCCTTGTACTTCACGTTCATGTCGGCGCCGGTCTGGCGCATGGTCGCGATGACCTTGTCGAGCGAGACGTAGTGCTGGCCGTCGCCGGACATCGCCATGCGCGCGGCGTTGATCGCTTTCACCGCGCCCATCGCATTGCGCTCGATGCACGGCACCTGCACGAGTCCGCCGATCGGATCGCAGGTCAGGCCGAGGTTGTGTTCCATGCCGATCTCGGCGGCGTTCTCGACCTGGCGCGGCGTACCACCGAGCACTTCGGCGAACGCGCCGGCCGCCATCGAACAGGCAACGCCGACTTCGCCCTGGCAGCCGACCTCGGCACCGGAGATCGACGCCTTCTGTTTGTAGAGCAGGCCGATGGCCGCCGCCGTCAGCAGGAAACGCACGATGTTGTCGTCATCGGCACCGGGAATGAAGTCGGTGTAGTAGCGCAGCACCGCCGGAATGATGCCGGCCGCACCATTGGTCGGCGCGGTGACGACACGACCGCCGGCTGCGTTTTCCTCGTTGACGGCGATCGCGTAGAGATTGACCCAGTCCATGCCGCGCAGCGGATCACGGACGCTACCGTCGGCGCCGGCCAGGCGGCGATACAAGGTCGCAGCACGACGACGGACCTGCAGGCCGCCAGCCAGCACGCCCTCGCGGCGGCAGCCACGGTCGATGCAGCTGCGCATGACCTTCCAGATTTCGAGCAGGCGCGCGCGGATTTCGGATTCGGGCAGGCGCGCCTTTTCGTTTTCCAGCATCAGTGCACTGACCGACAAGCCGCTGTTCGCGCACTGCGCGAGCAGCTCGGCACCGCTGGCAAACGGGTACGGCACGGCGACGTCGTCGGCTTCGACATTGACGACCACGCCGTCCTCGACGACGAAGCCGCCGCCGACCGAGTAGTAGACCTTGCTCAGCAACACCGCACCGCCGGCGTCGTAGGCCGTGCAGCGCATGCCGTTCGGATGGAACGGCAGCGACTGGCGCTTGTGGAACTTGAAATCGTGATCCTCGCGAAACGCGACGGCCTGCTTGCCGGCGAGCTGCAGTTCGCCGTTCGCACGAACCTTGGCCAGCCGTGCGTCGATGCTGTCGGTGTCGATACGATCCGGCGCCTCACCCTCCAGGCCGAGGATCACCGCCTTGTCGGTGCCATGGCCCTTGCCGGTGGCGCCGAGCGAGCCGTACAGCTCGACGGCGACGCGCGCGACGCTGGCCAGCCGGCCATCGTCATCCAGGTGCCCGACGAAGCGCTGCGCGGCGCGCATCGGCCCCACGGTATGCGAACTGGAAGGACCGATACCGATCTTGAACAGATCAAAAACGCCAATCGCCATGCTGAAATCACCGCCGGAGGAGGAGCCGCCCGCGGCTCCATCGCGCGGAGCATACGCCGGTCGGCCGGCCGGATGCCGCCGGCCTGGATACGGGATGCCTGACGCGTCGCTTTCCGCCACTGCCAAAGCAGCGTGACGCGTCACTCAGGCGCGTTGCGCCCGCTTGCCGGCGAGCGCTTGCGCCACGCGAGATCGTGTCGGACGGCCGAGCTCGGCACAAATGAAACTTCCGACAGTCGCCAGGCGGTCGAGGTCGACACCGGTTTCGATGCCCAGGCCCTGCAGCAGATAGACCAGGTCTTCGCTGGCGACGTTGCCGGACGCGCCGTCGGCGTACGGGCAACCGCCGAGGCCGGCGACCGAGCTGTCGAACACACTCATGCCCATCTGCAAAGACGCGTAGACGTTGCCGAGCGCCTGCGCATAGGTATCGTGGTAATGGCCGGCGAGCTTGCCGATCGGCACCACCTTGAGCACCGCCTCGATCATGCGTTTGGTCTGCTCCGGCGTGCCGACGCCGATGGTGTCGCTGAGCGCGATCTCGTAGCAGCCCATTTGATGGACGGCGGCAGCGACGTCGGCCACCGCCTGCGGCGAGACCTCGCCCTGGTACGGGCACCCCAGCGCGCAGGACACGTAGCAGCGCACCGGAATACCCGCCGCCTGCGCGGCCTCGAGCACGGCCTCGAAGCGCTTCAGGCTTTCGGCGATCGAGCAGTTGATGTTCTTCTGCGTGAATGCCTCGGATGCCGCGCCGAACACCGCGACCTCGTCGACGCCGGCGGCCAACGCTGCCTCGAAGCCCTTGAGATTCGGCGTCAGCGCGCCATAGCGCACGCCGGCACGCTTGTGCACGCCGCGCATCACCGCATGCTGATCGGCCATCTGCGGCACCCACTTCGGCGACACGAACGCCGTGGCCTCGATGTGGCGCAGGCCGGCGTCGGCGAGGCCGTCGATCAGCTGCAACTTGGTCGCCGTCGGCACCACGCCCGGCTCGTTCTGCAGCCCGTCGCGCGCGCCGACCTCGACGATGCGCACCGCCGTCGGCAGCGCGCTCACGCGGCAGCCTGCGCGGCTGGCGCGAAGTCGATCAGCTCGGCACCGTCGGCGACCTGATCGCCAACCGCGCAGAGAAACGCGCTGACCGTGCCAGCGGCCGGCGCACAGAGCGTGTGTTCCATCTTCATCGCCTCCATCACCAACAGCGGCGCGCCCTTGTCGACCACCGCGCCGGCCTCGACCAACAGGCCGATGATCTTGCCGGGCATCGGCGCGACGAGACCGCCGTCGGCCGCTTCGTCCTCGCCGGCGTGGGCCAGCGGATCGTCGCGTTCGAGCACACGATGACCGTGGCCGTCGAACACATGCAGGCGGTCGCCGTCGGCGACGACATGCACCTGCGCGCGACGACCGGCGCGGGTGACCTCGAAGGCGTCGCCGTCGGCCTGCCAGTCGATCGCCTGACCGTCGACGATGCAGGCACGACCTTGCGCACCGACAACGACAGCGAACTCGCGCTCACCGCAACGAAAGCCCAGGGTCTGCTGGTGGGTGCCGTTGAGACGCCAGCCGTCGCCGCTCGCCCACGGCGATTGCGCATCGGTGGCCGGCACCAGCCCGGCGGCACGCTGGCGCTGTGCTCGCAACGTCCACAGCGTCGCGGCGTCGAGCGCGGCGCGCGGCACATCGTCGTCGACGGCGAGCAGGATGTCGCGTTCGCGTTCGATCAAACCGGTGTCGACCTGCCCGGCACGGAACGAAGCATGGTCGATCAGCCGCGACAGGAACTCGATGTTGTTGCCGACGCCGACGATGCGAAACGCCGCCAGGGCGCCGAGCATGCGCTCGATGGCGCGCTCGCGCGTTTCGTCCCAGACGATCAGCTTGGCGATCATCGGATCGTAGTGCGGCGAGATCGCGTCGCCGCCTTCGACGCCGCTGTCGAGACGCACGTGCGCCGAAACCGACGGCGGCGCGTAATGCAGCAGCGTGCCGATAGCCGGCAGGAAGCCCTTGGCCGGCTCCTCGGCGTAGACGCGGACCTCGATCGAGTGACCGCGCAGCGGCACCTGGCCTTCGCGCAGCGGCAGCGGTTCGCCCGAGGCGATGCGTAGCTGCCACTCGACGAGATCGAGACCGGTGATCATCTCCGTCACCGGATGCTCGACCTGCAGCCGCGTGTTCATTTCCATGAAGTAAAAATGGCCCTGCGCGTCGGCGATGAACTCGACCGTACCGGCGCCGACATAGGCCACCGCCTGCGCGGCATCGCGTGCGGCCTGCCCCATCGCCGCGCGCTGCTGCGCACTCATGCCCGGCGCCGGCGCTTCCTCGATCACCTTCTGATGCCGGCGCTGCGCCGAGCAGTCACGCTCATGCAGGCTGACGATATTGCCGTGCGTATCGCCAAACACCTGGATCTCGATGTGTTGCGGCTGCTGCAGATATTTCTCGATCAACATGTGCGCATCGCCGAAGCTGGCGCTGGCTTCGCGCTGGCACGACGCCAACGCCGCCGCGAAATCGTCGCCGCGCTCGACGACGCGCATGCCCTTGCCGCCGCCGCCGGCCGACGCCTTGATCAGCACCGGATAGCCGATGCGGTCGGCCTGTTCGCGCAGGAACGCCGGCGCCTGCTCGTCGCCGTGGTAGCCGGGCACCAGCGGCACGCCGGCCTGCTTCATCAGCGCCTTGGCCGCCGACTTCGAACCCATCGCGCGGATCGCGCCGACCGGTGGGCCGATGAACACCAGGCCGGCATCGGCGCAGGCCTGCGCAAACGCCTCGTTCTCGGACAAAAAGCCGTAGCCGGGATGAACGGCCTGCGCGCCGCTGCGCGTGGCGACGTCGATGATGCGTTCGGCGCGCAGATAGCTGTCGCGCGCCGCCGCCGGGCCGACCTCATAGGCCTCATCGGCAAGCCGCACGTGGCGGGCAGCGGCGTCGGCCTCGGAATAGACGGCGACGGTGGCAATGCCGAGGCGGCGGCAGGTGGCGATGATGCGACAGGCGATTTCGCCGCGATTGGCGATCAGGATCTTGGTGAACATCAGCGGGCACTCCAGGACGGCCGGCGCTTGTCGAAGAACGCGGCGATGCCGTCGCGCGCTTCGGCGGCGGCACGGGTCTGTGCGATACGGCGGGAGGTGTCGGCGATCAGCGCCTCGTCGATCGGGCGGCCGGCGACATCGGCGATCAGTCGCTTGGCGTCGGCCTGGGCCTGTGGCGCGCCGGCCAGCAGCGCCGCCAGCATCGCATCGAGGCGCGCATCGAGCACGTCCGCCTCGCAGACCTCGTGCACGAGGCCGATGCGCTGCGCCTCGGCGGCGTCGATACGCTCGCCGCTGAGGAAGTAGCGTTGCGCGGCACGCGCGCCGATCGCCTGCAGCACGTACGGGCTGATCGTCGCCGGAATCAGGCCGAGGCGAACCTCGGTGGTACCGAAGCTCGCCTGCGGCGTCGCCAGTACGATGTCGCAGGCCGCGACTAGGCCGGTGCCGCCGCCCAGCGCCGCGCCCTGCACGCGCGCCACGGTCGGCTTGGTCATGCCGTGCAGCATGCGCAGCAGCGCCGCCAGACGCTCGGCATCGGCAAGGTTCTCGTCATGGCGGTACGACGCCATGCGCCGCATCCAGGCGAGATCGGCGCCGGCGCAAAAGCTCTTGCCGCGGCCGCCGAGCACGACGACGCGCACGCCGGCGTCCGCATCGAGCGCCTGCAGCGCGGCGGTCAGTTCGGCGATCAGGGTTTCGTTGAAGGCGTTGTGCACGTCGGCGCGGTTCAGCCACAGCCGCGCGACGCCGCCAGCGCGTTCGATCTCGACGGTCGATTCGAGGCTGGCCATCGTCACATCCGGAACACGCCGAAGCGCGTCGGCGGAATCGGCGCGTTGAGCGCCGCCGACAGCGCCAGACCGAGCACGCGCCGGGTCTGTGCGGGATCGACGATGCCGTCGTCCCAGAGCCGCGCGGTGGCGTAATACGGATCGCTCTGCAGATCGAACTGCGCGCGGGTCGGCGCCTTGAACGCTTCCTCGTCGGTCGCGCTCCAGGTCTTGCCCTGCGCTTCGAGCGCGTCGCGTCGCACCGTCGCCAACACGCTCGCAGCCTGCTCGCCACCCATCACCGAGATCCGCGAGTTCGGCCAGCTCCACAAAAAGCGCGGCGAATACGCGCGGCCGCACATGCCATAGTTGCCGGCGCCGAACGAGCCGCCGATCAGGAACGTGAACTTCGGCACTTGTGCGGTCGCCACCGCCGTCACCATCTTCGCGCCGTCCTTGGCGATGCCGCCGTTCTCGTACTTGCGGCCGACCATGAAGCCGGAGATGTTCTGCAGGAAGACCAGCGGGATGCCGCGCTGCGCGCACAGCTCGATGAAGTGCGCACCCTTCTGCGCGGACTCCGAGAACAGGATGCCGTTGTTGGCGACGATGCCGACCGGGTAGCCGTGCACGTGCGCGAAGCCCGTCACCAAGGTCGTGCCATAGCGCGACTTGAACTCATCGAGCCGTGAGCCGTCGACGATGCGCGCGATCACCTCGCGCACGTCGTAAGGCTTGCGCGTGTCGGCCGGGATCACGCCATAGAGCTCGTCGGGGTCGTAGCGCGGCGCTTCCGGCGCGCGCAGGTCGACGCCCGGCTGCTTGCGCAGATTCAGATTGCCGACGATGCGGCGCACCATCGCCAGCGCGTGATGATCGTTCTCGGCGTAGTGGTCGGCAACGCCGGAAATGCGCGTGTGCACGTCGGCGCCGCCGAGGTCCTCGGCGCTGACCACCTCGCCGGTCGCCGCCTTCACCAGCGGCGGGCCACCAAGGAAGATCGTGCCCTGCTCCTTGACGATGACGGTTTCGTCGCTCATCGCCGGCACGTAGGCGCCGCCGGCCGTGCACGAACCCATCACGCAGGCGATCTGCGGAATGCCGAGCGCCGACAGGTTGGCCTGATTGAAGAAGATGCGGCCGAAGTGCTCCTTGTCCGGAAACACGTCGTCCTGCATCGGCAGGAACGCGCCGCCGGAATCGACGAGGTAGACGCAGGGCAGGCGGTTCTCGCGCGCCACTTCCTGCGCGCGCAGATGCTTCTTGACCGTGATCGGATAGTAGGTGCCGCCCTTCACCGTCGCGTCGTTGGCGACGACCATGCATTCGCGGCCGTTGATCGCGCCGATGCCGGCGACAACGCCGGCCGATGCGATCTCGCCGCCGTACATGCCATGCGCGGCCAGCGGCGACAGTTCGAGAAACGGCGAGCCGGGATCGAGCACAGTGTCGATGCGCTCGCGCACCAGCAGCTTGCCGCGACCGACGTGCTTGGCGCGCGCCGCCTCGGAGCCGCCCAATGCCGCCTGCGCGGTGGTTGCGCGCAGCGTCTCGACCAGTTCGCGGGTCCGCGCCGCATTGGCGCGGAATTCGTCGCTGCCGGCGCGCAACTTGGACGCGATCACGCTCATGCGCGGGTCTCCGAGAACAGCTCGCGGCCGATCAGCATGCGGCGAATCTCCGAGGTGCCCGCGCCGATTTCGTAGAGCTTGGCGTCGCGCCACAAGCGGCCGGTCGAAAACTCGTTGATGTAGCCGTTGCCGCCCAGCGCCTGGATCGCCTGCCCGGCCATCCACGTCGCCTTCTCTGCCGCATACAGAATTGCACCGGCGGCATCCTTGCGCGTGGTCTCGCCACGGTCGCAGGCCCTGGCCACCGCATAGACGTAGGCGCGGCAGGCGTTGAGGCCGACGTACATGTCGGCAAGCTTGGCCTGCATCAGCTGGAACTCACCGATACTCTGGCCGAACTGCTTGCGCTCGTGCACATACGGCACGACCACGTCGAGGCAGGCGGCCATGATGCCGAGCGGACCGCCCGACAGGACCACGCGCTCGTAGTCGAGGCCCGACATCAGCACATTGACGCCGCGCCCCTCGGCGCCGAGCACGTTCTCGGCCGGCACCTCGCAATCGACGAACACCAGCTCGCAGGTGTTCGAGCCGCGCATGCCGAGCTTGTCGAGCTTCTGCGCCGTGGAGAAGCCCTTGAAGCCCTTCTCGATCAGAAACGCCGTCATGCCGCGCGAGCCGGCGCTCGGGTCGGTCTTGGCGTAGACGACCAGCGTGTCGGCATCCGGGCCGTTGGTGATCCACATCTTGTTGCCGTTGAGTACGTAACGGTCGCCCTTCTTGTCGGCGCGCAGCTTCATGCCGACCACGTCCGACCCGGCGCCCGGTTCACTCATCGCCAGCGCGCCGATGTGCTCGCCGCTGATCAGCTTCGGCAGGTACTGGCGCTTCTGCGCGTCCGTGCCGTTCTTGCGGATCTGGTTGACGCACAGATTGGAGTGCGCGCCGTACGACAGGCCGATCGCCGAGCAGGCGCGCGAGATTTCCTCCATAGCCACCACATGCGCCAGATAGCCGAGGTTGGTCCCGCCGTATTCCTCCTCGACGGTCAGGCCCAGCACGCCGAGTTCGCCGAACTTCGGCCACAACGCGTTGGGGAAGGCGTTGTCGGCGTCGGCCTGCGCGGCAAGCGGTGCGACTTCGCGACGCGCGAACGCCTGCACGGCCTCGCGCAGCTGGTCGACGTCCTCGCCCAGCGCAAAGTTCAGGGACGGGCTGCTCATCTCTATCCTCCAGATCACACGCTCGGCGTGCTCGTGATGCATACGGGGCTGCCGCGCGCCGTTTATGCCTGGATTTTCGGCGGCAGCCGGCGCAGTCTATGCGCGCGCCGCCAAAAAGTGAATCGGCGTTCACAAAACTAAGGCTCGTTCACTATTATCTGTCCACGATGGCTTATCAACGTTCGGCATTGATGCAGGAGCGGCTCAGCGAGAACCGCGCGCGAATTCTGGCGGCGGCCCGCCAGCTGGTCGCCGAAGGCGGCTTTCGCGCGGCCTCGATCACCGCCGTGGCGCGCGTCTCCGGCCTGTCGACCGGCGCGATCTATCGCTACTTTCCGTCGAAGTCGGTGTTGTTCGTCGAGGTCCTGACTTCGGCCGTCGCCCATGAGTGCGAAATCCTGACCGCGATCGTCGACGGCGATGGCAGCGCACGCGAGCGTTTGCGCGCGGCCGTCGCGTCATTTGCGCGGCGCGCGCTAAAGGGGCCGCACCTGGCCTTCGCGTTCATCGCCGAGCCGGCCGACCCGGACGTTGAAGCCGCGCGTATTCTCTGCCGCCGCGATTTCGGCGACGTCTTCAAGCGCGTACTGCGCGCGGGCATGGCCAGTGGCGAGTTCCCCAAGCAGTCGGTCGATGTCGGGGCCGCGTGCATCGTCGGGGCGTTCACCGAGGCGCTGGTGCGCCCGGTCGAGCATGCCGGCGGACGGCGCTCGGATCAGGCCTTGGTGCGCGCCATCGTCGACTTCTGCGACCGCGCCGTCGGCGGCACCGACTGACGCCGACGACGCGCGCCCGATCAAACCGCGATCAGACGATTGCGGCCGAGTTGCTTGGCTCGATACATCGCCTGATCGGCACGATCCACCGCTTGGTGGATCGTCGACATCCCGTCGACCGGCGCCAGGCCGATCGACGCGGTCAGTTTCACGGCGCAGCCAACCACCGTTTCGAAGTCGGCCTCCGCAATGGCGCATCGCACGCGCTCGGCAATCTCCTGTGCGGCATCGACGTCGGCATCGGGCAGCAACACACCGAACTCCTCGCCACCCAGCCTTGCCAGCAGATCGCCACTGCGCAACCGCGGCTCGATGAAGCGCTTCATGGCCGCCAGCACCCGGTCACCAACGGCGTGGCCGTGTGTATCGTTGATCGCCTTGAAGCGATCGACGTCGATCATCAGCAATACCGCCGGGCTACCGCTGCGCTGCACCCGCGACAACACCCGCGCCGCCTCGTCGAAGAACGCACGCCGGTTCAACAGCCCGGTCAGCTCGTCGGTGGTCGCGCGCCACTGCAGGGTACGCTCGCGCTCGATCCGCCCACCGATGTCCTGCACCTGCGCGATGAAGTGCAGCGGACGACCGTCCGGCAAGCGCAGCATCGAAACGTCGAGCTGCACGAACACCACGTCGCCGCTGCCGTGCAGGTAGCGCTTCTGCAGGCGATAGCGATCGATCTCGCCGCGCGACAGCTGCAACGCCTTGGCCTCGGCGCCGGGCAGGTCGTCGGGGTGCGTGACATCACGGAAATTCTTGGTCAGCAGTTCCGCTTCCGTATAGCCGAGCATTTCGTACAGCGCCGGATTGACGCTCTCGAAGCGGCCGTCGAGGTCGACGATCGCAAAGCCGATCGGCGCGTTTTTCAAGGTCAGCATGAAGCGCTCGTGACTGCGCGCGAGTTCGTCGTGACTGCGCTGCAGTTCCTCGTTCATGCGGCGTAGCGAATCGCGCGCGGCGCTGCTGAACTGCAGCACGGCGGTCGCCTTGGGCAGGATCGGCCAGATCATCAACGCCGTGGCCACCGACGCCACCGCGGTGACGATGCGCACGCTGACGTCGAAGCGGTAGACCGGAATCCAGATGCTGACGATGTCGAGCAGATGGCCCGTGCCGCAGGCGAAGATGAACAGGCTGAACATCGCGAACACCCAGTTGAAATGCAGACTGGGATTGCGCGGGATGAAGACCATCAGGGTGATGGGAATCGAGTAGTAGGCGAGCACGATCAATGCGTTCGCCGCAACGTCGGCAAACACCAGCCCCGGATCCCACGCCAGGCAATAGCCGTGCGCAAGAAAATTGGTCGTCCCCGAAAACAGGCTCATCGCACGCCACCCCTGCCTGTGCGATTCGATTATGGGCACGGGCGCAACGTGAAATACCCTCGGCGGTGGTTATGATCTAGGCACTGTGGATAAGTTCACAGCGCAGCGCCCATGGCGGCCATCTCGGCGGCCCGTTATCTTCGCGACCATGATCATCCGCTCTCTGCTCGACACCGACCTCTACAAGTTCACGATGATGCAGGTGGTCCTGCATCAGTTCCCGGCGGCCGAAGTCGAATACCGCTTCCGCTGCCGCACGTCCGGCATCGATCTGGCGCCATGCCTGGACGCGATCCGCGCCGAGATCGATGCGCTGTGCGAACTGCGCTTCAGCGAAGCCGAGCTGGACTGGCTGCGTAGCCTGCGCTTCATGGAGCCGGATTTCGTCGACTTCCTCGGCCTGTTCCGGCTCAACGCCAAGTACGTGCAGCTCGGCACCGCCCCCGATCAGAACGGCGGCATCGAACTGATCGTGCGCGGCCCGTGGCTGCACACCATACTGTTCGAGATTCCGCTGCTGGCGATCATCAGCGAGTGCTGGTTCCGCCACCTGCAGCCACAGCCGGACCTGTCGACGGCGCGGGCACGGCTGCGCGACAAGATGGCGATGCTCAAGCAGTTCGGCGACGACGCCTGCCGCATCGCCGACTACGGCACACGGCGCCGCTACTCGGCGGACTGGCACGACGAGCTGATCGTCATGCTGGCCGACACGCTGGGGCCGCGACTGGCCGGCACCAGCAACGTCCGTCACGCCATGATTCACGGCCTGACGCCGCTCGGCAGCATGGGACATGAATACCTGCAAGCCTGCCAGGCACTCGGTCCGCGGCTGCGCGACGCACAAAGCTTCGCCTTCGATCGCTGGGCACACGAATATCGCGGCGATCTTGGCATCGCGCTGTCGGATACCTACGGCCTCGACGCCTTCCTGCGTGATTTCGACCTGTACTTCTGCAAGCTGTTCGACGGTGCGCGCCACGACTCGGGCGATCCCTTCGTCTGGGGCGAACGCGTGCTCGAGCACTACCAGCAGATGCGCGTCGACCCGACCAGCAAGAGCCTGGTGTTCAGCGACAGCCTGACGATTCCGCGCATTCTGGAGCTGAACCGGCGCTTCCGCGGCCGCACGCGGCTGGCGTTCGGCATCGGCACCAACCTGACCAACGATGCCGGCCCGACGCCGCTCAACATCGTCATCAAGATGGTGCGCTGCAACGGCCAGCCGGTCATCAAGCTCAGCGACGATCCGGGCAAGGTGATGGCCGATGATCCGTCGTATCTGGCCTACCTGCGTCAGGTCTTCGACGTTCCGGCCAGCGAACGCACCTAGGCGATCGCCATGGCCTATCGCAATCCGTACTACGATCCGGCGCGGTCGCATCACCGACCGCACGGCTTCGTCAATCCGGGACCGGAGCGACCGATCGGCGGCGACTTCTGGCGCTGGCGCCGCGAGCGTCGCGCCGCCGGCGTACCGAAGCCGCCGGCCGCGGGCTATCCGGCGTTCACCGCGGAATGGCGCGTCGATGCCGACTTCTCGATCGCCGAACGCGATCCGCAACCGCGAATCTGGTGGCTCGGCCACGCTTGCCTGCTGCTGCGCATCGGCGGCCTGTGGGTGCTGACCGACCCGGTGCTGGGAGCACGCGCGTCGCCGCTGTCGTTTGCCGGGCCGGCGCGCAAGTTGCCGGCCGCCGCCGCCGTCGATGCGCTGCCGCCGATCGACGTGGTGCTGATCTCACACAGTCACTACGACCATCTGGACCGCGGCACCGTACGCGCGCTGGTGCGGCGCGCCCAGCGCGGCGGATATACGACGAAATTCTTCACGCCGCTGGGCCTGGCCGCCACGCTGAAAGCGTTCGGCGCGGACGACGTCGACGAATATGACTGGTGGGACGGCGCTGCGCATCACGGCCTCGACATTCGTTGCGTGCCGGCCCAGCACTGGAGCGCCCGCACGCCCTGGGATCGCAACCGCACGCTGTGGTGTGGCTGGACCGTTCACGCCGACAACACCCGCGTCTACTTCGCCGGCGACATCGGCTGGTGGGACGGCATCGCCGAGATTCCGCAGCGCGTCGGCGCCATCGATCTGGCGGCCCTGCCGATCGGCGCCTACGCGCCGCGCTGGTTCATGCAGGGCCAACACATCGACCCGGCCGAGGCGGTGCGTGCGCACCGCATCCTCGGCGCACGCCACTCGTTGGCGATTCACTGGGGCGTATTCGAACTGGCCGATGACGCCCTCGACGAGCCGCCGCAGTTGCTGCGCGCAGCGCTCGCCGACGCGGGCCTGAGCGAGCGCGACTTCTGGCTACTGCGCCAGGGCGAATCGCGAGCGCTTGCCGCCAACCCCTGAAGCGATGCAGCCTTGCCGTCTGCGAACGGAGAACGACCATGAGCCTCGCTGCTACAACCCGCACCACCATCATTCCGACGCTGCGCTACCGTGACGCGCCAGCGGCGATCGACTGGCTGTGCAGCACGCTCGGCTTCGAACAGCGGCTGGTCGTGCCGGGTGATGACGGCGGCATTGCCCACGCGCAGCTGAGCTTCGGCAACGGCATGGTGATGCTCAGCTCGGCCGGCGACGACGAATGGGGGCGGCGCATGGCGCAACCTGACGAAGTGAGCGGCCGGCAGACGCAGTGCAGCTGTCTGATCGTTGGCGACTGCGACGCGCACTACGCGCACGCCGTGGCCGCCGGCGCCGAGATCGTCGACCCGCTGACCGCGCAAGACTACGGCGGCAAGGGCTACGCCTGCCGCGATCCGGAGGGCCACATCTGGTGGATCGGCAGCTACGATCCGTGGGCCTGAGGCGCAGCGGTCCAGGCTTGGGTGTCGCGGCTGGCGCCACTCCTACAAAGACAACCACCGCCCCTGTGGGAGCGGCGCAAGCCGCGACACCCCGCGCGGCCGCCGTTCGCCGATAGCCGGGCACGCGCGGCGCGGCCGCGACGACAACGTCCGCCGCAATCCACGAAGCCGAGGTCCGGTGATGCAGGCCTGCAGGTCGCGGCTCGCGCCGCTCCTACAAAAGCGCACGCATCTCCTGCAGGAGCGCCGCGAGCCGCGAGCCGCGACACCGATCCGCGCTGCCGGCGCGAGCCGCCTCAGCGTGGATCGGTCGTATCGGTCGGCGGTGCCGCTTGTTCGTGTACGCCGTCGCCGACGATATCGAAACCACCGTTCAGGCGAATGTCCTGCGACGACGCGCCGACCATCACCGTGAAGCGGCCCGGTTCGACCGTCCATTGATGCAAACGGTCGTACAACGCTAGATCGTCCGGCCCCAGCGTGAAACGCAGCGTGCGTGTCTCGCCCGGCTGCAAGTGCACGCGCGCGAAACCATGCAGTTCCTTTTCGAAGCCGATGACGCTGCTGTAGTCGTCGCGCAGGTAGAGCTGCGCGACCTCGTCGCCGGCGCGCTGGCCGACGTTGCGCACGTCGAACGAGACCTCGATATTGCCCTGCGGTCCCTGTTGCTGCGGCGTGATGTGCAGGTTCGAATACGCGAAGCGTGTGTAGCTCAGGCCGTGGCCGAACGGATAGAGCACGCCGTCGACCTGGCCGCCGTCATGCGCCTGCGAGCCGGGATGCGCCGGGAAGTTCATCGGCAGCTGGCCGACGCTCTTCGGCATCGTGACCGGCAGGCGTCCGGCCGGGTCGTAATCGCCGAACAGCACGTCGGCCAGCGCGTTGCCGGCGTCCTCGGCCGGGAACCACATCTCGACGATCGCCGGCACGTGCTTCACGGCCCAATTGATCGACAGCGGACGGCCGTTGCTCAGCACCAGCACCAGCGGCTTGCCGGTCGCCGCCAGGGCCTGCAGCAGTTCTTCCTGATAACCCGGCAGATTGAGGCTGATGCGGCTCGCCGACTCGCGCGCCAGCGCATCGGGCTCGCCGAGCACGGCGATGATTTCGTCGACGTCCTGCGCCGCCGCGACCGCCCGCTCGATGCCGGCGCGCACCGTCGCATCGGGCGGATCTTTGTAGACATCGCTCTCCGGGAACGCCGCGTCCTGGGCGTCGACGCCCTTTTCGTAGCGAACCTCGACGCCGGCACCGAGCTTGGCGCGGATGCCGGCCAGCGGCGTGACGAAGTCGAGTTGCTGCGGCCCGTACCGCGACCACCAGGCGTCCGGGTTGTTCGCCAGCGGCCCGGCGACCAGCACGCGGCGCAGCTTCTTGCTCAGCGGCAAGGCGTCGCCATCGTTCTTGAGCAGGATGATGGACTCGCGCGACGCGCGTGCCGCGACCGCCTGATTCGCAGGTGAGCGGACGATGCGGTCGGTCTGCGCCGGATCGTCGACGTACGGATGATCGAACAAGCCCAGCTCGAACTTCACACGCAAGACGTCGCGCACGCGCGCGTCGATCGTCGCCATCGACAACTGGCCCTTGCGCAACAGATCGCGCATCAGCTTCGCGTAGTCCTCGGGCGGCGTGAAGTTGGTGCGCACGTCGAGCCCGGCCTCGACCGCCTGGCGCACGGCATCCTCGGCGGTGGCCGCCGTGCGATGCTTGGTATGGATGAACTCGACGGCGCCGCTGTCCGACACGACATAGCCGCGAAAACCCCATTGGCCGCGCAGGATGTCGGTCAAAAACTGCTTGCTGGCCTCGATCGGGATGCCGTCGTAATCGTTGTACGAGGCCATCACCCCCATCGCGCGGCCCTGCTCGACGGCCTTGCGGAACGGCGGCAGGAACACCGTCTGCAGCTCGCGCCAAGTGATCTGCGGATCGGTGCGCGCCTCGCCGTCACGGCCGCCCTTCGGCACACTGTACGCAGCGTAGTGCTTGAGCGTCGACGCCACGCCCTGCGACTGCAGGCCCAGCACCTGCTGCAGGCCCAGCGCACCAGTCAGATACGGGTCTTCCGAGTAGCTGTCGGCGGTACGGCCCCAGCGCGGATCGCGGGCCACATCGAGCACCGGCGAATAGACGTTGGTATAGCCGAGCGCACGCGCTTCGCGACCGGTGACCTCGCCGATCTGCCGCACCAACGGCGCGTCCCAGGTACTGGCGACGGCGAGCTCCGACGGAAAGCTGGTCGCCTTGGCGTGCATCACGCCGCGGATGCCCTCGTCGGTGAAATCGGCCGGAATGCCGAGCCGCGTGTCCTCGACGAAGAAGCGCTGCACCTCGTTGAGCGCGCGCGCGTGCAGGCTCCACGGCAGGTCGTACTTTGGATTCGGCAGGTTGTGCGTCCAGCCGGTGTTGCCGTTCGACTGCTCGTCGATATTGCCGATGCCGTCCTTCCAGAATGCCTGCTTCCAGGCCGGCGTCGGCAGCTCGTCCTTGAGCACGCGCGGATAACCGTACAGCGTCACCAACTGTGCAGTCTTCTCGTAGCTGCTCATGCGCGACAGCAGATCGTCGATGCGGGCGTCGATCGGCGCGCGCGCGTCTTCATAAACGTCGCGCTTGCCGTTCTTGTTCAGATCGATCCAGCCGTCGTGATAGATCCGCGGCACCGAGCGCGGATGCACGAAACGGCCGCTGCTGGCCGCCGCCGAGCCGACACCACCAAGCAACGCCGCGAGCACCAAACCCCGCGCCAGTCCAGCCGCTTTCATGACGACACCGATCCAGGAGAACCGGGGCACCTTAGACGTCACGCCACCGCACCGGAAATTCCAAAAAACGAGACATCGATACGTGAAACGAATGATTCACTGCACCATCGCGGAGCGACGTCGCCTGCAAAACAGGCATTTGCCGCGGCAGTGCCTTGTGGTCCGGAAGCCGGCTACGTCAACGGCGCCAGCCTGACGATCGACGGCGGCTATTCGGCATAAGCCGGGCGGATGGCAACGCCTGGCGGCAAACGCGGCCGTCCTCGTGACGCCGGCTGTAGCGCCCGACGGCGTCGCGACTCAACAGCAGGGCATCGCCGGCTCTGATGACGACGGGTGGCTGTTGGCTCGTGTGGCAATTCCGGGGCGGTTGGCGCGCATCGTCGCACGCCGCCGCCGACCGTCAGTGGCCGGCCGGTCGTTTGCCCTGTCGCAGATGCAATGCCGACTCGCGCACGTCGATTTCATAGAGCAGCGAGTTCAGCACCGTCTCGTTGATCTCGTTGCGGGCATGCATGCGCATCAGCTCGCCGCGCTCGGCCTGAATGCCGACCAGACGCAGGTCTCCGTCGGCGGCCGTACGCTCGGCCATCGATTCCTTGGTGGCGTGCTCGTCGCGCAAGCCCTTGATCCGCACTTCGTAGCTGTCGATCAGGCGACCGGCAGCGATGCTCATCTGCTGCCCGGCACCGTCGTCTTCGTCGTCCTTGTGGTGATGTGCAGCCCGCTCGGCGTGCTTGGAAATGGCGGCGACGGCCGCCTCGCAGGCACGCATGCGCGCCAGCCGCTCCTCTTCGGTTTCCGGGTCCTCGCCGACCGAGATGCCGCGCAACAGCAGCGGCAGCGCAATGGCGGCCGCGATCAGCGAGACGAGGATCACCGTCGCCGCCAGAAAGATCATCAGATTGCGGCCGGGGAACAGCTCGCCGCTGTCGAGTGTGAACGGCACCGACAGCACACCGGCCAGCGTGATGCCGCCGCGCACGCCGGAAAACGCCGTCGCCCACAGCAGGCGATTGTGTGGTGGCGGCCGCGTTTTGTCGCCGCGCCAGCTCGCGTAGAAGCGTGTGACATGGAGCAGCACCCAGACCCAGACCAGGCGCACGATGATCAGCGCCGCCGCGGTCGCCAACGCGTAGCCGAGCAGCAGGCCGGTACCCTGGATGCCGGCCGCGTGCCAGGCGTAGTCGAGTGCGCGACCGATGATGTCCGGCAGCTGCAGACCAAGCAGCACGAAGATCACGCCGTTGAGCACGTATTCGATCATCGACCAGATGTGCGTCGAGGCGATGCGCGCGTGCGCGCCGGGATCCATGGTCGCGCTCTTGAGGTTGAGCGTCATGCCAGCGGCGACGGCCGCGAGAATGCCGGACGCGCCGAGTTCTTCGGCCATCAGGTAGGCGGCGAACGGCAGCAGCAGGATCAGCACGATCGAGCCCTGCGCCTCGATCTCGGTCCAGCCCGACAGCCATTTCTGGAACAAGCCCAGCGCCCAGCCCAGCGCGACACCGATGCCGAGGCCGCCAGCGGCGACGAACACGAAGGCCAGCGACGCCTGCGACAGCGAGAACGCACCGGTGACCGCCGCCGCCGTCGCGAACTTGAACGCGGTCAGGCCCGACGCGTCGTTCATCAGCGCCTCGCCCTGCAGCACATACATCAGCTGTTTGGGAATGCCGGCGCGGCCGGCCAGCGCCGAGACCGACACCGCGTCGGTCGGCGACAGCACCGCCGCCAGTGCGAAGCACGCCGACAGCGGCAGGTCGGGAATCATCCAGTGCAGCAAATAGCCGACCGCAACGACCGTGAACAGGACGAGCCCGAATGCCAGCCCGAGGATGCGCTCGCGATAGCGGAAGAACTCGCGCTTGGGCATGCGCCAGCCGTCCGCGAACAGCAGCGGCGGAATGAAGATCATCAGGAACAGCTCGGGCTCGAGATCGACGTGCAGGCCGAAACTCGGCAGGCTGATCGCCGCGCCGAGCGCGATCTGCGTCAACGGCAGCGGCAGGCGCGCAACGCGCACCAGCACCGCGGACATCGCGACGCACAGCAGCAGGGCCAGAACGAGGATGGTGATATTCATTGAGTCGGACGCATCATACGGCTCAGCCGTTCAGTATCGCCCGCTGCGTATGTCCGCAAACTGAACCGGTGCCGGCTACCGACGCTCGCGCAGCAGGGCGATGATGGTATCGAGCTGACGGCGAATGTCGTCGAGCGCGGCGTGCTGCGGATCGCCGGTCGGCGGCGCGACCTCCGGCCGCTCGCGCAGCACCCGACGCGCCTCGAAGATGCAGTTGCGAAAGGTCTGCGCGTCGACGATACCGATCAGGCGCATGTCGTTGGCCTGGCGCTGACTCTGCCCAGCGGTCTCGAACTTGAGAATGGCCAGTTCGAAGCGCTTCAGCACCGGCCCCTCGACGAAGGTCACGTCCTGGATGTTTTCGAGCGGGATGGTCTTCTCGACCGTCAGCAGGATGCCCTTGCGGTAGCGCAGCGTGCGCGCGTCGAGTTCGCATTCAAGACGCTCGAAATAATGGCGCGCCCACCACTGGCCGACGCCGCAGAACCAGATCACCGCCAGCGGCAGACCGACGATGGTCAGCGCCATCGTCAACCCCACGGTCAGCACCAGATACGGGCGGATCAGCGGATTGAATTGCGCCCGCCACAGCGGCGCGTCGTCGGCCCTCATTGGGTCAGCTCCCCGTTCACCAAGCTCCTGCGACTATAGCCATCATCACCCGCCCTGCCAGCAGTCACTTGCACATCGGCGCCGCGGCGCCGATCTTGTGCCGATGAACATCGGCCTGATTTCCGACACCCACGGCCTGCTGCGCCCCGAGGCGCTGGCCGCGCTGCAAGGCAGCGACCTGATCGTCCATGCCGGCGACATCGGCGCGCCCGAGATTCTCGATCGCCTGCGCGAGATCGCGCCGCTGGTTGCGGTGCGCGGCAATAACGACACCGACGCCTGGGCGCAGGCGACGCCGGAGACGCAGACCTTCGACGCCGGCGGCCAGCAATTGCATCTGCTACATGATCTGAAGACGCTGGCGATCGACCCGAGCGCCGACGGCGTGAGCATCGTCGTCGCCGGCCATTCGCACCGGCCGAAGATCGAAACGCGCAACGGCGTGCTCTACATCAATCCCGGCAGCGCCGGCCCGCGCCGCTTCTCGTTGCCGGTGACCGTCGCCCACCTGCGCGTCGGCCACGGCCGGCCGCAGGCGCGCATCGTCGATCTGTTCGACGGTTAAGCAGCGGCGAAAAGCGTTAACCACAGATTGCGCAGATTGACGCAGACGAACTGCGCAGAACCGCGTTTGTTCCACATCATCTGCGCAATCTGCAGCTCATGCGTGAGCTGCACCCCAGGCGCGCCGTGCCTGGGGTATCTCCCCCGATCGCCGCTGCCGATCACGCGGCACAATAGGCGGTACACCGGAAAACCAGACGCACTCATGAATACCGAAAAGATCACCGCCTTCGTCGACGCCCTCTGGGAAGACGAAATCGTCCCCCAGCTCATCGACTACATCCGCATCCCCAACAAGAGCCCGATGTTCGATCCGCAGTGGGTCGAGCACGGCTACATGGACGCCGCGGTCAAGCTGATGGAGAACTGGGCGCGCAGCAAGCTGCCGGCGCTGGGCGACGCGACGCTGGAAGTCGTGCGCCTGCCGGGCCGCACGCCGCTGATCTACATTGACGTGCCGGCCGCCAATGGCGGCTCCAACGACGACTGCGTGCTGCTCTACGGCCATCTCGACAAACAGCCGGAAATGACCGGCTGGGCCGAAGGCTACGGCCCGTGGATTCCGCGCCGCGAAGGCGACAAGCTCTATGGTCGCGGCGGCGCCGACGACGGCTATGCGATCTTCGGCTCGCTGGCGGCGCTGCTGGCGCTGCGCGATCAGGGTCTGCCGCAGGCGCGCTGCGTGGTGATGATCGAGGCCTGCGAGGAATCAGGCAGCTACGATCTGCCGTTCTACGTCGATCATCTGGCGCCGCGCATCGGCAGCCCGTCGCTGGTGATCTGCCTCGACTCCGGCTGCGGCAACTACGAGCAGCTATGGCTGACCACCAGCCTGCGCGGTCTCACCGGCGGCAATCTGCGCGTGCAGGTGCTGACCGAGGGCGTGCACTCGGGCGATGCGTCCGGCGTCGTCGCATCGAGCTTCCGCGTGCTGCGTCAGCTGCTGTCACGACTCGAGGACGAGACCAGCGGCCAGATCAAGCCCAGCGACTTCCACGTCGAAATCCCGGCGCAGCGCGTCGAGCAGGCCAAGGTGGTCGCCGCGACGCTGGGCAACGACATCTACGACAAATTCCCGTTCGTCGAGGGCATGCAGCCGGTGACGGACGATCTTGCCGAGCTGGTTCTCAACCGCACCTGGCGCCCGCAACTGTCGGTCACCGGCGTCGACGGCATGCCGCCGCTGGCCAGTGCCGGCAACGTCCTGCGGCCGTCGACGGCGGTGAAGCTGTCGTTGCGCGTGCCGCCGACGCTGGACGGCGCCAAGGCCGGCGAGGCGCTGAAGAAACTGCTCGAAACCGATCCGCCGTACGGCGCCAAGGTCACACTGGACCTGGAAAAGGCCGGCAGCGGCTGGAACGCACCGCAGCTTTCGAAGTGGCTGGAAGACGCGGTCGCACAGGCCTCGCTGAACTACTTCGGCAAGCCGGCCGCCTACATGGGCGAAGGCGGCTCGATTCCGTTCATGGGCATGCTCGGCGAGAAATTCCCCGACGCGCAGTTCCTCATCACCGGCGTGCTCGGCCCGCACTCCAACGCGCACGGACCGAACGAGTTCCTGCACATCCCGATGGGCAAGCGCGTGACGATGGTCGTTGCCGAAGTGGTCGCCAAGCACGCCCAGCCGCGCTGAGCGTGACGGTCCGTGGCCGCCCGTCCGGCGGTCACCGACCGCGCCGATTGAGACCTGCCGCACATCCCGAGATCGTGCATTTCGCCCATAATCGGCGGACTCAATCAGGGGACATCGTCGAAATGAACAAGCGGATTGCCGGCCTCGTGCTGGTTGTGTTGCTTGGCGCCAGCGGCTGCGCCACGGAAAGCTCGCGGACGCTGGACGTGCCGCAGGTGGCCTCGGCCGGCACGCCGTACCAGGGCACGCGCAGCCCGATCGCGGTCGGCAAGTTCGACAACCGCTCCAATTATCTGCGCGGCGTCTTCTCGGACGGCGTCGACCAGCTCGGCGGCCAGGCCAAGACCATTCTCATCACGCATCTGCAGCAGACCGGCCGCTTCACCGTGCTCGACCGCGACAACATGCGCGAGATCGGCCAGGAAGCGAAGATCAGCGGCGCGGCGCAGAAGCTCAAGGGCGCCGACTACGTCATCACCGGCGACGTCACCGAGTTCGGCCGCAAGGAAGTCGGCGACGAGCAGTTGTTCGGCATCCTCGGCCACGGCAAGAAGCAGGTCGCCTACGCCAAGGTCGCGCTCAACGTCGTCGACGTCAGCACGTCCGAAGTCGTCTATTCGTCGCAGGGCAGCGGCGAGTACAGCCTGTCGAACCGCGAGGTGATCGGCTTCGGCGGCACCGCCAGCTACGACTCCACGCTCAACGGCAAGGTGCTGGACCTGGCCATCCGCGAAGCGGTCAACAATCTCGTCAACGGCCTGCAGTCCGGCGCCTGGCGCCCGGTCAAGTCGTAAGCATCAGGCGCACGTCCGGGGGGACGCGCGCCGCACTCATCGAGACGGGGGCCGCTTTGAGCATTTCCATGACCGCGCTGCTGCGCGCCGGCCTCGCCGTCGCTGCGACGCTGCTGCTGTTCGGCTGCGCTGCGCAGCCCAAGCCGCTGTACTACTGGGGCAGCTACCAGCCGCAGCTCTACGCGTATTTCCAGGGCGACGGCAAGAGTCCGGAGCAACAGCGCACAGCGCTCGAAAAGACCGCGGCCAAGGCCAACGCCAAGGGCGAGGCACTGCCGCCCGGCTTTCACGCGCATCTGGGCCTGCTCTATCTGCGCATGGGCCAGCCGGCGCAGGCGCGCACCGCGTTCCTCGCCGAGGAAGCCGAGTTCCCCGAATCGAAGCCGTACATGGACTTTCTGATCGGCAACCTCAACCGCAGCCAGGCCAGCGCGCCATGAACACCCTGCGAACCTTGCGCCTGCTGGCGCTGTGCGCCGCCGCCGCGCTGCTCGGCGCCTGCGCCACTACAAGCAAGCCCGGCTACGACTACACGAACTTCCGGCAAAGCCATCCGGCGTCGATCCTGCTGCTGCCGCCGGTCAACGACACGAATTCGGTCGGCGCCAGTTACAGCCTGCTATCGCAGATGACGCTGCCGCTGGCGGAGTCCGGCTATTACGTGCTGCCGGTATCGCTGGTTGACGAGACCTTCCGCCAGAACGGCTACACGAACCCGGCGGAAATCGAAGGCATTCCGATCGACAAGCTGTACAAGATTTTCCACGCCGACGCTGCGTTGTATGTGCACATCAAGCAGTTCGGCACGGTCTACCAGTTGATCATCAGCGATACCGTCGTCAGCGCCGAAGCGCGGCTGGTCGACCTGCGCACCGGCAGCGTGCTGTGGGCCGGCAAAGCCTCGGCATCGAGCTCCGAGGACCATACCAACACCGGCGGCGGCCTCGCCGGCCTGCTGCTCAGCGCCATCGTCAACCAGATCGTCGAAGCGACCACCGACCGCAGTCACGACATCGCCGGCGTCACCAGCCTGCGACTGCTGAGCGCCGGGCAGCCGGCCGGCATGCTGTACGGACCGCGCTCGCCGAAGTACCAGGCGCAGCAGCAGCCCTGAACGCGGCGCTCAGCCGCCGCGCGCGTGCGCGGCGGCTGAGCGGACCTGCGCCGGACTCGGCCGCACGCCGGTATACAGCGCAAACTGTTCAAGCGCCTGCAGAACGATGACGTCGGCACCGCTGATGGTCGCGATCCCGCGCGCCCGCGCGGCGCGGATCAGCGGCGTTTCGGCCGGCAGTGCGACGACGTCGAAGACGCGCTGCGCCGCACCGATCGCCGCTTCGTCGAAGGCCAGCGCATCGGCGTCGGCGCCACCGCTCATGCCGATCGGCGTGACGTTGACGAGCATCTGCGGCCGCCGTGCGCCGAGTTCGGGCGTCCATTCGTAGCCGCAGGTTTCGGCCAGACGTCGGCCGGCTGCCTCGTTGCGCGCGACGATCACGCCGTCCTGGAAACCCGCATCGCGCAGTGCGCAGGCGACGGCCTTGGCCATGCCGCCGCTGCCACGCAGCGCAAACGAGGTCTGCGGCGACACGCCGTGTTCGTCGAGCAACTGGCGTACGGCGAGGTAGTCGGTGTTGTAGCCGCGCAGATGACCGGCGTCGTTGACGATGGTGTTCACCGAGTCGATCGCCGCCGCCGATTCGGCGAGCGCGTCGAGCAGCGGGATGCAGGCTTCCTTGAACGGCATCGAAATCGCGCAACCGCGGATACCCAGTGCGCGGATGCCGCCGATCGCCGCCGGCAGATCGGTGGTCGTGAACGCCTTGTAGACGTAGTCGAGGTCCAAGGCCTCGTACAGGTGGTTGTGAAAGCGTGTACCGAAGTTGCCGGGTCGCGCCGACAGCGACATGCACAAGCGCGTATCGCGACTGATGCGTCGGCTCATGCCACACCCGCCATCGAAGCGCGCGCCTGTGTCGAACCGCGCACGATGCAGCGCCCGCCGAGCACCAGTTTGCGCACCGGCAGCGCCGGATTCTGCAGGCGTTCGAGCAGCAGGTTCATCGCCGTCCGGCCGATTTCCTCGACCGGTTGCTCGATGACGGTAATGCCCGGTTCGACCAGCTCGGTCCAGCTTTCGTTGTCGAAGCCGGCCAGCGCCAGTTGCTCGGGGATGCGCAGTCCGGCCTCGCGCGCCGCCTTCATCGCACCGGTCATCAACAGGCTGTTGCTGGTGACCAGCGCTTCCGGGCGATCGCCGCGCGCCAGCCATTGCGTGGCCTCGGCATGCGCGGCGACGGCCGACGGTGCGACTTCGCGATAGTCGGGCGTCAGGCCGTGCGCGAGCATGCCGGCCAGATAGCCGTTGCGACGTTCGACACCGGTATTGCTGGTCTTGCCGAACAGGCCGCCGATACGGCGGTAGCCCTGCTCGACGAGATGGTCGATCAGCGCGCCCATCGCCGCGTGATTGTCGAGCGTGACGCTGTCGTGTGCGCTGTTCGGTCCGGTGCGGTCGATCAGCACCACCGGATAGGCGAAGCGCTGCCGCGGCAGTTCCTTCTGCGTCAGCCGCGTCGGCGCGAACAGCAGGCCGCTGACGCGTTCCTCCTGCATCAAACCCAGATAGATCGCCTCGCGCGCCGGGTCTTCTTCGGTGTTGCAGAGAATCAGGCGCAGACCGGCGCGGTAGGCGGCGTCCTCGGCGGCGTGCGCGACGGCGGTGAAGAACGGATTGCGAATGTCGGCGACGACCAGACCGATCGTGCCGCTGCGCTGCGAGCGCAGGCGCCGCGCCGACAGGTTCGGGTGATAGCCGGTGGCCTTGACCGCGGCCTCGACCTGCGCGCGCAGCGCGTCGCTGACCGGTCCGTTGCCGAGCGCGCGCGACACCGTCGCCACCGAAACGCCGGCGACGCGAGCCACGTCCCGTATGCTGACACTCACTGAGAACGATTCCAGTAAACCGTCGGAATCATTGCGCAACGCATGGGCGATCTCCTCCGTTCGTCGATCATTTTATACGCAATTTCATAAAGGTAATCCAGCCTCGGTTGACACATGGACTGAAAACGTTTTCATATAGTTCCAGAAAACGAGACGGAGGAGTCTCCCGATGACGAACGGCTCAGAGCCTGCGCTGCTGGCGCGGGAACTCGTGTTGCTCCGCGCCAAGCCGGGCAGCAAGGAAGATGCGATCCGCCAAGCCGCGCAGATGCTGGTCGCCGGCGGCTGCGTCGATGCCGCCTATGCCGACAGCATGGTCCGCCGCGAAGCGGTCGCGAACACGTTTCTCGGCGAGGGCGTGGCGATTCCGCACGGCATGGGCGAGGACCGCCACCTGGTGCATCGCAGCGGCATCGCGGTGCTGCAGGTTCCGGGTGGCGTCGAATGGAATCCGGGCCAGCATGCGCATCTGGTGGTGGCGATCGCCGCACAGTCGGACGCGCACATCACCGTGCTGCGCCGTCTCACGCGGCTGATCCAGGACCGCTCGCGGCTGGTCTCACTGTTCGTCACCGATCGCGAACAGGACATCGTCGGCGCCCTGAGCGAGGACACGCCGGCCCAGGCCGGCGGCAAGCCCGCCGCCGATCTCGCCGAACGCTACGAATGGACCGTCGCCTACCCGGCCGGCCTGCACGCGCGCCCGGCGACGCGCTGGGTCGAGATCGCCCGCAGCTACGCGTCGCGCGTGCAGGTGCGCGCCGGCAATCAGCTGGCCGACGCCAAGAATCTGGTCGCGCTGCTTGGCCTGGGTCTGCGCGCCGGCGACAGCATCGTGCTGTCGGCCGACGGCCACGACGCCGCCGCCGCACTGGCGCGCCTGAAGACCGTCATCAACAGCCTGACCGCGCAGGAGAAGGCCGACGCCGAACTCGCCGCGCGCCGCCGCGCGATGCCGGCGCAGGGCTGGAAGGCGCCCGAGGCGCAGCCGGCGGTGGTCGGCATCGGCGCCAGCCCGGGCCTGGCGATCGGCACCGTGCACAAGCTGTCGGCCTCCGAAGGCGTGGTGCCCGACCAGCCGGTGTCGCTGAGTGACGGCGGCGCACTGCTGCACGAAGCGCTGCGCGCGACGCGTCTGCAGCTCAAGGCGATCGAGGACGACACCGGTCGCCGTCTCGGCGCCGGCGACGCCGGCATCTTCCGCGCCCAGGCCGAGCTGCTCAACGACACCGACCTGATCACCCTGACCTGCCAGTTGATGGTCGAGGGCCATGGCGTGGCCTGGGCCTGGAACCAGGCCGTCGAACGCATGGCGGCCAAGCTCGCCGCACTCGGCAACGCGGTGCTCGCCGGCCGCGCCGCCGACCTGCGCGATGTCGGCCGCCGCGTGCTCGGCCACATCGACCCGACGCTGACCGGCGGCACGCTGGAACAGTTACCGGACGCACCGTGCATCCTGATCGCCACCGATCTGTCGCCGTCGGATACCGCCAACCTCGATCCGCAACGCGTCGTCGGCCTCGCCACTGCGCACGGTGGCCCGACCTCGCACACCGCGATCCTGTCGCGCACGCTCGGCGTGCCGGCGCTGGTCGCCGGCGGTGCCGGCCTGCTCGATGTCGCCGAGGGCGCGACCGCGATCATCGACGGCCAGAGCGGTTGCCTCTATCTGAATCCGTCGGCCGCCGACCTCGACGCCGCGCGCGCCTATATCGACGAACAGCAGAAGGCGCGTGCCCGCGAAGCCGAACAGCGCAGCCAGCCGGCGACCACGCGTGACGGCCATCGCGTCGACATCGCTGCCAACGTCAACCTGCCGGATCAGGTGTCGCTGGCGCTGTCGCAGGGCGCCGAGGGCGTCGGCCTGATGCGCACCGAATTCCTGTTCCTCGAACGCGGCAGCACGCCGAGCGAGGACGAGCAGTACGAAACCTATCTGGCGATGGCGCGCGCGCTCGACGAACGACCGCTGATCGTTCGCGCGCTCGACATCGGCGGCGACAAGCAGGTCGCGCACCTGGAACTGCCACACGAGGACAACCCGTTTCTCGGCGTGCGCGGCGCGCGCCTGCTGCTGCGCCGCGCCGACCTGCTCGAACCGCAGTTGCGCGCGCTGTATCGCGCCGCCAAGGCCGGCGCCCAGCTGTCGATCATGTTCCCGATGATCACCTCGGTGCCGGAGATTGTCAGCCTGCGCGAAACCTGCGCGCGCATCCGCACCGAACTCGATGCGCCGGAAGTACCGCTCGGCATCATGATCGAGGTGCCGGCCGCGGCGATCCAGGCCGACGCGCTGGCGCGCCATGCCGACTTCTTCTCGGTCGGCACCAACGACCTCACGCAGTACGCACTGGCCATCGACCGGCAGAACCCGGAACTGGCCGGCGAGGCCGACAGCCTGCATCCGGCGGTGCTGCGCCTGATCCGCATGACCGTCGAAGGCGCCGAGCGCCATGGTCGCTGGGTCGGCGTCTGCGGCGGCCTCGCCGGCGACGCCTATGGCGCGGCGCTGCTGACCGGCCTCGGCGTGCACGAACTGTCGATGACGCCGCGCGACATCCCGGCGGTCAAGGCGCGGCTGCGCGGCACCGAACTGACGGCGCTGCGCGCGCTGGCGCAGCGGGCGCTCGATTGCGAGACCGCCGCGCAGGTGCGCGCGCTCGATGGAGCCGACGCATGAACGCCGCCGTCGCCACCGTCACGCTGAACCCGGCGCTCGACCAGACCATCACCCTCGATCGCCTGCGGCCGGGCAGCGTGCACCGCGCGCGCGCGGTGCGCGTCAACGCCGGCGGCAAGGGCATCAACGTCGCCGCCTGTCTCGCCGACTGGGGCGTCGCCACCGCCGCGCTCGGTGCGCTCGGCCGCGACAACGCCGCGAGCTTCGACGCCTTGTTCGCGGCGCGCGACATCGTCGACCGCTGCATCCGCCTGCCCGGCGACACGCGGACCAACGTCAAACTGGTCGAGCAGGAAACCGGCTGGACGACTGACATCAACCTGCCGGGCCTGACGCTCGGCGGCGTCGAGTTCGACATGATCAGCGCACAGCTCGCCGACGTCCTGCGGCCCGGCATGCCGGTGGTGCTGGCCGGCAGCCTGCCGCCGGGCATCGCCGACGACGCCTGGGCGCGTCTGCAGGCACAGGCCAGTGCGGTCGGCGCGCGCGTGGTGCTCGACACCAGCGGCGCGCCGCTGGCCGCCGCGCTCGCCGCGCCGCGCCACGCACGGCCGTACGCGATCAAGCCGAACCGCCACGAGCTCGAAGCCTGGGCCGGCCATGCGCTGCCCGATCGCGCCGCCCTGCTCGGCGCCGCACGCGGCCTGCTGGCGCGCGACATCGGCCTGGTGGCGATCTCGATGGGCGCCGACGGTGCGCTGTTCGTGCGCGGCGACGACGCCCTGCTGGCGCGGCCACCGCGCATCGCCGACGGCAGCAGCGTCGGCGCCGGCGATGCGATGGTCGCCGGCCTGACCAGCGCGCTGCTCGACGAGCTGGATCTCGAAGCGCTGGCACGCCGCGCCGTCGCCTTTGCCGTCGCCAAGCTCGGCTGCGAAGGCGCGCGCCTGCCGCAACCGAACGTCGTACACGAATACGCCGCCGCGACCGTCATCGAACGGCTCGCCTGAGCGACGCCCGGAGGAGAACCGATATGACCCAGTATTTCGCGATCATCGCCGTCGACGAGCGCAGCACCGAAGCGCTGCTCGCCGCCGAAGCCCTGCGCCGCGCGGCCGGCGACCGTGGCCTGGCGCTCGCCGTCGAAACGCGCAGCGCGCAAGGCATCGTCGCGCCGCTCGATTTGTCCGACCTCGACGGCAGCAGCCGCGCGCTGCTGATCGGCGACGGCGACCATGACGCCGCGCGCCTCGGCCACGCCCCGACCGAACGACTGACGCTCGACGTCGTACTCGCCGATGCCGACGGCGCCGTCGAGCGCCTGGCCGGTGCAGCGACGCCGGGCACCGCGGTGCCGAACCGTGACGGCGGCGCCCAGCGCATCGTCGCCATCACCTCCTGCCCGACCGGCATCGCGCACACGTTCATGGCCGCCGAAGGTCTGCAGCAGGCGGCTGCCGCGCTCGGCCACGCGATCCGCGTCGAGACCCAGGGCTCGGTCGGCGCGCAGACGCCGCTGAGCGACGATGAAATCCGCGATGCCGATCTGGTCATCATCGCCGCCGATCGCGAGGTCGATCTGTCGCGCTTCGGCGGCAAGCGCGTGTTCCGCTCCAATACCAAGCCGGCGATCAACGCCGGTCAGGACCTGATCAAGAAGGCGTTCGCCGAAGCGCAGCGGCAGCCGACCGGCAACGGCGACGCCGCCAACACCAAGACGGCGGGCCAGCCGCAAGGCAAGCGCAGCGGCCCGTACAAGCATTTGATGACCGGCGTGTCGTTCATGCTGCCGTTCGTCACCGCCGGCGGCCTGCTGATTGCGCTGGCGTTCGCGCTCGGCGGCATCTACGCCTATGACGACGCACACCAGGGCACGCTGGCGTGGACGCTGTTCCAGATCGGCGCCAAGGCCGGTTTCACGCTGATGGTGCCGGCGCTGGCCGGCTACATCGCCTATTCGATCGCCGACCGCCCCGGCATCGCGCCGGGCATGATCGGTGGCCTGGTCGCCGCCAATCTTGGCGCCGGCTTTCTCGGCGGCATCGTCGCCGGCTTCATCGCCGGTTATGGCGTCGCCGGCCTCAATCGCGCGATCCGTTTGCCGCGCAATCTCGAAGGCCTGAAACCGGTGCTGATCCTGCCGGTGCTCGGCACGCTGCTGACTGGCCTGATCCTGATGTACGTGGTCGGCGGCCCGGTCGCCGAGGTGCTGGCGGCGCTGACCCACTGGCTGCGCGGCATGCAGGGCAGCAGCGCCATCCTGCTCGGCCTGCTGCTCGGCGCGATGATGGCGTTCGACATGGGCGGTCCGGTCAACAAGGCCGCGTACGCGTTCTCGACCGGTCTGATCGCCAGCCAGGTCTACACGCCGATGGCGGCGGCGATGGCCGCCGGCATGACGCCGCCGCTCGGTCTGGCACTGGCATCGAAGTGGTTCAAGAACCGCTTCACGCACGAGGAACGCGAGGCCGGCAACGCCGCCGCGGTACTCGGCCTGGCCTTCGTCACCGAAGGCGCGATTCCGTTCGCGGCGCGCGACCCGCTGCGCGTGATTCCGTCACTGATGATCGGCTCGGCAATCACCGGCGCGATCTCGATGAGCGCCGGCGTCGAGCTGAAGGTGCCGCATGGCGGCGTCTTCGTGCTGCCGATTCCGAATGCCGTCACCCATCTTGGCGTCTACGCCATCGCGCTGGTGGTCGGCACGCTGGTCACCGCCCTCGCCCTGCGCGTGCTGAAGAAGCCGGTCACGGCCTGAGTCGCGTTCGATACCCGAGATTCCAACCACAACGGACGGCGTGCATGACGCGCCGCCGCTTCGAGGAGAGCAGCCCATGCATTCGACCCATCACCACAGTCGCCGAACCGCGCGCCCGCTGTTGACCCTGGCGCTGACGGCGCTGCCGGCACTGGCCTTGTCGCCGGCCGCGCACGCCACCGAACTGGCCGACGGCATCGACGTCGGTGCCTCGTACACCGGCGAGTCGGCCTGGAACGTGCACGGCGGCCAGGACACCGGCGGCGCCTACGCCGGCCAGTTCTACGCGGGCGCCGACTTCGATCTCGACAAGCTGACCGGCTGGCAGGGCGCCACCGTGCATCTGAAGCTGTCGAGCCGACACGGCGACAATCTGTCGGTCGACGAACTCGGCAACACGACCTCGGTGCAGGAGATTTACGGCGGCCAGGGCCAGCGTCTCGCGAACCTGACGCTGGAACAGCATTTCCTCGGCGACCGGCTGATCGTCGAAGCCGGCCGCACCGTCGCCAACATTCACTTTCTCGGCTCGCAGCTGTGCAACTATTTCCAGCTCAACGCCGCCTGCGGCAATCCGACGTTCGTGTTCCACACCAGCAGCTTCACCTGGTGGCCGGTGTCGAGCTGGGGTGGCCACGCGCTGGCGTGGCTGACGCCGACGATCTACGCGCATGTCGGCGCCTATGAGGTCAACCCCAAGCAGGCGCAGGACGGCGAGCACGGCCTGAGCTGGAGCACGCACGACGCGACCGGTGTCGTCACGCCGTTCGCGGTCGGCTACAAGACCACCGCCGCCAGCGCGCGCCTGCCGACGATGTTCGAAGTCGGCGGCTGGTACGACGCCTCCGATTATCAGGACCCGCTGCTCGACGCCAACCGCACGCCGGCCGCGCTCAGCGGCAACGACTACGCGACGCGCAGCGGCGGCCGCAGCGGCTGGTTCGTGCGCTTCGAGCAGCAACTGACGCGGCCAGACGCATCCGGCGACCGCGGCCTGACCGTGTTCGGCAATGTGCTTGGCCCCGGCCGAGGCGCGCTGCAGGAAGACTGGTTCTTCGATGTCGGATTCGTGCAGAAGGGCACGTTCGCGTCACGCCCGCACGACACCGTGGGCTTCGTCTACACACAGCAGCGTTACAGCGACGAGGCGCTGGAGAATCTGCGTCTGTCACGTGCAGCCTCCGGCGGCAGCGGCACGCCGCACGCGTCGCAGCCGATGATGGAACTGAGCTATGGCATCCAGGTGACGCCGGCGCTGCGCGTGCAACCGAACGTCATCTACGACATCCATCCCGATCAGTTCGGCGATCCGTCGCGCACCCGCAACCTGCCGAATGCGTGGGTCGTCGGCCTGCGTGTCGATCTGCAGCTGACCGATGCGCTGGCGGCCGGTGTGCGCGAAGCGATCGGCGCCGGCCGCTGAGCGGCGGGGCACCGACGCTTCGATCCCGGCGCGGCGCTCAGCCCGGCGAGAGTCCGCGCGACGGGCGGCGCAGCTGATGAAAGCCGATCAGCTTGCGCCGCTGTTCGTCCCACAGCCGCAGCCGCAGCGTCTTCAGGCTGGCCAGCAGCGTCAGCGGCCGCACCTCGCGGAACATCGGCTCTGACTCGTGACACCGTTGCAGGTGGTAGTTCGGAATCCTCGCGCTCAGATGGTGAACGTGATGAAAGCCGATATTGCCGGAGAACCACTGCAGCGCTTTCGGCAGCCGATAGAACGAACTGCCACGCAGCGCGGCATCGACGTAGCTCCATTCTTCGCCGTGCTCCCAGTACACCTCTTCGAACTGGTGCTGCACGTAGAACAGCCAGATGCCGGCAGCACCGGCAACGCCGACGATGATGGTCTGCACGATCGCATAGTCGACGAAGCCGAAGATCGAGCTGAGGCCGATCGCCATGCCCAGCAGCGCCAGATTCGTCCACCACACCGAATGACGCTCGCGCGCCGCCGCGCGCCGTGACGGCACACGCTGCAGCACCAGAAACTGCAGCAGTGGCGCGGCAACGAACAGCACCACCGGATTGCGCGACAGCCGGTACGCAAAACGCCGCGCCCGCGATGCTTCCAGGTATTCGCGCACGGTCATCGTCCACACGTCGCCGGTACCGCGCTTGTCGAGCCGGCCGGCGCTGCCGTGATGAATCGCGTGCTCCCAGCGCCAGTGGTAATACGGCGTGAACGTCAGCACGCCGGTGACGAAGCCGACCACGTCATTGGCGCGCCGCGAGCCGAAGAACGAACCGTGTCCGCAATCGTGAAAGATGATGAAGGTTCGAACCAGGAAGCCACCGGCCAGCACCGCGAGCGGCACCACCAGCCACCACGAAACAGCCAGGCTCAGGTGAATCAGGTACCAGATCACCGCGTACGGAATCAGGGTATTTGCCAACTGCCACAGGGCGCGCGGCGTCGACGAGCGGCAGTACTGCTGGATGACACTCCGCCAGGCCGCGCAGTCGGCGGCGCCACGATCGGTCGTCATGCGGGCACCGCCGGCACCGGGCAGCGCGTCGCGCCCATCGTCGTCGGTCCGAAATCGCTGGCGACGGGCGTCGCGCGGGGCGCAGCGGAAATACGCAAGGGCGTCGTTGCCCGTGCCGCGCACACGGCGGGCGCCGTTGCGTCGGGGTGCATGTTCATCGGTCAGCTCTCAAGTACCGCGCGCGGCGGGTGCCGAACGCCCGACGCCGGGGTTCGAAACCGGTATGGTCGGAGGCGGCCTCTTATACGCGCTTTCGGTTCGCCGTTTTTGCGCGCCGGGGCGATACGCCGGCCATGCGTTGGGCGAGGCGCCAGAAACCGGGGGCTCGCACCGCTGCCGAGGCCTGTCGACACCGTCAGGCTGCGCGGCCAATCGACGCGCGAACCGCATGCCGTCCGGGCGCAGCGATTCAGCAAGGCCGACGTAAGATGTCACGCGTCTCCACTTCGATGTCATCGATGCACCGGCTTCTTCTCGCGCTTCTCGTCGCCAGCTCCGCCCTGCTCAGCGGCTCGGCCGTTGCCGCCTCGCGCGCCGGCACCAACGTTGGCGGTCAGAGCAAAGCCGTTTCTTTGCACGGAAAAGACCTCGATACCATGCGCACCATGGCGTGCAGCCAGTACGGCGTCGACGTCGCGACCATGCAGCCGGCCAAGCGCTGGACCTACGGCAAGGGCTTCGCGCCGGAAATCGAAGTTGCTGTGCGCTGCGCGCCGCATGCCACGGTCAACGACCGGCCGGCGCACTACAACGTGGTCTGCCGTCGCGACGACGACCAGCCTGCCGGCGACTGGCAGTGCCTGGGCTGGGAAGCGATCGTGGTGCCGACGACCATCGGCGACATCAGTGTCGAACCGGGTCCGTACTCGCACGAATTCGCCACCCGCACGATCCACGAAGCGCTGGACTCCAGCCTGTTCCGTCGCGACGTGCGCGACGCACTGCCGACCGGCTGCCGGCTCGCATCGAACTGGGACGGCAGCGGCCAGGAAGTCGCCGAGCTGTCCTGCGCCAGTGGCCACCGCTTTCTGTTCTCGTTCTTCTGCCCGCAGGGCAAGACCCACTGCCCGCGGCTGATGACGGCGACGTCGCCGGGCCCGTAGATCCGCTGCCGGCGACGCCACCGAGCGCGCGCCTATTGGGGGATCTTCAGGCCACGCTGCACGGCCGGGCGCGCGAGGAAGGCATCAAACACCCGCTGCACATTCTTGAACGCGTCGTAAGCGACCAGATCGCCAGCGCCATAGAAACCGACCAGGGTGTTGATCCACGGGAAGATCGCCATGTCGGCAATCGTGTAGGCGTCGCCCATGATCCACGCGCGATCTTCGAGGTGGCGATCCAGCACGCCGAGCAGGCGCTTGGTCTCGTTGACGTAGCGATCGCGCGGCCGCTTGTCCTCGTAGTCCTTGCCGGCGAAGCGATGGAAGAAGCCGAGCTGGCCGAACATCGGTCCGACACCGCCCATCTGGAACATCAGCCACTGGATCGTCTGGTAGCGCCCGGCGGCATCGGCCGGCAGAAACTGCCCGGTCTTCTCGGCGAGATAGAGCAGGATCGCGCCGGACTCGAACAACGGCAGCGGTTTGCCGTCCGGCCCGTTCGGATCGAGCATCGCCGGAATCTTGTTGTTCGGGTTCAACGACAGGAAGGCCGGCGACATCTGGTCGTCGGTCTGGAAGCTGACCTTGTGCACCTCATACGGCAGGCCGCACTCCTCCAGCATGATCGAAACCTTCACGCCATTCGGTGTCGGCAACGAATAGAGCTGCAGGCGGTCCGGATGTTGCGCGGGCCACTTGGCGGTAATCGGGAACGTCGAGAGATCGGTGGACATGGCGTCTCGGGTCGGGGTGGACGGAGCGGCGATGATGCCAGTCTGTGTTCTGCGCCCGGATTCCGCGCATTCAAGGCCACCACCTTCGTCGCCCGTCCCCCCGGATCGCCGACCCGCGCGCCGCTATGCCGCTTTCACCGCTGCCGGCGCGCCCAGCGCCTGCAGCCACCCGGAGAAATCCGCCGCAACCTGCTCCCAGCCACGATCGAGCATCAGGTTGTGGGCCATCCCTGGATACAAATGCGCCTCGACCCCGTAGGCATGTGCCGTGCCGCGGACGATGTCTGGCGGAAAGATGACGTCGCACTCACCACCGGCCACCCATTTCGGCAATGCGGCGTCGATCCGTCGCGGTCGCGGCAGATCGAGCACCAGCATGTCGAGAAAGGCGCGAAACGACTCGTTCTGCAGCAAGCGCCAGTACTGCTCGGTCGTCTTCGCATCGACGCCATCGCTGTAGAACAGTGCCTGAGCGAAGCGCGGCTCGCGCACCAGGCGATACAGATCGAGCCCCAGCACGGCACGCGTCAGATCGAGCGGGCGATGGCGCAATAGATGCAGCACCACACCGATCACGCCCTGTGGCGGCGCGGCAGCGAACAGCGCGGCGCCGGCCAACTGCGCCGGTCGCCGCTCCATCAGCTTCTGGACGACGAAGCCGCCCATCGAATGCCCGGCGACGACAGTCGGCACCGCACGCCGCGCCAGCGCCGCCTCGACCGCATCGACATAGTCGCGCACGGCATAGAGGCCGATGCGCTGCGGCCCTGGCCGGCCGTGGCCGGGCAGATCAAGCGTCTCGACCTCATGGCCGCGCGCCCGCAGCGACGGCGCGAAATGCCGCTCCCAGCACCACGCGCCATGCCACGCCCCATGCACCAGCAGGATGGCCGGTGCAGCCTCACGCGGCACGGCGCAAGGTCTCCGGCTTTTTCGTCGTCGGCCGCGGCGGCTGCGTTTCCAGATGCGCCGGATCGGCGATCGGCGTGCGCAGCATCATGCGGCGGTCTTCCTGATAGTGGTTGCGCACGATCCACGGCATGGTCTTGCCCTGGCGCGGCAGCAGATGCTTGGCGCGCTGCACGTAGCCGGCGGTGAGCTGATCCATCATGCTGCCTTCGAGCTTGGCGTTGTCGCGATCACGCGGAATCACCACGGCCTGCTGATGCTGTTCCATGTGCGCGAACAAGCGGCACAGGTAGAGGCTGGACATGTCCGCCTTCATCGTCCACGACAGGTTGATGTAGCCGAAGATCCAACCGAAGTTCGGCAGGTCTTCGAGCAGCACGCTCTTGTAGGTCATCTTTTCGGCGACGCGATACGGTGCGCCATCGACGTTCAGGGCCATGCCGCCGAACATCTGCACCGACAGGCCGGTGGCGGTGATGATGATGTCGGCTTCCAGCTCGCGGCCTGATTTGAGCCGGATGCCGTTGGCCGTGAAGCGCTCGATGCCGTCGGTGACGACGTCGGCGCGACCTTCTCGAATCGACTTGAACAGGTTGGCGTCCGGCACCGCGCAGAGACGCTGATCCCAGGGCTCGTACGCCGGATTGAAATCCTTCATCGTGAAGCGCTCACCGAGATGACGCTTGGCCTGACCGACGAAGAACTTGCGCATCGCTTTCGGAAAGCGCTGGCAGATGCGGTAGGTGGACTGCCAGATCTCGAGATTGCGCTTGCGCGCGATGGAGAAACTCCAGCCGTCCGGCAGCACCTTGTCGAGCAACTGGGTCATGCGGTCCCAGCCCGGCAACGAGAAGATGTACGTCGGCGAGCGTTGCAGCATCGTCACCTTCGCTGCTTTCTCGGCCATCGCCGGCACCAGCGTCACGGCCGTGGCGCCGCTGCCGATCACGACCACCTTCTTGCCGGTGTAGTCGAGATCCTCGGGCCACTGCTGCGGGTGCACGATGCGCCCCTGGAACTGCGCCTCGTCCGGGAAGCTCGGGCGGTAACCCTGATCGTAGTTGTAATAGCCCTGCGCGCTGACCACGAAGCGCGCCTGGTAGTGACGCACCTCACCGCTCGGTTCATACACGGCGCTGATCGTCCACAGCTGCTGCTCGCTGTCCCAGTTCGCCTCGGTGCAACGGATGCCGTACTCGATGCGATCGGCCACGCCGAAATCCCGTGCCGTGCCGCCCAGGTAGTTGCGAATGCTCGTACCGTCGGCCAGCGTGCGGTAGTCCCGCCACGGCTTGAACTGAAACCCGTAGGTGAACATGTCGGAGTCCGAGCGCACGCCCGGATAGCGGAACAGATCCCAGGTGCCGCCGGCGCGCTGCCGCCGTTCGAGCACCAGGAACGACTTCTGCGGTTGCTCGGTCTTCAGCCGGCAGGCCATGCCGATGCCCGACACGCCGGCACCAATGATCACGACGTCCAGAATCTTGCTCATTGAGGTCTCCTCCTCGTTTTTCAGAGCGATCGATAGCGGCATGTTCCGCAAAAGCCGGCCATGCAATCTTGACTTTTTGAGACAAAGATTTTGCAATCGGAGACATGTCGACCCTGATCCGGGCAGCCGGCATGCGCGGGGCCGCCGAATTCCTGCGCGACCACGGCTTGGCCATCGAGCCGCTGATGGAGCGGCTGCAGATTCCCCATGCAGCACTGACCGATGAGGAACTGCGCATTTCGCTGCCGGCTTACGGCCAGCTGCTCGAAGCGGCGAGCGAGGCCACCGACTGCCCCGATCTCGGCCTGCAAATCGCCGAGCGGCAGGACATCAGCATCCTCGGGCCGCTGGCGATCGCCATGCAGAACGCATCGACCATCGGCGAGGCGCTACAGGTCGCCAGCGGCTTTCTGCATATCCACTCCAACGGCATCCGCCTCAGCCTGCATCCCGACAGCCCGGCACCCGAGCAGACCGGCCTGCGTCTGACCCTGATCACGCCGAACTGGCTGCCGCGTCGGCAGCTGCTCGATCTGTGTCTGGCCGACCTGCATCACTTCGTCGCCTTTCTGGCGCAAGCCGCACCGCCGCTGCTCGATGTCACCTTGCCGCACCCGCCGATCGCCGCGCCGCTGCGCTATGCGGCATGCTTTGGCCATGCCGTGAGCTTCGAACGCACCCATGCCGAGCTGATCGTTCCCAGCCGCTTTCTCGACCAAAGCCTGAGTGGCGCCGTCGCCGCGCTGCATAGACTCAGCCTCGAATATCTCAAGCTCGCGTTCGAAGGCGGCAACAAGACCGTCGTCGAGCAAGTCGAAGACATCCTGCGCCGCGCCCTGTCGAGTACGCGCGGCCGCCGCGAAGTGGTCGCCCGCCTGCTGGGCCTGCACCCGCGCACCCTGCAGCGCCGCCTCGAAGCCGAAGGTGCGTCGTTCTCGGCGATCGTCGACGCCGTCCGTCGTGATCAGACGCGACACTGGCTGACCGCGACGGACGTTCCGCTGGCCCACGTCGCCGACATCGTCGGCCTCGCCGATCAAAGCGTTCTATGCCGGAACTGCGCGCGCTGGTTCGGCCGCTCGCCGTCGGCGATTCGTGCGCGCGGCCTGCCCACCGCCGAGTAAGCGCCGGGCTGCAGCGGCTTCAGTGCAGCGTGACGACGATCGGTTCGTGGTCGGTGATGATCATCGTGTGCTCGTACTGCGCCGACAGGTTGCCGCGCGCGCCCACCAGCGTCCAACCATCGTCGGCTTCGCGCACGATGCGGCTCTTGGTCGACAGGAACGGCTCGATCGTGATCACCATGCCCGCCTCGAGCACGCGCGTATCGGCCGGATCGTAATAGCCCGGAATGTGCTCCGGCGCCTCATGCAGGGCACGACCGACGCCGTGGCTGGCGAGGTTTTCGATGACGCGGAAGCCGTAGGTCTTCGCCGTCCGCTCGATGGCGGCGCCGATGCCGCTGATCGGCCGCCCGGCCCGCGCCTGCTTCATCGCCAGATCGAGCGCCGTGCGCGTCGCGTGGCACAGCCGCGTCTTCTGCGCGTTGACCGGCGGCACGATCCGCGTACCGCCGGTGTCGGCGAAATAACCGCCCAGCTCGGCCGACACATCGACGTTCAACATGTCGCCCGCCTGGATCACGCGATCACCCGGAATGCCGTGCGCGGCCTCCTCGTTGATGCTGATGCAGGTCGCGCCCGGAAAGTCGTAGGTCAGCATCGGCGCCGACCGCGCGCCGTGGCGTTCCAGCAGCTTCGCGCCCAGCGCATCGAGTTCACGCGTCGTCATGCCCGGCTCGGCGGCGTCGAGCATCTGCTGCAACACCGCCGACACGATACGGCCGATGCGCTTGAGCGCGACAACATCATCTTCGGTTTCGATGGTCATGTGAGTTCCTGATTGAGCAGCATCGCTGCGCGATTGGCACCGGCGCCTTCCCGGCACGGATTATCGCAGCGATCCGCCGCTTCTACGGGAGGGTTTTTCAGAAACTGCAGAGCGGCCTGTCATGGTCGAGTGATCGCGCTTGACGCCAATGAAGCGCACGCCGAGTACGCCCACGTCTTCGACGATTGACACTTGATCTCCAGAACGAGCACCGGGATACAGTTTGTTATACCCGCAAAAATAGGAGCGCCTTGCGATCGGGCGGTTATAGAAGCTGTATTCATCAGCCCCGCACCCTTTTCCGCCTTTCGGACCCCCCACCGCCGTTATCTCGGCTGTGAAGTGCGTCGGCTGCCGTGCAGTGACGAACAGCGCGAGCAGGCTCGTGCTGTAGACCGCAAGCCATGCGTATGCGCTCAAGCCGCCACTGAAAAGAAGCACTATCACCGTCTGCTCTACGGGACCGACACGCCTCGGGCCTTTCCTGGACGACAAGATCAATTCGTCACGCCAAAATTTTTTGAAACAGAACCACGCCGAGGCGATGAAGCAGATAAAGAACACGGATGTCAGCACATAGAAGACAGAGCGGCTGAAATAACAGTCACTCGCAATCAGCATTGAAAATGGGAAGAACACGAATATGGTGATCGCAACAATCAGCCCCCACATCATTTTCCTGATGCTGTACTGCTGGCCCGGCGCTGCGCTGCTACTACTCGTCATTATCAATCCGGTCGTGCTCATAGCTGAGCGCCTTTTTCTGTTGCGGCGTTTTCTTTTGCTTGCTCATCTCCAAGCCTCGCGATCACTGAGAGAACACCATTCAAAAAAGACTTCAGCCGGAATCCGGGGTGCTGCTTCGCCTTCATCATGCCGCAATGCAAGGCGATGGCGCGCGTGCGATCCAAGTCGATCGCCCAACGGACCCTATCGCGCCATCCGTCTTCCAGCACGAGAATTGCGATGCGCCGGCACGTCCGCTAGATTTCGCGCATGCCCACGCTTTCGCACGTCCTGACGCTGCAACAACACCCCGAATCAGCGGGGCTGGCGTGTGCGCGGACGAAAAACAGGAGCGGCTAGCTCCGTTTCTGACGCCGCATCCCGATCCCGCCCGATGGCGGGATTCTTTTTGGCTCCCGCCGGGCTTTTCACCCGTAGGAGTTCCAAGATGGTGGCCACCCCTTATGCGAGCGACGCCGGAGTCGAACGAGTCGCCTCGCGCTTTCTCGATCTGAGCCTGCCGGCGTCCGAGTGGACGCATGCCGCGCACTGTGCCGCGGCGCTGGTCATGCTGCGTGAGCCGACGCGCGATGCGCTGGCCGAGATGCCGGCGTTGATCCGCCGCTACAACCTGGCCTGCGACAAACAGAACAGCGATACGGCCGGTTATCACGAGACGATCACGCTGGCGTCCGTGCGCGCCGGTCGCGCCTGGCTCACGGCGCATCCAGAGCTGCCGCTGCACGCGGCGCTCAACACGCTGCTGGCGTCGCCCTACGGCAAACCGGACTGGCTGTTGTCGTACTGGTCGCGCGAGCGGCTATTCAGTGTCGCGGCGCGAAGGGCGTGGCTGGCGCCGGATGTGCGTGAGTTGCCGTTCTGAGCGCGGGCGGCGCTCAGGCAGCGTGCGCGGCGATGAAGGCGCCGATGTCGCGGGCGCTGCGGCCGGGCGCTTCGAGCATCGGCATGTGGCCGAGATCCGGGTAGACGATGCGCTGCGCGCCGGGAATGCCGTCGGCCCAGACGTCGGTCATGCTGACGTGCAGGATGCGGTCGAGCGCGCCCCACATCACCAGCACCGGTACACGGATGTCGGCGAGCTGCGCGTCGAGCGGGTAGACGCCGTTGAAGTCACTGAAGATGCGCGCCAGCGAGTCGCGGCGGCGCATGTAGTCCTGCGCCAGCGCCGCGGTGGTGATGCGCGGCATCCATGGCGGCCGCGCCATCGTCATCGCGTAGAACGTGTCGAACTCGGCACGCGTATGCACGAGGAATGGATTGCGGCCGGCGTCGAGCATCTTCTGCAGGTCGCTGTCCTGCGGCGCAGTGATGCCGGCGGCGTCGATCAGCGTCGCGCTGCTGACACGCTCCGGAAAGTCGTGCGCCATGCGCGCGGCGATGAAGCCGCCCATGGAATTGCCGATGACGTGCGCGCGCTGAATGCCGAGCACGTCCATGGCCTTGATCACGCGCCGCGCCTGAGCCGTGGTGTCGTATTGCAGCGCCGGATCGAAGGCCGTTTCGCCGTGACCGGGTAGATCGACGATCAGCAGGCGATAGCGCGCGCTGAACGGCCGCGCGAAGCGCATCCACACGGCCTTGTCGGCGCTGTAGCCGTGAATCATGACGATGGTTTCGGCGCGGTCGGCACCGCCCTGCCAGGTCATCATGCGGCTGTCGCCGACATCGACGACGGCGGCGCGCAGGCCGCTGCGACGGGATTCGGCGCGTTGCGCGAGCCGGTACAGCCAGGCGCCGATGCGGGCGTACAAGGACTTCATGTTGATCTCCTCAGGCGGCCTGATCTTGGTCGGGCTCGGGGTGATGGCGATCGCGCGACGGTAACACTGTCAGCGGCGAAGGCGGATAGTCGCGACGGTCGATGACGCCGGCCATGTCGCGCCAGATGATGGGATTGAGCCAGCGCAGCGGCAGCAGATTCGAGCCGAGCCAGGTTTTCAGCGAACCGTGCCCGTAGACGATCTTCGGCGTGCCGCGGCGGATGCCGCGAATGACGTGACGAACGATCGCTTCCGGCGGCGTCGACAAATACTTGTGGCGAAACGCCTGCGTGCGGTCCTGGCGTGCGATGTTGGTGGCGATGCCGCCCGGATGCACGAGATGCACGCCGATGCGCGTGCCGCGCAGCTCGACCATCAGGGCCTCGGTGAAGCCGCGCACCGCGAACTTGCTGGCGCTGTAGTCGGCATGGTTGGGCGGACCGATCAGGCCGAAGATGCTGGAAACGTTGACGATGGCCCCTTCACCGTTTTCGATCAGTTGCGGCAGAAACGCCTGCGTGCCGTTGAGCACGCCGTGGAAATTGACGTGCAGGACGCGCGTGTAAGCCTCGGCCGGCGTCGCCCAGACCGGCTTGCCGACGCCTTCGATCCCGGCATTGTTGATGACGACGTGTGCATGACCGAGCCGCGTTCGGACATCGCCTGCGAAGCGCTCCATCGCCGCGCGGTCGCCGACGTCGAAGGCGGCGCTGTGCAGACGCTCGCCCTCGTCGATACCCAACAGGCGCACGGTTTCGGCCAGCGCCGGCGCGTCGAAGTCATTCAGCGCCAGCCGCGCGCCGAGGCGCGCGAATTCGACGGCATACGCGCGGCCCATGCCGGAGCCGGCCCCGGTAACGACGACGATCTTGTCGCGGAAATCTTTCATTGCGCGCTCCGGCTCAGGCGAAGACGTGGTGTTGCGGCTTGAAGCGGCTGGCCAGACGCCGATAGGTGAAGCTGAAGCCCGGGAACATGGCGACGACGTGGCCGCTCTTGCTCTGGTACCAGCTCTTGCAGCCGCCGGCCTTCCACACCGTGCGTTCCATCTCCGTGTGAATCATGCGCGTGTAGGCGTCTTCGGCCGCGGCGCTGACTTCGATCGACTGCTTGCCGGATTTTTCGAGGCGGCGGATCGCGTCGACGATGTAATTCATCTGTGACTCGATGACGAAGATCGCCGAGGTGTGGCCGATGCCGGTGTTCGGTCCGGTGACGACGAACAGGTTCGGGAAGCCCGGCACCGCAGTGCCGAGATAGGCGCGCGGATACTGCGCCCAGACCTGCGACAACGGCGTGCCGCCCTTGCCGATCACCGGATACGAAATCACGCCGTCGGTGGCGTCATAGCCGGTCGACCAGACGATCAGATCGAGATCGAGCTGCTCGCCCTGTGCAGTGACGATGCCGCGCTCGTTGATCGAGGCGATGCCGTCGTGGCGGTCGTGCAGCGTGACGTTGGACCGCGACAGCGCCGGATACAGCGTGCTCGACAAAATGATGCGCTTGCAGCCGATCGTGAAATCCGGCGTCAGCTTCTGGCGCAGCACCGGGTCCGGCACCTGTGCCTTGAGGTGCTTCAACGCGACGCGCTGTGCGACGACATTGAGCATGGTCTTGGAGTACTTGAAGCCGATCACGCGCGACTCCAGCGCCCAGTAGATCGACCAGCGCAGCAGCTTGTACAGCGGCCGCATGCCGAGCAGCGCCCGCTCGAAGCTCGAGAACTTGCGGTCCGGGCGCGGCAGCACCCAGTGCGGCGAGCGCTGGAAGACATGCAGCGAACCGACCTGGTCGGCGATTGCCGGAATCACCTGCGCGGCGCTGGCACCGCTGCCGACGATGGCAACCCGCTTGCCGCGGTAGTCGTAATCGTGATCCCAGGCATTGGTGTGGAAACTCTTGCCCTTGAAGGTGTCGCGGCCGGGGAAGTTCGGCACCACCGGCGTGCTCAGCGGTCCGGAGGCATTGATCAGGATCTGCGCCTCGTAGGTGCCGGCCGCGTCGGTGCCGATGATCCAGCGCTTGGCCGCCTCGTCCCACCGCACCTCGCGGACATTGGTGTTGATGTCGGTGCGCGCGCGCAGGCCGTGCTTGTCGATCACGCCATGGGTGTAGCGCTGCAGCTCGTCCTGTTCGGCAAACATCTGCGACCAGCGGTACGGCTCCGACGAGATCGAATACAGCGGCGACTGCACGTCGACCGCGGCGCCCGGATAGCGGTTCTGGCACCAGGTGCCGCCCATGAAATCGCGGCGTTCGAGGATGCGGAAATCGTCGATGCCCTGCTCCAGCAGGCGCAGCGCGGCGCACTGCCCGCCGAAACCGCTGCCGATGATGACGACCTTGTAGGCCTTCCGATCCATGCATTCCCCCGCCGCGGCGATGCGCCGCCAATGTGATGACAACTGACATCACTTTATTTCTGATGACGCTTGTCGTCAAATATGCGCATGGCTGCCCCCAAATCCGCCACCGCCGACACCGGCCGCACCTATGGCGGCGAGAGCGCCGCCGCCCGGCAGGAACGCCAGCGTCGCCAGTTCCTGGACGCCGGCCTGACGCTGTTCGGCACGGTCGGCTACCGGGCGACGACGGTGCGCATGCTGTGCAAGGAAGCGGGGCTGATCGACCGCTACTTCTACAAGAACTTCCAGGACACCGAAGACCTGCTGGCGGCGATCCACGGTGCGTCGATGGATCACATCGAGGCGCAGGTGCTGGCCGCGATCGCCGCGACGACGACGCGCACGCCCGACGCGATCGTCGCCGCCGGCCTCGACGCGTTCTTTGCCGCCGTCGAGGACGCGCGCATGACGCGGGTCTGCTGGCTGGAAGTGCTGGGCGTCAGTCCGCGCATCCAGACGCTGTACACACAGCGCATCCAGCGCTTCGCGCGGCTGCTGCTCGACGTCGCGCAACAACTGCAGCCGCGCTGGCCGCTGGACGACGAGGAAGCCGACATCACCACCATCGCCCTGGTCGGCGCGATCAGCCAGTCGGCCATGCACTGGCTGCTGACCGACTACCACGCCGCACGCGCGACACTGGTCTCGGCCAATGCGCGGCTGCTGCGCGGCCTGGTCGGCGCCCTCGGAGAAGAGAGCGCCGACCGCCGCTGAAGACGGCGCGACGACTCAGGCGGCGACGCCGAGCACCGACTTCACTTCGAGATACGCCTCCAGGCCGAAGCTGCCGTACTCACGGCCGATGCCGGACTGCTTGAAGCCGCCGAACGGCGCGCGCGGTTCGTGCGCCAGGGTGTTGATCAGCACCCGGCCGGCGTCGATCTGCGCGGCGACGCGCTGCGCGCGCTCGATGTCGGGCGAAATCACATAGGCCTGCAGGCCATAGCTCGTATCGTTGGCGATGGCGATCGCCTCCGCTTCATCGCGATAGCTCAGCAGCGACAGTACCGGCCCGAAGATTTCCTCGCGCGCAATCGTCATGTCGTTGCGCACCCGCGTAAAGATCGTCGGCCGCACGAACCAGCCGGCACTGAGGTGCGACGGCCGGCCCTCGCCGCCGGCCAGCAGCTGCGCGCCCTCCTCGATACCGCGGCGAATGTAGTGCTGCACGCGCTGCCACTGCCTGGCGCTGACCATCGGCCCGATCGTGCTCGCCGGGTCCTGCGGATCGCCAGCGACCGCCGCTTCCACCGCCGCCCTGGCCAGCGCTTCGGCTTCGGCGAGCCGGCGTTCCGGGACCAGAATGCGGGTGCCGGCAATGCAGGCCTGGCCGCTGTTGATGAAGCCGGCATCGATCGCCATCGGGATCGCCGTCTGCAGATCGGCGTCGTCGAGGATCAGCGTCGGCGACTTGCCGCCGAGTTCGAGCGTGATGCGCTTGAGCGCTTCCGCGCCGCTGCGCAGGATGCTCTTGCCGACCGCCGTCGATCCCGTGAACGAAATCTTCGCGACATCAGGATGCGCAACGATTTCGGCGCCCACCACGTCACCGCGGCCGGTGACGATGTTGAACGCCCCCGGCGGCAGGCCCGCTTCATGCAGTGCCTCGCTGACGATCTGCGTCTGCAGCGCACTCATCTCGCTGGGCTTGATCACCACCGTGCAACCGGCGGCGATCGCAACCGCGAGCTTGCCGCAGATGAAGCCGGCATCGCTGTTCCACGGCGTGATCGCGCCGACCACGCCAACCGGCTGCAACACGACCTGCGCGCTGCCGGCGCGGCGCGTGAACGCGTAGTCCTCCAGCACCTGCGCCGCTTCGAGAAACTGGCTGGCACCATGCCTGGCCATCCATACCGCGCGCGAAGCCGGCGCGCCGTATTCCTCGACGATCGCCGCCAGCAGATCGGCTTCGCGCGCCTGCATCGCGTCGTGCAGCCGCTGCAGCCATTCGATGCGCGTGCGCTTGTCGCTGCGCGAGACGGTGGCGAACGCGCGCCGCGCCACGGCGATCGCCCGCCGCGCATCGTCGGCGTCGGCCAGGCGCACCCGGCCGATGACCTGCTCGGTGGCGGGATTGTGCAGATCGAACCATTCGTTGCCGTGCGGGGTGACGAACTGTCCATCGATGTAAATCTGATCGACGCTTTTCATGGCGACTCCATCGCATGAGGTGACGGCCGCTACGGTATGGGCTTAGGATTGTTTCGATAAGTCGGATAAATCGAAATGCTTCATTGAACGAATCAGGACAATGCGCTCCGGCCTGACCGAACTCGACGCCATCGTCAGCGTCGCCCGACATCGCAGCTTCCGCACCGCCGCGACGTCGCTCGGCCTGTCGACCTCGGCGCTCAGCCACGCGGTCGCAGCGCTGGAGGCGCGCATCGGCGTGCGCCTGTTCCATCGCACCACGCGCAGCGTCACGCTGACCGCGGCTGGCGAGCAGTTCGTGCAGGAGATCGCGCCGGCCCTGGCGACCATCCGCGGCGCGATCGAACAGGCCGGCGACCAGCGCGACACCCCGCGCGGCGTGCTGCGCATCAACACCTCGCTCGGCGCCGCGCAGCAGGTCATGCAGCCCCTCGTTTTCGAATACCTGCGCCGCTATCCGGAGATGCAGGTCGACATCGTCACCGAGGGGCGGCTGATCGACATCGTGCTCGAAGGTTTCGACGCCGGCATCCGCCTCGCGGAAATGGTGCCGCAGGACATGATCGCCGTGCCGCTGGGTCCGTCGCAGCGTCTGGTCGTGGTCGGCTCGCCGGCCTACTTCGCCGAGCACGGCGTGCCGCGCACGCCCGTCGACCTGCTGCAGCGCCCCTGCATCCGCAGCCGCATGCCGGGCGGCGCGGTCTGGCGCTGGGAGTTCGAGCGGCGCGGCGAAACACAGCAGATCGACGTGAAGGGGCCACTGACGCTCGACGATGGCGCCTTGATGTTGCAGGCCGCGCGCAACGGTGTCGGCCTCGCCTACCTGAGCGAATGGAACGTCGCCCCCGATCTGGCGGCCGGTACGCTGCGGTGCGTGCTCGAAGACTGGACGCCGGCGTTTGACGGCCTGTGCCTGTACTACCCGGGACGCCGCCACGTGCCGGCCGGGCTGCGCGCGATGATCGAGCTGATCCGCGAACAGCGCACTGCCGCCGGCCGGCCGCCGCGACGCGCTCGAAAGTAGCGCGCACGGCGCGTCAGCGCGCCGCCTTCGGCGACACGCCGTGCCAGCGTTTGTGCGCCTGCGAGAAGCTCGACAGATCGGCAAAGCCGAGACGCTCGGCGATCGCGCCAAGGCTCAACTCGCGATCGCGCAGCAGCTCGCGCGCCAGCGCGCGGCGGCGGCTTTCCAGCAGCAGCCGGAACGACGTGCCTTCGTCGTGCAGGCGTCGTTTCAGGGTCCGCTCGCTGGTGTTCAGATGTCGCGCCATCGTCACCAGATCAGGCAGGCGCACGCCGGGAATCGCCAGATACTGACGGACGGTCTCGCTGGTCGACGCATGGCCTTGCCGGCGTCGCACCAGCTCCGCGCAGAACTGCTCGCAGGCGGCGGCGGTGATCGGGTTGGCGCCGGGCAGACGGCGTGCCAGGAATGCGGCATCGAAGCTGAGCTGACTGCGCGCCGCACCGTAAACCGGGGCGATGCCGAACACGCGCGTCGGCATCGCCAGTGTCGCGACCTTGCGCGTCGACGCCGGGACGCCGAGCTGCAGACTCTGCAGCGCGAAGTGCTCGCCGGCCAGTTCATGCAGCAGCGTCGCGGCCGCGACCATGTCGCGTTCGACGACCAGGCGTTTGAGCTCGTCGTCGAAGTCCGGCGGCTCGAAGTTCAGTAACACCCGATCGCCTTCGCGCTGTGACGAGATGTGCGTGAATGCGTAGGTCAGCGGCAGGTGGCGCAGCGCCAGCGCCAGCGCATCGGCGGCGGTCGCGCTGGCGATCAGGCCGTAGCCCCAGAAGCCGTAACAGGTGAAGCCGTAGCGCAGCCCCAGGCCCAGACCGAGGCGCGGCGGCGCGCCGGACAGGCGCAGCAGATTGGCGGTGACCTTCAGTTCCTTGAGCGCACTGATGTCGACGTTCGGATCGGTCAACTGCGCGCGCGAGATGCCGCTGCCGCGCAGCAGCGCCGCCGGCGACAGGCCGAGATCGCGGCCGAACGCGACGATGAGATCGACGCTGGCCGGACTGCGCTTGAAATCCCAGAACGCCATGCTCGTGATATTCAGGCCATGATTTGGCCTGAATCATAAAGTTTTTGTCCCCCGCCGTCATAGCCGGCGCGACGCGCCGACCGCACCATGGCCGTATTGAAAGAAGTGCGCCCGAACGCAGGCGCCACGAGGAGCAGCGGACATGCGCGAAACGTCCAGCAAGGTGCCGGCGACGGCACACGCGGCGGGAGTCTGATCATGGCGGATTCCGGCTTTCATCCGGGCGGCCATGCGCCGCTCAGCGTCGTCGTCATCGGCGCCGGCTTCTCCGGCATCGGCATGGGCGTGGCACTGCGCCGCGCCGGCATCGAGGACTTCGTCATCGTCGAGCGCGCGACCGACGTCGGCGGCGTCTGGCGCGACAATCACTACCCCGGCGCTGCCTGCGATGTGCCGTCGCATCTGTACTCGTTTTCGTTCGAGCCGAAGGCCGACTGGACGCATGTATTCGCGCGCCAGCCGGAGATCGCCGACTACCTGCGCCATTGCGCCGACAAATACGGCCTGCTGCCGCACATCCGCTTCGGCACCGCGGTGCGCGGCGCGCAGTACGACGAGGCGACGCAGCTGTGGACGGTCAGGCTCGCCGACGGCCATCAACTCGTCACGCGCCTGCTGGTCAGCGGCGTCGGCCAGCTCAGCCGCCCGGCCCTGCCGTCGATTCCCGGCATCGAGGATTTTCAGGGGCACAGCTTCCATTCGGCGGACTGGGATACGCGTTACGAACTGGCCGGCAAACGCGTCGCGGTGATCGGCACCGGCGCGTCGGCGATCCAGTTCGTGCCGGCGATCGCGCCGCAGGTCGCGTCGCTGACCGTCTTCCAGCGCTCGCCGGCGTGGATGATGAAACGGCCGGACCGGCCGTATCGTGCGATCGAGAAACGCGCGTTCGCCGAGATACCCGCGCTGGCCAAGCTGCACCGCCTCGGCATCTATTTGAAATACGAGTCGCGCGCGCTGGCGTTCACGCGCTTCAAGTCGCTGATGAAGCCGGCGGTGGCGTTGCCGTTTCACCGCCTGCTGCGCCGTCAGGTTCAGGACCCGGCGCTGCGCCGCAAGCTGACGCCGGACTACCCGATCGGCTGCAAACGCATCCTGCTCAGCAGCGACTATCTCGCAGCCATCGCGCGGCCGAACGTCGAACTCGTGATCGACGGCATCCGCCGCGTGACCGCGACCGGCGTCGAGGCCGTCGACGGCCGTCACCACCAGGTCGACGCCATCATCTACGGCACCGGCTTCGCCGCCACCGAATTCCTCGCGCCGATGACGATCACCGGCCGCGCCGGCGTCGATCTCAACGCCGCCTGGCGCGACGGCGCGGCGGCGTATCTGGGTATGGCCGTGCCGGGCTTTCCGAACTTCTTCATGCTCTACGGGCCGAACACCAACCTCGGCCACAACTCCATCGTCTACATGCTCGAAAGTCAGATCGCGCACGTGATGCGTTGCATCGCGCAGATGCGCGACAGCGGCGCGGCGACGGTCGAGGTCAAGCCGGAGCGCCACACGCGCTACAACGCGCGCGTGCAGCAGCGCCTCGGCGCCACGGTCTGGAACGGCTGCAAGAGCTGGTACGTCGACGCCAACGGCCACAACAGTACGAACTGGCCGGGCTTCACGTTCTCGTACCGCTGGATCACGGCGCATCGCAGCCTGCAGGCCTATCGCTTCGAGGCGCCCGACGCGGACGCGGCCGGGTATTCGACGCGCGTTCTGGCGCTGCAGGCGATGCGCGAGCGCGCCAGCGCGGCGTTACTGCGCGGCATTCTGCGCACCAGCTTCCGGCCACTGATCGGCCCGCCGTTTCCGGCGCCCATACAGCGCGCGTGGGTCGAGGCGCTGTCGACCACGATGCCGGGCAAAGCCGGCACGCACCGGCAACGCATTCGCATCGCCGATCGTCCTGTCGAGATCCTGCGCGCGCCGCGCGAGCGGCCGTCCACCGCCCTCCTCTACCTACACGGCGGCGCATTCTGTCTCGGCAGCCCGCGTACGCATCGCAGCATCTCCACGCATCTGGCGCACGCGTCCGGCATGGCGGTCTGGGTGCCGGACTACCGGCTGGCGCCCGAACATCCGTATCCGGCGGCGCTCGACGATGCGCTGGCCTGCTTCAACGCGATGCTGGTGCATGGCTACCGTCCGGAGCAGATCGCGATTGCCGGCGATTCGGCGGGCGGCGCGCTGGCGTTGGAACTGGCGCTGCGCCTGCGCGAGCTCGGCAAGACGCCAGCGGCGCTGGCGGTGATCTCGCCGGTCACCGATCCGTCGCTGTCCGGCGATACCGTACGCGACAACGCCGCCATCGATCCGATGCTGCGCCGCGGCTGGGTCGAGCAGGGCCTGCGCTGGTACGGCGGCGCCGACACGCCCCTGCTCGAACGCGACCTGAGTGGTCTGCCGCCGACGCTGATCCAGGTCGGCGAGCAGGAGATCCTGCTGTCGGACGCGACGCGTTTCGCACAGCGCGCGGTGGCGCAAGGCGTGGACCTGCGCCTCGAACGGCACGAAGCGCGCTGGCATGTCTTCCACCTGCAGTCGTTCTATCTGCAGACGGCGGTCGATGCCCTGCAGACCATGGCGGCGTTCTGCCGGGCGCAGACCGCGGCACCGGATGCGGTACCCGCCGCGCACCGTCGGCCGCAGGCCGCAACGCCATGAGGCGCTGCCGGCCGTGCGCTGGACGCGTTCCGCACACGGTGTCAGCCTGACCCCAACAAGCCCGTACGCCGACGAACGATCGGCGCCGCAAGCGAGGAGAAACGATGAACAGCACCAGCAAGCGCGACGGATACGACTACGACTATCTGGTCGTCGGCTCCGGCTTCGGCGGCAGCGTCTCGGCCTGCCGGCTGACCGAGAAAGGCTATTCGGTGGCCGTGGTCGAAATGGGCAAGCGCTGGCGGCCCGAGGACTTTCCAAAGAACAACTGGAACACGCGCCGCTGGATCTGGCGGCCGGGCCTGAAGCTGCAGGGCTTCTTCAACATCCGCGGTTTCCGCCACGCCATCATCATCTGCGGCAACGCCGTCGGCGGCGGTTCGATCACCTATGCCAATACGCTGCTGGTGCCGCCGGATCACATCTGGGATCAGGGCAGCTGGGCCGGTCTGTCGGACTGGAAGGGCGAGATGCCGGCGCACTACGCGCGCGCCGAGCAGATGCTCGGCGTCACCGAGAATCCGATCCTCGGCCCGGCCGATCAGATGCTGAAGAAAATGGGCGAAGCGGCCGGCGTCGGCCATACCTTCAAGCCGACCCGCGTCGCGGCGTTCTTCCCGCCCGAGGGCGAAGCCGGCGGCAAGCGCTATCCGGATCCGTACTTCGGCGGCGAAGGCCCGTCGCGCAGCACCTGCACGTCCTGCGGCGGCTGCATGACCGGCTGCAAGCACGACGCCAAGAACACGCTCGACAAGAACTATCTGTACTTCGCCGAAAAGCGCGGCGCCAAGGTCTACGAGCAAACCAAGGTCGTCGACGTGCGCCCGCTCAACGGCGTGCTCGACGGCAGCGACGGCTATCTGGTGACGATCGAATCGTCAACGTCGTGGCTGATGAAGCGTCGCCGCCACTTGCGCGTGCGCAATGTCGTGATGTCCGGTTCCTCGCTCGGCACCATGGAGCTGCTGTTCCGTCTCAAGCAGAGCGGCTCGTTGCCGAACGTGTCCGATCAGCTCGGCAACGGCGTGCGTACCAATGCCGAGTCCATCCTCGGCGTGCGCTTCCCCGGCAAGGACGTCGACATGTCGCGCGGCGTGGCGATCGGCTCGTCCATCCACCTCGACGAGCACACACACATCGAAGCGACACGCTACACGCGCGGCGCCGACGCGATGGGCCTGATGACGACGGCGCTGGTCGGCGGCAAGCCGGGCTGGACACGCATCTTCGTCTGGCTGTGGGCGGCGCTGATGCACCCGATCAGCTTCCTGCGCATGAGCAATCCGGTCGGCTTCGCGCGGCAAACGCTGATCTTCCTGGTCATGCAGACCGTCGAAGGTTCGCTGCGCATGCGCCTGAAGCGGCGCTGGTTCTGGCCGTTCGCCAGGCTGCTTTCAAGCGAAGGCGATGCGATCCCGACCTTCATTCCCGAAGCCAACGCCTTCACCGAGAAAGTCGCCAAACAATTCGGCGGCGCACCGATGACGACGATCACCGAGATTCTGTTCAACGTGCCGTTCACCGCGCACTGCATGGGCGGCTGCGCGATCGGCGCCGACGCCGGCAGCGGCGTCATCGATACGCAGAATCGTGTCTTCAACTACCGCAATCTGTACGTCGTCGACGGCTCGATGATCGGCTCCAATCTCGGCGTCAATCCGAGCCTGACGATCACCGCCCTGGCCGAGCGCGCGATGTCGTTCATCCCGGAGAAGCAGGCCCGCGTCGAAACGCCGCAGCGCGAGGCGGCGCTGGCGGCTTAGCGGGCGGCCGTGCGCGGCGCACGGGTTCATCCCGCGCTCGATACGACCGTGCGAGCCTGAGCGGCATCCGGAACGACTGCGACGGGGCGCCGCTGGCGCCACTCCTGAGGACGCTCATGTGTTGTGCGTGTCGTCCCTGCAGGAGCGGCGCAAGCCGCGATCCACGAGCGCACCGCACGCACGGCGTCGCGGCTTGCGCCGCTCCTACAAAGGCGTAGGGAGGTCGGTTTGATGCTGGAGGTTGCGGCTCGCCGGGCGGACAGCCCGCCCGAGCCGGCAGATTCCCGCCCCCTGTGGGAGCGACGCAAGCCGCGACCTGCAAACGTTCGGTGTAACAACGCCTCGCCTTCCGGCGCCCACCTCCCCCAGCCACCCCCTTCGCGTGCGGGCGGGGCGAAAGCCTCGCCCTGCACCCGCCCAACAAGACAGTTGCTCCTGCAGGAGATCCCCGGCGCCCTACTCCGGCTCGCCGTCGACCAGCGCCTCCACCTTCACCGCATCCTCGGCCGTCGCCGGCGTGAAGACGATCATCGTCAGACCGTCGGCGCCCTCGACAGCGAACGCGGCGGTCTCGAACGTCACCGCCCCGACTTCCGGATGCAGGAAGCGCTTGCGGCCGGTGCCGTGGTGGCGGACGTCATTCTCGGCCCACAGACGGCGAAAATCTTCGCTGGCGGCGAGCAGCTCCGCGATCAGCGCATCGGCTTCGGGGCTGCCGCCGGCGCGCGCGACGTCGACGCGGAACACGCCGATCGCGAAGCGCACATTGTCTTCCCAGTCCGGCAGTCGATCGCGGTGCGTGGCGTCGAGCACCAGACGCCGCAGCGTGTTGCGCTCGTTCGGCATGACCTTGCCGTAGTCGGTCAGCACCGCCGTGGCCGCGCGATTCCAGGCGACGACATCCCAGGCCGGCGTCTTCACCAGCGCCGGACTCAGCGGCATCGCATCGAGCACGTGCTGCAGCGCCGACGGCACGCTGGCGGCGCGCGCCGGCGTCAGCGGCGGCGGCCGCTGCTGGGCCAGCAGAAACAGCATCTCGCGGCCGGCGGCGTCGAGTTCGAGCGCGCGCGCCAGGCGTTCGAGCACCTCCTCGGACGGCGCGCCGCCGCGCCCCTGTTCGAGCCAGGTGTACCAGGTCACGCTGACCGCGGCGCGTGCCGCCACTTCCTCGCGGCGCAAACCGGGCGTGCGGCGCCGGCCGCGTGCCGCCGCCTCCGGTTGCAGGCGTGCGCGTCGGTCACGCAGGAAACTGCCGAGCGACACCGCTGGTTCGGGCACCACCGGCGGCAGCGAGGCCAAGGTGTTAGTCGTCATACCGGTAAACGCTCCCGGCTTTTTCACGGATTCGCCGCCAAGAATACTGCGCCTGCCCCCCGAATCTGGAATTCGATATGCAAGTCTTCGTCACAGGCGCTTCCGGCTGGGTCGGCCAGAAGGTGGTCGCCGAACTGCTCGACCACGGACATACGGTACTGGGCCTGGCACGTAACGACGCTGCGGCCGACAAGATCGCGCGCGCCGGCGCCCGCGTCCATCGCGGCGAACTGACCGATCCCGCCAGCCTGCGCCGCGGCGCCGCGCAGGCCGACGGTGTCATCCATTGCGCCTTTATTCACGATTTCACGAGGTTCGCCGAGAACTGCGAGATCGAGCGCCGCGCGCTCGAGGCGATCGGCGACGAACTGAGCGGGTCGTCGCGGCCGCTGCTGGTGACGTCCGGCACCGGGCTGCTGAGCTCGCCGACGGGCGTCGTCGACGAGCGCAGCCGCGCTCTCGGCCCGAACCCGCGCATCGCCACCGAGCAGTTGGTCGACACGCTCGCCGAACGCGGCCTGCACACCTCGGCGATCCGCCTGCCGCCGACCACGCACGGCGCCGGCGGCGATCACGGTTTCACCCCGCGTTTGATCGCGCTCGCGCGCGCCACCGGCGTCGCCGCATACATCGGTGGCGGCGACAACGTCTGGGCGGCCGTGCATCGCGTCGACGCCGCCAAGGTCTATCGACTGGCGCTGGAGAAAAGCGCCGTCGGCGCGCGCTACCACGCCGTCGCCGAAAGCGGCATCGCGATGCGCGAACTGGCTGCCGCGATCGGCCGCGGACTCGGCGTGCCGGTCATGAGCAAGGCGCCGGGCGCCGAGGCCGCGGCGCATTTCGGCGGCTTTACGGCCTTCGCGTCGATGGGCTGCCGGACGTCGAGCCAGTGGACGCGCGAACAGCTCGGCTGGCAACCGGACCGGCCGACGCTGATCGACGACCTCGAGCACGCCGACTACTTCGCCACCTGAGGTGGCGCCCGGGCCGGCCGCTACGGCTCGTAGCGGCTGATCTCGAGTCCGGTGCCGACCGGCAGCAACACACTGCTGATGTCGGGCTTGGCGCGCACTGCGCGCCCGTAGCGCTTCACGTCCTCGTTTCCGGGCCGGATCATGTTGTCGGCGACCAGGATCGCTCCGGCGTTCAGCTTCGGATAGAACGCCTCCAGACACGGCACATAAAGGTCCTTCCACAGGTCGACGAGCACGAAGTCGATGCCATGCGGCAGCGCGCTGATCATCTGTACGGCGTCGCCGACGCGAAAGTCGACGACGTCGGCCAATCCGGCCTTGATCGACATCTCGCGCGCATACGTCGACTTGTAGTCATGCAGTTCCATCGTGATCAGCCGGCCGCCGCTGGCCCGCGCCGCTTCGGCCAGCCAGATGCCGGAGTAGCCGAACGAAGTGCCGAGTTCGAGGATGATCGGCGCCGGCAGGCTGCGTGCGAGAATATTGAGCAGCTGTCCGGTCTGCGGGCCGACGGCACGCATGCGCATGTCCCGTTGACCGGACGGTACCTCGCGCGGCATGTCGCGCTCTCTTTGCATGCGCGCGTGATATTCATCGAGTACAGCGGTGATCCTGGCGTCCATGGTCTGGCCCTCGTCTGTGGGGGAACGATTCAGACCGGCGATCGCCGCCACGGTTCGTGGCGCAGCGCTTGAAAAGCGCGGGGCCGGCCTTAGATGAGAAACACCGGGACGCCGAAGTCTGGGTTCCGGCCACTTGAAACTTCGCTCATTGGAGGTTGTTTAGATATGAATACGCTCACCTTTGCACCGCTGTTCCGTTCGTCCGTCGGCTTCGATCGCTTCAGCGATCTGTTCGAGTCTGCGCTGCGCAGCGAAAGCGGCAGCTCCTACCCCCCGTACAACGTCGAGAAGCGTGGTGACGACGACTATCGCATCGTCGTTGCGGCCGCCGGCTTCGCCGAAGGCGATCTCGATATCCAGGTCGAGAAGGACGTACTGACGATCAGCAGCGGCCGTCGCGAAGCGACCGGCGACAGCGTGCAGTATCTGCATCAGGGCATTGCCCAGCGCGCGTTCAAGCTCTCGTTCCGCCTCGCCGACCACATCGAGGTGCGCGGCGCGTCGTTGAAGAACGGCCTGCTCAACGTCGACCTCGTGCGTCGCGTCCCGGAGGCGGCCAAGCCGCGCCGCATCAGCATCGGCACCGAACTGCCGACGCAGGCGGCGGCCAACGCCGCGGTGACGACCGAGACCGCGCAGACCGCGGCGTAAGCCTCGATCGCGGCACCGCTGCCCGGAGGGCGCCCATTGCGGCGCCCTCTGTCGTTGCACTCAGCGTGCGCGCAGCGCCGCCGGCATCCCGGAAATTCGCGGATGCGCGCGCGTGCCGAACAGCAAGGCCACGAATGCCGCGAAGCTCGCCGCGCACAACAGCGCCACGAACCACAGCGGCGGCGGCGCCAGCCAGTCGACGACCGGCGTCAGCGGGTTGTACAGGCCGAAGCCGCGCTCGGCAATCCAGCCGCAGGCGCAGACCGCCGAGAATGCCGCACCGATGGGGCGGACCACTTGATAGACGGGCCGCACACTCATCCACAACAACAGCGGCAACGTCGCTGCGATCACCAGCAGTTGCATCGCTTCGATGCCGAGGTTGAAGCCGAGCAGGCTCAGCACCACCGTCGTCGGATCGAAGTTCAGGCCCGATAACACTTCGGCAAAGGCCAGCCCATGGACGAGACCGAAGCCACTGGCGATGAAAATTTCGCGACCGGCAAACAAAGGCCGCCAGGCATGCAGCGCTGACACGAGGATCGACACCGCGATCAGCAGCTCGACCAGGCGCGTCGGCGGCGCGACGATGCCGAACGCCGCCAGCGCCAGCGTGCACGAATGCCCGATCGTGAAGCCGCTGACGACGCCGATGATCGCGCGCACACTATGGGCAATGCCTTTGCGCTCGCGCCAGCGCCGCTCACGTGCCACCAACGGCGCCGGCAACAGCAGTGCCAGCAGGAACAGCAGGTGATCGGTCCCGGTGGCGATGTGCTGCATGCCGAGACCGAAGATGTGCCGAAAGCCCTGCCACCAGCCGCCGGCCGAGCCGTCGACCGTGACATGCGTATTGCCGAACGCGGCGACCCCGAGCAATTGCGGCGCGTCACCGATCAGGCCGTTGCGCAGATCGCGCCGCACATAAATCATCGCGCGATGCGACAGCACCTGCTCGATGATGAGCTTGTAGTCGAGCGCGAAGCGTTCGGTCGACGCCCCGGGCGGCGCAACAAAGCGCGCGTGCACCACCAGCCAGTCGTTGCTGATCCAGTTGGCGTTATCGGTGTGCTCGAGATCGAGCGCCGTGACGTGCAGCACGTATGCGCGGCCGTCACGGCTGTGCATTGCGATCCGCCCGGCCACGTAGCGCCTGATGCGCTCGCCATCCTGCGATATCACCTGCCGAGGCTCGGTGGGCAACGACCGGCGCAGCGCATGACCGAGTTCGCTGAGCTGAAGTCGAATCTCGACATCGACCGCCGAGCGGCCGATGTCGAGCATGACGATGCTCGGCGGCACGTCGTGCGCGTCGGCATGGCCGGGAAAGGCGATCACGAGGATCGCCACAGCCACGGCCTGCAGACGACGCCACAGCGACGACATCACCACCTCAGTCGCTTGAGAGTTCGTTGTAGTAGTCGTAGGTCTTGTCGCGGAACATCATGTGGTAGTGCGTCTGATTGCTGATGATCACGCCGTTCTGGCACGCGATTTCGATCCACACGCGCGGCCCGTCGATGCGCATGTACGTCTCGTTGGAGGTGACATCCGGACCGGAGCTGCTATAGGTCCCGGACGAATTCGCCCAGGCGATGTAGGTGCTGTCGTAGCCGTCCTCGTAGTCCTCGAGCAGCCGCGCCGCCGTCGTGTCGTCGTAGTCGTCGACGAACTGCTCGATTGCCGCCGTCACGTAGGCCTGCTGAGCGGTCGACAGCTCGGAAACGAGCACGCCACGCTCGCTGCTGTCTTCAACGGCGCTGAACTCGCTGCTCACTTCCGAATAGCTACCGGTGCCGCCCTCGACCGGGCCGATCAGCACGTCGGAGAAGGTCTCGCCGGACAGGAACGCGCTCTTGAGCAACGTACTGCCGAGATTGCTGAAGATCGCAACCATCGCCGAGGCCTTGCTGTCGAGCACCTTGTACGTGCCCGAGTCGTAGACCGCGGTTCCATAAGCGCTGGCGTAGTGGTCGTTGGAACTGAACGAAGTACGCGGCTCGACGCCGATGTGATGCGGTGTCGGATAGGCGCAGCCGCCGTTGAAGGTGATGTTGTAGGCCATGTGATGACCCCCGAGCATCAGCGTCCACATCCCGGTCTCGGACGGTGTGCCGATGAACGCGACGTGATAGTTCTCGGCTCCATAGCCATTGGAGTTCTTGGTGTAGCCGAGGTAATCGTCGGCGGCGAGCACGCCTTCGAAATCCTCATAGCCCGCATCGCCGAGCACCGTCTGTGCGAGCGTGTTGAACGCCTCGATCTGCGTCGACGAACTCAGGTCACCCAGCGTAATGCCCGGCCGGCTGTACGACGTGTTCGGCAGGTTCGACCAGTCGGTGCGATAGACGTTGAGCTGCGAGGTCGTGTACGACGACGTGTCGTACTGCGTCGTCGCCGTGAGCGACGAGCCGATCGCCGACTCGAAGGTGTCGATCGCGGTCAGCACCTCGTCGATGTAGGTGGTATCGCAGGACGCGGTGCTGTCGCTGACGGTCAGCGTCGCCGTGCTGCTGGTCGTCGAGCCGTAGCTGTTGGTCACGACGACGTAGTAGCTGCCGGCGTCATCACTCGTCACCGAGCTGATCGTGTAGCTGGAACTGGTCGCGCTGCTGATCGCCGAACCGGCCTTGTACCACTGGTAGCTCAGCGTGCCGCCACTGGCGGTGACCGAGAACGTGGCCGAACTGCCAACCGCCACCGAAACCGACGACGGCTCGGTGCTGATGGTCGGCGCCGAGTCCGAACTGCTGCTGTCGGAATCCGAGCTGCTGCCGCCGCCGCAAGCCGTGAGGCCCGCGGCGCCGAACACCAGCAGCATGACCATGCTCCACCGCACGAACCGAATCGCCATCTCGCCACCTCCACGTTTGATCAAGCCGGGAGCCGCGAGATGCGACACCCCTGATGACCAGCAGCTTATCGACAAAAAGGTGCAATTCACTGCGGATTTCAGCCATGGAAAAGCTTTTGCCACGTCTCGGCAAAATTTCTACATTGCGAAACAATTCGAGAGGAGTCTTTCAGGCATGACAGTTTCGCGATTCAGACCAGCCCCGCCTTGTCGAGGCCGTAAGCCCGATCCAGGGAGCCGGGCTCGCCGCGGAAGGCCACGTTGATGCGATTCCAGCCGTTGATGATCATCACCGCATAGGTCAGCGCCACCAGCGCCTGATCGTCAAACTGGGCGTGGACACGCTCGTAGATCTCGTCCGGAATGCCGAGCGGCGGCAGCTGCGTCAGCGCTTCGGTCCATTCCAGAGCGGCACGCTCGCGCGCATCGAACAGCGGTGACTCTCGCCAGATCGCGATATGGTGCAGGCGCAGTTCGCGCTCGCCGTGCAGCTTGGCCTGCTTGACGTGCATATCGAGGCAGAACGCGCAGCCGTTGAGCTGCGACGCGCGAATGTCGATCAGATGATGAATGGCGGGGTCGATACCGTTCTGATCGCGGGCGCTGATGCCGATCGCGGCATACTTTTGAAACAACTCGGGCGCGAGGCGGGCGTAGTTGAGGCGGGACATGGAGAGGGCCTGTTGTGGTGAATGACACCGACAAGACGAGCGGCCGCGGCGTGATGTGACATGCCGACGATGGTGCGGCGACGCCAAGCTGCCCTTGCAATGTGACTTTGGTCACACCGTGCTGGCCAGTGCCGGCATTCGCCGGCGAGCTTCTTGCTTGATTCAGGGACAGCCTGGGCGCCGCCCAGGCACAGGCGATCAGGGCAAGGGCGATGGAAAGCGCGGCACACACGGCGGGGGCCAGGCCACCCGTCTTGCGGGATGGACCCCAGACACGAACACGACGCGGAGGTCGGCGATGAACTTCGAGCCATTCGACGCCGTCGTGGTCGGCATCACGTCATGCAGTTTGCTGGCCTTGCTCGGCATGATCGTGCAGGACGCCGTTCGCACGCGACGCCGGCGCCGCGCCGGCGCCGCCACGCGGTGACGCATTCCGCCTGAATCAGGATTTCAGCACATCGCCGAACAGAGCGGTCAGCGTCTGCCAATGGCGCTCGGTAGCAGCGGCGTCGTGCACCGGGAAATCGCGATACACCCATCCGTGCTGGGCATCGTAGGTTTCGATCACATAGTCGAGCCCGGCCTCGCGGAACTTCACGTCCAGCGCCGCCTTCATGTCGTCGGTGAATGACGCATCGTCCTTCGCGCCACCGATGTAAAGCCGGGCCTGCATCTTCCCGGCCAACTGCACCGGCGCATAGGGATCTTCGGTCACCAGCCCCCCGGCGTGATACGACGCCACAGCGGCAAACGCGTCCGGGTAGGTGCCCGCCGCCGTCAGCGCCAGCCGTCCACCCAGGCAGTAGCCGACCGCACCGATAGGGCCGTCGCGCGCGTCCGGATCGGCCGCGATCGCATCGAGAAACGCACGCGTGTCGGACATCACATGCGCGGGCGAGGCCGCCGCCAGGTGCGCCGGAAACAATGCCTTGCGCTTTTCACTGTCCGCGAACACGGCGGCCGGATCGAGCGGCCCGTAATCACCAAGTCGCCACATCAGATCCGGCTGCAGCACGTAGTAGCCATTGCTCGCCAGGCGTTCGGCCAGCTCCATCGCCGCCGGCCGGACGCCGAAGATGTCCATGTACATCAGCACCGCCGGCCAGGGACCCTCGCCCTCCGGGGTGAACACATAGGCGGGGCAAACGCCATCGGCGGTCTTGATGTCGATCTTCTTCATGGTTTTCTTGCGTTGGGGGAGATGCGTTTTCGATGCGCGTGTCGCCACGGAGTTCCGTGACACGCCAACCACCGCCCAGCAGGACAAGCCGGCGGCCATAAATGAGCGCTCAGGTGTCGGCCTGCGCCGCCGCCTCGCCGAGCGCTTCGATGAAACGGTCCTGCATCGGGCTCGTGCGATCCTGCGGTCGCAGGATGCCAAGCTCGATGCGGGCCGGCTTGCCGCGCAGACGACGGTATTGCACGCCGGGCCGCTGCAGGTTGCGCACCGACGACGGCACCAACGCATAACCCATGCCGGCCGAGACCAGGCCGATCACGGTCTGCATCTGCCGTGCGTGTTGGGTGATGCGCGGCACGAAGCCGGACGCGCGGCACTGGCCGAGGATCAAGTCGTAGAGTCCGGGGCCAACGTCACGCGGCGGGATCACGAAGCTGGCGGTGGCCAATGTGCGCAGATCGACCGGCTCGACCACCGCCTCGCCGCTCGGCGCCGCCAGCACCAGTTCCTCGCGCAGCACGCGGCGAAAACGCAGCCCCGGCTCGTCGACCGGCGCCAAGCCAATGCCGAGGTCGAGCCGGCCAGCGCGCAGCTCGCGAATCTGCGCGTCGGTGGTCAGCTCATGGAGCTGCACTTCGACCTTGGGGTAGCGCGAGCGAAAGCGCTTCAACGCCGGCGGCAGGATGCTGTAGTCGGCGATCGACACGAAACCGACCGAGAGCACGCCGGCCTCGCCCAGCTCGGCCTCCAGGGTCTTGCCGCGCGCATGATCGAGCCGCGCGAGGATCGCCCGCGCCTCGGCGGAGAACACGGTGCCGGCCGGCGTCAGCGTCACACCGCGATTGCTGCGCTTGAACAGGCGCACGCCGAGCTCGTCTTCGAGCTGGCGCAGCTGGGTCGACAGCGGCGGCTGCGAGATGTGCAGCCGCTCGGCGGCACGGGAAAAGCCGCCTTCCTCGGCAACGGTCACGAAGTAACGTAGCTGGCGCAGTTCCACTATTCGTCAAACATATGGCGGCACGACAGATATTGTATTGGCGCGTATAGCCAAGGCCAAGGACAATGATGGACTGCCCGCTACCGCCAGCCGAGTCACGCCATGCCCAACTACCGCTCCCGTACCAGCACCGCCGGCCGCAACATGGCCGGAGCCCGCGCACTGTGGCGCGCCACCGGCATGAAGGACGGCGATTTCGAAAAGCCGATCATCGCCGTCGCCAACTCGTTCACGCAGTTCGTGCCCGGACACGTGCATCTCAAGGATCTCGGCCAGTTGGTGATCTCGGAGATCGAGAAGGCCGGCGGCGTCGGCAAGGAATTCAACACGATCGCCGTCGACGACGGCATCGCCATGGGCCACGACGGCATGCTCTATTCGCTGCCGTCGCGCGACATCATTGCCGACAGCGTCGAGTACATGTGCAACGCACACACCGCCGACGCGCTGGTCTGCATCTCGAACTGCGACAAGATCACGCCGGGCATGCTGATGGCGGCGATGCGCCTCAACATTCCGGTCGTGTTCGTTTCCGGCGGCCCGATGGAGGCCGGCAAGACCAAGCTCGCCGGCCAGGACAAACCGATCCCGCTCGACCTCGTCGACGCGATGGTCGCCGCCGCCGATGACCGCGTTTCCGATGCCGACGTCGACCAGATCGAGCGTTCGGCCTGCCCAACCTGCGGTTCGTGCTCGGGCATGTTCACCGCCAACTCGATGAACTGCCTGACCGAAGCACTCGGCCTGTCGCTGCCGGGCAACGGCTCGCTGGTCGCCACGCACGCCGATCGCGAGCAGTTGTTCCGCCGCGCCGGCGCGCTGGCTGTCGAACTGGCCAAGCGCTACTACGTCGACGGCGACGAGTCGGTGCTGCCGCGCAAGGTCGCCAACAAGGCCGCGTTCGAGAACGCCATGTCGCTGGACATCGCGATGGGCGGCTCGACCAACACCGTGCTGCATCTGCTGGCCGCCGCGCAGGAAGGCGATGTCGACTTCACGATGGCCGACATCGACCGTCTGTCGCGCAAGGTGCCGAACCTGTGCAAGGTCGCGCCGAGCAGCCATCACCACCTCGAAGACGTGCATCGCGCCGGCGGCGTGGTGTCCATCCTCGGCGAACTCGATCGCGCCGGCCTGCTCGACAGCAGCGCCGGTACCGTGCACAGCGGCACCGTGGCGGCGTCGCTGAAGCAGTGGGACATCACGCTGACCGACGACGCTGCGGTGCAGACCTTCTTCCGCGCCGGCCCGGCCGGCATCCGTACGACGCAGGCGTTCTCGCAGGACTACCGTTACGACGCGCTCGATCTCGACCGCGAGAAGGGCTGCATCCGCAGCAAGGAACACGCGTACAGCCAGGATGGCGGTCTCGCCGTGTTGTTCGGCAACCTCGCCGAGCGCGGCTGCATCGTCAAGACCGCCGGCGTCGACGCCAGCATCCTCAAGTTCAGCGGCCCGGCCGTCGTGCTGGAAAGCCAGGACGCCGCGGTCGAGGCCATCCTCAGCGGCAAAGTCAAAGAAGGCGACGTCGTCGTCATCCGCTACGAAGGCCCGCGCGGCGGCCCGGGCATGCAGGAAATGCTGTACCCGACCAGCTATCTGAAGTCCAAGGGTCTGGGCAAGGCCTGCGCGCTGGTCACCGACGGGCGCTTCTCCGGCGGCACGTCCGGCCTGTCGATCGGCCACGTCTCGCCGGAAGCGGGGGAAGGCGGCAACATCGGCCTGATCGAGAACGGTGACCGCATCGAGATCGACATTCCAAACCGCTCGATCCGCGTCGCTCTCAGCGACGACGCGCTCGCCCAGCGTCGCGCTGCGCAGGACGCCAAGGGCTGGAAGCCGGCGGCGCCGCGCCCGCGCAAGGTCAGCGCCGCACTGCGCGCCTACGCCAAGCTGGTGACCAGCGCCGACAAGGGCGCGGTGCGCAATCTGGACCTGCTCGACGACTGAACGTCGCCGCCTCGAGCGTCGCCGGCCGCGCAGGCCGGCGGCGCTCAGGGTGCCGTCAGCGTCATCAGGATGTCGGCGTACCACGCGCAGTTCAGCGCCAACGTCTCGTCCTGAATCAGATCACGCGTGCTGACGTCCATGCGCGCCGCGTGCACGCCGAGCAGGCGCCACGCCGCGGCACCGCGACTGGCTTCGGTCTGACGCCACAGCACCGGCGCGCCACTGGTGCCGCGATGCGTCCGCGCGTCGGTCAAGAAATAGCCGTTGCCCTGAAAGCGGATGCCGAACGCCGACGCCAGTGCCGCCTGCCGCGCCACGGGCAAATGGTGCAGCGTGTCGTGAAAGCCCAGCGGAAAGCCGATGATCGACAGCGCCGCACCGACTTCGACACCGCCATCGAGCGGCTGGATATCGTCTGGCGTGAACGCGTGCAGCACCGCCATGTCCGGCAGCCGCGCACGCTCGATACGAATCGCCGCGACGTCGACATCACCGCCACTGTCGATCGCCTGTCGCCAGACGCTGTTGCCATTTTCGTAGAGCAGGATCGAAAAGCCAGTCGAGCGCGTCAGATTGCGCGCGTCCGTATGCAGTTCAATCTCGATGCGGTTCGGGAAATGATGGCTCGGCGCGTCCATCAGCACGTGCCGGCTGGTGATCAGATAGAGCTGATCGTCACGCTCGAAGAAGAATCCGCTGGCGGCGGTCAGCGGCAGCGCGCCATCGAAAGTCGAAATGCGCGTCGCCGCGAACAGGACGCGCTCGGCCAGAGGCCGCAGCCGATCGATGTCGACATGCAGCGCGCTCAGGAAGTACTCCGGGCTTTCGGAATGCACATCTGCAGTTCGCTGACCGCGAAGCTCTTGGACAGCTTGGCCGGTCCGCGCACCCAAGAACAGCGTACCGAGCCGTCGGCTTTGTCGAGCGACACCACCTTCATGCGCCGTGTGCTTTCGCGCTCCAGCACCACGTCACCAACCCTGAAGGGCGTATCCATTTGCATCTCCGAGTATGACGGGACGGTCGACCACGGTGCGCCCGCGGCAACACAAAAGCAAATGGGCGTCGGCGCGTTCGTCGACGACAACATAGCCAGCCGCTTTCCCGAGCCGCGAAGGGCGCTCACACTGAAGGCCCACCCATGTCGAATCCCCGGCATGGCTTGCGCCGCCGGGCGTGGCGATCATGCGTTCGCCTGGCTGATGCAACTCGCGAGCAACGTCGAACGGGCGCCGCGTCAGATCGAATGCGCCGATCGTCACCGATGGGCTTCGCGAGCAGTTCCTCGCCACCTGGCGGCCGATCGCCGTCGATTCCGGTACGCACGGTGCACGCCGCCAAGCGCCGCGCGGCTTGTGTCGCGCCCCGCCGTCAGTGGGCCGCCACGTCCGGCGCCCCGGACGCGCGGAACGCGCTCGGCGCGCAGCCCTCCCAGCGCCGGAACGCGCGGGCGAACGCGCTGGCATCGGTGAAGCCGAGCAGGAAGGTGATCTCGCCGATGCTGTAGTGCGGGTTGCGCAGATACGAACGCGCCAACTCGTGACGCACTTCGGCGAGCATCGCCGCGAACGTGGCCTGTTCGTCGGCCAGCTTGCGCTGCAGGCTGCGCAGGCTCATGTGCAGCAGGTCGGCGATCTTCTGCGCCGACGGCTCGCCGCCCGGCAAAGCCTCGATCAAGGCCGCCCGCACGCGGGCGCGTAGATTGTCGCGATCGAAGTGCGCCAGGTAGCGAACCACGACCTCGTCGTTATGCCGCGCCAGCTCCGGATTGGCATCCGGCAACGCGCGCTCGAACGGCTCGGCCGCGAACCACACGGCATTGCGGGCCGCGCCGAAGTCGATCGCGCAGCGCAGCACCGCGTCGAAACGCTCGACCTGCGCCGGCCGCGCGCGGCGCAGCGCGACGCGCAGCGGCGAGAACTCGCGACCGAGCTGACTGCGGCAAAACCGCAGAAACAGGCTGATGAAGGCATCGACCGATTCCGGCGCCGGCATCACGCCCGGGACATAGCCGACCTCGAAGCGATAGCTGTCGCCATCGCGTTCCAGCTTCAGATCGGCCGCATCGGTGACAAGCCGGAAATATCGCACCATGCGCTCGAAGGCCTCACGCAGTGTGCCGCTGGCGATCAGCGCATAGCCCAGCGCGTGAAACGTAGTCTGCGTGACCTGCGTCGCCACCGAGAGGCCGAAAGCCGGGTCGCCGGTTTCGCGCACCGCCAGCGCCCACAGCCGCGTGGTCTGTTCGAGCGGATAGCGCGCATCCGGATCGGCGAGCGCCGCAACGTCGAGCCCGGCCTCGGCGAACAAACGCGCGCTGTCGACGCCGGCCGCATCGAGTGCGCGGCGGATGGCCCTGCCCCAACTGCTGAGGACGGTGGTGTGCAACATCTGGCGTCTTGGGTCGCTCGCTTGGCGCGTGCGGTCAGGCGGATTCGTGCTGCTCTGCCGACAATACGCTCGCAGAATTCTGAAGAGTCGGAGGATGAAGTGAGCACCACCACGCTGACAAGCGCCGTCACCGACGCCGAGCGCGTCGCCACGATCAAGGCCGCGATCCGCGCCGAAAGCGAGCGTGTGCGCGCCCGCTGGGGGTTCCTGCGTCATCAGGACGCGATCGGCGCGGCGATCATGGCACTGTCGGTGGCCGGCATGATTGCCAGCGGCTGGGCCTATGCCGCTGGCGCCATCCCCTGGTGGGTCTGCATTCCGATGTCAGCGATCTTCGCGTCGTTCATCCACGAACTCGAACACGACCTGATTCACACCCTGTACTTTCGCAAGAACCCGATCGCCTATCACCTGATGATGGCGCTGTGCTGGATCACGCGGCCGAGCACCGTCAGCCCCTGGGTGCGGCGCCGCCTGCACCTGCATCACCACAAATATTCCGGCACCGAATCCGATCTCGAAGAACGCGCCATCACCAATGGCGAGCGCTGGGGCCTACGCCGCTTGCTGATGACCGGCGATCACATGCTCGCGGTGCTGCTGCGCCAGCGGATGATGCATGACACGGTCAAGGCCTTCATCAAGGCCCAGCAGCCGACCTCGCGCGAGGAAGTACAGATGCTGATCAAGGAGCAGCGTCGCGGCTTCGTGCCGCTGTCCTTGCTGCACTACGCCATCTGGTATGGGTTCCTCGGCTACCACGCCGTCGCGCTGGGCTTCGCCGCCGCCGGCACGCCGCTGGCGACGTCCGCGTTCATGAACGTGATCGACACCATCGTCGTCGTCTGGCTCGCACCGAATGTGCTGCGCGTGTTCTGCCTGCACTTCGTCAGCTCGAACATGCACTACTACGGGGACATCGACACGAACAACATCGTCCAGCAGTGCCAGGTGCTGAACCCGTGGTGGCTATGGCCGGCGCAGTTGTTCTGCTTCAACTTCGGCGCGACGCACGCCATCCATCACTTCGTCGTCAATCAGCCGTTCTATGTCCGCCAGCTCACCGCCCGCGCCGCCCACCGGGTGATGCGCGACAACGGCGTGCGCTTCAACGACTACGGCGTGTTCGGACGGGCGAATCGCTGGGGCGCGCTGGAGGCGGCGACACCTAAAACCGCGACAGCCTGAACCGCCGTGCCTGCGGCCTAGGTTCCCGCCGTCGCAGCGTCGGCGGGATCCGGTGCATTGAGCAATTGGTTGATCTCATCGACGAACGCGTCGATGCCGTCGCTCGAATAGCCCACATGATGTGCCGCGATGCGGCCATCCTTGCCGATGATGAACATGTTCGGCAGCGCCTTGACGCCGTATTGGCGGCTCAATGACGTGCTCGCCCAACCGAGGTGAATCGGCAACGATGCCAATGCCCGGTTGATCCGCCAGTACCGGCTGCGATCCTCGTGAAAATTCATCGCGACCACCGACAGCCTGCCCTGCACCGCCGGGATCTTTGCCAGCTTGCTCAGCGTCGTCATTTCCTCGAGGCAAGGCCCGCACCAGGACGCCCAGAACGTCAGGACGACGACTTGGCCATGCAATGCATCCAGCCGAATCGGGACGTCATTCTGATCCTCGCCGAAACGATCGATGGCCACCGGCGCATCACCGACGCCGGGCGACGTCGCGGCGAATGCCGCATGGGTCAGTAACGCCGCCAGACAGGCCGCGATGAACCATGCGCCTCTGTTCATCGTGCAGCCCCTGCCCCGCTGATCTGCAGCCATACGATCACCTCCACGGTCCTCAGGACATTCCTGCAGCCGGCCCGGCCTTTCACGCGATGGCCCCGGCCGGCCGTTCGCGCAGCCGCTCCAGCGCCGTGCGATAACGGCGCGACAGCGGCACTTCCAGGGCGCCGAGCACGACCGTATAGGCGCCCGAGCCTTCCGGTCGCAGCGCGGTCAATGCCGCCGGATTGACCAGCCACGAACGATGCGTGCGGACGAAGCCGTGCGCACCGAGTTCGGCTTCCATCACCGACAGCGCGCAGCGCATCAGCGGCCGGCGGCCGTCCGCGAGCACGAATTCGACGTAATTGCCGGCGGCCGTGACGGCGTGGATGTCGGCGATCGGTACGCGGATCAGCGCCGCACCGTCGCGGATGTCGAACAGCGCAGCCGGTGCCGGGGCGGCAGCGGTCGGCACCATGGGCGGCAATGCCGCCTTGCGGCGCATCGCCAAGTGGTTCGCCACCCATGAAAAGACCAGCACGGCCATCACATAACCGAGCATGTCTTTGCGGAACTCGTAGAGAAAATTGCCGAGCAGGCTCGGCGCGTAGTGGCCGCCGCCCAGCGCATAGGCCGCCTTGCGGATCAGCATGAAGCCGACCACGTGCAGCAGCGAAAATAGCAGCATGACCGGCAGATGCAGGGCGAGCCTCCATCGCGGCCGGACCGACAGCGGCGCCAGTCTGACCGCCAGCCAGATGAGCGGCGCCGCGACCAGGAAGGTGACCCAGCTCGAAGCCTCCCAGATGATCGGCTCGATCGCCGGCAAGCCCGGCATGTCGTGCAGATCCGACATCACGTTGACGCTGTTGAACGCCGTGATCACCGCGGCCACCAGCAGCAAGCCCCACCACAGATCGGAGTACGAAGCCCGTTCGCCCGTCCCCGATTCGGTGCCGCTCGTCACACCCGGCCGCCGCAGGCCCCGCCCAGCATGGATTTCGGCCCCCGCCGCTTGCATGCGATCGGCGCCCGGCAAACCATCGTCGCCGTGCTCAAACCCGGACATCTTCATGCCTTCCTATCAAGCCCTTCGCCATCGCCGGTCATTGTATGGAGCCCGATGGGCCAAGGCGATGTCGGCGGCGGCGCTCGCCGCTTTGTTGATGTGGGGTGGCGCCAGCGCGTCGGCGCAGACCGGCCCCGAAGCCGCGGCCGGCTGGCCCGCCTATGGCGGCGACCAGGGCGGCACACGCTTCTCGCCGGCGCGGCAGATCACACCCGCCAATGTGGCCAAACTCGTGCCGGCCTGGACCTATTCGACCGGCGCCTTGAAGCTGCATCCGGACGCCGTCAAACGCTCGGCTTTCGAAAACACGCCGATCCTTGCCGACGGCAAGCTGTTCGTCTGCTCGCCGTTCAATGCCGTCAGCGCCCTCGATCCAGGCACCGGCAAGCCGATCTGGCACTACGACCCGCAGATCCGCACCCAGGGCATGTACTACCCGAACAGCTTCAACTGCCGCGGCGTGGCGTTCTGGCATGCCCCGCGGGCCGATGCGCCCTGCCCGGAACGCGTCATCCTCAACACCAACGACCTGCGCGTGATCGCGCTCGATGCGCAGACCGGCAAACCCTGCGAAAGCTTTGGCGAACACGGCGTGGTGCACGTGGTGCCGGAGCAGGCGCCGGCGCGCAAGGCCGGCATGCAGATCACGTCGGCACCGGCGGTCGCCAACGGCATGATCATCGTCGGCTCGTCGATCGACGACAATCAGCGCGTCGCCGAAGTGCCCGGCACCGTCAACGCCTTTGACGCTGAAACCGGCGCGCTCAAATGGCACTTCGACGTGCTGTCCGGCAGCCCCGGCATCAAGGCCGGCGCCGCCAATGCCTGGGGACCGATGAGCATCGACGAAAAGCGCGGCCTGGTGTTCGTGCCGACTTCGTCGCCGAGTCCCGACTTCTGGGGCGGCGACCGTCCCGGCGACGATAAATACGCCGACTCGGTGGTGGCGCTGCGCATCGCCGACGGCAGCGTCGCCTGGAGTTTCCAGGTCACCCATCACGACGTCTGGGACTACGACGTCGCCGCGCAACCGACACTGGCGACGATCACCTATCAGGGCCAGCAACACGACGCGGTGTTGCAGCCGACCAAACAAGGGCTGCTGTTCACGCTGGACCGCGACACCGGCAAGCCGATCATTCCGGTGGTCGAACGCCCGGTGCCGCAGGACGGCGCGCCCGGCGAAAAGCTGTCGCCGACGCAGCCCTTCCCGATCGCGCCGCGACCGCTGGCCGCCAGCAGCATCACCCCGGACATGGCCTACGGCCTGACGTTCTGGGATCGCGGCAAGTGCCGCGACATGATCGCGCAAGCCAAGCACGAAGGCTTCTACACGCCGCCGTCGACGCAGGGCACCATCATCTACCCGTTCACCGGCGGCGGCACCAACTGGGGCGGGCTGGCGTTCAACCCGGACAGCGACATCGCCTACGTCAACACCTCGAACGCGATGCATCTGGTCACGCTGATCCCAGCGGCCAAGATCAAGGCCGCGCAGGAGGACCAGCCGCACATCGAAATCTCGGCGCAGGCCGGCGCCCCCTACGGCATGAAGCGCGAGGTGATGCTGTCGCCGCTGCATATGCCCTGCAATCCGCCGCCTTGGGGGCAACTGCACGCGGTCGATCTGCACAGCGGCAAGGTGTTGTGGGACGTGCCGCTGGGCACGACCGCGGACCTCGCACCGATGAGCCAGTACGTCCTCGGCACCATCGGCTCGCCGAACGTCGGCGGCCCCATGGTCACCGCCGGCGGCCTGGTCTTCATCGGCGCGGCAATGGACGACTTTCTCCGCGCATTCGACGCCCACAGCGGCGAAGAACTATGGAAAGGCCGCCTGCCGGCCGGCGGCCAGGCAACACCGATGAGCTACATGTGGAAGGGCCGCCAATACGTCGTCATCGCCGCCGGCGGCCATGAAAAACTCGGCACCAAGCGCGGCGACGCGGTGGTCGCCTATGCCTTGCCACCAACGCACGAACCGGATGCGCGGTGAATATCGGGCAACACCGAACGGTCGACCATGCGGGTTCGGGGCGATCCGCCTTTCACTCCTTGCCGTCGCCACAAGCAGGCTGAGGGGGCTTGAAAATATGTACATATATACGTACATTCAGAACTGGAAATGGAGTCCGTCATGCGCGCAATCAACTACACCACGGCCCGGCAGCACCTTGCCGAGACCATGGATGCCGTCAACAGCGATCGAGCCCCGACACTGATCACGCGCCAGAAGGGAGAACCGGTCGTGATGATGTCGCTGGCCGACTACAGTGCGCTTGAAGAAACCGCTTATCTTCTGCGTTCACCGGCCAACGCCGAACGCCTGACACGTTCGATCACCAGCCTTCGCGCCGGTCGCACGGTCCAACGCGAAATGGTCGACGAAGATGGGGCGCGGGTCGATTGAATCTCGTCTGGACCGTAGAGGCTTGGGAAGATTACCTATGGCACCAGCAGAACAATAAGCCCGGCCTGAAACGCATCAACACGTTGATCAAGGACATCCGTCGCAACCCCTTCGACGGCATTGGCAAACCAGAGCCCCTGAAGCATCACCTCAGCGGCTATTGGTCCCGCCGCATCGACGACGCACACCGTCTTGTCTATTCCGTCGAAGGCAACGCTCTCAATATCGTCCAATGCCGCTATCACTACTGAGCCCCACTTAAAGCGGGGCTTTTGTGATATGCACAGAACGCGATCGGCGGGGTGAATCCTCCACTACGCGAGCTGGAAATGAAGTCCGTCATGCGCGCAGAAAGGGAGGTCCGGTGATCCTCTCAAACTCTCCCTTGTAGAAGGATTCAGATGGATAGATGGCTGAATAAATGAGAAAAATAACGCCACCAACAGCGGCGACGCTCGCGGCTTTTCCGATTCGCCCCTTCCTCCACAACTTCACCAGAATCGCGAGCGATGCAGCGATGCCCACAAGAGCAACGGCGAGAACAAGAAACAGAAACCACATTTTTTGGTGGGACTAACGCAGGGCTAACCGGAGTGCCCGGCTTTTCGGGCACTTCCGGTTGAGCGCCGGATTAGGGCTCCGCTCGCGAGCCGACACCAAGACCATTGCGCTAGACCGCCCAATGTGAAGATCAGAACAGCAGCAAGAGTAATGAGGCCAAACTGGCCAGGCACATAGTAGAGCCCCGGTAGGTCTGTATACCCACCGTAGTAAAGGCCGCCGGCCGCGAGAAGCGTAGCGAACAATAGTGCGATTGGAAGGCGCCAGAGAGAAGTGCGGAATAGAGGTGGCTTGAGAATTAAGTACAGCGATGCTGTAGCGAGCCCGAGAAACAACCAAGTGCATAACAGGCGCGCCAGCGGATATGGGGCTTGCATTGGATTCCCGACGTAGCCTGGCCACTCAGCTGCGTGCACCGCGAGGACGGCGAACAACAGCCAGTACAACATGAATAGTGGTCGGTAAATGAAAGCCATTCTTTGAGCCCTAACGAATGACATGGACCTCTCCGCTCTGATGCTGACCGGCGATCAGAGCGGAGAGGTCGAGTGTGTAACGGAGAATGCCCATGTCAAAGATTATCCGCTTCGGCCCGGATTTGGCCAAGAACAGCTTTACAAGCTGCTGCTGCGTCGAAGAAGCGCTAATTTTCGCGGCCGGCCGGCCTTCCCCCGTACCACGCGCCGCCCCAGCACCTGCGCGATCTGCTCAGCAAAACGCTCGGATCCCAATTCCTAGTTGCCACTGGTCGCCGAACGAATCTCGTCGGCCAGGTCGGCGCTTATGTCTGTCTTGAATATGGCTCGGTAGCGTTTACGCCGTTCGGCAGGCATCACCGCTAACATAAACGTGGTCTGTCCCATTGGTCTTCCTTCAATTAAAGAGCGATCTAAAGCGTGAGCACGCCGACTAGAAGCACGATGACGGTCAGTCCAAACAAGACAATGTAGGAAACACCCCAGCGCCGAAGCTTGCGAGTAAGGCGATCAAGCTGAACATCATTGAAATCACGATAGTCTCCCGCCTGGATAAAGCGCAGGACACGCCATTGCACCGCAGCAGAACAACCCAAGAGGCGAGGCTCACCTAGGGCCGACCATACCTTCGGGTGCTTGGTTTGAAGATGGATATACCACCGTCGCTGAACGGCGATGACAATCACGGCTGTGCACACAAGCAGCACGAGGCAAGTAATAAAGAAGTCGACAAAAGTACCCATCTCTAGTCGCTCCTATAGCGGGCCAAGTCGATAAGAGGGCCCCTTAAACATCGTCCGCTCCGCCCACCACCGCGCGCTCGTCATCGAGCGGCTGCGGCGCTGGTGCGAAGCCGAGCGCTTGCGGAATCTGTTCACGGTCGAGGCGCTCGACGGGCACTGAGGCATCGGCCAGCTCGAGGACCAGCGCGGTGCCGGTGCCGGACGGTTGCGCGAGTGCGGTGACGAGATCGTCTTCACTGCAGTCGGCGCCGTCGCTGTTGCGCAGGTGTGCGAGCGCCCACTCCAGGTCGTTGTCGGCGAAGGCGGCGGCGCCGTGTTCGGTGGCGAGCACCAGCGAGCCTTCTTCGTCGAGCAGCACTTGTTGCGCATCGCCGATCTCGACGCCGGTGTGCGTCGTCAGGTGGGCGCCGTCCGGCGCCGCCCAGAGGATCAGCGGCGCCACTTCGAGTTCGACATAACCGCGCTGCGGGCCGTTCTGGAAATACCAGCGGCCGTGTTCGTCGGCGGCGTAGTTGCGATTGATCGTGTCGATGATCTGCGGCCGCGTGATCGGCTCGCCGCGAATCAGCCAGCGGCCGCGTCGATCGAGCTTGAGCCAACCGAACAGCGCCGGCACATTCGGCCAACGCTCCAGCGCGCGATGTACCCAATCTTCCACACAGGACTCCTTGTACAGCGGACGGCCATTGTAGGCGTGCGGCGGGCCGACCTGCCGGACCGGCTTTGTGTATCGTGGCGCGTCCTTTTTTGCCGCCCGAACCGATGTCCGATTACCAGAGCCTGTTGACCGACGATCAGCGCCGCGCGTTCCGCAAACTTGCCGAGCAGACGCCGGGCATCGACACCGAGGTCTATGCGCGTTTCGAGCGCGATCCGCTGGAACCGATCGTGGCGCATGGCGACGCGCGGGCCCGCGTCGGCTTCTTCGGCCGCGACCCCGGCCGCGACGAGGTGCAGCATCTGGAGCCGTTCATCGGCGCCGGCGGCCAGTTGGTGCGTCGCGCGCTGTATCAGCATCGCCATGGAAAGCCGCTGCCGGACTTCGAAGCCTCGCGCGCGATCGGGCGTGAATATTTCTGGGCCAACACCGTGCCGTACAAGCCGGTGGGCAACAAGGCGTGGTCGACGTCGATCAAGAAGCGCTTCCAGCCGCTGATGGCGCAGGTGCTGGCCGACGACTGGCACGGCAGCGAGATGATCGTGCTGGGCCGCGAAGCGTTTTTCTGGTTCGGCCTCAATCGCAGCAAGGCCGAACGTGAAGCGCTGGACGCGTTCTGGGAACGCGACGACCGTTACGAAACGTCGATGCCGGTGACCGTCGGCGGCGCGGCGCGCGAGCGGCAGATCACCCTGCACCCGCTGCCGCATCCATCGCCGCTCAACGCCACTTGGTATGCGCGCTTCCCGGCGCTGCTGGCGGCGCGACTGCAGGCTCTGCAGGCCTGATCAGCGCGCCGGCTCGCGGCGCGGCACCGGTTGCAACAGCTTTTCCAGCTCGTTGGCGAAGGCCTGTTGATCGCGCGGATGAAACGCCGCGGGGCCGCCGGTTTCGACGCCGGCGCTGCGCAGCTCCTGCATGAAATTGCGCATCGACAACTGCTGGCGGATGTTGTCGGCGGTATAGCGCTGGCCGCGCGGATTGAGCGCCGGCACGCCTTGCTCGACGACGGCCGCGGCCAGCGGAATGTCGGCGGTGATGACCAGATCCCCGGGCTCGGCCCATTCGGCGATACGCTGATCGGCGACATCGAAACCCTTGGGCACGACGACGCTGCGGATGTACGGATAGCGCGGCACCGCCAGCGGCGCGTTGGCGACCAGGATCAGCTCCAACTGCCGGCGCTGCGCCGCTCGGAACAGGATTTCCTTGATGACCTTGGGGCAGGCATCGGCGTCAACCCAGATCTTCATGCGCGGCACCGGCCGCCAACTTTTTTCGACTTCATCCCCCAATTCTGGTCGATTCCTCGCGACCTCGTTCGTCGTCATCATGCGCACCGAGCGCTTGCTCACGAAAATGAGGAGAACCCCGCATGAAAAAGACCACCCGATCGACGATGCGCGGCCTGGTCGCGGCGGCAGCGGCGCTGGCCACGGGCAGCGCACTGGCGGCGCCACAGGCCTATGAGATGGACCCGGCGCACACCTATCCGAGTTTCGAGGGTGATCATATGGGCGGCCTGTCGGTGTGGCGCGGCAAGTTCAACCAGACGACCGGCACGATGACGCTCGACCGCGTCGCGCAGACCGGTACGGTCAAGGTTGCGGTCGACATCGACAGCGTCGATTTCGGATTGGATGCGATGCACGAACAAGCCGTGGCGCCGGAATTTTTCGATGCCGCGAAATACCCGCAGGCGATCTACCAAGGCCGGCTCACGGATTTCGTCGACGGTCGCCCGACGCGCGTGGTCGGCACGCTCACGCTACACGGCATGACACATCCGCTGGTGCTGACCGTCAACAGCTTCAAGTGCATGCCGCACCCGATGCTGAAAGACCGCGAGCTGTGCGGCGCCGACGCGCTAGCGAGCTTCCAGCGCGACGACTACGGTCTCAGCGCCGGCAAGGACTACGGCTTCGACATGACGGTGACGCTGCGTATCCAGATGGAAGCGGTCTCGCAGATCTGAATCAGCGCGGCGCGCGAACCAGAAAGCGCAGGACGAACACACCAGCCAGCGCCGACAGCACCGAGCCGCCGAGCACGCCAAGCTTGGTCTCGCGCATCAGCTCGCCGCCGTCGCCAAACGCCAGGCCGCCGATGAACAGGCTCATCGTGAAGCCGATGCCGCACAGCAGCGCCACGCCGTAGAGCTGCATCCAGCTCGCCTGCGCCGGCCGCTGCGCGCGGCCGGTGGCGATCGCCAGCCAGGTAAAGCCGAGCACGCCGAGCTGCTTGCCGATGAACAGGCCGGCGATGATGCCGAGCGGCACCGCGTCGAACACCGCGTGCGGACTCATGCCAGCGAACGACACGCCGGCATTGGCGAAGCCGAAGATCGGAATGACGAGGAAGGCGCTCCACGGATGCAGGCCGTGTTCGAGCCGATGCAGCGGCGAATGACCGTGGTCGGCATGATCGACGGCCTTCTCGCCCTTCTCGCGCAGCGGCACCGTCAGCGCCAGCATCACGCCGGCCAGCGTCGCGTGGACGCCGGACTTGAGCACGAAGAACCACAGCAGCACACCGAGCAGCAGATAAATCCAGACGCGTTTGACGCCGAACACATTCAGCGCGATCAGCACCGCGAGCACCGCCGCCGCACCGCCTAGCGCAAGCATCGACAGTTGCTCGGTATAGAACAGCGCGATGACGATGACGGCGCCGAGGTCGTCGATGATGGCCAGCGCCGCGAGGAAGACTTTCAACGAGGCCGGCACGCGCGAACCGAGCAGCGTCAACACGCCGAGCGCGAACGCGATGTCGGTGGCCATCGGAATCGCCCAGCCGCGCAGCGCGGTGCTGTCGCCCTGCGTGCAGGCGACGTAGATCAACGCCGGCACGATCATGCCGCCGAGCGCGGCGAAGCCCGGCAGGATGCGCTGCCCCCAGCTCGACAGCTGGCCTTCGAGCATCTCGCGCTTGATCTCCAGACCGACCAGCAGGAAGAACAGCGCCATCAAGCCGTCGTTGATCCAGTGCAACACGCTGAGGCCGCCGATGTAGACATGCAGCGCGTGGAAATAGCCGTCGGCCAGCGGCGAGTTGGCGACGATCAGCGCCAGCAGCGCCGAGCCCATCAGGATCAGACCGGCCGACGATTCATGCTTGAGGAATTCAAGCAGCTTGGGCAGCGGCGGCGTGGGCGTTGCGGGGTTCGACATCAATCGGTTCCGGATCGGGGCGGTTGTGCCCGCGGTGTATGGACGCTAGCGGGATTCAGAGGAAACACGGGCCGGCTTCACGCACTTCGACCGTCGCCCAGGCGGCGGCCGGACAGTCGGCGGCGATCGCCAAGGCCTCGTCACGGCTCTCCACGTCCAGCAGGAAGAAGCCGCCGATCATTTCCTTGGCCTCGGCAAACGGACCGTCGACCACCTGCGGCTTGCCGCCGCGCACGGCGACGCGAGTACCGGCGCGATCCGCCGTCAGCGATTCGACGGCGAGCAGCTTGCCCCGCGTCTGCAGGCCTTCGGCGAACGCGACCATGCTCGCGTACGCCGCCTCGCCTTCGGCCGACGTGCGCGCCTCGCGCTGGCCGCGCGGCTCGATGATCAGCAGGGCATAACGCATCACTCGGACTCCGGCAGGGCTCATGGCAGCGGTGGCAGGATCGTCGCGAAGCCGGCTGCGGATTGCAAGTGCTCGCAGCGCAAGGATTTTTTATGACAGCGCGCTGTCGATTTGCAAGCCGCTCACTCGTCGTCATGATGAGGCCGCCGATCGCGGTCATGATGCGAGACGGAGACGACGATGAGATTCATGGTGATCGTGAAAGCCAGCGCCGAGACCGAAGCCGGCGTGCTGCCACCGCCAGAACACTTCGCGGCAATGGGGCGCTACAACGAGGAATTGCTGCGCGCCGGCATCATGCTGGCCGGCGACGGCCTGCGGCCGAGCGCCGATGGCGTCCGTGTGTGCTTCGACGACAAGCGCAGCACCGTCATCGACGGCCCGTTTGCGGAAACCAAGGAACTGGTCGCCGGCTTCTGGCTGTGGCAGGTCCGCTCCAAGGCCGAGGCCATCGAATGGTTGAAGCGCGCACCGTTCGACGGCGGCACCGAGGTCGAGCTGCGGCCGCTGTACGAGCTTGACGATATCCGTGCCCAGCTCGGCGACGCCGAGCCGCTGCGGCACGACTGCGCCGCTGCGGCGCACTGACAGCGGAGACCGACATGCGCTTCATGATGCTGATGATCCCCAAGGGTTACGAATCCGCCGCGCCGGGCACCATGCCGGACGCGGCGGCCGTCGCCGCGATGATGGAATACAACCGGGCGCTGCAGGAGGCCGGCGTGCTCGTCACCCTCGACGGCCTGCATCCGCCGTCGGCCGGCGCACGCGTGCACTTTCGCGGCGGCAAGCCGCAGGTGGTCGACGGTCCGTTCGCCGAAGCCAAGGAAGTGCTCGGCGGCTACTGGATGATCGACGTGGCGTCACGCGACGCAGCGATCGCCTGGGCGATGCGCTGCCCGGCTGGCGACAACGAAATCATCGAAGTCCGCCAGGTCCAGGCCTTCGAGGATTTCCCGAGCGACGTGCAGGCGGTGGCCGCCGACTTTGCCGAGATGCAGAAGCCGACGACGGGAGCGAGCACATGAGCACGCTGAGCCCTTATCTGTTCTTCGACGGCGATTGCGCACCGGCCATGCAGTTCTACGAGCGCACGCTGGGCGGCCGCATGATCATGATGATGCGCCATGGCGATGCGCCGCCCGATCCGCAGCATCCCGTCCAAGACCCCGAGCGGGTCATGCACGCGCAGCTCGAACTCGAAGGCCAGACGCTGATGGCGTCCGACTGGATGGCCGGGCAGGCGTTTCCGGGACGCAGCGGCATGAATCTGTCGCTGGTCTATCCGAGCGCCGAGCGCGCGCGTGCAATCTTCGATGCGCTGGCGGTCGGTGGCGATGTGCGCATGCCGTTCGGCCCGACGTTCTGGGCCGCCGGCTTCGGCATGCTCACCGACCGCTACGGCACGCCATGGATGGTCGGCGGCGGCGAACCGGCCGGCGGCGCGAACTGCGATTCGGCGTGAGCGCCTTGCCCACCGGCTGCGCACGGCGATGACCGACGCCGATGTCCGGCGCGCGATCGATGCCGTCTGGCGCATCGAGTCGGCGAGGCTCATCGCCAGCCTCGCGCGGCTGGTGCAGGATATCGGCCTGGCCGAGGAGCTGGCGCAAGACGCGCTGGTCACCGCGCTCGAACAGTGGCCACGCCACGGCATTCCCGATAACCCGGGTGCGTGGCTGATGACCACCGCCAAGCGCCATGGCATCGATCTGCTGCGCCATCGGCAGATGCAGGGCCGCAAGGCCGACGCGTTGACGCGCGAGATCGAAGCGCAGCTGCTCGATGCGCAGACCGGCACCGATCCCGACCTCGACGATCACATCGGCGACGACCTGCTGCGCCTGATCTTCACCGCCTGTCACCCGCTGTTGTCGCGCGAAGCCCGCATCGCGCTGACGCTGCGCGTGCTGGGCGGTCTCAGCACCGACGAAATCGCACGTGCCTTCCTGGTTCCGGAACCGACCATCGCGCAGCGCATCGTGCGCGCCAAGCGCAGCCTGGCCGACGCACAGGTGCCGTTCGCGCAGCCGCCGCGCGAAGCGCTCGCCGAGCGCCTGGCGTCGGTGCTGGAAGTGATCTATCTGATCTTCAACGAGGGCTATTCGGCGACCACCGGCGAGGACTGGATGCGTCCGGCGCTGTGCGAAGAGGCGCTGCGCCTTGGGCGCGTCGTCGCTGGACTGATGCCGGATCAGCCCGAGGTGCTGGGCCTGGTCGCGCTGATGGCCTTGCAGGCCTCGCGTACGGCGGCACGCACCGACGCCGATGGACAGCCGATCCTGCTGCTCGACCAGAATCGCGCGCTCTGGGACCGGCTGCTGATCCACCACGGCCTCGAGGCGCTGGCGCGTGCCGCCGCGCGGGGCGACGCGCCGGGGCCGTACCGGCTGCAGGCCGAAATCGCGGCCTGTCACGCGCGCGCCTTGCATGCGGACGCCACCGACTGGTCGCGCATCGCCGCGCTCTATGCCGAACTGGCGCTGCTGACGCGCTCGCCGGTCGTCGAGCTGAATCGCGCCGTGGCGGTGGCGATGGCCGACGGCCCGGCAGCGGGTCTGGCCATCGTCGATGCCTTGCGCGACACGCCGGCGCTGCGCCACTACCACCTGCTGCCCAGCGTGCGCGGCGACTTGCTGGAGCGGCTTGGGCGCCACGATGAGGCGCGCAGCGAATTCGAACAGGCGGCGACGCTGACGCAAAACGCCCGCGAACGCGAGCTGCTGCTGGCGCGAGCACGCGGCCGCTGATTCAGCGCGATGCCGGATCGACGTAAGGCACCACGACATCGTCGAGACCGGCGCGCATCGCCGCCTGCAGACTGGCCGGCAATGCCGTGAAATCGCGGCGTCGATAAGGCCGGCCCGCGCACTCACGCGCGTAGTCCTGCTTGACGCCGTTCAATGCGTCGACGGCCTGCCGCTGCTGCGCGACCTCGGCATTGAAGGCCAGCGCTTCGTCATGGTGCTGACGGCGCCGCTGCTGCAGATCGAGATGGGCGTCGAGATCGGCCTCGGCCGGCGCGCCGCCGGCATTCTGCAGGGCTGGCGCGCGGGCATCGAGCTGCGCGCGGCGCGCTTCCAATGCCGACGAACGCAGCGTCAATTGCGCCGACCCGCTGCGCAGCTCGACCACCCGTGTGGCGCAGGCCCGCAATGCCGCGGCATCGAGGGGCACCGGATCGGCCTGTGCCAGCAGTGGCAGCAGCAGGGCCGGCAGGGCGAAACAGGGGCGTGGCAGGCGAACCGTCATCTTCGCAGGCTCCGGACGGGCAATGGCCGCAGGGTAACCCGGCGTTCGCCGGCCTGCCGGCGCGACGCCCGTCCGCGTTTGCCGTACAGTGCGCGGCCATAGGCGAAGCCCCTGCAGCATCGTGAACCCGATTGAATCCGAAGTCCGCCGCTGGCTCGATGAGATCATCATCGGCCTCAACCTGTGCCCGTTCGCGGCACGCCCGGCGCGCGCCGGCCGCGTGCGCATCGCCGTCAGCGAGGCGCGCGAAGAGCTGGACCTGCTGGCCGAGCTGCAGCTCGAACTGCAAAAGCTCGACGACAGCAAGCCGGAGGCGATCGAAACGACGCTGATCGTCGTGCCGCACCTGCTCGCCGACTTCATGGCCTACAACGACTTCCTCGACCAGGCCGACGGCCTGCTCGACCAGTTCGAGTGGAGCGGCATCTTCCAGATCGCCAGCTTCCACCCGCACTACCAGTTCGCCGGCACCGAAGCCGACGATCCGGAGAACCTGACCAACCGCGCGCCGTACCCGCTGCTGCACCTGCTGCGCGAGGACAGCGTCGAGGCGGCGATCGACAGTCACCCGAACGTCGACGTCATTCCCGAAAACAACATCCGCCTGATGCGCGAGATGAGCAGCGCACAGCGCGACACGCTGTTCGCCTACCTGGCGGGACGCTGAAGATGGCCAAGCCGCCACCGCTGGAATTCGAATTCGACGGTCCGAGCAAATCACAGCTCAAGCGCGAGGCGCAGGAGCTGATGACGATCGGCAACGATCTGCTGGCGCTGCCCGACCCGCAGCTCGACGCCATCGAGATGGATGAGCGCCTGCGCGAAGCGCTGCGCGAGCTGCGCCGCATTCGCTCGCATGAAGCGCGGCGCCGGCACGGCCAGTACATCGGCAAGCTGCTGCGCGGCTCCGATCCGGAGGCCTTGCGCATCGCCGTGGCGGCGTACTGGCGCACGCGCGAGCGCTCGATGGCCGACGCCGAGCGCTGGCGCGAGCGCCTGCTCGACGACGATGCAGCCGTCACCGAATGGATCGCCGAGCATCCGCAGCTGGAGGTGCAGCCGCTGCGGCAACTGATTCGTAACGCACGCCGCGAACGCACTGCGCTGCAGGCCGCCGCCGAGGCGAATCCCGACGCGCCGGCACCCAAGCCGGGCGCCTATGCCCGCGAGCTGCTGCTGGCCGTGCGCCAGACGATGGAACGCGCGGCCCGCGACTGAACGAAAAAGCCGGCGCACGGGGCGCCGGCTTTTGCTGCCACCGCTGGATGCGCCTCAGGCGGCGCGTGCCGGCATGTCTTCCGGCGGCGGCGTGTCGCGCACGTGCAGATCCATCTGCGGGAACGGGATCTCGATGCCTTCAGCGTCGAAGCGCAGCTTGATCTTCTCCAGCATCTCGCAGCGCGTATTCCACCAGTCGCCGCTGTTGGTCCAGCCGCGCACCGCGAAATCGACCGAGCTTTCGCCCAGGTTCGAGCAATGCACCGTGCGTGCCGGATCGTCGAGGAAGCGCGACTCCTCGGCCAGCAGCGTTTCGAGGATCTGCTTGGCCTTGCGCAGATCGGAACCGTAGGCGATGCCGATCGCCAGATCGACGCGGCGGATCGGACGAATGCTGAAGTTGGTGATGGTGTTGCCCCACACCGCCGAGTTCGGCAGCGTGATTTCCTGGCCATCGGGTGACTTCAGCACGGTGATGACGATCTTCAGGTGCTCAACCGTGCCCATGGTGCCGCCGATCTGTACGAAGTCGCCGGCGCGAAACGGCCGGAACACGATCAGCAGCACGCCGGAGGCGAACGAAGACAGCTGTCCCTGCAGGGCCAGGCCGACGGCGACGGCCATACCGCCCATGACCGCGGCGGCGGACGTGGTGTCGACGCCCAGCTGGGCAAGCGCGGAGATAATGACGATCGCCATGGCGATCGCGTAAAGCACGGTCGCGACGAAGTTGATCAGCATCGGGTCCGCTTCGCGGCGCGTCATGACCTTGCGCACGATGCCGACGGCGAGCTTGATCAGCCAGCGGCCGATGAAGAAGGTCAGCAGCGCAGCGATGACGCTCCACAGCACCGGCAGTGCGAAGGCCGTGAGGGCATCCACGTCGGTCAGTTTGTCGAGTACGGCGTCCACTCAAATCTCCTGTGGGGGTGTCAGGTGATCGACTAGTGTAGTCGCGTCGGCTGGAAGTGAAAGCCGCAGCTGCGACAAGGTCGACTCTCGCAACGACACGCATGGCCCCCGCAGGGCTCAGCGCTTGCGCCGCTCCGGGCGTTGCTGCACCAGGAAATATTCGATCTCGTCGATACGCTGCGCGGCATCTCGATAACCGAGCTGGATCAGCTCACTGGTGAACGCGCGGTCGAACAGCAGGTAGCTGGTCAGATCCGCGCTCTGCGCGTCCGGCGTGCCGAGCCCGTCCATCAGATAGCGGATCGCGCGCGGCATGCGGTGCGCGAGCGTCTTGGCGATGATGGCGATATCGGCCGACGGCGAGATCGCCAGCGGCTCGACGACGCGCATCGGCTCGCTGAGCTTGCTGCGCGACATCACGGCGCCGTTGCGCACCAGCTCGTTCATGCGCTTGAGGTGGTCGAGATCGGCGTCGAGATGGTCGAGAAAGATCGCGTTGAGAAACACGCCGCAGATCTGCGCCAGCGGCGGCCGCTGCAGTTCGGCGACCAGTTCGGCGTCGGCCGACAGCTCCGAGCGCAGCAGGCTGTCGGCCGATTCCTGGCAGCGCACGCCGATCGCGAACAGCCGGTCGGCACCGAGCCGGATCGCCGGCGACAGCGGCGTCGTCAGACGCAGCGCACCGTCGCCGAAGTACGCGACCGATGTACCAGCGGCCAAGGGCACCGGCGGAAAGACAATCGGAATCGACGACGACGCGCGCACATGATCAAGCGTCAGCGGCGCCGCCAGCGCCACGCGCCGGCTCTTGTTCCACAACGGCACGCCGGGCACGCCCTGCACGAAGGTGAAGGCCTTGCCGGAGTGATAGCCGGTCGCGGTGATCGCCACCGCATACAGATCGCCCTTGGCGATGGCCTCGTCGATACCGTCGAAGTTGAGATGCCGGCCGAGGAAGCTGCGCAGCGGCGTGCTGTCGACCAAGGCATCGACCCGACCGCCGCCGATGAGACCGCCGAACGCCATGTCGAGCGCCAGCTTCGAACCGGTCCGCGCCAATGCCGATGCGTCGGTGCGAAACACATCGGAGAAGGTCAACTGCGACCACAGACGCGCCAGCAACGCGGCGCCTTCGGCGAAATTGGAGTTCGACGCGGCCAGCGCCGCGCCATTGATGGCACCGGCCGACGCACCGGCAATGATCTTGAACGGCGAGGGTTTGTTGCGCAGCGATGGCAACTCGCTGATGCGCTTGATCACGCCAGCCTGATAGGCGCCACGCGCACCGCCGGCCGTCAGCACCAGTCCGGTCATCGACGAAGGGGCGGCATCGTTCACGCGAACATCTCCTGAGTCATGGCGTATCGTCGCATCCTGCGTCTCGACGTCGGTCGGCTTCGTGGATATTCCGGCAAATCCGATGCCAGAATGCAGCGGCCGCAACGCCGCAGGCCACTGTCCGAAAGTCGGGGCGGACGTCGCGTGAGGTAACAATCTGCGTCATCATGCCGGCCGACGACGCCCCCTCGCCATGCTGACCATCTCACCCACCCTCGCCCTGCCGCTCGACGAGATCGAGCTGACCGCGGTGCGCTCGCAGGGCGCCGGCGGTCAGCACGTCAACAAGACCTCGACCGCCGTGCAGCTGCGCTTCGACGTCGCTGCGTCCTCGTTGCCGGAGTCCATCAAGGAGCGTCTGCTGGCGCGCCGCGACCAGCGCATCAGTGCCGACGGGGTGATCGTCATCAAGGCTCAGCAGTTCCGCAGCCAGGACCGCAATCGCGACGATGCCTATGAACGGCTGCGGACGATGATTGCCGCCGCCACCGTGGTGCCGCGCGCGCGCAAGGCCACCCGCCCCAGCCGCGCCGCCAAGGCGCGTCGCGCCGACGACAAGACCCGGCGCGGTCGCGTCAAAGCCTTGCGCCGAACTCCAGCCGAATAAGCCGCGGCGACGTTACTGCGGGCGCGTGCAGGTGCCGAAGCGTTGCGGGTCCGGATCGTGATTCGGCGCGTCGCTGTCGTTGTCGCGCCAGATGTTCGGTCGCCAGCCGGGCTGCGCGCAGTTGGCGGCGCTGTCGGCGCCGGCCGAGTAGCCGAACTGGTTGTGCTGCAGGTGGTTGTGCTCGAACAGATTGCCCTGGCTCATGCTGTTGTCCCAGCACAACACATGCTGCGGGTCGTGATCGCGGATCGAACAGGTCAGAAACACCGCGGCTTGGCGGTTGCCGCTGATGGTGTTGTCGGTGAACTGGTTGTCGAGCGAATCCGACAGATAGATGCCATGCGAGCCGTTGTCGTGGATCGTATTGCGGCGAATCTCGCTGCCGGTCAGATGCTCGGTGGTGATGCCGGCCGCGGTATTGCCGCTGATGTCGTTGTCGAGCAGGTGGATCTGTGAGCTGCGATTGAACGACACACCGTCCCAGACCGCGCCGCTAATGTGATTGCCGGAAATCGTGGCGTCGTGGGTGTCGCGCTCGGTCAGCACGCAGGCACTGCGGCAGGTCTTCACCGTCAGCCCGCGCAGCGTGATCTGCTCGCCACGACGCACGACGATATTGCTGTTCGACAGCCACGGCCGCTCCGGCATGAATTCGTGGTCGCCGGCGGTGCCGATCAGGCTCATGTTCTCGACCGTCACGTCACTGGTCACGTGATCCGGAATTTCGTTGCGCGCATCGCCGATGACCAGCATCGGCTGCATCACCCCGGCCTGCATCTGCAGCACGGTGTCGGCGCCGGCGCCACGCACCGTCAACCGGCTGCGGTCGATCGACAGCAGGCCCTGCAACGGATACTGACCGGCGGCCAGGCACAAGGTCGCTGGCTTGCCGTTCGCCGGCAATGCGTCGATCGCCTTTTGGAGGTCGGCGCCAGGCTTCACCCGCACCGTGCAGGCAGCCCACGCCGTGGGCATCGCCCCCCACAGCATCAAGGCCAACAGACACGGCGGCACGGCGCGAAAGATCTTGCTCACGTCCATTCGGTTCCGGTTTTCTTGCGACTTGCGCCTCGATCGTGGCGCGGTTCGGCGCCATAGACCACGCCGGCGTGCGCGGGTTTCATCGGCCGCCACCACGGCCCGTCGAGGCGGGCGCATGAGCGCAAGGCTGCGATCATGAGAGCCGGTTCCGCAACGCTAGATGAACGCCACGCCTTGGCAGATCGCGCGAGCCGGCATTCCGCCCGGAGCAGACCGTACCTGCATTTCGACGGACGCAAAGCCTCGCCGCCGGGCAAATGGCCACACGGCGAGCACGCCTTTGCCCTGAGCCGGCCTGCACGCTTACAGTGCGTGCACAACAACAACCGCCCTCTCCCCCGGAGGCGCCAATGCCGCTCAAACCGCTAGGCCCCGTCGATCAGATGTTCCTGCTGCTCGAACGCCGCGGCCAGCCCATGCACGTCGGCGGACTCGAACTGCTGACGCCGCCGCCGGGCGCGCGACGCGACTGGCTCACCAAACAGATCAAACGGCTACATGCCTCGATCGAGCCGAAGCCGCCGTTCAACCAGCGCCTGGTCCGCAAGTTCGGCAGCTGGTTCTGGACCGAAGCCGACGACTTCGACATCAACGCTCATTTCTTTCACCACACGCTACCGGCACCGGGCCGCATCCGCGAGTTGCTGGCCCTGGTCTCGAGCCTGCATGCACTGCCGCTGGAACGCGACCGACCGTTGTGGTCGCTACACCTGATCGGCGGCCTGGAGGACGGGCGCTTCGCGCTCTACGCAAAGATTCATCACGCCGTCGTCGACGGCGTCGGCGCGATGCGCATGCTGCGCAAGGCGCTCAGCGACGATGCGCAAACCGAGGTACCGGCGCCGTGGATGATGCCGCGTTCGCCGTCGGCCAACGCGGCCAAACCCCAGGGCGCGATGTCCGGACTCGCGCACCTGATGACGGATTTGCGCACCCAGGCCGCGACGCTGCCGGCGGTGGCGCGTGAACTCTATCGCACGGCACGCGAGGGACGTCACGAGCCCAACCACGTTTCGGCGTTCCAGGCGCCGCGCAGCCCGCTCAATCAGCGCATCACCGCCGCGCGCCGCTTCGCCGCGCAGTCTTACGACCTGCCGCGCATCCGCCGTATCGCCAAGGCCCATGGCGCCACCGTCAACGACATCGTGCTGGCGATCTGTGCCTCGGCGCTGCGCCACTATCTGCTTGACATCGACGCGCTGCCGGCCGAACCGCTGGTGGCGATGGTGCCGCTGTCGCTGCGCCGTGACGATTCCGACGAGGGCAATCAGATCGCCCTGATCCTCGCCAATCTCGGCACCCATCTGGCCGATCCGAAGGCGCGTCTGGCGACGATCCGCGGCTCGATCCGCGACGCACGCGAGCGCTACGCGCGCATCGGTCGCCAGGGCGTGCTCAGCTACGTCGCGACGGTGATGGCGCCGGCCGGCCTCAACATCGCCACCGGCATTGCGCCGAGCCGGCAGTCGTTCAACGTCATCATCTCCAACGTACCGGGCCCGAAGAAGCCGCTGTACTGGAACGGCGCGCGACTCGACGGCATGTATCCGGTCTCGATCATCACGCATGGCCTGGCACTGAACATCACGCTGACCAGCTACGTCGACAAGCTCGAATTCGGCGTCATCGGCTGCCCTCAGGCGCTGCCGCGCATTCAGCGCCTGCTCGACTGGTTCGAGGCCGGACTCGCCGAACTCGAACCGCCGTCCGAGCCAGCATCGAGCAACGCGATACCGCCAACGCCCGCTGCCGCGCCAACCACGGCGCGCAAGCCGCGCAAGACAACGGCCAGCAAGACCCGCAAAAAGACCACCACCAGGAAGCCGTCATGACCCAGCACTATCACGACCCCGCCGACCTGCTGCAGCTCAAGCGCATGCACGAGTTGGCGCCAACCGAGTTCGAAGCCTGGCTCAATCTCGACAAGATCGTCGGCCGCGAGGACGGCGCCATCCCGCACAAATACCGTGAGCTGATGGCGATCGCCGTAGCGTTGACGACGCAGTGCCCGTACTGCATCGAAGCGCACGTGCGGGCGGCCAAGCGCGCCGGCGCCAGCGCCGCGGAACTGGCCGAGACCTCGTTCATCGCCGCGGCTCTGCGTGCCGGCGCCGCCGCTACACATGGCGCGATGGCCATGAAGCTGTTCGGCGACGATACGCCGCAGACGGCCTGAACGGATGTCGGAAAAACCCGAAGCACTGCCGGCACGGCCGGTGTCGTATGCGGCGATCCGCGAACAGGTCTACATGGTCTTTCCGAATGACCTGAACGCCAACGACACCGTGTTCGGCGGCCTGATCATGGGCCTGATGGATCGTTACGCCGCCGTCGTCGCCGATCGCCATGCCGCCGGCGTCTGCGTCACCGCCAGCGTCGACGCCGTGCACTTCATCGCCCCGGCGCGTCGCGGCGACGTGCTGATCTTCAATGCCTCGGTCAATCGCGCCTGGCACACGTCGATGGAGATCGGCGTCAAGGTCGACGCGCAGACTCAGGACGGCGGCAACCGGCGTCACATCCTGTCGGCGTACATGACCTTCGTCGCGGTCGATGGCGACGGCAAGCCGCGCGCGGTGCCGCCGATCGAGCCGGAGACCGAGCGCGAACGCTATCGCTACGAGGAAGCGCAGTTGCGCCGCGAGATGCGCCTCGCGCACTCCGAGGCCTTGAAGCAGCTGCGCGGCGCGCGCCCACCACCACCGCCGGAATGACGCGACGCTATTCGGCGTCCGGCTGCCGTGAGGGATGCGCGAGCGCGAACGCCGGCAGCGATTCGCAGTGCGCGGCGATGCGTGCAAGCCGCGGAAATTGCTCGGCGTCGCAACCGAAGCGCAGCGCGGCGTAGAGCTGCGGCACCAGCACGCAGTCCGCCAACGTCGGCTCGTCGCCGAACACGAACGGCGTGTCCGGCGCGTCGGCGCGCTCGACCTCGAGCGCGCGCAAGGTGGTGCCGATGAAATGCCGCAGCCAATCGCCGCGTGCCGTATCGGAAAGCCCGAGTTCGTCCTGCAGATAGCGCAAGGTGCCAGTGTTCTGCAACGGCTGGATGTCGGCGATCACCGCCATGGCGAACGCCAGCACGCGCGCCCGCCGCTGCGGGTCGAGCGGAATCAGGCGCGGCTGCGGAAGCCGCGCGTCGAGATAGTCGATGATCGCCAGCGACTGCTGCAGATGGAAGTCACCGTCGACCAGCAGCGGCACGCGTTGTTGCGGATTCAGGGCGCGGTACGCGGTGCCATGCTGTTCGCCACCATCGCGAACCAGATGGATCGGCACGATCTCGTAAGGCAGCTGCTTGAGATTCAGCGCGATGCGAACGCGATAACTCGCCGACGAGCGCCAGTACGAATAGAGCTTCAGCATGAAAGACTCCGATCTCCAGCGGGCATCCAGACTAGTCCGTCAGCATGTCGGCGCGCCAACGCGCGACTACCCCGCGGCGCGCACCGTCTGCTCGATCGCACCGAACAGCGATGTACCGTCTTCGCCCTGCATCTCGATACGCACTCGGCTGCCGAACTTCAGGAACGGCGTCTGCGGTGCGCCGTGACGCAAGGTCTCGACGGTGCGCAACTCGGCCAGGCATGAGTAACCGAGGCCGCCCTCGGCGATCGGTCGGCCAGGGCCGCCGTCGGCGTCGCGATTCGACACCGTGCCGGAACCGACGACCGTGCCGGCTGCGAGCGGCCGCGTCTTCGCCGCGTGCGCGACGAGCTGGCCGAAGTCGAAGGTCATGTCGACGCCGGCATCGGGCTTGCCGAACGGCTGGCCGTCGACGAAGGACAGCATCGGCCGATGCAGGCGGCCGCCGTCCCAAGCGGCGCCGAACTCGTCCGGCGTCAACGCGCATGGCGCGAATGCCGACGACGGCTTGGACTGGAAGAAGCCAAAACCCTTGGCCAGCTCGCCGGGAATCAGCCCGCGTAGCGAGACATCATTGACCAGCAGCACGAGGCGGATGTGCGTGCGCGCCGCGTCCGCCGTGACGCCCATCGGTACGTCGTCGGTGACGACGGCGACCTCCGCCTCGAAGTCGATGCCGTGCGCCTCACTGCCCGCGACGATGTCGCCGTGCGGATCGAGAAAGCTGTCGCTGCCGCCCTGATACATCAGCGGATCGGTCCAGAAACTGGCCGGCATCTCGGCCCCGCGCGCGCGGCGCACCAGCTCGACGTGATTGACGTAGGCGGAGCCGTCCGCCCATTGATAGGCGCGCGGCAACGGCGCATGACAGGCCTGCGGATCGAAAGCCTGCGCCTCGTCGTCGAGTGCGCCGGCATGCAGCGCGTCGCTGCGCTGCGCCAGGCCGGCGGCGACCTCATGCCAGCGGTCGAGCGCGCCCTGCAGCGTCGCCGCCACCGGCGCCGCCGACACGCAGCGCGTCAGATCGCGCGAGACGATGACCAGCGCGCCATCGCGGCTGCCGTTCTTCAGCGTCGCCAGCTTCATGTGGATGCCTCGCCCTGCCAGGAGCGGTGGTAGTCCTGCCACTCGACGCCACTGGCGGCATCGCCGACGTCGAGCGCGTCACGTACGTCGATCATCACCGCGTATTCGTCGGTCGCCGGCTTGCTCTGTGTCAGCATCTTGCCGAGCGCCTTCGGGTGCGGGCCGTGCGTGAAGCCGCAGGGATGCAGCGTGACCATGCCCGGATGAATGTGATCGCGCGAGAAGAAGTCGCCGGCGTGATAGAAGATCACTTCGTCGAAGTCGTCGTTGTTGTGGAAGAAAGGCACCTTGATCGCCCCGGGGTCGGTCTCGAATGGGCGCGGCACGAAGGTGCAGACAACAAAGCGCTGCGAGACGAAGGTGGTATGCGCGCTCGGCGGCAGGTGGTAGCGATGCGACATCAGCGGGCGCAGGTTGCGGACGTTGATGCGCACCGGCATCAGCGTGCCGTGCCAGCCGATCGCGTCGAGCGGGTTGTAGGGATAGGTGACGGTCGACAACTGCTGACGCCGCTTGATCGCCACGCGCCACGCGCCGGGCAAGCTGGCCTGCGTGCGAAAGGCTTCGTCGAGGCGCGGGTAGTCGAGCATCGCCGGATCGAAGATCGCCTGCTCGCCGACCAGGCCTTTTTCCGGCAGCGCGTAATGGCCGTTGGTCGCTTCGATCAACAGCAGCGCCAGCGGCGTCTTCACGTCGAGCCGCCACATCGTGCCGCGCGGCAGCACCACATAGTCGCCGGCCTCGATCGCCAGATGGCCATAGTCGCAGTACAGCGCCGCGCTGCCGGCGTGCACGAACAGCAACTCGTCGCCGTCGGCATTGCGCGCCAGCTCGGTCATCGAACGCTCGCACATCCACCAGCGCATACGCACATTGGCGTTGTGCAGGATGTCGTGCGCGTCCCACGGCGACGCCGCGGCACCGAGTTTGGCCAGGTCGAAAGCCCGCGGCCGCAGCGGGCCTTCCCACTGCGTCCAGCCGGTCGGCGGCCGCGGGTGGATCATCTGCGTCGACGGCCCGAAGAAGCCCTCCTTGCCGAGCTCGCGCTCGACATGACCGGCCGGCAGGTCGGCATGCGCCTGCCGCGAGGCCTGGCCTTCGACGATGGGACGATAGATCCACTTGTGCATGGTCGATGCCCTCAGGCGGCGAGCACGCCGCGACGGATCTGGTCTTCCTCGATGCTTTCGAACAAGGCCTTGAAGTTGCCCTCGCCGAAGCCTTCGTTGCCCTTGCGCTGGATGATCTCGAAGAAGATCGGACCGATCACCGTGCTGGTGAAGATCTGCAGCAAAATGCCCTCGACCGGCGCACCGTCGATGAGGATGTTCAGTTCCTGCAGGCGTGCCAGCGGCTCGCCGTGGTTAGCCACGCGCGCATCGACGCGGGCGTAATAGGTGTCCGGCGTGTCCATGAAGCTGACGCCGCGATCGCGCAGCGCCGCCACCGTCGCATAGATATCGTCGGTGGTCAGCGCAATGTGCTGAATGCCCTCGCCGCGATACTCGCGAATGAATTCCTCGATCTGCGATTTGTCGTCGGCCGACTCGTTGATCGGGATGCGGATCTTGCCGCACGGCGAGGTCATCGCCCGCGACACCAGGCCGGTCTGCTTGCCCTCGATATCGAAGTAACGAATCTCGCGGAAGTTGGCGATGCGCTCGTAGAAACCGGACCAGGTGTCCATGTGGCCGCGCGAAACGTTGTGCGTGAGATGGTCGATGGCGGTCAGACCGACGCCCGGCACGTCGCGCTCGGCCTCGTCGAAGTAGCGGAAATCCGCGTCGTAAATCGAATGCTGCGAACCGTAGCGGTCAATGAAATAGAGCACGCTGTTGCCGATGCCGTAGACCGCCGGCAGGTTCAGTTCCATGTAGCCCGGACGCGTATCGAACGGCGTCGCGCCATTGGCCAGCGCATGCGCCAGCGCCGCCGGCGCATCGGCGACACGCCAGCCCATCGCACAGGCCGACGGGCCGTGCGTACGCGCGAACTGTTCGAAGTGCGTGTAAGGCGTGCCGTTGACGAGGAAGTTGATCTGGCCCTGACGGAACAGGGTCACATCCTTGCGCCGATGCTTGGCGATGGCCTTGAAGCCCATCATCTCGAACAGGCCGTGCAGCTGCGCAATACCTTCGGCGGTCGGCGCGGTGAATTCGACGAACTCGAAACCGTCGGTGGCGAGCGGGTTGTGCGTCGGAGCGTGGGGCTTTGCTGCGGTCATGGCGGAAATCCTCGGCCGTGAATCAAATAGAAAATGGAGTGCGTATAGCGAGCGCGCCGATCAGGCCGCGAGCCGTCCGCCGCGTGGCGGCACCGGCGTATCGCCGGGATATTCATGACCGGCGGTCAGCGTCGGCTTAGCCTGTACGTCGGCGACCAGCGCGCTCAGGTCGCGCGTCATCACGTCGGCCAGCGCGTCGAGCGAGCGCACGACGAAATACGTCTTCTGGAAATTGTCGATGCGGTACTCGGTGCGCAGGCAGCGCGCCAGCTCGAAGCGCACGCGGCGCGGGATCTCGCTTTCGATCGCATAGGGTGTCTCGCCGCCGGACGACAGGATGCCGGCGCCGAACACGCGCAGCCCCTCATCGTCGTCGATCAGGCCGAACTCGACGGTGTACCAGTACAGGCGCGCCAGCAGCGGCAAGGCGCCCTGCGGCAGCAGGCGCAGGGCCTGTTCGCCATAGCGCTGCACGTAGTCGCCGAAACGGCGATCGAACAGCATTGGCACGTGGCCGAAGAAATCATGAAAGATGTCCGGTTCGACGAGATAGTCGAACTCCTCGGGCTTGCGCAACCAGACGGTGACCGGGAAGCGTCGCGCCGCGAGGTGGCGGAAAAACTGCTCGTCCGGAATGAAGCCGGGCACGGCCACCAGCGTCCAGCCGCTGGCCACCTCCAGTCGCGCATTGACGGCGGCGAGATCGGGTACGCCGTCCGCCGCCGTCATGCGCGCCAGGCCGTCGCGGAACGCGCGGCAGGCGTACGGCTGCAGCATGCTCGACTGCCGGGCATAGAGCCGCCGCCACAGCGCGTGTTCTGCGTCGCTGTATGCGCCGGGCTGCTGCTCGACCGTGAAGTCTGCGCGGGCATCGCTGTAATTCCCGCGCAGACTGCTGTCGGTATGTGCGCCGTACATGGCTCTCCTCCAGGTCTTCCGCCTATATGGAGAATTTAAGACCAATTCAGCGGAGATTGGCTGCAAACTGGGATCGAGACGCGACAGATAACGGTCATAATCACCATGAAATACAAATTCCATGGTGAAATCATGCGTCACGATCTTGACCGCACCGATCTCCGCGTCCTTCGCGAACTGCAGCAGGACGGCCGCCTGCCGATCATCGAGCTCGCCAATCGGATTTCGCTGTCGCCGACGGCCTGCCAGCGTCGCGTCAAAAAGCTCGAGGACAGCGGCGTCATTGCCGGCTACGCCGCGCAGCTCGATCCGGCCGCGCTCGACCAACAGGTCGAGGCCTTTGTCCAGGTCAGCATCGAGCGCCAATCGCGTGAAACCTCATTGGCATTCCAGGACGCCGTGCGGCGCCTGCCGCAGGTGCGCGCTTGTTACGTGATGACCGGCGATCTCGATTATTTGCTGCACGTCGCCGTCGCAGACCTACAGGCATTTGCCGAATTTTCGATGAAGGTACTGATCGGATTACCCGGCGTGAAAGACGTACGCTCCAGCCTGGTTCTCGAAGCTATCAAGAAAAACAACGGAGTACGCGCACCCTGAGCATTTGCTGCACTGCGACACTTTATTTGCCGGCTAATAGTTAGTAGACTAACAAAATGAAAGCCCCTCCCCCGCCCACCACGACCAGCTCGATGCTGATGGAAGTCGGCCGCCTGATCCGCGAGGACTTCCGGCGCCGAGCCGAGCACCTGAAGCTGACGCAGTCGCAAACCCTGGCACTGGCGCACCTGCACAAGAACCCGGGCATTTCGCAGGTGACGCTGGCCGAGCGCCTCGAAGTGCATCCGGTCACGATCACGCAGCTCGTCGATCGCCTGCAGCGTGCCGGCTGGGTCCGTCGCGAGGTGCATGAGGACGACCGCCGTGCGTTCCGCCTGTACGTGACGGACAAGGCCGACCCGATTCTCGAAGAAGTCTGGAAGATCGCAGCGCAAGCGCGTGAGCATGCGCTGAGCGGCCTGAGCCGGACCGAACGCGATCAGCTCGACAGCCTGTTGGGCCGCATGAAGAACAACCTGGTCGGCGCGCCGACCGACCGATCCGAGTAAGTCATGGCTGACGCAGCAGACTCCAATATCCGCCCCGAGCGGAAGAACATTCGACGCCTCTTGATCATTGGCGGCAGCATCGTCGTGCTCGGTTTTGCCGCTTATTTCTACGTGCTGGGTGGTCGCTACGTGTCGACCGACAACGCCTACGTCAAGGCCAATATGGTCAACGTCACGGCCGACGTCAGCGGCAAGGTCGTCGAGATGGACGTGCGCGAGAACCAGGAGGTCAAGGCCGGTGCGCTGCTGTTCCGCATTGACCCGGCGAGCTACGAGGTCGCCGTCGCGCAGGCACAGGCGGCGCTGCTGCAATCGCGCACCGAAATCGAAGCGCTGAAGGCGACCTACGCGCAGAAGCAGGCGGCGGTGCGTTCGGCCGAGGCCGATCTGGACTTCCGCCAGACCGACTACCAGCGCGCAGTCGACCTGCAGAAGATCGGGGCCAGCTCGAAGTCGACACTCGACGCCGCACGCAAGTCGCTCGACACCGCACGCAGCGATGTCAGCCTCGCCCAGCACGAGGTCGGCGAAGTGCGCGCGCAGTTGAACGGCAACCCCGACATCGCCGTCGAGGACCACCCGCAGTACAAGGCGGCACTGGCGGCACTCAACAAGGCCAAGCTCGATTTGCAGCGCTGCGCAGTGCGCTCGCCGATCGACGGCATCGCCAGCAAGGTGCCGGAAGTCGGCGGCTATGTGCTGCCGGGCCTGCCGGTACTGAGCGTCGTCAATGCCAGCGGTCCGTGGGTCGAGGCCAACCTCAAGGAATCCAAGCTCGAAGGTGTGCGTCCAGGGCAAAAGGTCGAGATTGCCGTCGACGCCTACCCGCATACCAAGTGGCAGGGCGTGGTCGACAGCATCGGTCAGGCGACCGGCTCGGAGTTCTCGCTGCTGCCGCCGCAGAACGCCAGCGGCAACTGGGTGAAGGTCGTACAGCGCGTCCCGGTGCGCATCCACATCGTCCACCAGAAGGACGAGCCCGTGCTGCGCGATGGCATGAGTACCGAAATCAGCATCGATACCGAGTCGTCGGCGCATGGCTCGTCATCGCGCATGGCATCCGCCCACGCTCCCGACGACGGCCGAGCCTCGCGATGAGCGGCAAGGCCGCGTCGCGCGGCCTCATCACCATGTCGGTGATGGCCGCGACGATGATGCAGGCGCTCGACTCGACGATCGCCAATGTCGCGCTGCCGCACATGCAGGGCTCGCTGTCGGCGGCCAGCGACCAGATCTCGTGGGTGTTGACGTCGTACATTGTTGCCGCGGCGATCGCCACGGCGCCGACCGGCTTTCTGGCCCGTCGCTTCGGACTCAAGCAGCTATTCCTGACCTCGATCGTCGGCTTCACGATCGCGTCGATGCTGTGCGGCATCGCCACGTCGCTGACCGAAATCGTCGTGTTCCGCCTGCTGCAAGGCCTGTTCGGCGCGGCTTTGGTACCGCTGTCGCAGACGGTATTGCTCGACACCTATCCACCGGAGCAGCACGGCTCGGCGATGTCGCTGTGGGGCATGGGCGTGATGCTCGGGCCGATTCTCGGGCCAACGCTCGGCGGCTGGCTGACCGAGTACTACAGCTGGCGCTGGGTATTCTTCATCAACTTGCCGATCGGTATCTTCTCGTTCCTCGGCCTCAGCGCCACCCTGCCGAAGATCGACAACAGCGGCGCCCGCGCACGCCTCGATGTGCTGGGCTTCGCGCTGCTCTCCATTGCAATCGCCAGCTTGCAATTGATGCTCGACCGCGGCGAAACCAAGGACTGGTTCTCATCGACCGAGATCGTCATCGAGGCCGGCGCCGCCGTCTTCGCGTTCTATCTGTTCTTCGTTCACACCATGACGGCGAAGAAGCCGTTCATCCCGCCGCACTTGTTTCGTGACCGCAACTTCGTGTCCGGCCTGGTGTTGATCTTCATCGTCGGCATCGTGCTGTTTGCGACCTCGGCACTGCTGCCACCGTTCCTGCAAAACCTGCGCGACTTCCCAGTCGTGACGACCGGCCTCGCGGTCGCACCGCGAGGTGTCGGTACCATGATCGCGATGCAGGCCGCCGGGCCGCTGCTACGCCGGGTCGACCCGCGCAAAATCATGGCGGTCGGCATGGGCTGCACCGCGTTGTCGCTGTACTGGATGGCCGGCTACACGCTCGACGTTCCGATCTGGTTCCTCACCGTGTCGATGGTCGTGCAGGGCTTCGGCATCGGCTTCGTCTTCGTGCCGCTGTCGACCGTCACCTTCGGTACGCTGAGCCCCCAGGATCGCGGCGACGGCACCGCCCTGTTCAGCCTGTTGCGCAACGTCGGCAGCAGCATCGGCATCGCCGCCGCATTTGCCTATCAGACGCGCATGACGCAGGTCAATCACGCCTATCTGACCGAGCACATCACGCCCTACAACCCGGCGATCTTCCAGTACCTGAATGCCGGCGACGGCCTTACCAAGGCCGAAGGTCTGGCAACCATCGTGACTGAAGTCTCTCGTCAGGCCGGCATGCTGGCGCTGATTGCCGACATCAAGGTCATGATGTGGGGCGTCTTGCTGGCGACACCGCTGCTGCTGCTGTTCCGGCGCCCATCGCCAAGCGCGCAGGTCAACGAGGAAGCCCTGCTCGACTGACGCGTCCGTGGCGCTCAGCTCGCCGCGAAACGGTCGGTCCATTCGACGAGCTTCGACAGGATGCCGGACTCGCTGGCGGCATGGCCGGCGTCGGCAACGACCTCGAAGGCGGCTTCCGGCCAGGCGCGATGCAGATCCCAGGCTGAACGCATCGGGCAGACCACGTCATAGCGCCCCTGGACGATGACGCCGGGGATGTGGCGGATGCGATCGATGTTGGCGAGCAACTGATCGTCGCGCTCGAAGAAGCCCTTGTTCGTGAAGTAGTGACACTCGATGCGCGCGAAGGCTTCGGCGAACTTGCTCTCGCCGAAGCGGTGCACCATGTCGAGGTTCTGGAACAGCTTGCTGGTCGAGCCTTCCCAGATGCTCCAGGACTTGGCGGCGGCGGCTCGCGTCGCGGCGTTGTCGCTGGTCAGTCGCTGGTAGTACGCGGACACGAAGTCGCCGCGCTCGGCCTCCGGAATCTGTGCCTCATAAGCCTCCCAGGTGTCCGGATAAATCCAGTTCGCGCCTTCCTGGTAGAACCACTCGATCTCCTTGCGTCGCAGCAGGAAGATGCCGCGCAGCACCAGCGCCTTGCAGGCTTGCGGATGCGCCTGCGCATAGGCCAGCCCCAGCGTCGAGCCCCACGAACCGCCGAACACGACCCACTGACGGATGCCGAGCAGCTCGCGAATGCGCTCCATGTCGGCGATCAGGTCGTGGGTGGTGTTCTCGCGCAGCTCCGCATGTGGCGTCGAGCGGCCGCAGCCACGCTGATCGAACAGCACGATGCGATATTTCTGCGGATTGAAGAACTGCCGGTGCCAGGGTTCGGTGCCGCCGCCCGGCCCACCGTGCACGAATACCGCCGGCACGCCATCGGGATTGCCGCTTTCTTCGACGTAAATTTCGTGCAGGGCGGAAACCTTGAGGCGGTGCGTCTTGTACGGCTCGATCGGCGGGTACGGCTGTGGCATGACGAGTGCGATTTTTCTGACGGATGAGCGGCTAGCTTATAACGCCCAAGCCGATTGCTGCCTGCGAGCCATCGCCTTAACATCAACTGAAGGCATCTATTGGTGGATGGCCAGCGTTTCTGGCGGGAGTACAGGTGTACAGATTGACGAGGGCGGCGGCGATCACGATGTTGCTCGCTGCAGGACTGGTTCCGACGACCTACGCGCAGGCCAACGCCAGCGCGCCGCCTTCGGGTGGCAGCAGCGACGCCGAAAGCCCATTGCCGGTCGTCGACAACCGCTTCCCACGCTATCAAGCGCTGACGCCGTCGGTGAAGTTCTGGACCAAGATCTTCGCCCAGTACTCCGAGAAGCAGAGCATCGTCCACTCGTCGGTCTATCCGAACAAGATCTTCAAGGTCCTGGACTTTCGCTCGTATTCGCAGCCCGACTCGGACTACGCGTTCAACAAGCTGCGCCGCAAGCACGAGCAGGACGCCGAGGATGAGGTCGACCAGCTGCTCAAGCGTCTCGACGCCAAGCAGGACGCGCCGGACCAGATGACCGCTGACGAGCGCCGGCTCTACGACCTGTTCGCCGACGTGCCGGGCCGCAGCAAGTTCAAGGATGCGATCGGCACCTTCCGTGTCCAGCACGGCCTGCGCGAGCGCACCGAACACGCACTCGAAGTATCGGACCGCTACCTGCCGTCGATGGAGCAGACCTTTGCCGGCTATTCACTGCCGAAGCTGCTGACGCGTCTGCCGCTGGTCGAATCGAGCTTCAACCTCGACGCGTATTCGCGCGCCGGCGCCGCTGGCATCTGGCAGTTCATTCCCTCGTCGGCGCGCGCCTATATGCGCCTCAACGATATCGTCGACGACCGTCGCGATCCGTGGACGTCGACCGACGCGGCGGCGCGCCATCTGCGTGACGATCACGACAAGCTCGGCGACTGGCCGCTGGCGATCACGGCCTACAACTACGGGCGCAACGGCATCGCCCGCGCGCTCGACAGCGTCCACGGCAAGACGCTGATGGACCTGATCGATCACTACGACAGCCGTCGTTTCGGCTTCGCTTCGAAGAACTACTACGCCGAATTTCTTGCCGCGATCGACGTCGAACATGCCTATCGCACACGTACGGCCGTCGCTGACCGCGCCAAGCCGCTCGAATTCGAGGTCGTCGAAACCAAGAACTACGTACCGTATGACACGCTGCGCCGGCTCTGCGGCGCCAGTGACGACGTCTTCCGGCGCCTCAATCCGGCGTATCGCCCGGAGGTGATCGAAGGCAAGCTGTACGTGCCGCCGAACCACCTGATTCGTGTGCCCTACGGCAGCGCCCGCGCCTTCGAGGTCGGCTACGCCAAACTCGGCGCGCACGAGCGCTTCGACCAGCAGCGTGTTTATTTCCAGCTCTACCGCGTCCGTCGCGGCGACAATCTCAGCACCATCGCCAGCCACCACGACGTCAGCATGCACGAGATCATGCGCGCCAGCGGCTTGCGTTCGGCGAGCATGCTGCGCATCGGACAAATCCTCAAGATCCCGCCGAAGACCGAGGCGCGCCCGGGGCCGATCACCGTCGCTGTCGGCGAATCGAAGCCGACACAGACCCTGGAGCAGCGCCTCGATGCAGCGCGCGAAACGCAGCGCGAGAACGATGCGGCGCGCCAGCAGGGCGCGGCGCAGCAGTATCTCGTGCATGAGGTACGCCGCGGCCAGACCCTGACCGGCATCGCCCAGCAATACAACGTCAGCCTCAGCGATCTGCGCGACGCCAACAGCATTCGCGGCTCGGTTCTGCACATCGGGCAGAAACTGCGGATTCCGGCCCGCTACCGCCTGCATCGCGTCAGCAGCGGCCAGACGCTCAGCGGCATCGCGCAGCGTTACAACACCAGCATCTCGGCGCTGCGCAGTGCCAACGGCATCAAGGGCTCGGTGCTGCGCGTCGGCCAGACCCTGAAGGTCCCGCTCGACAGCTGAGTGCCCTGCGCGTCGGCGCCTACAGCCACCACGCGAACGCGAAGATCAGCAGCATCGCCAGGCACAACGCCAGTTTGGCGATGCTGCCCGCCAGCAGCCCCAGCCAGGTCGCAATACCGACCGTCGTCGCCCGCTCGACCTGCCGCTGGGCCATCAGCTCGCCGACCACGGCACCGATGAATGGCCCGAGCAAGAGCCCCGGAATGCCAAAGAACATGCCGATGATGCTGCCGAGCAGCGCACCGGTCACCGCCTGACGGCTGGCACCGACCTTCTTCGCGCCGACCGCCGACGCGACGAAATCAACGATCACGGTGACGACGACGATGGCACCGAGCAAGGTCAGCGTCGGCCAGCCAATGTGCTGGTAGTGGTCGACCAGCGCGATCAGCCACAGTCCGAAGAACACCAGCGGCGCACCAGGCACGATCGGCAACAGCGTGCCGATCAGACCAACGACGATCAGCAGGATCGCCGCAATGATGCCGAGTACCGGCCAGACCGTTTCCATGAAGATGTACGCCCTGCGTCGTCCGAGCTGCGCGCAGCATAGTCGCTGCGCGATCGCGCTGTCGTCAGCGCCGCTTGGCGCGCGCCGCCTTGGCGGCCACCGGCGTGGTGCAATCGATCGTCGCGTGCTCGATGAGAAAGTCGACGAACGCGCGTACCCGCAGCGACGGGCTCGCGTGCCCGACGTACAGCGCGTGAATCTCGCGCACCTCGCCGGCGTCGTGGGCCTCGAGCAGCGACACCAGCCGCCCGGCTCGAATGTCATCCTCGACATCGAAGCGCGCCAGTTGCGCGATGCCGGCCCCGGCCAGTGCCATCTGCCGCAAGGCTTCGCCGGAGTTCCCCAGAAAGCTGCCACTGACCGCCTGCGTGACGATGCGGCGACCGCTACGGAAGCGCCAGCCATCGTAGGCGCGGCGGAAATTGAAATGCAGGCAATCGTGATGCGCGAGATCGGCCGGCACCCGCGGTGTCCCGGCGCGCGCCAGATACGTCGGCGCCGCGACGGTGACGACGCTCGACCGGCCGAGCTGACGCGCGTGCAGGTTCGAGTCGCGCAGACGGCCGACGCGGATCGCCACGTCGACCCGGGTTTCGATCAGGTCGACGACGTCATCACTGAGGGTCAGATCGACGACCACATGCGGGTGCTGCGCCAAGAACGCCGGCAGTGCCGGCACGACGTAACGCAGCCCGTAGATGACCGTGCAACTGACACGCAACTTGCCGCGTGGCGCAGCGCCAGCCGCCGTCAGACTGCGTTCGACATCATCGACATCGGCGAGGATTTGCCGGGCACGGGCCAGATAGGTTTCACCTTCGGCGGTCAGCTTCAATGCCCGCGTGGTGCGCTCAACGAGACGGGTCCCGAGTCGCGCTTCGATGCGGGCAACCGTGCGACTCGCCGCGGACGGCGTCAGTCGCAGCGCCTTGGCCGCAGCAGCAAAGCTGCCGCGCTCGATCGCCTGCACAAAGACCTCCATCTCGCCAATACGGTTGTCCATGCGTCAGTCACTCTTTCGTGAATTCAATGCACGAGTATTTTGACGGCGTGCATGATATTCACAAGTCAGGCGGGCCGGCATGCTGTGCGCCCGTTTCGATTGGAAGCCTGTCCATGCCTCTCGCCCTTTATGCCCTCGCCGTCGGCGCATTCGGCATCGGTGTCACGGAATTCGTCATCATGGGCCTGCTGCTCGACGTCGGTCACGATTTCGGCGTCTCGGTGGCACGCGCCGGACTGTTGATCACCGGCTATGCCCTGGGCGTCGTTGTCGGCGCGCCGCTGCTGACGGTGGCGACCGCGCGCTGGCCGCGCAAGCGCGCGCTGCTGTTGCTGATGCTGATCTTCACCATCGGCAATCTTGCCTGTGCGCTGGCACCGACTTACTCGCTGCTGATGCTGGCGCGCATCGTCACCGCTTTCGCGCACGGCACCTTCTTCGGCGTCGGCTCGGTGGTCGCAACTTCGCTGGTCCGCGCCGACCAACGCGCCTCGGCCGTGGCCCTGATGTTCACCGGCCTGACCATCGCCAACATCCTCGGCGTGCCGTTCGGCACCTGGCTCGGTCAGCACGATGGCTGGCGCGCAACGTTCTGGGCGGTGTCGGCGATCGGTCTGGTGGCACTGGCTGTGATCGCCGCGCTGGTGCCGTCCAACGCGGCGGCGCCGGACGCCGGCGACTGGCGCGCCGATCTGCGCGTTCTGGCACGCGGCCCGGTCGCGCTCGGCCTGCTGACGACGGTGCTCGGCTTCGGCGGCACGTTCCTGCTGTTCACCTATATCGCACCGCTGCTGACACAGATCAGCGGGTACAGCGATCGGGCCGTCTCGCCGATCCTGTTGGTGTTCGGCGGCGGCCTGGTGATCGGCAACCTGGTCGGCGGCAAACTCGCCGATCGGCATCTGGTCGCTACCCTGCTCGGGAGCCTCGCGGCGCTGGCCGTGACGCTGGCACTGATGGGGCTGGCCGTACACCACCGCGGCGCGATGCTGATCTTTGTCGGCCTGCTCGGCGCCACCGCATTCGCCACCGTGCCGCCGTTGCAGCTGTGGGTGCTCGAACAGGCCGACGGTGCCGGCCAAAGCCTGGCGTCGAGCTTCAACATCGCCGCATTCAACCTCGGCAATGCCTTCGGCGCCTGGCTCGGCGGCGCGGTCATCGAACACGGCGGCGGCCTCGTTGCGTTGCCTTGGGTCGCGGCACTGTTGCCGCTGGCTGGCCTGGGCGTCGCCGTCCTGAGCCTGCGCCTGGCTTCGAAGCGCCGCGACATCGTCGCCGCCAACAGCGTGGTCGGCTGACCGGAGACCCATCATGTGGATCACCAGCTGGACCGCGAGTCCGCAGCCGCTGTGGCAAGGCGACTTCCCGTTGCCGACCGGTTTGCCGTTCAACTTCCTCGGGCAAACGCTGCGTCAGAGCCTGCGGCTCAGCGTCGGCGGTGGGCGATTGCGTATTGCGCTGTCGAACGAATATGGCCGGCAGCCGCTGCACATTGGCGGCGCCAGCGTTGGCCTGACGCACGACGGCCACTCGATCGTTCCCGGCACGCTGCGCGCCTTGCACTTCGGGAGTGACGCACAAGCCGTGATTCCGCCCGGCGCGCCGTTGCTCAGCGACCCGATCGAACTGGAAGTACCGCCGCTGGCCACGCTCGCGGTCAGCCTCTACCTGCCGCGCGCCACCGCGCCCAGCACCTTTCACTGGGATGCACGCCGCACAACCCACGTCGGCGAGGGTGACCAGAGCGTGCGCGCCGACTTCGATACGGCGTCGACGCTGTCGGCCTGGTTGTTCATTCGCGACGTCCAGGTCGAAACCTCGATAGCGACGCGGACGATCGTGGCGATCGGTGACTCGACGACGGACGGCAACGGCGCCAGCATCGACCAAGACCGGCGCTGGACCGACGCCCTGGCCGAACAGCTGCAAGCACCGGCCTGGGCGGTGCTCAATGCCGGCATTTCCGGGGGTCGGCTGCTGCGTGATCGCATGGGCGTCAATGCCCTGGCCCGCTATGACCGCGATGTCCTCGCACAGCCGAACCTGACGGCCATCGTCGTCCTGCTCGGCATCAACGACATCACCTGGCCCGGACACCCCTTCGCACCTGACGAGGCAACGCCAACCCTGGCGGCACTCAGCGCGGGGCTATTGCAGCTGATCGAGCGCGGGCGCATGCGCGGCGCGCACGTCATCGGTGCAACGCTGACGCCGTTCGAGGGCGCGTTGCCGGACACGCCGTTCGATCGCTATTACCGCCCGCAAGGCGATGCCCTGCGCCGCGCGCTCAATGACTGGATCCGAACCAGCGGTGCGTTCGATGCCGTCGTCGATTTCGACGCCGCGCTGCTCGACCCGCAGTGTCCGACGCGGCTGTACCCACCCTACGATTCCGGAGACCATCTGCATCCCGGTGACGCCGGCAATCGGCGCATGGCCGAACTCGTCGCCGAGCGCTTGCAGTCACTCGAACCGCAAGCGCCCGGCGCCGCGCTCAGCCCTGCTTCTGCTGCTTGAGCAGGTCGCGAATCTCGGCCAGCAGCACTTCCTGAGCCGGCGGCGGCGGGGGCGGCGGCGGCGGCGCGGCAGCCACCTCGGCCTCACGGCGGCGACGGAGGTTGTTGACCAGTTTCACGAACAGGAAGATCACAAACGCGACGATGACGAAATCGAGCACGTTCTGCAGAAAGCGGCCGTAGGCGAACAGAACGGCAGGCGTATCGCCGACTGCCGGTTTGAGGGTGATCGCCAGCTTGGAGAAGTTGACGTTGGCCACCAGCAGACCCAGCACCGGCATGATCAGATCGGCGACGAACGACGACACGATCTTGCCGAACGCACCGCCGATCACGACACCGACCGCAAGGTCGATGACGTTACCCCGCATCGCAAATTCTTTGAACTCCTTCATCATCCCCATCGACATCTCCTGATTTGTGATTTCACGGAAGACAGCTCGGCAAGCCCGACACCAGATCGGGGTAACGCGGAGCGAAACCGAGTTCGTCTCGCAGCCGCAGTGTAATGAGACGCTTTGATTCTGCGATGAACGACCACATGGCCGGCGTCAGCACATGGCGTGCCTCGGCCAGCGGCAACTGCGGCGGGGCCGGCAAACCCAGCAGCGCGGCGCTGCGCAGGAAGTAATCGGCCATGGTCGTCGGCGTACCGTCCGAAACGTTGTAGGCGCGTCCGCCACGACCGAACGCCGCCGCGCGCAGCGCGGCCTCGGCCAGATCGTCGGCATGAATGCGGTTCGTGTAGGGGGACTGTTCGTCGCACACCACCGGCAGGCCTTTCTTCAGGCGCTCGACCGGCAGTCGCCCCGGACCGTAGATACCCGGCACGCGCAAGGTCATCACCTCGCCGCCACCGGCGGCCTGCCAGTCACACCACGCCTGTTCGGCGTCGAGACGACGGCGACCACGCTCGCTCTGCGGTACCAGCGGCGCATCCTCGTCCACCCAACGCCCGTCACAGTCGCCGTAGACCGCCGGCGTCGAGATGTAGACGACCCGCGCGATCCGGCCGCGCTGCGCCGCCAGCCAGCCGCGCAGACGCATGTCCTGCGCGCCGCTGCCCGGTGGCGGCGCGAACCAGAACAACAGCGGCCAGTCGCCGGCATCCTGCGGCTGATCGAGATCCTCGAAGCGCGTGCGTATTCCGGCTGCGGCCAGCGAAACGTTCTTTTGCTGGCTGCGGACGATTGCCGTAACCTCGCGGCCCATTGCACGCAAACGCTGCGCGACGCGCAGGCCGATGTCGCCGCATCCGGCAATCAACGCCGCTGGCGGCAACGCGACCTGCAGTTCTTCAACCGATGCGCCCATGACCCATCAAGTCTACCTGTCCGACCGCCCCCAGCGCTTCACCGTCGAGGACGACGAAACCATCCTCGCCGCCGGCCTGCGTCACGGCCTGGCGCTGCCGTTCGGCTGCCAGTCCGGCGGCTGCGCGTCGTGCCGCGTGCGCCTGTCGGCCGGCAGCATCGACTACGCTGTCGAACCACCGTCGCTGTCGCCGGCCGAGCGTGATGCCGGCTACATCCTGATGTGCCTCGCGCGCCCGACGAGCGACCTGACGATCGAGCTGCATCAGCCGGTGCAGATCGACAACATGCGGCCGCGCCAGCTGCCGGTTCGCGCGCAAGCCAAGACCTGGCTCGCACATGACGTCCTCGGGCTGACGCTGAAGCTGCCACGCGGCGACGATTTCCAGTACCTGCCGGGCCAGTACATCGATCTGCTGATCGGCGACGGCCGGCGACGCAGCTTCTCGATCGCCAACAAGCCGAATGGCGAAACGCTGGAACTGCACATTCGCGTCACGCCGAACGGCCGCTTTGCGAACTGGGCCGCCAACGAAATGCCGGACCGCGCGATCCTGCGCCTCGAAGGACCGCTGGGCGCGTTCTACCTGCGCGACGAATCGACGCGCCCGCTCATCATGGTCGCTGGCGGCACTGGCGCGGCGCCGATTCACGCGATGCTCAACGAGCTGCTCGCGCGCGGCAGCGGCCGGCCGGCGCATCTGTTCTGGGGCGCGCGCAGCCTGCGCGATCTCTATCTCGATGCCAGCCTGCAGGAATGGACGGCGCGCCATCCCGAATTCCGCTACACGCCGGTGCTGTCGGAGCCGGATGCCGAATGGGCCGGCGCCCGCGGCTTCGTCCACGAAGCAGTCCTGGCCGCCTACCCCGACCTCTCGCAGCACGAGGTTTATCTGTCGGGTCCGCCGGCGATGGTGCGGGCCGGCAAGGATGCTGCACTCGGCGCCGGACTCGACGCCGATCATCTTTATTACGATTCGTTCGACTACGCCTTCCAGACCTGGCCGACGCTGGGCTAACTGCGTAGATACAGCTAGCGCAAGAAGCCTCCCTGATCAAACCGGGTTAGCCTGAGTACATAAGACCGATGATCACAAGCGGCTGCGTCATCGCAGCCGAATATTGGATCGATTACTGCCCAGCTGATGTTGTGGGCAGCCAACTCCGACTCTTCATTAGAGATCCAGGTGATAAACAGTGAACATTTGGTAGCGGTCGCCGCTTCCGGTTGATGATGGGCTAAATTTGGGCTTTATTTTATTGAGCTGTGAGGACTCAATCGGGACACTGTCCGGCTGCTCATCGACAAGCAGCACACGCACGAGGCTCCCGCGCTCGTCGATGATAAAAGCAAGGCGCGCCGAGAATAAGGGCGAACTTGGGGGGGCAACAATTGCCTTCGCACACTGTGACAGGACTAAGCGCGCAGCACGGATGTCCTTAGCCGACAGGGGGGCGCTTCCCGTCGCCGTGTGACGCCCCCCTAACCCAAATTGATTAATGACTGCAGCGGCATCCCCTGCAACAGCTTTTTCATCGTAGGCACTTCCAAGCGCCTTTTTGCAACGCTCAAGCAGATTTCCGGCAAGACCAGCTTCCACATCTGGCACGCCACTACCTTCATCTCTATTTAGATCGCTGAAGTGAGCATTCACCACTGCCCATACTGCCGCTTCCCTTGGCTCTCCCAGCTTGAGTTCCACCTCTATAAGACGAGGGAGCGCGTCCAGCTGCCCACCCACTACGGCATTGCTCAGATAGCGCGCCGCCTTAGCGTCATCCTCGTCGACCAACTTTGCTGGCCCTCTCTTGCCCCAAGCGTAAAGCGTTCCGAGCAGGTACAAAGCCTGCGCATCCTTTTTATCGGCAAGTTGCTCTGCATCTTGTAGCGCCTGTTGTCGTGCATCTTCAGTAGCCGTATTGTCGAATAGCGCCGTGACATCCTGCGCCCCCAACGTCCCTGATTCCGCATCGCTGCTCAGGCTGACACCTAACATCAGCAGTCCGATAGCAAGGTTACAGCCCAGCATCTTGTTACGATACAAAGCGCACTCCCGATTTTTCATAACTGGCGCTGCCTCAGGACAAATATTCGACCCGATCTTCTCCAGCCGTTCAAATTATGCTACGGCAAACTCCAGGCCCTGCCGGTAGAACCGCTGCGCTTCCTCGCTATTCTGGGTCTGCTCGCACAGACGCGCCAGTTCAAGGTAGGCGGTTGGTGACGGAGCAACGCGCAGGGCCGCATCGAGATAGCTGCGCGCCTTGCCCCACAGCTTGTTGCGCAAACAGACCCGGCCGGCAGTGATCAGCAGCTCCGGCCGCTCGCCGTATTGCTTGAGCCAGCCTTCGATCGCCGCCAGCTGCGTCAGCGGCTCGGCCGCGTGCAGCTCGCCGTACAGCGCCGCCAGATCGGCATCCCAATCCTTGTTCAGCACGTCGCTGGCGAAAGCCAGGGCCTCGGCATGCGCATTCAGCCTCGCCAGACCGCGCACATACTCGTTGCGCACGGCGGGAATACGGCGAAAGTCGCGCGGCGTTGCGTCCCAGACGACCTTCAGGCGATCGAGCCGCGCCAGACGCTGGCCATCGATCAGGCATTCGATGAGCGCATGCGTCAGCAGCTCGCGATAGCGCTCTTCACTGAGCAGCTCGCGCATGCCGGATTCGAGCAACAGTTGGCGCAGCGACTCCCACGAGCACAAGCCCTCGTAGCTGACCGCGAGCATCTCGGCCGCATACGGATGGCGGGCATTGATGCCACGCAGCTTCAATGCGGTGTCGCGTGCGGCGGCGAATTCGCCGCGCTCGATCTGCAGCTCGGTTTGCGTCAACAGCGTCGCGAATTCCATCTCCGGCGCGATCTCGCTGGCCAGTCGCAGATAGTGATCGCGACGCTCGCCGGCACCGAGACGCTGCGCGGCGCGTGCCGCGGCCAGATAGTTCAGGTGACCGGCGTGGTGATCGGCAGCGCGGCGTACCAACTCGATCTCGGCACGCTTCCAGTTGCCTTCGAGTAGGCGCAGCAAACCGGCCTCGAACGATTGTTGCGCTTTTTCCTCACGGCGCCGCGCCAGCAGGCGCTGCACCGTCACCGGCAGCCGCACGCCGGCAACGACCAGCCGGAACAGCACCCAGGCGGCAAACAGCACACCGGCGATGCCGACCAGCAGGCCGAGCACCGAAGTCTCGACCACCCAATGATGGAAACTGATCAGCACATAGCCGGTTTCGCTGCGCAGATAGAACGCCGCCGCCGCTCCGCAGGCGAGCACGACGAGCGCGAAGATCAGCGTCCGGATCATGGCGTGGCGCTGGCCGGTTCGGGCTGCTTCATGAAGGCGCGCAGCAGACCGAGGCTACGGCTGATGTCCGGCAGCGGCGGCGACAGGTCGAGCGGCTGCAACCGTTCAAGCTCGGCGTGCGCAGCCGCCACGCCGGGATCGTCGCCCTGGAAATAGGTGTCGAGCCAATGCGATGCGGATTCACACAGATCGCGGAAGCTGGTCGTATCGCCGCGCAGCAAGGCGACACGGGCGCCTTCCAGCTTCAGTGCCAGCACCTGCACGACCAAGGTCTCCTGCTCGGCACTGAGCAGGTGTGGCGACGGGCCGGTGTCGTGGCGCACGGTAAAGATGCTCGACAACGCCTCCCGGATCGACGCCCCGGCGCGCGCGTACCACGGCGCATCGGCCGCAACGTCGGTGCGTTGCGCAACCGCCTCGAAGCGCGATGGTGCGCGCGCCAGCAGCGGCAGGTGCGGCGCGCGCTGGATCAGGCTCGACAGTGTCAGCGCTGCGCCTTGGTAGTCCGGCAACGGCACCGCCTGCAGTGCGGCCTTCTCCTGCGCCAGCGCCTGACGCACCGGCAGCAGGCGCGGCTCCTTGAGCGCCGCGAGACGCGAATCGGCTTCGTCGATCGCCGAAACAGCGGCCGGCACGTCACGCGCCAACTGCAAGCGGTCATTGGCGAGCAGCAACAGCTGTTCGATCGAGACCAGCTGGAAGCGCTCGCGGCCGCCGGCAATCTGTTCGCGCAGCTGGCCGACCAGCTGGTCATGCGCGTCGATGCGCTTGCCCATCTGCTCGAGCTGGGACGCATCACGCTGCTCGGTCGCCTGCAGATCGCGCGATTGCGAGGCGAGCTTGTCGGACTGCACCTCGAGCGCATTGAGGTCGTGCGTCATGCGCTGCAGCGCGTCGGCCTGACCGTGGTAGTAGTCGGAAATGCGCAGATAAAGCCAGGCGCCGCCACCGACGACGATCGCCAGTAGCATCAGCGAGAACAGCCAGCGCAGACCACCGTGCGGCGGGTGCTCGGCGGCGGGCGATTCGGCGGTCTCGGATTGTTCGTCGGTCACGATCGGTGCCACTGTTCCAGACATTGGACAAAAGCGGAATCGGCAACCTGGTCCGGCACCATCGGCGTGGTGCGAAAGCCGAGTTGCCGCGCGTGTTCTACCACACGCTGGCTTGGCACAACCAGCGGCAGCCGCTGCAGAGTCGCCCGCGCCGGCGTTTCCGACAATAGATCGACCAGCCGCGTCAGCGCCTCGCCGCTGGTGACGATGGCCGCGTCCGCGTCACCGACCACCTGCGCGACCATGGCCGGCGCGTACGGCAGGGCGATGCGCCGGTAGACCGCAATCACATCGACCTGCGCGCCGCGCGCGCGCAGCGCCGACGCCAGGAGCTCGCGGCCACCCTCGCCGGTCACGATCGCGTAGCGGCGCCCCTGCACCGACTGCAATGCCGGCAGCGCCAGCAGGCCCTCGCTCGAATAGGCGCCGTCTGGCAGATCGACGTCGCGCCCCTGCGCAAGCAAGGCCGCGGCGGTCGCCGAGCCGACCGCGAAGAGTGGCGGCCAGTCGCCCGGCATCAGGCGTTGCGCAAACTGGACCGCATTGGCGCTGGTGAAGATCCAGGCGTCGGCGGCCGCAGCCTGCTCGAGTGCGCGCGCCGCGGCCGCCGGCTGGCGAACCGCTTCGATCGTCTGCAGCGGCAGCGGCAACGCCTGCGCGCCGCGCGATTCAAGCAGCCGGGTCAGCGAGGCCGCCTGCGCCGCTGGCCGCGTGACCAGCACGCGTACGCCCTGCAGCGTGGCGTCGGCGCTCACGTCACCGTGATACCGAGCGCCGCGAGGATGTCGCGCGCGCCTTGCGCCAACAGCCGCGTCGCCAGCGCGTCGCCAAGTGCGGCGGCATCGGCCACCGGCCCCTCGATCTGTTCGCGGATCAGCCGCGAACCGTCCGGGGCGCCGACCAGGCCGTCGAGCCGCAGGCGCGTGCCGTCGATATAGGCGTGTCCCGCCACCGGCACCTGGCATGCGCCGCCGAGCCGTGCATTCATCGCGCGCTCTGCGGCCAAGCGCGCCGCCGAAGCGGCGTCGGCCAACGGCGCCAGCAGTGCGTGCGTGCGCGCATCGCCGTCACGGCATTCGATGCCGATGATGCCCTGGCCGATGGCCGGCACGAAGCGCGCCGCATCGAAGCTTTCGCGGATACGCTCGCCCAGACCGAGCCGCACCAGCCCGGCGTGCGCGAGCAGGATCGCGTCGTAGTGGTTCTCGTCGAGCTTGCGCAGCCGTGTACCGAGATTGCCGCGCAGATCGCGCACCGTCAGATCGGGGCGCATCGCGCGCAGCTGCGCCTGACGGCGCAGGCTCGACGTGCCGACCACGGCGCCGTCCGGCAAGGCATCGAGTCCGGCAAAGCGATTCGAGACGAACGCGTCGCGCGGATCCTCCCCGGTCATGAACGCCGCCAGCACCAGCCCGTCCGGCTGCTGCGCCGGCACGTCCTTCATCGAGTGCACGGCGATGTCGGCACGCGATTCAAGCATCGCCTGTTCGAGTTCCTTGACGAACAGGCCCTTGCCGCCAACCGCCGCCAGCGGACTCGACAGCAGCTGATCGCCGCGGGTCGTCATCGGCACCAGACTGACGTCGAGGCCCGGATGCGCGGCTTCGAGCCGGGCTTTGACGTGCTCGGCCTGCCACAGGGCGAGCGGTGACTCACGCGTTGCGATTTTCAGAAGCATGCGATGTGTGATGGAGGGTGGGAGCGTGGCGGGGCGACTGGCGCCAGCCGCCAATCGCCCCCACCACTCAAGCTTCGGTCAGAAACCGTCTGACCTCGGCGAGCCGGCGGCGCGACACCGGCAGCGATTGCGCGGCGTGCTTCATTTTCAGCCAGTGATGCTGTTCGCCGTGCCGGTCGCGTTCGAGACTGGCGATGAACTTGGTGTTGACCAAAGCCTTGCGATGCACACGCAGAAACTGCGGCTGCAGGTCGTCCTCAAGCGTCTTTAGCGATTCCTCGATCAGCACTTCGCCGTGCATGTGCGCGACAGTCGTGTACTTCTGATCGGCCAGGAAGTAGACCACTTCCTGCGTCGGCACGCGGATCAGGCCGTCGCGCGTCGTCGCCAGAATGAATTCGCGCTTGAGCTGCGAGCTGGTGTCCACCACCGACGACGGCTTGTGCGCGCGGGTCGGCTTGCGCACACGCTGTAGCGCGTCGCGCAGCTTCTCCATGCGGATCGGCTTGAGAAGATAGGCCGACGCGTTGGCGTCGAACGCCGACAACGCGTGCTCCGAATATGCGGTGGTGAAGATCACCGCCGGCGGCATGTCCATTTCGGCAAGCTGACGACCGACCTGCAAACCGTCGATGCCGCCCATGCGAATGTCGAGCAGGACCAAATCCGGCTCCTCGTCGTCGATGACGTCGAGCGCGGTTTCGCCGTTGTCGGCCTCGCCGACAATTTCATACCCCGGAAATTCTTGCAGCAGACGCTTGACGCGTTCCCGCGCCAAGGGTTCGTCATCCACGATCACGACGCGCATTCTTGTTTCTCCTCTTCGCACTAAGCAGCCGAAGTCGCTTCCGGCCGCATCATACGCGGCAGCACCAGTCGCGCCCGAAACACCCCGCCTTCCAACCGCAGATCGCGGCCCAACTCCAGCCGCGCCCCGCCACCGTAAATCAGCTTGAGGCGTTGGGCAATGTTGTCGGTGGCGACGCGATTGCCCTGACGCTCCGGCTGATTGGAGTCGGCCATCGGGTTGCTGACCTCGATCACCAATCGCCCGAAGATCTCACGCGCGGCGATGCGCACGACCCCACTTTGCGACAGACGCGAGATACCGTGGTGCACGGCATTCTCGATCACCGGCTGCAAGATCAGCTTCGGCACCTGCCATTCGAGCACATCTTCCGGCACGTCCCATTCGACGATCAGTCGCTCGCCAAGACGCAGCTTCTCGATCCGCAGATAGGCATGACACAGGCCGATCTCTTCAAGCAGCGGCGCCACCTGCAAGCCCTTGCCGAGGCTGGCGCGAAACAGGTCGGCAAGATCCTCGACCATCATCTCCGCTTCGTCCGGGCGCACCTGGATCAGCGCCGCCAGGCTGTTGAGCGAATTGAACAGGAAGTGCGGGCGGATGCGCGCATTGAGTGCCTGGTAACGCGCTTCACCTTCGGCGCGGACCTGCATCGACCACTGGTTGCGCACCCAGAAGTAGCGCAACAGCAGGAATGCGACGAACGCGGCGATCAGCGCGTGGCGCAGCACGAAGGCGACGCGGCCTTCGCCGTAGCCCCCCAGGTCCCAGTGCATGTACAGGCCGAACAGGTAGGCCAGATCAGAGATCACCGCGGTAATGACGACCAACAGACCCCAGCAGACGAAGAACACCACGCCGGCGCGCGCGTAGCGCAACCAGCGCCGCGCCCAGCACAAGGTCGCTGCCGAGCAAATGCCGATCCACTGCAGGTACAGGGTCAGCAACAGCCAGCGCTGCAGCAGGCCGGCGCCGATGCCGCCGTTGGCCAGGGTCAGCACCGCCGCGACCACCGCCATCGTGAACGCCAGCGACAGCACCGGACGCGCTTCGCAGAAGTTCGGAATCAGGTCGAGGCTGTGGCGGCGCGAGGGCGCGATCTGCTGCACGGCACGAGGTCTGGTGCCGGGACGTCCCCGGCGGCCGACACTGTGCCGTCTCGGCGCGGCGCTCGGCAAGCCGGGAACTTATAATCACCGACCTTTTTCACTGTTGCCTGCCATGTCTGCCAATCAGAAGCTCTGGGGCGGCCGCTTCGTCGAATCCACGTCCGCGCTCGTCGAGAAGTTCTCCGAGTCCGTGAGCTTCGACGCCCGTCTGTACCGTCAGGACATCGCCGGCAGCAAGGCGCATGCGCGCATGCTCGGCAAGGTCGGCGTGCTGTCCGCCACCGACGTCGACAAGATCGTCGCCGGACTCGATGCGATCCTTGCCGAGATCGAGGCCGGTCGCTTCGAGTGGAGCGAGAAGCTCGAAGACGTACACATGAACATCGAGGCGCGGCTGACCGAAGCCATCGGCGACGCCGGCAAGCGCCTGCACACCGGCCGCAGCCGCAACGATCAGGTCGCCACCGATCTGCGCCTCTATGTGCGCGACGTGATCGACGAGCTGCTGCAACTGATCGACCGCGTCGGCGATGGCCTGCTCGATCTCGCCGAGCGCGAAGCAGACAGCGTGATGCCGGGCTTCACGCATCTGCAGATCGCACAGCCGGTCACCTTCGGTCACCACATGCTGGCCTGGCGCGAGCAGATGCTGCGCGACCGCGCGCGCCTCGTCGACTGCCGCAAGCGCATGAACCTGCTGCCGCTCGGCGCCGCAGCGCTGGCCGGCACGGTCTATCCGATCGACCGCCACGACGTCGCCGAGCAGCTTGGCTTCGACGGCGTCACCGAGAATTCGCTGGACACGGTGTCGGATCGCGACTTCGCGCTCGAATTCTGCAGCGCCGCGAGCCTGATCCTCGTACACCTGTCGCGCTGGAGCGAGGAGCTGATCCTGTGGTCGACGCCGATGTTCGCCTTCGTCGACCTGCCCGACCGCTTCTGCACCGGCAGTTCGATCATGCCGCAGAAGAAGAATCCGGACGTGCCGGAGCTGGTGCGCGGCAAGACCGGCCGCGTCATCGGCAATCTCAACGCCTTGCTGGTGCTGATGAAGGGCCAACCGTTGGCGTACAACCGCGACAACCAGGAAGACAAACCGCCGCTGTTCGACACGGTCGACACCGTCACCAACTGCCTGGCCGTCTACGCCGACATGATTCCGGCGATCAAGGTTCGCCGCGACAACTGTCGAAGCGCAGCCGCCAAGGGATTCTCGACCGCGACCGATCTGGCCGACTACCTGGTCGGCAAGGGCCTGCCGTTCCGCGACGCGCATCACGTCGTCGGCAGCACGGTCGCCTACGCACAGGACAAGGGTTGCGATATCGCCGAGCTGAGTCTCGGCGAACTGCGCCGCTTTTCGCCGCTGATCGGCGAGGACGTCTACGAGCGCATCACGCTCGAAGGCTCGCTGGCGGCACGCAATCACTACGGCGCGACCAGCCCGGCCCAGGTCCGGGCGGCGATCGCCCGCGCGCGGAGTGCGCGCAAGGAATAAGGTAGCCATGAACAGCAAGACGCCGGACACCCCGCATTGGGATCTCGGCCGCATCGTCACCGAGCTGCGTCAGACGCGTGAGCGCTGGCGTGCCGGCCGCAGCCGCGATTTCAACAGCCGCGAATTTCCGTCGCGCGACAAGATCGATCAGGTCTGCCTGCTGCTGCGCAGCGCGCTGTTTCCGCTGCGCCTCGGCCCCGCCGATCTGCGCCGAGAAGGCGAGGACTTCTTCGTCGGCCACGCCCTCGACAGCGCGCTGACGACGCTGCGCTGCGAGGTGCAGCTGGAGATCAGCCACCTCGAACGCAGCGGCGACACGCCGATCAGCGATGCGCAGGCGCGGCAGCGCGCCGCCGAGATCGTCACCGCCTTCGCCAACGCGCTGCCGCGCCTGCGCCAACTGCTCGACACCGACGTCGAAGCGGCGTTTCGCGGCGATCCGGCGGCGCGCAGCGTCGACGAAGTGCTGCTCTGCTATCCGGGCGTGCTGGCGCTGGTCCATCACCGCATCGCGCACGAGCTGTATGCGCTCGGTGCGCCGCTGATCGCGCGCATCGTCGCCGAGCTTGCGCATTCGGAAACCGGCATCGACATCCATCCCGGCGCGACCATCGGCCCGCACTTCTTCATCGATCACGGCACCGGTGTCGTGATCGGCGAGACGGCGGTGATCGGCCAGAACGTGCGGCTCTACCAACACGTCACGCTCGGCGCCAAGCGCTTCGAAACCGCCGAGGACGGCTCGCTCGAAAAGGGCCAGCCACGCCATCCCATCGTCGAGGACGACGTGGTGATCTACGCCGGTGCGACCATCCTCGGCCGCGTCACGATCGGCCACGGCTCGACCATTGGCGGCAACGTCTGGCTGACGCGCAGCCTGCCGGCCGGCAGCAGCATCACGCAGGCCAGTTCGCAGTCGCGCGATCCGCACGAGAACGGCTCGGCCTGAGCCGCACGCGAAGCACAAAGGCCGCCGCCGGCACAATGACCGGCGGCGGCCTCTTTCGTTCGCCCCTCCAGCGCGCGGCGCCGGCCCGGATCAGCCCAGATAGGTGTAGCCCGACAGCCCCGCGTCGAGTTCAGCGTACAGCGCGTCCTGCTCGGCCTGCGGCAGACCGCTGGCGACGAGCTTGGCGCGATAGCCGGCTTCGAGCTGCTCCGGCAGCAAATGCACGTAGCGCAGCAATTCGTCGGTGCGGTCGCCCAGCTCGGCACCTTCGAGACGCCAGCCGCCGGCCTCATCCAGCACGACGTTGACGGCATTGGTGTCGCCGAACAGGTTGTGCATGTCGCCGAGGATTTCCTGATAGGCGCCGACCATGAAGAAGCCGATCAGGTAACGATCGCCCTCTTCGAAGTCGTGCAATGCCAAGGTCGGCATCAGCCCCTCGCGATCGACGTATTGATCGAGGCGGCCGTCGGAATCGCAGGTCAGATCGCAGAGCCGCGCCCGAACGTCGGGGCGCTCGTCGAGGCGGTGGATCGGCATGATCGGAAAGACCTGGTCGATGGCCCAGGCGTCGGGCACCGACTGGAACACCGAGAAATTGCAGAAATACTTGGCCGCGAGCTTTTCACGCAGCTCGTCGAGTGCATCACGCTGCGCGCGGATCGACGGATCGAGCTTGGGCAGCACCGCGCGCGACAACGCGAAGTACGCGCGCTCGGCGTAGGCGCGCTGCGGCAGGTTCAGCAGCCCCAGTGTGTACTGCGCCTGCGCGTCGGCGAAGAACTGCGCGGCATCGTGCAGCGTCTCGATCGGCCCCTGCTGGTCGATCTGGTCGAACAGTGCGTAGAGCTCGTGCAGCACCGCCGGCGCGTCGGTGGCCGGCGCCTCCAGCGCCTGCTGCGGAATCTCGTCGCGGTCGACGACGTCGGCGATCAGCACCGCGTGGTGCGCAGTCAGCGCGCGGCCCGACTCGGAAATGACGTTCGGCTCCGGCATGCCTTCCGCCGCACAGACCTCCTGCAACGGCCGCAGGATGTTGCGCGCGTATTCGCGCAGCGAGTAGTTCATCGAACAGAACGAGCGCGAACGGGTACCCTCGTAGTCGACGCCGAGACCGCCGCCGACGTCGACGACGTCGATCGGCGCGCCGAGCCGTCGCAGTTCGACATAAAAGCGCGCCGCCTCGCGCAGGCCCTTGGCGATGTCCTGCACATTGGCGACCTGCGAGCCGAGGTGGAAGTGGATCATCTGCACCGACGACAGACGGTCCGCGGCGCGCAGCATCTCCACCGCTTCGAGCAGCTGCGACGAGGTCAGGCCGAACTTGGCCTTCTCGCCGCCGGTGTTCTGCTGAGTGCTGGTGAAGTTCGACGTCAGGCGCACGCGCAGACCCACCACCGGCGCGACATCGAGATCCTTCGCGGCCTCGATCAGCAGCGGCAACTCGGAGAGCTTTTCGACGACGATGTAGACCTGATGGCCGAGCTTCTGTCCGATCAGTGCGCGACGGATATAGGCGCGGTCCTTGTAACCGTTACAGACGATGACGCTGCCGGGGCGCGCCAGACCGAGCACCGCCGCCAGCTCCGGCTTGCTGCCGGCCTCGATACCGACGCGCTCGCCACCATGCGCGACGATCTGCTCGACCACATCGCCTTGCTGGTTGACCTTGATCGGGTAGACCGCCGTGTAGCGGCCGTTATAGCCCAGCTCGCCGATCGCCTGCGCAAAGGCATCGGTCAGCTGGTCGACGCGGTCGTGCAGGATGTTGACGAAGCGCACCAGCACCGGCAGATCCAGGCCCTCGGCGGGCAGGCGTCGCGCCAGCTCGTAGAGGTCGATGGACGTCCGGGTCTTTTCGCGAAACGGCAGGACATGGACATGCCCGTCGCGCACGTCGAAATAGCCCTCGCCCCACTGCGGAACGTTGTACAACTCGCGCGCCTGCACCGCGTCCCAGTGTTGCGCCACCGCCACCGCCTTGTCATTCATTTCGCGTCGTCACCCGATATACTCGCCCGCCTTAAGGGCGTGCGGCCGCCATTGTAAGTGCTGCATGGTGACAGCGAGCATCACGCCCGGCGGAATCCCGCCATCATTGTTCACGCCAAGCCGTAACCGAGAGACGTCATGACGCTGGATCGCAGCTGGTTCACCGAGCCGATGGAAAGCACCGGCACCGCGTTTTCGCTGAAGGGCGAAAAGGTGCACGAGGAACAGACGCCCTACCAGAAGATCGAGATCTGGAAGACCGAAACCTTCGGCTGGCTGATGACGATCGACGGCTGCACGATGGTCTCGACCCGCGACAACTTCCTCTACCACGAGATGATGTCGCACCCGGCGCTGAACTCGCACCCGAATCCGGAGACCGTCGTCATCGTCGGCGGCGGTGACTGCGGCACGCTGCGCGAGGTGCTCAAGCACCCGGAAGTGAAGTCGGCCACCCAGGTCGAGATCGACGAGCGCGTCACGCGCCTGTCCGAACAGTACTTCCCGGAGCTGTGCGACAAGAACGACGACCCGCGCGCGACGCTGTTCTTCGGCGACGGCATCCAGTGGATGAAGGACGTCGCGCCTGGCTCGGTGGACCTGATCATCATCGACTCGACCGACCCGGTCGGCCCGGCCGAGGGCCTGTTCGGCAAGCGCTTCTACCTGGACTGCATCCAGGCCCTGAAGCCGGACGGCATGCTGGTCCAGCAGTCGGAATCCCCGCTGCTGCACCTCGAACTGATCACCGAAATGCACACCGCGATGCGCGAGGCCGGTTTCGCGCAGACGCAGTTGCTGCACTTCCCGCAGGTCATCTATCCGTCGGGTTGGTGGTCGGGCTCGATCGCCTGCAAGCAGGCCGGCGCGCTGGCGTCACGCCTCGACGAAGCGGCAATCGATGCACTCGGCTGCAAGTTCTACAACGCCGACACGCATCGCGCCGCGTTTGCGTTGCCGACCTATGTGCGCGACGCGCTGAAAGCCTGAGCGTCTGACGGCGCCCGCGCGGCGTCAGTGCGCATCCGACGCGTTGGCGTCCGCGTCGGATGCCGCGTCCGGTAGTTCGCCGCCGCAGGCACTGCGCGCCTGCGCTTCGGCCCGCGCCACCAGTTCCTGCTTCTGGTCGTCGCTGTAGCTGTGCTCGTTACCGAGCGCATCGCGCTCGACGATCTTGCTGGCGCGCCGGTAGTTGTCGAGCGTGTCGCGCTTCTGCTGGCAGTCGGAGGAATCCGCCGACGCGGCCGCGGGGGCATCCGTCGGCGCCGGCGTCGCACCATTGGCATCGCCGACGGTGACGCGCTTCCAGCCCGGCTGCGCGGTGTCACTGAAATGCACGCGGCCGGCGGGGTCGATCCACTTGTAAACAGGCCCCGCGGATGCCGCGCCGGCAGTCAGAGCGGCGCAGGCGGCCAGCAGCAGATACGCGGGGGCGGACGTTTTCATCGCGGTTCCGAACAGTGGGAGCGCATCAGTCTCGCCGTTCGCGGTCGCCGATGCAAAGCTTCCGAGGGCGCGGCTGCGCCGGTGTTTAGCGCCGATGTCCGGGCAACAAAAAACCCGCCGCGCGGAAGCCGCGGGCGGGTTCGACAATCCGCAACATGCGGCGTCAGACGGCGTCGACTCCCGACTCGCCGGTACGGATACGCACCGTCTGGCCAAGGTCGTACATGAAGATCTTGCCGTCGCCGATCTGGCCGGTCTTGGCGGCCTTGAGGATCGCATCAGTGGCCTTCTCGGCCATGTCCGGCGATACGGCGACTTCGATCTTGACCTTCGGCAGCAGGTCGACGGTGTACTCGGCGCCGCGATACAGCTCGGTGTGGCCCTTCTGGCGGCCGAAACCGCGCACTTCGGTGACCGTCATGCCCTGAACGCCGATGTCCGCCAGCGCCTCGCGGACCGCGTCGAGCTTGAACGGCTTGATGATGGCAATCAGCATTTTCATGGCGTTCTCTCTACTTATTTCGAATTGCGCTGCGCAGTCTAGCATCCGCGGATGACACGACCAGCAGCACCCCCGCCACCGCTGTTTGCAAGCCCTGTGCCGCTTGTGCGGCTCCGCATGACGCAAAGTCCAAAGTCATGTGACGGAGTGCACAAAAAAGAAAAGGGGCGGATGCTCGCGCATCCGCCCCAACCCACCGGAGATGAAATCGGTTGGTTTACAGGTGATAACCCTGCTCGCCGTGCAGCGAGACGTCGAGGCCTTCGGCTTCGGCTTCTTCGCTGACGCGCAGGCCACCGCAGACGACCTTGGTGATCATCAGCAGGATGAAGCTGCCGACGCCGGTCCAGACCAGCGTCGTCAGGACGCCGATGACCTGCACCGTGAACTGCGCGCCGAAGCTGTTGTGACCTTCGGTGCCGACCGTGCCGAAGCCGCCGAGCGACGGGGCCGCGAACACACCGGTCAGCAGCGCGCCGACGATGCCGCCGATGCAGTGCACGCCGAAAGCGTCGAGCGAGTCGTCGTAGCCGAGCGCGTTCTTGAGCTTGGTCGCCGCCAGGAAGCAGATCACACCCGCCGCCAGACCGATGGCGATGGCGCCCATCGGGCCTGCCGTGCCGGACGCCGGCGTGATGGCAACGAGGCCAGCCACCGCACCCGAGGCGATACCGAGGATGGTCGGCTTGCCGCTGACGATCCACTCCGCGAACATCCAGCCCAGCGCCGCAGCGGCGGTCGCGATCTGCGTGGCCATCATCGCCGTACCGGCAACGCCGTCAGCCGCGAGTTCCGAACCGGCGTTGAAGCCGAACCAGCCCACCCACAGCATCGAGGCGCCGACCAGCGTGTAGCCGATGTTGTTCGGCTTCATCGCGGTTTCGCCGTAGCCCTTGCGCTTGCCGAGGACCAGCGCGCAGACCAGGCCGGCGATACCGGCGTTGATGTGCACGACCGTGCCGCCGGCGAAGTCGAGGATGCCCTTGCTGCCGAGCCAGCCGCCGCCCCAGACCATGTGGCAGATCGGCGCGTAGCAGACCGTCAGCCAGAGGGTCATGAACACCAGCATCGCGGAGAACTTCATGCGCTCAGCAAACGCGCCGACGATCAGCGCCGGGGTGATGATCGCGAAGGTCATCTGGAAGCACATGAACACGCTTTCCGGGATCGAGCCGGACAGCGCTTCGACGTTGATGCCCTTCATGAAGAACTTCGAGGTGCCACCAATGATGGCGTTCATCGTCGTGCCTTCGGTGAACGCGAGGCTGTAGGCGTAAACGGCCCACAGGATCGTCACCAGCGACGTGATCGCGAAGCACTGCATCATCACGCTGAGCACGTTCTTGGTACGAACCATACCGGCGTAGAACAGCGCCAGGCCGGGGATGGTCATGAACAGCACCAGCGCCATCGACGTCAGCATCCAGGCGGTGTTGCCCGAATCCAGCGTCGGCTTGGCTTCTTCAGCCGGCGCCGGCGCTTCTTCGGCCGGTGCAGGCGTGGCGGCTGCGGCCGCAGCGTCGTCCGCAGGAGCGGCGGCCGTGGCGGCATCCGGAGCCGCCGTTTCGGCAGCGGCCGGGGCCGTGTCGGCCGGAGCCGTCGTGTCCTGTGCCCAGGCAACCGGCCCGAGGCCAAAGGCGGCCGCGAGCACAGCGGCACTTAGAAATTTGCGCATCATTAGTGTTCCCCCTTCGGTACTTAAAGCGCGTCTTTGCCGGTCTCGCCGGTGCGGATGCGGATGGCCTGCTCAAGCTCGTACACAAAAATCTTGCCGTCGCCGATCTTGCCGGTATGCGCGGCCTTACTGATCGAATCGATGGCAGCTTCGAGCTTGTCTTCCGGGACGGCGACCTCGATCTTCACCTTCGGCAGAAAATCGACGACATACTCGGCACCGCGGTACAGCTCGGTATGGCCCTTCTGCCGGCCAAAGCCCTTGACCTCCGTCACCGTGATGCCAGCCACGCCGATATCCGAGAGCGCTTCGCGCACCTCGTCCAGCTTGAACGGCTTGATGATGGCTGCGATTAGTTTCATTCAAATCACTCCTGAGTCGGAAAGCGTCCTGACGCCGGGGAGCCCTCAACACCGCGGCGGCCCGTCGCTTCAAAGCATGGACCATGCCAGCAAAATGACAGTCAAACCCTTAAATGAACTCCCTGTCATGCACAAACTTGGTGCATATGCCGCCATGAAGCAAAGGCGGCATAATCGTTTCATCGACTTTCGGAACCCATTTGATGGACGCACGCCGCATCGAAGATCTCGCCGCCACGTTGACGAAGATCCTGCCGCCGGGCCTGCGCGGCTTGCGCAGTGAACTCGAGGACAATTTTCGCGCCGTGCTGCGCGCCAACCTCGAAAAATGGGAGCTGGTCTCACGCGAGCGCTTCGATGTGCAGGCCGAACTGCTGGCCCGCACCCAAAAGAAGCTCGCCGCGCTGGAAAAGCGCCTGAAGCAGCTCGAGGCGCAGCACGACAGCGCCGAAAAAGACGCCTGAACGCGGCCGCATTTCGCCAAACTGCGACACGGCGCACAAAACATCGGCACCGGACTGCCTAGGATGCGGGCATGTCGCTCGCCATCGTCCTGTCCCGCGCGCAGAACGGACTCGCCGCCGATCTGGTGACGGTCGAGGTGCATCTGGCGCCGGGCCTGCCAGGCCTGAACATCGTCGGCCTGCCGGAAGCCTCGGTCCGCGAGGCCAAGGATCGCGTTCGCGCCGCCATTGCCAACAGCGGCTATCGCTTCCCCATCCAGCGCATCACCTGCAATCTGGCGCCGGCCGACCTGCCCAAGGATGGCTCGCGCTTCGATCTGGCCATCGCACTCGGCATCCTCGCGGCCTCGCAGCAAATTCCCGTCGACGCCCTGTCGTCGCTGGAGATCCTTGGCGAACTGTCGCTGTCCGGCGAGCTGCGCCCGGTGCGTGGCGTCCTGCCCGCAGCGCTGCAGGCCGGCCAGGCCGGCCGCGGCCTGCTGGTACCGACGACCAATCATGCGGAAGCGGCGCTGGCCACGAACTGCCCGGTCCACGTTGCCGACACGCTCGGCGGCCTCTGCGCCACGCTGCACGGCAATACGCTCCATGCGCTCGATGCGCCGACGCCGGTGAGCACCGCCACGAGCGCTGAAGTCGACGATCTTGCCGACGTACGGGGGCAGGCATTGGCAAGGCGCGCTCTGGAAATCGCGGCCGCCGGGGGCCATTCGCTGCTGCTGATTGGCCCGCCGGGGGGTGGCAAGTCGATGCTGGCGCGGCGCCTGCCCGGCATCCTGCCGCCGCTGCGCGACGACGAGGCGCTGGAAATCGCCGCAGTCGCCTCCATCGGCGGTGGCTTCGATCCGAAGCACTGGGCGCAACGCCCGTTCCGTGCCCCGCACCACACAGCATCCGGCGTTGCATTGGTCGGTGGCGGCACCCATCCGAAGCCGGGCGAAATCACCTTGGCGCATCACGGGGTGTTGTTTCTCGATGAGTTGCCGGAATTCGACCGCCGGGTGCTCGAGGTACTGCGCGAGCCGCTGGAAACCGGCACGATCACGATCTCGCGAGCCGCCCGGCAGGCGGATTTTCCGGCGCGTTTCCAGTTGATTGCGGCGATGAATCCCTGCCCGTGCGGCCATCTTGGCGACATCGCCGGACAGTGTCGTTGCACCCCGGATCAGGTCGCCCGCTATCGCGCGCGAATTTCGGGGCCATTGCTCGACCGCATCGATCTGCAGCTGTTCGTACCACGCGTCGCGCCGGCACAGCTCAGCGGTCGCGCGGGCCCGGCCACCGGCGAATCGAGCGCAACCGTGCGTGCGCGCGTCGTTGCTGCACGTCATCGGCAACTCGAACGGCAGGGCCGCCCCAATGCGCAGCTCGGCACGCGTGAGCTTGAGCGGCTGGCCATGCCCAACGATGAAGGATTGCAGTTGCTCGATGCCGCGATGCAGCGCCTGGCCCTGTCGGCACGCGGCTATCACCGCGTGCTGCGTGTCGCCCGCACGCTGGCCGATCTCGCCAACGCACCCGCAGTTGGCGCAGTCGAAATCGGCGAGGCGCTGCGCTACCGCCAGGCGTCGCTCCCGCAGGGCGGCAGCTGAGCGGTCCGACAACGCCGAGCGCGGCGCACGAAAAAGGGCTGCCGAAGCAGCCCTTTTTGCACATCGACATCTGCCGCGGGAACTTAGATGTCGAAGCTCTTCTTCAGGCCGATCAGGAACTTCGGCTTGTCGCCGGAGAAGTCCGTGCCGACCACCGAGAAGCTCGCGCTCAGGGTGTCGTCGATCGTCTTGCTCACGCCAACGCTGTAGTCGAGATAGTCGTCCTTGGAATCGCAGCTCGTGTTCGACGCCTTGCAGACGCCGTTCGGGCCGTCGCCAAAGAAGTCATCCGACAGCTTGGTGTAGCCGACCGCGGCGTCGAGCGACACGGACTCGGTGATCGGGAAGCTGCCGGCGAGGTTCAGATAAACCTCGGAGATGTCGCTGCCACTGGCCTTTTCCGCACCGAAGTACTTCGGCGAGTAATAGACCGTGAAGCTCATCGGACCGTAGCCGAGCTTGACGTGGCCTTCGATCGTGTTGGCCGACGGGCTGAAGTCGTTTTCGTCTTCCTCCGGATAGTAGTAGTACAGCGCACCGATGTCGTAGCTCACATCACCGGCGGAGCCCGCAAAACCCGCGTAGATGTCGGTTTCGACATGGCCCGGACCCCAATCGATGTTGGAGCCCCACAGGCCGACGTAGAAGCCCGAATCGGCCGAATAGTCGAGGCCACCTTGAATTGCAGCGTCGCCGCCGTCGCCCTGCTCGATGCCACGGAAAACGTATTCGCTGACACCGCCGACATTGCCCGTCACGCCGGCGAACGCGTTGCCCGAAAACGCCGCGGCGCCGACCAGCACGGCACCCAGCACTGAACGCTTAAGTTCCATTCTTTAATCTTCCCAAGTGGTTTATGTTCCGCGGGCACCGTTGCCCGCGGCCCCGCAGCGATCCAGCAAAGCCCGTGCCACGACCCTGCCGCAGCGTCAATCCTGAATTACCCTTACTGTCAAAGGTTTCACTTCTCCCTCGCTACGCGTGCGAGAAAGGCGGTGGAAATCGCCGCGAGCCCCCGGGAAGAAGCGCGATTCCGGCAAATCGACGCACTCTTTTGGTGCGGAAATTGGCCGCTGACGCTACAGCCCGGTCTGCTTGAGCATGTATTCGATCGCGCCCTTGAGCTCGTCGTCGCTGAGGCTGGCATCGCCACCGCGCGGCGGCATCGCGTTGAGGCCGGACTCGGCCTTCTTCAGCAGGCCGTCGACGCCGTCCTGAGCCTTGAGACGCTCGGACCAGGCCGCCTTGTCGCCGACTTTGGGCGCACCGAGCACGCCGGCGGCATGGCAGCCGGTGCAAACCTTGGAGTAGACCTGCTCGCCGGTCATCGCCGGACGCGAGGTCTGCGTCTGCGCCGCCATCTTGACCAGCACCGAAGGATCGGTGACGACCTGGCCCACCGGCGCGATGCGCGCTTCGAGGCGCGCTTTGGCACCTGGCTCATCATGTTCGTCGCCCCGATCCAGCCATCGCGCAGCGATGATGCAGACGAAAAAGATGCCGAACAGCACGGCCATGACCATGCCGAAATTGACGAAGAAAACCTGATCGTGGCCCTTGGTTTCCACTCGCAGCTCCTCACCGATTTATCGTTTTATGGGGCCAGTATAGCGACACCGCGGGCCTGCCCGGCAAGCGCCCGGCGTGACGCGGCGCACGCGGGGCGGCACGCCGGCTGCGTACACTAAGCGCAATGGACTTCGACACTTCGAGCGGCCTGATCCTGCTGGCGGCGCTGCTGTTCCTCGTCAGCATCCTGGCGACGGTCATCACGCCACGCCTGGGCATCCCGTTGCTGTTCGTGTTCCTCGTGGTCGGCATGCTCGCCGGCGAGGATGGGCCAGGACGCATCCAGTTCCACAACTATGCGCTGGCCAATCTTGCGGCCACCGCGGCGCTGGCGGTGGTGCTGTTCGACGGCGGTCTGCGCACGCATCTGCACAGCTTCCGAACCGGCTTGCGGCCGGCACTGTCGCTGGCCACGGTGGGCGTGCTCGTCACCGCCGGGATTACTGCCGCATTCTGCACCTGGCTGCTGGGCCTGAGCCCCGCCGAAGGCTTTCTGATCGGTTCCATCGTCGCCTCGACCGACGCCGCCGCCGTGTTTTCCTTGCTGGGCGCCGGCGGCACCGCACTCAACGAACGCGTCGCATCGGCGCTGGAGATCGAGTCCGGCACCAATGATCCGATGGCGATCTTCCTGACGCTGGCAACGATCGCCTACCTGCAGGCGCCGGACAGCTTCGGCATCGTCGATGCGCTGCGCATGCTTGCCTGGCAGATGATCGCCGGCGGCGCCTGCGGCCTGGCCGGCGGCTGGCTGCTGATGCGCGCTCTGAACCGCCTGCGACTCGGCGATGCGATGTATCCGCTGCTGGCGCTGTTCGGCGGCCTGACCATTTTCGGCGTCACCGCGCTGATCGACGGCAGCGGCTTTCTCGCCGTGTACCTCGCCGGCATTTTCCTTGGCAACCGGTCCCTGCGGGCTGCCGCCAGCATTCGTCGCTTTCATGACGGCATCGCCTGGATGGCGCAGATCGGCATGTTCGTCATCCTCGGTCTGCTCGCCTCCCCCCATCAGCTGGTCGACGTGATCGTGCCTGGCCTGTTGATCTCGGCCGTGCTGATTCTCGTCGCGCGCCCGACCGCCGTGGTCCTGGCGCTGCTGCCCTTCCGCTTCCCGTGGCGCGAGCAGTTGTATATCTCCTGGGTCGGCCTGCGCGGTTCGGTCCCGATCGTGCTCGCCACCTATCCATGGCTGGCAGGGCTCGAAAACGCGCAGCTGTTCTTCAACGTGGCGTTCTTCATCGTTCTCGTCTCGCTGCTGATCCAGGGCACGACGGTCGCACCGGTTGCGGAGTGGCTGGGCCTGCGCGTACCGAACCGCGCCGTGCGCGTGCATCGCGTCGACATCGACCTGCCCGGCCAACGCGGCTACGAGGTCGTCAGCTACCGCGTGCCGCCGGACAGCAAGCTGATCGGCATGCGGCCCAAGAGCCTGCCGATCCCGGACGTCTCGCGTGTGATCTGCATCGCGCGCAATGGCAAGCTGCTGCATTACCGCGAGTGGGGCAATCTGCAGGCCTACGACTATGTTTCGCTGCTTGCTGCCCAGGCGCAGCTCGACGTGCTCGACCGTGTCTTCGAGTCGATCAGCGCGCCGGACGAGCCGGTGTCGCGACGCTTCTTCGGTGAATTCACGATCGACGGCGACGCCGCCGTTGATGTGCTCTGCGAAAGCTACGGCCTGCCGCTACCGCCGAACGCGGCACAGATGACGGTCTCACAGCTGATGCTCAAACATCTGCCGCACCCGGTGGTGGGTGATCGCCTGCGGCTCGGCGATATTCAGCTCGTCATCAAGACGGTCGACGGTGACCGCGCCACCAAGATCGGACTACGTCTGCCGAGCTGAGCATGGCAAGCCGACGTTCAGCAGGCTTGTAATCGCTGGAACGTTTGTTACACAATCGCGAAACCAGCCGTTCATGCTGACGGCTGCGACAGATTCGGGCCCGCGACAAACACAGAACACTGTGGTCGCGGCAATCTGGGGGAGAGAGAAGCCAAGAGACATGCGACAAAGCAGCCTTGGCGCCGTGGTAAGAAGGTAGGCAAAAAAATGCCCCCCAGTGATCGGAGGGCAAGTTGCGAGAAAGGCGCGTGGCCTTTCTGGAGGAGATCGTTCAGACCCGGTAACGCCCCGGCCTACCGGGTTTTTTGTTACCGACTCTTGTTGCAGTGCACTATAAAGTTGGCTGACTTGTTAGTCAATAACTTGGGCGTGGAAGTTCGCTACGATGCTCCCCGACCCCGGCACCACAAACCACATGTTTAATTAAGCATGGTCCGTGCCAGCCTCGAAGTCCCCCTCGAAACGACTGGAAACATGTCATGACACTTTCGATGTACGACATTTCGGTGCCTGTTTTTGTGCGCATGCTCGGCAATCTGCGCAGCCTGCTCGAAAAGGGAGCAACGCACGCCGAATCGCACACATTCGATGACGCCCTGCTGGCCGACAGCCGCCTGTTCGTCGACATGCTGCCGTTGGCCCGTCAGGTGCACATCGCCAGCGACGCCGCCAAGGGCGCTGCCGCACGGCTGGCCGGCATCGAGCCGCCGAGCTTCGAGGACGTCGAGCGCTCGCTGACCGAGTTGATCGCCCGCGTCGACAAGACCGTGGCGTTCCTGCAGACGCTGAAGCCGGAACAGTTCGAGGGCAGCGAAACGCGGCCGATCAGCCTGAAACTGCGTAGCGGCACGCTGGAGTTCGTCGGCCAGTCCTTCCTGCTCGACTTCGCGCTGCCGAACTTCTATTTCCACATCACGACGACGTACAACATCCTGCGCCACAACGGCGTGGAAATCGGCAAGATGGATTATCTCGGCCGGCGCTGAGCCCGACGCCAGCTCTCTAGTGCTGAACAGGCCCCGGTGCCGCCACCGGCGGCGGGGCCTGTTCGGACGCCAGCCGCTCCTGCAGCTTCTTGCGTGCAATGTCGACATAGAGCTTGCAGGCCCCCGGCTCGACGTACGGATTGGCAATCGATCCGTCCAGTTGCGCCTCGCGGCGCTGCCAGAACGCCGACGCTTCCGGGTGCGGCGTCAGCAGGATGTCGCAGTCGAGCTTGCTGATCGTCGCGAAGCTGCGTTCGAAATCCTTCAGCACCTGCGGATACGACGTCGCCGCACTGAAACGAAAGCCCGGCGCCGACACCGCCGTCAGGCTGTCGGCATACACCATGTCGGCGCAGCGATCGTTCTCGCAGGAACGCCACGTCCAGCTCGTACCGCCGGGCGTGTGCCCGGCGGTGTAGTGCACGGTAAAGCGCACGTCGCCGAGCTGGATCGCATGATCATCCTCGATCGTCTGCACAACGGACAGCGACGGAAATGACGGCAGCGCGCCGTACTGCGGATCCGCCGGGCCGCTGTGCCCATGCCGCAACACATCGGCGCTCCAGGGGCTCATCACCACCCGCGCGCCGCTCTCGCGCGCCAGTTCGGCGATGCCGCCGGCGTGGTCGTAATGCGCATGCGAGTTGAGGATGTATTTCACGGCACTGAGCGGATAGCCCAGCGCGATGATGTTGGTCGCAATCATCGAGGCCGTGTCCGGCAGCCCACCGTCGATCAGCACCAGGCCCTGCGACGTCACCACCAGAATGCTGCTGAGCCCACGCGAGCCGACGTAGTAGGTGTTGCCGTAAATGCGGAACGGATCGACCGGTGTGTTCCACAGCACGCACATCTGGCACGAGGACGTGTCATCGCCGGTCGCCACATCGGCCGACGACGACGCCTGCTGAGCCCAAACCGGTCCGGTCCCGCTCACGGCCAGCGCCATCAGCAGCGCGATGCGCGGACCGGCCACTCGACTCAGCGCTGCGTAAACGTCGGAAATCTTCATCGGCGGGACTTCAACGGCCTGGGCAAGCGCGCGCCGCAGCGAACGGCCGCGCATCAGTGGAGAAAAGATGCCGCCTAGCTTAGCCGCTTCGCCTCGTGCGCGCGCCGCTGAACCCCCGCACGCGCTTGACCATCGCGCCATTATGTAACATTGTTAGTTACATGAAACGAGACAGCCGCCTGTCGGGCATTCTTCACGTCCTGCTGCACATGGCCGAACAGTCCGGACCGATGACGTCGGAGACGCTGGCAGCGGCCATGAGCACCAACCCGGTCGTCATCCGCCGCATCATGGCCGGCTTGCGCGAACAGGGTTATGTCCGCGCTGAGCGTGGCCACGGCGGTGGCTGGAGCCTTGCCTGCAAGCTCGAAACCACGACCTTGCGCGACATTCATGACGCGCTCGGCGGCTCAGCGCTGCTGGCGCTTGGCAACCGCACGGAATCGCCGGGCTGCCTGGTCGAACAGGCCGTCAATGCCGCGCTCGATCAGGCGTTCCGTGAGGCCGAGCAGATCCTGCTCGGCCGTCTCGGGCAGATCAGCCTTGCCCAGCTCAGTGCCGACTTCCATCGCCGCCGCGTGGCGGGCGCCACTCCGCACCATATGGAATCCCATCATGCAGCATGACGCCCTCATCATCGGCGGCAGCTTCGCCGGCCTGTCGGCGGCGATGTACATCGCCCGCGCGCGGCGCCATGTCTGCGTCGTCGACAGCGGCGAGCCGCGCAACCGCTATGCGGCACACTCGCATGGCTTCTTCGCACAGGACGGCAGTACGCCAGCGGCCATGCTCGACACGGCACGCCGTCAGGTCGCGGCGTACCCGACGGTCAGCCTGCGCCGCGGCCGCGCCCTGGAAGCGACACGTACCACCGACGGCTTCGCGGTCACACTCGACGACGGCGTCACCCTGAAAGCGGCGCGACTGGTGCTCGCCTTCGGGCTGCGCGACGAACTGCCGGCAATCCCGGGGCTGGCCGAGCGCTGGGGCCATTCCGTCATCCACTGCCCGTATTGCCACGGTTACGAATTCAGCGGCCGCCGACTCGGCGTCCTCAACGTCGCGCCGCACTCGATCCATCACGCCCTGCTCGTCACCGAATGGGGACCCGTCACGTTCTTCCTCAACGGCGGCCCGATGCCGGATGACGAAACGCTGGCCGCGCTGAAGCAACGCAAGGTCACGATCGAAACGACCGCTGTGCACGCATTGCACGGCGCCGGCCAAACCCTGCAAGCCGTCGAGCTCGGCGACGGACGCCGCCTGTCGATCGACGCGCTCTACGTCGGCCCGAAGACACACGCGAACAGCGATATCGCCGAAAGGCTCGGCTGCGAAATCGACGACGGCGTGATTCGCACCGATGCGCAGATGGCGACGACCGTCCCCGGTGTCTTTGCCGCCGGCGACATCACGCGCAAGGCGCACAGCGTCACCTGGGCCAGCGCCGACGGCGTCACCGCCGGCTGCGCCGTGCATCGCTCACTGGTGTTCTGAGCGCAGCACGGCAGAACGGGCGCGTCACGCGTCAGGCCACGGCGCGGGCATGCTTCACCGATGCATGCGTGACGCGCGCCGCAGCGAGGAGAATCGCCAGCGTCAGGATGATGCCGCGCCGATCGCGCACGCCCGGATCGAGGGTCATGTACAGATCCACCAACGCCAGACCGGCGAATGCGAGTCCCCAGACGCCCGACAGGACGAGGTGACGCCGCAGGACCGCAGGATCACGCGTGATCCCGGTCGGGTCCACGGTCTTGCGATGCTGCAGCGTGAAGGGCCGGCGCAGCAGGACGCCGAGGATCACCACCAGCGCCAACCCAGCGTCGACATAGAGGCGAACATCCCAGACCGACCAGGCCGGATGCACCGACAACGCCAGTGCGGCGAGCGCCCCGAAGATAACGGCGCTGCCCAGCTCGAGCATATTTGCGGACCGATGCCGCAGCGCCGTCCAGGTGGCCAACCCCAGCGACACCAGCAGACCCGCCACGAGCCCGGGCACGATGCCAACCCACTTCTCGATCAGCGCGAAGACGGCAAACGGCGCAAAACCCAGCAGTGCCGCGTAACTCATGCGCCCTCCGCCCCGTGATCGGTGACGACGCCACGCGGTTCCGGCAGCACACGCTCGAGATAGGTCGGCAGGCCCTGCTCGAGCTCACTGGCGGCGAAGATCGCCGCAACGTAGCCGTCCGGCCGGATCAGCGCCCAGGCGCTACGCTCGAGACCGTAGGCAGCAGCGATGTGCCCATCATCGTCTTCGATATCGCCATGCTCCCCGACCACTACGATCCGCAATCCCAGGCGCGGCGGCGGCCGGTGCGTGGCGTCGTGCCCCAGCAGCGTCCAGTGCGGACCCCGGAACAGGTCGAACAAGCGGGTCGGTTGGCCGGCACGGCCGCGGCACGGCGCGTCGGGCGCGCGGTCGCCCGCCTCGACGCGAGCCATGCCCCCTGAGGCAGGGCGGGACAACGACGACTGGCGATAACCGAGATCGAGCTGGCGAACCTCACGGTTGCGGCGCATCGGCCCCTCGCGGGCCTCGCCGAGCAGGCGTGTCGCCAGGCCGAGCATGCCGGCCGCGACCGGTCGGCGCTCTTCTTCGTAGGTGTCGAGTAGTGCTGCAGGCGCGTGGGTCAGCACCGCGGCCAGTTTCCAGCCGAGGTTGTAGGCGTCCTGCACGCTGGTATTGAGGCCCTGTCCGCCGGTCGGCGGGTGGATGTGCGCCGCGTCTCCTGCCAGAAAAACCCGACCGACGCGATACCGCTCCGCCAACCGCGCATTCATCGAATAAACCGATGCCCAGGTGACGGCCTGCACGACGATGTCGTCGCGGCCGCTGCGCTCGCGCAGCAGCGCCGTCAGCGCTGCGGGCGACAGATCCACGTCGCCTTCGAGTGGCACAGGCCCCTGAACCTGGAACAAATCGGTTCCGGCCAGCGGGCAAACCATCAATTGTGTCGCGCCGCCACCAAGCTGAAAGCGATGCCATGCCAGACGATCCAAGCCTTCCAGGCGCACATCGGCAACCAGTGCCCGCAAGCCGAGCGTCTCGCCCGGAAACGCAATGTCCAGCGCGTGCCGAACGAAGCTGCGGCCGCCATCGGTCCCGACCAGGTAGCGCGCGCGCAAACGGTGTTCGGCCCCCGCGTGCTCGAACCGCACCCCAACGCCGTCCGCGTCCTGCTCGAAGCCGGTCAACCGATGGCCGAAGCGCGGCCGGTGTCCCAACTCGGCGAGTCGCTCGCGCAACACAGCCTCGGTCCGAAACTGTGCGGCCATCAATGGCACCGCGTAAGGCTCGCCCGGCGTCGGCACGGCTTCCGCCTCGGTCAGCAACGATTCCTCAGTGCTGCCGTCGGCGCGGTAAACCCGCAGCGGCGGGTACGGGCCACCTGTGGCAGCCAGCCGATCGACGAGGCCAAGGTCCTCGAAGATCTCCAGCGACCGGGGTTGGATCCCCTTGCCACGCGAGCCGCCGAACGGCTCCGTGTTTTGCTCGATCAACACGAAGTCGACACCCCGCCGTGCCAGATCGATCGCCAGCGTCAGCCCTGCCGCACCCGCGCCACTGATCACGACATCCGTATCAAAAGCCATTGGCACCTCCACAAAATCATGTGCAACATGCACGCATCGACTGTTTCAGGCAGGGTAACAGAAAGCGTGATTAATACACACAATTCGGAAATCCTGCGGGACTTGCACACGGCCATGATCGATCTCGTCGACGAGATCAATCGTCCACGTCGCGACGACCGGCTGATCGAGGAGGCCGGCATTCCCCTCGACCGCGCGCTATTTCCGTTGCTCGCGCGGGTCAGCCGCTATGGCCCGATCGGGGTCGTCGAACTCGCCGACCGCACGGGACGCGATCACACGACGATCAGTCGCCAGATGGTGAAGCTGGAGGAGCTGGGCCTCATCGAACGACGGGCGTCAGCCAAGGACAAGCGCGTCCGCGAAGCCGTCGTCAGCCCGAAGGGACGCGATGTGATTGCGGCACTGAGTGAGGCGCGCGAGCGCCTGGCTAACCGGATCCTGGCGTCATGGACAGAGGCCGACCTCGATCAGCTGCGAATACTGCTCCGCCGCTTCGCGGACGATCTGATGCGGTGATATCGCCGGCAGGCTCGAGCGGCGACAAAAAACGATGCGCGATATTCGAGAACGGCTCGAATCGAAAATCTGGTGCGTCCGGAGGGATGACTCGGCGCTGCGCGCCTCGCCCCTTCGGGGTCGTCGCCAGGTCCGCCGGATCGCTGCCGCGGGCGGCGAAGGACTGGCGAGGCGGGATGCGATGCAAGGCGCCGAGCGCAGCGATAGCGAGCCCTATCGCGAGCATCGGCAACGCCGCAGCGCGCCCGCCTCGGCAGGCAGGCGCCGTCCACGGCAGCAGTTCGGCGGGCCCCAGGCGACGATGCCGCCCGGCTGCGCCGGACGGTCGAACCACCGTTCATTGTCGGGGGTTCGAATGCGCGGTGAGCTGAGTGATGCGCGATATTCGAGAACGGCTCGAATCGAAAATCTGGTGCGCCCGGAGGGATTCGAACCCCCGACCCTCGGCTTCGGAAGCCGGTACTCTATCCAGCTGAGCTACGGACGCGTGGAGGGCGGATTCTAAAGCACGCGCGGCGTCGAAGCCATTCGTCAGGCGCGATAGCTCGGCACCTGGAAGGTGCGGCGCATGATGGACTCGAGCTGGGCGTCGGAGAACAAGCGCTTCATCACGCCCATGGGCTTCACGTCCTTGCCGAGATATTCCATCGGCTTCCACTTCTTCTTGTCGAGAATCTGCAGCGTGCCGACCAGGGCCTGCTCCGGCGTCGAGCCGCTCTTTTCGAGCATGTCCGGCAGCACCTGCATCATCACCCGGCCGAGGTGCGGTTCGTAGATCTGGCGCAGCGCTTCAGGCTGTTCGTTCCAGGTCTTCCTGGTATTCGCGTGTGAGTTGGCCGACATCGCGGTCAGCACACCGCCCGGCACGATCGACGTCACCTGAATGCCGAACGGCGCCAGCTCGTGCCGCAGCGTCAGCGTCATGCCATGGATCGCATGCTTGGTCATGTTGTACGGGCCGGCGCCGACCGGGTTGGCGAGAATGGCGCCCGAGCTGTAGTTGGCGATGCGCGAGCCGGGCGCGTTCTGGCGGATCAACGGCAGGAACGCCTGGATCACCCGCAGCTGGCCGAACAAGTTGATGTTGAACAAGCGTTGCACGGCCGTGAAATCGGCCGCTTCGAGCACGCCGGTGCCGATGTTGGCGACGCCGGCGACGTTCATCAACAGGTCCAGACCTTCACCGTTCAGTGCAGCCGTAACGGCCGCGGCGCTGGCTTTGACCGACTCGTCGCTGGAGACGTCCTGATCGACGACGACGATGTTGCCGCCGGTTTTCAGATCGGTCGGCGCACCGGGCAGCACCCCGGCAAAAACCCGCCAACCGCGATCGGCCAGCGCCTTCGTCAGCAGATTGGCCTGGCCGACGTTGGCGCCGGTGATGAATGCGTTCTTCATGCTGTCCCGCCCCGAATGGGCGGGGTGGCAACGCCACCCCGCTTGGAAAGTAACGACGAATCCTGGACCTAGTGCCCGCCGCGGGCGGCGGCGCCGGGACTGAACATCGCCGGCGTCAGCGGCGTGTTGATGCGCCACCAATCGTCGCCACGCTCATTGACCATGTACCCGGCCTCGTAGGCCTTGGCCGTGAGGTCGTGATAGACCGACACGCCGCGATGGAAGGTCTTCGACTCCTGCGAGTAGAAGTAGTTGATCAGCGTCACCCGCCACAGCTGACCGCGCGCGTCGTAGTTGTCGGCCATCAGCGCCATCCAGCTGTCTTCATCGGCGTAGATCACGCGCTTGTGATAGATGTGGCGGACGCCGTCCTTGAGATCACCCTCGAGCACCCAGACGCGGTGCAGCTCGTAGCGTTCGTAGTCGGGGTTGATGGTGTTCGGCTTGATCAGCTGCGAATACTTCAGGCTCGGATCGTTGATCTTGAAGTTGTCGTACGGAACGTAGATTTCCTTCTTGCCGACCAGCTTCCAGTTGTAACGCTCCGGCGAGCCGTTGAACGCATAGTCGTCATCGACAGTGCGCAGGCCAGCCGGCGGCACCGGATAGTCGAAGCCGACCTCCGGGGCCTGGCGAACGCGACGAATGCCGGGCTGGTACTGCCAGGACTGCGTCGACGCGCCCTTGAAGTCGTTCGGCTGCACGCCCACGGCAACGAAACCCTTGTCGCGCTCCGGCAACAGATAGCCGGTGTAGAAATAGGCGTTGATCTTGTCCTGGAACGAGCCGCGCTGGTTCGGATTGTTGCCCGGGTTCAGCGTCATGAACTTGTTACGGCCCCAGGCGATGCTGCCGTTCGAATACACGTCGGCGATGTCGCAAACCGCTTTCTCGGTCCAGGCGCGATGCGGATTGATGACATTCCAGATCGCTTCGAGGCCGCTCTTCGGAAACGGAAACGGAATCGCGCCGCTGGTGCCGGTGATACCGAGGCCACCGTCGACGACTTCGGACGTCACCGCATTCTTCTTGACGGTGTCGCAAACCCACGGCGCAAAACCAAAATCGCGATGGCTCGGATAGATGTTCATCCGATACGAATCCGGGTACTGCGTCAGCAGCGCCTTCTGGCCTGGCGTCAGCTTGTCGGCGTACTTCGCCATGTTCTGCGAGGTGATCGTGAACAACGGCTTTTCGTTCGCAAACGGGCCAGGATCGTAACCGTAGGGTTTCTTCAGGCCCGGCCAAGTACCGACGTATTTGCCGGTATACGCGGCAACGCCATCCGGGCTGCCGGCACGCTCGGCCCCCATGCAGGTCAGCTTCGGACCATCCAGTTCGGCAGCCTTGGCCGCATCAACCTTGGCGGCAGCCGTGGTGGCAACGAAAGCGGCCGTGGCGCTCAGCACGCAGGACGCCAGAACCATTCTGAATTTCATTCGTTTCTCCTCGCAGCGGGTTCGCGATCTATCCCCCGTCGTCGGCACGCGCCAACGCCATCGAAACGTTGATCGGTACCGATGTTCATCGTAGTCAGCGCCGGCAAAACTGCCTCGTCCGAAACGAGTATTCGCAAGCCACCGACGCATCACGTCACATCGTGCTGAAAAGCACGGCACGCACATGGGAAAGCCCGCGCCACGCCATGGCGCCGACCGGTTACTTCAGAAGGGAATGCGAGCGTGCGCCAAGCGCAACGTCGTAAGAAGAGGTGCAGCGCGCTTTCTCAGCGTGCCGCGGCGCGCGTGAAATCCGAGGCGATCTCCGGCAAGGCCTCACCGCGTTGTGCCGCAACCCCGGCCAGCAGGGCGCGCAACGAGCGTCGCCAATCGACGCGCAGACTGTCCTCGGGCACGCGCCGCACGATCTCCCGCGTCAGTGGCAGTTCGCGGCGATCGCGCTCACCCAGGGTGGCGCGCATTGCCTGTGCCCACGACTGGCCGGACCTCGTACTGGCACTGAGGCCGATCGCACCACTGGCAGCGCCGACCGCCAGCAAGCCGATCGAATGAAAAAGCGCCGCAGCGTCTTCGAGCGAAAAACCCTGACCCTGCATCGCTTCGAGAAACTCTTCGAGGATGTCGATCTCCAGGTGCGGGCCCAGCCGCCCCTTGTGCAACTCGGTCACCACCTGTGGCGCCGCCACCAGCGTCTCGAACAGGCTCTCGGCATAGCGCTCCGCGATCGCCGCCCAGTGCTCGCCATTGCCCGTCGCCGGACGCCGCTGTAGCAGCAGCTGGAACGCGGCAAGCCGCATCAGTTCGTCGCGATTGTGAACGTGGCGGTAGAGCGTGGCCTGCGCCACGCCGAGATGCCGCGCAATCTGCGCCAGCGTCACCGTTTCCAGGCCCAATTCGATCGCCGCATCGACGATCGTCGGCACCGTGACCGCGGGCGGCCGGCCGACCCGCGCGGCGCGCTTGCGCGGCGACGCGTTCTTTTCGGCGGATCCGCCTGTGGGGCTTCTGGCGTTGCGCGGCATCGTTACGGCGGCTGGGATGGGTCGGCGCAGCTGCGCCCGGCCCACGAATTCTTGCATTGCACAGCACTGTTGAAAACCGGCGCCGACGCAGCGGCATGCCAAATGACATGCCCGGCGCGCCAGGTCATTTGCACCTGAACGTCGCCCAGCGCCGAGCGCGCGCGCGACCACGGACGATCGAGCAGACAGAGGTCGGCGGCGCTGCCGACCTCCAACGCCGTCACCGGCTGATGCGGAGCTTGCAGGGCGCCGGTGTAAATCGAAAATGCATGCTCGGGCGTCAGACGCTCGTCATCGCCCAGGGTGGCGCCGCTCGGGGTGCGTCGCTCGACGGCAGCCTGCATCGACGCCCAGACATCCGCGGTACCGAACGGCGCATCGGTGCTGCCGACCACCGGGATGCCGGCTGCTCGCAGGCCGCGCAGGCGATAAAGCCACGGCAGGTCGCCCGCATCGACATCGCGCAAATAGGCATCGCCGCGCTCGGCAATGAAATTGGGTTGCGTGACGGCGATGACACCGAGGCGCGCCATCATTGTCGCCAACTCCGGCGGCGCGACGGCCGCGTGCTCGATGCGATCACCGGCGCGCACGCCGACCGACTCGAGCGCCGACAACGCGTAGACCAGTTCGGTGCGGGTCACACAGTGAAAGGCCGCTGTCCGGCCGTGCACGTGACTGCGCTCGATCGCCGCGCATAGGGTGTCGAACGCCGGCAACTCATGTTCATGCAGGTGGAATTTGTGTGCGCCGCGGAACACCCCCGGCTGATCGGCGACGACATCGAGCTCGCCATTGCCCATCACCATCAGCGCCTGCAAGCACTCGCCTCGCGCATGCGCGGCGACAAACGCATCGAAGGCATCGAGACCATTGGTATGCGTCGTATCGGTGAGGCCGACGACACCGCGCGACGCGAGTTGACGGCTCAAGGCAGCCAGCGACTGTGGCGACTTCGGCAGCCGCGCACGTAACCAGTCGTCTGCATCGTACAGTCGACCGCTCAAGCGGCCGCCGACTCGCTCGAACGGATCATCGCCGCCGTCGGTGATGCCGAGCGCCGCCAGCGCCACCGAGTTGAAGACCCAGAGCCGACCACTGCGATGCTGGACGCGCAGTGGTCGTGTCGCCACGTGCCGATCGAGCCATCGGCGATCGAAGTCCGCGCAGACCGATTCGTGAAAACCGATACCACGTAGCCAGCCATTACCGTCCGCAGCGGCAGCGCGCAGCCGCGCAGCCAGCGCATCGGCATCGGCGATCTGCGGCGGCCCACAAACGATCGACGACTGCGCCGCGGCCAACGCGCGCAGATGCAGGTGGTGATCGCGTACGGCGGGCAACAACGCGGCGCCGCCGGCATCCAGTGTCGGCTCACTATCGCCCGCCGCCAGTCGTGCGGCGATCGCGGCGATGCATCCGTTGGCAATGCGCACGTCGACGCGCGCGCCGAAGTGCAATTCGGCATTGCGGATCAGCATGGCAACCCGAACTCTGCCATCACCGCGGCGGTGTCGGCCCCGAGCACAGGCGCCGCCTGCACGGCTTGGCGCGGCGTTGCCGTGCGGATGTCCTCGGCCGACACCCGCGCCGTCCACCGCTGCTGGCGTCGACGCAGTTGCGCGTCATCGTGCGGCCGGGCGAATGCCAGCGCGTGGCGGACGACGCCGACCAGCGACAGCTCGAGCAGACGCCCGCCACCCGCGAGGTGACTGGCCCAGGCCGCATAGGCAGCATGCAAACCGGTCAACGGATCCGCCAGCGCGTCGCCGATGAAAATCGCGCTGCCGCCCGCACGTTGCTGCAGATCGCTGGCGCCGGCAGCGACCGCGGCATCGTCGCCGTAGCCGATCCACTGCGCCTGCGGCCACGCGCGACCGTAGCCGCTGATGCTGATCCAGCTCAGGCCCGGCTGCTCGACCAGCAGCGCCTCGGCATCGATGCCCATCTGCTGCAGCGCGCGCGGCCGTGAGGCCTCGATGACGATGTCGGCGTGGCGCAGCAGCTGGCGCAGCTGCGCGCGCCCCGTCGGGCAGCTCAGGTCGAAAGCCGCGCTCTGCTTGCCAGCATTGAGCAGATCGAAGAACGCCGGCGAACCGCGTCGCGCACCATCCGGCCGCGTCACACTCTCGACCTTGATCACGCGTGCTCCGGCACGTTGCAGCAAATGCGAGCTGAGCGGTCCGGCCCACAGCGACGACAGGTCGACGACCAACGGCGCGCGCACCGTCTCGGCGAGCGGGCGCCACGCCCGACCCGCGACGATGCGGCACCACGGTGCGATGCGCTGCGGCGCCGGCTCGCTCGCGGCCACCGCGAGGCCCAGTTCGCGTCCCCGCGCCACCAGCGGCACGCGGTCGCGCCTCCGCAGCGCCACCTCGACGCCCGCCCAATCGTGGACATCGTCTTCGAGCCAGGCCGGCAGCAACGACCAGTCGTCGTCACGCGCCAGACTGAGCGCGATCAGCCCGTCGGCGCATGTCAGCAGGCGACAGGCGCCGCCAGCCGATTGCCGCCCCGCGCGCCGCAGACCGGTCAGCAGCGCGCGCTCGGCCAACAGCGCCGCTGCATCGAGATCGGCAAAGCGCGACGGCGACGCGATGCTGGCCAGCGCCGCAAGCGCACCGTCGGCAACGGCGGCCAGCGGTGCCGCGCACATCTGCGGGGGCCGATCGACATCGCCACAGAGCGACATCATGCCGCTGCGCGCCCAGCGCAATGCCGGGTGAAGCGCGGGCGTCGCCGCACGCGACGGTGGCGACAGACTCAAGCCGTCGAGCAGCACGTCGCGATAGCGGGCCGCCCAGTGCGCGGCAGCGTCATCCAGCGGGTCGACGATCGGCGCGACGCCGCTGTCAGCCACCACCGGCCTGGGTCTGCTGGTGAATCCACTGCGCCTCGGCGCGAACCTGCAGTGCCGCCGTCATCGCCGCGAAGCCGTCCTCGAGCTGGCGGCGCAACAACGCCAACACCAGCGGCTTCAGCCAGCCTTGCAAGTGGAAATAGCTGCGATAGCGGCAACGCGTCGCATCGATCGCCGTGATCTCATGCAGGCGCAACGATGACAGCGCGCCGAGCGGCACCGGCTTCATCGTGTAGGAAAACCCGCGGCCTTCGTCGTAGGTCTGCATCCACTCACGCTGTGCCTGCAGGCGACTGCCGAGTTGCACCTGCATGTCGATCGGACTGCCCGGCTGCAGCGTCGAGCGACATTCGACGCAGAACGGATTCCACTGCGCATACGCCTCGACGTCGCGCACGACCTTCCAGACCACCGAGGCCGGCACCTGCATCTCCACGACCTTCTCGATGACGAATCGCACGCTGTCGCGTCCCGTGTTCAGGCCGCTGCCGCGGCTACCTGTGTCGCCAGCTCCTGGCGGATCACCCTGCGCAATATCTTGCCGGTCTCGTTGTACGGCAGCGCATCGCGGAAGACAACGGCCTGCGGCACGCGCGACGAGCGCAGGCGCGCCCGCACCAGCTCCTGTAGCTCGGCAACACTGGCGACGCCATCTGCGTGCAGGACCACGGCCGCGGCGACCGCCTCGCCCCATTGCGCGTCGGGAATCGCCACACAGGCGACATCGGCAACGGCCGGGTGCGCGAGCAGCACGTCTTCGATCTCGCCCGGTGAAATATTCTCGCCGCCACGAACGATGACGTCATCCGCACGGCCGTCGAGGAACAGATAGCCATCCGCGTCGAGATAGCCGCGATCCTTGGTCGGGAACCAGCCATCGGCATCCAGCTGGGAGCCCAGCGACTGATATTCGCCCGACACCTGCGGGCCGCGCACGTAGACCATGCCAGCGTCTTCGGCACCGAGCACGCGGCCCTCGTCGTCACGAATTTCGATCTCGACCGCTGCCGCGCGGCCGACCGACGACAAACGGCGCCGGACCCGCGGATCGTCGCTGGCGGCAGCCGCACGATGGTCGTCGGGACCGAGCACGGCAATCGTCGAACTGGTCTCGGTCAAGCCATAGGCGTTGGTGAAGCCGACTTGCGGAAACAGCTGCATCGCCCGCTCGATGGTCGCCAGCGGCATCTTGCCGCCGCCGTAAGCCAGCGCGCGCAACGCCGGCAGCGCCGGCGCCTCGCCGCTCGCATCGAGATGCTCGACGATGCGGCCCAGCATGGTCGGCACCAGAAACGCATTGCTGACGTTCTCGCTGCGCATGGCCTGCAACCAGGCGCGCGGGTCGAAGTTCGGCAGCTGCACCATGCGCCGGCACGCGTACGTCGAACTGAGCACCGCCGAAATGCCGGCGATGTGATAAGGCGGCACCGTGACGACGATCGCATCGGCCTCGTCGGCCGCGGCGAACTCGACCGTGCCGACGATGTAGGACATCAGATTTTCGTGGCGCAGGATGGCCGCCTTCGGCTGACCGGTGGTGCCGCTGGTGAACAGCTGCACCGCCACCGCGCGCGGGTCCTCATCAGGCTGCGCCACTTCGTCGCCGGCAATCGGCAACGCCATGAAGGCATCGCGATCGATCAACTGCATACCATCGTGCGGCGTCAGCAGCTGGCGGTACTCGGCATTGGTCACCAGCACGGCCGGTGCGACACGCGCCACCAGCGCATTGAGCTCCGGCGCCGTCAGCCGGTAGTTGAGCGGCACGTAGGGGACGCCGGCATACGCAGCAGCAAAGATCGCCACCGGCGTCGCCGGACTGGCGACGTCGAGCAGCGCCAGATACCCGGCACCGGAGGCGCGCAGGTACGCGGCGGCACTGAGGGCGTGCTCGCGAAGCTGGGCGTAACTGAGCCGCTGCTCGCCGGAAACGACCGCAACGCGATCACCGAAAGCCTCGGCCGCCATGTCGAGGATCGTGGAAATATTCATGGCCAGGTTTATTTGCTGCGTCGCGCCGCACGTGGCGCCGCGTTAATCGGAAGACGGCAGCTGCTTGGCCTGCTTGACGTCGAGCGGCGTCGCGCCGAGGCTCAGCGAGCCCTGCCCGCCCTTCGTGCACAGCAACTCCAGAGACTCGTCTTCATTGACGTAGCGCTTGCCAATCAAGGTGCCGCTGGCGAAGTTGGCGTCCAGTGCGCCCTCGCCGCTGGCAGTCGGCGCCAGCATCGCAACGCCGCCGCAGCACAGTTCGTGCTCACCGGCCGGGGCCTTGACCACCATCACTTGCGTGTCGCAGACCGCGCTCTTGAAGCGCGAGCCGGGCTTCAGTGCCGTCGCCATTACCGCTCCTCCTGATTGATCGGAATGGCGCCACTGTATGCCACCCGCCTTCGGCAAACCCCATCCGATTGCGGGAGGTGAGCCCGACTCATCAAGCGGACCTCCCGGCGCCGTCAGACGCTCAGGGCGCCTGCCAGAGTGTCGCCGCGCTCGGATCGATTTCCGCGAGCAGGCGATTGAGCAGCGACTTCAGAATGGCGGCGTCGGGGCCCAGGCGCTCGATGACCTGTGACTCCAGGGCCTTGGCGCGCGAGATCAGACGCAAGGCAACCTCGCGGCCGTGCTCGGTCAGTTCATAAGCGATGACGCCGTCGTTGCGGTAGCTCGCCATCTCGCGGCCCACCAGCGAGTCGAGCGCCGCCTTGCGTCGGTCATCGAGCACGCCGGCCATGCCGTCGGCCAGCTCTTGCGCGGTCAGCTCCGGCTTCAGCGTCAGTGTCGACAACACGTAGAACTCCATGTCGCTCAGCCCTTCGCCATCCAGCGCCTCGCGCAACGGGGCAAAGAAGCGGAAATGGCTGCGCCCGAGCAGGTAGCCGAGAAAGTCCTCGGAAAAGCTGCCGGCAAGGTGCGCGGTGCGTGGCTGCAGGCCCGGCGCATCGCGATGCGTGGCATGTGCATAGCGACCACCATGGAAAACCAATGGCGCCGACTCGGCGCGATCGAAAGCCTGCACTTCGCCAACGAAGATCAGGTGATCGCCGCCTTCGTACTGAAAGGCCGTACGGCATTCGAAGCGCGCGGTACAGCCGCGCAACAAGGGCACACCGCCCGCCCCTGTGTCGCATTCGAGTCCGGCGAACTTGTCGATGCCGCGTTTGGCGAAGCGTCCGGACAAATCCTCCTGATCGGTGGCCAGGACGTGCACCGCCCAGTGCTCGGCGTTGCGAAAGACCTCGAGGCTCGCCGAGCTGTTGGCCAGACTCCACAGCACCAGCGGCGGATTCAGCGACACCGAGTTGAAGCTGTTGGCGGTCAAGCCGACCGGCGTGCCGTCGGCGGCGCGCGTAGTGATGATGGTGACGCCGGTCGCAAACGCGCCGAGCGCCTTGCGGAATTCACCGGCATCGAAGACGGCGGCATTCACGGCAAGCTCCGGAAAATGGCGACAAAAGCACCTGCGCGGCGGAGGAGTCCGACCGCGCAGGTGAGACCCGGCGAATCCGCCGGGAAACGGTAATCCACCGCCAAGCAGTGGCGATGTCGATCAGAAGTTGTATTTGATGTTGAACGTCGCATAGTCGCGATCGACGTAGGGGTTGGCGGCCAGCGTGCTGTCCTTGATGGTCTTGCCGGCATCACCGAAGAACCAGTTGTAGCCGAACGCGAACTGCGTGTTTTCCAGATAGGTCATGCTGACGCCGAGACTGGCGCGCATGTCACCGTCGCCGTACAGCGCGCCGAACGAGCCGGCGATGGCCGGATTGCCCTTCAGGTACGCGAACGTCATCGGCGTGCTCAAGTCCCAACCGGGCGCGAAGTTGTGCTTGGTCGGAATCACCAGCACATTGCCGCCGTACGCGTTGCGGTTGTAGAACAGCTTCTTGCCGCCGTCGACGACGATGATGCCGGGCGACGAGTCGACGCGGTCGACGCTGTTCATGTGCAGATAGCCGACCTCGGTAACGATCGCCAGATCGTTGAAGAACATGCGCGGATTGCCGGCGTAGATCGCCGACAACAGGGCCTGCGTGCTCTTGGAGCGCGTGTAGACGGGGCTCAGGTGGCCGGAGATCTCGGTTTCGATCGGCGTCGGCGCACCGTCGCGATAATTGATTTCGCCGGCAACGTTGAGGCCCAGCAGCGTCGTCGAATACGCCAGCGACGTCATCTGGATACCGCTGTAGTACTTGACGTTGTAGCTGGTCGGCACCAGCTGGTTGATGATCTGCGTCGTCACCGCGGTATTGCCGATATAGCCGAACGGCGCGTAGCCAACGTTGTACTTCACCGACGGGTTGGCGTCGTCATAGCGCAGATGGTAGAGGCCGATGTTGGTGGTCGGCGTGACCTGGTATTTGACGCCAACGCCCCATTGCCCCCACTTGCTCGGCGTGATGTCCTTGCCGCGATAGGTGTAGATGTAGGGCGGCGCATTCGACAACTGGCCGAGCGGCGCGAGCACCACGTCGCAGACCAGATTCTCGATGGCGGGCGTCACCGGCGTCGGCACGCCGGCCACCGACAGATTGGTCAGCAAACCCTGACAGCTGCCAGGGCCGCCGTAGAGCGGGTTGGCGGAACCATAGACGAAGCGCGAGCCCGGGCCGACCGCATCGGACGGCGAGAAGTAGTCGCCTTCCGGGAAAATCTCGTTTTCGCGAAAGTCGAACTTGTAGTAGCCGAGCAGCGTCAGATCGTAGTTCACACCGTAGTTGATGGCGATCTGATTGGTCGGCAGCAGAATGTCCTTGATCTCCGTGCCGGGCACGAAGGCCTTGGTCGCGTCAGCCTGGCTCTGCGCGCTGGCGATGCCGGACAGGAACAGGCTTTCGCCCCAGGCGACGAGCTGCTGGCCGATACGGACGTTGAGCATGCCCTGATCGCCGATGTACCAGCTGCCGTACAGATAGGCTTCGAGCAGGCGCGCGCGCTGACCGTCGCGGAAGCGGGTCTCGGTCGTGAACTTGCGATAGTTCGGGTCGGGCGTCAGGCCGTCCGGTCCGAACTTGTTGACGTCGTCCGGCGAATCGTTGTCGTTGAGATGATGGTAGACGTCATCGTAGAACGCCGAGCCGCTGAGCACCGCGCCGTAATCCTTGTGATGCAACTGCAGTTCGCCGTAGGCACTGAGCCGGTTATGAATCAGCGCCCACTTGTCGAAGTTGCGGTCGCCGTCATCTGAATTCTTCGACTGCGAAAGTCCCTGTCGCTCGAAGCGGAAGATCTGTTGCGGCTGATCGTCCGGCAGCGTCGGGAAGAGCTCCGAGGTGAACTCCTCGACCGGCGCATTGATCAGGCGCTTGTCCTGACTGTTGGTGCGGATCGCCAGGCCGTAGTTGACCGTCGCCTTGTAGTCGAGCGTCGTGTCGGCACCGAAGTCGAAAGAGCCGGCATGTGCCGACATCGAAAGACCGACGCCCATCGACGCCAGCAGCGCCACCCACCCTGATTTTTTCATTGTCCTTGCGGCCGGCTTTTGCATCGGCTCGTCTCCCCGGAATCTTTTCGGATTTACCGCAGGCGTAACCGTAGGAGTAGCGCGCAGACAGGGCCTCACCCGAAATGAGTAGCCATGATGGCCCCGTCCGCTGACGGCTCGCGCGACAGCGCGTCGTCAGTGCCGGCATACTGGGCACTGCCGTGACCCGGCACCCATAGACCCACGAGGAGAAAACCGATGATCAAGGTCAGTGTGATGTATCCGAATACGCCGGGCGCGCGATTCGATCACGACTACTACCGCGACAAGCATCTGCCGCTGGTCAAGGCGCGCATGGGCGACCTGTGCAAGTACTACACGATCGATCGTGGCCTGGCCGGCGGCGCGCCGGATGCGCCGGCCACCTACGTCGGCATGTGCCACATCTACTGCGATTCGGTCGAGGACTTCCAGCGCGGCTTCGGTCCGCACACCCAGGAAATTCTCGGCGACATTCCAAACTACACCGACCTGCAGCCGGTCCTGCAGATCAGCGAGGTCGTGGTCGGTTGAGCCGCGTGCGCGGCGCCGCTCAACGCGGCGTCGCGCTCCCCCAGTAGTGGTAGGTGAACGGGCGCGGCCCGGGCAGGTAGCCGGTCTGCAGCTCGATGGTGCGAAAGCCGGCTTGCGCCAACAACGCCGGGACATCGCGATCGAGATGGCAGCCGCCGGCGATCTTCGACCATGGCGGCGTCAGGCGTTGCTGCCAGCGCTGCACCGCAGCCTCTGGTGCGCGGCCATGCTCGCAGAAGACCAGCCGCCCCTCGGCGCGCAGCACGCGATGCATCTCGCGCAACGCAGCAAGCGGGTCGGCAATGGTGCACAACGAATAAGTGACCAGCACGGTGTCGAAGCTGGCATCGTCGAACGGAATCCGTTCGGCCGACAGGCCGACGATCTCGACCGGCAGCCCCAAGCGCCGGGCGCGACGCTGTGCAAGCGGATGCATGTCGACGCCGGGATCAAGACCGATCACGGTCGAGATGCGCGTCCGGTCGTAGTGCTCCAGATTGAGGCCGGTGCCGATGCCGATCTCCAGCACCCGGCCCTGCACGGTCGGCACGACCGCCTGCCGCTGGCGTCGAATCATCCGCATGCCGCAGACGATGTCGAGCAGGCATGGCAGCAGATGCCGCTCGTACCAGGCGCGCATGCCGCCGCTCACCCTAGCCCCTCACCCACGATGCCGCGGCGGCCGCCCGAGGCAGGCGCCAGAAGATGGAGGAAATGCAGTCGTCGACATGCGCTGATCCGAATCGGAACCCCAGCACAGCATTGCACAGCCACGCGCCCAGCGATACGGCGCCGGGCGCGCCTCCATCGAAACCGGTGCACACGGCCTCGGTGACCGTGTGCACTGCACTTACCAGCGCACGATGCCTGTGATCCCGAAGGTCCGCGGATCGTTGAAGTTGGCGACCGTCAGATTGCCGAACGCTGGCCCGAAGTCGATGAAGTTGGTCGGCGCGTCTTCGTCCGTGACGTTGCGACACCAGACCGCCACCTCACCGATCGCATTGCTGCCGAGCTTCATGTTGGCCAAGGCCAGGCGCAGGTTGAGCAAACTCGTCGATGGAACCTCGGTATCGCCCGCCACCTGCTTGCTCGCATCGTAGCGCGCGTCGCCCGGACCGCTGAGCTGATAGGCATAGGTGTAGAACGAGTCGGTATACGCGTAATCGACCAGGGCCCGCAGATCGGTGAACTCGAAGTGCGCGAGACGCAGATCGAGATAGACGTTGGCCGTGTTTTTCGGCGCATGGACGAACGCACGGTTGTCGGCGACGTCCTGGCCTTCGTCGATGAACTGGTCGTACTTGGTGTGCAGATACGCGTAGTTGAAGCCGAGCCGAGAGCCATGGCCGAGTGACAGCTGGCCTTCGAGTTCTGCACCGTAGATCGTCGCCTTGCCGGCGTTGCGGACACTGGTCGCGGCTGCGCCCTGACCGAGGAAGATCGATTCCTGCAGATCCTTGGCCTTGTTGTAGTAGACGGCGGCATTGAGCAGCGCACGGCCGTCGAGCCAGGTGGTCTTGCTGCCAAGTTCGTAGCTGCGCTGCTTCTCCGGTTTGAACGGCGTCTTGGTTTCGTCAATGTTGTCTTCGGAGCTAGCGGTCGGATCGCTGTACTCGCCGTTGAAGCCACCGCTCTTGAAGCCTTCGGCATAGCGCAGATAGGTGTTGACGTGCGGCGTCATCTGCCACGCGATCGAGGCCATTGGCGTCGTCGCACTGAAGGTCTTGTGCGCCGACGTGCCGGGCGGGATCAGATAATCGCCCGCGCCGACGATGCCGAAGGTCCGCGTCAGATCCTTCTTCTCGCGCGTGTAGCGCAGGCCGGCGCTGAGGGTCAGCGGATCGAGCGGCTTGTAGTCGAGCTGGCCATAGCCCGAATACGCGTGCGTCTTGGTGCCATAGCTCGAATCGTAGTTGGCCGAGTGGCTGAAGAAGTGCTGCGGATTATCGGTGTCACCGTCGTCGCCGAAGTAGTACAGGCCGCCGACCCAGTTCAGGCGATCGGTATGACCGAGCCACTGCAGGTCCTGCGAAAACTGGTGGTAATGCGTGAAGCGCTGCGTGAACGCGACATCATTGGGCGAACCGTCGAGGTCCAGCGAATCGTCCCAGCGCATGGTCCGATAGCCGGTGATGGACTTGAAGGTGTTGGCGTCATCGGCGTCCCAGTTCAGCGTGAACGCGTGGCCCATGATGCGCGCCTTCTCGAACATCGGCGCGTCGAGATCGGCGTGCGTCTGGCGCTGGTGCGACGCGTAATCGGTGAGGCCGGGATAAATGCCGAAGTCGGTATCGATGCGATACAGCTGATCCCAGTTCGGCGTCTGGTCGACGACGCTGCGGTCGAAGCGATATTCGCCGAGCAGTGACGGCGCAAAGTCGAAGTCGGCAGCGAAGCGCAGGCCGTTGCCGTTGCGATTGTTGAGCTCACTGGTCGAGCTGTCGCGTGAGGTATTGACCCAGCCGTCGCGCTGTTCCTGGCGCGCCGCCAGCGACATGCTGACGATGCCCATCTTCGGCAGGTCGATGCTGGCCTTGGTGGTCAGCGCATCGTAGTTGCCGGCCTCGACGCTGACCGTGCCGCCAAACTCGCCGGACGGGCGCTTGGTGATCAGGTTGATGGCGCCGGCCAGCGTGTTGCGGCCGTACAGCGTGCCTTGCGGGCCACGCAACACCTCGACGCGCTCGAGGTCGACGATATCGAAGACCGAGCCCTGCGCCTTGCCGATATAGACGCCGTCGACATAAATGCCGACCGCCGGGTCCCAGTAGATCGCGGGGTTGATCTGCGACAAACCACGAATCGTGATCTGCGAGATCGTCGTGTTCGATGCGGTCTTGCTGATTTGCAGGCCCGGCGCCAAAGCCGACAGGTCGCTGACGTTCTGGATGCCGCGATCCTGCACCTGTTCGGCGCTCAGCGCCGTCACGGCGATCGGCACGTCCTGCAGCTTCTGTTCGCGGCGCTGCGCGGTAACGACGACTTCAGCGATCTTGTCGCTGGCATCGGCCGGCTGTGCCGGCGGCGCATCCTGCGCGACAGCCGGGTGGCAAAACAGTAGCGGCAACGGCAACAGCATGGCGGCAGCGCCGGGGCGCCTGCGTTCGAAGTGGCTCATGACTCTCCTCATTTGCGTGTGTCGGGTTCGACGGCGCCGGTCTTCCCCCTGCGGCGTCTGCGTCGCCGTACGTCGCGGCAACTTGCGCTGGGTATCGTCGGCGCTCACCGCGGCGCGTCCCTCATCCGGAAAGACGAGAAGTGCGGGAGGCCTTCGCACATCCGGACGAGGCCCGCCGCCTCTGGCGCATGTCACGATGGGACGCGCACGGCGAAGACCGTGCAGGCACGCACGAGGAGATGCCAATGTCGAGACTGCGCGACAAGGTCGCCATCATCACCGGTGGTGCGCGCGGGATGGGTGCCTCCACTGCCCGTCTGTTCGTCCGAGAGGGCGCGCGCGTGGTGATCAGCGATGTCCTGGAGGACGATGGCGCCGCACTCGCGCGCGAACTCGGCACGGCGGCACGCTTCGTCGCGCATGACGTCCGTGACGAAGCGCAGTGGCAACAGGTGCTCGACACCGCCACCGACGTCTTCGGTCCGGTCGACGTCCTCGTCAACAATGCCGGCGTCCTTGTGTTCCGCACGCTGGCCGAAACCGAGAAAAGTGAATTCGAGCGCGTCATCGACATCAATCTGCTCGGCACTTTTCTCGGTGTCAGGATCGTCGGCGCACACATGCTGGCGCGCGGACGCGGCAGCATCGTCAACGTGTCGTCGGTCGACGGCATGAAGGGCGCCAACGGCCTCGGCGCCTACAGCGCCAGTAAATGGGGCATCCGCGGCCTGACCCGCGTCGCGGCGATGGAATACGGACATCGCGGCGTACGCGTCAACTCCATCCATCCGGGTGGGATCGATACGGCGATGGGCAATCCCTATTCGGAGGCACGCGCCGAGGTCAACAAGCGCTACGCCATGGTGCCGTTGCAACGCGTCGGCGACGCCGACGAAGTGGCGCGCACCTCGCTGTTCCTGGCCAGCGACGATTCGTCCTATCTTTGCGGCGCGGAGATCGCCGTCGACGGCGGCATGCTGACCGGCCAGTACTACGTCGGCTTCCCTGGCGCGCCCGGCGTTTGAGTTGCGACACCGTGGCGCAGCACGGCGAGACGATCAGCCCGACCGCTTATGCGACGGGCTATTTCTGGTATCGGCACGGGCTGTCGCATGCCGCGTTCGCGACGCGCCGCGGGCGCCGCATCGACTTTGCGTTCGATCTGCTCGCGCGCGGAACCAAGACACTCAGTGGCTATTCGATCGAAGCCTTGATGCTGGCCCGGCATCGCGGCCTCGACGCGCGCCTGCAGGCGGCGATCGACGACGGTCGCATCGGCCAGGTCATCGAGATCGCCGCCGGCCTGTCGCCGCGCGGCTGGGCGTTCTGCCGTCGATACGGGCCCGCCCTGCACTATGTCGAGACCGATCTGGCCGCAATGGCCGATGCCAAGCACATGATGCTCGACGAGGCCGGTCTGCTTTCGGCTCGGCACCGTGTCGTCACCGTCGACGTGCTCGCCGATGAGGGACCGCAATCGCTGGCGGCGGTCGCCGCGACCCTGGACCCGACCGTTGGCACCGCGATCGTCAGCGAAGGCCTGATGAACTACCTCGACGACGACACCGCGCGCGCGGTCTGGCGCCGCATCGCCGCCACGCTGTCGCGATTTCCGAACGGGGTTTATCTCAGCGATCTGTACCTTCGCGAGCGGCGCACGCATCCGGCGCTGGCCGCCTTCGGCGCACTGCTGGGCCGCTTCGTGCGCGGTCGCATGCACCTCCACTTCAGTACGACGTCCGAGGCTGACGCGGCACTGCGGACCGCCGGCTTCACGCAGGTCCGTGCGATTGCCGCCGACGAGATCGACGCGACGCGATGCTACGCATCGACGCGCGGTGGCGACGCCGTCCGCATTCTCGAAGCGTGGACATCAGCCGTATCGCCACGGCAGCGGCGCATGGCCGACGCTCAGCCCGCGTCGGCGCGCCGTAAATAGGCCTGCGCGCGCGTCGCGGCCAGCCGCGCCAGCGCCGGGCCGGCGATCACCACGATCATCAGGCGCAAGGTCTGCAGCAGCACGACCAGCGGCAGATCGGCATGCGTCGAGGCGGCAATGATCGTTGCCGAGTCGAGCCCGCCCGGGCACAGCGCCAGATACGCGGTCAGCGGATCGATAGGCAATAGCAGCGTGACCATCCACGCCAGCACGCCGCAGAACACCAGGAGCACGGCAATGGCGCCGAGGATCTGCGGCAACAGGCGCAGGGCATAGATCAGCGCTTCGCGCGTGAAGCGCGCGCCAATGCTCCAGCCGAGCAATGCGTAGCCGCCGACCAAGACCCACTCGGGCAACTGCATCGGCGCCAGATTGCCGAGGTGCACGATCAGACCGATCGCCATCGGCATCAACAGCGCGCCTGACGGAATACGCAGGCGCAAGCCCAGCCACGCGCCGACGCCACCGATGGCCAGGGTGACCATCAATGCGAGCGGATCCAGTGCCGGAAACCAGACCGTCGCGTGCGCATGCTGCGGTCCTTGCACGAAGACCAGGCCGATGACCGAGGCAGCGATCGCCACACACAGCACGCGCAGGTATTGCATGAAGGCAACCAGGCGCGGATCGCCGCCAAAGCCTTCGCCCATCACCACCATCGCCGACGCCGCGCCGGGCAAACTGCCCCAGACGCCGGTGGTCGCCGGCAGCAAGCGCCAACGACTCAGCAGATAGCCCTGCAAGGCGCTGAGCAATACCGGCAACGCGACCGCAACAACCAACAGCGGCGCGCCCTGCCGGAACGACGCCGGCACCTCGCGCGTGACGGCGGCGGCGATCATGCACCCCAGCATCGCCTGCGCCGCGAGATACAACGCGTTCGGCACGGCGACCGGCCGGCCGCGCACGGCCAGCGCGATGGCCGCACACAGCGGGCCGATCAAAAACGCCGCCGGCAGGCCGGCCAAGTGCAGCGCCACCGTCAGCGGCAGCGTCACCGCCAGCAACGCGGCATAGCGCCCCGGCGTCGGTCGCCGTGACGGCTCGGGGCCGACTTCAGCCAAGCACGATCTCGTCGCGCGTCGTCACATGCCCCAAACGCGGGAAGATGGTCTTGAACGCGAAGTCCTGCATCTCCGCCGAAAACGTCGAGCAGGCATCTTCGAGCACCGTCAGCTGATAGCCGTGCTCCCACGCCGAACGCGCGGTCGACTCGACGCCGATATTGGTGGCGATGCCGGCCAGCACGATGTGCTCGATGCCGCGGCGGCGCAGCTGAAGATCGAGTTCGGTGCCATGGAACGCACCCCACTGACGCTTGCGGATGACGACATCGCGATCGTCGACGATGTCCGGCATGAACGCATCGAAGTCGGCCGGCAGCGGGCCATGAAAGCCGGCGTCGGTCGGCTGCTTCAGGGCATCGGCGCCGTCCGCCGACCAACCGACGTGCACGCGCACGACCAGTGCGCCGGCGTCGCGGAATTTGCCGGCGAGTTCGACACAGCGCTCGAGAATCTGCGGACCGCTGTAGGGCTGCACCGGCATTGCGACAATGCCCTTCTGCAGATCGATGAGAACAAGCGCGGTACGGCGGGGGTCCAGTGTGGCCATGACGTTTCCTCGGGGTGGGCCATTGACCGCGTGGTGGACGCCGGCCAACAGCAAGAAGACGGAACGATTAATATGAGGTTATCCTCACGTTCGGATAATATATGAGGAGTTCCTCATAAATGTCAAAACCGATATCACCGACCGCCAAGGCCCCGCAGCGCGAGCGCGGCAAGCAGCGCGTCGCCGCGCTGCTTGAAGCCGGGGCCGCACTGTTCGCTGAAAAGGGCTACGCAGCGACGACCATGACTGAGGTCGCGGCCCGTGCCGGCGCGCCGATCGGCTCGCTCTATCAGTTCTTCCCGAACAAGGAGACGCTGGCCGAGGCGCTGTTCAGCCGTTACTCCGACACCATTCGCGAATTGGTGGCGGCGATCGAGGCGCGTGCCGCGCAAATGACGCCGCAACAGTTCGGCGATGCCTTGCTCGACGTCCTGGTCGACCTGCGCGACGAGCGCGAAGCCATGGTCGCGCTGCTCGACGCGCATCCGAATGCCGACAAGCCGGCGATGCGCGAGGGCATGCGCCGCGGCGTGCGCGCCGCACTGGCCGCTTTTCTGCCAAAGCTGGCCGCGGTACAGCTCGATCGTGCGGCCGCAGTATTGCAGTACCAGATGAAGACGGCGGCGACGATTTGCATCGCCGAGGGCGGCCCGCGTTGCGCGCCGCTTCGCGAACTACGCGTGCTGGTCCACACCTATCTGCAGCACCTGGCCGCAAGCAAAAGCACGACGGCCGCGACATGATCCGCGTCAAGGACCGCGCGGCCGTACAGGCCTAGCCTGACGGGCATCCCCCGTCGCGGCCCGCGAGGACCGCCCTGTCCTAGGAGGCTTTATGGACATGCCGCAGTCCGGCAGCGAGACGCTGCAACACCCGTTCAAGGTTCGCTACGAGAACTTCATCGGCGGCGCCTGGCGTGCGCCGGTCGAAGGCCGCTATTTCGACAAGGTCTCGCCGGTAAACGGCCAGGTGCTCTCGCAGGTGCCGCGCTCCGATGCGCGCGACATCGAGCGCGCGCTGGATGCCGCACATGGCGCGCGGCGCGGCTGGGCACGCACGTCGGTGACCGAACGCGCGCGCCTGCTCAATCGCATCGCCGATCGCATGGAAGCGCAACTCGGCGAACTGGCCGTCGCCGAGACCTGGGACAACGGCAAGCCGATCCGCGAAACGACGGCAGCCGATGTGCCCTTGGCGATTGATCATTTTCGCTACTTCGCCAGCTGCATCCGCGCCCAGGAAGGTTCGATCGGCGAGATCGACCCGGACATGGTCGCGTATCACTATCACGAGCCGCTGGGCGTGGTCGGCCAGATCATTCCGTGGAACTTCCCGCTGCTGATGGCGGCGTGGAAACTGGCGCCGGCGCTGGCCGCCGGCAACTGCGTGGTGCTCAAGCCATCGCGCAACACGCCGTTGAGCATTCTGGTTTTTGCCGAAATGATCGCCGACGTGCTGCCGCCCGGCGTGCTCAACATCGTCAACGGTTACGGCAGCGAAGCCGGCGAGGCGCTGGCCAGCAGCCCGCGCATCGCCAAGATCGCCTTCACCGGCGAGACCAGCACCGGCCGCGGCATCATGCACCACGCCGCCGACAGCCTGATTCCGGTCACGCTCGAACTCGGCGGCAAGTCGCCGAACGTGTTCTTCGCCGATGTGATGGACGAGGATGACGAGTTCCTCGACAAGGCGATCGAAGGGCTGGCGCTGTTCGCGTTCAACAAGGGCGAGGTCTGCACCTGCCCGAGCCGCGCACTGATCCACGAAGACATCTACGAGGCGTTCATGGCGCGCGCCATCGAGCGCGTAAAGAACATCCGCGTCGGCAATCCGCTCGACCCGCGGACCATGATGGGCCCGCAGAATTCCAAGCAACAGCTCGACAAGATTCTCGACTACATCGACATCGGTCATGACGAAGGCGCCGAGCTGCTGACCGGCGGCGCGCGCGCCGACGTCGCCATCGACCTGGCCGGCGGCTACTACCTCGAACCGACCGTGTTCTACGGCGAAAACCACATGCGCATCTTCCAGGAGGAAATCTTCGGACCGGTGCTCGCGGTGACGACGTTCAAGGACGAGGAGCAGGCGATCGCCATCGCCAATCAGACGCGCTACGGCCTCGGCGCCGGCGTCTGGAGCCGCAACGCCAATCGCGGCTATCGCAGCAGCCGCGCGATCGAAGCCGGCCGCGTCTGGGTCAACCAGTATCACGCGTATCCGGCACATGCCGCGTTCGGCGGCTACAAGCAGTCCGGCATCGGCCGCGAGACGCACAAGATGATGCTCGACCACTACCAGCAGACCAAGAACGTGCTCGTCAGCTATTCGACGAAGCCGCTCGGCCTGTTCTGATCCTGACGGAGTCCATAAGCATGGCCATGATGAAAGCCGCCGTCGTCCACAAATTCCACCAGCCGCTGATCATCGAGGACGTGCCGGTGCCGACGCCCGGCCCCGGTCAGATCCAGGTGAAGATTCAGGCATCCGGCGTCTGCCACACCGATTTGCATGCCGCGCACGGCGACTGGCCGGTCAAGCCCGAACCGCCGTTCATTCCCGGCCACGAGGGCGTCGGCTACGTATCCGGCGTCGGCGCCGGCGTCACCCACGTCAAGGAGGGCGACCGCGTCGGCGTGCCGTGGCTGTATTCGGCCTGCGGCCACTGCGAGCACTGCCTCGGCGGCTGGGAAACGCTGTGCGAGAGCCAGCTCAACACCGGTTATTCGGTGAACGGCGGCTTCGCCGAATATGTGATCGCCGATCCGAACTATGTCGGCCATCTGCCACGCGGTGCCGACTTCGTCGAGATCGCGCCGGTACTGTGCGCCGGCGTCACCGTCTACAAGGGTCTGAAGGTGACCGACGCCAAGCCCGGCGACTGGGTGGTGATCTCCGGTATCGGCGGTCTCGGTCACATGGCCGTGCAGTACGCGCACGCGATGGGCTTCAAGGTCGCCGCCGTCGACGTCGACGAGAACAAGCTGGCGCTGGCGCGTCAGCTCGGCGCCAGCGTCGCCGTCAACGCCGCGGCTACCGACCCGGCCGCGTATCTGAAAAAGGAGATCGGCGGCGCGCACGGCGTGCTCGTCACCGCCGTCTCGCCGAAGGCCTTCGAACAGGCACTGGGCATGGTCCGCCGCGGCGGTACGATCTCGCTCAACGGCCTGCCGCCCGGCAGCTTCCCGTTACCGATCTTCGATGTCGTGCTCGGCGGCATCACCGTGCGCGGCTCCATCGTCGGCACGCGGCTCGACCTGCAGGAGGCGCTGGACTTCGCCGGCGACGGTCGTGTCAAAGCCACGGTCGCGACGGCCAAGCTCGACGACATCAATGACATCTTCCGCCGCATGAACGACGGTCACATCGAAGGCCGCGTGGTCATCGACATGCGCTGAGTGCCAGCGCCGGCCGGCTCAGCCGAGAAACGCCTGGCCGCCGTCGACGGCAATGCTCTGGCCGTTGATGTAGGCGCAATCGTCGCTGCACAGCGTGACGACGAAGCGGCCGATGTCCGCCTCGCAGGCGCCGACGCGCTGCATCGGCACGGTGGCGATGAAGGCCGCGGCTTCGTCGGGACGCTCGCGCGTCCACCCTGCCATCGCCGGAGAGTCGGCAAGCGGCAGGATGACGTTGGTGCGAATACCATCCTTGGCCCATTCACAGGCGGCGGCGCGCGACAGCTGCCGGATCGCTTCCTTGACCGCGCCGTACGCACCGTAGCCGCTGGCATCCCAGCGCATCGCCGCCGGCGACGCCAGATTGACGATGTTGCCGCCGCCCTTGAGGTGCGGATAGGCCAGCTTCATCAGGCGAAAGGTCGCCAGCGGCCCGGACTCCCAGCCTACCGCGAGCGCCGCCTCGTCGAGCTGCGCCAAGGTGCCGAGCGGCACTTCCTGCGCGTTGTTGACGAGGATGTTCAGGCCGCCGTAGGCCTGCCCCGTGCGCGCGACGACGGCCTCGAGCGCCTGAGCATCACGGACGTCGCAGGCGACGGCCAGTGCCGTCCCGCCACGACGCATGATCTCGGCAACGGTGGCGTCGAGCTTGGCCAGCGTCCGGCCGGTCACCACCAGCTTTGCGCCCTCGGTGGCCAATGCGTACGCAATGCCCTGTCCCACCCCCTGTCCGGCGCCGGTCACCAGCGCCACTTTGCCCTGCAGTCTCATCGCCGCCTCCTCGATTTCGACCTGCAGGATCGGCGAGCGCTGCGCGGCGCGCCTGCTACGTGTGCGTGAGATTCGGGGCGTCAGCCTCGGCGATGAAGATCACCGACGCCGGTTTGCCGGTCGCCGGATGCCGCGGCTCGCGCAGTTCGCGCACGGCCAGGCCATGCCGCTGGAACAAGGCCAGCCACGACGACAGCGTGCGGAAATACCACGGCGCCGGATTGCGGAACGCCGGGCCGAAACCGGACCACGAGCCCGCTCGCCAGCCATCGACATACGGCTGGTCGCCGCAGGCCGTGAGTGGATGCAGGGTTTGCACGATGAAGGCGCCGCCGGCCGTCAGCAGCCGCGGCACGGCGCGAAACAGCGCGCGCGTCGAATCATCGCCGATCAACGCGAAATTGCAGGCGACCACATCGACCTTGAGACCCAGCGCGCCGGCGGCGAGGTCCTCATAAGAGGCCAGGTGCACATCGCCACCGCCGGCCTCCGCCGCCCGCTCGACCAGTGCCGGCACCACATCAGTACCGATGCAACGCGGCACCCGGCCGCTCAGCGCCCGCATCAGCCAGCCTTCGCCGCAGCCGGCATCGAGCAAGGATTGCGGCGCACGGCCGACGACCGCGTCGACGATGGCGGCATCGGTAACGAGCCGCCGACTCTCGATCTGCTGTGCGCGGACCGCATCGGTCCAGGCCAGCGCGTTGTCATGCCATGACGCGACAACCTGCAGGTCGCTGTATGGCGGCGCGCTCACTGCGAAGCGAAAACCTTCTTCAGCAATTCGGTGCTACGCGCTGCGGGATTCTCGCGAATGCGCTTTTCCTCTTCGGCGATGGTCGTGAACAGACCATCGAGCGCCTTGTCGGTGACGTAGCCGTCAAGGTCCGGCGACGTCTTTCCCGCCAGTTGCAGGAACGGCCCGGCCTTGGTCGACAACGCCTTGTATTCCTGCGTCACTCCGACACTGGCCGTCGCGTTCTGGACGATGGGCAGGATCTTGGCCTTCAATGACGCGCTGGTCGTGCGCTGGAAGTAGCGCGTCGCCGCATCGTCCGAGCCCTTGAGGATGGCCTGCGCATCGGTCACGCTCATCTGCCGGATCGCGTTGCCGAAGATGTCCGCCACCTGCGGCACGGCCTTCTCGGCGGCGCGATTCAGGGTCAGCTGGAATTCGTCGAGCTTCGGTCCCTGGCCGAACTGGCGCAGCGTCGACTCGATACCGGACAGCGGCTGCGGCAGCGGGATGCGCACCGCGGCGTTCTTCCAGAAGCCATCGGTCTTGCCCAGAGAATTGATCGCCTGGGTCGTGCCTTGCGCCAAGGCCTCGCGCAGGCCGGCGACGATCTGACTGTTGTCGAGCGCTGCGGTCCCGGCCGACGACTGCTGCGCCTGACCGAGCATGTTCTTGAGGCTGCTCCTCCAGTCGGCTGCCGCACTGGCACTGACAGTCAGCAAGGCCACGGCGGTTATCGCAAGCAAGGGGCGCATCGGGATCGTCCTTGTGATCGGACGTCCGAGTCTACGGCATCCGCCGCGCGTGATTCAGGCGGCTGCGCGTGCGACCTGCCCAGCGTCCGCGTTGGCCAGATCGCGTGCCGCGAGGTAGCCGAAGGTCATGGCCGGCCCCAGTGTCGAACCGGCACCGGCATAGGTCGGCCCCATCACCGCCGCCGACGTATTGCCGGTCGCATACAGACCGGCGATGACGCTGCCGTCTTCACGCAACACGCGCGCCCGCGCATCGGTCACCAACCCGCCTTTGGTGCCGATCTCGCCCGGCCACAGCGCCACCGCGTAGAACGGCGCTTTGACGATCGGCCCGAGACAGGTATTCGGCTTCACCGACGGATCGCTGTAGTAACGATCGATTGCCGTTTCGCCCTTGTGGAATTCCGTGTCGACACCGGTCTTCGCGTACCCGTTCATGCGCGCCACGGAGTCCTTCAGGCCCGTCGCGTCGACGCCGATCTTCTGCGCCAGCGCGTCGAGCGTGTCGGCGCGGTAGTAGACCTTGTCGAGCCAGTCCTTCGGCAGCTTGGAATCGGGCTCGATCTGTCCGGGCAAAAAGATGCCCATCGGATACTTGTGGCGGAACGTCGCGTCGAACACGAGCCAGCACGGCACGCAGCCGTTGCCCTTGGCGTCATCGGCATACATCGCGTCGCGAAAATCCGGATAGGCCGCAGCTTCGTTGACGAAGCGCTGGCCCTTGCGATTGACCGCCACGCAGCCCGGCATGCCACGCTCGACGAACAGCGTGATCTGCTGTTTGGCGCCCGGCTTGGCGACGGTGGGCGAGCCCCAGACCTTGTCCATCAGATCGATCGCGGCGCCGAGCTGCTGGCCGGCGCGAATGCCGTCGCCATGATTGATCGGCGGCGCCGCCGTCCACTCGGTCGTGGTCGGCTTGGCGAGATACTGCTCGCGCATCTGCTGGTTGGATTCGAAGCCACCGCACGCGAGGATCACGCCGCGCCGCGCGTGATAGCGCAGCGGACGACCGTTCTGCGTCACCGCCACCCCCACCACGCGGCCGTTGTCCTCGACCAGCGATTCGAGCCCGGTATCCAACTGCAGCGGCACATCGTGTTGCAGCATCGCATAACGCAACGCCGCGACCATGCCCTGGCCCAACACCTGACGACGATCGCGATGCGTGCGGCGCCGCCACGCGAAATCGAACCAGTATTTGAGTACCAGCTTCAACGTCAGGCGGATCCAGCCGGGGCCGCGCGAAAACAGCGTATGCGCCTCGATCTGGTCCATGGCGATACGCCCCATCAGCAGCGTGCCCTTGAATGACTCGCGCTGCCGGTCGAATTCGGCGCCGAGCTTGGCGCCATCAAAGGCGTCGGGCTGCATCGAGCGCCAGCCTTCCTTGCCGCCGGGCTGGTTCGGGTAGTAATCCGGATACTTCGGCACGCTGTGAAAGCGCACGTCGAAGGTGTCGGCCAGATAGCGAACCATGTCCGGTCCATTACGCAGGTAGGCCTCGATGCGCGCCTGCGGCACGCCGTTGCCGATCACCCGCTTCAGATAGGTCAGCGCCTCATCGAAGGAATCGTGGGCGCCGGCCTTGGCGATGTCGTCATTGCACGGAATCCAGATGCCGCCGCCCGACACCGCACTGGTGCCGCCGTACTTGTCCGATTTTTCGATGACGACCGCCGACAAGCCCTGCGCCTTCGCGCACAGCGCCGCGGTCATGCCGCCGCCGCCGGAGCCGACGACGATCACATCGTATTGCTGATCCCAATGATTCGCTTCGCCGACACCCATGCTCGCCACCTGCTGGTTTTTGCCCGCGCGCGACGACGCGCGCTTGAACCGGACGCTTGCTTCGCTTTTAGATAAACACGTCGGTGTTTTCGCGACCGAGCAGCATCGCGCCGTAGTTGCGGCCGAACTGATCGGGGTTGTTCGCGTAATGGCCGCGCGCCGCATAGATGTCGAACAGGTACCGGTGCAGCGGAAAATCCGTGAAGATGCCACGCCCGCCACAGGCCGAGAACAGTGCGTACGCATGCTTGGCGCAACGGTCGACGACCTGAGCCGCCTGCGCGCGGAAATGTACGCGCTGTTCGATGTCGGTCAGCGCTTCACCGGCGCGGATCTTGCCCATCAGCACGTCGAAGTTGCGGTGCAGGATCAGCTTCATCTCGTCGATGGCCAGCGCCGCGTCCGCGGCAGCAAGCTGCGCCGGCGGCTGCTCCGAGGTCTTGTTGCCCATGTCGCCGACGCGAACCTTGGCGAAGTCGAGAAAGGTGTTGAGCGCACCCTGCAGGCCACCGATGGCCGCCGACGACACCGCGCGCACGAAGATCTGCCCGAACGGCAGCTTGTAGAGGTCGGCGGTGAACGTATCGCGGCCGGGATTGGTGCCCATGAAGCCGTCCAGACCGCGATGCGTGCGGTATTCCGGAACGAAGACGTCCTTGACGACGATGTCCTTGGAGCCCGTGCCCTTCAGGCCCATGGTGTGCCAGGTGTCGATGATCTCGAAGTCCGATTTCGGCAGCAGGAAGGTGCGGTACTCCGGCGGCTGGCCGTCGGTGAAGATCAGGCCGCCGAGAAAGATCCAGTCGCAGTGATCGCAGCCGCTTGAAAAGCCCCAGCGCCCCGAGAAGCGAAAGCCGCCTTCGACCGGCGTCACCTGCCCCTTCGGCATATAGGTCGAGGCGATGCGCACGTTGCTGTCGTCCTTCCAGACGTCCGCCGCGGCGCGCGGGTCGAACAGCGCGATCTGCCAGTTGTGCACGCCGATCACGCCGTAAATCCAGGCCGTCGACATACAGCCTTCGGCCAGCGTCATGCAGATGTCGTAAAAGACCTGCGGGTCCATTTCGTAGCCGCCGTAGAGCTTGGGTTGCAGGACACGGAAGAAGCCCGCCTCTTCCATCTCCTTGACGGTTTCGGCCGGCACCACCCGTTGTTCCTCGGCCTGCTTCGCACGGCTGATCAGCGTCGGCACCATGTCGCGGGCACGCTGAATCAACACATCGGGGGACATCGGGATGGTCCCGCTGCTCTTCTGGGGGGCTTGGCTCGGCACGACGAATCTCCTGTGTCGGCACACCGCAACATCGGCATTGCGGCGGCGCTTCGATAGCGGCTGCTGTTTTCACACACATTCGCCGGCCCGAGCCTCGTCCGAATTGGGGAGCCCCGGCAGACGATCGAGGCGTGCCGCCGTTCAAATTCTGTCGACGTTCGCGTTGAGAAGGGGCCTGCTTTCGATGCCGGTTCGTACTGTTGATGCGGCCGCAGATGCCCCTCGCTTTTGTAGGAAATAAAAGGGGTTTTGCGTACGACACGACACTTCATTCAAACGGGTGATGTGACCACCCAGGCCGCTGCCCACACTGACCCCACGATCGCAAAACCGTCGATCGCACACATTCAAGATTTGACGATTGAACAGGAGCGCCGCATGGCGACCTCGCAGGACTACAAACTCGGCGATCACACCTTCCCTCGCGGCTGGTTCATGGTTGCCGAATCGGCCAAGGTGACCGACAAGCCGCAAGGCGTGCGCTTCTTCGGCCAGGACTTCGCGCTGTATCGCGGCAAGGACAGCGGCCGCGTGATCCTGCTCGACGCCTATTGCCCGCACATGGGCACGCACCTGGCGCGCAACACCACGTCCTACGTCGCCCAGGATGGCGCCGTCGAAGGCGATTCGATCCGCTGCCCCTATCACGCCTGGCGCTTCGGCGCGGACGGCAAGTGCAATCAGATTCCGTATTCGAGCGGGCCGATTCCGCCGGCAGCGAAGGTGCGTTCATGGCCGGTCGTCGAAAGCATGGGCGCGGTGTTCGTCTGGCACGACGCCGAGGGCGGCGAACCGGAATGGGACGCGCCGTCGCTGCCGGAATGGGACGACCCGGCATGGACGCAATGGACGTTCGATGATCTCGGCAAGATCGACGTGCATCCGCAGGAGATCGTCGACAACATCACCGACGCGGCGCACTTCGGTCCGGTGCACGGCTCGAAGACCAAGTTCTTCGAAAACGAGTTCCGCGGCCACCTGGCGATCCAACGCATGGGCGGCGGCCACCGCACGCTGGTCGCGGAAGGCGGACCGATGCTGGTCACCGAAGCGGTTTATCACGGCCCGAGCATACTGATCACGCGCATGAGCGGGCTGTACGACTCGTACATCTTCATTGCCCATACGCCGGTCGACGACGGCTCGACCTATGTCTGGCACGCCTTGCTGGTGCGTACACACGACGGCCGCCCGGCCACCGCTGACGACCACGCTGCCGCGCGCCAGTATCAGGACATGGCACTCGCGGCATTCGCGCAGGACTTCGAGGTCTGGAAGCACAAGCGTCCATGCTTCCAGGGCATGTTCGTGCAGGGCGACGGCGCCTTTCGCCTGCAGCGCATCTGGTACAAGCAGTTCTACAACGCGCGTGCGCGCAAGCACGAATTTCTGCGTCAGGTCGAAGGGGTGCACGTGCCGCGCGGCATGGAGCCGGCACCGGACGACATGCGGCAGGCCAGCGAGGCGGCACTGCCGATGGCAGCCAATGGCTGAATCGGATCGGGGCGCGGGGGTGGAAATGGGGCTCGCCGTCGTGCGAGCCCCGCTTTCTTCGCCGCTGCGCCGTTAGCGCGAGGCGCGCATTGCCTGCCGGAACGCCTCGGGAGTGTTGAAGTCGTAGCAGCGCGTTTCGATGCGCTCGCTGATGCGCCAGCCGTCGGCACTGCGCTCGTAACGGTCGTGATACCAGAGTCCGAGAAACATGGTCTCACCGGGAACACCGTCGACGGTCGGCAACACCATGGGATTGAAGCAGGCGATGGTGCCGCGTGCGACATCACCGTCGATGTCGAAGCGCAGATTGCCGTTGAAGTGCATGTAGGCGGGAAAAATCGCGAGGGCCTGCGGCAACCATTCTCGAATCTGCGGCCAGCGCCCGTCGATGCCGCCCATCGCGCGATAGTCGATGTAGGCGTTCGGCATGAACAAGGCATCCAGACGCTCGAACGCGCGCTCGTCGATCGCGTAGGCGTAATCGACGACCAGACGCTCGAGCGCGAGGCGATCAGCGAGCGAGCGCAGTTCGGCGTCGTTCACGTCGGCGCGCCGCTCATCTGCATGTCGCCAGGGCCCCAGAAGGCGCGCATCGACGTGAAACGGCCGGCGTCGTCGAAGGTCATCACATCGATCACGCGGATCACCGCCGCACCCTGCGGCATGTTCAGTTCGACATCGAAGGCCATCGCCGCCGAATTACCGTGCGAGCCGCGGATCGGCGCCGCAAGCTTGAGCTTGGCGCCGGTCGCGATCGAATGTTCGTAGAACTTGCGGATCGCGTCCTTGCCGGACTTGAGCGAACTGCCGACCGGGTCTTCGACCGTTGCATCGTCGCTGTACAAGTCGGCGATGCCTTGCGCATCGGCCCGGTTGAAGCCGTCGATGTATGCCTGCATGGCGGCCTTCATCGCTGTCTCGCTGGGCACGAATCTCTCTCCCGTGAATGGCGGCAAACGGAGCGCTCATGCTGCGGGCCTTCCGTCCGGCAGGATTCGTCCGTCCGGATGAAGGGGAGTGGTAAATAAAGCTCTATTGTCGTGGGCAGTGGCGCCACGGGCCTTGACGCCCCCTGTAGAAGGGGCTATTCCTTGGCCATCCGACATTTTGAGAACCGATTCGCAAAAGTCCCTGAAGAGGATGAGCGGACCCCGGAAAATGTCGGCGCAGGTACATTACAAGGAGGAGTCGTCATGGCCGTAACCGCCGAACGGATGTCCGGCACCCGCGCTGTCGTTGCCGGCAAGCGGGCCAGTCTCAGCACCGCCAGGGCACGTCAGCCCCAGCCGGTGCAGCTCGAACAGATGGACGCGCTGCTCGGCGCCATCTACGAAGGTCCCACCGAAAGCCCGCCATGGCAGACCGCCATGCTCAAGCTGCGCGAGGTGCTGACCGCATCACATGTCACCTTGATGCTGCGCCCGCCGTCTTCGGACAGCACCGGCATCATGATCAATACCGGGCCGACCACCGCGCAGGGCATAGAGTCTTACGAAACACATTTCTTCGCTGCCGATCCGTTCGTGCGGCTGGCCGAAGGTGATGTGTTCTCGGCCGAAGAACTGATTGGCCCGCAGTGGCGACAGAGCGAATATTTCCGCGAGTTTCTCGAACCGATCAACGTGCGCCATCTGCTCGGCGCCGATATCTACACGCGCGACGGTATCGAATGTCGCTTCCGCGTGACGCGCGGCCCGGACGCCGAGCCGTTCTCGAACGAGGACAAATCGCTGGTGCGACTGCTACTGCCGCACCTGAAGCGCTCGATCCAGCTGCATGCGCGTCTCGACTTCCTCGAGTGCGAGCGCGCGCTGTTCGCCGGCACCGTCAATCGCATGCTGCTCGGCATGGTCAGCTTCGACGCCAACGGCAACATCATTGAGACCAACCAGGAAGCACGCCGCATCCTCGCCGAGAAGGATGGCATCTGGCTGGCCGGCAACACGCTGTGCGTCGAGAGCAGCAATGAAAGCCGCGAGCTGCAGCGCATGCTGCGTGGCGCGATTGCCGACAACGGCAACAGTAGCGAAGGTCCGGGCATGGTCGAAGCGATGGCCGTGACGCGGCCGTCCGGTCGCGCCAAGCTCGGCATCCTGGTCCGCACGATTCCGCTCGGCCGCTGGTCGGAAAGCAAGCAGCGCCCCGCCGTTGCGGTATTCCTGCGCGACCCGGAATCGAATGCCGCACAGCCGTCGCAGGAGCTGGTTCGCCGCCTGTTCGGCCTGACCCGCATGGAAGCGCAACTGGCGCTGCTGCTGACCGAGGGCTTCACGCTCGACGAAGCCGCCGAGAAGATGAACGTGCGGCGCAACACCGCGCGCACGCATCTGCGCTCGATCTTCTGCAAGACCGGCGTCACGCGGCAAACCATGCTCGTCCGTCTGCTGCTCAACAGCGTGCTCAGCATCGGCTGACGCAAAGCGCCGTCAAAGAAAAAAGCCGACGGCTCCCACCGTCGGCTTTTTTGTTTACCGCACCCACATCGGACTCAAGGTCCGTTTCCCCCACCCCAAATCTTTAGGACTCCACCCGCGTCAACCATTCACTCCGATTGCGCGTTGGCGAATCTCTAGCGGGCGCTGTTGTACCGCGTCACACGGGCCAGGTCTTTCGCTGCTGGCGGCCGTCGCCGTGGCACCACGGCCACAACACGAAGGGCCGCACGCGAGCGACTACTCGCCTTCCTCCATGCCGAGTTCCTTGATCTTGCGCGTGAGGGTGTTGCGGCCCCAACCGAGACGCTTGGCCGCTTCCTGACGCTGGCCCTTGGTCACGCTCAGCGCGACGTCGATCATGGTCCGCTCGAACAGCGGCACCGCCGTACCGAGCAGATCGCTATGACCGGCGGCGAGTTCGCGCCGCGCCCATTCCTGCAGGCTGTCATTCCAGTTCGGCAGGTCGTGCGCTTCAGCGCTGACGGCGGCGGTGCGTGGCATCTCCACCGGCTCGGCCGTCGCCATCGCGACGGGGGCCATCGCCGGCGTCGGCTCGACCGTCGTCATCCGCGTCGGCGCCTGCATCAGCTCCGGCGGCAGGTCCTGCGGGTGCACGTCCTGCCCTGGCGCCATGACGGTCAGCCAGCGACAGATATTTTCAAGCTGACGCACGTTGCCGGGCCACGCGAACGTCTTCAACCGCTGGATGACGTCGGGGCGCAGGCGCTTGGGCTCGGTCTTCAACTCCTCGGACGCACGCAGCAGGAACGATCGGGCCAGCTGCGGAATGTCCTCGGGGCGCTCGCGCAGCGGCGGAATGCGTACGCGAATGACATTGAGACGGTGATAGAGGTCCTCGCGGAAGCGGCCCTGCCGAACCAGCTCGTCGAGATCCTGATGGGTCGCGGCGATGACGCGCACGTCGACCTTGATCGGCGCCACACCGCCGACACGGTAGAACTCGCCGGTCGACAGTACGCGCAACAGGCGCGTCTGCAGGTCGGCCGGCATGTCGCCGATTTCGTCGAGGAACAAGGTGCCGCCGTCGGCCTGCTCGAAACGGCCCTTGCGCTGCGTGGCGGCGCCGGTGAACGAGCCGCGCTCATGGCCGAAGAATTCGGATTCGAGCAGATCCTTGGGAATCGCCGCGGTGTTGATGGCAATGAACGGCCGGCTCGCGCGCGGGCTGTTGGTATGCAGTGCGCGCGCGACAAGCTCCTTGCCGGTGCCCGACTCGCCGGTGATCAGCACCGTGATGTGCGACTGCGACAAACGGCCGATCGCGCGGAACACGTCCTGCATCGCCGGCGCTTCGCCGATCATCGTCGCCGGCGCCTCGATCGGGACCTCGTCCTGGGTCTCTCGAGTACGCGCGGCGCGGCGCACGAGATCGGCAACGCCGTCGACATCGAACGGCTTCGGCAGGTATTCAAAGGCGCCGCCCTTGTACGACGCCACCGCGGCGTCGAGGTCGGAATGCGCGGTCATGATGATGACCGGCAGTTCCGGGTGCGCCGCGTGGACGCGCGTCATCAGGGTCAGGCCATCCACACCCGGCATGCGGATGTCGGAGACCAGCACGTCCGGCACTTCGTCGGCCAGCGCGTCGAGCAGCTCGGCGGCGCCCGGAAAGCTGGTGACCTGCATGCCGGCACGGCTCAGCGATTTTTCGATGACCCAGCGGATCGACTCATCGTCGTCCACGATCCAGACATTCAGCACGCTCATGTCGACTCGATCGGCAGATAAATGGAAAACACCGTGCAGCCTGGCCGGGAACGGCACTCGATCAGGCCACCATGGCTATGAATGAGGTACTGCGACAGCGGCAGGCCAAGCCCGGTGCCTGTCGCTCTGGTCGTCACCATCGGATAGAAGATCTTCTCGATCATGTCCGGGGGCACGCCACAACCGCTGTCCTCGATGTCGATCTGCACCATCAGCTTGTGTCGCGCGCCACCGATCGTCAGCTGGCGTCGCGCGCGCGTGCGCAGCGTGATCGTGCCGTCATTGCCGACCGCGTTGAGCGCATTGCGCAGCACGTTGAGGACGGCCTGGATGATCTGTTCGCGGTCAACCACGACTTCCGGAATGCTCGGGTCGTAGTCGCGCAGCAACGCCACCTCGGGCGGCGCCTCGGCCTGCACCAGGCGGCGCACGTGCTCGAGCAGCTCATGGATGTTCATCAACGACTTCTGCGGCGCGCGATTCGGCCCCAGCATGCGATTGACGAGGTTCTGCAGGCGATCGACCTCGCGGATGATCACCCGCGTGTATTCGCGATGCTGCGAGTCCGGGAACTCGTGTTCCATCAGCTGCGCGGCGCCGCGGATGCCACCGAGCGGATTCTTGATTTCATGCGCCAGGCCGCGGATCAACTCGCGACTGGCATCGAACTGCAGCTGCAACGTGCCATCGCGCGAGATGCGCTGATGACGATCGACGGTCTGCATTTCCATCAGCAGGCCTGGCTTCTTGCCGACGATGAACGGCGTCACGGTCAGGTCGACCGTCAGCGTCGCCGTGCCGTTGCGGCTGAGCTTGAGCTCGCGTTCGATGAAGCCGGTGCCGCTGTCGATCGCCGCCTGCAGACGCCGCTCGTGCGGCACGAAATGCGGAATCGCCTCGACCACGGGCGCGCCGAGTACCAGCCGGCGCGACACCTCGAACAGTCCCTCAGCAGCTGAATTGATCGTCGACACACGCAGGCCCTCGTCGACGGACACCACCGAGGTGGTCAGACCGTCATATACGTCGTCCGCGGTTACGCGACTGCGCACTCCCAGTTTCATCGGCCAAGCCAACGCAAGATGCAGGCCATGGAATTGGACAGGAACCGGACATCGGCACCGCCCGCCATGCACCACTATAGTGCTTAATGATTATCTTGGTGCGTTGTTGGCCAAACTGGCGCTTGGCACGTCGAAGACGGCGGGTACCGACCGGGCGCGCTCGGCGCCGCGATCGTCCAGCAGCACCACGACCAAGGTGTGCCGGCCGGGCGCCAACGCCCCCATCGACACACTCAGATCATCGACGGGCTGCGGGCTCAGAGATTTTCCATCCAGTTGATAAACCAGGTGAAAACCACTAACCAAGCCCGGCATGACGCTGGCCGCGGCGACCGCTCCGTGCGCTTCGACGTCCCGCTCGCCGGGCGTTGGCGACTCGATGCGTACGGCAAAACGCGCCGCTTCACGCAGGGCCTCCGCCGAATAGAAAGCCGGCGGTCGCGATGGCGTCGTACCGGACGGCGCTTCAAGCTTGAGCGGCCGCGCGTTCCGCTCCGGTGCACGATCGGTGTAGTGCACGACGCCGTCGGCGTCGATATAGCGGTAGACGGGCTCGCCGGCGGTGGCCACGAAGGTCGCCGTCAGCGCCAGCCCCACCGCGAACAGCATCAAAGGCTTCATGGCTGCAGCTTAGGTGGTGGCGGCACGAAAAGCACCGCACCCGCCAGCCGCCGCACAAAAGAAAATGCCCCGCCGGTCGGCGGGGCATTCGGTACCGCAACAGACTCGATCAGAGCGAGTAGTACATGTCGAACTCGATCGGATGCGTGGTCATGCGGAACCGCGTGACCTCCTGCATCTTCAGTTCGATGTACGCGTCGATCAGGTCGTCGGTGAACACGCCGCCCTTGGTCAGGAACTCGCGGTTCTTGTCGAGGGATTCCAGCGCCATGTCCAGGCTGTGGCAGACGCGCGGGATCTTCGCATCCTCTTCCGGCGGCAGATGGTAGAGATCCTTGTCCGCGGCTTCGCCCGGGTGGATCTTGTTCTGGATGCCGTCGAGGCCGGCCATCATCATCGCCGCGAAGGCGAAGTACGGGTTGGCCAGCGAGTCCGGGAAGCGCACTTCGATGCGGCGACCCTTGGGGTTGGCCACGTACGGGATGCGGATCGACGCCGAGCGGTTGCGCGCCGAATAGGCGAGCATGACCGGCGCTTCGAAGCCCGGCACCAGACGCTTGTAGCTGTTCGTGCCCGGATTGGTGAACGCGTTGATCGTCTTGGCGTGCTTGAGGATGCCGCCGATGTAGTACAGCGCGAGCTCCGAGAGGCCGCCGTACTTGTCGCCCGAGAACAGGTTCTTGCCGTCCTTGGCCAGCGACTGGTGGACGTGCATGCCCGAACCGTTGTCACCGACGATCGGCTTCGGCATGAAGGTCGCCGTCTTGCCGAACTGATGCGCAACGTTCTGGACGACGTACTTGAGCTTCAGGACTTCGTCGGCCTTCTTCGTCAGCGTGCCGAACTTGACGCCGATTTCGCACTGGCCGGCGGTCGCGACTTCGTGATGATGGACTTCGGTCGGCATGCCGACTTCTTCCAGCGTCGTGCACATGGCCGAGCGGATGTCCTGCAGGCTGTCGACCGGCGGCACCGGGAAGTAGCCGCCCTTGATGCCCGGACGATGGCCGGTGTTGCCTTCGGCGTATTCCTTGCCCGCATTCCACGCGGCTTCGGTCGAGTCGATATGAACGAAGCTGCCCGACATGTCCGAACCGTGACGGACGGAGTCGAAGATGAAGAATTCGTTTTCCGGGCCGAAGAACGCGGTATCGGCGATACCCGTCGACTTCAGATACTCCTCGGCGCGCTTGGCGAGCGAACGCGGGTCGCGGCCATAGCCCTGACCGGTGGCCGGCTCGATGACGTCGCAGCTCAGCACCAGCGTCGGGTCTTCAAAGAACGGGTCGATGAACGCCGTCGAAGCTTCCGGGAGCAGGATCATGTCCGACTCGTTGATGCCCTTCCAGCCGGCGATCGACGAGCCATCAAACATCTTACCTTCGGTGAAGAGCTCTTCCTCGATGGTGTGCGAAGGCACGGTGACATGCTGCTCCTTGCCACGCGTGTCGCAAAAGCGGAAATCTACGTATTTGATTTCCTTGTCTTTGATTGTCTTCAGTACGTCGCTACCCGACATGGGTCTCTCCTTAGGGACTTACAAAAATCGGACGCCGCCGGGGACCGGCTGTCGCGGGGCTGAATCCAGCATGAAGCATGCCAGACACTGGTTGAAAACCCGTATACGTCATTCGACCCGGTGCCACGGCAAAATCGGCAGGATCAGCGATCCGGCGCGAAAATCCGCTCGACCGCCCGCTCGTATTGATACGCGAGTTGGGTCGGCGCGTCGACCGTCATGCCCAGATCGCGCAGCAGGCCGTCCTTGAGGCTGTAGCACATGGCGTGCAGGCTCAACGGCTGGCCGCGCTGCCAGGCATCCTCGACGACCGTGGTCTGGCCGACATGCAGGACCTGACGCACGGCATTGAGCTCGCAGAGCCGGTCATGCTGCTGATCTTCCGACACCGCCGACAGCTGCGTCCAGTGACCATCGGCCACGTCGCGCACGTGGCGCAGCCAGTTGTCGGACATGCCGATGCGCTCACGCCGCAGCGCCAGGCCGACGCCGCCACAGCCATAGTGGCCGACGACCATGATGTGCTTGACCTTGAGCACCTCGACCGCGAACTGCATCACCGCCAAGCAATTGAAATCGCTATGAACGACGACGTTGGCGACGTTGCGGTGGACGAAGACCTCGCCCGGCGGCAGGCCGAGAATCTCATTGGCCGGCACTCGCGAATCGGCGCAGCCGATCCACAGATAGTCGGGTCGCTGCTGGCTCTCGAGTCGCTGGAAAAAGTCCGGGTCCTCGGCCACACGCGCCCGAGCCCAGGCCTGATTCTTGAGGAACAGATGGTCGAGCGTGTGCATAGCCGCGACTATAGCCGCGCCGGCATGACAGCGGGGAGGTCGCGCGACATTTCCTCGCCCGAAGCGATGGCCGGGCAGGCTGCGGCGATTGATATACTCGCGGCCCTTTCAGCCGTGCCGTTTCCGTTGCCATGACGTTCCAGGACATCATTCTCACGCTGCAGAAATTCTGGGCCGAGCAGGGCTGCGTGCTCGTGCAGCCGATGGACATGGAAATGGGCGCTGGCACCTTCCACTGGTCGACCTTCCTGCGCGCGGTCGGTCCGGAACCGTGGAACACTGCCTACGTGCAGCCGAGCCGTCGCCCGACCGACGGCCGCTACGGCGACAACCCGAACCGGCTGCAGCACTACTACCAGTTCCAGGTGCTGATGAAGCCGAGTCCGGCCAACATCCAGGACCTTTATCTGCAATCGCTGAAGCTGCTCGGCTTCGATCCGCTGACCCACGACATCCGCTTCGTCGAGGACAACTGGGAATCGCCGACGCTTGGCGCCTGGGGCCTGGGCTGGGAAGTCTGGCTGAACGGCATGGAAGTCACGCAGTTCACATACTTCCAGCAGGTCGGCGGTCTGGAATGCCGGCCCGTGGCCGGCGAGATCACCTACGGCCTCGAACGCCTGGCGATGTATATCCAGAAAGTCGAATCGGTCTACGACCTGGTCTGGTCGGACACCGGCGGCCGCGTCGTCACCTATGGCGACGTCTACCACCAGAACGAAGTCGAGCAGAGCACCTACAACTTCGAGCACGCCGACGTGACAGCGCTGTTCGAGCGCTTCAACAAGGCCGAGGCCGAGTGTCAGCACCTGCTCGGCCTGGACACGCCACTGCCGCTGCCGGCCTACGAGCGCATGGTCAGCTGCTCGCACGCGTTCAACCTGCTCGACGCGCGCGGCGCGATCAGTGTCACCGAACGCCAAGCCTACATCCTGCGTGTGCGCACGCTGGCGCGCGGCTGCGCCGAGGCGTATTTCAAGGCCCGCGAAGCGCTCGGATTTCCGATGCTGGCGACACCCGCGCAGGCCGCCTGACCGGCACCTCGTCCAGCACTCGTCGGCAAAGATCAAAGAAAAGGCCGCCGGAATCGCTTCCGGCGGCCTTTTTTTGCTGGGTCGCGCGACGGCTGCCTGGCTCAGTCCGGCATCAGGCCAGATCGAAACGGTCGAGGTTCATCACCTTGACCCAGGCGGCAACGAAGTCCTTGACGAACTTCTCCTTGGCGTCGCTGGCGGCGTAAACCTCAGCCAACGCGCGCAGCACGGCATTGGAGCCGAACACCAGATCGTTGCGGGTCGCGGTGTACTGGAGCGCGCCACTCTTGCGGTCGCGCCCCTCGAAACGCTCGGCCTTGTCGTCGACCGGCTTCCACACCGTGCCCATGTCCAGCAGTTTGACGAAGAAGTCATTGCTGAGCACGCCGACCTGATCGGTCAGCACGCCGTCGCGGCTACCGTCGAAGTTGGCGCCGAGCACCCGCAGGCCACCGACCAGCACCGTCAGCTCCGGCGCCGTCAAGGTCAGCTGCTGCGCCTTGTCGACCAGCAGCGCCTCGGTCGACGCGCCGCTCGAGGTACCGCGATAGTTGCGGAAGCCGTCGGCCACCGGCTCGAGCACCGCCACCGACTCGACATCGGTCTGCGCCTGCAATGCATCGACACGACCCGGCGCGAACGCCACCTCGATCTTGACGCCCGCCGCTGCGGCCGCCTGTTCGACACCCACGCTGCCGGCGAGCACGATGACGTCGGCCAGCGACGCCTTGCCCGATGCCTTCTGGATGGCCTGCAGCTTCGGCAGCACGCCGACCGCGATCTTGTTGACCGCCCAGTCCTTCTGCGGCGCCAGCGCCAGGCGCGCGCCGTTGGCGCCGCCACGCTTGTCGCCGCCACGGAAGGTGGAGGCCGATGCCCAGGCGACCGAGACCAGCTCGCTGACCGACAGACCCGCCGCGGCGATCTTCGCCTTCAGGTCAGCGATGTCGGCAGCCGTCGGCTGGTGCGTCGACGCCGGCAGCGGGTCCTGCCAGAGCAGGTCTTCGGCCGGCACTTCCGGACCGAGGTAGCGCGCCTTGGGCCCCATATCGCGGTGTGTCAGCTTGAACCAGGCGCGGGCGAAAGCTTCGTTGAACGCCTGCGGGTCATTGAGGAAACGCCGCGAGATCTTTTCGAACTCGGGGTCGAAGCGCAGCGTCAGATCGGTGACCAGCATCGTCGGCTTGCGCTTCTTGGCCGGGTCGAACGGGTCCGGAATGATGTCCGGCGCATCCTTGGCCTCGAACTGGATGGCGCCGGCCGGGCTGCGCGTCTGCACCCATTCGTACTTGAACAGATTCTCGAAGAAGTAGTTGCTCCACTGCGTCGGCGTCTGCGTCCAGGCCACTTCCAGGCCCGAGGTGATCGCGTCGGCACCGGCACCGCTGCCATGCGTGCTGGTCCAGCCCAGACCTTGTGATTCGAGCGTGCCGCCTTCGGGGTCGACGCCGACATGGCTGGTCTGACCGGCGCCGTGCGTCTTGCCGAGCGTGTGGCCGCCCGCGATCAGCGCGACGGTTTCCTCGTCGTTCATCGCCATGTTGCCGAACGTGGCGCGAATGGTCGCCGCCGCCGAGCGCGGATCGCCACTGGCATTCGGCCCTTCCGGGTTGACGTAGATCAGGCCCATCTCGGTTGCCGACAACGGATTCTTGGCCAGCGCTTCCGGATCGCGGAACGACAGCCAGGCCTTTTCGTCGCCCCAGTTGACGTCCATGTCCGGCTCCCAGACGTCCTCGCGCCCGGCCGCAAAGCCGAAGGTGCGGAATCCCGCCGCCTCGAGCGCGACGTTGCCGGCGAGCACGATCAAGTCGGCCCAGGAGATTTTCTGCCCGTACTTTTGCTTGACTGGCCACAGCAGGCGACGCGCCTTGTCGAGGCTGACGTTATCCGGCCAGCTGTTGAGCGGCGCGAAGCGCTGCTGTCCGCGGCCAGCGCCGCCACGGCCATCGACCATGCGATAGGTACCGGCGCTGTGCCAGGCCATGCGGATGAACAAGCCGCCGTAGGTACCCCAGTCGGCCGGCCACCAATCCTGCGAGTCGATCAGCACCGCACGAATGTCGGACTTCAGCGCGGCGTAGTCGATCTTCTCGAATTCGTCGCGGTAGCTGAACGACTCGCCGAGCGGATTGGAGCGCTCGGAGTGCTGATTGAGCAGGTCCACTCGTAACTGCTTCGGCCACCAGTCGCGATTGCCGGTACCGCTGCCGGCCGCCTGGTGGAAAGGGCACTTGGCTTCATTGGACATGGGTTCGGTCTCCTTTGATCCTTTTGCGATACATCACACGCAACCACATGAAGTCTGCGCCCTCGGGGGTGACAGCCTCGTGGCCGATGGTAGTCGCGCGACGGCGACCTGGCGGCCACCGGCACGACTATGGAAATCAGCGCAACTGCATCTGCTCGACCAGCGCGCCGCGCACCGCGGGGTCGACGCTCAGATCGGTCAGCGCCGCGGCGCCGAGCAGCAGCATCAGCGCCGCGGTCCAGGTGCGCAGCGACAAATGCTGCGATCGTGCCGGGCGACGGCGCGGCGCAACAGCCCCGATCGAGGGAGTCGCAGCGGCGGCCGCGTAGGCGAAAGTCTTCATGGCAAGGCCCTTGAGTAGCGTCTGACTCTTAACGTACGCCCCTTTTATTCATTATTGAAATTGATTGTTTGTTTCAACTTCATAGTTATTTCCTTCAATAAGACCGAGACCGCCACACGCGCCCGGTTGGCGCCTCGCCCCGAATCCCGGACAATCGCGCGCTCTTTTGCTTTGACGCTGTCCGCACGCCATGTCACGCGCTCTCCTGCTCGAAATCGGAACCGAAGATTTGCCGGCCCGCTATGTTGCTCCGCTGTCGGCGGCGCTGACGCGCGGCATCGGCGACGGCCTGACCAAGCGCGGCCTCGGCCACGGCGCGGTCGAAAGCTTCGCGACGCCGCGACGCCTCGCGGTGCTGATCGCCGACGTCGACGAACAACAGCCGATGCAGACCCAGGAGCGCCTGGGTCCGGCACTGAAAGCGGCGATCAAGGATGGCCAACCGACGCCGGCGGGCCTGGGCTTCGCCAAGTCGTGCGGCGTCGAGTTCAGCGATCTCGGCGAGAAAGACGGCAAGCTCTACTTCGCGCGCCAAAGTCCGGGCAAGGCCACCGCCGAGCTGCTCGCCGACATCTTCGAGGACACCCTCAAGCAGATGGACGAACTGGTGCCCAAGCGTATGCGCTGGGGCAACGGCGACGAAACCTTCGTGCGCCCGGTGCAATGGCTGTGCTGTCTGTTCGGCACCGACGTCGTGCCACTGCAACGCTTCGGGCTGAGCGCCGGTCGCCTGAGCTACGGCCATCGCTTTCATGCGCCGGCGGCGATCGAGCTAACGGAGCCCGCGGCCTATGCCGACGCGCTGCGCGCCGCGCACGTCTGGGCCGATCTCGCGTCGCGCAAGGCGGAAATCCGTCATCAGATCGAAAAGCAGGCCGCGGCGATGCACGGCCACGCGCGCATCACCGACGACCTGCTCGAAGAAGTCGCGGCGCTGGTCGAATGGCCGGTCGCGATCACCGGTCATTTCGAGGAACACTTCCTTGAACTGCCGCCGGAGGTCATCGTCGCCACCGTCGAGACCAATCAGCGCTACTTCACGGTGTTCAGTGACGTCGCGCAGACGCAGCTGACCCATGCCTTCATCACGGTCGCCAACATCGAGTCGCGCGACGTCACGCAGGTGATCACCGGCAACGAACGCGTCGTGCGCCCGCGCCTGGCCGATGCCTTGTTCTTCTGGCAACAGGATCTCAAGCAGCCGCTCGCCGCCTATGGCGAGACGCTCGAGACCGTGACCTTCCAGAAGGAACTCGGCACCACCGCCGCCAAGGTCGGCCGCATCGTCGCGCTGGCCGGCCGCATCGCCGAGACGCTGGGTGCCGATGTCACCGCGGCGCGGCGTGCCGCCAGCCTGTGCAAGAACGACCTCGTGACCAAGATGGTCTTCGAGTTTCCGGAACTGCAGGGCCTGATGGGCGGCTACTACGCGAGCAAGGCCGGCGAGCCGGCGGCGGTCGCCACCGCGATCCGCGAGCACTATCTGCCGACCCAGCAGGGCACGCCGATTCCGGCCACGCGCGAGGGTCAGATCGTCGCGCTGGCCGACAAGCTCGACACCCTGGCCGGCATTTTCGCGATCGGCCAGAAGCCGACCGCCAGCAAAGATCCGTTCGCGCTGCGCCGCGCCGCGCTCGGCGTGCTGCGCATCTGCCTCGAGGCCGAGCTGCCGCTCGATCTCGTCGAAATGCTGCGTTACGCACTGGAGCAGCAGCCCGCCGGCAAGCGCGACGCGGCGACGCTGAGCGAACTCGTCGACTTCGTGCAGGAGCGCCTGCGCGCCTACCTGGTCGGCCAGGAGATCGACGCACGCACCATCGCCAGCGAAACCTTCGAGGCGGTACGCGCGCTCGGCATCACGCAGCCGCTGGATTTCCGCCGTCGCCTGTTGGCCGTGCACAGCTTCGCCACGCACGCCGCGGCACCGAACCTCGCCGCCGCCAACAAGCGCGTACGCAACATCCTCAAGCAGGCCGGCGACGTCGGCGATGCGATCGATGCCACGCGCTTCGAGCATGACGCCGAAAAGACGCTGCAGGCACAGATCGACGCGGTCACCGCGCAGAATGCGCAAAGCACCGACTACGCCCAGCAGCTCGTCAACCTCGCCGCGCTGCGCGAGCCAATCGACGCATTTTTCGACGGCGTGATGGTCAACGCCGAGGACGCCGTGGTGCGCGCCAACCGTCTCGCGCTGCTGGCCCGCTTCGACGCCGCCTGCCGCGCCGTCGCCGACCTCTCGCAGCTGCCGGGGTAGCCCTGAGAAAAGCGCTGCTTTTCTCGCGATTACGCCTGGCCCCGGCGCGTGCCTCGATACACCGCGCTGACGCGCGGCACTCGGCATGAACGGTGGGCCGATGACCTAGATGCGAAACCTCTCCGATCGTCCCGAGTGCGGTGCCACAGGCACCGTGTATCGAGGGACCCGGGCGGTCGCGCCGCGGCTGTATCGAAGGGCCTGTCCCGAGTGATCGCACCGCGGCTGTATCGAGGAGCCTGTCCCGAGTGATCGCGCAGCGACTGTATCGAGGGGCCTGTCCCGAGTGATCGCACCGTGGCTGTATCGAGGGGCCTGTCCCGAGTGATCGCACCGTGGCTGTATCGAGGGGCCTGTCCCGAGTGATCGCGCAGCGATCGTATCGAGGGGCTCCGACCCGTCGACCCGGCGCGCCGCTGGCCCACATGCGACCGCGCGCAATCGGCGCTACTCTGCATGCCCTCTGCATCATTGCCACTCCGTACACGCTCGATGGACCACCCAGAGCAAGTCGTCCAGCGCCAGCTGGACGCCTATAACGCGAAAGATCTCGACAGCTGGATCGGCACTTACGCCCCGGACGCGGAGCAGTACGAACTGCATGGCGCGCTGCTGGCACGCGGTCACGATGAAATACGAGGCCGCATCCGCGCGCGGTTCACCGAGCCGGACTTGCACGCCCGGCTCATTCACCGCACGCGGCTCGGCCCGATCGTCGTCGACCATGAGCGGATCACCCGCAATTTCCCCGAGGGCAAGGGCACGATCGAGATGCTGTGTATCTATGAAGTCGACGGCGGACTGATCCGCAAGGCCTCGTTCCACGTCGGCAGTCCGGTGTTGCTTGCACCAGCCGTAGAGACGCTCGAATGAAACTCGTCATTCTCGACCGCGACGGCGTCATCAACGAGGACTCGCCGAACCATGTGCGATCGGCCGCCGAGTGGCAGCCGATTCCCGGCAGCATCGAGGCGATCGCGCGCCTGTGCCAGGGCGGCTATCGCGTCTTCATCGCCACCAATCAGTCGGGCCTGGGCCAGAAGCTGTTCGACTACGACGCATTCAGTGCGATCAACGACCGCCTGCAGGGACTGCTGGCCGAGGCTGGCGGCCGCATCGACGGCATTTTCTTCGCGCCCGACCACCCGCAGCAGCCGGGCCCGCAGCGCAAGCCGGCGCCGGGCATGTCGTTGGAGCTGGCAAAGCGGCTGGGCGTGTCGCTGGACGGCGTGCCGTCGGTCGGCGATTCATGGCGTGATCTGGAAGCGGCACGCGCCGCCGGCGCGCGGCCCATCCTGGTCCGTACCGGCAATGGCCGCGAGACCGAGCGCCGCTATGCCGAGGCGCTCGGCGATACCGCAATCTACGACACGCTCGCCGACTTCACTGTCGCCCTGCTCAGCGGCAACCTGCCACCTCAGCGTCCGCAGACGGCGTAGTCCTCGCGACGGCGGTCGATCTCGACGCCGATGCTTTTGACGCCGACCACCGCGCCGGGCTTGTCGATGGCGAGCTTGAGGCTGACGATCGGCCAGCGCTCGAACAGCGCACGCGCAATCTTCTCGGCGAGGGTTTCGAGCAGCTGCGGCTGCTCGCGCTCGGCCACCTCGCGCACGCTGCGGCTGACCGCGTCGTAGTCGATGGCGTCACGGACCTGGTCGCTGGCCGCGGCATCGCGGGTGTCGGTGCCGAGTTCCAGCGTCATGATCAGCGGCCGCGGCAACTGCCGTTCCCAGGCGTGAACCCCGACGATGGTCTCGATCTCGAGCCCGCGGATGAAGACTTTGTCCATCTGGTTGCGACTCCGAAAAAGGCCGATCAGGCGGCGACCGGCGGCCGCAGCTCGGCCAGCGGCCAGCGCGGCGTCGTGAACAGCGGACCGGCGTGGGTCGCGCGGCCCTGCGCGCGGCGCGCCCAGCCAGCGTAGGCGATCATCGCGCCGTTGTCGGTGCAGAACGCCTGGCGCGGAAAGAACAGCTCGAAGCCCTGCTGCTGCGCCAGCGCGCCGAGCTTTTCGCGCAGACGCAGATTGGCGCCGACGCCGCCGGCGACCACCAGCTGCGTATAGCCGGTGGCATCGAGCGCACGGCGGCACTTGATCGCCAGGGTGTCGGTCACCGCCTCCTGAAACGACGCGGCCAGATCGGCGCGGTCGGCCGCTTCCGGCGCCTGCGGCAAGGTCGTCAGTACGGCGGTCTTCAAGCCGCTGAAGCTGAAGTCCAGGCCCGGACGATCGGTCATCGGCCGCGGAAACTTGAAGCGGCTGCCATTGCCGGCCTCGGCCAGCCTGGCCAGCTCCGGACCACCGGGATACGGCAGGCCGAGCAGCTTGGCGGTCTTGTCGAACGCTTCCCCAACGGCGTCGTCGAGGCTTTCGCCGAGCAACTCGTAATCGCCGACACCGCGCACCGCGACCAGCAGCGTATGGCCGCCGGACACCAGCAGCGCGACGAACGGAAACGTCGGCCGGCGTTCCTCGAGCATCGGCGCCAGCAGGTGCGCTTCCATGTGATGGACCGGGATCAACGGCAGGTCGAGCGCGGTCGCCAGCCCGGCGGCAACCGACGCACCGACCATCAGCGCACCGATCAGGCCGGGGCCGGCGGTATACGCAACGCCGCCGAGTTCCGCCGCCGGCACGCCGGACTCGGCGAGCACCTGCCGCACCAGTTCATGAATGCGGGCGACGTGATCGCGCGACGCCAGTTCCGGCACCACGCCACCGTATTCGGCGTGCAGGCGGATCTGGCTGTGCAGGCGGTGCGCCAGCAGTCCCCGCTCGCCGTCGTAGACGGCGCAGGCGGTTTCGTCGCAGGAGGTTTCGATGCCGAGAACAGGACGTTCCGGCGGTCTGACGGGCTCGGGCATCCCGCTATTGTAAGGGAGCGCCAGCGCCCCGCAGCGGGCAAGGATTGCGCAATGCGTGATCGCGGGCTAGAATCGCCGCCCCTTGAGAGGCTGAACGGCCTTTTTTTGACCAAAAACAGAGAGTGATCTGAATGCCTTCCGTTCGCGTTCGCGATAACGAACCTTTCGAAGTGGCCCTGCGCCGCTTCAAGCGTACCTGCGAAAAGGCCGGCGTGCTGACCGACCTGCGCAAGCACGAGTACTTCGAAAAGCCGAGCCAGGAGCGCAAGCGCATGCGCGCTGCCGCCGTCAAGCGCCAGGCCAAGAAGGTTCAGCGCGAGTCGAACCGTAGAATTCGGCTTTACTGAGCCGAATTCCAGCGTGTCGTCCTGACAAGCGCGCCGCCATCCATGGCGGCGACTTGCAAAACAAGCAGGACTCTCCGACGACCCCGGCCCACCGGGGTTTCGTTGTTTGTATCGCATTATTCCAAGGAAATCCGATGACCGATCTGAAGACGCGCATCACCGAAGACGTGAAAACGGCCATGAAGGCCGGCGAAAAGGACCGGCTGTCGGTGCTGCGCATGCTGCAGGCCGAACTCAAGCAGCGCGAAGTCGTCGAAAGCACCGAGCTGACCGACGCCGTCGTGCAGTCGGCGGTCGAGAAGATGATCAAGCAGCGCCGCGACGCCGAGAGTCAGTTCCGCGCCGGCAATCGCCCGGATCTGGCCGACAAGGAAGCCGCGGAAATCGTCGTGCTGATGGCCTATCTGCCGCAACAGATGACCGACGCCGAAGTCGACGCACTGATCGTTCAGGCGATCGCCGAAACCGGCGCGACCACCGGCAAGGACATGGGCAAGGTCATGGGCTGGATCAAGCCCAAGGCCCAGGGCAAGACCGACATGGGCAAGCTGTCCGGCCTGATCAAGGCCAAGCTGTCGGCCTGAATCCCGCCGCAGCGCGTCATCCTGACGGCAGGCGTGGCGCATGCATCCGCCGCGGACGGGACGGATGACGAGGGAGCAGCGCTGATCACGCTTTCTTCTTAATCTGTGTCATCTGCGTAATCTGCGGTTCAAGCTTTTATGGCCGGGCGCATCCCCGATTCCTTCATTCACGATCTGCTCGCACGAACCGATATCGTCGAGCTGATCGGCGCGCGCGTCGAACTCAAGCGCGCCGGCAAGGAATTCAAGGGACTGTCGCCGTTCACCAGCGAGAAGTCGCCGTCGTTCTTCGTCTCGCCGCAGAAGCAGATGTTCTTCGACTTCTCGTCCGGCAAGAACGGCACGGCCATCTCGTTTCTGATGGAGTACGACCGCCTGAGCTTCGTCGAGGCGGTCGAGGAGCTGGCCAAGCGCGCCGGCATCGAAGTGCCGCGCGAAGGCGGCCGCGAGCCGCGCGTGGTGCTCGACGGCCCGCTCGATGCGCTGGCCGCCGCCCAGCGCCACTTCACTGAGCGGCTGCGCCACGCGCCGGAGGCGATCGCCTACCTGAAGAAGCGCGGCGTCAGCGGCGAAACGGCCAAGCGCTTCGGCGTCGGCTACGCGCCGGACAGCTGGGACGGCCTGACCAAGTTCCTGCAGGACACGCGGCACGCCGTCGAGGCCGGCCTGCTGATCGAGCGCGAAGGCCGAGACGGCGCATCGGACGCGAAGCGCCCGGCCTCAAACCACTGTTACGACCGCTTCCGCAATCGCGTGATGTTTCCGATACGCGATACACGCGGCCGCGTCATCGCCTTCGGCGGCCGCACGCTGGGTAACGATCCGGCCAAATATCTGAACTCGCCGGAAACGGTGCTGTTCCACAAGGGCCGCAATCTCTATGGGCTCTATGAAGCGCGCACCGCCACGACCGGCGCGCTGCCGCACTTGATCGTCGTCGAAGGCTATATGGACGTCGTGATGCTGGCACAGCACGGCATCGGCGAGGCGGTCGGCACGCTGGGCACGGCGACCACGCGCGAGCACGTGCAGCTGCTGTTCAAGTCGGCACCGAAGATCGTGTTCTGCTTCGACGGTGACCGCGCCGGCCGCAGCGCCGCCTGGCGCGCGCTCGAACAGGTGTTGCCGGAAATGCACGAGGGCCGCGAATGCGTGTTCATGTTCATGCCGGACGGCCACGACCCCGACACCTGGGTTCAGGAAGTCGGCGCCGACGCCTTTCGTGAAGCGATCGCCGCGGCGATGCCGCTCAGCGAATTCCTGCTCGATGGTCTCGCCAAACAGGTCAATCTCGGCTCGCTGGAAGGCCGCGCGCGGTTGATCGCGCTGGCGCGCCCGCATCTCGGCAAGCTGCCGGACGGACCGCTGCGAATGCTGCTGCTCGATGAGCTGGGCCGTCGCGCGCGACTCGGTCGCGACGACATCGAAGGCATGCTCGGCGGCGCCCGGCCGGTGCCCGAAGTGCCGACAGAAGCCGTGCCGCAGGCCCCGACGACGGGCGCTTCACGGCCGGTCCGGCGGGCCATGCAGTTGCTGCTCGACCGGCCGACGCTGGCCGAGATCGTCGACAACATGGGCTTGCTGGCCCAGGCGCCGGCGCAAGGCATCGAGATCCTGATCGAGGCCATCGACTATTTCCTCGCGCACCCGAACGCGAGGGCCGCTCAGCTGGTCGAAGCCTGGAAGGACACGCCGAAAGGGCGTGGCGTCGAACGGCTGCTGCGCCAGGACCTGGGCTGCGCCGACGAGGTGGTTGAAACGGAGTTTCGCGACGCCATTAACTTGCTGACGTTCCGCGCTCTGGAGATCGAAGCGTCGCGCCTGCTCGAAGAGTCCCGGCACCGCGAACTGACGCGTGCCGAACTGGGCATCATCGATTCATTTCACCGCAGCAGACCGCCAAGATCGCGACGCTGATGCGGGTAAATTTCACTCAGCGGGATCGGCAAAACACTGGCGTTGGCAGTATAATAGCCAGTTCCGCGCTCACCGCCGCACCGCGCCCTTGCTGATCGGGCGCCGCTACACGAAAGAGTATCGCATGGCCAATAGCAAACCCGACAAGCTCGAAAAACTCGCTCTCTCACTCGAGCAGCAGGTGCAGAAGCAGTCGCAGATCAAAGTGCTGATCGCGCTCGGCAAGGAAAAGGGCTACCTGACCTACGCCGAAGTCGCCGACCACCTGCCGGAAATCGTCGATACCGAGCAGATCGAAGACATCATCAGCATGATCCAGGCGATGGGCATCCCGGTGCACGAGGAAGCCCCGCAGGAAGACGAACAGCTGTTCTCGGAACCGGCGGTCGTCGCGACCAACGAAGAAGAAGAGGACGCCGCCGAAGAAGCGGCCGCGGCGATCGCGGCGCTCGACGACCAGTTCGGCCGCACCACCGACCCGGTGCGCATGTACATGCGCGAGATGGGCAGCGTCGAGCTGCTCGACCGTGAGGGTGAAATCCGCATCGCCAAGCGCATCGAGGAAGGCCTCAACGAGGCGATGTTCGCGATGGCGCAGTACCCGGAGACGGTGGCGATCCTGCTCGAGTCGTACGAGAACGCCAAGCTCGGCAAGAAGCGTCTGGCCGACATCATCACCGGCTTCTTCGACCCGAACGCCGATGACACGCCGCCGGAACCGGCGTCGAACAACAACAATGCCGACGCTGACGACGACGATGACGACGACAGCGACGACAATAATGACGACAGCAGCGACGGTGACGAAGAGGAAACCACCGACACCGGGCCGGACCCGGTGATGACGGCGGAGAAGTTCGCCGAGATGCAGACGCTGTACGACGCCGCCTGGGATTCGCTGCTCAAGCTCGGCGCGGCGCATCCGAAGACGCAGACCAAGCGCGAGGCTGTGGCCACGCACATCATGACGCTGAAGCTGTCGCCGAAGATCGTCGACGAAATCACGCAGAACCTGCGCGCCAAGATCGACACGATCCGTCAGACGGAGAAGTCGATCATGCGCATCTGCGTGGTCGACGCCGGCATGACCCGCGAGGAGTTCATCAAGATCTACCGCGAGTCCAACGGCGCCACCAGCCCGGATTGGGTGCAGAAACTGATCCGCGCCAAGCGCAAGTATTCCTCGGAGCTCAACGCCCGCCAGGAAGAGATCTACGCGCTGCAGGAACAGCTGCGCAAGATGGAAGGCGACAACCTGGTCTCGCTCGACGAGATCAAGGACATCAACCGCCGCATGAACGTCGGTGAGGCCAAGGCCCGCCGCGCCAAGAAGGAAATGGTCGAAGCCAACCTGCGTCTGGTTATCTCGATCGCCAAGAAGTACACGAACCGCGGCCTGCAGTTCCTCGACCTGATTCAGGAAGGCAACATCGGCCTGATGAAGGCGGTCGACAAGTTCGAGTACCGCCGCGGCTACAAGTTCTCGACGTATGCGACGTGGTGGATCCGTCAGGCCATCACCCGCTCGATCGCCGATCAGGCGCGCACCATCCGCATCCCGGTGCACATGATCGAAACGATCAACAAGCTCAATCGCATCAGCCGCCAGATGCTGCAGGAAATGGGTCGCGAGCCGACGCCGGAAGAGCTGGCGAAGAAGATGGAGATGCCCGAGGACAAGATCCGCAAGGTGCTGAAGATCGCCAAGGAGCCGATCTCGATGGAAACGCCGATCGGCGACGACGAGGATTCGCACCTCGGCGACTTCATCGAAGACGTGGCCGCGATCTCGCCGCAGGAAGCGGCGACCTCGCAGTCGCTGTCCGAGGCCACGCATCAGATCCTCGCGTCGCTGACGCCGCGCGAAGCCAAGGTGCTGCGCATGCGCTTCGGTATCGACATGAACACCGACCACACGCTGGAAGAGGTCGGCAAGCAGTTCGACGTCACGCGTGAGCGCATTCGTCAGATCGAAGCCAAGGCACTGCGCAAGCTGCGCCATCCGAGCCGTGCCAACTACCTGCGTAGCTTCCTCGACGAATAAGTCTGGCCTTGGCCTGGCTGCAATGAAAACGCCCCGCATCGCGGGGCGTTTTCATTTGCGCAGCAAGCTACTGCATCACCCCGAAATTCCAGCGCAAGCCAAGACGCAGATCTTCGAAGGTGTAGTCGACGTTGTCGTTGTCCTCGATGTCGGTGGAACGATAGTCGACGAACGCGCCGAACGCCGGCGTGAAGTTGTATGCCGCACCGACCAGCCACTCGACCCCATCGGCCGCGCCATGATCGCTGAGATGCACATAGCCGATCTGCCCGTACAGCGTGGCCGCCGGCACGGGCGCGTACTCGAGGCGCCCGTGCAGGCCGTAGCCGTCGGGGGTCGAGCTGTCGCCGCCACCGGCATCGAGCTTGAAGTGGATGTACTCGGCCAGTGCGCCGTAGCGCAACTGATCGCCCACCATGAAGCCGAGGCCGGCGCGAATCTGATCGATGTCGATATCGCTGTCGTCGAGATTCGAACTCTGGTACTCCGCCGAAACGAAGGCCAGCTTGCCGATCGGCGCCATCAGGCGTGCGCCGAAACCGTCCCCGCTGTCGTGCCCGGACCCGTAGCCCGGGACATCAAGCTTGAGCTTCGAGTCAGCGATGTAATAGCCATCGACGAAGCCCGGTTGTGCAGCCAGCGCAATCCCCGGCGCGAAGGCCAGCGCGGCAATGGATCCCCTGATCCCTTTCATGCATGTCTCCCTTCTGATGTCAGATCCGTGACGGATCAGCACGATCTTAATGCGTGACCGGGGCGCTTTTGCACCGTTTTGGTGTTTATTTGAGACATGATGCACAAAAAAAGCGCGACACCATGCCGTGCCGCGCTCTTCGCCCGCCGCCGCCATGATGCTCGGCGGCTGATCGCTGCCCTTATTTCTGCTCGATCGTCGGCGTGTACAACGCGCCCTGCTGCTCGGAGAAGTAGTGGGCCAGCGCCTTGATGTCCGCGTCGCTGAGCGTCGCCGCCTGCGCCGCCATGATCGGGTTCTTGCGCTGCCCGTCCTTGTACTCGTGCAGCGCCTGCGCCAAGTAGTTGGCGTACTGGCCGGCCAGCATCGGATAGGTCGGCGCAATCGGCTTGGCGCCGCGTTCACCATGGCAAGACGTACAGACCGCGGCTTTCTCGGGCGCCGGGCTCTCGGCCCATGCCGCCGTCAACGGCACGCTGCTGACGGCGACGGCACAGACCAGACCTGCAATCGTATGCTTCATCGCTTGGGCCTCACGGATGCTTGGGAGCGGTCGACAGGAACGCGGCAATGTCGGCGATGTCCTGGTCGGACAGGCTCGCCGCCTGCGCGTGCATCGTGCCGTGCGCACGATTACCCGCCTTGTACTCGTTCAGCGCGGCGATGATGTATTCCGCCGACTGCCCGCCGAGCTTGGGCACCCGGTAGGTTGGATAGACGTTGTTGTACTTGGGAATGCCGTGGCACCCCATGCAGGTACTCGCCTTCACACGCCCCGCCGCCGCATCTCCTCCGGCTGCGTTCGCCGCCGGCATGCAGAGCAGGCCGGCAAGGGCCATCAAGCCCCAACGCGCAGACTTCATTTTTGAGCTCCCGAATCAGGACCCTTATGGGTGTAGTTGGTAGACGAACCTGAATCTAGCGTTGCTATGTTCGACAAATTGCCGCACTTGGTCAACGCGTGTCCAATCCGCAGCATTTTGCGCGGCCGGCCCACCTTCGGCGGCGGCGCCGCAACATATCGAAAGTTTCCCCGTCATTTTTGCGTGCCCCTGTCTGGAGCCGGTCAGGTCCGAACTGCTACGCTGCCCGGACATGTGCTTCCCTCCATACCCGCTGCACGCCGCGCCCTGCCGATGCCGCTGATCAAGAAACCGCGCCTAGCCGACGCCCGGCTGCAGGAGTTCGCCGCCATCGACCTCGGCTCGAACAGTTTTCACATGCTGGTTGCTCGCGAGCAGGGCGGCGAGCTGCAGATCGTCGACCGCCTGCGCGACTCCGTCCGCCTGGCCGCCGGCCTCGAAAGCGGCGGCCGCTTGTCGCCGCCGGTCGCGGCACGCGCGCTCGGCTGCCTCGAACGCTTCGGTGAACGGATTCGCGGCATTCCCGCCTCGCAAGTCCGTGCGGTCGGCACCAACACCATGCGCAAGCTGCAAAGCGGAAGTGGTTTCGTGGCCGCCGCCGAAGCCGCGCTCGGCCATCCGATCGAGGTCATCGCCGGCTCTGAAGAAGCGCGCCTGGTCTACAGTGGCGTCATCCACGGCCGCGGCCGCAAGCGCCCGCGCCGCCTGGTCGTCGACATCGGCGGCGGCAGCACCGAACTGATCATCGGCCGCGGCGACCGCCCGCAACTGCTCGAATCGGTGTCGCTGGGCTGCGTCGTACACACGCAGCGCTATTTCGGCGACGGTCAGATCAGCGCTCCGCGCTTTCGCGAGGCGCGGCTCGCTGCCGGCCTGGAACTCGAATTTCTGCAGCAGACGTATCGCGATGCCGGATGGGATCTGGCGATCGGCTCGTCGGGCACGATTCGCGGCATCTGGCGCGTGCTGCGCTCGCGCAACTGGATCACCGAGGAAATCACCCTCGACGGGCTCGAACGTCTGATCGAGCTGACGCTGAAGAAGCGTCATATCCGCGAGATCGACTACCCGGCGTTGCGCGAAGACCGCCGGCCGGTATTCATCGGCGGGTTGGCGGTCCTCGCGGCGATCTTCGACAGCCTGCAGATCGAACGCATGGAGACCTCGGATCAGGCGCTGCGCGAAGGCCTGCTCTACGACCTGCTCGGCCGTCTCAGCAATTGCGACATTCGCGACGAGTCGGTCGCCGCGATCATGCAACGCTACGCGGTCGATACCGAACACGCGGCCGACGTCGAACGCACGGCCTTGCGCATTCTTGGTCAGGTCGCCGGCGCCTGGCGGCTCGATGCCGCAACGGCGACGCCCTATCTGCGCTGGGCGGCACGCCTGCACGAGGTCGGTCTGGTCATCGCCCATAACGGCTACCACAAGCACGGCAATTACATCCTGCGGCACAGTGACCTACAGGGTTTTTCGCAGACCGATCAGCACGTCCTGGCAACGATGGTGCGCCTGCATCGCGGCAAGTTTGTTTCCACCGTCTTCGACGAGCTGCCGGCGACACTGGCGCCGATGGCGCGCCAGCTGACGTTGATTCTGCGCCTGGCCTATTTGCTGCACCGCTCGCGCGCGCCGCGCCTGCGGCCGCCCATCGAGGTCAAGGTGACCCCGCGCAGCATCGGCATCAGCTTCACCCGCGACGGCTGGCTGGCGCGGCACCCGCTGACGCAGGGCGATCTCGAGCGCGAAGCCACGCTGCTCGGCGGTGCCGGCATCAAACTCAAGCTGCGCTGAGCGGCGCCAGCGGATCGCCGCTGGCCGGCGGTAGCGGCAACTGCAACATCGCCCGCACGCCGCGGCCGTCAGCACCCGCTTCCAGCCAGGCGCGGCCGTGATGCGCAGCGGCGATCTCGGCGACGATCGCTAGACCCAGGCCAGTGCCACTGCGCCCACTCTGATCGCCGCGCTGATAGCGCTCGAAGACGCGGTCGCGCAACTCGGGGGCGATGCCGGGGCCATCGTCCTCGACGATCAGTGTCGGTAGCGGATCGCGCGTCAACCCGAGGCGAATGCGCCCACCGCCCGGGTGATAGGCGATGGCGTTGTCGATCAGATTGTCGATCGCCTCACTGAGCAGCAGCGAGTCGCCGCGTACCCACACCGGATGCTCGTCGTGATCCAGGCTCAGGTCGATGTGCTTGACCAGCGCACGCGGCACCCATTCGATGCCGCAGTCGCGGACCAGTCGCGCAAGGTCGAAGGTCCGATAACGATCGGTCAGCCGCGCACTCGACTCGGCGCGCGCCAGCGACAGCAGCTGCGTCGCCAGACGCGCGGCCCGATCCGATGCATTGCGCAGCCGCTGCAGGTGGGCACGCATGCTGTCGAGCTCGGATTCGTCGAGCGCCTGATCGACATTGAGGCGGATCGCCGTCAGCGGAGTCCGCAGCTGATGTGCCGTGTCGGCGATGAACTTTCGATGTGCGTCGAAGAACGCGTTGAGACGCCCCAGCAAGCCATTCAGCGCCCGCGTCAGCGGTAGCACCTCCTCGGGCACGCTGGCATCGTCGAGCGGCTGCAATGCCTGTGGCCCGTGAATGCCGAGCCGCGCGGTGACGAGACGCAGCGGCTGCAGTCCGCGCGCGATGCCGCGGCGCACCGCGAAATAGGCGGCGGCGATCAGCAATAACTGCGGCACCAGGACGGCGAGAAAGATGTTCTCGATCAGCTGCTCGCGCTCGATGCCGGTTTCGGCCACCTTGACCCAGACCGGTTCGCCGGCACGCTCGGCCGACAGCGGCAACGCGATGACGCGGATCGCGCGACCGTCGGCGAGGCGGCTGTCGTAGATATAGCCGTTGACGTACGGATCGGCATCTTCGGGCACCGGCGGCAGTATCGCGTTGGACACAATCACACCACTGCGGCTGCCGCTGACGGTGAACAAGGTCGGATCGGTCTCGTCCCAGACGAACAGCTTCTCGGTGGAAACCGGCAGGTCGACGATCGCGTGGCCCTTGCCCGGTGTCACCAACAGCGCCAGCGAATTGACCGAGTCGTAAAGCCAGTTGTCGTAGATGCCGCTCGCGAAGTGCACGGCGAGCCCGTACGCACAGACACCGCTGATCGCGAACAAGGTCAGCAGCGGCGCCAGCAACGTGCGCAGCAGGCGCCCACGCAGGCTCGGGGGCGGCGCGGCACTCATCGCCGCCATGCTTCATCCAGCTGGCGCATCATCACTCTGCAACAGATAACCGAAGCCACGCACCGTGCGGATCGTCACGCCGCAATCGCCGAGCTTGCGGCGCACGCGGTGGATGTAAAGCTCGATGGCGGCTTCGGTGAGTTCTTCGTTCCAGTCGCTGAGCCGGTCCTGGATCTGCGCCTTGCTGATGACCTGGCCGTGGCGCAGCAACAGCACTTCGAGCACCGCATACTCGCGCGGCGACAGCTCCAGCGGTTGTTCGTCGACGAAGAATCGCCGTTCGCTGGCGCGCAAGCGCAAAGGGCCGACCACAACGTCGCCGCCGCTGCGCGCGATCGCGCGACGCGTGACCGCACGCAGACGCGCTTCGAGTTCGGCCATCTCGAACGGTTTGTAGATGTAGTCGTCGGCGCCGGCGTCGAGGCCGCGAATCCGCACGTCGAGCGTGTCGCGCGCCGACAGGATCAGCACCGGGGTGTTGTCGCCGCGATCGCGCATGTAGCGCAGCAGGGTCAGGCCATCGAGCTTCGGCAGGCCCAGGTCGAGAATGACCGAATCGAAACTCTGGCTATGCAGCACATCGTCGGCACTCGCGCCGTCAGCGAGTCGTTCGACGATATGACCGCCGCGGCCGAGGCTGTGTGCCAATGCCTCGGCGATCGTGTCGTCATCCTCTACCACCAGTATGCGCACGTCCCGATCGCCTCACTGAAAAAGAGCAGCCGCATCGGGCCGCAGATGAATTTCGCCCGATGAAAGCTTTTTGAAAGCTCGCGGAAAGCCGGTCGAAAGCGCGAATTTTTAGCATAAAGGAAATGCGATCCCCCGCGCTGCGCGCCGACTTCCGGCACGTACGCCGAACGCGCGCCGCAGCGCGCAAAGGCTCCCTCTCATGCTGATCGATTTTCGCGAAGAAGACGCGCCGCTGCATTACGAAGGTGCCGACGTCTGCATCGTCGGCTCCGGTGCCGCGGGCCTCAGTCTGGCGCGGCGCCTGCTGTCGGAGGGTCGTCACGTGCTGCTGATCGAATCGGGCGGCACCGACTACGCCGCCGACACCGCCGCCCTCAACGACGGCCGCAATACCGGCTTCCCCTATTACGAGCTGGAGGATGCGCGCCTGCGCTTCTTCGGCGGCACGACGGCGATCTGGGGTGGCCGATGTGCGGAACTCGACGCGATCGACTTCGAGCGCCGCGACTGGGTGGCCTGGAGCGGCTGGCCGTTCGACAAGTCGATGCTGGCACCGTGGTACGACGCGGCACGGACGGCGCTCGGCTTGCCGTCGCCCACCGCCAGCGGCAACGCCGAAGCGCTCGGCTTCGATCGCCACGGCACCGAGCTCGTGCACTGGCAGTTCGACGAGCGTGCCGATCGCTTCGGGTTTGCCACCAACCGCGATCTCATCGCACACCCGAATTTGCGGGTACTGCTCAATGCGACCGTCACCGAAGTGCTGCTGGACTTCGACGGAAGCACCGTGTCCGGGCTGCGCATTGCCGCACTCGATGGCCGCGTCGGGGTCGTCGAAGGACGCAGCTATGTACTGGCGGCAGGCGGCCTGGAGAACCCGCGCCTGCTGCTTGCCTCACGCTCGCGTCAGGCCCAGGGCGTCGGCAATACACACGATCTGGTCGGCCGCTTCTTCATGGAACACCCGCACGCACGCGGCGGTCGCCTGCAGACGCGGCGCCTGTGGCAAACATTGAAACTGTTCCAGCAGTCGCATGCCGGCGGTCAACGCCAAGCGGCGACGCTGCGCGCCAGCGACGAATTGCAGCAGACGCAGCACATCCTCAACAGCTCGTTCGTCCCACGCGTGCGCCTGCCTGCGGACGGCACGTCGCCGATCGGCATGCGTTTGTACTCGACGATCAAACATCGGGTCGCACCGACCCGCAACGGTCGCTTGCTGTGGCGCACGAGCAAGCGCGTCGCGAGCTGGATCAAGCGCGGACTCGACCCGCTGCGTCCATGGTCGCTGGTGCAGTTCGGCGGTCGCGGGCTCTATCTTTCGGTCCGCGCCGAACAGGCGCCAAACCCCGACAGCCGCGTGACGCTTGGCGACGAATGCGATGCGCTCGGCATGCCCAAGCTGCAGCTCAACTGGCGCCTGTCCGAAATCGACAAGCGCACGGTCCGTACCTTGGCCCTGGCCGTCGACGCCGGCCTGCGCCGCCGCGATCTCGGTCATGTCGAACCAGCCGCCTGGCTCGACGATCCGCAGTTACCGTGGGAGATCGACCCGCTGATCGGCCAGCATCCGATCGGCGGCTACCACCACATCGGCACGACGCGCATGGCGGCCAGCGCGCGACGTGGTGTGGTCGATGCCGACTGCCGCATCCACGGCATCGACAATCTGTTCGTCGCCGGCAGTTCGGTGTTTCCGACCTCGGGCTGGGCCAATCCGACGCTGACCATTGTCGCGCTGGCGCTGCGCCTCGCCGACCACTTGCACAACCACGTACTGCGCGTCGCCACTGCGCGCGACACCCGAGCCGCGCCGCCGTTGGCGCTGTACTGACGCGCCGCCCGGGCGACCTAGACGGTTTCGAGCAGGCGCTGCTGGATTGGCTTCTGCTCGCCGGGCGTCGGCCGCGAGTACGAACCATCGGCCTGCAGCATCCAGCTCTGCGCGGTGTCGTCGAGGTAACCGTGCAAATCGGCGAGTACGCGCTTGCGCAGCTTCTTTTCGAGGATCGGAAACGCGACTTCGACGCGCTTGAACAGATTGCGTTCCATCCAGTCGGCGCTGGATAGATACAAATCGGCCTCGGTCACGCCTTCGGAACCGTTGGCGAAGTAGTAGACGCGGTGGTGTTCGAGGAAACGGCCGATCACCGAGCGCACCTGGATGCTCTCCGACAGCCCCTTCACGCCCGGTCGCAGCGAGCACATGCCACGCACGATCAGGTCGACGCGCACACCGGCCTGCGACGCGCGGTACAGGGCCTGAATCATCTCCGACTCCACCAGCGCATTCATCTTGGCGATGATGCGCGCCGGACGCCCGGCCTGCGCATGCGCAATCTCGCGCTCGATCTTGGCGTGCAACTGCTTGGCCAGCGTGAACGGCGACTGCAGCAGCCGCTCGAGCTTGGTGACCTTGCCGAGACTGGTCAGCTGCAGGAATACCGTATGCACGTCGCTGCAGATCTGCGCATCGGCGGTGAAGAAGCCGTAGTCGGTGTACAGGCGTGCGGTCTTCGGATGGTAGTTGCCGGTGCCCAGATGCGCGTAGTAGCGCAGGCCGCCCGGCGTGGTACCGAGCGTTTCCTCGCGACGCACGATCAGGCACATTTTGGCGTGGGTCTTGTAGCCGACCACGCCGTAGACGACATGCGCACCGACGTCCTGCAGCTTTTCAGCGAGGTCGATGTTGTTGGCCTCGTCGAAGCGCGCACGCAGCTCGACGACCACTGTCACTTCCTTGCCGTTGCTGGCCGCCTCGATCAACGCGTCGACGATCGCCGACTGATCGCCGGTGCGATACAGCGTCTGCTTGATCGCCAGTACCTTCGGATCGCGTGCCGCCTGACGCAGAAATTCGACGACCGGCGTGAACGATTCGTACGGGTGATGCAGCAGGTGATCGCGCTCGCGGATCGCCGTGAACAGATCGCCGGACAAGGCCTTGGGCACGTGCGGCACGTACGGCGGATACTTGAGATCGGGCCGGTCGATCATGTCCGGAATAGCCAGCAGGCGATTCAGATTGACCGGGCCGTTGACCTGGAACACGTCGTCGGGATCCAGCTGCGTGACGTCAGCCAGATACTGGACCATGTCGTCCGGGCAGTTGTGCGCGACCTCGAGGCGCACGATGTCGCCCCACTGGCGCTGCGACAGCTCGCCTTCCAGCGCTTCCATCAAATCCTTGGCTTCTTCTTCGTCGACCAGCAGATCGGAGTTGCGGGTCAGGCGGAACTGATAGCAGCCGGTCGCCTGCATGCCGGGAAACAGCTCGTCGGCGTAGGCGTGGATGACGCTCGACAGGAACACGAAATCATAAGGGCCGCTGCCCGGCACCTCGCGCGGAATCTGGATCAGGCGCGGTAGCGAGCGCGGCGCCTGCACCACGGCCAGCGCCGCGTTGCGACCGAACGCATCCTTGCCGCTGAGCTGGATGATGTGATTCAGCGACTTGTTGAGGATGCGCGGGAACGGATGCGCCGGATCGAGCCCCATCGGCGACAGCACCGGCATCAGCTCGTTCTGGAAATAGGTGCGCAGCCAGGCGTCCTGATCGGCACTCCACTCGGTGCGGCGCAGAAAGCGGATTTTCTCGCGCTCCAGGGCCGGGATCAGCACCTCGTTGAAGGTGCGGTACTGCTCGGCGACCAGCGCGCGGGCGCGGGTACTGATCGCGGCCAGCGCCTCGGCCGGACGCATGCCGTCGGCGCCGCGCGTGAGCGGATTGAGCTCGGCCATCTGCTGCAGGCCGGCAACGCGAATCTCGAAGAACTCGTCGAGATTGGCGCTGGAGATGCAGAGGAACTTGAGCCGCTCGAGCAGCGGCACGTCTTCGTCGAGCGCCTGTGCCAGCACGCGGCGGTTGAATTCAAGCAGGGACAGCTCGCGGTTCAGGAACAGGTCCGCAGGCTGCAATTCCAATTCGGGCGGGGTCTGACTCATGCAAATCGTCCGCAAATAGACCGTGACGCATCGCGTCGAAAGCCGGGACGGACAGTCTATGACAGGCCAGTGAAGCCGGTGTTACACCGGTCCGGCCAGGACTTTATGCAGATCCGGATAGCGGGCTTGCAGCCAGCGATACTGCAGCGCGCGCTGCGAAATCTCGGCAATGTCCTGCATGTAGCCGGCATTGATGGCACTGCCGATCACAGCGCCGATGACCGGCATCAGGCCCAGGCCGAACAGCGAGCGCTTGGCCAGATTGACGCCGATGCGGTCGGCCAGGCTCTTCAGGCTCAGCTGCGCCGCACCTTTGGCCAGATGGCGCTCGGCGACGCGCTCGATGCCATCGCGCCAGGCTTCGACGAACAGATCACCGCCTTCAGCCCAAGCCTGCCAGGCGGTCTGCTTTTCTTCGAGCGTATTGGCCGATGCCAGCGCAAACACGCCGATCGCCAGGCCCTTGCGCTCCGGCACCCGCCAATCCTCGCCATAGCAGTAGGCCGTGCGGTGGATGGTGCGCAACGCCAGCGCGATCAGGGTCGGCACGTCGGCCGCGATGCCCAGTGCGCCGGCGAAGCCGAACACCGCGCCGCCGGTGCCGCCGAGCGCCATCGAGCGCAGCTCGATGCGTTGCGCAAGACGGTCGCAATCTTCGAGCGGCCGCTCGCGCAACTGCGCCAGATCGGCGACGCCGGCCGCCTTCAGTACGTCGCGATGCACGGCGCTCCAACCCGCTGCTCGATCGACGCCGCGCATCGTCGCGCGCAGCACCCGCGCCGGCACCAGCTTCTGCGCCGCGAACGAGGCGATGCGCGTCGGCGTACGCATCGCGCGCGTGCCCCAATCCGGCGGCGCGTCGCGCCACTGCTCGATGGCCTGCAGCTGCGACTGTTCGTATTCGCTCAGTTTCGGCTTGCGCTTGCTCATGTCCACACTATAGACCCGCCGGCCGAATCAGGGCCGTACGGTTGACCGCAAGCGTCGCGCACCCGATAGTCGCGCGCCATGTGCCTGATTGCCCTCGCGCTCGACGCGCATCCTCGTTACTCGCTGGTGCTCGCCGCCAATCGCGACGAGTTTCATGCGCGCCCGACGGCGCCGGCCTCTTACTGGGACGACGCGCCGCAGATCTTCGGCGGCCGCGACCTGCAGCAGCACGGCGGCTGGCTCGCGGTCGGCAGCGCCGGACGCTGGGCCGCGGTCACCAATGTGCGACGCATGGAAGCCACCGACCCGGCGGCGCCGTCGCGCGGCCAACTGGTCGCCGGCTATCTGCGCGGCACGCAGGATGCGCAGCGCTACGGCGAAGCGCTGGCCGCCAGCGCCAGCCGTTACGCCGGCTTCAATCTGCTGCTCGGAGACCGCAACGGCGTCTGGTATCTGAGCAATCTGCCGCAGTTCACGATGCAGCGCCTCGAACCGGGCTTGCACGCCGTCAGCAACGCCAGCCTCGACACGCCGTGGCCGAAGCTGGTCACGCTCAAATCGCGTTTGCAGCAGTGGTGCAGCGACGCCGACACTGCCAGTGACACGCTGTTCGCGGCCCTTGCCGACCCGCGTCCGGCGGCGGATGCCGACCTGCCGGAAACCGGTGTCGGCCTCGATCGCGAGCGCTTCCTGTCGTCGGCTTTCATCAGCAGCCCGGCCTACGGCACGCGCTGCAGCACGGTACTGACCGTCGACGCCGGCGGGCACGCTGCGTTTCACGAGCGCCGCTTCGGACCGCAGGCGGCTTTCGTCGGCGAAACGCTCGAATACCTGCAGCTCAGCTGAGCCGCAGACCGCCGTCGACCGGCAGGATCGCGCCGGTGATATAGGCGGCATCGTCCGACAGCAGAAAACGTACGGCACGGGCGATTTCGATCGCGCCGCCAAGGCGGCCCAGCGGGATGCGCGCCAGTTCGCGGGCCTGCTCGGCCTCGCCTTCGACGCCGCCGGCCAGCGCCCACATCATGTGCCCTGGGGCGACGCCGTTGACGCGGATCTGCGGCGCCAGCTCGACCGCCAGCGATTCGGTCAGCGACCACAATCCGGCCTTGGCCGCGAAATAAGCACTGTGTGGCGGCTGCGGCCGCGGCGTCTGCGTATCGATGATGTTGACGACTGCCGCACCCGGCGCGAAGTGCGGGCGACAGGCCTGCGTCAGCAACAGCGGCGCACGCAGGTTCGACGCCAACAGATCGTCGAGCTGCGCCGCTTCGATGCTCCCGACCGGCGTCGGAAAATAGCTCGACGCGTTGTTGACGAGCGCATCGAGCCGGCCCCATATGCGATGCGCGTCGTGCGCCAGCGCGGCAATCGCTGCCGGGTCGGCCAAATCGGCGATCAGCAGCGACGCACTGCCGGCGCGGGCAACACACAATGCCTCGACCAGCGCCGCCGCTTCGTCGCTGGAATGGCGGGCGTGAACCAGCACGCGCCAACCGGCCTCGTGCTGCAATCGTGCGATCTGCGCGCCGATGCGGCGTGCCGCCCCCGTCACCAGAACGACCGGACTGTCGTCGGTAGGCGTGGTCATGAGCTCTCCTTTATTCTTGCGCTTCCTTCCCTACCGCCGACCTTCAGGAACCGCGTGGACTCCATTATCAACACCATTTTGCTCGGCATCATCGAGGGCATCACCGAATTCCTGCCGATCTCCAGCACCGGGCATCTGCTGATCGCCGAGCATTGGCTGGGTTACCGCTCCGACCTGTTCAACGTCGGCATCCAGGCCGGCGCGATGCTCGCAGTCGTGCTGATCTACCGCCAGCGCCTCTGGGATCTGACGGTCGGCTTCAACAAATCCGCCGACAACCGCGACTACTTCTTCAAGCTGTCGGCGGCGTTTCTGATTACCTGCGTCGGCGGCCTGATTGCCGAGAAGGCGGGGCTCAAGCTGCCGGAGACGGTAGCGCCGATCGCCTGGGCGCTGATCATCGGCGGCCTCGCGATCCTGGTCATCGAATGGCATGCCAAGGGCATGAGCCCGAGCACGGTCGTGACCTGGAAGATCGCCATCGTCGTCGGTCTGGCGCAAATCCTGGCCGCCGTGTTTCCCGGCACCTCGCGCTCGGCCTCGACGATCTTCGCGGCGATGCTGGTCGGCCTGACCTCGCGTCCCGCTGCCACCGAGTTCGCGTTTCTGGTCGGCATCCCGACGATGTTCGCGGCAACCGGCTATGAAATGCTGAAGCTGCTGAAGAGCAATGCGTTCGCGCAGGAAGACTGGACACAGTTCACGATCGGCTTCGTGGTGTCGGCCATCGTCGCGTTCATTGCGGTGAAGTGGCTGCTGCGCTACGTGCAATCGCATCGCTTCACGCTGTTTGCGTGGTACCGCATCATCTTCGGTGCGGCGCTGCTACTGCTGCTGCCCACCTGACGGCGGGCAGCAGCAAGCATCACGTAGCCGAGCACGACGCGGGGCCGCGTGATCAGTCGGCGGCCACCGCGTGCGCCCCGCCATGCGGGCGGCGCGTGAACCAGACCAGCACGATCATCCCCAGGCACAACCAGCCGCTGACCCAGAAGATGTCGAGCGCCGACATCAGATAGGCCTGATTGCCCAGCGAGTGCGTGATCGACCCCAGTGCCTGCTGGTCGGTCATGCCCATGCCGTGCAGCGTATCGACGGCGCCGCGCAGCGTCGGGTCATAGGCGCTCGACGCCTCGGCCAGCCGCGTCTGATGCAGTGCTGCGCGACGATCCCAGCTGGTGGTAATGATCGACGTCGCGAAACTGCCGGCGGTGATGCGCAGGAAGTTCGACAAGCCTGAAGCGGCCGGTACCTGATGGTCGGGCACGCCGTCGAGCAGGATCTGCAGCACCGAGACGAAGAACATCGACATGCCGATACCCTGTACCAGCAGCGGCATGATGTAGGCCTCGGCGCTGGCGTCCGCGGTGTAGCCGGCGCGCATGAAGTACGAGATCGCGAAGAAGATGAACGCGGCCGTTGCGAACAGGCGCGCGTCGAACTTGGCGATATTGCGTCCGACCAATGGCGACAGGAAGACGGCGACGACACCGCTGGGCGCGGCGACGAGGCCGGCCCAGGTGGCGTTGTAGCCGAGCCAGGTCTGCATCCACAACGGCTGCAGCACGACCGCGCCGAAGAACACCGCGTAACCCAGGCACAAAACCATCGTGCCGAGCGAGAAATTGCGGTTCTTGAACAGCGACAGATCGATGATTGGATGCTTCTCGCCGATCTCCCAGATCATGAACGCGATGAAACCGACCACGGCGACCACCGCCAGCACGACGATGAACGATGAGTGGAACCAGTCGGCGTCCTTGCCCTTGTCGAGCATGATCTGCAGCGACCCCACCCACACCACGAGCAGGCTCAGGCCGATGGTGTCGACCGGCAGCTTGCGCGTCGGCGTTTCACGATGCTTCAAGCCCTGCCAGCAGATCGCCGCACAGAACAGGCCGACCGGCACGTTGATATAGAAAATCCACGGCCATGAATAGTTGTCGGAGATGTAGCCGCCGAGGATCGGTCCACAGATCGGCGCGACCAGGGTGGTCATCGACCAGATCGCCAGTGCCGCGCCCTTCTTGTCGGGCGGGAACAGTGAGATCAGCAGCGCCTGCGAACCGGGAATCATCGGCCCGGAGACCGCACCCTGCATGACGCGGAACGCCAGCAGCGCCGGCAGGCTCCACGCCGCGCCGCAGAGAAACGACGCGAGCGTGAACAGCAGCACCGAGACGACGAAGGTGCGCACGACGCCGAAGCGCTGCATCAGCCAGCCGGTCAACGGCACCGAAATGCCGTTGGCGACGGCGAACGACGTAATGACCCAGGTGCCCTGATCCGACGATACACCGAGGTTGCCGGAGATCGTCGGAATCGACACGTTGGCAATCGTCGTGTCGAGCACCTGCATGAAAGTGCCGAGCGCGAGCGCGATGGCAACCAGGCCGCGCGACGCGACGGGCGCCGGCCCGGCAGTGGCGGCGGTCTGGCTCACGGCGTGCCCTGCTCCGCGGTATCGGTGTCGCCACCGTTGCGCGCGATGATGTCGGCGATCAGCTGATCGACCTTGGCGTCATGGTCTTCCGACGGCTTGATGACCTGCGGCGTGCTGCGCACCTGCGTCGCGATCAGCGGGCCGGACGTATCGTGCAGGTCGACCTTGACGTCCATCGACAGACCGACGCGCAGCGGATGCGCCGCGACTTCCTTCGGGTCGAGGGCGATGCGCACCGGCAGACGCTGCACGATCTTGATCCAGTTGCCCGACGCGTTCTGCGCCGGCAGCAGGGCGAACGCACTGCCGCTGCCGGCGCCGATGCCGGCGACATGGCCGTGATACGTGACGTCACCACCGTACAGGTCGGCCTGCACGTCAACCGGCTGGCCGACGCGCATCTGTTCGAGCTGCACTTCCTTGAAGTTGGCGTCGACCCAGACATTGGCCAGCGGCACCACCGCCATCAGCGGCGTGCCGGCAGCGATGCGCGAACCGATCTGCACGCTGCGGCGCGCCACCGTACCGGTCACCGGCGAGTAGATCTGGGTGCGGCGCAGCGATAGCTCGGCATCGCGAACCTGGGCGGCGGCGGCACGCACTTCCGGGTTGTCGGCGATCGTCGTGTTGTCGATACGCGCATTGTTGGTGGCCAACTGCTCCTGGGCGGTCGACAGCGACGCTTCGAGCTCGGCGACGCGATCACGCGCGTGCTGCAACTCTTCGGCCGAGACGCCGCCATCAGCAGCAACGGCCAGGCGCCGCTTGAGGTCGCCACGCGCGGCCTTCAGCGTCACCTGTGTGCTGCGGATCTGCGCACGCAAACCGGTGCTCTGCGAGAACAGGCCCCGCACCGTGCGCACCGTGCGCGCCAGTTCGGCCTCTGCCGACGCTGCGGCGATCTGCGCGTCGGCCGGATCGAGCGCGACGAGCAGCTGACCGCGCTCGACATGCTGCGTGTCGTCGACGTGCACGGCGGTCACCGTGCCGGGCACTTCGGCGGTGATCTGCACGATGTCGGACGACACATAGGCGTCGTCGGTGCTCTGGTAGTAGCGCGCGTAGAGGAACCAGTACGCGGCGTACGCGATGAGGGCGATCAGCACGATTACCGCCAGGATGATCAGGCGCTGACGACGCTTGCCGTTGGCGGGAGGCGTCTCGGTAGCAGGATTCGGATTGTTCATGACGTGGCTCCGGCACCGGCATCGGCATCCGGCGGTTGAGGATTGAAACTTCCGCCCAGCGTCAGCAGCAGCGTGACGCGGGCAATGACGAGATTGGATTTCACAGTGACGACGTCGCGGCGCGCGCTCAGCACGTTCGACTCGGCATTGAGCACCACCAGACGCGAGGTCAGGCCGGCGGCGTAGCGGCGCTTGGCCAGGTCGAACGCCGCCTCACTGGCGGCCAGCGTCTGCTGCGACTGGTCGAGCTGCTGCATCAGCGAACGGCTGCGCGTCAGCTGGTCGGCGACATCGCGCACCGCGTCGAGCACGGTCTGGTTGTACTGCGCAACGGCCGTGTCGAGGTCCGCAGTGGCGCCGCGGTAGCTGGCCTTGAGGCGCTGCGAATCGAAGATCGGCAGATGAACGCTCGGCCCGAAACCCCAGACGCCGCTGCTGCCATGCAGCAGCGTGTCGAGGCTGACCGATTGATAGCCGGCCAGCGCGGTCAGGCTGATCTGCGGATAAAACGCCGCCTTGGCGGCCGCGCGGCCGGCCATCGCCGCTTCGACGCGCGCGCGCGCCGCCAGCACATCGGGGCGGTGCGCAAGCAGGTCGATCGGCAGGTCTTGCGGCAGCGGTAGCGCGGCATCGAGCTTCAGCGCCGGGCGCTTGATCGTCACATAGGCGTTCGCGCCCTGGCCGCTCAGCGCCGCAAGGCTGTGCACCGCCATGTCGCGCGAAGCCTCGGCTTGCAGACGCTGTTCGCGAGCCTGCGGCAGCAGCGCCTCGGCACTTTTCACATCGAGCTGCGTATCGAGCCCGGCGTGCACGCGGTCCTCGGTCAGCTTCAGCAGGGCTTCGCGCTGCTGCTCGGCCTGCGTGGCGATGTCGGCCATTGCGTAGGCGGTGTACAGGTTCACATAGGACTGCGCGATGGAGCCGGCAAGTGCCAGCCTGGCCGACTCGACATCGAGCTCAGAGGCCTGCGACGACAGCTTGGCCTGATCGAGAAGCCGCTTTTGCTCGCCCCAGAAATCGAGGTCCCAGCTCATGTTCGCTTCGATCTGGCCAACCCAGTACTCACCACCGGCGTACGGCGCCGGATAGATGTAGTTCTTCGGCAGGCGCTGGCGCACTTCGTTGCCGTTGATCGAGAAGTCCGGGCGGCCGCCGGCGCCGGCGGCCTGCATCTGTGCGTGGGCGCTGCGCACGCGCGCGACAGCCTCGGCGAGGCTCGGGCTGCTGGCGATCGCCTTGTCGATCAGCGCGTCGAGCTGTGGGTCGCCGAACGACTTCCACCAACCATCGGTCACCGGCCCCTGACGCGCACCGTCGAGGCCCAGGCCTTCGACATTGATCGCGGTCGCCTGCGGCGGCTCTTTCGGCGGCAGCACACAGGCCGCGAGCAGCAGGGCGGGAGCCAGCGATGCCGCGACGCGGCTCACTGTTGTCGCTTTCATCAATTCACTCCTTGGCGGGCCGCCGAATGTCGCGCATCCAGCGCCTGGTACAACTTGTCCAACAACCGGGTCAGCTCACTGAATTCAGCCGCGCTGAAATCGGTGAGCAGCAGATTCAGTTCGTCGATCAACTTTGGCTTCAGCGCTTCGACCTGCGCGGCACCGGTGGCGGTCAACGTCAGTTCGACGACGCGCCGATCCTGCTGGCTGCGTTGCCGGCTGACAAAGCCACGTTCCTCGAGCGTGTCGAGCATGCGCGTCACTGCGCCGTTGTCGTGGCACATCGCCCGGCATAGATCGCTGGCGGTCTGCGCCTGTCCTTCGGAGAGCTTCAGCATTGCAATCCACTGCACGAAGCTCATGTCATGCGGCGCGAATACCGATTCCGCCACGTCCTGCATCCGGGCCTGCGCGCGCTTGAGCAGGTAGCCGATGCTCTCGGACGAGCGAAAGGTCTTGATGTCGTAGTGCTTCGTCGCCACAGCAGCCTCACGTCGTACTATTTGCCAATGCAATGTTTGCTTGGGCAGACATTGTATGTGCAAATATTGCACTGTCAAGAATCTTCCGTGGCAGACGTCCGACAGTCAGTCGATCGTCAGGCTGCGTCTTGGGAAGCGGCGCTCAACGTCGACGCCCCACCCCCAAGCAATGCGAGCAATGACTCGCCTTCCGCCTATAATACGAGCTATCACTCACGTTCAATACTCGCATTTGGGGCGACCGCATGAAGCAGATCGAGAGGCCCAGGAAATTGCCGCGTCAGCAGCGCGCGCAGGCCACCGTCGAAGCCATCCTCGACGCCGCTGCTCGCATTTTGTCGGGCGATGGCTATGCGGCAATGAGCACCAACCGCGTCGCCGAACTGGCTGGCGTCAGTGTCGGTTCGCTCTACCAGTACTTTCCGAACAAGGACGCCCTGATCACGGCGCTGCACGAGCGCCATGGGCGAGAGATTCACGAGATGCTCGATGTTGCGCTCACAGCAACGGCCGGGGGCAGCCTGCGCGAGATCATCACCGCGCTGGTCCAGGCCAGCCTGCACGGTCACCTGCTCGACCCGCAGCTGCACCGTGTCCTCGAAGCCGAGCTGCCGTTCTTCGATCCGCCGAAATCGGAGAGCGATGATCATCTCGGGGTTCACGCCCGCATTCGCAGCGTGCTCGAAGCGCATCGCGAGCAGATCGGCCCGCAGGATCTGGACCTGGCGACCTACATGCTGATCACCACCGTGCAGGCGCTCGTGCATGCCGCGGTGATCGACCCGCCCGCCGCGCCGCTATCGACCGCGCAGATCGAGGCGGCGACCATTGAAATGGTGCTGGGCTATCTGGGCGCGGGCGTACCGTCGACGTCCGTCAGGACGCCGACGCGCGACCGGCATCACGCCAGACTTTGAGCGCTTCCACGCGCCGCTCCTGCAAGCGCTGGCCAATCGCCGCCCCCTGCAGCGTGACGTCTTCGGCCATCACGTCCCGCGCCTGCAGGGTCGCCGCGCAAGCGCGCGCGTCACGCAAATACGCGGCCTGCGGATAGGGGTCGTCTTCAAAGCCGAGCCGCCCGCGTGCATCGCAGAGGCTGGCCTCGAGCGTGGACTCGAAGGTGTCACCACGGCGGAAAGCGCCCATTCGCTCCAGCAATTCGAGCAAGGTCCGCGGCCGCAGCTCGCGCGCCTGGTGAATCAACAGGTGTTCGCGCGTGTGCACGATCGCCAGATCGCGGCACACCGACGGCACGCGCAAGCGCGCCGAGAACGCCTCGACCAGCGGCACCCCACGCGCATCATGGCGACGGTGCGACGGCCATTCGGCGGACGGCGTCTCGGCCTTGCCGAGATCGTGCACCAGCGCCGCGTAACGAACCGGCAAGGCATACCCGGCGCGCGCGGCGACGTCGACACACATCAGCGTATGCACGAGCGTGTCGACCTCGGGGTGATAGTCGGCGCGCTGCGGCACGCCGGACAACGCCGCCAGCTCCGGCATCACGCGCGCCAACGCGCCGCAGGCGTGCAGCGTGTGGAAAAACACACTCGGCGCCGGCGTTGCGAAGGCCTTGACCATTTCCTGCCAGACCCGCTCGGGGACCAGGTGATCCACCTCGCCGCTGTCGACGATCTGCCGCATCAGGGCCAGCGTCTCGTCGGCGACACGAAACCCCAGCGGCGCGAATCGCGCGTGAAAGCGCGCGATGCGCAGCACGCGCACCGGGTCCTCGACAAAGGCTTCGGACACATGCCGCAGGATGCGCGCGTCCAGATCGCGGCGGCCGCCATACGGATCGATCAGCCGACCATCGGCGTCCTCGGCCATCGCATTGACGGTCAGGTCGCGGCGGCGCAGATCGTCTTCGAGCGTAACGTCGGGGCCGGTATGGAACGTGAAGCCCTGGTAACCGCGCCCGGACTTGCGCTCGGTGCGCGCCAACGCGCATTCCTCGCCGCTCTGCGGATCGAGGAAGACCGGGAAGTCCTTGCCGACCGTACGGTAGCCCAGCGCCAGCATCTGCTCGGGGCTGGCGCCGGTGATGACCCAATCGCGCTCCTTGACCGGCAGATCGAGCAGCCGGTCGCGGACCGCACCGCCGACCAGATAGCGTTTCATGATCGGCGGCGTATCAGGAGCTGGCGCCGCGCACCGGCTGCAGCAGATCGTCGAAGTCACGAATCTTGCCGTTGGTCTGCCAGTCGTGAACGGCGATGTGCCAGGCGATGCGTTCGACGTACTGACGCGTCTCGTTGTACGGCACGTTCTCGATCCACACGTCGGCATCGAGCGGCGCGTCCGGCAGCCAGCGCGCCACCGCATTCGGACCCGCGTTGTACGACGCCACGGTCAGCACGAACTGGCCGCCGTAACGGTCGGTCATCTGTCGCAGATAGGCGCTACCGAGTGCGATGTTGGTCTTCGGGTCGAACAGGTCATCGCGATCCGGACGCGGCAAGCCGGCACGTCGCGCTGCGTCGCGGGCAGTACCGAGCTTGAGCTGCAACAGACCCAGCGCATCGGAGCCCGACACGGCGTTCGGCATGAACAGGCTTTCCTGGCGCATCACACCGTAGATCCACGCCGGCGGCAGACCACTGTGCTTGGCCGCCTGGTGGATGGCATCGGCGTAGATCTTCTTCGGATAAAGCACGTCGAAGGCGTTGTAGATGCTCAGCCGCGACAGCAGGATCACCGCCTGCAGGTGCCAACCCCAGCGTGACGCCATCAACGCCGCCTGCTCGGTCTGCGCTGGATCGAGCGCTTGCGTACCGGCATACCACTCGGCATTGGCCCAGCGGATTTCGTGGACGCGATACAACTCGCGCGCGCGTAGCAAGGCCGGAGACTGTTCCAGCAAGTGCTTCTGCACGCCGCGATCTTCATCGAGCGTGCGCGCCGGCGGTTCGTAACGCGCGCCGAGCCGCCAGGCCGCAAGCACACTGTAGTAGCCGTCATCCTTGGCCAGCGCAGCGTACTGCGCCTTGGCAACATCGTTCTGGCCGAGCTTCTCGGCGACACGCGCACGCCAGTATGACCAGCGCGACGACGATGCCATCGCCGGCGGCAAGGCTTGCAGCCAGCCGGCGGCCAACTGCCAGTCACCATTCCAAAGCGCCGCACGAATGCGCCACTCGCGGACCGCGTCGTCGACCGCCGCTTCCGGCAACATCTGGAACGCCGGCAGTGCACGCGCATCCCGGTCCCACGAATAGCCCAGCGCCACGGCGCGCGCCAGTTCGTCGTACTGCTCGGGGCTCAGCTGTTGCCGGTCGAGCTTGGCCAGCACTGCCTGCGCCGCGCCGGGGTCTCGCCGCGACAGCTTGCTGAACGCCGCATCGAGCGCCGGCCAGACGTAGCGCGTCCCCGGCGTTGCGACCAGCTGGTCGAGCCCACCCTGGGGATCGCGCAGTAACTGCAACCACTGCCGCAACGGCGCGGCACGGTCATCCGGCAACTGTCCGATCAGCACCGCGGCAAACGAAGTATTGCCTTCCACCAGCGCCTTGCGCGCGCGCTTTTCAGTCGCGTCGACCGTGACCACACCTTGCGCACTCAGCCAATTGAACGGCGGATTGCAGTTGCCAGGCATTTGCGAGGCATCGGACCAGAACGCCAGCAAGTCATCGCGCACCTTCGCCGGATCTTCGGTGGCAATGCGCGCCTGCCAGCGATAACAGGTCAGCGTGCGATCGCGCTCGCCGCCTTCATCGTTGGCCAGAAACGGAGCCCAGTCCTGACGATCGGCCAGATCGAGCAGCCACTGACGGCGCAGCTCGCGCGCCACCGGCAGGTCGGGATGCGCCTGCAGCCAGCTGGCCGCCGCCTGATCGGCGCTGCCCGGCGTGCCGCGTGAAATCTGCGACTGGATACGCACCGCCTGCAGATACGGATAAAGCACGTAGTCACGCAGCTGACGGCTGTCGGCCTTGGCCGGCGTGACACCCGCGCGCGCCTGTTCCAGCGCGTTGCTGAATTGCTGTCGCACGGCATCGTCGTCGGCGTGGACGACGGTCGGCACGCCGAGTCCCAGCGCGCAACACAACAGCAGCGAACGAATCTTGGTTGCTTTCATGATTTGAACCCCGGCGATCCATTCTAGACGAGCCGCCCGACCCCACCGTGAACGAAGCCCTGGCAACGCGGACGCGGGACGCGGCCCGCGGGTCAGCACCGTCAGGCAGACGCCAGGCCTGCGCGGTGTGCGCTCAGTCCTCGCGCGGCGGCGGCACGTCGGGCAGGAACTGCACGCCGAGCATGCCGCAGGCCAGCATCGCATCGCGCAGCTGCGTGATCGCCTGACGGCGCGGAAAGGTCTTGCGCCAGACCAATGCGATACGCCGGTTCGGCGCCGGCGGCACGAACGACTTGGCAATCAGGCGCGAACGATCGTCCGGTCGATTGTCGACCGACGAGCGCGGCAGCACGGTGATGCCGAGGCCGCCGACCACCATGTGGCGGATCGTCTCCAACGAGCTGCCGGATTGCGGCTGCGGGCCGTCGCGATCGGGGTCGATGCACTTCGGACAGGCCTCGATGACCTGTTCGCGAAAGCAATGTCCGGGCCCCAGCAGCAACAGCTTCTCGCCCGCAAGTTGCTTGGCCGGGATGGCCTCGGCATCCGCCCAGTGATGCTCGGGCGGCACCAGTACCACGAAATCCTCGTCGTAGACCGGCCACGCATGCAGGCCGTTCTGCTCGATGGGCAATGCCACGCAGATCACGTCGAGCTCGTTGTCGCGCAGCTGTTCCATCAGCCGTGCGGTGAAATTCTCTTCGATCACCAACGGCATCATCGGCGCGCGCTCGCGCAGCACCGGCACCAGATTCGGCAACAGGTAAGGCCCGACGGTGTAGATCGCACCGAAGCGCAGCGGCCCGGCCAGCTCGTCGTGCCCCTCGCGCGCCAGATCCTCGATGCGCCGCGCCTCGTCGAGCACGCGCCGCGCCTGAGCGATGATGCGCTCGCCAATCGGCGTCGGCCGCGCCTCGCCGCGGTTGCGCTCGAACAGCGCCAATCCCAGCTCGTCTTCAAGCTTCTTCAGCGCCACTGACAGCGTCGGCTGCGACACGAACGAGCGCTCGGCAGCACGGCCGAAGTGACGTTCCTTGTCGAGATTGACGAGATAGCGGAGTTCGGTGAGCGTCATGGGCGGATTATGGCATCGCATCTCAGCGATGTTTTCGCGGTCGTGACAGCGGGGGATCGAGTTTCCGCTTCGTCCTTGCGAGTTCGTCCTTGCGAGGACGACGTCAAACGCAAAAAGCAAAACGCATCGCGGACGACACGCCAGCGCTTACCAGTCCCGCGCCACCAGATACTGCTCCAGCAGTTCCGCCTCCGCCGTCCCCGCCTCCGGCCGATAGTCGTAACGCCAGGCCGCCAGCGGCGGCATCGACATCAGGATCGATTCGCTGCGCCCGCCCGACTGCAGGCCGAATGACGTGCCGCGATCCCAGACCAGATTGAATTCGACGTAGCGCCCGCGCCGATAGAGCTGCCAATCGCGCTCGCGCTCGCCATAGCTCATGCCCTTGCGACGCTCGACGATCGGCAGGTAGGCATTGAGAAAGTGATCGCCGACGCTGCGCTGCAACGCGAAGCTGCGCGCAAAGCCGCCGACATTCCAGTCGTCGAAGAACAGGCCGCCGACACCACGCGGCTCGTCGCGGTGCTTGAGAAAGAAGTAGTCGTCGCACCAGCGCTTCAACCGCGGATAAGCGGGTTCGCCTGCGGCATCGACGAAGCCGTCGCAGGCGCGTCGCGCGGTGCGGTGCCAATGGCGCACGTCGTCGTCGAAGCCGTAGTACGGCGTCAGGTCGAAGCCACCGCCAAACCACCAGACCGGGAGCGCATGCGTCGCCTCGGCCACGAAGAACCGCACATTGGCGTGCACCGTCGGCACATACGGATTGCGCGGATGAAAAACCAGCGACACGCCCATCGCGCGAAAGCCACGACCGGCCAGTTCCGGCCGGTTCTGCGTCGCCGACGGCGGCAACCGGCTACCGCGCACATCCGAAAACGCCACGCCGGCGCGCTCGAAGACGCGACCGTCGCTCATTACGCGCGTCTCGCCGCTGCCCTGCAGCGGACTATCGGCTGGCTTCTGCCAGGCATCGCGAACGAAGCGCGCCCCGTGCTCGCCCTCGATCGCTTCCAATGCTTCGCAGATGCGCTGCTGCAGCCCGCGCAGATAGGTCTCGACCGCCGTACTGTCGACAGGCTCGACGCTCATCGCCGCAGGATGTGGCCGGTGGCCACATCGCGAATAGTGGTCGGCTTGGCCAGGCCGCCGAGCGCGCCGGGCACGACCGCGTCGATGCGGTCACGAAAATAGCGGCGGACTTCGTATGCGCTACGCGCTGGATCGCGGCCGGCGGGATTGGCGCTGGTCGACACCAACGGCCCGCCGTAGCGCTTGGTCAGCGCGCGCATCAGCGGGTGCGAAGTCACGCGCACGGCAACGCCATCGTGATCGCCGCTGATCCACATTGGCGTCAACTCGCTGGCCGGGAAGATCCACGTGGCAGGACCGGGCCAGGTCGCCGTCGCACGCTTCAGGGCGTTGTTCGACGGCACCTCGACGAACGGTTCGAGCTGGGCGAAGTCGGACGCGATCAGGATCAGGCCCTTTTCCCAGGGCCGGTGCTTGAGCCGCAGCAGGCGCGTGCACGCGCGCTCATCGAGCGGATTGCACGACAGTCCCCAAACCGCTTCGGTCGGACAGGCAATCACGCCTCCGGCGTCCAGCGCAGCGATCGCCGTGCGCAGATGCCAGGGCGCGATGTCCATCGTCACTTGGCGGCTGCCTTCTTCGTCGCCTTCTTCGCGGCCGTGGTCTTGGTCGCCGTCTTGGTCGCGGCCTTCTTGGCCGGCGCTTTCTTTGCGGCAGCCTTCTTGGTCGCCTTCTTCGCGCCCTTCTTCGGCGCCGCCGCCTCGGCTTCGGCCAGATAGGCCTCGCACTCGAACACCGTCAGCGATTCCGGCTCACGGCCCTTGGGAATACGCGCACGGCGCGAACCGTCGGTGATGTACGGCCCGAAACGGCCCTTGATGATGCGAATGCCGGTGTCGCCGAAGGTCTTGATCGTCGCCGCTTCGATCGCCGCGATCTTCTGCTCGATCAGCTCGATCGCACGCGGCAGTTCGATGGTGTACGGATCGTCGTCCTTCTTCAGCGACACGAAGTTCTTGCCGTAGCGCACGTACGGGCCGAAGCGGCCGATGTTGACGGCCACGTCCTCGCCGCTCGGCAGCGTGCCGAGATCGCGCGGCAGGCGGAACAGCGCCAGCGCATCTTCGAGCGTGATGGTGTCGATGCGCTGGTTGGCGCGCAGCGACGCGAAGCGCGGCTTTTCGGGATCGTCACGCGTGCCGATCTGCACGCAAGGCCCATAACGGCCGAGGCGCGCCGAGACCGGCTTGCCGCTGACCGGATCGGTGCCGAGCTGACGATCTTCGGCGATCTCGGTGCGTGACAACTCCATCTTCTCGTCGACGCGCGGCTTGAAGCTGCCCCAGAACTGCGCGAGCAGCGGCTTCCACTGCTTCTCGCCGCGCGACACCGCGTCGAGCTCGTCTTCGAGATGCGCGGTGAATTCGTAGTCGACGTATTGCGTGAAGTGATCGGTCAGGAATTTGTTGACGATCATGCCGACGTCGGTCGGCGAGAACGCCTTGCCGTCGAGGCGCACATAATCGCGCGCCTGTAGCGTCGAGATGATCGACGCATACGTCGACGGACGGCCGATATCGTATTCCTCGAGCGTCTTGACCAGGCTCGCTTCGGTATAGCGCGGCGGCGGCTCGGTGAAATGCTGATCGGCGGCCAGATCCTTGAGGTTCAGGCGGTCACCGACTTCCAGCGCCGGCAGGCGCTTGTCGTCGTCATCGTCTTCCTTGCCGCTCGGCGTGTCGACGTTCTGCAGATACGCAGCGATGAAGCCGGGCTCGACCAGCGTCGAACCGCTGGCGCGGAATGCGTGCGCGCCACGGCCGCCGGCCGGCGCATCGCCGGCGCGCAGCTCGGCGGTGACCGTGTCGTAGACCGCCTGCGTCATCTGGCTGGCGATCGTGCGACGCCAGATCAGCTCGTAAAGCTTGGCCTGATCCGGCGACAGGAACTTGGCAATCTCCTTGGGCACGCGCGCCGCCGAGCTGGGGCGCACGGCTTCATGCGCTTCCTGCGCGTTCTTGCTCTTGGTCTTGTAGTAGCGCGGCTCCGGCGGCAAGGCCTTGGCACCGAACTGCTGCGGAATGACCTGGCGGATATCGGCCAGCGCGTCCTGCGCGAGGCTCACCGAGTCGGTACGCATGTAGGTGATCAGACCGACGGTCTCGCCGCCGATGTCGATGCCTTCGTACAACTGCTGGGCAGCGCGCATGGTGCGGCTCGCGGTGAACCCGAGCTTGCGGTTGGCTTCCTGCTGCAGCGTCGACGTGGTGAACGGCGGCGCCGGATTGCGGCGACGCTGCTTCTTGTCGACCGAGCCGACCACCAGCACGCCGTCGGCGGCCTTCTGCACGGCGGACTTGGCGGCCATCGCGCCGACCACATTGGTCAGCGTGAACTGCTCGACCTTGCGCCCGTCGAACTCGACCAGCTTGGCGCTGAACGACTGCGTGTCCTTTTCGACCAGCGCCTCCAGCGTCCAGTACTCGCGCGGCACGAAAGCTTTGATCTGTTCCTCACGCTCGCAGATCAGACGCAGTGCCGGCGACTGCACGCGACCGGCCGACAGGCCCGGCTGCACCTTGCGCCACAGCAGCGGCGACAGATTGAAACCGACCAGATAGTCGAGCGCACGGCGCGCCTGCTGGGCGTTGACCAGATCATCGGAGATGTCGCGCGGATTGGCGATCGCCTTCTGCACCTCGCGCTGCGTGATTTCGTAGAAGACCACGCGCTTGACCGGCTTGCCCTTCAGCGCGTTCTTCTCGCGCAGCAGCTCGGCCAGATGCCAGGAGATCGCCTCACCCTCGCGATCAGGGTCGGTGGCGAGCCACAGCTCGTCCGCCTCCTTGAGCGCGGAGATGATCGCCTTCACATGCTTTTCGTTGCGATCGATGATCTGGTACTTCATGTCGAAGCCGTGCGTCACGTCGACGGCGCCGTCCTTCGGCACCAGGTCGCGCACGTGCCCGTAGCTCGCCAGGACCTCGAAGTCCTTGCCGAGATATTTCTTGATCGTCTTGGCCTTGGCGGGCGACTCAACGATGACCAGGTTCTTGCTCATTCACACTCTAATTAGTGGAAGCGGTCGGCGACCGCGTTTGGGCGCCTTATAAGCGCAAGTCTCGGCGGCTGTCCAGCGGGCCGCGTGCGCGTACGCGCACACGCGAGGCCGTAAATTCGCTTTGCTTTGAAGGGGCTACGAAATCGCCAGCGACAAATAAATCGCCACCGCGGACCGCCGCCACAAGGCCGCCGCGCGCAACCGGCGTGTCAGAAAACAGGAAGCACCCGGCAAGCGGGTCAAGCGCAGGCGCAGCCGACAGAACGGGCGTCGCGCGACAGTCCGCCCTGAAACCGCCGAGCGGCCATCGCGAGTGGGGCTTGAGGACGGACGCGCAGCGGCATCGAGCGGCGTCGCGAACCGGGCCGCCGCCGCGCCTGCGGCGCACAGCCGAGCCGTGCACGGCGAGCACCGCAGGCGCGATGGCGGCCCGCGCAGCCGTTCAGTCGGTGTCGCTAGTGCTTGAAGTCGCCGTGGTAATAGACCAGCTCTTCGAGGTGACCGAAGGCCTCTTCGGCGTCCGGCTGATTCATCAGCACCAGCAGGCAGACCCACTTCACGCGCTCCAGATCGACATCCTCGGCCAGGGCCATGAGGCGGTCGATGATCAGTTCGCGGGCTTCCTGGCTGATGATGCCGAGCTGCTCGAGGTAGATGATGAAACCGCGGCAGTCGGTCGAGATCTTCGCCGTCTCTTCGCGCGTATAAATACGTGTGGCGCGGCTCGGGCCGAACACCAGCGGCAGCTGGCGCTGCTGCGCAAGTCCATCCAACCAGGCGAAGGCGCTGCCGACTTCCTCGTCCGGAAAACCGGCGGCGAGCAGCTCCTCGCGTAGGGTGTCGTGGTACTCGGCGTCCGAGAATTCACCTTCCTGATAGTTCTCGAACAGGTACATCAGCACATCCAGGACCGTTTCTTTCATGTCGCGAGTCTCCCGTGCTGTGAACTGCAGTGTAATGACTTTGATGCGTTTGCAAAGAGCGCGCCGGATTTGCCGATCATGCGCGATGCACGGCTTCGTAGCGCCCATCTGACTGGACCACGATCCGACCGTCGAGTTCGAAGCGCGTCAGCACGGCCTGCAGCGCGCCGATCGGCAGGCCGCTGCGCGCCAGCAGCGCGTCGAGATCGAGCCGCTCGTGCCCGAGGACGGCGAGCACCGCCGCCGCCTGCGGATCATCGGGTGGCGTCGCATCGGCAGGGCGCGGCGCGGGCGTACGCCGCAGCAGCGGCCCGAGCAGCGGCCCCAGCTCCTCGAAAATGTCGTCGACGGTTTCGACCAGCTTGGCGCCCTGACGGATCAACGCGTGACAACCGCGCGCCTGCGGGTTGTGGATGGAGCCGGGAATCGCGAAGACCTCGCGGCTTTGCTCGAGCGCGTAGCGGGCGGTGATCAGCGAGCCGGAACCGGGCGCCGCCTCGACCACCAGCGTACCGAGCGCCAGCCCGGAGATGATGCGGTTGCGACGCGGAAAATTCTCGGCCAGCGGCGCGACGCCGGTCGGAAACTCGGAAATCAGCGCGCCGCGCACGACGATCTCGTGTGCGAGTCCCTTGTGCCGCGCCGGATAGACGCGGTCGAGTCCGGTCGCACAGACCGCGACGGTGTGACCATCGGCATCGAGCGCACCGCGATGCGCGGCGCCGTCGATACCCAGTGCCAGTCCCGACGTGATGACGAAGCCGCGCCGCGCCAGTTCGGCGGCGAAGGCCTTGGCGTTCTCGATGCCCTGCGCGGTGGCACTGCGACTGCCGACGATGGCTACCTGCGGCATCGCCAGCAGATCCGGATCGCCGTGGCAGAACAGCACTGGCGGCGCGCTGGCAATCCCGCGCAGCGCGTCCGGATAGCGAGGATCGTCCCAGGTCAGCAGTGTGTGCTGCGGTGCCGCCAGCCAGTCGAGGTCATGCGCGATGCCGTCCGCGTCCGGCGCTTTCAGCGCGTCGATTTGCGCGGCGTCGAGGCCCAGGCCCTTGAGTGCCGCACGCGATGCCGCGACCGCGGCCGGGGCGCTGCCGAAGGCGTCGATCAGGGTTGCGACAGCGGCACTGCCGACGCCGGGGGCGCGGCAGAGGGTCAGCCAGGCGTTCAGCGCCGTGGACACGGCACTCCGGCCGGGCGCGGAAACGCACCCCGCATCAATAGTCCTCGCCGGGCTTCGGCTTCTCGACGAGGTCGAGCACGTGAATCTCCCGCTTGGCGCTCATCACCAGCGCGTACGACACCTTCTCGTCGACCTTGAACACCATCAGCGTGCCGGCGAATAGCGGCGGCAGCTTGACCAGACGATTGGTGTACGGATCGCGCGCCGTGCGGTTGGCCTGCTCGATGCTCAGCACGGTTCCCGGGTCGATGCCTTCGCGCGTGCCGCGGTTGAGCGTGACAACCTGATACTGGCCGATCTGCGAGACGCCATCGTAGACCGACAGGATGCGGCCGCCGACGGCGTGATCGGGGGCATGCGGATAGAAATTGGCGGTGTAGACGTCATCGAGCGGCTCGATCAGGCGATCGCCCGGCCGCGTCTCGCGCGTGCTGTCGGTGATCAACGCCGTGGCCGGCTTGCCGAATTCGCGAATCTCGACGCTGCCGACCGGGGTGCCTTCCCAGCCGAGCATCTCGCCGGTATCCGGGTCGACGAATTTCTGGCCGAGGCGCACGGTATCCCAGCGCGTCGCACTGCCGTCCGGGACGTTCTGCAGATAGACGAGGCTGCCGGTGCCTTCGACCACGTGCGGGTCAACGAACGACAGCACATACGGCGCCTTGCGCAATTGCTTGGCGTCGACCAGCCGCGGTGAATGCAGGAAGTCGCGAATCGCGTCGAGCGGGATCGTCGGGATCGCATCGGCGAGCGGCAGCTCGCGTACGCGCGGTTCGAGATGTTCGGTGTCGGCCGACAAGCCGTCGGTCGCCATCACCATCGGCCGGCCGTCGCGCCAGACCAGCGTCAGCACGTCGCCCGGATAGATCAGATGCGGATTCGCGACCTGGTTGTTGACGTACCAGATCTCCGGCCACTGCCACGGCTCGCGCAGGAAGTGGCTGGCGATGCCCCACAGCGTGTCGCCCTTCTTGACGACGTAGTGCATGGGCGCGTCGCTGCGCAGGCTTGCAGCGGCCGGCTGGACCGGCGCCGGCGCCGGCGCGACGGGCGGTGCCACCTGGCCAGCATCGCCGGTGGCCGGCGCTTCCGGCAGAGCCATGCCGTCATGCTGTTCGTGCAGGGCGGGGTGCTGCGCGCAAGCCGCGAGCAGCAGTGCCGGAAGCACGCCGAGCAAGATCATCAAGCCGTTATACTTGCGCAAGTTGCGCATGGCGGCGCTTCCCCCGGAGGCTAAGCCAATGTGCACAAACTCTAGACGGTTCAATCGTTTGCCGTCAACTTAAGCGGTTGATTCTCAAGCCTGGTTTCATCTCATGTCGCTGCTCACCATCCTCCACCATCCCGACCCGCGCCTGCGCGAGAAAGCCAAGCCCGTCACGACGTTCGACGACGCCCTGCAGACGCTGATCGACGATATGTTCGAGACGATGTACGACGCCCCCGGCGTCGGCCTCGCCGCGACGCAGGTCGGCATCGCGCTGCGTCTGGCGGTGATGGACTGCAGCGAAGACAAGAGCAAGCCGCAGCCGATCGTCATCATCAACCCGGAAGTGCTGGAGCCGAGCGATCGCCAGGAAATGGAAGAAGGTTGCCTGTCGGTGCCCGGCGTTGCCGACAAGGTGCAGCGCTACAACCGCCTGAAGCTGCGCGCCCTCGACCGCAAGGGTCAACCGTTCGAACTCGACGCCGAGGGTCTGCTGGCGCAGGCCGTGCAGCATGAAATCGACCACCTCGACGGCAAGCTCTACATCGACTATCTGTCGGCGCTGAAGCGCGAGCGCATCCAGAAGAAACTGCTCAAGGCCCGCCGCGCGTGAGGCTGGTCTTCGCCGGCACGCCGGAGTTCTCGGTCGCCGCCCTCGATGCCCTGCATGCTGCCGGTCATCAGATCGTCGGCGTCTACACCCAGCCCGATCGCCCCGCCGGCCGCGGCCGCAAGCTGACGCCGTCGCCGGTCGCGCAGCGCGCCGAGGCACTGGGCCTGCCGCTGTTCAAACCCGAACGCCTGCGCGGCGCCACCGAGCAGGACGAGCTGCGCGCGCTGGCGCCGGACGTCATGGTCGTCGTCGCCTATGGCCTGATCCTGCCGCAGGCGGTGCTCGACATTCCGCGGCACGGCTGCCTCAACATTCATGCGTCGCTGCTGCCGCGCTGGCGCGGCGCGGCGCCGATTCAGCGCGCGATCGAAGCCGGCGACACCGAGACCGGCATCACCATCATGCGCATGGACGCCGGCCTCGACACCGGCCCGATGCTGTTGCGCGAAGCGCTGCCGATCGACGACACGACCACCGCCGCGAGCCTGCACGATGCACTGGCGCCGATGGGCGCACGGCTGATCGTCGAAGCTCTGGTGCGACTCGCCGCCGGCACGCTGACGGCGACACCGCAGCCCGCCGACGGCGCGACCTACGCAAAGAAGCTCGACAAGGACGAAGCACGCATCGACTGGACGCTGCCGGCCCTGCAGATCGCGCGTCACGTCCGGGCGTTCAACCCGGTGCCGGTCGCCTGGACCGAGCTGGAGGGCGAGCGTGTGCGCATCTTCGACGCGGTCGCGCCTTCGCCGACGGCGGCAGGCCAGGCACCCGGCACGATCGTCGACAGTGGCGCCGATGGCATCGTCGTCGCCACCGGCGACGGCGTGCTGAGCTTGCGGCGCCTGCAATGGCCGGGCGGCAAACCACTACCGGCCGCACAAGTCGCACAAGGCCGCACTCTGGCCGGACGCCAATTCGCATGAGCCCCGAACCGCCGCTGCCGAACGAAGACGACGAGGAACTGCCGCCGCCGCCGGACCGCCCGGACTGCTGCGCCGGCGGCTGCGCACAGTGCGTGCTCGACGACTACACCGAGGAGATGCAGCGCTGGCGCGCCAAGGTCGACGAGATCGAACGTCGACGCGCCGAGCGCCGCCAGACGGGCGGCCAGACGCCCAGCTGACCTGCACGCAATTCAGCGGCCCGAACAGCGCCGTCTGTCGTCATCGGCCACCGTACGGTCGAGTATGTCGCTACCGTTCATCCCATCGTCACAGGCACCGCGCTTGCGCGCGCCCCTGAGGGACACGAACGGAGGAGTTCGATGCTCATGCAAGTCATTGCAACCGTCGGACCGCTGAAACTGGCGGTCGTCGGTCTGCTACTGCTGAATCTGGCCTGGGTCGGCTCGCGGCAATGGATGGCGCTGGGCGCCGTCATGCTCAGCATCATCGAAGTGCTCCTGCCGCATTTCTGGTACGGACTGGGCCGCATCTTCAGCCTCACTTCCGGCCCGGCACCGGCGGCCACGCATTCGCTGATGGCCGTCATCGTCATCAACGCCCTGCTGGCGACCGTGATCTGGTGCGCCGTCCGCAGCCTGCAGATCTGGGCGCGCGCCACCGTTTCACGCTACGAGCGGCAGTTCTTGGACATGATCGAGGCCGACGAGCGGCAGCGCTCACACCACGCCTGACCGGCGCGCGGCCGCGCGCAACATTTGCGGCCGGCACCGGCATCCCGGTTTGCGGTCGCGATTGCCATCGCGCCGGCAAGGCCTATGATGTGCGCCCTTCGTATGCCGGCCCTCGCGATGAAACCCGCGTCCCCGTCCCGCTACCACGCCAATGTCCGCGCCACTGCGGCCCGCGCGGTGAGCCGCGTGTTGCGCGGCGCCAGCCTCGACGACGCCCTGCCGCCGGCCGAGCGCTTCCGCGTGCCGGCCGACGCCGCAATGATGCGCTTGCTCGCCTACGGCGTGCTACGCGATTTCTCGCTGCTGCAGGCCATTGCCGCCGCGCTCAGCGACCGACCGATGGTGGTCGACGACGACCTGCATTCGCTGCTGCTGGTCGGCCTCTATCAGCTGCGCGAACTCGGCACACCGCCGCACGCCGCGATCAACGAAACCGTCGACGCCGCCGAGCTGCTGAAGCGGCCGAAATCGCAGGGCTTTCTCAATGCCGTGCTGCGTCGCTACGTGCGCGAGCAGGAAGCCCTGGAAGCCGGCCTCAGCGACGCGGCAACCGTGCGTTACTCGCACCCGGCCTGGCTGGTCGAGCGCGTGCGCGCCGACTGGCCGACGCAGTGGGAAGCGGTGCTGGCCGCCAACAACGTACAAGGGCCGCTGACGCTGCGCGTCAACCGCCGACGCCTGAGCCGTGATGCCTATCTGCAGCGCCTGACGGAAATGCAGATCGACGCGACGCCGGTGCCGCACGTCGCCGACGCGGTGACGCTGGCCGCACCGCGACCGGTCGAAAAGATTCCCGGCTTCAACGGCGGCCAGGTTTCCGTACAGGATGCTTCGGCCCAGTTGGCCGCCGAGCTGCTCGGCGCCACAGCCGGTCAGCGCGTGCTCGACGCCTGCGCGGCCCCGGGCGGCAAGACGGCGCACTTGCTGGAAGGCCACGACGTGACGCTGACCGCGGTCGACCGCGATGCGCAGCGCCTGATCCGCATCGACGAAAATCTGCGTCGCCTGAAGCTCTCGGCAACGATCATCGCCGGGGATGCCGGCGAACCCGCGCGCTGGTGGGACGGCCAGGCCTTCGACCGCATCCTGCTCGACGCGCCGTGCTCGGGCACGGGCGTGATCCGCCGTCACCCGGACATCAAGTGGCTGCGCCGCGACACCGACATCGACGCCTTGCAGGCGCAGCAGCGCCGCCTGCTCGACGGCTGCTGGACGATGCTGCGCCCCGGCGGCCGCCTGCTCTACGCCACCTGCTCGATCCTGCGCGCCGAAGGCGACGACGTCATCGAGCGCTTCGTCGCGGAGACCGCCGATGCAAGCCCCATCGCCATCGATGCCGAATGGGGCGAAGCGACCGCGCACGGCCGGCGCCTCGCACCCGGCAATCTGCACGACGGCTTCTATTACGCGCTGTTGGAAAAGGCCGGCTGAGCGGCGCAAAGGCGGCCCGCAACGGGCGCCACAAAGAAAAAGACCCCGCCGAAGCGAGGTCGAATCACAATCTGGAAGAGCGGCGCGGCCGCCGCCTCCCCCGAAGCGACGACCGCCCGCAAAAACTTCCACAACAACAAGGAACTGCGCCCCCGACGGCGTGACCAGAAAGTGTCCCGTCATCGGCGTGGGATGACTATAGGCGGGTGGACCTGCCCGGCGAATAGTAAAAAAGCACCATTGCCGAAGCATTGGCGAAGTTCCTACAAGGCCCTGAGCATTAACCCCTGCAGGCGGATTGCATGCCACGGCCCCGTGGCCGAACATCTTGCGGTGCAGCATTCAAGAGGCGTAAGGTGCGCGGCCCATGAAAATCGTCATTCTCGGTGCCGGCCAGGTGGGCTCGACGCTCGCCGAAAACCTCACCAGTGAACGCAATGACGTGACCGTCGTCGACACCGACGCGGCTGCGCTCGAAGACCTGCAGGAGCGCCTCGACCTGCGTACGGTCCGGGGGCACGCGTCCTACCCCAAGGTCTTGCGCGAAGCCGGCGCCGACGACGCCGACATGATCATCGCCGTCACCGACAGCGACGAGACCAATATGTTGGCGTGCAAGATCGCCGACACGCTGTTCAAGACGCCGACCAAGATCGCGCGCATTCGCGCCACTGACTATCTCAAGGAAGAGAAGCTGTTCGGCGCCGATTCGATTCCGGTCGATATGCACATCTCGCCGGAGCAGCTGGTCACCAATCAGATCAAGCGCCTGATCGAATATCCGGGCGCGCTGCAGGTGGTCGAGTTCGCCGACGACAAGGTACAGCTGGTCGGCGTGCGCGCGTACTACGGCGGGCCACTGGTGTCGCGCCAGCTCAAGGAATTGCCGGAACATCTGCCGGGCGTCGACGCCCGCGTCGCCGCGATCTACCGCCGCGGCCGGCCGATCATTCCCGAGGGCGACACAACGATCGAAGCCGAAGACGAAGTGTTCTTCGTCTCTGCCGCGCAGAATGCGCCGAAGATCATCGCCGAGCTGCGCCGCCTCGACCGGCCGGTGCGCCGGGTGATGCTGGCCGGCGGCGGTAACATCGGCTTTCGCCTGGCCCGCGCGCTCGAAGACAGCCGCGTGCAGGTCAAGATCATCGAACGCTCGCGGGATCGCGCACGTTTTCTCTCCGAGCATTTGCGCAACACCGTCGTGCTGTCCGGCGACGGCGCCAATGAAGCCTTGCTGCGCGAGGAAAACATCGAGGACATCGATGTGTTCTGCTCGGTCACCAACGACGACGAGGCCAACATCCTCTCGGCGATGCTCGCCAAGCGCCTCGGTGCGCGCAAGGCGCTGTGTCTGATCAACCGCCTCTCGTATGTCGAACTGGTTGAAGGCGGCAGCATCGATGTCGCCATCTCGCCGCAGCAATCCACCGTGTCGGCGCTGCTGTCGCGCGTGCGCCGCGGCGATGTGGTGCGCGTGCATTCGCTGCGTCGTGGCGCGGCCGAAGCCATCGAAGCCGTCGCCCATGGCGACCGCAACAACTCCAAGGTGGTCGGCCGCCGTCTCGACGAGATCAAGCTGCCGCAAGGCTGCACGATCGGCGCCATCGTTCGCGGCGACGAAGTCATCATCGCGCATCACGACACGGTCATCGAAGCCGAGGACCACGTGATCCTGTTCATCGTCGACAAGAAGCGCGTGCATGACGTGGAAAAGCTGTTCCAGGTCGGCTTCTCGCTGCTCTAGCGTTTCCATCGCATGCGTCTCGCGCTGACCAGTCATCACACCATGTCTCCGCAGCGCCGGCGCTTTGCGGCCGTGCAACGCGTCATCGGCCTGCTGCTGATGAGCTTCTCGACCACCATGCTGCCGCCGATCTTCGTCGACCTCTGGTACGGCGGCGACACGGCCTACGCGTTTCTCGAAGGCATGGGGCTGTCGCTGGCGGTCGGAGCGGTAACGTGGTGGCCGGTCCGCCACCATCGCAGCGATCTCAAGGTTCGCGACGGTTTTCTGGTCGTGGTGCTGTTCTGGGCGGTGCTGTCGGCCTTCGGTGCGGTGCCGCTGCTGGCGACGCATGTCGGCTGGCATACCTACACCGAAGCGCTGTTCGAATCGGTTTCCGGCCTGACGACCACCGGCGCGACCACCATCGCCTCCGGCCTCGACGAGATGCCGCGTGCCATCCTCTATTACCGCGCGCAGCTGCACTGGCTCGGCGGCATGGGCATCATCGTGCTCGCCGTCGCTGTGCTGCCGATGCTCGGCGTCGGTGGCATGCAGCTGTACAAGGCCGAAACGCCCGGTCCGATGAAGGACAACAAGCTGACGCCGCGCATCATGCACAGCGCCCGTGCGATGTGGGCGATCTACGTGCTGCTGACGCTGGCCTGCACCCTCGTCTACGCAGTGCTCGGCATGACGCCGTTCGACGCGATCTGCCACGCGATGTCGACGCTGTCGACCGGCGGCTTCTCCACGCACGATGCCAGCATCGGCTATTACCACAGCGTCGGCATCGAAGCCGCGGCGATGATCTTCATGCTGATCGGCGCGTCGAACTTCACGCTGCACTATCTGGCCTGGAACAACCGCTCACTGAGCCTGTACTGGCACAACACGGAATTTCGCGCGTACATCGCGATCTATCTGCTGATCGCCGGCGTGGTCTGCGCCACGCTTTACCTGCGCGGCAGCTACGCCGATCTCGGCACCTCGATCCGCGAGGGCCTGTTCGCGGTGGTCGCCTATGGCACCAGTACCGGCTTCGCCATCGACAATCCCAGCGGCTGGCCCTTGTACACGCCACTGCTGCTGGTGCTGATCACCTTCGTCGGCAGTTGCGCCGGCGGTACCGGCGGCGGCGTCAAGGTCATCCGTCTGGTGCTGTTCCTCAAGCAGGCCGGCCGTGAAATCCGCCATTTGATTCACCCCAACGCCGAGGTGCCGATCAAGGTCGAGAACAAGCTGGTGTCCGACACCGTGGTCTATGCGATCGGCGGCTTCTTCTCGATCTACATCGGCGCCACCATCCTGCTGACCTGCATCATGATCGGCACCGGCCTGGACCCGCTGACGGCGCTGTCCGCGGTTGCCGGCGCGATCAACAACACCGGCCCGGGCCTCAACGACGTCGCCGCCAACGTCGCGTCGATCTCGACCTTCGGCAAGTGGGTACTGATCTTCGGCATGCTGATCGGCCGACTCGAAGTGTTCACCCTGCTGGTGATCTTCACGCCGGCATTCTGGCGCCGCTAAAGCGCGATCAGATCACGTCGGTTCGCCGCTCCAGCACGGCGACGATCGCCGACTCCAGCAAGCGCAGCGAACCCGCCGTGCGCTGCACGATGGCAATACACAGCTCACTGCGCCGCGGTTCCGGCGCCGCGATCACCAGATCGCCCAGGCGGCGCTCGACGAGCGCGCGCTCCGACGACGGATACCAGGCGGCAATCTCGTCCCGCACCGCCAGAGGCATGGGACGCAGGGCCAGGGTGGGCAGAACGGACATACCGGCACTCGAACGCGGAAAATCTGTAAGCCACCGTAAGGGTTTCCCCGTCACACGGGCCGCGCGGACTGTAATGAGATGTAAGTCCGCCGTAGCCGGCCGCGCCGCGCTCTGGTCTAATCGGTCGGCGTTGCCCACTGTTCACACGCTCGTCACATGTCGGTCTTTACAAAAGTCAGCCACACGCAGCTCCGCCGCTTCCTGAAGCAGTACCCGGTCGGGGCGCTCATCGGGTTCCAGGGCATCGGCGAGGGCGTCGAGAACACCAACTACTTCGTCGATACCGAAGACGGCCGTTGGGTGCTGACGCTGTTCGAGCGTCTGAACTACGCCGATCTGCCGTTCTTTCTCGGCTTGATGGATCACCTCGCGTCGCGCGGCTTCGTCAGCGCGATGCCGGCGCGCACGCACGACGGCCGCAATCTGGTGACGCTGCAGGCCAAGCCCGCAGCGCTGGTGCGCCGCCTGGTCGGCCAGAGCGTGCTGTTCCCGAATCTGGAGCAGTGCAGTCAGGTCGGCCGCGCGCTGGGGGAGCTGCACGTCGCCGCGCAGTCGTATGCCGGCCATTGCGACAACTCGCGTGGCGCCCTGTGGCGCGAACAGACCGGCCGGCTGCTGGCGCGCAAGACGCGCGAGGCGAGCATCCGCCGCCTGATCGAGGACGAACTGGCGCAGCAGATGTCGATCGAGCTCGATGCGCTGCCGCAGGGCGTGATTCACGCCGACCTGTTCCGCGACAATGTCTTGTTCGTCGACGACCGGCTGACCGGCGTCATCGACTTCTACTACGCCTGCAACGACGCGCTGATCTACGACTTGGCCGTCACCGTCAACGACTGGTGCTTCGAGCCGGATGGCACGCTCAATCCGGCGCGCTGGGATGCGCTGGTCGGCGCCTATCGCTCGCGCCGCGAGTTCACCGAGGCTGAGCGCGCCGCCTGGCCGCTGGTGCTGCGCGCCGCGGCGCTGCGTTTCTGGCTGTCACGTCTGTACGACTGGATGTTCCCGCGCGAAGGCGACGTGGTGCACGTCAAGGACCCGGACCAGTACAAGCGCATCCTCGTCCATCACCGCGAGCAGATGCCCCCGGCACTCTGAACGCCCGGCGGTACCTACCGGACCGCGCGTTATTGCGACTGCGCGTCGATCGCGTCGTCGAGCTTCTGCTTGGCCTGATCGTTGGCGTCGAGCGCGGCGTCGACCTTGTCGGCGATCGCGTCGCCGGCATAGCCCACCGCCTCGGTGTTGCGGATCCCTTGCGTCTCCGCACGCCCCTTGTGGTCGTCGACGTGTTCCGGACTTTCCTTCGGATGACACGCCACCAATGCCACCGTCACTGCTGCGGCGCAGACCACCAATCGAAGCATGGCATGCCCTCCCTCAAGCCATTCGAGGCGATCGAGTCTAGCAGCGTTGACGCAACCTGCCACATGCTTCCAAGGTGAGTGACGGGCACGGCTGAGCCTGCGGCGTGCCTCGATACACCGCGCCGTGCGCGGCACTCGGCATGAACGGTCCGGGAGAGCCGACAGCACCCGGCGTTCGCCATGGCATACGCGGCGCGAGCCGCGAAGCCGCAGCTTCACCCCCACCGATCGCGGCTCACCCGGCCTGCGGGCCGAGACGACAAGCCCCCGGCCCGTTCATGTCGAGTAGGCCCCCAGGGCCGTATCGAGACACGCGCGCACGTAACGGCAGCATGCCCTCAGCGCCGGAAGGCCATCGCCTATCGGGCCACCGTCAGCGACCCGGCCAGTCACCGATCCCGGTCTGCGGCGCGCCTCGATACGCCGCGCCGTGCGCGGCACTCGGCATGAACGGTCCGGGGGGAGCCGACAGCAACCGGCGTTCGCCACGGCATGCGCGGCGCATGCCGCGAAGCCGCGGCTGGGGCGCTACCGATCGCGGCTCGTCCGGCCCGCAGCCTTGGTGGACACGCACCGGCGCAGCAAGGCCCGTTCATGTCGAGTAGGCCCGCAGGGCCGTATCGAGACACGCGCGCTCGCAACGACAGCATGCCCTTCGACAGACGCCCGCAGCCGCACCCGGCATATCGTTCTGGCGCCGGTCGGCAGCCTGACGCACAATGCCTCCGCTTGACAGTCGCCTGAACAAGAAACGAGCAATCGGCGACGGTTTCCCAGGGAGCGTTAGCAGTGAACCAGACAGGCGTCGCAGCCCCCGCTGCGATCAATTCCCCCGGCCGTGTGTTGTTCGCCAGCCTGATCGGCACCACGATCGAATTCTTCGACTTCTACATCTACGCCACCGCCGCGGTGTTGGTGTTCCCCAAGCTGTTCTTCCCCAGCGGCGATCCGGCCTCGGCGATCCTGTCGTCGCTGGCGACCTTCGCCATCGCCTTCTTCGCGCGGCCGATCGGCTCGGCACTGTTCGGCCACTTCGGCGACCGCATCGGCCGTAAGGCGACGCTGGTCGCGGCACTGCTGACCATGGGCATCTCGACCGTCGCCATCGGCATGCTGCCGACCTACGCGCAGATCGGCACGATGGCGCCCCTGCTGCTGGCGCTGTGCCGCTTCGGCCAGGGCCTGGGCCTGGGCGGCGAATGGGGTGGCGCGGTACTGCTGGCCACCGAGAACGCACCGCCGGGCAAGCGCGCCTGGTACGGCATGTTCCCGCAGCTCGGCGCGCCGCTGGGCTTCATCTGCTCCGGCGGCATCTTCCTGGCCCTGTCGGAAACGCTGACGGACGCGCAGTTCTTCGCATTCGGCTGGCGCATTCCGTTCCTGGTCAGCGCGGTACTGGTGCTGATGGGCCTGTACGTGCGTCTGAAGATTTCCGAAACGCCGGTGTTCCGCCGCGCGCTGGAACATCACGAGCGCGTCAGCGTGCCGATGTTCAACGTCTTCAAGCTGCACACCAAAGCGCTGGTGCTCGGCACGCTGATCGCGGTCGCCACCTTCGTGCTGTTCTACCTGATGACGGTGTTCGCGCTGTCGTGGGGCACCACGGCGCTCGGCTATCCGCGCCAGCAGTTCCTGATGATCCAGTTGTTCGGCATCCTGTTCTTCGCCGCCACCATTCCGTGGTCGGCCAAGCTCGCCGACCGCCACGGCCGACGCCGCACGCTGATGTGGGTCAGCGGCGCCATCGCCGTGTTCGGCTTCGTCATGGCGCCGATGTTCCAGGCCGGGCTGCCCGGCGTGATGGTGACGCTGGCGATCGGCCTGGCGCTGATGGGCCTGACCTACGGGCCGCTCGGCACCATTCTCTCCGAACTGTTCCCGACCGCCGTGCGCTACACCGGCGCATCGCTGACCTTCAATCTGGCCGGCATCGTCGGTGCCTCGCTGGCGCCGTACATCGCGACCTATCTGGCCAAGACCTACGGCCTGCAGGCGGTCGGCTACTACCTGGCGATCGCCGCACTGGTGACGCTGGCGGCGCTGTGGCTGTCGCGCGAGACGCGCGACGACGATCTGGCAACGACGCGAGGCGACTGAAGCGTCACCGTCGACCGGCACCGCCTGTTTTCTCTGCGCGTCCTGACAGAGAATCGGGCCACAACAAGAACGAGGAGAAGCGGATGTTCGGACTGACGCGCTACCAGTGGCTGGTGCTGTTCGCCGCCTGGCTTGGCTGGGGCTTCGATCTGTTCGACAGCATCCTGTTCAACTTCGTCGCGCCGAACTGCGTGCCGACGCTGCTGCATCTGCAGATCGGCTCGCCGGAAGCCAAGCAGGCGACGCTGTACTGGACCGGCATCCTGACCTCGCTGCTGCTGGTCGGCTGGGCCGTCGGCGGCGTGCTGTTCGGTTACATCGGCGACCGCATCGGCCGCACGCGGACCATGCTGCTGACGATGCTGATGTACGCGCTCGGCACCGCCGCCTGCGCGTTCGCGCCGAACATCGGCGTGCTCGTCGCCTGCCGCATCGTCGCCTCGCTGGGCATCGGCGGTGAATGGGCAGCCGGCGCCTCGATGGTCGCCGAAGTGATGCCGGAGAAGCGCCGCGTCGAAGCCGGCGCGCTGCTCTACACCTCCGCCGTGTTCGGCACCACGCTGGCCACCTTCCTCAACCTGCAGATCGCCGGCAACTGGTTCGCCGACCAGCCGGAAGTCTCGTGGCGTTACGTCTTCCTTTGTGGCCTGATCCCGGCCGTCATCGCCTTCGGCGTGCGCCTGTTCGTCAAGGAACCGGAACGCTGGGTGCATGCCGCGCGCAACAGCACCCCGCCTCGCCTGTCCGAACTGTTCTCCAAGGAGTATCGGCGCCTGACGCTGAGCGGCTTTCTGATGGCGCTGATCGCACTGATCGCCTGGTGGACCTGCAACGCCTTCCTGCCAGTGTTCGCCACCGGCCTGGCGCAGACCGAAGCGGCGCTGCACGGACTCGACAAGGGCGCCACGCTGCGCCTGGTCGAAGACTGGAAGTTCAACGCCACCATGACCTTCAACATCGGCGGCCTGATCGGCACGCTGCTGACCATCCCCGCCGCCAAGCTGCTCGGCCGCAAGCCGATGTTCGCCATCTACTTCGCCGTGGCCATGGCCTCGATTTTCTTCACCTTCGGCGCACCGCTGGCACCGCAGATGCGCCTGTACTGCTACTTCCTGATCGGCCTGTCGGTGTTCGGCGTGTTCGGCGCCTTCACCTACTACCTGCCGGAATTGTTCCCGACCCGCCTGCGCGCCACCGGTGCCGGCTTCTGCTACAACATCGGCCGTGTCATCGCCGCGCTCGGCCCGTTCATGGTCGGCCTGTTCGCCTCGAAAGTCGCCAGCGGTGCCGTCGGCGTGCTGTTCTGGATCGGCCTCGTGCCGCTCGCCGGCCTGCTGCTGATGCCGCTGGTCGTCGAAACCCGTGGGCGGGCATTGGCGGATTGAGCGCGCTCAACCGACCCGGTCCAGTGGACTCACAACCGCGCGTGGGCCGCGATTGAGGACATGGGTGTAGATCATCGTCGTACTGACATCCGAGTGCCCCAACAACTCCTGCACCGTGCGGATGTCATAGCCTGATTCCAGCAGATGCGTAGCAAAGGAGTGCCGCAGCGTGTGTGGCGTCGCAGGTTTGGCAAGCCCGGAACGTGTCGCCGCACCACGTACCGTACGTTGTACGAGTTGCTCATTCAGATGATGACGGCGAACCGTTCCGCTACGCGGATCGCTTGAAAAAGCCGAGGCCGCAAACACGTACTGCCAGCCCCAGTCGCGCACGGCGTTCGGATACTTGCGCGCCAGCGCGTCGGGCAACCACACCTCAGCGCGCCCCGCTGCGCGATCGCGCTCGAACACCGTAGATCGCACGGCAAGTTGCGCGCGCATCGGCTCGACCAGCGAGGCCGGCAACATCGTCACCCGGTCCTTTGCCCCTTTACCGTCACGCACCGCAATCTGACGTTGCACAAGATCCACATCTTTCACTCGCAACCGCACGCCTTCCATGACCCGCATGCCCGTACCGTAAAGCAGGCGTACCACGAGGCTGGGAACGTCGTCCGGCAACGCGTCCAATAAGGCTTTGACTTCATCGCGGCTCAACACCGTCGGCAGACGCTGTGGCTTCTTGGCTCGCGTTACATCACTCAGCCAAGGCAAGTCCGCTTCTAGTACGTTTTTGTAAAGGAACACCAGCGCCGAAAGCGCCAGATTCTGCGTGTTTGCCGCCACATTCAAATCTGTCGCGAGATGCGAGAGAAACGCCTCAACCTCCGCCGCCCCCATCTCACGAGGGTGCCGCTTGCCGTGAAAAACGATGAAGCGTTTAATCCAGTGAAGATACGTCTGCTCCGTGCGCAAGCTGTAGTGCCTCGCACGGATTGACTGCCGCACCTGCTCGAGAAGCTTCGGAGGCCTTTTTAATGAAGGACTTAGCGCTGCCGCTGATGCATTTTACTTTCGCGTTTCCATATAAAATAACAACTTATGGAAATATTCGATGGATTATACGTCCATGTTCCAGATTGTGCGTCAATTTGATGGCTAATTGGCGTTATGCGTCTAGGGTAAGGCCATGAAGATTTGGCAGGTTCAGCTTTGGGGCGCTGGTTTCGTGCGCGAGGGAGTAGATGCTTCGTTTGAATTGAGTGGCATCGTCTCGGCGGCCACCGTAGACGAAGCAGTTACGGCTGCTGTGGCGCTGGCATCCAATGAGCATCCAGAGATAGACCAAGCTCAGCCCGGTGGTAGCGGTCCTCGCGCAGTTATCAACGCAGAAGAAATTCAAGAGTTTGCTTCTGCTCCTGCGTCGTCCATCAATGTCGTCGAGGTTTTCTGGAGCACCAATGGTGAGGCCGCATAACCAGAGGTTCCACCCGACGGGACGATTCCTACGGTTTAGTGGACACCCTGAACTAACCCTTCAGGAGTCCTCAAATGCCGATGCCAGGTCCAAGAACAACGTATCGATTTAGTCCGGAATTCAAAGCCACTGCTGTCAGATTGAGTCAGTTACCGGGAGTGGCGATCAAGGATGTTGCCGAATCGCTTTACATCCACCCGTTCATGTTGTCTCGTTGGCGAAAGCAAGCGCGAGAGGGCCTGATTGTGACCAAGGGCGTGTCGGTGGACCGGGATGTAGCGGAGGAGCTCAAGGAGCTGCGCAAGGTGAAGAAGGCCTATGAGCAACTCAAGCTTGAGCACGACCTTTTAAAAAAAGCGATCGCATTCACTTCCGAACGAAGAGCGAAATCTTCGCCTACATCCAAAGCCGTCAAGGGGAACACCCGGTGAGGCAGATGTGTCGAGTTTTCGGGGTCAGCGCGAGCGGATTCTATGCCTGGCTCAATCGCCCGGTGAGTGACCGTGCTCTGGTCGACATCCGGCTGCTTGATCATGTCCGTAACGCGCACGAGGGAAGTAAAGAGACCTATGGCAGCCCTCGTGTCCACGCACAGCTGAAGAAGGACGGGCACGCTGTGGGGCGGCGGCGGATCGAACGGATCATGCGGGAAAACGGCATTCAGGCGTGCTCGACGAAGCTGTACAAGCGTATTCCCGGCATCGGCCGCTTCTTCATCAGCGGCAACAACAAAATCCAGCATCTCGAAATCAACAGACTCGATCAGGTCTGGGTCGGCGACGTGACCTACCTCAAGGTTGCGGGCAAGTGGCGCTACCTGGCCACGGTCATGGATCGCTACTCACGCCGTCTGATCGGCTGGGCCATCGGCCTGGAGAAGACTGCAGCATTGACCGCAAGAGCTCTGGCATCCGCACTGCGGCGGCGTGCTCCGTCGGGGCGCATCATTTTCCACACCGACCGTGGCGTGGAATATCTGGCAGCTGAGTTCCGCAAGAAGCTCTCAACCGCCAACATCGAGCAGAGCGTGAACCGCCCGCGCCGCATGACGGATAACGCACATATCGAATCCTGGAACAAGTCGATGAAGTCCGACATGTATCACCGCAGGACGTTTAGCACCGACAAGGAACTGCGAAGCGCGATTCGTGAATATCTCGATTTCTACAACACCCGACGGCTACACTCGTCGCTCGGCTACCGTACCCCGGTGGAGTTTGAAGCACTATGCAGCTAACCAACGGGTGTCCACTTTTGCGTAGGAAGTCCCCGTATTTGCCTCCGCTTCGCTGCGGCAAATCCGCGGCTGAAGCGCGGCGTTATGTTTCAGGGAGGTGAGCAGTGGAGTCGAGTCTTTTTAAGGAAGAAGAGGTAAAAGCTGAAGCACAGCAACAAAGTGAGTATTTGAACGTCGGCTTTGGCTTTGTTGTTTTTACTCTAGCTCTGGCATGCATGGGAACGCCCAACCCAAGCAAGTCTGCTTGGTTCTGTGCCCCCATCGTTGCCGCGCTCGCCTTTAATGCGACGCAAAGGATCCCCGTGACCATACGCACGCTGCGGGAACTAGAGAAGGAAACAAAAGATGTCCATGTTGCTGAGGTGCGGAAGTACCTTGAGCGCAAGTATCTTGGTGCATGGTCGATACTTCGAAACAATTTTCTCTACTGGGCGGGGCTCGGGTTTTATCTAGCTATCCTTCTTAGTCCGGAGTTCGTCTCGTGGCTCAGAAAATGAAACATAACCAACGCTTCAAGCCGACGTCCCACTCGCTGCGCTCGCGGGCCGCAGCTTAAGCGGGGCTATATGGACCTCTCTAGTTTTTACCAGCGAATTGCATCAGTTCATTGTTCTGCTCCGGTTGCGACGGCACGGCTTGTGTTGATGAACTGATCGATCGACTGCGAATCTATATTCGGCTTCTACGTGTGGGGATTAAGCCACGAGCCCTGATGACATTCGCGCATCCGACCCTCATTCGTTAGTCGGCCTCGATGGGCCGCGAGCTTAATCAGGTTCGTCGGATGGCGGTCAGACCGTCAGCATCAACAAAGACGCAGTCGTCTCAGGCGGCGTTGTAGCTCTGATGATGAGCCAGCATCGACCACACGATGCGTGCGTGCTTGTTGGCCATGGCCACTGCGGCCTTGTTCCAGCCCTTGCGGGATTTGATGGCTTCAGCCCATCGGCTCTTGCGATCGACGCGCTGCGGTGTGCGCGTCATTTCGCTGCGAGCACCGTGAATCAGCAAGGTTCTCAGGTAACGATCACCTCGCTTGGTGATGCGGCCGAGCCGGGCAACACCGCCGGTACTGGATTGTCGCGGCACCAAGCCGAGCCAGGCTGCGAATTGCCGACCGTTCTTGAAATCGCGAGCGTCGCCGACGGTGGCCACCAGTGCCGACGCGGTTACCACGCCGATACCGGGCACTTCTGCCAAACGAGCAGCTGCTTCATCGTCACGCACGAAAGCTTTGATGCGGCGATCAAGCTCCAGTATCCGTTCGTGGACGCGGCCCAGTTCGGCATAGAGCACGTCCAGACTTTCCCACGCCAGGCCCGGAATCTGTTCGGCAAACCGCTGCCGGATCTCCGGCCACTGCCGCTTGAAGCAATAATAGGGGACAGACCACGTTTATGTTAGGCTCAACTGGCATCTGATCCACGAGCACCCATGCCTCGCCGCCCCCGCATACAACTCCCGGGTGTCCCGCAGCACATCATCCAGCGCGGGAACAATCGGCAGGCGTGCTTCTATACCGAAGAGGACTATCGGTTGTATCTGGAGTGGCTGGCCGAGTACGCCAAGAAGGCGGGCTGTCAGATTCACAGCTACGTCTTGATGACCAATCACGTCCACCTGCTGGTTTCCAGCGTCCGGGGTGATGGAACGGGCGTGCTGATGAAAGCCTTGGGACAGCGCTATGTCCAGTACGTCAACCGCCAGTACCGGCGCAGCGGAACCTTGTGGGAAGGGCGCTTCCGATCCTGCCTGGTACAGGACGACGCTTATCTGCTGAGCTGCCAGCGTTACATTGAAACCAATCCTGTGCGCGCCGGGATGGTCGAACATCCAGGCGACTACCCGTGGTCGAGCTACGCCTGCAATGGACAGGGGCAAACGAACCCAGCGGTTTCGCCGCATCTGCTGTACCAGCAACTCGGGGCGACGCCCGCCGAACGGCGTAAACGCTACCGAGCCTTATTCAAGACAGACATGAACGCCGACCTGGTCGACGAGATTCGCTCGGCGACCAATGGCAACTACGTATTGGGATCCGAGCGTTTTGCCGAGCAGATCGCGCAGGTGTTGGGGCGGCGTGTGGTACGGGGGAAGGCCGGCCGGCCGCGACAAGCAGCGGAGCTGCGGCCGTGAAAACGTGGTCTGTCCCCTATTTTCCTGTCCCCTATTTTCCTTCAAAACGTGGTCTGTCCCCTATTTTTCTTCCTAGTCGCCGTCCAGCATTTACAACAGAAGACCGTTGGGGATACTTTCCGGACGAACTCCGCTTTCTAGATGTCAGTCCGACTCCCTCAACCGTAGGCCAAGCTTGCGCTCCCGCCAAATGATGAAGAGTCCCGCGCCACTGGGCCTGGGGCCCAACCAACGGTGCCACTCGCGTCCCTGCCACCGCTTCGCGCCGTCAGGGACGCGAGTGAACCTTGGCGTTATACCTGAGCTAGCAATCGTTTGACGTATTGACGCTGTGTATATACAGTTGACGGATGGAGTTCTCTTGGTCAGAGCGAAAGCGAGCCACAAATCTGAAGCAACACGGCTTGGATTTCGTGGATGCCGTGCTTGTCTTCGCAGGCATCACGTATACCTTCGAGGATGATCGGTTCTCCTACGGCGAGCAGCGCTTTGTAACACTTGGGTTGCTCGCGAGAATTCCAGTATCCATCGTTCATACGGAGAACGAGCATGAAATCCGCATCATCTCATTCCGAAAAGCCACGAAACGTGAAGCAGAAATCTACTTCAGTGAAGTCAAAAACTGACTGGTCTCGCCTGAAGGCGAAAGAAGCGACGGAGCTCGCTTCATCAGAGCATCCTGAAAGTGAAGTTCGGCACATTGTTCGCGGTGTCGTTCGTAAGGGGTTGCAGCCTATCCCGCCCAAGGCATCCATTTCGCTGCGTGTGGATCAAGATGTTCTGGAGTGGTTCAAAGATCAAGGTCCGGGCTATCAGACCAGAATTAATGCCGTTCTCCGCGCGTTCCGTGATGCTTCGGTATAGCAGGCACTTCCAGCCGACGTGCCAGCCGCTGCGCGGCTGTCACGCGGCTGAAGTGCGGCAGCATGAAAGCTCAGGTCACATTTGAAACGGACTTTTTCCAGCCCGTAGCGGGTGAAGAAGAGAAAACCAATCCGGGGCGCTTCGGTCAGGCCCTTGCGGAGTGGCTTCAAACGCAGTTGCGTAAACGAGGCGTGGAGGTAGAGGGCATCATCCCAGAAGACTTCGGTTGGGTAGTCATGGTGTCCCGGAGGCCGTTCATGCTCTGGCTGGGCTGCGGCAACACCGATGGATCAACAACTGAGTGGAGCATCTTCCCCGTGGCAGAACCGTCGCTTCTCCAGCGTCTTTTCAAGCCTCAGACCATTAGGCCGGCCGTTGATGCGCTGTGGGAGCACGTAAAAGCCATCGTTCCAAGCATTCCGTTAGTCAGGGGCATCACATGGGAGTAGTGCCAGTGCTGCCCAACCATCGTCTCCACGCGACGTCCCGGCCTCCGCGGCTTCGCCGCTCCGGCCAGGCCGCACGTGAACGCAGGCGTTAGGGCTCAAAGAATGGCTTTCATTTACCGACCACTATTCATGTTGTACTGGCTGTCGTTCGCCGTCCTCGCAGTGCACGCAGCTGAGTGGCCAGGCTACGTCGGAAATCCAATGCAAGCCCCGTATCCCCTGGCGCGCCTGTTATGCACTTGGTTGTTTCTCGGGATCGCCACAGCATCGCTGTATTTAATTCTCAAGCCACCTCTATTCCGCACTTCTTTCTGGCGCCTTCCAATCGCACTATTGTTCGCTACGCTTCTCGCGGCCGGAGGCCTTTACTGCGGTGCGTATACAGATCTCCCGGGGCTCTACTATGTGCCTGGCCAATTTGGCCTCATTACTCTTGCTGCTGTTCTGGTCTTCGCATTGGGGCGTCTAGCTCGCGTAGGGCGGAATTTACTCCGCCGGTCGCGCTAGCAAGCACAGTAATCGGTGTTTGTCCCGTCAGTCACACCCGTCCAGGATGGCGGGATAAATCCGGCCCTGCTGCACTTCGTGAGTCCGAGCCTCGCCACGCGCGCTACGCTATGGGCAGCTAGCCCTTTCAGGTTGTAAGTCATGCAGCAGCGGAGCGCGATGAAACGCATCTGGACGATCATCGGGGTTGCGGATGTTGCGCGCAGTCAGCGCTGGTATCAGTCGCTGCTCGGGCTCGTGCTGACGGCTCCGGCACATGATGATTTCGGGCAGGTTCTCGATGTGGATGGCACGGTGCTGCTGTGCCTGCACCGTTGGGGCGACCATGACCATCCGCCGTTGGCCAGCGCGGAATCGGCGACGCCGGGCAACGGTCTGCTGCTGTTCTTTCGCGTGGACGACTTCGATGCGGCGCTGGCGCGCGCCCGCATGCTTGCCGGTCGCCTGACCGAGGAGCCGCATCTGAATCGCGCGACCGGCACGCAGGAGTTCGCGCTGCGCGATCCCGACGGTTACTACGTCATGATCAGTGCGCTTTAGGAGGCCGCATTGTCGACGCTGATCGAAGTGCTTCGAGCGTTGGAGACGGAGCTGCATCATCCGGGCACGCGTTGCAGCCGCGGGCGGCTCGAACAGCTCCTGCACCCGGATTTTCACGAGGTAGGACGTTCCGGTCAGGCTTACGATCGTGAGACGGTGATTCGCTTTCTGGCGCAGGAGCAGGCGCCGGCCAATGTGGTGTCCGACGATTTTGCCGTTGCCGCCATCGCGCCCGGCGTGGCGCTGCTGACGTACCGCTCGGCGCGACGGGACGCGCAACACGGGTTGACGCTTCACGCTCTGCGTTCATCGCTATGGATCATGGTCGATGGGCATTGGCAACTGCGCTATCACCAGGGCACCCCGGCAGCGCAGTCGTGGTAGTCCGATAGTCGGGGCTGCGGCTCGGGCGGCTCAACCGACCCGCGTCGGAATCACCAGCTTGTCGCGGACATAGGCGATGAAGGCGCCGACGCGCGGCGCGACATGCCGGCCGCTCCAGTAGACGGCATTGAGCGGCACGGCGAGTTCGGCGTGGCGCGGCAGAATCTGCCGCAGGCGGCCGGCCTGCAAGTCGTCGTAGACGTCCCAGATGGACTTGAGCGCGATGCCCATGCCGGCCAGCGCCATCGCGTGCGTGGCCTCGCCGTCGTTCGCGCAGTAGCGGCCACGCACGCGCACGCTGCGCTGCTTCTGACCGCTGCCGAAACGCCATTCGGCGGCCGGCGACGGTCCGAGGACGATGCAGTCGTGCGCGGCCAGTTCGGCAAGCCGCGTCGGCGCTCCGCGTCGGGCGATGTAATCCGGTGAGGCGCAGAGCACGCGATGGTTGGGCGCCAGCGGCACGGCGACATAGCTGGAGTCCGGCGGCATGCCGTAGCGGATCGCCAGATCGAAGTTGTCGGCGACCAGGTCGAGTACGTCGTCGCTGAGCTGTAGCTGCAGTTGCAAATGCGGGTGCAGCGCCGTGAATCCCGCCAGCAAGGGGACAACGTAGCGCCGGCCGAAGCTGTTGGGCGCGGTCAGCCGCAAGGTGCCGGCGATATGCCCCTGCTGGCGCGCCAGCGCCGCCTCGGCCTGCTCCAGATCGGCGAGCACGCGTAAGGTGTGCTCGCGCAGCAACCGGCCTTCTTCGGTAATCGACAGGCGTCGCGTGCTTCGCTGCAGCAGACGCAGGCCGAGGCCGCTTTCGAGCCGTGCCAGGCGTTTGCTGACGACCGCCAGCGACAGGCCCATGTCCTCGGCCGCCGCGGTCAGGCTGCCCAGCGAGGCCACGCGTTCGAAGACGCGCAGCGCGTCGAGATCGTGCAGGGCATTGACTCTATCCATATTGGAAAGAGTGTATTCCCATTCTTGCTGTTACTCGAAGAACGGGCACGTCTCAGAATAGTTCGCCTCAAACCCACGGGCGGCCGCTCGCATGGTGGGCTCAGACGAGCAATGGCCGCCGCACAGCGGAGTTTCCTCATGAAGATCGACCTGACAGGGCACACCGCGCTGGTCACGGCGTCGACCGGCGGCATCGGATACGCGATCGCGCAGGGGCTGGCGTCGAGCGGCGCCACCGTCATCCTCAACGGCCGCAGCGAGGCGTCCGTCGAACGCGCCAAGGCCAGACTCTCGGCAGCCGTGCCAGGTGCAAAGCTGACCGGCGTGGCGGCGGACCTGGGCACGGCGGCCGGCGTCGATGCGCTGCTCACCGCCTTGCCGCCGGTCGACGTGCTGGTCAACAACGCCGGCATCTACGGCCCGCTCGATTTCTACGACACCGACGACGCCACCTGGGAACAGTACTGGCAGATCAATGTGATGTCGGGCGTGCGCCTGTCGCGTGCGCTGCTGCCGAGCATGGTCAACCGTGGCTGGGGCCGCGTGGTGTTCATCTCGTCGGAGTCGGCACGCAATATCCCGGCGGACATGATTCATTACGGGGTCTCGAAGACCGCACAGTTGGCGCTGTCGCGCGGCCTCGCCAAGCGCGTTGCCGGCAGCGGCGTGACCGTCAACACGGTGCTGCCCGGCCCGACGATCTCGGACGGCTTCGCCGACATGATGAAGGACGAGGTGGCGCGCACCGGCAAGTCGCTGGAGACACTGGCGCGCGAGTTCGTGATGGCGGCACGCCCCAGTTCCATCATTCAACGCGCGGCAACCGTCGACGAAGTCGCGAACATGGTGGTCTACGTCTGCTCGCCGCTGGCGTCCGCCACGTCCGGCGCGGCACTGCGCGTCGACGGCGGCGTCGTCGATGACATCGTTTGAGGAATCCAATATGAGCACTCGCAAGAAAGCCCTGGTGGCTGGCGGCCTCGGCGTCATCGGGCGTCAGTTGGTCGAAGACCTGAACCGCCGCGACGACTGGGATGTCATCGGCCTGTCGCGGCGCGCGGCGCCGGACGACGCCGTCGGCCGCTATTTGTCGGTGGACCTGCTCGACCCCGCCGACGTGCGCGCCAAGCTCGGCGGCCTCGACGATGTCACGCACATCTTTCACGCCGCCTACCAGGAACATGCGATACCGCAGGCGCTGATCGACACCAACCTCGGCATGCTGCGCCATCTGGTCGACACCGTCGCGGCGACGTCGCCGGCGCTGCAGCGCGTGGTGCTGTACGAAGGCGCCAAGTACTACGGCGCGCACCTCGGCGCGTTCAAGACGCCGGCGCACGAAGACGATCCGCGCCACATGCCGCCGAACTTCTATTACGACATGCAGGACTGGCTGCTGGCGCGCGCCGACAGCCAGCCGTGGAGCGCGGTGGTGCTGCGGCCGGACGTGGTCTGCGGCTACGCGATCGGCAATCCGATGAATCTGGCGATGGTGATCGCCGTTTACGCGTCGATCAGCAAGGCGCTGGGCCTGCCGTTGCGCTTTCCCGGCACGACGACGTGTTACGGCAAGCTGGCGCAGGTCACCGATGCGGCGCAGTTGGCGCGCGGCTCGGTGTGGGCGGCGACGCAGGCGCCGGCCGGCGAGTCTTACAACCTCACCAACGGCGATGTGTTTCGCTGGCAGCAGGTCTGGGAGGCGGTGGCGCGCTGGTTCGACATGCCGCTGGCCGACCCGCAGACCGTACAGCTCACCGAACAGATGGCCGACAAGGCGCCGCTGTGGCAACGGCTGGTCGCCGAGCACGGCTTGCAGGACGTGCCGTACGACAAGATCGCCTCCTGGGGTTTCGGCGACTTCATCTTCCGCTGCGACTGGGACGTGGTGTCCAGCACCACCAAGATTCGCCAGGCCGGTTTCCACGACTGCGTGGACAGCACGCGGATGTTCGTCGATCTGTTCGAGCAGTTCCGCGCACGCCGTCTGATTCCCTGATCTCCCCCGCGGCCGCGCCCCCGACGCGGCCCACATCCCCCAAGAACCGGAGTACAAGACCATGAACAAACGCCCCCTCGGCAAGACCGGATTCGACATCGCGCCGATCGTCTTCGGCGGTAATGTGTTCGGCTGGACCCTCGACGAAAAGGCCAGCTTCGACGTGCTCGACGCGTTCGTCGATCACGGCTTCGACGCGATCGACACCGCCGACGTCTACTCGCGCTGGGTGGCCGGCAATCGCGGCGGCGAATCGGAAACCATCATCGGCCGCTGGCTCAAGGCGCGTCCCGGCGTTCGCGACAAGCTGAAGATCTTCACCAAGGTCGGCATGGACCTCGGCGAGCCCGGCCACAAGGGCTTGTCGGAACAGTGGATCATGCAGGCGGTGGACGCGTCGCTGGCACGGCTCGGCATCGAGCAGATCGACCTGTACTTCTCGCACTTTCCGGATGACGAGGTCGCGCATGCCGAAACCCTGGGCGCTTATGCCAAATTGCAGCAGGCCGGCAAGATCCGCGCGATCGGCGCGTCCAACTTCAATGCCGCCCAGCTCGGCGAGGCCCTACGCGTTTCGCGCGTACAGCAACTGCCCGCGTATCAGGTGCTGCAACCGGAATACAACCTCTACGACCGCGGCAGCTACGACGGCGCGCTGCGCGATCTGTGCCTGCGCGAGGGGCTGGGCGTGGTGACGTACTACAGCCTCGCGTCGGGCTTTTTGTCCGGCAAGTACCGCAGCGAGGCGGACCTCGGCAAGAGCGCGCGCGGCGACGGCATCGCCAAGTATCTCGACGCGCGCGGCATGGCCATTCTCGACGCCCTCGACGAAGTCGCCGGCCGGCACCGCGTCAAACAAGCGGAAGTGGCGCTGGCCTGGTTGATCGCCCGCGACGGCGTTACGGCACCGATCGCCAGCGGCACCAGCCGCGCGCATATCGAATCGTTCGCGCGCGCCGCGTCGCTGACGCTGGACGCCGACGACCTCGGCGCGCTCGACGGCGCCAGCCGCGCCGCGCCGGCCGCCGCCTGATGCGCATGGACCGCCGCACCGCCACCGCACTGCTGGTCGCGGCGGTCTTCTTCATGGAGAACCTGGACGCGACCGTGATCACCACGGCGCTGCCGGCGATGGCGCTCGACTTCGGCACCGCCGCGGCGCACCTGTCGGTCGGCGTTTCGGCGTATCTGGTCGCGCTGACGGTATTCATCCCGATCAGCGGCTGGGCGGCGGAGCGCTACGGCGCGCGGCGCATCTTCAGCGCCGCCATCGTCGTTTTCACGCTGGCGTCGTTGCTGTGCGCGCTCAGCGGCGGCCTGTGGACCTTCACCGCGGCGCGCACGCTGCAGGGCATCGGCGGCGCGATGATGGTGCCGGTGGGCCGGCTGGTGGTGCTGCGCGACACGCCCAAGGACGGCATCGTCCGCGCCATCGCGATCCTGACCTGGCCGGCGCTGGTCGCGCCCATCCTCGGCCCGCCGGTCGGCGGCTGGATCAGCATGCACTGGAGCTGGCACTGGATCTTCCTGCTCAACCTGCCGCTCGGCGTCGCGGCTCTGATCGCCGCGCTGTGGCTGGTGCGCGACGGCGAAGCGCAACGGCCGGTGTTCGACGTGCGCGGCTTCGTGCTGTCCGGCCTGGGTTTCGGCCTGTTCATGAGCGGCATCGAGGCCATCAGTCGGCGCGACGTGCCGGCGCTGTTATCGTGGTCGATCTTCGCCGCCGGTATCGCCTTGCTGCTGGCCGCGGCTGCACACCTGCGCCGCGCACCGCACCCGCTGTTCAGTCTCGAACCGTTTCGTGTGCAGACCTTCCGCGTCACTGCCGTCGGCGGTTCGCTGTTCCGCACCGCGATCGGCAGCGCGCCGTTTCTGCTGCCGCTGATGTTCCAGCTCGGCTTCGGTTATTCGGCGGTACAGGCCGGGGCACTGCTGCTATGGCTGTTCGCCGGCAATCTGTGCATGAAACCGGCGACGACCTGGATCATGCAAACCTTCGGCTTCAAGCCGGTGCTGGTCGGCAACGGTGTGCTCGTGGCGCTGGGCTTCATGGCCTGCGCGCTGCTCAGCGCCGAAACGCCGTACGCGCTGGTCTGCGCGCTGCTGTTCGTCACCGGCATGACACGCTCGATGCAGTTCACGGCGCTGAACACCATCGGCTTCGCCGACATTCCGGCGCCGGCGATGCGCGACGCCACAACCTTGTTCTCGGTGTTCCAGCAGATGAATGCCGGCATGGGCATCGCCATCGGCGCGCTGGCGCTGGCCATCGCGCAGGCGGTGCTCGGCGGGCATGCCGGCGATGCGACAGTTGCGCAGTTCCACTTTGCGTTCTGGCTGATCGCCGGCCTGGCGACACTGGCGATCCTCGACAGCCTGACGCTGCCGCGCGACGCCGGGCATGCCGTCTTGCGCTAAGCGCACGCGCCGGGCGCGACGCGATATGCTGCGGCAACGGCACGCAGGCAAGACGCAAAACCATCGAGGAGGTCGGCGGCCATGTACGGACTGATCGCAAAGATGCGCGCCATGTGCGGCGAGCGTGATGCGCTGGCGGCCCTCCTGCTCGAGGCGACGACCGGCATGCCGGGCTGTCTCAGCTACGTGATTGCACAGGACCCGGCCGACGCCGATGCCCTGTGGGTGACCGAGGTCTGGGTCGACGCCGCGCACCATCAGGCGTCGCTGGAACTGCCGGCGATCCGCGAGGCCATTGCGCAGGCCAAGCCGCTGATCGCCGGTTTTGAAATCCGCATCGAGACCGAGCCGCTCGGCGGCTCTGGCCTCTGAGTCTCATGTGATGTCACCAAAGGATGTCGTGCACCGCTGGGTCGAAGCGTTCAACCGCGCCGATGCCGACGCACTGGCCGCGCTGTACGCCGACGATGCCGTCAATCATCAGGTGGCTGAATCGCCGGTCAGCGGCCGCGCGGCCATTCGCCGGATGTTCGCCGACGAGTTCGCCAGCGCGGACATGGTCTGCCTCGTCGAGAATCTGTTCGAGGACGGCGAATGGGCGATGCTCGAATGGCGCGATCCGCTCGGCCTGCGCGGCTGCGGCTTCTTTCACATCGTCGACGGACGCATCGTTTTTCAGCGCGGCTATTGGGACAAGCTGAGTTTCCTGCGCGCACAAGGATTGCCACTGCCGAACAACTGATGCGCGCAAGCGCGTCGATCATTGCGATACTACGCAGCCCCCGAGCATGCAATGAAACCGTGAAACCGCCAGCCCAGAACTCTAGCGTCAGCCTGCTCGGTGCGATCTCGATCGGCATCGGCGGCATGGTCGGCGGCGGCATCTTTGCGGTGCTGGGGCTGGCCGTCGAACTCGCCGGCGGTGCAACGCCGGCCTCATTCCTGGTCGCCGGCATCGTCGCGCTGCTGACCAGCTATTCGTACGCCAAGCTCTCGGTCGCGTATCCGAGCCGCGGCGGCACGGTGGTCTTCATTGACCGGGCATTCGGCGTCGACTTCTTCACCGGCACATCGAACAATCTGCTGTGGGTCGGTTACATCGTCACGCTGGCGTTGTACGCGGTGGCGTTCGGCAATTACGCCCAGACCTTTTTGCCGGACAGTCTGCAGTCCGCCGGCATTCGGCACCTGTTGATCAGCGCCGGCATCGTTCTGCCGATGCTGCTGAACTTCCTGAGCAGCTCGCTGATCAGTCGTGCGGAGTCGACCATCGTCGGCATCAAGATCGCCATCTTGCTGCTGGTGGTGATCGCCGGGTTTGCCAACGTCGATCCCGCGCGGCTGGCGCCGGAGACCTGGACGTCGTTCTCGCAGATGGTCGGCGGCGGCATGATCATCTTCGTCGCCTACGAAGGCTTCGAGCTGATCGCCAATACCGCACCGGACGTCCGCGACTACAGACGCACGTTGCCGCGCGCGTATTACGCGTCGGTCGGCTTCGTCATCGTGCTTTATGTGCTCGTTGCCATCGTCACCGTCGGCTCGATCGCACCCGACCAGATCGCCGCGGCCAAGGACTTCGCGCTGGCGCAGGCGGCCAAGCCGTCGCTGGGCATGGTCGGCTTCACCCTGGTCGCCACCGCCGCGGTGCTGGCGACGCTGTCGGCGATCAACGCGACGCTCTACGGCGCCGCCCGGCTCAGCTATGTGATCGCCACCGAGGGCGAGCTGCCGGGCTTTCTCAAAGAGCGCATCTGGAACCAGCCACTGGTTGGACTGTTCGTCACGACGGTGCTGGCCTTGCTGCTGGCCAATCTCGTCGACCTGTCGAGCATCTCGACCATGGGCAGCGCCGGCTTTCTGGTGATCTTTGCCATCGTCAACGCCGCCAACTTCAAACAGGCGCATGCCGTCGGCAGCAGCCGTCTGATCGCCGGCCTGGGCACGCTGGCCTGCGCCTTCGCGCTCGGCGCGCTGGTCTGGCATACGCTGCAGACCGACGCCGCGCAGCTCTGGGTCTTGATCGTGATGGTCGGCATCGCCGCCGCGATCGAGGGCGCTTATCTGTGTTTCTGGAAAGCGCCGCAGGCCAACGGCCGCGTCACTTCGAGTCCATCCGCGAAGATCGACGCCGCCGCGCGGTGATCCAACATCGCTCAGGTCCGCAGCGCGGCCGGTGCCGGCCGCAGCGTGATGTCGACCGGCGTGCCCGGATTGTGGCTGCGAATGCGGAACTCGTCGGCCTTGAGCGTCAGAATCTCGGTCGGGTAGGTCTGTCCCTGTTCGGTCATCGTCAGGCTGCCGTGTTCGTACGCCCAGGCGCCCAGCGACGGCTTGTTGCCGGGTGCGGTGACCAGCAGCGTGCCGTCGGACAGGAATGCGTAGAGCGTGCCGGGCGCAACGGCCGTGGACTCGCTGACGCGCCAGACGCGATCTTCAAAGCCGCGTGGCGCTTCCAGCGTCGCCGCCACCGCATCGGCAACTGACGCTTCGCCTTTTTGTTTTGGCGGCGCGCCCGCCTCATGGCAGGCCACCACCATCAATGAAGTGAACAATACAGCGGCCAGCACACGTGGCCATTCACGCTTGGGCCTCTTCACGACGCCTCCAATCACGAGCAGCGCCGCAACCGGGCCTTACGCATGATCACTCGCGATCGGCAATGCATAACTGCCGGTCGCATGCGCGACGATGCGGTCAGGCTCGGCGCGGCTCGAAAGCCTTGCTTCCATGACCGCCAAACGGCGCCCGAGTTTCAGAAAGATCGCCTCGCCGATCACATCGCCGGGGCGCGCCTTGGCGAGAAAGCGCAGGTTCATGTCGCTGGTCACCGCCATCAGCGCCGGACCGAGGTGGGCCAGCACCAGCGCGTACATCGCACTGTCTGCCGCGGTGAACAGCGTCGGCCCGGAAATCACGCGGCCAGGCCTCAGCATGCCGTCCTCGAACGGCAGGCAGATGCGCGCATAGTTGACGCGCACTTCCTCGACGACCAACCCGCCACGACCAGCGGCGACCAGACCGTCGCGAATCAGCGCCTGCACGGCGGCCGCATCGAGTTTCAGATCCATCCGTAACCTCGCAGGGCGTCCCAGATCAGCTTGCACGACAGGACGATGAGAATGACGCGGAACAGCCGCGCGAAGGCGCGGTCGCTGATCCAGCCGTTGAGCCGCTTGCCGAACATCGTGCCAAGGATGACGGCGATGCACAGCGGAATCAGCCGTTGCGGCGCAGCGATGGCCGAAAAGCCGGCGAGACCATAAGCCAGCACCCGCAGGCCATGGCCGAGCATCTGGGTCATCGCCAGCGTGCCGATCACCGTTTCCTTGCGCCAATCCGGACGGAAGAACAGGCGCCCGACAAACAAACCCGTGGCACCAACGAACAAGCCGATGCTGCCGTTCAGAAAGCCGGCCAGCGCAAACGCCGGCCGCGCCGGCATCGGCTTGGCGCTGGCCTGCGGCGCCAGCGACGCGAGGATGAGGCCCGCCAGCACCAGCTTGACCACGTCGCCGTCGACGTCGGCAATGAACGGCGCAACGATCAGCGTCGCCGGAATGCCGGCCAGCAGAAACCAGCCGGCGGCCGACCATTCGACATGACGAACATAGGCCACCGTACGGGAGCTGTTGGAAACGAACTGCACGGCGGCGAACAAGGGCACGGCTTCGGCCGGCGTCATGCCGATTGCATAGAACACGCCGATCAGGATGGTGCCGCCGCCCAGACCCGCTGCACCGGACAACGCGGCGGTTCCGAAACCGACCAGCGTGATCGCGATGTCGAGCGCCGTCATGGCGTCGGCGGCAGATGCTCCTGGCGCTGGAGCTGCTCGTAGCGGCGTCGACCCTCATCCTGAACACGGCGCCAGGTGATGTAGTTTTCGAGTTCGGCGAGCGTAACGAGGCCATTGCCGTCGGTGTCGACCATCTGGAAGCTCACGCCTGGCAGCTTCAGGGCCTTGAACTCTTCCGGTGTCAGCTGCTCGTCGCCATTCTGATCGGCCTGTTTGAACTGCTCGCGCAGCTGCTGGTCAGGCTTGGGCCGATCGTGCGCGCAGCCGGCGAGCAGCACGAGCAGCAGCGGAGTGAGCTTGGCAATGGGATGGCGCATCGTGCGCGCATTGTGCCGTATCCGCCGTGCGCGCGGCTGAATACGTGTGTAACAAAAAAGGCGGCGAACCGAAGTCCGCCGCCCTCCCCCTTACACCCCCGCGTAAGACGGCAATCAGCGCCCGCGACGCAAGCCCGGCTTGCGACGCCGCAGCAATGCCGCCGCGCCCAGTGCCAGCACAGAGCCGAGGCCCATCGCACCACCGTTGTTGCCGCTGTTGCTGGCCCCGCCGCTACCACCGCCGCTGCCCGAACCGCCACCGCCTGTGCCGCCGGTCGTGGTGCCGCCGCCGCCGCCGGCCGCCACGGTCTTGACCTGCGCGACCACGGCATCGGACGAGCTGCCTTCGCTGTCGGTGACCGTCAACGACGGCGTAAACGTGCCGACCTGCGTGTAGACGTGCGTGGTGGTGGGGCGGGTGGTGGTGACAACAGCCGAGCCATCACCGAAGTTCCAGCGATAGCCGGTGATCGACGCGCCATCCGAGGAAAACGAGCGCGAGCCGTCGAACGAGACGTTCAGTGGCGCCGTGCCCGAAGTCGGCGTCACGACCAGCGCCGCAACCGGATGGTCGGAACCGCCGACGACGATGGTCGTGGTCGGCTTGATCGTCACGATCGACGATTCGGCGGTGTGGCCGTCGGCATCGGTGACGACGACTTCGGCTTCAAACGTACCGGCCGCCGTATACGTGTAGCTCAGCGTCGGCGAGGTCGTGGTCACCGGGTCGCTGCCGTCGCCGAAGACGAAGGTGTACTGCGTGATCGCCGCACCGTCGGCGCCGGCCGAAGTGGACGCGTCGAACGCCACCTGCAGCGGGATGTCGCCGCTGGTCGGCGTCGCCGTCAGTGCCGCCGTGGCATCGGTCGCACCGGTACCGCCCCCCGTGGTGCTGCCGCCGGTCGTGCCGCCGGGGGTCAGGCACTCGCCGTCGTCGGCCGACACGCTGTTGAAGACCGGGCCGCTGGTGCCGGTCATCGCGACGTTGTCGACCGCCCAGCCATAGCCGCCGTTGACCTCGTCGGCCCCCACGTGGAAACGCAGCTGCGCGGTCTGGCCGGCGAGCAGCTTCGCGAAGTCGAGCACCGAGGTCTGCATGCCGCTGTTGCTGTTGACGAACGCGCGGTGGCTGAAGACCTGGGCCGTGCCGTTGTAGCCGTTCTGCGTGAACGAGGCGCCGAAGTCGGTGACTTCGGTCCACGTCGCGCCGCCATCGGTGCTGACTTCGACCATGCCGCCGTCCCAGCCGGTGCCGATGTACGGAATCGGCAGCAGCGATTCGAAGTCATAGTGATGGTCGAAGCTGATCGAGAGCGTAGCGTCGCTCGGCACCGAGAACGCCGGCGTCACCAGGTACAGATCGGACGTCGACTCCGGATCCGGCGCGTACCAGATCTTGCCGGTGCCGAGATCGTCGTTGTCGTCGACGATGTCCCACTGTGAGGTGGTCCCGGTCGAACTGCGCGTCCAGCCCGAGGCCGCGATCGTCGGGTACTCGAAGTCATCGCTGGTCGCGGTCTTGGCAATGTCGTAGTTGGTCAGCAGCGTGACCGTGCCCGGATCCGGATAGAGCACCGAACCGTCGTCCGTCGCCGGCGGTTCGACCGTCAGCGTCAAGCCGACGCTGAGCGGCGAAGCGGCGGTGCTGGCCAGCGTCGCGGTGATGCTGGCGTCGGCGGTCTCGCCGATCGCCGGCGCCACGAAGCTCAGGGTGCCGCCGGCCAGCGTCAGCTCGCCGTTGGTCGAGGCGACGGAAACCGTGACGGTATCGCCCGGCGTATACGCGCCGTTGTTGAACAGTGAGAACGTCAGCAGGCCGGTCTCGCCGGCGTCGAGCACGCCGTCGTGATCACAATCGTCGAAACCTTCGGCGACACTGCCGATACCGGCCTTCAGTGTCGGCAGCGGCGCCTCGAACGCGACATAGCTTTCGACGACGCCGTCGTTGGTGGTGCTGCTGCGGTCCGGCGAGACGGCGTCGACGCCCATGCCACGCTTGGCGAACGCACGCGCGGCCAGCGCGTAGTCGGCCGGGTCGGTGGCCAGCGCCGCCGCCAGCACGCCGTCACGCGCTTCGGTGAAGGTCGGCGACGACGGCGTCATCTTCAGGCCGGCGATCACGTAGTCCTTCATCCGCGACTGCGCGGTGTCGAAGTCGTGATGATTGAGCAGCGCCGCGTACACCTCCCACAGCATGTTGGCCCAGACTTCGCCGACGTCGTGCACTTCGGAGTTGTTGGTGCCGTCGGCGCCGAACGACACCGGCGCACCTTCGATCGGCACGCCCTCGGTGATGTGCTTGAAGGTCAGCGGATTGACGTCCATGCGCGTCGAGTACGGCGCGCGGCGGATGCCGAAGTAGTAGTCCGGAATGACGTAGAAGCCGGTCGGATAGGCGCCCTGCCAGTGATCGTTCGGATACGTCGCCGAGCCGGCGCTGACGTCTTCCGGGCGCACCACGAGCAGCAGCGAGTCGACATCGCTCCAGCCCTCGCCCATGCCACCGCCCTGGGTGTTCGACAGACCCGAGCCGTTGCCGACCAGGCGATTGCTGACGTGATGGAAGAACTCGTGCGAGATCACCATCTCGTCCATCGTGCCGTCGTAGTCGATCGATGGATCACGCTCGACGTGCATCGTCACCGATGTACCGGCAGCAACCAGATCCTTGAGCTTCTGACCGTCGGCCTTGCTGATCATCACCGCCGGCAGCACGTAGAGCTGGTCGGTGGTGATGCCGATCGAGATCGGGATGTCGGCGTTGCCCATCGTGATCGGGTTGCCGTCGGCGTTGTTGACGACGACCAGCGCCTTGGCGCCGGACAGCGTCGCGAACTGCTCCTTGGTCGTGAACGAGCAGGTGCCACGATCAACGATGGCGATCTTGCCGAGTAGCGAGGGCTGCGGCGGCGCCGGGATCGTGGTGCCGGTGATCGGCACGCTGACATCGCCGGCGCAGCCGTCGGCCGGCTCGCCGACCGCATCGTTCGCCAGCGCGATCTCGCCGCTGACGTCGAAGGTGTTCGGGCCGAAGCTGGCACCGGTGAACTTGAACGGATCGAGCCCGGTCGGCTCGGTCACCGAGACTTCGCCGCTGAGCGGACCGTCGAACAGATACATCTGCATGGTCGGCGAGCCGCCGTCGGCCGGCGTCGCCATATTGGCGTTGTTGCGCCCCGACGAGTCCTGGCCCTGTGCGGAAATCGCGTCGCCTTCTTCGCCGCCACGGCCGTAGTTGTCGTCCTGCGCGTTGCCGGCCGCCTCGTTGAAACCGTGGTCGTACCACCAGTCGTGCAGCCAGTTGTTCATGTAGAACAGGTTGACGATGGCGGCGTTCTTGGCGCTGTCGGTCGACGGATCATCGTCGGCGGCGATCGCATAGTCGAACGTGCGATCGCCGGTCAGCGCGACGCGCAGATCACCCGAATACGGGATATAGCCGTCGCCGGTCAGCGTGCCGATCGGGTCCGGCAGATTCAGCGGAATCGCCAGCTGCGGGCCGGTGTCGAGGAACGCGTCGGCGTTGTTGCCGGTGGTGGTGGTCGCATCGTCGGCCAGCCACGGATCGGCGGTCGAGATCGGACCGCTGACCAGCGTCACCAGATTGGCGGTGGCACTGGTCCGCGTCAGTTCCTCACCGACGGCCGACCCCGGGAACGGCACATAGCCGTTGCCCAGCGGCGCGTCGAACGGCTGATGGATGCCGTCGCTGTCGGCGAACACGCGGTAGCTGAACGGCGCGTTGTCGTAGGCGACCAGATCCTTGGCGAACAGCTTGCTGCCGTCGGCGCCGATCACGAACGACCACGCCGTGGTGCCGCTCTTGTCGGCGTAGCGGCCGAACAGTTCGACGTAGTACGCCGGCACCAGCTTGTCCTGCTTGGCGTAGTAGACCTTCTTCACGCGCGGCTGACGCGTGATGGCGAAGTTGCTGAGGATGGTGTTGAGCGAGAACAAACCGTAGTCGCCCTGCGTTTCGTTCTTCTGCAACAGGCCGCTGCTGACGCTCACGCCGAGTTGCGCGAACGCCTTGACGATGGCGGTCTTGGCGGCGTCGCCGGCAAAGGCCTGCGGGCTGCGGACATCGTCGCTGGTCGCAAAATAGCCGGACGCGGCGACCGGACGACCGCTGCGGTCCAGCATCACATTGACTTCGCGGTTGAAGACTTCGACACCGCCAACCTTCTGCCGGAAGCGCGCGATCACCGGGCCGTGGCCAAGATCCTGCAGATCGGTCAACACCGCGGTCTCGACGCTGCTGGACTTGATCGCCAGATGGCCGGCTTGCTTGCGCAGGAACTGGCGCGCGAAGGTTTCGAGCTGGCCGCGGCGATTGCTGGCGCCGAGCGCAACGGTCGGTGCGCTGGCGACGCGGTCGGCCCAGACGAAGGTCGAACCGCCCAGCTGCGCATCGTAGTGACGGTCCGTGCGCGCCGCCTTGGTCTGCAGCAGCTGCGCGTACGCTGTCTTCTTCTGCGTGGCCCAGAACGCGTCGTAGTTCTTCAGCGTCGGCTGCGCTGCACCGGCGGCCGTCGCCGCACCGAGCGCGAGCGCGCCCGTAAAGAGAATCCGCTTCATGTAGTCCCCGAACCTGATCGGTAATACGGTGGCCGTGGGCGGCCACATCCCCAATGGCCATCGTGCGGGAAAAACAAGCAGAATCCTGAAAAGGAAAACCTCTCAGTGAATTTTTACTATACCGATTGGCATAGTAATTAAGGGCACCGGAAGGCTGGGGTCGCGCACCGCCGTAGCGCGTGGTCGCGGCGGCCACCGCGGCAAGCCGTTGCGCAGCCGGGCCCTGACCAACGTCAGGCGCGGCCCTAAGGCAGCACCAAAGCGAGGCGTTGCGGCAGCGGGCACGGACAGGTGGACCGGCAGCGCATGCCCCGTTTTATGCTGACAAATTGCTGACGGTCCGCGGTCCATTCATTTGCAGAGACGTCGCGCTTGGATGCAGACCGGCCGCAGGCGATACTCGCGCGCCTTGACGTTCTGTCATGTCGAGCAAGGGGCATCGTGATGCTGACGCTTTATGGGATGAGCGGATCCGGCAACTGCCACAAGGCGGCGTTGCTGATGCATCAGCTTGGCATCGAGCATCGCTGGATCGAGATCGACATCGTCCACGGCGGCTCGCGCACGCCCGAATTTCTGGCGCTCAATCCGAACGGCAAGGTGCCGACGCTGGTGTTCGACGACGGCCGCGTGCTCGCCGAATCGAACGCGATGCTCTGTTATCTGGCCGAGGGTTCGCCGCTGCTTCCCGACGACCGCTGGCTGCGTGCGCTGGTCCTGCAATGGCTGTTCTTCGAGCAGTACAGCCACGAGCCGTACATCGCCACCGTGCGTTACTGGATCCGCTATCTCGGCAAGCGTGACGAGTGGGCGGTGAAGATCGCCGAGACGCGCACGCGCGGCTATGCGGCGCTCGACGTGCTCGAAACGCAGCTGCGCAAGACGCCGTTTCTGGTCGGCGAGGCGTACACGATCGCCGACATTGCCCTGTGGGCATACACGCACGTCGCGCACGAGGGCGACTTTTCACTCGATGCCTATCCGCAGATCCGTGCCTGGCTGGCGCGCGTCGAAGCGCAGCCCGGCTTCATGCCGATGATCTCCAAATGAGCATGGACGCCGCCTTGCTGGCACCGGCCACACGCATTGCCTTGATCAGCGCCGGGGTATTCTTTCTCGCCGGACTGGTCACCGGCGTCTGGAAGTACGCGCATATCGCCACGCGCGACCGCGCGCAGGCACCGGTCTATGTCGACGTTGCGCACCGCAGCGCCTTGCTTTACGCCTTCGCGGCGCTGCTGCTGGCCGCGTTCGCGCAACTTTCGGCATGGCCGGCCCGCGTCAATTTCTGGGCGACGGCACTGCCGCTGGCGTTCTTCGCAGCGGCGATCGGCGGCTATGTGCTGCACGGCTGGCTGAACGACACCGACAATCAGTTTGCGCGGCCGCAGCGCATCGGCCGCATTCAACTGCCGCGACACGGCTTGCTGGCCTTCATGGTGGTGCTGTCGCTCGCCGAGATCGGCGGCTTTGTCGTGCTGTTCGCCGGCGTGCTGCGCGCCATGCACGTACTGTGACGGTGATGCGCGCCGCCCGGGACCGCGAAAGTCCCGGGCAGCGGCGCGGCAGCGCTCGTTAGAAACGGTAGTGCAGGCCGAGGTTGAGGACCGGCCAGTAGCGGTAGTCCTTGGCATCGTCCTCGATGTTCTTGCGTTCCTTTTCCAACTCGGCCTGGAAGTCGGCGTTGTCGTTGACGTCGAAGCCTTCCGGACCGTTGGGATCACAGGACGGGTCGGCGCTGGCGTTGCAGGCCATGCCCGACGCGGCCAGATCGATTTTCGGCGACTTGCCGAAGATCACGCCCATGTCGAACGACACACCAAAGCCCTTGCCGTTCGACGTGCCGCCCCAGCCGATGCCGAGGTACGGCGAGACCTTGCCGAGATCGGTATGGCCTTTCAGCGCCAGATCACCACGATAGGTTTCGTCGCCGATGTCGTAGTCGTCGTAGCCGTGCGCGTGCATGTCCAGTTCCGGCGCCTTGCCGTACAGGCCGGCGCTCACGCGGAAGCCGCCGGCGAACGGCTTGATGTCGACCATGCCGGTCAGCGCGTTGAGCTTGAGCTTGGCCTTGTAGTCGGTACCGTCCTCGGTATCGGTGTACGAATACGCGCCGAACTGATAGCCGGCACGCAGATCGACGTAGCGATTCAGGCCGAAGGTGTAGGCCAGACCGAAACCGTCGGTGCCGAAGCGCACGGCGGCGCCGTGCGTCGAGCGCGGCGCCGGTGCTGCGGCGGTGGCACCGCCGGTGGATTCGGATTCCTGGGCACTGGCAGTCGCGCAGGCACAGACCAGGCCCGCCGCAACGAGCAGCACTGCTGATTGACGCATGAAAATCCCCTGTTGAAGACGCACACCCCGGTGCGCACGCGGATCGTCACACAGTGCAAATCTGCGGCACTACCCTAATCTGGGGGTCATCCGCTGGCATGCATCGCCGCTGGCAGTTCGGCATCGCCTTGCACGCGCTCGCGGAACCAGCTGAGCGCGCGCCCATCCTCGCCGGCGCGCCAGGCCAGGTGCAGCAACGCCGGACCGCGCGGCGCATCGACCTCGCGCACCAGCAGGCGGCCGGCGTGCAGGTCATCGGCAATCATGTAGTCGGGCAGAAAGCCGACGCCGAGGCCGGCGATCTGCGCCTCGCGTTTGGTGCTCAGCGACGGCACGATCAGCGCGTCCTGACCGTCGAGGATGCCGCTGGCACGCGGCGCCAGCTTGCGCGACGAGTCGGCGGCAACGATCGCGCGATGCGCGACGACATCGTCGAACTTCAGCGGCTCGGGCAGTGACGCCAGTGGATGATGCGGCGCCACCGCGAACACGAACGGCACGTTGCACCACGCACGGCTGGCCAGGCCGTGACCCTGCGGCATCTGCCCGGCGGCGCCGATCGTCAGGTCGGCGCGCCGATCGATCAGCGCATCCCAGCCGCCGCCAAAGGTTTCACGCGTCAGGCGCAGGCGCGTACCGCTGCCCAGGGCGTCGAACTCGGCGATCAACGGGTAGATCAGCGACATCGGAATGATTTCGTCGATCGCCAGCGTCAGCTGCACTTCCCAGCCATGCGCGACGCGCTTGACGCAGTTTTCCAGCGTCTCGGCCTCGCGCAGTAAATGACGTCCGCGCTCGACCAGGGCGCGGCCGGCATCGGTCAGACGCGCACGCTTGCCGGCACGGTCGAACAACTGCACGCCCAGGTCCGATTCGAGCTTTTGCACCGTGTACGTCACGGCCGACGGCACGCGGTGCAGGACCTCAGCCGCGCGAGCAAAGCTTCCTTGCTGCTCGATCGCATCCAGCGTCTCGAGCGCATCCAAAGTCAAACGCATATCGACGATCCCCCAAGAGCCCCCGCTCCCCTGTAGCCGCCGTCGACGGCGGCCACGAACATCGCGGCGCAAGATTCGCGACCGCGATGTCGGCTCTATTCTGCGCCAATCGGCGGCCGCGTGCGGCGCCCGGTTTTGGGGATGGCGCTGGTGATCCTCAGTGGAAGTCGGCGGCGATGTGGATCGAAAAGTCCGGCGACGATTCGGTGATCAGGTCTTCCTGGATGCCGAGCCAGGTCGATATCCCGGACGCACTGCGTGCGCGAAAACCGAACGACAACTGGCCGCCAACCCGAGACAGCGTGTCGAGGTCGGAGTCCTTGTACAGCGGCGCGTGCAGGTAGAACTGCGCACCGGCGTCCAGCCACGACGTCAAGGAATAACCGAGCGACGCCCAACCGAACGGAATGAAATGTTCCTGACGATCCTTGAGCGGGCCGCTGCCGTGCACGCCGCTGACGCCAGCCGCCAGCGCGCCGCTCCACGGGCCCAGCGTCTTGGCGCGAAAGCCCTGCTCGTACCAGGCCGCGGCACCGAGGCCGCCACCGAGCAGATCGTCGGCATTGCCGGTCGGCAACTGCAGCATCGTGCGCAGACAACCGCCGCTGTCGTTGCAGCGCGCCGCGAACAGGCGCGCATCGCCGATGCCGTCATGACCGTGCTCGACATCGAGCAGGGTCTGGCCGTTGTCGGTGTAGCGGAACGTGTACTTGCCGTGCGGCCGCTCCTCGCGGCCGCCGTTGGGCAGGCTGAACCAGCTGTGCCAGTTCTCGATCAGGCCGTCGAGCACGCCGCCGCCGTTGAACAGCAGCGGCAGTTCGGCACCGAACAACCATGAACCAACCGCAACCCTGCCGCTCAGGCCGAGGCGCAGGCTTTCGCCGTCGAGCAGCACCGTCTCCTGGCCGTTCTCGTCGGCGACGTATTCATTGCTCCAGTCGACCGCGACGCGGTAGCCGCTGCCGGTGCTGTCGGCCTGCGGCGTCGGCAGCGGCGCGAAACGCGCCAGCGTCGCCTGATTGAAGGTGCCGAAGACGAAAGGCGCGTCGTCGGCTGCCGCGGCGAGCGGGCTGACCAGGACGGCGCAGAGGCCAGACAACAGGATCCGGCGGCTCGGAAACGGCATCGAAACTCCCCCAAATACGAATAATGTGAACGATTGTGCCTGCCGCGGCGCTACGGGGGAAACACCCAAATGACGGGCTGAACCTGTTAGCATCCCGACCCCGTTGCGCGCTTCAAAAGCAGGTGTTGTCATGCGTCTGGTTACCGAAAATACGCGAATCAAGTCGATCAGCCCGGTGTCGACGCCGGCTGAGGTGCAGTCCGAGCTGCCGGCCAGCGAACTGGCGCAACAGACCACGTTCGACGCCCGCCGCGAAATCCAGGACGTGCTGCATGGCCGCGATGATCGCCTGCTGGTGATCGTCGGCCCGTGCTCGATCCATGACCCGAAGGCCGCGCTCGAGTACGCGAGCCGCCTGAAGGCCCTGCGCGCGCAGCTCGACAAGCATCTGCTGATCGTCATGCGTGTCTACTTCGAGAAGCCGCGCACCACGGTCGGCTGGAAGGGCCTGATCAACGATCCGGACCTCAACGACAGCTTCGACATCAACAAGGGCCTGCGCCTCGGCCGGCAGCTGTTGCTGCAGCTCAACGAAATGGGCATCCCGGCCGGTGTCGAATACCTCGACATCCTGACGCCGCAATACCTCACCGACCTCGTCGCCTGGGGCGCGATCGGCGCGCGCACCACCGAATCGCAGCTGCATCGCGAGCTGGCGTCGGCACTGTCGTGCCCGGTCGGCTTCAAGAACGGCACCGAGGGTTCGGTCAAGGTCGCGGTCGATGCGGTGATGTCGGCCAAGCACCCGCATCGCTTCCTGTCGCTGAACGCGCACGGCCAGGTCGGCATTTTCGAGACCACCGGCAACGAGGACTGCCACGTCATCCTGCGCGGCGGCAGCTCCGGCACCAACTACGACGCCAAGAGCGTCGACGCGGCCTGCGCCGGTCTGACCAAGGCCGGTCTGCGGCCGCAGGTCATGATCGACTGCAGTCACGCCAATTCGAGCAAGCAGCACAAGCGGCAGATCGTCGTCGGCCAGGACATCGCGCATCAGATCGCCGGCGGCGACGAGCGCATCATCGGCGTGATGATCGAATCGCATCTGCAGGAAGGCCGCCAGGACGCCGGCCCCGACATGAGCTACGGCAAGTCGATCACCGACGCCTGCATCCACTGGGACGACACCACCGAGCTGCTGCGCCACCTCGCCAACAGCGTCGAGCAGCGCCGTTTGCGTCACGCGCGCTCGGCCTGAGCGCTGCCGCACAAAAAAGCCGGGCTGATGCCCGGCTTTTTTGTGCGCGTGATCCGCTACAAGGCCATCCCGTCGTAACCAACAGCCCAGCCCGCCGCTTCGACGGTGGCGCGCTCGGCACTGTCGGCGAGCAGCACGGGGTTGGAGTTGTTGATGTGGATCAGCACCTTGCGCTGCACGTTCAGCGGCGCGAACGCCGCCATCGTGCCGCCCGGCCCGGACAGGCTCATATGGCCCATGCGCATGCCGGTCTTGTGGCCGAGTCCGGCGCGAACCATTTCGTCGTCGCGGTACAACGTGCCGTCGAACAGCACCAGCTCGGCGCCCTGCAGGCGTTCGGCGAGGCGCGGACTCATCGCCGCGCAGCCGGGAATGAAGAACAGCGTGCGCTCGGCACTGCTGATGCGCACGCCGACCGTGCGCCCGTCTTCGACCAGCGCCGGCAGTTCGTCCGAGGTTTCGGCATAGAGCGGCACCTTGCCGGGCACGGCGAACAGCTCCGCCTCCAGCCCGGACGGTCGGCCGTCGGGCAGTTGCAGCGCGAACGGCGTGTCGAGCGTGACGGTCTGGCGTGCAACGACGTCGTCGGCCAACACGCGGAAGATCGGATTGGCGTCGAGAATGCCCTGCACCGACGCGTCGGCGTAAACCGTCAGCGGCTGCCGTTCGCGTAGATTGAGCAAGCCGGCGATCGCATCGACGTCGCCGCCGCTGAGCAGCACCCCGGCGATCGGCGTCGAACGCAGCCCGTGCTGCGGATGCAGCACCGGGTTCGCCTCGATCTGCTGGCGCAGATCGGGCGAGGCATTGAGCAGGAACCAGTGTTCGCCGTCGGCGCTGACCGCGACCGAGGCCTGCGTGCGCACCGGCGCGGCCGGATCGCCGGACCGCGCACGGCGGCAGCCGGCGGCATTGGAGTTCCATTGCGGGAAGCCGCCGCCGGCGGCGGCACCGAGGATCACGGCCTTCACCGTTCGCCTCCGCAGTCGGCAATCAGCGCCGGCTCGAACAGGCGCGCACGATCGGCCGTCGGGGTGCCGGCGACGCGCTCGTCGATCAATGCGCGCGACGTGCGGTCGGTGCGGAATACGACGGGCCGTTCGATGACGGCCGGCGTACCGGCCGCGGCGACCATGTCGGTGACCTGGGCATGATGCGGCGAACGGTCGCAAACCGGATCGGCGGCTTCGGCGTCGCCAGTCATCATCCACGCCTGGCAGCGACAACCACCAAGATCTTTCTCCTGCTCCGGACAACTGCGGCACGGCTCCTTCATCCAGGCAGTGCCGCGGAAGCGGTTGAAGCCCGGCGAGTCGTACCAGGCCCAGGCCAGGCTGTGCTCGCGCACGTTCGGAAATTCGAGGCCGGGCAGCATGCCGGCGGTGTGACAGGGCAGGACGCTGCCGTCGGCGCGCACGGTCATGAACACCTGACCCCAACCGTTGGTGCACTTCTTGGGTCTGGACCCGTGGTAATCCGGCGGCACGAAGAACAGCCGCATGCGGGCCTTCACTTTCTCGCGATAGGCGTCGGTGACCGCTTCGGCGCGTTCGACCTGCTCGCGCGTCGGCATCAGCTGCTCGCGATTCAGATAAGCCCAGGAGTAGTACTGCGTGTTGGCCAGCTCGACGTATTCGGCGCCCATCGCCTCGGCCATTTCGAGAATCTGCTGCACATGGTCGATGTTGTAGCGATGCAGCACGCAGTTCAGCACCATCGGGTAGTCGTACTGCTTGATCAACTGTGCGACGCGGTTCTTCAGATCGAAGGTGCGCGTGCTCGACAGGAAATCGTTCATTTCCCGGGTCGAGTCCTGGAACGACAGCTGGATGTGATCGAGACCGGCGTCGCGCAACGCGGCAATGCGCGTCTCGGTGAGGCCGACGCCGGAGGTCAGCAGGTTGATGTAGTAGCCGAGCTGGCGGGCCTCGCGCACGATCGCTTCGAGGTCGTCGCGCAGCAGCGGTTCGCCGCCCGACAGGCCGAGCTGCGCGGCACCGAGCGCGCGACCTTCACGCAGCACGCGCTTCCAGTCGTCGGTGCTCAGCTCGGCGCCCTGCCCGGCGTAGTCGACCGGGTTGTAGCAGAACACGCAATGCAGTGGGCAGCGGTAGGTCAGCTCGGCCAGCAGCCACAGCGGCGGGCCGACGTCGCGCCGCTCAGACACGGCGCACCCAACCCTGTTCGACGGCGCCGGCGACGAAGCCGAGCACATCGTCGAGCAAGCCGGTGGTGGCGAAGTCTGCCTCGCAGCCGGCGGTGACGTCGGCCAGCGTGCGCGTGCCGTCGAGCCGCTTCATGATTTCGCCGGCGCTCTGGTTGAGCTGCACCATGCCTTCCGGATAGAGCAGCACCCAGGCGTTCTGCGCCGGCTCCCATTGCAGACGGAACAGGCGCGCCACCGTGTAGACCTGATCGGCGGCGACGCTCATGCCTTCGGCCCTTTGATCTCGATCTCGCATTGGCTGAGCATGATGGCGTCGGCCAGCGCCCACAGCACGTCGAGCTTGAACTGCAGGATGTCCAGCGCGCGCTCCTGCAACTCGCGCGAGCGGCTGAAATAGTCGAGCGTCAGATGCAGGCCGTGCTGCACGTCGCGGCGCGCCTGCGTCAGCCGGCTCTTGAAATAGCGCAGGCCTTCGACGTCGACCCACGGGTAGTGCTGCGGCCAGGTGTCGATGCGCTGCTGATGGATATGCGGGGCGAACAGCTCAGTGAGACTGGACGCGACGGCCTCCTGCCAGCTCGCCTGCCGGGCGAAATTGACGTAGGCGTCGACCGCGAAGCGCGCCGCCGGGACGACGTAGCGCAGCGACGTGACGTCGTCACGACTCAGGCCGACCGCCTGACCGAGCCCGATCCAGGCCTCGATGCCGCCGTCGTCATCGCCATAACCGTCGTGATCGAGAATGCGCTGCGCCCATTCGCGACGAACTTCGCGATCCGGGCAATTCGACAGGATCGCCGCGTCCTTGCGCGGGATGCTGATCTGGTAATAGAAGCGGTTGGCGACCCAGCCGCGCAGCTGCGCGGGCGTCAGGCGGCCTTCGGCCATCATCACGTGAAACGGATGATGGATGTGGTAGCTCGTCGACTTGCCGCGAAGCTGCTCTTCGAAGGCTGGGCGACTCCACGGCGGCGCGGGTTCGGCGTACATGGTGCGGCCTGTGCGGGATGGTTCGGCAACGGGCGAACCGGGCGACCGCGGCGGGAAGAAACCGCGGCCGGGGCCGGTTCGCGCCGCCTTCTCAGCGTGCCGAGATGTACAGGTTGATTTCGAAGCCGTAACGCAGATCGACGGCAGCGGGTTTGGTCCAGGCCATGCAAAGCTCCTCGTTGACGTTGTGAGACCGCCGGTGGCGGCCGGCCGCGCGAATGCCCGGCCTGATTCGATGCTGCGCGTCGCCGGCCGCTGCTGGCTATCGCGATTGCGCGCGATCGCACCTCATGAAAATCATGAGCTGTGCGCGGCGGCGCAGACGGCTGCGGTATGGTGGCGCCCGCATCTGCCACGAGCCTCGCATGAGTGAACCGGACCGTCCGTTGTACCCGCCGATCGAGCCGCACGCGCACGGCTGGCTGGCCGTCGGCGACGGCCACGAGGTCTATTGGGAAAGCTGCGGCGCCGCGCACGGCCAGCCCGTGGTGTTCGTGCACGGCGGCCCCGGCAGCGGCTGTGTGGCCGAGCACCGCCGCTTCTTCGATCCGCAGCATTACCGCATCGTGTTGTTCGACCAGCGTGGTTGCGGCCGCAGCCGGCCGGCAGCGCGACTGGACGCGAACACGACCGCCGATCTGAGCGCCGATCTCGAACGGCTGCGCGCGCATCTGGGCATCGCGCGGTGGATCGTGTTCGGCGGCTCCTGGGGTTCGACCGTGGCGCTCGACTATGCGCGGCGCCACCCGACGCCGGTGCGGGCGCTGGTGCTGCGTGGGGTGTTCCTGGCGCGCCGCAGCGAAGTCGACGCCTTCGCCTGTGGCCTGCGTGCGTTCGTGCCGCAAGCCTGGCAGGGGCTGGCGCAGGCGTTGGGCTTTGCCGATGAAACCAGCGCCCGCGGTGGCGCTTTGGCGCAGCGCTGCGCACAGACCGTGTTGCACGGCGAACCCGCCGACGCGCGCGCCGCCGCCAGCGCCTGGCTGACGATGGAGGCCGAGGCGATGGCACTGACGCAGGGCAAGCCGCCGACACCGATCGGCGATCCGCTGGCCGCACGCACTCGGGTTTACATGCACTACATGGCGCACGACTTCTTCCTGCAGGACGGCGAACTGCTGGACGCCGCCGACGCGCTGCCGGACGTGCCGATCGACATCGTGCAGGGCACGCTCGACGTGGTGTGCCCGCCGGTCAGCGCCTGGGAACTGGCGCAGCGCCTGCCGCATGCGCGCCTGCAGTGGGTCTGCGCCGGCCACAGCGCCTTCGAGCCGGCGCTGCGCAGCGCGCTGGTCGGCGTGATGGACAGGCTGCGCGAGGCCCGGCCATGAGCCTGCGCGCGCGCATCCATCTGCTGGTGACCGGGCTGACGCTGTTGTTCATCGTCGCCAGCGCCTATTTGCTGATCGAGCAGACGCGCGATCAGATCCGCGAGGAGATCAGCGCGTCGAACCGCGTCACCGCGCAGATGATGGCGGCGGTACTGTTCAGCAGCCGGCTGTTCTCGTACGGCCTGCAGCAGCAGGCGACGGTACAGGACTTCCTGCAGGGCCTGGGCCGTGTGCGCGCCAACGAGATTCGCCTGATCGATCCGCACGGCAAGCGCGTCTACGTCTCGCCGCCTTCAACCTACAAGGCCGGGCGCAGTGCGCCGGCCTGGTTCACGCGCCTGGTGGGACCGACCCTGTCGACGGCGCGGCTGCGCGCCGACAGCTTCGTCGTCGAGATCGTGCCGGACGCGTCGCGCAGCGTGCTCGATGCCTGGGACAACCTGAGCAAGTTCGCGTGGCTGGCGATCGGCTTCTTCGTGCTCGTCAACGTGCTGCTCTATACCGTGGTCAGCCGCTCGCTGCGACCGGTGCAATCGGTGGTGCGCGGCCTCGTTCAAGCCGGCAGCGGCGATCTGTCGGTGCGCCTGCCGCACTACGCGCTGCCTGAGCTGCAGATCATCGGCGACGGCTTCAACCGCATGCTCACCGATCTACAGCGCAGCGTCGCCGCCGAGCGCGAGCTGGCCGAGAATCGCCAGTTCACGCAGCTGATCCAGTCGCACCTCGAAGAAGAACGGCGGGTACTGGCGCGCGAACTGCACGACGAGCTGGGTCAGCACCTGACCGCGATCCAGACGCTGGCGCAGGCCACCGCGACCCGCGCCGCCGGGCGCGACCCGCAGACCGAGGAAGCCAATTGCGCGATCGTCGGCTCCGCCGCGCAGATCTACGATGCCGTGCACCGCATCATCCGCCGGCTGCGACCGATGGCGCTGGAGCAGATGGGGCTGGCCGACACGCTCGACGAAGCCGTCAGCGAATGGCGCGCGCTCTATCCCGGGCTGCGGATCACGCTGCGGGCGCCGGCCGACGTGCCGCGACTCGGCGACGAAATCGAGATCGCGCTGTTTCGCATCGCCCAGGAGGCTGTCACCAACGCCGCGCGCCATGCACGAGCGACGCAGGTGGGGCTGATCCTCGACGTCCAGCCCGGCACCGTAACGCTGCAGGTCTGCGATGATGGCGTCGGCATCGCCGACGAGCGTCTGCGCGACTCCGGTCGCAACGGCCTGCTGGGCATGCGCGAGCGCGTGCAAGGACTCGGCGGCAACCTGCACGTGGAGCGCGTCGCCGACGGCGGCACCTGCATTCATGCCGACATTCCGCGCACACCCGACCGCCGCGACTGAGCCGACCATGAGCCAAGCCGAGAAGATTCGCGTCATGCTCGTCGACGACCACGCCGTCGTGCGCATGGGCTTTCGTATGCTGCTGTCGAACACGCACGACATCGAGGTCGTGTCCGAAGTCGATACCGGCGAGGACGCGATTCGCGAGTGCGCGACGTCGCTACCGGACGTGGTCGTCATGGACCTGTCGATGCCGGGCATCGGCGGCCTGGAGGCGATCGCGCGCCTGGTCGCCAAACACGCCGGGCTGCGCATCCTGGTGCTGTCGGCGCACGAGGACAGCATTCATCCGCGCCGTGCGATCAAGGCCGGCGCCAGCGGCTATCTGAGCAAGCGCAGCGCCGCCGACGAGCTGATCCGCACGATCCGCCAGGTCGCCGCCGGTCAGATGTACATGGAGGCGCGCGTCGCGCAGCAGATGGCGCTGCAACAACTGTCGGCGACGCAGAATCCGGTCGACATCCTGTCGGCGCGCGAGTTCGAGGTGTTCGTCGCGCTGGCCAAGGGGGGCTCGGTCAACGGCATCGCCGAAACCCTGAACCTGTCGCCGCGCACCGTCGGCACGCATCTGTACAACATCAAGCAGAAACTCGGCGCCGACAATCAGGCACAGCTGGCGATGATCGCGCTGCGTGCAGGGCTGCTGGAGACTTGAGCCGCGGGCGGCAACAGCACTGGAGCCGCAGATGACGCAGATTGCGCGGATTCAGAAGCGAGTGGGCGTCGTTACGGTTAGAGCGGAGGTCGCGGCTTGCGCCGCTCCTACAAGCGCCCCCCTTGTAGGAGCAACTGTGTCGTCGCGGCGGCTGCAGATCCGGACCTTGCGCGTGCCTCGATACACCGCGCTACGCGCGGCACTCGGCATGAACGGTTCGGGGAATTCGCAAAACACCTGGAGAGCGTTGTAGGAGCAACTGTCTTATGGGGCGGGGCTCATTTTCCATACGGCCTGGTCGCGGACCATGGCGTTGAGCCGGGTGATGAGGACACGCATGCATGCCGTGATGGCGACTTTGGCGCACTTTCCGGCGTGACGCAGGCGCCGATAGCGCGCGTTGAAATCGGGTTGCAATCG
>NZ_JAAVXB010000033.1 GCF_012241385.1 Solimonas marina | reverse complement strand
GCCGTGATGGCGACTTTGGCGCACTTTCCGGCGTGACGCAGGCGCCGATAGCGCGCGTTGAAATCGGGTTGCAATCGGACGACGGACCAAGCGGCCATGTACAGGATCCGGCGAATCGGTGCGCGCCCACCGCGGATGCGGCGTTTGCCGACCTGCTGGCCACTATCGAGGTTGTAGGGCGCCAGGCCGGTCAGCGCAGCGATCTGACGGCGATCCAGGCGGCCGAGTTCGGGCAGATAGGCGAGCAGGCCGGCCGCGGTGACGGCGCCGATGCCGTCGATGGCCTGAAGTTGCCGGCACAAGGGCTCGTCAATCTGGCGCTGGGCCTGGGCAATCGCCTGATCAATCCGGCGGATGCACTGCTGCAGATGGCGGATGTGCTGGTCGAGATCGTCGCGAACCTGTGAGAGCCGGGCCTGATGCAGACGGCGACGCTCATCGTCGCGCTGCTGAACCAGCTGCTCGCGGCGCTGGACCAGCTCGCGCAGGGCTTCGCGTTCAGGCTCCGGGGCTGGACTGGGGTGACAAACCAGCTCGGCCATGCGCGCCAGCATCGCCGCGTCGATCGGGTCTGTCTTGGCGGTCTTGCCCATGGCTTCGGCAAAAGCACGGGCGCGACGGGGATTGATCCGGGTGACGGGGATCCCCGCCACGGCCAGGGCTTGCATCAGCGCTCGTTCGTAGCCGCCGGTGGCTTCCAGCAGGACATTGCCCACGGTTTGGCCATCGAGCAGGGCCAGCAGCTGCGCATGGCCCTCGGGCGTGTTGGGGAACGTGATGTGCTGTGCCTGTGGCAACACGCAGACGGCCAGCGTGGCCTTGGAGACGTCGATACCGATCCAGAGGGGCATGGGATTTTCGTAGACTAGGGGCCGGAGAGAGCCGCCTCACGTCTGCCCACGCTTGTGAAGTTCGAGCTCGTGCTCGTTCAACTGTTCGGGCTATCTCGTGAGGTCGATGTGCGGCCACCCTGGCTCCTACACGTGCTCGAACACTGCGGCCTGTCGGTGTGCCGCACATCGCTCTCCACCTCAACTCTACCCCCTCCCTCAGACACAAGCGGCGCAAGCCGCGACCA
>NZ_JAAVXB010000032.1 GCF_012241385.1 Solimonas marina | reverse complement strand
CTTAGCCTCAACCATCAAGTGCAACACCCGCAGTCAGATAAGGTGTTGCGATGGGCGAAATTTACAAGCACTTGAGTTCAGAAGAGCGCGCGGTGATCCAGATCGAACACCGCCGTGGGACAAGCCTGCGGGCGATCGCACGCCGGCTTGGTCGTAGCGCGGCGACGGTGTCGCGCGAGCTGTTTCGCAATGGTGCTGCCGATGGGACATCGTACGATGCAACCGCAGCAGCATGCAGCTATCGGCGTCGGCGTGAGCGCAGCGTGCGCCGGCGCAAGTTGACCGAGGGCGGCTGGCTGCATCAGCACGTTCGGGACCGTCTGGTGTACCGGCGCTGGTCGCCGCAGCAGATTGCCGCCAGACTGAAGCGCATGTTCCCCGATGATCCGGCCCGGCAGGTCAGCCACGAAACGATCTATGCCGCGATCTATGCGTATCCACGCGGATCGCTCAAGCAGGCGTTGATCGACGCCCTGCGGCAAGGCAAGCCGCAGCGCGGGCGTCGGCGCACGACGGCGGCGAGCGCCGCGTTTGTCCCGGAAGCGCTGCGCATTGTGCATCGGCCCGAGGCGATTGCCACACGCCAGTTGCCCGGCCATTGGGAGGGCGACCTGATCAAAGGCGCCTTCAACCGCTCGGCGGTCGGCACGCTGGTCGAGCGCAGGACCCGCTTCGTGGTGCTGTGCCGGATGGACGGCTGTACCGCGCAGAACGCGCTGGAAGGTTTTACCCGACAGATGAAGAAACTGCCGTCGTTTCTACGCGAGAGCCTGACCTACGATCGGGGCAGCGAACTGGCCTGCCATGCCGAGCTGTCCCGGCGTTTGAAGCTGGATATCTGGTTCGCCGACCCACACGCCCCCTGGCAGCGCGGCAGCAACGAGAACACCAACGGATTGCTGCGTCAGTTTCTGCCCAAGGGAGCGGATCTGTCGCAGGCCAGCCAGACGCATCTGAACGATATCGCGCGTCTTCTCAACGGCCGACCGCGAAAGACGCTGGACTGGCAGACCCCGGAAGAGGCCATGGCCCAGGAAATGGCCGATTACGCAAAACGTGTTGCTCTTGATTCTTGAGACCGCT
>NZ_JAAVXB010000031.1 GCF_012241385.1 Solimonas marina | reverse complement strand
TGCATCGCAAAAAATTCCTTTTCATCTTCAGGAATCTGATTCGGCAGCTTGCCCGCCGGCCAGTACCGCCAACACTCATCAATAGCGAAAACCACACCGGGCCGCTCTATGCCAAGCTGCACGATGGTTCGAACGTCCGCGTCCTTCTCGATAAAGACGACGTCGCCAGCGCCGCAGAACTTAATCAGCGCATCGCGATGAAGCGGCATGTTCGTCACGACAGTTCGGCCGCCCTTCAAAGCCGGAATAACGACGTGTTCGACAACGCCGTAACTCTTACCATGCCCAGGAAGGCCGACATAAGAGACGATGCTCACTCGTCGGCACTCCGATCAACCCACTCTGAACGCTCCGCATCCCACTCTAAAAAGTCGTCCGGATGCTCGAAACCGGCGTCGCCGAACTCCCGCATTTCATCGCGCAGCTGCTCGTCGCGACGCATCTGATAATCGTATTCGTCATCCATGTCCTGCGCCTGCTCGCTGTACCAATCATCACCACGAATGGCAGCGAGCAGGTAACGGCCACCGACGAATGCAACGAACACCACCGCAACAGATGCGAAGATCGCCAAAACACCCAGCGTCGCAGATGCGAAATCAACCTCCCCGGTGATCGACGAAAGGTCCATAAATCACCCGATGAACGGAATTCGATGAATAAGGAACCGCAGCGTCAGCGCCGACAAAACGACCGTCACGCCGAACCCGAAGTGCATGATGTCGAGGAACCACACAACGCCGCTTGGAATGCCCGACAGATAGCCGGACGCGGCAGACATCCAATCAGGCACCGGAATCGCTGATAACAGCGCGGAGAGACCGGCCAAGAGCTTCTCAAGAACCCACTTCGGAACGTAGAGCAGCGTATCGTTCAGCCAAGAAAGAAAACTCTGCAGCCAGATATAGAGCCAGTCGAGCATGATCAACCCTCAACGAATAGCCGAATCGCCAACAGCGACCACACGGCATACATCACAGCTGACAGAACCGGCGTGACAACGTCGGCGACTTCTGTAGGAACTTCAAAGGTATAGGTCCGATTGAATGCAGAGAACGACGCACTCGGCATGCTGCCACCGGTCGGAATCGCATCACCCAACCCGCTAACCGCTTCGACGATCGGTGCATCTTCGATCGATGACCAATACGTTGTGAGCGAGTCGCCTATAGCGGCGACATCATC
>NZ_JAAVXB010000030.1 GCF_012241385.1 Solimonas marina | reverse complement strand
TGCATCGCAAAAAATTCCTTTTCATCTTCAGGAATCTGATTCGGCAGCTTGCCCGCCGGCCAGTACCGCCAACACTCGTCGATAGCGAACACCACACCAGGCCGTTCTATGCCGAGCTGCACGATGGTTCGAACGTCAGCATCCCGAGGAATAAAAACAATATCGCCAGCGCCGTACCATTTGAGCAACGCCTCACGCTCAAGCGGCATATTCGTAACGACAACACGACCCGCCTTGAGCGCCGGGATAACGACATGCTCGACAACGCCGTAACTCTTGCCGTGACCTGGCAGACCTGTATACGCAACGATGCTCACTCGTCGGCGCTCCGATCGACCCACTCCGACCGCTCAGCATCCCACTCTAAAAAGTCGTCCGGATGCTCGAAACCAGCGCCACCGAAGTCCCGCATTTCATCTCGCAGCTGCTCGTCACGGCGCATCTGATAATCGTATTCGTCATCCATATCTTGCGCCTGCTCGGCGTACCAATCATCACCACGAATGGCAGCGAGCAGGTAACGGCCACCAACCAGCGCAACGAACACAACGGCAACGGCGGAAAAAATCGCCAAAACAGCAAGCGTTGCAGATGCGAAATCAACCTCACCGGTGATCGACGAAAGGTCCATAAATCACCCAATAAACGGAATTCGATGAATAAGGAACCGCAGCGTCAGCGCCGACAAAACGACCGTCACGCCAAAGCCAAAGTGCATGATGTCGAGGAACCACACAACGCCGCTTGGAATGCCCGACAGATAGCCGGACGCCGCCGACATCCAGTCCGGCACCGGAATCGCTGACAGCAGCGCGGAGAGACCCGCTAACAGCTTCTCAAGCACCCACTTCGGTACATAGAGCAACGTGTCATTGAGCCACGACAGGAAATTCTGCAGCCAGGTATAGAGCCAGTCGAGCATGATCAACCCTCAACGAATAGCCGAATCGCCAACAGCGACCAAACGGCATACATCACAGCTGACAACACCGGCGTCACAACGTCGGCGACTTCTGTAGGAACCTCAAACGTATAGGTGCGATTGAACGCAGAGAACGACGCACTCGGCATGCTGCCACCGGTCGGAATCGCATCACCCAACCCGCTCACCGCTTCGACGATCGGTGCATCTTCGATCGATGACCAATACGTTGTGAGCGAGTCGCCTATAGCGGCGACATCATC